>NZ_VLPS01000012.1 GCF_007570865.1 Atlantibacter subterraneus | reverse complement strand
GCGTTCAATCTGAGCCATGATCAAACTCTTCAATTTAAAAGTTTGATGCTCGTGAATTAAACTTCGTAATGAATTACGTGTTCACTCAGAGACTTGATAATTCTTTGTGTACCCGAAGGCACTGAGATATCAATCCTGCGAGTGCCCACACAGATTGTCTGATAAATTGTTAAAGAGCAGTGCCGCTTCGCTTTTTTGTCAGCGGCGCGGGGTGCGTATATTACGACTTCCCGCTTCAGAGTCAAGCGTTAATTTTCGCTTTTCTCCACCGAACTCCCCGGAGGGACTTCGCTGACCGGCCGGCCTGTTCGCCGTTGTTCCGTGTCAGTGGTGGCGCATTATAGGGAGTAATCAGAATCTGACAAGCGTTAAATTCAAAAAAGTTTTCGTTCGCTCAATTTCCAGGCGATACGTCTATTTAACGCCCCTTTCGGTCGATAAACGCGCGATATCACCCGCAAAACTGGTGACTTGCTGCCAGTCGGTATACACCACTTCCTTAGAGGTATCGGTTTCACCGCCCGTCATTTTCATAATCAGACGGATCATCATCTTATCGAGCCAGCCGTAGCGCGGGTAACGCAGCGCGCCAGCAAACACCGCGCTGATATCAGGCCGCCAGGGGGATTGCATCAGAAACTTGCGCGTATAGTTATTGGTTTGCGGCGTACGCTTCTCGGCTTTACGCGCCACCAGGTTAACGGAGAAGAATGCACTCGGCATCCCGTTCAGCGCCTGGAAGTGCTTTTTCACAAAGGCGTTAAGCGACGAGTGAAAATGGCCGTAGCGAATAGACGCGCCAATCACCACCGCCGAATAGCTATCCCAGTGGATTTCCTCGGTGCGATGCAAATTCACCAGGTCGCTTTCAATCCCCTGCTCTTTTAACTCCGAGCTAATATAAGCGGCGATCTCACGGGTCTGTCCATCACGCGAAGAGAACAATATTAAGGTTTTCACGATACGCTCCTGTTATTCGCGCCAGAAGGTTGGGGTAAAGAGCACCAGAAGGGTAAAGACCTCAAGACGCCCGAACAACATATTGGCGATCAAAATCCATTTAGCCACCGGATTCATATTGGCGAAGTTATCCGCCACCACGCCAAGGCCAGGCCCAAGGTTATTCAGCGTAGCCACGACCGAAGCAAAGGCGGAGAAGTCATCCACGCCGGTGGCAATAATCGCCAGCATGCTGACAATGAATACCAGCGCATAGGCTGAGAAGAAGCCCCATACCGCTTCAAGGATACGTTCGGGCAGCGCACGGTTGCCAAGCTTGATGCTATACACGGCATTAGGGTGAACCAGCCTCTTCAACTCGCGGTTGCCCTGCTTAAATAAGAGAAGAATACGGATGACCTTAAGCCCGCCGCCCGTAGACCCGGCACAGCCGCCGATAAACGCGGAGCACAGCAGCAGAACCGGCAAAAACAGCGGCCATTTAGCGATGCTGTCGGTGGTAAAGCCCGCCGTGGTGGCCATTGATACCACCTGGAAAAACGCCTGGTTAAGCGTCGTCACCGCCGAACTGTAGATATCATGGAACCACAGCACCAGCGTACAGATCGCCACCAGCGTTAACTGCACGCCGATAAACATCCGAAACTCCGGGTCACGCCAGTACACCTTCAGGTTGCGTCCGCTCAGCAAGGAAAAGTGCAGGCCGTAGTTACAGCCGGAAATTAATAAGAAGATGGCGATGATGGTGTTAATGGTCGGGCTGTCGAAATAGCCGATGCTGGCGTCATGGGTAGAAAACCCGCCAATCGCGATAGTAGAAAAGCTATGGCCGATGGCGTCAAACGCGGGCATCCCGGCAAACCACAGCGCCAGCGCGCAGGCCACGGTCAGTAACACATAGATCAGCCACAGCGTTTTAGCCGTTTCGGCAATACGCGGGCGCATTTTGTTATCTTTCAGCGGGCCGGGCATTTCCGCGCGGTACAGCTGCATCCCCCCGACGCCGAGTATCGGCAGTATCGCCACGGCCAGCACGATGATCCCCATACCGCCGAACCATTGCAGCATCTGACGATAAAACAGGATGGCATGGGGCAGCGAATCCAGCCCCACCAGCGTGGTCGCCCCGGTGGTAGTCAAGCCGGAGAAGGATTCAAAGAAGGCATCGGTGACAGTCAGGTTAGGCTGTTCCGAGAAGATAAACGGCAGTGCCCCGACGCTGCCCAGCACCGTCCAGAACAGCACCACAATCAAAAATCCTTCCCGGGATTTGAGCTCTTTTTTCTCGCGGCGGTTCGGCCACCACAGCATGGAACCAATCACCAGCGCCACAAAGAAGGTTTGAGTAAATGCGCGCCCGGCGCCGTCGCGGTAGATCAACGCTACCAACCCCGGCAGGATCATGGTCCCTGAAAACAGAATCACCAGTAGCCCTACGATTCGGGTAATCGCGCGAAGTTGCATTAGCCACTTCCTTAGAAGTCAAAAAAGAGGTGTGGATTATTATTCAATCGGTAACAAATGCAATGCGCCGCGACTAAAATCCGTCAGCTTTGCTGTAAATTCCGGCAGTTGCAGATGCGGCAACGCAATACGTAACTGTACGCTGGCCTGAAAATCGCTGTGGATAATCAAGCCGTCATGCTGCTTAACCAACGCCTCAACCCCTGCCAGCTGCGCATAATCACACTGCAAAGTATATTCAGTCAGCGGCACTTTGCGCAGCGTGGAGAGTTGCGTCAACGCTTGCTGAACACCGCCACCGTAGGCTTTTACCAGCCCGCCGGTGCCAAGCTTTACGCCGCCGTAATAACGAATCACCACGGCGGTAATTTCGCCTACCCCGCTGCCCATGAGCTGGGCCAGCATCGGCTTGCCCGCCGTGCCTGCCGGCTCGCCGTCATCCGAAAACCCTAACTGCTGCGAATCATCCGGCGCGCCCGCCACCCAGGCAAAACAGTGGTGACGCGCATCGGGATACTCCGCGCGCATCTGCGCTACAAAGGCTTTTGCCGCCTCCACGCCTGGCGTATGTGCCAGGCGGGTAATAAAGCGGCTTTTTTTGATCTCTTCCGTCAGGGTGACCGGCTGAGCCGGGATAAGCCAGCTTTCCATCAGGCGAGTTTCAGGTCCCGCGTCATGTTCTCAATGCTGTTTTCGTGGATCACGACGTTATCTTCAATGCGGACCCCGCCAAACGGCTTCAGCGCGTCGATTTTCTGCCAGTTGAAGTGTTTCGCATATTGCCCTTCACGCCACGGGGCCAGCAGCGATTCAATAAAGTAGATGCCTGGCTCGATGGTCAGCACCATACCCGGTTCAAGCACGCGGGTGCAGCGCAGGTACGGGTATTTTTCCGGCGCAGGAAGATGGGTGCCGCTGTTATCCTGCATAAAGCCCGCCACGTCATGCACCTGTAAGCCCAGCGGATGGCCAATCCCGTGCGGCATAAACGGCCCGGTGATGTCGGCTTCCACCATCGCTTCTTCACTGATATCGGTAACGAGCTGATGACGCTTCAGCAATTTGGCGATGCGCTGATGGAACTGCAAATGGTATTCGGTATAACGCACGCCCGCCTTCATGGTGGCGATCAGCGCCAGCTGTTCTTCATTCACGTCTTTAATCAGCTGCGCATAGTCGTTATCGCTATTTGCCGCCCAGGTGCGGGTCAAATCTGCGGCATAGCCGTTGTATTCCGCCCCGGCGTCCAGCAGGAAGCTGCGCATTTCAGAAGGTGCGCGGTGATCAAGTTTGGTGTAGTGCAGCACGGCGGCGTGTTCGTTCAGCGCCACGATATTGCTGTAAGGTACATCGGTATCGCGATGACCGGTGGCGGTGAGATACGCCTGGTTGATATCGAATTCGCTCATCCCGGACAGGAACGCTTCGTGCGCCGCCTGATGCCCGTTTACCGCCGTTTTCTGCGCTTCGCGCATGCAGGCCAGTTCATAATCCGTTTTATAAGAGCGGTAGTAGTGCAGATAGTCGATGACGCCTTTCGGGTTGATATTGGCTGCAGGGATTTCTAACTGCAACGCACGCTCCGGCACCGGCCCGATATACGCCATATTGCCGCGCCCTGTTGGCAGTTGGCTGGCGATGCCATCAGCTTTCGGCAACGCGATTATGTCGATTTCCTCGGTCCAGAATGAGGTCGGTAGCGGCTCAACGTTATGCCAGTAATCCACCGGGAGATAGAACCACAGCTTCGGCTTATTCACGCCATCCACCAGCAGCCAGCAGTTTGGCACCTGGGTGACGGGCACCCACGCCTTGAACTGCGGATTGACTTTGAACGGATACGGATGATCGTCAAGAAAGACGTTAAACAGCTCACCGGAATGGATCAGCAGCGCATCAAGCTGAAAACGAGAGAGCACATCCCGCGTGCGTTCCTGTAGCGTCGCCAGGTGGTTTTTATAAAGTGTTGCCAGCGAATCCATAATCTACCCTTCTTCTTGTTCAACAATAAATTCTCGCATCTTAGCACACCGATTCAGCACCGCAGCGATTTCGACCATCCGTGATCCCCTTTGCAAATATTTAAAGTCTTATTTGCATTTCATTAACATCAATTCCACACTCCGAGTCATCTGGTACGACCAGATCCCCATGCTGGATTCAGGAGACTGACATGCTCTACAAAGGCGACACCCTGTACGTTAACTGGCTGGAAGATGGCATCGCCGAACTGGTGTTCGATGCCCCCGGCTCAGTCAACAAACTCGATACCGCGACGGTTGCAAGCCTCGGCCACGCGCTGGATGTATTAGAAAAACAAAGCGAACTCAAAGGCCTGCTGCTGCGCTCAGAAAAAGCGGCATTTATTGTCGGCGCGGATATTACCGAATTTCTCTCGTTGTTCCTGGTTCCGCAGGAGCAGCTCAGCCAGTGGCTGCACTTCGCCAACAGCGTCTTTAATCGTCTGGAAGATTTGCCGGTGCCGACGCTGTCCGCCATCAACGGATACGCGCTGGGCGGTGGCTGCGAATGCGTATTAGCCACTGACTACCGTATCGCCACGCCGGATCTGCGCATCGGCCTGCCGGAAACCAAACTGGGGATCATGCCGGGGTTTGGCGGCTCGGTGCGTCTGCCGCGTCTGCTGGGTGCAGACAGCGCGCTGGAAATCATTGCCGCCGGTAAAGACGTGAGCGCGCAACAGGCGCTGAGCGTCGGTCTGGTGGACGCCGTTGTTAAACCTGAGAAACTGGTCGACGGCGCGTTAAGCGTATTGCGTCAGGCCATTAACGGCGATTTGGACTGGAAAGCGAAGCGTGCGCCGAAGCTGGAGCCGCTGCACTTAAGTAAAATCGAAGCCACCATGAGCTTTACCATTGCCAAAGGCATGGTGATGCAAACCGCAGGCAAACACTATCCGGCCCCTATGACCGCAGTGAAAACCATCGAAGCCGCTGCGACGCTGGGCCGTGAAGAAGCGCTGAAGTTAGAAAACCAGAGCTTTGTTCCGCTGGCGCACACCCCGCAGGCGCGCGCGTTAGTGGGCATCTTCCTGAACGATCAGTATGTCAAAGGCCTGGCGAAGCAGCAGACCAAATCGGTCGAGACGCCAAAACAGGCGGCAGTGCTGGGCGCGGGGATTATGGGCGGCGGTATCGCTTACCAGTCTGCGTGGAAAGGCGTGCCGGTGATCATGAAGGATATCAACGATAAATCGTTAACCCTGGGGATGACCGAAGCGGGCAAGCTGCTGAATAAGCAGTTGGAGCGCGGCAAAATCGATGGGCTGAAACTGGCTGGCGTGATCTCCACCATTCACCCGACCCTGGACTACGCCGGATTCGAGCGCGTAGATGTGGTGGTTGAAGCGGTGGTTGAAAACCCGAAAGTCAAAAAAGCGGTGCTGGCCGAAACCGAAGATAAAATTCGTCCGGATACCGTGCTGGCATCTAACACCTCGACCATTCCGATTACTGAATTAGCCAGCGCGCTGAAGCGTCCGGAAAACTTCTGTGGAATGCACTTCTTTAACCCGGTGCACCGTATGCCGCTGGTTGAAGTGATCCGCGGCGAGAAAACCTCTGACGAAACCATTGCCAAAGTGGTGGCGTGGGCCAGCAAAATGGGCAAAACACCGATTGTGGTTAACGACTGCCCGGGTTTCTTCGTTAACCGCGTCCTGTTCCCTTATTTTGCCGGTTTCAGCCAGTTGCTGCGTGACGGGGCCGATTTCCGCCAGATCGATAAGGTCATGGAAAAACAGTTCGGCTGGCCGATGGGCCCGGCTTACCTGCTCGACGTGGTCGGCATTGATACTGCGCACCACGCCCAGGCGGTCATGGCAGCAGGCTTCCCGCAGCGGATGGCGAAAGACTACCGCGATGCGATTGATGCCCTGTTCGACGCCGGTCGCTACGGTCAGAAAAACGGTCTTGGCTTCTGGCGTTACAAAGAAGACAGCAAAGGCAAACCGCGTAAAGAGCAGGACGAGGCAGTAGAAGGGCTGCTGGCGGAAGTCAGCCAGCCGAAGCGCGAGTTTAGCGATGAAGAAATTATCGCCCGCATGATGATCCCGATGGTCAACGAAGTGGTGCGTTGTCTGGAAGAAGGCATTATCGCCAGCCCGGCGGAAGCGGATATGGCGCTGGTCTACGGTCTTGGCTTCCCTCCGTTCCACGGCGGCGCGTTCCGCTGGCTGGATACCCTGGGCAGCGCTAAATACCTCGATATGGCTCAGCAATATCAACACCTCGGTCCGTTGTATGCGGTGCCGGACGGTTTGCGTGCCAAAGCGCGTCTTAACGAACCGTATTATCCCCCGGTTGAACCCGCGCGCCCGGTTGGCGATTTGAAAACGGCTTAAGGAGTGAAAGATGGAAAAGGTGGTAATTGTTGACGCAATCCGCACCCCGATGGGCCGTTCCAAAGGCGGCGCGTTTCGTCAGGTGCGGGCGGAAGATCTGTCAGCACATCTGATGCGCAGCCTGCTGTCGCGTACCCCGGCGCTGGAACCTTCAGCGATTGATGATATTTACTGGGGCTGCGTACAGCAGACCCTGGAGCAGGGCTTCAACATTGCGCGTAACGCCGCGCTGCTGGCGGAAATTCCGCATCGCGTACCAGCGGTGACGGTTAACCGCCTGTGCGGCTCGTCGATGCAGGCGCTGCACGATGCCGCACGCATGATCATGACCGGCGATGCCCAGACCTGCCTGATCGGCGGCGTAGAACATATGGGTCACGTGCCGATGAACCACGGCGTGGACTTTCACCCTGGCCTGAGCCGCAACGTGGCGAAAGCGGCGGGCATGATGGGCCTGACGGCAGAAATGCTGGCACGCATGCACGGTATCAGCCGTGAAATGCAGGACAGCTTTGCCGCCCGCTCGCACCAGCGCGCATGGGCGGCGACCCAGGCCGGTCATTTCAAAAATGAGATCGTCCCGGTGAACGGCCATGACGCCGACGGCGTGCTAAAGCGCTATGACTATGACGAAGTGATCCGCCCGGAAACCAACATGGAAAGCCTGGCGACGCTGAAACCGGCATTCGACCCGGCCAATGGCACCGTTACCGCGGGCACCTCTTCCGCGCTGTCCGACGGCGCAGCGGCCATGCTGGTGATGAGCGAAAGCCGCGCCAGAGAACTGGGCCTGACGCCGCGTGCGCGTATCCGCTCGATGGCGGTGGTCGGTTGCGATCCGTCGATTATGGGTTACGGCCCGGTTCCAGCCTCGAAGCTGGCGCTGAAAAAAGCGGGCCTGAGCGCAGCGGACATCGATCTGTTCGAGATGAATGAAGCCTTTGCCGCGCAGATCCTGCCGTGCATTAAGGATCTGGGCTTGATGGAGCAGATCGACGAGAAGATTAACCTCAACGGCGGTGCCATCGCGTTAGGCCACCCGCTGGGATGTTCCGGGGCACGTATCAGCACCACGCTGATTAACCTGATGGAACGTAAAGACGCGCAGTTCGGGCTTGCCACGATGTGTATTGGCCTCGGCCAGGGCATCGCGACGGTGTTTGAGCGGGTTTAAGTGTTACGCGACACCGTAGCGGCAGGAAATAAAACGCCGCTACGGTGTCAAAGGCAAGAAAAAAAGAGTTTAGTTGCCGTTCTTCCCGCCTGTCAGGGGCGGGTTTTTTATCAAATAAACGAAAACGCGTCGCCAAACATACGGTCTTCACGCGCGCCACGCTCGTTACAGAAAAGATCGCGGGCGATTTTCGCCATCTCAAAGCGCCCGGCAATATAGATGTCGTGCTCGCTCAGGGTACCGAAATCCTGCATAACCGCCGTCAGTACTGTCCCGCTACGTCCACGCCACGCTTCCTCCGGCTGTTCCACTACCGGCACCACGCTGAGATTCGGGTGATTCACCGACAGCGCTTCCAGCTCGGCTAAATCGTAAAGATGTTTCTCTTCCCGGCCGCCCCAGTAGATGGCGATTTCACGGGCAGGATTACGCGCCAGCGCAGTAAACAAAATTGAACGCACATAGGAGAACCCGGTGCCGCCCGCGATCAAAATCAGCGGACGATCGTCTTCGTCACGCAGCCACGCGTCGCCGTGAGGAATATCGATGACGATCTCGCGGTCTTTAAGAATACGGTCCATCACCGCCATGGCGTAGAGATTAAGCTCTGATGCGCCGATGTGCAGTTCAATGAACCCCTGTTCGTCCGGCGTTGACGCCATTGAGAACGGGCGCTTATCGCGCTCGTCCATTACCACCATCAGGTACTGGCCAGCACGAAAGGAAAAAGGTGAGTCCGGTACTAAACGAACGCGGTACACGGTTTCTGTGATCGCGTCTACCGAGGTCACTTTACAGCTTAAGGTTGTCATGCGTTCCCTCTGTCGGGTCAATATTGCAAAACCGCAACGGTCGCGTCAGGCGCTTTTACCGTCATTAAAAATGGCCAGTTGATCCCAAATGGCGTCGATACGCTCGACCACCGCCGGATCTTTTTCAATCGGACGACCCCATTCACGCTGGGTTTCACCGGGCCATTTGTTGGTGGCGTCCAGTCCCATTTTTGAACCCAAACCGGAAACCGGTGAGGCAAAATCCAGGTAATCGATCGGCGTGTTTTCTACCAGAACGGTGTCGCGCGCCGGGTCCATACGGGTAGTGATGGCCCAGATTACATCGTTCCAGTCACGCGCATTGACATCATCATCACAGACGATGACAAACTTGGTATACATAAACTGCCGCAGGAATGACCACACGCCCATCATCACGCGCCTGGCGTGCCCGGCGTACTGCTTCTTCATGGTCACGACGGCCAGGCGGTAAGAGCAGCCTTCCGGCGGCAGATAAAAATCAACAATTTCCGGGAATTGCTTCTGCAAAATCGGCACGAAAACTTCATTCAACGCCACGCCCAGCACCGCAGGTTCATCCGGCGGACGTCCGGTATAGGTAGAGTGATAAATCGCGTCTTCGCGCTGGGTTATGTGCGTCACCGTGAATACCGGGAAGTTATCCACTTCATTGTAGTAGCCAGTATGGTCGCCATACGGGCCTTCCGGTGCCATTTCACCCTGCTCGATATACCCTTCCAGCACAATCTCCGCGCTGGCGGGCACTTCCAGATCGTTGGACAGGCATTTGACCACTTCAGTTTTGGTGCCGCGCAGCAGTCCGGCAAAGGCGTATTCCGACAGCGTATCCGGGACCGGTGTTACCGCGCCGAGGATGGTAGCCGGATCGGCACCTAACGCCACGGAGACCGGGAAACGTTCGCCGGGATGGGCCGCGCACCACTCCTGGAAATCCAGCGCGCCGCCGCGATGGGAAAGCCAGCGCATAATCAGTTTGTTTTTACCAATCAACTGCTGGCGATAGATACCCAGATTCTGGCGCTCTTTGTGCGGCCCACGGGTGACGGTAAGCCCCCAGGTGATTAACGGCGCGGCATCTTCTGGCCAGCACTGCATAATCGGAATACGGGTGAGATCCACCTGCTCGCCCTGCAGCACTTTTTGCTGGCATGGCGCGTTGCGCAGGCGTTTAGTCGGCATATTCAGAACTTGTTTAAACTGCGGCAATTTATCAAACAGATCGCGAAATCCGCGCGGCGGCTCAGGCTCTTTTAAAAAGGCGAGCAGTTTCCCCACCTCGCGCAGTGCCGTCACGTCTTCCTGCCCCATTCCCATTGCCACGCGCTTCGGCGTGCCGAACAGGTTGCAGAGCACCGGCATGTCATACCCTTTTGGGTTTTCAAAAAGTAATGCCGGCCCACCGGCACGCAATGTGCGGTCAGCAATTTCGGTCATCTCAAGATGAGGATCAACAGCCAGCGAGATGCGTTTTAACTCGCCCTGCTGCTCAAGCAGCGTCAGGAAATCGCGCAGATCGTGATATTTCATGCAGTTTTTTATGCCTTTTTGTTTAGCGCTTCATTATACGGTGTTCGTCGCAGGCATGCTGTAATTTTGTTAAATTAGCGTGAACTGATACGAGAGCATCTTATCTGTTAGTTATAATGGTTTTAGCTATATAAAAGGAGTTTTGATATCCTTTTGCGCCTGGTTATTGAAGAAGAGTGTTTATGCAATCCTGGTATCTACTGTACTGCAAACGAGGTCAGCTTCAGCGTGCGCAAGAGCATCTGGAACGTCAGGCGGTAAACTGCCTCACGCCGATGATCACGCTGGAAAAAATCGTGCGTGGAAAACGTACAACAGTCAGTGAGCCGCTGTTCCCAAATTACCTGTTTATCGAATTCGACCCGGAAGTCATTCACACGACCACCATTAACGCCACTCGTGGCGTCAGCCACTTTGTACGCTTCGGCACTCAGCCTGCTACCGTACCGGTTACCGTTATCGAGCAGTTGGTCCATTACCAGTCTGAAGAGATCACCGATCCGGGCACGCCATACCCCGGCGATACCGTTGTGATTACCCACGGCGCGTTTAAGGGGCTAAATGCGATATTTACCGAGCCTGACGGCGAGGCGCGCTCCATGCTGCTGTTAAATCTGCTTAATCAACAGGTTCTGCAAAGCGTGCAGAACACCGAGTTCAAAAAACAGTAATCAGAAGCGAATGCCAAACAGCGTTCGCACATTCTCGTCAGTTTGCTGAATCAGCTGTTGCGCATCTTCCCCACGCCACGCCGCCGACTGGGTAATGATATGCGGCAAGTAGCCCGGCTCGTTACGGCGCGATGAGGGTTTGACCGGCAGATCGCGCGGCAACAGCCACGGGGCATCGGTTTCAAAAAACAGTTTATTGGCAGGGATCATCGGCAGCAACTCACGCAACTCAAGCCCGCGACGTTCATCGCATACCCAACCGGTAATGCCTAAATAAATCCCCAGGTCCAGACACGCCCGCGCCTCTTCGCGCGTACCGGTAAAGCAGTGCAATACCGCGCCCGGCAGTTTATCGAGCCACGGCGTCAGCAGTGCGATAAACCGTTCATGGGCATCCCGACAGTGCATAAACACCGGCAGCGATAACTCCGCCGCCAGCGCCAGTTGAGCGCTGAACGCCCGCTCCTGATCTTCCGGCGTGGAATAGTTGCGGTTGAAATCCAGCCCGCATTCACCCATAGCGACCACTTCAGGCGTGTTCGCCAGTTCGCGCAGCGCATCGGCGGTCTCAGGCAACCACTGGCTGGCGTCATGGGGATGAACGCCGGCGGTGGACCAACAGTTGTCGTAGCGGCTGGCGAGCTGCTGCGCCTGCTGGCTCTCGTGCAAGCTGGTGCCGGTTATTAACATGCCCGATACGCCTGCGGCGAAAGCCCGCGCTACCACGTCATCCCGATCTTTATCAAACTGCCCGCTGGTGAGGTTTACGCCAATATCAAACATGCGGTTTATCCTGTAAAAAACCGCCCGGTGGGCGGTTTAGGTTACTCTTTCGTGGCTTCCGTTTCGTCGTCTTCTTCAGACGGCATACGTCGCTTGCCGACGTAGAAGCGCGCGAAGAATACGCCGACTTCAAACAGGAAATACATCGGGATAGCCAGTAAGGTCTGCGAGAAAACATCCGGCGGCGTCAGCAGCATACCCACGACAAACGCGCCCACTAACACATACGGCCGTTTTTTACGTAAGTCTTCCGGCGTGGTCACGCCCATCCAGCACAGCAGCACGATAGCGACCGGGACTTCAAACGACACGCCAAACGCCATAAACAGCGCCATGACGAAGCTGAGGTAGCTGGCGATATCGGTTGAAACCACCACGCCGACCGGCGCGGTATGCGTCAGGAAGCCAAACGCCAGCGGGAACACCACGAAATAGGCAAACGCCATACCGATATAGAACAGCAGCGTACTGGATACCAGCAGCGGCACCACTAAACGGCGTTCATGTTTGTACAGCGCAGGGGCGATAAATGCCCATACCTGGTAGAGGATCACCGGGGCGGACAGGATCACCGATACCATCATGGTCAGCTTGATCGGCGTGAAAAACGGCGATGCCACATCGGTGGCAATCATGGTTGCGCCCTGCGGCATCTGGCTTATCAACGGCGCGGAGACCAATTGATAAATATCGTTGGCGAAATAAACCAGCGCCAGGAAGATTGCCAGGATCGCGACGACGCAGTTCAGCAGACGCTTACGCAGTTCAATCAGGTGACTGATTAGGGGTTGAGTATCTTCTACAGCCATGTTCAGGATTTTTCACTTGAGGACGACGGTGCGGCGTCTACCGGAGAAGACGTCGAAGCCGATGACGCTTTGGTCAGATCGACAGGCTGCTCAGCAGACGGGGCCGGAGCCGGTTTTTGTGCCGACGCGCTCACCTGGTTTTCCGCCGTGGCTGGCGTAACGCCTTCATGCGCCGCTTCGTTGTCTTTCACAATCGGATTATGAATGGTGTGGGCTTCGTCATGCGCCTTTTCCGGGTCGTTAGCCGTATAGGTGCGTTTCATTGACTCTGCCGCTTCACGCAATTCATCCATGGAAGCCTTGAGCTCTGGGGTGAGATTACTGAGGCTCGCTTTCTCAACTTTCTTGAGACTGTCCTGGAATTCCTGGAGTTTTAACTCCTGAGTCAGCTCATTTTGCACGGTGGTGGCAAGGGAACGTAGCGCCCTCACCCACCCGGCTATGGTTTTGACCGCAACAGGCAAACGCTGCGGCCCCAACACAATGAGACCGATGACAAAGACAAGAACCAGTTCACCGAAACCAATATCGAACACGGCTTACACCTGCTCTTTATCGTTGCTCTTCGCTTCGTCTTTCTTCACGTCGCTTTGCTTGTCAGAAAGGGATTTCGCAGTGAAATCAGCATCCTGAGTAGAGGTGTTTTTCGGCTCGTCATCGCCCATGGCTTTCTTGAAACCTTTAATGGAGGCACCCAGATCGGAACCCAAAGAACTGAGCTTTTTGGTACCGAAAAGCAGTACGACGATAACGACAATGATCAATAACTGCCAAATACTAATGCCACCCATATAAATCCTCAGCTACAGATGATGAAATTTCAAACCGCATTATATACCGCTCATTATCCAGGCTGCATCAGTGTTGGTAAACATATCCACAACGGTCACAGAGTTTTTGTGTAAGTTGTGAAAATGTCGCCCGCTTTTTTACAGCCTGAACGCTGATAATTTCAACGCAGTCATTCCATGATGTTTTAAATCGAGCCAGTACGACGCCAGCCAATCAGCCATACGACGATACCGCCCGCCATAACCCATGCCGGGATTAAGTCCCATTCCGGGCGAGTCACCAGCACTAGCGTTCCGCTTAACACCAGCGTGGCGCCAATACCAAACAGATAGCGTGATTGGCCTTGCCGCACGCGCTGTTCGTGTAACTCGCGGGCGATTTTATCAACGCTTTGTTGCAATTGTTTGCCCTGGCGCAAACTGTCGTACACCAGTTCAGGTATTTCTGGCATTTTTTCGATCCAGAACGGTGCTTTCTCTTTAAAAGAGCGTACCAGCGCCGGAAAACCTACCTGATCTTTGATCCAGGATTCCAGAAACGGTTTTGCCGTTTTCCATAAATCCAGCTGTGGATAAAGTTGGCGGCCAACGCCTTCCACATACAGCAAAGTTTTTTGCAGCAGCACCAGTTGCGGCTGAACTTCCATGTTGAAGCGACGCGCAGTGTTGAACAAATTCAGCAGCACATGGCCAAATGAGATTTCCGCCAGCGGCTTCTCAAAGATGGGTTCGCATACGGTACGGATAGCGAACTCAAACTCTTCAACATTGGTATCCGGCGGCACCCAGCCGGAATCGACGTGCAGCTCGGCAACCTTGCGGTAATCGCGGTTAAAGAAGGCGATGAAGTTCTCCGCCAGATAGCGCTTATCTTCTTTGTTCAGCGAGCCGACGATGCCGCAGTCAATGCCGATGTATTTAGGGTTTTCCGGGTGTTCGTAACTGACGAAAATATTGCCCGGATGCATATCGGCATGGAAGAAGCTGTCGCGAAACACCTGGGTGAAGAACACCTGTACGCCGCGCTCCGCCAGCAGTTGCATATTGGTGCCGTTGCGCTCAAGGGTTTCCACATCAGAAACCGGAATGCCGTAAATGCGCTCCATCACCAGCATATTCTGGCTACAGTAATCTGAGTAAACCTCAGGCACATACAGCATCGGGCTGTTTTCAAAGTTGCGCCGCAGTTGAATGGCATTTGCTGCTTCACGCAGCAGGTTAAGCTCATCAATCAGCGTTTTTTCATATTCCCGCACCACTTCCACCGGGCGTAAACGACGGCCATCCGGCAATAAACGCGGCACCCAGCGCGCCAGGCGGTAGATCAGTTTCATATCAGCGCGGATTATCGGCAGGATATCGGGGCGGATAACCTTGATCACGACTTCTTTGCCGTTCTCTTTCAGTTTCGCCGTATGCACCTGCGCGATGGATGCCGAAGCCAGAGGGTTGATGTCGAAATCATCGAACCAACTTTCCACCGGAATATCGCCCATCGACTTTTCGATTTGGCGCTTTGCCAGCACGCCGTCAAAGGGCGCGACGCGGTCCTGTAACATGGCAAGCTGATCGGCGATCTGGGGAGGAAACAGGTCGCGGCGGGTAGACAGCATCTGACCAAACTTGATCCACACCGGGCCGAGTTCCTGAAGCGCCAGCCGCAGACGCTGGCCTAACTCTTTATCGCCGTGGCGGTTGGGCATCCAGAACAGCGTGCGCCGCCATAAGCGCAGCGGCAACGTGATGCGGATCTTTGGTATGAGCTCATCCAGCCCATAGCTTAAAAAAGTACGAATGATGAAGTACAGGCGCCGCATTTCACCTGGCGTCATTTGGCCTCCAGCGTTTCTAAACGACCAATAAGCGCGTCGAGCGATCGCGCAAGTGCATCAGTTTCTTCAGCAAACCAGGCGACTTCCAGCGGTCCGGGGGCCATACGCCACTCTTCCGTTACCGCCTCAGCCAGATAGCGCTGATTACGCTCAACGCCTTTTTTCACGATGCGCGCGCCGGTGCGAAAGATTTTGCCCAGCCCTTCGGCGGCGATGTCGCCAATGTACGGCGCAAGCAGTTCCGCAGGGTCAAATTCCGCCAGATCCATCAGGGAAACCAGGTTTTGCACCACCTGAATGTCGCCTTCGACTTCCAGATCGCCACGGCGGATCAGCGCGGTCAGCTGCTGGCGATTGCGCAGTTCAGGCAATACCGACAGGCGCGTGGTCACCGAACAGTCGGTCTCGCCTTCCCACTGCCCCAGCACGTCAACCTGCTGTTCACTGAAGACCAGCACCAGCGGGGTAGAGAACTCGCGGAGGGCAATACGCAACACCTTTCCCTGCAACCGCTGACGTGCAGATTTAAGCGCCCGGTCCTGGTATAAGAAGGCGTTTAACGCCCCTTCGATACCAGCGGTAATTAGCGGTGTTATTGGCATCCGCGGTCTCCCTTAAAACTTATAACCACGATGAAGCGCGACGATACCCGCGGTCATATTGAAATATTCGACGTTATCAAACCCGGCATCCGCCATCATCGCTTTCAGCGTGTCCTGATTGGGATGCATACGAATGGATTCCGCCAGATAGCGATAGCTTTCCGCGTCCTGCGCCACCAGCTCGCCGATACGCGGCAGCACGTGGAAGGAGTAGGCGTCATAGGCCTTGCTTAACGGGTCGATAACCGGTTTGGAGAACTCCAGCACCAGCAGACGACCGCCGGGCTTCAGCACGCGATACATCGAACGCAGCGCTTTGTCTTTGTCGGTCACGTTGCGCAGGCCAAACGAGATGGTGATGCAATCAAAGGTGTTATCCGGGAACGGCAGCGCTTCCGCGTTGGCCTGAACGTATTCAACGTTGCCCACTACACCGATATTGCGCAGCTTCTCACGGCCCATTTTCAGCATGGAGTCGTTGATGTCCGCCAGTACAACCGTGCCGGTTTCGCCCACCAAACGGGAGAATTTCGCCGTCAAATCGCCGGTGCCACCCGCCAGATCCAACACTTTTTGTCCACGGCGCACACCGCTGCAATCAATAGTAAAGCGCTTCCATAAGCGATGGATCCCGAACGACATCAGGTCATTCATAACATCATATTTCGCTGCAACAGAATGGAAAACCTGCGCCACCATATCCGCCTTCTGCGCTTTCGCTACGGTCTGAAAGCCAAAGTGCGTTGTGTCCTGTGAATCATCAACCATTTCGGAGCCTGCTATTGATAAAAAATGTTCGTGAAGTGTAACAGATTGGGCGCGATTGCCCTATGTTTCAAGCCTGTTTTAACAATCGTTACCGGTGCGCTGAACAGGCGGAATCGGCCCTGGCGCGTTGTTTTGCGAATAGTTTTCTGGTTCGTCGTTAATGCTGCGCAAACGAAACTCGTCGTCATCCAGACGCGCCTGTTCCACCATTTCCGGATTAATCTCGCGCTTCACTTCCACCCCCAGGTTACGAAACCCATCGGCCTGCGCCAGCAGGTTGCCGCGCCCGGAACTGAGCTTTTTCATCGCCTGGCGGTAGTTTTCCTGCGCTTTATCCAGCCCCTGCCCGACGGCGGACATATCATCAACAAACAGGCGCATTTTGTCGTACAGCTTTGCAGCGCGTTCGGCGATTTGCTGAGCGTTCTGGTTTTGATGTTCATACCGCCACAGGTTGGCAATGGTGCGTAATGCCACCAGCAAGGTGGTGGGGCTGACCAGCATGATATTGCTTTTCAGCGCTTCGCTGATTAGCTCCGGCTGCCGATCGATAGCCAGTAAGAATGCCGGTTCGACGGGGATAAACATCAACACATAATCCAGCGACCGCAGGCCGGGAAGCTGCTGATAGTCTTTACGGCTGAGCAGGCGGATATGGCTGCGAATAGCCGCAATATGTTCGTTGAGCGCCAGCTCACGCTGGTATTCGTCTTCGGCGTTGAAGTAACGCTCGTAGGCTACCAAAGTCATTTTGGCGTCCACCACCACGTCTTTGTCCTGGGGGAGACGGACAATCACATCCGGCTGCATGCGGCTGCGGTCGTCTAACTGAATGTTGACCTGGGTTTGATACTCATACCCTTCACGTAAACCCGATGCCTCCAGCACCCGCGTCAACACCACTTCACCCCAGTTGCCCTGGGTTTTATTGTCGCCTTTCAGCGCCCGGGTCAGGTTAATCGCCTCCTGGGCCATTTGCGCGTTGAGCTGCTGTAAGTTGCGGATTTCGTGGGTCAGCGTATGGCGTTCACGCGCTTCCTGGCCGAAGCTGTCCTGCACCTGGCGGCGGAAGCCGTCAAGCTGTTCACGCAGCGGGGTTAACAGCCCGTTCAGGCTCTGGCGGTTTTGCTCTTCTACCTGGCGATGGCTGCGGTCAAAAATGCGGTTGGCAAGGTTTTCGAACTGTTCGCTGAGGCGCTGCTCGCTGTTCATCATCTGACGCAGTTTGTCGTCATTATGCTGACGCGTGGTTTCCAGCAGCGTGGTGACTTCGCGCAGATCGGCTTCCAGCGAGCTTTTGATCTCTCTCAGGGTGCGCAGTTCGCCGTTGAGCAATTCGCACTCTTCGCGCCAGTGCTCATAAGCCTGCTTCGCCGCGCTTAATTCGCTGAATACGTCGCGCTGTTCCGCCAGCAGATCCGCCTGACGCTGCGATGCCCGCAGGCTTGCGCCCAGCCAGCCGAGCAATATGCCCGCCAGCGCGACCGCCGCCATCAGTAACAGAGAGAATTCCATAATGCCTCCCGCATTAACCCCACCTGAGCAAAATGGAATTGTGCTGGATAAATGTCCAGTTTTAAAGGCATTTACTACGAGACATCGCGCAAAAGATTAAAAACAGCGCACGGTAGTGAAGGTAAAACCGGGGGAAACGGGCCAGCCCTACAGCGGAGCAGGGCTGGCGACAGGATTTAGATCAGGCGACGCGCAGCCTCAACCACGATTTTCACCGCGTGGCTTTCGGTCTGCTTCATGGTTTGCGCGTTCGGGATTTCCTGCTGGGTACGGTTCACGATAACCCCGGCAACCATCCCCGCACGCAAGCCCTGGCTGGAGCACATGGTCAGCAGCGTGGCGGATTCCATTTCATAGTTCATCACGCCCATCTGCTGCCACTCTTCCATCGAGCCTTTGTAGCGGCTTACCACGCGGCCAGAGAAGGTGTCGTAACGCTCCTGGCCCGGGTAGAAGGTGTCGGAAGAGGCGGTAACGCCGATGTGGGTAGTGGCACCCACGGCTTTCGCAGCTTCCACCAGCGCGGTGGTACAAGCGAAATCCGCAACCGCCGGGTATTCCATCGGCGCGAAATGCAGGCTTGCGCCATCGAGGCGAACCGATGCGGTAGTCACCAGCACATCGCCAACATTGATATGCGGCTGGATCGCGCCGGTGGTGCCCACGCGCAGGAAGGTGCGGATGCCCAGTTGCGCCAGCTCTTCAACGGCGATGGAAGTCGATGGGCCGCCGATACCGGTAGAACAGACGATAACCGGCTTGCCGTCCAGCTCTGCGCGCCAGGAGGTGAATTCGCGGTGTGATGCCAGCTTAACCGGCTTATCCATCAGCGCGGCGATCTTTTCCACTCGTTCCGGGTCGCCAGGTACGATGGCAAGCGTTGCGCCCTGCAGGTCGCTTTTGGTAAGGCCGAGGTGAAAAACATCAGACGTAGACATAAATGACTCCTCTTTGGGTCGGTTTGTCAGAAGCTGCAAAAGGGTACTTTACAGAAGCTGCCGGGGTAATTTCGTGATTCAATTCACTTGTATGAAATTCGCTTGCATAACATTTCCATAAAATAGTGACATTAATCACAATAAAAGCCCATCCCGGTGACGATCACAGGAACGGGTTTTCCGTGTACGAATTTTCAGCTCGCAGGCTATAGTTAGGTTTGCGCTAAAAAAATGGTTACGGAGCCTGGCCATGACAAAACAAAACACAACAGACAACCCTTCAGGATTTGCTTCAGCCGCTTCACCTGTCGCTTCAACGGTAGTACATACCGCCGAAGATGGCATCCACTGTGGTGAAACTTCTATTGCGACCCAGGGCGAGAACATGCCGGCCTGGTATGCCCGCCCGGAAAATGCCGACCAGCCTTTACCGGTGGTGATGGTAGTGCAGGAAATTTTTGGCGTTCATGAGCATATCCGCGATATCTGCCGCCGTCTGGCCCATGAAGGCTATCTGGCCGTCGCGCCGGAACTCTATTTTCGTCAGGGCGATCCGGCGGATTATGACGATATCCCATCGCTGTTCAGCGGCCTGGTGAGTAAAGTGCCCGACGCCCAGGTACTGGCGGATCTCGATCACGTGGCGAACTGGGCTTCCCGTCAGGGCGGCGACCCGCATCGTCTGATGATGACCGGTTTCTGCTGGGGCGGGCGCATCACGTGGCTATACGCTGCGCACAACCCGCAGCTAAAAGCTGCCGTGGCGTGGTATGGGAAACTACTGGGGGATAAAACGCTTAACTCTCCAAAACATCCGGTGGATATCGCTGTGGATCTTAACGCGCCGGTGCTGGGTTTGTATGGCGCTCAGGACACGGGTATTTCGCTGGAAAGCGTGGAAACCATGCGTCAGGCGCTGCGGGCCGCGAACGCCAAAGCGGAAATCGTGGTTTACCCCGATGCGGGCCACGCGTTCAATGCCGACTATCGCCCGAGCTATCACGCGGAATCCGCCGCGGATGGCTGGCAGAGAATGCTGGAGTGGTTCAGCCGTTACGGCAATAAAAAGTAACCGCCACGCCTGAATCAAAAGCTAACCCCCTCCCGTTCAGGAGGGGGTTTTTATTACGCGCTGCGCAGGTTTTGCGCCGCCTTAACCATATTCGCCAGCGCCTGGCGGGTTTCCGGCCAGCCGCGCGTTTTCAGGCCGCAATCCGGGTTCACCCATAAACGCTGCGCCGGAATACGCTGTGCCGCTTTTTGCAGTAAAGCCTCAATCCATTCCACGTCCGGTACGTTCGGCGAGTGGATGTCGTACACCCCAGGACCGATTTCATTCGGGTACTCGAACTCTTCGAAGGATTCCAGCAGCTCCATATCCGAACGCGAGGTTTCGATGGTGATCACGTCCGCATCCAGCGCCGCAATGGAGTCCATGATGTCGTTGAACTCGCAGTAGCACATGTGGGTGTGGATCTGGGTATCGTCACGCACCACGGCGGCGTTCAGGCGGAACGCTTCTACGCCCCATTCCAGATAGGCCTGCCAGTCGGCACGACGCAGTGGCAACCCTTCGCGCAGTGCCGGTTCGTCAATCTGGATAATGCCAATCCCGGCGGCTTCCAGGTCGGCCACTTCATCACGCAGCGCCAGCGCAATCTGCTTAGCGATGGTTTCGCGGCTGACGTCTTCACGCGGGAACGACCAGCAGAGAATGGTTACCGGGCCGGTCAACATGCCTTTGACCGGCTTGTCGGTCAGGGACTGCGCGTACTTCGCCCACTCCACGGTGATCGGCTCAGGACGGCTGATATCGCCAATCACTACCGGCGGCTTCACGCAGCGTGAACCGTAGCTCTGCACCCAACCGTTTTGGGTAAATACAAAACCGTCCAGATGTTCACCGAAGTATTCCACCATGTCGTTACGTTCCGCTTCGCCGTGAACCAGCACGTCCAGGCCGAGGCGCTCCTGCTCAACAATCGCCTGCTTGATGTGTTCGGCAATGCCGGTGCGATAGTTGCTGGCGTCCAGGTTGCCTTTTTTGAAGTCCAGGCGCAGGCCGCGGATCTCGGTGGTTTGCGGGAACGATCCGATAGTGGTGGTCGGCCATGCTGGCAGGTTGAAGCGCGCACGCTGCGCTTCGGCACGTACCGGATAAGCGCTGGCGCGCTGGCTGTGCTGGGCGGTAATCGTCGCCAGACGCTCGCCCACCGCCGGGTTGTGTACGCGGGCAGAGTTGCGACGCGCCTGGATCGGTGCGCTCCACTCGGCGATTTTGGTGGTGTCGCCAGATTTTAGCGCATCGCGCAGCAGCGCCAGCTCTTCACATTTTTGCAGGGCGAAGGCGAACCAGCTTTTTACCTCCGCATCCAGACGGGTTTCCACGCTGAGATCGATCGGGCTGTGCAGCAGGGAGCAGGAGGATGCCACCCACACGGCGCGTTTGCCGACGATATCCTTAATTTGCCCATATTTTTCCGTCAGATCGGCGCGCCAGACGTTACGACCATTGATCACCCCCGCAGACAGCAGCCACTCGGACGGCAAACGCTGATGCAGCTCTGCTACGTCGTCTTTGCCGTGTACCAGGTCGACATGCAGGCCCTGCACCGGCAGTGCGGTGATGGTATCCAGATTCGGCGTGACGCCTTCAAAGTAGGTGGTCAGCAGCAGTTTGCTGTTGCCCTGGAGCGCGTCGTAAGCCGGTTTGTAGGCGTCCAGCCACGCCTGCGGGAGTTCCAGCACCAGCGCCGGTTCGTCAATCTGCACCCACTCGATGCCGCGCTTCGCCAGCTCTGCCAGCACCTGCTGATAAACCGGCAGGATGTCATTAAGCAGTGACAGGCGATCAAACTGCTCGCCCTTCACTTTGCCCAACCACAGGTAAGTAATCGGCCCCAGCAGTACCGGCTTAATGTGATGGCCCAGCGCCAGCGCTTCGTCCACTTCATCCAGCAGTTGAGTCCAGGTCAGTTTGAACTGCTGGCCTTTAACAAACTCCGGCACCATGTAGTGATAGTTAGTGTTAAACCACTTGGTCATTTCCGCTGCCGCAGCCGGTTCACCGGCAGGCGCGCGGCCACGCCCAATGCGGAACAGGGTGTCGATATCCACGGAGCCGTCTTTATTCTGGTGGCGTGCCGGCACGTTACCCAGCAGCAGGCTGGTGGTGAGAACGTGATCGTACCAGGCGAAGTCGCCCACCGGCAGCAGATCCACTCCTGCCGCTTTTTGCTGCTCCCAGTGACGGGCGCGCAGCTCGCGGCCCACCGCCAGTAATTCTTCACGGGTGCTGTTACCCGCCCAGTAACTTTCTTGCGCTTTTTTCAATTCGCGACGCAGGCCAACGCGAGGGAAACCGAGGGTGTGATTGTAGATTGTCATGATTTTGCCTCTTTAAATTTAATTTTTAATCCGGCACATTTAGACGTCCAGATGTTTACACCGC
Source organism: Atlantibacter subterraneus (assembly GCF_007570865.1). Lineage (GTDB taxonomy): Bacteria > Pseudomonadota > Gammaproteobacteria > Enterobacterales > Enterobacteriaceae > Atlantibacter > Atlantibacter subterraneus. The sequence goes on along the minus strand of NZ_VLPS01000012.1, from coordinate 62,938 downwards.
TATAATTCGCGGTTACTGTATATTCCTCAAGCGCAAATTCCTCATGGCAAAGTGAAGGACTTTCATGATCGAAATTAAACACCTTAAGACCCTGCTGGCCCTGCAGAATTGCGGTTCACTCGCCGCGGCGGCCGCCACACTGCATCAGACGCAGTCTGCTCTCTCTCATCAGTTCAGCGATCTGGAGCAGCGTCTCGGGTTTAAGCTATTCGTTCGTAAAAGCCAGCCGCTGCGCTTTACCCCGCAGGGAGAGATCCTGCTACAACTGGCGACTCAGGTGCTGCCGCAAATCAGCCGGGCGCTGCAGGAGTGCAATGAGCCGCAACAGTCCCAGTTGCGAATTGCGATTGAATGCCACAGCTGTATTCAGTGGCTGGCCCCGGCGCTGGAGAATTTCCGCAAGCAGTGGCCGCAAGTAGAGATGGATTTCAAATCAGGCGTCACCTTCGACCCGCAACCGGCGCTTCAGCAGAGCGAGCTGGACGTGGTGCTGACGTCCGATATCCTGCCGCGCAGCGGGCTGCACTATTCGCCGATGTTTGATTTTGAAGTGCGTCTGGTGCTGGCGACCGATCATCCGCTGGCGAGCAAACCCCGCATCACGCCGGAAGATTTTTCCGGGGAAACGCTGCTGATTTACCCGGTGCAGCGCCAGCGCCTGGACGTATGGCGTCATTTTCTGGAGCCGGCAGGCATTAGCCCGACGCTGAAAAGCGTCGATAACACACTGCTATTGATTCAGATGGTGTCAGCGCGAATGGGTATCGCCGCATTGCCGCACTGGGTCGTGGAGAGTTTTGAACGCCAGGGTCTGGTGGTGACCAAAACCCTGGGCGAGGGTTTGTGGAGCCGACTGTACGCGGCGGTGCGCGATGGCGAGCAGCGCCAGCCGGTTATCGATGCGTTTATTCGCTCTGCGCGGAACCACGCCTGCGATCATCTGCCGTTTGTGAAGAGCGCGGCGCGACCCAGCGTCGATGCACCCACAGCGAAGCCATTATCACCGACCCACCGATAATAAAACTCGGCCAGTGGGGCTGCTCTTGCCAGATGGCGAGGTTAACCAGCAGCCCCGCCGGGACGTGGACGTTGTTCATGATGCCCAACGTGCCGGCATCTACCTGCGTTGCCCCATAGTTCCACATAAAGTAGCCCAACCCGGACGCCACAACGCCCAGCCAGACCAGTACGCTCCATTGCAGCGTAGTGACAGGCAGTTTGTTCGGATTGCCTAACATCAGCCAGGCCACGCCCGCCACCACAAACGCCCCAAGATAAAACCACGAGAAGGCGTTGTGCTGTGGTATCGGATATACCTCCATCAGCCGCTTGTAGCCGACCATGCCGATCGCGAAGCTGATATTCGCCAGCTGCACCAGCAACAGCCCAAACCAGAAGTGCTCGCTGAGCTGATCGTAACGAATAATCGCCGCGCCAATCACTGCCAGTAGTGCGCTGAACGCATAGCCCCAGCGCAGCGGGCGGCGGCTGAGCAGGTCGTAAATCAGCGTGATATACAGCGGCGTCAGGACGGTAAACAGCAAAAACTCGGAAACCGTCAGATAAAGATAAGCGCGGAAGCTGAACAGGTACATCACGCCCAGCTGGAGCGCGCCCACCAGCATATACAGCGCGATAACTTTGGGTTTCAGACCCTTAAAACGCAGGAACGGCAAAAACACCAGCGCCGCCAATCCAACGCGCATCAGCACGGAAAAATAGCTGTCGACATGCCCGGCAAGGTATTCGCCAATCAGGCTAAAGGAAAAGGCCCACAGAATAGTGGTGATAATGAGTAGCGGCACAATGTTTTCCCCGGGAATACCCGTTTCCAGCATAAAACCGCATTGTAGCGAGAGTGAATGACGTGAGCTTGGGTATTTAGTTGACGAGTGGTCAAATAGAAACCACTCGTCATCCGTACTGCTTACGCTTCGTTAAGGAATAACCGACGCAGATAGTGCGGGACCGCATTTTCACCATTGGTGCCAATCACTTCCAGCGTCGGCAGCAGATCTTTCAGGCGCTGGTGCGCGTTAGCCATAATGCAGCCTTTACCTGCCATCGACAGCATTTCGGCATCGTTCATCCCGTCACCAAAGGCGATGCACTCTTTCAGGGAGTAGCCCATGGCTTTAGATACCGCCTCCAGCGCATGGCCTTTGGATACGCCGCCCGCCATCACTTCCAGGCAGGTTAACGTTGAGAAGCTGACGTTAACCCGATCGCCCCAGCGCGCATTAATCGCCTGCTCCAGCGGCAGCAGTTTTTTGTGGTCATCGCAGGTGAAGAACACTTTGCTGATGCCTTCCGGCTCCAGCACGCCGGGTTCAAACAGGGTGTATTTAAACACGGCCTCGCGGAAGTACTTCATCTCGTCCGGACGGTGGCGGTTCATAAACCAGTCATCGTTACGATACACGTTGGTTACGATATCCGGGTTGGTGTGCACCACGCCAAACAGATCGGCGGCGATATCGCGATCCAGGTTGTGGCTGAACACCAGATTGCCATCGGTATCATGCACCCGCGCGCCGTTGGAGGTGATCATGTAGGCCTTGATTTCAAGGTTATCGCGGATTTGGGCCACGTCGACATGGTGACGCCCGGTCGCAAACACAAAGTTAATGCCGCGAGCCGTCAGCAGTTTCAGCGTCTCTTTCGCGAAAGGCGACAGGGTGTGGTCAGGGGATAAGAGTGTACCGTCTAAATCAGACGCAACGACCTGATACATAAAAATAATAACCTCTGGTTGGTAACAGGCGGCCTGACCGCCAGTAATTAATCATGCGCATCGAAAAAGTCGACGATGGCATTCAGCGCCTCGGCGCGCATAGCGTCCTTTTCAAACAGGATCTCATGGTACGCGCCGTTAATGACGAAAGGTTTACCCCCCCAACAGGGATGGCCCGCCGCGGCCCGAATGTCACAGAAGCGATCGTGCATGCGGTTATCCACCACACGTTCTTCTTCTGCCTGGAGAAGCAATGTCGGCGTGGTCATCGCAGTGGCCCCTGCTAAAACCTGCTCTCCGGCAAGGATACCTTCCCTTACCCAATGGTATGTCGGCCCGCCTACGCGTAACGTCGGTTCATCGGCGTAGAAACGCAGATTGCGGCGATAGCGCTGCCGGCTGTGGGTCAACACGTTAATCGCAAACGGCAACGCGCGCCAGCGGCCAGTGCCAATAGCATACCCTTCCCGGATACGCTGGTGACCTTCCGCCCAGTCGAGGATTTGGCGCACCATCCAGTCGGGAAGACGCAGCACAATACCAAACATCGGCGCGCAGAAGGCGATGGCGTCAAACGCGTCCGGCCGGCGCTCTAAAAACAGCGCGGATATCGCGCCGCCCATCGAGTGAGCTAACACATAGCGCTTGCGCCACGGACCGTCCCTGATTTCCTGTTCCCAGAACAGTTCCAGATCGTCCACATAGTCGCTAAAGCGCACCACGTGCCCGCGATGGGTATCGGACAACATACGCCCGGAGCGCCCCTGACCGCGGTGATCGATGATTAATACATCATAGCCGCAATGGAACAGATCCCACGCCAGCTCGGCGTATTTCACGTAGCTTTCGATACGGCCAGGGCAAATCACCACCACCCGATCGTGGCTGGCCGCGCGAAACCGCACAAAGCGCACCGCCACACCATCCACCCCGGTAAATTCATCTTCTTCGCGCTGCTGCCAGAAAGCCGTGAGCGGGCCCATGGTAAAAGCGGCAAACGCTTTTTCCCGGGAATACCATCCATTTTTGTGCTCAATCATGGGATGCCCTGCCCTGACTTAACGGAGTTAATACCTATGAAAAAATGCGGCCTCTTGCTTTGTTTGCGCTGCCAGCGAGTCGGCTACTTGAAAGATAGAAGGTATAGCGTATTGTGACATAAAAGCGCTTATTCAGGGAGTTTCCCATGTCGTTCGAATGGTGGTGTACCTATCTGCTCACCACAATCATCCTCAGCCTTTCCCCCGGTTCCGGGGCCATCAACACCATGAGCACGGCGATGAGCCACGGCTACCGCGGCGCGGTTGCGTCCATCACCGGCCTACAGCTCGGTCTGGCGATCCATATTGTACTGGTGGGTGTGGGTCTCGGCGCGCTGTTTTCCCGCTCCCTGATGGCTTTTGAGATATTAAAGTGGGCGGGCGCGGCCTATCTGATCTGGCTGGGTATTCAGCAGTGGCGGGCCGCTGGCGCGATTGATTTACACACTCTGGCGCAAAGCCAGCCACGCCGCAAACTGTTCCAGCGCGCAGTGTTTGTGAATTTAACCAACCCAAAAAGCATCGTGTTTCTTGCTGCGCTGTTTCCGCAATTTATCGTGCCGCACCAGCCGCAGACCGTGCAGTACGCCATCCTCGGCGTAACCACCATTGTTGTGGATGTGATTGTGATGATTGGTTATGCCACCCTCGCCACCCGCATCGCGCTGTGGATTAAGGGGCCAAGGCAGATGAAGGCGCTAAACCGGGTGTTTGGATCGCTGTTTATGCTGGTGGGCGCGCTACTGGCCAGCGCGCGCCCGAGTTAATTAACGCGAAATAATCAAATGCAGACCGAAGCCGGCGAACAGCGCGCCGGCTACGCCGTCGATCCACTTCGCCATTCGCTGATAACCGCGACGCATTGCGGGTAAGGCAAACAGACTGGCGACCAGGGTAAACCAGGCAAAGGTTTCCAGGGCGATCAGCAGGAAAATGCCCCAGCGTTCGCCGCTACCAACGTTATCGCCAACAAACAGCGAGAACACGCTGCCGAAATAGATAATCGCTTTCGGGTTTGCCAGGTTCGTCAGCAGACCTTTCAGAAAGCTGCGCCCGCTGCGCGCCAGTTCGACTTTGGGTTCGTGGGCAGGAGCGTCACCTTTCTTCAGCGCGCCGCGTAGCATCTGATAGCCCATCCAGCACAGATACAGCCCGCCACCCACCATAATGATGTTATGCAGCCAGGCCATTTTTTCGAGAATGATGTGCAAACCCAGCAGCGCCACGCCAGACCAGACCATGACTCCTGCGGTAATGCCCAGCACGCCAAGCATGGCTTCTTTTCGCGAGCGGCTTACCGCCGTTTGGGAGACAAAGAAAAAATCAGGGCCGGGACTCATGAGCGCCACCAGATGAACCAGTGCCACCGTAAAGAAAAGCGTTAACATGATTGACTCGCAGACAAACAATAAAGAGAGAAACTATCCTGACATGTTTGTCTGGCCTTGACTACTCTTCGTCGTCGCCATCCGCATGGCTGCGAATCAGCGCCATAAACTCTTTTCCGAAGCGCTCCAGTTTACGCATCCCCACGCCGTTGACGCTGAGCATCTCGCTGGGGCTGAGCGGCATTTGCTCGGCCATTTCAATCAGCGTGGCGTCGTTAAACACCACGTATGGCGGAATGTTTTCTTCATCGGCAATGGCTTTGCGCAGCTTACGCAGCTTAGCGAACAGCTTACGATCGTAATTGCCGCCGTAGGATTTCTGTGCCACGCGCGGTTTCAGGGCGATGACGCGCGGTACGGCCAGCTTCAGTTCAATCTCCCCGCGCAGCACAGGACGCGCCGCTTCAGTAAGCTGTAACGCTGAATGCTGAGCGATGTTTTGGGTAGCAAACCCCATGTGAATAAGCTGGCGAATAATGCTCACCCAGTGCTCATGGCTCTGATCTTTGCCGATGCCATAAACAGGCAATTTGTCATGACCCATCTCGCGAATACGCTGGTTATTGGCCCCGCGCAGCACTTCAACTACATAGCCCATCCCGAAACGCTGGTTAACTCGTCCAATCGTCGAAAGCGCCTTACGCGCATCCAGCAAACCATCGTACTGCTTCGGCGGATCGAGGCAGATATCGCAGTTGCCGCACGGCTCCTGACGCCCTTCGCCAAAATAATTCAGCAGTACCAGACGCCGACAGGTTTGCGCCTCGGCAAACGCGCCCATGGCGTTGAGTTTATGACGCTCGATATCCTGAAGCTGTCCTGCGGGTTTTTCTTCAAGGCAGCGGCGCAGCCAGGCCATATCCGCCGGATCGTAGAACAGCATCGCTTCGGCGGGCAGCCCGTCACGCCCGGCGCGGCCTGTTTCCTGATAATAGGATTCGATATTGCGGGGAATGTCGAAGTGCACCACGAAACGCACGTTTGGCTTGTTGATGCCCATCCCGAAAGCCACGGTCGCCACCACGATTTGTAAATCGTCGCGCTGGAATTTTTCCTGCACCTCGGCACGGACGTTGTTTTCCAGCCCGGCGTGATAGGCCGCCGCGCTGACGCCCCGGCTTTGCAGACGCGCGGCGGTATCTTCTACCTTCACCCGGCTGTTGCAGTAGATGATGCCCGATTTGCCGCGCTGGTCCTGCACATAGCGCATCAGCTGATCGAGCGGCTTGAACTTCTCCATCAGCATGTAGCGGATATTGGGCCGGTCAAAGCTGCTGATTTGGATCAGGGGATCGTGCAGGCCAAGCAGATGCACGATATCGCGGCGCGTAGCTTCATCCGCCGTCGCAGTCAGCGCCATAAACGGCACATTGGGGAAGCGATCGCGCAACTGGCCTAATAAGGCATACTCGCGGCGGAAATCGTGCCCCCACTGAGAAATACAGTGCGCCTCATCCACCGCCAGCATCACCGGATTCCAGAAGGTAAGCTGATCGAGGAAATTGTCGAGCATCAGGCGTTCAGGCGCGATATACAGCAAACGGATTTGCCCGGTGCGGCAGCCCGCCATCACGGCCTGCTGCTCTTCGCGGGTTTGCGTGGAGTTGAGACAGGCCGCCGCCACGCCGTTAGCCAGCAGTTGGTCAACCTGATCTTTCATCAACGAAATCAGCGGTGAAACCACCACCGTCAGGCCATTTTTCACCAGCGCCGGGATCTGGTAGCACAGCGATTTACCGCCGCCGGTCGGCATCACCACCAGGCAATCGCGCCCGTCCAGCACGGTATTTATGATGGTTTCCTGGCCAGGGCGGAACTGCTGGTAGCCAAAGGTTTCCTGCAAAACCTGTTTCGCCAGCGACTCCTGATTCATTACTTCTGCCTGCGCCACGCTCACTCCATCACTTAAAATAAAACAGGCGCTATTTTCAGCGCCTGCGGGGGAAACTGCAATGCCCTTAGAACAGATCGTTAAGCATTACGCCCACGCCGAAGCGGGTCTGGTTAAAGTTGTAGTCGATAAGCGACTCGCCATAACCGCTGTACAGCTGAGTATAAAGGCGAACGTGCCTCGTTACCGGATAACTGAAGCCAAGTTCTGCGCCACCGTAGCCGGTATTCCAGTTGTACTGTCCTTTCGCACTCAGGATCGCATCGCCCAACTGATAACCAATTTTCAGCTGGTAATAACCCATATATTTGGTGATATCCGGGTTGTCATCGGTGTTACCCATCACGTACCAGGGCTTCACTTCCACCAGCCAGTTGTTGTTTTGCGCCATCAGGCGAGTATAGATTCGGTTCCAGCTACGTGAAGTCGGGTCTGAACGACCGTTGGACTGGTGATTGTAACCAAACTCAACGTCGCGCAGCGTCCAGCCGGCAAAATGATAATCGGTGGCGAAGCCTAAAAATGCCTGCGGCTCATAGTTGGTTTCACGGAACGGTGAAGACTCGCCGCTGTTGGAAAGCTGCCACCATGAGCGCTGGGTATAGGAGCCGCCCAACACCGAGTTAGGGCCGAGGATACCGCGCCATAGTGGAAACGCCAGACTTAACTGAAACTTTACTTCATCTTTGCGAGCATTATCGGACCAATTATAGGTTTCGATGGCTTCTTTATTCAGATCGTCCGTGACCGTGTAGATCAGGTAATTTGACTCATAGGGGTAAAGCGTAAACGGATTATCGTGCTCCTGAAGCATATTCGCGATAATGCTGCCGCGAACCGCGGGCGTATCGTGCACTTCCTGAACAACGGCTTCCTGCGCCAACGCCGCCCCCGGCAATAAAAATACGCCCCCAACCCAACCCAGAAATTTGCCCATGTGGCCTGTTCTCCTGAACAAATCAAAAAACCGCTGAATTATTATCCGGATTACATTCTACCTTTTTATTTATCGACTGCTTAGTCCTGGTTTCTGAATCTGGAAAACAACAAAAAATAAGCATAAAATCAACAACAATTTAACAACAGGTCCTGATGAGGAAGGAACCGATGTCCCCTACGATTTTGACTAACGAAGCCGCGCTCCAACTGGTCGGCGAGATTTTTGTTTATCACATGCCGTTCAACCGCACGCTGGGCCTGGAGCTGATGCGCTATGAAAAAGACTATGCGGAGCTTTGCTTTAATAACCAGCCGATGATGGTCGGAAACTGGGCGCAAAGCATTCTGCACGGCGGCGTTATCGCGTCTGCGCTGGATGTCGCGGCCGGTCTGGTGTGTGTAGGCAGCACTCTGGCCCGACATGAAACCATTACCGAAGAAGAGCTGCGCCAGCGTTTATCGCGCATGGGAACTATTGATTTACGCGTCGATTATTTACGCCCAGGCCGAGGCACCCGCTTTACCGCCACCAGCAGCCTGCTGCGCGCCGGTAATAAAGTCGCCGTAGCGCGAGTGGAATTGCATAACGAAGAGCAAGTGTATATCGCCAGCGCAACAGCAACCTATATGGTTGGTTAAATAGTATTAGCTGTTAAAATGCATTCACTTTTTGATAACGGGCGTGACTAATGGATGCAAAACAGACGCGGCAAGGGGTTCTTTTCGCCCTTGCCGCTTATTTTATTTGGGGGATAGCCCCGGCGTATTTCAAGCTGATCGACTTCGTTCCCGCCGATGAAATCCTGACTCACCGCGTCATCTGGTCATTCTTCTTTATGGTGGCGCTGATTTCTGTTAGCCGCCAGTGGAGCGGCCTGAAGCGCCTGTTTGAGACGCCGAAGAAAGTGCTCGCACTGGCGTTAAGCGCCGTGCTGATCGGCGGTAACTGGCTGCTATTTATTTGGGCGGTGAATAATCATCATCTGCTGGAAGCCAGCCTGGGTTACTTTATCAACCCGCTGGTGAATATCCTGCTGGGGATGATTTTCCTCGGCGAACGTTTTCGCCGTATGCAGTGGATTGCCGTCGGCCTGGCCGCCTGCGGCGTGCTGGTGCAGCTCTGGACCTTTGGTTCCCTGCCGATCATCGCGCTGGCGCTGGCGTTCAGCTTCGCGCTTTACGGGCTGCTGCGTAAGAAAATTATGGTGGACGCGCAAACCGGCATGCTGGTCGAAACGCTGTGGCTGCTGCCTGTCGCCGCGATTTACCTGTTTGGCATTGCCGACAGCCCAACCAGCCATATGGGCGCGAACTCGCTGACGCTGAATCTCGAGCTGATGGCGGCAGGCATTGTCACAACGATTCCGCTGCTGTGCTTTACCGCTGCCGCCACACGTTTGCGCCTCTCCACGCTGGGTTTCTTCCAGTACATCGGGCCGACGCTGATGTTTATGCTGGCGGTGGTGTTTTACGATGAAATCCCGGGCAAAGATAAAATGGTCACCTTCGCGTTTATCTGGGTCGCACTGGCGATTTTTGTGATGGATGCGGTGTATACGCAGCGCAGAATTAAAAAATAACCATCCTGATTTTTTCTTAAAATAAGCGCCATGACTTGAAAAAAGCATGGTGCTTCGCCATGCTTTGCTTTGTGGAATTAAACCAGAATCATGGAATGATAAACTGTGTCTATATTTATCCCTTCATCTACGAAAATAGTCTCCAGGAGACGATACTTTTTCTTATTTCTCCTTATCAATTCTGTTATCGGACTTTTTATATTTTATTCAGCAAGGTTTGACAATGGATTCTGGGTCATATTCATGACCTTTCTGTTGCATTATCTAATTATCAATGTGAGTTGCCAACGACTCAGAGACAGTGGATTTCGATATATAAAAAGTTATGTCGTCATCACCCTCCTGGTTTACCTCTCCGCTGTTGTATTAATGGTTATTGAAGGGCTAGATTGCCAGGGATATGGTACAAAAACTTTACTTGGTTATTACTTTAGTAACTTTTTAGTATTAGTAATAGCCCCTACTGAGCAACCTGATGAATGATCAAATGGAGTTTGTATGAGCAGTAATTATATAGAAGATGGGTCTCTGAGTGAAAAATGGAAATATCGATTCTCTTTTTATGAGCGGTATGGTTTTCCTGGGTTCTGGAGTGTTAAACCAGAATATAAAAAAGCCATTAAAGAATTAACATTCAGACAAAAGGCTACGATCGGAATGAACTTCTACGCCTTTTTCTTTTCTTTTATTTACTTGTTTATTTTAGGTTTATGGAAAAAGGCTATCTTAGTTTTTTTTCTTGCTTTTGCCGTGCAAATCATTGCCGCAATTGTTGGTTATAATTTCCTTGGCTTTGTTGTTTCCATATACGTTGCACAGCGAACTAACAAATGGTTTTATGAAAAAGAGGTAAAGGGTTTCCAGACCTGGAGCTTGTAAACTATACAGGTGGTTCAGAACTGCTGAACCACCTGCTGGTCTTACTGTTACAGCCAATTTCTGCGTTTAAAATAAAGATACGGCGCAAGACCTGCGAGCATCATGGCGATGATGGCCGCAGGGTAGCCGAAGCTCCAGTGCAGTTCCGGCATAAATTCAAAGTTCATCCCGTAGCTTGAGGCCACCAGCGTCGGCGGCAGGAACACCACGGATACCACCGAGAAGATTTTGATGATCCGGTTCTGCTCAATATTGATAAAACCCATCGCTGCCTGCATCAAAAAGTTCACCTTCTGAAAGAGAGATTCTTTATGGGCTGCTGCTGTGCTTTACCGCCGCCACACGTTTACGCCTCTCCACGCTGGGTTTCTTCCAGTACATCGGGCCAACGCTGATGTTTGTATTGGCGGTGGTATTTTACGATGAAATCCCGGGCAAAGATAAAATGGTCACCTTCGCGTTTATCTGGGTCGCACTGGCGATTATTGTGATGGATGCGGTGTATACCCTTCGTCGCATTCCGCGTTAATCACTCGTTATTTTTATTTCCTGACTGGAGAGCTGTCTGGCAACAGTTCTCCGCTTTCGCATTAAATCTCTTCAAACTGTGTCGAATAAGATCGACATATTCCGTGCTCCCTTTTATTCCGGCCGTTAATAAACATTGCTTAGAACATAATAGAAATTGTGAGTCATGGCGCTTTTTCTGCTATCCATTTACCTTAGTGTTTTTGAATTTATCAAAATAAATGCTTGTTATTCATAAGGTAAATAGAAATGCATAACAGTTTATACTTATCAATGAATCTTCCCTGTACCCTCTTCGAAACGGTTTCCCGCTTCGATGACAATTCTGCCGATGACATGCGTTATGGGGATATGGGAGAACATGATCTTCTCGCACTCGGCCTTAATGATATTTCTGCGAAGGTTGATCCCTGGCGCTTTATTCGTTACGACTTTCCCCACCCAAGCTATGTAGATGGCATGTTTGGTGTTTCTACACCCGGCAGAAAAATATCTCATGACGAATGCGTTGATATTTTATTCAATGAAATGATAGAGCTTTCACATGAATTTTCTTTTTGGGGGGAGTATAAGTCGTTGATTGGTGAACTCATTGACCATTTCAGATATGGAAACGGCAGCGCATTTTATAGTCAGAAACTGAATTCGGCTTTTCATATGAGGATGAGTAAATTAAGTCTTAGAAGTCCCCTACTAATCATCAAAGATTGCATTCAGCGCGAGTTTGCCAAAACACATACAAAGATGTACATTCCTGCATTGTTACATCAAATAGAAATAATGCTGCTTCGTTCAAGGCTATATAAGTTCAATAACCCCCAAGATAGGGCTAATGGTCTTGGTATCAGCGTGCATGATATTTCAGCCCAAAAAATAATACTTTTAAACCTGCAAAAATATTCTTTGGGGTGGAGCGCAACGGTACATTTCGAAGCTCAGGATCATTTTGGTCTGGATGTTAGCGATATTAAAAATGAACTTTACAGAGAATTTCGTTTTTTCCGGATATGGTTTTTCTTACAACATCACAGAGATTTTGCATTTAAACCTTTTCTTACCAACTTTAATTCAGTTGAACGAATTGATAACTATTTATGAAAAATAAAACATTAAAAACGGCAGCATTTTTATTTATAGCCAGTGGGCTTTATAATCTATGGACGTTGCGCCCCGTTGATATTTTATATATTTATTCGGATGCTGGTTGGTCGGTGGATCTAGTGGTTGACCATATGCCATGGACCGACAGAGATAAAATTGACTGGTATCTGGCACATCAAAAACAAATCAAGAATAAATACCCATTGTTGGATGGAGAGCAGCATAATTATTATATTTGGGACATCGGAAACGGATTTACTAACTATAATAACAGTCCCCATGAAGATCTTTTATGCTTCCCTACAATCAAAAATGATAATAATTGCATTGTAAAATACCCTTTGTTAATTGTTGACGAATATCCTTATCGTAATGCCCGATTTTCTGTTTATCCTTGGGAAAATGAATACGAATTAACGCCCGAAAATAAATTAGAAAGGATTTACCATGAGTACCTTCCTGAGTAAAACTCTGGAAAAGCACTCGCCGTTACTGCGCAGCGCGCTTATGAAAGAGTAAGCCGGATTAAACAAACCTTAACCCGGCACAAAAATTACAACCAGTTGCGGCGTTTAAAATAAAGATACGGCGCAAGACCTGCGAGCATCATGGCGATGATGGCTGCAGGGTAACCGAAGCTCCAGTGCAGTTCCGGCATAAATTCAAAGTTCATCCCGTAGCTTGAAGCCACCAGCGTCGGCGGCAGGAACACCACGGATACCACCGAGAAGATTTTGATGATCCGGTTCTGCTCAATATTGATGAAACCCATCGCCGCCTGCATCAAAAAGTTCACCTTCTGAAACAGCGATTCGTTATGCGGCAGCAGGGATTCGATATCGCGCAGGATCTCGCGCGCCTGTTCAAGCTGTCCGCCCGGCAGGCGGGTTTTACGCACCAGAAAATTCAGCGCGCGCTGGGTATCCATCAGGCACAGGCGCACTTTCCAGCCCACGTCTTCGAGTTCTGCCAGCGTTGACAGCGCTTCATCATATTCATCGCCCTGATGCCCTTCCATAATCACGCGGCTGAGCTTTTCCAGGTCGCTGTAGATGTTCTCGATCTCATCCGCCAACTGTTCAATTTTGGTTTCGAACAGGTCGAGCAGCAGCTCGTAAGCGTTACCGTCGGTCATGGACTGCGCGCGGGCGCGCATACGGTAAAGCCGGAACGCGGGCAGTTCGCGCTCACGCAGAGTAAACAAACGTCCATCGCGGATGGTGAACGCCACGGTGGAGTTACCGGCGTGATCTTCGGCATCTTCAAAGAAGAAAAAGGAGTGAATATGCAGGCCGTCTTCGTCTTCGAAAAAACGCGCGGATGCTTCGATGTCTTCCAGTTCAGGACGTGTCGCCAGGCTTTGCCCCAGCTCAGATTGCACCCGGAGACGCTCGTCGTCATCCGGTTCGACCAAATCCACCCACACTGAGTTTGTTAAGGTTTGCGCCTCGTCGAGTTCCAGACGAGACAGACGATTGTTTTCCAGTTGAAATGCGCTCAGCATGACCGGGACTCCCAATACAAAAAATCCTGGACAGTTCGGTTGGCACACAGAAACAAAAGGGGTTTCAGACCATTAAACAGCCTGACTCAGCGCGACGGGAAAAAATGCAGTCGCTGACAACCGCTAAGGCTATCAGCATAAGAGGATAGCCTTAGGAGTTGTTCCTGTTGAACAGGACGGTGAGCCAGCATCTACTGGGTGTGTCCAAGGCGAATGTCCTCTTAGCATAATCGTGGGCGCATGTTACGCCAGCAAAAATTAAGCGTCAACACGCAACGGCGCGCCCACGGATAATAAACGCCCGTTATGCTTTAAGGTTAGTAAAGAATCAAAAATCGGGCGATTTATCTATAAGTTACACGGTTTCCAGCTTCGCATACGCGGCTACCAGCCACTTGATGCCCTGCCCCTGAAACGCAATCTGCAAGCGGCTGTGCTCGCCGCTGCCTTCAAGGTTGACGATGGTGCCTTCGCCGAATTTGGCATGGCGCACCCGCTGGCCCAGCTTGAACCCGGAATCATTTTCCGCAATCGGCGTACCCATACGCTGATGGCTCACCGGACGGCTGATGCTGGCGCGCAAACGCACCTCTTCAATACAGGCTTCCGGTAGCTCGCCGATAAACCGCGACGGGCGGTGATAGGTCTCTTTACCGTACAGACGACGCGACTCGGCGTAGGTAATGGTCAGTTTCTGCATCGCGCGGGTCACGCCGACGTAAGCGAGACGGCGTTCTTCTTCCAGACGCCCGCCTTCATCCAGCGACATCTGGCTCGGGAACATCCCCTCTTCCATGCCGACGATAAACACCTGCGGGAACTCCAGCCCTTTGGCGGAGTGCAGGGTCATCAGCTGTACCGCATCCTGCCAGGTATCCGCCTGCCCTTCGCCCGCTTCCAGCGCCGCATGGGACAAAAACGCCTGCAGCGGCATAAGATCTTCGTCTTCTTCGTTGTAGCTGAACTGGCGCGTCGCCGTCACCAGTTCCTCTAGGTTTTCGATACGGGTCTGGCCTTTCTCGCCCTTCTCCTGCTCGTACATCATCCACAGGCCGGAGTCTTTGATCACCCGGTCGGTTTGCACGTGGAGCGGCATGTCGGCAGTTTCATGCGCCAGCGCGTCGATCAGTTCATGGAAGCGCTGCAAGGCGCTGGCGGCACGACCGGCCAACGCTTTTTCCTGCAACAGCTGGCGGCTGGCCTGCCACAGCGTAAGCTGATGCTCGCGCGAGGTCTGGCGCACCACGTCCAGGGTGCGATCGCCGATGCCGCGCGTCGGGGTATTCACCACGCGTTCAAACGCCGCGTCATCGTTGCGGTTAGCGATCAGCCGTAAATAAGAGAGCGCGTCTTTAATTTCCTGGCGTTCGAAGAATCGCATCCCGCCGTAAATACGGTACGGCATGCTGGCCTGCAACAGCGCCTCTTCCAGCACGCGCGACTGGGCGTTACTGCGATAGAGGATGGCGCATTTTTCCAGCGCACCGCCGCTTTCTTGCCAGGTTTTAATGCGATTCACCACAAAACGCGCTTCATCCAGCTCGTTAAACGCGCAGTACAGAGAAATGGGCTCGCCGTCGCTGCCGTCGGTCCAGAGATTCTTGCCGAGACGCCCGGCATTGTTGGAAATCAAGGCGTTGGCAGCGTTAAGGATATTGTTAGTGGAGCGATAGTTTTGCTCAAGACGGATGGTTTCCGCGCCGGGGAAATCGTTCAGGAAGCGCTGGATATTCTCGACCTGCGCTCCACGCCAGCCGTAGATCGACTGGTCATCATCACCCACGATCATCACTTTACCGGTGTCGCCCGCCAGAATGCGGATCCAGGCGTACTGAATACTGTTGGTGTCCTGGAACTCGTCCACCAGAATATTGGTGAAGCGTTCGCGGTAGTGATTGAGGATATGCGGCTTGTTGAGCCACAGTTCGTGGGCGCGTAGCAGCAGCTCGGCGAAGTCCACCAGCCCCGCGCGATCGCACGCTTCCTGATAGGCCTGATACACTTTCTGCCAGGTCTGCTCAACCGGGTTGCCGTAGCTCTGAATATGGTGCGGACGCAGCCCTTCGTCTTTTTTGCCGTTGATAAACCACATTGCCTGACGCGGTGGCCACTGCTTCTCGTCCAGGTTCATCGCCTTGATCAGACGCTTCAGCAGGCGCAGCTGGTCTTCGCTGTCGAGGATCTGGAAGTCCTGCGGCAAGCCAGCATCCATATGGTGCGCGCGCAGCAGACGGTGCGCCAGACCGTGGAAGGTCCCCACCCACATGCCGCCCTGGCTGGAGCCCATAATCTGGCCGATACGGTGGCGCATTTCTGCCGCCGCTTTGTTGGTAAAGGTCACCGCCATGATCGAATACGGCGACGAGTTTTCCACCATCATCAGCCAGGCGATACGGTGAACCAGCACACGCGTCTTACCGCTGCCCGCGCCCGCCAGCACCAGCATATTGGTGCGCGGCGCTGCGACGGCGTCGCGCTGTTTATCATTGAGGCCATCAAGCAGGTAAGAAACGTCCATTGGTACCGCCGGGAAAGAGGGGGCGCACGCACCCCTGTGAATTTATACAGAGTGGATGAAATTATAACAGTGCCGTCAAGGATGCCAACCGTGAAATTTCCAGGTGGGGTAATAAGCGGCTGTCGGTGGCGCGCATCAGGCTGGCATCGCGCAGATTAATCCAGCATGCCTGCACCCCGCTGCGGATAGCGCCCGCCACATCGGTGGTGAGGTCATCGCCCACGTGCAGGATCACGCCTGGGCTGATATTGAGTTTTTCCGCCGCCAGGTGGTACATGTCGCTAAACGGTTTCGAGCGGCCATGCGGACCAGCGCGCAGCACAAACTGGAAATAGTCACCTAAACCAAACAGCTGCGGATCGGCATTGCCGTTGGTGATCGCCACCAGCGGCCACTTTTTTGCCAGCGCTTTCAGGGTGTCGTGCGTTTCCTGCGGCACGTCGATACGGCTGCGCCAGGAGGCGAAATTCTCCATCGCGGCATCCGCGCCCTTGCGCGCTTCTTGTTCGCTTAACCCCGCGTCGAGCATGGCGCGCTCTACCGCACGGCGACGCCATTCGGTGACGTCATGATAAATATCCGGCTCGGCATGGCGCAGCGCCTGGCGAACGCGGTGAAACTCATCGGCCTCCAGCGCGTTCAGCGATGGATGGAAATTACGCACAAATTCAAACGCTTTCTGTTCAGTGCGGGTGATGACCGGCACGTTGTCATACAGCGTGTCGTCCAGATCAAAGGTGAGCGCGGAAATCGTGCCCAGCGGGCGATAAAAATGCATTACGTCTTCCCTCGTTTGGCGCGTGGGTGCGCGGCATCATAAACCGAAGCCAGATGCTGGAAATCAAGATGGGTATAGATTTGCGTAGTGGAGAGGTTAGCATGCCCTAACAACTCCTGTACGCCGCGCAGATCGCCGCTCGATTCCAGCATGTGGGTAGCAAACGAGTGGCGCAGTTTATGGGGATGGACATGGCTGTTCAGCCCCTGTTTGATACCCCACTCGGCGAAGCGTTTCTGGACGTTGCGCGCCGAGATACGCTTGCCGGTTTTCGCCAGAAAAAGCGCGTCATCTTCGGGGCCAAACAGCCCGCGCAAATCAAGCCAGTGTTCCGTCCACGCCAGCGCGCTTTTGCCAACCGGCAGGCGTCGCTCTTTGCTGCCTTTACCCAACACCCAGACTTCGCCAGTGGATAAATCCAGGTGGCGGCAGTCCAGGTTCACCAGCTCCGATAAACGCAGGCCTGCGCCGTACATCACTTCCAGCATGGCGCGATCGCGTACCGCAAGCGGATCGTTAAGATCGATATCCAGCAGTTGGTTAACGTCATCGACTTCAATATTTTTGGGCAGATGGCGCGGCGGTTTCGGCGCGGAAATGCCTTTGGCCGGATTAGCATTCAGTTCACCCTGCCCCACCAGCCAGTTAAAGAAACTGCGTAACGCCGAGAGGCGCAGCGCCAGGCTAGTGGCCTGTAAACCGTCGCGACGGCTGCGCACCACAATGCTGCGAACGATGGCGGCATCGCATTGCCGCCACTGGGTGAGTTTCATGGCGTCCAGCAGCGCGATAATCGCAGCCAGCTGGCGACCATAGTTCAAAATGGTCAGCGGGCTAAGCTGCCGCTCAACTTTCAGGTAACGCAGAAAACGATCGGCAGGGTCCTGTAACGGTGACGGCGTCATACGCGTTCAACCCAACGCTCCAGCAGTTCCGGCAACATCAGAGACAGCTCATGGAGCAGTTGAGTGCCCTGGCCAGGTTGATAGTGTTGCGGATCACGGCTGGTGAACAGCACCACGCCCAGGGCTTCATCACCGCCCATTAACGACATTGCCACCGAACCAATCGCTTTAGCTTCCGGCAACACCACCAGCAGTTCCGGCCCGTTCAACGGGCCGAGATAGTGATTTTCGTGACCCAGGCGCTGAATACGCAGCGGCTCAAACGCCTGGCGCGACAGCGCCAGATGGGTGAAGTCCGACGGCGCGCCGATGCGCCAGCTGTCGGCGAACAGGCGTACAGACGCGCCTGCCAGCCCCATTTCTCTGGCCCAACGGTGCAGACGATTGAGCATCTCCTGCAAACTGGGCGCAGACGCCAGCCGCCCCTGTAGTTTTAACAGCCGGTAAAACAGCCCTTCGTTGGCGCTGGCCTGCTCCATCAGCAGCGACATATTTTCTTCAAGCTGGTTGATATGGTTTCTGGCGCGCGCCATATGCCATTCCACCAGCGATACCGTTCCACGTACCGGATGCGGCACCCGCATTTGCTCGGCAAGCGCGGCGTTACGGATAAAGAAGTCAGGGTTGCGCAGCAGATATTCGCAGACTGCGCTGTCGTCCATCTCGGCAAGGAGCGCTTGCGGTTCCCCGATATTATTCATAAATGTATAAATCCATCGTAAACATGAGCGGCTGGGCCCGTCATATACAGCGGATGCCCTGGCCCTTTCCAGGCGATATCCAGCAGGCCGCCGGGCAACTCGACCCGCACCTGCTCGGCCAGTAACCCCTGGGTGATCCCCACCGCCACCGCAGCACACGCACCGCTGCCGCAGGCCTGGGTTTCACCCGCGCCGCGTTCAAAAACGCGCAGCCGGATGTGATTTGTCGTCACCACCTGCATAAAGCCGATATTCGCCCGCTCAGGAAAACGCTCATGATTTTCCAGAACCGGGCCAAGCGTTTCTACGGCGGCGGTATCAACGCTGTCGACCTGCAACACGCAGTGCGGGTTCCCCATGGAAACCACGCCGCACATTATGGTTTGCTCGGCGGCGCGCATGATATAGGTCTTTTCCGCCTTGTTGGCGCGAAACGGCACCTGGGACGGCTCAAAATTCGGCTCGCCCATGTTCACTCGCACTAAATCATCTTCGTTGACCGTCAGAACCATGCGCCCGTTGGCGGTGCTGACCCGGATATCGCGTTTGTTGGTCAGCCCTTTCAGGCGCACAAAACGCGCGAAGCAGCGCGCGCCGTTTCCGCACTGGGAAACCTCGCTGCCGTCGGCATTAAAGATACGGTAATGAAAATCGAGATCGGGATCGTAAGGCGGCTCTACCACCAGCAGCTGATCAAAGCCAACCCCAAGATGGCGATCCGCCAGACGGCGGATTAATTCTGGCGAAAAGAAGACGTTCTGTGTGACCGCGTCGACGACCATAAAGTCATTACCCAGGCCATGCATTTTGGAAAACTGCATTTTTCACTCCGTAAGCGCGGTGACAAATCGTTAGCGATCAGTAAATCACCTGAGTAGGCTGATCGTTCTGGCCGCGATCGTTACGGTCAGGGTTGGTGGATTGGGTATTATCCTGCACCGGACGCGTCGGCGGTGGGGCTTTTTTATCCGCAGGCGGAAAGTAAAGAGGCCCTTTCAGGCCGCATCCCGTAAGGCTTGCAAACGCCAGCACCACGGCCAGTGAGCAAAGAATTTTCTTCATTATGAATGCCTGTAGTTAATGCTTTGCTTTCTATCATCGCAGGAGAAGCCGCAAAAGCAAGAGTTTGCCGCCGCCAATCTCCTGTTCGCGGTAAAACGCCCACGGCGGTAAGGTTTCTATTCAGATCCAGAGCTTTTATACTTCCGCCATAACTCACAACAGGAAGCAGACATGAACGACAGTGAATTTCATCGCCTTGCCGATGGCCTGTGGCAGACCATCGAAGAACGTATCGACGATTATGACGGTGAAACCGATATCGACTGTGAAATCAACGGCGGCGTGCTGACCTTAAGCTTTGAAAACGGCAGCAAAATCATCATCAACCGTCAGGAGCCGCTGCATCAGGTGTGGCTGGCGACCAAACAGGGCGGCTACCATTTCGATTTACGTGACGATGAGTGGGTGTGCGATCGTACCGGCGAGAAATTCTGGACGCTGCTGGAAAATGCCTGCACTCACCAGGCGGGCGAAGCCGTCAACTTTCGCTGATTACGACTGATACTGCTGCAATAACGGCGTGGCGTCGTCCTGACGGGGCGGCGCAACGTTAGTTATCGCCTGGCTGCGGTACGGGATCACCTGATTGCGGCCATCAATATTCACAATCTGGTAGAACTGCGGCAGGTTGAAGTTAATAAAGCTGGAGCCGTAGGTGAAGCGGTCGTGTGATGACGAATAGAAGCGGCTGACGTCGCGCACCAGCTCTTCAATACTGCCTTCGCAGTGGTGGTAAACCTCGGCACGGTTGCTCTCGTCGAGAATGTAGATGTTAAAGCCGCTGTCGTCTTTAGTGTTCTCAAAGAAGAACTGAATAATCCCCTCGCTGGCGTAACCATCCACCACGGAAGGCAATTTCACCTGATTGGTTTCAACCTGTACCGACAGGCCGTGCAGCTTATTATGGGAGATCGCACCGTAGAATTCGATGGCGTTCTCCAGTTTCTGCACCGACACGTTTACGCGCTCAAAGAACAGACCCCAGGTCTGCCCGGCTACGCGCAACGCTTTAAAGCGGCCCGGTTCGAGACGGGTGCTGGATAAGCGAAACTCAATGCATTCAGACACTAACTGCTGCACCCGGGTGCGGATCAGGCCGCGCAGGTGCTGGCTGTAGCAGAACACTTCAACGCTGTCCGGCGGCGCGGCATCCTGGTGCATTTTGCCGAGAATGGTTTTCAGCGCCTCGATCATCGCCTGCTCGCCGTTGAAATGCAGCGTACGCACTTCGTTCCAGGAGTTGCGGTACAGCAGGTCGATACTGCCAATCAGGCATTTTTGCTCTTCGCCGAAGCTCAGCACATCCAGCTTTCTGAAATCGAAATGCACCACCTGATTGCGGAAGGCGGCCGTCGGGTCGTATTCGAGGTTGACGATAATCGCCAGATGGCGGATTTCGCACGGGCTGTAGAGCGCTTTCGGCGTTGGCGCAGGCAAACGCAGTGGGAAATGGCTGGAAACATCCGCCACCATCTCCTGCAGTTTTGCCAGGTCACAAATACCGTTGCCCTTAATAAACAGGCGGGTGCGCGAGGTCAGCAGGCCGTTAAACCAGGCCCAGGCCACCAGCTTATTAAGATAACGGTTATATTCCAGCGGTTGATGGCTGATGATCGATTCCATGTTCGGCGCGCGGTTGTAGAGATACCAGCCGCTGCGGTTGGCGCGGCCCTGCGGAACATGAATAAAGGTCAGCGTCGGCTCGGAGAGATCCGGCGAAATTTGCGGGTTCACCAGGGTGACTTTACCCGGCAGCGCTTCGAAAGCCGCATACAGTTTGCGGGTCAGCACGCCAATATCCTGCGGGCTTGCCGAAACGCTCAGGTTGTTGCGGCGCGCAAAGCGGATCAGATTGCGGTAGCTCTGCATCATAGCGTCGAGCAGTTCGTTATGCGCTTCACGCACCTGGTCAATTTTCCAGTTGGCGCGGTTATCCAGCATGGTTAAACGCGCGTCGTCCCAGCCCCAGCTTTTCACCATCTGGCTGATAACTTCACGACGCCAGCCCACGCAGGCGCGTTCGCGCGAGAGTTTCTCGCACACTTTGAGATAGAAGCAGCGGCGCACCAGGTCCAGACGGGCAGTGTCTTCAATCTGCTCCAGATATTCCGTCACACGCTCCAGCATCATGCAATAAGAGTCGAGACCGAACGAGACGATTTCACCGTCGTGCAGACGCTGTTTGATGTCCTTCGCCAGCAGGCGCGGATTCGGGTATTCCCAGGAGTACGCTTCAAGCAGCAGGGTTTTCAATACTGCTTTGTACGGGGAGTCGATGCTTTTATACAGCTGCCACAGGCTGGCGCCAAAATACTCTTCCGCCGATAACGAACTCAGGCCGCCGAGGTCGAGCCATTCGTTAGGCGTCAGCACGCCCTGGGCGTAGAGCGTCATCACGTAATCGTCGTAATGCTCTTCTTCTTCGCACGGCACCATATTCCACAGGATGCGTTTCCCGGCCAGACGTACGGCGGTGCGATAGAACTCATCCAGTAACAGAATGTGCTGAGTCGAGCCGCAGTCTTCGCCGCCCAGACTGCCGCTTTCGTTATGGCGGAAACGGTTTTCGTCGATCAGGAAGAAGCTGACCTCGACGCCCAGCGACGCGGCCCAGCTTTCCAGCAGGCTGCATTTACGTTGCAGCAGCTGGCGCTCATCGTTATCGAGCCAGGACTGGTGGCAAACCCAGATATCGAGATCGGATGAACAGCTCTGTCCGACGGACGACGTGCTGCCCATGGTGTAAAGACCGGTGATCGGCAATTCACCCTGAGGCGTTTCACGTGGGATCAGGCCGCGCTTCAGCTCAAGCTCGTTCAGGTAGTGGCGTTGGGTTTCATCAGGCGTGTAAAGGCAGATGCCACGGGGAACGTTACCATCAAGGTAACCCGGCATCAGCGGGTGGTGATAGTGTAGCAATGTCGGCAGCAGACTGTAGACCTGTTGGAAAGCAGGCCCCATGGCAGCAAGTGCGCGATCCACGCGCAATTGATTGATGGCATCCAGTCTCTGTTTTAGGGTCTCAATATAGAGGTACAAGACATATCGCCTGATGATTGCACTATTTCGGAAAACTGCCGCGTTTGTCGCCTTTATCGTTTTACCCATACAGGCTGACATTCGGCTTAAAACGTGATCAATTTAACACCTTGCGGGTTGACCGTAAAGGAAGTTGCGCTACATATCCATTGTAGCATTGAAAGCCCGCTTCGGAGTCTTAGAACAAGACGCATATCCCTCTTTCCTGCTAAAACCCGTTAAAACTGACACTGTTCTGGTTACAATGTTAGGATGGTAAATGGACGAATTAACGGTAACAAGCATGTTAGACAATGTACTAAGAATTGCCACCCGCCAAAGCCCGCTCGCACTCTGGCAAGCACATTATGTCAAAAACCGTCTGGAGGCTTTTCATCCAGGATTAACGGTGGAACTGGTGCCGATGGTGACCAAAGGCGACATCATCCTTGATACCCCGCTGGCGAAAGTGGGCGGCAAGGGATTGTTCGTCAAAGAGTTGGAGCTGGCGCTGCTTGAAGGCCGTGCGGATATCGCTGTGCATTCTATGAAAGACGTGCCGGTAGAGTTCCCGGAAGGTCTGGGTCTGGTAACGATTTGCGAGCGCGAAGATCCGCGCGATGCGTTTGTCTCTAACCGTTTCGCCAGCCTCGACGATATGCCAGCAGGCAGCGTCGTTGGTACCTCCAGCCTGCGCCGCCAGTGCCAAATTGCCGCGCGCCGTCCTGATTTAGAAATCCGCTCTCTGCGCGGCAACGTCGGCACTCGTCTGAGCAAGCTCGATAACGGCGATTACGACGCCATCATTCTCGCCGTTGCCGGGCTAAAGCGCCTGGATCTTGAAGCACGCATCGGTTACGCGATGCCTGCCGATGTTTCTCTCCCCGCCGTGGGCCAGGGCGCGGTCGGTATTGAGTGCCGTCTGGATGATGAGCGCACCCGCGCTTTGCTGGCACCGTTGAACCATGATGAAACCGCGATCCGCGTCAGCGCCGAACGCGCCATGAATACCCGTCTCGAAGGCGGCTGTCAGGTGCCGATCGGCAGCTATGCCGAGATTAATAACGGTGAAATCTGGCTGCGGGCGCTGGTCGGCGCGCCGGATGGATCCCAGGTGATCCGCGGCGAACGCCGTGGCCCGGCGCAGGACGCGGAAAAAATGGGCGTCTCGCTGGCGGAAGAACTGCTGGAAAACGGCGCGCGCGCCATTCTGGCGGAAGTCTATAACGGAGACGCACCGGCATGAATATCCTGGTGACCCGTCCCTCTCCCGCGGGAGAAGAGCTGGTAAGCCGCTTGCGCGCGCAGGGAAAGGTCGCCTGGAGTTTACCGCTGATCGAGTTTTCTCCCGGACGCGAGCTGTCGGCTCTGCCGGATCTGCTGGCGTCCCTGTCGCCTGACGATCTCCTGTTCGCCCTTTCCCAACACGCCGTATCGCATGCGGCGGCCACGCTGCGTCAGCACTCTCTCGCCTGGCCGCGGGTTCAGGCTTTTGCCATTGGACGAACCACGGCGCTTGCGCTGCATACCGCCAGCGGCCTCACGGTTAATTATCCCCGTGACCGGGAAATCAGCGAAGTGTTGCTACAATTACCAGAATTACAAAACGTTGCGGGCAAGCGCGCTGTGCTGTTACGCGGCAACGGCGGACGCGAGCTGATTGGCGAAACGCTGGCAAAACGCGGCGTCAGCGTGACGTTTTGTGAATGTTATCAACGCAATGACAAATACTATGATGGGACGGAGGAAGCGCACCGCTGGCAACAGCGCGGCGTGGATACGCTGGTGGTAACCAGCGGAGAAATGCTCAAGCGGCTGTTTACGCTGATCCCGCCCTGGTATCAAACAAACTGGTTACTTCGCTGCCGACTGATTGTCGTCAGCGAACGTTTGGCGACCCTCGCCCGGGAACTGGGCTGGCTGGACATTACCGTCGCCGATAATGCTGACAACGATGCGCTGCTGCGCGTGTTGCAATAACTCTCATAATGGGAAGCCATAATGACGGAACAACAAAACGCCTCAACTGTGCCTGAAGAAAACAGGGATACGGTGGAAATCACCTCCCCACCTCAACAACCCGAGAAAAAAGACCGCAAAATCAATACCGCACTGGCGCTAAGCGCGGTGGCAATCGCTATTGCGCTGGCCGCTGGTGTGGGGCTGTATAGCTGGGGCAAACATCAGTCCGCTAACCAGGCGGCCACGCTTGAAGCGCTGGAAGGCCAGCTGACGGCGCTGCAACAGCAGCAGCAAACCCAGAAATCCGATCTGGAAAACACCATTAAACAGCAGGCGGGCGCGCTGGATGCAGCGAAGCGCGAGCAGGAAAACCTGACCCGCCAGTTGGATGAAGTCCAGCAGAAAGTCGCCACTATCTCCGGGACCGACGCCAAGACCTGGCTGCTGGCGCAGTCGGACTTTCTGGTGAAACTGGCTGGCCGCAAGCTGTGGAGCGATCAGGATGTCACTACCGCCGCCGCGCTGCTGAAAAGCGCCGACGCCAGCCTTGCCGATATGAACGATCCGAGCCTGATTACCGCCCGTCGGGCTATTACCGATGATATCGCCACCCTGTCTGCCGTATCGCAGGTGGATTATGACGGCATCATCCTGAAGCTGAATCAGCTGGCTAATCAGGTTGATAATCTACGCCTGGCGGATAACGACAATGATTCCGCGCCGATGGATAGCGACGGCACTGAGCTTTCCAGCACCGTGACCGAATGGCGTCAAAACCTGGTGAAGAGCTGGCATAACTTTATGGACAGCTTCATTACTATCCGCCGCCGCGACGACACCGCTGTTCCGCTGCTGGCACCCAATCAGGATATCTACCTGCGCGAGAACATCCGTTCGCGGCTGTTAGTCGCTGCGCAGGCGGTGCCGCGCCATCAGAATGAAACTTACAAACAGTCGCTGGATAACGTATCGACCTGGGTACGCGCCTATTACGACACCGACGACGCCACCACCAAAGGCTTCCTTGAGACGCTGGACGCGTTAAGCCAGCAAAACATCACCATGGATGTGCCGGAAACGCTGCAAAGCCAGCCGATTCTGGAAAAACTGATGCAGACCCGGGTACGTAACCTGCTGGCGCAGCCTGTCGCCGCCGCCCCAGCGGAGGCCGCACCGGCACCTGCCGAAGCGCCTGCGGCATCTGAACCGGCACAGGGAGAACAGTAATGGTAAAAGTACTGTTGCTTTTCCTGCTGCTGATGGCAGGGATCGTCTTGGGGCCGATGATCGCCGGTCACCAGGGCTACGTATTGATCCAGACCGACAACTGGAACATCGAAACCAGCGTCACCGGGTTAGCGATCATCTTGATCCTGGCGCTGGTAGTGCTGTTTGCGATCGAGTGGATCCTGCGTCGTCTGTTCCGCACTGGCGCACGCACCCGCGGCTGGTTCCTGGGCCGCAAACGCAATCGTGCCCGCAAGCAAACCAGCCAGGCGTTGTTGAAACTGGCGGAAGGCGACTATCAGCAGGTTGAAAAGCTGATGTCGAAAAACGCCGATCATGCCGAACAGCCGGTAGTGAACTATTTGCTGGCGGCGGAAGCGGCCCAGCAGCGCGGCGACGAAATTCGCGCCAATCAGCATCTGGAGCGCGCGGCGGAACTGGCCGACGGCGATCAAATCCCGGTGGAGATCACCCGGGTACGGTTGCAGCTGGCGCGTAATGAAAACCACGCGGCGCGTCACGGCGTTGATAAGCTGCTGGAAGTGACCCCTCGTCATCCGGAAGTGCTGCGCCTGGCGGAACAAGCCTATGTGCGTACCGGTGCGTGGAGCTCGCTGCTGGATATCCTGCCGTCGATGCAGAAAGCGCAGGTGGCGGACGATGCCCATCGCGATGCGCTACAGCAGCAGGCGTGGATTGGCCTGATGGATCAGGCACGCGCCGATCAGGGCAGCGACGGTCTGAAAGCCTGGTGGCAAAACCAAAGCCGCAAGACGCGCCAGCAGCCTACGCTTCAGGTGGCGATGGCGGAGCATCTTATCGAATGCGACGATCACGATACCGCTCAGACCATCATTCTGGATGGTCTGAAGCGCCAGTATGATGAGCGCCTGGTGATGCTGATGCCGCGCCTGAAAACCGGTAATCCGGAACAGCTTGAAAAAGCGCTACGCCAGCAGATTAAAACGCAAGGCGATCGCCCGTTATTGTGGAGTACCCTGGGCCAGTTGCTGATGAAGCATGGCGAGTGGCAGGAAGCAAGCATCGCGTTTCGTGCGGCGTTAAAACAGCGCCCCGACGCCTTTGACTACGCCTGGCTCGCCGATGTGCTGGACAGGTTGCATCAGCCGGAAGAGGCCGCGCAGATGCGCCGCGAAGGTCTGTTGCTGACGTTGCAAAACAATCCTCTGCAGTAACCCTCCTCTATCGCCTTCTCAAACGGGAAGGCGATTTCTCTACAGCATCGCTTTTAAACGCAGATAAAAAAACACCTGCCAGTTGGCAGGTGTTAAAGAGGTCTGTGACAACAAAGAGGTGCTTCACTCAACGTTATGTCCATGGTGTTTGATGAGGCGTTAGCGACATCTCTCGGTGGACGATAAGCACCGTTAAACGGCTCTGCATCATTCCTGGGTTTATGAAGCCTGCGGCGAACATAAGAGATGGAATGAGCATCTACATGGATATTATTGCACAAACTGTGCCAGGTACGCACAGGAAAATGGTCCTAAAAGAGGCCTGACTATTCAGCGAGTTAGCGCTTTGAATCGGCTAAACCCGCAGTAAGAATGTGATCAAAAGGAGGTTTACCTGTCGTCAACAAGAGACAACCCTGAGGTCATATAATCTTTTATTTAAAATTCAGGAAATTAGATGTCTCATTTTAGCGACAACCGCAGCAAGCATCGTTGCTATTCTGCGACAGTCCGGGAAACGGGTAATAAAAGGGAGGAAAAACGCGTGGAGGAAGCCACAAAAGAAAAAACCCCGCCGAAGCGGGGTTCTAAATTGGTCGGCGAGAGAGGATTCGAACCTCCGACCCACTGGTCCCAAACCAGTTGCGCTACCAAGCTGCGCTACTCGCCGAATTACTGCTTTTTTGAATTTTTAGTTCAATTCAGTTGTGGTGCGAAGAGAGGGACTTGAACCCTCACGTCCGTTAAGACACTAACACCTGAAGCTAGCGCGTCTACCAATTCCGCCACCTTCGCATCGCCACTAAATAATGGGGTGGCTAATGGGACTCGAACCCACGACAACTGGAATCACAATCCAGGGCTCTACCAACTGAGCTATAGCCACCACTGCAAATCTTTACGCGCTTTGTTCTACTTCACCGCTCAAGCGCCTCATTTAAATGGCGCGCCCGACAGGATTCGAACCTGAGACCTCTGCCTCCGGAGGGCAGCGCTCTATCCAGCTGAGCTACGGGCGCGTAGCGCCGTTGCGGAGGGGGATACTACGGACTTCGCGCCCTGCTGTCTAGTGCTTTTTTTAAGAAAATGCGCGTTTGGTTATGCTTTGCGCACTTTGTCGCTTATCTCTCCACTTTAGGCAGTGAATTGTGCCGATTGAAGCCAAATAGCGTGTATGCGGCGGATACCAGCGCCAGGAATAGCGCCCCGACAATCAGGGACATGCGGGTATCTTCGTTGAATCCCATACCGATAAGCACGCAAATCAGGAACGCCATCGTCAAATAGTTCGCCCACGGGAAAAGCATCGAGCGGAACGGATGGCTGACCAGCGCCTGACGATGCACCTGGCGAAAGCGCAGCTGGCTAATCAGGATCACAAACCACGGCACCATGCCCGGTAATACGCTGGCGCTATACACGTAAACAAACACGCGCTGCGGATTAGGGATGATGTAGTTCAGGCAGGAGCCAATCAGCAGGATTACGATAGAAATCGCCACGCCAGCCACCGGAACGCCGTTTTTCGAGACTTTACCTACCGCCGACGGCAGCTGGCGGTTACTGGCCAGGGCATATAGCATACGTCCGCAGCTATACATGCCGCTGTTGCAGCCCGAGAGCGCCGCCGTTAGCACCACAAAATTGATAATGCCCGCTGCGGCGGTAATGCCGATTTTGGCGAAGGTCAGGACGAAGGGGCTGCCGTTGCTGCCAATTTGATCCCACGGGAACAGCGTGACGATAACGAAAATCGCGCCCACGTAGAAAATCAAAATACGCCACAGCACCTTGCTGACGGCGCTACGCAGTGTGACCTGCGGGTTTTTCGCTTCACCGGCGGTAATGCCGATCAGCTCCACGCCCTGATATGACGCCACCACAATACACAGCGCGGTTAAGAAGCCCTTCCAGCCGCCCGCAAAGAATCCGCCGTGCTCCGTCAGGTTCGAGAAGCCGACCGCCTGGCCGCCGTTGCCAAAACCAAAGAAAATCACGCCCAGGCCAATCACGATCATCACGATAATGGTGGTGACTTTTATCATGGCGAACCAGAATTCGATTTCACCGTACAGCCGTACTGCCGCCATATTCGCCAGCGCCACCAGGCCCACTGCGATTAACGCCGGGATCCACTGGGCCATTTCCGGGAACCAGAACTGGACGTAAACGCCGATAGCGGTGATTTCCGATATCCCCACCGCCATCCACATAAACCAGTACGACCAGGCCGTCAGATAGCCAAAGAACGGGCTCATGTAGCGGTGCGCGTAGACGGCGAATGAACCGGTCACCGGCTCCAGAAACAGCATTTCGCCCATAGAGCGCATGATAAAAAAGACAAACAGGCCAGCAATAATGTATGCCAGCAGGACCGACGGACCCGCCCATTTCAGGGTACTCGCCGCGCCCATAAATAGCCCAACGCCAATCGTGCCCCCGAGGGCGATGAGTTCGATATGTCGAGACTCCAGCCCACGCTGAAGCTCAGGTTTATTTTCTGCCATAAATCCTCTGTGTTGTGATGTTGTTGCTCCGGATGTGCCGGTTATTGTTATGGGTCATGTCATAGGGGTAATCGTCGCCAAACATCACTGACGTGAATATCAGGCGCAAAAACCCGCGCATGGTTTCCTAAATTTTCCAAAATGGCAAACGGCAGATTAAAAAAATGTTGAGAAATAGAAAAAAAAGCGGGGGTAACGATACGGCGGAAGCACGTTCCGCCGTGAAGAGGTTATAGCTTGCCGGTGTAATGCCAGGCGAGATAGCGCAGTAAACGGAGCTGACGGGTGATACGGCTGGGCTGGGAGAGCAGACGGTACAGCCACTCCAGCCCCAGGCGCTGCCACGCTTTCGGCGCACGTTTTACATGGCCGGTGAAGACGTCATACGTGCCGCCGACCCCCATATACAGGGCATCCGGATAGATCTTACGGCAGTCGCGCATAAAAATTTCCTGGCGTGGAGAGCCCATCGCAACCGTCACGATCTGTGCACCACTATCACGGATCCGCTCAAACAGCGCCTGGCGCGCTTCCGGTGGGAAATAGCCATCCTGCTCGCCGACCACGTTGACCTGCCAACGCTGCCGCAATTGGCTAACCGTTTCGCTCAGCACCTGCGCTTTTCCGCCGATCAGAAACACCGGCGTACCCACCTGACCGGCGCGAGCCATTAAGGCTTCCCAGAGATCTGCACCTGCAACGCGGGAGATTTGCGCCTGCGGATATTTCTTGCGTATTGAACGCACAACGCTGATGCCATCCGCGTATTTATATTCCGCCGCGTCGATCAGCGCTCTGATCTCCGCATCGTCGTTGAGCGTGAGCATTTTTTCGGCGTTGATGGCAACCAGTGTTC
Organism: Atlantibacter subterraneus; assembly: GCF_007570865.1. Lineage (GTDB taxonomy): Bacteria > Pseudomonadota > Gammaproteobacteria > Enterobacterales > Enterobacteriaceae > Atlantibacter > Atlantibacter subterraneus. Next base: position 32,624 of record NZ_VLPS01000012.1, on the reverse strand, counting down.
CCTGCTTCAACCGACCCTCCGCAAAGAGATAGTTGAGAGCATGTTGCTTATCACGCCAGCCGAGCAAATTCTGCCCACGTAGGTTATAACGCGGCGCGCTATTGTCGTCAGTCATCTGCTTCCTTATCCGAGATTGTGACCGGGCGGAAAACGCCCTGATAGTGAACGGACCCTGCCACGAATCAACCCGGCACTTTCCAACATCCAGTACAGCAATTTGGCGATCAGCAAACAGGCACCGAAAATCACCATAAAAAACACCACGCGTGAAACAAACGAATCGAGGCCTTCACGAGCCAACACGATCATATTAAAGATGGCCCCAAAGCAGAAACTCTGCAAAATCGCGGACTTGTAGCGATTGGTTCCGTTAATACCTTGCTGGTAAAGCCAGTCAAACCACTTAATAATCAGCCCGACCACCACCGCCCCCAGCGGAATAAACCACACGCCGCCCATCACCACCAGCGAGCCGATCAGCGTTGGCGAAATCGCCAGTCCGGAGTGGTTGTTCAATACTTCCCAGGTAAAGTAGTTCGCTGAGTTAAGTACGATGCCTGGCCGGTCTGGCCACAGCCAGGTGGGAATAAATACGTAAAAATCGCGCGCGATGGGTGCCAGTCCCTGAAATTCGATATTGCCGTAATTCTGTAGCAGCAGCGCCAGATTCTCCCACGGCGAGAAAGTATCGCGGGTCAGATAGAGGAACGTGTAAAAAGCTTCATCGCCGCGCACATCCAGCCCATAGCGTTTCAGGGCCAGCCAGAACATCCCGACGATGCCCATCGCTCCGGCCGCTGCCAGCATCCACAGAGAAATCCAGCCACGAATAATGCCGATAAACAAAAAAATCGCGAAGGCGATAATGATATTGGCGCGCGTCCCGCCGACGATGGCATAGGTCAGCAAGCCGAACCCCACGGTGACCACCAGGAAAAACAGCCACGCCTGGACGCTCTGGCGCAGAAAATAGATCACCAGCATCGCCGGTATAAAGAAGTAGAAGAAGCGCTTCAGTGCCACGCCGGATACTTCGCTGGAAAATATCTGGCTGTAGGAGTGCAGCCGAAACAGCAAAAAGCCGTTATGCATAAAGAAGATGCCCACGCTGACCAGCGCCACCGCCATTAGCAATATCCACGTCAGTTGGGCCTCAACGCGATTCACTGAGAACAGCTGTCGCGCTGGCTCACTGCCGCGTGGCCGCAGCCGGGTTTTATAGGTCACATAATAAATCCCATAGAAACAGGCGGCGGCGAGTTGCGCCTGAAGCAGCACTTCCGCAGGCACCACGGCGACGTCAAAACGAAACACCAGCAAGGCGGTAAACGGGAAGCCGAAGAAAAAAGTCAGCAGAAACAGCAGCGAGAAGAAAATATTGAAATTGAACCGCACCCGGCGAAATTCAAACCAGGTGGTGGTGGTGATAAACAGCGTCGCCAGCAGCCAGACAATAAACAGCCCGCTAAATTGCAACAAGCTCATGATGCCTCTCCCGCCGCCACGCGTAACGCCTGATGCCAGCCGGTGATATAACCAGGCCGGAAGAAATCGATAGTTGATTTGTCTACCAGGGCAAGCTGGCGCTGCGCTTCGCGAATAACCGTGTCATTAAGTATATCGTCGGTAAACAGCACCGGCAGATGCTGTTCCGTCATATCCTGCCAGAACGGGTTCTGGCGGCTCAGCACGCAGGGAATACCCGCCTGAATCAGCAGGCACAGCGTGCCGATGCCCTGCTGACGAGCAAAGATAAAATAGCCCAGATCGCAACGTCGCAGCATGGCGAGGTAATCGTCAAATGCCATTTTATCGCGCAAAATATGCAGATTATCAGCGCTGAATAGCGCTCCCCCGGCCTGCTCGACTTCTGCGATGTAGGCCTGGTTATTCGCCGGATAGCCCATCGGCACAATCACTTCTACGCTGTCGCCAAACTGCCGGTGAACCGCCTTCAGTGCCGCAATATGTTCATTACTTCTGTCGCCGGAGTTTCCCACCAGGATGGTCAATTTACCCGTCGCTGGCGCTTTTTCCAGGGCGTTCAACGCCGGGTCCATGCGGGTCGGGAAATAGAGCAACGAGCCCGGCACCGCGGGGTTACGCTGATGAAAATAATTAAGATCGCCGCGCGTGGCAAACACGTGCCCAACGCGCTTGTGCGCCAGCCGGCGCAGAAAATAAAACAGGCGAAACTTGAGACTGCGCGACGCTTCATACAGATCGGCCCCCCAGATATGCCAGCTCACCTGTGAGGATTTTAGCCCGCCGGTCAACAACGCTATCCACAGCGGCGCATTAAACTGTCCGTGGAAGAAAAAACGCTGCGCGCGATCGTTACGCGCTAATGCGATAACCGCAGCGCTGAGCGCCTTTTTTGTGGGATAACGCTCAATGTTCAACGCGGGATACTGGCTTTGCAACGATGCATCCTGTGAGACCACCATAAAGCGTTGGGCAATCGCCCCCAGCGATGCGAGTTCGTCATTAAAATAACCCAGTACGGTGTGGTTATGGTGGGGAATATCCGACCCCAGAATATGGATTAACGGGTTCATGCTTTTCTGCGCCAGAGTAAAAATACGCCGCAACATAGGGTGAAATAGACGATATAAGTGGCCATGTAAGCCTGCGCCGCGCCCAGCGCGCCATGAGCGGGAATCAGCCAACGGGAGAACCCGATCAGCAGCGCAAACTGGCTGAGTTCAGCCAGGATATAAAAGCGCAGCGACGCTTTGGCGATCACCAGATAACCAAACACGTAAGCGCCCACTTTCAGCACATCGCCGACCAGTTGCCATGCGAACAGATCGCGCATCGCAGTAAACTTCGCCGAGAACAACAGCCAGATAGCAACATCGCGTAACAGCCAGACCGTTAAGCTCGCCGCAGCAACCGCCGGAAGCACAAACTTTAGCGAACGCAACACCTCACGGGTGATGTCCTGTTTGGCGGTTAAGCGCGACAGCGTAGGCAGCAGCCAGACGCTGAACGTGGCGGTAATAAATTGCAGGTAGGCATCGGAGATAGTGCTCACCCCTTGCCAGATACCGACTTCATCCCAGCTGTACTGGGCCGCCATCAGGTTTCGCATCATCACATACGCTACGGGCAGCGTAACCGACGTGATTAATGCCATCAGGGTAAACTTTGACAGTTGCCTGGCGAGAGGGCTGTCCCAGCGCGGCTTCAGGTAGCCCAGGGGCACGTGCTCACGCCGTTTAAGCATCCACAACGCCGGGAACACCACCAGCGCAGGCACCAGCGCCAGCCCCAGCAATGCGCCTTCGTAGCCGCCGAGTCGATAACACAGATACCAGGCGGCAACGCCAATGATGCTGCCGATAATTAGCGACAACGCATTGCCGCGCGCATCGCGAAAGCCTTTCAGGATCGCCAGCGTCAGGTTAGCCCAGGCGATACCCATCTGGATAAAAGCCACCAGCCGCACCACATTCTGGTAACGGTCGTGCCCAAACAGGCCAATGCTGATGGGCTGTGCAGCCAGCAAAAAAATGATCGCTAACAGCGTGGAGAACCCCAACACCATCGCCGACGACGTGCCGGTAACCTGCCTTAGCTGTTCAGGATCGTCATGATGCTGGGCGACCAGCTTAGTCACGCCGTTAAAAATCCCGGCCCCCGCCAGAACGCCTAACACAGTGATGAGCTGACGAAAGTTTCCTGCCTGTCCGACCCCTTCAGGGCCGAATGCCACTGCCAGCAGTTTGATGACCAGCAAACCGGCGGCAATCTTGATAAGTGTGGACGCTGCCGTCCACACTGAGGCTTTTGCAAGAGACATATCAGGCGAAGTAACTTAACAGCGAATTGATAACCGTACGCTGGTTGAAAGGTGCAAGATTGTAGAACAGCGGCAACCGCAGCAGGCGTTCGCTTTCGCGGGTGGTGTAGCGGTCTTCACCAAAGAATTCGCCAAATTTCTCGCCTGCCGGGCAGCTGTGTAGGGGGATGTAATGGAACACTGCCAGAATCTCCGCCTCTTTCAGCCAGGCGATGAGATTGCTGCGATCGTCAATATCCCGCAGTTTGATATAAAACATATGCGCGTTATGGCCACACGTGTCAGGAACAGAAGGCAACTCAATACGCCCTGTGCGCGCCAGCGGCTCAAGGGCGTCATAATAGGTTTGCCACAGCGCCAGGCGCTGCTGGTTGATGCGATCCGCCGCCTCCAGCTGCGCCCACAAATAGGCAGCCTGGAGATCTGACATCAAATAGCTCGAGCCAATATCCCGCCAGGTGTATTTATCGACCTGGCCCCGGAAGAACTGGCTGCGGTTGGTGCCTTTCTCGCGAATGATTTCCGCACGCTCAATCAGCTTCGGATCGTTAATCAGCGTCGCGCCGCCTTCGCCGCCTGCGGTGTAGTTCTTGGTTTCATGGAAACTAAAGCAGCCGATATGGCCAATGGTGCCTAACGCCCGGCCTTTATAGGTGGACATCACGCCCTGCGCCGCGTCTTCCACCACAAACAGGTTATGCTTTTTCGCGATTGCCATAATGACGTCCATTTCACAGGCGACGCCCGCGTAATGCACCGGCACGATCGCGCGAGTTTTATCGGTTATCGCCGCTTCAATCAGCGTTTCGTCGATGTTCATGGTGTCGGGACGCAAATCGACAAAGACGATATTCGCGCCACGCAGTACAAAAGCGTTGGCGGTAGAAACGAAGGTATAGCTCGGCATGATCACTTCATCGCCGGGCTGAATATCCAACAGCAGTGCCGCCATTTCCAGCGATGCGGTGCAGGACGGCGTAAGCAATACCTTGGCGCTGCCGAAGCGTTGCTCAAACCACTGCTGGCAACGACGGGTAAAGCCGCCATCACCACACAATTTGCCACTGCCCATCGCAGACTGCATGTAGTCAATTTCCGTTCCAACCACGGGCGGAGCATTAAATGGGATCATCTGTTCACCTGTATAGCCAGTACGCGGCGCTTTCCAGGGTAGCACCGCTTTGAATATAACGACGAATGGCGGCGCGATTGCCCATTTGGGTCGCCACACGCAACACGTTTGATTGACGAATTTCACACCAGTGGCGCGCGGCGTCCATCAGGATGCGCCCTGCGCCATAACCGCCCAGCAAGCCGATACGCGTCTCGCTGGCGTTAAGCTGACGCAGCGTGACAAACCCACGGATAGCGCCGTCATCCTCGCGCAATATCAGGCAGGTATGATCGAAACTGCCATTGACGGCATTCTCCACCCACTGAGCGTAAAAACGCCCGCTGGCGTCAGGCGCGTACCAGGGGGCGCGAAAACGGCTCCTGGCAAACAGCGTGGCTGCCATAGTGCGCAGAGCAGGAATATCGTCTACCCCCGCAGGCAGCAGGCCGGGATCGGTATTGCCGACGCCAACATCCAGCACAAAATCGGCTTCACCTTCTACCAGCTGAAACTGCAACTGCTGCAGAGCGTCCAGCCAGTCTGTGCGCTGCGCGGGCACTTTCGCCTGCAAACGAGACCAGGCGGTTAACTGCGTAGCATCCAGCACCGACGCGTCATCGCCCAGGCGCAGGATTGCGGTATTGATACCAAAGAACCGGCTTTCCCATTCCAGGGGATTAATACTGGCGCGGACGGGCACGAAGCAACTCCAGTAAATAACGGCCATAGCCCGTTTTTGTCAGACGTTCTGCGGCGCGCTTAACACCATCATCATCCAGCCAGCCATTGCGCCAGGCGATCTCTTCCAGGCAGGCAATCTTAAACCCCTGACGCTTTTCGACGGTTTGCACGAAGGTACTGGCCTCGATCAGGCTGTCATGAGTTCCCGTATCCAGCCAGGCAAACCCACGGCCTAACAGCTCGACAGAGAGCGAGCCTTGCTCAAGATACATCTGGTTAATAGAGGTTATTTCCAGTTCCCCACGCTCAGAAGGTTTAACCTTTTTCGCGTACTCGACCACTTTTTCATCATAAAAATAGAGACCGGTAACTGCCCAGTTAGATTTCGGGTTTTTTGGCTTTTCTTCAATGGAGAGCGCCCGGAAGTTGTCATCAAACTCGACTACGCCGAAGCGCTCAGGATCCATAACCTGATAACCAAACACCGTTGCTCCGCCATTACGGGCCGAGACCTGCCGTAGTTTAGGGCTGAACCCCTGCCCGAAAAAAATATTGTCGCCTAATACCAGGCAGGAAGGCTGTCCGTCGAGAAATTTCTCACCAATAATAAACGCCTGAGCGAGCCCGTCGGGACTGGGCTGCTCAGCATAGTGAAGGCTGATGCCAAAATCAGAACCGTCCCCCAGCAGTCGCTGGTAACTGCTTAAATCCTCTGGCGTTGTGATCAATAAAATCTCACGAATCCCCGCCAGCATCAGCACGGAGAGCGGATAGTAAATCATTGGCTTGTCATAGATGGGCAGAAGCTGCTTCGACACGCCACGCGTGATGGGATGCAGACGTGTCCCTGAACCACCCGCCAGAATGATCCCCTTCATATCGTCTCTCCTGATAGTTAGCTCTGAAGACCCAGACGCTCGCCCTGATAACTTCCGTCCAGTACTTGTTGCCACCAGGATCGATTTTGCAAATACCAGAGCACCGTTTTACGAATACCGCTTTCAAACGATTCCTGCGGACGCCAGCCCAGTTCACGCTCGATTTTACTGGCATCAATGGCATAACGCAGATCGTGGCCTGGGCGGTCTGCCACCCAGGTAATGAGATCCTGATATTGCACGACACCTTGCGGCTTTTGAGGAACCAGTTCTTCAAGCAGATCGCAAATCGTGGTGACAACATCGATATTTTTACGTTCGTTATGGCCGCCGATATTCCATGTTTCGCCAATCGCCCCCTGGGTTGCTACCTGGTAGAGCGCACGAGCATGGTCTTCTACATATAACCAATCACGGATTTGCTGCCCGTCGCCATAAACCGGCAACGGCTTACCTGCCAACCCATTCAGTATCATCAGCGGGATGAGTTTTTCCGGGAAATGATAGGGGCCATAATTATTTGAGCAATTCGTCACCAGAGTGGGCAAGCCATAAGTTCGATGCCAGGCACGGACCAGATGATCGCTACCCGCCTTCGACGCTGAATAAGGACTACTGGGCGCATAGGCCGTCGTCTCGGTAAAAAAGTCTTCGCTGCTGTGAAGGTCGCCATACACCTCATCTGTCGAAATATGATGGAAACGAAAGCGCGCTTTGCCTGATGCATCCAGTGAACTCCACCATGCGCGAGCGGCCTCAAGCAGCGTATACGTTCCTATAATATTCGTTTCGATAAAGGCTGCTGGCCCATCGATAGAGCGATCGACGTGGCTTTCCGCCGCCAGATGCATAACGATATCTGGCCGCCAGGTGGTGAATACCCGATCAAGTTCAGCTCTGTCGACGATATCGACTTTTTCAAACGCAAAACGCGGGTTATCGGCAACCGGCGCAAGGGAAGCAAGGTTGCCGGCATAGGTCAGTTTATCCACGACAACCACGCTATCGGCGGTTTCATTAATGATATGCCTGACGACGGCGGAGCCAATAAATCCCGCGCCGCCGGTAACCAGAATGCGTTTCATCGCCATACCCCTTTGGTATCGACGATCCACGTTTGCTGAACGTGACCGGCTTCAATTGCTTTAAACGGCGCATGATCGACCAGCATCACCAACACGTCGGCCTGCGCCAGCGCCTCGTCGATGGCGACCAGCTTACAGTGCGGCGCAAGGCTTTCCGGCAACTGGTGGATATTGGGTTCGACCACCAGCGTTTCGCCACTGTTCCACTGGGCGATTTGATGGGCAATCTCCATGGCCGGGCTTTCGCGCAAATCATCAATATTGGGTTTAAACGCCAGTCCAAAGCAGGCGATTTTTAGCTCACTGGCGCGCTTGCCGCTGGCAGTCAGGCAATCGGCCACGGTCGCTTTAACACGCTCAAGCACCCAAAGGGGTTTGTAATCATTGACTTCGCGGGCAGTGCGGATAAGGCGTGCCTGCTGCGGGTTCTGCGCCACAATAAACCACGGATCGACCGCAATGCAGTGCCCGCCAACGCCAGGGCCGGGCTGCAAAATATTGACGCGCGGATGGCGGTTCGCCAGGAGGATCAGTTCCCAGACGTTAATCTCCTGATCGGCGCAAATCAGCGACAGCTCGTTGGCGAAGGCGATATTCACATCGCGGAAGCTGTTTTCGGTCAGTTTGCACATTTCAGCGGTGCGGGCGTTCGTCACCACACACTCCCCTTCCAGGAAGATGTAATACAGTTCGCTGGCGCGCGCGGAGCATACTGCCGTCATCCCGCCGACCACGCGGTCGTTCTTAATCAATTCCACCATAACCTGGCCGGGCAGGACGCGTTCCGGGCAATAAGCGATGTTGATATCCGCGTCATCGCCAGCTTGTTGAGGAAAGCTGAGATCCGGGCGTAATGCCGCCAGCCACTGCGCCATTTGCTCGGTCGCGCCAACGGGCGAGGTTGACTCCAGGATCACCAGGTTGCCTTTACGCAGCACGGGGGCGATAGATTCCGCCGCAGCCTGCACATATTTCATGTCTGGCTCGTGCTCGCCTTTAAACGGCGTCGGCACGGCAATCAGAAATGCATCTGCTTCCTCGGGCTGAGTGGTGGCGCGTAAAAAGCCGCCCTCAACCGCCGCTTTCACCACGCTGCCTAATTCCGGTTCAACAATATGAATTTCACCCCGGTTGATGGTATCAACCGCACGGGAGTTAATGTCGACCCCCACAACGTGCTTCTGACGCGATGCAAAGGCAGCGGCGGTTGGCAAACCAATGTATCCCAGCCCAATTACTGAAATAGTTGAAAAACTCATAGTGTTATCCGATTATTTTTTAATGCATGCAAAATGCGAGCGCAGGCTTTTCCATCGCCATAGGGATTATGGGCCTTGCTCATAATTTGGTACTCCCTCTCGTCATGCAGAAGGCGAGACACTTCCGCAACGATACGCGTGCTGTCCGTACCAACCAGACGTACCGTGCCTGCTTTAATGGCTTCCGGACGTTCAGTGGTTTCTCGCATCACTAAGACGGGTTTACCCAGCGAGGGGGCTTCTTCCTGAATGCCGCCTGAATCCGTCAGGATTAGCCAGGCACGATCCATTAACCAGACAAACGGCAAATAATCCTGCGGTTCGATCAGCGTCACGTTATCTACCTGTCCAAGAATACGGTTCACCGGCTCGCTAACATTGGGATTCAGATGCACCGGGTAAACAATCTGTACATCCTGATTCTGACGGGCGATCTCCACTAACGCCTCGCAGATGTGCTCAAATCCCTGGCCGAAACTTTCACGGCGATGGCCCGTCACCAGGATCAATTTCTTATCGTCACGCAAAAAGGGATAGCGGGATGCCAGTTCGCGCTGGCGCGGCTCATCCGCAAGAATAGAGTCTCGCACCGAAATCAGGGCATCGATCACCGTGTTGCCGGTGACGAAAATACGTTTATCCGCCACATTTTCGCGCAGCAGATTGGCACGCGAGTTTTCAGTTGGCGCGAAGTGATACGACGCCAGATGGCCCGTTAACGTGCGATTCGCCTCTTCAGGCCAGGGTGACCAGAGATCCCCGGTACGTAATCCCGCTTCTACGTGCCCAACAGGAATACGCTGGTAAAACGCCGCCAGGCTGGTCGCCACGGTGGTGGTGGTATCCCCATGGACTAGCATCACATCGGGTTCAAAATCTTCGAGAACCGGCTTCAATCCCTCCAGTATCCGACAGGTTATCTCCGTTAATCCCTGCCCCGGTTTCATAATGTTGAGATCGTAATCCGGTACAATTGAAAACAAATGCAGTACCTGATCCAGCATCTCCCGGTGCTGTGCGGTTACACAGACCCTGGCATCGAAATACGGGTCTTTTGCCAGCGCATGTACCAGAGGCGCCATCTTGATGGCTTCCGGACGCGTGCCAAAAACGGTTAATACTTTCACAACGCTTCTCTTCCATTAAATCCGCGCGCAGCACTCTGCGCGCATTACAAAATGCTTATGCCGGACGACGACGGGCCAGGGCAACGCCTGCGCCAATGAGCGCACCTACTGCGCCCCACATAATCATCAGGAATGCTCTGCGCGGACTGTCGCGCTTCACCGGTTCTTCAGGCGTTCTCAGATACCGATAGGTTTGAAAACGGGGATCGAGCGAGGGGCCGACATTAAGCGTCGTGAGCATCGCCCTGTTTTGATCGTAGCTGATATCAAAGGAAGGCCCGACCGCCTGGAGATTTTCAAGGCGTGCCTGCAGTTTTGGACGGCCCAGCATAAACAACTCAGAATCCGGTAGTTCCTCTGCAGGCACCTGGGTTTCGCTGGTAGAAATATTGTGCTGCTGAGCGATTTTTAACGCTTCCTGCACGCTTTGCACTTTGCGGTTATAGATCGCTTTGGCTACGGCTTCCTGACGCTTAACCTGTGCCTTCATCTGGATGGTACGCGCAGCCCAGGCACCTTTCAGTTCGTCATTTAAATGGCTGGCGGCACGTTCGCTGGCAAACGCCACGTATTGACGCAGCAGGTTATTGGCATCCGGCGCGGTTTCGGCGATCAGCTTAACGCTGTCATTCAGATTGCGGGTGAAATCGCCTGGTGTGAATTGAATATTGCCGATCAGTTCATCCAACAACGCCGCATCGACTTTGCTGTTTCCGGCTTTACGCTGCTGGTAATAATCAGTCTGCAGCCAGAAATCACGGCGGGTATCCCAGGCAGCGAGCTGCATGATGAATTCTTTATACGCATCATCCATCACCGAAGGCTGCTCGACCCCGTTGGGATTCACTTTCGCATCCAGGTTACGCAGAAACTGTTGCTGGGAGTAATAGCTCCCCAACATGTTCACAGTGGGCCGATCGGTGATTGCCGTCGCGCTCCACTCCTGGCGAGCGAATATGGTGTACACCAGCGCGCCAATGATAAACAGCGCGGCAAACCCAACGATCCAGATTTTTCCCGCCCAGAACGTGCGGAACAGGCCGCGCACGTCCAGTTCATTTTCAACCATCCCCTGTTGCGTGCCTGGCAATTGCTCTTTCATCACTTCCCCAGCTTCATTTGGTTAATGTCGGGTTATTGTCATTATTTCTACGCATGCGACGCTTGATGCGCTTAATCAGACGCGCGACTTTCCACGCTCGTTTAATGCAGTACCCGTAGAGGAAAAATGCCAGCAAAAACAGTGCCAACATTACCCACTCAGGAATAAAATGCGCATATTCAGAAGCGACGCCAATGCCCGCCAGCAGTGCAGCAGCAAGCGTAATCAGCACAAAAGCCTGTCGGGAAGTAAAACCAGCGCGCATGATCAAATGATGAATGTGCTGGCGGTCGGGCGAGAAAGGGCTCATGCCGCGGCGTAAACGGCGATACATGATCGCGACCATATCCATTAACGGGATGGCGATAATCCATAGAGCAGTGACCGGGCTAATCGGATGGGTCACGCCCTGGGTGGTTTCCAGCAGGATCCAGATGACGGTGAAGCCAATGAGCGTACTGCCTGCATCGCCCATGAAAACTTTATAACGGCGACCCAACACGCCCAGATTTAACAGAATATAAGGGAGAATGGCGGCGATCATGGCGAAACACCACATCGCAAGGCTAAGTTGCCCATCGAACCATAAAATCAGTCCCATCGCGGCAAACGACACGCAGGAAAGCCCGCCGAGCAGGCCATCGATGCCATCAACCATATTGAAGGCGTTTATGGCGGCCCAGACCGCAAAAAGCGTCAGGAAATAGCCGAACGGACCGAGCACCATTTCCCAGGAGCCAAAGATATAGCCCAGGCTGCTCATATACAGCCCGCCGAACCACATCATGACAACAGCGATAATAGCCTGAATCAACGCACGAATTTTTACGCTGATATCGAAACGATCGTCCAGCGCGCCCACCAGCACCAGAACGCCGGCGCACGACAGATACAGCGCAGCGTGGGGGATATAGTAGTCAGCGATTGCAAAAGTAAAGCAGATGCCTGCAAAGACGGAGATCCCGCCCACTAAGGGGATGAGTCCCTGGTGACGCTTGCGGAAATTGGGCTTATCCACCAATCCAATTTTTTTAGCCGCCTTGCGGGCGAAAAAAAGAAAAATGGTTGTGAATAAAAAGATACCGATTAGCTCGGCACCCGAGGTAATTAAATTCACAGTGTGCGCTCTCTGCAAAAGATAAGTCCGTTGGAAGTATAACCGCGAAGTCATTGCTTCAGAAGGGCGGTTATGCGTCATCCTTGAAAGGGACTATTTATTATTCAGCAAGATAAAGATAGCCAACTCACAGAAGTCACGCGACCTTGGCAGGTAAAAAACCCTGCATCAAGAGGAAAATTCCGTATCCCAGAAACTATAATGAAAAACGCCACGACAAAGCGTGGCGTTCCCCGAGTTTTTACAACTTACGAGCGCTTCATCATGTCGAAGAAATCATCGTTAGTTTTCGTCATGGCCAGCTTGTTAATGAGGAATTCCATCGCGTCGATTTCGCCCATCGGGTGAATAATCTTACGCAGGATCCACATTTTCTGCAGCTCTTCTTGCGTGGTGAGCAGCTCTTCTTTACGGGTACCGGAGCGGTTGTAATCAATCGCCGGGAACACGCGTTTTTCCGCAATCTTACGAGACAGGTGCAGTTCCATGTTGCCTGTACCTTTAAACTCTTCGTAGATAACTTCGTCCATTTTGGAGCCGGTATCAATCAGCGCAGTCGCGATGATGGTCAGGCTACCGCCCTCTTCCACGTTACGTGCAGCACCGAAGAAACGCTTCGGACGATGCAAGGCGTTGGCGTCCACACCACCGGTCAATACTTTACCGGAAGCCGGTACCACGGTGTTGTAGGCGCGCGCCAGACGGGTAATGGAGTCGAGCAGAATGATCACGTCTTTCTTATGCTCAACCAGGCGCTTGGCCTTCTCGATCACCATTTCGGCAACCTGAACGTGACGGGAAGCCGGTTCGTCGAAGGTTGACGCAACCACTTCACCTTTCACCAGACGCTGCATCTCGGTTACTTCTTCCGGACGTTCGTCGATCAGCAACACCATCAGCACACAGTCAGGATGGTTGTAAGCGATGCTCTGGGCAATGTTCTGCAGCAGCATGGTTTTACCGGCTTTCGGCGGTGCCACAATCAGACCACGCTGGCCGCGGCCAATCGGCGATGCCAGATCCAGTACGCGCGCGGTTAAATCCTCAGTTGAGCCGTTGCCGCGCTCCATACGCAAACGGGAGTTCGCGTGCAGCGGGGTAAGGTTTTCGAACAGGATTTTGTTACGGGCGTTTTCTGGTTTGTCGTAGTTGACTTCGTTAACTTTCAGCAGCGCAAAGTAACGCTCGCCTTCTTTCGGCGGACGAATCTTACCGGAGATGGTATCCCCTGTGCGGAGGTTGAAACGGCGGATTTGGCTGGGAGAAACGTAGATGTCATCGGGACCGGCAAGGTAGGAGCTGTCTGCGGAACGGAGGAAACCAAATCCGTCCTGCAATATCTCCAGCACACCGTCGCCAAAGATATCTTCGCCACTCTTCGCGTGTTGCTTCAGGATGGCAAAAATAATGTCCTGTTTGCGCATACGGGCCAGGTTTTCCAGCCCCATATTTTCGCCGAGAGTAATCAGCTCAGAAACCGGCGTATTCTTTAATTCGGTAAGATTCATAATGGTGGGTTCTTAAACTCGGGGTAAATCTCGAACTTAATGTTGTGAATGGTATGGCAGGAACATCCATGCCTGTTAACGGCCTTCATCTCATGTCTGTTCGTGGCCTGGTTGCAGGAAAGAACGCAGAACTGAAACGACGAGACGGAATGAATGATGAGCCCGGATAATAATTACTTCACGCGGGCTTAAAGGCAGTCTGTCTTTTAGCACCGGGAAGTATTGGGTATTACAAGATTTAAACTATAAGGCAAGTTCAAACAGCAGTTGATAAACAACTTAGCACGACTATCGCCGGGCGTCCAGCGGTCCGAAGTTTTTCGGACCCTGCACGCGCCGGCTAAGAGGCGATTACGCCAGGTTAGCGTCCAGAAACTCTTTCAGCTGACCTTTAGACAACGCACCCACTTTGGTCGCCGCCACTTCGCCATTTTTGAACAGCAGCAGCGTAGGGATGCCGCGAATACCGTATTTCGGCGCGGTGCCCGGGTTTTGGTCAATGTTCAGCTTGGCAATAGTCAATTTGCCCTGATATTCATCAGCGATTTCATCCAGAATCGGCGCAATCATTTTACAAGGGCCGCACCACTCTGCCCAGAAATCAACAAGAATCAACCCGTCCGCTTTAAGTACATCCGTGTCAAAACTGTCATCGGTCAGGTGAATAATTTTATCGCTCATGTTTTACTCCACAAGATTAGGCCTGGCGTGTTGGTGTAGCATTAACCAACATTAGGTTGACTTTATTTCACCGGATACGCTTTCGTAAAGCAATAGTTAGCTGATATTCTACCACACTATGAGCAAAACACATTTAACAGAACAGAAGTTTGCCGACTTCGCCCTGCACCCTGCGGTGATTGAAGCCCTTGAAAAGAAAGGGTTTCATAATTGCACTCCGATTCAGGCACTCGCACTTCCCCTGACGCTGGCGGGACGTGATGTTGCAGGACAGGCGCAAACCGGTACCGGCAAAACGATGGCGTTTTTAACGTCAACGTTTCATTACCTCCTTTCTAACCCGGCGATCGAAAACCGCCAGGTGAATCAGCCGCGCGCGATTATTATGGCGCCGACGCGTGAACTCGCCGTCCAGATTCACTCTGATGCAGAACCGCTTGCGCAATCCACTGGCCTGAAAATCGGTCTGGCCTACGGCGGCGACGGTTACGATAAACAACTTAAAGTGCTGGAAAGCGGCGTTGATATTCTGATCGGCACTACCGGTCGTTTAATCGACTACGCCAAGCAAAACCACATTAATCTGGGCGCAATCCAGGTTGTGGTGCTTGATGAAGCGGATCGCATGTACGATCTCGGCTTTATTAAGGACATTCGTTGGTTGTTCCGTCGCATGCCGCCGGTGACCCAGCGTCTGAATATGCTGTTTTCTGCCACCCTGTCTTATCGCGTGCGTGAACTGGCTTTCGAGCAGATGAACAACGCGGAATATGTGGAAGTCGAACCGGAACAGAAAACCGGCCACCGCATAAAAGAAGAACTTTTCTATCCGTCCAACGAAGAAAAGATGCGTCTGCTGCAGACCCTTATTGAAGAAGAGTGGCCAGATCGCGCGATTATTTTCGCCAATACCAAACATCGCTGTGAAGATATTTGGGGTCATCTGGCCGCTGACGGTCATCGCGTCGGGTTATTAACCGGCGACGTGGCGCAGAAAAAACGCCTGCGTATTCTTGAAGAATTCACCCGTGGCGACCTGGATATTCTGGTAGCGACCGACGTTGCGGCGCGTGGCTTACACATTCCTGCGGTAACCCATGTGTTCAACTACGATCTGCCGGACGACTGTGAAGATTACGTTCACCGTATTGGCCGCACCGGACGCGCAGGCGCCAGCGGGCACTCCATCAGCCTGGCCTGTGAAGAGTATGCGTTGAACCTTCCGGCCATCGAAAGCTACATCAGCCATTCGATTCCGGTGAGTAAATATAATCCTGATGCGCTGTTGAACCAGCTGCCGCCGCCGAAACGCCTGACCCGTGTTCGCTCCGGCAATGGCCCGCGTCGCACCGGTGGCGCACCCCGAAACCGTCGCCGCACAGGTTAAGTCAGATGCCCTCCGCCGCCTCGCTGTATGCAGCTATAGATCTCGGTTCGAATAGTTTTCATATGCTGGTAGTGCGTGAGGTGGCGGGCAGTATCCAGACCCTCACGCGCATCAAACGCAAAGTCCGCCTCGCGGCGGGCTTAAGCAGTGACAACACCCTTTCGCATGATGCCATGGAACGCGGCTGGCAATGCCTGCGGCTGTTCGCCGAACGTTTACAGGATATTCCCTCTATTCAGGTCCGCGCCGTTGCCACCGCCACGCTGCGTCTTGCGATTAACTCCGCCGAATTCATCGAGAAAGCGCAGCAAATTTTAGGCTGCCCGGTCCAGGTGATCAGCGGCGAAGAAGAAGCGCGGCTGATTTATCAGGGCGTGGCGCACACCACGGGCGGCGCGGATCGTCGGCTGGTGGTAGATATTGGCGGTGCCAGCACCGAACTGGTCACCGGTACCGGCGCGCAGGCGACATCGCTGTTCAGCCTGTCGATGGGTTGCGTCACCTGGCTTGAGCGTTTTTTCACCGACCGCAGCCTGACTAAAGAAAATTTCGAGGCCGCCCAGCAGGCTGCGAGAGCAGTGTTACAGCCGGTTATCGGCGAGTTGCGCAAACACGGCTGGCAAACCTGCGTCGGGGCATCCGGCACCGTTCAGGCATTACAGGAAATCATGATGGCGCAGGGCATGGATGAGCGCATTACGCTTGCCAAGCTCGAACAGCTGAAACAGCGCGCCATCCACTGTGGGCGTCTGGAAGAACTGGAAATCGAAGGGTTGACGCTTGAGCGCGCGCTGGTATTTCCCAGCGGCCTCGCCATTCTGATCGCCATCTTTAAAGAGCTGAATATTGAGTGCATGACGCTGGCAGGCGGTGCGCTGCGCGAAGGGCTGGTCTACGGCATGCTGCATCTGTCGGTGGATCAGGATATTCGCAGCCGCACGCTGCGTAATATTCAGCGTCGGTTTCTGGTGGATACCGAACAGGCACAGCGCGTATCTCATCTGGCTGAAAAGTTTATCGCCCAGACGTCGGATGCCTGGCAACTGGACGATCTCAGTAAAGCGATGCTGCATGCCGCCGCGCAGCTGCATGAAATTGGCCTGAGCGTTGATTTTAAACAGGCACCGCTGCACGCCGCGTGGCTGGTAAGCAACCTTGATTTGCCCGGCTTCACGCCGGCGCAGAAAAAGCTGCTGTCCACGCTACTGTTAAATCAAACCAGCCCGGTGGATCTGTCGTCGTTGCACCAGCAAAACGCCGTGCCGCCGCGCGTGGCCGAGCAGCTGTGCCGTCTGCTGCGGCTGTCGATTATGTTCGCCAGCCGTCGCCGCGACGATACATTACCCACAGTGGATCTGGCCGCCCAGGGCGATACGCTCACCCTGACCCTGCCGGAAAACTGGTTAGCCAGCCATCCGCTTGCCGCCGAATCGCTGGAGCAGGAACAGCTCTGGCAGAGTTACGTGCACTGGCCGTTAGAAATCAATTAATCGTCAGCGCCCTTTCCCGGGCGCTTACGCGTTTTTCTCTCCGCGCGCTTTCGCCATCATCGCTTTCAGATTCGCCAGATGACCTTGCCCTTTCTGCATCCGCTCCTGAGGGGAAACCACTTTGCGCTCCTGCTCCCACAGCACGTCGTCCTGCGGTAGCTCCAGCAGAAAACGGCTCGGTTCCGGGCGCACTAGCTCCCCGTACTGGCGGCGCTCTTTGCACAGGGTAAACGTCAGCTCTTTCTGGGCGCGGGTGATGCCGACATAAGCAAGACGGCGCTCCTCATCGACGTTGTCTTCATCAATACTGCTCTGATGCGGCAACAGTCCCTCTTCCATGCCCACTAAAAAGACATACGGGAATTCCAGACCTTTGGAGGCGTGCAGAGTCATCAGCTGGACCTGATCGAGATCCTCTTCGCTTTCGCCACGTTCCATCATGTCGCGCAGGGTGAAACGGGTAACCACCTGAGTCAGCGTCATCGGCTCCTCAAGCTCCGAGCCCTCCAGCATTTCCGTCATCCAGCTAAACAGCTGGTTAACGTTCTTCATGCGCATTTCGGCGGCTTTCTGGCTGGGCGAGGTTTCGTATAGCCAGGATTCGTAATCAATCCCGTGGATCAGATCGCGCACCGCCGCTACCGGCTCGCGCTCCGCCAGGCGAGCCACCTCGCCCAGCCAGTGGGTGAAGCGAGTTAAGGATTCATAACCGCGCCCGGTCAGCGTCTGGCTCAACCCCATATCGAAACTGGCGGTGAACAGACTCTTATTGCGCTGATTGGCCCATTCGCCCAGTTTTTGCAGCGTGGCAGGGCCGATTTCCCGGCGCGGCGTATTCACAATACGCATAAACGCGCTGTCGTCGTCCGGGTTAGTGAGCACCCGCAAATAAGCCAGCAAATCTTTAATTTCCGGGCGTGAGAAGAACGAGGTGCCGCCAGAGATGCGGTACGGAATGCGGTTTTGCATCAACAGTTTTTCAAACACCCGCGACTGGTGGTTGCCGCGGTAAAGAATCGCATAATCCTTGTACTGGGTTTTATTGATAAAGTGATGAGCGATAAGCTCCCCCGCCACCCGCTCCGCTTCATGCTCTTCATGATTGGCCGACAGCACTTTTAATTCGGTGCCATAACCCAGTTCAGAAAACAGCTTTTTCTCAAACACGTGCGGGTTATTGGCGATCAGGATATTCGCCGCTTTCAGGATGCGCCCGGATGAGCGGTAGTTTTGCTCAAGTTTGATTACCTGCAATGCCGGGAAATCTTTGCTGAGCAGCACCAGGTTCTGCGGACGCGCGCCGCGCCAGGAGTAGATGGACTGATCGTCATCGCCTACCACGGTAAACCGCGCTCGCGCGCCCACCAGCAGCTTCACCATTTCATACTGGCTGGTGTTGGTATCCTGATACTCATCCACCAGCAAATAGCGGATGCGGTTCTGCCAGCGTTCGCGCACCTCTTCATTACGCTGTAAAAGTAACGTCGGCAGCAGGATCAGATCGTCAAAGTCGAGCACGTTACAGGCTTTGAGATGGGCGTCATACAGGCTATAGCAATGGGCAAAAATGCGGTCGCGTTCGCCTTTGGCCTGCGCCGCCGCCTGGGCCGGGTTAAGCAGGTCATTTTTCCAGTTCGAAATGGTGGACAGCAACTGCTGGTACAGCGCTTTATCGTTCTCCACCAGCCCGTCGGTCAGTTCCTTGATCAGCGCCAGCTGGTCGGTATCGTCGAACAGCGAGAAGTTGGCCTTCATGCCCAGGGCTTTGTATTCGCGTTTAATGATCTCCAGGCCCAGGGTATGGAAAGTGGAGATCATCAGGCCGCGCGCCTCTTTGCGCCCCAGGGTTTGCGCCACGCGCTCTTTCATTTCGCGCGCCGCTTTATTGGTAAAGGTCACTGCCGCGATATGTTTGGCCTGATAACCGCAGCCGCGGATCAGGTGGGCGATCTTATTGGTGATCACGCGTGTCTTTCCGGAGCCAGCGCCCGCCAGCACCAGGCAGGGGCCGGTGACGAATTCGACAGCGTGTTGTTGACCGGGGTTTAAACGCATGATGGTTGCTCAATCTTCGAACGGGGGAGGGATTGTAGCAAAAGCGGAACGAGGAATTAACGGCAATCCGGTCAGGGAATGGTAAAGTGAAGACAAGCGAATGACTTCCCGGAGATTAATTATGGCAAGAACCGCAGCGGCCCTGCATATCCTCGTCAGGACGGAAAAACTGGCGCTGGAGATTATGCAAAAACTCGAGCGCGGCGTCAGCTTCGATACCCTGGCGAAACGCTACTCCAGCTGTCCTTCCGGGCGCAACGGCGGCAATCTGGGTGAGTTCAGCAAAGGTGCGATGGTCGCTCCCTTTGACCAGGCGGTGTTCAGCTGCCCGCTGTTAAAACCGTTCGGGCCGGTGAAAACAAAATTCGGCTATCACATCATTAAGGTGTTGTATCGCCATTAAGGATCGCTACTATAGCCGCCGTAATCCCTATGACTTAAGGCACCCACATGGCTAAAACAGCGGCAGCACTGCACATTCTGGTTAAAGAAGAAAAACTGGCTCTGGATCTGCTGGAGCAGATTAAAAACGGCGGCGATTTTGAAAAGCTGGCGAAGAAGCACTCCATTTGCCCGTCAGGCAAAAAAGGCGGCCATTTAGGCGAATTCCGCCAGGGCCAGATGGTACCGGCGTTCGATAAAGTGGTGTTCTCCTGCCCGGTGCTGGAGCCGACCGGCCCGCTGCACACTCAGTTCGGTTACCACATCATTAAAGTGCTGTACCGTAACTAACAAAAAAGCCCGGTGAAAATTTCACCGGGCTTTTTTGTTGCTTTGGAAATTAGCCGGCAACGGCGATGCGTTTCATATCCGTCATATACCCGCGCAGTTTCTGGCCTACCGCTTCAATCGCATGGCTGCGGATCGCGTCGTTCACGTCACGCAGCTGCGCGTTATCTACCGCGCTGCCTTCCACCGCTTTGCCCAGGTCACCCGGCTGCAGCGTGGTCATAAATTCTTTCAGCAACGGCACGCAGGCGTAAGAGAACAGGTAGTTACCGTACTCGGCGGTATCGGAGATTACCACGTTCATTTCATACAGACGCTTACGGGCGATGGTGTTGGCGATCAGCGGCAGCTCGTGCAGTGATTCATAGTATGCAGATTCTTCAATGATGCCGGAATCCACCATGGTTTCGAATGCCAGCTCAACGCCCGCTTTCACCATTGCAATCATCAGTACGCCTTTATCGAAGTACTCCTGCTCGCTGATTTTGCCTTCATACTGCGGCGCGGTTTCGAAGGCGGTTTTGCCGGTCTCTTCACGCCAGGTCAGCAGATTCTTATCGTCGTTGGCCCAGTCCGCCATCATGCCGGAGGAGAACTCGCCAGAGATAATGTCGTCCATGTGTTTCTGGAACAGCGGTGCCATAATTTCTTTCAGCTGTTCAGACAGGGCATAAGCGCGCAGTTTCGCCGGGTTAGACAGGCGATCCATCATCAGGGTGATACCGCCCTGCTTCAGTGCTTCGGTGATGGTTTCCCAGCCGAACTGGATCAGTTTTTCTGCGTATGCCGGATCGGTACCCTCTTCCACCAGCTTGTCAAAGCACAGCAGAGAGCCGGCCTGCAGCATACCGCACAGAATAGTCTGCTCGCCCATCAGGTCAGATTTCACTTCCGCTACGAAGGAGGATTCCAGCACGCCCGCACGGTGACCGCCAGTGGCCGCAGCCCAGGCTTTAGCAATCGCCATGCCTTCGCCTTTCGGATCGTTTTCCGGGTGAACGGCGATCAGAGTCGGTACGCCGAAACCACGTTTGTACTCTTCACGCACTTCGGTGCCAGGGCACTTCGGCGCAACCATCACTACGGTGATGTCTTTACGGATCTGCTCGCCCACTTCAACGATGTTGAAACCGTGAGAGTAGCCCAGCGCCGCGCCGTCTTTCATCAGCGGCTGAACGGAACGCACTACGTCGGAGTGCTGTTTGTCCGGCGTCAGGTTAACCACCAGGTCCGCCTGCGGGATCAGCTCTTCATAAGTGCCTACCGCAAAACCGTTTTCGGTGGCCTTACGCCAGGACGCACGTTTTTCCGCGATAGCTTCTTTACGCAGGGCGTAGGAGATATTCAGACCGGAGTCACGCATGTTCAGGCCCTGGTTGAGACCCTGTGCGCCACAACCGACGATGACCACTTTTTTACCCTGAAGATAGCTTGCGCCATCGGCAAATTCGTCGCGGCCCATAAAGCGACATTTACCCAGTTGCGCCAGCTGCTGGCGCAGGTTCAGTGTGTTGAAATAGTTAGCCATGATGAAACCTCGTGATGTTGTGGTGCTTATTGTTCGGTTCGCTTTTGCGAGAATGAACTTACTATATGACAGGAAATTTATTGCGGAAATTGATATATTCACAACGTCACATTGCAATTTCTGCAACGTCAAACCGGGAGCGCCGCCTGTGGATTTACGCGATTTGAAAACCTTTCTGCATCTGGCGGAAAGCCGCCATTTTGGCCGCAGCGCGCGGGCGATGCACGTCAGCCCCTCCACGCTATCCCGGCAGATCCAGCGGCTGGAAGAGGATCTCGGCCAGGCGCTGTTTGTGCGTGATAACCGCACGGTGACGTTAACCGAAGCCGGAGAATCGCTGCGCGTCTTCGCCCAGCAAACGCTGCTACAGTACCAACAACTGCGCCACACTATCGATCAGCAGGGGCCGTCGCTCTCCGGCGAGCTGCATATTTTCTGTTCGGTCACCGCCGCGTATAGCCATCTGCCGCCGATCCTTGACCGCTTTCGCGCCGAACATCCGTCGGTAGAAATTAAGCTCACCACCGGCGATGCCGCCGACGCGATGGAAAAAGTGGTCACTGGCGAAGCGGATTTGGCGATTGCCGGCAAACCGGAAACCCTGCCCGGCGCGGTGGCGTTCTCGATGCTGGAAAACCTGGCGGTAGTGCTGATCGCCCCGGCGCTGCCCTGCCCGGTGCGCAACCAGGTGTCGGTAGATGACCCTGACTGGTCAACGGTGCCGTTTATCATGGCCGATCAGGGGCCGGTGCGTCGCCGTATCGAACTCTGGTTCCGCCGCCAGAAAATCAGCAATCCGTCGATATACGCCACCGTCGGCGGGCATGAAGCGATGGTGTCGATGGTGGCGCTCGGCTGCGGCGTGGCGCTGCTGCCGGAAGTGGTGCTGGAAAACAGCCCGGAACCGGTGCGTAACCGCGTGATGATTTTAGAGCGCAGCGATGAGAAAACGCCGTTTGAGCTTGGCGTATGCGCACAAAAAAAGCGGCTTCATGAGCCGCTTATTGATGCGTTCTGGACGTTACTCCCGAACCACTAACCCGCCAGGAAGAAGCGGAACGCCGGGTTGTTTGACTCATCGTGGCAGTCATAGCCCAGTTCATTGAGCCGGGTTTCGAAATCCGGCTCATGATCGCCCAGCTCAAACGCGGCCAACACGCGGCCATAGTCGGTGCCGTGGCTGCGGTAGTGGAACAAAGAAATATTCCAGTGGGTGCCGAGGGTTTGTAAAAACTTCAGCAGCGCGCCCGGCGATTCCGGAAATTCGAAACTGTACAGCCGCTCGTGGAGCGCGCGCGATGGCCGCCCGCCGACCATGTAGCGCACGTGCAGTTTCGCCATTTCATCGTCAGACAGATCCACGACGGCGTAGCCGCCGTCGGCCAGCATAGTGAGGATCTCTTTGCGCTCTTCCATTCCACGGCTCAGCCGCACGCCCACGAAGATACAGGCGTCTCTGGCATCCGCGAAACGGTAGTTAAATTCCGTCACCGAACGGCCACCCAGCAGCTGGCAGAATTTCAGGAAGCTGCCTTTCTCCTCCGGGATAGTGACCGCCAGCAGCGCTTCGCGCTGTTCGCCCAGTTCACAGCGTTCGGAAACATAGCGCAGCCCGTGGAAATTGACGTTTGCGCCAGACAGCACATGCGCCAGACGCTCGCCGTGGATATTGTGCTGTTGGATATACTTTTTCATGCCCGCCAGCGCCAGCGCGCCAGACGGCTCCGCCACGGCGCGCACGTCCTCAAACAGGTCTTTCATCGCCGCGCAGATCGCGTCGCTGTCTACCGTCACGATGTCATCCAGATACTCCTGGCAGACCCGAAAGGTTTCGTCGCCGATGCGTTTAACCGCCACGCCTTCGGCGAACAGCCCAACGCGCGGCAAATCGACCGGCTTCCCGGCATCCAGCGCTGCTTTCAGGCAGGCAGAATCTTCCGCTTCTACGGCGATCACTTTGATCTGCGGCATCAGCTGTTTGATCAATACCGCCACGCCCGCCGCCAGGCCGCCGCCGCCCACCGGAACAAATACCCGGTCAATATGCGCGTCCTGCTGAAGTAGCTCCAGCGCCAGCGTGCCCTGCCCGGCAATCACTGCCGGATGGTCGAACGGCGGCACATAGGTGAAGCCCTGCTGGGTAGACAGCTCAATCGCTTTGGCTTTGGCTTCGTCGAAATTCGCGCCGTGCAGCAGCACTTCGCCGCCGAAACCGCGCACCGCGTCCACTTTGATATCTGCCGTGCTCACCGGCATCACAATCAGCGATTTCAGACCAAGCCGTGACGAGGAGAGCGCGACGCCCTGGGCATGGTTGCCGGCAGATGCCGTCACCACACCGCGAGATTTTTGCTCATCGGTAAGATTCGCCATCATGGCGTACGCGCCGCGCAGCTTAAAGCTGTGAACCGGCTGGCGGTCTTCCCGCTTCACCAGAATCACGTTGCCCAGCCGGGATGACAGTTTTTCCATCTTTTGCAGCGGGGTAACCTGCGCCACTTCATAAACCGGCGAACGCAGCACCGCGCGTAGATACTCCGCCCCGCAGGGGGCGGCTGGTAGGGGTTGGACGTCGGCCATGATTAACCCCCGAGTTTTGATTTATCGCGCACCGCGCCTTTATCCGCGCTGGTGGCCAGGCTTGCGTAGGCACGCAGGGCGAAGGAAACCTGACGCTCGCGGTTACGCGGCGTCCAGGCCTGCTCGCCACGCGCTTCCTGAGCTTCACGGCGGGCAGCCAGATCGCGGTCGCTGACCTGCAGTTGGATATCGCGGTTCGGGATGTCGATGGCAATCAAATCGCCGTCTTCAATCAGGCCGATCGCGCCGCCGCTGGCCGCTTCCGGGGAAACGTGGCCGATAGACAGGCCGGACGTCCCGCCAGAGAAACGCCCATCGGTGATCAGCGCACAAGCTTTGCCGAGGCCCATGGATTTCAGGAAGGTGGTCGGATAGAGCATCTCCTGCATACCCGGCCCGCCTTTCGGCCCTTCATAGCGGATAACCACCACGTCGCCCGCCACCACTTTGCCGCCGAGAATGGCTTCTACCGCGTCGTCCTGGCTTTCGTAGACTTTTGCCGGGCCGGTGAATTTGAGGATGCTGTCGTCCACGCCTGCGGTTTTCACGATGCAGCCGTTTTCAGCAAAGTTACCGTACAGCACCGCCAGACCGCCGTCCTGGCTGTAGGCATGCTCCAGCGATCGGATACAGCCGTCCTGACGGTCAGTATCCAGTGAATCCCAACGGCAGGACTGAGAAAACGCCTGAGTAGTGCGGATGCCTGCCGGACCAGCGGAGAACATGCTTTTCACCGCATCGTCTTTAGTCAGCATGATGTCGTAGCGCTCGAGGGTTTCCGGCAGGGTCAGCCCCAGCACGTTAAATACGTCGCGATTCAACAGGCCAGCGCGGTCGAGCTCGCCCAGGATCCCCAGTACGCCACCCGCACGGTGCACGTCTTCCATATGGTATTTCTGGGTGCTCGGCGCGACCTTACACAGCTGCGGCACTTTGCGCGACAGCTTATCGATATCGCTCATGGTGAAATCTATTTCGGCTTCCTGCGCCGCCGCCAGCAGGTGCAGTACCGTGTTGGTGGAGCCGCCCATGGCGATATCCAGCGTCATGGCGTTTTCAAACGCGGCTTTGTTGGCGATGTTGCGCGGCAGCGCGCGGGCATCGTCCTGCTCGTAATAGCGTTTGGTTAATTCAACGATGCGTGTACCGGCGCTCAGGAACAGCGCTTTGCGATCGGAGTGGGTCGCCAGCAGCGAGCCGTTGCCCGGTTGCGACAGGCCCAGCGCCTCGGTCAGGCAGTTCATGGAGTTAGCGGTGAACATCCCGGAACAGGAGCCGCAGGTCGGGCACGCCGAGCGTTCAACCTGCTCGCTCTGTTCGTTGCTGACTTTCGGGTCTGCGCCCTGGATCATGGCGTCGACCAGGTCCAGCTTGATGATTTTGTCGGAGAGCTTGGTTTTGCCCGCTTCCATCGGCCCGCCGGAGACGAAGATCACCGGGATATTCAGGCGCAGCGAGGCCATCAGCATCCCTGGGGTGATTTTATCGCAGTTGGAAATGCACACCATCGCATCGGCGCAGTGGGCATTCACCATGTACTCCACCGAGTCGGCAATGAGTTCGCGGGACGGCAGTGAATAAAGCATGCCGCCGTGGCCCATGGCGATGCCATCATCCACGGCAATGGTATTAAACTCTTTTGCTACGCCGCCTGCGGCTTCGATTTGCTCGGCAACCAGTTTGCCCAAATCGCGCAGGTGTACGTGGCCCGGCACAAACTGGGTAAAAGAGTTCACCACCGCGATAATCGGCTTACCGAAGTCAGCGTCGGTCATGCCGGTGGCGCGCCATAATGCGCGGGCACCTGCCATATTGCGGCCATGGGTGGTGGTGGCGGAACGGTACTTAGGCATGCTTTAGTTACTCCCATCTGTATCTGTTAAATGGGACGGTGCGAGCCGTCCCATTTTTAATTATGAATTTACCTGATCCAACCAGCCCCATTTATCCTCGGTTTCACCGGTGAAGAGGCCAAAGAATGCTTGCTGAATACGTTTGGTCACCGGGCCGCAGCGGCCTTCGCCGACCTGGATGCCGTCCACGCTGCGTACCGGCGTGATTTCAGCGGCGGTGCCGGACATGAAGACTTCGTCGGCCAGGTATAGCGATTCGCGGGATAGCACCTGCTCGCGCACTTCGATACCCAGATCTTGCGCCAGCTTGATGATCGCATCACGGGTGATGCCCGGCAGTGCAGAAGAAGTGAACGGCGGAGTAAACAGAATGCCGTCTTTCACTTCAAACAGGTTTTCGCCTGCGCCTTCGGAGATATAACCATTCACATCCAGCGCGATACCTTCCTGATAACCGTGGCGGCGCGCTTCGCTGCCAACCAGCAGTGAGGAAAGATAGTTGCCGCCCGCTTTCGCGGCGGTCGGGATGGTGTTCGGCGCAACGCGGTTCCAGGAAGAGACCATCGCGTCGATACCCTGCTCCAGGGCTTCAGCGCCCAGATACGCGCCCCACGGGAACGCGGCGATAATCACGTCGGTGGTGTAGCCCGGGGGCGGGTTTACACCCATACCGACATCGCCAACAAACACCAGCGGACGAATGTAAGCGCTCACCAGATTGTTTTTGCGGATCACCTGGCGGCACGCTTCCATCAGCTCGTCCACGCTCTGCGTGACCGGAAAGCGATAGATTTTTGCCGAGTCACGCAGACGCTGCATGTGCTCGCGATGACGAAAAACCACCGGGCCTTTATGGGAGTCGTAGCAACGGATGCCTTCAAAGACTGACGTACCGTAGTGCAACGCATGAGACATCACGTGAACCTTCGCCTCGCCCCACGGAACCATCTCACCGTTGAACCAGATATAATCAGCTTTCTTCGTCGTCATTTTTCTTCCTTTGCGCTTATGCGCGAATTTGTTGTGATAATGAGTGATGTGTTTCTTGCTGGATCTCGACATAAGCGACATCGACCAGCTTACTAAGCTGACTAAACAGTAATTCGACAGGGCGAAGGCTGGCAACGGTCAATTCAATATTTATATTTTCGGCGTTGCTTGCCGTCGCCATGTTCATTGAGCAGATTTCAAAACCGCGATGGCGAACCACGCGGATCACACGCTCCAGCGTCTCTGGACGAAAACGCGCCTGTACCGCCAGTTGATGTTGCATCATGATAATTTCTCCAGCATTTGTGAGTTACTGGCACCCGGCGGTACCAGCGGCCAGACGTTTTCCAGTTCATCGATTGAGACGTGAAGCAGATACGGCCCTTCGCTGGTCAACATTTCGTTGAGCGCGGCCTCTACCTGATCTTTGCGGGTGATGTGCTGGCCAGGGATGCCGAAGGCGCGGGCCAACATTAAAAAATCGGGGTTATCGGTCAGGGTGGTTTCACTGTAACGCTCGGCGAAGAATAACTGCTGCCACTGGCGAACCATGCCTAAGCGCTGGTTATCCAGTAACACGATTTTCAACGGCAGCTGCTTTCGCTTCACCGTGCCCAATTCCTGGACGTTCATCATGAACGATCCGTCACCGGATACGCAGATCACCATATCGTCAGGACGCGCCACCTGCGCGCCGACCGCGGCTGGCAAGCCAAATCCCATCGTACCCAAACCGCTTGAAGTGATGAAGTTTTCCGGGCGGCTAAAGGACATATGCTGCGCGGCCCACATCTGGTGCTGGCCGACGTCGGTGGTGACCACGCTGTCGTGTGGTTTACGCTCGGAGAGCTGTTTTAACAGCAGCGGCGCGTAGATGGCCTCGCCGGGATGGTCATAACGCCAGGCATGTTCCGCACACAGTACGCTGACTTCTTCACGCCAGGCATCAATGGCTAACGGCTTTTGCAAAGCAGGCAGTAAGTGGTTCAGCGAGCCCTGTAAAGCGACGTGCGCCTGACGCAGTTTGTTCATCTCCGCCGGGTCGATATCCATATGGATGACCTTAGCGTGCGGCGCAAAGGTGTTCAGTTTGCCGGTCACGCGGTCATCAAAACGGGCACCCACGGCGATCAGCAGGTCACACGCCTGCACTGCCAGATTGGCTGCTTTGGTGCCGTGCATACCCAACATCCCTACATAGCCCGGATAATCGGCAGGCACCGCGCCAAGGCCTTTCAGCGTGACGGTGGCGGGCATCGCGGTAACGGCTAAAAATTCGCGTAATGCGGGAACAGCCTGCGCCATCCCTACCCCGCCGCCCACGTAGACCATCGGCTTTTTCGCCTGGTTCAACATGGTGCGCGCCTGTTCCAGCTCGGCATGAGGCAATTCGAAAGTGTCTTCAACCGCGGCCAGGCAGGGTTCAAGATCGCCGCTGGCAATTTGGATGTCTTTAGGAATATCAACCAGAACCGGGCCCGGACGGCCTGACCTGGCGATTTCAAAGGCTTCGGCGATGACGTGAGGTAACTCTTCTAAAGATTCAACAAGGAAGCTGTGCTTGGTGCATGCCAGTGAAAGACCCAGCACATCCACCTCCTGAAACGCGTCGGTGCCAATCAGCGGGGAAGCGACCTGCCCGGTGATGGCCACAACGGGTACAGAATCCAGTAACGCATCCGCTAAACCGGTGATTAAGTTGGTGGCACCAGGGCCAGAGGTGGCGATACAAACGCCTGTTTTACCGGTTGAACGCGCATAACCGATAGCGGCCATGGCGGCACCCTGCTCGTGGCGGCACAGTAAATGCTCGACGCCTCCGTCATATAACGCATCGTACACGGGCATTATCGCGCCACCGGGGTAGCCGAAAACCGTATCCACTCCCTGAGCCCGCAAAGCATGTACCACCCACTGAGCACCATTCATAGTTATTCTTCCGTCTCAGAATGAGGCAAACAGGATTTTATGCTAGAACACATCATTGACCCCTCATCACCATTCGTTAGCTAATAAAAAACCCCCGGACCTTTCGGTGCGGGGGTTCTCGTTGATTCAGGCTTGATTTTTAAGCCTTTCTTTCTCCAAGTGCAGCCCCGCACGGTGGGATAATAATCACCACCACGCTAATCACGACTAGGCTAATCACTCGTAGAAGGGCTGTCATTTTGGATATTTCTTACATCGTAATCGAAGGAATACCTAAAGAGTTACCATAGAGCGGGTTCAACATACAACAAATTTTTACAGATTGATTTTTTGCTTTCGGATGAAATCGTTAAGAAGCTACTGTTTTTTCTGATTAAAATTCCAAATGAATTTTTTTCAGGAATGAAGCGAATCTCACAGCTTTTGATCCATTTTTGAGTTTGCGATATTGATTCCAGTTGCTGTGTCAAATATGAAAACCACATATAAAGCCTGGAATGATGGTCGTAAATTCAACAATCCTCATTTTGGCTGTCGCGTACTGGCTGACAAAATCTCTTCACTGGAGGAATTATGTCATTGTCGGTCATCTATACACGCGCAGCATTAGGCGTCACCGCCCCGCTGGTGACGGTTGAAGTGCATATCAGCCAGGGTTTACCCGGGCTCACCATTGTTGGGCTTCCGGAAACTACCGTGAAAGAAGCCAGAGATCGCGTCCGTAGCGCCTTAATCAATAGTGGTTACACCTTTCCGGCACGTAAAATCACGATTAACCTCGCCCCGGCGGATCTGCCCAAGCAAGGAGGACGATATGACTTACCTATCGCTATTGCGCTACTGGCGGCGTCTGAGCAGCTTAATGCCCAAAACCTGGCCTGTTACGAGTTTGTTGGTGAACTCGCGCTTACAGGCGCGCTGAGGGGCGTTCCCGGCGCGATCTGTGCGGCAATGGAAGCGTTAAGCACTGGCAGAAAGATTATTGTCTCGCAGGATAACGCTGAGGAAGTCGGGCTGATTCAGGAAGAAGGCTGCTTGCTTGCTCAACATTTACAACAGGTATGTGCTTTTCTGGAGGGCAAGACTGAACTGGAACCTCCTCATTTATCTGCAGCCGCTGCGCCATTGATAACAGACGATCTAAGTGAAGTCGTCGGCCAGCAGCAGGGTAAACGCGCATTAGAGATCACTGCTGCTGGCGGGCATAACTTACTGTTTATCGGCCCTCCCGGTACAGGTAAAACCATGCTGGCTAGCCGGCTTAATGGCTTACTGCCGATATTAAGCGATCGGGAGGCGCTGGAAAGCGCAGCTATCCATAGCCTGGTCAACCCGTTGACGATCCACCAACAGTGGCGTCAGCGCCCTTTCCGGGCTCCTCATCACAGTGCATCGTTAACGGCCATGGTGGGTGGCGGCGCGATCCCCTTGCCTGGTGAAATTTCACTGGCCCATAACGGCGTGCTGTTTCTTGACGAGTTGCCCGAATTTGAACGGCGCGTGCTGGACGCGCTGAGAGAGCCGATTGAGTCCGGTATGATTCATATTTCACGGACACGCGCTAAAGTCAGCTATCCGGCTCGTTTTCAGCTTATCGCCGCCATGAACCCCAGCCCAACGGGGCATTACCAGGGCAACCATAATCGCTGTACGCCAGAACAAACCTTACGCTATCTGGGAAGGCTCTCCGGACCCTTTCTTGACCGGTTCGATATTTCGCTGGAGATCCCGCTGCCACCGGCGGGTATGTTGAGCCAACGAAACTTGTCATCAGAAAGCAGTTCCGTGGTACGAGCCCGGGTACGACGCGTTCAGGAGCGACAATATCAACGCCAGGGCAAGCTGAATGCGCAGCTGGATAACCATGACATCAATGCCCATTGCGAACTATGCACGGAAGATGCCGTTTGGATGGAGAATATCTTACATACGCTGGGTCTTTCGACACGCGCCTGGTTCAGGCTGCTACGGGTTGCCAGGACAATCGCCGATATGTCTGAATCGCAGGATATCCTGCGCGAACATATCCTTGAAGCGTTATCCTACCGCGCTATCGACAGAATGCTGGTGCATCTGCAAAAGATGCTGGCGTAAAAAAGGGGCTTATCGCCCCTGTTTTTTAATCATCGCTCTCAGTGTAGTCTTCCACGCCTTCCATCTGCGGCTTGCCGCCTGACAGGGTATGGAAACGTTTTGGGCGCTTGATACGCGTCATGTACTTACTCCACACACGCTCAGCTTCTGTTGCAGGCTCGCGCTCACCACGGCAAACGGCGACGAATTGCTTCTCTTCGTCAGTCGCGGGTTCGCGTTTACCTAAATCCAGTTCATTGAACGCATAACCACAACGCTCCAGCAACTGCGCTTCTTTGATCGTGAAATCACCATGGCGAGAGAACCCGCGCGGATAATATTTATTGTCGAAAAATCGATTAGTCGTCGTAAAGCTTTCCGCCATCCTACACGCTCCTAATTCTCTTGGCCGAGCTATTTATGGCGCGGAGTATTAGTTACGCTTGACAGAGCGTCAAACAAAACATTTAAATCATAACGACAAAAAATTTTGCGGAGAGAGATGTGGATACTGACTTGCTTAAAACCTTCCTTGAAGTCAGCAGAACTCGCCATTTTGGCCGCGCTGCAGAAGCGCTTTACCTGACGCAATCAGCAGTTAGCTTTCGTATCCGTCAGTTAGAGAATCAGCTGGGCGTGAATCTTTTTACCCGCCATCGCAACAACATTCGGCTGACCACTGCGGGGGAAAAATTACTGCCCTATGCCGAGAACTTGATGAGTACCTGGCAGGCGGCAAAGAAAGAGGTAGCGCACACGACACGGCATAACGAGTTATCGATTGGTGCCAGCGCGTCATTATGGGAATGTATGCTGACAGACTGGCTGACGCGCTTATATGGCACTTACAGTAATCTACAGTTTGAGGCTCGAATCGCACAGCGCCAGTCGCTGGTTAAGCAGCTGCATGAACGTCAGTTGGATCTGCTCATCACCACAGAAGCACCGAAAATGGATGAGTTTTCCAGCCAGCTGCTTGGACATTTCTCGCTGGCCCTTTTTGCTTCTGTGCCCGATAAAAAGCGTGCTGAATTAAGCTATCTGCGGCTGGAGTGGGGACCTGATTTTCAGCAGCATGAGGCAGGGCTGATTACTCAGGATGATATTCCTTTTTTGACAACCAGTTCTGCTGAAATTACTCGCAAAATGCTGCCGCAACTCAATGGTTGCACCTGGTTGCCTACGGCCTGGGCTGCGGATAAAAAAGATCTTTTTACGGTAGCAGATTCCACCATGCTTTCTCGCCCGCTGTATGCCATCTGGTTGCAGAATAGCGATAAACAACAATGGATTAAAGAATTGCTGAAAGCGCCAATCATTATCTGATTAGACGAAAGGTTAACTTGAAGGTCTTAAAGGAAGGAAAACAAGCAAAAAAAAATCCTTAGCCGAAGCTAAGGATTATTACTGGCAGGGGCGGAGAGACTCGAACTCGCGACACCCGGTTTTGGAGACCGGTGCTCTACCAACTGAGCTACGCCCCTATATTTTGTTATCACTAAGCCTGCTAAGTTAGCAGGCTTAATTTTTTTAATAAGTGGCGGAACGGACGGGACTCGAACCCGCGACCCCCTGCGTGACAGGCAGGTATTCTAACCGACTGAACTACCGCTCCACCGAATTTTTCCACAACCACCGGTTTATTGCCCCGGT
>NZ_VLPS01000011.1 GCF_007570865.1 Atlantibacter subterraneus | reverse complement strand
TCCCACCTGACCCCATGCCGAACTCAGAAGTGAAACGCCGTAGCGCCGATGGTAGTGTGGGGTCTCCCCATGCGAGAGTAGGGAACTGCCAGGCATCAAACAAAGCAGAAGCCCATCCTTACGGATGGGCTTTTTGCTGTCTGCGATCCAGCAAAAACCAGGCGGATTAACCATCGCTCCGCCTGACTCATCGTTACTGCTTTTTCAACCACTCTGCAATAAAATCAGCCACCTGTTGCTCATTGTTAATATCAATAACCGGCAAACTGTGGTGCATAGTGATATTCGTCACCAGTGCAATGACATATTCATCGCAAATCAGATCGGCAACGCTATGCTTCGTCCCTTCACGGTATAAAAGCAGTTTAGGAATGGCTTCATGCTTAAAGCCTTCCACCAGAATAATATCCAGGGTGCGGTGATCCATTCGGCTTGCCAGATAGTGAAGATCGAGCGGCGCTTCATCCGGGGTTTCGGTCATCAGCGCCCAGCGCTCGGCACTGGCCACCAGCGTCTGATACGCACCGGCCTTACGTAGCTCATAGCTGTCTTTACCAGGCTTATCGACGTCCATATTGTGATGGGTATGCTTAATTAACCCGGTACGAATGCCGCGCTGGTTTAGCGCTGGGATCAGCTTTTTCAGCAGCGTGGTTTTTCCGGTTCCACTCCAGCCTGTAATGCCAAGTATCGGCGTCGTCATTTCATCTGCCATTTTTCGAGATCGTCAGGTGTGTTTACGTTTGCAAAGCATTGCGCACCGTCACTAAACAACACGGCATGGCCACCGGCCTGCTTGAGGAATACCATTACGCGTCTTTCGCCGCTGGCTAAGTACGCTTCCAGCAACGGTGCGACGCGTCTGTTCACCAGGCACAGCGTAGGATGATCGCGCTGCCCATCGTTCACCCAGGCGGCTGGTGCGTCATTAATGGCAGCCTGTAAACGCGACGCGACATCGGAAGGAATATTTGGCGTATCGCAGGGGCAAAACAGAAACCATTCACTTTCTACTGCCTGCATGACAGATAACATTCCCGCCAGCGGCCCCGGAAAATCCGCCAACGTATCGGTAATCACGCTAAAACCGCTTTGCTGATACAGTTCGATATTTCGGTTGGCGCTAATCACCAGGCTATTAACCTGCGGCAGCAGACGCGATGCGACATGCCGCCATAACGGCTTGCCATTCAGCAGCACCAAACCTTTGTCCTGACCGCCCATTCGCGTCGCCCGGCCACCGGCCAGTACTGCACCCGTTAATTTCACCAAAAGTATCGCCTCTTTTATTGTGGGTTTGACCCTGTTAACGTGTCTTTCTCAAAGAAAGGAGCGCCATTATGAAATGCAAACGCCTTAATGAAGTTATCGAATTGCTTCAGCCAGCCTGGCAAAAAGAGCCCGACCTTAATCTGCTGCAATTTTTGCAGAAACTGGCGAAGGAGTCAGGTTTTACCGGCGATCTGGCCGATCTCACCGATGATATCTTGATATACCACCTGAAAATGCGCGATTCCGCGAAAGACGACGCCATTCCGGGGCTAAAAAAAGATTATGAAGAGGATTTTAAAACGGCACTCTTACGCGCTCGCGGCGTCATTAAAGAGTAAAAGCATGTAAGCGAAGCCAACAATACGCTGCCAGAATGATATTCTGAAGCATTAGCCGTATTTTTGGATAACGGAATGACAGATAACGCTTTTACATTCCAGACGTTACACCCGGACATCATAATGGATGCCTTATTTGAACAGGGCATCCGTGTTGATTCCGGGCTAACGCCGTTGAATAGCTACGAGAACCGTGTTTACCAGTTTCAGGATGAAGATCGTAAACGCTATGTCGTGAAGTTCTATCGTCCGCAGCGCTGGACGACTGCGCAGATCCTCGAAGAACACGCTTTTGCGCTGGAATTAGCCGCCGATGAGATCCCGCTGGCTGCGCCGTTAATTCTTAACGGCACGACACTGCCTGAATACCAGGGCTATCGCTTCGCCGTTTTTCAAAGCCTTGGCGGTCGCCAGTATGAAACTGATAATCTCGATCAAATGGAATGGGTAGGGCGCTATCTTGGCCGCATTCATCAGGTTGGCCGTCGCGCCCTGTTCCAGCATCGCCCGTCGATTGGCATCAATGAATATCTTCTTGAACCGCGTGTCCTGCTGGCCGCCTCCCCTCTGGTTCCCGCTGCGTTGAAAGACGCCTTTTTAAGCGCGACAGATGCCCTAATCGATGCGGTCCGCGTCCGCTGGGATGAAAATGCAGAAACGCTGCGATTACATGGGGATTGCCATCCCGGTAATATTCTCTGGCGCGACGGGCCGCTGTTTGTCGATCTGGATGATGCGCGCAACGGCCCGGCCGTACAGGATTTATGGATGCTGTTAAACGGCGATAAAGCCGAACAGCGCATGCAGCTCGAAACTATTATTGAAGCGTATGAAGAATTTACCCCCTTTAATATGAGCGAGCTGACTTTAATTGAACCGTTACGCGCGATGCGTATGGTTTATTACCTGGCGTGGTTAATTCGACGTTGGGAAGATCCTGCGTTCCCCCGTAACTTCCCCTGGCTTGCAGAGGAAGATTACTGGCGCAGGCAAACGGCAACATTTCACGAGCAGGTACGGGTTCTCAACGAACCCCCATTGCAGTTAACGCCGATGTATTAATCTGTATATTCAGGAGAGAGTTGAAGATGAAAAAAGTATTACTGGCGCTGGCGGGGATGATTCTGGCTTTTAGCGCATCAGCTGCCCAAATCACCGACGGCAAACAGTACATTACGCTCGAAAAACCCGTCACCGGCGAACCGCAAGTGCTTGAGTTTTTCTCATTCTATTGCCCGCACTGCTATCAGTTTGAAGAAGTGATCCACGTTTCCGATAACGTGAAAAAGAAACTGCCGGAAGGCACCAAAATGACTAAGTATCACGTCGAATTCCTGGGGCCGTTGGGTAAAGATCTGACTCAGGCCTGGGCGGTCGCCATGGCGTTGGGCGTGGAAGACAAAATCACTGCACCGATGTTTGATGCCGTTCAGAAAACCCAAACCGTACAGACCGTAGCCGACATCCGTAAAGTCTTTATCGATGCCGGTGTGAAAGGTGAAGAGTACGATGCCGCATGGAACAGCTTCGTGGTGAAATCGCTGGTTGCTCAGCAGGAAAAAGCGGCAGCCGATCTTGAACTGCGTGGCGTACCGGCGATGTTTGTTAACGGCAAATATCAGCTGAACCCGCAGGGTATGGATACCAGCAATATGGATGCATTTGTTCAGCAATATGCGGATACCGTGAAATTCCTGGTCGAAAAGAAATAATACGCACATGAAAAAGCCGGTCACTGACCGGCTTTTTTGTATTGCTGTTTTATCGCCTCAAGCAGATTGTCTTTCTCGCTCCAGAGTGCATTAAGCCAGAGCTGGAATTGCCGTTTGAAGTTTTTATCGTTGACATAATCGCCGTGCAATTCCTCCGCCACCGGTAATAAATCGATCCTCACCACAATACGCGTCAGTTTACCGCTCAGCATATCGAAAAAAGGCGTTGCGTTATTTTCCGGGTAACACAGCGTGACGTTTAACATCTTGTCGAATTGCGAGCCAAGAACGTTAAGCGCCATGGCGATACCCGCGGCTTTTGGCGGTAGCAAATGCTTAAAGGGTGAGCGTAATTGCTGGCTTTTTGCTTCAGTAAAACGCGAGCCTTCAACGAAATTGACGATAGTCGTCGGATGATGGCGAAACTTTTCGCAGGAACGTCGGGTTGTTTCCACATCTTTTCCACGCCGTTCCGGATGGCGCAATAAATAGCTGCGGGAATAGCGTCGCATAAACGGCATATCCAGCGCCCAGCAAGCCAGCCCAATAAACGGGATCCAGGCAAGCTGCTGTTTAAGGAAATATTTATTCATTGGGATATGTTTGCGGAACAGAACGCACAGCACCACAATATCGGCCCAGCTGTAGTGATTACAAATCAGCAGATACCAGTTTTTCTTGCTTAACCCTTCCAGGCCTACTACATCCCATTTTAAATGCGGATTGAGTTTTAACAGCGCAGCCAGTCCTTCGCACCAGCAATACATCATGAAATTACAGAACGTAGAGATAACTCGCCAGGCGGCGGGAAACGGCATTAATAGCTTTATAATCCCCGCAAGAATGATAGGAACAGAGCAGAAAATCGTTACTAAAATAGTCAGCGCGATACTCAAAAACAGCGTTATCGCAGCAATCAATCTCGACATAATGATTATATTCATGGAGTTATAGGAAGCGGTGCGTTGAAAATGCGCACAAGTGGTGGATTTTATCAGAAATCCCGGTTTGATGACGAACCGAAACGTTACGGTATTTGAATTTACGGAAAGCGTCGGATTTATCAGCGATTTAACAACGTTTGCGATATTTTATATCCACAATAACCAAACGATCGAGAGGGAAATATCTTAGATCAGTGATTTACCATAACTGCATGATATGGCTGTTATTTTTAATTTAAGCGATCGTTATTTTTATATATGCATTTATTCTGAAAACTTTTGTGCACACAGTTATCCACAGGTTGATCCTGCGAGAGAGGTCGAGGATCGTTAATTCTTTCATGCATATTGGTCTGAAAAATTCATATTTCTGTGCCAGCTATGGCATCCTTTAGGGATAACTTAAACATCAGGCACGGACATTATGGTTCAGATCCCAGAAAATCCTCTTATCCTCGTTGATGGCTCTTCTTACCTGTATCGGGCCTATCACGCCTTTCCGCCGCTGACCAATAGCGCAGGCGAGCCGACCGGGGCAATGTACGGCGTACTTAATATGCTGCGTAGCCTGTTAATGCAGTATCAGCCGACTCACGCGGCGGTAGTCTTTGACGCCAAAGGCAAAACCTTTCGTGATGAGCTGTTCGAGCATTACAAATCGCATCGTCCGCCAATGCCTGACGATCTTCGTGCGCAGATCGAGCCGCTGCACGCCATGGTCAAGGCCATGGGTTTGCCGCTGCTGGCGGTTTCCGGCGTAGAGGCCGACGACGTCATCGGCACTCTGGCGCGTGAAGCGGAAAAAGCGGGCCGTCCGGTGCTGATCAGCACCGGCGATAAAGACATGGCTCAGCTGGTTACCCCAGGCATTACGCTGATCAACACCATGACCAATACCATTCTCGGTCCGGAAGAAGTGGTGACGAAATACGGCGTGCCGCCGGAATTGATTATCGATTTTCTGGCGCTGATGGGCGATTCCTCGGATAACATTCCGGGCGTGCCTGGCGTGGGCGAGAAAACCGCGCAGGGCTTGCTGCAAGGCCTGGGTGGCCTGGATACGCTGTTTGCCGAACCGGAAAAAATCGCTGGCCTGAGCTTCCGGGGCGCCAAAACCATGGCCGCTAAGCTTGCCGATCACAAAGAGGTGGCATACCTCTCTTACCAGCTCGCCACCATCAAAACCGATGTGGAGCTTGAACTGACTTGCGATCAGCTTGAAGTAAAACAGCCGACGGTGGACGTGCTGGTCGATCTGTTCAAGAAATATGAATTCAAGCGCTGGACCGCGGATGTTGAAGCCGGTAAATGGCTGCAGGCGAAAGGCGCGAAACCCGCGGCGAAACCGCTGGAAACTATCGTTATCAACGAAGAGCCTGACGAACCGGCTGTGGCACTCTCTTATGACAGCTACGTCACCATTCTGGATGAGAAAACGCTCACCGAGTGGATTACCCGTCTTGAGAAAGCCCCGGTCTTTGCCTTTGATACCGAAACGGACAGCTTGGACAACCACTCCGCGCGGCTGGTGGGCTTCTCGTTCGCAACCGAACCGGGGATTGCGGCCTATGTGCCGGTGGCGCACGATTATATTGATGCGCCGGAACAGCTGACCTGCGAACGCGTACTGGAATTATTAAAGCCGCTGCTTGAAAGCGAAAGCGCCCGTAAAGTCGGGCAAAACCTCAAATACGATCGCGGCGTGTTGCAGAATTACGGTATTGAACTGCGCGGTATTGCCTTCGACACCATGCTGGAATCGTACATTCTGGATAGCGTAGCGGGCCGTCATGATATGGATAGCCTGGCCGATCGCTGGCTGAAGCATAAAACCATCACGTTTGAACAGATTGCCGGCAAAGGCAAAAACCAGCTGACTTTTAACCAGATTGCGCTGGAAGAAGCAGGGCGCTATGCCGCCGAGGATGCAGACGTCACGCTGCAACTGCATCTCAAAATGTGGCCGAAGCTGGAGAAAGAAAAAGGGCCGCGCCACGTTTTTGAAACCATCGAGATGCCGCTGGTGCCGGTGCTGTCGCGCGTTGAGCGTAACGGCGTGAAAATCGATCCGGCGGTATTGCACCGTCATTCCGCAGAATTAACGCTACGCCTGGCCGAGCTGGAACAAAAAGCCCATGACATTGCCGGCGAACCGTTCAATCTCTCGTCCACCAAACAGCTGCAAACCATTCTGTTTGAAAAGCAGGGCATTAAGCCGCTGAAGAAAACGCCTGGCGGCGCGCCGTCTACGTCGGAAGAGGTGCTGGAAGAGCTGGCGCTGGATTACCCGCTGCCGAAAGTGATTCTGCAATATCGCGGGCTGGCTAAGCTCAAATCTACCTACACCGATAAACTGCCATTGATGATTAACCCGAAAACCGGGCGCGTGCATACTTCCTATCATCAGGCGGTTGCGGCTACCGGTCGGCTCTCGTCTACCGATCCAAACCTGCAAAACATTCCGGTGCGCAATGAAGAAGGACGCCGAATTCGCCAGGCATTTATTGCGCCGCAAGACTATGTGATCGTTTCTGCGGACTACTCGCAAATCGAACTGCGCATCATGGCGCACCTTTCCCGCGATAAAGGCTTACTGAGCGCCTTTGCTGAAGGCAAGGATATTCACCGCGCCACGGCAGCGGAAGTGTTTGGGTTGCCGCTGGAAAGCGTCTCCGGCGAACAGCGCCGCAGCGCCAAAGCGATCAACTTTGGGCTGATCTATGGCATGAGCGCGTTTGGCCTGTCGCGCCAGCTCAATATTCCGCGCAAAGAATCTCAAAAGTACATGGACCTTTACTTCGAGCGCTACCCCGGCGTGCGCGAGTATATGGAGCGTACCCGCCAGCAGGCGAAAGAGCAGGGCTATGTTGAAACGCTGGATGGCCGCCGTCTGTATCTCCCGGACATCAAATCCAGTAACGCGGCTCGCCGCGCCGGTGCAGAGCGCGCGGCGATCAACGCCCCAATGCAGGGTACCGCCGCCGATATCATCAAACGCGCCATGATTGCCGTAGACGCCTGGCTTGAGAAAGAGCAGCCGCGCGTCAAACTGATCATGCAGGTACACGATGAACTGGTGTTTGAAGTACATAAAGATGATGTGGAAGCCGTGTCTGAGAAGATCCATGAACTCATGGAAAACAGTATGAAACTGGATGTGCCGTTGCTGGTGGAAGTGGGCAGCGGTGAAAACTGGGATCAGGCTCACTGATAAATGCGCCGCAAAGTCATTTTTCTGTAACTTAGCAACATAAGTTATCGCTTT
Source organism: Atlantibacter subterraneus (assembly GCF_007570865.1). Taxonomy (GTDB): domain Bacteria; phylum Pseudomonadota; class Gammaproteobacteria; order Enterobacterales; family Enterobacteriaceae; genus Atlantibacter; species Atlantibacter subterraneus. Next base: position 133,893 of record NZ_VLPS01000011.1, on the reverse strand, counting down.
TTGTGATGACGCTTTGAATTCAGAATGTAAAGATTGAAAAAAAATTACAAAAATACTTTGTGGCGCGAAAAAAAGGTAGTAGAGTTAAACGCGTAGGGTACAGAGGTAAGATGTTCTATCTTTCAGACCTTTTACTTCACGTAATCGGATTTGGCTGAATATTTAGCCGCCCCAGTCATCTAATGACTGGGGCGTTTTTTATTGCCCAAAGAAAAGTTCTGAGGGTACGGGTTGCCCCGTACACTTGCTTATTCTTCGGCCTGCGAATCTTCCGTAACCGGCGTCAGGTCGCTAAACCAGCTGTCCAGTTTCTGACGCAGCTTATCAACGCCCAGTTTCTTCAGGGACGAAAACGCTTCAACCTGCACATCGCCGTTAAAGGCGATAACCGCCTCCCGCACCATATTGAGCTGCGCTTTACGCGCGCCGCTGGCCAGCTTGTCAGCTTTGGTCAGCAGCACCAGCACCGGGATTTGGCTCTCTACGGCCCAGTGAATCATCTGCTGATCAAGATCCTTCAGCGGATGGCGAATATCCATCAACACTACCAGGCCCTGCAAACACTGACGTGCCTGCAAATATTCACCCAGTGCGCGCTGCCATTTTAGCTTCATCTCTTCCGGGACTTCGGCATAACCGTAGCCGGGCAGGTCGACCAGGCGTTTGCCTTCCGCGACCTGAAACAGGTTGATCAGCTGCGTACGGCCAGGGGTTTTACTGGTTCTGGCCAGGCTTTTTTGATTGGTTAAGGTATTAAGCGCACTTGATTTCCCTGCGTTCGAGCGGCCCGCGAAAGCCACTTCAATGCCGGTATCGGAAGGCAAGTGGCGAATATCAGGCGCACTGGTCACAAAATGCGTCTGTTGATAGTTCCAGTTAGTCAAAGGTCGTCTCCATCAGGACAAGCGATGAAGGGATTATACCTGAACCCCTGCCAAAGGCGGGGTTCTTAAATCCAGGCTTACATGATATTCCCGATATGTTGTAAGAGATTGCCGATATAAACCCTGGGAGAAACAGGGATATTCTTTACATGCATTTAAAATAAATATTTATAAATCATGGGGATATTCTAATAAGACCACTCTTAAAAATGGTAGATTGCTGCGCCTACGGCTTGTCTGATTATTCTAAAAAGGTAAAGTAGTCAGCGCGGGACAGGATGACCCCGGAATAAGGTTCAGGAACGTCAGGGTGACGAAGAACAGGATATGGCCGGAGAGCCAGCGTCATAAGACGCCACAGGGAAAAGGACATACACGGAGCGTTGTTTGCTAAAGGAAAAACAGGGTAGTTGGTAGCAAGCCAGGACGAGCGCAAAGTTAAGAGAAAAGGCGACAGCAAAACTGTCGCCTTTTCTCTTTTCTGCCTTTCTGATAGATTCCGCCGCAATTCTCATCATCATAAATAAACCGTCTCTCACATATCGTTTAATTACCCATAATGTAAGAAGCGGCTTGAAGTATGATGTCATTATTCTCGTAAATGGCTTAAGACGACCCTAATATGAAGCAACCAACCTCCAAACGTCCTGCGAAAGCGCGTCGTAAAACACGCGAAGAGCTGAATCAGGAAGGGCGCGAACGCAAGCGCCAGAAAAAACACAGCGGCCACGCGCCAGGCAGCCGCGCATCCGGCGCTGCGGCAGATGCGAAAAACGCCCGCAGCGGCCAGAAAAAAGATCCGCGCATCGGCAGTAAAACCCCCATTCCGCTGGGCGTGACAGAAGCGCCTGTAACTAAGCAGCAGAAACCGAAGAGTGAGAAGAAACCTATGCTTTCACCGCAGGCCGAACTGGATATGCTGGAAAACGACGAGCGTCTGGATGGATTGCTGGAGCGTCTTGAAGAAGGGGAAACCCTGAGCAAAGCCGATCAGGAATGGGTCGACGCGAAACTGGATCGTATTGATGAGCTGATGCAGCAGCTTGGTCTCTCCTGGGATGATGAAGACGAGGAAGAAGACGAAAACCGCGGCGACGATTTGATGCGTCTGCTCAAGGGCGGCAACTGATCGGCACGCTATGGGCCTGCCCGTCCTGATCGTTGTCCTGCCAATAGTATGTTATCTGGTGTGGTTATTCGTTAAACTACAGCGGTTGTCGCGCCGTCAAAAGCGGTTGCGCAACCGGCTCATCGCCCGTGGTGCTGGTGGGTCCGTTCAGCGTACCCGCCAAAGACATCATCGGAAGGAGTGAGCATGTCTGTGCAGTTGATCGACTGGGATCTGGCCCTTATCCAGAAATATAACTATTCCGGGCCGCGATATACCTCTTATCCTACCGCGCTTGAATTTTCCGACCAGTACGGTGAAAGCCAATTCCACCAGGCGGTGGCGCGCTATCCCGATCGTCCGCTGTCGCTGTATGTGCATATCCCGTTCTGCCATAAGCTCTGCTATTTCTGCGGCTGCAATAAAATTGTCACTCGCCAGCAGCATAAAGCCGATCAGTATCTGGATGCGCTGGAGCAGGAGATTATTCACCGCGCGCCGCTGTTTGCGGGCCGCACCGTTAAGCAACTGCACTGGGGCGGCGGCACGCCCACGTACCTGAACAAAGCGCAAATCAGCCGTCTGATGAATCTGCTGCGCGGCGCATTCAACTTCAGCAACGAAATGGAAATTTCCATCGAAGTTGACCCGCGTGAAATTGAGCTGGATGTGCTCGATCACCTGCGCGCCGAAGGTTTTAACCGTCTCAGCATGGGCGTGCAGGATTTCAACAAAGAAGTGCAGCGTCTGGTAAACCGCGAGCAGGATGAAGCGTTTATCTTCGCACTGCTGAACCACGCGCGGGAAATCGGCTTTACCTCGACCAACATCGACCTGATTTATGGCCTGCCAAAACAGACGCCGGAAAGCTTCGCTTATACGCTGCAACGAGTGGCGGAACTCAATCCGGATCGCCTGAGCGTGTTCAACTATGCGCACCTGCCGACGCTGTTTGCCGCCCAGCGTAAAATCAAAGAAGCCGATTTACCCACGGCCCAGCAGAAGCTGGATATTTTGCAGCAAACCATCGGATCGCTGATGCAGACCGGTTATCAGTTTATCGGCATGGACCACTTTGCCCGTCCGGATGACGAACTGGCGATCGCCCAGCGCGAAGGCGTGCTGCACCGCAATTTCCAGGGCTACACCACCCAGGGCGACACCGATTTACTCGGCCTTGGCGTGTCGGCGATCAGCATGATTGGCGACAGCTACGCGCAGAATTACAAAGAGCTGAAGCAGTATTATCAGTATGTTGATGAGCGCGGTGACGCTCTGTGGCGTGGCCTGGCACTCACCCACGACGACTGCATCCGCCGTGACGTTATCAAAGCGCTGATCTGTAACTTCCGTCTCGATTTTTCTGCGGTTGAGCAGCAGTGGCAGTTGGATTTCGCGGATTACTTTGCCGAGGATTTGAATCTGTTAGCGCCGCTGGCGAAAGATGGGCTGGTGGACATTGACGAGAAAGGCATCCAGGTGACGCCAAAAGGCCGGTTGTTAATCCGCAACATCTGCATGTGCTTTGACGTATATTTGCGCCAGAAGGCGCGGATGCAGCAGTTCTCACGCGTTATCTAAAACAATCCCCTCACCGGTCTGGTTGAGGGGATGGTCTCAGCTAAACAGCCCAAGCAGTGCCGCACAGAGTACAGCCGCAACGGCGGTGTGCGGCGTCTGGCTTGCCGCTGCGCCCACTTCTGCGCTGCTCGACACAAAATGAATTAATGATTCCAGCATGATTTTTCCCTCGCGTGAACGCGCGTGATCATACTGAAGTTGTTAATACAGTAAAGTACAAAATTGCAGCAGTTTGCGCTAAACGGTCCATATTTACACAGCGGTACAGCGCTACTCCATACCCAACTCTTTCAGCTTGCGCGTCAGGGTGTTGCGGCCCCAGCCTAACAGCCTCGCCGCTTCCTGTTTATGGCCCTGAGTATGGCGCAACGCCGTGGTTAACAGCGTGCGTTCCATTTCAGGTTGCGCTTCAGAAAGCAGGTTTTGATGACCGGAACGCAGCGCGCGATCCGCCCACTGTGCCAGCAGCGTCGCCCAGCTGTCCGGCAGTGTCTGGCTCGGGCTGTCAGGTACCGTGGTTTCGAACAGTTCCCCTGGCAAATCCTGAATCAACACTTCCTGGCCTGCCGCCATGACCGTCAGCCAACGGCAGGTGTTTTCAAGCTGGCGTACGTTGCCCGGCCAGGCGAGACGCGTCAGCGCCGCTTCGGTTTCCGGATGCAGCAGCTTGGCTTCTACGCCCAACTCCCGCGCGGCAACCTGAAGAAAGTGGCGCGCCAGGCGCGGAATATCTTCCCGGCGCTCGCGCAGCGGCGGCAAATGAACGCGGATTACGTTCAGGCGATGGAACAAATCCTCACGAAATTTGCCTTCCTGAACCCGTAACTCCAGATTCTGGTGGGTGGCGGCGATGATCCGCACGTCCACCTTCACCGGCGCATAGCCGCCGACGCGGTAAAACTGCCCGTCCGCCAGCACGCGCAATAAACGGGTCTGAACGTCCAGCGGCATATCGCCGATTTCATCAAGAAACAGCGTGCCGCCGTCGGCCTGCTCAAACCGCCCCTGGCGAATTTGATTCGCGCCGGTAAACGCGCCTTTCTCATGGCCAAACAGCTCAGACTCAATCAGGTCTTTGGGGATAGCCGCCATATTCAGCGCGATAAACGGTGATTTAGCGCGCGGGCTATGGCGATGCAGCGCGTGGGCTACCAGCTCTTTACCGGTGCCCGATTCGCCGTTGATCAGCACGCTGATCGATGAACGCGACAATCGGCCAATAATGCGGAACACGTCCTGCATCGCCGGGGCTTCGCCGATAATATCGGTGGTGGGGCCGCTGACCGGCGCATTGCGCGGCTGCTGCTGTTCCTGATAGTGGCTAATCGCGCGTTCAACCAGCGCCACCGCTTCGTCGATATCAAACGGTTTAGGAAGATAATCAAACGCGCCCTGTTGATAGGCGCTCACGGCGGCATCCAGGTCGGAATGCGCGGTCATGATGATAACCGGGAGCATCGGATGGCGCTGTTTGATTTGCTTAAGCAACGCCAGCCCATCCATGCCCGGCATACGGATATCCGATAACAGCACGTCCGGGGTTTTGGTGGTCAACGCATCGAGCACCTCGTTCCCGCTTTCAAATGTCGTGCAGTGCAATCCGGCGCCGGTGAGCGCTCGCTCCAGCACCCAGCGGATGGAGCTATCGTCATCAACGATCCAGACTATCCCTCGTTGCATAAACACCTCGATATACGCGTTATCGTTCAGTCCAGCCAACCTGAACGACTCGGCGGCTATTTTCTAATGGGAAGGTACACCGAAAATTCGGTATGACCCGGCCAACTGGTAAATTCGATTTTTCCCGAATGCTGGTCGATAAGATTGCGGGCGATAGACAGCCCCAATCCGGTGCCGCCTTCGCGGCCACTGACCATCGGGTAAAACAGCGTGTCCTGCAAATGGGCCGGAATACCCGGGCCGTTGTCTTCCACGTCAATACGCGCCGCCAGCCGGTAGCGCACGCCGTGCAGCGTCAGCTGGAATGCGGTGCGGGTGCGCAGCGTGATTTCGCCACCGTCGCTCCCCAGAGCCTGTAGCGCGTTGCGCACAATATTCAGCAGCACCTGTTCGATTTGATCGGGATCGTGCGCCAGTTCCGGCAGGCTGGGGTCGTAATCACGGATGAGCGTGACGTTCTCTGGCAGCTCCATCGACACCAGTTTCACCACGCGCTCCGCCACTTTATGGATGCTTTCCGTCACGTGCATCCCGGGCTGTTGCGGGCCAAGCAGCCTGTCGACCAGATTACGCAGCCGGTCGGCTTGCTCGATAATGACTTTGGTGTACTCCGTCAGCGACGGATCGGGTAGCGCTTTACTCAACAATTGCGCAGCGCCGCGCAAACCGCCGAGCGGATTTTTAATTTCATGCGCCAGGCCGCGCACTAAATCGCGCGCGGCGATCTGCTGCGCGTGCTGCAACTGCTCCTGGCTTAAGCGGCGCTGATTATCCATCGGGGCCATTTCCAGCAGGATCAGCGTATCCGGCAAGCGCTGGGCGGTCAGGGAAAGAATGTGCGAACGCCCGTCGATCACCAGCGTCACTTCGTTATCGGTAAATCCCTGGCCCGCGTTGAGGCTCTCCTGCATCAGCGCGATATTGAGCGAAAAATAGCTCAGCAGTTCCGGCAACGGCGTGCCGTACAGTTTGCGCGAGCTTTGGGCGAGCAGCTGCTGGGCGGCAGGGTTGGCGTAATGGACCGCCAGCTCGTCATCCACCAGCAAAATGCTGTTAATCAAAGAATTGAGGATCTGCCCAGCATCGGGCAGCATGCCTGTTGCCATTTAGCAGTCTCCGGAAAGTTGCACCAATTTAGTGCAGTATAGCGTTAGACGGGCAAAAAGCCTCTAAAATCAGCTTATTGGTGGAGAAAAAAGCCCATCCGGAGATGGGCTAAAATTCCACGGCAACATTAACAACTACAAAATTAAACGCTGTAGTACAGCTCAAACTCTACCGGGTGCGGGGTCATGCGCACGCGGTCATCTTCTTCACGACGCAGGGCGATGTAGGCATCGATAGCTTCGTCAGTGAATACGCCGCCAGCAGTCAGGAACTCGCGGTCCAGATCCAGCTCGTTCAGTGCTTCTTCCAGAGAGCCTGCAACCTGCGGGATTTCTTTCGCTTCTTCCGGCGGCAGGTCATACAGGTTTTTATCCATGGCTTCGCCCGGATGGATTTTGTTCTTGATACCGTCAAGGCCAGCCATCAGCAGCGCGGCGAAGCACAGGTACGGGTTAGCCGCCGGGTCCGGGAAACGCACTTCGATACGACGCGCTTTCGGAGATGCGACCACCGGAATACGGATGGAGGCAGAACGGTTACGGGCAGAGTAAGCCAGCATAACCGGCGCTTCGTAACCCGGGACCAGACGTTTGTAGGAGTTGGTGGTCGGGTTAGACAGGGCGTTGATCGCTTTAGCGTGTTTGATTACGCCGCCGATGTAGTACAGCGCCTGCTCAGACAGACCCGCGTATTTGTCGCCAGAGAACAGGTTGGTACCGTTCTTGGACAGAGACATATGGCAGTGCATACCGGAGCCGTTATCGCCGAACATCGGTTTTGGCATAAAAGTCGCAGTTTTGCCGAAGCGGTGCGCCACGTTGTGCACCACATATTTGTAGATCTGAATTTCGTCTGCTTTTTTGGTCATGGTGTTGAAGCGGGTAGCCACTTCGTTCTGACCAGCCGTCGCCACTTCGTGGTGGTGAGCTTCAACTACCAGGCCCATTTCTTCCATGGTCAGACACATAACAGAACGGATGTCCTGTGCAGAGTCGACTGGCGGAACCGGGAAATAACCGCCTTTCACGCCCGGACGGTGGCCTTTGTTGCCGCCTTCGTATTTGGTAGAGGAGTTCCACGCGCCTTCGATATCGTCGATAGCTACGTGAGAGCCGGAAATGGAGCTACCGAAACGGATGTCATCAAACAGGAAGAATTCCGGCTCTGGCCCGAACAGCACGGTATCCGCGATACCGGTGGAGCGCAGGTACTCTTCAGCGCGCTTGGCGATAGAACGCGGGTCGCGGTCGTAACCCTGCATGGTGCCCGGCTCAAGGATATCGCAACGGATGATCAGGGTCGGTTCTTCGTAGAACGGGTCCAGCACAGCGGTGGAGGCGTCAGGCATCAGCACCATGTCAGATTCGTTGATGCCTTTCCAGCCACCAATCGAGGAGCCATCAAACATTTTGCCTTCTTCGAAGAAGTCAGCATTTACCTGATGGGAAGGGATTGTGACGTGCTGCTCTTTACCTTTGGTATCAGTGAAGCGCAGATCAACAAACTTCACTTCATGTTCATTCAGCATCGTCAGAATGTGTTCGGCGGACATACTTACTCTCCCGGATTGGTCATCGTCGTCGTGGAATTGCACTGCTCAACAGTTGGTGTTTTCACCCTGATTTAGATAAAGCGAAATCTGTGCCAACTTTCAAATTACCCTAAAAAGGCGCTATTATGCGCACCATAGTGCAAAAGGGCTGCACCAGGATGGATATCTTGCACCAATATAGTGCTCATATGTGAATAATGAGCACCGTATTGGTGCAATTTTCGTTGGGCGCTCTCTTTTTTGCTTCGTGAAACCGATCACAATCCCTTACTGTTCATATTGTTTGTAAAGGTTCTTTGTGATCCTGTTTAGTCCTTCGATTAATACGTGTACAATAACGCGCTATTTCTAATGCCTGAGGCAAAGTTGTGATCGAAAATCTGCGTAACATCGCCATCATTGCGCACGTTGACCATGGGAAAACGACCCTGGTTGACAAGCTGCTGCAGCAATCCGGTACGTTCAGCGAACGTGCTGAGACCACAGAACGTGTGATGGACTCCAACGATTTGGAGAAAGAGCGTGGGATTACCATCCTCGCTAAAAACACCGCTATCAAATGGAATGACTACCGTATCAACATCGTTGATACCCCAGGGCACGCCGACTTCGGTGGAGAAGTTGAACGTGTTATGTCCATGGTGGACTCAGTACTGCTGGTTGTGGATGCAATGGATGGCCCAATGCCGCAGACCCGCTTTGTAACCAAAAAAGCGTTTGCCCACGGTTTGAAGCCGATTGTTGTTATCAACAAAGTTGACCGTCCTGGCGCGCGTCCGGACTGGGTTGTCGACCAGGTATTCGACCTGTTCGTAAACCTCGACGCGACTGACGAGCAGCTGGACTTCCCGATTATTTATGCTTCTGCGCTGATGGGTATCGCAGGCAACGAACACACCGACATGGCGGAAGATATGACCCCGCTGTATCAGGCGATTGTTGACCACGTACCGGCACCGAACGTTGACCTCGACGGTCCGTTCCAGATGCAGATCTCCCAGCTCGATTACAACAACTACGTTGGCGTTATCGGCATCGGTCGCATCAAGCGCGGTAAAGTGAAGCCTAACCAGCAGATCACCCTGATCGATAGCGAAGGCAAAACCCGTAACGGTAAAGTCGGTAAAGTACTGACCCACCTCGGCCTGGAGCGTATTGAATCCACCGAAGCGGAAGCAGGCGATATCATCGCGATCACCGGTCTGGGCGAGCTGAACATCTCCGATACGCTGTGCGATCCGCAAAATGTGGAAGCGCTGCCGGCCCTGTCTGTTGACGAGCCGACCGTAACCATGTTCTTCAACGTCAACACCTCGCCGTTCTGCGGTAAAGAAGGGAAGTTCGTGACCTCTCGTCAGATCCTTGAGCGTCTGAACAAAGAGCTGGTGCACAACGTGGCGCTGCGCGTTGAAGAAACCGAAGACTCCGATGCGTTCCGCGTATCCGGTCGTGGCGAACTGCACCTGTCGGTGCTGATCGAAAACATGCGTCGTGAAGGCTTCGAACTGGCGGTGTCCCGTCCGAAAGTTATCAACCGCGTGATTGATGGCCGCATGCAGGAACCGTTCGAAAACGTTACCCTGGATATCGAAGAGCAGCACCAGGGCGCTGTAATGCAAGCCATGGGCGAGCGTAAAGGCGACGTGAAAGACATGATCCCTGACGGCAAAGGTCGTATTCGTCTGGATTACCTGATCCCGGCGCGTGGCCTGATCGGCTTCCGTACCGAGTTCATGACCATGACTTCCGGTACCGGTCTGCTGTACTCCACCTTCAGCCACTATGACGACGTGCGTCCGGGCGAAATCGGCCAGCGTAACAATGGCGTGCTGATCTCTAACGGCCAGGGCAAAGCGGTTGCGTTTGCGCTGTTCGGTTTACAGGACCGCGGCAAGCTGTTCCTGGGTCACGGTGCGGAAGTATACGAAGGCCAGATCATCGGTATTCACAGCCGTTCTAACGACCTGACCGTTAACTGCCTGACCGGTAAGAAACTGACCAACATGCGCGCGTCCGGTACCGACGAAGCCACGGTTCTGGTTCCGCCGATCAAAATGTCTCTGGAACAGGCGCTTGAGTTTATCGATGATGACGAACTGGTCGAAGTGACCCCGACGTCCATCCGTATCCGTAAACGTCATCTGACTGAAAACGATCGTCGTCGCGCCGCTCGCGGTTCGAAAGAAGACTAAGATTGTTTGAGTGATGCGAAAAAGCCGCTGAATTTCAGCGGCTTTTTTATTTGGATGCCAATGAATTAAATTTTTTCCTATTTATTGTTTTTTTGAAAGTACCATCAAATAAAATAGCAAAAACACTATAAATTAAACTCTCCTATTCGAGGAATGGTGGGGTTGATTATGATTTACTGTTATTTAAATCTTCGAGATGTTTCAGCTGAAAATAACCTCAAGCTAATTTGTGTGGGCGTAGGCAATTTCGACGTTTTTACAGGGCTTGGGGAGCTAAAAAATAATGCAAATTATTATATGGAAAAGAATGGTCCTATACCACTAGGCATATACTGGATAGTTGATCGCCCAACTGGCGGATTTGGCAGTTGGTTAAAAAAAAAGAAAAAGAATTCCGGACAGGAAATGTTTATGATGATTGGTTTGCGTTATTTAAAGATGATGGTTCAATTAATGATCAAACAATAGTTGTGTTCAAATCCTTTTTAGGTTGTGGAGATCAAGAGAAAATTAATGATATACATGCTTTCATAACATACAGTTCACCTCTGAGTAATTATGATTATTTAAATAGAACTGATGCCACGTACATGAGAAATGCCAGATGGGGATCTCAAAAATGGAGGGAAACAAGTACGTGTGATCTTTCACATGCGTATGACATACGTTCAAGGTCGGCTTTTAGGCTACATCCTTTGCGGCCCGATGGTACAGGTGTTTCTGATGGTTGTATCACTTTTTGTAGACGTGAAGAATTCTATAGATTAAGAAGAGCTTTATCATATACTCACAAAATGTTAATACCGGGTACCTCGATAGAGGCCTATGGTAAAATAACGGTTGGATTATAGAATGATGAACATAATAAATTATTTCTTATTGTTTATGATATCGATAATAATATCTATTATTTTTTGTGCTTTTTTGTATAAAAATAACTATAGTATTACATGGTTAGTTTTGATTTTTTATATGATAATTAGTTTTTTAATTTATGTTGTTATACTGGGTATCTGTGCTTCACAAAACTGGATATCTATTATAGGAGGAGGGGTCTATTTCACGGTATTTGCAGTTATTCCTTTAAAGATTGGCACATATGAACACATCGATGCATTTCTTATGTGTAATACATCAGCTCAAAGTAGTTTATGTGGAGACTCTATTGAAGTTATACTTTACCTGGTAGTTGCGACACTTATCGCAACAACTATAACCTGGGTGACAAATGAAATTACGTACTATTACTATAAAAAATTTCATCTTCAAGTGAGTTAAAGTGAAATTGATGATTTTTTAAAAGTGGTACTGTTGGTCATTTCACTAAATGACCCGGGATGATATTAACAATCCCGGGCTTTTTTTTAAAACGAATACCGCAACCCTACCCGTATACGGTACTGCTCCTTGTTATACGCATTCCACCGGTCCAGCCACTGCAATTCCAGATACGGCAACCAATGTTGGTCGACTTTGTATCGAAATCCATTAGTAATTTCCCAGTGATGGTCTTTACCATTTTTGCTGTGGTAGTCGTTTACACGCTGAAAAAAATGGGGTTCAAAGATCCAGGTGAACTGGTCGGTGACTTTAAAATTCCAGTAGTTGGCAAACTCGTGGGTATCATTTTTATTCATATCGCCGTTAAGGTCAGGGGTATCATAATTATTGTGGTTATAACGGTAGCGAAAGGTCAGATTAAACCACGGAGTAAATTTGTAATTGGTATCTAAATAAACTGCGCCGCCGGAACCATCCTTGTTGTCATTAATTAATCCGCCAGGTTGAAAGGTTAATTTATCAGTGGGCCTGAAAAGTGGATACCAGCCTTCGATTTCATTATAGCTGTGCTTAATTTCATCCCATCTGCCGATGTTATAGGCATTTGTTGCCATAATGCCTGCACCCATATCAAAGTTATAACCTGCCCTGAGAATGACCTCGTGCAGATCGGAAGCGGTGTTATAGGCTTCACGGGTTTCTACATAGGCTCCGGCAAAAACCGGGCTGGAAACGGACAACACCAACGCTGCTGTGAGAAGTTTTTTCATTATTTTTTCCATGTATCAAGTACAGAAAAGCCGCCCTTGTGCGAGGCACGAAGGCAACGTATTACGGCCAGGTTTTTAGTTATAAAGTGACGGCTGACGCTTTATTTTCTTTCTTCATTTCAGGTTCAGGGGAAAAATGTTTTTTGCGTTTTCCAAGTTCCTCAATAATAAAAGCGAAACGTTGTTCATTAAGTTTATAAAACAGCCCCATGGTTACTGCGGCGATAATCGCCAGACTGCAGGGCCAGAGAAAAATAAGCTGACGCAAACCCAACAGCGTTGCCTCGCTCTGGGCGATATGCGGGATATAGCCGATCTGGGTCAACATAATGCCCGGCAGGAATCCAGCCAGCGCGGCGGAAATTTTTCGCGAAAAGGTATAACCGGTATAAACCGAACCTTCGGCGCGAATACCGGTTTTCCATTCGCCGTATTCCACCGTATCCGGTACCAGCGCCCAGTTAAGGCTATTCACAAAGGCGGTGCCGAAGAATGCCATGCAGGAAAACAACACAAACATCAGCGAACTGCTGCCCCAGCAAAAGTTCAACACATCGCCTACTGCCCAGAGGATTAACCCACCCAGGTAGACCTGCTTCTTGCCGAAGCGTTTAACCACAGTAGGGACTAACAGCACCCCCACCAGGATGCAGCCCATACTGAAAAATCCCATCCATGACAGCAGGTGGATATCGTTGAGTACGTACTGGGTGTAATAAACCTGAATCGCCAGCTTAATGTTAAAAGCCGCCAGCGTGCACAGATTCGCAATACACAGCACCAACAGCGGGGGGTTACGGAAGATCGCGCAAAACGATTTTAAAATGCTCGGCTTATGATGAGCTGGCATGACCTCCACATAGCGCTCTTTAACGCCGCTGTAGCACCACCAGATGCAGCAAAGCCCACCAGTAACAAACAGCATGGCCGCCATCAGATAACCTAATGATGAACTGGCGTTAAACATCGCCTGAATCGGCATAAACCCAACGGTGCAAATCAATAAACCGACCGTTGCACCTCCCTGACGCCAGGCGGCGAGCTGGGCGCGTTCATTGGGGTTTTTGGTAATGGCAGGCACCATTGCGCCGTAGGAACAATTCATCAGGCTGTAGAACAGGCCGAACAGCATAAACAGCACCGTTGCCACGGCGGTTTTTACCGGTAGCTCAAAACCGTTAGTCATAAACTGCGCTGTGGCCACCAGTGCAACCGGGATTGAAGCATACAGAATAAAGGGCCTGAATTTTCCCTTCGGGCCGATAGTGCGACGCGAGTCCAGCAGCACGCCGGTTAGCATATCGGTGAACGCGGTAAAGAACTTCGCCACCAGAAATATCACGCCGCCGTAAAACGCGGGCAGGCCCAGCTCATCGGTATAAAACTTTAAAAGATACAGCGTACCGATGGACAACATCAGGTTTGAGCCGACATCGCCCATTCCATAGGCGCATTTCTCTCGCAGGCTCAGTTTGAGGGTTAACGGATCAGGGCTGGTGTTCATGTCGATCCTCGTTACAGTCGTTTTCACGCCGGACGCTTACGCATCTCGATCTCTTCTACAATGCGGATATACAGCTTCTCATTGAGGTTATAGAAGCATCCCATCGCCACAATCGTGACCACGGCAAGCGCGGCGGGCCAAATAAAAATCAGTTCCCGCAAGCCCTCAACCGTACCGGCAGATTGCACCACGTTAGGCACATAACCGATTTGTGTCAGCATCCAGCCGGGGAAGAAACCCGCCAGCGCCTGGGAGACTTTTCTGAAGAAGGTAAAACCGGTATAGACCGTGCCTTCAGAACGCACGCCGGTGCGCCACTCGCCGTATTCGACCGTGTCGGAAACCAGTGCCCAGTTGAGGCTGTTAACGAAGGCGGAGCCAAAGAACGCCAGGCAGGAAAACGCGACAAAGCTGACTGAACCACCGCCCAGGGTGTAGTTGAGCAGATCGCCAGCGACCCAAATGAGCAGGCCGCCGATATATACCTTTTTCTTACCAAAGCGGCGCACGGCGGCAGGCATCAGCAAGACGCCAAAGAAGATGCAGCCCATACTGAAAAACCCCATGTATGACAATAAAATCGGGTCATTCAGCACGTACTGGGTGTAGTAAACCTGAATGGCGAGTTTGACGTTAAACGCGCCGAGGGTACACAGGTTGGCGATGCAGAGAATAAACAGCGGGCGGTTCCCGGCAATGGCGCGAAACGACTGCAGTAAACCGGGTTTATGCGCAGGGTTAGCGGGTTGCGGGTCGATATACCGCTCCTGAACGCCTGCATAGCAGCGCCACATACAGAACAGCCCGCAAACAGAAAACAGCGTGGCGGCAAAGATATAGCCGAGCTGAGGATTCCCCTCGACCAGATTCATCACCGGGATAAAACCCACCGTACATAACAGCAAGCCCAGCGTTGCGCCACCCTGACGCCAGGCTGCCAGAGAAGCCCGCTCATCGGGGTTTTTGGTGATAGCGGGTACCATTGCGCCATAGGAGCAGTTCATCATGCTGAAGAACAGGCCATAAAGCATGAACAGTGCCGTCGCCATCACGGTTTTCCCGGTCACTTCAAACGGCGTGCCGACAAAGTTGGCGATAGCCAGTAAGGTCACAGGGAAGGCGGCGTACAGCACGAAGGGGCGAAATTTCCCTTTCGGGCCGATATTGCGCCGCGAGTCGAGCATGATACCCGTTCCCATATCGGTAAAGGCGGTAAAAAATTTGGAAATTAAAAAGATAATCCCGCCATAGGTGCCCGGCAGGCCCAAAATATCGGTATAAAACTTCAATAAATAAAGTGTGCCGATATCCAGCAAGATATTCGAACCTAAATCGCCCATGCCATAGGCGATCTTTTCTTTCAGCGACAGGCGCAATTTTTCCGGACTTACCTGACCCATAGACCTTCTCCATTGGCTTAATAAGCAGATTAGTGGGTGATCTTTTCCGCCTCGCAGGCTTCACGAATAGCGGCGACTTTTTTACCGAATAACAATTGCAATACGATCAGCAGTCCAAATACGGGTATTAATGCGGCGGCTGGCGATATTCCTGTTGCGCCTTTAATCAACATCGCGCCGGAGGCGATTAATAATAAAAAGACGATAATTCGGAAGACTTTTACTGAGATACGCTTATGCACATACTGACCCACCAACGAACCCAATATCATGGTCGGGATGCAGAACATCACCAGCTTAACGGTTGAAACGGTCAAAATACCGCTGGTGGCGAGGCCGCCGATAATCGCGATGTTATTGGCGGTAAAGAACGCATTCAGCGTGCCGCGGAACGCCGCCGGACCAAGATTTCTCAGCATGCCGTAGATCACTACCGGCGGCCCGTTAGTGGAAAACGCCGATCCCAATGCCCCGGCAATAGCGCCCATCGGCATGGCGATCCAGGGTTTGTCGTAGACCGGCAGGCGAGGAATAAACAGACTGTAAAAGGAATACAGGATCAGAAACGCGCCTAACCCCGTTTTCATAATATGGTCTGGCAAATAGGCCAGCGCATAGAGCCCGACAGGAATACCGGCAAACGAAAACAGAATTAAAACGATGGCAGATTTCCAGTCGGTCTCTTTGCGTGAAAGCCAGGTTGCATATAATGCGGTTGCCGTACCGACAATGACCGACATCGGTGCCGCCATTTTTAACGGCAGTAATAAGGTAATTAATGGCATCGTCGTTAATGCGCCGCCAAAACCGGCGCATATGCCAACAAAGGTATATAAAAACATAATTGCAATGACGATCAGCATGGCGGCGGTATCCAGCTGGATGCCGTCAGGCGTAAACAGGGTAAAAAAATCCATAATCGTTCCTTGAGCTATTTATTATTGCTGCACAATGACCATTGCCTCAGAGACGTTGCAGCGTCTGGAATAATTGCGCCCATTGACTCTCTGCGCGATAAAACACCGGCGGCTTGCCGAGCGGGGCATCAACGGTCACTTCGCCGCCGCGATGCGACTTGCCTGTCCAGACGTTTATCCAGTTATCTTCCGGCAGGTAGAGCGTCCAGTCGCTGCGCCCTTCTTCATACACCGGGGCCACCAGCAGATCGCGGCCAAACAGATACTGGTATTTCAACGTGTAGGTATGCGCATCGTCCTCATAGTGCAGGAACAGTGGGCGCATCACCGGCAGGCCCGATTTTGCATTCTGCGCCACCGCATCTTTGATATACGGCTTCAGAGTGGTAAAGACGGTAGTCATGCGGGCGAAGTGGGCGATAGTTTCGGCATCACTGTCGAACTGCCAGTTATCCCCCGGACGGTTGCCCTCATGGGTGCGCATCATTGGGGTGAATGCGCTGAAATCGCACCAGCGCAGCAGCAGCTCTTTACTGCGCTTCATCTCAAACAGGGTGGTGTAGCCGCCGATATCGCTGTGGTGCAAACCGTGGCCGCTCATCCCCAGCGACAGCGCCGCCGGGATCACCGAGGCCGGGCCGTCATCCAGGCTCCAGTCGACGTTCTGATCGCCCGCCCACATCATCAGGGCGTATTTCTGGCTACCTGAATAACCGGCGCGCATAAAGAACAGGATTTCGCCGAGTTTGCCGGTTTCCTCCAACGCTTCGTAATTGCACTTTGCCCACAGGGCAGGCCAGGCGTTATGCATGATTTCCGCGCTCACGCCGTTGTGCAGTACCGTGTCGGTGGGAAGATATTCGCCAAAATCCGCCATCCAGCCGCCGCAGCCGAGCGCAATCAGGTTTTGTTTAATCACGCCTTTGTACCAGTCCCAGGCTGCGGGGTTGGTTAAATCGATAACCCCCGCGTAAAACTCGCCGAACTCAACGTGATAGTCCTTGCCATTAACGTCTTTGGTGAGATATCCGCGTTTTGCCGCCTCTTCGCACAAATCGCGATCGCTGGCGACATACGGATTGATATAGGTGAGGAACTGCACGCCTTCGCGCTTCCACTGCGGGATGCGTTGATCAAGCTGCGGATACAGTTCGCTGCTCCACTTCCAGTTCCACATCACACGCTTGCCAAACGAGGTCATGCGGATGCCGGACCAGTCCTGCGCCCAGATGCCGTTAACCTTGACGCCGCCGTTGCGCATCGCGTCGAGCTTTTTCTGGCAAACCTCGGTCCCGCCCTGGATACCGAGCGTCACGCCATCGTAAACCCAGTCCGGGAGTTCTGGCTGGCGGCCAAGCAGACCGGTGAGTTTTTCAAGCAGATCAATATAAGTAGGCGCGCATTCGAAACGCAGCGTGGCGTTATCTTCCCAGAATGCCAGTTCGTGAAACTCCGGCGCGCTGAAGTCGAAATTCATATAACAGCTGTTGTCGACGTGGCAGTAATACTTCTGGGTGCTGACAAACGTTGGCTGCGGGAAGAAGGTCCAGTAATAGTCGCCGCCCGCATTTTCTTTGCAGTCGGCAAGCCAGGTGACATACGTCTGTTTATTGCGTCCCACACCCTGTTCGCTGGTCCACAGCGGGAAGGGTTTACCGCGCAGATCGAAATAAGAGAACTGTTCGCCGCAGCCGTAAATATGGTCCTCGGGCTGCGCGGCCAGCCGGAGCCAGATACGGTTATGGCTGGGCGCGTCGTTTTTCAATTCGAGCAGCAAACGCTGGTGGCTGTCGATACCGATATGCAGCGTTGCGCTGACAGCGTCGCCGCGCGTAAAGCGGATCGCCCAGCCTTGCGGCTGTGCAACGACCGTCGCCTGGTTAAGCGCCACTTTTTCGTTCAGCTTGTCTTTAATGCTGAAGTTGCCGCGGAACATCTCGATATCCGCTTCGCCCGCGCCAACCCATAAACACGGAGATTGCGAGCTGTGACGTAAAATAAGCCGTGAGTGGTATGCAAGCGTAAAACCGTCGTCAGACGTAATAAGCTCAATACCCTTAATGTCGGTGCGTTGTGATTTCATTATTGCCTCTGGTGTAGGGTAAGTCGGTTATTCGCCGCCAAGGGTGAAGCTGAACCGGTGCGACTCTCCCGGTGCCAGCAAAACCACGTCCAGGCCGGAATTAAACGCATCCGGCGGGCAGCTCATGGGTTCAGCAGCCAGCCCTTTACGGTTTAACTTGTCGGCGGTATAGATTTGCAGCCACGGTTGAGCGGAACGTAGCCAGACGGCCAACCGCTGTTGTTGGCTGACCAGCCGGACTTCCCATTCGGCACCCGTGGTTTTGAAGGTGTGATCGATTTGCGCAGGGCCGATTTTTCGAGATTTCCGGTAATCCAGTGCTGGCGGCACGTCAGCCGTTAGCGGAAGCGTTAACTCACAGCTATCGGTGCTTGCCAGGTTGCAGGTTAAGTAGGGATGTACCCCTGCGCCGTAAGGCGCAGCGGTATCCCCGGGATTGGTGGTTGTGATGCAGGCGGATAGTCCGGTCTCTGCGTCCAGCTGGTAGCGGATTTCCGTCATCAGCATGAAGGGGTAGCCATAATGCGGCGGTAAAAATACGCTCAGCGTGACGGCGGTTTCCGAGCAGTCACAAATTTGCCAGTCGCGCCAGGCCAGCAGGCCGTGGATAGCGGATTGTGACGCGCGATCGTTAATCGCCAGCTGGTATTCCACGCCGTCGTACCGGTAGCAGCCGTTGGCGATGCGGTTAGGCCAGGGAACCAGCACTTTCCCTAAATGCGCTAACGGCATGTCGTCCGGATGGTGGGGGATCACCAGGTGACGCCCCCGGCGCGTTAGTTCAGCAATCCCCGCGCCGACGGTTACGATCTTTGCCTGATACTCGCCGGCGTTCAGTACCAGCGTTTTGCCGCTTTTTTGCATGATGGCTTCCCTCAATCACGTGGCCGAGCTATTTTGCGTTCACATCCAGCAAACCGGCGGCGACGGCGGGAGCCAGCCCCGGGGCAAGCGGCAGACGAGGGATCACCAGGCAATGCAGCAGATGGTAAATATCCTGCTTGCCGTCCCAGACTTTGGTGGTCACCTGGTTATTGGTATCCAGTTCCTGCCACCATGACCCATTTTCGTAGTCCATCAGGTATTTGATGCAGTAGTCCCACCATGTCTGGTACCAGGTTTCGTACTGCGCATCACCGGTTACGGTGTACAGCGCATAGGCGGTGCCCATCGCTTCAACAATCGGCCAGCGTACCCGTTCGCGAACAATAGGCTTGCCGTCCCAGTCGACGGTATACACGATGCCATCCGCGCCATCGGGAGCCCAGGCGTCACGGATGGTGGCGTGGAACAGCCCTTTGGCGTCTTCCAGCAGCCACTCCGGCGGGGTTTCAAAGCGCGCTTCCAGCGCGGCGCGCAGATGCAACATTAAACGGCCCCATTCGATCCAGTGACCAGGCGTGCCGCCGTAGGCACGGAAGCGGTGAGCCGGGTTTTCTTTGTTGTAGTCGCGGATCGGGTTCCAGTTAGCGTCAAAGTGTTCATTAACGCGATAGTCACCCTTACGCGCCACGTCATGAATAATCACCGAGGCCACCCGTAGCGCGCGGTCAAGCCATTTGCGATCGTGGGTTACGTCATAGACGATAAGAAACGCTTCCACGGCGTGCATATTGGCGTTGCCGCCACGGTAATTTTCCGTCTCGGTGAAAGCCTCATCCCAGGACTCAAGGCACATTTGCTCCTTTTCGCTCCAGAAATATTTCTCGATCACCTCGATAGCGTCATCCAGTAATGGGCGCGCCGCAGGATGGCCGGTGGTCACCGCGCTGGCGGCTCCCAATAGCACGAAGAAATGCTGGTAGCCCTGTTTGGACGCGTCGACCACGCCGTTGTCATTAACGCAGGCATACCACCCGCCATGCTGCTTATCGCGCAGCGCGCCATTGAGCGCATTGATGCCATGTTCAACCAGCGGATACGCGCCAGGGCGGCCCATTGAGGCGGCAACGGAGTAGACGTGCAGCATACGGGCGGTGATCCACAGATGCGTGCCCATATCGGGTTTCACCTGGCCGTTATTGCCCAGCCAGCCGAAGCCGGTCGGTACGGCAGCGTTTTTGCCAAAATCGAAAATGCGGTCAGTTTCTTGTTCCAGCCAGCGGTTGTGGCTCAGGGTGTTAAACCATTTCATTGCTCTGTCCTTTTCTCAGCGTTTCGCCATCATTTCGTCAACAATCTCGCCCAGGCGTTGCAGTTTCGGCGCGCAGACGTCCCGGAACATCAATTCACTGTCCGGCAAGCCGACCACGGACGACCAGACGGCGCGGCCTGCCAGAAAACCGGATGCGCCAGCCTCCATGGCCGTTCTGACCGCGCGTGGGAACAGTTTTTCATCCACCCCGGAAGAGAGAATGACCCAGGGCATATTGATACAGTCATGAAGTCGCTGAGATGCGCTCAGCAGGGCCTGCTGCGAACCTTTGCCGAACAGCGGCATTTCCACTTTGTAGAGATCGGCACCGCAGTCGCCCAGCTCTTTTGCGGCATCGATAATCGCCTGCTCGCGGTTGAAGCTGTCGCCGCGGCGGGGAGGGCGCACTACCGGCTCGATAATGCTCAGCAAACCCTCGGCATGGCAGCGCTGATTAAAGGTTTTCACCATTTCCAGACGCTGCTGCGGATCTTCGTCGCTGCGCCACAGCACCAGCAGTTTCAGCGCTTTTGCACCGTCACGTTTCACCGCTTGCGGATCGACATGCTGATCGATGATCACGCTATCAACCGGAATACCGTTGCCCGGGATAAACGCATCTGCCGCGACGATCGTCGCGCAGTTTTTAGCAACCGCCTTTTGCTCCACAATCTGGCGATAGCAAAACTGCTGATCGACCAGGATCGCCGATGCCCAGGGGGACAGGATTTTGGCTGCGTTAACTTTAAAATCTGTTAATACGCTGTCGGCCACAGGAAGCGAGGCACCCGCAGCGGCGAACATTAAGCGCATTGCTTCACGCTGGTCGACCGCCAGCATGGCGAAGCCGCCGGAAGGTCGGGCGATATCCTTAAGGGTGTAGTGACTCATAGTGATTCCTTATTGAAACGTTAACGTCAGTGAGAAAGGCCGGCGCTGGCGCGCACCTGCTCTAAAATGGCGGTCCAGTCCTGGCGCCCACGCCCGGCGGCGCGCGCCTGGTTGTAAACCTCGCGCGACGCCGCGCCGAGCGGCATCGGAACATGCAGTTGATTGGCCACATCCAGCGCAATGCCCAGATCCTTATGGGCGAGGTCGATCATGAAGGCCGGAGAAAGATCCCCTTTCAGCACTTTGTTTGGCCAGGACGTCGTGAAATGGCCTTTACCGGCTGGCGTACCGTTCATGACTTGCAAGGCGATATCGAAAGAGAGACCCAGCGCTTCGCACAGCACAGCGGCTTCGGCAGAGAGCGCATTGAGCGCGATGCTCATATAGTTGTTGATCAGTTTGACGCGGATACCCATGCCCGGGCCGCCTGCGTTAATCAGCTCGTTACCCATTGCCATGAGTACCGGCCTGGCGCGTTCAACCTGCTGCGCCGTGCCGCCTGCCAGTAGCAGCAGCATCCCGGCAACGGCGTGATCGGAGGTGCGTCCAACGGGAACATCCATCATGCTGAAGCCGCGTTCTGCCATATCGCTAATCAACCTGTCGGTTTGCAGTGGATGGATAGTGGACATATCAATCACCAGCGCATTCTTTGCCAGGCTTTCGCAAATGCCATGCTCGCCAAACAGTACCGCGCGTACCAGATCGCCGTTGGGCAGCATGGTGATCACAAATTCCGCGCCTTCAGCCGCATGGGCTGGCGTCATTGCGGCTTGTGCGCCCTGAGCCGCCAGGGCTTGTACGGCGTCCTGATTGATATCGAATACCCTGAGCTGGTGGCCCTGCCGTAACAGATTGCTTGCCATTGGCGCGCCCATCTGTCCCAGCCCGATAAATCCTATGACTGACATGGTTCTCTCCTGTCTTATTTTGTCATTTACTGAGCATTTATGTCTTTAAATTGATCGTATTTGTAATTTATGGTCAAAAAATTGACAGCCGTCACTTTTTAAACAATTCGTGAAATTAAAATAGCGTCATCAAAAAACGCGAAAGGAATGACCATGACTCGTATTGCTTGTGTGGGGATCGCCGTGCTGGACCGTATCTGGTATCTCAATGATTTACCGAAAGAAGGTGGGAAGTATGTGGCGGGAGACTATAAAGAAGTTGGCGGTGGGCCAGCTGCCACGGCTGCCGTTGCGGCGGCAAAACTGGGCGCTGAAGTCGACTTTATTGGCCGGGTCGGGGATGACGACACGGGCAACCGTTTACTGGCGGAATTACAGGCGTATGGTGTCAATACGCGGTATACGCGGATCGTGAAAGGCGCGCGTTCGTCGCAGTCCGCCGTGCTGGTGGATGCGGCGGGGGAACGGATTATCGCCAACTATCCCAGCCCCGATTTACCCGCTTGCGCAGACTGGATGGCCGATATCGATTTTAGCCAGTGGGACGCAGTACTGGCGGATGTCCGCTGGCATCACGGAGCAAAACAGGCGTTTACCCTGGCGCGCGCCAACGGCGTCACCACGGTACTTGATGCCGACGTCACTCCACAGGATATTGCTGAACTGGTCGCGCTGAGCGATCATGCCGCGTTTTCTGCGCCCGGCTTAGTGCGTCTCACCGGTGTTACGGATGCGCCAGCTGCACTAAAACAAGCAAAAACGCTCACAAATGGTCATGTGTATGTTACTCAGGGGGCGCAGGGCTGTTTGTGGCTGGAAAATTCACGGCTGCGCCACTTACCTGCTTTTCATGTCGATGTTATCGATACCACCGGCGCAGGGGATGTGTTCCACGGCGCACTGGCGGTAAGCCTGGCGCAAAAAACCGAAACCGCAGAGGCGATCCGCTTCGCCAGCGCAGTAGCGGCACTGAAATGTACCCGCCCTGGTGGCCGCGCCGGGATCCCTGACTGTGATCAAACCCGCTCTTTTCTGTCACTTTATGTATAAAATGCGGGGCGAGATGTTTTTCCAGGGACAACCTATGAGCCTGACTGAGCTAACCGGTAACCCGCGTCACGATCAGTTATTAACGCTGATTGCCGATCGCGGTTATATGAACATTGATGAACTGGCGCAACTGCTGGATGTATCAACGCAAACGGTGCGTCGCGATATCCGTAAACTGAGCGATCAGGGATTAATCACGCGCCATCACGGCGGCGCAGGGCGGGCATCCAGCGTGGTCAATACGGCGTTTGAACAGCGCGAGGTCTCTCTGACGGATGAAAAGCGGGCGATAGCGGAAGCTATCGCCGACTACATTCCCGACGGCTCGACCATTTTTATTACCATTGGCACCACGGTGGAGCATGTGGCGCGCGCGCTGTTGAATCATAATCACCTGCGTATTATCACCAACAGCCTGCGCGTAGCGCATATTTTGTATAAAAATCCGCGTTTTGAGGTAATGATGCCGGGTGGCTCAATCCGCGCGCATAACGGTGGGATTATTGGCCCGCATGCGGTGGCGTTTGTGTCTGAATTCCGCGCGGATTATTTGATCACCAGCGTCGGGGCCATTGATGCCGATGGCACGCTGCTGGAGTTTGATGTAAACGAAGCCAGCGTGGCAAAAGGAATGATGGCCCATGCGCGCCATATCCTTCTGGCAGCCGATCACACCAAATACCATGCGTCAGCTGCCGTCAGCATCGGTAATCTCAGCCAGGCGTCGGCGCTGTTTACCGATGAGACGCCGCCTGTGGCGATGAACCAACTGGCTCACACTCATCAGGTGGAAATTATTGAGGTTACGCCCGCTTCGCTGGCCGAGAATGCCAATCTTTAAACTTCCCAGCCAATAAACAGGCGTTAAGCCGTGATAACGCCTGCCTTCTACCCTCACGCCGCTAAACTTATGGCCTATTCCTAAAACGCCACTGAACGTCCGCATTACAGAAAAAAATGTGATTCCGCTCATTGTTCAGACAAAACAGGTTGTGTCTCGAACAAAAAGCGCCCCATAATAATCACATATCCGAACATGGTCCGTATATACGAACAAAAGGAATAAATAATGGCCGATTTCATTTTCAATAACCCGGTAAAGCTGCACGTTGGTCCTGGCAAATTTGGCCAGCTCGGCAACGTTGCCCAGCAGTACGGTAAAAAAGCGCTGCTGGTGGTCTCTGACAGCACCAAGCCTACCGGGCAACTGGCGCGCGCTCAGGAAGCGTTAACTGCCGCAGGTATGACCTACGCGGTGTATGACGAGTTTATGCAGAACCCGCTGTCCACCCTGGTTGAAGCGGGCGCGAGCCTGGCCCGGCAGGAAAACTGCGATCTGGTGATCGGCATTGGCGGCGGCAGCGCCATGGATATGGCGAAAGGCATCGCGTTTTGCGCGCTGAACGAAGGCAGCATCTGGGATTATGTATTCGGTAAAAAACAGGCGCAGCATGCCCTGCCGATTATCCTGGTGCCGACTACCGCAGGTACGGGCAGTGAAGCTAACCGCACCGCGGTATTCACTAACCCGGAAACCCACGACAAAAAAGGCCTGGTTAACCCGCTGATTTACCCGGTGGCGTCCATCGTCGATCCGGAATTGATGCTCACTCTGCCGAAACGCGTGATTGCCGGACCGGGCGCGGACGTGCTGTTCCACGCGCTGGAATCCTATATTTCCCGCAATGCGCATCCGTTCAGCGAAATGCTGTCCCTTCGCGCCATCACGCTGCTGGCGAAAAACCTGCCGCGCGTTTATGCCGACGTGACCGATCTGGCGGCATGGGAACAGGTAACCTTTGCCAGCACCCTGGCCGGTATGGCGATTGACTGCGCGGGCACCACGTTGCCGCACGCGTTACAGCACCCGATGGGCGGCCTGCTGGATGTGGTTCACGCCGAAGGAATTGCTGCCGTGTATCCGGCCTTTATGGAATACACCTGGTCGGCCGCGCCGGAAAAATTTGCTGCTATCGCGGCGGCAATGGGAGTGGATACCCGTGATATGAACACCGAAGAAGCGGCGTACAGCAGCGTCAAAGCGGTCACTGACTTCCTGAAATCCGTGAATATGCTGCCATCGCTGACCGAGCTGGGCGTCAAGGAAGAGCACTTCGACTGGATCATCAATAACGTGCAGACCACCATGAAAGTGGTGATGGAAAATAACCCGCGCGTGCCGGATACCCAGACCTTGCGCGATATTTTGCAGCGCAGCCTGTAATTAACCCGGCGAACCGCGAACGGAATTTTAAAAAGGAGTGAATATGTTTGTTGTTATTGATTCAGGATCGTCAGCAACGCGTATTTATTTGCTGGAATTTGCAGGCACCGGCATTGTCGATAAAGAGATGATTACCGAAGGGGTAAATTCCACTATTACCCACGGCAGTAATGAAATTTTACGTCAGGCCATGGCGGAAGGCGTAAAACAATTACTGGCGAGAAACGGGAAGTCTCAACAGGATATTCAATTTATTATCGCCTCTGGAATGATCACCTCAAACCTGGGCCTGCATGAAATTCCTCACCGCGTTGCCCCGGCCAGTATTGAAGAGCTGGCACGTCACACGGTGCCGTTCGCGGAAAACCAACTGCTGGCGCTGGATATCCCGGTGATGCTGATCCCCGGGATTAAAAACCAGACCACGCCATCCTGGGAAAACCTGCGCGGTATCGATTTAATGCGCGGTGAAGAAACCCAGGCGGCGGGCGTACTGCTCGGCTATCAGCCGCGGTTACCCTGCACGCTGATTGAATTAGGCTCTACCACCAAGCTGATTTCAATTAATGAGCAGGGGCAAATCGCTGGCAGCATTACGTCACTCAGCGGCCAGGTCTATGCCGCAATCCTGAAACACACCTTTGTCTCTTCCAGCGTGGCAACGACGGAGGAAGATGCGGATGAGCAAATCGATCCGGCCATCATTAATGCGGCCTGCCGTTCAGTCGCTGAAAGTGGATTACTGCGCACCATACTCATGACGCGCTTTTTGCAATTCTCTTTCCCGACTACCGCTGCTCAGCGCAAATTATTTCTTGATAGCGCCATGGCGGGGGACGATATCAAATTATTCGCCGACGCCCGGGGGCAGGGATTTAATTTCGACGGCGATATTTTCTTAATCGGCAACGCGAAGCGCTGTGAAATTTATCAGCATGTGATCCAGCAGCAATTAAATATTGATAACCCGTTACGCATTATTTCCGACGAAGAGCAAATAGATATGCTGGCCATTACCGGTGCCAGCGCCATTGCCAATATTCTTCGCACCCTACAGTGATAAGAAGAGCGAGAAAGATATGTACATCATTACCATCGATACCGGCACCACCAATACCCGCGTGTGCGCCTGGCAGGACGAGCGTCTGCTCGCTGAAGCCGCCCGCCCGGTGGGCGTGCGGGATACCGCGATTTCCGGCAGCACCGAGACATTAATGAAAGGCGTCAGCGACGCCGTTAACGACGCGCGTAGCCAGGCGAATATTCCGGCAGGGGAAAAAGTAGTTTATCTCTCTGCGGGGATGATCACCTCCAACGTCGGCCTATGCGAAATCCCGCACCTGCTGGCCCCCGCCGGGCTGAATGAGCTGGCGAAAGGCATGGTCTGCGCGAATCTACCGGCGATTACCGACGAGCCAATCTGGTTCGTGCCGGGCATTCGTAACCACAAATCCGCCGTCACCCTGGAAAATGCCGAGCAAATGGACATGATGCGCGGCGAAGAAACCGAGGCGATTGGCGTACTGGCAAGCCTGGGCATTAGCGGCCCGGCGCTGATTATCCTGCCGGGTTCACATTCCAAATTCGTTAAAATTGATGCCGATAACCGTATTGAAGGCTGCGTGACCACCATCGGCGGGGAACTGCTGGATGTGATTACCCGCCACACCATTCTTGCCAGTTCGCTCAACCTGCAATTCGCCCAGGAAATTGAAGCCCCGGCGCTGTTGCAGGGCGCGAATCAGTGTCTGCAAACCGGCTTGTCGCGCACCTGTTTCTCGGTTCGCGTGCTGGATATGTTCAGCGACTTAACGCTGAACCAGAAAGCCAACGTGCTGCTCGGCGCGGTATTACAGGATGATTTGCAGGCGGTTAAAAACAGCGAAGCCTTTACCGTCACGCCGGATACGCACGTCGTGGTATGCGGTAAAGATACCCTTAAATTCGCCTTCGCTACCTTAATTGATAACGATCCGTGGTTTACCGGGAAAATCACCGTCGCGCCGTCCAGCCGTTCCCTCTCCAGTGCTGGATTATTTGCCATGGCGCGCCGTCGACAGATTATTTAATTCCGTACTCTGTACCCTACACATAATTAAAAGGTCTGCTTTATGAACACCATCGTTAATGAAAGAGCAGTAACTAAAAAACGGGGAAATAAGCGCTGGTTCGTTGTTTTCCTGTTATTGATTGGCGGTATTATTAACTACCTCGACCGCGCCAGCTTATCCATCGCTGCGCCGGACATGATGAAAGATCTTAATTTATCGAATACGGATATCGGTTTATTAGGATCGGTATTTGCGCTGATTTACGCCCTGTGCCAGTTGCCTGCGGGTTTCCTGGTTGACCGCTTTGGACCGAAGAAGGTTTACGGCTGGGCGGTGGCGCTGTGGAGCGGCGCGACCATGCTGACCGGCGCGTGCAGCAACATGATGACGCTGATTTTTGCCCGCGGCATCCTCGGCGTAACGGAAGCCCCGTGCTGGCCAGGCGCGGCCAAGATCACCGCCTCCTGGTTCCCGAAAAGCGAGCGCGCGCTGGCAACCGGTTTCTGGGATGCGGCTTCTAAATGGGGCCCGGCCATTGCTCCGCCGATCCTGGTGGCGATTATCGTCCCCTTCGGCTGGCGTTCGCTGTTCTACATCGCCGGGGCGATTGGTTTAGTGTTCGTGGTGTTCTTTATCTTTGCTTACCATCAACCGGAAAAACACCCGACCATTACCAAAGAAGAGCTGGACTATATTAAAGAAGGCGGCGGCGGTACTGCGGAGAAATTAACTGGCGAAGCGGAAAAAATTAGCTGGGGTGGTTTATTTAAATATCGCTGCATCTGGGGAATGATTTTAGGCTGGTTCTGTTATGTGTGGATGATGAATATTTTCACCACCTTCCTGCCGCTCTATTTGATGAAGACCCAGAATATCCAGTTTAAAGAATTAGGTATCTACGCCAGTATTCCTTATTTCGGCGGTATTGTCGGCGCGATTGTCGGCGGCTACGTATCGAAATGGCTGGTGGACAAAAGCATTATCAAAGAGTCGTTAAAAGCCAAGCGCGTCACCATCAGTATTTCCGCGCTGTTAGCGGGCGTCGCCGTTATCGCCATTCCGATGGTGGATAGCCTGGCCGCGACCCTGACGCTGCTGGTTATCGCGATGGCGCTGCTGTCCGCGCTGTCCGCTACCGGTTGGGCATTGCCGGGCGATGTGGCACCTGCCTCAATGGTGGCCTCGGTAGGCAGTATCCAGAACTTCGGCGGCTACTTTGCCGGTTCGTTATCACCGCTGGTCACCGGGCTTATCGCCGACGTGACGGGTTCATACGCCCTGGCATTCACCAGCGGCGGGATTATCGCGGCCTGTGCGGCGCTGTGTTACTGGTTCATCGTCAGAGAGCCGGTGACCGTAAAGGATTGATGTAATCAGGGAGGCGACTCCCTGATATTTCCCCAAGAGGTTATCCATGATTAAACATCGCGTGATTCGCGCTATTGAAGAAACCGGCATGATTGCCATTGTACGCGGCGTCGCGCCCGAAGGGATTTTGCCGCTGGCCCGCGCGCTGCATGACGGCGGTATTCGGGTAATTGAAGTCACCTGTAACTCTACCCGCCATCTGGAAAGCATCAGCGCCCTGAAACAGGAAATGAGTGACAAAATGTTTGTCGGCGCGGGTACGGTAATCAACCCGGTGATGGCGCAGCTGGTGCTCGACGCGGGCGCAGATTTTGTCCTGTCGCCCGACTTTAACCCGGATGTGGTCACCATGGTGCATGAGAAGCAGCGCCTGATGATCCCGGCGGTGATGACGCCATCGGAAATCTTACAGGCCTGCCGTCTGGGCGTGGATTTGCTGAAACTGTTCCCGGCCAACAGCCTGGGCGTCAACTATATGAAAGAAGTGCAGGGACCGCTGGATAACCTGTCTCTGATCCCGGTGGGCGGCATCACGCTGGAAAACACCCGTGAGTTCGCCAAAGCGGGAGCATTCGCGGTGGGCGTGGGCAGCGCGCTGACCAATAAAGAGTGGATTGCGCGTGGCGACTGGGAAGCCATCACCCAGCAGGCCAGGGCGTTTATCCGGACCTTCCATGAAGGTAAAAAAGCCTGACTCCGCTGTGAAAAAGCCACAAAGTTGTGGCTTTTTTATTGCCTGTTGCCCCGGTCTGGCGGCTGTTTTCGCCTCCGTTACCTCGCTATACTGCCCGCTATAATAATGACAGTGAGGTAAGCCCGTGTCGGAAAAGATTAATCGCTCGGTAGCCCGGGCGTTAGAGATGCTGGAATTGGTTGCGGCAAGTAAAGATGAACTCACAATCACTGAAATCAGCAAGCAGCTTGGCATCCCGAAGAGCACCACCTTTGATATCCTCTACACTCTGCTTGATAAAGGCTATCTGGAACAGGCCAACGAAAAACAGAAATCGTTCAAACTGGGCGTGAAGCTGTTTCAGACCGGCGCGTGTTACCTCGAACAGACTCCCTTCCAGAACGTGGCGCACTCGGTGCTGGAAAAACTTGCCGAGGTGGCCGGTGAAACGGCCTTCCTGGCGCTGCTCAATAACGACGAGCTGGTTTACTTCGATAAAGTCGAGAGTCCAAATTCGGTGCGCACCTCGGCGCGTATCGGCTCCAACAACCCGTTGTATTGCACCGGGCTTGGCAAGGCGATCCTCGCCACCCTGCCGGATGAGGAAGTTAAAACCATTCTGGCGCGTACCGGCGGGTTAAAACCGATCACGCCATATACCTGTACCGATGAGACAAAGTTTTTCGCCATCCTTAACCAGGCGCGCCAGCAGGGGTACGCCATTGACGATCGTGAGCATAACGCGGAAGTCTTTTGCCTGGCGGCCCCGGTGTATAACCTGCAGGGCAAAGTCTATGCGGCGATCAGCGTCGCCAGCCTGTACACCAAAATTAAGCACGAGCCGGAGAAAATCGCCGCGCTGGGCAAGATGATTGCCGATGCGGCGCTGGACCTGTCGCAGCGCATTGGCTACCGCGGCCCGCGTCTGTACGCTGATTTTTAAGGTGATTGTCACCACGGTTATCCCGCGTAACCGTGGTGAGATTTCTTTGTTTTCGTTTTGATGCCATTACTATTCAACCCTGTGGATTCCCGCTACAGTTAACTCTCCATGGCCCAAAAAGGAGAGTGTCATGCTTTATATCTTTGATTTAGGTAACGTCATCGTCGATATCGACTTTAACCGCGTGCTGGGCGTATGGAGTGATTACAGCCGCGTGCCGCTGGCGACGCTTCAGCAAAGCTTCACCATGGGCGAGCCGTTTGAGAAGCATGAGCGCGGCGAAATCAGCGACGAGGAATTCGCAAAATTATTGTGCGAATCCATGGAATTATCGTTGAGTTACCAGCAGTTCGCCGCAGGCTGGCAGGCGGTGTTTGTGGGGCTACGCCCGGAAGTCATCGACATTATGCAGAAACTGCGTGAGCAGGGGCATCGCGTGGTGGTGCTGTCGAATACCAATCGTCTGCACACCACTTTCTGGCCGACCAGCTACCCGGAAGTGCAGGCCGCTGCCGACCACGTCTATCTGTCGCAGGAGTTAGGCGCGCGCAAACCCGAACCGGCGATTTATCAAAAAGTCCTCAAAGCGGAAGGATTCCCGGCCAGTGAAGCGGTCTTTTTCGACGATAACGCCGATAATATTAAAGGGGCGCAGGCCGTGGGGATCGTCAGCATTCACGTGACCGATAAATCCACGCTACCGGACTATTTTGCGAAGCAGCCATGTTAAGACGTGTTCGTCATCAGGCAACCAAACACACCGCGCCGTTCTGGGCCTGGTGTAAGTTGCTGTGGGAGCGAATCGACCAGGACAATATGACCACGCTGGCAGGCAACCTGGCCTATGTGTCGTTGCTCTCGCTGGTGCCGTTCGTCGCGGTGGTTTTTGCGCTGTTCGCCGCGTTTCCGATGTTTTCCGATGTCAGCATTCAGCTGCGCCACTTTATCTTCGCCAACTTTATGCCCGCCACGGGCGACATTATTCAGCGCTATATCGAGCAGTTCGTCGCCAACTCCAGCAAGATGACCGCAGTTGGCGCTTGCGGGCTGATCGTCACCGCGTTGCTGTTGATGTACGCCGTGGACAGCGCCCTCAATACCATCTGGCGCAGCAAGCGAGTACGGCCAAAAATCTATTCGTTTGCGGTTTACTGGATGATTTTAACCCTCGGGCCGTTACTGGCGGGGGCCAGCCTGGCGATCAGCTCGTATCTGCTGTCGCTGCGCTGGGTGAGCGGGTTTGATTCACTGATCGACAACGTTTTGCGCATCTTCCCGTTGCTGCTCTCCTGGCTGTCGTTCTGGCTGCTGTACAGCATCGTGCCCACTACCCGCGTGCCCGCCAGGGATGCACTGGTGGGTTCGCTGGTGGCGGCGCTGCTTTTCGAGCTGGGTAAGAAAGGCTTTGCGCTGTATATCACCATGTTCCCCTCCTATCAGCTGATCTACGGCGTACTGGCGGTGATCCCCATTTTGTTCGTTTGGGTGTACTGGACGTGGTGTATCGTCTTGCTTGGAGCGGAAATTACTGTCACTCTCGGAGACTACCGGGCGCTAAAATTAGCCGCAGAACAAGAATCCGAAGAAGAACCATGATTGCATTAATTCAACGCGTCACGCGTGCCAGCGTCGCCGTTAACGGTGACGTGACGGGCGAAATCGGCCCAGGACTTTTGGTGTTATTAGGTGTCGAAAAGGAAGACAACCCTCAGAAAGCGAACCGCCTGTGCGAACGGGTGCTCGGCTACCGCATCTTCAGCGATGAAAACGGCAAGATGAACCTGAACGTTCAGCAGGCGGGCGGCAGCGTACTGGTGGTGTCGCAGTTTACCCTGGCGGCGGATACCAATAGCGGTATGCGCCCGAGCTTTTCCAACGGCGCGGCACCTGCGCTGGCGGAAGAATTGTACGAATATTTTGTCGAGCGTTGTCGAACGGCTGGCATAGAGACACAAACCGGGCGCTTTGCCGCAGATATGCAGGTGTCCCTGGTGAACGACGGCCCCGTTACTTTCTGGCTGCAAGTATGAGCCCGTTAACGGCGCGGTCCCTGGCAACAAGAGAGAGTCCATCTATGTATCATCTTCGCGTACCCCAAACGGAAGAAGAGCTGGAAAGCTACTATCAGTTTCGCTGGGAAATGTTGCGTAAACCCCTGCATCAGCCGAAAGGCTCCGAGCGGGACGCCTGGGATGCGCTGGCGCATCACCAAATGGTGGTGGATGAAAGCGGCAAACCGGTGGCCGTGGGCAGGCTGTATATCAATGCCGATAACGAAGCCTCCATCCGCTTTATGGCGGTGGACCCCAACGTGCAGGATAAAGGCCTCGGCACGCTGGTGGCGATGACGCTGGAGTCCGTGGCCCGTCAGGAAGGCGTCAAGCGCGTGACCTGTAGCGCCCGCGAGGACGCCGTCGAGTTTTTCGCCAAGCTGGGTTTTGTCAATCAGGGCGAGATCACCACGCCGCAAACCACTCCGCTGCGCCACTTTTTAATGATCAAACCCATCGTGCCGCTGGATGATATTTTGCATCGCGCCGACTGGTGCGGGCAGTTGCAGCAAGCCTGGTATCAGCATATTCCGCTCAGCGAGAAGATGGGCGTGCGCATTCTGCAATATACCGGGCAGAAGTTTGTTACCACCATGCCGGAGGCGGGTAACCAGAATCCGCACCATACGCTGTTTGCCGGCAGCCTGTTTTCTCTCGCCACGCTAACCGGCTGGGGATTGATTTGGCTGATGCTGCGCGAGCGCCATCTCGGCGGCACCATTATTCTGGCCGATGCGCATATCCGCTACAGCGCGCCGATCACCGGGCGGCCCGGCGCGATTGCCGATCTGGGCTCGCTCAGCGGCGATCTGGACCGGCTGGCGCGCGGGCGTAAAGCGCGGGTGCAGTTGCAGGTAGAACTGATTGGCGACGATACGCTGGGCGCGGTGTTTGAAGGCACTTACATCGTGTTGCCCGCTAAACCGTTCGGACCGCTGGAAGAGGGCGGTAACGAAGAAGAGTAAGCCCTTCACCGCCGTTGGGCGGTGAAGGCGCTGCGCTACTGAAAGGGGTTTGCCTGCGGTTCCTCCGTGGCGGCAGGCGCTTCAGGCGTTGGGGAAGGCGCAGGCGCACCGCTTACGACGCCCGCCTGCATGGTCTGTTGAATTTGTTGGCCATTAGCAACGGTCATTGTCAGCGTCGCGTTCACCGTGGGTTTTAATGGCCGATCCGCACTAAGCTGGCCCCGTGCGCTAAGGCGCATATTGGCGTCCCCCTGCACCGGCACCTGCGGCCATCCCCAGTTTTCCAGCACGTTCGCCGGTACCGCCCGGCCATTCAGACTTAACGCGATTTGCCGCTCCGGTTGCTGCGTAATCGAGGCGGTGGCTTCCAGCATCCCTTTTCCGGCAAAGGCGCTGAGTTCGCTGATGGTGATGTTATTGCTGTTAGCGCTCAGCGCGATGGACGGCCTGCGAACATCCACGCGGTTAAAGGTGGCGGCTGCCGCGTTCAGCGTGGCGTTGCCGCTCCAGATGCCCCACTGGCGGTTGCGCGCCAGCTGCAATAAATTACCGTAGCCATCCAGCGCCGTTAACTGGAACGGGAAGGTCGGGTCGATATCAATAATCAGGTTGCGGCTGGCGGAGAATTTGGTCACCGTCACGCGGTTCAGCCATTCCGGCAGCGGCGTCATCCACTGTTTTTTCCAGTCTTCTGGCAGGGTATATTCCAGCCCGGCAATCGCTACATCGGCCAGGGTTAACCCTTTATCACTGCGCGTCCATTCGCCACGAGTGCGGATCATGCCGCCTTCCCAGCGGGACGTCAGTTGGCTGATTTCCACGCCCTTGCCGGATAAATTCGCGTTAGCGATAGGGTCGAAGAAATGCAGCGAGCCATAAATAAACTCGCTGGCATTGAGAGAGAGTTTGCCCTCTTCACTCTGCCAGTCGTTATTGCTGAAGGTGATGTCCCGCAGCGTCATATCCAGATCGGTCACCGCCCAGTTCGGGCCCTGTAGCCGCGCGTCGGTGACGTCTACCCGGCCCAGCTTCAGCGATGGAAGGCTGGTAACGGGGCGCAGGAGATCGACAAGACTCTTGTCGCTTTGCAGGCGGATATCGCTCAGGCGCAGGTTATCCACCTGCCAGCCGCCGTCTGCATTACGACGCGCGTTGCCGGTGAGCGAACCGCGCGCCACATCCGCGCCGAGGGTGGTGAAATTTACCTGATCGTTATCGATGTCACCCTGAATCAGTACATTACTGGCCGGGATGCCGTTAAGGGTCAGCGAACCCGCGCTGAGTTCGATTCTGGCTTTGCTGCCCAGAATGCGTCCCGCTTCCGGCAGCCACGGCGTCAGGCCGCCATTGACCCGCTGTGCGCTCAGGTTCCAGGCGCTGTTCGGGCTGTTGAATGCCATATCGCTCAGCTGTAAACGGTCGGCCTGAAAGGGGATCGAGGCGGTATCCGGGGAAATATTTAACGTGCCTTCGCGCAAAATAATGGCGTCGACATGGAAAGGATCGGTGATCTGGCGGCTGCTCAGGCCGATATCCACGCTTTGCGCCACTAACGTGGCAGGCTGTCCGTTGCGCCCAAAGGTGACGTTTTTCAGCTGCACGTGTGATGGCGATGAAAAGCGGTGATCCATCTCATCAAACGTAATGTGGTAATCGCTGTGCGCGTTCACCCAGTCGGTGATCCAGCCCGCGCCCCAGCGGGTCTGAAGCAAAATATACAGCCCCAGAATCGCGACCAGAACGGCGACAAGCAGCGCAACGATGAGCTTTCCAAGAAATTTCATTGTCTTCCATCCGATGAATAGCCAATGATGGAGTTATGCACGATTTATGGCGATTGCTCAAGGCAGGGAGAGCGAAAGGTGAGGCGGCGATAGCAATCCGGTGCTATCGCCGTGGAGGATTACGCTTTTTCCGGCGGGAAAATCAGATTCAGGATAATCGCCGTGATGCCGCCTGCGGCAATGCCGGAGGAGAGCAGATTCTTCAGCCAGTCCGGGGCGAATTGCAGGATCAGCGGCTGCTGGGACACGCCCATGCCTACCGCTAACGACAGCGCAATAATCATGATCGCGCGGCGGTTAAGCGGCTCGCGGGACACAATACGCACGCCGGACGCCGCAATGGTACCGAACATCACAATGGTTGCGCCGCCCAGTACCGGCTCGGGGATATGCTGTACAAAACCGCTCACCGCCGGGAACAGGCCCAGCGCAATCAGCATCATCGCCACCACGAAGCCCACATAGCGGCTGGCCACGCCGGTCAGCTGGATCACGCCGTTGTTCTGGCCGAAGCAGGAGTTCGGGAAGGTGTTAAATACGGCGGACACAAACGAGTTCAGGCCATTCGCCAGTACGCCGCCTTTCAGGCGCTTCATGTACAGTGGGCCAGAAACGGGCTGCTCGGAAACGTCAGAGGTGGCGGTGATGTCGCCGATGGTTTCCAGCGAGGTCACCATAAAGATCAGCATCAGCGGGATCAGCAGGTTCCAGTCAATGCTCAGGCCGTAATAGAGCGGCGTCGGGACCATAATCAGCGCATCGTTGGTCGGTGCGGTATTTTGCGGCAGCATGTCTAATGCCCAGGCCACGACGTAACCGACGGCCATGGCGATCACCAGCGAGGCCACGCGCAGATACGGGTTACGCTGGCGGTTAAGCAGAATAATCACCGCCAGCACCACGCCTGCCAGGAACAGATTCATCGGTGCGCCGAAGGTTTTATCGCTCATCGCGGCATAGCCGCCGCCGATAGAGGTTAAGCCAACCTGAATCAGCGACAGGCCGATAATCATGACCACCACGCCGGAGACCAGCGGAGTAATGATGCGGCGCGCCAGATGCAGAACGCGGGAGAGCAGCATTTCGGTGCAGCTGGCCAGCATCAGGGTGCCGAACAGCGCCGCCATCATGGTCGGGATATCCGCGCCGCCATTTTTCAGCGCCAGGCCACCCATGATCAGCGGCGAAACGAAGTTAAAGCTGGTGCCCTGAATCGACAGCAGACCCGAGCCCACTGGCCCCCAGGCTTTAATCTGGATCAGCGACGCCACGCCGGAGGCGAACAACGACATGCTGATGATGTGCTGCGTGTCCTGTGCGGGTAAGCCGAGCGCCTGGCAAATCAACAGCGCGGGCGTAATTACCGCAACAAACATCGCCAGCAGATGCTGACAAGCGGCGAACAGGGTTTGCGGTAGCGGTGGGCGATCTTCAAGACGATAAATCAATTCACTGTTCTGAGTCGGCGCAATCGGTTGCGCATCTTGCGACTCTACGGCATTAACGGACATCAGCGATCATTCCATTACGGTGGGTGGGGTGGAAAGGCGCTAATTTTATCGGACTGTTTGGTAAAAGCAAACGTTTGCTTGGATAAGTTTATAAATCACTCGGCAACAGCAGCAAATCAGGCGTTAACCGCATCTGCCGGGGTTTAACAAGGGGTGAAATTCAGGCGTTGGAATAGCGTTCTGTTTCAGGCATCCAGCGTTCAATTAATGCGGCTGCCTGCTGTGGATAACGATCGTGAATATGGCGTGCAATGCGCTGAACTTCCGGGATCAGCGCCTGATCCCGTAATAAATCGGCGACTTTGAATTCCGCATTGCCGGTCTGGCGGGTACCCAGTAATTCGCCAGGGCCGCGTATTTCCAGGTCTTTTTGCGCAATCACAAAGCCATCATTGCTGTCGCGCAATACCTGGAGGCGCAACTGTGCCGTTTTAGAGAGCGGAGATTTATAGAGCAGTACACAATGGGAGGCTACCGCACCACGTCCGACACGGCCCCTGAGCTGATGAAGTTGCGCAAGGCCGAGACGTTCCGGGTTTTCAATAATCATCAGGCTGGCATTGGGCACATCAACGCCGACTTCAATCACCGTCGTGGCGACCAGCAGATGCAACTCTCCCTGTTTAAATGCCTTCATGACGCTCTGCTTTTCCTGAGGTTTCATCCGGCCATGCACCAGGCCAACCTGCAATTCCGGCAGAGCGATTTTGAGCTCTTCCCAGGTGGCTTCTGCGGCTTGCGCTTCGAGAAGATCGGACTCCTCAATCAGCGTACAGACCCAGTAAGCCTGGCGGCCTTCGTTAATACAGGCATTACGCACGCGCTCAATAATGTCGGCGCGCCGCGTATCGGCGATGGCGACCGTCGTGACCGGGGTACGTCCGGGCGGTAGCTCATCAATAACCGAGGTATCGAGATCGGCGTAAGCCGTCATCGCCAGGGTTCTCGGGATCGGCGTAGCGGTCATAATCAACTGGTGTGGATGGAAGCCCTGCTGTTGGCCTTTTTCCCACAACGCTAATCGTTGATGAACGCCAAAGCGATGCTGCTCATCGATAATCACCAGCGCGAGACCGTTAAACTGTACGTGCTCCTGGAAAATGGCATGGGTGCCCACCACCATTTGCACCTGGCCGCTGGCGATCGCGTCCTGTTGCGCAATCCGCGCTTTGCCTTTTTGTTTGCCAGCCAGCCAGCCAACCTGGATGCCCAGCGGTTCAAACCAGGCGGAGAAATTGCTGGCATGCTGTTCGGCAAGTAGCTCCGTGGGAGCCATCAGCGCTACCTGTTTGCCGTTAGCGATGGCGCGTAACGCGGCAAGCGCCGCCACCAGAGTTTTACCTGAACCGACATCGCCCTGTACCAGCCGCATCATCGGGAAATCCAGCCCCATATCGTGTTCGATTTCCGCCACCACGCGCTGCTGCGCGCCAGTTGGGCTGAAGGGCAGCGCAGCTAACAGTTGCTGCTTGAGCGAATCATTGGCGGTAAGCGGTTGCGCATGATAGCGCTGGGCGCCAGCCCGCAATGCCAGCATGCTCAGGTTATGGGCCAGTAATTCTTCCAGGATTAGACGATGCTGGGCAGGATGTTTACCGCTTTCCAGTTCGACCAGTTCCATCGTGGGCGGTGGGCGGTGGAGCGTGCGCAGCGCTTCCGGCAGGCTCATCATGCCCTGGGCGAGTTCCGGTGGCAGAAGCTCGGCGATAGCGCAGGTTTCCAGCAGTTCCAGCGCCTGGTCGGTGAGCTTGCGCAGCGTCGCCTGCTTAATGCCTTCGGTGGTGGGATAAACCGGAGTAAGCGTTTCCTGTAATGCCGGTGTGCTCTGGTCGCCCTGAATACGATACTCAGGGTGGATCATTTCCGCGCCGTATTTCCCGCGCTTAGCTTCCCCATAGGCCAGCACGCGACGGCCCGTCGCCAGGCTGTTTTTCATTGCGGCGTTAAAGTTGAAAAAACGCATCGTCAGGATGCCGGTGCCGTCGCTAATCTGGCAGGTCATCATGCGACGTCCGCCGAAGGTGATATTGCTGTTCAGGACTTCGCCTTCCACCGTGGCGTAAATACCCGGCAGCAGTTCGCCGATAGGGTAAAGCTGGGTGCGATCTTCGTAACGCAGGGGGAGGTGAAGCAGCAGGTCCTGAACGGTATGCAAACCGATCTTCGCCAGCTTGCTGCTCTGGCTTGCCCCAACGCCCGTCAGAGCGCTAAGCGGCACGGCGTCGAGCAAGCGGCCTTTCATTTACGCAGGGTCCTTGATAACGCGACGAGCGGGTTCGTTCCCGGCTTGCATGGTAGCCCACCATGTCTCATCGGCTTCAATCTCGCCAAACTCATTCACGCGCGGATAAGGCAGCCCCTTGCGTTTGGCGACTTTTGCCAGCACCGGATAACCGCCTTCAAACAGCAGCCGCTGCTGTTCTTCATCGGCAAGCGTGCTGTTTTCTCGCTGGTACATCCCGGCGTTCTGGCGCTGGCGCTGTGCTTCATAGAGGATCAACGCGCTGGCGACCGATACGTTCAGGGATTGCACCATCCCGATCATCGGAATAATGATGTCCTGGTCTGCCAGCTCCAGCGCCTGTTTTGTGATACCGGTTTTTTCCTGGCCCATCAGGATACAGGTCGGCCGGGTATAGTCGATTTCGCGGAAGTCGACGGCTTTATCAGAAAGGTGCGTGGCAAGGATTTGCATGCCGCGGCCTTTTAACTGGCCGACGGCGTCCTGAATAGTGCGATGGGTTTTTACGTCAACCCAGCTATTGCTGCCCGCTGCGGAGGAGGCCATGGTACTCATACGGCTGCCTGGCCATACGGCATGCACTTCATGCACGCCGACGGCGTCGGCGGTCCGAATAATCGCCGAAACGTTATGGGGCTTATGGACCTGCTCCATGCAGACCGTCAGGTCAGGCTGGCGCCTGGCGAGCATCTCGCGGATACGCGCATAACGCTGTGGATTCATAAGGTTAGTTTCGGTTACGGGTGACTTTAATCACATCAGGCATGACGCGAATTTTACGCATGATATTCGCCAGCTGGATGCGGTCGCGCGCCGTCAGACGGATAAACGCGCTATAGACGCGCCCGTCTTTCTCTTCGGTGTTCAGGCTCTGAATATTAGACCCGGCAGTGTTAATGGCTGCAGTCAGATTCGCCAGCGCGCCCTGGTGATTGAACATATCAACCTTAATTTCGGTGATAAATTCCTGCTCAATCTCTTTATCCCACTCCACCGCCATGAATTTCTCAGGCTCTTTCTGATAGCCACGGATATTACGACAGGATTCGTGATGGATAACCAGACCTTTGCCCGGGCTGACGTGCGCGACAATCGGGTCGCCTGGAATAGGGCGGCAGCACTTGGCGAAGGTAATCAGAACACCGTCCGCGCCTTTAATTGGCAGCGTGCTGTGACCGGATGCAACAGAATGCGGCGCGGATGACGCCTCGCCCTGGAACAGGTTTTTAGCCACAACCACGCTCATGGCATTGCCAAGACCGATTTCTGCCAGCAGATCGTCCAGCGTCGCCAGCTTCATGCGCTCAAGTTCGCGTTGAATATTTTCCGGCGGGATTTCTGCCAGTTTCTTACTGCCACCCAACGCGTGGTTCAGCAGACGGCGGCCCAGGCTGACGGAATCGTCGCGCTTGAGGTTTTTCAACATCTGGCGGATTTTGGCGCGTGCTTTCGAGCTCACCACAAAGTTTAGCCAGGCGGCGTTTGGACGAGCACCCGGCGCGGTAATGATTTCTACGGTCTGGCCGCTGGACAGCGACTGCGACAGCGGATAGGGCTGACGGTCGACGCGTGCGCCGACGCAGGCGTGGCCGATATCGGTATGCACCGCATAGGCGAAATCCACTGGCGTCGCGCCAGCCGGCAGTTCGACAATGCGCCCTTCTGGAGTGAAAACGTAAATCTCATCCGGGAACAGATCGGATTTTACGCTCTCGATAAATTCAAACGAGCTGCCCGCGCTCTGCTGGAGTTCCAGCAGGCTTTGCATCCAGCGCTGGGCGCGGATTTGCGCGGTAGTGCTGCTTTCACCGTGCTCTTTATAAGCCCAGTGCGCCGCCACCCCCATTTCCGCCATCTGATCCATATCTTCAGTGCGAATTTGCACTTCAACCGGCACGCCGTGCGGGCCGATCATCGAGGTATGGAGCGACTGATAGCCGTTCGCTTTAGGGATAGCAATGTAATCTTTCACGCGGCCCGGGCGCGGTTTATACAGGCTGTGCATCTGGCCCAGTACGCGATAGCAGGTGTCCATATCCTGGACGATCACGCGGAACGCGTAGATATCCATGATGGAGTGGAAACGCTGCTCTTTCAGCACCATTTTGCAGTAAATAGAATAAAGGTGCTTTTCGCGACCGCTCACGCGGCAGGGGATCCCCGCTTCCTGCAACCGTCCGTCTATCTCCGCGAGGATTTTCTGGATCATCTCCTTACGGTTGCCGCGCGCGGCTTTCACCACTTCTTTAATCACGCGATAACGGTTCGGATAGAGCGCCTCAAAACCCAGTTCTTCCAGCTCGGTTTTCAAATGATGAATACCAAGACGGTGGGCCAGCGGGCTATAGATTTCCAGGGTTTCACGGGCTATGCGGCGACGTTTATCCGGGCGTAATG
Organism: Atlantibacter subterraneus; assembly: GCF_007570865.1. Classification (GTDB taxonomy): domain Bacteria; phylum Pseudomonadota; class Gammaproteobacteria; order Enterobacterales; family Enterobacteriaceae; genus Atlantibacter; species Atlantibacter subterraneus. The sequence continues at coordinate 92,639 of NZ_VLPS01000011.1, read as the reverse complement.
AGCCCAGCGTGCGCATATTGTGGGTGCGGTCAGCGAGTTTGATGAGAATGACGCGGATATCCTGCACCATCGCCATAATCATCTTGCGAAAGTTTTCGGCCTGCGCCTCTTTCTTATCGCGGAACTTCAGCTTATCAAGCTTGGACACCCCTTCGACCAGTTCAGCAACGCTTTTACCAAACAGTTGCTCCATGTCCTGGTAAGTCGCAGGGGTATCTTCGATCACATCATGCAGAAGCGCGGCCATTAGCGTTTCGTAGTCGAGTTTCATCTCGGCCAGAATGCAGGCGACGGCGACGGGATGGGTGATATAGGGTTCACCGCTTGAACGTGTCTGGCCCTCGTGGGCATCACGCGCAACAAGGTATGCCTGCTGCAGACGCTTAATCTGGTCTGGCGGCAGGTAATGTTGAATCAGTTGATTCAGGCTTTCAAACAGATACAAGGGCGACCCGACAGGTTAATTAACGACGGCCTTCAGCGATAGCGGTCACAGCCTGCAGTTCGGCGGCTTCCTGCTCTTGCTGCTCCTGACGATCGCGAACATCAAGGATCTGATTGGTGATCAGGCCTTCTTCGATTTCGCGCAGTGCAATCACGGTCGTCTTATCGTTTTCTTCCGGTACCAGCGGATCTTTACCGCCAACCTGCATCTGACGAGCGCGACGCGCAGCGACAAGTACCAGGTCAAAACGGTTACCAATTTTCTCTACAGCGTCCTGAACAGTTACGCGTGCCATATATAAAAAGCTCCACAGATGAAGAAATGACTGGGCATGATACTGAAACTATCTTCAGTCTGCCAATAGTTTGGTGATTAAAGCGTCATGTCGCTGCTTCTGGCGGCTCATACGCAGACGTTCGGCGCGCAGAATAGTTTTTAAATCCGCCAGCGCCGTATCGAAATCATCATTGATGATTAAATAATCGTACTCTGCGTAATGGCTCATCTCAGCAACGGCCTGAGCCATGCGTTTTGCAATAACCTCTTCGCTATCCTGACCGCGGCCACGCAGGCGTCTGTCCAGCTCATCCTTCGACGGCGGCAGAATAAAAATGCTGCGCGCCTGGGGCATCTTCTGGCGAATTTGCTGCGCGCCTTGCCAGTCGATATCCAGAAACACGTTTACGCCCGTCGATAAGACCTGCTCGATGGTCTCACGAGAGGTGCCATAGTAATTTCCGAAAACTTCGGCATGCTCCAGAAAGGCTTCCCGGGCAATCATGGCTCTGAATTCTTCATGGTTCACAAAAAAGTAGTGTTCACCATGTACTTCACCCGGACGTGGATTGCGGGTGGTATGTGAAACAGAAACTTGCGTGTCGTACAGCGGTTGCGTTTTCAATAAAGCCTGAATAAGGCTGGATTTTCCCGCGCCGCTGGGAGCGGAAACAATATAAAGCGTGCCTTGAGCCATGGGTGTCTTAACGATTCGGTATGCAAAAAAGAAGAGTGTATACCGGCTTATTATACACGCCGAGACGCAACGACGTAGCCCCCGTCACACTTTTCCCACGGTTTCGTTGTTTTATGCGCGAAATCTCGCGCTTTCCTGTGTCGCTTTGCCATCTACGCGAAGCGCTCCGGAAGACGCCTCGCAGAGATGAGTTTTGCCGCATGACGTGGCTCCCGCACTGTTTTATATCAGTGGCATCATTCAGGGAGGCGCTATGAAAGGATGGAAATTATTTATTCTGATGCTGTTTACGACGATGGGTTACTGCGACTGTCCGGCGTGGTCGGAAAAGCGTGCAACGCAGGAGATAGCCACGCTGAGACAGCAAGTAAAAGAATGGGATGATGCCTACTGGCAGCAGGGCGAGAGCCTGATAAGCGACGAAACCTATGACGCTTTACGTGCGCAACTTCTGCAATGGGATGCGTGTTTCCCTCAGCGGTTTGGAAAAGAGAAAGCGATAGCGGCAAAAGGGGGCACAGTCGTCCATCCTGTGGCGCATACCGGAGTACGCAAAGCAGTAAATAAGCATGCTGTTATCGACTGGATGGAAGGGCGGGATGCGCTCTGGGTGCAGCCGAAAGTCGATGGCGTGGCGGTAACGTTAGTGTATCGCAAGGGCAAGTTGGTTGAGGCCATCAGCCGGGGCGATGGGCTAAAAGGGCATTCATGGCTGGATAAAGTCAACGCCATCCCCGCTATTCCAAAAACAACCACTGGCCCGCTAGCCGACAGCGTGTTGCAAGGCGAGATTTTTCTTCGCCAGCCTGAGCATGTTCAGCAACATTCGGGCGGCCTTAACGCGCGATCAAAGGTTGCAGGCGCAATGCTGCGGCATGGGTCATCACCACTGCTGGACGAACTGGATATTTTTATCTGGAGTTGGCCCGGCGGTCCGAAAGCAATGCCTGAACGGCTACAGCGTCTGGCGGAGGGCGGTTTTCCGTTAGCCCTGCAATGGTCCTGGCCCGTGGCAGCTATTAATGATATCGAGAACTGGCGCAAACGCTGGTTTACCAGCCCACTGCCGTTTGTCACCGATGGCATTGTGGTCAGGCAAAGCCGGGAACCGGAGGCGCGTAACTGGCAACCAGGGCAAGGCGACTGGCTTATCGCCTGGAAATACGAACCTGACGCCCGGATTACCGCTGTTCGCGATCTTCATTTTACCGTCGGTCGCAGCGGCAAAATTTCCGTGGTGGCGCAGCTTGAACCGGTAACGGTAGACGATAAACAAATACAACGGGTCAATATTGGCTCCGTTCGCCGCTGGCAGAAATGGGATATCGCACCGGGCGATCGGGTTCTCGTCAGCCTGGCAGGCCGGGGGATCCCGCAAATTAAAAGCGTGGTATGGCGCGGCGTTGAGCGGGACAAACCGCAGCCGCCCGAACAGAACCCTTATCATGCGTTAAGCTGTTTTTATTACACGACGGATTGCCACGAGCAGTTCTTATCGCGGCTTGTCTGGATAAGTTCTTCATCAGTATTGGCAATATCTGGGGTGAATCGGGCGGGTTGGCAACAGTTGGTCGATACTTTTCACTTTGAGCACATTTACTCGTGGATGGCGTTGACCCAACAGCAATTACAGAGCGTGCCAGGCTTTTCAGCGAGGCGCGCTCTGGAGATGCGGCATCGGTTTAATCTGGTTCGTCAACAGCCTTTCCGGCTGTGGCTAAAATCGCTGGGTCTGCCTTTACCTGCTGCGGCAATGAATACGCTTCCGGACAGCGACTGGCACACTCTCGTTAATCGCGACGAGCCGAGCTGGCAAAAGCTACCAGGCGTCGGAGTGGAGCGGGCACGTAAGCTGGTGCAGTTTACGCGGTATCCGCACGTTGCTTCTCTCGCTTCCTGGTTAGGGAGTCAGGGAGTTGAGGGGTTTGGCTCCCGCTAGTGAAGGCGAAGACGTGGCGAATATTTCGGCAAACATCGGCACCAGGTTTTTATTACCGGATTCGCTGAGGTGGTTATCGTCAAAATAAAGAGGCTGTAATGAATGACTGCCATAACAAACTCCGGCGCGACATAACTCACGAGTGGGATCAAGAATTTTTACCCCACACTGTTTTGCTGCAGTATCCTGAGCATCAATAATCGTTTTATTACGCTGATTATAAACAGACAGCTCTGCGGTCACGTCTTCTGGTTTTTTCCCAAACATAAGCGCATGCGATAAAACCCTGGGAACATTATGCGGCATTTCTGGTATTGGCTTGACCAGGTAAACCTGACGCTGCTGGCTTAACTCGCATGCTGTATTAATCAGGCTTTGTGCAAATTGTTGAGAGTAAATTTCATTAACTGAGTTATCGAAGCTAACCAGTTTATTTTCCACGTAATGGGAAATGCGGTTAACAATAATTACAGGAACGTCTCCTGGATATTCGCTGAGTTTATTCAATAAAGACTGATTGAATTTATCACAGCCTTTATGTTTTACGCGATGCGCATTAAAAAGAGTTGGGCAACCGGAATAAGTTAGCCCCATTACGGAACCATAAGGTACTGCCGCCTGAGCCAAAGCGGTTACGGTAGCTTCGGCATGGCTGTCCCCAACCATAATAGCTTTTAGTGGACCCTGGCCATAATAACTGACTCCAGAGGAGGTGTCCGCTGCATAGTTTTTATTAACCGCTTCCCTTGCGATGCTATCCATCAGTTGATTGGGATGGTTAGTGATAATTTCTTTTCTCGCCAGAGTGCTGACGCCATAAATCATCAGAATAGCGCTAAAAATGACAGCCCAGAATTGTGGTTTTGAAACCCGGCTTAACGACTTTTTTGTCGGGTTTTCAATTAATAACCACGAAAGGTAACCCGCGACTATGGAAGCGCAGATGCCAGCGACAATCCATTTAACGTTATGCTGCCTGTCTGCATAGCTCAATAATACCACTACAGGCCAGTGCCATAGATAGATTGAATAAGAACTTAACCCCAGCCACTGAACGCTCCGGCCAACCTGTGCAGAGTAATATTGCTCGTTACCCAAAATGACGAACATTGTGCCGAGTACCGGTAGCCATGTGTAAAAAGAAGGCCATTGCATGGCGGGTTTTATAAAAGCAATACTCGCAAAAATGATAAGATAGCCCAATACAGTAAGGGCAAGTTTTATCTGCGAAGGCCATTTATTTTTGGCAAGATGCCATACCAGCCCGCCGCAGAGCATTTCCCATGCGCGAAACGGCATAAGATAAAAGGTTGACGCTGTGTGCTTGTCATTAACACAAAAGATGGAAATAAATGATGCAAGCGTCAGTAAGACCATCGTCACGCTGGGATGAATTTTCTTCCGAAAGCGGTAAGCAACAATAAGCACAAGCGGCAGAACCAGGTAAAACTGCCATTCAACAGATAATGACCAGGTATGCAAAAACCAGTTTTCGTGGCTGTCAGCAGTAAAATATCCCGCCGTGTCTTTATTAAGTTTGATATTGGAAATAAATAAAACGACATAACTGATATATTGGCCGACTGCTTTAAATTCCAGAGAGGGGAACCATAACCAGGAAAGCAAGAACAGCACGGCGCACATAAAATATAATGCCGGTATAATCCTTTTACAGCGCGCAATATAAAAAGTGAATAAATTAAACGTTCCAGTTTCTTGCCCGCCGCAAATGATTTTTGTCATCAAAAAACCGGAGACAACAAAGAAAATGTCTACCCCTGCAAATCCGCCTGGAGCCCACAACGGCGCAAAGTGGTAGGCAACAACGGCAGCAATCGCTATTCCACGGAGGAGATTGATATCATGCCGGAAACCCTCGGTAAGGGTTAAACGTTCGGCATTATCCAGAGGTAAGCTAATGTGCGCCATGAAATTTCCTGCAGGGAAGGTTACCCGGCGGATTTTATCATGAATTGTACGAATGTTTATGTGTTGTATTGCAAATATTATTGTATGGTTTTTTAAGGAAAGCTAATAACATTACTTTAATTAATCAAAATGCCGTTTAACATGACTATGTAATATAGTTGTAACGCTTAGAATGTGGTTTGGCGATCGACTATGGTTTAATCGATTTATAACCACATTGTTTAAAGTGTTTATAGGGTAGTAGCTAGTTATATTTATTTAACAAATTTGTTACACAATTGGTAAGGCCATTTTTAATGGTTACAATTCAATGCCCACTATGAGAATAGGCGAAAACGGGCAAGCCAAGCTTATATCTCAGCGCCAGCAAACGCGCGGTAAAACCAAACAATAGCGTGCTGATAATTACCATGTCCTGATTAGAAACGTAATGTTGCAGAGCCAGATAAAGTATTGCCGCAGCAAAAGAAATTCCTGCATATAATTCTTTCTGAAACACCAGAGGGATGCGCTTACAGAACATATCGCGCAGTACGCCACCAAATACGCCAGTGACGACGGCGGAAATGGAGGCAATCACCGGCCCTTCTCCCATTTCCAGCGCCACCTGCGCGCCGATAATTGAAAAGACAATCAAACCCAATGCGTCAAGCACAAGGAAAAGCCGGCGCAGATAGGGCATCACCGGCGCAACGAGCGTCGTTAACACGGCGGCGGTAGCCACAATAATGACGTATTCAGGGTGTTTTACCCAGCCCAGAGGATAATGTCCGAGCAGAATATCGCGTACCGATCCGCCGCCAAGCGCCGTGGCCGTTGCAATGATGATAACGCCAAACGTATCCATGCGACGGCGGCCTGCGGCCAGCGCGCCCGTCATCGCTTCTGCGGTAATACCAACCAGATAAAGAATATGAAGCAGCATCGTGACCCCCCTAAGATAAGCACGAAAGGGTAACGTTTTGTGCGGTATGTCACGATTGAGATTTTCTAACACAAGTCATTCGAATTAGAAAAAATAATCAATTTATAGATTTTTAATCGTCTTTCTCAAGGTATGTGTGAGTTAAATACGCTTTTATATTATAAAAAATCTAATCTGATTCGGCGAGGTGGAAACCTCCAGCACAACGTTGCGCACCGATCGCCTCAGACGCTTCTCCTTGGCGTGCGGTGGGTTTATTAATAGGATAAGGCCATCGAAATTCTTTCTACCCCACCCAGGCACAGGCTGATACAACTCTATGGAAGAAATGCATCATAACGTAACGCGTCTGGCCTGCAACGACGATGCGGGTGAGAACGGGTTCTGGACAGCGCACCATGTTACCCTGGCGACTGGCGGCGAATGGCTCCGCCAGCCTCAGCAAGAATGGACCGCGACGGGGTTGTCTATTTATGCTCCGGCAATGCAGCCGGGCAATATGGCGGTTATTCGCACGGAAGTCGATAAATGTGGTATGCCTGAAACGGCGATTCACTCCATGTCACCGCCGCCGGCGTGTCTTATCACAACCGCCCCGGAACAACTGACTGATTCACGGCTTCCGCTATTAAAAATTACCGACGCGACCGAAGCCATACTGGCGTTAGGACGTTACGCGCGTAACCAGATGGTGGGTAATATTATCGGCGTAACCGGTAGCGCAGGCAAAACCACCTGTGTCGCGATGCTGGCTGGCGCGCTTTCGCCCTGGGGGCCGGTTTGCAAAAGTGCGTTTAATGCGAATCTTCCTCGCGGCGTGGCATGGAATCTGGCTTCTGTGCCGTGGAATACGCCTTATACCGTCCTGGAGATGGCTATTGGACGTATGGCTGTTAGTTCCCGTATGGCGCGCCCACATATCGCAGTTTTTACCAATGTTCAGCCTGCGCATTTAGGTGAAAAAGACACGCTTCGCGATATTGCGATTACCAAAAGCGCCATCTTTTTAGGGATGTCGCCGGGGAGTATCGCCATTCTTAACCGGGATATGCTGGAATGGGAAACGGTGCGCGAAGCTGCCGAAAAGCGTCAACTCACTATCCTGACCTATGGTACCCACAGCGACTGTGACTTTCGCCTCCTTAGCTATGAAGCGGTAAGCCATCGCGTAACGGTGAATGCGCAGGGTCAAAAACTGACTTATCAGCTCGATGCTGGTGGTAAACATATCGCTATCAACAGTCTTGCTGTGCTGGCGACAGTCTCGGCGCTCAATCTTCCCCTTGCGCCAGCGATTAACCAACTCGCTAAATTCCAGGCGCTGGCGGGGAGAGGTGCAGAAAAACCGCTTCATATTCAGGGGCGGAAAATAATGATGATCGATGATGCCTACAACGCTAACCCCGGTTCAATGGCGGCAGCGCTGGAAAAACTTAGCGAAACGCAAACGTCAGGACGCCGTATTGCCGTGCTTGGCGAGATGGCTGAGTTAGGCAGCAATGCGGAACGCTACCATACGGAACTTGCCGCGCTGATTAACCACTCGAAAATCGAACGAGTCTATTTGTCAGGAGAGGCCTATAACGCCTGCTGGCAGTTACTGGAGCAGGACCGTAAAGGAGGGCATGTTACAACGCATCTGGCGCTGAAACCGCTGCTGCTGGAGACGCTCCAGGATGGGGACGTAATATTGCTTAAAGGGTCGCACAGTACGCGTATTCACGAATTGGTACGCTGGCTGGAAGCGCAATCAGCGCAGTGAAAATAAGAGGCCAGCGGAGGGGCGGCCTCTTATTGCTTTGAAATTATTCGATATTCTGGATTTGTTCGCGCATTTGCTCGATCAGCACTTTTAATTCAATCGCAGAATTTGTGACATCGGCATTAATTGATTTTGATGCCAGCGTGTTCGATTCGCGGTTGAACTCCTGCATCATAAAATCAAGGCGACGGCCCACGGCCTCTTTTTTCTTGAGGATGTTATAGGTTTCTTTGACATGCGCTTCCAGGCGGTCAAGCTCTTCCGCCACATCAACGCGTTGCGCCAGTAACACCAGTTCCTGCTCCAGGCGGTTATTTTCCAGCTGCACCTGGGCGTCTTCGAGTTTGGCGACCAGTTTGTCGCGCTGCCACTGCATGATTTCCGGCATATGGGCGCGAACGTTTTTCACTTCAGTGCTTACGCCTTCAAGCCGCTGTTCAATCAGGGCTTTCAGCGCCTGGCCTTCGGTTTCCCGGGCGACGATAAAGTCATCCAGCGTGGCATCCAGGGTGGCGAGAATTTCCGCAGCAATCGCATCCAGATCCTGCTCCTGAGCCGCCATCACGCCAGGCCAGCGCAGAATATCAACCGGGTTGATTTCGCCTTCATCGCTTTGCATTTTCACCCAGTTCGCCGCTGCGACCAGCTGTTTTGCCAGCTTTTCGTTGAGGATCAACTCGCCCTGGGCGCTGGAGTCGGGTTCATAACGCAGATTGCATTCGATTTTGCCGCGGGTCAGGCGGTTGCGAATACGCTCACGAACGACGGGCTCAAGGCTACGAAATTGCTCCGGCAGACGAATATAGGTTTCCAGGTAGCGCTGATTCACGGAGCGCAATTCCCAGGCGGCGCTGCCCCATTCACCCTTGGTTTCACGCCGGGCGTAAGCGGTCATACTGCGGATCATAGATGTTCCCGTTTGATGAGAATGATGAGGGGATTATAGCCACCCATGGCCTGGCAGGATAGGAATAAGCGCCCGAAGTCCGTATAATGCGCAGCCACATTCGTTCTAAGCCGGAGAAAACCCATGCGTCCAGCTGGTCGTAGCGCCAATCAGGTGCGTCCTGTCACTCTGACACGTCATTATACTAAACACGCTGAAGGTTCCGTGCTGGTCGAGTTTGGCGACACCAAAGTCCTGTGCACCGCTTCCATCGATGAAGGCGTGCCGCGCTTTCTGAAAGGCCAGGGCCAGGGATGGATCACGGCGGAATACGGCATGTTGCCCCGCTCTACTCACACCCGCAACGCGCGCGAAGCGGCTAAAGGCAAGCAGGGCGGAAGAACGCTGGAAATCCAGCGGCTGATTGCCCGTTCTCTGCGTGCTGCCGTGGACCTCAAGGCGCTGGGCGAATTCACCATTACCCTGGATTGCGATGTGATCCAGGCTGATGGCGGTACGCGCACCGCGTCGATTACCGGTGCCTGCGTGGCGCTGGCGGATGCGCTGAATGCGCTGGTGGCGAACGGCAAACTGAAGCGCAATCCGCTGAAAGGCATGGTTGCCGCCGTATCCGTTGGGATTGTTGCCGGTGAAGCAGTTTGCGATCTGGAATACGTAGAAGACTCCGCGGCGGAAACCGATATGAACGTGGTGATGACCGAAGATGGTCGCATCATTGAAGTCCAGGGCACTGCAGAAGGCGAACCCTTTACCCACGAAGAGCTGCTTGAGCTACTGGCGTTAGCCCGTGGGGGAATCGAATCGATTGTCGCGTCGCAGAAGGCGGCGTTAGAAAATTAATCGTAAGGCGACCAGTGAGTCGCCTTTTTTTTGCCATTTATTCGTACCACTCATTTGCACGCTTTAGAAGGAGCAAATCCATGAAACCGTATCAACGCCAGTTTATTGAATTTGCGCTCAACAAACAGGTATTGAAGTTCGGCGAGTTTACGCTGAAATCCGGGCGTAAAAGCCCTTATTTCTTTAATGCCGGGCTGTTCAATACCGGTCGTGACCTGGCGTTGTTAGGGCGCTTTTATGCCGAGGCGCTGGTGGATTCCGGCATCGATTTTGATTTGCTGTTTGGGCCAGCTTATAAAGGCATTCCGATTGCCACCACCACGGCAGTGGCGCTTGCCGAGCACCATGACCGGGATGTGCCGTACTGCTTCAACCGTAAAGAAGCCAAAGATCACGGTGAAGGCGGCACGCTCGTAGGAAGCCCGCTGGAAGGCCGTATTATGCTGGTGGATGATGTGATTACCGCCGGTACGGCAATCCGCGAATCGATGGAAATTATTCAGGCGCACGGCGCTACGCTTGCGGGCGTGCTGATTTCCCTCGATCGCCAGGAGCGTGGACGTGCGGACATTTCAGCGATTCAGGAAGTGGAGCGCGACTACGGTTGTCAGGTCATTTCCATCATTACGCTAAAAGACCTGATTGCGTATCTGGAAGAACGCCCGGAAATGGCTGACCATCTGGCTGCGGTGCAGGCGTATCGCGAAGAGTATGGAATTTAAGTGAGTAAAAAGGCCGGAACCCCGGCCTTTTTTATTGAAGCTGTGAAGCCAGCAGCGGCCAGCGCGCATCGAAATCTGCGGTCGGGCTGTAGCGGAACTCACTGCGCACAAACCGCGACAGCATGCCTTCGCAAAACGCCAGCAGTTGGCCAGCCAGCAGCGTCTCGTCCGTTTCATACCCTTCGCCTTCACGCATTTTCCGCTCGCGTAAAACCTGACGCAGCTGCGCTTCAATACGTTCGAACAGTTGGTTAATGCGCCCTTGCAGGCGATCCTGTTCAAACATGAGCGCATGGCCGGTGAGAATACGGGTCAGCCCAGGATTCTTTTCGCCAAAGCCCAGAATCAACAGCATGATAAGACGCAGGCGCGAGGTCGTGTCTTTCTCATCTTTGAGGATCAGGTTAATCCGGGTAATCAGGCTATCTTCGATAAACTCGATAAGACTATCGAACATACGCGTTTTGCTGGGAAAGTGGCGATACAGTGCCGCTTCCGAAACGCCAACCGAGGCTGCCAGTTTTGCTGTGGTAATGCGCTGACTGCCATCGCTTGATTCAAGCATTTGTGCCAGAGATTGAAGTATTTCTTCGCGACGATTCCGTTTCGCGGTTTGTTTTTCTGCCATGATCTCAAATACCCCTGAAAAAACGCAATTGTCAGGCGGCATCCACATTATTACCGCAAGCTATTGCCTGCGGTTTTGTTTGTTATTAATGGGACGCGTAACGATAGGGGCGGATTAACTCCGCCCGGAATGGCCGAAGCCGCCTTCACCACGAAGGGTGGCGTCAAAATCTTCCACCAAATTAAATTCCGCCTGAACGACGGGGACAAAGACCATCTGCGCGACACGTTCGCCCGGCTCGATGGTAAAGCTATCCTGTCCACGGTTCCAGACCGAGATCATCAACTGTCCCTGATAATCGGAATCAATTAATCCCACCAGGTTGCCTAACACCACGCCGTGTTTATGCCCAAGGCCGGAACGAGGCAGGATCACCGCCGCCAGCGAAGGGTCGGCGATATGGATAGCCAGCCCGGTCGGCAGCAGCGTGGTAGCGCCTGGCGCCAGCTCCACGGCGGCGTCAAGGCAGGCGCGCAGATCCAGGCCCGCAGAGCCGGAAGTCGCATATGTCGGCAGCGGAAACTCTTTGCCCACGCGCGGGTCAAGGATCTTAACGTCGATTTTTTTCATCATAACGGGTCACTATCTCGTCCAGTAAACGGTGGCCAAGGAGCGCTTTTCGCTCAAGCGGTAAAGCGAGTTCTCCATCCTGCCAGTAAAGGTGCAAAGCATTACTGTCGCTATTAAACCCCTGACCGGCTTGCGAGACATCATTAGCGCAAATCAAATCGAGGTTTTTACGGACACGTTTTTGCCGCGCATATTCTTCCACATTATTCGTTTCGGCGGCAAACCCGACGACATAGGGACGCTGGTTTTTCAGCGCGGCGACGCCGGCAACGATATCCGGGTTTTTCACCATTTTGATAACCAGCTCGTCGCCCTGTTTTTTGATTTTTTCATCGGCAACGGCGGCAGCGCGATAGTCCGCCACCGCGGCGCAGCCAATAAAAATTTGCTGCTGTTGCGCGCGTGCCTGCACAGCGGCTTCCATTTCCAGCGCGGTAGTCACGTCGATGCGCTCGACGCCCGCAGGCGTCGGCAGAGAGACCGGCCCGCTTACCATGGTGACGTGAGCCCCGCGCGCCGCCGCTGCCGCAGCAATGGCGAAGCCCATCTTGCCTGAGCTGTGATTGGTGATGTAGCGCACCGGGTCAAGCGGTTCGCGGGTCGGACCGGCGGTTATCATGATGTTCAAATGTTGCAGATCGTTGACAGGCGCAAAATGGGCAACGGCCATATCTACCAGCACCAGCGGATCGAGCATACGCCCCGGGCCAACGTCACCGCAGGCCTGGCTGCCGCTGTCCGGCCCCCAAATCATCATGCCGCGATCGGCGAGCACGCTAAGGTTATGTTGGGTGGCGAGATTACGATACATCTGTTGATTCATTGCCGGAACCACCGCGATGGGCGCAGGGGTGGCCAGACAGATGGTGGTGACCAAATCATTCGCCATACCCGCCGCGACGCGAGCAATTAAATCTGCCGTCGCCGGGACAAGCATCACTAAATCCGCCCATTTCCCCAGCTCGATATGACCCATCGCCGCCTCTGCCGCCGGGTCCAGTAAACTGTCTGAAACAGGGTAACCCGATACGGCTTGCAGACTCATGGGGGTGATAAAGGCTTTAGCCGCCTCCGTCATGGCTACCCGGACATCCGCGCCGCGCTCGCGCAGACGCCGCACCAGGTCTGGTGTTTTATAAGCTGCGATGCCGCCGCTTACCCCGAGAACAATTTTTTTACCGGCAATACCCGTCATAACCTGTTCCTGTCGCCGTATCGGAAAGCGGCTATTTTATCACATTCCCGAAAATGGCGGACGGTGAGTAAAAATGAGTTTGCGAGATGTCGCGCAACCTCATCATCGTCGCGTCGAGGGTGCGTAAAAACTGTGCCATGATCCCCGGTACCGCAAGGAGGGATAATGAGCAGAAGAAAGAAAAAGCCCTGGGATGGTCCACGCGAAAAGCTACAGCGCTCTGGCGCAAAATCCCTGACGGACGTTGAGTTGCTGGCGATTTTCCTGCGCACTGGCAAACAGGGGGTGACGGTGATGGAGCTGGCTGAAAAATTGTATAACCACTTCGGCTCGCTACGAGGATTGCTGTCGGCCCCGCTTGACCGCTTTCAAACGATTGGCGGGGTTGGCGAGGCGACCTACACGCAGTTGCGCGCTATTGCTGAGCTGGGGCGACGCTATTCCGAGTCATGGATAGAAGAAGAAAAACCGTTGTTGAGCCCGGATATGACGCGTGAATTTCTTCAGGGCCAGCTAACGGATGAAGAGCGCGAAGTCTTTATGGTGATCTTTATGGATAATCAGCATCGGGTGATCAAACATAGCCGGATGTTTTCCGGCACGCTCAGCCACGTTGAGGTGCATCCACGCGAAATCGTGCGGGAAGCCATGAAGATGAACGCCGCCGCGGTGATCCTTGCCCACAATCACCCGTCAGGCCATTCCGAGCCCAGCCAGGCAGATAAATCGATAACCGAGCGCATCATAAAATGCTGTGATTTCATGGATATTCGTGTGCTCGACCATCTGGTCATTGGCCGCGGAGAATACGTTTCGTTTGCCGAACGGGGCTGGATTTAGGTAAGTTTCCGCGATCCAAAGGGATCTTTGTCTGTTCGGGACTTGAGCACCCGGCTTACACAGCGTATACTACGCCACCTTTGAGAATCTCGGGTTTGGCATTTGGGCCTGGCAATCGTGGGTTCGCTTAGAACTGCGATAACCGGGCTGTAAAGCCTGACGAGGCGCCAATACCCCATACGAAGCTCGAGCTAATTTGATTTTTGGAGAATAGACATGTCCCGAGTCTGCCAAGTTACTGGCAAGCGTCCGGTGACCGGTAACAACCGTTCCCACGCACTGAACGCGACTAAACGCCGTTTCCTGCCGAACCTGCACTCTCACCGTTTCTGGGTTGAGAGCGAGAAGCGTTTTGTCACCCTGCGCGTATCTGCTAAAGGTATGCGTGTAATCGATAAGAAAGGCATCGATACAGTTCTGTCTGAACTGCGTGCCCGTGGCGAAAAGTACTAAGTACTTAGAGGAAATAAATCATGGCTAAAGGTATTCGTGAGAAAATCAAGCTGGTTTCTTCTGCTGGTACTGGTCACTTCTATACCACCACGAAGAACAAACGTACTAAGCCGGAAAAACTGGAACTGAAAAAGTTCGATCCAGTTGTCCGTCAGCACGTGCTTTACAAAGAAGCTAAAATTAAATAATTTTAGTGACTTGTATGAAAACCCGGCTTATGCCGGGTTTTTTGCTTTCTGTCACCGTGAAAAGGGGAAACGATGCCTGAATTACCTGAGGTGGAAACCAGCCGTCGCGGTATTGAACCGCACCTGGTGGGTGAAACCATTCTTCATGCCGTTGTGCGTAATGGCCGCTTGCGCTGGCCCGTTTCTGATGAAATTCATGCGCTCAGCGATAAGCCGGTTATCAGCGTGCAGCGGCGCGCCAAATATCTGCTGATCGAATTACCTGACGGCTGGATCATCGTGCACCTTGGCATGTCCGGCAGCCTGCGCGTGCTGCCCCATGACATGCCCGCTGAAAAGCACGATCACGTCGATTTAGTGATGAGCAACGGTAAAGTGCTGCGTTATACCGACCCGCGTCGCTTCGGCGCATGGCTCTGGACGACGTCGCTGGAAGGGCACAACGTATTAGCGCACCTCGGCCCGGAGCCGCTGAGCGACGAATTCAACGGTGAATACCTGCATCAAAAATGCGTCCGGAAAAAAGTCGCCATCAAGCCCTGGTTGATGGATAACAAACTGGTGGTGGGCGTCGGCAATATTTACGCCAGTGAATCGCTGTTTGCCGCCGGGATCCATCCCGATAAGCTGGCCCAGGCGCTCTCTAAAGAAGAGTGTGAGTTGCTGGCAACCGCGATCAAAGCGGTGCTGCTGCGTTCGATTGAGCAGGGCGGCACCACGCTGCGCGACTTTTTACAAAGCGACGGAAAGCCGGGATATTTTGCCCAGGAGTTACAGGTCTACGGAAGGGAAGGCGAGCCGTGCCGGGTGTGTGGAACGCCGATTCAGGCAGGTAAACACGGGCAACGCCGCACGTACTGGTGCCGACGCTGCCAGAAGTAATGCGCGATCAGTGCCCGGCCGCCAGTTTACTGAGCAGCGCCTGGCACACTTTCTCCGGTAAAAAGTGCGTGACATCGCCATGGTGGCGCGCCACTTCTTTCACCAGCGTGGAGGAGATGAACGACCACTCTTTTGACGGCATCAAAAACACGCTTTCCAGCTCGGGCATTAAATGACGATTCATATGTGCGAGCTGCATTTCATACTCAAAATCCGCCACGGCGCGTAACCCGCGAACCAGCACGTTGGCCTGCTGCGCCCGGGCGAAATTAGCCATTAAATCGCTGAACCCTACTACTTCGATGTTGGCCAGGTGTGCGGTTGCCTCTTTCGCCAGCGCCACACGCTCATCAAGGGTAAACATTGGTTTTTTACTCGGGCTGGCGGCGATAGCGATAATCAGCTTGTCGAACATGCCCGCAGCTCGGGTGATGATATCGATATGACCGTTAGTGATTGGGTCAAAGGTGCCGGGATAAATCGCTTTTGTGCTCATATAGCGGTCTTTTGTGTGTAGCCGTGATTCAGCGCCCACAGCTCGGTGTATTTGTTGAACGTGTACTGGGCATTGACCACCGCCAGTAACCACCCCTGTTTGCCGTCCAGCACGCCGCCGCGAATAATCAGCGTCTTAATAAACGCGCCCAGCGTATGGCCCATAATCCCGGCGATAGAGCAGCGCTTGCCTTTCTGATGGCGTTCCTGAGCCCACGCGGTGGCATAGTTAAGCTGCTTTTGCTGGAAGCTGGCGAAATCGCGGCAGGTCAGGTGCAGTAAATCGCCCTTTAACGCGATAACGCGGGCGCCCGGCGCATCCAGCGACTCATGGACCAGATTGTCATTATAGCGGTAACGTTCGCGCGGATAGAGACGGGTGACGCGGTCAGGATACCAGCCGCTGTGGCGCATAAAGCGGCCCAGAAAATAATTGCGGCGCGCAATGCTGTATACCGAGTCTGGCTGTGGGTTTTCCAGTACCGCCAGAACCGCCTGTTTCAGTTCCGGCGTGACGCGCTCATCGGTATCGATCATCAAAACATAGTCGCCGGTCGCCAGCGCCTGAGCGCGCTGGCGCTGGATGCCGTAGCCCGGCCAGTCGGTGGAGGTGACAACAGTCGCGCCAGCCTCACGGGCGATATCCAGCGTGTTATCGGTGCTGCCGGAATCAAGCAGGATGATTTCATCAGCAAACGCCACCGATGCCAGGCATTCTGGCAAAATGTCTCCGGCGTTTTTTGCAATCATGACGACCGACAGGCGCGCAGGCATCAATGGCTCCGCTGCGGCAGATAAGGCTGCAGAAGTTGCAGCAGACGCGTCAGCGCCCCCTGGTTTTGATGCAGTACTTCTACGGCGTGACGGCCATACCACAACCGATAGTCTTCATCGGTCAGCAGCGTTGAGATCTCTTTTACCAGCGCCGGGGCGTCGTTAACAATAATCAAGCCGCCCGCTTCCAGCAGACGTCCGCAAATATCTTTAAAGTTGAAGATATGCGGGCCCATCAGCACCGGGATCGCGTGCGCGGCGGGCTCCAGCGGGTTATGGCCGCCGCGCTCCACCAGGCTGCCGCCGACAAAGGCGAGATCGGCAATGCCGTACAGCAACATCAGCTCGCCCATGGTGTCGCCAATCACCACCTGGGTGCTGCTCGACGGGATTTCACCGGTGCTGCGCAGGGTAAAGCTGAAACCCGCTTTATGTACCAGGTCCCGGGCATCTTTAAAACGCTCCGGATGGCGCGGCACCAGGATCAACAATAAATCAGGAAAGGTTTTAAGCAGCGCCTTGTGCGCCTCAAGGATAATTGCCTCTTCGCCATCGTGGGTGCTGGTGGCGATCCACACTTTACGGCGTGGTGCCCACTGGCGACGCAGCGTCACGGCGCGAGCCGCCAGTTCAGGCGTGACGGAAATATCGAATTTCAGGCTGCCGGTAATGGCGAGCTGATTGCGCTTCAGGCCCAGCTCCAGAAAGCGATTACCGTCTTCTTCATTTTGAGCGGCAATCAGCGTGATTTTATTCAGCAAGCGGCGCATAAAACCGCGCAGCTTTTTATACCCGTTTGCCGACCGCTCAGACAGACGCGCGTTAGCGATGACCAGTGGGATTTGGCGCTGATGCAGCGCGGCAATCATGTTCGGCCACAGCTCGGTTTCCATGACGATCACCAGCTTGGGACGCACATTGTCCAGGAAGCGGTTCATGGCGCAAGGGAGATCGTAAGGCAGATAGACGTGATGAACGTCTTTGCCGAAGGCGGAAAGCACGCGCTCCGAACCTGTTGGCGTCATGGTCGTGACGGTGATCGGCAGCGTCGGGTAGCGATGGCGCAGGGCGCGTACCAGCGGAATAGCCGCCAGCGTCTCGCCCACCGAAACCGAGTGCAGCAATATACCGTCAGGCGCCACCTTATTCCGGCAATAACCATAGCGTTCACCCCAGCGTTTACGGTACGCAGGAGCCTTACGGCTGCGAAGCAGCAACCGTACCCAGATGAAGGGCTGAATAAGATAGAGTAAAGCGGTATACAACGATTCCAAGCGAATATCCGTTATTTTCTTAATCGGCGGGCAAATTCTAAGCATTTAAGCCGGTTAAAGCTATTGTTTTGGCTTACTACGGGGCGTTTTACCCTTTCAGAGAAAGGGCGGCAAGAAGATTTACTCAATCTGCGGGCAGCCAGGCCGCCCGCAGAAATGCCAAAGGAGAGAATTATTGTGCGGGTAGCGTATCAAGATGGTAAGTCACCCGCCCGGACAGGCCGCGAATATCCCCACCGGTGATGAAATAGGAATCATCTTTTTGGTTGGGGTTTTCCACTGAAAAACCGAGCATTTTATTAATCAGCGTCGCCAACTGGTAATGGTTGCGAGGCAGATTTGGGGTGATATCGCCGATACGGTAATTGGCGTCGTTGCTGAAATAGATAAACGGAACCTGAGCAATAGGCATCGCGACAATCGAATGGCCGAACAGGCCGCCGTCACCGACGCGCTCACCGTGATCGGAAGTAATAAACACCAGCACCGGCAGTTTTGATTTTGCCA
Source organism: Atlantibacter subterraneus (assembly GCF_007570865.1). GTDB lineage: Bacteria > Pseudomonadota > Gammaproteobacteria > Enterobacterales > Enterobacteriaceae > Atlantibacter > Atlantibacter subterraneus. The sequence goes on along the minus strand of NZ_VLPS01000011.1, from coordinate 74,391 downwards.
TTGTCGTACGGATCGCAGAAGCCAGCTCCTGGTCGTAATAACGCACCGCGTCGTCGTACTCGTTTTTCTTCTGCTCCACATCGTTGGCCGCCTGCGGCGTTGAGAATTTTGCAAATCCCGGCGGCAGGTTGCGCTCATAAGGAATGTGTGGTGCGCGGCTGTTAAGCACCATCAGGAAAGGTTTATTCCAGTCCAGTTTGGCTTGCTCAACGGATGGCGTCAGAACCCGGTCCGCGCCGACTTCCGGTGCCGGGCGAATCTGAGTGTCTTCCCACAGGTCGATATTATGAATGCCAATCCAGTTGCTTAGCCCTTCCAGCCCTTGCGCAGAAATAAATGCGGTCTGGTAACCCTGTTTTTTGGCGTTGGCGAACAGGTTAGTGGCTTTCGATTTATAAGCGTAGTAGTTATCCGGTTCGCGCAGGTTGTTAACCAGCATCGGAATCGCCACGCGAGTTGATACGGCGTTGGAGATAATAAGGTTTGCGCTACCCTGGTACTGCTTCATCAGCGCATTCAGCGCCGGCGTGGTATCACGCTGATAACCCAGGGCACTGACATGGTGCGGGTTAAGGCTTTCGCCAATCGCTAGGATAATGGAGTATTTTCCAGCCTGGCTGCCCGGTATCGGCGTCACTTTATAAGGCTCGTAGTGGGCCAGCGTTTGGTTTTCGCCGGAAATCGCTTCCGGGATCAGGCGAATGGCGCTGAAGCTCACGGCAGATAACCCGTTACGCAGCAGGCTGTGGCGTAAATCCGGGTTGAATTTATACATTTGCCCGTCGACCGCCTTGTAGAACTGCCCGGCAAACATCACGACGATGATCAACAGTGAGGGGATAGCCAGCCATTTTTTCCACTGTGGTGCCAGACGGCGCGCGAAGGCCAGCGAAAAGATAATGGCTACGATTAAAATCGCGATGTAAATCCCCAACACGCCCAGGCTGTCACCGATGCCGCTGGCAATATCTTTGGTTTCGACCAGCGCCAGCCAGACTTCGCTGGGGCCATAAAATTGCCCATAAAAGGTGTAATAAGCGGCTTCGGAAACCTGAATAAAGAACGTTATCGCTAACAGCAACCGCGTCAGGAAATAGCGGGAGCTGATGGCTGCCAGCAGCGCGATAATAGCGTAGAGCGCGATATCATCAGCTTTTGGGCTATATACCTTATCCTTCAGCAGGATGCTGATCTCAGAAAACGAGAACAGCACCATAAAAATCAGCGCCAGAACCAGCGTGCGTGCCAGATTACGCCCAAAAGACGCGGGCGCTACAAGAGTGGACGTGGACATACAAAAACCTTCAATTAAAACTTCTTGGTCAGTGGACGAATGACCTTGCCAATGCTGAAGTGCAGCGCGCGGACAAACTCCGGTTTGTTGTGTAATCCCTTACGCCAGATCCCTTCAAATAACTCATACCAACGCGCCGCGACGGCACGGCGTGAATAAAACTCCAGTCTTTTTCTACCCTGCTCCTGCATTTGCTGATACAGCGCGGGATCGTTCTTCAGGCGCATGATCGCGTCGAATGCCTCGTCAGGCGTTTTGGCAATCAGATAATCAAGCTCGCTTTCGCGGATGGCGCGGAAAGAGGGCTCGTCATCGCAAATCATCACGGTTTTACCCAGCCAGCCGTTAATCAATTTACTGGCAGGTTTGCGCGCCAGCTTATGATCGTGGGATTTACGAAAACTCAGGCAGACATCCACATTGCGATAATCGGTCCAGTTATCAAATGAGATACGTAACGTGATGCCTTGATCCGCAAGGCGTTTAATAAACGCGTCGGAACGGAATTCCGGCGGGAAGCTGTCGACACGGCCAAAGTAGGCCACGGTATCAATGGTACTGTCGGTACGCTCGCGCGGCTGGACGCCAGGCTGCGGCCAGTACGGCACGAACAGGCGATTTTTTAAACCTGCGACTTCCGGATTTTGTTCCACTACGTAATCCGCGCCAATAATGGGCGGACGGTCAGCGCGTGCCACAACGGTCACGCCTTTCCAGGGTTTAACCCGCGATCCGAAATCATCGTTATGCATCAGGTTGATGGCGTCGGAACGACACTCTGAACCAAATGAACACTCGATATCATCGCCATAAAAGTGTTTAAGCGTCAGGGTCGTCTGAAAGGTCCACCCGCCACGTCCACCGCAGTAGAAGCGCTCGGGAATGGTATCTGGATTGACGCGCGCATCCAGCAGCGTCTGGAAATCAGAATAATTTTTCGCGATAAAGTCAGCGCGCGAAACCGCATGCAGTTTTAATTTACTCATAGTCTTCGTTAGCTGATTATTTTTTTAAGACGGAAATAACGGCGGCCTAAACGCCAGCGCAGTTTAAACCCACGGGCATTCTTCCAGATCATCGACCAGATACCGCGATCGAACAGCTCCTGGGTGATCTCGCGTTTTTTTGCCGGATCCTCGATGTTGTTGATACTGTGTAAAATACCGAGGCCTTCTTTGGCGATTTGCCAGTGGCAGGAGGGAACGCGCTTCACCTGCTCAGGATAACGACGGTTAATGTCGTTGAGCATCTCAAGGATCTTCATGTAATGGCGTGATGAGCGCATCCGGGTATCATCGGTACCCGGCGTATGCGACACCGAAGCCGAATGAATCAGATAATCGTACAGCGCCTCATCCACATATTGTACCCGCTTCGCGGTTAACAGCAGTTCGGTAGTCCAGGGGATATCCTGGTGGCGCAGGCCAGGTTCAAAACGAAAACCATGTTGTTTAATAAAGTCATGGCGATAAATATTCAGCCAGGTGACGTGCAGGAATTTACGCGAGCGCAGGGCCATTTCCAGCCAGACCGGGCCTTCTAATACGCCCGTTGATGACAGGCGGTCTGAAGGGAATATTTTTTTCGCCGGACGTCCGTCATCATAAATATAGGTCCCGTTACAGGTCGCGACGTCCAGATCGTTTTGCAGCGCAATTTCCAGCAGGCGGTTATACATGCCGGGATAGATCACGTCATCAATATCGGGGAATGCCACGTATTGGCCGCGTGCCACCGCCAGACCGGTATTCCGCGCGGCGGAGACGCCGCCGTTTTCCTGGTTCAGAACGGTAAAATCGCTAAATTGCTGAGCGTAACGTTCAATAATGTCCGCCGAGCCATCGGTCGAACCATCATTAACCACAATCAGCTCGACGTGGCTGAGATGCTGGTTTTTGATGCTATCAAAGAACGTACTGAGAAACTTCTCACCGTTATAAACCGCGATGATCAAACTCAGTTGTGGGCTATCAGACATGCTTGCTCCGTGATTGCCGGGGGATTCGCTGTGTGAATGAGGTCCGGCGGAATGGCATTTCGACAACGAACGGGTTAAAACGTTCGCCAGACCCGTGCAGACGCCAGTGGGGCTCTATTATCTATGAGTTAATAAAGAAAACCACTGGCGCGTGAGCCTTAACGTTGCGGGGGCGGTAACGATTCCCGGTTGCGCGTCGCGCAAATCCCAACCAGCAGGCCAGTCAGCAACATGTATTGTTCGAGGTAATGGTCTTTTAAATTGTGATCGACCAGGGTGCGTGAGAAGAAGCCGATGGTAAACAGCAGCAGGAACAGGCCTGCCATCATGTTTCCATGGCGATACTGCTTCCAGCCGGTGTACCAGCACATCAGCAGCAGTACCAGCCACCCGGCGATGCCGACAATCCCGTTCTGCAAGCCAAACTCGATTAAACCGTAATGGCTGTGCGGAATATTAATGCGCGGATCGTTCAGGTCATTACGCAGAATTTCACGGAATGCTTCTTTACGCGGCCCGATGCCGAAGGGGTGCTCGCTCACCAGTTTCCAGCCCTGATGGAAGAAGCTGGCACGGCAACCGTTGGAATGGTTGATCGGCAGACCGTCTTCATTACGCGGAATGGAACCATCGGTTTTGTTGTAGCAGAAGCTGGTGAAAGGCGCGTTCCAGCCCGCGATGGCGTCGCTTTCCAGCGCCTGCCAGCGCGGATCGGTTTTCCATGAGGTGTAGGCGATAGCCGCTGCAGCTAAAGCGAGAGCGATAAAAATCGCGCCAATTTTCATGATGTTGCCGCGACGCATTTTGTGCAGGCTCAGCAGCAAAAAGGTTGAAAACAAGCTGCCTACCAGGCCAATGGTTCCCCAGCGCGTATCTACCAGCGCGGTACAAATCAGGTTCGCCACCAGCATCACAATCAGGAACGAGGTTTTTAGCAGCAAAAAGCGTTTATGAATCAATGCCCGGGCAAGCAGTTCCGCGATCAGGAAGCCGGTGATCATATTGATCTGGAAGCTCATTCGGGTGCGGTTAAACACAATGCGCGTTTCACCCCAGTGAATGACGCCGTCACGCCAGTAAAGCCACACGGTATCCAGCAAATGAATGCAAATAACGCCCCAAAAAAACAGGATGATCAGCGTAAACAGTTTGTTGGCGTTAAGAGAGGAAAACTGCGCCTGGATAGCGGCAACCAGGACGATGCCCGCGCAGAACAGCAATACCGGGCGTACCCACTGGCCGTCCCAGGTGCTGACCATTTCTTTGATATCAGGCGCAACGATCAGCCCGTTAAGTAAAATGAAAAAAGTTAACGCCCAAAGAAACAGCACAATGGGCTTAACTTGCTGCGTATTCAGATGCTGGCGCGCCGTGGGAGACGTAAAGAAAAGGCCGAGCGCAAACACAATCACCGGATAAATCAATCCGTTGCGATGGAAAGGCAAGGAGCCGTTGGGAATAGGCCAAACAAAACAGAGCGCTAATATGAAAACCACTAGCGACCCAGTGAAGACGTTACGGGATTTAAGCATAGTTATAACAGCAAGTTAAAAGCTAAGGGTAAGGGGAACATTTCCTGCATTTTGCATGAGAAATATCAATTTTTCCCCTGGAATAACCGCAAAAACGCGAGGCAAATTACCATAGTTACCCCAGCTACAGAAGGATAAAATTTATTAACGCGGCTTATCTCATCGGTATAATTCGCAAAACGTTGGCGAACTATCATGAACAGGAATCTTATGCATATTGTTCACACCGAAGCGGATGGCGGGAAAGGCGGTCAGCCGCTGCGTATTATCAATGAGTCCCTGGGCATGCTACAGCGCGGCCACACCGTAACGATCCTTTGTCCTGAGGAAGCGCCGTTAAATACCCTTGCGCGCGAGGCGGGTTTAACGGTGGTGAATCTACCGTTACGACGTAAAAATTTGAGCAATTTGTTACAACTTCGCCGCTGGCTGGCCAGCCACGATGTGGATGTCGTGAACAGCCATAACTCTGCCGATACCTGGTTAGTGGCACTGGCAGCCCTGACGCTCAAAAACCCGCCGCCGCTGGTGCGTACGCGTCACGCTTCCGGCAAGCCGCGCAATAATCGCACCACACGTTGGCTATTTGCCAAAGCCTGCGCCCATGTGGTGACTACGGGTGAGGCGCTCCGCCATCAACTGGTCGAGATTGGCGTTCCGTTGGATCACAGTACGTCAGTCCCCAGCGGTGTCGATACCGCACGGTTTAAGCCTGGTGATAAACAGGCAGCGCGAGCGCACTGCGGCCTCAGCCAGCACGACTTCTGGCTGGGCGTGGTTTCGCATCTGCGGCCTAATAAAGGCCATAGCGTTTTATTGAAAGCGCTGGCGGCAATTGATATGCCACAGATTAAACTTGCTATTGTCGGCGAAGGGCCGCATCGCGCCACGCTGGAGCAGGAAATCCTGACCCTGGGCCTTCAGGACCGCGTCGTGATGGCTGGGCATCGCAGCGATCCGCAGGCGTGGTTCCCGGCCTTTGATATCGCGCTTAGTCCCTCTCATGATATGGAAGGCGTGCCGCAAGGCGTGTTGCAGTCTTTGGCATCAAGGATCGCCACTATTGCCACCGACGCGGGAGGAACAGGCGATGCGGTTATCGACGGGAAAACCGGTTTGCTGGTGGCCCAGCAGGACGCGGTTGCCCTGAAAAACGCGATTTTGACGCTCTGGCAGGATGAGGCTTTGCGTGAGCGCCTGGCGCAGCAGGGTTACGATTACCTGAACAGCCATTTTACCCGCGAATGTATGCTGCGTGATATGGAACGGGTATTTACCCGCGCTGTGGAGCAGGCCGGGCGTTAACTGCCCAGCAAGTTGCGATAAAGCGACTGGAGTTCTGATGCCATGCGCTCAAGCGTATAAGGTTCGGCGGTTCGGCGCGCGTTGGCCGCGTAGTCCTGACCTGCCACTCGTCCGGCAAGCCATTGGCTAATGGCTTGCTGATAGCCTGCCACATCCAGGGCATCGCGCACCCAGCCGTTTTCACCTTCTTTTATCCATTCCGCTGCGCCGCACTGATGGCTGGTCATCAGTGGCAGCCCGCAGGCCAGCGCTTCAACGCAGACATTAGGAAAAGGGTCGTAAAGCGTCGGTAGGATCAAGGCATCAGCGGTGCCGTAGACCTGGAGGATATTGTCCACGGGACCGAGGAACTTAACCCGTCCGGCAATACCCAGCCGTTCAGCCTGGGCGATAAATTTACGGGCCTGTTTATCCCGTCCGGCAATCAATAGCCAGACGTCAGGATGGGCAGCCACCGCATTCAACGCGACCGAGACGCCTTTACGGGTAAAACCGGACCCCACATACGCCAGCACCGGCGCGTTTTGCGGAATACCCAGCGTATCCCGCAAATTATTTTCGCGTACCGAAGGATGAAATACCGAGGTATCAACGCCGTTATAAATCACCGTGAGTTTTTCCGGCCCCAGCCCAAAGCGCCGGGCGATATCGTCCCGCACCATTGCCGAGTTACAAATCACGTTACGTAACGCCGGATGAGTAAACATGTCGCGTTCAGCCTGCAAAATGTAGCGGTGATAAGCACTGAACGATTGCGCCCAACGTTTTAGGGGCGACAGGATCCGGTTGTACTGCTCAAGCCATGTCGCATGTACGCCGTCTCCGGCGCGGAAAACCGATGCGCCGGGAATGCGTTCATGAGATTGCACCAGATCGAATGCGGAAAAATGACGTGCCGCTTCTTGTGCGAAACCGGCTTCTCTGGCCTGCCGGTTGCGAAACGGCGGGTTAACGGTCAGGGTATGCCAGCCAGCGGCATTTTCCCACTGGCGGGCAATCAGCGTGACGTCCAGTTCGCGGTCCTGCGCCAGCACGTTTAGCGCTCTGGATACAAAACGCTCGGCCCCGCCGTTGGGATTGTAAGTCTGGCGAACAATGGCGAGTTTCATGAGGGGTTTTCCAGCAGCATGGTATCAATGGCGCTTAACACCTGTTGCGGGGTAATCGACATGATGCAGTCGGATATCTGGCTGCCGCCGCAGCCGTCTTTACCGCACGGCTCACAGGTAAAGCCGCCGCGTATTACGCGATGGGGTACGCCCCAGGGTGCCCATTTGATCGATCCCGTTGGGCCGAAAATCGCGACGGTTGGCGTGCCGACGGCGCTGGCCAGATGCATCGGCATTGAGTCCACGCCAAAATAAACCCGGGCGTTTCGCATTAACGCACCTAGCTGCTTCAGGTTCAACTGGCCGCTAAGGTCACAGACCGGCTGGGTAAGGGCGGCGCGCAGCTTATCCATATAGTCGGTTTCTTCACGGGAAGGCGCAGCGGAGAGAATAATCGGCAAACCGCGCTGCGCCAGCGTATCGATGGTCTCAGCCAGCCTTGGGATACTCCAGGATTTAAACATCCAGCGCGAAGTGGGGTGTACCAGGATATAGCTGCCAGGCGCAACGCCTAAATCTGCCAGCCGCTGGGCAATAAATTGCTCCGCCTCGTCGCCGGGGATAAACAGGGTTCTTTTATCTTCAACTGAGGCCGGATGGATCCCAATGCGCCTGAGCGCATCCAGATTAACCTCCACCATATGGCGGGTGTTGTCCTGAATCGCCGGGTACAACGTGGTAAAGGATTTAATCCAGCGTTTACGGGCAAAGCCGCCGCGCTTATCAGGGCGAAAGCCGACCGAAACGCGGGGCTTCAGCAAACGGGCCAGCCGTGCGCCATGCCAGTGTTCGGTCAGATTAATCAGCACATCGTAGCGGCGCGCCTTGAGGGTTTTATACAAGGCGTAATAGAGCCGCAACTGGGCGAACGCATTCTGCTTACGCCAGTTTCTGCCGATGGTGTGTACCTGGCTAATGCAGGGATGGCTGGTCAGCATCGACTGGGTATCGTCATACACCAGCGCGTCAATCTCTGCATCCGGGTACGCGTGCTTAAACACCGTAAAGCAGGGCGAGGTCAGTAACACATCGCCATGGTGACGGAGCTTGATGATTAAAACCCGTCTGGGCGGTTTGTCAGGCGTAAAAAATTCAGACATGTGAGTTCTCAGACGCGGGCGCAACCCCATCGATTAATGGACGCAATTTTGCAAAGACATCAGCGGCGGCCAGCGCGGCCAGCGAGCTGGAATCTACCGGCCGGCAGATAAACTGGTTTTTGCCATAACCGCCGATCAAACCCGGATCGGTGGGCCCGTACAGGGTGATATTGGGCCGATCCAGCGCCGCGGTGAGATGGCTTAAACCGGTATCCACGGACACCACGCCGCTGGCACCTGCCAGAACGTTAGCCACTTGCTCAAGGCTGAGCCGCGGCAAGACTTCAACATTGTCGAAGGCTTCCGCGAGACGCAAGGCGCGGGCTTCTTCGTGCGGCGCGCCCCAGGGCAATTTGATTTTTAGCCCGGTTCCCGCCATCAGATGGATTAACTCGCGCCACTGGGCTTCCGGCCAGTGTTTATCATCGCGGGTTGTCGCGTGAAGAAACACCAGATACGGCGGCTGATTTTGCGTATCGGCCAGAAAATGTTGGGCAATGGCGTAGTCGCCGGTTTGGGAGGGGCGGGTATAGCCCAGACTCTTCGCAAACAATTCCCGGGTACGCTCAACGGCGTGCTGCTGTTTAGCGACAGCGTGACGGCGGTTATAAAACAGCGACGCCAGGGGTTCGCGCGCGCTGTTCCAGTCCATTCCATGCTTTATGCCCTGCGCCAGACGGGTAACCAGCGCAGCGCTTTTTACCAGACCCTGGGCATCGATCACCGCGTCATAGCGAACGGCGGTGAGAAGTTTGCGAAACGTCTCTCTTTCTGCCCGGATATCGGATGAGAACCAGGCTTTACGCCAGCGGCGGATCGCCACGGGAATGACGCGATCGACAGCAGGATGCCAACCCGGGATCTGCACGAATCCCTCCTCAACGACCCAGTCGAACCGGATCCCCGGGATGGCCTGCATGGCGTCGGTCAGGGCCGGGAGAGTATGCAGCACATCCCCCATCGAAGAGGTTTTAACAATCAACACCCGCATGGTTAATTTTCCTGATTAGCCAACAGGCTGGATAACTCATCGTTTACCCGCTCAGGGGTAATATCGATGAGACTTTGATGATAGCCTTGTTCACCCTCGCCCTTACGTACCTTGTGGTAACCGGTAATCAGACGGATCACGCGCGCTTTATGGGACAGCGGCGGCGTGAAGTCAGGGCTGCTCGGGCCATACAGCGCCACCAGCGGGCGATCCAACGCCGCAGCGATGTGCATCAAACCCGAGTCATTAGATACCACGGCCTCACAGGCGGCAATCAGCACCACCGCTTGCTCCAGCGCGGTTTCCCCGGCCAGATTGCGGCACCACGGCTGCTGTGCTTCCGGCAGCGCTGCGATGATCTGGTTGCCTGCATCGTTATCTTTCGCGGAACCGAACAGCGCGATTTGATAGCCCTGGGCGATCAGTTTTTCCGCCAGCCCGGCGTAGTGATAATGCGGCCAGCGCTTCGCCGGGCCAAATTCCGCGCCGGGGCAAAAGCCAATCACGGGCCGTTCATCGGAGAACCTGAATGTGGCGCGCATCTGCTGTTTTTCCGCTTCGCTCACCTGTAAACGCGGCCACAGCAGCGGTTGCGGCAAGTCACGCGCCGACTGCATCACGCTTTTGTCATAGGCCAGCGCCACATAGCGCTCGACCATCAGCGGCCAGGCGGCCTTATCCAGCACGCGCGCATCGTTCAGCAGGCCGTAACGCATCTCGCCACGCCAGCCGGTGCGCTGAGGAATATTAGCGAAGAAGGGCACTAATGCGGATTTGAACGAGTTTGGCAGCACGTAGGCGCGGTCGTAGCGGCGATCGCGCAGGCTAAGGCCCAGTTTGCGGCGTTCGCCAATTTCCAGCGCCCCATGGCCAAGCGGCATGGGGATCGCCTCGTTGACCTCCGGCATCCGCGATAACAGCGGACGGCACCACGCGGGGGCCATTACGTCGATAATTGCCTCGGGATAGCGTGCCTTGAGCGTGCGATAAAGACTTTGCGACATCATCATGTCGCCCACCCAGGACGGACCGATCACCAATATTTTCATACGGGCAACTTACGCGTCGCGGTTCAGCCAGGCCATATATTCCGCCACGCCTTCGGCGACGGTCTTGAACGGCTTATCGTAGCCAGCGGCGCGCAGATTAGTTAAATCTGCCTGAGTAAACGCCTGATAGCGGCCTTTCAGTTTTTCCGGGAATGGGATGTATTCGAGGCTGCCTTTCTGGTGGTATGCCAGCGCAGCATCGGCCACGGCCTGGAAGGATTCCGCACGGCCCGTGCCGAGGTTGAAAATCCCGGATACGCCGTTTTCCCAGAACCACAGATTGACCGCCGCCACGTCGCCCACGTAGACGAAATCGCGCTTAAAGCCGTCGCTGCCTTCAAACAGTTTCGGGCTCTCGCCGTTATTCAACTGGGTGTTCAGATGGAACGCCACGCTCGCCATGCTGCCTTTGTGGCCTTCACGCGGTCCGTAGACATTGAAGTAGCGGAACCCGACGATTTGCGAGTTGGCTTCCGGCAGGATCTGGCGCACGTATTCGTCGAACAGGAATTTGGAGTAGCCGTAAACGTTCAGCGGCTTCTCGTATTCGCGGGACTCAATAAAGTCGGAGGTGCGTCCGCCGTAAGTGGCGGCAGAAGAGGCGTACAGGAACGGGATTTCGCGCTCCAGGCAGTAGTGCAGCACTTCTTTGGAGTACTGATAGTTGTTATCCATCATGTACTTGCCGTCCCACTCGGTGGTGGAAGAGCAGGCGCCTTCGTGGAAAATCGCCTCGATATCGCCAAACTCTTCACCCGCCATAATCTGGATAAGGAAGTCTTCTTTATCCATGTAATCGGCGATGGTCAGGTCAACCAGGTTAACGAATTTGGTGCCGTCTTTAAGGTTATCGACCACCAGAATGTCGGTGATGCCCTTGTCGTTCAACGCCTTAACAATGTTGCTGCCGATAAATCCAGCGCCGCCGGTAACAATGATCATACGTATAACCTTCAAAAAGTGGGGCCATGAGACTATCTCAGGCACGAATGGTGATAATCATATCACCACATCGTCTCTCCTTCAGCTTTAGACCTCTTGGCCGTCCGCGAAGTTTGTTTCACAGACGTGATTTATGCTGCAAAACGCGTATTCAGCCAATCGTCATCTCGTATCAAATGATTAGTTTGGGTAATATGTGCCGAAATTTGCCCAGCCTGGAGAATTGCAATGCGAGGGGATTTTTACCAACAGTTGAATGCCGACCTGGAAACCGCACGTGCGGAAGGGTTGTATAAAGAAGAGCGTATTATCACGTCGGCTCAGCAGGCCGATATCACCGTCGCCGACGGTAGCCACGTTATCAACTTCTGCGCCAATAACTACCTCGGTCTTGCTAACCATCCCGAACTGATCGCTGCCGCCAAACAGGGCATGGACAGCCACGGTTTCGGTATGGCGTCGGTGCGCTTTATCTGCGGCACCCAGGACACGCACAAGCAGCTGGAGCAAAAGCTGGCTGAATTCCTCGGCATGGAAGACGCCATTCTCTACTCTTCCTGCTTCGACGCCAACGGCGGGTTGTTCGAAACCCTGCTGGGCGCAGAAGACGCCATTATTTCCGATGCGCTGAACCATGCGTCGATCATTGACGGCGTGCGTCTGTGTAAAGCAAAGCGTTTCCGCTATGCCAATAACGACATGCAGGAGCTGGAAGCGCGTCTGAAAGAGGCGCGTGAAGCGGGGGCGCGTCACGTGCTGATCGCCACCGACGGCGTGTTCTCGATGGATGGCGTGATCGCCAACCTGAAAGGCGTGTGCGACCTGGCGGATAAATACGATGCGCTGGTGATGGTCGATGATTCCCACGCGGTGGGCTTTGTTGGCGCAAACGGTCGCGGCACCCACGAATACTGCGAGGTAATGGGCCGCGTGGATATCATTACCGGTACGCTCGGTAAAGCGCTGGGCGGCGCGTCTGGCGGCTATACCGCAGCGCGTAAAGAAGTGGTGGAGTGGCTGCGCCAGCGTTCCCGTCCGTATCTGTTCTCCAACTCGCTGGCACCGGCGATTGTTTCCGCATCCATCAAAGTGCTGGAAATGCTGGCCGAAGGCGATGCGCTGCGCGACAAGCTGTGGGCCAACGCGCGCCTGTTCCGCGAAAAAATGACTGCAGCCGGTTTCACCCTGGCGGGTGCCGACCACGCCATCATTCCGGTGATGCTGGGCGATGCGGTCGTGGCGCAGAATTTTGCCCGTGAACTGCAAAAAGAAGGGATTTACGTTACCGGTTTCTTCTACCCGGTGGTGCCGAAAGGGCAGGCGCGTATCCGTACTCAAATGTCTGCCGCGCACAGCACCGAGCAGATTGAGCGTGCGATCGACGCCTTTATTCGTATCGGTAAACAGTTAGGCGTGATTGCCTGAGGATAAGACATGAAAGCATTATCGAAGCTGAAAGCGGAAGAAGGCATCTGGATGGTTAACGATGCCCCCGAGCCGGAAGTGGGCCATAACGATCTGTTAATCAAAATCCGCAAAACGGCTATCTGCGGTACCGATGTGCATATTTATAACTGGGATGAGTGGTCGCAAAAAACCATTCCGGTACCGATGATTGTCGGTCACGAATACGTGGGTGAAGTGGTTGGTATCGGCCAGGAAGTGAAAGGCTTCAAGATTGGCGATCGCGTCTCCGGCGAAGGGCATATCACCTGCGGGCATTGCCGCAACTGCCGTGGTGGCCGTACGCACTTGTGCCGCAACACCGTCGGCGTGGGCGTCAACCGTCAGGGCAGTTTCGCCGAGTATCTGGTGCTGCCTGCGTTTAACGCCTTTAAAATCCCAGACAACATCCCTGATGAATTAGCCTCGATTTTCGACCCGTTTGGCAATGCGGTGCACACTGCGCTGTCATTCGATCTGGTTGGCGAGGATGTGCTGGTGTCCGGCGCGGGCCCGATCGGCATTATGGCGGCGGCAGTGGCGAAACACGTTGGCGCGCGCCACGTGGTGATCACTGACGTTAACGAATACCGTCTCGAGCTGGCTCGTAAAATGGGCGTCACCCGCGCGGTGAACGTGTCCAAAGAGAACCTGCATGATGTGATGAAAGAGCTGGGAATGACCGAAGGGTTCGACGTGGGTCTGGAAATGTCCGGCGCACCGCCCGCATTCCGCGCCATGCTGGATACCATGAACCACGGCGGGCGTATCGCTCTGCTGGGTATTCCGCCATCGGATATGTCCATCGACTGGAACAAAGTGATCTTCAAGGGTCTGTTCATTAAAGGCATCTATGGCCGCGAAATGTTCGAGACCTGGTACAAGATGGCCGCGCTGATCCAGTCCGGACTTGACCTGTCCCCTATCATCACCCACCGCTTCGCTATTGATGATTTCCAGAAAGGCTTTGACGCCATGCGTTCAGGCCAGTCCGGTAAAGTTATTCTTAGCTGGGATTAACCAATAAAGCGCCTTCGGGCGCTTTTTTCTTATGTCAATTTCTGTAATATTCTTTTTGTCGAAAAACCTTATAAAAATCAGGCAAAAATCGCCTTTTGTTTTTGCTTGATCCTCTATGGTTAACAGGGTTCCACCAGACAGAGTCAGAATGATGTTTACACTCTCAGTTTGTTTATTGACGCATAATTCCGCGCGCTTATTGCGTGAGGTTTTGCCACCCCTTATTGCCGTGGCGGATGAAATGGTAGTGGTGGATTCCGGTAGCACAGATGAGACGCTGGAAATTTGCCGTGAATTCGGTATCACGCCTTTTTATCATCCCTATTCAATGCATGGGATGCAGATGAATGTCGCGATTGAGCGCGCCGGGAATGATTGGGTATTGTGCATGGACAGCGATGAAATTTTGGATGAGCAAACCGTTAATTTCATTCTGGCTCTGAAAGCGGGCGAGGAGCCGGCTAAAAATAAAGCCTGGCGTCTGCCGCGCTACTGGTATGTCTTAGGCGAACAGGTCCGCACGCTTTATCCGGTCTCATCCCCAGACTACCCGGTTCGATTGTTCAATCGCCAGAATGCGCGTTTTAACTTGCGTCCGGTGGATGATAAGGTTGAGGGGAATGTTCAAAGTGAAAAGATGCCGGGCCATGTTCGACATGACACGTTTTACACCCTCCATGAAGTCTTCAATAAGCTGAATAGTTATACCACCCGGCTGGTAAAATATTCGCCCGTCCAGCCTTCAATTATGCGTGGCATCATTAGCGCGCTTGGTGCCTTCTTCAAATGGTATTTATTTAGCGGTGCCTGGCGGCAGGGGCGTGTGGGCGCGGTTACCGGGCTCTATGCCACGCTTTACAGTTTTCTTAAGTATTTTAAATCCTGGTATCAGTATCCACATACAAAGCAATTAAAATCTGAACAGGACGTCGATAGCCAGACCCAATCCTTGCAAAAATGACCCGCCTCGGCGGGTTATTTTATAGCTGGCGTCTTCCATCCCTGCCACTGATTGACAAGGTATTTCGCCATTCCGCTCTGGCTGATGCTTTCACCTATCACCGAGAAATAGCGCGTCGCATAGACCGGTTCAGGCGGTTTTTTGCTGTTGCAGAACTTCACGCCCCGGAACGGATTACGCGGCGTGTTCGGTGGCGGCGGCGTCAGGTTCGGCGTTGAGGTATCGGTTTGCGGATCATTTAGCAGGCTGCTCGGCCGTACCAGCGTGATATCCGCAGGCAGGCTATACACCATCTGCTGCAACACGCGCACGGTGGAAGGGTGCGGGTGCCCGATAGCAATGGCAGAGCCGTTGCGCCGCGCCAGCGCCACCGCACGGTTAAACTGGGCGCGAATATCGGCTTCGTTTTGGGTGTCGTCGAGAAACACTTTGCGCTTAATCACTTTCACGTTAGTGCCTGCTGCAGCGCGCATCGCCTGGCTGTTGCCAATGGTCATGCTGTCGAGAAAATAGAGGTTATAACGCCCCAGCGCCTGCATCACTTTTTGCATGCCGAACAGGCTGGAGGTCATGGCGCTGCCCATGTGGTTATTCAGGCCCACCGCATGCGGCACTTTACTCACTGCATCACGGATGATGCGCTCAATTTCATCGCTGCTCATTTCCGGGCGCAGCGTGTCTTTTTCCAGCGGCTGTTTGCTGAGCGGTGCCATCGGCAGATGGATTAACACTTCATGACCGCTGTTGTGGGCTTTGGTGGCCATTTCCCGGGCGTGTGGTGCATTCGGCAGAACGGCGACAGAAATCGCGGGCGGCATAGCCAGGATCTGGTTTTCGGTTTGTGGGCGATAACCAAAGTCATCAATCACTATCGCCAGTTTGCCCGCCATGGCCGGGGTGAACACCGCCAGACTGGCGGCAAGTGAAAGCAGTAATCGTCGAAATTGAAGCAAAACTTATCTTCCCAACCACGGTTGTGGGTTAACGGCTTGTCCCTGCCGACGAATTTCGAAATAGAGTGAAGGGCGGCCCTGGCCGCCGCTGTTGCCAACCAGCGCGATAGGCTGACCGGCGCGCACCTGAGTGCCGACGCTGACCAGCGCGCTTTGGTTGTAACCGTACAGGCTCATATCGCCTTTACCGTGTTCAACCACCACCACAAGGCCGTAGCCCTGTAGCCAGTCGGCGAGAATAACGCGGCCATCGGCAATGGCTTTAACTTCTGTGCCTTCCGACGCGCCGATAACAATCCCCTTCCAACGTAGTTCACCTTGTAGCTGTTCGCCATAGCGATGCAGTAAAGAACCACGCACCGGCCAGTACGCCTGGCCGCGCGGCGAGCCCAGCCCGCCGGTACGCGACATCAATGACTGTTCGCTTTCGGTCGGCTTGTAGGTGGTGCCTTTACGGCTGGCTTCCTGCTGTTTATTACGTACCTGCTCGGCTTCGCGGGCTTCCCGCTCGGCGCGCGCTTTCGCCGCCGCTTCCGCGCGGGCGATGCTGTTGCGCAGGCGCGATTCGTTCTGGCGCATCTCGCTGAGCTGGTTCTGGCCCTGCTGGATAGAGGACTCCAGGCCGCTAATCGTCTTTTTACGCTCGTTGCGCGCCTGCTCCAGCTTCGCCTGCTGCGCCTGCTGTTCATACAGCAGCGTCTGCTGCTCGCTCTGCTTCTCTTCCAGCTCGGCTTTCTGCGACGCCACTTCTTCGCGGGTCTGGCGCAACTGAGCGATGGTTTCCTGGCGCGCCTGGTTCAGATAGCCGAAATAGGCCTGCAACCGCTGGCCGCGCTGGCTCTCTTCACCGCTGAGGATTAACTGGATGCCGGTATGCTGGCCCTGGCGAAACGAGGCGTCGAGCTGGGCGGCAAGGTTGCGCTCCTGGGAGGCTTTCTGTTTTTCCAGTTTGGCGATAGAGGCGTTCATCGCGCTAATCTGGCGATTCAGTTGCGCAAGGCTGTTTTCCGTTTCGCGCAACGCGCGAGTCGCGGCGGCGATAGCCTGTTCCTGGGCTTTTAACTGTGCCAGAAGGGTGCTGCGTTGCTGTTGCTGTTGGCGTACCGCGCGCTCTTTAGCGGCGATATCCTGTTGAATGGATTTGAGCTGATCGCGCTCATCCGCCGTGGCGGAAATTGGGTATAACAATACGCCAGCGCTAAACACGCTGGCGTATAGCAGGGGCATTAAGTAAAACCGCTGCGGTTTTATGCCCCGTATTGAAAAGATCGCCTTTCCCCTCATGGGGAGGGATTATTCCACGATGAACAGCGGCTTACCAGTCATCTCTTGCGGGATGTCCATGCCCATCAGGGAGAGCATTGTCGGCGCGATATCCGATAATTTGCCGCCTTCTACCGCTTTTACCTGCTTTTCGCCCACATAGATCAGCGGAACCGGCAGGTTGGTATGCGCAGTATGCGCCTGGCCGGTAAACGGATCGCGCATCTGTTCGGCGTTGCCGTGGTCAGCGGTAATCAGCAGCTGGCCGCCAACGGACTCAACAACTTCAGTCACTTGCGCGATGCAGTTGTCTAATGCTTCTACCGCTTTTACCGCTGCGTCAAACACGCCAGTATGGCCGACCATGTCGCCGTTCGGGTAGTTGCAGATGATGGCGTCGTATTTCCCGCTGCGGATCGCGGCAGTTAATTTTTCAGTTAATTCTGCAGAGCTCATTTCCGGCTGCAGGTCGTAAGTCGCCACTTTCGGAGAATTGATCAGAATGCGATCTTCGCCCGCGAAGGAATCTTCCACGCCGCCGTTAAAGAAGAACGTAACGTGGGCGTATTTTTCGGTTTCAGAAATACGCAGCTGGGTTTTGTCGTTTTTCGCCATCCACTCGCCGAAGGTGTTAACCAGCGAGCTTGGCGGGTAAGCGCAGGCGGTGTCGATGTTGGCGGCGTATTCGGTCAGCATCACGAAGTTAGAGAACTTCACCACTTTCTTACGGGCGAAACCGTCGAAATCAGCGTTAACGAAGGCGCGGGTAATCTGACGGGCGCGGTCAGCGCGGAAGTTCATGAAAATCAGCGCGTCGCCGTCTTCCATTGCGGCGTCAGGCTGGCCTTCGGCGCGGATCACGGTCGGTTTAACGAATTCGTCGTTCTCATCACGGGCGTATGCGGCTTCCAGTGCGGCAACGGCGCTGTCTGCCTGGTATTCGCCCTGCGCCAGCGTCATCAAATCGTAAGCCAGTTCTACGCGATCCCAACGGTTGTCGCGGTCCATGGCATAGTAACGGCCAATAATGGTGGCGATACGGCCTTTGCCCAGCGCGGCGAAGGTCTCTTCAAAGCGTTTCAGGCTAGACTCGGCGCTGCGCGGCGGCGTATCTCGGCCGTCCAGGAAAGCGTGCAGGTAGATTTTTTCCGCGCCGCGTTCTGCGGCCAGTTCCACCATCGCCAGGATGTGATCTTCATGGCTGTGTACGCCGCCTGCGGAGAGCAGGCCCATGATATGCACGGCTTTGCCCGCAGCCACGGCGGTATCTACCGCGCGGGTGAGTACCGGGTTGGAGAAGAAAGTACGTTCTTTAATTTCAACGTCCAGACGGGTCAGATCCTGATACACGATGCGGCCTGCACCCAGGTTAACGTGACCCACTTCGGAGTTGCCCATCTGGCGGTCCGGCAGACCCACTTCCAGGCCGGACGCGTCAATCAGCGTATGCGGACGTTTTGCCCACAGGCTGTCCATTACCGGGGTTTTGGCGCTGAAAATAGCGTTGTCCTGTTGGTCTTCACGGTAGCCGTAGCCGTCCAGAATCATCAGGACCATAGGTTTTTTAGAAACCGACATTGCGATAACCTCATTGCTCAAAGATAAAAAATTTGCGTAATTTTACTACAACTTATTGACACAAATAGCCGCAGAAGATCAAAAAAAGCGGGCGGGTAGTCTGTGCCTTTTGGCGCTTTTCGTCATTTTTTCCGTAACAGCCCGCAGAATATGCATTACCTGTCTCGCGCTGGCTGTAATTGGACCAATGCAAAGGTATACTCCTCACCTGGTTTTTTTCACTTAGTCGGGAGCCTTTACCCCCCATGCAAGAAATTATGCAATTCGTTAGCCGTCACCCCATACTTAGTATCGCCTGGGTCGCGTTACTGGGGGCGGTGCTCTTTACCACATTCAAAAGCCTTACTTCTAAAGTGAAGGTAATTTCGCGTGGTGAAGCGACGCGTTTAATCAACAAAGAAGACGCGGTGGTGGTGGATATTCGTCAGCGTGACGATTTCCGCAAAGGCCATATCGCCAGCGCCCTGAACGTTCTGCCCAATGAAATCAAAGCCAATAACACGGGCGAGCTGGATAAACATAAAGCGCAGCCGATTATTGTGGTTGATGGCAACGGTATGTCAGCCCAGGAATCCGCTAATGCGCTGATGAAAGCCGGTTTCGAGCGTGTATTTGTGCTGAAAGACGGTGTAGCAGGCTGGAGCGGTGAAAACCTTCCACTGGTGCGCGGAAAATAACTCACGCTAAGGTATCGCCATGGCCAATATCGAAATCTATACCAAAGTGACCTGCCCTTACTGCCATCGCGCAAAAGCGTTGCTGGCGAGCAAAGGCGTCGCGTTTGAAGAGCTACCCATTGACGGGGACGCTGCTAAACGGGAAGAGATGATTAAGCGCAGTGGCCGCACCACGGTGCCGCAAATTTTTATTGATGCACAGCACATTGGCGGTTGTGACGACTTGTATGCGCTGGATGCGCGTGGTGGACTCGATCCCCTGTTGCGCTAGCGCTGCTTCGCCGTAAGGCACTTTGAAGGACAAACAATAAAGGGTTTACACATGTCAGAACAAAACAACACTGAAATGACCTTTCAGATCCAACGCGTTTACACCAAGGATATCTCTTTTGAAGCACCGAATGCGCCGCATGTGTTTCAGAAAGACTGGCAGCCGGAAGTCAAACTGGACCTGGATACGGCATCCAACCAGTTAGCGGACGACGTTTATGAAGTGGTTCTGCGCGTGACCGTTACCGCAACGCTGGAAAACGACACCGCGTTCCTGTGCGAAGTACAGCAAGCGGGCATTTTCTCCGTTGGCGGCATTGAAGGCACGCAACTGGCGCATTGCCTGGGCGCATACTGCCCGAACATCCTGTTCCCGTATGCGCGTGAATGTATCACTAGCCTGGTTTCCCGCGGCACGTTCCCGCAGCTGAACCTTGCGCCGGTTAACTTCGACGCGTTGTTCATGAACTATCTGCAACAGCAGTCCGGCGAAGGTGCGCAAGACCATCAGGATGCCTGATGAATAACACTACTGCTTCAATGACAGTCATCGGTGCCGGCTCTTACGGCACCGCTCTTGCCATCACCCTGGCGAGAAACGGCCACCAGGTTGTTCTCTGGGGCCACGATCCCAAACATATCGCGACGTTAGAAGCAGACCGCTGCAACGCCGCGTTTCTCCCGGATGTGCCTTTTCCCGACTCACTCCATCTTGAAAGCGACCTTGCCACCGCGCTGGCGGCCAGCCGCAATATTCTGGTGGTGGTGCCCAGCCATGTGTTCGGCGAAGTGCTGCGCCAGATTAAACCGCTGATGCGCAGTGATGCGCGCGTAGTCTGGGCCACCAAAGGGCTGGAAGCGGAAACCGGGCGTCTGTTGCAGGATGTGGCCCGGGAAGCGCTGGGCGAGGATATCCCGCTGGCGGTGATCTCCGGCCCGACGTTCGCCAAAGAGCTGGCGGCAGGCCTGCCGACGGCGATTTCGCTGGCGTCTACCGACGAAACCTTTACTGAAGATCTCCAGCAACTGCTGCACTGCGGTAAAAGCTTCCGCGTCTACAGCAATCCGGATTTCATCGGCGTCCAGTTAGGCGGCGCGGTGAAAAACGTGATCGCGATTGGTGCCGGGATGTCTGACGGTATCGGCTTTGGCGCGAATGCGCGCACCGCGTTAATCACCCGCGGGCTCACCGAGATGACGCGTCTTGGTGCCGCATTGGGTGCCGATCCCACTACCTTTATGGGTATGGCGGGCCTGGGCGACCTGGTGCTGACCTGTACCGATAATCAGTCCCGCAACCGCCGTTTTGGCATGATGCTTGGACAAGGCATGGACGTCACGACCGCCCAGCAGACCATCGGTCAGGTGGTGGAAGGTTATCGCAACACCAAAGAAGTGCGTGAACTCGCGGCGCGCTTTGGGGTGGAAATGCCAATAACCGAGGAAATTTATCAAGTATTGTATTGCGGAAAAAATGCGCGCGAGGCAGCATTAACATTGCTCGGGCGAGCACGCAAGGACGAGAAAAGCAGTCATTAATGGAACCCCCTGTTACCTTTATTGCGCACCGGTAAGATGATTTACCGGGCGCTGCTTGTTTTTCTGGAGAGAGCAATGCCGTGTGAAGAACTGGATTTGGTATGGAATAACATAAAAGCCGAAGCGAGGGCGCTCGCCGACTGCGAGCCAATGCTTGCCAGTTTTTACCATGCTACGTTGCTAAAACATGAAAATCTCGGAAGCGCGCTGAGCTATATGCTGGCGAACAAACTGGCGTCGCCGATTATGCCCGCCATCGCGATTCGTGAAGTGGTGGAAGAGGCCTATGCCGCCGACCCGCAGATGATTGAATCCGCCGCCTGCGATATTCAGGCCGTGCGCACCCGCGACCCGGCAGTTGATAAATACTCCACGCCGCTGCTGTATCTGAAGGGATTCCACGCGCTACAGGCACACCGCATCGGCCACTGGCTGTGGAATCAGGGCCGTCGCGCGCTGGCGATTTTCCTGCAAAACCAGGTGTCGGTGTCTTTTCAGGTAGACATTCACCCGGCGGCGAAAATTGGCCGCGGCATTATGCTCGACCACGCCACCGGCATTGTGATTGGTGAAACCGCCGTGGTGGAAAACGACGTTTCCATTCTGCAATCGGTGACCCTGGGCGGTACCGGTAAAACCAGCGGCGATCGCCATCCGAAAATTCGTGAAGGGGTGATGATTGGCGCGGGAGCGAAAATTCTCGGCAATATCGAAGTCGGGCGCGGCGCGAAAATTGGCGCGGGCTCGGTGGTATTACAGCCGGTTCCCCCGCATACCACCGCCGCAGGCGTTCCGGCACGCATCGTCGGCAAGCCGGAAAGCGATAAACCCGCCATGGATATGGATCAGCATTTCAACGGCGTGAATAACGGCTTCGAATACGGCGACGGCATTTAACTGCGCAGTACGGCGCCCGCATAATCAAGCTGGCGCCACGCTTCATACACCACCACCGACACCGCATTAGATAAGTTCATACTGCGGCTGTCCGGCATCATCGGAATACGAATTTTTTGCTGAGCGGGCAGGGCATCCAGCACGCTCGCAGGCAATCCGCGCGTCTCGGGGCCAAACACTAAATAATCGCCAGCGGCATAGCTGACCGCACTGTGGGCGGGCGTGCCTTTGGTGGTTAACGCAAACAGGCGCTCCGGCTTTTGCGCGTCCAGAAAGGCCTCGTAGCTGGCGTGACGGGTGACGGCGGCGAATTCGTGATAATCCAGCCCTGCCCGGCGCAGGCGCTTATCATCCCAGGTAAACCCCATTGGCTCGATGATATGCAGTTTAAAACCGGTGTTAGCGCACAGGCGGATAATGTTGCCCGTGTTTGGCGGAATTTCAGGTTCGAAAAGTACGATATTAAGCATAAGGCCCCCATCAGCAAGGGGCGCAGAATAGCAGAAGTGAGCGGGGAGAAAAACGCGTCTCTCCGTTATGCAGAGAGACGCGGTTATCAGGTGCGGCGATACAGCGGCAGCCAGATCACCAGCCGCAGGCCGCCCAGCGGGCTGTCGTCGGCTTTAACCCAGCCGCGATGCTGCTGAATAGCGGTTTCGACAATCGCCAGACCAAGGCCGGTGCCGCCGGATTCCCGGTCGCGCGCCTCATCGGTGCGGTAGAAAGGCCGGAAAATCTGTTCCCGATCTTCCGGGCTGACGCCGGGGCCATCGTCGTCCACGGTTACGGTAATGCCTTCTTTATCCACCGAGAAGCTGACGCAGATTTGGGTATGCGAATAGCGCAGGGCATTGCGGACAATGTTTTCCAGCGCGCTTTCCAGCGCATTCGGGTTGCCGTACAACAGCCACGGGCCGGGCGGGTAGGCGACTTCAAAAGATTTACCCATTTGCTCGGCTTCAAAGGCGGCGTTATCCAGCACTTCGCGCCACAACTGGTTGGCCTTCATGGTTTCGCTGACCAGCGCATTCTTTTGCTGATTGCGCGACATCACCAGCAGATCGTTGATCATGCTGTCCAGCCGGTGGGCCTCGGTTTCAATCCGCTCCAGCTCTTTGCTTTCGCCAGACCGGCGGCGCAACAGCGCGGTACCGAGCTGGAGACGCGTGAGCGGCGTGCGCAGTTCATGGGAGATATCAGAAAGCAGCCGCTGCTGGGTGGTCATCATGCGTTCCAGCGCCGTCACCATCTGGTTAAAACTGGCACCCGCCGCGAGAAACTCCTGCGGCCCGGCTTCCAGTTCAGGATGCTGGCGCAAATTGCCCTGCGCCACTTCATCGGCGGCGTTTTTCAGCTTACGCGCCGGTTTCGCCAGGCTCCAGGCGAGCCATAACAGCAACGGCGAACTGACCAGCATCGTTACGATAAGCAGCAATAACGGGCGGTCGAACAGCAGGTTAATGAAATCGGATTGCGAGTTGCTGGCCGGGCGGATCAGGTAAAGCTGATAGTTGTCTTCACCGTCACGCACGGAAAAGGGGCCGACCATTTCCAGACGACCGTACTTTTTCTTTTGCGGATGATCGGAATTGTCAGCCTGGCCGATAAAGTTGCGAATGATCTGCATCTCACTGCGTTCTGCGCCGATCACGCGCCCTTCGCTGGTAACCAGCACCAGGCGTTGCCCCGGCGGTGCCCATTTGTCAATGGCGCGGAATAGCCTGCGCCACCACATTAAATCGTTGGGCGGATCGTTAGCCAGTTCAGCTTCGACATGCTGTTCTATCATCACGCCCTGGCGTTGCTCGCTTTCCAACAGCTCGGTCATTTGACGTGAATCGAGCTTCGGCAACATCAATACCAGCATCAAAACCAGGGCCAGGGTCAGCCAAAAAATCGCAAATATTCGCGCGGTCAGGCTACCAATCATGAAGCGGATACCATCAGGTAACCCCGTCCACGTAAGGTTTTAAACCACGGATGCCCGTCTTTACGATCCGGCAGTTTGCGACGTAGGTTGGAAATATGCATATCAATAGCGCGATCGAACGGCGTCAGGCGCTTGCCAAGGACTTCCTGGCTGAGATGTTCTCTGGATACTACCTGGCCTAAATGCTGGGCCAGCAGATACAGCAGCGTAAACTCGGTGCCGGTAAGCTCCAGCGCGGTGCCGTCGAAACTGGCTTCCTGGCGGCCTGGGTTCAGGCTAAGGGCGTCAACTTCCAGGTTCGGCGAACCGTTATCGCTGTTTTGCTGCTGCTCGCTCCAGTGGGAACGGCGCAGAATAGCGCGAATACGCGCCACCAGTTCACGGTCGTTGAACGGTTTGGGTAAATAGTCATCCGCGCCCAGTTCAAGGCCTAAAACGCGGTCCAGTTCGCTACCGCGCGCGGTCAGCATGATTACGGGTGTCTGGTGAGTCTGACGTAGCTCTTTAAGCGTATCGATGCCGTTTTTCTTCGGCATCATCACGTCGAGCAAAAGCAGGTCGATGCTGTCATCCAGAAGATTAAGCGCCTGCTCGCCATCGTGGGCGACCTGCACATTAAAACCTTCCATGTCGAGAAGCTCTTTCAAAAGGGAAGTGAGTTCACGATCATCATCAACTAACAGAATTTTATTCATTGTTAATACCTCCGAGGCAAAAATTACGTCATCAAGGCCCGGTAATCCATGACTTTACGTTGTTTTACACCCCCTGACGCATGTTTGCAGCCTGAATCGTAAACTGGTCCTCGTTGAATCGCAGCACCCAAGTTTCCAGGAGTCAGTGATGCGCAAAGTTACCGCTGCCGTCATGGCCTCAACACTGGCGATCAGTACGTTCGCAAGCCAGGCTGCTGAAGTCGTTACAGGCGATAACTGGCACCCCGCAGAAGGGCTGGCGCAACGAAACAGTGTGCAGAGCCATATGTTTGACGGCATTCGATTAACCGAAAAGCAACGTCAACAGATGCGCGACCTCATGCAGCAGGCGAAGCATGAACAGCCGCCTGTTAATGTTAGCGAAATGGAGACCATGCATCGCCTGGTCACCGCAGAAAATTTTGATGAAACCGCTGTGCGGGCTCAGGCCGAAAAGATGGCACAAGAGCAGGTCGCGCGCCAGGTCGAGATGGCGAAAGTGCGCAACCAAATGTACCGACTGTTAACGCCGGAACAGCAAGCGGTTTTAAACGAGAAGCACCAGTATCGCATGCTTCAGTTGCGAGAAGTCTCGCAGATGCAACGGTCCTCCTCGGCAAATGTGTTTAGTAGCAGTACCCGTAGTAACCAGTAACAACCCTGTTTTCCTTGCCATAGACACCATCCCTGTCTTCCCCTCCTTAAACGGAGGGGTTTTTTTTGCCCGGTATTCCGCTCCTGCCAGTCTGAGTTTAGCGCGTGATTCGTTATACTTTGCCAATCGATACGCGGGAGTCTTTATGAATCAATCTTATGGGCGTCTGGTCAGCCGCGCCGCCATTGCCGCCACGGTCATGGCGTCGCTGCTGCTGCTCGTTAAAATCTTTGCCTGGTGGAAGACCGGCTCGGTGAGTATTCTCGCCGCGCTGGTGGACTCGCTGGTGGATATTGCCGCTTCGCTGACCAACCTTCTGGTGGTGCGTTACTCCTTACAGCCTGCCGATGACGAACACGCGTTCGGCCATGGCAAAGCCGAGTCGCTGGCCGCACTGGCGCAAAGCATGTTTATCTCCGGATCGGCGCTGTTTCTGTTCCTGACCGGTTTCGAGCGGCTGGCGAATCCCGCGCCGATGGAATCGCCGCAGATTGGTATCGGCGTTACCGTTATCGCCCTGATCAGCACATTGGTACTGGTGACGTTTCAGCGTTGGGTGGTGCGTAAGACCAAAAGCCAGGCGGTGCGGGCAGATATGCTTCATTATCAATCTGATGTTATGATGAACGGCGCTATTCTGGTGGCGCTTGCGCTTTCCTGGTATGGCTGGCATCGTGCTGATGCCTTGTTTGCGCTGGGTATTGGCATCTATATATTATATAGCGCATTACGAATGGGCTATGAAGCCGTCCAGTCCTTACTGGACCGCGCGTTACCGGATGATGAGCATCAAATCATCATCGACATTGTTTCATCGTGGCCCGGCGTCAGAGGTGCCCACGATCTTCGCACGCGGCAGTCAGGGCCGACCCGCTTTATTCAAATTCATCTGGAAATGGACGACAACTTACCGCTGGTTCAGGCGCATATTGTGGCTGAGCAAGTGGAGCAAGCGATCCTGGGGCGTTTTCCGGGTTCGGACGTAATTATTCATCAGGATCCCTGCTCTGTTGTGCCGCAGGGGAAACAGGGAAACTTCCCGCTTTAACAAAGGCGTGAAAAGTGTACCAAACGGCTTTTTTTGTATACTTTACCGCCGTTCGGTCTGACCTGAATCAATTCAGCTGGAAGCTATTGATATACTATCTGCATCATTAGTCCATCGCCTGATGATGCAGGCGTTTCCGGCAACAGGATTCAATATTGTATTCTACGTTCAGAGGTAGTCATGATTAAGAAAATCGGGGTATTGACGAGTGGCGGTGATGCGCCAGGCATGAACGCCGCCATTCGCGGCGTAGTGCGCGCCGCGCTGACAGAAGGTCTGGAAGTTTTTGGTATTTATGACGGCTATCTCGGCCTGTATGAAGACCGTATGGTGCAGCTCGACCGCTACAGCGTGTCTGACATGATCAACCGTGGCGGCACATTCCTGGGTTCCGCTCGTTTTCCTGAGTTCCGCGAAGAGCATATCCGCGCGGTGGCTATCGAAAACATGAAAAAACGCGGTCTGGATGCGCTGGTCGTGATCGGCGGTGACGGCTCCTATATGGGCGCTAAACGTCTGACCGAAATGGGCTTCCCGTGCATCGGCCTGCCGGGCACCATTGATAACGACGTTGCCGGTACTGACTACACCATCGGTTACTTTACCGCGCTGAGCACCGTGGTTGAAGCCATCGACCGCCTGCGTGATACCTCTACCTCTCACCAACGTATCTCTATCGTCGAAGTGATGGGCCGCTACTGCGGCGACCTGACCCTGGCGGCGGCGATTGCGGGTGGTTGTGAATTCATCGTGCTGCCGGAAGTCGAGTTCAACCGCGACGATCTGGTGGCGGAAATTAAAGCCGGTATCGCGAAGGGTAAAAAACACGCTATCGTGGCGATCACCGAGCACATCTGCGATATCGATGAGCTGGCGCGCTACATTGAGGCAGAAACCGAGCGTGAAACCCGCGCTACGGTACTGGGCCACATTCAGCGTGGCGGTTCTCCGGTGCCTTATGACCGTATTCTGGCTTCCCGTATGGGCGCATACTCCATTGAACTGCTGCTGCAGGGCCACGGTGGCCGTTGCGTGGGCATTCAGAACGAGAAGATGGTGCATCACGACATCATCGACGCTATCGAAAATATGAAGCGTACCTTCAAAGGCGACTGGCTGGAGTGCGCCAAAAAGCTGTACTGATCAAAAAGCCGGGTTCGCCCGGCTTTTTACTGTCTGATGATATTCCTCAAAGTTATAGCCAATCTTTTTTTATTCTTTAATCATCTCACGCATTTCTGGCAGGCTATTTTCATACACACAATTTAGAAGAGAGCGTGCGATGAATAAGTTTGGCGTGGGATTAACGTTGCTTCTGGCATCAACCAGCGTACTGGCGAAGGATATTCAATTACTTAACGTGTCTTATGACCCGACACGTGAACTGTATGACCAATATAACAAAGCCTTCAGCGAGCACTGGAAAAAAGAGACCGGCGATAATGTGGTGATCCGTCAGTCTCACGGGGGCTCCGGCAAACAGGCGACTTCCGTGATTAACGGTATTGAAGCCGACGTGGTGACCCTGGCGCTGGCCTATGACGTAGACGCCATCGCTGAGCGTGGCCGCATTGATAAAAACTGGATCAAACGCCTGCCGGACAACTCCGCGCCGTACACTTCCACCATCGTTTTCCTGGTGCGCAAAGGCAATCCGAAACAAATTAAAGACTGGAACGATCTGGTGAAGCCGGGCGTTTCCGTGATCACGCCAAACCCGAAAAGCTCCGGTGGCGCGCGCTGGAACTATCTGGCGGCATGGGGCTACGCGCTCCATCAGAACAACGGCGATCAGGCTAAAGCCCAGGATTTCGTTAAGGCGCTGTTCAAAAACGTTGAAGTGCTGGACTCTGGCGCACGTGGTTCAACCAACACTTTTGTTGAACGCGGTATCGGCGATGTGCTGATTGCCTGGGAAAACGAAGCGCTGCTGGCGACCAATGAATTAGGCAAAGACAAATTCGAGATCGTTACCCCGAGCGAATCTATTCTGGCAGAGCCGACCGTGTCGGTGGTCGATAAAGTGGTTGAGAAGAAGGGCACTCAGGCCGTTGCCGAAGCCTATCTGAAATATCTCTACACGCCGGAAGGCCAGGAGATCGCCGCGAAAAACTTCTACCGCCCGCGTGATGAGCAGGTAGCGAAGAAATACGAAGGCGAGTTCCCGAAACTGAAACTGTTCACCATTGACGAGGTGTTTAGCGGCTGGACCAAAGCCCAGAAAGAGCACTTCGCCAACGGCGGCACCTTCGACCAAATTAGCAAACGCTAATTCTGACGGCCCTTCGGGGCCGTTTTTGTGCCAGACTTCATCTTCATAAGTGTAAAAGGCATGAAGATGAAAAAAGCGCTGACCGTTGTGGTCTGTCTCCTGCTGATAATCGCCGCGATAGCCGGTGGCCTGTGGCTTTACTTTAAAGGCCAGCCAGACGCCCTGCGCGATATCGTATTTCATCAGTGCGTGCCCAATCAGCAGCGGCATGACAATCCCGCCCCCTGTGCCGAAGTAAAGCTGGATGCCGGGTTGGTGATTTTCAAAGATCGCAACGGCCCGTTGCAGTATTTGCTGATGCCCACATGGCGCATTAACGGCATCGAAAGCCCGATGCTGCTGCATCCCAAAACCCCGAACTACTTCTGGCAAGCCTGGCAGGCGCGGCGCGTAATGAGCGAGCGGAACGGCGAGGCGGTGCCGAATAACGTGGTCTCACTGACCTTAAACTCGAAACTGGGTCGCACCCAGAACCACCTGCATATTCATATTTCCTGCCTGCGCCCGGACGTGCGTGAAAAGCTTAATCGCGAGGCCGCGCGGATCAGCAGCCAGTGGCTGCCGCTGCCCGGCGGTATCGACAACACGCCGTATCTGGTGCGTCGGGTCAGCGAGGCTGAACTGGCACGGCGCAGTCCTTTTATTATGCTGGCGCAGGAAGTGCCCGGCGCGCGTGCACACATGGGGCGCTTCGCGCTGGCAATGGCCCAGCAGCCAGACGGCTCTTTTGTGTTACTGGCGACCGAACGTAATCTGCTTAACCTCAATCTTGCCAATGCCGAACAGTTGCAGGACCACGACTGCGCGCTGCTCAATTCACACTAGTTTTTTACCTTCTGCCGTGTGCCGCGAGTAACCGTGGCACGCCCTATTTTTTGCCAGTGAGATCCCATACTCAGGCCGGAGAAATTCGCCTGAGTGATATTTATTGTGAAACCGATCAAAAGATATAAAGGTATACCTTTATATCTTTTAAACGATCCCTACACTGACAGTGTGCCGCAAATAAACGGCGCACTGCCCATCACCAGGCAACTCTAACCGTTTCACTTTCAGGTAGTTAAATAAAACCCACAGTCGCGCGTCTACGGGCCGGGCTCACCAGGGATACCGTCATGAAACTTTCTATCGTGGAAAAAATAGGTTTTGGCGCAGGGGATATGGCGATTAATGTCGTCATCATCGCCATGCAGCTCCTGCTCGCCTACTTCTATACCGACATCTACGGCCTGCGGGCGGCGGATGTCGGCGTGCTGTTTGTTGTCGTGCGCATGATCGACGCGATTATCGATCCGGCCATGGGCATTCTGACCGATAAATTTACCACCCGCTGGGGCCGCTACCGCCCGTGGATGATCTGGTTCGCCATTCCGTTCGGCTTTGCGGTCTATTTAATGTTTATCACGCCCGATGTGGCTTACACCGCCAAACTGGCGTGGGCCTACTTCACGTACATTCTGATGACGCTGGTCTATACCGCCATCACCATTCCCTACATCTCGCTGATCGGCGTGATCACCGACGATCCGGTAGAGCGCCTGAGCGCCAATGGCTATCGCTTCGTGATGACCAAAATCGCCGCCTTCCTGGTGACCATCGTCGTGCCGATGTTGGCGGTATGGTTGGGGCAAGGGAACAAGGCGCTGGGCTATCAGCTCTCGATGGGGCTGATGGGCATTATGGGCGCACTGCTGTTCGTGTTCTGTTTTTTCACTACCCGCGAGCGCAGCGAACCGGAAATCCCGTCCATGTCGCTGAAAACCCAGTTCACCTACCTGCTGCGTAACGACCAGTGGATTATCCTCGGCGTGGTTATTCTGCTGCTGATGTGCGGCTATGTGATCCGCGGTTCGGTTGCGGCCTACTATGCAAAATACTATCTCGGCGGCGGTGACAGCCTGATCTCTCCGTTCCTGACCGTAGGCGTGGTGGCTTCGATACTGGCGATGATCGTCACCACCTGGGTCACAAAGTTTTACGACAAAATCAAAATGTTCCGTTATACCCAGCTGATCACCTTCGCGCTGAGTATCGCCATGTATTTCGTGGTGGGGCATGAAAACCTGATCCTCGCTTTTGTCTTTTATTTCCTGATCAACTTCTTTTGCGACATGCAAATGCCGGTGTTCTGGTCGTCGATTGCCGAAGCGGTGGATTACGGCGAGAAAAAGAACGGCCTGCGGGTCTCTGGCCTGGCATTTGGCGGCATCCTGTTCTTCCAGAAATTTGGGATGGGCATCGCGGGCGGCATCCTCGGCTTCTTGCTGAGCTATTTCGGCTATCAGGCGGATGCCGTGCAGAGCGACCGGGCGCTGATGGGTATCGCATTGATGATGACCCTGATCCCGGCGGTGTTCCATCTGGTGATTGGCCTGCTGATGAAAAAGTACCTGATCAACAACGACTATTACCGGGAAATCCGCGCTGAGCTTACCCAGCGAGCGGTGTAAGGAGGGGCACATGCAACCCGCTAAAAAAGTCTGGATTATTGGCGATGCCTCGGTGGATTTAGTGCCGGACACCGACAACACCTATCTGAAATGCCCTGGTGGCGCGTCGGCGAACGTGACGGCCTGTATCGCGCGCCAGGGTGGAAACTGCGGATTTATTGGTCGCCTGGGCGACGATGATGCCGGGCGATTTCTTAAAAATGTGCTGCAAAAAGAGGGCGCAGACGTCACGCAACTGCGGCTTGATGCGCACCTTACCAGCGCGGTGCTGATCGTCAATTTAACGCCTGATGGCGAGCGCAGCTTCACCTATCTGGTGAAGCCCAGCGCCGATACCTTTGTCTCCGTTGCCGATTTACCGATTTTCCAGCCCGGCGAATGGTTCTACTTCAGCTCCATTGGGCTCACGGATTCTCCCGCCCGGGAAGCCTGCCTGGAAGGCGCGCAGCGTATGCGCGCCGCAGGCGGCCAGGTGATGTTTGACGTCAATCTGCGGGAGAGCATGTGGCGTGACGTCAGCGAAATCCCGGCGCTCATGGCGCAGTCCGTGGCGCTGGCCAGCATTTGCAAAGTCTCCGCCGATGAGCTGTGCCGTCTGGGCAATGTGGCTCACTGGCAGGACGCGCGCTACCTGCTGCGGGACATGGGCTGCGACACCACGGTGATTTCCCTTGGCGCGGCGGGCGCATCTCTGGTTTGCCCGCAGGGCGAACAGCATTTCCCGGCACCGCAGGTTCCCGTCATCGACACCACCGGCGCGGGCGACGCGTTTGTCGGCGGGCTGCTGTTCCATCTTTCCCAATATGAACGCTGGGGAATGGCAGAACTGTCCGGAGCCATCCGCCACGCCAACGCCTGCGGCGCGCTGGTAGTTACTGCCAAAGGGGCAATGACCGCGCTGCCGTACCCTCATCAGCTAACCGACTTTCTCGCCGCGCATCCGTGCGGCGCAGACCCTGTTCATTCGTAAAGGAGTTATTCATGCACGTCGATCACAACAAAATTTTGGGCTGTTTAATTGGTGCCGCCGCCGCTGATGCCATGGGCGCAGCGACAGAAGTCAGAACCCAACAGCAGATTAAAGACTATTTCGGCGGCTGGGTGACTACCTTCCAGAAACCGCCTGCGGATACCTTTGGCCGCTGCAACGACGCGGGAATGTGCACCGATGACTTTATCCAGGCGAAATACATTATGGACGCGCTGTTGAGCCACCAGCGCCAGGTCACCAACGAGGTGATGCGCGAAGCCTTTACCCGCTGGCTGGCCTATCCGTTCTACGCCAATTTCACCGGCCCGACGACCCGGGCGGCCATGAAGGCGCTGTTCAACGATAATCGCGCCTCGTTGCAGGGCGAGCTGGAAGGCGAAAAGCAGTCAGTGCAGATCGTCAACAAGGGCAACGCCGAGGCCACCAACGGCGCGGCGATGAAAATCTGGCCAGCGGCGGTGCTGCATCCAGGCGATCTGGAACAGGCGATCGATGCAGCGCTGAAGATCACCCGCTTCACCCATAACAACGTGCTGGCGATGTCCGGCGCTGCGGCGATGGCGGCGGCGACCAGCGAAGCGCTGCGCGAAACTACCAGTGCTGACAGCATTATTGCGGCGGGCATTTACGGGGCCGATCGCGGCTACACACTGGCCCAGCAGCAGGGGGCAATGATGGTCGCCGGTCCGTCGGTAGCGCGGCGTATCGAACTCGCGGTGGCTATTGGTAAACGGCACGCCAGCTGGGAAACCGCAATTGTGGAAATCAGCGATATCATCGGTACCGGTCTGCACGTCAGCGAAGCGGTGCCCGCCGCCTTTGGCCTGTTCGCGTGTTGTCCCGATTCTGCGGTTGATGCTATCATTTCCGCCGTTAATATCGGCAATGACACCGATACCGTTGCCACCATGGTTGGGGCACTTTCCGGCGCATTCCATGGCGCGAATGCCTTCCCTGACGACTATTTAACGACCATCAATCGAATGAATAATTTCGATTTGGCTGAGCTTGCCAGGCAGATTGCGGGGTAGCCACGCGTTTACCTTGCCGGGGACGGGTTAACCGTCCCCCTGCTGGCGGAAATTCGAGGTAA
The DNA here is from genome assembly GCF_007570865.1 of Atlantibacter subterraneus. GTDB lineage: Bacteria > Pseudomonadota > Gammaproteobacteria > Enterobacterales > Enterobacteriaceae > Atlantibacter > Atlantibacter subterraneus. The sequence continues at coordinate 41,356 of NZ_VLPS01000011.1, read as the reverse complement.
ACAGGTTGCAGGTCGATAAGGCAAGTTTTACACCGCTCTACAAGCAGCTGTTCTACATCATCTGCCAGCATATTCAGGATGGAACCTGGGCTTTAGGCAGCCAGCTTCCGACCCAGAAAGAGATTGCCCGCACCTATAACGTCTCGCTAATCGTGGTGAAACAGGCCTGGAGCGAACTGATCAACGCCGGGGTGATCACTTCCCAGCGCGGTAGCGGTTCGGTCGTCAGCGCCGTACCGGAAGGCGTTAGCTACGGTCATACGTTTCGCGGTATTACCAGCGACTTACGCGATGCCAGCGTGGCAATCGAAAACCGCATTCTTGATATCGGCCCGCGTCGCGCCAGGGATGCGCTGGCGGATGGACTGAGCCTGCCGTCGCACCATCACTTTCTGTTTATTTCCCGTATTCGTTACCTGAACCAGCGCCCGTTCAACCACGAAAAAATCTATCTGGATCTGTCGTTCTTTCCGGGACTCAGCCTCACTGCGGACGATCTGGCTAATAAGTCGCTCTACAGTTTGTTGAATGTCAGCAGCGATTCTGCGACGGAAAAAGTCGATGCCATTCTTCCCACCCCCGATTTGTGTGAAAAGCTGCAAATCCCGGAAAATAAACCGCTGCTCTCCGTGGCGCGGCAAACCTTTCTGGCGGGCCAGGAACGGCCTTTTGAATACTGTCGCTATTACGTCCTGTCTGACTATTTCGGTGAGATTCATTATCATTAACCTGCCGGTTCTGGTGGGGGCGGTGCGATTTACTTAACGCCGACGTGACCGTAGACTTGCTGCAAAATACGACAGGAGACAGGTATGTCGCTCTGGCTTTCCCACCCGTTATTCCTTCCTTCACTGGTGATTGGCGTCACCATTGTGCTCTGGGCCACCTCGCTGCTGCCGGAGTTTATTACCGCATTGCTGTTTTTCACCGTGGCGATGGTGGCGAAAATCGCCCCGGCAGACACGCTATTTGGCGGCTTCGCCTCGTCGGCGTTCTGGCTGGTATTCAGCGGCTTTGTGCTGGGCGTGGCGATCCGCAAAACCGGCCTGGCAGACCGGGTCGCGCGGGCGCTGTCGGCGCGGCTTAATGATTCCTGGTGGCTGATGGTGGCAAGCGTAGTGCTGCTCAGCTATGCGCTGGCGTTTGTGATGCCGTCGAACATGGGCCGCATCGCGCTGTTGATGCCTGTTGTGGCGGCGATGGCGAAACGCTTTGGTATCGAAGACGGCACCCGCAGTTGGTACGGGCTGGCGCTGGCGGTCGGTTTCGGCACTTTCCAGCTTTCCGCCACGATTCTGCCCGCTAACGTGCCGAATCTGGTGATGAGCGGCGCGGCGGAAGGCTCATACGGCATTCATTTAAACTACCTGCCCTATCTGCTGCTGCATACGCCGGTGCTCGGCCTGCTGAAGGGCTTTTTACTGATCGTGCTGATTTGCTGGATGTTCCCCGGCAAGCCGACGCCACCGAAAACCCTCGCGCCAATGGGGCCGATGAGCGGCGCGGAAAAACGCCTGGCCTGGATGCTGCTGGTGGTGCTGACGCTGTGGGTCACCGAAAGCTGGCACGGCGTAGGGCCAGCCTGGACCGGGCTGGCGGCGGCGGTGATTACGCTGCTGCCGCGCGTGGGTTTTATCAATGGCGATGAGTTTGCCAGCGGAGTGAACTTCCGTACCTGTATCTACGTCGCCGGCATCCTCGGGCTGGCGATCACCGTGACGGAAACCGGCCTGGGGCGCGTGGTAGGCGAATCCTTGCTGAAGGTGATGCCGCTTGATCCGGAACGGCCCTTTACCAGCTTTGTGGCGCTGACCGGCATCACCTCGGCGCTGAATTTCATTATGACCGCCAACGGCGTCCCGGCGCTGTTTACCACCCTGGCGCAGAGTTTCTCGCAAGCCACGGGATTCCCGCTGCTGTCGGTGATTATGATTCAGGTGCTGGGCTATTCGACGCCGCTGCTGCCGTATCAGGCGTCGCCCATCGTGGTGGCGATGGCGTTGGGTAAAGTGCCTGCCAGGGCGGGGATCAAGCTGTGTCTGGCGTTGGCGGTGGTCACGTTCCTGATTTTACTGCCGCTGGATTACGCCTGGTTCCGGCTATTGCATCAGCTCTGAAACAAAAAACCCTGCCGCGGCAGGGTTTTTTTATGGCAGCTTACTTACGCTTTTTTCGCTTCAGCAGCGGCTTTGACGATCACCGCGAAAGCGTCTGCTTTCAGGGATGCGCCGCCAACCAGCGCGCCGTCGATGTCCGGCTGGGTGAACAGTTCTGCCGCGTTCGCCGCGTTAACGGAGCCGCCGTACTGAATGATCACCTGGTTAGCGATGTCAGCGTCAACTTTCGCGATATGGTCACGGATGAATTTGTGAACCGCCTGCGCCTGCGCCGGGGTCGCAGATTTGCCGGTACCGATAGCCCATACTGGCTCATAAGCGATAACCACGCCTTCGAACGCGCTCGCGCCCTGGGTTTTCAGCACCGCGTCGATCTGACGTGCGCACACTTCTTCAGTTTTGCCCGCTTCGTTCTCCGCTTCGGTTTCACCAATGCACAGAACCGGGATCAGACCCTGCTCTTTCAGCACAGCGAATTTTTTAGCGATGAATTCGTCGGATTCAGCGTGATAAGTACGACGCTCAGAGTGACCGATGATGATGTATTTCGCGCCGATGTCTTTCAGCATTTCGGCAGAAGTTTCGCCGGTGAATGCGCCAGACAGGTTAACGTCAACGTTTTGCGCGCCGAGGGCAATGTGGCTGCCGGATACGGCGTGTTTAGCCTGATCCAGATAGATTGCCGGCGGGGCAATCGCCACACCGCAGCCGTCCACGCCAGAAAGCTCTTTACGCAGGTTGGCGATCAGCTCGTTTACCATATGGCGGCTGCCGTTCAGTTTCCAGTTACCCATCACTAATGGATGTCGCATTTCAATTCTCCACGCGGTCAAGCGAATTAAGGAAGATTGCTGCCATTCCGGCAGCGCGGTCTGTCAAACAGTATAGAGATTCACGCCTGGAATGGCTTTGCTTTTTGTCATTTATTGTTTCCTTCCAGGCTTTCAGATAACGCCAGCTTAATCGGTTCAATGGCGAAAGTTAGCCCCTTTTCGCCGTTATCTGCTACCACATAGCGAATGGCCCCTTCAGTCTGCTGATAGTAACGTTTGTTTTTCGCGGCAGTCAGCAGCGTTGTTACCTTTTTTTGGCTTTGCGCTTTACTGAAAGGGGCAAAAACGCGCATCACCGCCGCCATGTACTCCAGCGCTTTGGCTTTGGCGGCTTTTTGTTCCGGCCCCTGAATTGGCAGCCAGGTGATTTGCATGGATTTTATCTTCAGCGTCCCGCGCTCCAGGGCGCTGGAGGCGTACAGATTCTCATTGATCTTGGTGGCGGCGCGGGTAATGGCGTCTTTATCCTGGCTTGAAGTAATGGCGCGGAACTCGCTGAGCGCCAGCGGGGCGCTATCCTGATTAAATTTCTCGCGGAACTGGGTAATCGTCAGGTCGAAAGAGGGCGCACCAGGCAGCAGATAAGGCGCTTTTCCCGGCTGATTCGCCTCGTCGTTTTCCGGCGCGGCAAGGCCTGCTGCAAGCGGCAGGCAAAGTAAAACAATGGCGAACAGTGACTTTATCAAACCTGGCTCCCGATAACTGGTTACAGCGATTAAAACGATAACGAGGCGGCTTGTCAAAATTGACCAGGTTCAGGGTAAACTACGCGGCATGATGATGATAAGGATAATTTATGACCCTACAGCAATGGCTGTTCTCATTTAAGGGGCGCATCGGGCGTCGCGATTTCTGGATCTGGATTGGTTTATGGATAGTTGCGATGGCGCTGCTGTTTATTCTGGTCGCCAACGGCATTCTGGACGCGCAAACCGGCGCGTTCGTGCTGGTGTGCCTGCTGTGGCCGACCTCTGCCGTGGTGGTGAAACGCCTGCACGATCGCGGGAAATCCGGCCTGTGGGCTCTGTTTATGATTCTGGCGTGGATGCTGCTGGCCGGGAATTGGGCGGTGCTGGGCGGCATGTGGCAGTGGGTAGTGGGGCGATTTGTTCCCACGCTGATTCTGGTGATGCTGCTGCTCGACCTGGGGGCGTTTATCGGCACCCCCGGCGAGAATAAATACGGTAAAGACACCCTGGACGTGAAGTACCGCTGAGTTACCAGTAGTGCTCTGCCGTCATATGGCCCGGGCGGCGACGCAGGTGTTTGGTCATCTGCCGGGTCTCTTTCAGCAATTGCTGGGTATCCCGCACCATCTGTGGATTACCGCACAGCATTACATGGCTGTTTTCGGGCCGCATCGTCAGGCCCACCGCGTTTTCCAGCTCGCCGCTGTCGATCAGCGCCGGAACGCGCCCGGTCAGCGAGCCTGGCACGGTCTCCCGGCTGACCACGGTCTGGATCCGCAGTTTCCCTTCATAACGCCGCTCAAGCTCCTGCATCAGCGGCAGATAGCTTAAATCGGCAGCGTAACGCGCGGCGTGTACCAGAACGATGTGGTTAAAGCGCTCCAGATCTTTGCCGTACTGGAGAATCGACAGATAAGGGCCGATGGCGGTGCCGGTGGCCAGCATCCACAGCGTGTCGCAGTCTGGCACTTCTTCCAGCACGAAAAACCCCGCCGCGTCGCTGACGATATTGATTTCATCGCCAGGCTGCATGACGTGCAGACGCGGGCTGAGTTTACCTTCTGGCACGTTGACCAGATAAAACTCCAGCGCCGGGTTATCGGGCGCATTCACGTAGGAATAGGCGCGCTGTACCCGTTCGCCGTCGATCTCCAGCCCCAGCTTGGCGAACTGCCCGGCCGTAAACGGGGCGACCGGTGCGTCGATGGTGAGACTAAACAGTGCGTCAGTCCAGTGTTGTACCTGTGTGACTTTGCCTTTTACCCATTCCGCCATGATTTACTCCACCGATGAATACCCGTTAATCTTGCTGAGATAAGCCGCAGATTTCCAGCCCTGACGGGCCGGAAAGCTCATTCAGACAAACGATTACAGTATATGCGCCTGTACGTTGGCGTCTTTGCGATCGAGATAATGAATGGATTTAATGCGGCGAATGGTGCGCGATTTACCGCGGATCAGCAGGGTTTCCGTGGTGGCGATATTCCCTTTACGGCTGATGCCGTCCAGCAGGTCGCCCTTGGTGATACCGGTCGCTGAAAAAATCACATTATCGCTACGCGCCATATCGTCGAGGCGCAGCACGCTATTGGCTTCAATGCCCATCGCTTTACAGCGCTCAAGCTCCTGTTCGCCGATGCGGCGATTTTCTTCGCTGTCGCCTTTCACCTGATGACGCGCCAGCAGACGGCCATGCATATCGCCATCCAGCGCGCGGATCACCGCTGCGGAAACCACGCCTTCCGGCGCGCCGCCGATGCCGTACAGCACGTCCACTTCGCTATCGGGCATGCAGGTTAAAATCGAGGCCGCCACGTCGCCGTCTGGAATAGCGAAAACGCGCACGCCAAGCTGCTGCATCTGCGCGATGGTGTCATCGTGACGCGGTTTCGCCAGAATGGTGACGGTCAGCTCGCTGAGCGGCTTATTCAGCGCCTGAGCGATGTTTTGCAGGTTAGTGGCGAGCGGCAGGTTGAGGTCGATAACGCCTTTTGCGCCCGGCCCGACAATCAGCTTTTCCATGTACATATCCGGGGCGTTAAGAAATGTGCCTTTATCGCCCACCGCCAGCACCGCCAGCGCGTTGGCCTGGCCCATCGCCGTCATGCGCGTGCCTTCAATCGGGTCGACCGCGATATCCACCGCGTCGCCCTGGCCGGTGCCCACGCGTTCGCCGATATACAGCATTGGCGCTTCGTCGATTTCCCCTTCGCCGATCACAATCTGCCCGTCGATATTGACCTGGTTGAGCATAATGCGCATGGCGTGGACCGCCGCGCCGTCAGCGGTGTTTTTATCTCCACGGCCTAACCATTTATAACCCGCCAGGGCGGCGGCTTCGGTTACGCGGGAAAATTCGATGGCAAGTTCTCGTCTCATAGCTCACTCATTGACAAATGAAATTGTTGCGGAGTGTAGCACAGGGGGGATAAGGCTGAAATTTGCGCGCGGAAGGGAAAGAAAAAGGGACGCCAGCGGCGTCCCTGAGGAGGGGTTAGTCGTGCTCTTCCCACGCCAGCGCGCGTTTAACGGCTTTTTTCCAGCCCGCGTAGCGGAAGTTACGCTCGGTGGTTTCGATACCCGGACGGAATTCGCGTTCAATGACCGCTTTTTCCTGCAACTCGTCCAGATTCTGCCAGAAGCCGACCGCCAGACCGGCGAGGTACGCCGCGCCCAGCGCGGTGACTTCACGCACTTCCGGGCGCTCAACGCGGGTGCCCAGAATGTCGGACTGGAACTGCATCAGGAAGTTGTTGGCGACCGCGCCGCCGTCCACGCGCAGGGCGTGCAGACGAATGCCGGAGTCTGCCTGCATTGCTTCCAGTACATCGCGGGTCTGGAAGGCGATAGATTCCAGGGTCGCGCGGATGATGTGGCAGGAGTTGACGCCGCGCGTCAGGCCGAAAATCGCGCCACGGGCATACGGGTCCCAGTACGGCGCGCCGAGCCCGGTGAACGCCGGAACCACGTAGACGCCGTTGGTGTCTTTCACTTTGTTAGCGAAGTATTCAGAGTCGAACGCGTCGTTGATCAGTTTCATCTCGTCGCGCAGCCACTGGATGGACGCCCCCGCCATAAACACCGCGCCTTCCAGCGCATAGTTTACTTCGCCGCTCGGACCGCAGGCGATAGTGGTCAGCAGGCCGTTTTCCGATGCCACGGCTTTTTCGCCGGTATTCATCAGCATAAAGCAGCCGGTGCCGTAGGTGTTTTTCGCCATGCCTTCTTTAACGCACAGCTGGCCGAACAGCGCCGCCTGCTGGTCGCCCGCGATACCGGCGATAGGAATACGGGTACCGCCTTTACCGCCGATGTTGGTCTGGCCGTAAACTTCAGAGGATTTACGCACTTCCGGCAGCATGGCGCGCGGGATATCCAGCACTTCCAGCATGCGGTCGTCCCAGTCCAGGTTGTGGATGTTGAACAGCATGGTACGGGAGGCGTTGGTGTAATCGGTGACGTGAACGCGTCCCTGGGTCATTTTCCAGATAAGCCAGGTATCTACGGTGCCGAACAGCAGTTCGCCACGGCGGGCGCGCTCGCGGGAGCCTTCAACGTGATCCAGAATCCACTTCACTTTGGTGCCGGAGAAGTACGGGTCCACCACCAGGCCGGTGTTTTTGCGGATGTACTCTTCCATGCCGTCGCGCTTGAGCTGCTCGCAAATGTCCGCTGTACGGCGGCACTGCCAGACGATGGCGTTATAAATCGGCTTGCCGGTTTCGCGCTCCCAGACAATGGCGGTTTCACGCTGGTTGGTGATACCAATGCCGGCGATTTCATCAGAGCTGATATCGGCTTTCGCCAGCACTTCGACTAATACCGAGCTTTGGGTAGCCCAGATTTCCATCGGGTCATGCTCAACCCAGCCGGCTTTCGGGTAGATCTGCTGAAATTCACGCTGTGACACGCTCACGATGTTCGCACTGTGGTCCATGACCACGGCGCGGGAGCTGGTGGTGCCCTGGTCGAGCGCAACGATATATTTTTTCTCAGTCATGTTTCTTGTCCCTTCAGTCTTATTACAGCGTAGCTTTTTGTTGCGCGCTGGAGGTTGCCGAATCTTTGTCATCTTCCACAGCGCAGACATCGCAAGGTAAGTGGCGGCCAATCAGTTTACGATAACCGAAGGCACCAAATGCTGCACCTGCCACCGGGCCAAGCAGCGGCACCAGGAAGTAAGGAATATCTTTCGCGCCGGTAAAGGCGACGTTGCCCCAGCCGGCGAGCCAGGCGAAGGCTTTCGGTCCGATATCACGCGCCGGGTTCATCGCGAAGCCGGTCAGCGGCCCCATGGATGCGCCGATCACGGCGATCAGCAGGCCGATCAACAACGGGCCGAGCGGGCCGCGCGGAATGCCGTTACCGTCATCCGTGAGCGCCAGGATCAGTCCCATCAGAATTGCCGTGATCACCATCTCGACGGCAAAGGCCTGGAAGAAGTTGATGTGCGGGTTAGGATAGGTTGAGAACACGCCAGCCAAATCAAGGCTTTCAACGCTGCCGCGCACCATATTGTGAGTCTGTTCGTAATCGTAGAAAAGATTGTAATAAAGCCCGTAAACCAACGCGGCGGCGCAAAAGGCACCTGCAAATTGAGACACAATGTAGGGGACGACTTTACGTTTATCAAAGCAAGCAAATAGCCACAGCGCAAGCGTGACGGCAGGGTTGAGGTGAGCGCCGGATACGCCCGCGGTCAGGTAAATAGCCATGGCTACCCCTAACCCCCAAATCACGCTGATTTCCCACTGGCCGAAGCTGGCACCCGCCACTTTCAACGCGGCGACGCAGCCCACACCAAAGAAAATCAACAACCCGGTACCGAGGAACTCGGCGATGCACTGGCCTTTTAAGGTTGATGTTTGACTCATAATCGGGTCCTGAAGGTAAAAGTGATGATTATTGTTATTCCGGGTGCGATATCACCCGTTATGTCCTGTAGACATGGTGTTAATTTATCGTTAACGAGCAAAAACGAGAAATATCGAAATTAAAATGTGTGTAGCGCGTCAATAAAACGCGCGTTTTCGCGCGAATTTTGCTGGGGGCGCGCACGAAATTCCACCTCGTCATCTGGCGTCATTTGTTAACATTTGCCGGGGAGAGGGTTGTAACGCATTCGGCATAAGCTGAAAAGTGTTGCATTTCGCAAACAGCATGGTGTGCTGCTGGACACTGGCGGCAACGCTCCATACAATCGGACTCATGTGGTGCGCACGTATTAATAAGGCGTCACCGGAGACGGTAGGGATAGCATTCTATCAACGCCTTGCAATTCTGGAGAGGTATGACGATGTCATTTGAAGTGTTTGAGAAACTGGAAGCAAAAGTACAGCAGGCTGTTGATACCATCACCCTGTTACAGATGGAAATCGAAGAGCTGAAAGAAAAGAACAACAGCCTGGCGCAGGAAGTTCAACACGCGCAGGGCAGCCGTGAAGAGCTGGAGCGTGAAAACCACCAGCTGAAAGAGCAACAGCACGTGTGGCAGGAACGTCTGCAGGCGCTGCTGGGCCGCATGGAAGAAGTGTAATTACCTCTCCCGCATAAAAGGCACCGTTTCGGTGCCTTTTTTGTTGTTTCATCCCGCTTATGCTTTTTTCTTCTTGCCCATTCCTTTTCGTTTTTTATCCCGCTTCGCTAATCTCGCTATAGTCGTTTTCTGGCGGAATTGATGCGTAAACAAGGATAACAAAAATGAAACTGGGGATGTCTCGTGGCCGGATGGCCGCTGCGGTACTGCTGACCGGCCTGCTGCTGGCAGGTTGCGACCAACAAAGCGATAGCGCCAAACACATTAAAGTCGGTGTGATTAACGGCGCGGAACAGGATGTGGCGGAAGTGGCCAAAAAGGTCGCGAAAGAAAAATACGATCTGGATGTAGAGCTGGTGGGCTTCAGCGGGTCGCTGCTACCGAACGATGCCACCAATCAGGGCGAACTGGATGCTAACGTGTTTCAGCATCGTCCCTTCCTCGAACAGGACAACAACGCGCACAACTACAAACTGGTGGCGGTGGGCAATACCTTTGTCTTCCCGATGGCCGGTTATTCCCGCCAGATTAAATCGGTTGATGAATTAAAAGAGGGCGCAACCGTTGCGATCCCTAACGACCCAACTAACCTGGGCCGCGCGCTGCTGCTGTTACAGAAAGAGAAGTTGATTACCCTCAAGCCGGATACCGGCCTGCTGCCGACGGCGCTGGATATTACCGATAACCCGCGCCATCTGAAAATCATGGAGCTGGAAGGCGCACAGCTGCCGCGCGTGCTGGACGACCCGAAAGTCGACGTGGCGATCATCAGCACCACCTACATTCAGCAGCTGAACCTGTCGCCGGTGCATGACAGCGTGTTTATCGAAGATAAAAACTCGCCGTACGTGAACATCATCGTGACGCGTGAAGATAATAAAGACGCGGAAAACGTGAAGAAGTTTATTCAGTCGTATCAGTCGCCGGAAGTGGCGCAAGCGGCGGAGAAAATCTTTAACGGCGGGGCGGTGCCTGGCTGGTAACAGAAACAATCAGGCCATCCGCTACGGGATGGCCTGAATGAGGATTATTCGATATCGAGCGGATCTTCGGAAAGGATCATACCGGTGTTATCGGCATACAAGTGGTCGCCGGAGAAGAAGGTCACACCGCCGAAATTGACGCGCACGTCGCTTTCACCAATGCCTTCGCCGGATGCGCCAACCGGAATGGCGGCCAGGGCTTGAATGCCGAGGTCCAGCTCTTCCAGATCGTCCACCTGACGCACCGCACCGTAGATGACCACGCCTTCCCATTCGTTTTGCACCGCCAGACGCGCCAGTTCGGCGTCAAGCAATGCGCGACGAACGGAACCGCCGCCGTCCACCAGTAAAATGCGTCCGCGGCCATTTTGCTCGAGTAGCTCGTACAGCAACCCGTTGTCCTCGAAACATTTCACGGTAATGATCTGTCCGCCAAAAGATGAGCGCCCACCGAAGTTGGAGAACAGCGGCTCCACCACATTGACTTCTTCATGATAAATGTCACAAAGCTCAGAAGTATCGTATTTCATAGGCTTAAGGTTTCGTTGCTGCGAGAATTTTCAGTATATCGCTTTCAGGCGATTGTTGGCAAAATCATCAATTGTTAATTGATATTTGTCAGTTAAAAATGGGCCTGACTCAAAATAACGCCTATTGCAAACAACAGGTTAGTGAGCAGTGCGCCCTTAACCGTACGTTCCAGCATCGGACGCATCGCCAGCGGATCGCGTTCCCGCACCACATATTGCGCCTGTCTGACCAGCATCGGTGCCGCCAGAATGAACAGCCAGCCCCATGGGCTTTGCAGTGAAAACAGGTTAAACAGCGCCAGGCACACCAGCGTGCCGATCAGCAAAAATGCGTGATAGCGGCGGGCGCGCTCCGGGCCAAGCCGTACCGCCAGGGTGTTTTTACCGTTGATTCGGTCGCTGTCGATATCGCGCAGGTTGTTGATGTTCAACACGGCGGTAGCCAGCAGGCCACAGGCGGTGGCGGGCAGGAAAATCGCCGGGATCAGCGTATGCGCCTGCAAATACCAGGTGCCCATCACGCTCAGCCAGCCGAAGAAAATCAGTACCGAAATATCCCCAAGGCCGAGATAGCCGTAAGGGCGAGTGCCTACCGTATAGGTGATGGCGGCGATGATCGACAGCAACCCCAGCAGCAAAAATCCTAAAAAGTCGCTGAAGGTGCGACAGGCGACCCACACCAGCGCCAGGCCGGACAGGCAGATCAGCGCCACGGTGATGATTAACGCACGTTTCATCTGAGCCTGGGTGATCACGCCCTTTTGCATCCCACGCAGCGGCCCGATGCGGTCCGGCTTATCGCTGCCTTTTACCGCATCGCCATAGTCATTGGCGAGGTTGGACAGGATTTGCAGCAGGCCCGCCGTGAGTAACGCAAGGAAAGCGACTACCGGATCGAAGACGCCCTGCCACCAGGCAAGCGCGCTACCCACCACAATGGAGGCGAACGCGAGGGGAAGAGTACGTGGGCGCAGGCTTTCCAGCCAGGCTTGCGTACGGCTCAGTGATTGTGAGTCAGTCATAGTAAGCGAACCAATAAAAAATGGGGGCGTATTGCCCCCATCGTAAAGGATGAAATTGCACTGAGCGCGATTATAACCACAACAACCACTAAGTTGCAGAGGTGTCGCCGAACTCTGTTAAGCGAGGCGTGCGACCTACCTCTTTTGGGTATACCGCCAACAAACAGGCAATTACAGAATGAAGCGGCTCAAATCTTCATCCGCAACCAGCTCATCCAGATGCTTACCAACGTATTCCGCATCAATGATGATGGTCTGGCCGTTGAGATCGCTGGCGTCGTAGGAGATCTCTTCCATCAGACGTTCCAGTACGGTATGCAGACGACGCGCGCCGATGTTTTCGGTGCTTTCGTTAACCTGCCACGCCGCCTGGGCGATGCGCTTGATGCCATCGTCAGTGAAGTTGATATTCACGCCTTCGGTCGCCATCAGCGCTTTGTACTGAACGGTGACAGACGCGTTCGGCTCGGTCAGGATGCGCTCAAAGTCTTCTGCGGTCAGCGCCTGAAGCTCCACGCGGATCGGCAGACGTCCCTGTAGTTCCGGGATCAGGTCAGACGGGCTGGCCACCTGGAACGCGCCGGAAGCGATAAACAGGATATGGTCGGTTTTCACCATGCCGTGCTTGGTGGAGACCGTACAGCCTTCCACCAGCGGCAGCAGGTCGCGCTGCACGCCTTCACGGGACACGTCCGGGCCGGACACGTTGCCGCCGCGCTTACAGATTTTATCGATCTCATCGATAAACACGATGCCGTGCTGTTCAACCGCATCAATCGCGTCTTGCTTCAGCTCTTCCGGGTTCACCAGCTTGGCGGCTTCTTCTTCCACCAGCAGCTTCATCGCGTCTTTGATTTTCAGCTTACGCGGCTTCTGCTTTTGTCCACCCAGGTTCTGGAACATGGACTGCAGCTGGTTAGTCATCTCTTCCATGCCCGGAGGTGCCATGATTTCTACGCCCATCGGCGCAGCGGCGAGATTGATTTCAATCTCTTTATCATCCAACTGGCCTTCGCGCAGCTTCTTGCGGAAGGACTGACGCGCCGCGGAAGGCTCCTGCGCCTGCTCCGCCTGGCCCCAGTTATTTTTAGCCGGTGGGATCAGCACGTCGAGAATACGTTCTTCCGCCATTTCTTCGGCGCGATAGCGGTTTTTTTCGATGGACTGCATGCGCACCATTTTAATGGCGGCATCGGTCAGATCGCGGATGATGGAATCCACTTCTTTACCGACATAACCCACTTCGGTGAATTTCGTGGCTTCGACTTTGATGAACGGCGCATGGGCCAGTTTTGCCAGACGACGGGCGATTTCGGTTTTACCCACGCCGGTCGGGCCGATCATCAGAATGTTTTTCGGTGTCACTTCGTGACGCAGCTCTTCATCAAGCTGCATACGGCGCCAGCGGTTACGCAGCGCGATAGCCACAGAACGCTTCGCTGCGTCCTGGCCGATAATATGTTTGTCGAGTTCGCTGACAATTTCGCGTGGGGTCATTTCAGACATGGGAAATCCTTACGCTTTAGAGGAGAGTTCTTCGATGGTCAGGAAGTGGTTGGTGTAGATGCAAATATCACCTGCAATCCCCAGCGACTTCTCAACAATTTCACGAGCGTTCAGTTCGGTGTTTTCCAGCAGCGCGCGCGCTGCGGCCTGGGCATACGGGCCACCGGAACCAATCGCGATCAGGTCGTTTTCCGGCTGGATTACATCGCCGTTACCGGTGATGATCAGGGATGCGGTTTCATCCGCCACCGCCAGCAGCGCTTCAAGACGGCGCAGCATCCGGTCGGTACGCCAGTCTTTGGCAAGCTCAACCGCCGCTTTCACCAGATGGCCCTGATGCATTTCCAGTTTGCGTTCGAAGAGTTCAAACAGCGTGAAGGCGTCCGCCGTACCGCCCGCGAAACCCGCAATGACTTTATCGTTGTAAAGACGACGCACTTTTTTGACGTTGCCTTTCATTACGGTGTTGCCCAGTGTGGCCTGTCCATCGCCACCAATCACCACCTGTCCGTTGCGGCGTACGCTTACTATTGTTGTCACTGACAGACCCCTTTTCGATAGCTGAATACAGGCCCCGCGCCAGGCGCGGGGCAGAATGCAATTATAGATGGGGGGTGTTTTGGGGGTTTCAACCCCCAGCGGCGAGACGAATGCAGTTAGTGTGACCGGCGAGCTTCAGGCGGGTAAGGGTGCCGTCGGCGTTTTCTTTGCCTTTCACCGGGCCGATCACCACGCGGTTCCAGCCGTTATTGGCGGTAATGCGTGAATCAAAGCCCTCAAACGCCAGCTGTGCACGCACGGTTTCCGCCTGCTCAGCACCTTTAAATGAACCGCACTGCACCATCCAGCGGCGTTCATCTTTTTTCTCGGCGGCTGGTTTTTCCGGCACGGTTTCGCGGGTGACCGGCGCGGCCTGGGCGGTGGCCTTCGGCTGCGCGGGCTCACGCTGCGCGGTGTGCGGCGGCGTTTGCAGCAGATCCTGATAAGGCTGCTGGCTGGTGGTTGTCCGGTTGGTCTGCTGCGCGGCAGGCTTCTGCGTTTGCGCGCTGCGTACCGGCTGCTCCTGGACCGTGGCGGCGCGCACCGGCTGGGTTTGCTGGTACGGCTGTTCGACGCGCGGCGGGGTACGCTGTTGCTGCGCAACGGTATCCTGCTGTTGGAGTTGTTTCTGGCGCTGCAGCGTTTGCTGGCGCTGGGCAGGCGTTTGCTCGTTCCACGGCACTTCGTTGAGCTGCGTGGGCTGCTGGCGCATATCCGCCTGCATTTGCGCCAGTAACTGACGCTGTTCGTTAGTCAGCTGATCCTGATTCATGATCTCCCCACCGGCGGAGGGCTCAGTTGGGGTACGCACGCCCGGCTGGCGATTTTCCAGCTCTTTAATATAGCGCCAGCGCTCTTCAGGCTTCGGCGGTAAGCCATTTCCCGTCACTTTGTGACCCGGGATGACCTCGGCTTCTTCAGACTTATGATGGGTAATAAAGTACAGGCCACCGATAAAGGTCACCAGAACAGCCGCTGCGATAGCGACCATGGCCGGGGAAACAGCAGGCAGGTTACGTTGCTTTTTGCGGGTAGTCGGTTTCTTCCGCCGCGCGGGGCTCGGCTGTCCGCGGCGTACATAATCTCGTTGTGCCACTATCGTTTCGCTGTATTTATTCGTTTATCAGCCCGTCATGTTACTTAAGGGACGGGCTTTTGACCAGTAAGGTGAGTCCTAATCGAAACTATTTTGCCGCCTTGCGGGCGCGGGTGGAGCCGCGTACCTTCAGCTCGCAATCCAGCAGACGTGAACCGCTGCTCACGACCTGGCCCTGAAGCTGATCGAGCAGCAGCAGCATAGCTTCGCGGCCAATTTCAAAGCGCGGCTGCGAAATGGTGGTTAACGGCGGGTCGCAGAACTCCGCGAGCGCGATGTTATCGAAGCCGACAATCGACAAATCCTCCGGCACCCGATAGCCACGTCGCTTGGCCTGAGAGAGCGCGCCCAGCGCCATCACGTCGCTGTGGCAGAAGATCGCCGTCGGCGGATTGGGCAGATTCAGCAGCTGATCCAGCGCCTGTGCGCCAGCGTTAAAGGTGAAATCACCCCGGGCGATATAGTGCGGGTCGACTTGCATCCCGCTGCGGCGCAACGCCTGGACGTAGCCCTGCAGCCGGTAATGGCACAGCGGCATCTCTTCTGGCCCGGCGATACAGGCGATCTGGTCGTGCCCCAGTTCGTGAAGGTAGTTCACGGCGTTGAAGGCGGCGGTCAGGTTATCGATATGCACCGTCGGCAGTTCCAGCTCCGGCGCAAATTCGTTAGCCATCACCATCGGCGGCAGATTGCGCTGCTCTTCTTTGCTGGCATCGAAAGGCAGGCGCGAGCCGAGCAGCAACATGCCGTCGATCTGCTTGGTGATAATCAGGTCAATAAAGGTTTTTTCCTGCTGATTCTGGTGCGCACAATCGCCAATCAGCACCAGATACCCCTGGTCGGCAGCGGTGATTTCAATACCGCGAATAATTTCACTGAAAAAGGGATCGCAGATATCCGGGACAATCACCAGAATGGTGCGCGACTCGTTACGTTTTAAATTGCGGTTCAAAGAGCCAGGCAAATAACCCACGTCAATGGCGGCTTGCTCTACCTTGTTACGGGTAGCCTGAGAGACTTTTTCAGGATTCATTAATGCTCGGGATACCGTGGCGGTTGAGACATTTGCCCGCTCGGCAACATCTTTCATGGTTGCGGCTACAACCTGTTTCTTCGGGTTCAACTTCTTCTCCTCGCAAACTATCGCGGGCGCAGACCACATCCTGTGGTCTGGCTTGACCGATCATTCTTATCAGATATTTACAGCCTGCGGTTACAAATATTGCATAGGAAATGTGATCAATATTTTATTTTTCGATCTCTGCCGCATTGTGCTGAAGATTTAGCTTTCGATGGGATCGACATCCAGTGTCCATTTGACTTTGCGCGCCTCGGGCAGCGTGTTTACCAGCGCCAGGCTCTGGCTGAGAATATGTTGCAGCTTCAGGCGGGACGGGTGCTGCAACAGGATCTGCCAGCGAAAGCGCCCGCTACGCTTCGGCTGCAACGCTGGCACCGGGCCGAGGATCCACAGCTTGTCATCCGCCAGCGGGCTGGCCTGCAACAGGTTACGCAGCTGTTGTAAAAACAGCGGAGCTTGCTGGTTGTTGTGGTCTTCCGCGCGGATCATCACATGGCTGCTGTAAGGCGGAAGCCAGACCTGGCTGCGGGTGCGCAGTGCCTCTTCGGCGAAAGCGTCATAGCCCTGGCTGAGCAGCGTTTGCAGCAGCGGATGTTCCGGGTGATGGGTTTGCAGGATCACTTCGCCCTGTTTACCCGCACGTCCGGCGCGTCCGGCGACCTGGGTATACAGCTGGGCGAAACGCTCCGGCGAACGGAAATCCGCTGAGAACAGCGCGCCATCTACGTCGAGCAGCGCGACCAGCGTCACATCGGGGAAGTGATGGCCTTTGGCCAGCATTTGGGTGCCGATCAGGATGCGCGCGCCGCCGCGATGCACGTCCGCCAGATGCTGCTCCAGCGCCCCTTTGCGGCTGGTGGTGTCACGGTCGATACGCGACAGCGGCACGCCCGGGAACAGCGGGCTTAACGCCTGCTCCAGCTGTTCGGTGCCCAGGCCGACGGGCACGGTGTGGGTAGAGCCGCACTGTGGGCACTGGCGCGGCACCGGGCGCTGGCTGTCACAGTGGTGGCAGCGCAGCTGGTGTTGCGCCTGATGCAGCGTGTAGTAGTGGTCGCAACGCGGACATTCGGCAATCCAGCCGCAGTCGTGGCAGAGTAGCGCCGGGGCGAAACCGCGTCGGTTAAGAAATAAGATGACCTGGTTATCGGCCTGAAGATGCTGGCGCATCCGGGCGATCAGCGCCGGGGCGAGGCCCGCCTGCACCGGCTGGCCCTTCAAATCCACCAGATGCTGCATCGCCGGACGCGCATTGCCCGCGCGGCGGGTAAGTTTCAGTTCGCGGTACTTCTTCACCCGAACGTTGTGTAACGTTTCCAGCGCGGGCGTCGCCGAGCCGAGGATAATCGGGATCTGCTCGCGGTGGGCGCGATACACCGCCAGGTCGCGGGCATGGTAGCGCCAGCCTTCCTGCTGTTTATAGGAGCTGTCGTGTTCTTCATCGATAACAATCACGCCCAGCTGTTTAAACGGCGTAAACAGCGCCGAGCGGGTGCCGATGACAATCGCCGCTTCGCCGCTTTTCGCCTTCAGCCAGGCCGCCAGTCGTTCGCTGTCGTTCAGGGCCGAGTGCAGCACTTCCACCGGTGCATTAAACCGCTCCCTGAAACGCGCAATGGTCTGGGGCGTCAGGCCGATTTCCGGCACCAGCACCAGCGCCTGTTTGCCCTGCGCCAGCACGTTTTCCAGCACGCTGAGATAAACCTCGGTTTTCCCCGAGCCTGTCACGCCTGCCAGCAGCCAGGCGGAAAACTGATCGGACGCGCTGTGGATTGCCCCCACGGCGGTGGCCTGCTCGGTGTTGAGCCGCAGCCGCTCGCCGGACACGCTAAAGCCAGGCCGCCAGTCGGTTTGCTCAGGCAGTTGCGCCCGTAAATCGCACAATCCTTTGGTGCGTAACGTCTGAAACGGCGCGTCACTCAGCTCCATCTCGCTAAGCTGGTGGCGCAGAATCGGCTGCTGGCGCAGCAGCGCCAGCGCCTGTTGCTGTTTCGGGGCGCGTTTCAGGCTATTGATGTCGATGGTCTGGCCATCTTCTGTGGCGTACCAGGTCCAGAGCGGCGTCCCGCTGGCGGGCTTGCCCTGGCGCAGCAGCACCGGTAGCGCATGAAACAGCACATCGCCAATCGGATGGTGGTAATACTCCGCCGCCCAGAGCAGCAGTTGCCATAATGAAGGGGAAAACAACGGCTGGTCATCGAGCAACTCCAGCACCGATTTCAGTTCTTCGCGCGGCAGCTCGCTGTGTTCGCTAACGGAAACCACAATCCCGACGCGCTGCTGCTTGCCGAACGGCACCCGCACGCGACAGCCTGCCGCCACCTGCATTCCGGAGGGAAGCAGATAATCAAAAGTGCGGGGCAGCGGCACCGCCAGGGCTATATGGGCAACAGACATCCGGGCTCCCGGCTGAGAAAATGACGGCATAGTGTACACTGTGAGAAGGACAATTTGCGGATCAGTTTGCATACAGTGATTAATTTCTGTATGATTCGCCGCCTTTGATGCACAAAGCGTGCAGTCAAATCGACGTATTTCCCCGGCGCGTCGCCCTGCAGTGAGCACACCAGCAGGACGGCATGAGACGGAGAATTTATCAACTTCGCGTGGTGTCTGGCGTTAGGGCCGGAAGAGCGACGCGGCCTTCACTGAGGTTTCCCATGAAAAAAGGTATTCACCCGAATTACGCAGAAATTACTGCAACTTGTTCTTGCGGTAATGTGATCAAGACTCACTCAACTGTGGGCCACGATCTGAACCTGGACGTTTGTGGCAAATGCCACCCGTTCTACACCGGCAAACAGCGTGACGTTGCTACCGGTGGCCGTGTTGACCGCTTCAACAAGCGTTTCAGCATCCCGGGCGCTAAATAAGCACCACGGAAAGAAAAGGCGCCGCAAGGCGCCTTTTTTGTCTCTGTTTGCCGATCAGTATTCCCACGTCTCCGGGTCGATACCCAGTTCACGCATAATCACTTTCGCCTCTTCCGGGATTTCATCGCTGCGCTCTTTACGCAGATCTTCATCGTTCGGCAGCGGCTGGCCGGTAAAAGCATGCAAAAACGCTTCACACAGCAGTTCACTGTTGGTGGCGTGACGCAGATTGTTCACCTGACGACGGGTACGTTCATCAGTGAGGATTTTTAACACCTTCAGAGGAATGGAAACCGTAATTTTTTTTACTTGCTCACTCTTCTTACCGTGCTCAGCGTATGGGCTGATATATTCGCCGCTCCATTCAGCCATGTTATACCTTTCATCCTCTCAATATTGATAGTGGACCGGGGCCGGTCTGGCGGGCCACAGCCATAAACGCGATAGTGCCGCGCACAGGGAATTCCGTCGCACGACTGCTCTAAACACACAATTTTAACGGCTAATTCGGTTTTGCTCAATCTATACGCAAAGAAGTTTAGATGTCCAGATGTATTGACGTCCATTTCTTCTGTGGTTACTCTGTGGGCAGACTTTGAACCGATTCCCGATTATCCCGCGAAAAGGCCGGGATCAGTCCTTCAGCCAGGAAGCCGCTCAACATGACACGTAAACAGGCCACCATCGCAGTACGCAGTGGATTAAACGATGACGAACAGTACGGCTGCGTTGTCCCGCCCATTCATCTTTCCAGCACCTATAACTTCACCGGCTTTAACGAGCCGCGCGCCCATGACTATTCTCGCCGCGGTAACCCGACGCGTGATGTGACCCAGCGCGCACTGGCGGAACTTGAAGGCGGCGCAGGGGCGGTATTGACCAATACCGGGATGTCGGCAATCCATCTGGTGACCACGGTTTATCTGAACCCGGGCGATCTGCTGGTTGCGCCGCACGACTGCTACGGCGGCAGCTACCGCCTGTTCGATAGCCTGGCGAAACGCGGTTGCTACCGGGTGCTGTTTGTCGATCAAAATGATGACGCGGCATTGAAAGCGGCGCTGGCGGAAAAACCGAAGCTGGTGCTGATCGAAACGCCGAGCAACCCGCTGCTGCGCGTGGTGGATATCGAAAAAATCTGCCGCCTGGCCCGCGAAGCCGGGGCGGTAAGCGTGGTGGACAATACTTTCCTGAGCCCGGCGCTGCAAAATCCGCTGTCGCTCGGTGCCGATTTAGTGCTGCACTCCTGCACCAAATACCTCAACGGCCATTCCGATGTGGTGGCTGGCGTGGTGATTTCCCGTGATGAAGAGACCGCCGTTAATCTGGCCTGGTGGGCGAATAATGTTGGCGTCACCGCCGCGGCGTTTGACAGCTATTTATTACTGCGCGGCCTGCGCACGCTGGTGCCGCGTATGGATATCGCGCAGCGTAACGCGCTGGCGATTGTCGACTATCTGAAGACCCAACCGCTGGTGAAAAAGCTGTATCATCCTTCTCTGCCGGAAAACCAGGGCCATGAGATCGCGGCTCGCCAGCAGAAAGGTTTTGGCGCGATGCTCAGCTTTGAAATCGACGGCGACGAAGAGACGCTGCGCCGCTTCCTTGGCGCGCTTGAGCTGTTTACACTGGCGGAATCGCTCGGCGGGGTGGAAAGCCTGATCTCCCATGCCGCGACCATGACCCATGCGGGCATGGCACCTGAAGCGCGCGCCGCCGCAGGTATTTCCGAGACGCTGCTGCGCATCTCGACCGGTATTGAAGACAGTGAAGATTTACTTGCTGACCTGGAAAATGGCTTCCGGGCAGCGGCTAAGGGGTAAGCATGAGTGTTTCAGCGCCTGCAGGGGCGAAAGGTCGTCAGCTGCATAAATTTGGTGGTAGTAGCCTTGCGGATGTGAAGTGTTACCAGCGTGTGGCCGGCATTATGGCCGAGTATTCGCAGCCGGACGACATGATGGTGGTTTCCGCCGCAGGCAGCACGACTAACCAGTTGATCAGTTGGTTGAAACTGAGCCAGACGGATCGCCTGTCCGCCCATCAGGTTCAGCAGGCGCTGCGCCGTTACCAGAGCGAATTAATTAGCGGGCTGCTGCCCGCCGATAAAGCGGACGATCTGATTAGCGGCTTTATCCACGATCTGGAGCGCCTGGCGGCGCTGCTCGACGGCACCATTACCGATGCGGTGTATGCCGAAGTGGTGGGCCACGGCGAGATTTGGTCGGCGCGTTTGATGTCCGCCGTGCTGAATCTCCAGGGCATTGACGCCACCTGGCTGGACGCGCGCGAATTTTTACGCGCCGAGCGCAGCGCGCAGCCGCAGGTGGATGAAGGCCTCTCTTATCCTTTATTGCAGCAGCTTCTGGTCCAGCATCCCGGCAAACGCGTAGTGGTGACGGGCTTTATCTGCCGCAATAACGCGGGTGAAACCGTACTGCTGGGGCGTAACGGCTCTGACTATTCTGCAACCCAAATTGGCGCGTTGGGCGGTGTTTCCCGCGTCACTATATGGAGCGACGTGGCGGGCGTATACAGCGCCGACCCGCGTAAAGTGAAAGACGCCTGTCTGCTGCCGTTACTACGGCTGGATGAAGCCAGCGAACTGGCGCGCCTTGCCGCCCCGGTGCTCCACGCCCGTACCCTTCAGCCGGTTTCCGGCAGCGATATCGATTTGCAGCTGCGTTGCAGCTACAACCCGGAGCAGGGCTCCACGCGCATTGAGCGTGTGCTGGCTTCCGGCACCGGTGCGCGCATTGTCACCAGCCATGACGATGTGTGCCTGATTGAACTGCTGGTGGCCCCGGATCAGGATTTCAAACTGGCGCATCAGGACACGCTGAACGTACTGAAGCGTGCGCAGATCCGCCCGCTGTCGATTGGCGTTCATCCCGACCGCCGTTTACTGCAACTGTGTTACACCTCGGAAGTCGTGGGCAGCGCGTTCAGTACCCTGGAAGCCGCCGCGCTGCCGGGCGAACTGCGCCTGCGTGAAGGGTTAGCGCTGGTGGCGATGGTGGGCGCGGGCGTGTGCCGCAACCCGCTGCACAGCCACCGCTTCTGGCAGCAGTTGAAAGATCAGCCGGTGGAGTTTATCTGGCAATCGGAAGAGGGCATCAGCCTGGTGGCCGTGCTGCGCGTCGGCCCTACCGAAAGCCTGATTCAGGGCCTGCACCAGACGCTGTTCCGCGCCGAGAAACGTATCGGCCTGATGCTGTTCGGCAAAGGCAATATCGGCTCCCGCTGGCTGGAACTGTTCGCCCGCGAGCAGGAAACGCTTTCCGCCCGCACTGGTTTTGAATTTGTGCTGGCGGGCGTGGTGGATAGCCGCCGCAGCCTGCTGAGTTATCAGGGGCTGGACGCCAGCCGCGCCTTAGCTTTCTTTAATGACGAAGCCCAGGATCACGATGAAGAGTCGCTGTTCCTGTGGATGCGCAACCATCCGTATGACGATCTGGTGGTGCTGGACGTCACGGCAAGCGAAGAGTTGGCCGATCAGTATCTGGACTTCGCCAGCCACGGTTTCCACGTGATCAGCGCCAACAAGCTGGCGGGTGCCAGCACCAGCAACAAGTATCGCCAAATCCGCGATGCGTTCGCCAAAACGGGCCGTCACTGGCTGTACAACGCCACCGTGGGCGCAGGGCTGCCGGTCAACCATACCGTGCGCGATCTGCGCGACAGCGGCGATTCGATTCTGGCCATCAGCGGCATTTTTTCCGGGACGCTCTCCTGGCTGTTCCTGCAATTTGACGGCAGCGTGCCGTTTACCGACCTGGTGGATCAGGCCTGGCAGCAGGGCTTAACCGAGCCGGACCCGCGCGTCGATCTGTCCGGGAAAGACGTGATGCGCAAGCTGGTCATCCTCGCGCGCGAAGCGGGCTACGACATCGAACCTGACCAGGTGCGCGTGGAGTCGCTGGTGCCGCAGGGTTGCGAAGATGGGTCGGTGGATCACTTCTTTGAAAACGGCGATGCGCTGAACGACCAGATGGTGCAACGCCTGGAAGCCGCCCGGGAAATGGGCCTGGTGCTGCGCTATGTGGCGCGTTTCGATGCCAACGGCAAAGCGCGCGTCGGCGTGGAGGCGGTGCGTCCTGAGCATCCGCTGGCGTCACTGCTGCCGTGCGACAACGTGTTTGCCATCGAAAGCCGCTGGTATCGCGATAACCCGCTGGTGATCCGTGGCCCGGGTGCCGGACGCGACGTCACCGCCGGGGCGATTCAGTCCGATCTCAACCGCCTGGCCCAGCTGCTGTAACCTGATATGCGCCTTCCGCCCCCGCTGGCAAAAGGCGCTTTCCCTTTCTGTGACGTCTCATCCTGAATTTTTTTCACGTTCGCTGAATATTCCTCAATTCATTCTGGTGATTTTTCAGTTGACGCGATGGCGCTTTTCCGTCATTTTTACATCTGGACGTCTAAACGTATAGAAGTCAAAAAAACACAACAGCCAATAATGACAAGCGAGTGATGAGGTAAGGGTATGAGCTTTTTTCACGCCAACCAGCGGGAAGCACTGAATCAGAGTCTGGCCGAAGTAGCCGGGCGTATTAACGTTTCCTTTGAGTTTTTCCCGCCGCGCACCAGTGAAATGGAACAGACCCTGTGGAATTCCATCGATCGTTTGAGCAGCTTGAAGCCAAAATTCGTTTCCGTCACCTATGGCGCAAACTCCGGCGAGCGCGACCGCACCCATAGCATTATCAAAGGCATTAAAGATCGCACCGGTCTGGAAGCGGCACCGCACCTGACCTGCATCGACGCCACCCGTGATGAGCTGCGCACTATCGCTCGTGATTACTGGGAAAACGGCATTCGCCACATCGTGGCCCTGCGCGGCGATTTACCGCCGGGCAGCGGAAAGCCGGACATGTATGCCGCCGATCTGGTGGGCCTGCTGAAAGAAGTGGCGGATTTTGATATTTCCGTGGCGGCGTACCCGGAAGTGCATCCGGAAGCGAAAAGCGCCCAGGCGGATTTACTGAATCTGAAGCGCAAAATTGACGCGGGTGCCAACCGCGCCATCACCCAGTTCTTCTTCGATGTGGAAAGCTACCTGCGCTTTCGCGACCGCTGCGCGGCGACCGGTATCGATGTGGAAATCATTCCGGGCATTCTGCCGGTATCTAACTTCAAGCAGGCGAAAAAATTCGCTGATATGACCAACGTGCGTATTCCGGCGTGGATGGCGCAGATGTTCTCTGGCCTGGATGACGATGCGGAAACCCGCAAGCTGGTGGGCGCGAATATCGCCATGGACATGGTGAAAATCCTCAGCCGCGAAGGAGTAAAGGACTTCCACTTCTATACCCTGAACCGCGCGGAAATGAGCTACGCCATTTGCCATACCCTGGGCGTTCGCCCGACAGTATAAACTCCTCAAAGCATGCCCGGCGCATAACGCTGCCGGGCATGTCGTTCATCATATCCCGCCAGCGCTTTTTCAATAGCCGTATCCCAAATATCATGAGCCGCCAGATAATGCAGCGGTGCGCCAACAAATGAGTTAAATAATGGAAGAAGGCTTCTGGCGCATCTACGTATGGGGTGTGGAGTCGCCAGCGGCGAGAAATAAACGCCCCGGACGATGCCGGGGCGGAGGAGCGTTAGCCGGTGTTACGCATACCGGCAGCAACGCCAGCGATGGTGACCATCAGCGCCTGTTCAACGCGCGGGTCCGGTTCTTTGCCTGCTTCTTCCGTCAGGCGGGAGCGGTGCAGCAGCTCGGCCTGGAGAACGTTTAGCGGGTCGGTGTAGATATTGCGCAACTGGATCGACTCGGCAATCCACGGCAGATCCGCCATCAGATGGGAGTCGTTGGCGATATCCAGCACCACTTTGATGTCGGCTTCCAGCAGCTCACGCAGCTCTTTGCCGAGCGGCCACAGCTCTTTCTTCACCAGGCGCTGATCGTAGTATTCCGCCAGCCACAGGTCGGCTTTGGAGAACACCATTTCCAGCATGCCGAGGCGGGTCGAGAAGAACGGCCAGTCTCGGCACATGGCTTCCAGCTGGCCCTGCTTACCGTCTTCCACCACTTTTTGCAGCGCCGCGCCTGCGCCCAGCCAGGCGGGCAGCATCAGGCGGTTTTGCGTCCAGGCGAAGATCCACGGAATGGCGCGCAGGGATTCCACACCGCCGTTCGGGCGACGTTTCGCCGGGCGCGAACCCAGCGGCAGTTTGCCCAGCTCCAGTTCCGGCGTTGCGGAGCGGAAATAGGGGACGAAGTCGGCGTTTTCACGCACGTAGCCACGATACATGTTGCAGGAAATGGTCGACAGCTCGTCCATGATGTGACGCCATTCGGCTTTCGGCTCCGGCGGTGGCAGCAGGTTAGCTTCGAGGATCGCGCCGGTATAAAGCGACAGGCTGCTGATGGTGATTTCCGGCAGGCCGTATTTAAAGCGGATCATCTCGCCCTGTTCGGTCACGCGCAGGCCGCCTTTCAGGCTGCCCGGGGGTTGAGACAGCAGCGCCGCATGGGCAGGCGCGCCGCCGCGACCAATGGAGCCGCCGCGTCCGTGGAACAGCGTCAGGGCGATACCCGCTTTCTCACAGGTTTTGATTAACGCATCCTGTGCCTGGTATTGCGCCCAGGAGGCTGCCATCACGCCTGCGTCTTTTGCAGAGTCGGAATAGCCAATCATCACCATCTGCTTGCCCTGGATAAAGCCGCGATACCAGTCGATATTCAGCAACTGGGTCATCACGTCGTTAGCGTTATTCAGGTCGTCGAGGGTTTCGAACAGCGGGGCAACCGGCAGCGCAAAGCCAATGCCCGCTTCTTTAAGCAGCAGATGTACCGCCAGCACGTCGGACGGGGTTTTCGCCATCGAAATTACGTAGGCGGCGATAGAGCCCTGCGGCGCTTCGGCGATCACCCGGCAGGTGTCCAGCACTTCACGGGTTTCTTCGCTCGGCTCCCACTGGCGCGGCAGCAGCGGACGTTTGGAGTTCAGTTCGCGGATCAGGAACGCCTGTTTGTCGGCTTCTGACCAGCTTTCGTAATCGCCAATGCCGAGGTAGCGGGTCAGTTCACCCAGCGCTTCAGTATGACGAGTGCTTTCCTGGCGGATATCGATACGCACCAGCGGTACGCCGAAGCACTTCACGCGGCGCAGAGTATCAAGCAATTCGCCGTTGGCGATAATGCCCATGCCGCAGGCCTGAAGCGACTGATAGCAGGCGTAAAGCGGCTCCCACAGCTGCTCATTTTGGGTCAGCAAACCTTGCGGCTTCGGCAGTTTCTGGCCTTTCAGGCGCGCTTCCAGCCAGGCCTGAGTGGCGGTGAGCTGGCTGCGAATGCCTTTCAGCAGATAGCGATACGGCTCAGATGCCCCCGCTTCGCCGACGCGCTCGCGCAGCTCGTCGGTACATTCCACCATCGACAGTTCGGAAATCAGGACGTGAATATCACGCAGGAACAGGTCGGTGGCTTTCCAGCGGCTCAGCAGCAGCACGTGGCGGGTGATATCGGCGGTGACGTTCGGGTTGCCGTCGCGGTCGCCGCCCATCCAGGAGGTAAAACGCACCGGCACAAAATCCACCGGCAGTTTGTAATCCAGGTGCTCCTGCAACTGTTCGTTCAGTTCACGCAGATAGCTGGGAATGCCTTCCCACAGGCTGTTTTCCACCACCGCAAAACCCCATTTCGCTTCGTCGATGGGGGAAGGGCGGTTTTTACGAATTTCATCGGTGTGCCAGGACTGGGCAATCAGCTGGCGCAGACGGCGGGTGATCTGGTTGCGTTCGTAGTCGGCGATGTCTTTATGGTCGAGCTGACGCAGGCAGTTATTCACTTCGCCCATTTTATGGATCAGCGTGCGACGGGTAATTTCGGTGGGGTGTGCGGTCAGCACCAGCTCCAGGGAAAGCGACTCAACGGCCTGTTTAATCGCCGCTTCGCTCAGGTTCGGCTGGTCTTTGAGTTTACGCAGCGTGCGGGCAATCACTTCCGGGTTGCTGGCGGCTTCTCCTTTGGGGGAGATGCTGTGGTATTGCTCGGCGGTATTGGCCAGGTTCAGAAACTGGCTAAAGGCGCGGGCCACCGGAAGTAACTCATCGTTGGACAGATTTTGCAGCGTGGTCAGCAGTTCTTGCCGATTTGCTTCATTGCCAGCACGTGAGGACTTCGACAATTTGCGGATTGTTTCTACGCGGTCAAGAATGTTCTCTCCGAGTGCATCCTTGATGGTATCCCCGAGCAGCTTGCCGAGCATACTGACATTACTACGCAAAGCGGAATATTGTTCGTTCATAAAACCCAGACACCCCATCTCATATGTATATGTCCTCAATATTTCGAACCACAGCCGCGTTGGCAGCGCCCCCGAAATCTTTCGGACTTGAACTACGTCTTTTCTTTTATAAAGCCACGTAAACCACCATTCGTCAATTGCGGCGAAATCGCTTCAGCAAACGAATAAATCGCGACAATTTACGAAATTTAATTCGTTTCGCGCCAGATAAGCATTACTTATGGAAATGTGACAAAAGTCACCCTCCGACGTAACGGGAGGGTGATGCAGATCAGTGCCAGCAGAAGTGATGAACAACCTGGGTAATCAGTTCACGGGTCGGTTTAATAAACCGGGTTTCCAGGTATTCGTCCGGTTGATGTGCCTGGTTAATGGAGCCGGGGCCAAGTACCAGCGTCGGGCAGAGCGTCTGAATAAACGGCGCTTCGGTGCAGTAGTTCACCACATCGGTTTGCGCGCCGAGTAACTCCTCCACCACCTTCACCAGCTGATGATCCGGCGGGCATTCGTAGCCAGGGATTGGCGGGTGCAGCTCTGCCACGTTCAGACGGCCAGGCCAGCGGCTGCTGACCGGTTCCAGGGCTTCTTCCAGTAATCCATTAAGATCGTTAAGGGTCATCCCCGGCAGCGGGCGAATATCCAGATGCAGCTCGCAGCAGGCGCAAATTCGGTTGGCCGCATCGCCGCCGTGGATGTGGCCGAGATTGAGCGTCGGATACGGCACGGTAAAGGCTTCATAGTGATAGCGCTCTTTCAGGTTATCGCGCAGTGCCAGAATACGGCCAATAGCGTCATGCATCAGTTCGATGGCGTTTACGCCGCGTGCCGGATCGCTGGAGTGGCCCGACTGGCCCAGCACCCGGATCGCGCTGGAGATATGCCCTTTATGCGCGCGGATCGGCTGCAAAGAGGTCGGTTCGCCGATAATCGCGCAGTCCGGGCGCAGCTGGGTGGTTTCGGCAAAATAGCGCGCCCCCGCCATGCTGGTCTCTTCGTCCGCCGTCGCCAGAATGTAGAGCGGCTTTTTCAGCTGCGTCACGTCCACATCGCGCAGCGCATCAAGAATAAAGGCGAAAAAACCTTTCATGTCGGCGGTGCCCAGACCGTACAGCTTGTTGTCGTGCTCGGTCAGGGTGAAGGGATCGCGCGTCCAGCGCCCGTCGTCAAACGGCACCGTGTCGGTATGGCCTGCCAGCAGTAATCCGCCCGCGCCCTGGCCGATACTCGCCAACATATTGAATTTGTTGCGAGTTCCCGGAACCGGCTGAACTTCAACGTTAAAACCCAGATCGCCAAACCAGGACGCCAGTAAATTGATTAAAGACGCATTACTCTGATCTAACGCGGCTTCGGTCGCACTGATGGACGGAGTCGCGATTAATGCGCGGTAAATCTCGATAAACGGCGGTAATTTCATTTTCACTGTTGACATACCTTAGGTCGTGATAGTATCAATATTCATGCAAATTAAGTGAATAAAAATACATTAACGGTGAGCAAAAAGGAACCGCATCGCGCAGCCTCCTGAAAACGCTCGCTAACGTGGCAAAAGCAGACGCTTTTGCCCCAGGTAATTTCTCGTGACGATAAAGAAGGTGAACAGCCCCGATGTTGAATACGCTGATTGTTGGTGCCAGTGGTTATACCGGCGCAGAGCTCGCGACCTATGTCAATCGCCATCCACATATGAACATAACCGCATTGACGGTCTCAGCGCAAAGCAATGATGCAGGAAAATTACTCTCCGATTTGCATCCTCAACTGAAAGGCATTGTCGATTTGCCGCTGATGCCGATGTCCGATATCAGCGAGTTCACCCAGGGCGTTGACGTGGTGTTTCTGGCCACGGCGCACGAAGTGAGTCACGACCTGGCGCCGCAGTTCCTCGACGCAGGCTGCGTGGTGTTCGATTTATCCGGCGCGTACCGGGTGAACGATGCGGCGTTTTACCAAAAATTCTACGGGTTCTCCCATCAGCATCCGCAACTGCTGGAGCAGGCGGTGTACGGTCTGGCGGAGTGGAGCCGCGACGCGCTGAAAGAAGCCAAACTGGTTGCCGTACCGGGTTGCTACCCGACGGCGGCGCAACTGTCGCTTAAGCCGCTGATCGACAACAATTTGCTGGATTTGGCCCAGTGGCCAGTGATCAACGCCACCAGCGGCGTGAGCGGTGCAGGGCGCAAGGCGGCGATGTCCAACAGCTTCTGCGAAGTGAGCCTGCAACCCTACGGCGTATTTACCCATCGCCATCAGCCGGAAATTGCGACCCATCTGGGCGCACAGGTGATTTTTACCCCGCATCTGGGCAACTTCCCACGCGGGATTTTAGAAACCATCACCTGCCGCCTGAAACCGGGCGTGACGGCTGAACAGGTGGCGCAGACGTTCAGCGACGCCTACGGCGATAAACCGCTGGTGCGTCTGTATCAGAAGGGCGTTCCGGCGCTGAAAAATGTGGTGGGCTTGCCGTTCTGCGATATCGGTTTTGCTGTTCAGGGCGAGCATCTGATTGTGGTGGCCACGGAAGATAACCTGCTGAAAGGCGCTGCGGCGCAGGCGGTGCAGTGTGCCAATATTCGTTTCGGCTTCGCTGAAACTCAGTCACTTATTTAACGGTGCAATGATGAATCCATTAATTATCAAATTAGGTGGCGTACTGCTGGATAGCGAAGAGGCGCTGGAGCGTCTGTTCACCGCGCTGGTTAACTACCGCGAGACCCACCAGCGCCCGCTGGTGATTGTCCACGGCGGCGGCTGCGTGGTGGACGAGCTGATGAAGAAGCTCAATCTGCCGGTGACAAAGAAAAACGGCCTGCGCGTCACGCCTGCCGATCAGATTGACATCATCACCGGCGCGCTGGCGGGCAGCGCCAACAAAACGCTGCTGGCCTGGGCGAAGAAACATCAGCTGCCGGCGGTGGGCCTGTATCTTGGCGACGGCGACAGCGTAAAAGTGAGCCAGCTGGATGATGCGCTTGGCCACGTCGGCAAAGCCGAACCGGGCTGCGCAAAACTGATTACTACCCTGCTGGACGCTGGTTTTATGCCGGTGGTCAGCTCTATCGGCGTGACCGATGCGGGCGAACTGATGAACGTCAACGCTGACCAGGCCGCTACGGCGCTGGCCGCCACCCTCGGTGCGGATCTGATCCTGCTTTCCGACGTCAGCGGCATTCTGGACGGCAAAGGGCAGCGCATTGCTGAGATGACTGCCGCAAAAGCCGAACAGCTGATTGCCCAGGGCATCATCACCGATGGTATGGTGGTGAAAGTGAATGCGGCGCTGGATGCGGCGCGCACGCTGGGCCGCCCGGTGGATATCGCCTCCTGGCGCCATGCCGAGCAGTTACCCTCTTTGTTTAACGGGACAGCCATCGGCACCCGGATCTTAGCCTAATTAAAGCTTCATAAAGGAAAAAGAAAATGCAAAACCACGGCATCAAAAAAGTTGTTCTCGCTTACTCCGGCGGCCTGGATACCTCCGCGATCATTCCATGGCTGAAAGAAAACTATGAAGGTTGCGAAGTGGTGGCCTGCGTGGTGGATATCGGCCAGGACCGTGACGATCTGAAAGGCGTTGAGCAAAAAGCCCTGCGCACCGGCGCGAGCGAGTGCTATGTGGTCGATGCGCGTGAAGAGTTCATCAAAGATTACGTTTATCCGGTACTGCAAACCGGCGCGCTGTACGAAGGCAGCTATCTGCTGGGGACGTCCATGGCGCGCCCGCTGATCGCGAAGGCGCTGGCGGATGTGGCGATGAAAGTCGGCGCGGATGCGCTGTGCCACGGCGCGACCGGTAAAGGCAACGATCAGGTGCGTTTTGAATCCGCCTGGGCGGCGCTGGTCCCGAACCTGAAAGTGATTGCCCCATGGCGCGAGTGGAACCTGCGTTCCCGTGAAGCGCTGCTGGATTACCTGAAAGAGCGCGATATCCCGACCACCGCGACGCTGGAAAAAATCTACAGCCGTGATGAGAACGCCTGGCATATCTCTACTGAAGGCGGCGTGCTGGAAAGCCCATGGAATGCCTCCAACAAAGACTGCTGGGTCTGGACCGTCGATCCGCAGGAAGCCCCGGACGCGCCTGAGCAGGTCACCGTCACCGTTGAGAAAGGCAAAGTGGTTGCCGTAAACGGCGAGTTCCTGAGCCCGTTCCAGTGCCTGGAAGTGCTGAACAAACTCGGTGCGAAACATGGCGTGGGCCGTATCGATATCGTGGAAAACCGCCTGGTGGGCATTAAATCCCGCGGCTGCTACGAAACCCCGGGGGGCACCATCATGATGGCGGCGCTGCGCGGCGTTGAGCAACTGGTGCTGGACCGCGATAGCTTCAAATGGCGCGAGCAGGTTGGCCTGGAGATGTCTTACGTGGTGTACGATGGCCGCTGGTTCGCACCGCTGCGCCAGTCCCTGCAGGCAGCGGCAGAATCGCTGGCAGAAGGCGTTAACGGTGAAGTGGTACTGCAACTCTACAAAGGCCAGGTGACGGCGATCCAGAAGAAATCCGCTAACAGCCTGTACAGCGAAGAGTTCGCGACCTTCGGCGAAGACGAAGTGTATGACCACAGCCACGCGGGCGGCTTTATCCGTCTGTTCTCGCTCTCTTCACGTATCCGTGCGCTGAACGAGCAAAAGAAATAATCAGACGTGTTGTCTTAAGCGTTAACGTAGCAAACCTGGCGGGTAGCGATATCCGCCTTGATTTTATCGACTGGATTAACATTTACGGAGCGGGTTATGGCACTTTGGGGTGGGCGTTTTACTCAGGCAGCGGATCAGCGGTTTAAACAGTTCAACGACTC
This sequence comes from Atlantibacter subterraneus, assembly GCF_007570865.1. Lineage (GTDB taxonomy): Bacteria > Pseudomonadota > Gammaproteobacteria > Enterobacterales > Enterobacteriaceae > Atlantibacter > Atlantibacter subterraneus. The sequence continues at coordinate 9,490 of NZ_VLPS01000011.1, read as the reverse complement.
GTTGCGATTCGACTATCGCCTGGCGGAGCAGGATATTGTGGGCTCTGTCGCCTGGTCTAAAGCGCTGGTGACCGTGGGCGTTCTCACTGCCGATGAGCAGGTGCAGCTTGAGCAGGCGCTGCAAACGCTGCTGGAAGAAGTGCAGACGAACCCGCAGCAAATTCTTGAGAGCGATGCCGAAGATATCCACAGCTGGGTGGAAGGCAAGCTGATCGATAAAGTCGGCCAGCTGGGTAAAAAGCTGCACACCGGGCGTAGCCGTAACGATCAGGTCGCCACCGACCTGAAGCTGTGGTGCAAGATGACCGTGGGCGAGTTGCTGAATGCGACCCGCGAACTGCAACGCGCGCTGGTGGAAACCGCCGCCAGTAACCAGGACGCGGTAATGCCGGGGTACACCCATCTTCAGCGCGCCCAGCCGGTGACGTTTGCTCACTGGTGTCTGGCGTACGTTGAAATGCTGGCCCGCGATGAAAGCCGCTTGCAGGATACGCTGAAACGTCTGGACGTCAGCCCGTTGGGCTGCGGCGCGCTGGCAGGCACCGCTTACGATATCGACCGTGAACAGCTGGCTGGCTGGCTGGGTTTTGCCTCCGCCACCCGCAACAGTCTGGACAGCGTGTCCGACCGCGACCACGTGCTGGAACTGCTTTCCGATGCCTCTATCGGCATGGTGCACCTTTCCCGTTTTGCTGAAGACCTGATTTTCTTCAATACCGGCGAAGCGGCGTTTGTTGAGCTGTCGGATCGCGTGACTTCGGGTTCATCCCTGATGCCGCAGAAGAAAAACCCGGATGCGCTGGAGCTGATTCGCGGCAAATGTGGCCGCGTGCAGGGCGCGTTAACCGGCATGATGATGACCCTGAAAGGCTTGCCGCTGGCCTACAACAAAGATATGCAGGAAGACAAAGAAGGGCTGTTTGATGCGCTCGACACCTGGTTTGACTGCCTGCAGATGGCAACCCTGGTGCTGGACGGCATTCAGGTGAAACGCCCGCGTTGTCAGGAAGCAGCAGAGCAGGGCTACGCCAACGCCACCGAACTGGCCGATTACCTGGTCGCCAAAGGCGTACCGTTCCGCGAAGCGCACCATATCGTGGGTGAAACCGTGGTAGAAGCCATTCGCCAGGGCAAAGCGCTGGAAGCCCTGCCGCTGGCCGATTTACAGAAATTTAGTACCGTGATTGGCGACGATGTGTATCCGATCCTGTCGCTGCAATCTTGTCTTGATAAGCGCTCGGCAAAAGGCGGCGTATCGCCGCAGCAGGTCGCAACCGCAATTAGCGAAGCGAAAGCGCGTTTAGCGTAATCGTATTTTGCTCCACTCGGCCTGGCGTGGTGCCAGGCTTTTTTTTGCAAAAAAAAAGCGGACATCAAGTCCGCTAAAAATTTACGTTGGCTTTAGTTATTCCGTTGAGGGTTTTTCAGCTCACATTGCGGGGTAAGGCAGTGTCGCTTCGTTGTTGGCTATTATTTGTCATTTCGCTTGATAGGGATAATCGTTGGTTGCTATTCTATCTATCGCCATGGGCTATCGTGGCGGCGGAGGATGATTAATGAATATTCGTGATCTTGAATACCTGGTCGCACTGGCCGAGCACCGTCACTTTCGACGTGCCGCCGATGCGTGCCATGTCAGCCAGCCGACCTTAAGCGGACAAATCCGCAAGCTGGAGGACGAACTGGGTGTGATGTTGCTTGAGCGCACCAGCCGAAAAGTCCTGTTTACTCAGGCTGGCTTGCTGCTGGTGGATCAGGCGCGCACCGTATTACGCGAAGTCAAAGTGCTAAAGGAAATGGCCAGCCAACAGGGCGAGGCGATGTCCGGCCCGCTGCATATTGGCTTAATCCCGACCGTAGGCCCGTACTTGCTGCCGCACATCATTCCGATGTTGCACCAGACTTTCCCGAAACTCGAAATGTACCTGCATGAAGCGCAGACCCATCAGCTGCTGGCGCAGCTGGATAGCGGCAAGCTCGACTGTGCGATCCTGGCGCTGGTGAAAGAGAGCGAAGCCTTTATCGAGGTGCCGCTGTTTGATGAGCCGATGCTGCTGGCGGTCTATGAAGATCATCCGTGGGCGGGGCGCGAACGCGTGCCGATGTCCGAACTGGCGGGTGAAAAGCTGCTGATGCTGGAAGACGGCCACTGCCTGCGCGACCAGGCGATGGGCTTCTGCTTTGAAGCAGGCGCGGATGAAGATACCCACTTCCGGGCAACCAGCCTGGAAACGCTGCGTAACATGGTTGCGGCGGGCAGCGGGATCACCTTACTGCCCGCGCTGGCGGTGCCCAACGAGCGCCGCCGCGACGGCGTGGTGTATCTGCAATGCTTTAAGCCGGAGCCGCGTCGCACCGTGGGTCTGGTTTACCGTCCAGGCTCGCCGTTGCGTAACCGCTACGAACAGCTGGCGGAGGCCATCCGCTCAAAAATGGATGGCCATTTCGACCCGGCGTTAAAACAGGCGGTTTAAGCCGTTCAGTGCCGCTACCCGATAGGCTTCCGCCATGGTCGGGTAGTTAAAGGTGGTGTTAACGAAGTATTCGATGGTGTTGCCGCCACCTTTTTGCTCCATTATCGCCTGGCCGATGTGAATAATTTCGGCCGCGCGCTCGCCAAAACAGTGAATACCCAAAATTTCTTTCGTCTCGCGATGGAAGAGGATCTTCAGCGTGCCCACGTTCATCCCAACGATTTGCGCCCGCGCCAGGTGCTTAAACTGCGCCCGGCCCACTTCATACGGTACTTTCATCGCGGTGAGCTGCTGCTCGGTTTTACCCACTGAGCTGATCTCCGGGATGGTGTAAATACCGGTCGGGATATCTTCCACCAGATGCGCGCTGGCTTCGCCTTTGATCATCGCCTGCGCCGCGATGCGGCCCTGATCGTAAGCGGCTGATGCCAGGCTCGGGTAACCGATCACATCGCCCACGGCATACACGTGCGGCAGTGCGGTCTGGTACATGCTGTTGACCTTCAACAGCCCGCGCCCGTCGGCTTCAAGACCGATGTTACCCAGCGCCAGCGAATCGGTATTCCCGGTGCGTCCGTTGGCATACAGCAGGCAGTCGGCTTTGACTTTTTTACCGGACTTCAGGTGCATGATCACCCCGTCGTCCAGCCCTTCGATGCGCTCGTACTCTTCGTTGTGGCGAATCACCACGCCGCTGTTCCAGAAGTGATAGGAGAGCGAATCGGACATCTCCTGATCGAGGAACGCCAGCAGCCGGTCGCGGGTGTTAATCAGATCGACCTTGACGTTCATCCCGCGGAAAATCGACGCGTATTCGCAGCCGATCACCCCTGCGCCATAAATAATCACGTGGCGAGGTTCGTGGTGCAGGCTGAGGATCGAGTCGCTGTCGTAGACGCGCGGATGGGTGAAATCGACATCTTCCGGGTGATACGGGCGCGACCCGCAGGCAATGACGAACTGCGCGGCGGTCAGGTTCTCCACCGTGCCGTCATGGCATACCAGCGCGAGGGTGTGTTCATCCACAAAATGGGCGTCACCCTGCAAAATCTCGCAGCGGTTGCGCTCGTAAAAGCCTTGTCGCATGCGGGTTTGCTGGTTAATCACGCTGTCGGCGTGGTTAAGGATATCGGCAAAGGATGAACGGAGTAATCGGGTGTGATCGCTGTAAAGCGGGTTTTGGTTAAATTCAATAATGCGGCTGACGGCATGACGGAGTGCTTTCGACGGGATGGTGCCCCAGTGGGTACAACCGCCGCCGACGTTGTGGTAGCGCTCAATGACCGCGACCCGTGCTCCTTGCTTAACCAGTCCCATAGCAGCGCCTTCGCCGCCGGGGCCGGAACCAATCACTATTGCGTCATAATCGTAGGTGTGTGGCATGGTAAGGCAGACCTGTTCTTATACATAAAAACAACAGAATGGTAACATTATCGGGACGATAACCCAATTGTTACTGTGCTTTTTCCTGAGGAACGCGAGACAGCTCGCGTAAACAGTCATTCACAATCCAGTATAAACCCGGTAATTTTATTGGCTGGCAGTGTGCCATTCGACAGGAAGGATTCAGGCAACGTGATGGGTGTAAGAGCGCAACAGAAAGAACGTACCCGGCGGTCGCTCGTAGAAGCGGCGTTCAGCCAACTGAGCGCTGAAAGAAGTTTTGCCAGTCTGAGCCTGCGTGAAGTCGCCCGTGAGGCGGGTATTGCGCCCACCTCCTTTTATCGGCATTTCAGAGATGTGGATGAACTGGGGCTGACCATGGTGGATGAAAGCGGTTTGATGCTGCGCCAGCTGATGCGCCAGGCGCGCCAGCGCATCGCCAAAGGCGGCAGCGTGATCCGCACCTCTGTGTCCACGTTCATGGAGTTTATCGGCAACAACCCTAACGCGTTTCGCTTATTGCTGCGCGAGCGCTCCGGTACTTCGGCGGCGTTTCGTGCCGCGGTGGCCCGGGAAATCCAGCATTTTATTGCGGAACTTGCCGACTATCTGGAACTCGAAAGTCACATGCCGCGAAGTTTTACTGAAGCGCAGGCCGAAGCGATGGTCACCATCGTGTTCAGCGCCGGCGCGGAAGCCCTCGACGTTGGCCCCGAGCAGCGTCGTCAACTCGAAGAGCGGCTGGTATTGCAACTGCGGATGATCTCCAAAGGCGCGTATTACTGGTATCGCCGCGAACAAGAAAAGTTAGCGCAACATTCCGACTAGTGAAGGACGAGCAATGAAACCGTCATATCAAGAAAAAGGCACCTTACTGCTGGCATTAATCGCCGGCCTCTCTGTTAATGGCACATTCGCGGCGCTGTTCAGCTCCGTAGTGCCGTTTTCTGTCTTCCCGATTATCGCACTGGTTCTGACGGTGTATTGCCTGCATCAGCGTTACCAGGATCGCACCATGCCGGTGGGCCTGCCGAGCCTTGCCGCTGGTTGCTTCATTCTGGGCGTGCTGGTTTACAGCGCGGTGGTGCGTGCGGAATACCCGGCCATCGGCTCCAACTTTCTGCCGTCCGTGCTGGCGGTGGCGCTGCTGTTCTGGATTGGTTACCGCCTGCGTAATCGCCCGAACCACGTCACTGAATAATCCGGCCAGATGCAAAAAACCCCAAAAACACGTTTTGGGGTTTTGTCTTTTTAGCGGCTTTTCGCGCTGAGCAGTACGCCGCATTCCATATGGTGGGTGTAAGGGAACTGATCGAACAGCGCCAGCCGCTCCACGTTGTGGGTTTGCGACAGGGTTTCCAGGTTCTGGCACAGCGTCTGCGGATTGCAGGAAATGTACAGAATACGCGGGTACGCCTGCACCATCTTCACCGTCTCGTCATCCAGCCCGCTGCGCGGCGGATCGACGAAGATCGTTTCACACTGGTAGCTTTTTAAGTCGATCCCCTGCAAGCGGTTGAATTCACGCACGCCGTTCATCGCCTGAGTAAACTCTTCCGCCGCCATGCGGATAATTTGCACGTTGTCGATATGATTGGCGGCAATGTTGTACTGCGCGGCAGCTACCGACGGCTTGGCGATTTCCGTGGCCAGCACGCGGCGGAAATTGCGCGCCAGCGCCAGCGAAAAGTTACCGTTGCCGCAGTACAGCTCCAGCAAATCGCCCTGTGAGCCACGGGTAACGTCCAGCGCCCACTCCAGCATCTGCACGTTCATGGCGGCATTCGGCTGGGTAAAGCTGTTCTCTACCTGGCGGTAAATCATCTCTTTGCCGTCCACCACCAGGCGCTCGTCGATGAAATCCTGGTCGAGTGCGATCTTGGTTTTAGTCGCGCGGCCAATCAGATGCACATTGAGATTTTTAGCGAGCAGCGCATCACGCAGCTCGGTGGCCTGCGCCTGCCATTCTTCATCGAGCTTCTTGTGATACAGCAGCGACACCACGGCTTGATCGCTTTGCGTGGAGAGATAGTCAATCTGGAACAGCTTATGGCGCAGCACCGGATTATTGCGCACGCCGTCAATCATCGCGCTCATCAGGGCGTTAATCAGCTCGCTGGCGGCAGGGAAGCTATCTACCCGGATTCGCTGTTTAGTCTGCTGATCGAAAATGATGTGATACAGGTCGTCGCCATCGTGCCAGATACGGAACTCGGCGCGCATCCGGTAATGGCTGAGCGGCGAGCGGAACACCTCCGGCGCAGGGGCGTTAAAAGGCGTCATCATTTCCTGCAGACGGACTACCTTCTCGGCCAGCTGCGCGTCGTACTGTTCGGTGGGGAGGTGCTCTGGCGTCATCATGCGTTCCTGGTGATAAAAATTTACGCAGGGGATTGTAGGGATTGCAGCCGTGATGTCCAGCCTTGTATGGCTGTTTACGCATGGAAGTCTGGACATCCATATGGCGATGCAGGTAGCATTCGCGTTCCGGTTCGAAAAGATAAAAATGGGAATCCAGTGAAAATCTGGAGCTGACGCGCAGCGGTAAAGACAGGTGGGACGAACGCATTCGTGCAGACACTGCTTAATAAAGTGGGAAGTCTTCGTCCAGTAAACGCCTCCAAGCCCGAAGACCTGCCGGAATACGTCGCAATTTTCACGATCATCGCGTGCTATCGGTCGTGAGTGCGGCATCCTTTTATTAGCTGGATGCTTTATATAATGATGATAAAAAAACTCGCGCTGCTGACGGGCCTTTCCGTTACGGCGTTTTCCGTCTGGGCGCAAAGCAGTGCCGACACCATGGTGGTGACCGCCAACCGTTTCCAACAGCCCGTCAATACCGTACTTGCTCCCACCGACGTGGTGACTCGCGCAGAGATCGACAAATGGCAGGCGCGCACGGTGGTGGATGTGCTGCGCCGTCTCCCTGGCGTGGATATCGCGCAGAACGGCGGAATGGGTCAGTCCGCCTCCGTGTACGTGCGTGGTACCGAAGCCAAACAGCTGCTGATGCTGATCGACGGCGTGCCGGTGGCGCGTTCCGGTATTTCTAACGATCCCGAACTGAATCAACTTCCGCTTTCCTTAGTGCAGCGTATCGAGTTTATCCGCGGCCCACGTTCGGCGGTGTATGGCTCCGGCGCGATTGGCGGCGTGGTAAACATCATTACCCAAACCGGGGATGAGAAATCGCAGATTAACGCCAGCGTGGGTTCTAACAGCTATCAGACCTATGACGGCGCGTTGCATCAGCGTTTTGGCGATACGGTGGCGACGGTTGCAGGTGCCTATACCAGCACCAAAGGATTCAACGTTCAGCCGGACTCTTCCTGGGCGCGTGACGACGATCGCGACGGCTATCGCAACAAAACCTTCTGGGGCAGCCTGCAACATAAATTCAATGATAATTTTGACGGCTTCTTCCGCGGCTACAGCTTTACCAATAACGTCGATTACGATCAGGGTAACTACGGCTACGACGCGGGCGGCGATGAACGCCAGCTGTATAGCCAGAACTGGGATACCGGCCTGCGCTTTAACTCCGGCATCTATTCTTCTCAGCTGATCGCCAATTATCAGAAGAGTAAAGATTACAACTACAGCAGCATTTATGGCCGCTATAACGACGGCACCACGCTGGACGATATGGAACAGCGTTATATCCAGTGGGGCAATAACGTGGTGGTCGGCCACGGCTCGGTGAGCGCAGGCGTTGACTGGAAGCAGGAGCGTCTGACCTCCTCAGATAACTACGCGCGCGACGTGTATAAACGTGAAAACACCGGCCTGTATCTCACCGGTCAGCAGCAGTTTGGCGATGTGACCCTGGAAGCGTCTGGCCGTGAAGACCATGATGACGAATTCGGCTGGCACGGAACCTGGCAGACTGCCGCGGGCTGGGAGTTTGTCGATGACTATCGCGTGACCGTTTCTTACGGCACCGGCTTCCTGGCACCGTCTCTGGGGCAGCAGTACGGCGCAGAGCGTTTCGGTATCGCCTCTAACCCGAATCTCAAACCGGAAGAGTCGAAACAGTGGGAAGCCGGGCTTGAAGGCCTGACCGGCCCGGTGGACTGGCGTCTCTCCGCGTATCGCTATGAGATCGATAATCTGGTGACTTACAGCCAGACGGCGTATTACAACATCAACTCCGCCACTATTAAGGGCGTGGAGTGGACGGGTAATGTGGATACCGGCATCTTCTCTCATCGCGTAACGTTGCAGTACATCGACCCGCGTGACGATGAAACCGATGAAGTGCTGCCGCGCCGCGCTAAACGCCAGGCAAAGTATCAGCTCGACTGGACGATGTTTGATGTGGATATGGATATCGCATGGCAGTACTTTGGCCGCCGCTATGATAACCGCTCGTCAAGATATAATCCTGAGCAGCGGGTATTACCGAGCTACAGCACTGTCGATATTTCCGCATCATATCCGGTAACGTCTCACCTCACAGTTCGTGGTAAAATAGGTAATCTGTTGGATAAAGATTACGAGACGGCTTATGGCTACCAAACTGCTGGACGAGAATACACCTTGTCAGGCAGCTACACCTTCTGATGCGCGTCCCACCGTACTGGTCTTTGACTCCGGTGTCGGTGGGCTGTCTGTCTATGATGAGATCCGGCAACTGCTGCCGGATCTACATTACATCTACGCGTTCGATAATGTCGCGTTCCCGTACGGTGAAAAGACCGAAGAATTTATCGTTGAGCGCGTGGTAGACATCGTCACTGCGGTTCAGCAGCGTTATCCCCTGGCGATTGCCATTATTGCCTGCAATACCGCCAGTACGGTTTCCCTTCCGGCCCTGCGCGAAAAATTCGCGTTCCCGGTCGTGGGCGTGGTTCCCGCGATTAAACCCGCTGCGCGCTTAACGGCGAACGGCGTGGTGGGGCTACTGGCGACCCGCGCGACGGTGCGCCGTCCTTATACTCACGAACTGATTTCCCGCTTTGCTAACGAATGCCGGATTGAAATGCTGGGATCGGCGGAGCTGGTGGAACTGGCTGAGGCGAAGCTGCATGGTGAGCCGGTCTCCCTCGACGAGCTGCGTCGCATCCTGAAGCCCTGGCTGCGGATGCCGGAGCCGCCGGATACGGTTGTGCTGGGTTGCACCCATTTCCCTTTATTGCAGGATGAGCTGCTCAGCGTACTGCCGGATGGCACCCGGCTGGTGGATTCCGGCGCGGCGATAGCCAGACGAACCGTCTGGTTGCTTGAGCATGAAGCGCCTGATGCAAAATCTTGCGATGAAAATGTGGCGTACTGCATGGCGCTCAGCCCGGAAACTGCGCAATTATTACCCGTTCTGCAACGATACGGCTTCGCAAAGCTCGAAAAACTGCCACTTTAAAGGCAATTTGGGCAAAAAAGAGACGGTTGATTTATTTTTTGAAAACAGGGCTTGTCACCGTCAGAGAAGTCCCTATAATGCGCCACCACTGACACGGAACAACGGCAAATAAGCCGGCCGGTCAGCGAAGTCCCTCCGGGGAGTTCGGCAGGGAAAAGCGAAAATTAACGCTTGACTCTGAAGCGGGAAGTCGTAATATACGCACCCCGCGCCGCTGAGAAAAAGCGAAGCGGCACTGCTCTTTAACAATTTATCAGACAATCTGTGTGGG
>NZ_VLPS01000010.1 GCF_007570865.1 Atlantibacter subterraneus | reverse complement strand
GTGGGCAAGGGTGATGGTTTTCATGCTTCACACTCCGTGGAACGGTACTGGTACCAGGCCGCGCAGGCCCCTTCGGATGAGACCATCAGCGCGCCAAAGGCGTTCTGCGGGTTGCAGTGCTCGCCGAACAGCGGGCAGCGGGCAGGTTTGCAGCGCCCGGTCACTTCCATGGTACTCGTCAACATAACGCATCATCGCTGCGCCTCCAGCCAGGCAAGCCAGGCGTCCATCCCCTCACCGGTGGTGGCGGAAACCAGTATGATTTCAATACCCGGATTGACCGCGCGGGCGGCGGCCAGGCAGGCCTCCATGTCAAAGTTCAGGTACGCAAGCAGGTCGACCTTGTTCAGCAGCATCAGCGAGGCGGCGGCGAACATGTGCGGATACTTGAGCGGCTTGTCCTCGCCTTCGGTGACCGACAGCACCGCCACCTTATGGCGCTCGCCGAGGTCAAAGCTGGCCGGGCACACCAGGTTACCGACGTTTTCGATAAACAGGATGCCGCCATCGTCCAGCGGCAGACGCTGCATGGCATCGGCAATCATCTGCGCATCCAGATGGCAGCCTTTACCGGTATTCACCTGGATTGCCGGCGTGCCGGTGGCGCGGATACGCTCGGCGTCGTTCACCGTCTGCTGGTCGCCTTCAATAACGGCGCAGGTCACCGTGCCGTGCAGGCGTTTCAGGGTTTCGGTCAGTAACGTGGTTTTCCCGGAGCCGGGGCTGGAGACCAGATTTAATACCAGCTGCCCGCGGGCGGCGAAGCGGGCGCGGTTGCGGCCAGCCAGCCGGTTATTTTTGTCCAGCACATCGGTTTCGATTTCCACCATCCGGCGCTGGCTCATGCCCGGGGCGTGGGTACCGGCCTCGCCGTGGCCGTAGTGTAAGTCGCCCTGCGCGCTTTCGGCCGGGCTGAAATCCTGAGTACGGACGGCGCTGATGTGCAGCGCCGGGCGGGCCGCAGGGGCAAAGGGCGCGCTGCGAAAGGCGGAGTGCGGGTTGCGCTCATCCCCTTCGATATACAGGTTGCCTTCGGCGCAACCGCATGTGGTACACATAATTTACTCCTGAGCGATTTCCATAGCGCGGCTATTTTATTACCCGCCATCAGGGCGTTGCTTTGTCCGGCTTCAAAGATTAAGGCGCAAAGCCAGGAAGGAAATGTCAGGAGCTGCGCGACGTCACACCAGTCCGATCGAGAGCGCGGTCGGCGCTATGGAGCTTAAAATCCGGGCGGCAGATAATGGATCGCCACCAGTTTCCCCTGCTCAAGCTGGATGTACCCGCCCTTTTTCAGTTCCGCCAACATCTTCATCACACTGCTGCGTGAAAGTCGGGTGCGATCGAGGATGTATTGATAGGCTGCCGTACTGCTGCGGGTGGATTCAGGTTCCTGTAACAGGCTGATGAGTTGATAGCAGATCAGGTCATAGGTGGTGGGTGCCGTCAGGATCTCGTTATAGATAAACAGCTTATTGGTGATATGCAGCATATGCTTTGCCACCAGATCCCACAGCTGTTTTTGCTCAACCAGCGCCATCACCTGTTCAAAAGGTATCGTGGCGATTTCACAGGGCCCTTTCGACCGCAAAATCATGCGTGAAGATGTAGCGGACATCCATCCCAACGCCAGCGGCGCGGTAACGGTGCCCATTAATAACGCGTCATCGAACCGCTCCAGCGTCATTACACCAGACCGAACAAAGTGGCACACCGGCTCGCCATTAATTTGAAACGATAATTTGCTCCCTTTCGGCCAGGTTTTGTAATCTTCTTCGCGGGTCAAGCCATTAAGCAACTGCCCCGCCCAGGGAGAGGGTAATTTCATCAGGGAAACAGAGTCATCGCTGTTCATCGCGCTTATTCGCAAACAAATTATGTAGATAGTTTTAGCATAAGCATAATTACGCTCAGTTACCTGGCGCGGCAGAAAAAATTTAGTATTTCAGCGGTATGCGCTGCGGAATATCTGTTAGTACGCCGCGCCGGGTGGTGATATACCCCCCTTTGCGGAGATCGGCGAGGATTTTCATAATGCTGCTGCGCGAAAGAAAAGTGCGCGCCTGAATATAGTTCGCCGCGGTGGTGTGCAGTCTTATTTCCACAGATTCATCCATCAACTCATACAGCTGGGATCGGATAATATCGTAAGACGATGGCGCATAAATACGCGTGCAATGCTCATATATCCGCCCTGCGGTATAAATCAGCACCTTAGCAAGACTTTTCCACAGATTATGTTCAGCGATAATACGGTTTGCTTCATGGAGCGGAATGCTGGCAATAAGAGAATCCTCCAGCGTCCGCATATGCAGATAATTCGCGTCGGCATGTTGGTTACTTAATCCAAAGACATAGGGGGCCGATTCCGAATTCAACATAAAACTATCGCGACTGCGAAATAGCGCAACCGTGCCTTCCAGCAATAGATAGCATTGCCGCGACTCGCCGCTCTCGTAGTTAATAATTTGTTTAGCACTTGTTTTAAAAGAGTTTGAATATGGAGCAAGGCAGTGAATTAACGTGTCGATATGCTGAACAGGTTTATGCGCCAGCGCTTCATACATATTTGTTTGCACTGTATTTTTAGTCTCAGGCATTGCGATACCGCCTCCAGTTCAACATGTAATATCAAATTGCGATGGATCAATTATGAATCACCACCCTCTAATTAGTGAATGAATGAATTAGTGTAAAATTACACCAAAACATCACTTGAGATGATGAATGCTTTTAATACAAAATCTGGATGAATAAAAACGAGCCATCATATACTGCAGCGAGCCAGGCTATTTCCTGCAACTGCCTTCTCAGGCTAACCAATTCTTCATGCAGCCTGAATTAATTATTTAATGTCAGCATTGACTATATATCACGAATAACCGATTCAATCCGGCGGCTCGTTTTTAACATAAGAAGCATCTATTACAAGGACATAATATTATGAAAAATCTACTGGTTATAACGTTTGCCGCAGCAGCGACACTGGGTATATCTACTGTTAATGCGGCAGATGGAACGATTAATTTTATGGGTGAGATCCTCGATCAGGCCTGTACTGTCGATATCGGCGCTAATAATACCATGACCGTCGATTTAGGCCGGGTGGCAAAGACGTCGTTTATTAACGCGGGCGATGAAGCAGCGGCGACGAAATTTGTCATCCGCTTAATTAACTGTCCGGCCAGCGTGAATGCGGCGCAGGTGAAATTTGATGGTGCAAACGATCTTTCCGACAGTTCCCTGCTGGCGATTAATTCCGGGCCGGGCAGCGCCTCCGGTGTGGCGATTAAGCTGATGACGGCAGACAGAGCCCCGCTGGGTTTAAACCAGACCAATGGCTATAGCTACGTGTTGAGCAGCAACTGGGATAATAACCTGGAGTTCTACGCCGCTTACCGCGCCACGCAATCTGGCGTGATGGCCGGTACGGCGCATTCCGTTGCTAACTTCACCGTTAACTACAACTGATTTATTGCGTAATGGTGTTATGGGGCCGGTATCCGGCCCCGGTATGAGGTATCTAATGAAGATGTTATCACGCGCATTAGCGGCGATATTGCTAATGAGCGCTGCTGTCTCCGGCGCACAGGCAGGGGTAATTATTGGCGGTACACGAGTGGTTTATCAGGGGAATAAAAAAGAGGTTCCCCTGAGCGTAAATAATCCCGACAAGCTGGCTTACCTGATTCAATCGTGGATTGACGCGCCAATGCCCGATGCGGCCAAAGCGCCGTTTATTATTACGCCGCCGCTGTATCGACTGGATGCCGGGCAGCAGAATGAAATGCGAATTATCAGAGCCGGTCAGTTAGCCGAAAATAAAGAGTCGCTGTTCTGGCTGAATATTAAATCCATTCCCTCGGTGGCAAAGCGGGATAACACCATCCAGATTGCCGTTAAGACGCGAATAAAATTAATTTATCGTCCTGAATCTCTGACCAGTACGCCCGAAGATCAGGCGGCAAAACTGCAATGGTCGCGGGCGGGCAACAGTATTCAGGTCAATAACCCTACGCCTTATTACATTAACTTCAATGAAATCGCCGTGGGCGGTAAACGCGTTGAGGATGCAACTTTTGTCGCACCCCAGTCGTCCGCGCGCTTTGCCTTACCGCCGGGCGTCAATTCAACGGCAGTGAATTTTAAAATCATCAATGACTATGGCGGTATTGGCGATTCGCATAGCGCCAGCCTGCGGTAATCAAGAAACGCTCATCGGGTAATACGCGGATGAAAGTATCAACAATTTATGACATTCGTCGTCACCTGATAATGGGTTTGGCTATTGGCATTGCATCCTGGTTCAGTGAGGCTTTCGGGCGCGATTATTTTAATCCTGAACTGTTGGAAATAGACAATCCGGCATTGAAAGGTGCCGATTTAACCGCGTTTGAATCCGGCGGCCAGCTTGCCGGCACCTATTACGTCGATATCATTCTGAATGGGCAGAAAGTCGATAGCCGGGACGTGCGCTTGAAAACCGACGATGCGCAACGCCTCGTCCCCTGCCTGTCTGCCGGGCTACTGGAAAGCTATGGTGTGAAAACCACACTATTCCCGGATATGGCGCACGCCGATGAGTGCGCAACGCTAAACGTTATCCCTCAGGCCAGCAGCGAGTTTGTGTTTTCCCACCAGAAACTCGATTTGAGTATTCCTCAGGCCGCGCTGGCGCAGCATGCCCGCGGCTATGTCGCGCCGGAATTATGGGATGAGGGCATTACCGCAGCCCTGCTGAATTACAGTATGAATGGCGCGAATAACCGATCGCACGGCAGCAGCGACAGTCAGTATGTAAACCTCAGACCGGGTATCAATATCGGCCCCTGGCGGCTACGTAATTACACCACCTGGCGGCGCGATAACCAGAGCGGCAATCAATGGGATAACGTCTACAGCTATGCGCAACGCAGCATTGCGCCGCTGAAATCGCAGCTCATTCTGGGGGACAGCTCGGCCCCTTCCGATGTGTTTGACAGCATGCCGTTTCGCGGCGGCCAGCTGGCATCCGATGACGAAATGCTTCCCGACTCGCTGAAAGGCTATGCCCCGGTAGTGCGCGGCATCGCGCGAACCAATGCCCAGGTGGTGATCCGCCAGAATGGCTACGTGATTTATCAGAGTTACGTCGCGGCGGGCGCGTTTGAAATTACCGATATGTATTCCACCGGCGGCGCAGGCAATCTCAACGTCACCATTAAAGAAGCCGACGGCAGCGAGCAGAATTACACCGTCCCCTTTGCCTCACTGCCGGTGCTGCAACGCGAAGGGCGGCTGAAGTACGCCCTGACCGGCGGGCAATACCGTTCTTATGACGGCAGCGTCGAAAACACGCCTTTCGGGCAAGCCAGCGCGATTTATGGTCTGCCATGGGGATTTACCCTGTATGGCGGCACCCAGCAATCCGCGAAATACCAGTCATATGCCGTTGGCGTGGGTAAAAACCTTGGCGAAATCGGCGCGCTGTCTGGCGATGTGACGCAGGCCGCGTCACAACCGAAAGGGCAAGCGCAGACGCAGGGGCAATCCTGGCGCATTCGTTACAGTAAAAATATCGTGCAGACCGGCACCCATTTCGCCATTGCCGGGTATCGCTACTCCACAAACGGCTATTACGGCATGCAGGAAGTGCTGGACTCGTGGGGCGACAGCGCGGCGCTCAATAATCGTCGCCGCAACCGTATGGAGTTGACGGTCAGCCAGACATTAGGCGGGCGGTTGGGTTCGCTTATGGCCAGCGCAGTTCAGGAGGATTACTGGAATTCGCCTGGCAGCATGCGGTCGCTGAGCGCCAGCTACAACAATGCCTGGCAGGGGATCAGCTACGGGCTCACCTGGACGCTGAGTAAAAACAACCCGGGAGCCAGCTCGTCCGCTACCGATCGGCAGATTGCCATTAATGTCAGCGTGCCGCTGGATCGATGGATGGCGAACAGCTGGGCCAACTATAACCTCAACAGCAGCCGGAATAATGGCACCACCCACGGCCTGGGGCTAAACGGCATGGCGCTGGCGGGCAACACGCTCAACTGGAGCGTCCAGCAGGGCTACGGCAGCGATGGCGTGGGCTATACCGGCAGCGCCAACGGCGACTACAAAGGCACCTACGGGCAAGTCACGGCGGGCTACGGCTATGACCGCAACAGCCAGCGTCTGAGCTACGGCCTGGCGGGCGGCATCATTGCTCATGCCGACGGCGTGACGTTCTCCCAGCCGCTGGGCGAAACTAACGTATTGATTAAAGCCCCTGGCGCAGCGGGCGCAGGCGTTAACAACCAGCGCAGCGTAAAAACAGACTTTCGCGGCTACGGCATCACCAGCAACGTGACCCCCTTTCATAAAAACGATATCGGGCTTAATACCGCCTCACTGCCGGACGATGTGGAGCTGGCGTTAACCAGCCAGACGGTCATCCCTACCCGGGGTGCGGTAGTGCGGGCGGATTACATCACCAGCGTCGGGAAACGTCTTCTGTTGACGCTGGTGCGTAGCGGGCGGCAGACGGTGCCGTTCGGCGCAATGGCGACGCTGCAGGGCCGCAACGGGCCGAGCGCGATTGTCGGCGATGACGGCCAGGTGTATCTGACCGGCATGCCGCAGGCGGGAACGCTGGAGGTGGTGTGGGGAAGCGACGATCAACAGCACTGCACGGCGGATTTTACGCTGCCCACCGCCCCCGGAACCGCGCCTGTCATTCAGCTTCAGTCAGTTTGCCGTTAACAGTGATACCGGAGAGTAAAAAAGTAATGCGCATTATTCATTATCTGTTTCTGCTGGTGACTGGCGCTGGCGCGTTTAACGCGTCGGCGGACTGTACCGTCCAGCAGGCGATTATCCAGACCGTGTCGCTGGGGACCATCAACGTACAGCGCGATGCGCCAACCAACAGTGAAATAGGCCGGTTCAGCACGCCCGGCAACGCCGTGGTTTCTGCATATTCACCAACTGACCGGCAATATTGCGAAGCGCGGGCAAATATCACCTATTTATCAGCAACCCCGTCATCAATGCCCGGGGTCTATAACACCAATCTGAGCGGCGTCGGGATTCAGGTCGTCAACGTTCCCCAGTGGTGGTCGATCACCTCTTCCGCTCCCGGGGTCATACGCTATACCTGGCCGAATGAATATAGCGTGGTGCTGTATAAAACCGGCAAAATCACGCCCGGTAAATTAGCGGCAGGCCAGATTGTTTATGGCTGGTTCGGCGATAATTCGCAAACCTTTCTCGATCTCTCGCTGGATAGCGAAACCACTATAAATGTTCTGAGCTGTTCCCTAACCACTCAGTCGGTCAATTTTAATCTCGGCACGCTAAGCGCCCAGGAGTTCGGCACACAGGCCGGCTTTATTCCCGATCGTTCCGATACCCAGAATATTGGTCTGAATTGCGACCCTGGGGCCAATATCAATATTGAATTAAAAGGCATGCAGAATCCGGACGCTACTTCAGATGACAGCGTGCTGGCAATAAGCGGCCAGGGCCGCCCTTACGTGGCTGACGGCGTGGGCGTGCAGTTTTTATATAACGGCAGCGCGCTACGGCTGAATAACCGGATGGTTTTAAAACAGTCGCCAGGCGGCCAGGAGACGTTCCCACTGGTTGCCCGCTATTACCAGACCAAGCCGGTGGTCAAAGCGGGCGACGCCAGCGCCACGGCGACGCTGGAAATTACCTATCAATAGAGAGCAAAGCCGATGATTAAACGGATATATGGGCTCTTTGCCCTGGCGCTAATGTTTATTACCGGTGGGATACAGGCTGCCGATCCCGTTACGCTGTATGTTAACGGCAAGGTGGTTGCCGCACCCTGTCAGGTTGACAGCGCCAGCGTTGAACAGGTGGTCGATCTGTTTGGCCCACAGGGCATACGCGCCTCGTCTATGTATACGGCAGGCTCGGGTTCGCCGTTTGTGATGTTTAATTTCAGCGTCATCAACTGCCCCGCCGGAACAGTGAAAACCACTCTGCAATTCAATGGCCCTGCCGATGATAACCAACCCGAAGATTCCTATAAAAACAGCGGGACGGCAAAAAACGTCGCCGTACAGTTATTGAATATGCAGGGCGGCCCGTTGGGAAATAATAAAACCCTGACGGGAGATATTATTAATCGCCAGGCAACGTTTTATTTTCTCGCCCGGGCTTTCAGTAAATATGGAAAAGTCACCCCCGGCACAGTGAATAGCGTTGTTGTCATTACCCTTACCTGGCAATGACATAACTGTTCAAATCATCTTACTGCATTTAAAGGATTATATATTATGCATATCATCATTAATGAAAATGATGCCCTGTTTTATTCCGGCTTAACGCACTTACTGAATGACATTTTTTGCCATCAGGGCTATACGCCCTGCTATTCCAGAGAAATCAATAAATCCACGGTAGAAACAGCAGATATTATTATTCAGTCATTACGTCCCGGTGAGGCCTTTTTATGTTATCCCGCACTCTATTACCGCAAACCCAGCCTGATGATTGGACTGGTAGACGACAACGACAGGGCGGATCACTATCCTCTGCCGCTCTGTGCCAACGACCGGATAATCATCAGCCGCAAAGCCGGGACGGAAAACATTCGTCGAACCCTAAAACAGGCGTGGGAAAAGCTGCAGACCGATGCGGAGAAAACGCGCAAGCCGCACTGTTACGGCTGCAAGCACCGCACCATGACGTCGCAACAAAAACGGGTCGCCGCTTCATTTATCGAGGGGTGCTCGGTCAGGCATATTGCCGGAAAACTGGCGCTCAACAGCAAATCGGTGTTTGCTCATAAACATTCGCTGATGCGCAAATTCCAGCTAAAAAATGACCATCAGCTGATGATGTTTCTGCAAATCCAGCGGGTAAAACAGTCCATTATTAAGCACGTCGGCGAATAACCGGGATGCCCCGGTTACTGTTGCGCTTCCGTGTGATTCACCGTGGCGGTATAACCGGTTTTCGCCACCGCCTTCAGCAGCGTCTCGGTAGGAAACCCCTCCGGGACGATCACTTCAGTCTGGCGGGTTTTCAGGGACGATTTGGCTTTAATCACCCCGTCGGTTTCCCGTAGCGCCTGATTCACCGAGATCACGCACAGCGAACAGGTCATGTTTTCCACATCCAGCACCACTTTTTCATTCTCTGCCTGCGCCCACAGGGGCAGCATCAGGCAAGCGGCGAGCGCGAGTCTTTTCATTCAAATACCTCATAAAACCAGCCGACCACCGTCGGGTAGAACAGGATCAGCAGCATAAACGGCAGCGCCAGCCAGTACAGCAAACGCATCTGGCCCAGGGTCAGCCGGCCGGTACACCACAATCTTTTCGAAATATAGAGCCGCCAGAAGCCGCGCGCGAGAAGCCCGAGAGAAATGACGATCATCGGGATGCGCAGAAACTCCAGCTTCGCCAGCCCGGCAAACCCCGCCGCCGAGATGCCGAACAGCAGGTACAGCAGCGGGCCGATGCAGCACAGCCCGGCGGTAACGGCAGCCACAGCTGCCGTCAGGAGAGTTACGCCCGCGCTTTTAGCGCTGTTCGGTTGAGACATAGCGATAAGAAAATACTTTTGGATCGTAGAAGTTAATCGGGTCGCCATCGACTTCGGCATACGGATAGCCAAAGTTGTTCATCGCGCCCTGCTCTGCCGCCGGGTAAAGCTCAAAGTCGCGCCCGTAGTTAAAGCCGACCCAGTTCATTTCCCAGTTGCCGAACAGATAAGTGTTCACCGCCTGAACATCGGCGTCCTGATGGGATTTTTTCTCCGCCAGGCGCATTTTGGTGACGTCCGCCGGATCGCACGGCAGCCAGCCGTAACCCGCCAGATAAAATTCCGCACGGCAGTGCTGGCCGCCGCTGACGTCTGCCACGCCCTGCTCGTCGGCTTTGCCGAAGGCGCTTTTCGAGTAGCGCTCCAGCTTAGTGGCTTTGCCCAGGCGGATGCCGAACAGCTCACGCGCCGGAATGCCGCTGGCGCGCGCCAGGGCCACAAACACTGAGCTCATATCGGTGCATTTGCCGCTGAGTTTGCCACTTTTCAGGATCGCCGCCACATCGCCAGTACCGCAGCCGATGACGTCGTTGTCGCGCTCCATGTTCCGGCTAACCCACTCGTAAATCAGGCGCGCTTTTTTCAGCGGATCCTGCTCGCCGTTGGTAATTTTCTGCGCGGTTTCCCTTACCTGGCCGTCAATCGGCGTATGGGTGGTTGGCAGCAGATAAGGCTTCACGTCCAGCGGATAAATGATTTGCTCCGGTGCCTGCCAGGTTTTCAGCGCGTCATGCTTCAGCGGTTCCCAGTCGGCGGTTTCGATTTCAATATCCACCTGCATCTGCAAATCGCCTTCAGATTTCGGCCAGCTGGCGAACAGCGTTTTCGCGCCGTAAGTATTATTGGTGGTGATGTACGCCTGCTGATAGTTGCCGCTGAAGGTCAGGTTAGTCATCTGCTGAAACGCGGTATCCACCGGCAGCGGGATCCACAGCTTGACCACGCCGCTGGAGCCCTGCGGCGGGTTGAGTTTATAGGTTTGCGAAAGCACAAAACGGCGGCGCGCGACCGGCGCGGCGGCAGGTTCGGCCGCCTGGACCGACTGGCTGACAATCGAAGGGCCAACTAAACCGGCAGCGGAAAGCAGCACACTATTTTTGAGAAATTGTCGACGTTGCATAGTTATCTGTCTTTTTTGATGGATGTGAGGCGGCGGCAGCGCGGGCCAAAACCGCAGAGGATCATCACAGCAGACAGGGACTGGCGGAGAAAGGCGGGTCGATAACTATTCATCAATAACAGACCTGTTAACTGTGAATGAAAACGCGGTTATTAAGCCGCGAACAATGGCCTGTGTAAACCAGGGATATCAAAAAACCGCCAAATAAATATAAAAAATTGATAATTTGCCGCTAAAAACGCCGACCAGTTATCAGTTTGCCTAAGGTTGATCCAGAACAACGCCCGCGTATGCAGTTTTCATAAAATCATCATACTCATTTTTAGCCCCCCCTTATTCCGCAAGGAGTAGTCCTTTGTTTACTTTACGGCACTGTTTAACGGTATTGCTGGCATGTGTTTCATTGATGGCTGGCGCTGCGACACCGCAGGAAATTACCACCGCCTGGCCGGTAAACGTGGGGCCGCTTAACCCCCACTTATATACACCGAACCAAATGTTCGCCCAGAGTATGGTGTACGAACCCCTGGTGAAATATCAGGCTGACGGCAGCATCGCGCCGTGGCTGGCCACTTCCTGGACACATTCCGCCGACGGTAAGCAGTGGATTTTCACCCTGCGCGATAACGTGACGTTTTCCAATGGTGAACCCTTTAACGCCCAGGCCGCCGAAGCCAACTTCCGCGCGGTGCTGGATAACCGCCCGCGTCACGCCTGGCTGGAGCTGGCGAACCAGATCGTCGACGTGAAAGCGCTGGATGAACACCGTCTGCAAATCGAGTTAAAAGGTGCCTATTACCCGTTCCTGCAAGAGCTGGCGCTGCCGCGCCCGTTCCGCTTTATCGCGCCGTCGCAGTTTAAACAGGGCGGAACCAAAGACGGCATTCTCTCGCCAATTGGCACCGGGCCGTGGGTGCTCCAGGAAAGCAAGCTTAATCAGTACGATGTGTTTGTGCGTAACGATCATTACTGGGGAAACAAACCGGCGCTGGATAAAGTCACCATCAAAGTGATTGCCGACCCCACCAGCCGCGCAGTGGCGTTTGAAACCGGCGAAATTGACCTGATGTACGGCGACGAAGGGCTGCTGCCGCTGGACACCTTCGAGCGCTTCAGCCATAACCCACAGTGGAAAACCCAGCTTTCCGCCCCGGTGGAAACTGTGATGCTGGCGCTCAACTCCGCGAAATCGCCCACCCGCGAACAGGCGGTGCGGGAAGCGCTGAACTATGCAGTGGATAAAAAGACGTTAGTTGATAGCGTGCTGTACGGTACCCAACAGGTGGCGGATACGCTGTTCGCCCCGAGTGTACCCTACGCTAATATTGGCCTGACGCCGCGCCACTACGATCCCGAAAAGGCCAAATCGCTGCTGGAAAACGCCGGTTGGACGCTGCCCGCCGGCCAGCAGATCCGCGAAAAATCGGGCCAGCCGCTGCGCCTGGAGCTGGCGTTTATCGGCACCGACGCGCTAAATAAATCGATGGCGGAAGTAATCCAGGCCAACCTGCGCCAGGTGGGCGTTGACGTAAAACTGGTGGGCGAAGAAGAGAGCAGCATTGACGCCCGCCAGCGCGATGGCCGCTTCGATATGATTTTCAACAGCACCTGGGGCGCGCCGTTCGATCCGCATGCCTTTATGAGTTCAATGCGCGTCCCGTCCCACGCCGATTATCAGGCCCAGCTCGGCCTGCCGGATAAGGCGCAAATCGATGCGGAAATCGGCCAGATCCTTACCGGCACCGATGAGACCCAGCGCAAAGCACTGTACCGCGACGTGCTGACTCGCCTGCATCAAAGCGCGGTGTATCTGCCGCTGAGCTACGTTTCCCTGATGACCGTTTCCCAGCCGCAGTGGGGCGCGCTGCCCTTCGCGCCAATGTCCTCGGATATTCCGTTTGAACAGATCAAGCCGGTAACGCCCTGATGCTACGTTATATTTTGTGGCGCGTTGCGCTGCTGGTCCCGATGCTGCTGGCGGCGTCGCTGATTATCTTTCTGCTGCTGCGCCTCGGCAGCGGTGACCCGGCGATGGATTATTTACGGCTGTCTAACCTGCCACCGACGCCGGAGCTGGTGGCCTCGACCCACAAGATGCTCGGGCTCGACCAGCCGCTGCCGGTGCAGTATGGCCGCTGGCTGTGGAACGCCCTGCATCTCGATTTCGGCGTGTCGTTCGCCACCCAGCGCCCGGTGCTGGACGATTTGCTGCGCTTTTTCCCGGCCACGCTCCAGCTGGCAGGCTTCGCGCTGGCGTTGATTCTGGTGACCTCGGTGCCACTCGGCATCTGGGCGGCGCGCTACCGCGACCGGCTGCCGGATTACCTCGTGCGGCTGATCGCCTTTCTGGGCGTGTCAATGCCCAACTTCTGGCTCGCCTTTTTACTGGTGATGCTGTTTTCGGTCCATCTGCAATGGCTGCCCGCGCTGGGTTACGGCGGCTGGCAGCACATCATTTTACCGGCGGTGTCTATCGCCTTTATGTCGCTGGCGATCAACGCCCGCCTGCTGCGCGCCAGCATGCTGGATGCGGCGGGCCAGCGTCATGTCACCTGGGCGAAACTGCGCGGGCTGAGCGACCGGCAAACCGAGCGGCGGCACGTGCTGCGCAACGCCACGCTGCCGATGGTAACGGCGGTGGGCATGCATATCGGCGAGCTGATTGGCGGCACCATGATTATCGAAAATATCTTCGCCTGGCCCGGCGTCGGGCGCTATGCGGTATCGGCGATTTTTAATCGCGATTATCCGGTGATCCAGTGCTTTACCCTGATGATGGTGGGCGTGTTTGTTATCTGTAATCTCAGCGTTGATTTGCTGAATGCCGCGCTCGATCCGCGTATTCGCCGCCATGAAGGAGCGCACTCGTGAATTTTATCCGTACGGCGCGTTGGCCGGTGCGCCTGGCGCTGCTCTCTCTGGCGCTGCTGATGACCATCGCCCTGACCAGCCAGTGGTGGCTGCCGTTCGATCCGCTGGCTATTGATTTGCCGCAGCGTCTGCTGCCGCCGGACGGCACCCACTGGCTGGGCACCGATCATCTGGGGCGCGATATTTTTTCTCGTCTGCTGGCGGCGACGCGGGTGTCGCTGGGATCGGTGCTGGCCTGTCTGTTGCTGGTATTAACGCTGGGGCTGGTGGTGGGCGGCAGCGCCGGGCTGATGGGCGGGCGGGCCGACCAGTTGCTGATGCGCACCACCGATATGTTTATGACCTTCCCCACCTCGATTCTGTCGTTTTTTATGGTGGGCGTGCTGGGCACCGGGCTGGTAAACGTGATCCTCGCCATTGCCCTGTCCCACTGGGCCTGGTACGCGCGGATGGTGCGCAGCATCGTGATTTCGCTGCGCCATCGGGAATTCGTGCTGGCGGCGCGGATGAGCGGCGCGAACCGCTGGCATCTGTTTTTCGATCATCTCGCCGGTGCGGTGATGCCCTCGCTGCTGGTGCTGGCGACGCTGGATATCGGCCATATGATGCTGCACGTAGCGGGCATGTCGTTCCTTGGGCTGGGCGTCAGCGCGCCGACGCCGGAATGGGGCGTGATGATCAACGACGCTCGCCAGTACATCTGGACCCAGCCGATGCAGATGTTCTGGCCAGGGCTGGCGCTGTTTATCAGCGTGATGACCTTTAACCTGCTGGGCGACGCGCTGCGCGACCAGTTGGATCCGCATCTTGCCATGGAGCATAGCCACTGATGTCACAACTTGAATTGCACAACATCACGCTGGCAGCGGAACGCCCGCTGGTGCATGGCGTCTCGCTGACGCTGCGCTCCGGGCGCGTGCTGGCGCTGGTCGGCGGCAGCGGCAGCGGGAAATCTCTCACCTGCGCCGCCGCGCTGGGCGTCCTGCCCGCCGGGGTGCGGCAAACCGCAGGCGAGCTGGCGCTGAACGGGCAGACCGTAACGCCGCAATCGCTGCGCGGCAGGCAGGTGGCGACCATCATGCAGAACCCGCGCAGCGCCTTTAATCCGCTGTTTACCATGGCAACCCATGCTAAAGAGACCTGTCGGGCGCTGGGCAAAACCCTGGATGACGCCACGCTTATCGCCACACTGCAATCTGTTGGGCTGGAGGAAGCCGAACGGGTGCTGGGGCTGTACCCGTTTGAGATGAGCGGCGGGATGCTCCAGCGCATGATGATCGCGCTGGCGGTACTGAGCGATGCGCCGTTTATTATTGCCGACGAACCCACTACCGATCTCGACGCGCTGGCGCAGGCGCGGATCCTGCAACTGCTGGAGGATCAGATGCGGCAGCATGCGCCCGGCATGCTGCTGGTCACTCACGATATGGGCGTGGTGGCGCGGCTGGCTGACGATGTGGCGGTGATGGAAAACGGCAAAATTGTCGAACGGGGCGACGTGCAAACGCTGTTTCGCGCGCCGCAGCACCCGGTGACCCGCAATCTGGTATCGGCGCATCTGGCGCTGTATGGCATGGAGTTAGCGTAATGACACTGTTATCGGTTTCGAACGTTTCGCACCGCTACGGGCGAATGGGGCTGACCGTTCAGCACCATCATCAGGTGCTGAACGGTATTTCGCTGGCGGTCAGCGAAGGCGAAAGCGTGGCGCTGCTGGGCAGCAGCGGCTGCGGGAAAAGCACTCTGGCGCGTCTGCTGATTGGCCTGGAAACCCCGACCTCGGGCGATATTTGTTGGCGTAATAAGCCCCTTTCCACGCTGAAAGGCGACGAGATGCGCGCCTTTCGTCGGGAGATCCAGATGGTGTTTCAGGACGCCATCAGCGCCGCTAACCCGCGCCGTACGGTGCGCGAGATTATCCGCGAGCCGCTGCGCCACTTGCTGAAACTCTCAACTGCACAGCAAAACGAACGCATTACCCGGGTGATGGCAGCGACCGAACTGGACGCCGGTCTGCTGGATAAACGGCCACCGCAGCTGAGCGGCGGCCAGCTTCAACGGGTGTGCCTCGCCCGGGCGATGGTTGTGGAGCCGAAGCTGTTAATTCTTGACGAAGCGGTGTCGAATCTGGATTTGGTGCTGCAAGCGAACATCATACAACTGCTGAAAAACTTACAGCAGCAGTACCACACCGCGTGTCTGTTTATCACTCACGATCTACGTTTGGTAGAGCGGTTTTGCCAGCGGGTGATGGTGATGGAGGGCGGTGAAATCGTCGAAACTCTGCCGGTGACTTCGCCAGTGGCGTTTGCCAGCGCACCGGGCCTGGCGTTACAACGCGCCGTGCTGCCCGCGTTCCCGACACGCCGGGAACCGCGCGGACCGGGGCTTACGCTGGTCAGCGATAATGCCTCGCCAGCGTTGAGGCCTCATTTGGTCAGTGCGTAACGGCATTGCCTCAACATCTCTATTTTGCTGACAGTAGCAAATAAGTCAGAAATTTGCGCATGGTAGCCATAGCCAAAAAGCTATAACTTTGCTATAGCTTATTGGCTATGGAGTAGCGACATGTGGGAAGTCATCACAACCGATGTTTTCGACGAGTGGTTGTTCGCACAACACGAAAGTTTACGTGAAGATGTGCTGGCGGCTATGCATATTCTTGAGGAATTTGGCCCTCATTTGGGACGTCCGTATGCCGATACGCTTCACGGCTCCATTTTCCCAAATTTAAAAGAGTTGCGTATTCAGCATGACGGAAACCCCATTCGCGCGTTTTTTGCTTTCGATCCGCTACGCCGTGCCGTTGTACTTTGTGCGGGCGATAAAACAGGCGTGAATGAGAAACGCTTTTACAAAGAAATGATCCGACTAGCCGAATCTGAGTATCGCCGTTATCTGGCGCAAGAGGAGAAAAATGATGTCCACACTTAAAGAACTTATGGCTAAAGAGAGCCCGGAAAGCCAACGGCGTATCCACGAAAAAGCGGACATTATTCGTCATGAAATTGCCCTGAATGCTCTGCGCGAAGCGCTAAATATTTCGCAAACCGAGCTGGCTCAAACGCTGGGAATTTCACAACCCACGCTCGCCAAAATTGAAAAACCGAAAAACGATCTGCGGCTTTCTACGCTCAAGCGATATGTCGACGCGCTTGGCGGTGAATTAAGTATCAATATCAAGCTTCCCACCGGGGAACAGTTGGGTTTTCATCTTTAGCAAACCTGATATTTCCATTCGTTCCACTCCCCCGCCGGGAGGTTTTAACCTCCCTTTATACCGCTCTACATCAAAGTGTCCCCTCTGACGTCAGGGTTAGGATGCGGTGTCAGGCCATCTGTCGATATGGGTCAAAGTGATAATAATGACATGACACTTTTGTCGAATCCTGGATGTTGCCCGGCAGCTCGCTGAAATTTCATATGAATATCAATGAATTAAATAAAATCATATTGCTGGCATGGAATATGCATTAATACGGCGTTGAGAAGGTAAAGACGTTTTGCGTTTTGCAAGAACACGATTAACTGGAGAGCCAGGATGAAAAAAGTCGTCACGGTTTGCCCATATTGCGCGTCGGGGTGCAAGATCAACCTCGTCGTCGATAATGGCAAAGTCGTTAAGGCGGAACCGGCGCAGGGTAAGACCAATCAGGGGGATTTATGCCTGAAGGGGTATTACGGGTGGGATTTTATCAATGACACCCAGATCCTGACGCCACGCCTTAAATCGCCTATGATCCGTCGCCAACGCGGCGGGAAGCTGGAAGCCGTTTCCTGGGATGAGGCGCTGAATTATGTCGCCGATAAGCTCAGCACCATCAAAGCCAAATATGGTCCGGACGCTATTATGACCACCGGTTCGTCCCGGGGTACCGGCAACGAAACCAACTACATCATGCAAAAATTCGCGCGCGCCGTTATTGGAACCAATAACGTCGATTGCTGCGCACGTGTCTGACACGGCCCATCGGTTGCAGGTCTGCACCAGTCGGTCGGTAATGGCGCGATGAGTAACTCCATCGTCGGTATCGAAGATGCTGATTTAGTGTTTGTGTTTGGCTATAACCCTGCTGATTCTCACCCGATCGTCGCAAACCGCGTGATCAGGGCGAAGCAGAAAGGGGCGAAAGTGATCGTCTGCGATCCGCGTAAAATCGAAACCGCGCGTATTGCCGATATGCACCTGGCGTTAAAAAACGGCTCCAATATCGCGCTGTTGAACGCCATGGGCCATGTGATCATCGAAGAAGATCTGTATGACCACGCGTTTGTCGCGGCGCGTACCGAAGGCTTCGAGGAGTATCGCAAAATCGTTGAAGGCTATACGCCGGAGTCCGTGGAAGAGATCACCGGCGTGAAGGCCAGTGAGATCCGCCAGGCCGCGCGGATGTATGCCAAATCCGAACGGGCCACCATCCTGTGGGGCATGGGCGTGACCCAGTTCTATCAGGGCGTAGAAACGGTGCGTTCGTTGACCAGCCTGGCGCTGCTGACCGGTAACCTCGGCAAGCCGAGCGTGGGCGTCAACCCGGTGCGTGGGCAAAACAACGTTCAGGGCGCATGCGATATGGGCGCGCTGCCGGATACCTATCCGGGTTACCAGTACGTCAAGTTCCCGGAGCACCGCGAGAAATTCGCTAAAGCCTGGGGCGTGTCCGAACTGCCCGCGCATACCGGTTATCGCATCAGCGAGCTGCCGCACCGCGTTGAGCATGGCGAAGTGCGCGCGGCGTACATCATGGGCGAAGATCCGCTGCAAACCGATGCCGAGCTGTCAGCGGTGCGTAAAGCCTTTGAAGGGCTGGAGCTGGTGATCGTTCAGGATATCTTCATGACCAAAACCGCCGCGCAAGCGGATGTGATTTTGCCGTCCACCTCGTGGGGGGAACATGAAGGGGTGTATACCGCCGCCGACCGCGGATTCCAGCGCTTCTTTAAAGCAGTGGAACCGAAGTGGGACCTGAAAACCGACTGGCAGATCATCAGTGAAATCGCCACCCGGATGGGCTATGCGATGCACTACAACAACACCAAAGAGATTTGGGATGAGCTGCGCGGATTGTGCCCGGACTTCTACGGTGCAACCTACGAGAAAATGGGCGAGCTGGGTTATATCCAGTGGCCGTGCCGCGATGTCTCCGAGGCCGATCAGGGAACGGATTATCTGTTCGAGGATAAATTCTCCACGCCGAACGGTCTGGGGCAATTGTTCACCTGCGACTGGGCTCCGCCGCTCGATCGCGTGAATGAAGAGTACCCGATGGTGCTGTCGACGGTGCGTGAAGTCGGCCACTACTCGTGCCGTTCCATGACCGGTAACTGCGCCGCGCTGGCTGCGCTGGCGGATGAACCGGGCTACGCGCAGATCAACACCGCCGATGCCGCTCGCCTGGGCATCCAGGATGAAGCGCTGGTGTGGGTGAATTCGCGCAAAGGCAAAGTCATTACCCGCGCTCAGGTGAGCGATCGCCCGAACAAAGGCGCGGTATATATGACTTACCAGTGGTGGATTGGTGCCTGTAATGAACTGGTGACGGAAAACCTCAGCCCGATTACCAAAACGCCGGAGTACAAGTACTGTGCGGTGCGCGTTGAGCCGATTGCCGATCAGAATGCGGCAGAGCAGTACGTGATCAATGAGTACAACAAGCTGAAACGCCATTTACGGGAAACCGCAATGGGCTGATTTCTGGCCGATAGTAAAAAGCCGGTCCGCGATTGCGGACCGGCTTTTTTATTTATCGCGCAATACTGCCAACACGTTAAACAATAATTACGTCGATATTTCTGTTTTCCAGCAGCGTGACCATCTCACGGCTGATGCCGTCATCGGTAATCAGCACGTCAATATCGCTAATCGGTAATACCGGATTAAAACCAATCCGGCCAAACTTGGTTGAGTCGAGTACCGCCACCACTTTTTTTGCTGCCCGCGCCATGACCTTACTGATGGCATAACCTTCGTTAAAGGTGGTAATGCCTTTATCAATATCAATACCGTCAGCACCAATAAACAGATAATCCGCCACGATGCCTTTTAATACCGATTCGGCATGCATACCGTGAAAAGAACGGGTTTTATGACGGAAGGTCCCCCCACATAACACCAGGGTGATGTGCTGATTAATCGACAGCACTTCGGCGGCGGGTAAATTATTGGTGACGACGATTAAATCTGCGGCGTCTGCTAATTGCTGGGCGATTTTTAACGTGGTGCTGCCGCTGTCGATGATTACGCTATTGCCGGTTGAAACCAGGCGCGCTGCGGCATTGGCGATGCGGGTTTTGGCATCGGCAGAGAGCAGCGCACGATCTTCCAGTTTTACTTCGTTATGACTATCGCTATTACCGTTGGGCTTTCCGGTCAGCGCCCAGTTATTTATTTGATTAGTCGCCCCGCCGTGGAAGCGAATAAGCAGCCCCTGGGTTTCCAGCTCCCGCAAATCGTTGCGGATAGTAACCTCGGAAATACCAAACTTATTTGCCAGATGCGCCACCTGCACACTGCCCTTTTCCGTCAGCGCAGCCAGAATTTGATTCCTTCGTTCCATCAGATGCATCGTTTCGCGTCCCCGCAGTTTTTTTATGTGGGCATATTTTGATGATAGCGAGCATAAATGGGTTGATAGATCGCCCGCTGCTGCGGGCAAGGCAGTATAGCGTCGCGCCCAATATCACGCAGTGATGCGGGTAATATCTCGTGCAGCGCAATCATTTCGCCCGGCTGCTGGAGATTCTCATTGCACCACCGCGCCTGTAACGCCGCGCCTAGCGCGCCAGCGTCGCTTACCGTCGGGCGTATGACTTCAATACCGCTGATATCGGCAATTAACTGGCACCAGGCCTGGCTATTGGCCCCGCCGCCAATCACCCGCAGCTGATCGAAATGCAATCCGCACTGCTGGAAAATTTCGATGCCTTTGCACAGCTTAAAGGTCACGCCTTCCACCACGCTGCGCAATAAATTGGCTTTATTAAAATTGCGGCTGGTGATGCCCATTACGCTGGCGGTGGCGTCCGGGCGGTTCGGCAGGCGTGCGCCGTTCAGCCACGGGTAACACCACAGCCCCCCGGCTCCCGGCTCGCTGTTGTTGAGATAGTTTTCAAATTCCGCCAGCGGAATATCCATCACCTCGCGAAAGGCATTGATGGCGTTGGTCACGTTCATGGTGCTAACCAACGGCAGCCAGCCGCCGGAGGAGGAACAGAAGGCGTTAATATCCGGATGATGCTGGGTTTCGATTTGCTGCGCGGCGTGGGTAAATAACGTGCCCGAGGTGCCGAGGCTCATGGTCAGGATGCCGGGGGCGATATTACCGGTGCCGATAGCGGACATCATATTGTCGCCGCCGCCGCTGGAAACCGGGATGCCTTCCGGCAGCCCCAGCAGCGCGGCGCTGGCAGCGCTTAGATACCCGGCAGGCTGATGAGCCTCAATCAGCGGCGGCAGCTTCGCCATCAGCTGCGGGTCGATGGCGTCCACCACTTCTTTGCGCCAGCGACGATTATAGGTATCGAACCAGCCGGTGCCCGATGCGTCGCCGTATTCGGCACAGTAATGGCCGGTCAGCCAGTAGTTAACGTATTCATGGGGCAGAAAGAGTTTAGCGATGCGCTGATACGCCTCGGGTTCATGCTCTTTCACCCACAGTAATTTAGCGAGGGTAAACGCCACGGGAATATGGATGCCGGTGAAATGCGCCACCGGCGCGCCCATCGCGGCGTTAAACCGCGTCAAAAATGCGTTCAGTTCCGGCACCGTTTCGGTATCGCACCATAACTTTGCCGGGCGGATGAGCGCATCCTGTTCATCCAGCAGCACCAAACCGTGCTGCTGGCCAGATACGCCCATTGCCGCAATCTGCTCAGGCGCAATCCCCGCCCTGGCAATGACGGCCTGAACGCCTTTTTTTATTGCATCCAGCCAGGCGGCGGGATGCTGTTCTTTTTGCCCTGGGCGATCGCTGATGAGCTCACAGGTATGATAGCTGGATGCCACAACCCGTTCTGTTTCAGCATCCCACAGTAAAACCTTGGTGCCCTGCGTGCCACAATCGATGCCCAGATACATAGTTAATTCCCCGGTGAAGAGTCAGTTTCGCGCTGGTTATTTGACGATAACGCCGTCAAGATCCCACAGGTCTTCCCAACCTTTAGCGTGTTCCCATAAGAACACCTGACCTTTAATCAGACGGTTATTGCGATCGATACCGGCAATCGCCGCCATCTCTTCATCGGTTAGCGGATCTTCGGTAATACAGGTGATATTGCCGTAGATTTGCTCCTTAAATACCGAGAATGGGATCGGAATATGGCCGCGCTGTACCGCCCATTTGATGCAGACAATGGCCGGATGTACGCCGAGACGCTCAGCAATGTTAACAATCACCGGATCTTCGATATCGCAGGTATCATCTTCGGTGCGATCGCGATCCGGGCGCGTCGGAGAGCCAATCGGGCAGAAGCCAACGGGCTGGATCTCATTGGCAATCAGGTAGTCGTACAATTCCTGCTGTTGGAAATGCGGATGGCATTCCATCTCATTGACTACAGGACGGATTTTGCAGTCGCGCAGCAGCAGTTCCATTTTGGGAATGGTCATGTTGGAGGTGCCGATACTTCTGACCAGGCCCATTTCCACCAGTTGCTCCATCTGCGCCCAGGTCTTCATAAAGCGCTCGTGGGAATACGGAGTGGCGTCGGGGCTACGGGAATCCACGGTGCAGCCTGGCGCGTGATAGTTAGAGAACGGCCAGTGCACTAAATACAGGTCGAGATAGTCGAGCTTGAGATCCGCCAGCGACTTTTTGCACGAGGCGATCACGTCGTCATGCTGGTCGTTCCAGACTTTCGAGTCGATAAACAGCTCAGAACGGCTCACGCCGCTTTGCATGATTCTGGCAAATACCTCACCAATCATACTTTCATTGCCGTAGACCGATGCACAGTCAAAGAAGCGGAAACCGGCTTCGGCGGCGTGATAGACACCCTCTGCCACCTGTTCTGCGGTAAAGCGGTCAGAGCCAAAGGTGCCCATGCCAATACCGGGGATCTTATAGCCATTCGCTAAGGTTTTATACGGAATGGCATCCTGCGCGGGTGCGACTAAGTTTGATAAGTTGCTCATTTCTCACGGCTCTATGAAGAAGTTATCGTTATTCCCTCTCATCGGGCTGCCGAAGCAACCCGATGAGAGGCATGTATTAATACAGAACAGCCTGGGCTTCCGGGGAGTCGATATTGTTTTTATCGATGTACACCACACCGGTATCGATGACTTTGTCGACTTTCTTCTGGTTCAGAATCTGGTCGATGGTCTCAACGCCTTTTTTACCCATCTGATAAGAGGACTGAACGATAATGCCGTTCAGGGTTCCGTCACGGACGAAATGCTGCAGCGCGGCGTTACCGTCAAAACCTACGGCCACGACTTTGCCGCTATAGCCCAGTTGCTTAATGGCGCGCGCCATACCGACCGCGGTCGGCTCGTTCGCACCAAACAGCGCGGTAATGTCTTTATTGGAGGAGAGCGCGTCGATGGTCTGGTTCAGCGCCGTCGCCATATCCGCCTGGGAATAGAATGGGCCAATCATGTTTAATTTTGAGTCGGCTTTAATCACGTCGGTAAAACCGCCGACGCGCTCAATGGCGCTGCCTGCGCCCGGCGTAAAGGACATCACGCTGACTTTGCCTTCCTGGCCGTTGGCTTCAATCAATTTCTGTGCGGCCAGCGCGCCGGCTTTACGGTTATCGGTAGAGAGGAAGGACTGATAATATTTCGCACCTTTCTCGCCTAATGAGGAGTCAATCAGTACCACCGGAATACCGTTTTCCCAGGCTTTTTTCACCGCCGGGATTAACGCA
The DNA here is from genome assembly GCF_007570865.1 of Atlantibacter subterraneus. Taxonomy (GTDB): domain Bacteria; phylum Pseudomonadota; class Gammaproteobacteria; order Enterobacterales; family Enterobacteriaceae; genus Atlantibacter; species Atlantibacter subterraneus. The sequence goes on along the minus strand of NZ_VLPS01000010.1, from coordinate 194,548 downwards.
TCCGGATCGGACGGCGCAAGGACAATACCGGATACGCCGCGGTTGATGGCGTTATCCACCATATTCACCTGCTCGGCGACCTGGGTTTCGGCTTCCGGGCCCTGGAAGGTCACTTTATATTTATCTTTAAATTCGCTTCCCGCGTCCGTGGCACCTTTATTCACGTTTTGCCAAAAGTTAGAGTTAGCCGTTTTAACGATAACCGCAATTTCATTTGATTTAGCGAACGCAGCCGATGTGCTCATCGAAATTGCCGCTGCCAAACCCAGCATTGCAAATGTTGCTAATTTCTTCATGAACGTGTTCCTTATTATCTTATGTGTAGGGGTAAGACGGTTAATGTCATTTCACCGAAGGATTAACCTGTGGCTTTTTATTACTGACTTTTTGCTTTACGGATTTTTTGGTAGCCGGACGCTGACGGATTTGGTCATAGGCCACCGCCAACAGAATGACGCTGCCGATAATGATTTGCTGAACGAAGAACGACACGCCGTTCATATTCAGGCCGTTACGCAGCACGCCGATGATAAAGGAGCCGATTAAGGTGCCCGGAATGGTGCCGACGCCACCCATTAACGAGGTGCCGCCCACTACCGCACTGGCAATCGCATCCAGTTCATACATCATCCCGCCGTTCGGCTGGGCAGTGACCAGGCGAGAGGCGATAACCACGCCGCACAGTCCGGCAAAGGTGCCGCTGATAACGTAGGCCACTAATTTGACCTGATTGGTTTTAATCCCCGACAAACGCGCCGCTTCTTCGTTAGAGCCGATAGCGTATAAATAACGGCCCATGCGCATTTTGGTTAAGGCGAAGGTAAACAGTACCGCGGCGATAATCATCAAAATGACCGGGTAAGGAATACCAGGGAAAATGACCTGCGGTAAGCCGTTATCGCCTTCCTGAACGATGCGGAACAGCGAGCCGTTGCCCAAATCGCCAAAGGATTCCGGCATACCGGACACCGGCGCAGCATTGGTGACGTACAGCGCCAGGCCGCGCAGGATCATCATGGTGCCGAGGGTGGCGATAAACGGCGGCAGACGGAACGTTGTCACCAGAATGCCGTTCGCCAGGCCACAGGCGCTGCCGGTTACGACGCCAAGCAATAACCCGATACTGACCGGCATACCGGCATTGACCGCCAGGCCTGCCGCCACGCCGGAGAGCGCAACCACGGAGCCGATACTCAGATCGATGCCGCCGGTCAAAATGACGCAGGTGACGCCAATGCCGATAAAGGCGATTGTCGAGGTTTGCAGACCCACCGTCATAATGTTATTGACGGAGAAGAAGCTGTCGCTGGTAAAGGAAAAGATAATAATCAGTAGCAGTAAACCGCCCAACGCAGTCAACTTCTGCAATAAAAGTTTTCTTTTATCGTTCATTTAAGCTAACTCCTGTTCGGTGACGTACATATTTTTCACTCCTGTCGCGTACTGCATGATCTCTTCCTGGCTGGTGTCGGTGGTTTTTAATACCGCCGTCATCTGCCCTTCTTTCATGATCACCACGCGATCGGTCATTCCCAATATTTCCGGCAGTTCTGAGGAGATCATGATGACGCCGATCCCCTGATCCGCCAGTTCATCCAGTAATTCATAAATGGCATATTTCGCGCCGACATCGATCCCCCGGGTTGGCTCATCAAAAATCATGATCCTGGCGTCCCGAAATAACCATTTCGCAATAACCACTTTTTGCTGGTTGCCGCCGCTGAGGTTTTTAACTATCTGCTCAATGTGCGGTGTTTTGATGCTTAATTTTTTTATGTATAAATCGCATGCCACTTTTTCTTTGATGCCGGAAATAACGCCCCACTTACTACAGACTTTATCCAGCGCCGCCATCATCACATTGCTTTTTACCGACATATCCACCGCCAGACCATTTAACTTACGGTCTTCCGATAAATAAGCGATGCCCGCTTTAATGGCGTCGTTCGGGCTGGTAATGGTAATTTCTTTATCGAAAGAAACTATTTGCCCGTCATCCAGGGTTTCTGCACCGAAAATAGCGCGCGCCAGTTCGGTTCTTTTTGCGCCGACCAGGCCGGTGATGCCAAGAATTTCCCCCTTCATTAAGTCAAAGTCGATGCCTTCAAACACGCCGAAACGGCTGGCGTTCTGAATCGACAAAATAACCTTATCTTCCGCCTGCGATTTGCGGGTTGGGAAATGATTATCCAGCGAGCGCCCGACCATTTTGGTGATAATTTCATCCATGGTGATGTCGGCAAACACATGATCGGAAATATAGGTTCCGTCGCGGAAAATCGTAATGTGATCGCAAATACGCTTTAATTCTTCCATGCGGTGAGAAATATAAACAATGCAGACATCGCGGCTTTTTAATTTCTCAATCAGCTGGAAAAGTTTATCAATTTCTTTTTTGGTCAGTGCCGATGTGGGTTCATCCATAATCAGAACTTCGACATCAAAAGAAAGTGCTTTGGCGATCTCCACCATCTGCTGTTTCGCCACCGACAGGGTATTAACGATATCTTTTGGCGATACATCAATGTCAAACATTTCCAACAGCTTAGCGGATTTCTCTTCCATCAAGGCAAAGTCAACCAGCCCGTTTTTTAACGGCTCTCGCGCCAGGAAAATATTCTCCGCCACGCTAAGATGCGGAACTAAGTTAAGTTCCTGGAAGATCATACTGATCCCGCTTTTCTGCGCTTCCAGCACGGAATCAAACGAGATTTCTTGATCTTTATAATAAATGGTTCCTTCATCTGCGGCATGTACGCCAATCAACACTTTCATTAATGTCGATTTGCCCGCACCGTTTTCACCCATTAAGGCGTGAACTTCCCCTTTACGCAGCTGGAAATTCACATTTTTAAGTGCGTGAACACCGGCAAATGATTTGGATATATTTCTCATTTGCAATATGGCTTGCTTCATGAAAAACTCCGGAAAAAAGAGAATAAGAGGATTAACATTCCACTGGCGTAACGCCTTTCTTCAGAAGAATGTTTCCATATTTCCGCGTTGAGGAAGTAATCACCACGCAACTGGCTTTTTGCGCTCTTTCGTAAAAGGCAAAACGGTCAATAAAGGTAATTTCCTGATTTTCTGGTAACACCGATTTATAATCATCAATTAACCCTGGCGGTAATTCATCACCCGCGCTCGCGGACATCATTACAACAGCATCGGTCACGTAGCTGTCTAACTCAAAAAGCGGCATGATAGCCTTAAGTAATTGTTCCACCTGATTACCATCAGCGCGAATAACATTCTCATTCACCGAGTGAGCCGGGAAATGCGCATCGCTCAAAACAATTTCGTCGCCGTGACCCATGCAATATAACGTATATAGCAATTCAGGAGAGAGACGGGGATCAATATTTTTAAGCATGATTGCTCCAGTATTAATAAAAATCGCAAATGTGTTTTTTATTTGAACGAATAAATACGCCCGGCGCTGCCGCAGGTCATAATTTTATGGCGAACGACATCGGCCATTGCCGCTTTCGCCAACTGGTTATATTCGCGCGGATCGGTAGAACCTGGCTTTTCAAGGAAAAACGATTTTAATGTTTCAGCGAAGGCTAATTTAAGATCGGTCGCCACATTAACCTTACTTATACCCAATTCAATACATTTTTTCACATCGCTATCGGGAATACCGGATGCGCCATGCAGCACCAGCGGAATATCCACTAATTTGGCGATTTTCTGCAGACGCTCAAAATCCAGTTTTGGCGTAGATTTATACAGACCATGCGCGGAGCCAATTGCCACGGCCAGCGAGTCGATGTTGGTTTGCTCAACCAGCAGGCGCGCATCTTCCGGATGGGTATACGGATCGGCGACTTCATCGATAATCAGATCGTCTTCCTGGCCGACCAGTTGGCCAATTTCCGCTTCCACGCTGCACCCGTAGTAATGGCATAACTCGGTAACTTTACGCGTAATAGCAATATTCTCTTTCAGCGGCATGGCGCTGCCGTCGATCATCGCCGAACGGATCCCGGCGCGAATTTTGTTATGGATATCGTCAAAATCATGATGGTGATCGAGATGCACCACCACCTGCTGATTATTTTCCGCCGCCATGGATTCGACAATCGCGATAATTTGCTGTACCCCGGCATAACTATAGGTACCCGGCGTCCCGGCTAAAATAACCGGTGACTCCAGTTCTTTGGCAATCGTTAATACCACCTGAATGGTTTCCAGGTTATGAATATTAAAAGCCGGTACGGCATAACCAAATTTTCGCGCATGGTTAAGCAAATAGCTGCTGTTAATAATATGGTTCATCGGTTACTCCCAGTGCAGTAAAATTTTGCCGTTTGCCGGACCGCCTTCTAATGCCATTACTTGCTCGACATAATCATTTTCATTAACGATGCAGTTAATCAGCGGATCGATTTGGATTTGCCCATTACGGAACATGTCAATGGTTAAGCGCCATTCGTCACCGGGGAACGGCGCGGAATAATTCATCCAGCTGCCGAACACAAATAACTCTTTACGCAGAATTTGTTCATATTCGGTATAGGTCAGCGCCAGGTCTTTATGCAGCGTACCGATTAACGCCACCTGCGCCCGCGGACCGGCAATTTTCAATGCCAGTTTAAAGGTCTGCGGCGTACCGGCGGTTTCAAGAATAAGCTGGTCGAAATTGATATCAGCGAGGAATGCGGCTTCTTGCAGCGCATTTTCCTGCGCTACGTTGATAACATGATCCGCGCCAAGCTGTTTCGCCAGATCCAGACGCTCGTTATTAATATCTACCGCCGTGACGGATTTCGCGCCCAGCGCTTTGGCGCTCTGCATCGCCAGTAAACCGATGGTGCCGACACCCAGCACAATCACATTTTTATCTTGACAGCCGCCGGCCATTAATATCGGATGCACGCCCACGGTAACGGGTTCGAAAAATGCGCCCTGCAACGGCGTTACGCCTTCCGGTAATAAAAAGCAGCTGCTTTCCGGCATGGTAACGTATTGCGCATTGCCGCCCGGCAAGCGGGAGCCCACAAACGAATACCCTTTTCCTAAGGAATAAAAACCGCGCTGGCATTCCGGCGCTGAAAAATTAGGGATCAGCGGTACGCAGCAGATGTTGTCGCCTTCTTTTACCGAGCTGACTTTGCTGCCGGTCGCGACTACCCTGGCCGAAAATTCGTGGCCTAAGCGCACCGGATAAAAATGCGCGCCGTGATGAAAAATACGCGGAATATCGGAGCCGCACAGCCCGGAATAGATCACTTTAACCAGCACATCGTAGTCGCCGTATTCGGGGATCCCGGTTTCGCGAATTTCCAGCTGGTTATTTTCCGGGATCACAATTTCTTTCATGGTCGTCATGTTGATGTCCTTATTCCGGGTCGCAACCATAGGCGTACAGGCGCAGCACATCCTGAATACGGAACAGCACCAGGTTTTTCGGCGTCAGAGGGATTTGCTTCGCGTTAATACGCTGGAACTGTTCCGGGAAGTACTGGCTGATCACCCCCAGCGGCAGCGTGACGCTTTCCAGGTTGGCGAACATTTTGTTCACGGCTTTATTGATAGTCGGATGCGGCCAGTAGTAGCGCAGACGATCGGACAGGCTAAAGTGCAGGTCGATCATCGCTTTTGAATGCAGCGTACTGTAGTAATTTTTCCAGTAGCCCGGCTCGTCCTGCATCACGTTGTCAATCACCGAAACCAGTTCGCTACGCTCGCCCGGCGCAACCAGGGTGTTTTCGATCATGGCCAGCGCAAACATGGCTTCACGCAGGGCGAAGGTCAGTGCCGGGCCGACTTTCAGAATCGCAAAGTGGTCGCGCACCAGCGCTTTATAAGCCTCTGCCGTCTGGTAATCGGTGGAGTGAGCTTCATACACCAGGCTGGTGCTTTCGATCGCTTTCGTCAGGTCGCGCGCCAGTTCCGGCTGATAGTGAACGATGGATGAATGGTCAAACTCCACGCCCGGCTGCACCACGATGGCGATGATGCGTTCAATCGCGTCATGCAAATCCAGTCTGGCGAAGGCGTCGTAATGGGTCTGGATGGTTTCCATCGCCGCTTGCGGCGTGGTGATATGCACCGACTGGATAGCCTCTTTCTCACCGCCCGGTACCGGCACCTCAGTCCCCACCACATAGGTGATGTGCTGCTTTTGCTCGTCGGTTGCCACGCGCTCCGCCACCTGGCAAAGACGCGCTGCGCGTTCGGCTACGGTGGTGGGTAATAGCGGAACCGGATCGTCCCCGCAGGACATGGAAGTATCGATATGAATTTTGGTGAAACCCGCGCGCACGTACTGTTCAATCAGCACTTCCGATTTCAGCAGCGCGCTTTCGGCGTCTTCGCTTTGCCAGCAGTTAGGGCCAAGATGGTCGCCGCCGAGGATCAGGCGCGAGTGCGGGAAGCCCACTTTATCGGCAATCGCCAGCACAAAATCCCGGAACTGCTCCGGCTTCATTCCCGTGTAACCGCCGAACTGGTTCACCTGGTTGGAGGTGGCTTCAATCAGCACCTTGCGGTCGCTATTCAGATCGAACAGCAGCGCCGCTTCAATAACCAGAGGATGGGCAGAACAGACTGAACAGATACCAACAGGTTGCCCTGATTTATGTTTATGTATGATATCTTTCATTTGATTTCCTTTATGTTGCAAATTTGAAATTTAGTGTCTCTCTGGTTTCTATCATTAACCTTTTGCTTTCTTTTGTTTGCGATAAGCATCACAAAAACGGCTAAAGCGAAAAAAGAAAACGAAAGTGAAACGTTTCACCGGGAGGATGCTTTCGGTTTATTTCGGTTGCAGCGGAGGCAAATGCAAAGAAAAAGGCAAGGTGAGCGTAGTGGTGGGAACATCTTGATGGATAAGCCAGCGTAATCGTCAGGCAAAAAAAAGCGCCCATTCAGGCGCTTAGAAAAAAAGTATCAGGAAGCGCGCTTACGCCGATTCCCTTTCCATCAGCGTAAATCCAATATCGACAATCCCCTCCTCCACCGGCACGCCTTCAATCTTATCGGCCAGCAGCGTGGCGGCGTCTTTGCCGATTTTCCAGCGGTCGATATTAACGGTGGTGATTGCCGGAATATTACAGGCGGCGAAATCAAGATCGCCGAAGCCCATCACCGCGATGTCCTGCGGCACGCGCAGCTGGTGGGTTTGCGCTTCGAAAATTGCCCCCTGCGCCAGGGTGTCTGAACTACAGATGATAGCGTCGAACGTCTGGCCGCTTTTTAACAGTGCGCCAAGACCGCTGCGCCCCAGCGCCATGGTCGCGGGCAGCGGCACCAGCGCATCCTGCCACTGGCAATCTCCCTGGCGGTTGAGCACATCCAGCACGCCCTTTTTACGCAGCATGGCGCGTTTATCATCGGTCCAGATAAAACCAAAGCGCCGGTGGCCTTTGTTAAGCAGGTATTCGCCAATGGCATTGCCAATTTTTTCGTGGGAGAACCCCACCAGCATATCGATGGGCGTGGGGGTTAAATCCCAGATTTCCACGACCGGCAGCCCGGTATTGATAATTGCCTTTTTCAGCTCGGTATTGTGATGAATGCCGGTTAATACGATGCCGTCAGGGCGGCGGGAGAGCAGCGTCGAGACAATATCGGTTTCGCTTTCATGGCTATACCCCGCCACGCACAACAGCAGATGATAGCCCCGCACCGCCAGCTCATCGCTTAACGACTGTACGGTATCGACAAACATATTGTTGTTAATTTGCGGCACCACCACCGCGATCAGCTTGCTGCGCCGCGACGCCAGGCTACCGGCCAGCAGATTGGGGATGTATCCGGTCACTTTCACCGCTTCCATGACTTTCGCCACGGTGGCCGGGCGCACGATATTTGGTGTGTTCAACGCGCGGCTTACCGTCATGGGCGACAGTCCAGCGGCGCGGGCGACATCTTCGAGCGTCGGAGCGCGGGATACCGTCTTTCTGGCGTTTCGTTCACTTTTCAATTCGACAACCGTCCTCTCATGGCGCGTGAAAGCGGCGAACATTATCGGTTAATTATCCCCCTGTTTCCAGAAATGCGAGACACCACCAATGATTGCGCAATCATTAATAAATAAAGATCCGCCATTCAGTGGCGCAAATTCTCGATTAACATCACAAAAAGCGATCAATTAAGCGGCTATTTGCGATCTAAATCTCAGTTTATGCCATGAAAGATAGCGCTAACATTTCCCTGAGCCTACAAATGTTAGCGCAAACATTTTAAACCACCGGGTTAATGGAGACTCTTATGATCGATAGCGCTAACTCCCAGGCTGTGACCTACGCCAAAGTGACTAATGCCAGAACGGCTGCCGAAACCGGTGACCGTATTGCGTGGGTAAAAATTTCCCTTTCCTTCCTGCCGCTGGCCACGCCGGTAAGCGATGCCAAAGTGCTGACAGGCCGCCAAAAACCGTTAACCGAGGTGGCGATTATTTTTGCCGAGATCCGCACTCGCGATGGCTTCGAAGGGGTGGGTTTCAGCTATTCCAAACGCGCGGGCGGCCAGGGGATTTACGCGCACGCTAAGGAGATCGCCGATAACCTGCTGGGCGAAGATCCCAACGATATCGATAAGATCTATACCAAACTGCTGTGGGCGGGCGCGTCTGTGGGCCGTAGCGGCATGGCGGTGCAGGCGATCTCCCCGATCGATATCGCGCTGTGGGATTTGAAAGCCAAACGCGCCGGTCTGCCGCTGGCAAAACTGCTCGGCTCACACCGCGATTCCGTGCAGTGCTACAACACGTCCGGCGGCTTCCTGCATACCCCGTTGGATCAGGTGCTGAAGAACGTGGCGATCTCGCGCGAAAGCGGCATTGGCGGCATCAAACTGAAAGTGGGCCAACCGAATACCCAGGAGGATATCCGCCGCTTAACCGCCGTGCGCAAAGAGCTGGGCGACGCGTTCCCGCTGATGGTGGACGCAAACCAGCAGTGGGACCGGGAAACCGCTATTCGCATGGGCCGAAAAATGGAAGATTTCAATCTGATCTGGATTGAGGAGCCGCTGGACGCCTATGACGTGGAGGGCCACGCCGCGCTGACCGCCGCGCTGGACACCCCTATCGCTACCGGTGAAATGCTCACCAGCTTCCGCGAGCATGAGCAGTTGATCCTCGGCAACGCCAGCGATTTCGTCCAGCCGGACGCGCCGCGCGTTGGCGGCATTTCGCCGTTCCTGAAAATCATGGATCTGGCCGCTAAACATGGCCGCAAACTGGCGCCGCATTTTGCCATGGAAGTTCACCTGCATCTGGCGGCGGCCTATCCGATTGAGCCGTGGCTGGAACATTTCGAATGGCTGAACCCAATGTTCAACGAGCAGCTCGAACTGCGCGATGGCCGGATGCACGTTTCCGATCGTCACGGTCTGGGCTTTACCATCAGCGAACAGGCCCGTAAGTGGACGGTGCTGGAATGCGAATTTGGTAAACAGCCTTAATAAATTCGGGTGGATAATTAACAACGGCAGCAGATCGGGCATTATCCACCCAGAATATCCCTCACCTCTATTAATATTAATAATCCTACGCAGGAGTTATCTTCTATGGATAATTTCAAGGCCAAAACCAATGTTCGTTATACGATTTTAATTTTTTTATTTTTAGCCACCGTATTTAATTATGCCGACCGCGCCACCCTTTCTGTGGTTGCGCCGTTTATGAGTAAAGAGTTAGCGTTCGATCCGGAAATGATGGGGCTGGCGTTTTCCTCATTTGGTATTTCTTACGTGATTATGCAAATCCCCGGCGGCTGGCTGCTCGATCGCTACGGCTCCCGGCTGGTGTACGGCGTGGCGCTGATTGGCTGGTCGCTGGTGACGATGCTGCAGGGCACGATTTACCTGTTCGCCACGCCGCTGATGGCGCTGGTCACCCTGCGTTTGCTGATGGGCGCGATTGAAGCCCCGGCCTTCCCGGCCAACAGCCGGTTAAGCGTCCAGTGGTTCCCGAATAAAGAGCGTGGATTCGTCACCTCGGTTTATCAGGCCGCGCAGTATATTTCCTTAGGGATTGTGACGCCATTAATGACCATTATTTTGCATAATTTAAGCTGGCACTATGTGTTTTATTATATCGGCGGCATCGGCATTATTTTGGGCATATTCTGGCTGGGCTTTGTCCAGGATCCGTTTAAGCATAAAAAAATTAACCAGCAGGAACTCGATTATATTAAACAGGGCGGCGGCGAGCCGGAATTAGGCAAACAGGAGAAAAAACAAAAAATCTCGCTGGCGCAGTTAAAACAGGTGTGCGTAAACCGCATGATGATTGGCGTGTATATCGGCCAGTTCTGCGTCACCTCCATCACCTGGTTCTTCCTGACCTGGTTCCCGACCTATCTGTATCAGGCCAAAGGGATGTCGATCCTTAAAGTCGGTTTAATCGCCTCTATCCCCGCGATCGCCGGGTTTGCCGGCGGATTAATCGGCGGGATGTTCTCGGATTACCTGCTGCGTAAGGGCCACAGCCTGACTTACGCCCGCAAAGTGCCGATTATCTGCGGCATGCTGCTCTCGTGTGTGATTGTCAGCGCCAACTACACCGAGTCGGAAGTGATTGTGGTGGCGGCGATGAGCATCGCGTTCTTCGCCAAAGGCTTCGGCAATCTCGGCTGGTGCGTACTGAGCGATACCTCACCCAAAGAAGTGCTGGGCGTGGCGGGCGGCGTGTTCAATATGTGCGGTAACCTGGCGAGTATCATTACCCCGCTGGTGATTGGCTACATCCTGACCACCACCAGCTCGTTTGATTACGCTATTTTGTATGTCGGTTCGATGGGGCTGATTGGCCTGTTTTCTTACGTATTTATTGTCGGTCCGCTGGATCGCATTAAATTGCAGCCACTGGCGGCTGCGTAATTGGTGTTTTAATTAGCACACGTGCTGGACGGCCCGCACTCGACTGCCGCCAGCACGTTTTTTAAAAATTCTCCAGCGCCTTCTCCACGTACAAATAACCAATCCCCATAATTTGCTGCGCCCGGCTTAATTCCCCAAAGGCCACGCGCGTGGCGTTAACCCGCGTCGGGTCCGCCGGATCGAACGGATTGGTGCTGATCTGCCGGGTAATGGCCGCCAGCCAGCGCTCGCCAAATTCACAGCAGCGCCCGTAAAACCAAATCTGATTGATATTCAGAATATTAAGAAAGTTATACAGGCTCAGGCCGATGGTGGTGGCACCGTTTTCTACCCACTGTTCGACCATCGGATCGTGCTGCCGCCACAGGGTCAGCAGATGCGCGGTGGTCAGATTGTCGATATCCTGGTCGCCCATGCCCGGCTGGCTTTTAAACCAGACGCGCGCCTGCTTTTTCAGCGCCGTCAGGGAAGCCACGGTCTCCAGGCAGCCGTAGCGGCCACAGGTGCAGGCCATGCCGTCCGGATCGATAATGGTGTGGCCAATCTGGCCGCTGCCGTACAGACTGCCGCGATAAATCTGCTGGTTAATCACAAATGACGAACCAATCCCATAATCGACGTTAATCACGCAGAAATCCTGCTGTCGGCTGGGGTTCTGCCACTTCTCCGCCAGCGCCAGCATCACGCAGTCGTTATCCACCAGCACCGGCCATTTAAGCTTTTCTTCCAGCAAATATTTGATTTCCACCGGCGCTTTCCACGGAGCCTGCGGCATGGTTTGCGATACGCCGGTCACCGGATCCACCTGGCCGTGGATGGCGATGGCAAGGCGAAAGGTATTGCCGCTGTACGTTTTGGCATACTGATGACAAATCCTCAGCATTGCCGCCAGTAGCGCTTCCGGGTGCGGCGCATCGACGTGGGTTTTGGCGTACTCCCCCAGCGGCGAAAGCTGCTGGTCCGCCAGCTGGCTTTCGATGGTGGTCGGCGTCACGTTCAGGCACAGGGTTAGCGGCCCGGTTAACGGAATTTGATAGCTGCCGCTGCTCAGCCCGCGTTTACTCAACGCCTGCTGCGAATGGGCCAGATGCCCCTCCTCCACCAGCTCATCGAGAATATTGCTCACGGCGGGGATCGACAGGTCAGTCTGGCGCGCCAGCTGCGATTTACTGACCACTTTTTCCTGCCAAATCAGCGTCATTAGCGCCTTTTTGTTGTACTGCCGCACCCGCTGATTATTTAGACCAACGATCGTCACTTCACTAAACTCCGTTAACTGTATTACGTGACCACTACGTGTTACCGCCACGAATTTGTTGTCCAGAATGACAGTATACCTTATTTCACTGTCATTTTTTTACTGGAGAGACGCACATGTACGGCAACGTGAAGGTCTGGCGAGAGAGCATTTCCTTACCGACATGGACCACGGGTCAGGAAGATCCCAACCCAATGTTTCTGGAAAAACGCGTTTATCAGGGCTCATCCGGCGCGGTTTATCCCTGGGGCGTGATCGATACGCTGACCGGTGAACGCGAAGAGAAAATCTACCAGGCGGTGTACCTGGAAAACGACTTTATCCGGGTGATGCTGCTGCCGGAGCTGGGCGGGCGCATCCACCGGGCGTGGGATAAAGTGATGCAGCGCGATTTCGTTTACTACAACGAAGTGGTCAAACCGGCGCTGGTCGGGCTGGTCGGCCCGTGGATCTCCGGCGGGATCGAGTTCAACTGGCCACAGCACCACCGCCCCACCACCTTTATGCCGGTGGACGTCACTCTCAAATCCAACGACGACGGCTCGCAAACCGTCTGGCTGGGTGAAGTGGAGCCGATGCGCGGCCTACAGGTGATGACCGGTTTTACCCTCTACCCGCACAAAGCGCTGATTGAAATCACCGGCAAAGTGTTTAACCCCAATGCCACGCCGCGCCACTTCCTGTGGTGGGCAAACCCGGCGGTCAAAGGCGGCGACGACCATCAAAGCGTCTTCCCACCGGACGTCACCGCAGTGTTCGACCACGGCAAGCGCGACGTTTCCTCATTCCCGATTGCTCACGGCACCTATTACAAAGTGGACTACTCGGCGGGCGTGGATATCTCGCGCTACAAAAATATCCCGGTTCCCACCTCCTATATGGCGGATAAATCGGATTACGATTTTGTCGGCGCATGGCACCACGGGGAAAACGGCGGGCTGTTGCACGTGGCGGACCACCACGTATCGCCGGGCAAAAAACAGTGGAGCTGGGGCTATGGCGATTTCGGTCAGGCCTGGGATCGCAATCTCACCGATGAAAACGGGCCGTATATTGAACTGATGACCGGGGTGTTTACCGACAACCAGCCGGACTTCACCTGGATTGCCCCGTTCGAAGAAAAAGTGTTTGTGCAGAATTTCCTGCCTTACAGCCATCTTGGCACGTTGCAGAATGCCAGCACCGAGGCGGCGATCAAGCTGGAGCGCCATAATGGGCAGCTGCATATCGGCGTCTACGCCATCGCGCCGCTTAACGACGTGACGCTGGAGCTGTCACAGGGTGGCGCACTCGTCTGGCAGCAGCCGCTGTCATTAACCCCGGCGCAGGCGTGGCAGGAAACCCTTGCCGATAACTTCCCGGATCGTCTGACCCTGACCCTACGCGACGCCAGCGGCCAGCCAATATTGCATTACCTTGAGCATATCGCTGAAGCAACGCCGCTGCCCGATCCTGCCTGCGCCCCGGCGCTGCCTGCGGACATCACCAACGGCGATGAACTCTATTTTATCGGCCAGCATCTGGAGCAATACCTGCACGCCAGCCGCTCCGCGTTCGACTATTACCAGCGAGCGCTGGAGCTGGACCCGCACGATTACCGCTGCAACGTGGCGCTGGCAACGCTGGAGTTTAACCGCGCCCGATGGCCGCAGGCGCAGGCCCATGCCGAAGCGGCGTTAAAACGCGCGCACCGCCTGAACAAAAACCCGCAGTGCGGCCAGGCGAGCCAGCTGCTGGGCGCGGCGCTGGAAAAACAGGGCCAGCTCGATGCGGCATACGACCACTATTTCAAAGCCAGCTGGAGCGGCAACTGCCGGGACGCGGCGTTTTACGATCTGGCCCGCCTGGCGCTGCGCCGGGGCGAGAGTGCCAAAGCGCTGGCGTTCTGCCAGCAGAGCCTGCGCTTCAACGCCAGCAACAACCTGGCGATGGCGCTGAATGCCCTGTTGATGGCACAAAACGGCCAGCGCGATGCAGCGTTAACCTATATCGAACAACAGCTTGCTGACTACCCGCTGAGCTATGCGCTGCACTATGCCCGCTATGCCATATCACAAAGTGAGCAAGCGCTTACTCAACTGCGTGACATCACCAACCAGCGCGGCGTTAACGCGTCGGTGCTGGCGGGCTGGCTGGTGAATCTGGGCATGAAAGCTGAGGCGCGTGAACTCCTCGCACTGCTGGATAACCCGGAAACCCTGCCGCTGCTGTGGCGCGCGGCGCTGGAGGAGGACGATGTGCAGCGCCAGCGCTGGCTGGCGCTGGCCAAAGCCAACTTCACGATTAAAGTGCGCTTCCCCAACCTGGTGGATGAAGTGGAAATGCTGCGCCAGCTGCCGCAGGACGGCTTCGCGCAATATCTGCTGGGTTGTTTTTACTACAGCAAACGGCTGTACGCCGAGGCGGTGGCCTGCTGGGAGTTCGCCCGCCAGCAACTGCCTGGCTTCGCCGCCGTTCATCGCCTGCTGGGCATCTGGGCCTGGAATAAACAGCACGACGCCGCGCAGGCGGAAGCCTCGCTGCGCAAAGCGGCGGAGCTGGAGCCGGAAAACCCGCGCCTGCTGTTCGAGCTGGATTATCTGCACAAACAGCTGGGCCGCCCCACCGCACAGCGCCTGGCCCTGTTGGAAAAACATCAGCCCGTGGCATTGCTGCGCGACGATCTCACCGCCGAGTTGCTCAGCCTGTGGCATATCCACGGCAAAAACGCCGAGGCCCACGCGGTGCTGGCGCAACGCACTTTCCACCCGTGGGAAGGGGGAGAAGGCAAAATTACCGACCAGTATCTGATTAACCAGCAGCGCCGGGCGTTAGAGGCGATCCATCACGGCGATTACCGCAGCGCGCAAAACCTGCTGAAAGAGGCGCTGCACTATCCACTTAATCTTGGCGAAGGCCGCCTGGCCGGGCAAACCGATAACGACATCTGGTATCTGCTGGGCTGGTGCGCCGAACAGCAGCAGGAAACCCAGCACGCCGATGCGGCCTGGCGGCAGGCCATCCAGGGCGACGCGGGCCTGGATGCCGGACGCTACTACAACGATCAGCCGGTGGATTATCAGTTCTGGCAGGCCATGGCGCTGAAGCGCCTCGGCGAGCATGAGCAGGCCGAGGCCCGTTTCCGCCAGTTTATCGCCTGGGGGCAACAGCATCACAACGACCCGGTAGAGAGCGATTTTTTTGCGGTCTCCCTGCCGGATCTGGTGGTGCTTGACAGCGACCCGCAGCAGCGTCATCGCCAGCACTGCCTGTTTGTCGAGGCGCTGGGCTATCTGGGGCTGGGAGAGCGCCACGCCTTTAACGAGCGCATCGACACCCTGCTGGCACTTAATCCGGCCCATGACAAAGCGCATCTGCTGCTGGCTCTGAGCAACAGTCCAATCCTGAGTTAACTAAACGGGGGGAGCGATCCCCCTTCCCATAACGACTTCTCTCAACGGGAGAGGAACATCATGCATAACACTCAACAACTCCGTATGGGCTACATATGGATGATTTGCCTGGTCGCCGCCTGCGGCGGCCTGTTATTCGGTTACGACTGGGTGGTGATTGGCGGGGCAAAACCCTTCTACGAGGCCTATTTTAATATTACCGACCCGGCGCTGTCCGGCTGGGCGATGAGCTCGGCGCTGGTGGGCTGTATTTTTGGCGCGTTTATCTCCGGCTGGTGCGCCGACAAACTAGGCCGCAAAATCCCGCTGATTATCGCCGCGATCCTGTTTACGCTTTCCGCCTGGGGCACGGCGGTCGCCACCCACTTCGATCTGTTTGTGGTGTTCCGAATCGTTGGCGGCATCGGCATCGGCCTGGCCGCTGCGGTGAGCCCGATGTATATCGCCGAAGTCAGCCCGGCGGAAAAGCGCGGCAAGTTCGTGGCGATCAACCAGCTCACCATCGTGATCGGCGTGCTGGCGGCACAGCTGATTAATCTGGCGATTGCCCAACCGGTCGCCTCCAACGCCACGCTGCTGGAAATCCAGCAGAGCTGGAACGGCCAGATGGGCTGGCGCTGGATGTTCGCCGCCTGTGGGGTGCCGTCGTTCCTGTTCCTGGTAATGATGTTCTTTGTGCCGGAATCCCCGCGCTGGCTGGCTTACGCAGGGAAAACCGAACGCGCCCGCAAAACATTGCTGAAAATCGGCTCACAAAGCTATGCCGACACCACGTTGTCAGACATCAAACAGACCCTCAGCGCCGATGCCAACGCCCAGAAGGTAAGCTACTCGGCGCTGCTGGAGCCGAAAGTGAAGCCGATTATCATCATTGGCATGGTGCTGGCGGTGTTCCAGCAGTGGTGCGGGATTAACGTCATCTTTAACTACGCGCAGGAGATTTTCGCCTCAGCCGGTTTCGATATTAACAGCACCCTGAAATCGATTGTCGCCACGGGCTTAATCAACCTGGTGTTTACCATCATCGCCCTGCCGCTGGTGGATAAGCTGGGCCGCCGCAAACTGATGCTGATTGGCGCAGCAGGCCTGACGGTGATTTATGCGCTGATCGCCGCGGCCTACGGTCTGGGCATTCTCGGCTGGCCGGTGCTGGTACTGGTGCTTGCCGCCATCGCCATCTATGCGCTGACGCTCGCCCCGGTCACCTGGGTACTGCTGTCGGAAATTTTCCCCAACCGGGTGCGCGGCCTGGCGATGTCGGTGGGTACGCTGGCGCTGTGGGTGGCGTGCTTTATTCTCACCTACACCTTCCCGCTGCTCAACGCCGGTCTGGGCGCGGCGGGCAGCTTTATGCTCTACGGGGTGATTTGCGCGGCAGGCTACATTTTCGTGCTGCGCAAAGTGCCGGAAACCAAAGGCGTGACGCTGGAAGCGCTGGAGAAACAAATGGCAGGCGGCGATCCGCTGCATGCGCCCACTGCTCAACGCGTGAATCCGTAATGGAGATCTTTACGCTGCAAAACCCGCATCTTCGGATGCGGGTGACTTCGCAAGGCGCGGCGCTGCTGGCGCTGGACACTGCCGATAAACAACCGATCCTCCGTGCCTTGCAGGACAATGCGTCGTTCCATCCTGGCGATAGTGCGCTTTTTCCAATGCTGCCTCTGGCGAACCGGGTGGCGGAAAACCGTTATCCCCAGGGTAAAGAGACCGTTGAATTACCTGGCAAACCCGGCGATCCAGAAGGTTTTTTACACGGCAACGGCTGGCTTGAGAAATGGGTAGCCTGTGAGACTGCACCGGATGCCATCACGCTGCACCTGCGGGCAATCGAACGTTGCGGTTTCGATTACCATGCGCAACTCACCTACGCTCTCGAAGGCCACCGTTTTATCGCAAAGTTAGTAATTACTCACTGCGGTGCCACGCCAATGCTCTACGGCGGCGGATTTCATCCCTTCTTTGCCAAAACGCCAGACACGCAGTTGCACTTTTCCGCTGGCGGATACTGGCCTGAGGACGCCCGGCATTTACCGCTGGCATGGTCATCCACCTTGCCCGCAACGCTGGATTTCGCCAGGCCGCGCCTTCCCGGCGCACGGTGGATTAACAACGGTTACTCCGGCTGGAGCGGGGTGGCCCGGCTTATCAGCGCCGGGCGTGAAGTCATACTGCGCAGCGATACGCCCTGGCTGATGGTTTACCAGACTGAAACAAGCGAGTTTATTTGCCTGGAGCCGCAAACCCATCCGGTTAACGCCCATAATTTGCCGGGGCAACCGGGGTTAAGAATGCTGGCACAGGCAGAAAGTCTGGCGTTTAGTATGGAAATCGATGTGCTAATACATTGAGCAATGCCTGACCTTTAGTCGCCTGAGGGTCAGGCTATCTATATGTGTGGATTCTCACCGTAACCGCGAACTCAGGCCTGCGTTCTGTGATTTTCCTCACAGATTGAATGCATAAAGAAAAAAATATCACTTTCACCTGTAAAAACCATTTTTCCCTCCCGGCAAGCAAGCGGCTGAAAAATAAGTTATTTATTTTTTTAGCCTCAATCAGGTTAGCGTTGATTTTTATTAGTAAAAGTCCTTTCGCCCTGATGCCAATATTTATTTTTGATTGCTCACACTGCAATAAAAAAATACCTCGGCTGTCCCTCATTGATAAGGTCGATATATTTCATAGAATATTAATCAACGTAATATCGACAGCATAATAAGGTAAACATATGAAACAACTTCGTAGCCAGGAGTGGTTTGGCCGTAAAGATAAATCAGGTTTTATTGCCAGAAGTTGGTTAAAAAATCAGGGATTGCCGAATGATGCATTTGATGGCCGTCCAGTCATTGGTATTTGTAATACCTGGTCGGAATTAACCCCCTGTAATGCGCATTTACGCGATTTAGCCGAACAGGTCAAAATGGGCGTACTGGAAGCAGGTGGTATTGCCTTTGAGTTTCCGGTGATGTCTTTGGGTGAAGCATTGATGAAGCCAACCACAATGTTATTTCGCAACTTAGCCAGTATGGACGTCGAAGAATCTATTCGCGGGAATCCCATTGATGGCGTGGTTATTTTGGCAAATTGCGATAAAACAACCCCAGCCTGTCTGATGGGCGCAGCCAGCGTTAATTTACCAACCCTGGTCGTTAGCGGCGGCCCTATGCTCAATGGCAAACACCATGGCAAAGATATCGGCTCCGGTACTGACCTTTGGAAATTTAGTGAAAATTTACGGGCCGGTATTATCACGCAGTCTCAGTTTGACCAGAGCGAAAACGATATGTCGCGCAGCCCCGGGGCCTGCAACACGATGGGAACCGCCTCCACGCTCGCCTGCATGGTTGAAGCACTTGGCCTGTCATTGCCCGGCTCTGCTGCGATTCCCGCTGTCGATGCCAATCGCCGCCGCGTCTCACGCCTGTCAGGGCGGCGGATCGTGGAGATGGTAAAACAAGATTGTAAACTGTCAGATATTCTTATCCGACAGGCGTTTGAGAACGCAATTATTGTTAATGCGGCCATTGGCGGTTCAACAAACTTTATTCTTCATTTGTTAGCCATCGCGGGAAGAATGGAAATCCCTCTTACTCTGGATGACTTTGACCACCTGAGCCAAAACATCCCCTTACTGGTAAATTTAAAACCGTCCGGACAATATTTAATGGAGGATTTTTACTATGCTGGCGGCGTGCCTGCTGTTATAAATCAACTTCTCGACAAGCTTCACCTTGATACGCGCAATGTAAATGGGCTAACCCTGTCAGAAAATTATTCACGAAGTGAGACTTACGACCCACAGGTCATTACACCGCGTAGTAAACCGTTGCAAGAGAATGCCGGAACTATGGTATTGCGCGGAAATTTATGCCCTGACGGAGCAATTATTAAACCCTCCGCCGCCACGTTTCAATTATTAAATCATAAAGCCCGGGCTTTTGTTTTCGAAAACATTGAGGAATATAACCACCGAATTAACGATCCTGATTTACCGGTCGCTGAAAACGATATTCTGGTGTTAAAAGGCGCAGGGCCACGCGGCTATCCTGGTATGCCTGAAGTCGGCAATTTTGGTCTGCCCTTAAAACTTCTGAAACGCGGCGTGCGGGATATGATCCGTATTTCCGATGGAAGAATGTCCGGAACGGCGTTTGGAACCATCGTATTGCATGTTAGCCCTGAATCTTCGGTAGGCGGACCACTTGCGCTGGTACAAACAGGCGACATCATTGAATTAAGCTGCGAACGACGTGAGCTGACGCTGCATGTCTCTGAAGAAGAGTTATTACGCCGCCGCGCGCAATGGCAACCCGACTTACCGGATTACCCGCGTGGATATGCCAATCTTTATATTCGTACCGTTCAACAAGCTAATCTCGGGGCCGATCTGGACTTTTTAATTGGCCAGTCCGGGACCGATATCAAACGTGAACCGCATCCGGAATAACACAACAGGAGTGAATAATGAGTCAATTTTGGTCAGATGACGACATGCTTTTTTCCTTAGCCAAAGAAAAATTGTTTGTCGCGTTAGTGGGTGATGTTCTGGATACCATGGGGTTACAACATCAATTTCTTCATCCGCAACTTAAACCTATCGATCCCGACATGGTTATTATTGGTCGCGCTATGCCGGTGCTGGAAGCGGATTATTTTCAGCAGCAAGGACCAGGGCATAATGAAATTAGCGAGAAACCTTTTGGATTAATGTTTCATGCGCTGGACGATTTAAAGAAAAATGAAGTCTATATTTGCGCTGGCGGATCGCTGCGCTACGCCCAGTGGGGAGGGCTGATGTCTACGCGTGCGTTGCAGTGCGGTGCAGCGGGTGCAGTGGTTCATGGTTATCATCGTGATACCAATGAAATATTGCGGCTAAATTATCCGGTGGCCTCTTTCGGCAGTTACGCTCAGGATCAGGGACCACGTGGCAAAGTGGTTGACTGGCGGGTTCCGATTGAGCTGGACGGTATACGCGTTACGCCCGGTGATGTGATTTATGGCGATCGTGACGGCATATTAGTGATCCCCGCGCACGCCGTTGACGATGCATTCCACGGCGCGTTTGAAAAAGCTAAAGGTGAAAATGCCGTATTAACCGCCCTGCAGCAAGGAATGACCACCGTCGAGGCATTCGATAAGTTCGGGATTATGTAATATCTCGTCTATCCCATTTACTTTCTGGAGTTTTCTATGAGCAAACTCGCGCAAGGTATTGAAGCCAGCGTGATGAAAAAGGCTGGTTTAAAAATCATTCCGCTAATGGTGATGCTATATGTGATTGCCTATATCGATCGTCAAAATATCGGTTTTGCCAAATTACATATGGTTGATAGTCTGGGGTTAAGCGAAACGGCTTTTGGTTTAGGTGCCTCATTATTTTTTATCGGCTATTTGTTTTTTGAAGTGCCCAGCAACGTATTTCTCCATCGGGTAGGCGCACGTGTCTGGTTTGCTCGTATTATGTTGACCTGGGGTGCAATTACTGTAGTTATGGCCTTCACGACCAATGCAACCATGTTTTATGTTTTGCGCTTTTTATTAGGTGCGGCAGAAGCGGGGTTATATCCAGGCTTACTGTATTACATGACGAAGTGGTTTCCGCTTGCCCACCGTCCCCGTGTGGTGGGATATCTTATTATGGCAAGCCTGGTAGCCAATCTAATCGGCGCTCCGCTTAACGGCATGCTGCTTTCCATTCATGGCGCATTCAATCTTGAAGGCTGGCAATGGATATTTATCGGCACCGGCTTGCCTGCCGTACTGTTAATTTTACCGATTTTATTATGGTTGCCTGATAGCCCGGAAAAAGCGCCTTTTCTCACCAGAGAAGAAAAAATATGGTTAAACGACGCATTACAAAAAGAGCAGCAGCAACATCAGGATACCCACGTCACTGGCATCCTTAAAACACTTAAAGACAGCCGTGTTCTGCTGCTGGCGTTGGTATTAGGGTTTATCTCCTTCGGCGCATATGGCTTAAGTTACTGGATGCCAACTATCGTCAAAGGTTTCGGGGTGTCGGATTTAACCAACGGCTTTATTAATATGATCCCCTGGCTGATGGCGATCCTGATGCTCTGGTGGATGACTCGCGACCCCTCCAGAACCCGCGATCCGGTTAAAAATATTGCCTTACCGATGTTTATCGCGGCGATTTTCCTGATGGGTAGCGCGGCATTCATCGCCATGCCGGTAGTGAGTTTTTTCTGTATTACGCTGGTGATTATGGCAATCTTTGCCATTCAGCCCTGTTTCTGGACGTTGACGCGCTTTCTTGGCAATACGGCTGCCGCGGCGGGTCTGGCAGCGATAAATTCCTTAGCCAATCTTGGCGGCTTCTTTGCGCAAAACACCGTGCCCGCCGTCCGCGATTATACGGGCAGTATCAGCGCGCCGATGTACTATCTTGGAAGTTGCATGGCGGTAGGCGGCGTGGTGACGCTGTTGGTGATTCGCTACTTGCGCCGTCGTGAACAACAGGAGCATGCCATGGGCGATAGCCATGCTGTGGATACGCCGTCCTGACTCTTATTTTCTGTGAGGTGGAATGACAACTCGCACGTCCGTTTATCGCGCCCCGGCATTAAGCCGGGGCCTTCAGGTACTCATGCATCTGGCAAATTGCGGCATTCCTAAAAGCATGGGGCAGTTGGTCAGCGAACTCAATTCTTCATTTAGTCAACTTTACCGCATCGTCGTTTGTCTGGAAGAGGAAGGGTTTGTTATCCAGGATACGCAGCGTTATTACCATCTCACCGACAAACTGCTGTTACGCAATAATCCCCAGTGGGTGCATGAGCTGGCGGCTTCTGCCTGGTGCGCCGCGCAAATGAAAAATTTCACCTGGCAAACAAATCAGCCCTGTCACCTCGCAGCCCGCAGCGACAACGCCATTCGTGTACTTGCGCATGCGCATCCGGATTTCACGCCTTCAATCAGCGCACGTGAAGGCTCGGTGTTAAATACCGTTAAATCCAGTTCATCACTGCTGTTTCTGGCCATGGCGAACGATCAAGACGCATGGATGTTGATGCGAAACTACACGCTGGATCACACTCTGAGGGGCGTATTAACGGAGCACATTGCCGGGATAGCCTCTCAGGGCTACGCAGAGATCCCCCACGATCGCATTATTGGCTTAACGTCCGTGTCTTATCCCGTTAAGGGTATTGATGGTTATGCCAAAGCCGCCATCACCTGCCCTTATTTCGATCAATTACCCGGCGATTATCAGGACGTCAAACAAGCGCTGGAAACCCTCGCCACAACACTGACGGAAGAATTATGTCGAATGATGTTCAGGCCCGAGCTGGCTGCTCCCGGGCCTGAATAGGGTTTAACGCGTTTGCGAATGGCTAAAACGGGTTTCATCATTTACGCTCCAAAAGATTATCCTTGTCCGTAATTTGAAAACGCAATGAATGCCTCAGGCACATCATTTATTTTCGCGCCAGCCATTACAAATAATCGATGGTGTAATTGATTACTCCGTCTGCCTCACCGGTGGTAATGGTATCTTCAGTTTGTACATACCTGGCGGTGTAACGCATCACGGCGCTGTCGCTGCCGGTTTTAATCGCGGCCCAGGGCCACTGAATAACGCTCTTGTCAGGTTTCTGTACTTTTGCAGCCGGTTCGTCAGTCATAATTTTAAGCGCGACGCCGCTAGCATGGGTGTTTGTCGGTTCTGTTACGGCGAAATAATCCAGGAAAGCCGCATCTGCCGCGCCTGAAAGCGAGACATTCACGGTTTCTATTATCCCTTGACACCCGCTTAGCGTAATTTGCCAGGCGACCACGGTTGATGAGTCGCTGCCCTTCCCGGAAAAACTGCTTACTAATACGCTGCCCAACTCAATATCGGGAACGGTAACCTGACAGGACCCTGCCAATACGGTGCCGGTAAACTGTATCTCTTCGCCGTTGGCCCACGCCAAGGCAGGGCTCATTAATAATAAAAAGCCAGCGCCTCGCCATAAATTGAGTGCATTCATGCGGCCTCCTGTTCTTGCACCAGGCTTAACGTTTCTCTGTTCCCTGCTATGGAAACTCAACATATAAATTTGCTCTGGCGGTAAACTTTCCAGGCGCAGGCAAATTGTTGGCAGTACTTACCGGGTAAGATGTAAACTGAAAAGACCGCGTGGTTATTGCATTAGTACAGTCATCGCAGGTTAATTCAAACGGAATAAGATTCGGGTCGATAACAACGCCATTTTTGTTCTCAATCATGATGCCAATATCAAGGTTATCGGACTGAAGAATTTTAGGGTTAGTGAGATCTGGCGTGGTTTGCATTCGAACCACTAACGCCTGCGCCGGATCAATTCCGGTACATTTGAATTTCAATCGCGTTTCTTTTTTGTTAAACCCAACCGGCGGCTGGCCAGGAATACCAGTGAAATCTGAAGAGACAATCGAATCGTAATTAATAACAACAGGGTTCCAGGGCGTGCCGGCGTCGTTAATCACATCGCAGGTATTATTGCTGTGTACCATCGAATTTACATAAATCATAAATTCGGGCTTATTACTGAATTGCCCGGACGTGGTGGAGACATAAGTAGCAAACAGCGGCGTGACGACATGCATAGCCCCCACAAACGGCTTCATAATATAAAAATAGAATGTGCCCTGCCCCATTGCGCTGTCAGAAACCGGGGTATTGCAACTGGTACTGGTGTTAGCTTGCACATTATCAAAGGGCGCTGAAGGGTTACCAGGCAAATTACGTAATTGAAGCGCCATATCGACATAGCTGTTTAATTTATACCATTTTAGCCCTGACGGTGCTTGCGGATGGCTACCGGTACTGGGTGGCAACACAGCCACCGTGCGGTAATAACGCGAGCTGGCGCGGGTAACGCAACTGCAAGTAATGTTAGCATTCGCTCCCCAGTTTTGGGCACCGCTGTAAAAACCAGGCTGGTTCCAGAAATCAGTGGCATTAACATCATAATCGACAGTATATTGATTCGCTCCTCCGCCAAGAATACTTCCCACCGGCGCGCAGGGTTCAGCCTGACTCGGGGCAGAATAGCTGAAATATAAAGATGTAATAGTGATAATTAAACCCGTTAATTTTCTAAACATCTTCAGAGACACTCCTGAGTTTTACTAATAAATGTGGTTTGCTGCGATTGTTCTTTCGCTAACGACAGTTGGAGATCGTAAGGTGCCCGACATTTTTCCGCTGCGCTTCCTCCCCACTGAGCGGATAACGCGCCCTTTTCTTGCAAACCGGTTAGCCATACCTGCCCATCATCGCCGACTACGGAAGATAGCGGTTCCTTTGCTGTATCATTTTCTAATGTAACGATGGCACCAAAAGGCAAGGGCTTATTTTTATACAATAATGTCATGAGCACCCGATTCCCGATTCGCGTTGGAAATTCAACATAGGCAATTGCGCCTTTTGTTGGAATAGCCTGCTTCTGGGACTCAAGTATGTCGATTTTTTCGTTTAATCCTCGGGTATCCAACGTGATATTAGTCATACGGTAAGAAGCCGATCCTGGAACAACCGCATAACCAAATCTGTCAGTATGAATATTCGTACCATTAATAATCATTACGTCAGCAGCATCAGGGGTGTGAACCAGAATATTATTGCTTTCATTAAGCGGTTGTCCCAGGGTTATACCACCGCTATGGGCCATTATGCTTCCTTCAAGGTTATAATTATAATTATGTGTATGGGCATCATAACCATAACCGGCACTGGCATTCAGAGCTGAGCCGGTATAGCCAAGTGATGCATACCCACCATATCCCGGATCGTCATTAATATAAGTTTGCTGTACGTTATAATTGACGCTGTTATCATTTGTCGTTCCCCCAACGCTAATCTGTTGGCGGGTTTGACCATGATTGGTACTCATATTATAAGACGTATAGGAATTGGCTAATAAAATGCTGGTAGGAATACTGACTTCAAAAGAGAAGATATTGTCTGAACGATCGTAATCATTTGATTTGCTATAGCTGTACGACAAACCATAGGAAATATTTTTGATATATGAATTCCACCCCATCTGAAACAGATCTTGCGTTTTGTTGTTCCAGTATTGCTGGCGATTAAAATTTAAATAAATTGAACCAATATCATTAAAATTCTGGGTGATATTCCCCTGCAACTGGCTTCTTAAATGATAATTATCCTGATAATAACTGCTATCAGCACTGTCATATTCCGCTGATTCTTGTAGGGTATAAAAATTTTTCGTCGAATAGCGATAACCAAGGATCTGCAAATTTGTTCCTGTCCAGGAAATGTTTTGGCATACAGAAAACGATACGATTGCCCGGTATATTCTGCACTATTTTTGAATAGTGTTTTTGCCCAGGTTGCATCAACCGACAGCGCCCCTAACAGGCCCAGATTCGAACTAATACCCAGCGCCACGGCCTTGTAGCGCTCAGCCAGCTGCATGCCCTCATAAACGGTGATGCCATGTTTCAGGCCCCAGAATAGCTCTTGCTGAACAAACTTTGGCCGATCGCCTTGATAGTTGCTGCGGTACTCGCCGAGCACAACAGAATAGCGTATATGCTTTTCACGAATCAGCGCAGGGATGGATGCAAAAGGCTGGGTAAATTTTCTTTCGGTACCATCAGCCTCTTTAATGATGACATCCAGATTGCCGCCGCCCGATGAGGGATAAAGATCGTTTATCTCAAATGCACCCGCGCCAACGTTAGCTTGATAAATCGTGTATCCGCCTTGTTTAACGGTAACCTGCGCATTGGATTGTGCGATCCCCCTGATTGTCGGCGCAAACCCTCGTTCGCTGTCAGGATACATGTCATCATCACTGGATAGCTGAATACCCTTGTATTGCACACTGTTAAATATTGCAGAAGGCGAATTATATTGCCCCATTATAAAAGACGACCGTAATGGCGTTATATCACGCTGCAAATAGCTATTAATGCTGTCATAACTGCTTTTCTGCTCATTGCTTTTTTGCCATGTCGAATAATTGCGTAAACGCCAGGCACCGAGATTGAGGCCATTGCGCATATTAAGATAGTAATTATTATTTTCCCCATCCATTCCAGATGACTTATCGCCTGAGTATTGGCTTCCGGTAAAATTGTAGCTGGTAAAAAGTGCAGCAATGCCTTCATCCCATAATGACGGATCAATATATCCTCTCGGCTTATTATCCAGCGCAATCTGTGGAATACTGATGTCTAATATTTGGTCTTCAAAATGAAAGGTAGCTGAGGCATCCGCAATGATTTTATTGTAAGCGATGCAAGTATTTTCGTCGTCATTGAATTTAGCGATCTCAGGGTATTTACTTATCATCACCCCTAACTGCTTCAGCAACGTATAATTGACACACGGGAATAGTTTTTTTCCAGCCTTTTCTGATCCATCAGGCGCATACGAAAATTCAATATTCTTTTTACCAATTGTCTCGACCGGCTTACCATTTAAATAGATTGTTACTCGGTAATTACCCGGCAACTGTGCACTATCATCTGATAACAACGCCAGGCTGGCAGCTTCATTCCCGGACATATTTTCCAAAAACCTCGAACTATACCTGAATTGCTCAGCTTCTGCTTTACAAGTCAGACTACCGATAAAGAGAATGTGAAAAATCGCCCTGGTATACTTGGGAATTATATTTGTCATCGTTCTGATTACATGAAGCTCCATGTATTCCTGAAATATTATTGTAGGGTTGCCGTTAAATTGTCTGTAATCCCACCAAAATCATTCATAACAGCGTAACGGATCTGGCTGTTCGACTGACATATGAATTTAACTGTTACACTATCCTTAGCTGGCACTAATCCACCTTTAATCAAATCCATTACTTTGTCAGTTGTTACACTTTTCGCAGCTGTCGCCAGTTTTGCTATTACCACGGAGTAATCACTGTTATTAATAATTTTTATATTGTCGTTATTGCACTGCCATATTAACGACACCGCGCTCTGTTCCGGGCTTCCCTGTAGCCCTTCAGGGCGATAGAACAGTTTCATGCGCGTCTTGATAGCTAACTGCAGCATGTTTTTATTCTCTTCCGGCGTCGGGGGAATTGCTTTACTGATTAAGTAGTAAACAGACTCCCGGTCCTGCGGCAAATTACCAACCGCGACCATTCTTAATTGGCTATTTTTCTGTGATTTTAATTGAAACAGCGGGGGCGTAACGACAAACTCTTTAGCGCGGATACCATTTTTATCTTCAATCCAGGACTGAATGAGATAAGTTAAATGCGTATGGTTCATTATCGGCATTGCAGCTTCTTTTTCCTGTGCCCGATAAATGACGCGCGTAGCTCCCATGCTTAAACTGCCCGCAGACTCACTCTTTTCATCAGCTAACGCATGATTTGCTATAAATAGCAAAGCCACACCAAGAAGCGGCTTAACTTTTATCATTTTCATTCCCTTGTCTGATAAATTATTAGCGCCAGGGGAAGAGTATTCCCCCGGCTTATTGCGGTATTACAGATAATTAAGCGTAAAATCCACGTCAGAGTCGGCGTAACCCGCGGTTGCTGCAGAAGCGCTGGCACCGGTATAGACGTAGGCCGCCTGGAAGCTCAATGTTGTTTGAGGCGTAAAGGTGACTGCCGTTGATGCTGCACCGGCATTCAACGCAGTGTTATCTGCATTAAAGAGTTTCAAACCAACGCCAGTCGCGGTTGCCGGCTGGCCAGCCTGACGGTTATCGCCGCCGAACTGGGAATCGTTGCCCAGACTGGATACCGCGAATGCGCCATTAATGCCAGCCAGAGGGCCGGTAAACGTTGTGGTAACGGTTTTTGTGGTTACGCTAGTATCACAATCAACCAGTTGAATAGAAAAAGGCACGGAACGGCCTTGCAGGGTAGTCGCAGTATCCTGTTTTAATTCACTGGTCGCCCACTCATTCATTTGAACATAGCCACCATTAGGAACAATCACACCGCAGGGTGCGGTAGTAATTTGCCCTCTGAAGTGGAATTGCCCATCCTTTGCCTCTGCGGTGAAAGAAGATATTGCCGCAAAAGCAGTCAGCGCCACTAATGTCAGTTTTTTCATGATGTATCCTTACTGTTTTAATTCGATAGTTATAGATGATTAATTTGTTAATGCTAAAGCGTTATGCCATACATTAATTCTCAATTATTAATCGCCAAAGTTTACCGGCGGGTATATATTAATAACTCTGGTTTCAATATCTATGAGAGTTAGTGTGTATTTGTGCACAAGCGATATAAATTTACTTTCCTTTCTGAAATTCAATATTATAAAATACGTTAGTCACATCCATATATTTTAAGAATAAACCCGTATCATTAATTGACCTCTTTCTGATAAAAGAGAAATTAATTTTTTACTTCCGGATATAAATCCAATTAAAAAAACCAGCGACATTACTATTAACTTCAATAAACACAGATAATATTTTTGAAGGGATAATGGCAGGCTAAACCTGTATGGGGGAATAAGGGGCTGGTGTCGTTAATTAATTGAACATTAGTAAAGATGCTATACGCGTATAACGTTCTTTACTGTAAACATTGGTATAGCACCTAAAACACATCGCAGGTAAGCAGCGGCAAGCCGCTTACTTTTTGCGATACTTTTCGGGAATTTCCGGCACCGGTGCGCGATCGTCAATCAGATGATGGAGAGTCAAAATCGGATGCCGCCATAACATCTTCGGCCCCGCCCAGCGCATAATTTGCTTCATCTCTTCCCGTTTGGCGGGTTGATAACAGTGGATCGGGCACTGGCGGCAGGCGGGCTTGTTATCCCCAAAGACGCATTTATCAAGGCGCTTCATGGCATAGTCATACAGCGCCTGATAATGGGCGGGCTCCGCCAGCGCCTGCGGGCTTTTGCGCTGATACAGCGCAATCATTTTCTGGATAGTGAGCTTTTCACGATCGAGGCGCGCACCCATGATGTTCTCCTGTCAGTTGCTGCTTTTGGTCTGCACCACCTGGCCAAACCCTTTGCCATCCAGCTCGGCATCCGGGGCGGCGAAAAAGTCGATGTTGAAATAGGTGTCCGGCGTCAGCAGCTCAATGCGATGCCAGTACTGCGGCGGGCTAACGCCAAACTGCCCTTCATTAATAATAACTTCAATTTCCGGCGTCTGGTCGTGCTCGTTTTTAAAACCGATATATTTTACCGCGCCGCGCATAACGGAAAGGCGACCATAGACATCTTTTTTGGTGTTGTGATGGGTTAACAGCGCCTGGGGAACCGTAGAACTGTCAAAGAAAGCGGTAGAACGGGTGTGTTTATATTCTGCAGGAATGCGATGTGCCATGAGTCTTACCTCAAAAGTTAAGTTATTTAACTTTGCTCTGCATCTTCCATGCCAAAAATAAAAACCAACAAAATCAACTAACTAAAAAATACAGATGAGAAAAATTGTCATTTTAATAGTGTCGATTTGACTATGAATAGTCTGAATGACAATTGCGCGGGTAAACCCGTGTTGCGCCAGCTTATCCTGGCGCAAGTGACAGGTCATCAATGATGGTGATTATTTGAGCGGAGTGACGCCTTTCTTGAGCAAAATATTGCCGTACTTCGCGCATTCCCGCGTCACCACGATGGCATACGCCTTGCGGGCCCGGTCGTAAAACGCGTAACGATCGATACGCTCGATTTCCGGCCCCGGCTGGCCGTTGAACAGCGCCTCGCGATAGCGGGCTTCCACGGCAGGATCGAGTTCATCGCCCTCTACCGGTGCCATCATCGCCAGCGGTGGCGCGTAGCTGTCGAGCTCAAACAGCGGGATCACGGCGGCCAATAGCTCGCTCACCGTCGAGCCGTCGGCGCGCAGCGTCTGCGGCCCGAGGCTGTGTGCCGGGAAGTGGGCATCGGCAAAAATAATCTCATCACCATGGCCCATCTCCGCCAGCACTTTCAGCAGATCCGGAGAGATTAACGGCGATATGGTTTTTAGCATGATTAGCTCCTTAGGGTTTTCCACAGATCGCGCTGCTCGCCAGGCCAGAGGGTGCGATAACTCCATTCCAGGCTGGCGCGCGCCGCATCCGCACTGGCAAACTCGCCGCAGCCCGCCCAGGCGTACAGCGCCGCGCCCACCACCGTGGTTTCTGCTTCACTGAGTATTTTAATGGGCAGCTCGAGAATATCGGCTTTCATTTGGTTCCATAGCATATTGCGGCTGCCGCCGCCTACCAGCAGCAGCTCCCGCGCGCGAAAGCCGCCGAGGGTTTCCAGCACCTGGAGATTGTTTTTCAGTTGCCAGGTGAGATTCTCCAGCGCTGCCCGGTAAAAATGGCCGCGGGTGGTGTTCAGGGTCACGCCGCGCCAACCGGAGTCGCTGCCCTCCAGCAGATTGCCCTGCATGGTGACGCCCTGCGCGCCCGGCGGTAATACCGCCGCTTCCGTCATCATCTGCTGATACACCACCGCACCCTCGCCTTGCGGCCACCAGCTTTTACGCACCCATTCCAGCACGCCCGACGCCAGCCACTGCAGGCCGGGGTTAAACCACGCCGGATGGCTATCCAGCTCGCAGGTGGAGCCCGGGTACTGCGGCAGTAAAGCGGTATTAATTTGCGCGCTGCGCACCATCAGGATTTCCCATGTGCCGGAAGACAGCACCGGCTCGCCCAGCCCCGCACCGGAGCCAAACAGCGCGAACTGCGTATCGTGCCCGGCGGCAATCACCGGAATACCGGGGCGAATGCCGAGAAAATCCGCCATCTGCGGGCGCAGTTCGCCCACCACGTCACCCGGCGCAACCTGGCGCGGGAACAGCCGCGCCGGGATGCCCGCCCGCTGTAATATCACGTCGCTAAACTCGCCGGTATGCAAATCTATCAGTTGACTGGTGCCCGCCATGGTGCGGTCGGTGGTGAATTCACCGGTCAGGCGTTGGTTAATCAGCGAGGAGATAAACAGCCAGGCATGGGCGTTTTCCAGCGCCTGCGGCTGGTTGTGCTTAAGCCAAAGCAGCTTATACAGCGTATTGAAGCTGAACTGCCCGATGCCGGAAATTTGCTGAAGGGTATGCGGATCAATGATTCGCGCAATGTCATTCATCACCGGCACGGTACGCGGGCATTTCCAGCTGATTATCGGATACAGCAGCTTGCCCTGAGCGTCGGTTAGCGCGCCGTCCACACCAAAGGTGGTGACGGTCATGGCGCGCAGATTCAGCCCGGCCAGCTGCGGGGCGATTTGCTGGCAGCATTGCTGAAACCGCTGAAGAATATGATCGAGGGACCAGTTATGCCAGGCGGGATCTTCGGCGGCGGGCTCGCTGGCATTGGCGACCACGCCCTTGGCCAGAATTTGCCCCCGGTTATCTACCGCAATCGCCCGCACGTTGGTGGCACCACAGTCGAGCACCAGAACCGCGTCTTGCATCATCAACTCTCCTGAAAAAACGGGGCGACCCGCAGGCCGCCCCGAATTCGGTTAGCGTTTGTACAATGGTCCGTAATTTTCGCAGGCGCGATAGTCCTGGCCTTCGCTGTCCATGCCGTGGGCGGCCCAGGCGGTGGGACGATAAATCGCCTCGTCATCAACGTTATGCATGCATACCGGAATGCGCAGCATCGAGGCCAGGGTAATCAGATCCGCACCCACGTGCCCGATGGTCCATACCCCGTGGTTAGCGCCCCAGTTCGCCATCACCGAATAGACGTCGCGGAACGGGCCGTTGCCGGTCACGCGCGGCGCAAACCAGGTGGTCGGCCAGGAGGAGTCGGTGCGTTTATCAAGGGTATCGTGAACGGCTTTCGGCAGCTCAACGCTCCAGCCTTCGGCGATTTGCAACACCGGCCCAATGCCTTTCACCAGGTTGATGCGGCTCAGGGTGAACGGCACGCCGCCCTGGGTCAGGAAGCGTGATGAAAAACCGCCGCCGCGGAAATACTCGTGCACCGCGGTACACCATTCCGTCGCTGCCAGACAGGCATCGGCCTCCTGCTGGCTGATTTGCCAGTGCGGCTTCATGGTCGGCTTGCCATTTTCATCCTGCTGGCGGCAGGTGCCGTCCAGTGCCGCCGAACCCGAGTTAATCAGGTGGATGATGCCCTGCTCCGCATGGCCGGTGAGTTTATGCCCGGTAACGCGTTCCACCGCCTCGGCGGACCAGTAGGTGCGCACATCGGCAAACACCTGGGCGGTGCCGGTAAGCAGATGACCAAACAGCATCGAGACGCCGTTCAGGCTGTCGTTTTCCGTCGCCACCACATAGGGCTGACGCACGCCGTTCCAGTCGAAAGAGCTGTTCAACAGCGCTTCGGCGGTGTCGCCATTCGGATATTGATCGGTCCAGTGGCGCTGCCCCTGGAAACCGGCGGCGATGGCGTTGTAGCCCAGAGACTCTTCCACACGCCCCATTTCCGCCAGTTTGCGGTTGCCCTGCATCATGTCGCGGATGCAAATCGCCATCAGCAGGCTTTCGCGCAGGATCGCCCGGTTGGCCTGCTCATCGCGGCGGTATTGCTCGGCGTTTTTATCTTCGCCAAAGCGGAAATGCTGATCGGCCCAGCTCACCGCCAGTTCCAGCTCCTGCTCGTCGTAGATCTTGTGATCGATGCGGCGGCGCAGCTCGGTCATATCGACGGCCTGCACCTTCATGCCGAGATAAGATTCAAAGAAGTTGTGATCGACAATCGAGCCGGCGATGCCCATCGACACGCCGCCCAGCGACAGATAGCTTTTGCCCTTCATGCTGGCCACCGCCAGCCCGGCACGGGCGAAGCGCAGCAGTTTTTCCTGCACATCCTGCGGGATGTCGGTGTCGCCCGCGTCCTGCACGTCGTGACCGTATATCGAAAACGCCGGCAGCCCTTTCTGGTTGTGGGCCGCTAACGCCGCCGCCAGGTAAACCGCGCCAGGGCGTTCAGTGCCGTTGAATCCCCAAATCGCTTTCGGGCGCATCGGGTCCATATCGATGGTTTCACTGCCGTAGCACCAGCACGGCGTAACCGTAATGGTCAGGCCGACGTTGTGGGTGCTGAACTTTTGATCGCAGGCGGCGGATTCCGCCATGCCGGCAATACAGGTATCGGCGATTACGCACTCCACGGTCGCGCCGCACGGGTGGCGTAATTGCTCAGCCAGCAGTTGCGCAGTGGCTTTCGCCATGTCCATGGTTTGCTGTTCTAAGGATTCGCGCACGCCCATTCTGCGGCCATCGATGACCGGGCGAATGCCGATTTTCGGTAGGGTAGTCATTGTTATTCCTCATATTTTTGAGATCGTTTCAGGTCGATACCACACCGCTGCGACAAAATCGCCGCACCAAACGGCCCGAAGGGTAAATTTGCTAACTCGAATTAGCATAGAGAGTAAAAAATAGAATCGACAACGAGTTTCGTCCTGAAGTGTGATGTTTTTCACGTACTAAACGCGTTGGTAATTTTTAAAAAGATGATGCGATCCGGCACGAAAATAATATATTCAATAAATTCAACCAAATGCTCCATATCTCTTGCGCAGCGTCACAATTTGAATTGAAAGTGTTTGTCGAAAAACAGCGCATTGCATAGGTTTAACTACGCAAAAGCTAACACGAGTTAGCAATATTCAAATAAAAACGGGATTTATGCCGGGAATATTTACTACGGCTCTGTTTTATGACGCCGTTACGTTGCCGTACTTATTCGTAAAGGTATTTGCCTCTCCCGTTTTCACAGACAGCGAACACCTGGTCAACCAAGGGAAAACGCCATGTCAGATAATTTTTTGCAAATGAATAATATTACCAAGCGTTTCCCCGGCGTGGTGGCGTTGAGTAATGTTGGATTTACTTTACGCCGTGGTGAAGTTCACGCCCTGTTGGGTGAAAACGGGGCGGGGAAATCCACGCTAATGAAAATTTTGTCCGGCGTGTATCAGCCCGACGAAGGGGAAATTATTTTCGAGGGTCAATCGGTAAAATTTGCCAGCCCGCTGGAGGCACAGCTGCTCGGCATTACGATTATCCATCAGGAGTTTAATTTATTTCCTGATTTAACTGTCGAAGAAAATATTTTTATTGGTCGGGAATTTTGTAAACACAATCGCTGGCAACTGGATGCCAAAACCCAGCGCCAGAAAGTACAAACGATCCTCGACACCCTGAATTTGAAAATCAAGCCAGAAACCCGCGTGGCGGACTTAACGGTCGCGCAGCAGCAGATGGTGGAAATCGCCAAAGCTATTTCCGTTAATGCGAAAATTTTAATCATGGATGAACCCACCGCCGCCCTGACGGAAAGCGAAATCGACAGTCTGTTCAACGTGACTCGCCTGCTTAGAGATCAGGGTACCGGCATTGTGTATATCTCGCACCGCCTGGAAGAGCTGGCGCTGATTGCCGACCGCGCTACCGTCATGCGCGACGGGCAGTACATCGGCACGGTGGAGTACGAAACGGTGCAAATCAGCGACTTAATCGCCATGATGGTGGGCCGTAAACTGGGCGACATCTACCCGCGCAGGCCGCCATTTACCGGGCGCGACGCGGTGCTGGAGGTGAAAAACCTTAACCGTAAGGACGTGCTGCGCGACATTAACTTCTCGCTGTATCGCGGTGAAATTCTTGGGCTCTCCGGCCTGATGGGGGCTGGCCGTACCGAGCTCGCCAGGGCATTGTTCGGTGCCGATAAAATCGATCAAGGCGAGGTGAAACTTAACGGCAAATCCGTCGTAATTAGCGATGTTCATCAGGCGATTGAACAGGGCATCGGCTATCTTACCGAAGACCGTAAAAAAGAGGGGCTGGCGCTGGGATTATCCGTTGAGCTTAATATTATGCTCGGGAATTACCCTGAATATTCCGATGCATTAGGGATTGTTAAAGAGAAACAGTGTCAGAAAACCAGCGAGCAATTAGTCAAAGCCTTACGCATTAAAACGCCCCATCTCCAACAGCCCGCGCTGCATTTAAGCGGCGGCAATCAGCAAAAAATTATTATTGCCCGTTGGGTATGCAAAGACACCGATATTTTGATTTTTGACGAACCCACGCGCGGTATCGATGTGGGCGCGAAACTGGAAATTTATGAATTAATGAATCGCCTGGTGGCAAAGGGGAAATCCATCATCATGATCTCCTCGGAATTACCGGAAATCCTCGGCATGTGCGACCGCATATTAGTGATGCGCAATGGCCGTATTACCGGTGAGCTGGATAACGCGACGGCCACTCAAGAAAATATTATGAAATATGCGACGTTAGAGGATTAAATCATGACTGACTCATTAACGCCCTCCAGCCAGCCGGCGAAATCAGGAAAAATTAACAAAGCCCTGTTAATGCGCCTGGCACCGTTATTAAGCCTGGTTTTACTGGTGATTTTTTTTAGCTTCAGCTCGCCGTTTTTCTTTAATACCGAAAATATTATGACCATCGCCCTGCAAACCTCGGTGATTGGCATTATGGCGATTGGCGTGACCTACGTGATTATCACCGCCGGGATCGACCTGTCGCTCGGGTCGGTGGTGGCGTTTTCCGGGGTGGTGGTGGGCCTGTGCGCGTCGTACAGTATGCCGCTGATTGTCTGCGTGATTGCCGGTATGGTGGCAGGTGGCCTGTGTGGCTTCGTCAACGGCCTGCTGGTCACGCGCGCCACTATTCCGCCGTTTATTGCCACGCTGGGCCTGATGATGTCGGTACGCGGCATCAATATGGTGATGACCGACGGGCGCGCCATTTACTTCTCGGATTACCCCACCTTCAAGCTGCTGGCGCAGGGACGCCTGTTCGACGTCCTCCCCTACCCGGTGTTTTACCTGGCGATTATCGCCGCCATCGCCGCTTACATCCTCAAGAAAACGGTAATTGGCCGCTATGTCTACGCCGTGGGCAGCAACGAAGTGGCCGCGCACCTGTCGGGCATCAAAGTGCAGCGGGTGAAGATTTTTGTCTACGCCTTCTGCGGGCTGCTCACCGGGATCGCCGGAGTAATTCTGGCGTCGCGCCTCAACTCCGGGCAACCGACCGTCGGCGTGGGTTATGAGCTGGAAGCCATCGCTGCAGTGGTGATTGGCGGCACCAGCCTGATGGGCGGCGTGGGCACGATTGGCGGCACCATTATCGGCGCGTTCATCATGAGCGTGTTGAAAAACGGCCTCAACCTGATGGGCGTCTCGCAGTTCTGGCAAATGGTCGCCATGGGCGTGGTGGTGGTGGCCGCGGTGTATCTCGACACGTTGCGCAAAAAAATGCGTTAGCGATCCGTTGTAGCGATGTGGATCTTCCCCTGTACCCAAACCTTATAAAAAACGGAGTCAATCCTATGAAAACCAAGTACCTGTTGAGCGCGTTAGCGGTGGCGGCGATGCTGGCCAGCCCCGCATGGGCAAAAAACCTTACCCTGCCGGTAGTTAGCAAGGGTTATCAGCATGAGTTTTTCCAGACCGTGAAAATGGGCACCGAAGCCGCCGCGAAGGAGCTGGGGGTGACCACCAGTTTTGTCGGCCCGGCGGATGAAACCCAAATCGCCGAGCAAATTCAGCTGCTGGAAAATACCATGGCGAAAAAACCGGACGGGATTTTGCTTGCCGCGCTGGACGCCAACGCGCTGGCACCGCTGGTTGAGAGCGCCAACAGCCGCGGCATTAAAGTGGTCACCTTCGATTCCGGCGTAAATTCAGATATTCCGGCGAGCTTCGTCGCTACCAACAACGTGAAAGCCGGGGCGCAGGCGGCAGACGCGCTGGCCGCCGCCATCGGCAATAAAGGCAAAGTGGGCGTGATCGCTCACGTGGCGGGCACCAGCTCGGCTATTGAACGCTCCGAAGGCTTCACCAAACAGATGAAAGAGAAGTACCCGGACATCACCGTATTGCCGGTGCAGTACAGCGATGGCGACCCGCAAAAAGCGATGGATAAAACCACCGATATGGTGCAGGCCAACCCGGATTTAGCCGGGATCTACGCCACCAATGAAGGAGCGACGCTGGGCGTGGCAAACGCGGTAGACAGCCTCGGCATTAAAGGCAAAGTAAAAGTCATCGGCTTTGACAGTACCGAAGCGATTATCGGCTTCCTGCGCGCGGGCGTATTGCAGGGATTTGTGGTACAGGACGCGTATCAGATCGGTTATCAGGGCATCAAAGCGCTGGATGACGCCATTAACGGTAAAACGGTCGAAAAAGTCATCGATATCCCCGTCAAGTATGTCAGCATGGACAACATTGACGACCCCGCAGTGGATAAACTGCTGCACCCGTTTGGTAAGAAAAAGTAATCCTGATGCTGTCGCCCTGCGGGGCGGCAGCATCGCGCTTAGCAGCGGGCAAATTTCGTAATGGTCGTCCAGGGGAATCACCGGTGTGTGATTATAATAAGCCTTTAGTCATCACAAGGGAAAAAGGCAGATGGCCAAAACCGTAGAACAGATTGCGACCGATCTTAATTTGTCAGTCACCACCGTCCGGTTAGTGTTAAGCGGGAAAGCAGAGCAGTATCGCATCAGTTTAAAAACGCAGGCCAGAATCAACGAATATGTCGAGCGTTATGGCTACACCATTAACCATTCCGCCCGGAGCCTTAAATTAAATAAAACGGAAACCCTGGGATTAATCATTCCCTGTATTTCGAACGTATTTTTCGCCACCCTTGCCGAAAAATTAGAGCTACGCTGCCGACGTTCGGGATACCAGTTAATGATCAGTTGTACCTATAACGACGTGGATTACGAAAATAAGCTGGTGAAAGCGTTAATCGCCCGCAATGTGGATGGATTGTTTATTGCGCCAGCCACCCTGGAAAATCAGCAGCACCATTTGCGTCAGGTGAAAAAGCCGCTGGTGCTGCTGGACCGCGATTTTAAATTCACCGACAACGCGCTGGTGGAAAGTAATAACTTCGCCGGAGGCGTGACGCTTACCGAGGCCATGCTCAACGCCAGCCAGGCACCGCTGTGGTTTTTAGTGGGCGATAAACAACTGCCGAGTATTCATGATCGTTTAGCTGGCTATTTACATGCCGTCGAACAGCACCCGCTGGCGTTATCGCGGGTGGCGGAAAATCTCTACAATACCCCGGAGGGCGGCGCGCAGATGATGAGAAACTTAATCGCCGAACACGGCGTGCCGAAGGCATTTATCGCCTCGTCGCTGCCGGTGCTGGAAGGGGCGATTAAAGAGTTGCGCGAACAGTGTGGCGGCATTCCGCCGGATATTAATATCGGCACCTTTGACGAACATCCGATGCTGGGATTTTTATCCAATAACGTCTGGTCTATGCAGCAGGATGAAGATAGCTGGGCGGAAAAAGCCTTCGATTTAATGCAGCAGGCGATTGACGGCACGCCGGTCAAACGCACTGAACAGGTGACGATGAAATTAATTAAGCGCCAATAACAAATTTAAAAAAACATCGCTGAAAACACATCAGGCAAAGCCGTTCAGGGCTTTGCCCGGCTCCCCTTAGCCAAATTTATGTTTTACCGATTCGGAGAAGAGAAATGGAACGTGAAAAACTGGCCCGTGGAATTATTGATACCTGTCTTGAAATGACGCGTCTTGGATTAAACCAGGGCACGGCGGGCAACGTCAGCGTGCGCTATCGCGACGGCATGTTAATTACCCCCACCGGTATTCCCTACGAGAAATTAACCGAACAGAGCATTGTTTTCGTCGATGC
This sequence comes from Atlantibacter subterraneus, assembly GCF_007570865.1. Taxonomy (GTDB): domain Bacteria; phylum Pseudomonadota; class Gammaproteobacteria; order Enterobacterales; family Enterobacteriaceae; genus Atlantibacter; species Atlantibacter subterraneus. Next base: position 155,463 of record NZ_VLPS01000010.1, on the reverse strand, counting down.
CGAAGGCCGTCATGAAGAGGGCAAATTGCCCTCCAGCGAATGGCGCTTTCACCAGGTGGTGTACCAGACCCGCGCCGACGCCAATGCGGTGGTGCATAACCATGCGGTGAACTGCACGGCGGTGTCGATTTTAAATCGCCCGATCCCCGCCATTCACTACATGATCGCCGCAGCGGGCGGTAACTCGATCCCCTGTGCGCCCTACGCCACGTTTGGCACGCGCAAACTCTCTGAATACGTGGCGGAGGCGATAAAAGATCGCAAAGCCACGCTGTTACAACACCACGGGCTGATTGCCTGCGAAGAGAATCTCGATAAAGCGCTGTGGCTGGCCCACGAGGTGGAAGTGCTGGCGCGGCTTTACCTGACGACTTTAGCCATCGTTGATCCGGTCCCGGTACTGGATGATGAAGAAATCGCCATAGTGTTGGAGAAATTTAAAACCTATGGCCTGCGGGTTGAAGCATAGCGAGCCCGATTACAGGCATAATTCATCAGGAGCAAACGTTATGGCTAACAGAATGATTCTTAATGAAACTTCATGGTTTGGACGTGGCGCGGTGAAGGCGTTACCGGACGAAGTGAAGCGTCGGGATTATCGCAAGGCGTTAATCGTTACCGACAAAACCCTGGTCGCCTGCGGCCTGGCGGCGAAACTCACCGACAAGCTCGACAGCGCAGGTCTTGAATACCAAATTTTTTCCGATGTGGTGCCCAACCCCACCATTAAGGTAGTGCAACAGGGTCTGGCAGCGTTCCGCCAGAGCGGTGCGGATTACCTTATCGCACTGGGCGGCGGCTCCCCGCAGGATACCTGCAAAGCCATCGGCATTATTATCGCCAACCCGGAATATGAGGATGTGCGCAGCCTCGAAGGCGTCGCCCCGACCCGCAATCCCAGCGTGCCGATTTTCGCTATCCCAACCACCGCCGGGACCGCCGCCGAAGTCACCATTAACTACGTGATCACCGACGAAGAAAACCGCCGCAAATTTGTCTGCGTCGACCCGCATGATATCCCGCTGGCGGCGTTTATTGACGCCGATATGATGGACGGCATGCCCGCCGCGCTGAAAGCCGCGACCGGCGTGGATGCGCTGACCCACGCCATCGAGGGCTATATAACCCGCGGCGCGTGGGAGTTGACCGATACGCTACATCTGAAAGCCATCGAAATTATTGGCCGCTCCCTGCGTCAGTCGGTGGCGGGCGAATCCGCTGCGGTGGAGGATATGGCGCTCGGGCAATACATCGCCGGGATGGGCTTTTCTAACGTCGGCTTAGGGCTGGTACACGGCATGGCGCACCCGCTGGGCGCGTTTTACGATACCCCGCACGGCGTGGCGAACGCCATTCTGCTGCCGCACGTGATGCGCTACAACGCCGATTACACCGGTGAGAAGTATCGCGCCATTGCGCAGGCGATGGGCGTGGATGTGCAGGGCATGAGTATTGCGCAAGCGCGGGAGGCGGCGATCGGCGCGGTAGAAGCGCTCAACCGCGATGTGGGTATTCCGGCCTCGCTGCGCGATGTCGGTGCCCGGGAAGAGGATGTGCCAGAGCTGGCACAGGCCGCACTGGCGGATGTCTGCACCGGCGGCAATCCGCGTGAAGCCACCCTGGATGATATCGTCGCGCTGTATCACGGCGCATTCTAAAACAGCAAGGCGGACCGCAGTCCGCCTTATTTTTCCCCGCGTTACGCTATCGCCCGCGCCGCGCCGTCAACGTGCTGACGCAAGCGGGCTTTCATATCGTTGTACGACTGGCTGGCAAAATTCTCGGCCCATTTCTGATCCTCAATCGCTTCCACCCGCGCCGCGCAGTATTTGGTTTCCGGCGTTTTTGACGTGGGGTCGAGGTTGTCCTGGGTGAGCTCGTTACAGGCACCAATCCACCACTGGTAAGTCATGTACACCGCGCCCTGGTTAACGCGCTCGTTGTAATTACAGCGCGAAATCACTTTACCGCGGCGCGACATCACCCACACCAGCGCCTGGTTGGCGACGCCGAGTTGGCGGGCATCGTCCGGATGCATCTGCACAAAGCCCGGCTCATCCGCCAGCGTCACCAGCGCCCGGCAGTTGCCGGTCATCGAGCGACAGCTGTAGTGGCCGACTTCACGCACGGTACACAGCACCAGCGGGTAGCTTTCATCGGGGATTTCCGCCGGGGCGCGCCAGGCGGTAGCGAATAGCTGCCCTTTGCCGCTTGGGGTGGCGAACGTATTGCCCTGATAAAGATACGGCGTACCCGGATGTTCCAGCGTCGGGCACGGCCACTGCACGTGGCCCAGCCCGGCCATTTTCTCCCACGTCACGCCGTAATAGAGCGGGCACAGCTCGCGCAGCTCGTTCCAGATAGCCTCGTTGTTTTCATACTTCATCGGGTAGCCCATGGCGGTGGAAATCAGGCTGATGATTTCCCAGTCGCGTTTGACGTTCCCTTTGGCTTCAATGGCTTTCTCAAAACGTTGGAAGCCGCGGTCAGCGCAGGAAAACACGCCGCCGTGCTCGCCCCAGCTGGTGGCGGGCAGGATCACGTCCGCCTGCTCGGCGGTTTGGGTCATGAAGATGTCCTGAACCACCACGAATTCCAGCGCGTCAAACCCACGGCGCACCAGCCCTAAATCAGCCTCGGTCTGGAGCGGATCTTCCCCCATGATGTAATAGGCTTTGACTTTGCCTTCCATCGCCAGATGCGGCACTTCGGTGATGCGATAGCCCGGCTCCGGATCGAGCGTTTGTGGATCGATGCGCCAGGCGTTAGCGAATTTCTCCCGTACCGCCGGATCGCTTACCGACTGGTATCCCGGAAACAGATCCGGCAGCGCGCCCATATCGCAAGCGCCCTGCACGTTGTTTTGCCCTCTCACCGGCCCGACGCCCACGTTCGGGCGGCCCAGATTACCGGTAAGTAGCGCCAGACCCGACAGCCCTTTCACCACGTCGACCGCCTGACCAAACTGCGTCACGCCCATGCCCCACATAATGGTGGCGGACGGCGCGGCGGCATAGGTGCGCATCGCCTGGCGGATCGCCTGCGCCGGGACGCCGACCAGTTCTTCTACCGCTTCCGGGCTGTAATCCGCCACGATGCTGCGGTATGCCTCAAAGCCTTCGGTGAAACTGGCCACGTACGCTTTGTCATAAAGATCTTCTTCGATCAGCACATGGGCAAAGGCGTTAACCAGCGCCATATTGCTGCCGTTTTTCATTTGCAGATGCTGATCGGCAATGCGCGCGGTTTCGATTTTACGCGGATCGCAGACGATGATTTTCGCGCCCTTCTCTTTGGCTTTCACCACGCGGCGCGCCACGATGGGGTGTGAGTCGGCACAGTTGTAGCCGAATACCAGCAGGCACGCTGAGTTTTCAATATCAGAAATCGAGTTGCTCATCGCGCCGTTGCCGAGCGTCTGGCGCAGCCCGGCCACGGATGGGCCGTGGCACACCCTGGCACAGCAGTCGATATTGTTATTGCCAATCACTCCGCGCGCGAACTTCTGCATCACGTAGTTGGTTTCATTTCCGGTGCCGCGTGACGATCCGGTGAGCATGATCGATTTCGGGCCGTATTTGGCCTTGATCGCCTGCAAACGGGACGCGGTAAAGCGTATCGCCTCCTCCCAGGAGACCACTTCAAACGGCCCTCCTTTCTGGCGACGAATCATGGGTTGCTGTAGACGTGGCGTCAGCAGCCGGGTGTCGTTGAGAAAATCCCAACCGTAATAGCCTTTCAGGCAGAGCTCGTTCTGGTTGGTGACACCGTTAGCCGCTTCAGCGCGGACAATGTTGCCGTTTTCCACACACAAATTGAGTTTGCACCCTGCACCGCAGTACGGGCACACAGAAATGATTTTTTCCATTGCGTAACCTTTTCCCCTGACCAGGGAGTCAAAAGTTTAAGAAGGATCCTGAGACTGACGTATCGAGCGCCGCACGGCGGCGTTTTTCCTGCACCATCTGATCGACGACATTTCTGTCCATCACCACCAGCGCGTTGGTCGGACACACCTCAACGCAGGCGGGACCGATATCGCGGGTATGACACAAATCGCATTTATTGGCCTGGGCGCGGGTATTCAGGCCGCTGCTTAATGCGCGGTCATCGTTAACCATCACCTTCGTCACCACATCCATGGTGCCGTAAGGGCATGCCACCACGCAGGTTTTACAGCCAATACATTTTTGTTGATCGACATAAATGAAGTCGTTCCTGCGCGTGATCGCGGCATTGGGGCATACCGTCGCACAGGGCGCGTCCTCACACTGGCGGCAGATCACCGCCGTACTGACATTAAAGCCTTTCACCACATGAATACGTGGTGAAAACGGATACTGCGTTATCTGCGCGATATCGCCGTCTCCGTGCGCCATTACACAAGCAATTTCACACGTCCGGCAGCCAATACATTTATTGGAATCCGCAAAGATGAACCGGTTCATCAGCTCACTCCTGAGTCTTCGTTATTGTTAACCGGACACAGCCGGTCACTCACATTGCAAACTTTCATAGCAATCCGCGTGCCAGAGCCACACCATGGAAAATAACCTTATAAATTAATCAGTTGATTAAGCCATTCATTCTCAATGTATTCTCAAAATGGCCTTTCGGCAGAAATGCCGAACATATTGCCCGATAAAAACCCCTGACAACCGCGTGCGGCTAACCGTCGGAAGGCCAGATTCCGATAACCGTTTCATGCAGCAGCCATGGATTGAAGACAGGGTTTCACAAATGTCTAAATTTTTGCTGTCGATCACAAAAACTGAGTAATTCCCTCGTGGAAAAATAATCAACTATATTTATTACGACAAAATTGCTGATATTAAATCTGACATTTTTGTCTGCATGCTGCGGATGACATTAATTAGTGCTTCTGATTAGCCGGATTGAGATAGATTATCCAGTAGGTGATCCCCACCAGCACGCCGCCGCCAATAATATTGCCAATCGTCACAGGGATTAAATTATTAATAATGAAATCATGGACAGTTAATGACGGAAACTGTTCGGCACTCATGCCTATTGAATGCCAGAATGAATCTGGCGCGAAATAGCGGATAACGATACCCATCGGGATTAAGAACAAATTCGCAATGCTGTGCTCAAATCCGCTGGCAACGAACATCGCGACCGGAAATAACATGGCGATAACTTTGTCCGTTAGCGAATGGCCGGAATAACTCATCCATACCGCCAGGCAGACCATCAAATTACACAATGTCCCCAGACAAACCGCTTCGATAAACGTATGATGGAGTTTATGGTCAGCCGTGCTGAGTACGCTCAAACCCCACAGCCCGCCTGATGCCGTGTACTGACCCGCCCCCCAGATCAAGGCCACCAGAAACAGCGCACCGGCCATATTGCCCAGATAAACAATTATCCAGTTTACAATAAGTTGCCGCCAGGTAATTAAACCACTGGCTTTGGCAACGACGGTCAATACCGTTGAGGTAAAAAGATCGGCACCGCAAATAACCACCAGAATCAACCCCATCGCAAAACATAATCCGCCCGCCAATTTTGTTAACCCGTTTGACGGACTACTAGTAATCACGGTTATATAAAACACAAAGGCCAGGCCAATGAACACACCTGCGGTAATAGCCAGAAAAAAGGATAACGATTTCTTTTTTGTAGCTTTATAACATCCCGCCTGTTCAGCCACTTTTGCCATTTCTGCTGGCAGTCGCAAATCAAAAAAATTATTGTCGCTCATGTTGATCACCATCAAATTGGATTAAAAATAGAGACAGCATCAGACTTTCCTTATGCATAATCTGTACCACTCAATTTTTAATCATCTGGAGATTTGAACTCGCTAACAAATAAATGTAAAAACAGGGCAAATGAGAATAGTTATCAAAATAAGCGACCAATAACCTGACATGACACATTCAAAACAATTATCCATGAAGGTATAATTTTTTTAACGGTGAAATTTCTTGTGAGTTATTTTCACCTGACACCAGGGTGATTAATGTGACTATGGCTTCCGATAACGTGATGACGTCTTCTTCTGTGCAGGAAAATATTCTGCGAATATCGCAATCGCTTTTTTTACAAAGCGATATTCCCGGTCTGCTACAGACGCTGATCCGCCATCCGGCACTGGCGTATGTTCCTGCCGCGCTGGAACTGCGCCTGCCGCATGTCCGCTGGCATTGTAATGCGCAAGGCAACGTCGCAAAGCAAGACAATTTGTTTTCCGCTGCTCAGGAGGAGCCTAAAGACGCGTTTGTTCAGCCACTGACCGTCAATGGCAATGCGCTGGGGCGTTTACTGTTTATCCCGCCCGCACAACATCCGTTCTGCGCTAACGCGAAACTCTGGCTCAGCCAGCTGTGCGCGCCGGTCGCCGCTGTGCTACAGCATTTGCTGACCCAGGAGGCATTGCAGAATGAGTGCCGACAATTGCGCGATGAACGCGATCATTTCCGCATACTGGTAGATACCACCAATTCAGTCATTTCACATCTTGATATGCACGCGCTGGTGTCAGAAGTTTCAAAAGAGATTCATCGTTTTTTCGGCATCGATTATATCGGGATGGCGTTACTCGATGCCGATTCACGTCATGCGCGTTTCGATCTTTACTCCACATGGTATGTCCCCGGCTCGCCGCTGGTCTGCGAACGCGAATACATCGCCATGCAGGATACGCTGCTGGCGCAGAGCGGCGCGCAGCCACAGCTTTGCGTGATGCAGTTGAATAACGAAGATGAAAAGGTTCGCGAAGACGGCCTGCTGACTCGCGCTTCTCGCAACGGGCTGAATAACATCTGCCTGCTGCCGCTGCAATTTGGTCATGAACCCCAGGGCGTATTGATTCTGGCCCATCGCAGCGGCGGGATGTTTCAGGGTAGCCATCTCCATTTACTCCAGCAAATCGCAGCGCGCATCAGCATTGCCGTGGATAACGCCAGCGCCTACAGCGTTATCAATCGACTGAAAGAAACCCTTGAGATCGAGAACATCTGGCTTAACGAGCAGATCGGCAGCGAAGAACATTTCAGCGAGATCATTTACCAAAGCCAGGCCATGAAAGAGGTAATTACCCAAATCGAGATGGTGGCACAAAGCGACTGCACCGTCCTGATCCTCGGGGAAACCGGCACCGGTAAAGAGCTGGTGGCGCGGGCGATCCACAATTTAAGCCAGCGCAAAGGCCACCGGATGGTGAAAATGAACTGCGCCGCCGTCCCCGCCACGCTGATTGAAAGCGATCTGTTTGGTCATGAAAAAGGCGCGTTTACCGGCGCGACTTCAACCCATATTGGCCGCTTTGAGCGCGCGGAGGGCGGTTCGCTGTTCCTGGATGAGGTAGGCGATATGCCGCTCGAACTTCAGCCAAAGTTGCTGCGCGTGTTGCAGGAACGGGAAATCGAACGTCTTGGTAGCAGCCGGGTGATCCCGGTGAACGTGCGGCTGATTGCCGCGACTAATCAGGATCTGCACCAGAAATCGCTGGATCGGGAATTCCGCAGCGATCTCTACTATCGCCTGAACGTGTTTCCGATCCTGATCCCACCGCTGCGTGAGCGCCCGGAAGATATCCCATTACTGGCGAAGCATTTCACCCAAAAAATCGCCCGCCGCATGAACCGCAATATCGACAGCATTTCTGCCGAAGGGATGCGATTGCTCAGCCAGCTGCCGTGGCCGGGCAACGTGCGCGAGCTGGAAAACGTGATTGAGCGTGCGGTGATTTTAAGCCAGGGCAATACGCTGCATTTACCGCTGGAAAAGCTGCGCCACTATTTACCTGCTGAACCGCCTGCCCCGGTACGCGCGCCGCGTTCGGCACCGGCCATGATCACCCCGCCGGTGCCGGAACACGACGACGCCGAGCGCGAGCGAATTATTCAGGTACTGCGGGAAACTAACGGTATAGTCGCCGGTCCACGCGGCGCGGCGGCAAGATTGGGGTTAAAGCGCAGCACGCTATTATCAAGGATGCAAAGACTGGGAATATCGGCGCGGGAGATTTGAGTAAGAGATTTTTAAAACAATAATGCCGGGGAATATCCCCGGCAAACGATCCATCAAAAACAAACTTATATTCCTTCAGATTCCCTTTCCACCACCAGCGCCTCAATCCCTTCCGGCCCCTGCCAGTTTTCCAGATAGTGGTACAACCGCTCCACCGCGTCATTCACCGATGGGGTGATGGGAAAATAAAACGCCACGATATCCGGCTGAATGCCGATAAACGTCACGTCTGGCACATCGTCCTTCAGGCTGTCGATCAGAAACGTCAGCGGCATGGTGTGGGTGCTGACGATAAACATCTCGGCAATATCATGCGGATCCACCACCCGAATTTCACCGGGGTTTAATCCCATATCGGTGGCATCGACTACCACTACTCGCAACGGGGCCAGTGCGCGGACCTGATGCACGACGTTTTCCGGCGCAGAGCCGCCGTTAACCACGGTCCAGCCGGGGATCGGGTCGCGCAGTAATTTCTCTCCAAGTAGCGGGCCCGCGCCGTCGTCGCCCATCATGCTGTTGCCGACGGTTAATACCACGCCGTTGATGTCTGAAGGTTTCATGGTTTCCTCTTCACAATCAGATAGATGGCAGGTTCTCGCACAATATCCCCCATCAGGCGGACCAGCGTGGCGCTCCAGTGATTAAACGGCTCGGCCGCCGTGTCGCGCAGCGGCGCAAGCGCGTTTGCCAGTAGTGACGTATGGGTGGAATCGATGGTGATCTCGCCAAAGGTCAGCAACCCGTGCAACTTACGCCTGGCCTCCCCTTCCGGCAGCAGTTCAAGCCACTGCTGATACTGCGCCAGCGGGCATACCAGTTCGGTTTTCAGGCAGTCGATCATCCCAACGTGATGGCCTATCGCCAGCGAGTAGTACATGACCTGCTGCGCCTCTTCCGGCACGTCGTCATCGCTGTCGACGAATTTCTGGCGCAGCGACCAGAACACCACTTCTGGCGGACGGGTATTAGCCATGCTGGCCTCCCTGCTGTAACAGCCCGGCCAGACGCTGGACGATTTCCCGCAGTCGCGGATCGTTTTCTTCGCTCATCCACTGCGATAAACGCGGCGCAACTTCCCCCACCGACGCGCCGTGCAGGCGTTTTAAAAACTCGTCGCTGATCAACCGCCCCTGCCAGTAGCCGCCCATGCGTCGGGCTTCACGCTCGATCATCACCCGGGTCGCCAGCGGTACTTCCGGCAAGATCAGCGCCGCTTTTTCCCCAATGGCCTCGATATGCTGTTCGCCCTTCAGTTTTTGATCGAGCAGCCCCAGCGCCACCGCAAAGCCGTACAGCGTGGCGGCGGGCGTCGGCGGGCAGCCAGGGATCCACACGTCGATTGGCACAATGGATTCGCTGCCGCTCCACACGCAGTACAGATCGTGGAAAATTCCGCCGCCGCAGCCGCAGGCTCCATAGGAGATGCAGATTTTCGGGTCCGGCGCGGATTCATAAGCGCGCAGCGCCGGGACGCGCATCGCACGGGTCACCGCCCCGGTAAACAGCAAAATATCGGCATGGCGCGGTGAGGCGACGACTTTGATGCCGAAGCGCTCGGCATCAAACAGCGGGGTAATCGCCGAGAAAATCTCGATTTCACAGCCGTTGCAGCCGCCGCAGTCCACGCGATAAACATAGGCGGAACGCTGAATATCCTTTAGCAGGGTACTTTTCAGCTTTGCCGCCTGCTCATCCAGCTGGATCGGCTGGCTGACGTGATGATTCACCTTAATGTCCGGCAGGCTCATGATTTTTCTCCCACAGCAATCTGGCGCAGGCGCAGTGCACCGTTGGTGCTCAGGTTGTATTTTTGACGGCAGCCCGGGCAGCATTCATACACGCCGCGCAGCGCCTCTACCGTGTCCGGATCGCTGCTGGACTGGGCCAACAAATCCAGGGTTAACGCCAGCGCTTTTTTGGTGGTAAACGGCTGATGGCACTGCGGGCAGCTGTGCAGCGCGAAAGTCGCCGTGGTGTAGAGATCGGCTTTATTGGTCACCGCCAGTTCGAACTCTTCCGACAGCACAATGGCGCGGGTCGGGCACACTTCCTCGCAGCGGGCGCAAAAAATGCAGCGGCCATAGAAAATCTGCCACACTCGCTCACCGGTGGTGGTGTTGGTTTCCATGGTTAACGCATTGGCCGGGCAGGCTACCGTACAGGCTCCACAGGCGATGCACTGTTCGGCGTCGTACACCGGTTTACCGCGAAAGCCCGGGCAGACTTCCAGCGGTTTAAACGGGTACTTCACCGTGGCTTCGCCCGTTTTGAGGATGGTTTTAAACAGTTTCAGCATCGTTTAGTCCTCACTTGAGCGGCGACTGGGTGCGCTCAATCCCGTAGCGTTCAATCTCCTGATACGGCACGGTTTTGACGCTGCGTTTACGCACATCCACCAGCGTGACGCGATCGGTACAGGAGTAGCAGGGATCAAGGCTGCCGATAATCAGCGGCGCGTCAGAGACGGTATTGCCCTGCAGCATGTAGCGCAGCACCGGCCAGTTGGCGTAGGTGGCCGCGCGGCAGCGCCAGCGGTAGAGCTTCTGGTTATCACCCAGCATGCTCCAGTGAATATCTTCGCCGCGCGGCGCTTCGGTATAGCCCAGCGCGAACTTATGCGGTTTATAGGTAAAGCCTTCGGTGAGGATGTCCCCTTCCGGCAGGTTATCCAGCGCGTACTCAATCATCGCCATCGAGTCGAACACCTCTTTCACGCGCACCATCACGCGGGAGAACACGTCGCCGCCGTCCATGGTGAACAGCGTTTTCGGCAGGTTGCCGTAATCGGCGAACGGGTGGTCAAAACGCACGTCGCGGGCAAAACCGCTGGCGCGGATCATCGGCCCGACCGGACTGTGGTCGCGGGCGACTTTGCGGTCCAGTACGCCAACGCCCACGGTACGCTGTTCGATATTTGGCGTACTGAGCAGCATATCCACCAGATTCTGAAATTCGACGCGCATTTCGCGCACCAGCTTCAGGGTATTCAGGCGCTGGGTTTTATTGATATCACGGCGCACGCCGCCAATCAGGTTCATGCCGTAGGTTTTACGCGCCCCGGTGAGCAATTCCGCCATGGTCATGGATTTCTCCCTGATGCGGAAAAACTGCATAAAGCCGGTATCGAAGCCGACGAAGTGGCTGCTCAGGCCAATGTTCAGCAGGTGGCTGTGCAGCCGCTCCACTTCCAGCAAAATACTGCGGATAGTGTGGGCACGTTGCGGCACGAAAATCCCCAGTGCGTTTTCCACCGAGGTGGCGTAGGCCACGCTGTGGGTAAAGCCGCAGATACCGCAGACCCGGTCAGACAGAAACGTGACTTCGTTATAGCCCATGCGGGTTTCCGCCAGCTTTTCCATGCCGCGATGGACATAGAACAGCCGGTAATCAGCATCGACAATCTGCTCGCCGTCGACGAACAGCCGGAAGTGGCCCGGTTCGTCGGAGGTGATATGCAGCGGGCCAATCGGCACCACGCGGGTTTCCCCGGTGGCTTCGTTAACGAACGGATAGGTTTCGGTTTCCGTAGTCGGTGCCGGGCGCTGGCGATAATCCATGGTGTCTTTGCGCAGCGGGTAGAGATCGTCCGGCCAGTCGTCCGGCAGCACCAGACGGCGCTCGTCCGGCAGGCCAACCGGTTTCAGGCCGTACATATCGCGCACTTCGCGCTCGCCCCAGACCGCCGCCGGTACGCGCGGCGTCACGGACGGGTACTCCTGGGTAATCGGGTTTACCAGCGCCTTGACGGTGATCCAGCACTTTTCCTGGCCTTCCAGCGACAGCACGTAATACACCGCAAACTGGCCATTGAGCGGGCGCTCGTCATTGCCGAACAGCACCGGCAGCCAGCCGTTCAGCTGGTAGTAAATAAACTCCACGACTTCCGGCAGCGCGTCAGTTTTAACCGTAATGGTGAGCTGATCCGCCGTTTGCCATTCTTCGTCCAGCACCGCCGCCGGGAACTGCTGGCGGATTTGCGCCAGGTAACCCACGCCGCGCCTGGCGCTGTTTTGCATATTGTTGACGAAATTTTCGTAGCTCACGTTACTTCTCCTGACGATGAGTGGTGGCGGTAATGGATGCGTCGTGGGTGGCCCACGGCCACGAATAGCGCTGTTGTGAATCGGGCTGATTCAGGACGATGGTGGAGGCGCGCTCCAGCATGTAAGTCACTGGTTTTGGAATGTGGGTGCCCATCACCAGCATCAGCACCAGCAGGATCAGCAGCGGTAGCGTGGTCAGAATACCCAGCTCTCCTTTCGCTACTGCCTGCGGCGCTTCGCCGAAGCACACTTTAGCGACCATGCGGATCAGCCCACCCAACACTACCGTCAGCAACAGCAGCAGCACGATAGTGAGCCACAGATGTTCGCCCGCCAGCCCGGCGGTCACGGTCATAAACTCGCTGAGGAACACGTTAAACGGCGGCATCCCACCGAGGGCCAGCGCACCGCCTGCCAGCAGCACCGCGCTGAACGGCGCGACGCGCATCATGCCGCGCACCACGTCCAGATCGCGGGTGCCGTATTTCAACAGCAGGTTGCCGGAACCGCAGAACAGCAGCGCTTTCGCCAGGCTATGGTTAAGGGTATGCAGCAGCCCGGCCAGCACGCCCAGCGGCCCGCCGATGCCGATCGCCACCGCGATGAGTCCCATATTCTCTACGCTCGAATAGGCCAGCAGGCGTTTTACGTCGCGCTGCACCAGGATAAAGAACGCCGCCACCGCTACCGAAAGCATGCCGAAGACAATCAGCAGAGTGTTGGGAAACTGCGGGCCAATCGCTGCACTGATCAGGATGTAATAGCGCACGATGATCAGCAGCGCGCAGTTGAGCAGTACCGCCGACAGCAGCGCACTGGTGGGGCTGGGAGCCTCACTGTGCGCGTCCGGCAGCCAGGCGTGCATCGGGAAAATACCCATCTTGGTACCGAAGCCAATCAGCACGAACACAAACGCCAGATGCATCAGCGTCGGGTCCAGCAGATCCGGGTGCTTCATCACTTCGGTCCAGAAAATGGCGTCGCCCGGATTCGGCAGCACGCCCGCCGCGTTGGAGTACACCAACACCGTACCGTAGAGGCCGAACGCCACCCCGACGGTACAAATGATGATGTATTTCCAGGCCGCCTCCAGCGACGAACGCTGGCCGTACAGCCCCACCAGAAACGTCGAGCTGAGGGTGGTGGCTTCGATGGCCGCCCACATCAGGATCAGGTTATTACTGGTCACCACCAGCAGCATGGTGAAGATAAACAGGTGGAAGAAGCCGTAGTAGTTGCACAGACTCTTCACACTCAGTTCGCCGCTGTTGACCTCGTGATTCATATACCCGATGGAGTACAGGCCGGTTAAGAAACCGACCACGCCCAGCAGCCCAAGGAACAGGCCGCTCAGGCTGTCGAGATGCAGCCACTGGTGCGCCGCCAGCAAATCCTGGTGTTCATACACCAGCGCCACGCCCCACAGGCTGACGCCCAGCAGCGCGGTGATCGCAACGGCATGGAGCGCCGTCACCACGCCGCGCGCGCCATCGCCGAGCAAACGGCAGGCGAACGCCAGTAGCGCGACCACCAGCGGTATGCCCAGCAGCCAGAAAAACATCGTACTGTCATTCATCTGCTTACCCCTTCAGCGCCGTCAGTTGATCAACATTGAGCGTGTTGAGCGTGTGATAGATTTTGCGCGCCAACACCGCCATCACGATCACGGCAAAAATAGCGTCCGTGGCGATCCCGATTTCCACCAGTTCCGGCGCACGGTTGGCCAGCAGCGCCAGCGTCAGGTGAGAGCCGTTTTCCATCAGGCAGTAGCCGAATACCTGCTTAAGGATGTTGCGCTGAGTGACGATGCACATCAGCCCCAGCAGGAAGTGTCCCAGCGATACCGCCAGCGCCGGTTTCAGCTCCGTCACCAGCGGCACCTTAACCGGTTCCACGACGAACCAGGCCAGCAGCACAATGACGGCGGCGGCCACCATCAGTAGCGCAGGGCTGATAATCCCGGCATTGGCGCTGGGATCGGAGAGTTTGCGAAACGCGTAGCCCATAATCAGCGGCACCATCACCACTTTGGTGATAAAGGCGCTAATCGACCAGGAGAGCAGCTCATGGGCGTTGAGGGTTTCCGCGAGGGTGATAAAAATACCCACCAGCATCAGCGACTGCAGCGCATAGAACCAACACGCGGCGGCAGGACGTTTGACGCCAATCACCAGCAGCGAGGTGATCATCATCACGCCCGCGAGGTTATTGACGATAAGTGTTCCGGTCATGTTCGACTCCCTTATCCCAACCAGGCGACAGCAATGACGCTGGAGCACAGCGACATCACCACCAGGACAACCAGCACCGCCCGCATCGCGACCGGCACCGGCGAGGCATCCGCCACCGCCTCGCTCGGCTCGCCGGGCACCACGCGCCCGAACCAGTACAGCAGCCAGGCGAAGCTCGCCACCGATTCAACCAGCAGCAGCACCATCAGCGGGGTCATTACCCAATACTCGCTGGAGAGCGCGAAGCCGGCGGCAAACAGCGGGAACTTGCTGAAGAAGCCGTTGAATGGCGGCACACCGGCAATCGCCAGCGCCGCCACGCAGAAGCCGACGCCCAGCAGCGGCATCGTGCGCATCAGCCCTTTCAGCTTCGGCAGCATACGGGTGCCGCAGCTGTAGCTGAGCGCGCCCGCCACCAGGAAGAACAGGCTCTTGGCAAAAGCGTGGTTGAAGATGTAAGCGATACCGCCGTTGAAGGCCTCTTTCGAGCCGAACACCGACATCGACAGGGCAAAGAAGATCCAGCCCAGTTGGGTGATGGTCGACCAGGCGAGCAGGCGCTTCATGTCTTTCTGCGGCAGGTACATCATGAAGCCGTAGACAATGGTGAGGCTCGCCATGCCCATGCCGATCCAGCCGATGACGTGCGGCACCTGGTCGGCAGAGAGAATGGCGCGGGCAAAGATATACACGCCCACTTTCACCATCGACGCGGCATGCAGGTAAGCACTCACCGGGGTTGGCGCTTCCATGGCGTCCGGCAGCCAGGCCTGCAACGGCAGTTGCGCCGATTTACCCCAGGCTGCGAACAGGATCCCGCCGAATACGATCAGGCTGGCCGGGCCGTCCAGTTCTGCCAGCGCGCTCAGCGCGAAGGTGCCGGTTTGCAGGAACAGCGTTGCTGCCGCCAGATACAGACCGATGGAGGCAACGTGGGTGATCAGCAGCGCTTTCATGGCGGAGCGCTGAGATTTAGCGCTCTGGTAATAGCCAATCAGCCCCCAGGAGCAGCCGCCGGTAATTTCGAAAAACAGCAGTTGCCCGAGGATGGTGGACGACAACACCAGCCCGGCCATCGCGCCGATAAACACCAGCAGCAGCGCGTAGTAGCGGTTGGTGCCGTCGTGCGGATGCTCGCGGTTGCCTTTGGTCAGATAGCCGGTGGAGTAAAGGCTGACTAAGAAGCCTAAAAACACCACCGCGAACACGATCAGCGTGCTGACGCGATCGAGCGTGAAGCCAAACAGCGCCACGTCGCCGTACTGAACCAGCGACAGCGTGGTGGCCTCCATGCCGCCCAGATAAAACAGCCACGCCAGTTGAACCGTGCCCAGCGTCGCCAGCAGCGCGACGAGGGTACACAGCCACGGCGCGTAACGCTGCGGCAGGCAGGCCGTGAGCAGCGCCCCGATAAAGGGGATCAGCAGGGTCGCAAGTGCGATAGTTTCCATAATGGTTTCCCTGCTCCTTACAGACCGGTTAAGTAAAAGACGAAGGCCAGCGTCGCAACGCCGAAGCCCAGCCAGGTGACGCGGTGGGTCAGCAGGAAGCGTCCACGCGCCAGGCTGTTCTCAATCAGCCCGGCCAGCACAAACACCACCAGCAGCTTGATGCAGGTGGCAAGCACCGCCCACATCAGCGCCGGCGGGGTAAATTCCGCCGCTTTGCCGAACGGGATAAACACCGCCAGGAACAGCTGCGCCACCACCACCTGCTTCAGGCCCAGCCCCCATTTCACCAGCGCAAAGCCTGAGCCGGAGTATTCGGTCAGCGGTCCTTCCTGCAACTCCTGCTCCGCCTCCGCGAGGTCAAACGGCAGTTTGCCCATCTCGATAAAGCAGACGAAGGCACAGGCGATAAACGCCAGCAGCGTGGCGGTCGGCGAGCTCCAGCCCTGCGCCAGGGTGGCGCTGATGGTGCCGATATTGGTGGAACCGGCGATCAGCGCCACCACCAGCAACGCGAGGATCAGCGTCGGCTCGACTAAAATGCCGATAACCAACTCGCGGCTGGCCCCGATCCCGGCGAAAGTGCTGCCGGTATCCAGCCCGGAGAGCGAGAAGAAAAAGCGGAACAGCGCGAACAGGTACAGCAGCGTAATCAAATCCCCTGCCCCGCCGAACGGCGACATCAGGGTGAAGATCGGTAAGGTCA
The DNA here is from genome assembly GCF_007570865.1 of Atlantibacter subterraneus. Classification (GTDB taxonomy): domain Bacteria; phylum Pseudomonadota; class Gammaproteobacteria; order Enterobacterales; family Enterobacteriaceae; genus Atlantibacter; species Atlantibacter subterraneus. The sequence continues at coordinate 139,031 of NZ_VLPS01000010.1, read as the reverse complement.
TCGCCACCAGCAGCATCGACCCCAGCAGCACGTAAGGCATGATGCGGAACATCGCCCCCGACTGCGCCGGGGCTACTTCCTGGCGTTTGAGTAATTTGGCGATATCGCGGTAGTCCTGCCAGATGCCCGGCCCCTGACGCGAATGCATCCGGGCGCGGATCTGGCGGGAGATCCCGGTGAGTAATGGGGTAACCCCCAGCATGATCAGGGCCTGAACCAGCGCGAACAGCCCCATGGTCAGCGTCGGTGTGTGTTGCGTTAACATGCGCTCCCTCCTCAGACCGCGGTGATCACAAGTAAAACGACCAGCGCCGCCACGACATACAGGCAGTAGAGACGGAAATCCCCACCCTGCAGTCGCTGTATCCCGCTGCCCACGGACTGGGTCAGACGGACCAACGGATAGATAATTTTTTCATCCCAGAACGGCTCGACGCGGGTGGCACCTGCGGTGGTTTTCTCCAGCGCGCGGCCCAGCCCGGCAGACGGATCGAGCTGACGACGCAGTTTGTACAGCGAGGAGAACATCACGCGCAGCGGCTGGGTGAAGCTGCCGGCGGACGCCGACATCGCCTCTTCCCAGGCGTAACCACAGGCCCACGGCTCGCCGCGACGGCGGAAGCTTTGTTGCCCGCGGCGGTTAGAGAGATAAATCATCAGAGGAATTAACGGCAGCGCCAGCAGCAGAATGAACATCACCGCAGGAGAGAGCATCGCCTGATGGGCCACGCCCGGTACCAGCAGCGCACCTTCGCTGACCGTGACGGCTGGCGTGTGTACCAGTCCGGCGGCGATGTTCGCGATAACCGGCGCGATCCATGCCGCGCCAACGCCCAGCACCACACAGAGCAGCGCCAGCAGCAGCATGGCGGCGGTCATCGGCCACGGCACTTCACGCGCCTCGGCTGCTTTCTCGCTGCGCGCGCCGCCGCAGAAGCTAATGCCATACACCTTCACGAAGCACATCGCCGCCAGCGCGCCGGTGATCGCCAGCATTACCATGGCGATTGGGCCGCTCAGTTTCATGATAAAGCTGCCGTCGCGGCTCATGGTGAACAGCGACTGGTAGGTGTACCACTCGCTGATAAACCCGTTGAGCGGCGGCAGTGCGGAAATCGCCATACAGCCGATCAGGAACGCCAGGCCGGTCAGGGGCATCAGCTTGCCTAAGCCGCCCATTTTTTCCATATCCCGGGTATGGACGCGGTAAATAATCGCCCCCGCGCCGAGGAACAGCAGCCCTTTAAACACCGCATGGTTCACCAGATGGTAGAGCGCGCCGAGAATACCCAGCGTCGCCAGCACCGGATGACCGGTGGCGATACCCACCATGCCGACGCCGACGCCCATCAAAATGATCCCGATGTTTTCCACGGTATGCCAGGCCAGCAGGCGCTTAATGTCATGCTCCGCCAGCGCGTACAGCACGCCCAGCACCGCTGAAACCGCGCCGAACGCCAGCACCACGATCCCCCACCACAGCTGGGTGGCGAGTAAATCAATGCCGACTTTGATAATCCCGAAGATCCCGATTTTCACCATCACGCCCGACATTAATGCCGAGGCGTGTGACGGTGCGGCGGGGTGTGCGCGCGGCAGCCAGCTGTGCAGCGGCAGCATCCCGGCTTTGGCCCCGAAGCCCAGAAACGCCAGCAGGAACACCACGGAAGCGGTGCCCGGCGAGAGTTGCAGTGCACGGAAGCTGGCGAAATCGAGGCTGCCGCTCTCCCGCCACAGCAGAAAGAACGCCATCATGATTAACACCGATCCGGCGTGAGCGATAAAAAAGTACAGCAGCCCGGCGTTCACCGATTCTTCATCCTGCTCGGCGATAACCAGGAACCACGACGCCAGCGACATCATTTCAAACAGGATGATGAAGTAGAACGCATTGTCCATCACCACCAGGCCGACCATGGAGGCGATAAACAGGTTCATAAAGAACCCCATGCCCCATGCGCCGCGCCCGCGGTATTCCTGAACGTAAGAGAGCGAGTACAGCGAGCACACCACCACCAGCAGGGAGATCACCAGCAGCATAAAGGCGGCCAGGCCATCGAGACGAACGCTGAAGGCAGCAAACGGGAACAGCCCCTGGGTGGCAAACACCACCGCGTCGCCGCCCATCACCACCGGCCACGCGGCGGCAATACCCAGAATGCCGCCGATCATCGCGCCCACGCCAGCGACATATATCGCTACCTGCTCTGCGTGGCGCAACAGCAAAGAGGCGCAGCCGCTCGCGACGTAAAACACGATGGCCCATAAAAGAAGCTGAAGAGAATCCATCATAATTTCTGCTCCTGAGAAGCGGTGGGGAACAGGTTCAGCTCCGGCGGCAGACTGCTCATCGCCGCCAGACGCCGCGCTTTTGCCTCCCGCGCGATGCCGCGTTCATCCACCAGTTTCAGCGCCGCCGTCGGGCACGCCCTGACGCAGGCCGGGCCTTCCGCGCGGAAATCGCATAAGTCGCACTTCACCGCCACGCTGCGCACCCCGGCGTTCCAGGCAAGAAACGGATTCATGCTGGCAGGGCTTTCCGGCACATCGGCCAGCAGATTTGCCGGGACATAGTTTTCGAATTGCGAGGGGATAGACAGCGGGCGGCTGCCCGATGGCGTGATGGCCCCAAATGGACAGGCCAGGCCGCATAACTTACAGCCGATACACAGGCTTTCGTTAAGTACGATGGCGTCGTTTTCATGCGTGATGGCGTTCACCGGACACACCCTGGCGCAGGGAGCATCCTCGCAGTGACGGCAAAGCATGGGGGCGGTCTGCTCGTCAACGCGGGTGACGGTCAGACGTGGATGCGATTGTAATCCCTGAGCCTTATGGACCTCCGAGCAGGCGGCCATACAGGTATTGCATCCGATACATAGCTGTGGCTCCGCAATCACGAAGCGATTCATCGCTGTACCCTCCAGAATCATATGAATAACAGCGAGTCGATACCGTCGGCATTGCCCACTGCTGGTCTTGTCAGCAGGCTTTAAGCAGGAAGTGTGCCAGTTTATTAACCATAATTAATTGTCAATTAATTCATGTGGTTATTTATGGTTTCGGTTTGGATTTTGAAGATGTCGAGCCTGAAAAATGCCGAATCGGCATTTGTGTCGACACGGTTCAGGAAGCAGGCTGCGCTGTGTGGATAAGACGTGCCGATTGCGCGACACGTTTTGATGGAGGGATTAGTCGTGGTGGTGATGGGGATGTTGATGGGAGTGTGTCTCGTCAGGGTCAACCGGCACGACGATCACCTGACCATGTCGCACCCCACGTTCGGTAATCACCTTATCGGCAAAAGTGCGGACATGCTGGGTCTCCCCTTTCAACAACGACACCTCAAGGCAACTACCGTGGTCGAGATGCACATGCAGGCTGGTGAGCGACAGGTCATGATGATCGTGAAAAGTACGCGTTAGCCGGCGGGATAATTCGCGGGCTTCGTGATCGTAAATATAAAACAGCGCCGCGATGCACGGCCCGCTAGCGCTGGTGGTGGCGGCGTCCTGCAAGCCGGCACGAACTAAATCACGTACCGCTTCGGAACGGTTTTGATAGCCACGGGTTTGGATCAGAGCATCCACTTCAGCCAGTAAATCATCGTCAAGTGACAGGGTTACACGTTGCATAGTTCAATCCCAAACAGAGTGTTGTGCGCAGTATGGCATGCGTTGGAACGCTGAACATTGATGCCGCGCGGTTTGCGTGCGGTCTCCCCTTTTTGTGCGATTTTACTGGAGTTTTTCTGTCGCGGGCCGACGTTAATAATGCGACTGACGCTCAATCCCTGGAATCGGTAACTAGCTTTTTTTTCGGATTAACGCCAGGGTAGTGAATGCCTGCGATGACAACGAGTTAAACACACAGGCATTGTTGTCTCATTTGGGATGGACCCGTTACGCATGACTGACAAGAACACCACTATTACGGAGCTACAGGCGCGCTTTCGCCTGAATGAATTAAACGTAGGCCACTGGAACCGTATCCACTTTCAGCTCGATCCCGAGTCTATGCTGGAGGATGAGCGCCTCACCGAATACCGTTTTTACCGCATCGAAGAGATGACCGATGAAAAGGCTGCCGTTCACCGGCTGGCGATGAGCAATGTGATCGCCAATATGAGCGATTCGCGCGCAACGCTGCTGTATATGCTGCTCAGCGACGGCCAGGATATTCATTTTTATATCGGCGTGGCGAGCGACAATAACAGTGTGGTCCACGATATCGGTATTAAACTTGAGCGGGCCTTCAGCAGTAATTTACTCGGTGCCAAGCTGGCGGCGGTTAAACCTCAGGACATCGCTCCGATAACCTCGCTGTTGTCGATGAAGCGGCTCGGCGTGGTGACGGGCGTCCCCTCGCTGAATGAAGAAGAAACCCGGCTAGGGGATGAGGAGTTTCAGGGCGTCGAGCGGCTGGTTAACGGCCTGGCGGGAGAAAGCTGGCGAATGGTGATTGCCTGCCAACCGGGCAGCGCAGAAGAGGTCGAGCAGATCATTGAGCAAATTTACGATCTGTCGACCCAGCTCTCCTCACAAATGAAATATTCGGTGCAGATCTCGCAAAACCAGAGTGAGCAACATACCCGCAGCACCGGCCAGAACCTCACCAAAACCAACGGAACCAGTAATACCCTCACACACGGCGAGGGAGACAGCCGGGCCAAAAGCGTCGGCGTCAATGAAAGCCACGGCACCAGTAAAGGCACCAGCTCCAGTTACGATAATAAAGGCACCAATCACAGTAAGGGCACCAGCAGCGGCACGACCGCCACCTCTTCGACGAACAAATCCCACGCCACGGGAACCAGCGACTCGGAAAGCGTCGGCAGCAATGAAGGCACCAGCGATGCCACCACCTCCGGCGACGGCCAGGCGGTCACCCGCGAAGAGATCAACAAAGGCTACGAAGAGCTGCTGAAGCATTTAGGCGAGACGCAAATTGCCCGCTTTCGCCAGGGCAACAGCAAAGGAATGTTTAAAACCTCGCTGTTTCTGGCCGCCAAAACGAACGCGGTATATGAACGGCTGAGCGCCAGCGTGCGGTCGATTTTTCAGGGCAATAACCCTACCCTGACGCCGTTGCGCGTGCACCGTTTACAGCACGGCGTGGCGCAACTCGGTCAGTTGCTACAACTGGCCAACGCGGCGACCGGCGTGCAGCATCCCTACAGCGAAGCCATTTATTCACTGGTCAGCACCAGCCATGGGCGCGCTCAGTGCTCGACCTGGTTGAACAGCCAGGAAATTTCCCTGCTGATGGGCCTGCCGGATAAAGAGCTGGCCGGGCTGAAAATCCGCAAGTGCGTCGATTTCGCGCTTAATCCCCCTGACCTTGTTGAGCCACATCAGCTGACGCTCGGCCAGGTGATCCAGCATGGTCAGACTCTGGCGTTTAAGCCGCTGACGCTCGATAAGTCCGAGTTGAATAAACACATTTTCATTACCGGCGTAACCGGCTCCGGTAAGACCACCAGTTGCATGAAACTCCTGCTGGAGTCGGGGCTGCCGTTTCTGGTGATTGAACCCGCCAAGACCGAGTACCGCGAACTGTACCAGAAGGATCCCGACGTGGAGTATTACTGCCTGGGCCGGGAAGACATCACGCCGTTTCGCCTGAATCCATTTGAACTGGTGTCATCAAAAGAGACGCTCACCGGACACATCGATATCCTGAAAAACGCCCTCAATGCCGTATTCCCCATGGAGGCAGCGATGCCGATGATCGTGGCGGAAGCGATTATCCAGGCCTATGAACGCAAAGGCTGGGATATCTTCAGCAACCAAAACCTGCTGATTGAGCAGCCGTTCGCCCTGAACAGCGGCGCTTGGCCCAATTTCAGCGATATGATACGCGAACTGGATTCGGTTATTGAATCCAAAGGCATGGGTAAGGAGTTTGAGGAAAAATACCGCGGCTCGCTGGTGGCGCGGCTGACCGATCTGACTAAGGGCACCAAAAGCCGGATGCTCAACGCCCGCCACTCCATTGACTTCGATGCGCTACTGGATAAGAAAGTGGTTTTCGAACTTGATGAAATCAAGGACGAGAATGACAAATCCCTGCTGATGGCGCTGATTGTCACCCGCCTCGCCGAAACCATTAAACAGCGCTACCTGCGGGAGCCGGGCTATCGCCACCTCACGTTGATTGAAGAAGCGCACCGCCTGCTGGCGAAGCCGGAACCAGGCGAAGGCGGCAGTAAAAAACTCGGCGTGGAGATGTTCAGCAACCTGTTGGCCGAAGTGCGTAAATATGGCGAAGGGCTGATCATCGCCGATCAAATCCCTAACAAGCTGATCCCGGACGTCATCAAAAATACCAATACCAAAATCGTTCACCGATTGTTTTCCGCTGACGATCGCGACGTCATTGGCGACACCATGTCGTTAAGCGATGAGCAAAAAAACTTCCTGCCGTCGCTCCAGACGGGCCAGGCGGTGATTTACGGCGGCGGCTGGCACGGCGCGGTGCTCACGCAGATCAAACCCAACGCCAATACCACCGGGCAGCCGATAGATGAACGCCTCATCGCTGACCGGGGTCTTCAGCAATGGTGGCCGCAACGCGCCCGGCTGTTCCCACAGCTCGCGGTGCAAACTCACTTTCACGATCCGCAGGCGTTTATCGCTTACAGCCAGCAGATCGGCAACCTGTTGCGGCTGATGGCGCTGGCGCGGCAACTGCCGCCGGGCGCTTTGCTGAACGCTCAATTGTTACGCATCGTCGGGCAGCTCAAAACCCTCAACGCCTGCGAGCCGGATTTAATCCCGGCGATGGTGGCCTGGACGCTGGATAACACCGATATCCCCCCGGACGCCGTGCGCGAAAAAATGCCGCGTCGGCTGGCTGAGCTATTGAAATTTATTGATATCACGCCAGAAGTGCTGGATTTCACCGCGTTAGCCGCCCGGGTTAACGATATGACCAAAAAATAGTGTTTTTAAATAACAAGGAGTGGCTATGGGATTTTTTAGTTCAATCGGTTCGGCGCTGTCGAGCATCGGCAGTTTTGTAGCGAGCGTCGCCAGCACGGTGCTGAAAATTGCGACCACGCCTGACATCGTGCGCGCGATAAGCGCCGTGGTGCAGGTCATCGGGATCGCGCTGGATATTCTTCGCCCGGACCAGTCACCGGAAAAACACGGTGAAAAAGTGCTGGCCGCCGCAGAGATGGGGATTACACCGGACGCGTTCGCGACGTTTGATGAATATTCTCAGGCAATTAAAAATTTTGAGGTGAAGCCGGGTCTGGAAGGCAAATGGAGCAAAGAACAGAAAATCGCTGCCAGCGCCGGCGTGATTGCCCAGGGCCTGACCGAATACAAATCCTTCAGCATGGATTCGGCGATTAGCCTGCTCATGCTGGTGGCGCAAAAGCCGGAGTTTTTTACCGCCGAGCGCGTTCTTAACCTGATGGGCAAAACCAACGACTTTACCCTGATCCGCGATTATCTCGACGACGAGCTGGATCTGTATGACAGCGAGCGTGTGGAAGCCTGGCTGGCCTCTGCAGAAGCCGATATGTCGGACGGCCTGTCCCGGGAAGAGATCGTCGCCAGCCTGCGCGCCCAACGCGCTGATGCCGAATAACGCCGGAACTGAATTGATGAGCCATTACGCTATTTTTCTCGATCAGCAGCGCTTTAGCTGTTTTTACCAAGCCCGGGAAGGCTGGGAAGTTTATCCGCTGAAAGGCGAAGAGAACCTTGAGTGCACCCAGCCGGACCAACTGGCAGAAGCGCTGCGTGAACTCACCGGACGTCTGGAATGGCATCCGGCGGAACAGATTGTGGTGCTCTACCAGGCGCAACACCAACCGTGGCTGCCGCAGTTGCTTGATGCCGTCGCGAACAGCCCGGTTATGGTGCTGCCGCTCGCCCCGTGGCTTGCCAGCGCCGCAGCCTGCGATCCGTTAAGCAAAACGCCGGAACTGATTTGCCGTCACCTGCTGCCGCTGCTGTGGAAACAGCTAGTTAATCATGACGCGCCGGTGAAATCCCACCAGCTTGCGACTGCTTCACAAACACAAGAAGCCCTCGTGCAGCAACTCCAGCAGGAGCAGCAGGAAAACCTGGCGCTGCAGGACGCGTTAAAAACCTGCCAGCAGAGCCTTCAACAGCAGCAAGCCAGCTGGAATAAACAGCGTGCCCACTATGAAGCCAATCTGCTGCGCACTGACGATCTGGATGACGCCGCCATCGCCCAGTTTATGCCGCTGTTTTTCACACACTTCTGGCAAAAAGTCAGCCCGAGCGATATGGCGATGCTGCTGGGCAGCCTGACCTTGCCCGCCATCTCAAGCCCATGGCCGGAACCCAATAAAAGCGCGCTGGCGATTAAAAAGCGCAGCTTTCAACAAAGCCCATTTCGCCACCAGCAGCAAATCAAAGCCATGGTGCGCAAATTTGTTGAAGTGGGTTATTTGACGGTGCGCCCGGAAATGGAACCGTTACTGGAAGAGTAAGAGAGCTAACGCCCCATGACATCGCCCTATAAAGATTTATGCGCCGATCCTGAATTTTGCGCCTGGCTCGCCGAATTTATCGGTGACGAAGTACAACAGCAGTTGCAGCAAGCCTGGCGGCAGTTAAGCGAACCATCGCCAGCCCCCCTGCCCGCCGCGCCGCCGCTAAGCGAGCCTGAGCCAGCGCCGAAACCTGACGCCCTGCAACCGCTGCGGGGCATCATCACGATGGTGAAAAACGATCCCGAACTGCAGGAGAAATGGCTGCGCCGCCCGCTTCCCGACGGCGAGGCCGAGCAGTTCCAGCAGGTGGTCGTTATCGCCAGCCACTGGGATCGCATCGAGCGCCTGTGGGACGTGCTTTACGAACGGGCGAAATCCCGCGCCGCGCCAATTAACGACGCTGAGCAGCACCTGCTGGAATATGCCCTTTCGCTGCATAACCGGCTGTGGATCGACCGGCTGGCCGAACTCGAAACCGTGGCTGCCGCCAGCGCTTATAACTATGAAATCCATAACGGCGTCGGCCAGGGTGATACCATCATCGCGCTTTGGCTGCCTGGGCTGATTAATAGCGCGGGCAAGCGGGTTCGTAAACCGCTGGTGCAGTTGTAGTAATCAGATAAAGATGGATACGAAGAGAATAAACATGCTGGAAAAACTGCAGGAACGCGCCTGGCTCGGGCTGGTTGACATCTTCTGGGCCGAGCTAAAAAGCAAAGAGACCTTTGGCGTACTCGTTGATAGCGAGCAAACGAAATGGCTGGTGCAGGCGAAGGACGATCGGCTACTGCTCTGGACGCATGATAATCGTTACTACCCGCCCGGCAGTGTCGAGCATAACCAGGCGTTCTGCAACGAACTGCGCTGGCTGGGGCTCAAAGGCTGGCGCGTACCGACCCGCAATGAAATGCTGCTGTTTGCCAAAAACCGCAAAAACCCGCTGCGTCAGGGCGAAAATAACCGTCTGCGCGATAAATACGCGTTTAACGTCGTAGAAGGTTTTATCGATCTCGATCTCAATAACCCGTCTGCTACCCCGGGGCGTGAGTATCCTTCCATCCCCTGCGCATCCGTCACGAAACAGGTGTTCGCGGATATCCTGATCGACATGCCGGTCAAGTTGATCACCCTTAGCGAGCCTGGCCGTAACTGGCTGGATGGCTGGGAGGATCATCTCAATACCACACTGGTGGAACTGGATTACCAGGTTAACCGCCTGCCGAAAATCGATCCCCTCACTTTTACCGATATCAATAAAGGGATATGGGAGATGTGGGGGCAGGACGCGAATACCCTCGAAGCCCTGAATATTCGCCCGCGCGATCCGGCGCGAGATATCCGCCCCGGCTGCGTTGCCATCGACTTCGGTACCAGCAGTACCGTGGTAGCTTATGAAACCGAAAACGGCCGCAAAGAGTTAATGCGCATCGGCGTACGTGATTTCTATGAGCGCATCGAACCGCATCATTTTGAAAACCCGACGGTGTTAGAGATTATCGATTTGCAGGCATTGTTAAGCGAATGGACCGAAGAGGCCTACCGCCCAGGCGTGCGCTGGGAAATGGTGCACTGTTCTCACGAAGCGCAGGCGAAACTGCGCGATAACCAGAGCGATATCTACACAGTCAGCAGCATTTTGACCCGGCTGAAGCAGTGGGCGCTGCGCCAGTCCAGCGATCATCAGGTAGTATTTACCGACCAGCAACAGTGCGAACACACGCTCGCGCCGCTTACCCAAAATAACCCGACGCGTGGAGAGTGGCTGGACGTCACCGGTGATTATCCCTTCGACCCCATTGAGCTGTACGCCTGGTTTTTAGGCATGACCATCAACTGGCGTGGGCGGGGGATCTCGCTGGAATATTTCATGACCTTCCCGGTGGAGTATCCACGCGAGGTGAAAGAAAAAATTCTTGCCAGCTTTAAACGCGGATTGCAACGCAGCCTGCCGCCAACACTGGTGGCGCAGCCGGAATATCTTAGCGCCTTTAGCGTCGAAGAGTTAGCCAGCGAACCTGCCGCCTATGCGGTGTGCGCGCTGGATGCCCTGGCTATCCAACCTGGCGAACAGGGTGCCGCCTACGCGGTATTTGATTTCGGCGGCGGCACCACTGACTTTGACTTCGGCTACTATCGTCACCCTTCAGAAGATGAGGAAGACGAAGGCTTCGAGCGGGTATTTGAACATTTCGCTCCGGCGGGCGACAAATTTTTAGGCGGAGAAAATCTGCTGGAAAATATGGCCTATCGGGTGTTTCGCAATAATCTCGATTTGTGCGGGAAATACCAAATTGCCTTTACCCGACCGCTGGATGCCGACCCGTTCGCGGGTTCGGAAATCTATCTTGAGAAAACCCAGGCGGCCTACAGCAATACCCTGTTGCTAATCAGCGAGCTGCGTCCGTTCTGGGAAACGCCCTGCACCGCCGAGCCGGATATTGAAGATAAAACCTGCACGGTGGATCTGTTCAACCGGGCGGGGGAAAAAGTCAGCTGCGATTTCGTGATCCCGTATGGCGAGCTGGCAGAGTATCTTGAGCAACGCATCGCTCTGGGTATTGATAAGTTTATCGCCGCGCTCGGCCAGGCGTTTATGCCTTTGCCCGAGGAGATACATATTCTGCTGGCGGGCAATTCCAGCCGATCGCTGTGGATCTCACGCCTGTGGGGGCTGTCTGACGATCGTCAGGATGCGCTGATATTTACCCGAATGAACGCTCATTTTGGCAATGATACCCCTGCGCTGCATATTCATGCGCCGCTCAGCAGCAACCCTGACGCCCCGTATCAGCCGACCGCCAAAACCGGCGTGGCGCTCGGGCTGCTGGATTTGCGGCCTGGCGGCGTCACCAAAGTCATCAACCATACGCGCCAGCAGAGCATGGGCGAAGCCGGATTCGCGTTTAACGTGGGTCGCGCCCGCGCCGGATCGTTCCTGGTAGGCTTAGCCATGAATAGCCGCTATGAAGAGTGGTTTGAACTGGGCCCTCAGCGGGAAGGGATTTTTGAGTTGTTGTATACCCAGTCGCCGCTGGCGCAACAGGGCACGCTGTCCTCTGTTGATAGCGAAGTAAAACGCCTGCGCTTACGCCTGGCGGTGAACCAGAAAGGACATCGGGTATTTGCCAAAGCCACGGCACCACACCAGATAAGCCTGGTCACGGCTGCAAATCTGGACGAACTGGCGGAAAATCGCACGGATAATTATCAGGTGCTGGAATTGAAATAATCTGAATTTACCGTCTCGCTTTTGGGGTTTGGCAACGTTCAGCAATCAGAGAAAAGAAAAGGACTGCCAGCGAAACACTGGCAGCCCTGTTAAAAGGCGCTCTCGGCATGCCTGACCGCATCAGCCTGAAAAGGCGGGGTTTCCCCCGCCTCCAGGTGCTACTTACCAGGTTCGTAAGCCAGTAACGCAGCGACCTCCCTGCTTCCGTCTTTTACCCGCAGCTCGCACAGCGAACTTCGCGTCAGATACGTGAATATCAACAGTGTCAAACACACCATAAATACACACCAGAGCAGGGCGTTTCGCGGCAGTTTCATCGCTTTCTTCTCCTTGTCTTGCGACAGGTAAGAGGCTATCCTGATGTTGTTCATGCATGCAGGTAGCCTCGTTGGTTAATTGAAAAATTACCTTCGGGGCTTTCTTCTTTCTGCCTCACAACACCACTTCACTACCCTGCGTTAATGAGGCAAAAAGCCTCAAGCGCCGCCGCCACTATAAGCCGCACGTTATCCCGCAAAATATTAAGAAAATCTGAAATAAAAACGCCCCGGGGCAACGGGGCAAAAAAGTGCTAAGTCACTGACATCGCACCTCCCTGTGCGTTGGAAAATGAGGGTTACCAGGTTACGCAGACAAGGCCTTCAGCAACGCAAAGGCTTCTTTCATCTTGTCTTCACTCACCACAAAAGCACGTAGCTGGCCTTCAGCGTCCACGCCTTTCGCCACCATGCCCTGGGCTTCGGTAGAAATCTGCCAGTTGAGATCGCAGCGGCGGGTTTCCCCCGCCAGATGCAATGGCAGCTCCGGCGTTTTGACTTTGACCAGCATGGCGGGCAACTTCAGCGGCGCGTTACCGCCGAGCAGGTTTTTCGCCAGCGTCATGGCGCTTATCTGAATCGGCTGCAGGAACGGCAGCAACTGACCGTCAATTTCCGCGCAGTCGCCCAGCGCGTAAATATCCGGATTGCTGCTTTTCAACGTGCTATCCACCACAATCCCGCGATTCACTTCAACGCCGGCGCTGCGTGCCAGCGCGGTTTCCGGCCGTAAGCCCGTCGCGGAGATCACCGCGTCCACTTCTACATGGCGATCGCGATCGAAGGTGGCGCGAATGCCGCGGGCTGTTTGCTCCAGCGATTGCAACTGCGATTTGAGCAGCAGATGCACGCCCATATCCGTCAGACGATGCTGTAAGCGACTACTCACTTCCGGCGGCATCAGCGAAGCCAGAATGCTGGCCGCGTTATCCACCAGCGTGACGGATTTACCCGCCCGGGTAAAATCCATCGCCAGTTCGCTGCCGATCAAACCGCCGCCGACAATCAGCACCCGACGCGCATCAAACAGCTGCGACTCGCAGGCTCGGTACTCCAGCTGGCTGTTGAGCGTCAGCATCAGTTCACGCCCGGCCACTGGCGGGATAAACGCGCTGGCCCCGGTGGCCAGCACCAGTTTGTCGTAACACCACTGATTATCGGTGCTTTTCACCACGCGGGCCTGGGCATCGATCTCTTTGATCCAGGTGTACGGAAACAGGCGCACGTTGTACTGTTCGGCGAATTCGCCCGCCGACTGCCGCGTCATCTCATCGGCGCGCTGGCCCAGGCTGATAACATGGCTGAGATCGGGTTTGTTGTATTCGTCGATACTGTCGGCGGCAATCACGCTGATTGCCACCTGGCTGTCCTGTTTACGCAGATTTTTGACTAACTGTCGGGCCGCGAAGCCCGACCCGATAATGACGATCCCGTGGCTCATACCGCCTCCGTTGCCAGCTCATCAAACACGTCTTTACCCAGTGAACATTCCGGGCACAGGAAGTTGTCCGGCACATCGCTCCACGGCGTACCCGGCTGGACATCCTGCATCGGCTCGCCGACGGCGGGATCGTAAATCCACTGGCAAACGCTGCACTGCATGCAAGGGCCAAGATCGGCTTCAGCAGCAGCAGCGACGCTGTCATCGGGCTTCGGCTCCGCTTTCACGGTGGCTTCCGGCAACGGTGCGAGCGCCCACTGACGGGCAATATCGCGGCCATGCTGGCGGCACAGTTCCAGTGCATCCACATCCGGACGCCATTTGGCTTTCAGGCTCAGTGACATTTCAAAACCGGCATCCTGCAAGCGGGTAGACAGGCGGTCCACCGCGCCGCCGCTCCAGCCGTGCGAACCGAACGCGCTGGCGCGTTTGTTACGAAAGCGCAGACCGGTCATCTCTTCCACCAGGCCAGCGATTTTCGGCATCATCACGTTGTTCATGGTGGACGTCCCCACCAGCACGCCTTTGGAGCGGAACACGTTGGTCAGGATTTCGTTTTTATCGCTGCGCGCCACGTTGAAAATTTTCACCGCCACCACTGGGTCAACTTCGTTGATGCCCTGAGCGATGGCATCGGCCATCATGCGTGTGTTGTTGGACATGGTGTCGTAGAAAATGGTGATGCGGTCTTCCTGATAGTCCGCCGCCCATTTCAGATACAGCTCGACGATCTGGGTCGGGTTTTCACGCCATACCACGCCATGAGAGGTAGCAATCATATCCACTGGCAGGTTGAAGCCGAGGATCTCGGTGATTTTTGGCGTAACCAGGCGGCTAAACGGCGTCAGGATGTTGGCGTAGTAGCGCTGGCACTGTTCGAACAGTTCAGTCTGATCCACTTCATCGTTAAACAGGCGCTCGTCGCAATAGTGCTGGCCAAAAGCGTCGTTACTGAACAGCACCGCATCGCCGGTCATGTAGGTCATCATACTGTCCGGCCAGTGCAGCATCGGCGTTTCGACGAAGATCAGCTGTTTGCCGTTGCCGATATCCAGCGAGTCACCGGTTTTCACCACGTGGAAATTCCACTCCGGGTGATGGTGATGGCCGTTAATCGAATCAATTGCGTTGGCGGTGCAGTAGATCGGCGTATCCGGGATTTGCATCATCAGCTCGGTCAGCGCGCCTGCGTGGTCTTCTTCGGCGTGATTAATGATGATGTAGTCGATATCCGCCAGATCGATTTCGCTGCGCAGGTTCTGCACGAACTCGCGGCTGAATTTATGATCGACAGTGTCGATCAGCACATTTTTTTCTTCACGGATGAGGTAGCTGTTGTAGCTGCTGCCGCGCAGCGTTTTGTATTCGGTGCCGTGAAAATCGCGAACTTCCCAGTCACGCTGTCCAACCCAGGAAATATTGTTCTTAACCAGAATAGCCATATCAACCTCTTGTGTTCATGAAATTAAATTCGATTGCGATATGGCTCATATATCAAGTTGCGTGCCAACTTTATAAATATATGATTTACAATAAATTATTGAATTTAATAACAACATGGCAGGTTAAAATGACTATCTCAAAAACAGTCATTTTGACCAATATAATTGTCAAAATGACCGTGTGCGGTAAGGCGATTAGACGCGGTTGATCATCCGCCAGCGGAACCAGATTTGAGCGAGCAGGATCAGAATCCCGCCGATAATTTTCTGGGTGGGCAGACGCTCGCCATACCAAATCCCGGCAGCAATCACGGTAAACAGCGGTTCCAGTACCATGATCAGGGCGGCGCTGGCGACGGCGGCGTATTTTTGCCCCTGGAGCTGCAACGCGAAGCGCAGGCTGGTGGCGATGAAAATACTGGCCAGTACCCACATTGCGATAGACCAACTAAACGGCTGGGTAATGTGTTCGAAACTGGCGGAAATCGCCAGACCAACGAGGCCCGTTATCATCAGCTGTGCGGTGGTCAGCGGGATTAACGGCACCTCCCGGGCGCAGCGGCTGGTGTAGCAAAACGAGATCGACTGCACCAGCGCCGTCAGTAAAAACCAGCCCTGGCTGGGGTGGAACGACACCGGGCTGTGCAGGCTTAACAGCGCCAGGCCAATCGCTGCCAACGGTAAGCACTCCCAGTAAGCCCGCGCCGGGCGCACCTGCATCATCACCCACGCCGTCAGCGGTACAAACAGCATGGCGAGGCTCATAATAAATGCCCCTTCGCCCAGCGACGGCGTGCTGGATACCGAGTAGATCCACAGGCACATGGTTAACGCCATCCAGACGCCGCTGGTCAGCACCTGCCGCCACTGATGACGCGGGATAATCTGGCCGCGACAGAACGGCAACAGCACCAGCGAGGCGAAGAAAAACCGCACGCCAAGAAACGCAAACACCGGCATTCCGGCAATCGCCTCTTTAGAAAAGATCCAGCCGCAGGCGGCAATAAGCGTGGTTAATACTAAAAACAGATCGGCTTGCCGCTGCCGGTTCATGGGTGATGCTCCCTGGAATCATTAAAATAAGTCAAACAAGGTTCGACTTTATAACATTCCGCTAACCTGAACCACTCACGCGGGGGAAAAGATTGGGGGGTGGTAAAACAGAAAAAAAGCGCCCCGACGAGGCGCTTATCAGCAAGGTGAGGATCAGTTCCAGAGCGCCAGGATCGGCCAGCCGACCAGCATCAGCATCGAGATATAAATCACCCCGAAAATCGCGCCGAGACGCCAGTAATCTTTGGACTTCACGTAACCGCAACCGTAGATGATCACGCCAGGGCCGGTGGCATACGGGGTCAGGCAGCCCATGATACCGATAGACAGCACCAGCAGAATACACAAGTGCTCCATTGGTACGCCCGGGATGCCTTTACCCACCGCGAGGATCACCGGCAGCATGGTGGCGGTATGCGCCGACAGGCTGGCGAACAGGTAGTGCGCGAAGTAGAACACCAGTACCAGTGCGATCACCGTGCCGGTGGGCGAGAACCCTTCCAGATGGGTGCTCATGGTTTTCGCAAACCAGTCGATAAAGCCGGAACGGGTCAGACCGTTGGCCATCACCACCAGCGTCGACAGGTTCACCAGGGTGTTCCAGGCGCTGTGATATTTGGTGATCTCTTTCCACGGCACCACGTGCAGGGCCAGCATTAACGATACTGCCAGCAAGCCCACCGCCGTGGCGTCAATGGCTTCACCGCCGAATACCCACAGCGCCAGACTCAGCAGCACCAGGCCAATCAGAACGATCTCTTTCTGGGTCAACGCGCCCATCTCTTTCAGCGCGCCGCTGGCCCAGCTGGAAACCTCTGCGCTGTGGGTCACTTCCGGTTTGTACAGCACATACGAGAGCCACGGCGCGATAATCAGCAGAATAATGCCCACCGGTAAAAAACTCAGGAACCAGGTCAGCCAGCTGATCTGAATACCGGCGATTTTGCTGACGAATTCAAGACCCAGCACGTTCGGCGCGGCACCAGTGACGAACATTGAGGAGCTGAGGCTGGTACTGATCACCATCATCCACATCAGGTAGCCGCCGATGCGGCGTGATGACGGGTCGTTGGGATGGGAGTTAAACAGCGGCGGCAGGTTTTTTATAACCGGGAACACGGTGCCGCCGGTGCGCGCGGTATTCGACGGGGTGAACGGTGCCAGCAGGATATCGATTATCACGATGGCATAGCCGAGCGTCAGGGTACGTTTACCCATAAACTTAACCATAAACAGCGCGATACGCCGCCCCAGCCCGGTTACCTCATAACCCAGCGCGAAAATAAACGCCCCGAACACCAGCCACACCGTGGTGCTGGAGAAGCCCGCCAGCCCCCACTTCAACGCCTGCTTACCGGCGTCGAATTTCGGGTCGGCCAGTTCGCTGGCACCGAACAACAGATAATCGCTGCCAATGACGCAAATCGTGACGGCGATAAAGCTGATTGCCGTTGCCGGGATGGGTTCGAGGATCATCCCAACGATCATCGCGACAAACACGGCAAAATAGTGCCATGCCTGCGGCGGCATACCGTCAGGAACCGGAATGAGCAGCATAACGCCCATTACCACCAGCGGGGCCAGTAACTTCCATATCTTATCTTTTGAAGCAGTCATCACTGTTTCTCCATGAAAAGCTTGTGCTTGAGAGTGTTTGAGATTTAACGGTTGAAATTTCAGCTAAAAACCAGGTCACGATCAGCAGATCGGCGCTGCCGCCGGGGCTGAGATGGCGGGCGATACAGGCGTTATCAAATTCTTCGAGCAAGTGAAGGTCTGACGCGCGACGGATGCCGCCCTGGCGCAGCAGCGCGATCGCCCTTTGTTGCAGCCAGCGCAGGCCGTCAGCGCCGCCGCGCGATGCCACATTGGTGTCGCCATTGCGCGCCATCAGCACCAGCAGCGTGTCGAGCAGCGCCAGCTCCGGGTCAATGCCCTGCGCTTTCAGCGCCTGGTAATGGGGTAACGCATGGTCGCTCACCAGCGGGAATCCGGCTTCGGCTTCGCCGCGCGCGCCGGTCAGGCCGAGCTGCACATAGAGGCGCTGGCCCGCCGTTTGCCCGGCGTTGTGCTGCGCCAGCTCTCGTGCGGTGAGCCCTTCACAAAACCCCGCTACCAGGCGGCACAGCGCCTCTGGCGTGACCCGCTTTTGCTGTTGGGTTAATCGCCCCACCGCCGTACACAGCAGCCCCAGAGAAAAAATGCTGCCTTTATGGGTATTCACTCCGGCGGTGGCGCGGAACATTGCCGCTTCGCAGGCCATTCCGATGGGGCGGATCGCGGCCAGCACGGCGCTTTCCGGCAAGCCAGCGCTGCATGCGCCCATCTCCACAAAGCGCGGCAGCCACAGGCGGATGGCATCCGCGCTGCGGTAAAAATCTTCCAGCGCCATGTCCCGGTGCGCGCCGTTGTTATAGCGGTCCACCAGGCCAGGCTTGGGCGAGAGATTCACTTCCGCCAGCATGGCCCGCCAGGCGCAGTCGCTGTAATGCGCGATGATGTGCGGCGCAATGCCCCCCTGCTCAAGCGTGTTCGGCATCATTCAGGCGCGTCTCCATATGAGCCAGCAGTTCGGCAAGGGAATGGGATTGCTCGCGGGCGCAGAGCGCCGCGGCACGGGAACAAATCAGGCAGGCGCGGGGCGGCAGGGAAAACCGCTGGCGGCTCAGGATTTCGCCTTGCGGCGTTAAGACGTCGATATCCCATAGCCGCCCCAACGGGTGCGTCTGCTCCAGCGCGATGGCAGCGCGCTTCACCGCCTGCGCCGGGGCGTTTATCTCCAGCAGCGCTTCGGGGCCGGTAATCAAGGCGAAAGATGACTGGGCGATTGTCGGCCAACCGGCGTCGCGCGCCATGCCTTTTAGCGCCTGAAGGCCATGGCCAAAAATCCGCCGGGTGAGATCGCTGTCTTTCACCGGGCCGGGGGTTACGACGGTGAAGGAAATCAGCGTCACCCCATGTTGCTTAATCCAGGCCATTTGCCGCGCCTGGCGCGCATCCCGGCTGGCCAGCAGTTCCGGCAGCGTTACGGCACGATCCGCAGAACGCGTCATGGCCTATTCCTTCACCTGATGAACCACATCGATCACCGAGCCATCGCGGTAGCGCACCACGGCGATAACCCGGTCGGTAAAGGCAATCGGACAGGGATCGCCCGTCAGGATGCGCGCCCTTTCCCGTAGCCATTCGATGGTGACGACGCGCAGCCCGGCCTGTTTCAGGCGCTCTGCCAGCTCCGGGCGCGCCGGATTGACGGCAATGCCGTGGTCGGTCACCAGGATGTCGACGCTGGAGCCCGGCGTGACGCAGGTCGTCACGCTATCCACCAGGGTGGGGATCCGCCCGCGCACCAGCGGCGCGACGATAATCGACAGCGCCGCCGCCACCGCCGTGTCGCAGTGGCCGCCGGATGCGCCGCGCAACACGCCGTCCGAGCCGGTCAGCACATTGACGTTAAACTGGGTATCGATCTCCAGCGCGCTCAGCACCACCACGTCGAGACGGTCGACGCTGGCACCTTTGGAGCCCCAGTTGGCGTACTGGTTGGCGCTAATTTCAATGTGGTTGGGGTTACGGGCCAGCGACTCTGCGGCGGCGCGGTCAAAGCTCTGAACGTCGAGCAGCTTTTTGATCAAGCCCTTTTCATGCAGATCGACCATGGTGGAGGTAATGCCGCCCAGCGCGAAGTCGGCGTGGACATTGCGGCTGCGCATTTTGTCTTCCAGAAAGCGCGTCACCGCCAGCGATGCGCCGCCGGTACCGGTTTGCAGCGAGAAGCCGGGTGTGAAGTAGCCGGAATTGACCACCACATCCGCCGCGTGGCGGGCAATCAGCAGCTCGCGCGGGTTCGACGTCATGCGGGTGGCGTCGGCACCAATTTTGTCAGCATCCCCGACGCGGTCGATCTGCACGATCAAATCGACGCAATCCTGAGCGATGCTGGCAGGATGATGGGGATACGGCAGCAGCGCTTCGGTCAGCAGCACCACCTGACGGGCGTGCTCCGCATCCACTTTGGCGTAGCCCAGCGAGCCGCAGCAGGCTGTGCCGGTGTAGCCATTGGCATTGCCGTACGGGTCGCAGGAGGGCACGCCGAGAAACGCCACGTCAATCGCCAGCTCACCGCTGTTGACCAGCTGCACACGGCCACCGTGGGAGTGGATCTGCACCGGCTCGGCCAATAAGCCGCGCGAAATCTCTTCCGCCAGCGGCCCGCGCAGCCCGGAGGTGTAAATTCTGTTCACCACGTGATTGCGGATATGTTCCACCAGCGGCGCGTGGCAATCGCTGAGCGAGCTGGACGCCAGTGTCAGGTTTTTAAATCCCATTCCGGCAATGGCGTCCATCACCAGATTCAGCGTTAAATCGCCGCCGCGAAAAGCGTGATGGAAAGAGATAGTCATCCCATCCTGTAATCCTGAACGGCGAATAGCCTCTTGCAGGGTGGCGCACAGTTTTTTATCGCGCGGCTTCTGGGTTTGCAGATTGAGTTTTGAGGCAGGCTGAAATGCCGGACGATCGCCCTTCCCTGCGCTGACCCGCGCCTGCCGTTGTGTGGTTTGCTGCATGTCGTTACTCCTCACGAATACCGGAAAGCGCTGCCCGGGACAGCACCAGACGCGCCCGCTCGATGACCGGGCTATCCACCATCTTGCCGTTGAGCGATACCACGCCCAGCCCTTCACGCGCCGCAGCCTCGGCGGCGTCGACCACGCGCTGGGCGTGATCCGCTTCCTGGCGGGTCGGGGCATACAGGTTGTGCAGCAGCTCGATTTGGCGCGGGTTGATCAGCGATTTGCCGTCAAAACCCAGCTGTTTGATATGCGCGGCTTCCCGCAGAAAACCGGCTTCGTTGTTGGCGTCGGAATAGACGGTATCGAAGGCCTGAATGCCTGCCGCGCGCGCCGCCTGGAGAATGGCGCAGCGGGCGAACAGCAGTTCCGTCCCCTCCGGCGAACGTTCGGTACGCAAGTTGCGCACGTAATCCTCCGCGCCGAGCGCGATGCCGATCAGGCGCGGCGAGGCGTGGGCAATTGCCACCGCCTGGGTAATGCCCTGCGGCGATTCAATAGCGGCCAGCAGACCGGTGCTGCCGGGTTCCCGGCCGCATTCCGCCTCAATCCGCGCGATGTGATTTTCGATATCAATCACGTCCTGGGCGGTGTCGGTTTTCGGCAGGCGCACAATGTCCACGCCGCCACGTACCACGGCTTCGAGATCCGCTACGCCGTAATCGGAATCCAGCGCGTTTACCCGCACGATGGTTTCGACGTTCTGATACAGCGGGTGCTGCAGAGCGTGGAACACCAGGCGGCGAGCAGCGTCTTTTTCACGCAGGATCACCGAGTCCTCCAGGTCAAACATCAGCGCATCGGCGTGATAGATAAACGCGTTGCTGACCATCGCGGCATTGGCTCCGGGGACGAACAGCATGCTGCGGCGGGTACGGGATTTACGTTGTTCGGGGGTAAGTTTCATGCGCGCGTCTCCCAGGGCATTGCCGTCATCTCGCAGGCGCGCGCCAGCAGCGTTTCCAGACGTGCGCGCAATACGCAGTCCAGCGCGCCTTTATCATCAATAAACACCTGAACGCCGCGCACCTGATAGCGCGTCAGGATCTCCAGAACGGTGGCGCGGATGGCAACGCCAAACTGTTTTTCCACG
This sequence comes from Atlantibacter subterraneus, assembly GCF_007570865.1. Classification (GTDB taxonomy): domain Bacteria; phylum Pseudomonadota; class Gammaproteobacteria; order Enterobacterales; family Enterobacteriaceae; genus Atlantibacter; species Atlantibacter subterraneus. The sequence goes on along the minus strand of NZ_VLPS01000010.1, from coordinate 117,409 downwards.
CTGCTGTTGATTTGCAGCTCGATATCGTGCGAGTCGAGGGGCGCGATGCGCGCCATTACATCCCCGGACTCCAGCGTGCCGGCGACGGCAGGACGGGTAATTTTCATGATTCACCTGTTGTTAATACGGATTCAGTTTGAAGCGCTGTGGAACGCATGACGGTGTCAGGCAACATGCGTTGCAGATAGCGGGCGGTGGCGTCGGGTACCAGCAGCTCAATGGTCGCGAAGTCGTGCTTGACCAGCAGTTTGCGCACCCAGGAAGCGGAAATAGCGATGCCGTGATATTGCAGACGCTCAATTTCCACCAGCTGCACTGGCGGCGCGGGATTGGTCGGGTCCTGCAGAATGCGCCGCATATCGGCGTTATAGCTGGCGGTCACTTTGCAAAACGGCTCTGTGCCGACGAAGCGATGGGTAATGCCCAGCGCGGGAGCAAGATGATTACGGAAGATTTGCAGATCGATTTCGGTATAGCAGTGGTTAATGACGCTCTGTTCTTTAATGAAGTAGCATGGAAAAGTGGCGCGGGAGATCAGGTATTCTGAGCCGCGATGCACCGTGAGCTTTTCTATATCCGCCGTCCCGGCACGCACCAGCGCCAGCCGGTCTTCATACGGGAAACGGGAGGTATCCTCTTTAACTAAAAACAGATGCAGCCAGTCGCACTGTGCCGCCGCCCTCTGCACCAGGTAGCGATGACCGCGCGTAAACGGGTTGGCGTTCATCACGATGCAGCCGATTTTGTTACCGTCCCGGCGCAGTGTCGTAAGATAACTGGCGTACTGTTGCAGGCGCGTCGCGTTGTTTTCCATCAGCACCATAACGCCCGGCACCCGCGCCAGGGTAAAAAACCCGCACTGCCGAAACAGGGCTTCATTCTGAGTTTTGGTATAGATAAATAACTGGGTGCAAAAACGCTCATAGGCCAGGTTAATTAATTCTGTGGCCAGGGTGAGCGCTAATCCTTCTCCGCGGACTGACTCATCAATCGCAACGCACTTAATAATATTCCCGGCAAGGCCGCCGCAGGCGATTAAGTGTTCATTACGCGTAACGGTAATAAATATCTCTACGGTGGTGTCGATGCTCAAATCGTTTTCACGCAGGAATTGCGTTATCCCGGCCATTTTCTTATTTTCGCTGCGCTTTACCCGTGTGAACACGGTATTGCCAAACATAGGTATCCGTCCCTGCGCCATGAGTAAGGTGGGGAATAAATGTTAATTAACTGCTGCAATAATAAAAAAGCCCGCCACGCAGGCATTTCCATCAACAGTGTGGTATGCAGAGAAATGGTACGCACTATTTAAATTCTGAATTTTGATATATTTCACAAACCATTCAGGGATTAAAATAGTCTTTATGGTTTTTATTTGGTTAATTAAATTCCCTTCGACGCACTTCATGGTTTTAATTTATTTAATTGATTTAATGCTATCAATTTGCAACGATAATCTGGCGTCTGACGCGCCTCAGGGAAACAATTAAATAACAATTAACTGCCCCGATTGAGTTCGGTATTAAAAGGAAGCGTTATGACCGGGAGAAAGAAAATCAGCTTATTGCACTTTTTTCGCCGACTGGCGTTTCCATTACGGATATTTCTTTTATTACTGGTGGTGTCAACACTGTTAATTAGCGCGTTGGGCCAATATCTCTCTGCCAGCTTTGAAGATTATTTGACCGAGCACGTACGCGGCATGGCGATGAACCAGGCCAGAATCATCGCTTCCAACGACAGCGTTATTGATGCGGTAAAACATCGCGATACCCATCGTCTGAGGCAAATTGTCGGTAAATTATCCACCGGTTCCGATTTTGATTACGTGGTTATCGGCGACCGTCACTCTGTTCGGCTTTATCATCCTAACCCGGCCAAAATAGGCTATCCGATGCAGTGGACCAAGCCAGGCGCGCTGGAAAAAGGCGAAAGCTATTTTATTACCGGCGAAGGCTCTATCGGCATGGCGATGCGCGCCAAAACGCCGATTTTCGATGAGCATCAGCAGGTGATCGGCGTCGTTTCGCTGGGGTATTTAGTCAGTAAGATCAACAGCTGGCGGCTGGATTTTCTGCTGCCGCTGGCCGGCGTATTTGTGGTTATCCTGATTATTTTAATGCTGCTGTCGTGGTTATTCGCCACGCATATTCGTCGCCAGATGCTCGGTATGGAACCGCAGCAAATCGCCAGGGTAGTGCGTCAACAAGAGGCGCTGTTTGGTTCGGTATTCGAAGGGCTGATCGCCGTCGATCCTGATGGGCTTATCACGGCGATCAACCGTAATGCGCGTAAAATGCTGGGTTTGGCGTCTCCGGGCCGCCAGTGGCTGGGGCGCTATATCGGTGATGTGGTAAGCCCTTGCGATTTTTTTACCGGGAGCATTGAGGAACAGCGCCAGGATGCGATGTGTACGTTTAACGGGTTAAGCGTTATCGCCAATCGCGGCGTGATCCGCTATCAGCACGCGCTATTAGGCGCGATCATCAGCTTTCGCAGCAAGGATGAAATCAGTGCACTGAATGCTCAGCTGACGCAAATTAAACAGTACGTTGAAAGCCTGAGAACGCTGCGTCATGAGCATCTCAACTGGATGTCTACGCTCAATGGTCTGCTGCAAATGAAAGAGTACGATCGGGTGCTGGCAATGGTGCAAGGCGAGTCTCAGGCTCAGCAACAGCTGATCGACAGCCTGCGTGATGCCGTTGACGATCGTCAGGTCGCGGGATTGCTATTTGGCAAATGTCAGCGGGCGCGAGAACTGGGATTATCGCTAAATCTTGTACCCGGCTGCGTACTGCATCATCTCCCCCAGGATATGGACAGTACGGAATTCGCCGCCATCGTCGGCAACCTGCTGGATAACGCCTTTGAAGCCTGTCTGAATAATCCTCAGGGCGATAAAACGGTGGAACTGTATCTGAGCGATGAAGGCGATGATGTGATTATTGAGGTGGCGGACCAGGGGTGCGGCGTGCCGGAGACGCTGCGCCAGACCCTTTTCCAACAGGGCGTAAGCACCAAAACTGATGCGCAGGGCGAACACGGTATCGGGCTGTATCTGATCGCCAGTTTTGTTAATCGCTATGGTGGCGTGATTACCGTTGAAGATAATCAGCCATGCGGCGCTTTGTTTTCCGTTTTTATACCGAAAGTGAAAAAGAGTGATGGAACAATCTCTGACGATTTTAATAGTTGAGGACGAAACGCCGCTGGCGGAAATGCATGCCGAGTTTATCCGCCATTTTCCCGGCTGCGGGACGGTATGGCTGGCGGGTAATCTGGCGCAGGCCCGGGAAATGATTGCTCGTTTCAAACCGGCGCTTATCCTGCTGGATAATTACTTACCCGACGGCAAAGGCGTCACGTTGCTGCACGAGCTCTCCCAGGCCCGCTACACCGGCGGAGTGGTGTTTACCACAGCGGCAAGCGATATGGATACCGTTTCAGAGGCCGTGCGCTGTGGCGTGTTTGACTATCTGGTCAAGCCCATCGCGTATGAGCGGCTTGGGCAAACCCTTCATCGCTTTCAGCAGCGCAGGGCGCTACTTGCCAGTCATGCCAGCGCCAGCCAGCGGCAAATCGACGATATGTTCAATGCCTATGCGCGAGGGGAGCAAAAAGAAGCGCTGCCGCCGGGGATTGATGCGCTAACGCTGGCAAAAGTACAGCAACTGTTTGCCGACCCGCTGGCGCGGCATACCGCTGAAACGGTGGCTGATGCGCTGAAACTGAGCCGCACCACCGCCCGGCGTTATCTGGAGTTCGCCGCCAGTCGACAGCAGATTGTGGCGGAGATTATTTATGGCAAAGTGGGCCGCCCGCAGCGAACCTATCGGGCGTTATGAGGCGTTTTCCGGCATCGCCACCACCTGATTACGCCCGCGATTTTTTGCGGCATACAGCGCCGTATCCGCCTGATGGATCAGGCCGCTGGCTATCATATGCAGCGGCGTATCCGGCGACAGCGATTCACAGGCGTACAGCGTCGCCACGCCAATGCTGATGGTGAGATAATGGGTCGGGCTGGCAACGTGCGGCAACATTAGCGCATTGATGTTTTCACGCAGGCGCTCCGCTTCCGCCAGGGCTTGCGCCTGGTCTGTGCGGGGCAAAATCACCAGAAACTCTTCGCCACCGTAGCGACTGACGTTATCTTCAGGACGCCGCCTTGATGACACCAGGGCTTTGGCAACGGCGCGCAGGCAGTTATCGCCGGACTGATGACCATAGTTATCGTTATAACGCTTAAAATAATCGATATCCGCCAGGCACACTGACAGCGGGAAACCGTCCTCGACGGCCTGGTTAATTTCATTCATCAGACGCTCATCCATGTAACGGCGATTATACAGGCCGGTTAAATGGTCGCGCTGGGCATACTGCTGTAGCACCTGGTTGGCGCTTGCCAGTTTCTGCTCCGCTTCACGACGTGCCGTTATATCCACCCAGGTCACCGACAGCCCCACTACGCGGTTGCTGGCATTGTATAAGGCGACCGGTTGAGTGTCGTAACAACGATCGCGCCAGATAATCTCGCGCCCTGGAATTATTACGCCGGATTCCGCAAGAAAGAAATCATCCTGAAACTGTTGCCATACGTCTGGCATTAAATGCCCCAGCAGGCTGCCAGCCGCTTCTTCCGGCGAAATATTCAGTAAGCCATTCATGGCCTTATTCGACATGACCAGCCGTCCGTCCAGGTCCAGCATGCACAGGGCAACGGGCGTCGTATCATAGATAGTTTCGAGCTGCAGTACGCGTTCGCCAAGGTTAGAAATATTTCTGTCAATGCCGCGATAGCCGGTTAATTCGCCCCGATCGTTAAACAGCGGAATGCCGCTGGTTTCCAGCACCACAATCTGGCCATCGGCGCGCATATTGCGATTAACCAGCCCGGAAAACGCACGCTGCTGAGAAACGATTTCGCCGAAAGCGCCCGCAACGCGTTCCGCTTCCCCCGGGGGCATAAAATCAAAGGGAGTACGGCCTATGACATAGCCCGGCTCATAGCCCAACAAATCATGTACCACCCCCGAAACCCAGGTGTACCGCCCCTGCGCATCCACTTCCCAGACCCAATCGGAATTGTGATGGAGTAAATCTAAGAGATGTTTTTCATCAACGTCAGGCAAATCAGACTGTCTCTTTCCATCATTCATGGTTATTTATCCGCATACTCTACAGGTACTCAAACGCAGGCTGGTCAGTGTTAAGAAGCTCTTAAGATACAGGTTAGTGGTCAGAGAAAGTAGCAAACATTGATGAGAGGAATTTGAAAAATAGTATTTATTTGCGCTACTTATCAATACATTTTATATCGCATAACGTATTTCATTGTTTTTAAAGCTGAAACGTTAAGGCGGCCGAGAAATACTGGATCATCACTCAGCAAGTTGTGTTGGATGTGGTTGTTTTGTGGTTTTGCGGGCTTAACGAGATGAATAGCCATACTCTCAGAGTTTAACTTCCAAAAATCACAGGGTATGGGGCGATCGATGTAGCTATAAGGTTGCACATTGGGTGTGATAATGATGTTGTTTTGATGTTGTAATTGTGTGGTTTGTGTGGTTTTATACTGCTATACCTTGTAGTAGAGAAAATCACATGACTCAGTTAATTGAAGATGTTGATGTCGTTGTCATTGGTGGCGGGGTGGTTGGTTGCGCCATGTTCCGTCGTTTTACCTTGATGGGGAGCAAAGTACTGCTTCTTGAAAAAGGCGGTGACATTCTTTCGGGAGCAAGTAAAGCCAACAGCGCTATTCTTCATACTGGCTTTGATGCCCCGACTGGAAGCCTGGAACTGCAATGTATGCAGGCCGGGTATCAGGAATACATGGACATCCACCACCGGATGAACCTGCCCCTTCTCAAAACCACCGCTATCGTTGTCGCATGGACAGAAGAACAGCTGGCAGCCCTGCCCGGTATCGTCAAGCAAGCTCATGATAACGGCGTGCTTGATGTTACCCAGATAGATGCTGAAGACGTCTATAACCGTGAACCGAACCTGGCTAAAGGTGCGCTCGGCGGTGTTTATGTACCTGGCGAATATGTTATTGACCCGTGGAGTTCGCCTCTCGCGTATGTCACCCAGGCTGTCCAGCATGGTGGCAAATACAGGTTCAACTGTGGCGTAACCAAGGCGACACGTTATGAAGAGGGGTGGGAGCTAGAAACCACTCAAGGTGCAGTGCGCACCAGGCTGGTTATTAACTGTGCGGGCAATCATGGGGATTTAATCGACGGGCTCTGGCGTCAGCCAGACTTTGAAATACGCCCACGCAAGGGCCAGTTCCTGGTTTACGATAAAGCCGCAGCCGCGCAGATCAATGCCATTATCCTTCCCGTACCGACGCCCACCACCAAAGGCGTTCTGCTGTGCCGGACTATCTTCGGCAATATGATCCTTGGCCCGACAGCAGAAGAACAGCAGGATCGGGAGCATGCTGAAGTTAATGAAGAGGTGCTTAAAAGCCTCATCGAGAAAGGCAGCCTGATGCTTCCCTCTTTAACGCATTTTTCGGTGACGGCGACGTATGCGGGGCTTAGACCTGCAACCGAGAAAAAAGAGTACCGCATTTATGATTATCCAAACGACCAGTGGATAAGCGTGGGGGGCATTCGCTCCACAGGCCTGACGGCAGCGCTGGGGATTGCGGCATATGTTGAGGAGCTGTACCAGCGGAATTTCAGCAAGCTTTTTGAATTGTCTCCTCCCACCACGCTGTCATGGCCACACATGCCCATGCTTTCTGAATACGAGCAGCGAGATTATTCCTGCAAAGGCAACGGTGGCGTCATCTGCCACTGTGAGCTGGTCACTCGCCGCGAACTGGAAGCTGTTTTCGACTCGGCTGTTCCTCCGGAGTGCATTGGTGGTTTACGTCGTCGGACCCGGGTCATGATGGGCCGATGTAATGGATTTTTCTGCAGCAACCATGTGGCAGAGATTGTAGGAACGCGTCTTGACAACACCCTTGTGGTTGGGAAGGTCGAATGAACCAGGTTTATGACGTCATTATTATCGGTGCCGGCCCTTCAGGCCTGGCAGCTGCACGTTCACTGCTGAAAAAAGGCGTGACCCATATCCTTCTTGTTGAGCGTGAGAAAGAAGCCGGTGGCGTACCGCGCCATTGCCGACACCCTACGTTTGGCATCCAGACTTTCCTGCGCCCAATGAATGGGCATGTCTGGGCAAACAAGATCCTCAGTAAAGTCGCCGGCTCCTGTGAAATTCGCACCTCGACAACGGTAACCAGCATTAAAGCCGGAGGTGAGATTGAAATATCCTCAGACAACGGTATTGAAACACTGAAAGCGAAACGCGTTATTATCGCTACCGGCGTGCGAGAAACCCCACGGCATCCCCGGTTGGTATCAGGATTAAGACCTCAGGGCGTGCTTACAGCTGGCGCACTCCAGCAATTTATCTATCTGCGTAAACTTAAACCCGGGATCCGGCCCGTTATTGTCGGCTCAGAATTAGTCAGCTTTTCTGCCATCTGGACGCTCAGAAATGCAGGAATCAAAGCACTCGCCTTGATTGATGAGCATTCACGGCCGCTTGCATTCAGGCCAAGTGTTCTCTATGCAAAACTGCTCGGCGTGGATGTTTATCTGGGATCGCACATCACCAGCATCAACGGGAAAGATCGGGTTGAAAGCGTGGAGTTTCGCGATGCGGACGGGAAAAGCAACCAGATTGCCTGCGACAGTATTATTTTTACTGGACGCTTTACCGGGGAATACACCCTGATCCGTAACAGCCATTTAGCGTTTGAACCGGAATCGGGTAGACCCTTATTCGACCAGTTTGGCCAGTGCTCCGATCCCGCTTTCTTTGTTGTCGGTAACATGACGCACCCGGCAGATATGGGCGACCAGTGCTATCAGGAGGGCTTACGTGTGGGTCTGAACGTCGCGGATTCACTGGCTGCCAGTACCGCTAAATCATTCAGCGTGCCTGTGGTGCATGATGATTTATTTAAAATCACCGCACCGAATATGATTTCCCTGTCAAAGCCAGCCAATAAAACAACGCTCAACGTTCGCGTAACGCGTTATTTTAAGGGTGAGATTATTGTTAAACATGGAAACGACATTATTTATAAAGGTAAACACCGTTGTTTACCAGAGCGACGCATCCTGCTAAAAGATATAGATATAAGCGGTATTACCAATAAAGACGAAATTATTGTCACAACCCGTTAAGTCAAAAAGCCAGCGAAAGCTGGCTTTTTTATGCATTGTTATTTTTCTTCATGATTCTGGCAGCAGGGGGGCTGTTGCACACTTTATATCAGAAGAACCAGGTTAACCTTTATTTACTCAGGCAAATTCAGATTCAACGTCAGACCATAAACTCACGCGCTGCCCCCGGGCTTTATAGAATTCAATTTCACGCTGGATGCCGGCGCTTTTATCCCAACCTTCCAAATCAAGAATAATGAGTTCTTGCATCATATCCAGAAAAACGGCATCGACCGGGGCCCATAATTTGCCGATATTGGCTTTCTCTGTTTTCTGTAGTTCCAGATTGACAGGATGTGACATACTCACCTGACTAAACACGACATGTCCGGCTTCAATAATCTGAGCAGCCACTTTGTTACATGCCAGAAAACGGCCATGCACAACATCCTTATCCGCGTGGCTATAAGGACATGCCAGGAAAATCTTACGCATTTTTCAACTCCAGTTTATGACAAATAAATTTGGGTTAATCAGGGAACGGATTCAGCCGTGAGAATATTCTGACCTGTGACGGCGCTTTCACGCTCATCATCAATCTTTTCCATCCTTTGCGCTGCCGGAACAGAAATATAAATCGCAATGCCTATTGCAATCACGCCGGCAAGGAATTTACCCAGCATGATGGGAATGACCAGCGTTGGCTGGAAATTAGCCGTAAAAGCAAGGTGATCGCCCAATGTCGCCTGCGCACAGATGCCGAATGCCACGCATAAAACCTTATCCCGTGCTCTCATGGATTTAAATAAATGGAACACAGCAATAATATTTGCCAGCACCATAACGATCCCCAGTGCACCCGTATCGGTAAGTTTTAGCTTTCTGCCAATAAACTTCATCGGGCGCTGACAGTGTTTCTGGAACAGATAACATACCGGGAATGTGCCAGCCAGCATAATGCCAATATATCCCGCGATTTCAATTGCCCGATACAGCTCTTTTTCATCAGCAAACAGAGGGTCAAAAACCCACCCGCCAAACACTTTGGTAAACACCCCGGTGAAGTGCTGAACGATACATGCTGCCAGTACCAGCTTTATAAATGCGTCACACAGACGCCCAAAGGCAAGGAAGCAACTAACCATCAATTCAGTTTTATATTTAAGCCCAATTGCCAGTAAGAAGCAGAATGCAAACAAAGGTGCTAATAGCTGGAGTGCATTTAAAAAATCAATCGTTAAATAATGATTCGCCGGTGATGACGTTGAAATGACATCGCGCACAGGAATATTATTCAGGGTGATAAACATTAACGAAATTAACACGCCAAAAGGGATGCTGACCAAACCCGCCATTGCTCCAAGCGCAAGGTATTTATGATCCTGCCGATTAAGCATAATTAGCCCAACTGGAATCAGATACACAATACTTGCTCCAGACGTATAACCGATTAACATCGCGGTGATCCACTGGTCGCGATTAGAGGCAATTACATCCGCAAGTTGATAGCCCCCCATATCTACCGCTATAACAGATAATGCAGCGATAGATACGTCTGAACCCATCGACTGGAAAAGGGGTCCAATGGTATTGGTAATAGCGTAGGAGATAATGGGGATTGCAGCCATAATCCCTGCCTGAGCTAAAAATACCGGTCCGATAGAATGTATACCATTTACGAACTCTTTCCCCAGACCACTCTCAGGCCGAATTACCGATGCAATAGCACCGACTAATGCGCCTGCCATAATAATATAAATAATAATAGTGCCGATTTCCGACATACTTGCCTCACTTAATCACCGCGCAGGTTACGGGAACGCGAGATAATGTCTTTATATTTTTCAAAATAAGGACGAAGATCGCGTTTTCCAGGTTCTGTCATTGTATTTTGATTTCTTAACTTCATTGGGTAATTTAACCCCAGACCCTTGCGTGCAAGTAATGCCACTCCTTGTGCAGTTATTTCTCTGTTAGCCGGAGATATAATTCGCTTCTGGATTAACGTTGCGAGAAACTCTTTGAAATAGGTATTTGAAGATAGCCCTCCATCGATTGAAATCGTTTCGCCGATAGGCCTTACTTTATCCATTGCAAAGATGACTTCAGCAGACCGTACCGCGATCCCTTCGAGTATCGACTGAAGCATATCTTTTCTTTCGGTTTCAAGAGACAAACCCGCCCATACGCCTGCCGCAGAACGATCCCAGTACGGGCAGCCCAGGCCAGACAGAGCAGGAACAAACGCCAGTCCCCTTGCAATTGCAGGTTCATCCGGGAAATCGCTGAACTCTTCAATTTCTGAAAACAAGCCGATTTTACCTGCCCAATTAATTGCCGATGCTGCGTTATAGACGCCGCCATCAAGCCCATATACGGGTTTTTCATCGGGCATCTTCCAGCACAAGGTTGGCAGTAATCCAGAGCCTTTGGCATCGGGAACGTCAGTTCCCGTAATGGACTGCAGGAACGCCCCGGTACCAAATGTGATTTTCATTTGTCCCGGTTCGCGACAGCCATGACCGTAAGTCCCGGCAAACTGATCCACGATACAAGCAGTCAGGGGGGCAGTGGTGCTTTCATATCGGACATCACCAAAATGACCAACATTATCCCGGACTTCAGGAAGAGCTTCGATGGGTACGCCGAACAGAGCGCACAGCTCTGCATCCCATTCGAGGGAATGGATATTAAATAATGACGTTCGCGAGGCAGAGTTGTAATCCGTGACGTGTGTGCCGCACAGGTGGAACATAAAAAAAGCGTCCATGGTACCGAGGCGCAAGCTTCCACGTTTCGCCAGTTCTACCGCCCCTGGCACGTTACGCATGATCCAGCCAAATTTGCTGGCTGAAAAATAGGTGTCCAGAGGAAGACCGGTTTTTGCACGCACGCGTTCTTCGACACCTTCCGCGCGCATTTTGCGGATCACAGAATCGGTTCTTTGATCCTGCCAGATGATGGCGTTATAAAGCGGTTGGCCAGATTTTGCATCCCAGGCCACAATACTTTCGCCCTGATGAGCCAGACCAATTGCATCCACTACCCCGCAATGATTCAGGCAGGAACGAATGTTACGCAGGATCTCCATGGGATCATGCTCAACCCAGCCAGGATTCGGTGTGAGCTGCTTATGTGCGATTGCAGCCGGAGAAAAATGTTTCCCGTCCTCACCGAATACAACAACACGCGTCCCCGTCGTACCCTGATCGATTGCTGCATAACGTTGGTTGAGCATAGAACCTCTAAACTTCACTGTGGCTTGTTTGTTGATAACATCGTTTCATTCACAATATACCACCATAAAAACACATTAAAGCAACACAAATTACACATATAAACAAATAAATGTGACGTGAATCATGTTTTATCAGGACCTTAAAACTAAACTTTAGAGCCTGTTTTTTACGCGTTCATGAGGTTGGAAGTACGATGAAAAAATTAAATTTACCCTGTAAAATCAAAATGATATCAAAACAATCCGGTACAACAGAGTCATAAAGTCCCGGCGCTCAGGTTGTAATACCCATTTTCGAATGCAATAATCATTTCCACAAAAAAACAACATAAAAACAACAGTGCTTCCGGGCGCTGTACTGATGAAAAAAGATCCCCCCTAACGTGCGATAGCAGGTAGAACAATGGATTACTCAAATGGCTCCGAACGCCGCAACATTATTCTTGAAAAACTGAAAGATAGCGGACAGGTCTTTGTTAATGAACTGGCGGATGAGTTTGGAGTTTCGCAGGAAACCATTCGCCGGGATCTCAATAAACTGGAAGAATTACGCCATATCAAGAAGATTCATGGTGGGGCTGTCAGTGCGCAGTTCGGATTTGAACTGGAATTCAATCAACGAGCGAAATTAGCTGAAGACGATAAAAAGAATATCGCTGTCGCTGCAGCAAAACTCATCAAGCCAGGGGATTCACTCTTCATTGATTTTGGAACGACAACGCTTGAGTTTGCCAGAATAATCAGTTCGATACCGCAGCTTACCGTGTTCACTAATTCTCCTGTGATCGCCAATTTATTCCACGATAGTTCCACTACTGACTTGATCCTGATTGGTGGGCAGTTTGGTCTTTCAAAAATGGAATGCGTCGGCCCGGTCACGCTTCAGGCCATTAGCTCATTTTATGCCGATTACGCGGTTATCGGTGCCGGTGCTGTAAGCCCTGAATCAGGCATTATGGATCAGGACATCAATGAAGCCGCCGTTGCTCGCCAGATGATCAAACAAAGCAACAACTCTATTGTGCTTGCGGACGGCCATAAATTAGACAGCCGGGCCACATCCCATGTCGCGCACTGGAAAGAGATTGATTGTCTGGTAACCACAGATCCAGACAAAAAGATTAAGAAGATGAATTTCCCTAAAGATCTGAACATTATAATTGCTTGATTCAGTTTGATATTTAAATCGGCCATCAGACGCTATTGTTGGTCCAGTGACAGATAAATAAAGAAAGGGGCAAATTAATAATTTGCCCGCACAGCCTTAAAGTCAGTACGTGGGAAAAACGACGTAAAAAGGCTCACTATGCGTTATGCATAATGAGCCGCGGGTGTTCGGGTTACTGAGTTATTCGGCCTGGTTTAATCACGGCTGCTCGACAAATAATGGCCAGGCTGTGCGCTTTCTTCGGGACGACGTGATTCCGGTAAAAGTGACATTGCGCACAGGCTTATCGCCGTAGCAAACAGCACGTAATAGGCCGGCGCGACAGGATGATTGGTCCATGCAAGTAAGGCAGTCAAAATAAAATGCGTACTCCCGCCAAACAATGCCGAACCGAGTGCGTAAATCAGTGAGGTGCCCGTACTGCGGAACTTGCCCGGCAACATCTCCGGCACCACAACCAATAATGCGGTGGTGGGAAACGTAATCAGTGTAGAGACCACAAACGTCACCGTCAGCAAGCGTGCCGCATCCGGTGCCTCATGCAGCCAGGTGAATAACGGTATTACTACTACGCTCAATGCCAGTACCGGCAATATCAATACTTTTTTACGGCCATATCTGTCACACAGCCGCCCGGCTGCCAGTGCTCCGAAAAAAGAAATGAGCCCGGCAATCAAAATACTGGTTTGTGCAACGCTCGGATGCAGATGCAGCGTTTTAATGGCATAGGACGTCATGTAGTTTATTAACTGTGAGGTGACACTGACCACCATCATGATCCCCAGGCCAATCAGCAGTAAGCTGCGGTTCTCGCGCCACATGCCTTTCAATATGTTGGCAGTGCTCTTCTCTTTTTTTACCGACTCATGAAGCGTTTCCGGCAAATTACGGCGGATATAGATCGTTAGCGGCACCATAAGCAGACTGAAGATAAACGGTAAACGCCATCCCCAGCTTTGCAAATTCTCTGCAGACATAGATGAAGTAATGATCACGCCAAACAAACCGCCAACGGTGACCGCTATGCCCTGGCTGGCAATTTGCCAGCAGGCATAACGTCCGCGTTTATCGGCTGGTGCCGATTCAATCAGTAGCGAGGCTGCCGGCCCCACTTCTCCGCCAAGGGCCACACCCTGTATCAGTCGGCACAATACGATGATGACCGGTGCGGCCATACCGATCGTCGCGTAACCCGGCGTGGCGGCAATCCCAAGCGTACCCAGGGTAATAAGCGTTACTGTCAAAATCATTGCCGGTTTACGCCCCACCCGGTCGGCATAACTCCCGATAAACAATGCGCCCAATGGCCGGGTAAAAAATCCGACGCCGAAGGTGGCAGTGGCTACCAATAAACTGCCATAGTCCCCGGTAACGGGAAAAAATGCCTGGCCTATATACACGGCAAAATAGGCATAAATGACGAAGTCATAAACTTCAAAAGCGTTGCCAGCCACCGCAGCAGCAATGACCCGCCAGTGAACAGGCTGCGTAACCTGGCTTTCGATAGTTTGGCTCATGCTGTTCTCCAGGAATGTCTCATGATGGGTGGCGGTTAATGCCCGCGACGGCCTGCAGGAAAACGCGTTTTCCCTGGGTCCAAATCTCATTCTGCCACCACGGATCCTGGGGATTGAATGCGTCCTTCAGACTCTGGCGGAGCGCTGCGCATTGCCGTGGATCATCACTACCAAAGCGGGTTAACCAGTGTGCCCCACGCATTGCCAGTACGGTTTGTACTTGTGGGTATGTCCCATATTCCAGGCAGATATTCGTTTGTTCCGCCTGCTCACACTCGCGAAACAACGCCGCCTGAATCGGCCCCGTCAGTGGAACACTGGTCGAGCTGCCTGTATTGACTGAGGTAATGGTATCTCCCCACCAGTCCCGGGCGCGTAACAGAGAGGCATCTTCGAATTCACAGCCAAAAATACGTTCGCCGTAGCCGTATGGCCCGAGCCCGGTATGAATATCAAGCGAGCCAATACGCTGACAGCGAGTTGCGTAACGCCGCAAAATAGTACGAAACGTTTCATTACTCCAGGTGGGTTTGTCGCCCCCATAATGTAGCCCATCGGGGAAACGGTATTGTCCAAGGCTTACCGCGCACTGGTATCCTTTATCGCCCCAGACTTTCGCCAGCGCCCGTAACTGTTCTTCACTTTCAGCAGGCGGCGGCCAACTTGCCGGCAACAGTAAATTATGAATATCAGAATAACGATCGTTAACCGGGAGCGGTGCTGAAAAATCGACGAAATTGCGGTTAAGATCGACGTTTTCCTGGGTGGTACGGTGCGACCAGGAAAATCCCCACGGGTTAATCGCATGAACATGCAGCACGGCGGTATTCGCTTGCTCAAGCGGCCCCATTTCCAGCAACCCGCGCTGTATCGCCGAGCCGGGATAGCCCTCCACGCCATGCACGCCACTGATAGTAATAATAAGGTTTGCGGCGTCTTCCGGCCCATCCAGAACCACATCCGTTGCCAGCATCTCTCCTTCACTGCCGGGTAAATCCAGGAGATAACTATCAACGTGTAACTCGCGACCATGAGCAGCAGCGATAAACGCTTGTCGCGCTTCGGCGTAACTCCGGCTAAACAGCGACTGGGCGGATTGATTCATTTTTATTATCTCCAGAAAAATTAAGGGAAGAGCGAAATTGCTGACGTTGTCGGCAGGCATCGCCGTAGTGAGAGAAGATCTGCTGTGCTAATGGGCTGTGCCCCAGTGACATTTCAGGGTGCCACTGCAGCCCCAGTACCAGGCCGGGAGAGTCCGAAGCGGTAAATGCTTCAATCAGTCCATCTGGCGCAAGAGCCTCGATGCGCAATCCCTGCCCCAGCGTACTGACACCCTGATGATGAAGTGAGTTAACGCTAACGTGTGGCGCTCTTGTCAGCGTCGAAAGCAACCCGCAGGGCATAATCTCGACGAAATGACTGTCTTCATACCAGCAAGTTAAAGGACGATCGTGGCAGCCTTCCCGATGATCCAGCGCATTAGGCCGCTCATGGACGGCACGATGGAGAGTTCCGCCAAAAAATACATTGAGCTCCTGAAAACCCCGACAGATAGCTAACAGAGGGATGCCCTGCTCTATCACCTGGGGAAGTAATGAAAAAACGGTTTCATCGCGATAAATATCCTTCAGCGTCTGCTCCGGTAGCGGTTCGGCCTGATAGCGCTCCGCGGCGACATTCGACGGGCTACCTGGCAACATGACACCATCCACCGTTGATAATAACGTCGGTAAATCAAGCATCTCCGGGCTGACAGGCAATAACACTGGCATCACATTTGCCGCTTCATGTAACGCCCGGAGATAGGTTTCCGGCACCGCATGCACTGGATGCTGGAAATAACTGATTCGATCGCAGATCACCGCTACTACTGGCCGGGGGTTAGCGAGGTCTATGCTTTGCATCATATTTTCCCGTTGAACAAAATTTAGCTAAATGTTACTTATTTGTTTAACTTTCGTGAAATGCAGATTAATCGCCAATTCCATGCATAAATTGCAAGTGGGGCCGTCATGAATACCCGTCAGCTGAAACACTTTATCGCTTTGCTGGACAATCCCTCATTGAGTGCCGCTGCGGAAGAAGTGCATCTGAGCCAGCCAGCCTTTTCACGCAGCATTCGCGCACTGGAAGAACAGTTAAATGTGCCCTTGTTTACGCGCAGCGATCGTCGCCTGCGGCCAACGCCGTATGCGCTTGCATGGGAAGCCACTGCCCGCCGGATAGTGATGAATGAGAATGAAGGAAAACGTCACTTACAGATGATGCAATCAGGGAAATCAGGACGGGTCGCATTGGGTATGGGCTCTTCACTCATGGATGAACTCATTTGCCCTTTACTGGATAAACTGCTGCGCGATTTGCCGGAAGTGCAGATTAACTTCAGCGTGGATACCTCCGCACCGCTGCTGAATTTGCTACGCACCCGACAAATTGACTTCTTTGTCGGTGATGCAAGTATTGCGCGCTATCAACAAGATTTAGTGGTTGAAAGCCTGTTTACCTGCGGTTTTGCATGGTATGCCAGCAGTCAACATCCTCTGGCGAAAACAACAGATATTGATATCGCAATGATCAAAGCATGGCCGATGGTGATTGCTGCCGGTTATTTTGATCCTGCGGTTGTGGAGCATATGGAAAGTCTTTATGACTTACACTCTGGCCTGTACCAACATTTCCGCGTAATGAGTAAC
This sequence comes from Atlantibacter subterraneus, assembly GCF_007570865.1. Classification (GTDB taxonomy): domain Bacteria; phylum Pseudomonadota; class Gammaproteobacteria; order Enterobacterales; family Enterobacteriaceae; genus Atlantibacter; species Atlantibacter subterraneus. Next base: position 100,595 of record NZ_VLPS01000010.1, on the reverse strand, counting down.
GACTTTCAGCTCGTTCGCCATCTCCTGGATTCCAGTGACGCCATCCTCGCAGCGACTGATATTTCTATGATACGTGCTGTTGAAACGGGTAATGTTGTGAAGCTTCATGTGTCTCCACCACTGGCACTGACATTAACCCTGGGGATTTTGCGATTGGCCGATTGTGAACTTCCCCCCGTCTGCGAACGCGTGATGGATTCAATACGCCACTGTTTTAAACATACCGAAATACGCAGAGCACAATTGCCAAACCAATAAAGTCTGGTCACTCACTCCAGGATGGGCATCCAGAAAGCAAGGTGCCGCCGGACGCGGTATTCTTATTTTTGCCCGGCTTTACGATAAATGTCTTGTCGATTGATTTGCCAGACAAAATCTTTCCGGTTCAGAGGGGCATACCCCAGCTTCTGATATAGCCAGGGCGCGCTGTCAGTGACCAGCATTATCCGTCGCAGACGTGACATCAGCGGATGGGCGTGACAGCATTCAATCAGCCAACGGCCGAGACCACTCTTCTGATAATCATTTAGCACGTAGACGTCACACAAATAACCAAAAGTGGCATAGTCTGTGACCAGCCGGGCGAATCCGATTTGTCTTGTTCCATCCAGAAGAGCAAAACAAAGGCTGTTCTGGACGGATATCCTGACCGTTTCAGCATCAATGCCAGGCGCCCAGGACGATTGAGAGAGGTAATCGTGAATGGCTTCCAGTTGAAAAAAGGCGGGATCGGTTGTGACAGTAAATTTGTCTTTAATAAAACTCAGAGGCTGATTATCCATTGAACAACTCCTTATGAACTTACTTGTGATGAGACAAGCCCTACTGGCATACCGTGAAATACTCAGGATGCTTTCTCATCGGTCATTAAATTGACTTTTTTGGTCATCGGTCATTATCATGGGATAAAATGGTCACTACAGGATTATCACGTGTTAACAGTTTCCCCGTCAATTGCCCCTGAAATTTATCGTATTGCTCCAGGTTTCCGGGCACTTAGTATCTACGTAAAAGCTGCGCCAGTGCTGAATCCCGACACTGGAGAAACGGCACTGCGAAAAGCCTGTGAAGCAGTTCTGGCCGGTAAACCGGAATGGGCGGAATCTCATCTCGCCGCATGGGCTGACGTTTTTCAAAAGTTTGGTGCTAAACCGAAACGCACCCCTTGCTCAGCTGATGCGTTACGTAAGCGGGTATTACGTGACGGAACGATGCCAGCGCTCGATCCCATCGTTGATCTTTATAATGCCGTCAGCCTCCGCTATGCCGTACCAGTTGGTGGAGAGAATATCTCTGCCTATCAGGGTTCACCACGTCTGGCTGTGGCAAAAGGAACAGAGCCTTTTGATACTGTCAAAGAGGGTGAAACGGCCATTGAATATCCTTCACAAGGCGAGGTTATCTGGTGTGATGATATCGGCGTGACTTGCCGTCGCTGGAACTGGCGACAGGGGATCAGAACCCGCTTGGGCGTGGAAGCTCAGCAAATGTGGTTCATTCTGGAGAGTCTCCCACAGATGCCGCTGGAGACGCTTCACGAAGCCGGGAAGATGCTGACTGACGGCCTTGAAAAAATGATGCCCGGTCTGTGGTTTGACGTTGCTCTCATCGAAGAACAACACCAGTAATATCCTTCAGGAGAAACATTTATGTTTACCGGCTTGTCGGCGTTTCCATTAACCCCAGTCAACGTCAGCGGCGTGGATGAAAAGGGCTTTAGCCATATTCTTTCCCGCCTTACAGAAGCTCGCGTTGATTCTATGGGCATCCTGGGGTCAACCGGAAGCTACGCCTATCTGACCCGGGAGCAGCGCAAGCGCGTAGCAACTCTGGCAAAACAGCATGCCGGGGATATCCCAATGATGGTGTGCGTGGGGGCGACCAGTACCGATGCCATTCTGCATCTGGCAGATGATGCACAGGCAGCTGGCGCGAATGCCCTGTTACTCCCGGCGGTCAGCTACCAGTCACTCCGTAACGAAGAGGTCTTCTCACTATTCGAGACCGTTACCCGGCACGTGTCTGTACCGGTGTGTATCTATGATAATCCGGGCACTACCCATTTTACCTTTACGGATGAACTCCACGGTCGTCTCTCATCACTTGAGGGGGTTCGCTCGGTCAAGATCCCTGGTGTACCGGATAGTCCGGCTGCAGCGACTGAGCGGGTGAATGCGTTACGTCAACATCTGCGCCCTGGCGTAACAATCGGTATCAGTGGCGATGCTTATGCGGGGCTGGGATTAAACGCTGGCTGTGAAGTCTGGTATTCCGTGTGTGGCGGTCTGTTCCCTGAGATGGCGAAACAAATCACTGAAGCAGCGGCGGCAAACGATAATGAACGCGTTACTGCCCTGACAACCCGCCTTGAGCCGTTGTGGTCGCTGTTCCGTAAACATGGCGGAAGTATTCGCGTTATTGCCGCTGCCGCTGGTGTGCTTGGGCTTACCGCCACGGATTGCCTGCCTCGTCCTCTGCAACCGTTGTCAGCAGGCGATATCGCGGATATTGCCCATGTGATAAGCCTGCTTGAGCTGAAGTAATCTAACCCAAAAGCGTGGCCGGAACCGTTGGGATTAACCAACAAGTACAGCCCCCCCACCATCAGATAATTTATAGGGCTTATCTTTTGGCTTAGAAGTATCAACCTGCCGGGCGGTCAGTTTCATTTGGGGGTATCTCCTTCATTGAACAAGAACCCCCCCAAATGTACCCCCGAACTGGTATAGAATTCATTAGACGAGAAAAAACGTTGAGACACCTTAAAGTGCCTGTTAATGCTGATTTATTGGGGTTTTGCAGACTTAAATAGATGTCAGGAGAACTTAAGATGGCGCGCCCTGCAGGATTCGAACCTGCGACCCACGGCTTAGAAGGCCGTTGCTCTATCCAACTGAGCTAAGGGCGCCTTAAAGGCATTTAAGCAGGCTTCCTGTAATAAAAAACAAGGCGCTGCGAAACGCGTGGAATTATACGGTGAGTGCTTTGTGAGTCAATGGCTTTTCCGCCGTCTGCCTGCCTTTTAAGCATAAACCGCTATTGGTGACTGACAGCACGCCGCGCTTCTGACAAAATATCAACATCCCCTCTCCTTTTAGACTACAGATGGAATCCTCTCTCTGATGGCAGCAAAGATTATTGACGGTAAAACGATTGCGCAGCAGGTACGGCTTGAGGTTGCGCAAAAAGTAAAAGCGCGCCTGGATGCCGGAAAACGTGCGCCAGGGCTTGCGGTAGTGTTGGTTGGCCAGAACCCCGCCTCGCAAATTTATGTCGGCAGCAAGCGCAAAGCGTGTGAAGAAGTTGGATTCCTTTCTCGCTCATTCGATCTGCCAGAAACCACCACCGAAGCAGAGCTGCTGGCGCTTATCGATAAATTAAATGCCGACAAGACTATCGACGGTATTCTGGTCCAGTTGCCGCTGCCTGCGGGCATCGACAACGTGAAAGTGCTTGAGCGTATCGCGCCTGATAAAGACGTCGACGGGTTCCATCCTTACAACGTGGGCCGTTTGTGCCAGCGTGCGCCACGTCTGCGCCCTTGTACCCCACGCGGCATTGTGACGCTACTTGAGCGCTATAATATCGATCTTTATGGGCTTAACGCGGTTGTCATTGGCGCATCCAATATTGTCGGCCGCCCGATGAGCATGGAACTGCTGCTCTCCGGCTGCACCACCACCGTGACTCACCGCTTCACCAAAAACCTGCGCCAGCACGTTGAAAACGCCGATCTGCTGATCGTGGCAGTAGGTAAACCTGGCTTTATACCAGGCGAGTGGATCAAAGAAGGCGCGATTGTCATTGATGTCGGCATCAACCGGCTCGAAAATGGCAAAGTTGTCGGCGATGTTGTTTTTGAAGAAGCCGCCGCGCGAGCGTCTTATATCACGCCGGTGCCTGGCGGCGTGGGGCCGATGACTGTGGCTACGCTTATTCAGAATACGCTTCAGGCATGCGAAGAGTATCACGACGTGGAGGGCGTGTAACATGGCGACATTTTCTCTTGGTAAACACCCGCACGTTGAGCTGTGTGATTTGCTGAAGCTGGAAGGCTGGAGCGAAAGCGGCGCACAGGCCAAAATCGCCATCGGCGAAGGATTGGTGAAAGTAGACGGCGCTGTTGAAACCCGTAAGCGCTGTAAAATCGTTGCGGGTCAGACGGTGAGCTTTGATGGCAATAGCGTAACTGTTACTGTGTAATCAACGAAGGGCCGCAATCGCGGCCCTTTTTACACCCGGACATATCAGGCTTTTTTCTTCGGCGGGTTGTGGGTCACGTCGATTATTTTGATGTCGTAGATCATCGTGGAGTTTGGCGGAATCTCCGGCAAGCTGCCTTTTTCGCCATAAGCCAGTTCAGGCGGCACAACGATGCGAAGCTCACCGCGGTTGTTGACCTGTGAAATCGCGGATTTGAACAATGGCGGAAACTGGCTCAACGGCAGCGCCAGCACTGTTCCCTTTTTAGTCATATCGCTGATGACTTTTCCGTTGGTGAGGCTTTCGCGCATCGTGACGGCAACCGTGTCGCTGCTGGCGATTTTCCCGACGCCCTTATCAGCGATGAGGTAGTAATAGCCCAGCGAGGCGCGCTTTACGCCAGCTTTCTTACTGAACTGAGTCAGGTATTCGTTGCCTTGCGACATCGCTTCGGTCGCTAAACTTTTTTCTTTCGCCTGTGAACTTTGATCCAACTCTTTCAGGACGCTGACCAGATCTTCTTTAGACAGCTTAAGCTGATTGTTGAGTTCATCGGTCATGCCGTTCAGAACCTGCTGTTTAGCGATACGGTAACCATCCCCCTCTTTGTTCTTCATCATACCGATGATTTCCTGCGCCCAGAATGCACCCAGCGCATAGTCGCGGATTTCATTTTTAGTCTGCGGTTTGCCAGTTTTTGCGACCTCAGGCTGCGCTTTTTGCAGGTCTGCCAGCTGTTTTGCCTGCGCCTCCAGTTGCTTGCTGGCTTCCTGCCACTTCGCTGTAAGCGCCTCGCTCTGTTTCTGGTTATCTGCCAGCTTCTGCTGCGCCTCCTGTAATGACTTATCTTTGACGCTTTGCGCAAGAGCGGAATCTACAAGCTGTTTTTCCAGGGCTTTGATTTTACTCTGGCTTTCAGTCAGCACTTTTTGCGTTTCCGTCGCTGCTTTTTTGCTAAGCGCCTGTTCACTGGTTAGCCCGGCGATCTGTTTCTGGTCGTCTGCCGCCTGTTTCTGGCTCTCCTGCAACGCTTTCTGCATCTGCTGGACTTTTTGATCCTGCGCGTCTGAAAGTGTCGCGATCTGCGCTTTAGCTTCCTGTGACTGTTTCTGGCTCAGAGCCAGCTGCTGCTGAAGATCCGCCAGCGCCTTCGCTTTCGCCGCCTGGTCGCTGACAAGCCCGGCGATCTGTTTCTGGTCGTCCGCCATGTGTTTCTGGCTCTCCTGCAACGCTTTTTGCATCTGCTGGACTTTTTGATCCTGCGCGCCTGAAAGCGTCACGATCTGCGCTTTCGCTTCCTGGAACTGTTTCTGGCTCAGAGCCAGCTGCTGCTGAAGATCCGCCAGCACCTTCGCTTTCGCCGCCTGGCCGCTGGTTAGCCCGGCGATCTGTTTCTGGTCTTCCGCCGCCCGTTTCTGGCTCTCCTGTAGCGCTATCTGTAACTGGCTGATTTGCTGAGTGTTATCACCTTTTGCGACACTCAGCATGGCCAGCTGATCTTTCAAGCCCTGCGCCACTTTCTCGCTTAGCATCAACTGTTGCTGGGTCTGCGCCAGTTGCGCGGCTTGCGCCGACTGGTTTTTTTTCATTTCGGCAAGCTGAGTTTTCCAGGCTTCTGCCTGTTTTAGCGCTTCCTGATCTACTCCGCTCACTGCTCGGTTATTTGCGGCGTTAAGCTGAGCCTGCAACTGTTCGATCTGATTACGGTTTTCTGCGGCGGCTTTCAGTAACGCCGCTTTCTCCTGCGTCCAGGCTGCATCAGCTTGCGGCGCTTTTTGCGAAGGAGGATTTACGGGATGGGATACGTTTTTGCGATAAGGTTTTTTAGCTTTGCCGGACGGCGTCACCACGGGTGCCGGTAAATCAACGGGCTTCGCCAGTAATAACGCGGGAACGCCGCTCGACTGTGCCGTGATGCTGTCCAGGGATTTAAGCGTACTGGACTCATCGCTGGGTTGCGCCGCGATAGCGCTGGCCGCTAACGGAAGTATAAAAAAAAAAGCGGTGCTAATTTAAATCTGTTCATTTAACGCTTTCTCCCCGGCTCACTAAAGATTCATGAATGGCCTGCTCAATATCGTTGCAAATTTTCTGGGTCTTATATTTGTATAACGTGTCCATGGTGTCTTTCGTTTGAGCATTAACATCTTCACGTACGGTTGAATATAAAGAGGCGCTTTTCAGAAGGTTATCGAAAATGGCTTTATGCGCAGCATATTTGGCAGGGTTTATTTTTGATAATGCCGCCAGTTCATGCTGGCAAACCGTGGCGGTCCCGGATGAAGGTGTGTCTGTATTAATTGCGGGATCCGTTAATGATGCTTCGGCTGGCGCAATTTGCGCTGATGGCAGCGGCGTGGAGTTGCTTTGCTGCTGCGGCGCAGGAGTAACGTTCGATACCGTTTCGGGCTCATGACTCTGACAACCGCTCAGCCATAACAAAACCGTGACAGATAAAGCTGGCATTATTGTTCTGTTGTATTTATTGGATTGATTAATATAAGCCACAATATAACCTCATGATAATTTACGTGCAGAGTACAACTGCCAGGTTTTCTTTAAATGAAAATAAATAGTGTTGACTTCACACCGTGATGGCCGCTCATTATCCAATAAAAACCACTCACAAAACAATCCCAGCTTTTTTAGCTGCCACTATGATTTATTTAAGGAGAATATTGATATTTATTGATATATGCCCACCAATTATAATTAACAGGAGCTAATCTTATTTATTCGTTTTTATCGTCAATATAATCTATGAATACTGCGTATATTTACGCACCTTTAATGAACCGTCAAACGCGGGATAGCTGAACCGCGCGCGCTCACAGCCGTTCGTTACAGGCATTTTCTGACCCACTTCAAAGAATAAGAATTTCTTGTGACCAGAGGTTAACTTTCTGTTGCGAGTCTGGTTCAACCTGCATCATCATGAGTAGAACGTTCTACTAAAACGTTCTACTTACATAAAACAGGGCATAAGCCTGGTCTACTTGGGGGAATCAGCATGAGTCTGATGTCAGGGTTGGTTAAGTCGCTTTCAAAGCTATCCATGATAGGCCGCGCATTAATGCTGCCTATATCGCTGTTGCCTGCGGCGGGTTTACTGCTGGCGTTTGGTGATAAGTTCCATTTGCCGTTAATGATGAATGCCGGAGGAGTCATCTTCGACAATCTCCCCATGCTGTTTGCTATTGGTTCTGCGGTAGGATTAGCGTCAGAATCCGGGATCGCGGCGCTGTCCGCGGCGGTATCGGTGTTCATCACGAATATTACTATCGGTACTGTACTGGGCATTACGCCAGAAATGGCGGCCAGCGGCGGTAAATACGCCATGGTCGTGGGTATCCCCACGTTGCAGATGGGTGTTTTTGGCGGTCTGATTTGCGGCATCCTGGCCGCGTGGTGCTATAACCGTTTCCATACCATGCAATTGCCGGAGTTTTTAGGTTTCTTCTCGGGTAAACGTTTTGTCGCCATCGCTACGGCGTTTTTATCGTTTATCCTCGGCCTCGCCCTGCCCTACGTCTGGCAGCATATCCAGGCGGGAATTGATGCGCTGTCATTAGTGGTTAACGGCGATAATCAGGCGGCGTCCACCTTTATCTTTGGCCTGGTCGAGCGTGCGCTAATCCCACTCGGCTTACACCATATCTGGTATCCGTCGTTCTGGTATTCCTTTGGCGATTACACTACCGCCACCGGCCAGGTGATCCACGGCGATCAGACAATCTGGTTCAAAATGCTGGAAGAAGGCGTGAAAAGCTTCAGCAGCGATACCTACCATAACGCAGGCAAGTTTATGCAGGGCGAATTCCCGCTGATGTTATTCGCGCTACCCGCCGCCTGTCTGGCCATGTATCACGAAGCCAATACCAAAAACAAAAAGATCGCCTCCGGCATCCTGTTCTCTGCGGCCCTGACCTGCTTTTTAACCGGCATTACCGAGCCGGTTGAGTTCACCTTTATATTTGTGGCACCGATCCTGTATGTATTTAATGCAGTGATGGCCGGGTTATCCTATATGTGCATGTATTTGCTGCATGCGCATATCGCCAAATCGTTCTCGGCTGGGCTCATCGATTACATTTCATTCGGGATTTTGCCGTCGTTTAACGGCTATCAAACCAATTTCCTGAATGCTGTCATCGTCGGCGTGCCGATGGGTCTGATCTATTACTTCACTTTCCGCTACGTGATCCGTCGCTTCGATGTGAAAACGCCGGGCCGTGCGGAAATTGCAGTGAATGCCGATGACAAAACCGACACCGAACTGGCGACCGATATCATTAACCTGCTGGGCGGCCCGGAAAATATCGACAGCGTGGGTTCATGCATTACCCGCCTGCGTCTGGAAGTGGATAAAGCTTCGCTGGTCGATCGCGATGGTTTAAACAGCGTGGGCGCTCGCGGTGTGGTCTTTGTGGGAGACAGCGGCGTACAGGTGATATTTGGTGCGCGGGCGCAATTTATCGCTCAAACCATTTCCACTATGATTGGTAAGTGATCGCGATTTTCTGCTGCGCCTCCTGTATGTTACGGGAGGCGTTGTTATTCCGCAGAAAAAAGGACTTATCAGGAGAGCGATGAAAAAGGTCAGCATTATTGATGTGGCAAAGCGGGCAGAAGTTTCAGTTTCTACCGTCTCATTGGTGTTACGCCAGAAAGGGAAAATATCTCAGGCTACCATCGAAAAGGTGCAGGCCGCCATCGACGATCTGGGCTATGTCCATAACGTGGCCGCCGCGAATCTCCGCGCCAATACCTCTAATCTCATCGGCCTTATTCTTCATGACTTTAACGATCCCTTCGCTGTTCGCGTGACGTCGAGCATTGTCCACGAACTGGAACAGCAAGGCTTTATGGTGGTGCTGGCTCAGCCGCAGGGCAATATTGAACGTCTCGAACAGTGCCTGTTGGCGTTTACCCGTCAGGGCGTTGCAGGCGTGATTTATTTAGACGCGGAATCCAAAACCGACAGTGTACCCGCAGCGATTAGCGAAAGCCCTTTGCCGATGGTGGTGGTCTCACAATCGCCCCTCAATTGCGAGCGGGATCTGGTGATGCGCGACAATCGCCAGGCCGGAAGCCTTGCCACGCGTTATCTGATTGAGCGTGGCCATCGTAGCATTGCTTATATTGGCGGCGATGCGCGCTGTTTAATTCGTCACGAACGGCTTTCCGGCTACCGGTCCGCGCTCACGCAATATGGGTTATTGCCCCGTGAAGACTTTACCCCTGCCTGCCGGGAGGATACTCAGGCCGCCAGCGCCGTGGTACGAGAGCTGCTGGAAAGCAATAACAAAATCACTGCCCTGCTTTGCCATTCGCCCAACGCCATAATCGGCTGTATAGACGCCATCAACCAGGTAGGGCGCACCGTGGGTAAAGATGTGTTTCTTACCCAGCAGGTGTCGCTGATCGGCTTTGAAGATTTGATGATTAATTTAACTACGCCGTCGTTCACCTATGTCTCTTCTGCCAGTGAAGAAACTGGGCGGCAAGCGGCGCAGTTATTGCTTCGCAAGCTAAAAACCGCCGATTTACCGGTCCAGCGGATTACGCTGTCCGGCCAGCTGGTTGTCCGCGGTTCCGCCTGATGCATTACGCCTGCGGTGGCTGCCCGTTCGATGCCGTCAGGCCACCGTCGACTGGCAGATTTACGCCAGTAATGTAGCGGGCATCATCGCTGGCGATAAACGCGATAGCATCGGCGATATCTTCCGGCTCTCCGGCGCGTTTAAGCGGAATGCGCTCATAGAATTTTTGCAGCAGCGGCTCATTCTGCTTCATATCCTCAGTCAGTTCGGTAAAGGTAAAGCCAGGGCAAATGGCGTTAACCCGCACGCCGTCGGCACCATAATCCATCGCCAGCGCGCGGGTAAAGTTGGTGATAGCGCCTTTAGCGGCGTTATATACGCTCATCCCCCAGTCTCCACCCAGGCCGGAAACAGAAGAGATATTCACGACATTGCCTTTGGTCTTCAGTAACTCCGGCATGAAATAGTGGGTGCAGTAGAACACGCCGTTCAGGTCGGTACCCATCACGGTTTCCCAGTCATTCAACGTAATTTTATCAATGCGGCCCTGCACGATCACGCCCGCGTTATTCACCAGCACATCCACGCGGCCATACTCATCCACCACGCGCTGTGCCAGATTTTCAACTTCATCGGCTTTCGATACATCGCATGGCACTACCAGATGCTTACCCTGCGGTAATTTAGCCGCCACTTTTTCCAGTTTTTCCGGCGTACGGCCCACCAGCACAACGCTGGCTCCCTCACTGGAGAAGCGCGTCGCCGCCCCTTCGCCAATCCCGGACCCTGCGCCAGTGATCACCACCACTTTCTGCTGAAAACGTGCCATGTAACCTCCTGTTTATGTTGCAATGCTGCGTTAAGTGACTGATTTAAGACTGGCAGTCTGTGGGCACATCGCAAGTCGATAACCGGGATTCGTTTCTAAGACACTGTTTTTAGGACAAATAAAAAAGTTTAAAAATGTGATCAAACGCCAAGTCCGCGCGTCATCCTGGCACCCTTCCCCCTCTGGTTTCAGATAACCTCCTGCTCCCGATGGACCTGCGCTGAGCTATAGTTTGCCGCAACCTTTTACCGTGGAAGTTGTTATGCCAACCATTGTTACCCACGCCGCCGTTCCGCTCTGCCTTGGGCTCGGCCTGGGCAGTAAAATCATTCCGCCCCGTCTGCTATTAACGGGCATTGCGCTCGCCATGTTGCCTGATGCGGATGTGCTTTCGTTCCGCCTCGGCGTGGAATACGGCAATGTTTTTGGTCATCGCGGATTTACTCACTCGCTGCTGTTCGCATTTGTGGTGCCGCTGCTGTGTGTGCTGATTGCCCGACGATGGTTTCAAACCGGGCTGGTGCGCTGCTGGTTGTTTTTAACGGTATCGCTGCTGTCGCACAGCCTGCTGGATTCAGTCACCACCGGAGGGAAAGGCGTGGGCTGGCTGTGGCCCTGGTCGGATGAACGTTTTTTCGCGCCATGGCAGGTGATTAAAGTCGCCCCCTTCGCCCTGCGAAAATACCTGACTCCCGAAGGGCATCAGGTCATCCTTTCTGAACTGCTGTGGGTATGGCTGCCGGGCGTGCTGATGGCTTTGGTGCTCTGGCGCTTGCGCCGCCGCTAAATCACGGGCAAAAAAAAGCGGCTTTCGCCGCTTTATTATTCGTATTAGTGGATTACTTCCTGCGCCAGGTGGTGCCCTGCGGCCCATCTTCCAGCACGATGCCCATCTCGTTCAACCGGTCGCGGGCTGCATCCGCCGCCGCCCAGTCTTTGGCTTTACGGGCATCCAGACGCTGCTGGATCAGCGCTTCAATTTCCGCCACTTCGCCGTCATCCGCCTGAGCGCCGCTTTGCAGGAATTGCTCCGGGTCCTGCTCCAGCAGGCCCAGCACGCCAGAAAGCTTACGCAGATGCGCCGCCATCTGGTTGGCTGCCGCCGCGTCCACGGACTTCAGGCGGTTAACTTCACGCGCCATATCAAACAGCACCGAATAGGCTTCCGGCGTGTTGAAATCGTCATCCATCGCTTCGACAAAACGGGCCTCAAAGGCTTCGCCGCCTGCCGCCTGGGCGTTAATGTCGGTGCCGCGCAGCGCGGTGTACAAACGCTCCAGCGCGGAACGCGCCTGCTTGAGGTTTTCTTCACTGTAGTTCAACTGGCTGCGATAGTGACCCGACATCAGGAAGTAGCGAATGGTTTCCGGATCGTAGAATTTCAACACGTCGCGCACGGTAAAGAAGTTGCCCAGCGATTTAGACATCTTTTCGCGGTCAACCATCACCATGCCGGAGTGCATCCAGTAGTTCACGTATTCGCCATCATGGGCGCAGGTAGACTGGGCGATTTCATTTTCATGATGCGGGAACATCAGATCCGAACCGCCACCGTGAATATCAAAGTGGCTGCCCAGCTGTTTGCAGTTCATGGCGGAACATTCGATATGCCAGCCCGGACGCCCTTCGCCCCACGGAGACGGCCAGCTCGGCTCGCCCGGCTTGGACATTTTCCACAGCACGAAATCCATTGGGTTGCGTTTCACATCTGCCACTTCAACCCGCGCGCCTGCCTGCAACTGGTCCAGATCCTGGCGTGACAGTAGGCCGTAATCGTCATCGGTTTCTACTGCGAACATCACATCGCCGTTGGACGCCACATAGGCGTGTTCCCGGGCAATCAGTCGTTCAACAATTTCGATGATTTCATGAATATGCTGGGTGGCGCGCGGCTCGTTATCCGGGCGCAGAATATTCAGCGCGTCGAAATCCTTATGCATTTCAACAATCATGCGGTCCACCAGCGCGGTAAAGTTCTCGCCGTTCTCATTGGCGCGCTTGATGATCTTGTCATCAATATCGGTGATGTTCCGTACGTACTTTAACTTGTAGCCTAAGAAACGCAGATAACGCGCTACCACGTCAAACGCCACAAAGGTCCGCCCATGGCCAATATGACAGAGGTCGTAAACCGTGATACCACACACGTACATCCCGACTTCCCCGGCATGTATTGGTTTAAATTCCTCTTTCTGGCGGCTAAGGGTATTGAAGATTTTTAACATCAGGCGATTCCGTGTCAGTGTGTGGTTACAGGTAAAAAAGTATATTAACCCAAAATTCAAACCGGAAGGAGCACACTTTGCAAGGTGATCGTTCCCGGTGAGTTATGCTATAACAACCTCCTCGGTGTGGCCTGAACAGCAGGTTACAGCACCCATTAAACAGAACAGGATGCAAGCATGGTTACTTTTCATACCAATCACGGCGATATCGTAATCAAAACTTTTGATGATAAAGCCCCGGCAACGGTTAAAAACTTCCTGGACTATTGCCGCGAAGGTTTCTACGACAACACCATTTTCCACCGCGTAATCAATGGCTTTATGGTACAGGGCGGCGGTTTCGAACCGGGCATGCGCCAGAAACCGACCAAAGATCCTATTCAGAACGAAGCTAACAACGGCCTGAAAAACACCCGTGGCACCCTCGCCATGGCGCGTACCCAGGCACCGCACTCCGCAACCGCACAGTTCTTTATCAACGTGGTGGATAACGACTTCCTGAACTTCAGCGGTGAAAGCCTGCAGGGTTGGGGTTATTGCGTGTTTGCTGAAGTGTCTGAAGGCATGGATGTGGTCGATAAAATCAAAGCGGTCGCCACTGGCCGCAGCGGCATGCATCAGGACGTTCCAAAAGAAGACGTCATCATCGAGCGCGTGACCGTCAGCGAGTAATCTGTGGCGACGCTGTTTATCGCAGATCTCCATTTAAGTACCGAAGAACCGGCGATTACCGCCGGTTTTCTGCGTTTGTTGGCGGGCGAAGCGCGCGCAGCGGACGCATTGTACATTCTTGGCGACCTGTTTGAAGCCTGGATCGGCGATGACGATCCCAATCCGCTGCACGCAAAAATCGCCAGCGCGATAAAAGCACTGGTAGATAGTGGTGTTCCCTGCTATTTCATCCATGGCAATCGTGATTTTCTGGTCGGCAAGCGTTTTGCGCGCCAGAGCGGTATGATCCTGCTGCCTGAAGAGCAAGTGCTCACCCTGTACGGCAAACGTATTCTGATTATGCACGGTGACACGTTGTGTACCGACGATATCGGCTATCTGCGGTTTCGCGCCAAAGTGCATCAACCCTGGCTGCAAACGCTGTTTCTCGCTCTGCCGTTGTTTATTCGCCAGCGTATCGCCGCTAAAATGCGCGCCGGCAGCAAAGCGTCCAATCAAACCAAATCCGAGGCGATCATGGACGTCAATCCGCAGGCCGTAATCGATGTGATGACCCGCCACCACGTTCATCATCTGATCCACGGGCATACGCATCGTCCGGCGATCCATGAACTCGACATTGAGCACCATCCTGCCCGCCGCTATGTACTCGGCGCATGGCATCATGAAGGTTCGATGATAAAAGTCAGTCACACCGATATCGAGTTACTGTTTTTCCCGTATTGACGGGTATATAACCTTGCAGCCTTTATGCACAATAAACAGCGATAAAAAGTAATACGCCAGCAGATGGTTTTTTCAGAGGTTGTCTACCATGCTATTAATACCCGCTTACTCAGGCGGGTTTACCGTTGATAGCATTTCAATTCTGCAAGGAATTCATTTATGAAAAAGACGACTGCTATTCTGCTGGGCTCCGCCGTTCTGTTTGCTTCCAACGCTTTTGCCGCTGAAATAATGGAAAAAAATGACTTCCATAAAGTCGAATCTCAGTATGAGAAAATTGGCAGTATCTCGACCTCCGGAGAGCTCTCCGCTTCTGATGCTAAGAAAGAACTTCTTGATAAAGCAGAGGAAAAAGGGGCAGACGTGGTGGTAATTACCTCTGCCAATACCGACAATAAGATCCATGGCACGGCGAATATATATAAGAAAAAATAATCTATTCTGCAAACCACTCCGGTTAACCGGAGTGGTATTCCGTCTGAGATAAGACTCATCCATGTAATTCAATATCCCATTTCCCTGTCCCGCTATTTATTCGCAGGCGATGTAATTAACACCCTTAAAGAATCGGCATGCTCCTGCCAGAGAGAAATCCCTCTTAACGGGACCAACCATTTCTGCCCTTTTCTTTTGCCCGATATAACGCTTCATCGGCTTTCGCCAGCATATTTTGTGCATTCTGACCTGCGCGATATGCAGCAATCCCCGTACTGACGGTCACAAACTTACTGACGCTGGAATCTTCATGGGGAATGGCCGCCTGTAATAAAGCCTGCTGAATACGTCGCGCCACATCCTCACAGGCGTTATCTGTCGCATCAAACAGCACAATAGCGAATTCCTCGCCGCCATAGCGAGCAACCATATCGTCCGGAGAACGTACCGCGTTTTTCAGCGCCTGCGCCACGCGCGCAAGACATTCATCTCCCGCCTGGTGTCCGTAACGATCGTTGTAGCGTTTGAAATAATCGACATCCAGCATCATCAACGAAAAGGCCGCGTTTTGTCCGGATGCCTGGTTGAGAAGGATTTCCAGCGCACGACGATTCGCGGTTCCTGTCAAAACGTCCTGATGTGCTAATGCGTCCAGGCGAGCAATAAGTATTTTATTCTGTTGATTACGTCGCCATGCTTCATCAAACCAGCGTCGCAGAACAAAGTAGCCACAGACCAGTATTAAAGTGAATATCGCCCAGACAGCGAAAAAATTAATACTGAAACCCTGATTACGGAAATAGCTTGCCAGCGGCAGAGTGATCCACAGCGGAAGTAAATACGCCAGTAACCCGCGTGGATAAAAGTACAGAGCCGACAGTGCGGTCAGCATTAAAATGGTAATTAGCGGCCATGAAAAAGGTAAACGCCAGTGGACAATAAAGTAAAAGCAACTGACGGACCAGATAAGGCTGAGCAGAATTAATAGGCCACTTAGCCAACGGAATTTTCGCCATGCTGCAACAATCAAACTTAAAGAAAGCAGACAAATACCCAGCATGGAAATATCCATCATCCTTGCCAGCTGCGGCGCAACGGAATACTGCGCATCTATCTGGTTAAACAATATATTGCGGAAATAGACCATGACTGCGAAGCAGAGATTGACCAGTGCCATCCATGGGATGCTGGTCACCAGCCCCCGATACACCATATCCTCCCGGCGGGCCCAGGCTATTTCTTGCGTAGCGACAAGCCGCTGCTCATTATTAACCGGTTTCATTGCGATGCAGATCCCTTCAGGCAAAAAAACGGGCGAATAATTTCGCCCGTTCGCGAACGCTTTACGGCGTTACAATATTGAACCAGAACTCGAAATTATCCATATATCCCAGCAGCTCATTTAGCTTTTCGGCATTGCCGGTAATTTTCACGTCGCCCTTATCGGTGGCTTCTTTCAGCGTCTCTTCTTTCAGCACAATGCGGTTTAACGCATCGCGGGAAAGCGAAATCGTTGCGTCCGCATTTGCGTCTTCCATATTGGCGGAATGGTTAAGTACGCCATTTTCCAGTTCAACCTTATATTTACCGCCATCGCTACCGAAATCGAAATTAAGCACGGCTTTGGCGTCCGCCGCTTTCTCACCATTAATGTGTACGGCCAGATAATCGAAGAACATTTCCGGCGTCATGGCGCGTACCGTATCCGGACTGGCGGTGTTGGGCGTTGGCAGTTTTTGCACGCCGTTACGCAGTTCCTGTGCGCCGGTCAGGTAGAAGTTACGCCACGGTCCTGATTCGGCCTGATATCCCAGCTGTTCCAGCGCATCGGCTTCCAGGTTACGGGCAGCCTGGTTATTCGGATCGGCAAACACCACTTTACTGACCACCTGAGCCACCCAACGGTAGTTGCCCTGGTCGAAATCCTGCTGCGCCTTTTGCAGAACGGCATCTGCGCCGCCCATGTATTCAACGTATTTTTTCGCGCCCTCTTCCGGCGGCAGTTCATCCAGGGTTGCCGGGTTGCCGTCAAACCAGCCGAGATAGAGCACGTAGGTGGCTTTGACGTCGTGGCTCACCGACCCGTAGTAACCCCGGTTAGCCCAGGTATTGGCCAGCGAAGGGGGAAGCTTGAAATTAGCGGCGATTTCATCACGCGTCAGGCCCTGGTTAGCCATGCGCAGCGTCTGGTCGTTGATGTAACGATACAAATCGCGCTGGCTCTTCAGCAGCTTAACCACATTATCGTTGCCCCAGGTCGGCCAGTGGTGCTGAGCGAGAATGATTTCCGCTTTGTCGCCCCACAGATTCAGCGCCTCGTTAATGTATTTCGACCAGGGAAGAGGCTGGCGGATTTTCGCCCCGCGCAGGGAATAGGTGTTGTGCAGCGTATGGGTGACGTCCTCGGCGGTTTCGATCAGTTTTTTCTCTTCGATATACCACAGCATTTCTGATGGGGCTTCGGAGCCCGGAGCCATCAGGAAGTCGTACGTTAGCCCATCAATCACCTCTTTCTGGCCGGTTTCCGTAATGTAATTGGTTGGGGCAATCAGCGTCACCGTACCGGCGGAAGTGGTAGTGCCCAGCCCGGCACCGACCTGGCCTTTCACATCAGGCTTGAGCAGGTTGCCGTACATATAGCTGGCGCGGCGGCTCATGACGTTGCCCGCCATGATATTCTCCGAGACCGCCTCTTCCATAAAGCCCGCCGGGGCGTAGATTTTCACTTTTCCGGCTTTGACGTCCGCTTCGTCGATTACGCCACGCACACCGCCGTAATGGTCAACGTGGCTGTGGGTGTAGATCACCGCCACCACCGGTTTGGTGCCGCGATTTTTATAATACAGATCCATCCCCACTTTGGCGGTTTCCGCTGATACCAGCGGGTCGACCACGGTGATCCCCTCTTTCCCCTCGATAATGGTCATGTTCGACAGATCAAGGTTACGGATCTGATAAACCCCTTCGGTTACTTCAAACAGCCCGCTGATATTAATCAGCTGCGCCTGTCGCCAGAGGCTGGGGTTGACGGAATCCGGCGCTTTATCCCCTTCTTTAATAAAGGAATACTGCGTCGGATCCCAGATGACGTTACCCTGCTCACCTTTGATCACTTCCTGGGGAATGGGCGCAATAAACCCTTTATGGGCGTCGGTAAAATCCTGGGTATCAGAGAAAGGGAGTTGATTAAACAGCGCGTTATTTGCCTGTTGCGTGGCGGCGGCTGCCTCTTTTGGGGCTTCCTGGGCCAGGCCGGGGAGTGAATAAGAAGCCAGAAAACCAGCCAGTGCGAGACCTACAGCTATCCGATTGAATTTCATTCTTAACCTCTCAGTGGAAACAAACGTTGCTGAAAACAGCGCGGCCCTGGCTGATGGCGTAAAGGAATGTCATTTGAATTTCAGATATAGAAGGACAGTACGCTGCGTTGGCGTGTTTCAAGCGTAGACAAAAAACACGATATATTGAAATTGTGCGGGCGCGTCACGGCTAAAAACCCCATACCCGCGCCGACGCAACCGTTTTCCTTGCGGTTTTTCCATGTTATTCTTTGAGCCCTTCTGAACGACAAGCACCTTGTTTTCGCACTCACAGGAGTTTTAAGACGCATGTCTTTAAGCCAAAATCCGGCGCGTATCGCCATTGTGATGGGGTCTAAAAGCGACTGGGCCACCATGCAGCATGCCGCTGAAATTCTTGATGCCCTTGATGTTCCTCACCATGTTGAAGTGGTTTCCGCTCACCGCACGCCTGATAAGCTTTTCAGCTTTGCTGAATCCGCGCAGCACAACGGTTATCAGGTGATTATTGCTGGCGCAGGCGGTGCGGCGCATCTGCCGGGCATGATCGCCGCGAAAACCCTGGTGCCGGTTTTAGGCGTGCCGGTGCAAAGCGCGGCCCTGAGCGGCGTGGACAGCCTCTACTCTATCGTGCAAATGCCGCGCGGCATTCCGGTAGGGACGCTGGCGATTGGCAAAGCGGGTGCTGCAAACGCCGCACTGCTGGCGGCGCAGATCCTCGCCCAGCATGACGATGCGCTGCTGGCGCGTCTGGCGGCATGGCGCAAAGCGCAAACCGACGAGGTGCTGGATAATCCGGACCCACGGGGTGCGGCATGAAACAAGTGTGCGTGTTGGGTAACGGTCAGCTAGGCCGTATGCTACGCCAGGCCGGCGAGCCGCTGGGCATTGCGGTCTGGCCGGTGGGACTGGACGCCGAGCCGGAGGCCGTGCCGTTTCAGCAAAGCGTGATCACCGCAGAAATCGAGCGCTGGCCGGAAACCGCGTTAACCCGCGAACTGGCGCGTCACCCGGCATTCGTTAACCGCGATGTGTTCCCCATAATTGCCGACCGCCTGACCCAAAAGCAGCTGTTCGACAAACTCGATTTGCCCACCGCGCCGTGGCAGCTGTTATCCAGCGAAAGCGAATGGCCTGCAGTTTTTGAGACGCTCGGCGAGCTGGCGATCGTCAAACGCCGCACCGGCGGCTATGACGGACGCGGCCAGTGGCGTTTGCGCGCCGATGACACCGCGCAGTTGCCGCAGGCGTGCTACGGCGAATGCATCGTCGAGCAGGGTATCAACTTTTCCGGTGAAGTGTCGCTGGTCGGCGCACGTAGCCACAACGGCGAGACGGTATTTTATCCGCTGACCCACAACCTGCACCAGGACGGTATCCTGCGTACCAGCGTGGCGTTCCCGCACAGCAATATCGACCAGCAGCAGCAGGCTGAAAACATGCTCGGCGCGATCATGCACGAGCTGGGCTACGTCGGCGTGATGGCGATGGAGTGTTTTATTACCCCCGGCGGATTGCTGATTAACGAACTGGCCCCGCGCGTACACAACAGCGGCCACTGGACGCAGAACGGCGCGTCCATCAGCCAGTTCGAACTGCACCTACGGGCGATCCTCAATCTGCCGATGCCGCAGCCGGCGATCGCCAGCACCTCGGTGATGGTGAACCTGATCGGCAGCGATCTGAATGAGGCCTGGCTGCAACTGCCGCTGGTGCATCTGCACTGGTATGACAAAGAAGTACGGCCAGGGCGCAAGGTTGGGCATCTGAATTTATCGGATACCGACACCGGCAGGCTGGACGCCTCGCTGGAAGCGCTGGTCCCGCTGCTGCCGCCGGAATACGCCAGCGGCATCGCCTGGGCGCAGGTAAAATTACGTTAAACTCTGCTGTATAATCCGAATCAGGGCGTCGCAAGACGCCCTGCCTTTTTCTGCCGCATGTAGCGCTTACTCACCTTGCGATCCCAGGGGTACAATGCCCAGGTTTTCGCACTGAAAAGGCCCTGCCATGAAGTATGTTGTAACTAACACTCCTGATACCCGCGACTGGCGGATGCTGCTGGCTAACGATATTCCGATTATCGACGTCCGCGCACCGGTGGAGTTTAGCCAGGGCGCTGTGCCCGGCGCTATCAACCTGCCGCTGATGAATGACGCTGAACGTGCGGCGGTAGGTACCTGTTATAAGCAGCAGGGCCAGAAGGCAGCGCTGGCGTTAGGCCATCAATTAGTGGCTGGTGATACGCGCACTGCGCGGATTGAAGCCTGGCGGGAAGCCTGTTTGCGCTATCCGAACGGCTATCTATGCTGCGCGCGCGGCGGGCTGCGCAGCAAAATCACCCAGCAGTGGCTACGCGAAGCGGGTGTGGAATATCCTCGGGTGGAAGGCGGCTATAAGCAGCTACGCCAGGCGGCGATTGAGGCAATAGACAGTCTTTCGACATTGCCGATGATGCTGGTCGGCGGCTTTACCGGCAGCGGCAAAACCGGGCTGGTCAAGGCGCAACCGCTGGGCGTCGACCTGGAAGGCCTGGCGCATCATCGCGGATCGTCGTTTGGCCGCACCCTCGCGCCGCAGCTTTCCCAGGCCAGTTTTGAGAACGCGCTGGCCGCGACGCTGTTACGTAACCAGTTAACCTGGCAACATCATCGCCACGCTTTCTGGCTGCTGGAAGATGAAGGACAGATGATTGGCGCTAACCATTTGCCGCAGCGGCTGCGTGAGCAGATGAACCTTGCGCCAGTCGCCGTGGTGGAGGAGCCGATGGATCACCGTCTGGCGCGCTTGCGCAGCGAATACTTTATCGATATGCAGCAGGCCTATTGCGCCGCGTATGGCGAAGAACAGGGCTGGCGGGCCTATGCCGACTATCTGCATCACGGCCTGTACGCCATCCGCCGTCGGCTTGGGCTGGAGCGTTATGCCCTGTTCGCAGAGCGCCAGCGTCTTGCGCTGGAAGAACAACAGCGCAGCGGCGACACTGACGGCCATTTCGCGTGGCTGCTGCCGTTGTTGGAGAGTTATTACGATCCGATGTACCGCTATCAGCTGGAGAAAAAAGCCGCGAAAATTTGCTTTCGCGGCGATTATCACAGCGTGGCGGCCTGGCTTGACGACAGGCGCGGCGGCGTTACTGCGCGGTAAACTGGCGGAACAGCGCTTTACCCTTCAGCAGGCGCACGCCCAGCCAGCCGCCGCAGGCGGACAGCAGCAGCGCGCCGCACACCGGTAGCACTACCCACAGCCGCCAGTCGGGTTCCCAGGGGAAGTCAAATACCCGGGTTTGCAGGAAGCCCAGCGCGGTTTCCGCGCCGATAGCCGCCACTAACCCGGACACCAGCCCCAGCATAGCGAACTCGCACCACAGCGTAGTGCGCAGCAGGCGCTTTTCCGCCCCCAGGGTTCGATACACCACCAGTTCCTGATGGCGCTGGCGCATCCCCACCTGCACCTGTGCCAGCAGCAGCAGGATGCCACAGGCGGTCACCAGTACTACCATCACCTCCAGCGCCCGGCTAACCTGCTGGAGCACCTGCCCGACCTGACGCAAAATCGCGCCGATATCCAGCAGGCTCACCGTCGGGAATTCGCGGTTAAGCTGAGCGATCATCCCGGTATCGCCGTTGGCGCGGAAGCTGGTCAGCCAGCTCTGCGGCTGACCGTCCAGCGCGCCGGGCGGGAAGATAAAGAAGAAGTTCGGGCGCAGGCTTTCCCAGTCCACGTGGCGCAGGCTGGTGACTTTGGCGCTGAAGTCCTGGGTATCGCCGGTAAAGGTCAGCGTATCGCCGAGCCTGACGTTGAGCCGCTTCGCCAGCTCCTCTTCCATTGAGACTTCGCCCGCTTTCGGCGGCCAGCTTCCGGCAACGATCGGATTATGAGAAGGACGATGGTCCTGCCAGGTAAGATTGAGCTCGCGGTTGAGGGACTCATCCTGGCTGCTGACCGTCGGCTCGCCTTTAATCTGGGTTAACCGCGCCCGCACGATTGGGTAGAACGACTCGGGGATTATCTGGTGCTCCGCCAGAAATCCCTTCACTTCACTTACCTGTTCCGGCGCGATGTTGATCAGGAAGTAGTTCGGGCTTTCCGGCGGCAGCTGTTGCTGCCAGCGATCCAGCAGATCGCCGCGCAGCACCAGCAGCAGGGCCAGCAGCATAAACGACAGCGAAAACGCCGCCAGTTGGCTGAGCGTCGCCCAGGGCTGGCGCAGCAGGCGATTCACCGCCAGGCGAACCGGCAACTGGCGCAGCGTCAGGCGTTTTAAAACTTGCAACAATGCCCAACCAACCAGCGCGCAGAGCGCCGCCATCACCACCGTACCCGCCAGCACCGCCCAAAGCAGCATTTTGCCGCCCATCAGCCAGGCCAGCAGCGCCACAACCACTATCACAATGGCGGGCAAATAGTATTTCAGCGGCCAGACGTTGGCCACCACATCGCGGCGCAACACGCGCAGCGGCTGGGTCGCCAGCAGCAGCCGGTAAGGCCGCAGACCGACCAGCATTGAGATCACCACCATCGCGCCCACCGCCCAGAGCCACGGCCACAGGCTGGCGGCTGGCAGCTCCGCAGGCAGTACCGGTTTCAGCAGGTGCATCAGCACTTTTTCAAACGCCAGCCCTACCACGCCGCCCGTTATCGCGCTGAGCGCCAGCACCATCAGCCACTGGCCGATAATCAGCTTACGCAACTGCGCCCGCCCTGCCCCGAGGGTTTTGAGGATCGCCACCAGATCGTAGCGGCTACGGCAATAGTCGCCCATCGCCACCGCCACCGCGCCCACCGCCAGCAGCAGCGTCAGTAAAGCCGAGAGCAGTAAAAACTGCTGGGAGCGCTGTAGCGATTTGCCCAGCGCGCCGTCGTCCTGCTCCATGCCGGTCCAGCGATGCTCCGGCTTAAGCTTCGGCAACAGCCAGGACTCGTACTGGGCAATCTGGGCTGGCTGACCGGCGAATTTATAGCGCCAGGTGATGCGGCTGCCCGGCTGAACCGCGCCGGTTTTTTCCACGTCCGCCAGGTTCATCATCAGGCGCGGTGCCATCTGGAACGGATTAAACCCGCTGTCAGGCTCCTGAACCACCGTACCGGCGATGGTAAATGTGGCGTCGCCAACGTCGAGGGTATCGCCCGGTTTTAAATTCAGCAGCGCCATCAGGCGCGGGGCCAGCAGCACGCTGCCTGGTTCAGGTTTTAAGCCCGGCGGATCGGTTTGCAGATCGCCATACATCGGGTACAGGCCGTCCACCGCTTTGACGTCCGCCAGCTGCGGCGTATCGCCCGCAAAGGTCATGGTGGCGAAGCTGAGCTGGCGGCTGACCCGCAGCCCGTCTTTTTCAGCTTCGGCAAGCCAGGCGGGATCGACCGCGCGGGCGCTGCGCAGCGCGCGGTCCCCCGCCATAAACTCCCGGCTTTGCTGGCTCAGGCCTTTTTCCATCCGGTCGCTGATATTGCCGAGCGCCAGCACGCAGGCCACCGCCAGGCTCAGCGCCAGCCAGACAATCAGCAGCGACGGCGAGCGCCATTCGCGCCAGAACCAACGCGCAATCATGCTTCCTCCACCAGTTGGCCTTCACACAGCCGCAACCGCCGGTCACAGCGCGCCGCCAGCTGTTCATCGTGAGTCACCAGAATTAGAGTGGTGGCGTAATCGCGATTCAGGGAAAACAGCAAATCGGCAATGCGATCGCCGGTGTGCCTGTCGAGGTTGCCGGTGGGTTCATCGGCGAACAGCACCGTCGGGCGGCCGTTAAAGGCGCGTGCCAGCGCCACGCGCTGCTGCTCGCCGCCGGAAAGCTGGACCGGAAGATGGTCGAGACGTTTGCCGAGGCCAAGCTGTTCGAGCAGCGCTTTGGCCTGCTCGCGCCCGGTTTTGTCATTTTCGCCGCGCAGCAGCGCCGGAAGCTCGACGTTTTCCAGCGCGTTGAGCGTGGGGATTAACATAAACGACTGGAACACAAATCCTACCTGGCTGGCGCGCAGCCGGGCGCGCGCCTCTTCGTCCATACTGTGCAGCGGCTGGCCCAGCAGGTGTACTTCGCCGCTGCTGCCATCGTCAAGCCCTGCCAGGATTGCCAGCAGCGTGGATTTACCGGAACCCGACTCGCCAATCAGCGCGATGGTCTGGGCCGGTTTGACAACCAGCTCAACTCCGGTAAGGATGGAAAGCTGGTGTTCCCCCTGACCGACGGACTTCTTAAGATGATGAACTTCAATAATGTTTTCCGCTGGCATTGGCCTTTCCTGTTACTGGCTTTAATGACATTTCGCGCCGCCGCAGCGGACACGTTATTAATTTTGGGCGATAGCCTGAGCGCCGGCTACCGGATGTCGGCCAACGCCGCCTGGCCCGCGCTGCTGAATGACAAGTGGCAGTCGCGCGACGTTAACGTCGTCAACGCCAGCATCAGCGGCGACACCGCCGCGCAGGGCCTGTCACGGTTGCCGACGCTGCTGAAACAGCACCAGCCACGCTGGGTACTGGTGGAGCTGGGCGGCAACGACGGTTTGCGCGGCTTCCAGCCGAACGCCATCGCGTCTACCCTGCGCCAGATTATTACTCAGGTGAAGTCGGCAGATGCCGAACCGCTGATTATGCAGATTCGCCTGCCCGCCAATTATGGACGCCGCTACAATGAAGCGTTCAGCGCCATCTACCCTGACCTTGCCAAAGAGTTTGATATCCCGCTCCTGCCATTTTTTATGGAGGAGGTGTATCTCAAACCGCAATGGATGCAGGACGACGGTATTCACCCCAATCGTGACGCACAGCCGTTTATCGCGGACTGGATGGAAACGCGACTGGCTCCTTTAGTTAAACACGACTCATAACCCATCGGGGGCATGAGCGGGTAAAGTTATGCAAAAATCAGTCTTAATAACAGGATGTTCCAGCGGGATTGGCCTGGCCAGCGCCCACGAATTACAGCGTCTCGGCTACCGGGTGCTCGCCGCCTGCCGTAAACCTGCCGATGTCGATCAGATGAATGCGCTCGGCTTTACCGGGGTATTGCTCGATCTCGACGATCCGCAAAGCGTCGAGGCCGCTGCCGCGCAGGTGATCACCCTGACCAACAACCGGTTGTACGGCATTTTCAATAATGGCGGCTACGGGGTTTATGGGCCGCTCACCACCATCAGCCGCACCCAGATGGAGCAGCAGTTTTCCACCAACTTTTTCGGCGCGCACCAGCTGACCATGCTGCTGCTGCCCGCCATGCTGCCGCACAATGAAGGACGCATCGTTAACACCAGTTCGGTGATGGGGCTGATCTCCACGCCCGGGCGCGGGGCCTATGCCGCCAGCAAATATGCGCTGGAAGCCTGGTCCGACGCGCTGCGTATGGAGCTGCGCTACAGTGGGATCAAAGTTAGCCTGATCGAACCTGGCCCTATCCGCACCCGCTTTACCGACAACGTTAACCAAACCCAGTCCGATAAACCGGTGGAAAACCCCGGCATCGCCGCGCGGTTTACCCTGGGGCCGGAGGCGGTAGTCGCAAAAGTGCGCCATGCTTTTGAGAGCGAACGCCCTAAACTGCGTTATCCGGTGACGCTGGTGACCTACGCCGTCGGGCTGCTAAAACGCCTGTTGCCGGGGCGAGTGATGGACAAAATTTTGCAGGGCTGAGTTGAAGCCCCGCCTTCTGCCCCCATGTAAAAAAACAAATCGACAAAAGAGGGTGACACATGTCCCTGGAATCAATTTTTGATATTAACGAATCGAACCTGCACCAGGTGATTGAGCAGTCAATGACCACGCCGGTGCTGTTCTACTTCTGGTCGCCGCGCAGCCCGCACTGCGAGCAACTGACGCCGATGCTGGAGAAGCTGGCGAACCAGTACCACGGCCAGTTTATCCTCGCTAAAGTGGATTGCGATGCCGAGCAGCGCGTCGCCGCGCAGTTTGGCCTGCGCGCCATCCCGACGGTGTATCTGTTCCAGCAGGGCCAGCCGGTGGATGGCTTCCAGGGCCCGCAGCCGGAAGAAGCGGTTCGCGCCCTGCTCGATAAAGTCCTGCCGCGCGAAGAAGAGTTGAAAGCTCAGGAAGCGATGGCGCTGATTGAAGAAGGCAAACACGCTGAAGCGCTGCCGCTGCTGAAAGACGCCTGGCAGATCTCCGGCCAGAACAGCGAAATCGGCCTGCTGCTGGCGCAAACCCAAATCGCGCTGCAGCGCAGCGAAGACGCCGAAGCGGTGCTGAAAACCATTCCGCTACAGGATCAGGACACCCGCTATCAGGGGCTGATGGCGCAAATCGATTTACTTCGCCAGGCAGCCGATACGCCTGAGATCCAACAGCTCCAGCAGCAGGTGGCGCAAAACCCGCAGGACGCGCAGCTTGCCGCACAGCTGGCGCTGCAACTGCATCAGGTTGGGCGTAATGAAGAAGCCCTTGAATTGCTATGGTCCCATCTGAAATCGGATCTTGGTGCGGGCGATGGCCAGGTACGCAAAATGCTGCAGGAGATCCTGGCGGCGCTGGGTACTGGCGATCAGCTGGCGTCTAAATATCGTCGTCAGCTTTATTCTCTGCTGTATTGATACGGCTAAACTGCCCATATCAGCACAGATTAATGCCAGCCATCAGGCTGGCATTTTGTTATGCTTTACATAAGTCTTGCAGCCGGGGAATCCCCCGTTATAAAAACATTCTGCTGACTGACTTTTGGCTCACTGGTTGTTAACGTTTTGATCTGCTACGCTGTGCTAAAAAATGCCCGGGAAGACATAAAAATGCACCATTTATTTCTTGAATTTCACTCATTAAAGCCTGGAGTACCAGACGTACAGGCTTTAATGAATGTTATCCGATCTGAAGAACAAACCGCTTTTGTCATCAGCCCAGAAGTGGTCAAATTTGTTAATGACGCATTGATTGTTAATACGACTATCACCAGTTTTAAAAACTGCCGTTTTGCGTTTAATGAAGGCTCAGAATTTGTTGAGTTTGACGCCAAAGGTAAATCCAGACGCTTTACCGAGACGCCTGCCTGGTTTATTTCTCCCAATGATTTTGCACGCGGCCAGTGGCTGAATAACCATCAACTGGCTAACTTTGGAACCAAAGAGTTTATCAACGCGTTTATCGCTAAATTCCCCAATGTGAAAGAGCGCCGCGAGCACTGCAATCTGCTGTTCGATCTGCAAATGGACAGCGCCACGTCGGGTTCTGCCCAGCCTGCCCCGGTACGCAAAGCGGGGAACAGAAATCGCATCACCACTAAGCCTAAAATTGCCGATCTGGGCTCACCGGAAATATTTACCCAATTTTATGCGCGTCTTGGGGAGGCGGTAAAAAACAACCGCTTCCCTACATTGCAAATATTAACCGGCCACGACGATCTCGCTAAAGTGCCGAACACCCTTAAAGGCTCGGTGCGCACCTGGTTTAAGGCCATCACGGGTGAACTACCTCCTAATAATAAACGCGTGGAAGCCGGTAACGCCGCGCTGTTTTGCGCACCTATCCGGGAACAGTTAAAGCAAATCGACGCGTTAGGCCCGGAGCGCTATTACCAGGCACTTTCGCAAGCGATTAACCAGGCGGGCGAGCAGTATATTGCTGACTTTACTTTTAGCTTTCCGCAGCAATCGCATTATTAACTCACAACTGACTTAGTATAGTCTTTTACAATGACTTTAGTGAAAAATTAACTTTTACTTTATGATGTCATAGTGTAGAGTTTAACCATCAAAGCATTCATAGCTGTCGATGCTGATTGAGAGTGGTGTCGTTTCATAACCCTGGTGGAATGGTGGGGTTGTAACCTTCCACAATGCGCAGCATAAAGAGCTGGAGCATCAGCGAATCCCTTTATTGCGTGCCACCTGGCGGCTTTTGCCGACAGTCAAAAACAAAAAGGAGTGTTCGCTGTCCGGACACTCTTGAAAGACTATTGGCACAGTAATCTTTTAAGAGAGTCTGCCCTATCACTTAAGCCATAGTTCTACTCTTTGCTTTTTTGCATTTTGTCCGCCCCTACCCGTGGGGCTTTTTTTTATCTGCTCTTCCCCTATCCCACTGGCCTACACCTCTGTTCGTTGCTTTATTAATCTTAAGCGGGGATGATGGCCATTGGCCGCCTGTCACGGACATGTGGCAAGACGTCAAGACTCGCACCAAAACACAGGAGGTTTTTTGATGCTTATTGTGATCCCGGTATTAATCTTCGTTGCACTCGTGATTGTGGGTGCTGGCGTAAAAATCGTCCCTCAGGGATATCAGTGGACTGTAGAACGCTTCGGGCGCTATACCAAAACGCTCCAGCCAGGGTTAAGCCTGGTGGTGCCGTTCATGGACCGTATTGGCCGTAAAATCAATATGATGGAACAGGTGCTGGATATTCCTTCTCAGGAAGTTATTTCCAAAGATAACGCCAACGTTACCATCGATGCGGTCTGTTTTATTCAGGTTATCGATGCGCCGAAAGCGGCGTATGAAGTGAGTAACCTTGAACACGCCATCATCAACCTCACGATGACCAACATTCGTACCGTTTTGGGTTCAATGGAACTCGACGAGATGCTTTCCCAGCGTGACAGCATTAATACGCGCTTGCTGCATATTGTCGATGAAGCCACCAATCCGTGGGGGATTAAGATTACGCGTATTGAAATCCGCGATGTCCGCCCACCGGCTGAACTGATCTCATCTATGAACGCGCAGATGAAAGCGGAACGTACCAAGCGCGCTTACATTCTGGAAGCGGAAGGCGTGCGTCAGGCGGAGATCCTCAAGGCTGAAGGCGATAAACAATCGCAGATCCTGAAAGCCGAAGGGGAGCGCGAGTCGGCATTCTTGCAGGCTGAAGCGCGCGAACGTTCAGCAGAAGCAGAAGCCCGCGCAACGAAAATGGTTTCAGAGGCTATCGCCGCCGGGGATATTCAGGCGGTGAACTACTTTGTCGCACAAAAATACACCGATGCGCTCCAGCAAATCGGCGCTGCCAATAACAGTAAAGTGGTGCTGATGCCGCTGGATGCCACCAGTCTGATGGGTTCAATTGCCGGCATTAGCGAACTGGTGAAAGAAAGCAGCGAGCGTAAACGCCCATGATGGCCTTTTTCCTGGTGCATCCTCATACCTTCTGGCTGAGCCTTGGCGGCCTGCTGTTGGCCGCAGAAATGCTCGGGGGAAGCGGTTATTTACTGTGGAGCGGCGTGGCGGCAGTGATCACCGGGCTGCTGGTGTGGCTGTTTCCGCTTGGCTGGGAGTGGCAAGGGCTCTGTTTTGCGGTATTAACGGTTATTGCCGCGTTGCTGTGGTCACGCTGGCTGGCGCGCAAACCCCAGCCGCGTGCCGATGCGGTATTAAACCAACGCGGCCAGCAGCTTATCGGTCAACGCTTTATACTGGATACTGCGTTAGTTAACGGGCGCGGGCATATGCGAGTGGGTGACGGCACATGGCCAGTGATGGCTCATGAGGACATCCCGGCCGGAACGCGAGTTGAGGTGATTGCCGTTGAAGGGATTACGCTGCGGGTTCGCCCTTCTTCTCAGTAAATTGTGGTGGATAAAACCTGCCCACGCGCTGCGTCGGCAGGTTTTTTATTGCTGGGATTTCGCGCGGCGATGGCAGCAGCCAGAAAGATTATCCATGATAGGGCAATCGGCACTGTCATCGCCTGGGCAGGATTCCGCCAGCGCCAGCAGCTGCGCGCGCATATCGTTAAGCTCGACGATATGCTTTTCAATCTCCGCCACCTTTTGTAGGGTACGCGCTTTCACATCCGCGCTACGACGCCCGGGGTCGTTGAACAAGTGCACCAGCTCTTTACACTCTTCCAGGTTAAACCCCACCTGACGCGCCTGGCGCAATAAGGTCAGTTCATCAAGATGGCTTTGGGTGTAGCTGCGGTAGCCGTTTTCACTGCGCAGCGGCGGCGTGACCAACCCTTTCTCTTCGTAAAAACGAATCGCTTTGCTGGTTAAACCGGTTTTTTTTGCGACATCACTTATGTTCATTGTGTCCTCCGGAACCTTCCTTTGGGTGGAAGGTTTGGATAGTTTATACTGGAGCACAGAAAAAAAATCGAGGAGTAAAGAAACATATTCATCTCTGTCAGCGATAAATATGCAGCGTGTTATTTGGTTCATTCTCACGCAAAACACTATTACACGCGCGAAGAAAACTTTAGTGGAAGATTCGGGAATAAGAAACTGACTAAAACACTTTCACGTGCGTGGAGAAGACCTTGCCGGGCGTGTGGCCAATGCCGCCGGGCGGGAAACACCTCCACTGTACGTGGAGAAGACTAAACAATGCCCGCACCCACAACGCGCGGCAGGGAAACACCTCCACGTGCGTGGAGAAGACCTCCAGCAGTTCCGGGCTGGTAACCAAGTCGAGGAAACACATCCACGGGCGTGGAGAAGACTGCCTGCACTCTCCCGTAAACCTTAAGAACCCGGAAACACCTCCACGGGCGTGGAGAAGACTGCCTGCACTCTCCCGTAAACCTTAAGAACCCGGAAACACCTCCACGGGCGTGGAGAAGACCGGTCCCGTCGTCGCCGACGGTGCAGGCTTCTGGAAACACCTCCACGTGCGTGGAGAAGACTCGACGACGTCCATCCCGTTCAGCGGGAGCGTGGAAACACCTCCACATGCGTGGAGAAGACTACTGCGGCGAGGCGCGCCAGTGCGGTACTGCGGAAACACCTCCACGTGCGTGGAGAAGACCTGACGCGCGTCCAGCCCCCAAACTCCTTCCCGGAAACACCTCCACGTACGTGGAGAAGACCACAATTTTTAATTTGTTCGCTGGCGTACTGTAGAAACACCTCCACGTACGTGGAGAAGACTTATACAGAATAATCGTGCTGATGAGGTCCTGAGAAACACCTCCACGTGCGTGGAGAAGACGCTTGCGCGGTTTGTAGCGTGTTTAACGCCACAGAAACACCTCCACGTGCGTGGAGAAGACGTCAGTAACAGTGACCTCTTTCGGGTTCAGTAAGAAACACCTCCACGTGCGTGGAGAAGACTTAACAGGCAGGGTTCGGATGAACTCTATGAGAGAAACACCTCCACGTGCGTGGAGAAGACAGCGCAAAGACGCGGTGAATGCCGTCCAGCGCAGAAACACCTCCACGTGCGTGGAGAAGACCGCCGAACCACCGACAATACCCAGGCTACCAGGGAAACACCTCCACGTGCGTGGAGAAGACGCAAAATCTACAAGGTTAAGCAGACCAACGCGAGAAACACCTCCACGTGCGTGGAGAAGACACCATGATGGAGAATGTGCGATCAATCAGCGGGGAAACACCTCCACGTGCGTGGAGAAGACGTGGAGTTATCCGGGCTGGTCTGCAACTGGACGGAAACACCTCCACGTGCGTGGAGAAGACAGGCTGATAGTCACGAAATGAAACACCCACTGAGAAACACCTCCACGTGCGTGGAGAAGACACTATGAACTGTACGCGGATATGTCGAACCGGGGAAACACCTCCACGTGCGTGGAAAAGACGTATTCATCGCGGATCCGGATATAGTCGTCGCGGAAACACCTCCACGTGCGTGGAGAAGACGTTATTTCCGTAAAGAGCATGGGGATTATTTTAGAAACACCTCCACGTGCGTGGAGAAGACGACTTTGCGCACGTCGGCCATAGAACTCTCAAAGAAACACCTCCACGTGCGTGGAGAAGACCTAACCGTACCACCGCCCCGGCCAGCCTGAGCAGAAACACCTCCACGTACGTGGAGAAGACTTTGCCCATGCCACTGCCTCGCGGCGGGAATGAGAAACACCTCCACGTACGTGGAGAAGACACTCACCGGCGGATTTTGCCTGAATGGCGTAGAGAAACACCTCCACGTACGTGGAGAAGACCTCGACCGTGGCCACGGACCAGCGCTCGCCATAGAAACACCTCCACGTACGTGGAGAAGACCCATTGCTGAGGCGTGCAGGTATGCGTCGGCAGGAAACACCTCCACGTACGTGGAGAAGACGCTGCTGCGCGCGGTTTTCCAGCCCGGTCAGTGGAAACACCTCCACGTACGTGGAGAAGACGACTGCTCCTTGACCAATATCCTTGCTTCAACAGAAACACCTCCACGTACGTGGAGAAGACTCTGCCACTGCTAGCCCTGCTCAAGCTGCCAGAGAAACACCTCCACGTACGTGGAGAAGACCCGTTCAAATCGTCAGAGGTAATCACTGCCAGAGAAACACCTCCACGTACGTGGAGAAGACTTCGGCTGCCCGGACCTCGTGAAATCATCGCCGGAAACACCTCCACGTACGTGGAGAAGACCAAAACACATGCACCGCATCAGCGTGGGCATGAGAAACACCTCCACGTACGTGGAGAAGACTGAAGTTGCACTGCGTTAGACGCAATGCCGTTAGAAACGCCTCCACGTACGTGGAGAAGACATCGCCTGTTTGTGATCGATGATGACGAGCGCGGAAACACCTCCACGTACGTGGAGAAGACCTTCCACCTGTCGCTGTTGCACACCAGCCAGGAGAAACACCTCCACGTACGTGGAGAAGACTTCTGGCCTTTCGGGAAGATGCCATGCACCGTGGAAACACCTCCACGTACGTGGAGAAGACTAGGCGCTGTTGATCACCTGCCGCGTATCCTGAGAAACACCTCCACGTACGTGGAGAAGACACACGGACGCATGGGTGAACGAACAGCGTGCGGGAAACACCTCCACGTACGTGGAGAAGACCCATAGGTAGCTGCTGGTAGCCTTGCTTATCCGGAAACACCTCCACGTACGTGGAGAAGACTTCCGCTAACCGTGGGTAACGGGGAATACTCCGGAAACACCTCCACGTACGTGGAGAAGACGCGTTTGGCGCACCGCGCAAGCAGGAATTTTCAGAAACACCTCCACGTACGTGGAGAAGACTGGATTTCAGACCACAGCACGACTTCAACGCCGGAAACACCTCCACGTACGTGGAGAAGACTCAATAAACCTGGCGTGCGTGAAAAACGCCGGAGAAACACCTCCACGTACGTGGAGAAGACTTCCGCAAGGCTGACATTGCGCGCCTGAAATCGGAAACACCTCCACGTACGTGGAGAAGACCCCAATATATTGTTAAAGAACGGCAATCACAATCTATAGATTGTGATATAGCGTTAATTACTCTCCAGTATTTTTTCAATCACCAGTTGTAGACCGGATATTTCGCAAAGTTTTTTATCAGGTAATCCGATAGTGCGAATTTCATAGCCAGGCGGGCATGGCAGGCTTTTAAAAATAATTCCTCCGGCTTCGGCGGAGCAATGACTTAATAAATAATCCACTACGTGATTAGCTACTGCATCTTTGACGCCGGAAACATAAACGTTTGCCCGCGGTTCAACAAACCACAACTTCATCCGCCCACGGACTGCGGGCGGTAGATTGTTAGCGACCACGACAATCATTTTTTATTCTCACCCAGCAATTGCGTAATATCTCGCGCCACAATGGTAAGCAGATCCATTGCAATAACCCGTTCACGAAAACGTTTCGCTAGCAGATGCTTGTTATATTGCCCCGCCATCTCCTTATTCAGCGCAAATGCCAAATCAATACTCAGCTCCGCCTTATAAAGATCGGCCAGATCATAAATAAACGGTAATGGCGAGCCGGTGTGAATAAAACCGACATGTGGGGAGTAGCCCATGGCATGAACAGCGGAACACAAAATGCCATAGAGCGCGGCGTTCGCGGAGGTAAGAATTTGATTGGTAGTATCGCTCAGATCGAATTTATTCGGCGTAAACTGGCGGCCTTTCCAGCCGACACCATATTGTTGCGCTTTTTCCTGATATAACGCGCGTACCCGGCTACCCTCCATGCCCATCATTTCCTTAAGGCTTTTATTATTCAACTCAGCAT
Source organism: Atlantibacter subterraneus (assembly GCF_007570865.1). GTDB lineage: Bacteria > Pseudomonadota > Gammaproteobacteria > Enterobacterales > Enterobacteriaceae > Atlantibacter > Atlantibacter subterraneus. The sequence goes on along the minus strand of NZ_VLPS01000010.1, from coordinate 66,795 downwards.
CCGGAAAACGCCTGGCAAACATAGCGCGTGCCACCTCAAGCGAACGCTTTTTATCACAAGCCAATTCCATTTGACGTCGAAGGTTACGACTGTCTGCCGTGGGCTGGAATCCAGCGGCGTAAAACAACAAACTATCTTCTCCGACCCAACATAACGAACAATTGGCTGCAGAGGCGGTTTTAACCGCCTCATGAGTAATAGATGTTCCTGGCCCAAGTAGCAGCGTGTTTATTGTGGCAACGGGCAAACGAACCACGTTGCCTTCCGAATCGAGCCATTTGAGACTACTGCCATCAATTTCCAGTCTTCCGCGCTCCAGGTAAATAAATGGATATTTATCTTTTACCTGAGGCAGCGATTCACGGGTAATTTTAACAAATAGCCGCTGTCCGTTAGCCATAAAAACTCCCTATACCGGAATAATTGTTACTTGACGGTCGCGATAACGTTTATCCACGCCAAACTGTATAGGGACATCATTTAGCGTCAACACTTCACCGTTTTCTCCATCCGCTCCGGGCAACACATCAAAACTACGTAGGCGCTTCTTCTCTGCCGCCAGTTGTTCACTACGCAACCAGGCAGAAGCTTCGTTGTCATAAATTCCCTGCCCAATAAATTCCGTAGGTGCACAGTTTTTTCGCCCGAGCGATAGCTCCCAGACTGGTGCAGACAGTGCATCATTAAGCCGTTGCGCCAGTTCAGCCTCCATACCGATGCTTACGGCAAAAGCGCAGTCCTGAAGATAGTAGCGATAGGTCATTTTGGTTCCGCCACCTACCGCTTTTTTGCCCTCGCTGGTTTTTGGAATCAGTAATAGTTGCCAGGGATCGCTCTCATCATAACCATTACCGACCATCTGAAAATCACGCAACGGCGGCAACGTATAACGCTCATCCATGCGGGCAAAAGCCCGCGTTTGCCAATGTCCGCCAGTCAATTTTGTCAGTAATTGGCGCTGTTCACCGCCAGCCCCCAGCGCAGCGCAAAGGATGCCGCATACGCCAGACATAGTGGGAAACGGCAGCGTATCCCGACGACCAAAGCGGGAATCATGCCCCCAGCTTTGCAATGGCCCCTCGAGCCAGAGGAGCAGATAACGCTCGTTCATCGTTTACTCCAGATGGCTTTGCAAATCGTGGATCAGGTTGTCGATAGAATAATTTTCATCATCGCCCCAACGGTAATCACCCTGTTTGCCAAACAATGAGCCACTGAGTTTCTCTTTTTTACCCAGATAGTGATTCAGTTCATCAATACTGGACTGCAAATAACCGCCTTCTTTCCATTTAACCGCAGTTTCAAATGGCACCTGTAAACGCTGCCCCTGACGTACCAGCACACGCGCGAATTCCCAGGGGCTCGCGCCCGACTGTGTGGTCTGTCGCGCGGCTGGCAGCGCTACATATAGCGCCTTGGTGAAAGCAGCAACCGCCTGCTGTAGCTGCTCTACGCTGGCAGGTTCATCATCTTGCCCAAGCGTCTGCGCTAGTTGGCCTAAGTCAAGACTGATATAGCGATAGTAAGTGGCGGCATTAAATTCCAGGCTGCCCATATGGGCCGATCCCGGCTCCTGCTGCTTATCATCTAACGCGGTGAAAAACTCGACTTCGTTGCTGACCTTGTGCGTAGAAATCGCATGGCTGAACGAGGCCGCCGCTTCTACATTCATTTCCGCCGCTTTGGCGACCATGCGACCAAACAATGCAATATCCAATGCATCCAGATTTGCATTGAGATTTTTTTTGGCAACCTTCGCCAGTTCTTTATCTTTAATCGCGGCGGCGTCGAAGGCTTTCTCTTGCGCATATGCAGCGAAAGCAGCGGCCTCTGCATTGCTGATAAACAGCAGCGTATCGTCGCTTAACAGTTCTGCAATTTTTAGGGCGCACGTCTGCGCCTGATCTTCGCTCGCCCCCAGCGCGATACATTCTGGTTCTAACAGTTCTTTAACTTTTTTGGTTCTGATGCCAAGCCTGACGCCAAATTCAGGTAATGCCATGCGCACCTGACGTTTCCAGCATTGCGAGCTGACGCGTGCGCGAGTGACTCCGCCAACGACCGCGCTTTTCGGCGCACCGACGTCATCGCGGTTTAAACAAGTAACCGGGAAAGATTGCAGAATATGGAATTCGATACGGGTGTTTTTTAAATTTTTCATTGTGCATTCCTTGTCTTATTCAAAAAAAGTGATTTCGGGGAGAGGAACAATTTGCAGTAATCCACAGCCAAAAGCGCGGCCTCGGCCAATGCCATGCATAAAGCTATTTTTAAAGATTTCCGGGTGCGTGACGGTCAGACGCCCGCTTAATGTGGCCTGCTGAAGCGTGATGATTTTGCCTGCCGCTATTTTCATCTGTTGTACGTTGATGCTTTCTGTTTGCACCTGGCCCGGTTGGACATCAAATCCCCATCCGGCTGCTCGTTGACAAAACCATGCGCAGATGGCTTCCCGACCGATCACCGGTATTTGTTTACCGGTATGTTTATTGCGTCGCGTCGGATTCAGGCAAATGGAAAAGCGATAGTACGGATGCGTAAGAAAGGTTTCTGACAGGATTTTTGTTTCCAGCTCGCCAGCTTCAGGCTCCCCGGGCGCGCGGTCCGCCATGATTAGAATTCTACGCCCGCGCATATCGCCGCCTTTATCCACCCACTGGATGCCGCTGGCGACTGAACGTTGTTTTTGTTGCTCGCTTCGCACATCGTCAAACAGACTGTATACCACCCGGTGCAGGCTGTAATTGTCAGTGATATTAAGTCGTCGATGCGCTCTGGCGTCGAGGTTCAGCGCACTAATGTAGAGCGTCATAGGTTATCTTCCTTCTGCTCCGACCGGGCATAGAATTGCTGCGCCCAACGCGCCCGGGTGCGCTCGCCGAACCACAAGAGATCGCCAAGCAATTGCTCATAATCCAGCGCTTGTGTGACACGGCTTTGGATCAGCGACAGTAATGGTCGTAAAACCAGGCAGGTTTCCGGGATGGAATCACAGGCTAACAGTCGACGCAGTCGGGCTATGGCCTGTTTGTCTTCATTGCCATCTGGAAAGCTCATTGCAATGGCTTTTCCGAGCGTCAGCGAACCATTTTGCTGGGCACGACTGTTTGCCAACGCGGCAGCTACCGTGGCATAAGCCTGGCGTTCATGCTTTTTCTCAAGATCGACGCCAAAAGCGCCCAGAACCTCCCAGCTCTGATATTCCGTTGCCGGATTATTGGCGCGCCGCAACCTTGCGGCGAAACCTTTGTCTTCCTGGCAACGTTTAAATAAGTGATCGATAAATTTTTTATTACGATTGATAGGTTCCGCGGTCGTGCTCATACGCTCTCCTTCTCAGATAACACGGTCCTTGAATAGTCTGCTGTGTTAGGTCGGGTTTTCGCCCATGCCTCCATCTGACGGGCTGTATCACGCGGGCAATAATGGTTGAATACCTGATGGATATATCCTGCAAAACGCTTACGAAGCTGAGCGCGAGAGACCGGATCGCCAGAACCGTCCAACAGCGCCTGAGCTTGTTTTTCGCAAAGTTGCCAGAACATTTCAGTGGCTTGTGCCGCAATATCTTTTGGTTCCAACTTCATTTCCCTACACCACGCGCTGACGCAGCCATATAACCGTCTGGCCAGCTTATCTAACTCCTCCATCTCGGCATTAAAATGGTTGAACCAGACCGTGCTAAATACTGCCGAATCGAGCCAAAACGTAGACTCCACCGCATCATCAGCACCAGAAACATATTGTTCTCCCGCATTACTACTTACCCGCAGCCCACCACACCAAATGCCAAATTCACCCACTGCCAGCTGTGCTTTTACAATGCCAGCATGCAGTTGCTCGCATTCATACTCCGACTGTTTTTCAGCATTAATAAAAGAGAGCAGCGCAGGCAGTTCACGCCAGGGTCGCCGGGCGGGATCGACCCATTGCATTTTCAGCTCTTTACCCTTTTTGTTGACCAGCGTCGAAGGGTCATAAAGCCCTTCTTTGTAGTTGCTGTGGCTGATGCCTTCGCTGTAGTGCAGACCGTTTTGCGCCAGCAGGCAAAAACGACTAACCGGCACCAGTCGCCCCATCAGGCTTTGCTTCAGTTCGCGCGCAGTGGCGCAATCTTCCCCTTCCGGCATGCGCTCCCACGGAGCCGTTCCCAGACCGGATGGATACTGGGTTAATGCAGCGATGTTTTCAGCGGTAAATAGATTTAACCAGCAGGTTTCCGCCAGCGTTGTACCTATACAAAAGCTGTGCATCAACCCCATAAACGCCAGCGCCGGACCTGGCTTTCCCGTTGCAGGTTTGCCTTTATCATTGGTTTTTCCGCGATAGCCTGGCGTCAGTACCACGCTGTTGTCGGTTTTTTTCCCTCCCAATGCCATACTCATTTGCACGACGAGCAATAGCGCTTTATCCCCATCGTCCAGCATTTTTTCACTCTGGCTCTGCGTAAGTACTGTGGTATTGCCAGTGGAGATTTCCGGCAAGACGACACCATATGATTTCAGCTCCGCACGCGCTATGGCAGGCATCTGCAGAAAGGGTTTATCTCCATAGAGCCAGAAACGATCGCGCCATCGCTCCAGATATGACAGCACCTCGCTACACAGGCCATTTGGTCCAAGAGTCTGCCATTGCATATCATCTTGTGGTGTGGCTGCGGCCTGGCAAATAGCCTGAAACAGTTTTATCAGGGCGATTTTCTGTGCAGCGTTGCCGCCCAGCGCCCGTAATTCTGCATCGCTGAACAGTCGCTTCAGGCTGACGCGCCCAACGTCCGCCACCGGTATCCATGGCTCATCAATTAAATTAAAGCGGTTAACTGACTCCTCCATCTAACACTCCTTCTTTGTTATTCCTAAACCCCTATCGCTCCGGTAGTTGTAGCGATATGCCGTGGTTCGAAACGCTCCGTCTACTCCACGTAAATCACCTGATGCCTCAACGATAGCCACCATTACTTCAGGCAATTCCTCCAGAGCCGGATTTCCGGCGTAGAAGAGATGCTCCAGCCCCTGTTTCCATAACCGATCGCTTTCATCTTTTTGGGGAAACTTAAATGACCGTAACGAGACTCGCTGATTTTCCAGCCGCAGCGCCAGTTCACGCCATTCAGGTTCATTCAGCTGTTTACGCTGCCATGGGATCGCCAGCCAGTCTCCGTTCAGTAACTGTACTCGAGTGACTTTGGCGTGTTTATCGCATTCCACCGCCTGTAACAGCAGAAAAGCGCGATCGTCCTGTTCGCTATAACGCGTCTGCGCTTTGCTTTCCGGCAGCGTTTGCGCATCGCTGGAAAGCGTCAGACGCGCCAGTTGTTGCAGCGCGTTCACACCCAGCCTGGAACCTGAACGCATTTTTTTTCCGTTGAGTAATTCATCTTTCCATTGTTTCATGGTTCCCTCCTCTGACCGGTCAGCGTAAGTTGCCTCCAGCATCGGACGGATATCCGTAGGGATCGCCACAACGTCGCGTTCCCGCCAGACCTCAAGAGCGCGGCACAATAAATAAGGGGCATAAACCCAGGCGCTTGATGCAAATGTCCGGTAAGGATCGGTCTGTGCAGGAAAACATTCAGGCGCTAAAAGCCATGCCTCGCAGCGCGCCCCAACCGGGCGCGGCGTTTGTGCATGACGCCAAAGACGCCCGAGGCGTTGCATCAACATATCGGTGGGAGCAAAACGCGCGATCAGAAAATCGGCATCAATATCGATCGATTGTTCAAGAACTTGTGTACCAATCAACACGCGTCCTTTATCAACTCTTTCTGCCCAGCCCTCTTTGCCGTAAAGACTGACCCAGCGAGACTCATTCTGATTCCGGTCGCATGAGGTAAAACGCGAGTGCAACAGGCCGCATTCCAGCCCCATATCAGCGCAGCGCGCAGCGAGACGGGCATAGAGGTTTTGCGCATCGTTTACGGTATTTTCAATCCACAGGATTTGCTGCCCCAACTCGGCGCGACATAACGCTTCTTCAATGGCGGCGTCGGTCTGAGAAAAGGCCAACGCTACCCGTTTTGATGGAGGAGGAGTTAACGGCAGGCTTTCGACATCAGGTTTACCGTATGCTTGCGCGCTGATTAAAGGATACGCCTGCGTGTTATGTCCGCCGGGGCCGCTGTTCAACAGAGATTCGCGTCGGCTTTGCGTCAGCGTGGCGCTAAGAATAATTACTGTACAGCGTAACTCGCGCAGAATGTCGACCAGACGTTGAACGATGACTCCGGTATAAGCGTCGTAGCTGTGGATCTCATCCAGAATAACCACTTTGCCCGCCAGGCCGAACGCGCGTACGAAGCCATGTTTTACATTCATGGCGGCTAAAAGAGCCTGGTCCAGCGTTCCAACAGCAAACGGTGCCAGCAGCCCGCGCTTGCCTGACGTAAACCAACTACCACCGGGCTTACCCTCTTCGCCCATTTCCTGATGCAAATATGCTTTACCGTGCAGTAGTAACGCCTGACGATGCGGGCTGTCCGCCGCAAGAATTGATTCAAGATATGCACCAAAGCGCTGATGAATTTTGTCTGATGTTAATTGCGTCGGCAGTGCGAAATAGACGCCACGCGCCTCGCCCGCCGTCAGCATTTTATACGCCGCGTACAGCGCCGCTTCTGTTTTACCCATACCCATCGGCGCTTCCAGCACATATATACCTGGCCCGGTCACTGTCGCATGTAACAGCGTTTGCGCTTCGTCAGGGTGATAAGGCTCTCCGCTGGCATTATGAAATAAATCACCGAACTCCAGATCAGGCACAAACTGTGGCGGATTTTGCCCGGCGTCTTCCAGCGCAGCGACGAGCGGTTCCCGCCAGTCGACGGTCGGGTCGTCGAACTTCGGGCCAGAACCAATCCAATCCGCCACCGATGTCAATCCAGCCAACAGCAGGCGTTGCCCCGATGAGAGGTTTTCTGGCCATACGTCACCAAAGATTCGCTGTAGCGATTGCACCAGTCGCTGCCGCTCCTGTTGCCAGACTACTCCGCCAAATATTTCCCCATGCGCATTCCCCGATAAGCCCGTGGCTCGACATCCATGATGTTGCCCAACAATAGTGCTCAGTTGTTTATCGCCAGTAATCGCCATAATGGTCAACGCGCTGATGCCGGGGTGACCGCTCCAGCGAGACTCAACGTTACGGATCTGGTCAGGATGAGGGCTCAGGCCGAGCGCTGTTAATAAGGCGTGCTCCAGTGAGGTAACAGGGAGATTAAGTGCAATATGGAGGCGCAGATAAAATGTTGGAGAGAGCTTTCCTACGTCGTGACAAGCAGCCACCAGTGCGCTGCCTGGTAAAAAAAGTGTGTTGCGCAGCGCCGGAGGGAAACGAAGGATTAATTCCCGAGCAATGCTGCCAACAATGACACTGTGCTCATAAACGTTTCGTCCGGGCTGGCGAATGCTTTGCTGATCAAACCACGTTTTCGCCAGGCATTTTTCGGCGTTTATCGCTGGAATATCCGTTAATGACCTTAAACGCGCTGTTTTGGGGATTCTCATAAAGCGCTCTCATAATACATAACGTCACCTGTGTCATCCGAAGCAAGGCCTGGTACTGAATGAGGAATAAGTATTTTTGAAGCTCTCGTTGCAGCCGGCCTTCCATGCCGTAATAAAATCCGTCTTCAGCCATAAATAGGTTTTGATAAAAAAAATTTATCTTGAATTTAACTTTTCTTATGCGCTCTGATTAATATCAACTTTGCTTTCCGGGCAATGTATTCGTGGACACTATCCAATAGTTTTTCGCTTCTAAACGATCCCCCTTGACCTTCCCCTTGATGGAAGGTTTACCCTTCTATAACGTCACCAAAGCCAATCAGCTTTGGCTCACCGAGAAGGAGTTTCACCATGTCTCATACGATTGATCTCACCCTGGATGGTCTGTCCTGCGGCCATTGCGTTAAACGAGTAAAAGAAAGTCTGGAAAAACGCCCTGATGTTGACACCGCTGAAGTCACCATTACTTCCGCTCAGGTCACCGGCAGCGCGTCTGCCGAGGCGTTAATCGACACCATAAAAGAAGCCGGATACGGGGCGGAGTTAAGCCACCCAAAGGCTGATCCGCTGGCAGAGTCATCAATCCCGTCGGAAGCACTGACAGCGGCGCCTACCTCGCTTCCGGCAGACGCGTCGTACGATGACAGCCAACAGCTGCTGATCGACGGCATGAGCTGCGCCAGTTGCGTAAGCCGGGTGCAAAACGCGCTGTCAGGCGTGCCCGGCGTGACCCAGGCACGGGTGAATCTTGCGGAGCGCACCGCGTTAGTGATGGGTAGCGCTTCCGCAAGCGAGTTAATCAGCGCGGTTGAGAAAGCCGGATACGGCGCTGAAGCGATTGAAGATGATAACGAGCGCCGCGAGCGCCAGCAGCAAACCGCCCAGGCGGCAATGAAACGCTTTCGCTGGCAATCCGCCCTCGCGCTGGCCGTGGGCGTACCGGTGATGATCTGGGGCATGTTCGGCGACAATATGATGGTCACCGAGGATAACCGCTCATTGTGGCTGGTTATCGGCGCGATCACCCTGGGCGTGATGATTTTCGCGGGCGGCCACTTTTACCGCAGCGCCTGGAAAAGCCTGATGAACGGCACCGCCACCATGGATACCCTGGTGGCACTCGGCACCGGGGCCGCCTGGCTGTTTTCGATGAGCGTCAACCTGTGGCCGCAGTGGTTCCCGATGGAAGCACGCCATCTTTACTACGAAGCCAGCGCCATGATTATCGGCTTGATTAACCTCGGCCATATGCTGGAAGCCAGGGCGCGCCAGCGGTCGTCAAAAGCGCTGGAACGGCTGCTTGATCTCACACCGCCCACCGCGCGCGTGGTCACCGAAAACGGCGAGCAAACGCTGCCACTGGCGGAAGTGCAGCCTGGCATGACGCTGCGCCTGACTACCGGCGATCGCGTTCCGGTCGATGGCGAAATCACCGAGGGTGAAGCCTGGCTTGATGAAGCGATGCTGACCGGCGAGCCGATACCGCAGCAAAAAGGCGTCAGCGAAAGCGTCCACGCCGGGACCGTGGTGCAGGATGGCAGCGTCTTGTTCCGCGCCAGCGCCGTCGGCAACCATACCACTCTGTCGCGCATTATTCGCATGGTGCGCCAGGCCCAGAGCAGTAAGCCGGAAATCGGCAAACTCGCCGACCGCATCTCCGCGGTGTTTGTCCCGGTCGTGGTGCTGATTGCGCTGCTCAGCGGCGCTATCTGGTACTTCTTCGGCCCGGCACCGCAAATCGTGTATACCCTGGTGATCACCACCACGGTACTGATTATCGCCTGTCCTTGCGCGCTAGGCCTGGCCACGCCGATGTCGATTATCTCCGGTGTAGGCCGCGCCGCCGAGTTTGGCGCGCTGGTGCGTGATGCCGATGCGCTGCAACGCGCCAGCACCCTCGACACGGTGGTGTTCGATAAAACCGGCACGCTGACCGAAGGCAAACCGCAGGTGGTTGCCGTGGTGACGTCCGGGGGCGTTGACGAGCAGCAGGCAGTGCGTCTGGCCGCCGCGCTGGAACAGGGTTCCAGCCATCCGCTGGCGCGCGCCATCCTCGATAAAGCGGAGTCGATGTCGCTGCCGCCGGTGAACGGATTCCGAACCCTGCGCGGGCTGGGCGTCAGCGGCGAAACCGAAGGCCATTCCCTGTTGCTGGGTAACCAGGCGCTGCTGCATGAACAGCAGGTCGATACCCGTGAGCTGGATGCGGAAATTGAACGCCAGGCCCAGCAAGGCGCGACGCCGGTGCTGCTCGCCATTGACGGTAAGGCCGCTGCGCTGCTGGCGATCCGCGATCCGCTGCGCGAAGACAGCCGCGACGCGCTGGCCCGTCTGCATCGCGAGGGCTACCGGCTGGTGATGTTAACCGGCGATAACGCCATCACCGCTCAGGCCATCGCCAGAGAAGCGGGTATTGATGAGGTGATTGCGGGCGTGCTGCCGGATGGCAAAGCGGAGGCGATTGCCAAACTGCAACGCGAAGGCCGTCAGGTCGCGATGGTCGGCGATGGAATTAACGACGCCCCTGCGCTGGCCCAGGCGGATGTGGGTATCGCTATGGGCGGCGGCAGCGACGTGGCGATTGAAACCGCCGCCATCACGCTGATGCGCCATAGCCTGATGGGCGTCGCCGATGCGCTGGCGATTTCCAAAGCCACGCTGCGCAATATGAAGCAAAACCTGCTGGGCGCGTTTATCTACAACACCCTGGGCATCCCGATTGCCGCCGGTATTCTGTGGCCGCTGACCGGGACGCTGTTAAACCCGGTGGTAGCCGGCGCGGCGATGGCGCTGTCGTCGATTACCGTGGTCAGCAACGCCAACCGCTTGTTGCGCTTTAAACCCAAAGCCTGATGATTCGCCCGGGAGCCTTTCCCGGGCTTATTTGCACCTTTCTGTTCAGCGCGTTAGCATGAGTTCTTTTACCGGGAACGCATTTATGGGCTTGTTCGATCGTCTGCGCGCACTGCTGGGGAGCTTTTCTCCCGTCAATCCCTGGCCCGCCATCGACATAACGCTGCCCGGAAAACGCTATCTTCACCTGGTCGGCAGCATCCATATGGGCACCAGGGATATGTCGCCGCTTTCAGCACGCCTGGTTGATAAGGTGCGTCGCGCCGATGCCTTGATCGTCGAAGCGGATATCCGCGAAGGCGGTTCGCCGTTCGGCTTTGATCAGTCTGAATGCCCGCTGGCTGAGCGTCTGGATGCGTCCAGCCTTGAGCAAATTGAAAAAATCGCCAGCGAGCTGTCGATTCCCCTCGCGCGTCTGGATCATCAGCCGGCCTGGCAGGTGGCGTTAATGTTACAGGCCCATCAGGCGCAAAGCCTCGGGCTGCGCCCGGAATACGGCATCGACTATCAGCTGTTGCAGGCCGCTCAGGCCAATAACACCCGGGTAATGGAGCTTGAAGGCGCAGACAGCCAGATTGCCCTGCTGCGCCAGCTGCCTGAACAGGGGCTGGGTTTGCTGCAGGACACCCTCACCCACTGGCACACCAATGCACGGCTGTTGCAGTTAATGATTGGCTGGTGGCTCGGTAACCCGCCACGCGACAGCCACGTCTCTCTGCCCAATACTTTCGCGCACGATCTTTATGACGTGCTGATGCATCAGCGCAACCAGGCATGGTGCGAATTTCTTCATAACCTCCCGCCAGGCCGTTACGTGGTGGCGGTGGGCGCGCTGCACCTGTATGGCGAAGGCAATGTGCCGGCCCTGCTGAAGAACCCGTAGCGGATGCGCAATTTTGTTCTATTTTTCCGCTGCCTTAGCTTTTAACCTTTTCTGATGACTGAACCACAATCAGGTAATTACCATGACACCCGCGGTCAAACTGCTCGAAAAAAACAAAATTCCTTTCAAAATTCACGCCTACGATCACGATCCCCACGACACCAATTTTGGCGACGAGGCGGTGCGCAAACTGGGGCTCAATGCCGACCAGGTCTATAAAACGCTGTTGGTATCAATGAACGGCGACGGCAAGCAGCTGGCGGTGGCGGTTACCCCGGTGGCCACGCAGCTGGATTTGAAAAAAGTTGCCAAAGCGTTGGGTGCCAAGAAAGTGGATATGGCCGACCCGATGGTGGCGCAGCGCACCACCGGATATCTGGTGGGTGGCATCAGCCCGTTAGGCCAGAAAAAACGCCTGCCGACGCTGATTGACGCGCCCGCGCAGGATTTCCCGAGCATTTATATTTCCGGCGGCAAGCGCGGCCTGGATATCGAACTGGCTGCCGGGGATCTGGCGTCGCTACTCAACGCTACCTTTGCGGATATCGCCCGTCGCGATTAGCGCCCATAAAAAAACCGGGGCTGCATCGCCCCGGTTCGCTGAGCCCTATTTCCAGCTCACTTCGCCTTTCGGTTCGTAAGTATTCACATCCAGCGGCGAGTTCTGTTGGATGTACTGCTTCAGCACTTCCGCATCAATAAATCCGGTATTCACATAGCCCGGCTGGTTATCGATTTGTGGATAGCCGTCGCCGCCCGTGGCGTTAAAGCTCAGCGTCGCCATGCGGTAGGTTTTATTCGGATCCACTGGCTCGCCTTTGATTTTCAAGTCGCTCAGGGTGCCGCCCGAGGCGCTAAAACTCACGTTGGCAAACTGCGGGTAAGCCCCGGAATCCGGCTTTTTCTGCGCCACGGCGGTGAGATATTCCACTACGGCTTTGCCCGGCATATCGATATATACCAGAGTATTGCCGAAAGGCTGGACCTTGAGCACATCTTTATAGGTAATGTCGCCCGCCTCAATCGAGTCGCGGATACCACCGCCGCTCATCACCGCGAAGTCAGCCTCGGTACGCGCCATCTGCGCCGCCAGGATCAGGTGGCCGAGGTTGGTCTGTACAAAGCGAACTTTGCTACGGTCTCCTTCCAGGTGCCCGTTGACGTTGCCAATGTTCACCTCAAGCTGCGCCTTGCCCTTGCTCTGGAACGGCGACAGCAGCGAGAGCATTTTCTGGTTCTCGGCGATTTCCGGGGTGTAAAGAATGCGCTCGCTTTTGCCGTTGTCCCAGGTGACTTTTTTCTTCAGGTTCACCGGGATCAGCTGATAATTCACCAGCTTCATCTCGCCGTTGCGGAATTCAAAATCCGCGCGGCCTACGTATTTGCCCCATTCGTGGGCCTGTACAATCCAGATGCCGTTCTGGCGATCCGGCGCGCACGGCGTACCCGGCACGTAGTCCTGCTGTTTTTTATTTTCCGCCGCCATACACACCGGATTTTGCGAATGGCCGCCGACAATCATTGCCAGCGCGCCTGTCGGCAGGCTGCGCGCCATTTCCACATCACCCGGCGCGTTGGAGCCGTGTTCGCCGTTATCGTAGTGCCCCATATGGGTAGTGGCGATAATCACATCCGGCTTTTCGGTTTGCTGTAATTCCTGGATCACCAGCTTCGCTTCGTCCGCCGGTTTGCGGAATTCGATATCGGTGAAGAATTCCGGATTGCCGATTTTCGCGGTGTCGTCGGTGGTCAGGCCGATGACCGCAATGTTTAAATCCTGACGCTTAAACAGCGCCCAGGGTTTAAACAGCCGTTCACCGGTGCTTTTCTGGTAAATATTGGCGGAAAGGAACGGGAATTTGGCCCACTTTTCCTGCTGGCGTAAAACGGTAAGCGGATTATCAAATTCATGATTGCCGACGGCCATCGCGTCGTAGCCAATCAGATTCATCCCGCGGAAATCAGGCTCGGCGTCCTGTAAATCGGATTCCGGCACTCCGGTATTGATATCGCCGCCGGAAAGTAACAGCACGCTGCCACCCTGTTCGGCGACCTGCTGCCGAATGCTGTCCACCAGCGTTTTCTGCGCGGCGAGTCCATATTCGCCGTATTCGTTACGCCAGAAATGGCCGTGGTGATCGTTGGTATGAAGGATGGTGATTTTATACGTTTTATCTTGCTGGTATGCCTGCGCGGGCGCGCTCAGCATCCCGAAGGCCATAAACAATGTCAGTGCCAGGCCAGATTTGGCTAACCCCATGTCAAAGCTCCCTTTAAAATTACTTTTACGCAAAAAGTATAGCGGTAAGCCACCCTATACCACTTCCTTTTCAGATTTGCGACTTTCCTCGTTCCGGGATGCGCTGTATGTTAGCAAGGTAACTATTCTCCTCACGGATAATTACCTGCGTTATCCGCAAATAATAAAACCGTTATTTTTGGAATCTATGGCATGAGTGAACAAACCCAGTCGATAACCGGGCAACCGGCTTTGCCGCCAAAAAGCCGCACGTCGTTCGGCATTTTAGGCGCAATCAGCCTTTCACATTTATTAAACGATATGATCCAGTCGCTGATCCTGGCGCTGTATCCGCTATTGCAGGCTGAATTTACCCTGAGCTTTGTGCAGATCGGCATGATAACCCTGACCTTCCAGCTCACTTCGTCGCTACTGCAACCGGTGGTCGGTCACTATACCGATAAATACCCGATGCCCTGGTCGCTGCCGATTGGTATGTGCTTTACCCTGTGCGGGCTGGTGCTGCTGGCGATGGCGGGCAGTTTCCCGATGGTCCTGCTGGCGGCGGCGCTGGTCGGCACCGGCTCGTCGGTGTTCCACCCGGAATCCTCGCGCGTGGCGCGTATGGCCTCCGGCGGTCGTCATGGCCTGGCTCAATCACTGTTCCAGGTTGGCGGCAACTTCGGCAGCTCTCTCGGCCCGCTGCTGGCGGCCATCATTATCGCGCCTTATGGCAAAGGCAATGTGGGCTGGTTTGTGCTGGCCGCGCTGCTGGCGATTGTGGTGCTGGCGCAGGTGAGCCGCTGGTATGCCGCGCAGCATCGGCTGGCAAAAAGCCGCCCGGCGGTGAAAATCGAAAATCCGCTGCCGCGCCCGCAGGTGATTCAGGCGATTAGCGTGCTGCTGATCCTGATTTTCTCGAAGTACTTTTATATGGCGAGTATCAGCAGCTACTTCACCTTCTATCTGATGGAGAAGTTCAGCCTGTCGGTGCAAAGCGCCCAGCTTCACCTGTTTGGCTTTTTGTTCGCCGTGGCGGCGGGCACCGTCATCGGCGGGCCAGTGGGCGATAAGATTGGTCGCAAACTGGTCATCTGGGGTTCCATCCTCGGCGTCGCGCCCTTTACACTGATCCTGCCTTACGCAAACTTATGGTGGACGGGAGTATTAACGGGCATCATCGGCTTCATTCTGGCCTCGGCGTTTTCGGCCATTCTGGTGTATGCCCAGGAACTGATGCCAGGGCGCATTGGCATGGTTTCCGGGCTGTTCTTCGGCTTCGCCTTCGGCATGGGAGGGCTTGGCGCAGCGGTGCTTGGCTTCGTCGCTGACCAGACCAGTATTTTTCTGGTTTATAAAATCTGCGCTTTCCTGCCGCTTTTGGGGATACTGACGGTATTCCTGCCGGATACACGCCGCAAAGCGTAACGTTATGCGGCCAAAGCCCTGTTTTGGCCGCTGCTGTACCCCGCATATCCTCACGCTTTATGCTCAATAAAGACGGAAATCCACTCTCTGGTGCTGTTTTCTCGTCCAAATGCCATTTTTCTTCAAAATTCAACAATTATTCATAAACGAGACGTATGAAATTGTCATAAACTATTTACAGGAGGCTTGGTTTTAACCAGGTCGGGAGCCACTGAATACGAAAGGAGACGGAATGCATCACGCCACCCCGCTTATCACCACCATTGTCGGCGGCCTCGTGCTCGCTTTTTTGCTGGGCATGCTGGCCAACAGGTTACGTATATCACCGCTGGTGGGATATTTGCTTGCTGGGGTTTTAGCAGGGCCATTTACGCCGGGTTTTGTGGCTGACACCAAACTTGCGCCAGAGCTGGCGGAGCTTGGGGTTATCCTGCTGATGTTTGGCGTGGGATTGCATTTCTCGATTAAGGATTTGATGGCGGTAAAGTCGATAGCCATCCCGGGCGCCATCGCGCAGATTGCGGTGGCGACGCTATTGGGGATGGGGCTTGCCTGGACGCTTGGCTGGTCAATTATGACCGGCATCGTGTTTGGTTTGTGTCTTTCCACCGCCAGTACCGTGGTGCTGCTGCGGGCGCTTGAAGAACGGCAGTTAATCGACAGCCAGCGCGGGCAAATCGCCATCGGCTGGCTGATTGTCGAAGATTTGGTGATGGTATTGACGCTGGTGTTGCTGCCCGCCGTGGCAGGAATGCTGGAAAAAGGCAACGTCGGGCTGGCCTCTCTGTCGCTGGATATGGGGATCACCATCGGCAAAGTGGTGGCGTTTATCGCCCTGATGATGCTGGTAGGCCGTCGCGTCGTACCGTGGATCCTGGCGCGCAGCGCGGCGACCGGTTCCCGCGAACTGTTTACCCTGTCGGTGCTGGCGCTGGCGCTGGGCATTGCCTTTGGTGCGGTTGAACTGTTCGATGTCTCCTTTGCCCTCGGCGCGTTCTTCGCCGGGATGGTGCTCAACGAATCGGAACTGAGCCATCGCGCCGCCCACGACACGCTGCCGCTGCGTGATGCCTTCGCGGTGCTGTTCTTTGTTTCCGTCGGCATGCTGTTTGACCCGCTGATTTTGATTCAGCAGCCGCTGGCGGTGCTGGGTACGGTTATCATCATTATCTTCGGTAAATCACTGGCGGCGTTTGCCCTGGTACGGTTGTTTGGTCACTCGCAGCGCACGGCATTAACCATTTCTACCAGCCTGGCGCAGATTGGCGAATTTGCTTTCATCCTGGCGGGCCTGGGCATGGCGCTCGACCTGCTGCCGCAGGAGGGCCAGAATCTGGTGCTGGCGGGGGCAATCCTGTCGATTATGCTCAACCCGATCCTGTTCGCCATTCTTGAAAAATATCTCGATAAAACCGAGACCCTGGAAGAGCAGACGCTTGAAGAGGCGCTGGAAGAAGAGCAGCAACATCCGGTGGATATTTGCAACCATGCGCTGCTGGTGGGCTATGGCCGCGTCGGCAGCCTGCTGGGCGAGAAGCTGATGGAGCAAGGCATTCCGCTGGTGGTGGTCGAAACGTCCCGCACGCGGGTAGATGAATTACGCTCGCGCGGCATTCGTGCTGTTCTGGGTAATGCCGCCAACGAAGAGATCCTGAGCCTGGCGCATCTGGACTGCGCACGCTGGCTGCTGCTGACCATTCCCAACGGCTACGAGGCGGGCGAGATCGTGGCAACCGCCCGCACTAAATGCCCGGATATCGAGATTATCGCCCGCGCCCATTACGATGATGAAGTGGACTACATCAGTGAACGCGGTGCTAATGAGGTGGTGATGGGCGAACGTGAAATCGCCAACACCATGCTGGCGCTGTTGGGTAAATCGCAGCTGGATGAGGCGGTGACGGGGTAATTCCGGTTAATCACTTTCATCAATAAAAAAGGCGGGTCAGCATCACTGACCCGCCTTTTTATTGGGCGCTCGCTTACCGCTCCCAGTATGCCTCTTCCAGGCTATCTTCACGCTCCGGCAGGCCGCGCGTCAGGCGTGGGGAGTGCTGGTTTAAAACCTGATAGCTCACGCGGTTGGCGTATTTGCACACCTGGGCCAGCGACGAGTAGGTCAGCCAGTTAAATTTATGCTTGCTGGAGTTCGGCACGTTGCTGCGATGGTAGTTATTGGCGGTAATATCATGCAGCAATGCCGCCAGCGCGCCGTCGCCTGCGCCATTGGTGTTCATGATTTTTTCCGGGCCGCCCATATACGGCGCGATATGCGAGAAAATACGCAGCGGCTGCTGGCAGTCCTGCAAGCGCATCACGCGGCTAAACTCATACTGGTTGAACTCGGCAATCGCCCCCGGCAGCAGGGGATGCTGGGTTTTGCGCTTCGCCTCTTCCTCGGTATAACCGGCCATATACAGGCCTACCGGTCCGGCAGTACACAGCACCAGATCGACCCAGTCCAGCGCCTTATTAGACGCCAGCAGCGGATCGCTTTCCCCGGTCAACGCCAGCGCTTCTTCTTCGTTCATCGCCAGAATCGACACGTGCTCTTTCAGAAAGTCACGCCACCATTGCGGGTTATCGGCAATCACGTATTTGGTGCCCAGGGTCAACACCACCGGCACATTGTGCTTTTTGGCGTAACCGATGGCGGTCATGGTGGCTTGCGGCATCGGTTCGCCCGGCTTACAGCGCACCAGATAGGAGGTCAGTACCAGCGCGGATGCCCCGGCGATCACCGCTTCAGGAATGCTTTCCGGACGCAGTTGATTCATGTGGCCAGGGCTGATGGCAAAAGTACGTTCGCCCTGCTCGCTGATCAGCGTAAAGCAGCGGCCAATTGCGCCGTCCACGCCCTGAAGATAGTTCAGGTCGGTGCGGCTGGACGTGTTGCACAGATAGCGATACGCGTAGCTACCCGGCGTAATGTTATTGCACATCACGCCCAGCAGCACGGAACGGTCATCGGCCAGCACCGAATAGTTGTGCATGGTATTGCCGATGGTGCCGCCGGCAAACTGGTGGGTGATGAGGTTTTCGCGTACCAGTTCCTGATAAAGCGCTTCCGCTACATCATCTTCAATCACCAGCGAATGACCAAGGCTTAAGCCATAACGTTCCACAAACGCATCATCGACGCGCGCTTCGATATCCACCAGCGTCTGGTCAATGCCCACTACCCATGACGGGCTGGCTTCGTTATCGGGCTGGGCCTGTTGCAGCAGCAACGGATCGCGCAGGCTGACGGGAAAATAGTGTTTAGATTTACGTTTACCGGGAAATTTCATGGGATGTGGATCGGTGGCTAATCAGGCGGAGAATGGTAACACACTCCGCCATTGCCGGGCAGGTTCAATAGTGACGGCGCAGATCGCAGTTTCCCACCCCACGGGTCATAAAATAGCCCGTAATCACAAGGAGGATGTCATGAAACGGGAAAACAAAATTCAGGTTCTGGAACGCATCTCCGATGAGATGCGCGCCGTGGTGGCTTATCAGCAGCCAGATTTGCCGCCCTGGCTTGGCGATTCGCCGCTCGCCGTGCAGCGCCGCTATTATCAGCAGGAGCGTCAATTCTGGAATGCGGATGCGCCGCCGATGCAGCATACCCTGACGCAATCTGTGCCAACCGCTTATGGTTCTGTGAATACCCGCATTTATTACCCACAACCCGAAAGCCCGGCCACGTTAATCTACTTGCATGGCGGCGGATTTATACTCGGCAATCTGGATACGCATGACCGGATCATGCGTTTGCTGGCGCATTACACCCGCTGCGCGGTGATTGGCGTGGACTATACCCTCTCGCCGGAAGCACATTATCCCCAGGCGATAGAGGAGACCGTCGCGGTCTGCGAATTCTTTTATCGTCACGGCCAGCGGTTCGCCCTCAATATGTCTCAGATGAGCTTCGGCGGGGATTCAGCGGGGGCATTGTTAGCGATATCTGTCGCACTCTGGCTACGCGATCGCGGCCTTCGTTATGGAAAGATAACCAGCGTGCTGTTGTGGTACGGCCTTTATGGCTTGCAGGATTCCGCCAGCCGACGTTTATATGGCGGGGAATGGGATGGATTAACCCGTAATGATTTGGTCGCCTATGAGCAGGCTTACCTGAGAACTGACCAGGACCGGGAGTCGCCCTGGTACTGTATATTCAATAACGATCTGGCTCGCGACGTACCGCCTTGCTTTATCGCCAGTGCGGAGTACGACCCGCTGATTGATGATAGCCGGGCGCTGTATCACACATTGCAGGCCCACCGTCAGCCTTGTGAGTACCGAATGTATCCGGGGACGTTACATGCGTTCCTGCACTATTCGCGCATGATGAAAACGGCTGACGATGCGCTACGTGATGGGGCGCGGTATCTGCTGACGCAACTCGATCAGCGATAGCGCGAGATCAGTTGCACCATCATTTCGATATGTGCCGCATCGTCGTTCAGCGCCGGAATGTACTCATATTTCTCGCCGCCCGCTTCCAGGAAAATTTCGCGGTTCTGCTCGGCGATCTCCTCCAGCGTTTCCAGGCAGTCCGCCGCAAAGCCCGGGCACATCACCTGAATATGTTTGATGCCTTTTTCCGGCAACATTTTCAGGGTTTCGTCGGTGTACGGCGTTAACCACGGCTCGCGGCCAAAGCGCGACTGAAAGGTCATCATGGTTTTTTCCGGTGCGATTTCCAGCGCGCCTACCAGCTCGCGGGTGGTATCGCGGCAGCGCTGCGGATAGTCGTCGCCCTCATCGGCGTATCGCTGCGGGATGCCGTGATAGGACATCAGCAGCAAATCCGGTTCCCCGTGTTGCGCGAAGGATTGCCGCACGGTGCCCGCCAGCGCGTTGATGTACGCCGGATGATCGGCATAGTCGCGAATGAAATTCACGCCCGGAATGCGGCGATAAAGCGTGAGGATACGCGCCAGCTCATCCCATACGGCAGCCACCGTGGAACAGGAATATTGCGGATAAAGCGGCAGCACGATGATATTGGTAACGCCGTTTTCCACCAGTTCCGCCACAGCGCTATCCAGCGACGGTCTGCCGTAGCTCATGCCCAGCACCACCGGAATATCGGGCAAGCGAGCCGATAGCGCCTGCTGTTGGCGGCGGCTATACACCAGCAGCGGCGAGCCCTCTTCCATCCAGATCGATTGATAGAGTTTGGCGACGCGGGGCGAACGCAGCGGCAGGATCACACCGCGCAGCAGCGGCCACCACAGCAGCGGAGAAGTGTCTACAACGCGTTTGTCGCTTAAGAACTGGCGTAGATAGCGTTTAACCGCCGGGGCCGTCGGGGCATCCGGAGTACCGAGATTGACCAGTAAAATACCTGTTTTATCGAAACGCATTACCCGCCCTTACCTGACTAAATGGCTGATAATTGTAGCTGAAAAGCTGGCAGGATAAATCTATTGATATGAGAGCCAACTCCCTTCTTCGGGAAAGAAAAGCGCTGGCTCTGGATGATGCGGCGAGGAATTAACCGAGGATTTTTTCCAGTTCTGCGCGAACTTCGCTGACCGCTTTGGTGCCGTCAACTTTCGCGTACTGGGTGTTGCCCGCCTGCGCTTCCTGCTGGTAATAGCCGATCAGCGGCGCGGTCATCTGATGGTATTCCACCAGGCGCTTACGCACGGTTTCTTCCTGATCGTCTTTACGGGTGGTCAGCTCTTCGCCGGTCACGTCGTCTTTACCTTCCACTTTCGGCGGATTGAATTTGACGTGGTAAACGCGGCCAGATGCAGCGTGTACGCGGCGGCCAATGATACGGTCAACAATCAGCTCATCCGGTACATCGAACTCAAGCACGTAATCCACTTTGATGCCCGCTTCTTTCATGGCGTCAGCCTGCGGAATGGTGCGCGGGAAACCGTCGAGCAGGAAACCGTTGCGGCAATCTTCCTGAGCAATGCGCTCTTTTACCAGGGCAATCACCAGCTCATCGGTCACCAGTTTGCCGGCGTCCATGATGTCTTTAGCCTGTTTGCCCAGCTCAGAGCCGGATTTTACCGCGGCGCGTAACATGTCACCGGTGGAGATTTGCGGAATGCCGTATTTCTCCATGATGAACTGTGCCTGAGTACCTTTTCCTGCGCCCGGAGCGCCGAGCAGAATAATACGCATTGCGTAATTCCCCATACGATTTGATTATTACTGGAAGTTGCGAGGCCAAAACCATACCACTAAAGGCAGTACTACGACAAGAAACGTGGGGCTGGTGAATGCTTTCAAGCATCTGAGGAGGCGCAATAAAACACAGAATGACGGGAATTTCCCCCTCTCAACGTAACGAGAGGGGGAAAAATCGGCGTTACGAAACCAGAAGCTGGTTCATGCGGCGAATAAACAAGTTTGGATCTTCCAGGGTGCCGCGTTCGGCCAGCAGCGCCTGATCGAGCAGCAATTCTACCCACTCTTTAAAGCGCGCTTCATCCTGAGTATCCGCCGTGCGTTTCACCAGCACGTGGTCCGGGTTCAGTTCGAAGATGTACTTCACTTCCGGCACCGCCTGGCCCGCAGCGGCAAACAGCTTCGCCATCTGGGTGCTCATTTCGTCGTTGTCGGTGGTCACAATCGCCGGGGTGTCGGTCAGACGGTGGGTAAAGCGCACCTCTTTCACGCGGTCGCCCAGCAGCGTTTTCACGCGCTCAACGAACGGCTCAAGGGCTTTTTCCGCTTCTTTGGTCTGCTCGTCCACTTCATCCGCCAGCTTGTCCAGCGACTCGTCCGCTTTGGCGATAGACTGGAATTTTTTGCCGTCGAATTCGGTCAGGTAGCTCATCATCCACTCGTCGATGCGATCGGAAAGCAGCAGCACTTCAATGCCTTTCTTACGCAGCAACTCCAGATGCGGGCTGCTCTTCGCCGCAGCGTAGCTGTCGGCAGTGATGTAGTAGATCTTCTCCTGGCCTTCTTTCATCCGCGCCACGTACTCTTCCAGCGACACGGTCTGCTCGGAAGAATCGGTATGGGTGGAGGCAAAGCGCAGCAGTTTGGCGATGGTTTCCTGGTTGGCGTTGTCTTCCGCCGGGCCTTCTTTCAGCACCAGGCCGAACTGCTTCCAGAAAGTCTGGTATTTTTCCGCGTCGTCTTTGGCCAGTTTTTCCAGGGTCTGCAGGGCGCGTTTGGTCAGCGCGTTACGCAGGTTGCGGGTCACGGTGCTGTCTTGCAGGATTTCACGCGATACGTTCAGCGGCAGGTCGTTGGAGTCGATCAGGCCGCGGATAAAGCGCAGGTAGTTCGGCATGAACTGCTCGGCGTCATCCATGATAAACACGCGCTGCACGTAGAGTTTCAGGCCGTGCTTATGATCGCGGTTCCACATATCCCACGGTGCCTGGGACGGCACATACAGCAGGCTGGTGTACTCCTGCTTACCTTCCACGCGGTTATGACTCCAGATCAGCGGATCGGTGAAGTCATGGGCGATATGTTTGTAGAACTCTTTGTACTCGTCATCGCTGATTTCAGATTTGCTGCGGGTCCACAGCGCCTGCGCTTTGTTGATTTTCTCGAAGCTGACGATGGTTTCGCCGTCTTTCTCTTCGTGCTTTTCGATTTCAACCGGCAGCGCGATATGATCGGAGTACTTACTGATGATCGAGCGCACGCGCCAGTCGTCGAGGAACTCGTCCTCGCCTTCGCGCAGGTGCAGGGTGATTTCGGTGCCGCGATCGGCTTTATTGATGTCTGCAACGGTGTATTCGCCTTCGCCCGCCGATTCCCAGAACACGCCCTCTTCAGCGCTAACGCCTGCGGCGCGGGTGCGCACGGTAACTTTATCCGCCACGATAAACGCGGAGTAGAAGCCCACGCCGAACTGGCCGATCAGCTGGCTGTCTTTCGCCTGATCGGAGCCCATGCTTTCCAGGAACGCTTTGGTGCCGGATTTGGCGATGGTACCCAGGTGATCGATCACCTCATCGCGGGTCATCCCGATGCCGTTATCGGCAATAGTCAGGGTGCGATTGGCTTTGTCAAAAGAAACGCGCACGCGCAGATCGCCGTCCCCCGCGTACAGATCCGGGTTAGACAGCGCGCGGAAACGCAGCTTGTCTGCCGCATCGGAGGCGTTGGAAATCAGCTCGCGCAGGAAAATTTCTTTGTTGGAATACAGGGAATGGATCATCAGGTGCAGAAGCTGTTTTACTTCTGACTGGAAACCACGGGTTTCTTGTCCTTTCATTTAAGTCGACCTCAACAATGCCATTTAATGGGGTGGTAAAACGTTGAGGGAGAAATGGGGATAGCGGAAGGGAATTTCAAGCGGAGCGTGTGAAGACACGCTCCGAATGATTAAAAAACAATCTTATGGCGGCCCACCAGCGAGTGAGACAGCGTGGTGCCATCCACCATTTCCAGTTCGCCGCCGACCGGCACGCCGTGGGCGATGCGGCTGGCGTCAACGCCGTACTGCCCGCACAGTTCCGCGATGTAGTTGGCCGTGGCTTCGCCTTCCACCGTGGGGTTGGTGGCGAGGATCACCTCTTTCAGCGATTCCGTTTCCAGACGCTGCTCAAGGCGATCCAGACCGATGTCCTGCGGGCCAATTCCGTCCAGCGGAGAGAGATGGCCCATCAGCACAAAGTAGCGGCCGGAAAACTGCCCGGTCTGCTCAATCGCATAGATATCCGCCGGGCTTTCCACTACGCAGATTTGGCCATTTTCCCGACGGCGCGGGTTGGCGCAAATATGGCAGATCTCCTGCTCGGTGAAGGTGCGGCAGTCGGCGCAGTGGCCGATTTCCGACATGGCGCGAGTCAACGCCTGCGCCAGACGCATGCCGCCGCTGCGATCGCGCTGTAACAGCGTGAAGGCCATACGCTGCGCCGATTTCGGGCCTACGCCCGGCAGGCAGCGCAGCGCTTCCATCAGTTGGGTCAGCAGAGGACTGGTTTGCATCAGAACGGCATCTTAAAGCCTGGCGGCAGCTGCATACCGGAAGACACAGAAGCCATTTTCTCTTTCTGGGTTTCTTCGATACGACGCGCGGCATCGTTGAACGCAGCGGCAACCAGATCTTCCAGCATGTCTTTGTCGTCTTCCAGCAGGCTCGGATCGATTTCCACGCGACGGCAGTTGTGCGCGCCGTTGATGGTCACTTTCACCAGGCCCGCGCCGGATTCGCCGGTCACTTCCAGCTGCGCGATCTCTTCCTGCATCTGCGCCATTTTTTCCTGCATCTGCTGGGCTTGCTTCATCAGATTACCCAGACCGCCTTTTCCAAACATATGCATCTCTCTTTACTTAGGGGCTCGCCGGGCGTTATCCGCTCAGCGATACCGGGTTTACAACAGGCAGAAGGCCTGCCCGTCAAAGGGGGCGAATGCTCTCTTCATCCAGATCGGCATCGAAGAAACGACGCAGAGTCTGGATGTTGGCATCCGCGATGATCGACTCGCGCGCCTGCGCCAGCTTCTCTTCATAAATCGCCTGACGCCACTCAAGCGGCGTACGCTGGGCGAGATTATCATCTTCAATGATAGTCAGTTCAATCGGCATACCGTACAGCTGGCTCATCGCCTCGCTGATGGTCTGCCGCGCCGCCGGCGAATTTAAATGACGCTGGGTGGTGCGCAGGTGCAGGCAAATTTTCGGCCCGTCCTGCTCTTTCCAGGCGTTCAGCGCCACCTGCTCTACCAGCTTCGGCAGTTTTAATAAGCTTACATCACGCGCCCACTCATCGCGCTCCAGAGATTCCTGGGCCAGCTTCGCGGCCAGCTCGGGGGTTTTCTCGTGCTCAAGCGCTTTTTTCAGCGCCTTCGGCGTGGCGACCGGTTCCGGCGTGACTTCCACCACGTTTTGCGCCTTCCAGCGGTAGGCTTCCGGCTTGGCCGGCGCGCTCTCCTGCGGGGCTTTCGCCGGTTTAGCTTTTACCCGTTCGGTGACCGATGCCAGTCGTTCGAGCGCGGAGTTATTCACCGGCCGCGCGGTACCTGGCGCTGCCGGTTCACTCTTTTTTGCTTTGCTGCCCTCCTGGGCTTTCTGCAAACGGCTGCGGGCTTCCAGCAGATGGCTGGTAGCGTCGGGCAGCGGGACGTTCGATGCGGGCGGCTGCGGTGCGACCGGAGACGGTGCTTCCACGCGGGCGACAGGCTGTGCCGCCACCGCCGGGATCGCGGTCTGTACCGGTTGCGGCTCCGCTATCGGCGCGCGGGGATGAAATGCCAGCGCGCGCAGCAGCGTCATCTCAACGCCCATCCGGCGGTCCGGTGCCCAGGGCAGCTCTTTGCGGCCAATCAGCAGCGTTTGGTAGTAGAGCTGCACGTCCGCTGGCGACAGCGTACGCGCCAGCTCACGCAGGCGCTGTTCGATATTTGCCATATCGCTGCCGATAGCGGCGGGAGAAAGCTGGACCATCGCGATGCGATGCAGCAGGCTGAGCATTTCCACCAACAGCGCTTCCCACTCGACGCCGCGCGAGTGCGCCTCGTTAATCAGGCGCATTACGGTTTCGCCTTCGGCGCGGGCCAACGCTTCAATCAGCGCCAGCGCCTGGGCGTCGTCGAGCGTACCCAGCATGGCGCTCACCGCCGCGGTGCTGACCTGCCCGTCGCCGCTGGCGATGGCCTGGTCGGTCAGGCTTAACGCGTCGCGCAGGCTACCTTCCGCCGCGCGCGCCAGCAGTTGCAGGGCGCGGGATTCGTGGTCGATTTTTTCCTGGGTGAGAATATGTTCCAGCTGATCGCGGATCTGCTCAACGTCCAGCGCTTTGAGATGGAATTGCAGGCAGCGCGACAGGATGGTCACCGGCAGCTTTTGCGGATCGGTGGTCGCCAGCAGGAATTTAACGTGCGCGGGCGGCTCTTCCAGCGTCTTTAACAGCGCGTTGAAGCTGTGGCGCGAGAGCATGTGCACTTCGTCAATCAGATAAACTTTGAAGCGGCCACGCGCGGGCGCGTACTGCACGTTATCCAGCAGATCGCGGGTGTCTTCCACCTTGGTACGCGACGCGGCGTCAATTTCGATTAAATCGACAAAACGCCCCTGCTCGATTTCGCGGCAGTTATCGCACACGCCGCACGGGGTCGCCGTAATGCCGGTTTCGCAGTTCAACCCTTTGGCTAACAGACGGGCAATCGAGGTTTTCCCGACGCCGCGCGTGCCGGAAAACAAGTACGCGTGGTGGATACGCCCGAGGGATAATCCGTTCGCCAGCGCGGTCAGTACATGTTCCTGGCCGACAACGTCTGCAAAGGTTTGTGGGCGCCATTTACGGGCTAAGACCTGATAACTCATGGGCTGGCTCTGAAATGCCTGGATGGTGAATAGAGAGGGGTAATGCTAACACAGCCCCACCTGTACGGCGAGGCTGTCGGGGGGCGAATATCAATGACCGGGGAACGGAACCAGGCTGAAGCAGTCGATGCCCGCCTGTTGCAGGCGCTGCTCGCCGCCGAGGTCAAACAGGTTGATGATAAACGCGGCGTCTTTCACTTCACCGCCGAGGCGGCGGATCAGCTTCACGGTGGCATCAATGGTGCCGCCGGTGGCCAGCAGGTCGTCAACTACCAGTACTTTATCGCCGGGCTTGATCGCATCAACGTGGATTTCCAGCTGATCGGTGCCGTATTCCAGCTCATAGCTTTCTGCGATGGTTTCGCGCGGCAGTTTACGCGGCTTGCGTACCGGGACAAAACCGACGCCCAGCGCCAGCGCGACCGGCGCGCCGAACAGAAAACCACGCGCTTCAGTACCGACAACTTTGGTGATACCGGCATCTTTGTAGCGCTCGGTCAGCAGTTCGATACTTAACGCGTAAGCTTTGGGGTCTTCCAGCAGGCTGGTAACGTCACGAAACAGGATGCCCGGCTTCGGGTAATCCTGGATGCTTTTAATACTGTCTTTAAGAAATTCAAGCTGCTGTGCAGTCGCGGTCATAATTACATGCCTGATTAAAACGGGTTGACTCACAAGGCACGCCAAAGGGGTCAAACGCGGTTTTGCTTAAGCGTTAACCAGGGCGTGTCTGTTGCCGAAAACGCCAGAATGTACTGGCTGAGCCATCGAAATGCAACCACTCAGATGCGGGTTCAGGAGTTTTGTTGCTTTTCGTCAATCACCGGGATGCGCCACATAAAGATCAGCAGGCAGCCGAGGATGGTTAATAACAAAATACGCACCCAGAACATTTTTACCAGCCATAGCGACACGGCAAATGTAACAAGAATAAACGCAATCGCCCGGGGCTTAGCGCCGCGCGGCATCGCTTTATGCTGCTGCCAGTAGCGCAGATAGCCGCCGAACCAGGAGCGGTACAGCAGCCAGTGGTGAAAACGCGGCGAAGAACGAGCAAAGCACCAGGCCGCCAGCAGTAAAAAAGGGGTTGTGGGAAGCAAAGGGAGCACCACGCCAAGCGTCGCGAGCACTACCGCAATCCAGCCAATGATGATTAAAATAAGTCGTTGCATAGTCGCTTCCACAGAGTCACGTCGGCTACTGTAGCACAGCGCGCACGACACACAGCGGAGAGCGAATGAAAACCGACCGATTATTACAATCGCTACAAACGCAGTTACAGCAACTTTGTCAAACCCTTGAACCGCTGGCGCAGCACCGCACGCTGTCGGCGCGCTTTGACCAGCAGCTTTTCCAGACCCGCTCTACGCTTATCAATGATTATTTGCAGGAGTGCTGGCACAACCTGGACGCCTTAACCCTGCACGTTCGGGAACAAAAAACTGAACAAGTCGCCTGGCTGGCGGAGCATCTTGTTGCCCAGATGGAGGCGTTGGCTCGCGAAGGGGCGACATGGTCGTTGCGCCACTATGACAGCGCCCATCTGCCTGCGGGCCGCCGTCACGCGCAATTGTTGCAGCATCAGGAATATGAGCGCCGCCTGCTGGCGATGAAGCAGCAGCGCGAAGCCCAGTTACGTAACGTCGAAACGCTACAGGCGCAGCAGCGATTACATAAAGAGATTGAGGCGCTCGATGGCCGTCTGGCGCGCTGTCGCCATGCGCTGGCTGGCATTGAGCGCGCGCTGGCGCGGCAAACGCGTTAACCCACAGGAGAAAACCGTGTCCCTTGAGAACGCCCCCGATGACGTCAAACTGGCGGTGGATTTAATTATGCTGCTGGAAACGCACAACATTGCGCCGGATACGGCGTTAAGCGCGCTGGAAATGGTGCGGCAGGATTTTTTGCGTAAGCAGCGGGAAGCGGAGAAAGCAGAGTAAGTCTCCTCTCCTGCCGGTAACGTTGCAGGAGAGGCCGGTGAATCAGATTGCCGCGTCGTCTTCTTCGCCGGTGCGGATACGCACCACGCGCGCCACATCAAATACGAAGATTTTGCCGTCGCCGATTTTGCCGGTCTGGGCGGTGCGGATAATGGTATCCACGCAGGTATCGACGATATCGTCGGTGACCACGATTTCAATTTTCACCTTCGGCAGGAAATCCACCATATATTCCGCGCCGCGATACAGCTCGGTGTGCCCTTTCTGGCGGCCAAAACCTTTCACTTCGGTCACGGTCATCCCGGTGATGCCGACTTCAGCCAGCGCCTCGCGCACATCATCCAGTTTGAAAGGTTTAATAATTGCATCGATCTTTTTCATGGTGAACCCTTAACTCATCTCGCCTGAGGCACAGTTATCTACGCGTAATCGGTTGCTCACCGTACCATATGTTGAGGCCGGTTTGGCAGCAAAACTACTCTTTAAAATCATTTGCATCGAGTTCATGGCGGGCAAGCAGTTTGTAGAACTCGGTGCGGTTGCGCCCGGCCATTCGCGCGGCGTGGGTCACATTGCCTTTGGTGATCTGCAAAATCTTGCGCAGGTAGTTGAGTTCAAACTGGTTACGCGCCTCGACAAAGGTCGGCAGCACCGAGTTCTCCCCTTCCAGCGCCTGGCCAACCAGCGCTTCGCTGATCACCGGCGCGGAGGTCAGCGCCACGCACTGCTCAATCACGTTCACTAGTTGGCGCACGTTGCCGGGCCAGCTTGCCGCCATCAGGTATTTCATGGCTTCGGTGGAAAAGCGCCGCACGAAAGGTTTATGGCGATCCGCCGCCTGGCGCAGCAGATGGTTTGCCAGCAGCGGAATATCTTCCGCCCGTTCGTTGAGCGCGGGGATTTTCAGGCTCACCACGTTCAGGCGGTAATACAGATCCTCGCGGAATTCGCCGCGCGCCATCGCTTTGGGGAGATCCCGGTGGGTGGCGGAGATAATGCGCACATCAATATC
Source organism: Atlantibacter subterraneus (assembly GCF_007570865.1). Classification (GTDB taxonomy): domain Bacteria; phylum Pseudomonadota; class Gammaproteobacteria; order Enterobacterales; family Enterobacteriaceae; genus Atlantibacter; species Atlantibacter subterraneus. Next base: position 37,694 of record NZ_VLPS01000010.1, on the reverse strand, counting down.
AATGTCGCGGTTGCTGCCGAGCGGGCGCACCTTGCGCTCCTGCAATACGCGTAACAGCTTGACCTGCAACGGGATCGGCATATCGCCAATCTCATCAAGAAATAGCGTACCGCCTTCCGCCGCCTGGAACAGGCCCTCCCGGCTGCTCACCGCGCCGGTAAACGCGCCGCGCGCATGGCCGAACAGTTCCGACTCCAGCAGTTGCTCCGGCAGCGCGCCGCAGTTAATGGCGATAAAGGCTTTTTTGGCCCGCGGGCTGGCGTTGTGGATGGCTTGTGCCAGCACCTCTTTACCCGTCCCGCTCTGGCCGTTGATCAGCACGCTGACGTCAGATTGCGCCACCATCCGCGCCTGTTCCAGCAGGCGCAGCATAATGGGGCTGCGGGTAACAATGGTGTTTTGCCATTCGTCATCACCGCCGACGCTCTTGTGCGCCAGCGCGTCGTCAATGGCCTGATACAGCGCGTCTTTATCCACCGGTTTGGTGAGGAAGCTGAACACGCCCTGCTGAGTCGCCGCCACCGCATCGGGGATCGAGCCGTGAGCGGTAAGGATGATCACCGGTAAACCGGGCTGCACTTTCTGGATCTCGCTGAACAGCGCCATGCCGTCCATCTCATCCATGCGCAAATCGCTGATCACCAGATCGATCTGCTCACGGCCCAGCACTTTTAAGCCTTCCGCGCCGCTTTCGGCGGTTTGCACGCTGTAGCCCTCGCTGGTCAGGCGTAAACCTAACAGCTTGAGCAGGCCGGGATCGTCATCCACCAGCAGTAAGCGCGCCGGTTTATGTTGCGTCATGGTTTTGCCTCCTGCGTATCGGCGGGGGGGTCCTTATCATCTGGTGCAGCCGCCGGATGCGTGGCGTCAGGCAGTTCGCCACCCGACGTTTTGCGTGAAGAGAGCCGGCGTTCGATATCGGTCAGATTTTCCAGCTTCCGGGTAACCAGCGCCAGCTGGCTGTGCAGGTGCTGCTGCTGTTCGCGCAGGGTATCCAGTTCGCTATCACTGGTTTGCTGCAGTTTGGCGTAGCGACTGCGCTCTTCAGCCAGCTGCAACTGTGCAGCCTGGTTGTCTCGCCACACCTGATACAGCGGACGGATTTGCGCAGGGATATCTGCCGAGAGTTCATCTAAACGGGTGACATAACGACGGCGTTCACCAGGCGATATTTTGGCGCTGGAAAGCAGAATGCCGCGCTTGAACGTGGCCTGCCAGGTATCGTCCTGTAAAGCCCGCGCTTCGGCGCGCGCGTCGGCAGGAGCGAGACGCTCCGCGCAGTCTATTCCACGCAGCCAGTACAGCGGATTGCTGTCGCTGTCACGTCCTGACAGCGACCAGATCTCCTGACAATCTGTAGAGAGGAAATCCGCCACCTGGCGTTCAGGGTAGGTATGCTGATGTTTGTCTATTTTGCTGTGGATCGCGTCCGGGACGCAGCCGCTGAGCAGCAGAACAGCCAGCGTGCTGCCTGCCACAGGCCGCAATAAAACGGGATTCAAAGACGACGCCGCGCGCCGCCATAGGCTGCTAAAAAATAAATTCATGATGACGATTTTTCCGGGTCACAGACAGGCAATTCAATGCGGAAACAGACATCGGCGGTCTTATCGTCCACCAGATGAAGTTCTCCATGCATCCGTCGAATACAATCCTGGGCGATGCTCAGCCCCAGGCCACTGCCTTTAACCGCCCCTTTTCGTTGATGGCTTCCCTGAAAGAATGGCTCAAAAATCATGTCGCGTTCAGCGGCGGGGATCGGCGTGCCGCTGTTGGCCACATCAATCCGCACCCGGTTGCCGACCTGTCGGCTGCGAAGATAAATGTTACCGGATTCGCTCCCATAGTGCACCGCATTGGAATAGAGATTATCTATTACGCTCATCAATAACATAGGTTCAGCCTGGCAGGCGGCGGCTTCCAGTGCCAGATCGGTACGCATCATTTTTGCCCGGGCCGGGAGGCTGTGGGCGGAGATAACCATATCGATTAAGGGCTCCAGCTCAACGTTCTCCAGTTCAATGACGCCATCCGCCAGTTTGCGGTTGTAATCAAGCAGTTGTTCGATCAGTTTTTGCAGATTACGGCTGCTGGCGTCGAGGATCTGCACCACCTCCTGCTGTTCTGGCGTTAGCGGCCCTACAACCTGATCGGCCAACAGATCGGTGCCTTCACGCAGGCTGGCGAGCGGTGTTTTCAGTTCGTGGGAGATGTGGCGTAAAAACTGATGGCGCTGGGATTCAAGCCAGGAAAGGCGCTCGCTCAGCCAGACCACCCGCTGCCCTACGGAACGCAGTTCGCGCGGGCCTTTGAACATCGCCGTATTGCCCAACGATTCCCCTTCCCCCAGCCGGTTAATCATTCGCTCAATGCCCTTAACCGGGCCGATGATCATGCGGGTAAACAGCATCACCAGACCGAGGCTCACCAAAAACAGGATCATCGCCTGCCAGCCAAAAAATTGCCCACGCGAAGCGATGTCCTGCTGCAACTGCTGCCCACGGGAAAACACCACGCTGCGGGTGGTTTGCACCAGTTCGGTATTGGCTTTGGCGAAGGCTTCCAGATTATCGTCAGCGGCATCGGCGAGGCCGCTGTTTTTGCATTGCAGCTGCGCCAGCGCATCAAGATTGGTTTTTAACCGCTGATAAAGGCTTTTGTCCGGCAGGACCAATGCATGGGATTCGAGCATCTGCGCGTAACGCTGGCGTTGAACCTGATAGACCTTTTCGAGGGTGGCGTCATCCAGCACGCAATACTGGCGATAGCTGCGCTCCATTTCCAGCGCAGCGTTGGTCATGGCTTCGCTGCGCCGCGCGTCTATCAGAGTGGTACGGTTGGTGCGCGCCGCCTGTTCACTGAGATCGTTCAGGCTCTGCCAGGCCTGCCAGGCCAGCACCAGCAAGGGCAGCAAGATCAGTAAAAAGGCCATAACGACCAGTTGACGCAGCGAGCGGGGAAAAAGGGACCAGCGTTTCACCAGGATTCTCGTATCGTGAAGTGATACCCGGATGCTAGCCGACGCGGCGGGTGCAGGAAAGCCCGAAACGCAGAAACAACAAAGGCAGGGAAAAATCCCTGCCTTTGTCACGAAATAGGCGGTGCCTTACTCAACGTGTCGCCCGGGGTCAGATAAAGCAATGCTGTTATCAATAGTTGGACGGCAGGCACCTGTTTGTGCGTCATTCGAGGTTTATGTAGCGCTCACGTGGGGCTGACATAAGAAGGTGAATGAGCCACTGACTTATATTATGCAGGTATCGTGCCAAAAAGCGAGATGAGATTTTACGATACTGATAAATAGATGTTTTTAGGAGATTACAACTTTTAACCGCACTGGTACTTTCGTATCAGATTTGTCGTCAAAAGGAAACACACCCTGGCCCCAAATAAAATTACTATAGAAATCAAAAAAATAAGCGTCTCCATTTGGAGACGCTTCATCTGCCGCTTTGTCGCGGTTTAGCGACAGCTTCAGTTACGGGAAGTTAGAACGGGTTCAACCTGCCGAACGTTAACCTAACTGCTTGCGTGCGTTACGGAAGATACGCATCCACGGGCTGTCCTCTCCCCAGTTTTCCGGATGCCAGGAATTGCTGACGGTACGGAAGACGCGCTCAGGATGCGGCATCATCAGCGTTACGCGACCGCTTTCGCTGGTAACCGCGGTGATCCCGTTCGGCGAGCCGTTCGGGTTAGCCGGGTAGGTTTCAGTAACTTTACCGAAGTTATCCACATAGCGCAGCGCCACCAGGCCTTTGCTTTCCAGCTGCGCCAGGTGGGCATCGTCACGCACTTCCACGCGGCCTTCGCCGTGAGAAACCGCAATCGGCATCCGCGACCCGGCCATACCGTCCAGAAGCAGCGACGGGCTGGAGGTGACTTCCACCAGGCTGAAGCGCGCTTCGAAGCGGTCTGAGTGGTTACGCACAAAGCGCGGCCACAGGTCGCTACCCGGGATCACTTCGCGCAGGTTGGACATCATCTGACAACCGTTGCAGACGCCCAATGCCAGCGTTTGCGGGCGATGGAAGAAGGTTTCGAACTCGTCGCGCACGCGGGTGTTGAACAGAATCGATTTCGCCCAGCCTTCGCCCGCACCCAGCACGTCGCCGTAGGAGAAACCGCCACAGGCCACCAGCGCCTGGAAGGATCCCAGTCCGGTGCGGCCCGCCAGCAGGTCGCTCATATGCACGTCGATGGCGTCAAAGCCTGCGCGATAAAACGCTGCCGCCATCTCCACATGGGAGTTAACCCCCTGCTCGCGCAGCACCGCCACTTTCGGACGCGCCCCGGTGGCGATAAACGGCGCGGCGATATCTTCCGCGATATCAAAGCTGAGTTTTACGTTGAGACCCGGATCGCTGTCGTTAGCTTTGGCGTCGTGTTCCTGATCCGCACACGTCGGGTTATCACGCAGGCGCTGCATCTGCCAGGTGGTTTCCGCCCACCACATACGCAGCGTGGTGCGGCTTTCGCTGAACACCGCATGGCCGTCGGCGGTCAGGGTGAAACGATCCCCGGCTACCGCTTTACCCAGATAGTGAACGCAATCGCCCAGACCGTGGGTTGTCAGGATCTGCTCAACCGCTGCGCGATCCGCTGCCGCCACCTGGATCACCGCACCCAGCTCTTCGTTGAACAGCGCTGCCAGACGATCGTTGCCCAGCGTGGCGATATCCGCCTCAACGCCGCAGTGGCCGGTGAAGGCCATTTCCGCCAGCGTTACCAGCAGGCCGCCGTCGGAACGGTCGTGGTAGGCCAGCAGTTTACGCTGCGCTACCAACGCCTGGATGGCGTCGTAGAAGCCTTTCAGCTTCGCCGGGTCGCGCACGTCAGCTGGTTTATCCCCCAGTTGACGGTATACCTGCGCCAGCGCGGTGGCACCCAGCGCGTTATGTCCTTCGCCCAGATCGATCAGCAACAGGGCGTTATCGTCGGTGGAAAGCTGCGGCGTCACCGTATGGCGCACATCCTCTACGCGGGCAAAGGCGGTTATCACCAGCGACAGCGGAGAGGTCATTTCGCGGGTTTCATTGCCTTCCTGCCAGCGGGTTTTCATCGACATCGAGTCTTTGCCCACCGGAATGGTCAGGCCCAGCTGCGGACATAGCTCTTCGCCCACGGCTTTCACCGCATCGTACAGGCCGGCGTCTTCGCCAGGGTGGCCTGCGGCGGCCATCCAGTTCGCCGACAGCTTGATGCGTTTGATATCGCCAATCTGGGTCGCCGCGATGTTGGTCAGCGCTTCCCCGACCGCCAGGCGACCGGAGGCGGCGAAGTCCAGCAGCGCCACCGGCGCACGTTCGCCGAGGGACATCGCTTCGCCATAATAGCTGTCGAGGCTGGCGGTGGTCACCGCGCAGTTCGCAACCGGGATCTGCCACGGGCCAACCATCTGGTCGCGCGCCACCATACCGGTCACGGTACGATCGCCGATGGTCACCAGGAAGGTTTTCTCTGCCACCGTCGGCAGATGCAGCACGCGGTTAACCGCATCGGCAATGGAGATAGCAGCGCAGTCCAGCGCCTCGCCCGTCGCCTGCAGGCGCTCGACGTTGCGGGTCATTTTCGGGGTTTTGCCCAGCAGCACGTCCAGCGGCATATCGATAGGCTGATTGTCAAAGTGGCTGTCGTTGAGCGTCAGGTGCTGTTGTTCGGTGGCCTCGCCAATTACCGCATACGGCGCGCGTTCGCGGCGGCACAGCTCGTCGAATAGCGCCAGCTGCTCTGGTGCGACCGCCAGCACGTAGCGCTCCTGGGATTCGTTACACCAGACTTCCAGCGGGCTCATGCCCGGCTCGTCGTTCAGAATATCGCGCAGTTCGAAACGCCCGCCGCGCCCGCCATCGCTGACCAGCTCCGGCATGGCGTTGGACAGACCGCCCGCGCCAACGTCATGAATAAACAGGATCGGGTTAGCGTCGCCCAGCTGCCAGCAGCGGTCGATCACTTCCTGGCAGCGGCGTTCCATTTCCGGGTTGTCACGCTGTACCGACGCGAAATCCAGATCGGCATCAGACTGGCCGGAGGCCATCGATGACGCCGCGCCGCCGCCCAGACCGATATTCATCGCCGGGCCGCCCAGTACGATCAGCTTCGCGCCCGGCGGTATTTCACCTTTTTTAACGTGATCGGCGCGGATGTTGCCAATGCCGCCCGCCAGCATGATCGGCTTGTGGTAGCCGCGCAGCTCAACGCCGTTGTGGCTGTTGACCTGCTCTTCATAGGTACGGAAGTAGCCGTTCAGCGCCGGACGGCCAAATTCGTTGTTGAACGCCGCGCCGCCTAACGGGCCTTCGGTCATGATATCCAGCGCGCTGACAATACGCTCCGGCTTGCCAAAATCCTCTTCCCACGGCTGTTCAAAGCCCGGGATGCGCAGGTTGGATACCGAGAAACCCACCAGCCCCGCTTTCGGTTTCGCACCGCGCCCGGTCGCGCCTTCATCGCGGATTTCACCGCCTGAACCGGTGGCTGCCCCCGGCCATGGGGAAATCGCCGTCGGGTGGTTATGGGTTTCGACCTTCATCAGGATATGCGCGGCTTCCTGGTGGAAATCATATTTACCGGCCTGGTGGTCCGCGAAGAAACGCCCCACTTCGGAACCTTCCATTACCGCCGCGTTGTCTTTATAAGCCGACAGCACGTGGTCCGGAGTCTTCTCAAAGGTATTTTTGATCATTTTGAACAGCGACTTCGGCTGCTGTTCACCGTCAATCACCCAGTCGGCGTTAAAGATTTTATGGCGGCAATGTTCGGAGTTGGCCTGAGCGAACATATACAGTTCGATATCGTTCGGGTTACGCCCCAGATTAGTAAACGCATCCTGCAAATAGTCGATTTCATCTTCGGCCAGCGCCAGGCCGAGACGAATGTTGGCCTGTTCCAGCGCGGCGCGTCCCTGCCCTTGCAGATCGACGCTCTGCACCGGCGCAGGCTGATGATGGGCAAACAGCTGCTCCGCCTGGTCCAGCGAGGTAAACACGGTTTCCATCATACGGTCATGCAACCCGGCGGCAACCTGCTGCCACTGGGCCTCGGTCAGGGTGCTGGCTTCGACATAGTACGCCACACCGCGCTCAAGGCGCTTAACGCTTGCCAGGCCGCAGTTGTGGGCAATGTCGGTGGCCTTGGAAGACCAGGGGGAGATGGTGCCGGGACGCGGCGTGACCACAATCAGGCGGCCTGACGGCGCATGGCTGCTGAGATTCGGGCCATATTTTAACAGGCGTTCGAGTTGCGCGTGTTCTTCAGCAGTGAGTGGAGCGGTGATGTCAGCAAAATGAACATACTCGGCGTAAATGTCACTCACCGGCAGGTGAGCATCGTTAAAGCGGGCCAGCAGTTTGTTAATACGAAATGCCGACAAAGCGGGCGAACCACGCAGAATTTCCATCATCAAAACTCTCTCGTCTTCGGGCGTGAGCGGCGCTCACAGGGGCGCAAGGGGGAAAACGGGCGTCATTATAAAGAATCCGGCACGCCGACGAAACCGTTTGCGTAGAAATAAAATCGTCAATCGATAGCGCCTATAAATGTGATTGAAAGCGTGAATAAGTTGCCTCGTGCGGTTTTATTAAGCAAAATGCCGCTCATTCAACAATAAAAACCGCACGTTCATGACGATATTTAGCTGAGACATTTTCCAGCACAGAGAATTAACTATTTGAAAAAATTAAAGATTAATTATCTGTTTATCGGCATCGTTACCTTGCTTCTGGCAGTGGCGCTTTGGCCCTCCATTCCATGGTTTGATAAAGCCGAGAATCGTATCGCCGCGATTAAAGCTCGGGGAGTATTACGCGTCAGTACCCTGTCCAGCCCGCTAATTTATAACCGGGTGAATGACAAAGTGGTGGGGCTGGATTATGAACTCGCCCAAAGCTTTGCCGATTATCTGGGCGTGAAGCTGCAAGTTACCGTACGTCCCACCATCAACAAGCTGTTCGACGATCTGGATAACGGTAATGCCGATATCCTGGCCGCGGGCCTGGTTTATAACCAGGAGCGTAGCAAAAACTATCAGCCCGGCCCGACTTATTATTCGGTATCACAACAGCTGGTGTACCGGGTGGGCAATACACGGCCTAAGACGCTGGCCGATATCAATGATACGCAGCTTACTATCGCGCCCGGACACGTCGCCGCCAACGATCTCCAGGCGCTCAAAGAGAGTAAATACCCCGATTTAAGCTGGCGCGTGGATGAGCACAGCAACAGTAACGCCCTGCTGGGGAAAGTCGCAGACGGGACGCTGGATTACACTGTCGCCGATTCGGTTGCGATTAATTTGTTCCAGCGCGTGCATCCGCAAATTGCGGTGGCGCTGGATATCACCGACGAGCAGCCGGTCACCTGGTTCAGCCTGCGCGATGGAGATAACACGCTGTCCGCCGCCCTGCTCGACTTCTTCGATCGGATCACCGAAGACGGCACTCTGGCGCGGCTGGAAGAAAAATACCTTGGGCATGGCGATGATTTTGATTATGTCGATACCCGCAGCTTTTTACGGGCGGTAGACAGCATTCTGCCGGACCTCCAGCCGCTGTTTGAAAAATACGCCACGGACATTGACTGGAAACTGCTGGCGGCCATCTCTTACCAGGAATCCCACTGGGACCCGCAGGCCACCTCGCCCACCGGGGTGCGCGGCCTGATGATGCTCACCCGCAATACGGCGCAGAGTCTGGGCTTATCCGATCGGCTCGATCCGGAGCAAAGTATCAGCGGCGGCGCGCGCTATTTAAAAGATATGATGGGTAAAGTGCCGGAAAGCGTGCCCGAAGAGGAGCGCATCTGGTTTGCGCTGGCGGCGTACAATATGGGTTATGCCCATATGCTGGACGCCCGCACCCTGACGGCGAAGCAGAAGGGCAATCCGGATAGCTGGGCCGATGTGAAGCAGCGGTTGCCGCTGCTCAGCCAGAAGCCGTACTACACGAAAACCGCCTACGGCTACGCGCGCGGTCACGAAGCCTACGCGTATGTGGAAAACATCCGTAAATATCAAATCAGCCTGGTGGGATATTTAATGGAGAAAGAGAAGCTGGCCGAACAGCAGCGCCAGCTCGCGGAGGCTTACCCCGTCGCGCTGCCGGGAGAGATGCCCGCTAATCCTTTCGCAATGCTTCCTTTTGGGCCTTTTTCTCAAGCCGTCGTACCCGAAAGAACTCGCTTAACAACGCCGAACACGTTGGGGCAAGCACCCCCTCAATAATCTGCATATGGTGATTCATTTGCGGATGGGCTGGAATATTCATCAGCGATCCGACTGCGCCGGTTTTAGCGTCACGCGCGCCGAACACCAGAGTGCCGATACGGCTGTGCACCATCGCCCCGGCGCACATGATGCAGGGTTCAAGGGTCACATATAGCGTGGTATTTAACAGACGATAGTTTTGCAACACCATGCCGCCCTGGCGCAACGCCATGATTTCCGCATGGGCGGTGGGATCGTGGCGGCCAATGGGGCGGTTCCACCCTTCGCCGATGACGCGATTATCCTGCACCAGTACCGCGCCGACCGGCACTTCCCCTTCATCCCAGGCCCGCTGCGCCAGGGTTAATGCATGGCGCATCCAGTATTCATGGGAAAATTCAGTCTCTGACACGCTGCACTCCAGGCGAAAAAAAGCGGGCGCATTATACCGAAAATCCGTTGGCGTGCATGCGCAAGACGCAATCCGATGCGCATTATTCCAGTTGCTGGAGCTCGCCGCGCGGGGTCACGCGCCAGCGGTGCTGGCAGAAATAGAGCAGCGGGTTATCCTGGCGCGAATCGCTGTAACCGCTGTACAGGCGCAGAGGCGTACCGATTTGCTGCTCAAGCTGCGCCACTTTTTCATGGCCCAGGCAGCGCAGCGTCAGCACCCAACCGCCGTGGCGACGGTCGATCATGCTCGCGATGATTTTCACTTTCGGCAGCCAGGGGGTATCAAAATAAACCTGCTCCACCAGCGGCAGCGGCGAGCCGGTAATCAACCAGACGTCGGCGTCCGAGCTTTCCAGATAGGCGGTAAGGCGTTCATGTACTACCGGGAAGGTGATCACCTGGCCGCGGAACCAGGCAACGAACTCCTGCTCAAGCTGCTTCAGGCGCGCTTCGCTGTGCCCAAAGGTACATCCCCACAGCAGCAAACTCATGGGCCAGCGCGCCGCACGCCCTTTGATTGCCAGCGCAATCAGAATGACCGGCAATAAGGGGATGACAATCAGCAAATTTAACGGCTGGCGGCGTAATAAAAAGCGTAAAAATGTGCCAAACATATCCTGCTGATGCAGGGTGCCGTCCAGATCGAAAAACACTACCCGACGTTCATTATTTGCCAAACCTCGCTCCTCTGGACTGTTAGCTCCTGGGCCTGTCACGTAACTGCATCTTATTAGCCTAACAGATAGCGCCTGATTTTTCCGGTTACCTGCTGCGCCGCTTGCCTGGCGTAGCCATAATCCAGGTTGCGCCTCAGAATATTTAATTCATAATAATAAGTAATAATGGAATATATAATTCGTTAAGGCGAGTGAATGACCTTCTCTTCTTCTGAGCGGCGCGAGCCTGCGGAGTCTTTCATGAACTGTTTGATTCGTATTCGTCAGCGTTATCCTAACCTTGCGCAAAGCGATCGCCGTCTGGCCGAATTCATCCTGACTCATCCCGACAGAGCCAGGCACTTAAGCTCTCAACAGCTGGCGGAAGCGTCGGGCGTCAGCCAGTCAAGCGTAGTGAAATTCGCCCAGAAACTGGGATATAAAGGCTACCCTGCACTGAAACTGGCAATTAGCGATGCGCTGGCTGGCAATCCCAACCCTCACTCCATCCCGGTGCATAATGAAATTCTGGGCGATGACCCGCTGCTGCTGGTTGGCGAAAAGCTGATCAAAGATAATATCGCGGCGATGCATGCCTCGCTGGATATTAACAGCGAAGACAAACTGGCGGAGTGCGTACAACTACTGCGCAATGCCAGGCGCATTGTCTTAACCGGGATCGGCGCATCCGGGCTGGTAGCGAAAAACTTTTCCTGGAAGCTGATGAAAATCGGCCTGAATGTGGTGGCGGAACAGGACATGCATGCCCTGTTAGCGGCAGTCCAGGCGTTAGATGAAAAAGACGTTATGCTGGCGATTTCTTACTCAGGGGAACGGCGGGAAATAAATCTGGCGGCAGATGAAGCGTTACGCGCCGGAGCAAAAATCATCGCCATTACGGGTTTTACCCCTAACGCTTTACAGCAGCGCGCGACGCGTTGTCTTTATACCATCGCAGAAGAACAGGCGACGCGCAGTGCCGCTATCTCTTCGACCAGCGCGCAAATGATGCTTACCGATTTATTATTTATGGCTCTGGTACAGCAGGACCTTGAAAAAGCGCCAGAGCGTATTCGGCACAGTGAAGCGCTGGTGAAGAAACTGGTGTAAATAATCAGGTTGCGCGGCCTACTGCCGCGCAGGCATGCACAGATAATTAAGCTGTGGCAGTAAATAATAATTTAAAAAATGATAAATAGTTTTTATGTTTTAAAAACAGAAACAGTCAGTAGAATAACGCCGATACTGGATGTTAACTTTTACCTGACGCACAACAATCCATCAACATGCTTGTCAGCAGCCCCCAGGATAATATAATCCCCACGCCTTACGGGCTATTTTAATAAAGGAGACCCTCATTGGGCCACTCATAAGGGACGCGAAAATGAAGCATAATCCATTGTTATTCTTGTATTTATTATTCACCACCGGTATTTCATATGCTGCTGAAATCCCGGTATTGGGCGATGGCAAAGCAGAGAGCCACCAGGTTTGCGGAAAAAGCATTGACGTGCAAATAAGAAAACTCAGTGACAATTTCTTACTCATTGGGCTTGTGAATAATAAAACGCAGAGCAGAGATCTATTTAGATCGCAGGAACCTGTTAGCGTTGACTTGAAATATACTAAGTTTATCCCGGTGCATTTCGATAATCTTTCAAAGAATTTCATCGAAGAAGAAAAACCAGAAATTGAAATTGTCTGGGGTAGTGCGATGAATGACAAAAAGGAAGCCAACTATACTCTTGCACTCGGCCCGGAAGTCTATGACTGCGGCCTTCTGCAAAAGTGGCCGCATGAAGCGGCAAATATCCTGTATGGCGAAGCTAAATAAGTAACAATATGCGCCATTACCCTGGCGCATTATGACCTGAGATTCTCACCGCCTCGTTTGACTTTACGGACCGAAATCAGGCGCTTCGTATTGGGCGAACCTCGCGAATGTGCTAAAGTGCCGCCATTCAGCATCATCATTGACGCAGCAATATGGCATTGTTGCAATGATGTATTCTCTTTGTAAATCAATCTGATAATTTAGCGTCTCGTTGATGAGGCTTGCAGCGCGTTATACGTGCCTGAATCAGATATAGCGGTAAAGAAATAAATGGCTCTTTTAATCACCAAAAAATGCATTAACTGCGACATGTGCGAGCCGGAATGCCCGAACGAAGCGATCTCAATGGGTGAGAGTATTTATCAGATCAACACCGACCGGTGTACCGAATGCGTGGGGCATTATGACACCCCAACCTGCCAGAAAGTCTGCCCGATCCCCAATACGATTTTGAAAGATCCGGCCCACCCGGAGAGTGAAGAACAACTGTGGGATAAATTTGTTGTTCTTCACCACGCCGATAAAATTTAACTTTCGATAATCACCGTCGCGCAGGCGTAATGGCGCTCATCAGACAGGGTGACGTGCACCGCTGCGACGCCCATACGCTGCGCCAGCTGTAACGCTTCATCCCACAGGCGCAGCCCTGGTTTACCCAGTTCATCGTTAAACACTTCAAACTGATTAAACGCCAGGCCATTACGAATGCCGGTACCAAATGCTTTAGCCGCGGCTTCTTTTACCGCATAGCGTTTGGCTAAAAAGCGCACCGGCTGTTGATGCGCCTGATACTGCGCCCATTCGTTAGCGCTTAGCACGCGCTTCGCGAGCCGATCGCCCGAGCGGGAAATCACCGCCTCAATGCGGGCGATTTCCACGATATCGGTGCCAAGCCCTAAAATCGCCATTAGCGACGGGCTTCCAGCATCAGACGTTTCATTTCTGACACCGCTTCTTTCAGGCCGCTCATTACCGCGCGGCCAATGATCGCATGGCCGATATTCAGCTCATGCATTTCCGGCAGCGCGGCAATCGGCTGGACGTTGTGATAGGTCAGGCCATGCCCGGCATTGACCTTCAGGCCCTTGCTGGCCGCATAGGTCGCCGCTTTAGCGATGCGCGCCAGTTCTTTTGCCTGGGTAGCGTCGTCTTTAGCATCGGCGTAGCAGCCGGTATGAATTTCGATATAAGGCGCGCCGACATCCACTGCCGCATCGATTTGCTCGATATCCGCATCGATAAACAGCGACACCAGAATATTTGCGTCGGCCAGACGTTTGCAGGCGTCACGCATTTTTTCGCGCTGACCGGCAACATCCAGCCCGCCTTCGGTGGTGACTTCCTGACGCTTTTCCGGCACCAGGCAGCAGAAATGCGGTTTGGTTTCGCAGGCGATCGCCAGCATCTCTTCGGTTACCGCCATTTCCAGATTCATACGGGTATCGAGGGTTTGACGCAGCACGCGCACATCGCGATCGGTGATATGACGGCGATCCTCGCGCAGGTGAACCGTAATGCCATCCGCGCCGGCTTGCTCGGCGATAAACGCAGCCTGAACCGGATCGGGGTAAGCCGTACCGCGTGCATTACGCAGCGTAGCGATATGGTCGATATTGACGCCTAACAGTAATTCAGCCATGACAATCCTCGATAATCAGCACAAAGTGGCGGCAGTTTACACCCGGGAAGGAAAGTGTGGCTACGGGTAGCGGTTATTCCGCGTCGGAAGATGAGGAGGACGTCGGTTTTTTAGGCACGAACTGGCGGAACAGTTCCCGGCTCTTAAGCGGTTTACCGCCGAGATAGGGTTTTAACGCGATGCGGGTAAAGCGTTTCGCTGCGCGCAGCGTGGCGGCATCGGGAAACTCCCGGCTGGCCAGCGCCTCCAGCTCATGGCCGGTGAAAGAGAGATTATCCACCACCAGGCTGGCGATAAAACCTTTCTCTTCACGATAGCGGTAGGTCATCTCCGGGCTAACCGGCTCGCCGCTCCCGGCGCAGTGCAGGTAATCCACGCCATAGCCAAGATGCCCGAGCAGCGCCAGTTCAAAACGGCGCAGCGCCGGTTCCGGCGAAGCGTTTGCGCCCGCCAGCGACTGGATGCAGTGCAGATAATCGAAGAAGAGTTCGGAGAAGCGGGTTTCCTGCTCCAGCACGCGGCACAGCAGCTCGTTGACGTAGAGCCCGCTGTACAGCGCAATGCCGGAAAGAGGCAGCGCCAGCGAAACCGCTTCGGCGCTGCGCAGGGTTTTCACCTCGCCGCGGCCACCGAAACGAATTAACAGGGGGGTAAATGGCTGGAGCGTGCCTTTGAGGTTAGAGCGCCGCGAGCGGGCACCCTTAGCAACCAGGCGAACCCGCCCCGACTCTTCGCTAAATACGTCAAGCAGCAGGCTGGTTTCGCTCCAGGGGCGACTGTGCAGCACAAAGGCGCGTTGCCAGCCTTCCATCAGGCGGTTACTCAGAGATCGTCGACATAGCCGAGACTACGCAGCGCGCGCTCGTCGTCCGCCCAGCCGGATTTCACTTTCACCCACAGTTCGAGGTGAACTTTGGCTTCAAACATCTCTTCCATGTCTTTACGGGCTTCGATACCGATGGTTTTGATTTTGGCCCCTTTGTTGCCAATCACCATCTTCTTCTGCCCTTCGCGCTCGACCAGAATCAGGCCGTTGATGTCGTAACCGCCGCGCTCGTTGGTCTGGAAGCGTTCGATTTCCACCGTTACCGAGTACGGCAGCTCCGCGCCCAGGAAACGCATCAGTTTTTCACGGATGATTTCCGACGCCATAAAGCGCTGGGAACGATCGGTGATGTAATCTTCCGGGAAGTGATGAACCGCTTCCGGCAAATGCTTACGCACGATGCCAGCGATGGTATCCACGTTCATCCCGGTTTCCGCAGAAATCGGCACGATATCCAGGAAATTCATCTGGCTGGCCAGGAACTGCAGGTGCGGCAGCAGGTCGGCTTTTTCCTGAACGTTATCCACTTTGTTCACGGCCAGGATCACCGGCGCTTTCCCGTCGCGCAGTTTGTTGAGGACCATTTCGTCGTCCGGCGTCCAGCGAGTGCCTTCCACCACGAAAATAATCAGCTCAACATCGCCAATGGAGCTGCTGGCCGCTTTGTTCATCAAACGGTTGATGGCGCGCTTTTCTTCCATATGCAGGCCAGGGGTATCGACATAAATCGCCTGATGCGCCCCTTCGGTATGGATGCCCACGATGCGGTGGCGCGTGGTTTGCGCCTTGCGTGAGGTAATAGAAATCTTTTGGCCCAGCAGTTTATTCAGCAGGGTCGATTTGCCCACGTTGGGACGCCCAACGATGGCGATAAATCCGCAATAGCTTTTTTCGTCGCTCATTCCAGCTCCAGTTTTTTCAGCGCCTGTTCGGCGGCGGCCTGCTCCGCCTTGCGACGGCTGGAACCTGTGCCAACCACCGGTTCACTCAGGCCACTGACCTGGCAGTGGATAGTAAATTCCTGATCGTGTGCTTCACCGCGCACCTGTACCACCAGATACGACGGCAGCGGTAAATGACGTCCCTGCAAATATTCCTGTAAGCGAGTTTTTGGATCTTTTTGTTTATCGCCCGGGCTGATTTCATCCAGACGGGTCTGATACCAGGAGAGGATCAGTCGCTCAACCGTCTGAATATCGCTGTCGAGAAACACGCCGCCAATCAGCGCTTCAACGGTATCGGCCAGAATAGATTCACGACGAAAACCGCCGCTCTTCAACTCTCCCGGCCCTAAACGCAGGCACTCGCCCAGTTCAAATTCGCGCGCGATTTCCGCCAGGGTGTTGCCGCGCACCAGCGTGGCGCGCATCCGGCTCATATCGCCCTCGTCCACGCGAGGAAAACGATGATAAAGCGCGTTGGCGATAACAAAGCTTAAAATGGAGTCACCCAGAAATTCGAGACGCTCGTTGTGCTTACTGCTGGCACTCCGATGGGTTAACGCCTGCTGCAATAACTCCTGATGAAGAAAAGTGTAGCCCAGCTTACGCTGCAGCCTGTTAATTACGATGGGATTCATGCGATACCAATTAATAAATGCGTCAACTATGCAGCACACGGAACAGAGCTGAAAAAACCAAAGCTGTTTCGTGTGCCGTAGCCCTTTCTACAAAGGCTAACCTGAAATCTTCGGGGGAATATTCTATACGCAACGCCAGGGGATGTCGTTAGTGATTGCGGATTTATCACTTAAATAATTTAAGGGAAGGTGGATTACAGGGTTATTTATGGCTGGAATGAATATTTGTCATTACCGGAAAGGGTAAAAAGGCCGATTAACGAAGCGCTAACCGGCCATAAATACAATTTAGTGGATGCCGCCGATGCGGTTCAGACGGACGCCGGTCGGCCATTCGCCTTCCTGTTTTTCAAAGCTCATCCAGATGGCGGTGGCTCTGCCAACCAGATTGGCTTCCGGCACAAAACCCCAGTAACGGCTGTCGGCGCTGTTATCGCGGTTATCGCCCATCATGAAATAGTGCCCCGGCGGTACGATCCAGGTCGCCAGCGGTTGGCCAGCCTGTTGGTAATACATTCCCAACTGGTCCTGGGCAATCGGCACCGTCAGAATGCGATGGGTCACGTCGCCAATGCTCTCTTTGCGCTCGGTAAGGCGAATGCCGTTATCTTTGGTTTCGTTCTTCGGTACCTCAAAGAAACCGCTGGAGGCTTCGCCACCGGTACGGCGAGAGAACGTCTGGACAAAATCGCTCGGCTCAACGGCGGAATAGGTCACCGGCAATGCGTTACCGCAGGCCTGGCCGGAACTGCAGTTCGGCTGAATAGTGACTTCTTTGGCAACGGGATCGTAGCTTACGCGGTCGCCCGGCAAGCCAACGACCCGCTTAATGTAGTCCAGACGCGGATCTTCCGGATACTTAAACACCGCGATGTCGCCGCGCTTCGGATGCCCGGTCTCAATCAATGTTTTTTGATAGATCGGATCCTTCAGGCCGTAAGCGTATTTCTCCACCAGAATAAAATCGCCAATCAGCAACGTCGGCATCATCGAACCGGAGGGGATCTGGAAAGGTTCATAGATGAATGAACGGACCACCAGCACAATCGCCAGCACCGGGAAGACCGATGCGCCTGTTTCCAGCCAGCCCGGTTTCGGGCCGACTTTCTTCAGGGTTTTGCTGTCCAGCGCATCACCGGTTGCCGCCTGCGCCGCAGCCTGACGCTCGCGACGCTTCGGGGCAAAGATAAATTTATCCAGACACCACAAGATACCCGTCACGCCTGTCGCGATAACCAGGATCAGGGCAAACATGTTCGCCATGCCAACTCCTTAGATTATTTGCCGTCTTTACCGACATGCAGAATGGCGAGGAACGCTTCCTGCGGCAGTTCGACGTTGCCGACCTGCTTCATGCGCTTCTTACCTTCTTTTTGTTTTTGCAGCAGCTTTTTCTTACGGCTCACGTCACCGCCGTAGCATTTCGCCAGTACGTTTTTACGCAGCTGTTTCACGGTAGAACGGGCGATAATATGGTTGCCGATCGCGGCCTGAATCGCGATATCAAACTGCTGACGCGGGATCAGTTCCTTCATCTTCTCAACCAGTTCACGACCGCGGTACGGCGCATTGTCGTTGTGGGTGATCAGCGCCAGCGCGTCGACGCGCTCGCCGTTAATCAGCACATCTACACGCACCATGTTGGAAGCCTGGAAGCGTTTGAAGTTGTAGTCCAGCGACGCATAGCCGCGCGAGGTTGATTTCAGACGGTCAAAGAAATCCAGCACCACTTCGGCCATTGGAATTTCATAGGTCAGCGCCACCTGGTTACCGTGATAAACCATGTTGGTCTGCACGCCGCGTTTCTCAACGCACAGCGTAATCACGTTGCCCAGATACTCCTGCGGCAGCAGCATATGACATTCGGCGATCGGCTCACGCAGTTCGTCGATGTTGTTCAGCGGCGGCAGTTTGGACGGACTGTCGACATAGATCACTTCTTTGCTGGTGGTCTGCACTTCATAGACGACCGTTGGCGCAGTGGTGATCAGATCGAGATCGTATTCGCGCTCCAGACGCTCCTGGATAATCTCCATGTGGAGCAGGCCCAGGAAGCCGCAGCGGAAGCCAAAGCCCAGCGCGGTTGAGCTTTCCGGCTCGTAGAACAGGGAAGCGTCGTTCAGGCTCAGTTTGCCCAGCGCGTCACGGAAGTTTTCATAATCGTCGGAGCTGACCGGGAACAGACCGGCGTAAACCTGCGGCTTAACCTTTTTAAAGCCAGGCAGCGCTTTATCTGCCGGGTTACGCGCCTGGGTCAGGGTATCGCCTACCGGCGCGCCGAGGATGTCTTTAATCGCGCAAACCAGCCAACCTACTTCCCCGCATTTCAGTTCGGTACGGTCAACCTGTTTCGGGGTGAAGATACCCAGACGATCGGCGTTATACACCTGTCCGGTGCTCATCACTTTGATTTTGTCACCTTTGCGCATGGTACCATTTTTAATACGCACCAGTGATACCACGCCCAGGTAGTTGTCAAACCAGGAGTCGATGATCAGCGCCTGCAGCGGGGCATCCGGATCGCCCTGCGGTGCAGGGATTTCGCGTACCAGACGCTCAAGCACGTCCTGAACGCCCACCCCGGTTTTCGCCGAGCAGCGTACCGCGTCGGTCGCATCGATGCCGACAATGTCTTCAATCTCTTCGGCAACGCGTTCCGGGTCAGCGGCAGGCAGGTCAATTTTGTTGAGAACCGGCACCACTTCCAGATCCATTTCCATGGCGGTATAGCAGTTCGCCAGAGTCTGGGCCTCTACGCCCTGCCCGGCATCCACCACCAGCAGCGCGCCTTCACACGCGGCCAGAGAGCGAGAAACTTCATAGGAGAAGTCAACGTGGCCCGGCGTGTCGATAAAGTTCAGCTGATAGGTTTCGCCATCAGAAGATTTAAAATCGAGGGTAACGCTTTGCGCTTTGATGGTGATCCCGCGCTCACGTTCCAGGTCCATGGAATCGAGCACCTGGGCTTCCATTTCACGATCAGAAAGGCCACCGCAAATCTGAATGATGCGGTCAGAAAGCGTCGACTTACCGTGGTCGATGTGAGCAATGATAGAGAAGTTTCTTATGTTCTTCATAAATGAGGATTTTTTAACCCTAACGCAGAGCGATTGTCAGTTTATGGATATAACGGCTAACACGTTGTGGCAGCGGCCAATCCGTACATTGGCGTGCATATTACACTGTAGCGGCCAAATCGTCAGCATAGGATGATTTGCCGTGAAGGCGTAAGCGGATTATGGCAGGAAAAATGTAACCTTAAGCCAGCGCGCGGCCAGTCCGTTAGCCGCGGGGTCAAAGGGGCCTTACCCACCAAAAACGTTGATAGCGCTGGTCAGCCGATTGCCGCGCCGGTTGAGATCGCTGGCGATTTGCGCAGAATGGTGCACCATTTCAGCGTTATTTTTTGACATGGTTTCAATTTGCGAGACCGATTCATTAATCAGCCCCAGCGCCATGGTCTGTTCGCCGGTGGCGTGGCCCACTTCTTTAATCAGCTGCGACATCTGACGGATTTCCCCCGCCATTTCGCTGATGTGTTTTTCAGCCAGCTCGACCATTTCCACGCCGGAACGCACGCTTTGTACGTTACGTTCAATCAGCGTTTTGATCTCTTTCGCCGAGGAAGCGGAATGCTGCGCCAGATTACGGACTTCCGCAGCCACTACCGCAAACCCTTTCCCCGAGGTGCCTGCGCGCGCTGCTTCAACGGCGGCATTAAGGGCCAGAATATTGGTCTGGAAAGCAATACTGTCAATCACGCCGATAATATCGACAATCTGGTCGCTGATTTTCGATATCGACTTCATCACGTCGATGGTCTCTTCCATCACCGACGCGCCTTGCTGGGCGACAACGCTGGTTTTTTCCGCCATCGCAATCGTCATTTCCGACGTCGCCGCCGTCTGCTGCACTGCGCTGGTGATTTCTTCAATTGCCGCCGCGGTTTGCTGGAGCTGAGCGGACGTTTCGTCAGTGCGTTCATTCAGCGCGGTGCTGTTAACTTCCAGTTGCTGGCTGATTTCGCTGATCCCGCTGGCCTGTACGCTGACGTCGTTTACCAGAGAGTGCAGGTTCAGGCCGGCCTGGTTAACCAGGCGCATCATTTTGCCGATTTCATCCACCCGGTTGAAATGCTGGTGTTCGGCTTTGCGGCCCGACACGATTTTTTGCATCTGGCTGACGATAATTTTCAGCGGGCGCGCCACCTGGGCGTGCATAAATCCGCCCGCTGCCAAAGCGGCGGCTACGGTAATCAGCGCCTGTAACCCGGCGTGCAGCCCTACCAACGGCAGTAACAGCGTCACCAGCGTGAAAGCCAGTAGCGGCAGTGCCAGCCGCCAGGCAACGGATATTTTCTGGAATAGCGACAGCGGACTAAGCCATTTACTGCGTACTACCAGACCTTTAAAAAAGCGCAGACTCCCGGCACGCTTCTCATTAACGGCCTGGTATAACTGCTCGGCGGCCTGCACCTCTTCACGCGTCGGGACATTACGCACCGAGATATAACCGGTAAGCGCGTCATGGCGGTAAACCGGCGTCACGTTGGCGCGCACCCAATAGTGATCGCCATTTTTACGTCGGTTTTTTACCAGCCCGGTCCAGCTCTCGCCCTGTTTAAGAGTAAACCACAGGTCAGCAAAGGCTTCCGGCGGCATATCAGGGTGGCGAATGTGGTTGTGGGGCTGCCCCATCAGGTCCGCCTCGCTAAAGCCGCTGGAGTCGATAAAAGCGGAGTTGGCGTAAGTGATGTAACTCTGGGTATCGGTGGTGGACATTAATGTCGCATCATCGGGAAGCAGATATTCATGTTGAGTAACAGGATTGTTTATTCTCATAGCCCGTCCTCATTTAACAATAGAAATTCACTCATATATCCCCTGGCTGGGTGCGATAAGTTTTTTGAATAGATTATTATTAGTTTTAATAAAACGTGTGCGTCCGAGCGGTTTCGCGAATTCTCAACGTAATTTATTAAACTGTAAATAGGGATAATTAAAAAATAGTACCCGTTAACTAAATAAATCTTTTAAATTTACATTCTGATAATAATATCTGACATTCGCTTTTGCCAAATACCTTCCTAAGGTAAATTAATGGCCTTTTATTACACGCCTGGCCTCCTGCCGTTCATTAATCAAAAAGCGTTATATGTCATTAATATGACGGTATTAAAGTTTCTGATTCATTATTGGCACCTACTTGTTTTGGTAGTAGAAATTAATTTTTGCGAATTGCGCGATCACCGATGCACTGCCTCGCTTAAGCACGCTAAATCATTATCTGATATGGAGTCTCAATGATGATGTAAAAAGATCATGTCAATATAATCAAAGATATCGCTTTATAGCGTGCAGTTATTTTACCCAACAACCCCATTATTAAAGCCGGCTCATTGTGGCGGTTAGCTAAATTTAGTTTTGGGCAGCAGAAACAGGAGGAGTTAAATTAAACTGGAACCGGACAATGTCTGTCAGACATTGTCGGTTGAGGATGATGTGTCAATTCGTAGCGCGTCGGGGGGTAATCCAACGCTTAAAATAACAGGCTGCCAGCTTTCACGGCGACTTAATGCCGGAGCCAGCCCTTTCGCCAGCAGGAACCCGCCCACGCCGCCTAAAATAGCGCCCGCCATCGCGGCCAGATCGGTATGAAATAACATCTGGAACAGACCCGCGACAATAAACAGGCCCACCAACGGAGACATATAGACGACCAGCGCGGAGCCCAGGAGGCTCCCCTCGGCGATGCCAAGTTCAACTTTTTGCCCTGCAACCAGAGGGTGATCGCAGGGGACAGTGATCGAATGGCTGGTCTGCGGGCCAAGTTTATTCAGGATGCGGCTGCCGCAACCGGCACGGGATGCGCAGCTGCTACAGGAAGATTTGACATCACAACTGACCACCGCTTCGCCATTTTGCCACGAAATCACCGTGGCCCACTCTTTCATCATTGCGGAGAAGCCCTGAATTTGACGCTGTCTGCGATACGTTTAGCCGTTTGCGGAGGTAATTCACCCACGATGGTGATTTCCGCGTTATTACGCACATCGGAGCTTACCGTTCGGCGTCCGGTACGTAACATCTGGCTGGAACTGGTGGCACTCGCGCGATTCACGTTTACTGAGAAACTGAATAAGCCATCGGTATATAAACGCGACTCGATTGGCACATCCACACCAGGAAGCGGTCTGCGGCTGCCGGAGACTTCGTTGAATCCCTGCGGTAGCCAGGTCGGTGCCCAGTTAAAGTTGACTTTTTCAGTCCCGGGAACAGAAAGCAGCGGCGGGAGGGTGGCTTTGGCCAGATTCTGCATCACAGTACCCGGCGTGTCGTTAACCGTAAATGAAACCACCCGGAACTGCTCCAGGGTTTCGCCATCACGATCCAGCAAATCGACGCGCATTGGCAGTTTGGTTTGCGAATCCAGCCAGACAATATAGCTGTAACGCGTTCCGTCCCGTGCCACTACCCGAATCACATCGCACAGGCGATCGGCGATACGGGTTCTCCCGACAGCGATAAAATCGTAATACGCTGCCAGGCGTTTAAAGTCGGTATAGACCAGAGAAGGCAAGGAATCAACGATGTAATCGCCATTCAGCGTGAAGGGTTCGAGGCCTGGCTCGAAATAGCTGACTTCATTACCGCGCTGGACCACTTCGCGGCGCGGGCCATCCATCTGAAGAAGTTGAGCCATAGGCTTATTATCAAGGCGCGCGTGACGATAGCGCAGCGATTCAACGCCCTGCTTATTGATACTGATAAAAGCCAATTCGTAATTAAGCGACTGACTGGCCTGATTCATTTGCTGCAACAACGCCTCGGTCGACGGATCTGCCGAGGCGTTTGCAGAAAATATCAGGCTGCCAGCCACTAAAGACATAGCACACCAAAGTTGCTTCATTACTGCGGTTGCGTTCCTAACGTTTGTGTTCCTGGCACCTGAACAGCGGCTTGCTGAGTCTGGGCCTGTTCAAACTGAAGCTGCTCCGCGTGCAAGCGACGCTGAAGCTCATAGTCCTGAAGCATTGCATTAATACGACGACGCTGCTCCTGAACTTGCTGCTGGCCAGTACCGCCGGTGGCTTCAGACGGCACGCCCAAACTTACCGGGCTGGCTTGCCCCATCATAGGAAGGGTATTGAACACCGGTGTTTCAGGCTGCCCAGTCGCTTCGCTCGGCGCGTTGTATTGCTGAACGCCGACGATAACCGCCAGGGAAACGCAAGCAGCAACGCCGATCTGCGTAATCTGGCTGGCCCAGGGGCGCAGTTTTTTCCAGAACGGCATAGCCTGCCACTGTTGTGGAGCTGGTTGTGATTCTGGAATGAGTGGTGTAGTCCGATGTACAGGCTCGTTTTCGATCGCCGCCATGACGCAGGCAGAGATATCGAAGTGAATCACATCACCCGTATCACCACGCAGGGTGTCACGAATGAGGTGATAGCTCTCCCATGACTGCTGAAGTTCTTTGTCGTTAGACAGCGCACTCAGCACTTCACTATCCAGAGACTCACCATCCATTAAAGCGGAAAGTTTTTCTTTCTGCATGCCTAATACCTTTTCCAGTATCCCGCTATCGTCAACGCCGGATAAGCGGTTGAACTTTATTATCAATAGCTTCCCGCGCACGGAAAATGCGGGAACGTACCGTACCGACCGGGCAATCCATGATAGCGGCTATCTCTTCATAGCTCAGGCCATCCAGCTCCCGCAACGTAATTGCCATGCGTAAATCTTCCGGGAGTGACTCTATGGTACGGAAAACTATCTGTTTCAGTTCTTCAGACAACATTAAGTTCTCAGGGTTCGAAATTTCTTTCAGTGCACCCGCACTTTCGAAATTTTCTGCGTCAATTGCATCGACGTCGCTGGACGGCGGACGACGCCCCTGAGCAACCAGGTAATTTTTTGCTGTATTGACGGCGATACGATACAGCCAGGTATAAAACGCGCTATCGCCGCGAAAGGAATCCAGAGCGCGATAAGCTTTAATAAAGGATTCCTGCACCACATCAGGCACATCCCCCGATGGCACATAGCGAGAAACCAGGCTCGCCACTTTATGCTGGTAGCGAACCACCAGTAAGTTAAACGATTTCTGATCTCCCTTCTGGACCCGCTCAACGAGGACCTGATCCGTTAACTGCTCGCTCATCCGAGGTAATATCTCCCCAAACCTAATTTCCTCGCGTAATCAAAACCACCTAAACGCCGCACATCGTGAGCAAGCAGGAGATTGGATTTCCATAGACCGGTAAAGTTCCGTTACGCCTTTGTTTTGTGTCAGCTTTTTCAGGACCGTTGATTTTGATTCATTGGTGGTCCGCTTCTGTAAGGCTAGCGCTGATAATTCAAGCTTGCTAATCCGCCAGCAGAGTAACGCAAGCACACCTTTTTTTCACTCTTTAATCTTAGGCTAACGATCTGCTTCGCAAATAATTTTCTGGATTTTGTTGGGCGGTTAATGCTTCACCTGGTGGCGTACTTTGTTTAGCCATTGCAACGTTATGCAAAAAAAGTGTGCTAAATGACAAATTCGAGTGCTATGCTGGGCCAACAATGTTTAGTAAATTAAACACACAGCATGAACACATCATCCGAAATGAATTGTGACGTTTTGATTATTGGCAGCGGTGCGGCGGGTCTCTCTTTGGCGCTTCGCCTGGCGGATAATTGTCAGGTTATCGTATTGAGCAAAGGGCCGGTCAGTGAAGGCTCGACGCTCTACGCTCAGGGCGGTATCGCGGCGGTATTCGATGAAACAGACAGCATCGATTCCCACGTTGAAGACACGCTTATCGCCGGAGCCGGGATTTGCGATCGCGATGCAGTGGAGTTCGTCGCCAGCAATGCGCGGCGCTGCGTTCAGTGGCTCATCGATCAGGGCGTGTTGTTTGATACCGAAGTGCAGCCCAACGGTGAAGAAAACTATCACCTGACCCGCGAGGGCGGACACAGCCACCGCCGCATTCTGCACGCCGCCGACGCTACCGGCAGAGAAGTCGAAACCACGCTGGTCGGTAAAGCGCTGGCGCATCCCAATATCCGGGTTATCGAACGCAGCAACGCCGTGGATCTTATCGTCTCCGATAAAATCGGCCTGCCGGGCACCCGCCGGGTGGTTGGGGCGTGGATCTGGAACCGCAATAAAGAAGAGGTGGAAACCTGCCGCGCGAAAGCCGTCGTGCTGGCAACGGGTGGCGCATCGAAAGTGTACCAGTACACCACTAACCCGGATATTTCTTCCGGAGATGGCATCGCCATGGCGTGGCGCGCCGGGTGCCGGGTCGCCAATCTTGAGTTTAACCAGTTCCACCCTACCGCGCTGTTCCATCCACAGGCACGCAATTTTCTGCTGACCGAAGCACTGCGCGGCGAAGGTGCCTATCTTAAGCGCCCGGACGGTACGCGTTTTATGCCCGATTTCGATGAACGGGCCGAACTGGCTCCGCGTGATATCGTGGCGCGCGCTATCGATCATGAAATGAAACGCTTAGGCGCGGACTGCATGTATCTTGATATCAGCCACAAGCCTGCGGAATTTGTTCGTCAGCATTTCCCGATGATTTATGAAAAGCTGCTCGGCCTTGGGCTTGATTTGACCCGCGATCCTGTCCCCATCGTGCCTGCGGCGCACTATACCTGCGGTGGCGTGATGGTGGATGAAAATGGCCGCACCGACGTTGACGGGCTGTACGCCATTGGCGAAGTCACCTATACCGGCCTGCATGGTGCCAACCGTATGGCATCAAACTCGCTGCTGGAGTGCCTGGTTTACGGCTGGTCGGCGGCGGAAGATATTCAAAAACGTCTGCCGTTCGCCCGCCAGCCGAAATCCCTACCCGCCTGGGACGAAAGCCGGGTTGAAGATCCGGATGAACTGGTGGTCATTCAGCATAACTGGCACGAGCTCAGACTGTTTATGTGGGATTACGTGGGGATTGTGCGCACCACGCGCCGACTGGAGCGGGCGTTACGCCGCATCACCATGCTCCAGCAAGAAATTGACGAGTATTACGCCAACTTCCGCGTGTCGAATAATCTGTTGGAACTGCGCAACCTGGTGCAGGTGGCGGAGCTGATTGTGCGCTGTGCGATGATGCGTAAAGAGAGCCGCGGGTTGCATTACACCCTGGATTATCCGGATTTACAGGAGAATTCAGGCCCGTCGGTGCTCTCTCCGCTGGTTCACATAAACAGATAGAAATCCTGGGTCAGGCCGCACCAGGCATCGGAGTAACGCTGGTCTGGCCCGCGGATCGCCAGCCGGTCGATAAACAGTTCGCCCGGCGTCGGCGAAAACGCCAGCAGTACGCGGTGCGGCAGCCGGGTATCGTTATCGCACACATCGGTTCTCAGGCGAATATGCCAGCCCATCTCCTGCGCCTTTTGCGTAAAGGCGGAGCCCGTGGCTTCCGGCAACACTACGCAGAAACAACCCTCTTCGGTAATCAACTGCGCCGCGCCGCGTAACAGCGCTTCATGTTCCAGCGAGGTGTTATAACGGGCAAGTTCACGCTGCGAACTGCCGCACTCCACGCCTTTATCATAAAACGGCGGATTGCTGACGATCAGGTCGTAGCGATGAGAGGCGTCCGGCGTCCAGGTTAGAAAATCTGCCTGATGAACATGGATGCGCCCGGCCCAGGGAGAAGCCTGCGCATTTTCAGCGGCCTGACTGGCGGCATCAGGATCCATTTCAACCGCGTCGATAAGCGCCTCATTTGCGCGCTGGGCCAGCATCAGGGCGATCAGCCCGCTGCCGGTGCCGATATCCAGAATGCGTTTTACGCCCGCCACCGGCGCCCACGCGCCCAGCAAAATCCCATCAGTCCCGACCTTCATTGCACAACGATCGTGGGCAACGAAGAACTGTTTAAAAGTGAAACCATCGCGGCGAAGAAGCGTTTTAGTCGTTGGCATTATTACAACCTGGCAGGGAAACCGTTGTAGCATAGGGTAAAGTATTCCCCTGGAAAAGAGCATAACCATACTAAGTGATGAACATTGCTGCCTTAACGTCTATAATCGGCGGCCCACACTGAGGTAGAAAATGACAGTAACCACTTTTTCCGAACTAGAACTTGATGAAAGCCTGCTGAAAGCCCTTCAGGATAAAGGCTTCACTCGCCCGACCGCCATTCAGGCTGCCGCCATTCCGCCTGCCCTGGAAGGGCGTGATGTCCTCGGTTCTGCGCCGACAGGCACCGGTAAAACGGCGGCATATTTGCTGCCGGTGTTGCAGCATTTACTCGACTTTCCTCGTAAAAAATCCGGCCCACCGCGCATTCTGATCCTCACGCCGACCCGCGAGCTGGCGATGCAGGTGGCGGAACAGGCGCGTGAACTGGCGGCGCACACCCATCTGGATATCGCGACCATTACCGGCGGCGTGGCGTATATGAACCACGCAGAAGTATTCAGCGAAAACCAGGATATCGT
Organism: Atlantibacter subterraneus; assembly: GCF_007570865.1. Lineage (GTDB taxonomy): Bacteria > Pseudomonadota > Gammaproteobacteria > Enterobacterales > Enterobacteriaceae > Atlantibacter > Atlantibacter subterraneus. The sequence goes on along the minus strand of NZ_VLPS01000010.1, from coordinate 10,055 downwards.
GGTCGCTACCACGGGCCGTCTGCTGCAATATATTAAAGAAGAAAACTTTGATTGCCGCGCCGTGGAAACCCTGATTCTGGATGAAGCCGACCGCATGCTGGACATGGGTTTCGCCCAGGATATCGAACATATTGCCGGGGAAACGCGCTGGCGCAACCAGACCATGCTGTTCTCCGCCACGCTGGAAGGCGATGCAATTAAGAATTTTGCCGAGCGCCTGCTTAACGAGCCGGAAGAAGTTTCCGCTTCACCGTCCACCCGCGAACGCAAAAAAATCCACCAGTGGTACTATCGCGCCGACGATATCCAGCACAAAACCGCGCTGCTGGTGCATCTGTTGAAGCAGCCAGAAACCACGCGCGCTATCGTATTTGTGCGCAAGCGCGAGCGCGTGCATGAGCTGGCGGGCTGGCTGCGCGACGCAGGCATCCCTAACTGCTTTATTGAAGGCGAAATGGTGCAGGCTAAACGTAACGAAGCCATCAATCGTCTGACCGATGGACGCGTTAACGTACTGGTCGCCACTGATGTTGCTGCGCGCGGTATCGATATCGCCGACGTGAGCCACGTATTCAACTTTGATATGCCGCGCACCGCCGATACCTATCTGCATCGCATTGGCCGTACCGGTCGCGCCGGCCGTAAAGGCACCGCGATCTCGCTGGTCGAAGCGCACGATCACTTGCTGTTGGGTAAAGTGGGCCGCTATCTGAATGAGCCGCTGAAATCCCGCGTGATTGACGAACTGCGTCCGACTACCCGCGCGCCAAGCGAGAAGCTGCAAGGCAAGCCGTCGAAGAAAGCGTTAGCAAAACGCGAAGAGAAGAAGAAAGAGCAGGAAAAAGAAAAACCGCGCGTTAAAGTCCGTCATCGCGATAAGAAAAATATCGGTAAGCGTCGTAAACCGAGCGAAGCGAAAGTCGATAATGCAGAATAAGAAAACGCCAGCGAAAGCTGGCGTTTTTGTTTACCGAATAAATAATCTTACAGGCTTTCGGTAAAGGTACGGGCGATCACGTCGCGCTGCTGTTCCGGCGTCAGAGAGTTAAAGCGAACCGCATAACCGGAAACGCGGATGGTCAATTGCGGATATTTTTCCGGGTGCTTAACCGCATCTTCCAGGGTTTCACGACGCAGTACGTTAACGTTCAGGTGCTGACCGCCTTCCACGCGCACTTCCGGTTTGATTTCCATCGGAATTTCACGGTATTCGAATTCACCCAGTGCGTTCACTGCAACCACTTCATCTTCAGCGAAACCGGCTTTAGCGCAGACGCAGCGCGCTTCGCCTTTTTCGCTGTCCAGCAGCCAGAAAGAGTTCAGAAGATCGTCATTAGCCGCTTTAGTAATCTGGATACCAGTAATCATTGTATTTCTCCCTATGGGCAAATTTTGTTGATTCTCGTTGGGCCTGCATTGGCTCATTGGTAAAACCTTTGTTGCGTTACTGTACTGTATACCAATCGCCTGGCCGGGATTCTTTGATTTAAATCAATAAAAATCATATGGCGAATAGGGCTATGACGCCATTTATTTGTTTTACATCAACTTACGCGATATATCTCGAGTTAAAAAGTTTGTAAATTTTCAAAATTTTTTAGCTTTCCGGAACAAAACCGGCGCGGGATTTTGTGTCGTGCAAATAAGACGTTAAGCTATGTCATCACCCTTCGCAGGAGAGCGAAATGACCACTACTCTCACCTGGCACGACGTGCTGGCCGATGAAAAGCAGCAACCTTACTTTATTAATACGCTGAAAACCGTTGAGGATGAGCGTGCCGCTGGCGTGACCATCTATCCGCCAGCTAAAGATGTGTTTAATGCCTTTCGGTTTACCGAACTGGGGAACGTCAAAGTCGTGATTCTGGGGCAGGACCCCTATCATGGACCAAATCAGGCCCACGGTCTGGCCTTTTCCGTTCGCCCCGGCATTCAACCGCCGCCGTCGCTGGTTAATATGTATAAAGAACTGGAAGGCTCAATCCCCGGTTTCGCCCGCCCGTCGCATGGCTATCTGGAAAGCTGGGCGCGCCAGGGCGTGATGCTGCTTAATACCGTGCTGACCGTGCGCGCAGGACAGGCGCATTCCCATGCCCGACTCGGTTGGGAAACTTTCACTGATAAGGTCATTTCGCTGATTAACGAACATCGCGAAGGCGTGGTGTTTATGCTGTGGGGTTCGCATGCCCAGAAGAAAGGCGCGATGATCGACAGGCAGCGTCATTATGTGTTACAGGCACCACACCCCTCCCCGCTTTCTGCCCATCGCGGCTTTTTTGGCTGCGGCCATTTTGTGAAAGCCAATGACTATCTGGCGCAGCGCGGCGAAACGCCCATCGACTGGACGCCGGTGCTGCCGGAATAGCTGGCATAAAAAAGCCAGCATACGCTGGCTTCTTATTATCAGGCTTTATTCTGTCGCCACCATTCGGCTAACAGCACGCCGGTTGCGACCGACACGTTCAGGCTTTCAACATTACCTGAGCCGGGGATTGCGATACGCATATCGGCATTGTCGAACGTGGCATCAGACACCCCGTCACGCTCCTGGCCCAGCACCAGCACCATTTTCTTCGGCAATTGCGCCTGATACAGCGCGGTGCCTTTATGGCTGGAGGTGGTCACAATGGTGTAACCGGCTTTACGGAAGCGCTCCAGACCGTCGCTGAAGTTGTCGCCGCTGATCGCCTGCACGTGCTCCGCACCGCCTTCTGCAGTACGCACTGCCGCGCCGGACTCCAGCAGAGAGGCATCTTCCACCAGCAAACCTTTTACGCCGAAATGCGCGCAGCTGCGCATAATGCCGCCCAGATTATGCGGGTTGCCGACATCTTCCAGCGCCAGTACGCAATCATCCTCACCGGCATTTTCCAGCCAGCTTTCAACGCTCATACCGTTGCGCTTTTTGATAATAAAGCACACGCCGCCGTGATGCTCCGTGCCCGACGCTTTCGCCAGTTCGGCATCATCTACTACGTGATAGGCCTTACGGTTAGCCGCCATCCAGCGCAGCGCTTCTTTGAAACGCGGCGTGACGCTCTGGATAAACCAGGCGCGCACGATGGAATCCGGGCGGCTCTGGAACAGCGCCTGGCAGGCGTTTTCACCGTAAACGCGCGTTTCTTCAGCGCGCTGGCGACGGATCACTTCCCGGTCGACGTAGCCTTTTTCAGCAGGTTCAGCCTGTGTGGAACCGTCATCGTTATAGTCGCGCGGCGGACGTGAAACCGTACGCCACGGTGACGATGAGGGTGCGTCGTCACGATCGCTGTACCGGTCGCGGCCAGCGCCAGGCTTATCATCACGACGCGGACGACGATCGCCTTTACCCGACGTCGCAGGGCGTCCGCCCCCCTTCCCGGTACGCGGGTTCTCGGTGCGTTTTCCGCTGTCATCATCGCTGCGGACATACATCACTTTGACCTTGCCGCCTTTACCTTTAAATTCTTCGCTCATGCTCTTCTCCACCTGGCTGCCGCGTGGCGCGCAGATTACCCGATGTGACGCCGCTTCGCCATCAACTTCGGTCAAAAGTCAGGAACTATCATATTCATTGGAGTTATCTCGTTGTCGATATCCAATGAATAACCGATAATATTTAACATCTACGAAACAGTTTTATCCCGTCGACATCCCGACGCCGCACTTTAGAGGTTAGTTATGAATACCGTTTGTGCCTCCTGTCAGGCCGTAAATCGCATACCTGACAACCGTATTAATGACGGGGCAAAATGTGGCCGTTGTAGCCATGAGCTGTTTGATGGCGAAGTGATTAACGCTACCAGCCAGACGCTGGATAAATATCTTCAGGATGACCTGCCGGTCGTCGTGGATTTTTGGGCACCCTGGTGCGGCCCGTGCAAAAACTTCGCGCCGATATTTGAAGATGTTGCCGAAGAGCGTAGCGGCCAGGTACGCTTTCTGAAAGTGAATACCGAAGCAGAACCCGCGCTCAGCGCGCGTTTTCGCATCCGCAGCATTCCGACCATCATGGTTTTCAAAAATGGTCAGATGGTGGATATGCTCAACGGCGCGATGCCGAAAGCGCCGTTCGATAGCTGGCTTAACGAAAACCTGTAACCTCCCGCCGACGGGGCATCTTCCGGGTGCCCCGTTTTGCTATCTACGCTAGAATAGCGTTTTTACATTAATTCCCCTGATGACTGAAAACGCCGTCCTTCGACTGCGCGCTGAACGCCTGGCGCGCGCCACCCGTCCGTTTCTTGCCCGAGGCAACCGCATCCGCCGCTGCCAGCGCTGCTTGCTGCCGTTGAAACAGTGTCTGTGCGAAACATTACAGCCCGCTACCGCGCGTAGCCGTTTTTGCCTGGTAATGTTTGATACCGAGCCGATGAAACCCAGTAATACCGGGCGTCTGATTGCCGATGTTTTGCCGGATACTGCCGCCTTTCAGTGGTCGCGCACTGAACCGCCGCAGGCGCTGATTGAGCTGGTTAACGATCCGGCATATCAGCCGATGGTGGTATTCCCGGCATCCTACGCCGATCCGCAGCGGGAAGTGCTGTTCGCTCCGCCTTCCTCGGGCAAACCGCCGCTGTTTATTATGCTCGACGGCACCTGGACCGAAGCGCGTAAAATGTTTCGCAAAAGCCCGTATCTGGATGCGTTGCCGGTGATTTCGGTCGATCTCAGCAAGACCTCGGCATACCGGCTGCGTGAAGCGCACGGCGACGGACAGTATTGCACCGCCGAAGTCGCCATCGCACTGCTTGAGCTGGCGGGTGATACGCCAGCGGCGCAAGGGCTGGCCGACCACTTCACGCTGTTCCGCGAGCGTTATCTGGCGGGGAAACCCCATCATCAGGGAAACGTCACAGCAACCGAGACCGAAAGCGTTTAAAATCATTCATTCACATCCTCGGGGAGAATGATATGAGTCAACGTGGGCTGGAAGCGCTACTTCGACCGAAATCCATCGCCGTCATTGGCGCGTCCGTAAAGCCCGACAGGGCGGGCTACCTGATGATGAGGAACCTCTTGTCAGGCGGTTTTTCCGGACCGGTGCTGCCCGTTACGCCCGCCTATAAAGCGGTGTGCGGCGTGATGACCTGGCCGGACGTCGCCAGCCTGCCATTCGCGCCCGATCTGGCGGTGATTTGCACCAACCCCAGCCGTAACGAAGCGTTGCTCAACGCCCTCGGCGAAAAAGGCTGCAAGACCTGCATCATTCTCTCCTCCCCGAAAGAGCAGCAGGCCGCGCTGCTGGCGTGCGCCAACCGCTGGCAAATGCGGATTCTGGGTCCGAACAGTCTGGGCCTGCTTGCGCCCTGGCAAGGGCTTAACGCCAGCTTTTCCCCGGTGCCGATCCGTAAGGGTAAACTGGCGTTTGTGTCGCAGTCGGCGGCGGTGTCCAATACTATTCTGGACTGGGCGCAGCAGCGTGAAATGGGGTTTTCCTATTTTATCGCGCTGGGTGACAGCCTGGATATTGATGTCGATGAACTGCTGGACTATCTCTCGCGGGATAGCAAAACCAGCGCGATTTTGCTGTACCTCGAACAGCTCAGCGATGCCCGCCGCTTTGTGTCCGCCGCCCGTAGCGCCTCACGTAACAAACCCATTCTGGTTATTAAAAGCGGACGCAGCCCATCAGCGCGCCAGTTGTTGAATGCAGAAACCGGTTTAGATGGCGCATGGGATGCCGCCATTCAGCGTGCTGGCCTGTTGCGCGTGCAGGATACCCATGAACTGTTTTCCGCTGTCGAAACGCTCAGCCATATGCGCCCGCTGCGCGGCGAGCGGCTGATGATTGTCAGCAACGGCGCAGCGCCTGCCGCCCTGGCGCTGGATGAGCTGTGGTTACGAAACGGCAAGCTGGCAAGCCTCAGTGAAGACATCATCAACCGCCTCGCGGGCGTGGTACCTGCGGGGGTAAACGCCGCCAATCCTCTGGATTTACGCGACGATGCTACTACTCAGCGCTATGTCCAGACGCTGGAAATTCTGCTCGATAGCCAGGATTTTGACGCGCTGATGATTATCCACTCCCCCAGCGCCGCCGCACCGGGCAGCGAAAGCGCGCGAGCGATTATCGAGTTGCTGGCGCGTCATCCGCGTGGACGCTACGTGACACTGCTGACTAACTGGTGCGGTGAATTTTCTTCACAGGAAGCGCGTCGCTGGTTCAGCGATGCCGGTATTCCTACCTATCGCACGCCGGAAGGTACGGTCACGGCGTTTATGCATATGGTGGAGTACCGCCGTAACCAGAAGCAGCTGCGTGAAACGCCGTCGTTACCGGCAAACCTCACCGCCAATACCGCTGAAGTGCACCAGTTGATTACTCAGGCGCTGGAGGATGGCGCGACGCATCTGGACACCCACGAGGTTCAACCCATTCTTCAGGCCTATGGCTTGCAAACCCTGCCGACCTGGATAGCCAGCGACAGCGCCGAAGCGGTGCATATTGCTAAGCAGATTGGTTATCCGGTTGCGCTGAAGCTGCGTTCACCGGATATTCCCCATAAGTCGGAAGTTCAGGGGGTGATGCTCTATCTGCGCACGGCGAATGAAGTCCAGCAGGCCGCTGACGCTATTCTCGATCGGGTGAAAATGACCTGGCCTCAGGCGCGGATCCACGGGTTGCTGGTGCAGAGCATGGCGAACCGTGCAGGGGCGCAGGAGCTGCGCGTCGTGGTGGAGCAGGATCCGGTATTCGGCCCGCTGATTATGTTGGGTGATGGCGGGATGGCGTGGCGTCAGGATCAGGCCGCCGTCGCGCTGCCGCCGCTGAACATGAATCTGGCACGCTATCTGGTGATTCAGGCAATCAAGAGCGGCACTATCCGCGGGCGTAGCGCGCTACGGGCGCTGGATATTGCCGGGTTGAGTCAGTTCCTGGTTCAGGTGTCCAACCTGATCGTCGATTGCCCGGAAATCAAACGGCTGGATATTCATCCACTGCTGGTTTCCGGTAACGAATTTACCGCGCTGGACGTGACGCTGGAGCTGGAAGCCTTTGAAGGCGATGCCGATGCGCGGCTGGCGATCCGCCCTTATCCTCATCAGCTTGAAGAAACGGTCATCCTTAAAAACGGCCAAACTTGCCTGTTCAGGCCAATCCTACCGGAGGATGAGCCGGAACTGCGACGCTTTATTTCCCAGGTCACCAAAGAAGATCTTTACTATCGCTATTTCAGCGAGATCAATGAATTTACCCATGAAGATTTAGCGAATATGACCCAGATCGACTACGATCGTGAAATGGCGTTTGTCGCGGTATTTTCCCATGAAGGCCATGAACAGATCCTGGGCGTGACGCGTGCGATTTCCGATCCGGATAACGTGGATGCGGAGTTTGCCGTGCTGGTTCGTTCCGATCTCAAAGGCCTGGGATTAGGCCGAAAATTGCTTGAAAAACTCATCGCTTATACGCGAGATCATGGTCTTGAGCGGCTGAACGGCATTACGATGCCCAACAATCGAGGCATGGTAGCGCTGGCGAGAAAACTGGGTTTTGACGTCGACATCCAGTTAGAAGATGGCATCGTTGGACTGACCTTAGCCTTGAATAAAACGCAGGATTCGTGAGTAAGGTATTGGAAATGTTACTCACATTCCTGAACAGTAATGTTATTATCCACCGCTACCGTCGTCCGCCCCTCAGGGATGGCCACCTACTGTATAGAGAAGATATGCACTGTGATGTTGTCTAAATTTAAACGAAACAAACATCAACAACACCTTGCCCAACTACCTAAGCTTTCTCAGTCTGTTGATGATGTAGCGTTTTATTTCTCTCCGGCCGACTTCCGGACCACGTTGCTGCAAAAGATCGCCAGCGCGACGAAACGCATCTGCATTATTGCCCTTTATCTTGAACAAGATGATGGCGGGCACGGCATTCTTTCAGCACTCTACGAAGCCAAGCGCCAGCGTCCTGAGCTGGATGTCTCCGTGCTGGTTGACTGGCACCGCGCACAGCGTGGCCGCATTGGCGCTGCCGCTTCTAACACCAATGCCGACTGGTACTGCCGTATGGCGCAGGAAAACCCGGACGTTAAAATCCAGGTTTACGGTATTCCTGTTAATACGCGTGAAGCCCTTGGCGTTTTGCACTTTAAAGGCTTTATCATTGACGACAGCGTCATATATAGCGGCGCGAGTTTAAACGACGTTTATCTGCATCAGCATGATAAGTATCGTTACGACCGCTATCAGTCGATCCGTAACCCTCGCCTCGCCGACATTATGTACGACTGGGTGAACAATAATCTGATCCAGGGGCGTGCGGTGAACCGGCTCGATACGGCTGAACGTCCGAAAAGCCAGGAAATCAAAAATGACGTCCGGCTGTTCCGTCAGGAATTGCGCGACGCGGTGTATCATTTCGCTGGCGATGCCGATAACGAACAGCTGTCCGTGACGCCGCTGGTAGGCCTGGGGAAATCCAGCCCGCTTAATAAAACTATCTTCCATCTGATGCCCTGCGCCGAGCAGAAGTTGACGATTTGCACGCCTTATTTCAACCTGCCCGCCATTCTGGTACGTAACATCATTCAGCTACTGCGCGATGGCAAACAGGTCGAAATCATCGTCGGCGATAAAACCGCAAACGACTTTTATATCCCGGAAGATCAGCCGTTTAAAATTATTGGCGCATTGCCCTATTTATACGAAATCAACCTGCGCCGCTTCCTGAGCCGTCTGCAGTATTACGTGAATACCGGGCAGTTGACCGTACGGCTGTGGAAGGATGATGACAATACCTATCATTTGAAAGGGATGTGGGTCGACGATGAGTGGATGCTGCTGACCGGTAACAATCTTAATCCACGCGCCTGGCGTCTGGATCTGGAAAACGCAATTCTGATCCACGATCCTAAACATGAGCTGGCGGCACAGCGCGATAAAGAGCTTGAGTTGATCCGCACCCATACGACTGTGGTTCAACATTATCGGGATCTGGAAAGCATCGCCGATTATCCGGTTAAGGTGCGTAAACTGATCCGTCGTTTACGACGCATCCGAATCGATCGCTTAATCAGCCGTATCCTTTGAATCATAGCCCTGCATGCAGGGCTTTTTTATGAGTCATTTAATGCGCCGAGTTTTACTGATTACGCTTTTTTTACTGACGGGCTGTAGCCATATGGCGAATGACCAATGGAGCGGGCAGGATAAGGCTCAGCACTTTATCGCCTCCGCGATGCTGTCCGCCGCCGGTAATGAGATGGCGCAGCATCAGGGTTGGTCGCGTGATGCCAGTGCCGGATTTGGATTTATGTTTTCGGTGGGGCTTGGGGCATCGAAGGAGCTGTGGGACAGTCGGCCAGCCGGGAGTGGCTGGAGCTGGAAAGATTTTGCCTGGGATGTGGCGGGCGCGGCGACCGGCTACTCCATATGGCAGCTTGCGCGGTAATCGTTGTTTATCCCCACTTCGCCTGATGCGCGCGTTTGCGCTTTAAATAATCGTCATCTGCACGGATTTTATCCCACCAGGTTTTAAATACCGCAGCGGCCGCCGCTTTTACCGGATCGTTGCCGCGCTCATGCAGGCCACCCTCCTCGGTGTATTTTTTACCGCCTTTATAATTGGCGTAGCGTCGCGCGCGGGTATATCCCATCTGGATAAATTTACGAGCCATATCCATTCCGACAAAATCGTCCTGTTGACGATACGCTTCAAAGAGCTGGTAGATTTTTTCCGCAGATTTGACTGCTGATTCTTCATCTTTATAGCGCCACCAGGGAAGGATTTCGCCTTTGTAAGGTTCCACTAACAGTACGCCTTGCTCGCCGCGTCCAACCTGATATTTCTCAGGGTGCTTTCGAAAGTCGATTTGCGAAAAATCCTGCTGATAGTCGAACTCTTTTTTAGTCATCCACAGCTCCCCTACAGGTTTAACAGACGTTTTAAAGATAGTCCGTGTCTGTGGGTGCAATGAGTTTATCGGATTAGGAGAGATTAAATCTGAAACGACAAAAGGCCCAGTCTTGCGACTGGGCCTTTGTCCTGTTTGATGCCTGGCAGTTCCCTACTCTCGCATGGGGAGACCCCACACTACCATCGGCGCTACGGCGTTTCACTTCT
>NZ_VLPS01000009.1 GCF_007570865.1 Atlantibacter subterraneus | reverse complement strand
CGTGCCGGGGATGTGCTGATTGTCAGCGGCACCCTGGGCGACCACGGGGCCACCATCCTCAACCTGCGGGAGCAGCTGGGCATAGAGGGCGTGCCGGAGAGCGACTGCGCGGTGCTGACACCGCTGATTCAGGCCGTTCGTCACCTGCCGGGGATAAGGGCGATGCGTGACGCCACGCGCGGCGGCGTGAACGCGGTGGCGCACGAGTTTGCCGCCAGCAGCGGCTGCGGCATCGAGCTTGACGAGCGCGCGCTGCCGGTGAAACCGGCGGTGCGGGGGCTGTGCGAGCTGCTGGGGCTGGAGGCGGTGAATTTCGCCAACGAGGGCAGGCTGGTGATTGCCGCTGAGCGGGCCGCCGCGCCGGCGATTATTGAGGCGCTGCGCAGCCATCCGCTGGGACGCGATGCCACCCTGACGGGTGAAGTGGTGGCGCGTAAGGGCGTACGGTTAACCGGCCTGTATGGCGTGAAGCGGACGCTTGAACTGCCGTTTTCGGAACCTTTGCCGCGAATTTGTTAAGATTATTTTTTGGCCCAGGGAGGCGGTTACCGCCTCCTGATGGCCTGTTGTCAGTTTTGATTTCTGGATAAGCTAAATGTCGTATACCCCAATGGGCGATGCCGCCGAACAAGGTCTGTTCGATATCGCCCGCACGTTATTGCAACAGCCCGATATGTGCGCACTGGTTAACGCGGTGCGTCTGCATATCAATCAGACTGGACTTGCGGAGCAGGTCAATCTTTTGCTGTGTCATCCGCATCAGCCAAGGGTCTGTTTTTTCAGCGTAGACGGGCAGGGAGAAGGCATTCGTTACGAAGATGAAACCGTGTTGGCCAATGGCCCTATTCGCCGGGTGTTATCGCGCCCCGAAGCGTTGCACTGTCGGTACCATGAATTTACCGAGACCTGGCCGCAGCTTGGCAAGCTCGATCTTTATCCGCCATTTGGCCACTACACGCTTCTGCCGCTGGCGGCAGAAGGGCGCATTTTCGGCGGCTGCGAATTTATTCGCGACGTCGATCGGCCCTGGAGCGAAAAAGAGTATTCACGTCTCCAGTCGCTAACCCAAATCATCAGCGTAGTGGCAGAACATATTCAAACGCGCCGGGTGAGTAGCGATAACTACGCCCTGTTATGCCGTGAACGGGATGATTTCCGCCTGCTGGTGGCTATCACCAATGCGGTCTTGTCGAAACTGGATCTGGATGAGCTGGTGAGTGAAATTTCCCGCGAAATCCACACCAATTTCAATATCGACTCGATCAGCATTGTGCTGCGCAGCCCGCGCAAAGGGAAACTCAACATTTACTCCACGCATTACGTTGAGAAAAGCGCGCCGATTTCAGCCCAGAGCGAGCTGGATGAAAAGGGCACTCTTTCCGAGCGGGTGTTCAACAGTAAAGAGATGCTGTTACTGAATCTCCACCATCAGGAACAGCATGCTCCCTACGAGCGGATGCTGTTTGACATGTGGAATAACCAGATCCAAACGCTGTGTCTGTTTCCGTTGACCTATGGCGATAAAATGCTGGGTGTGCTGAAACTGGCGCAGTGCGAAGCGCATATTTTCACCGCTGCTAATTTAAAACTGTTGCGGCAGATCGCCGAACGTATCGCGATTGCTATTGATAACGCACTGGCCTGGCAGGAAATTAATCGCCTTAAAGAGCGGCTGGTGGATGAGAATCTGGCGTTGACCGAGCAAATCAATAACGTCAGCGCTGACTTTGGCGAAATCATTGGCCGCAGCGACGCCATGATGACGGTAATGAAACAGGTCGAAATGGTGGCGCGCAGTAACAGCACGGTGCTGATCCTCGGGGAGACGGGCACCGGCAAGGAGTTGATTGCCCGCGCCATCCACAATCTCAGCCACCGCAATAACCGTCGCATGGTAAAAATGAACTGTGCTGCCATGCCGGCGGGCCTGCTGGAGAGCGATTTGTTCGGCCATGAGCGCGGCGCATTTACCGGTGCGAGTGCCCAGCGCATTGGTCGCTTCGAGCTGGCCGACCACAGTACGCTATTCCTGGACGAAGTGGGGGATATGCCTCTCGATCTGCAACCGAAGCTGCTGCGGGTGTTGCAGGAACAGGAATTTGAACGTCTCGGCAGCAATAAAATTATCCAGACTGACGTTCGGCTGATTGCCGCCACTAACCGTAATTTAAAGCAGATGGTTGCCGATCGCGAGTTTCGCAGCGATCTCTACTATCGCCTGAATGTATTCCCGATCTTTTTGCCGCCGCTGCGCGAAAGACCGGAGGATATCCCGCTGCTGGTTAAAGCGTTTACCTTTAAGATCGCCCGCCGCTTAGGGCGTAATATCGAGAGTATCCCCGCGGACACGCTGCGTATTTTGAGCAAGATGGAATGGCCGGGCAATGTGCGCGAACTGGAGAACGTTATTGAGCGTGCGGTACTGTTGACGCGTGGCAATGTCCTGCAACTCTCCCTGTCGGAAATGGCCTTTAGCGACCCGGCGCAGAGCCCGCCAGAGGAGCCTGAAACGGATATCGCCCGCGAAGGGGAAGATGAAATCCAGCGTATCAAACGGGTGTTGAAAGAGTGCAACGGCGTGATTGCCGGGGCGAAAGGTGCCGCACAGCGGCTGGGTGTTAAGCGCACCACGCTGCTGGCCCGCATGAAGCGCCTGGGGATCGATAAAGATCTCTGCTGAACGTGTACTGTTGGTTTAACAAATCAAACCCCGGGCTTCCGGGGTTTTTATTGCTGCCTTAACGGCTCGCTTTCCTGCGCACGTCCGGAATAAACAGATCGCCGCGCATCAGTTGGGTACCCAACATATCCTGGGTTTTTTCTGTCAGCCAGTTGACGATGCGCACCGCCATGGCTTCAATCGGATATTCAATGGCAGGAATGACCGGTACGCCAGGCAGTTGCAACGACCCGCCAAGGCTGAACACCATAATGTCGTCCGGTACGGATTTATTAAACGCCTGCAACTGGGGAATAATGTGCTGGGCCTCATGCTCATCCGCGACCATCAGCGCGTTAAAATTGAGCGTAGCGGCGTTATTCAGCAATTCCTGCAACGCCACGGAAGAGGAGGTCGCTTCCAGAAACACCAGATTGCGGTTAAAGGGCAGGAAGTTTTTCTCCAGCGCATGCTTATAGCCCAGCAGCACCTGATCGGCAAAGCCACTGCCTTGCGGCTGGATCATGGCGATTTGCCGCCGCCCCTGGCTGATCAGGTAATTACAGGCGGTTTCCGCTGCGAAGGCGTGATCGAACTGAATGCTGTTGACGTTTTCCGCCTCCATGCAGTCCACCAGAATCACATTCTCCTGGTCGATATCCAGCGGGAAGCGCGCGCCGATAATTAAAATATCATCACACAGACCGCAGTTCAGCTCTTCCAGCGCGTGCAGCACCGCGCTTTTGGTGTTGGCAAAACGCAGCAGCAGATGCTTTTGATGCTGGCTTAAATGTTTTTCCAGTACGTACAGATAGCTGGTGGTCTGGTTGATATTTTCATGGGCGCAAATCACGCCGATACAGCCGGTCGACTGGCTTAACAGCGACTGCGCAATGACATTTGGCCGATAGTTTAGTTCGTCCACGGCTTTTAGCACCGCCAGGCGGCTGGCTTCCTTTACCCCGCGCGAACCACTCAACACCCGTGACACTGTGGCCTTCGACACCCCAGCTAAACGTGATACATCGTTGATTGTTGACATCTTTCTCCCCTGACAGGCGCAAATGCAGCCTGGAAATCCTGATAAAACCTGTAGCGCAAATAATCACCATCCGCAGTATAGCCGTTTCCGTTTTTGATGGAAACCGATTTTCCATTTGGACGCCAGTGATCCATTTTACACAGCAAAACTGTGACGCCGGGCCAAAGAAAAGGCTTGTTATTCTGATTATTTTGATAGCAATCACAGTTCTGGTTTTTTGAAATGGAAACCGGTTTCCGTGTGATGTCCAATCAGTCGTGAAATAACTATTAACATATTGAGGTGCTCGGGATGGTCAGGATTATGTTGTGTTGTTCCGCAGGGATGTCTACCAGTTTGCTGGTGCGGAAAATGGAAGAAGTGGCGCAGGAAAGGGGCCTGGCAGTAGAGATTAACGCCTTTGGCGTTTCCGAATTTGATACACAGTTTCCAAACTATCAGGTGGTGCTGATTGGGCCACAGGTTAAATACATGTTAGGCACGCTGTCAGCCAAAGCGGCATCTCACAGCATTCCGGTCCAGCCTATTGATATGATGGATTACGGGATGCAGCGCGGTGATAAAGTTCTCGACTACGCACTGTCGCTGATCGACGCGGCACACTAATAAAGGGGTTCCCATGAGTTCACTCTACCAGTCAATGATTGCGGTCATTGAACAATCCATCACCCCGCTGGCCGGGCGTCTGGGACAGCAAAAGTACGTGATTGCTATCCGCGACGGTTTTACCGCGGCGCTGCCGTTTATGATCATCGGCTCCTTTATGCTGGTGTTTATCTTCCCGCCGTTCTCGGCGGATACCACCAACAGCTTTGCCCGCGGCTGGCTGGATTTCTCTCAGACCTACCGTGAGCAGCTGATGCTGCCGTTCAACCTCAGCATGGGCGTAATGACGTTCTTTATTTCGGTGGGGATTGGTGCCAGCCTCGGGCGGCAGTTTAACCTCGACCCGGTGATGTCCGGCCTGCTGGCGTTTATGGCGTTCCTGCTGGTGGCGGCACCCTATGCGGACGGCAAAATCTCTACCCAATATCTGTCAGGGCAGGGGATTTTTACCGCGCTGATCACCGCGATTTACTCCACGCGCGTTTATGCCTGGTTAAAGCAGAACAACATCACCATTCGCCTGCCGAAAGAAGTGCCGACCGGCGTGGCGCGTTCGTTCGAGATCCTGATCCCGGTGATTGTGGTGATTGGCACCCTGCATCCGCTGAACCTGTTCGTGGAAGCGCAAACCGGCATGATCATCCCGCAGGCGATTATGCATCTGCTGGAGCCGCTGGTATCGGCATCGGATTCTTTACCAGCCATCCTGCTGTCGGTGCTGCTGTGCCAAATCTTCTGGTTTGCGGGTATTCACGGTTCGCTTATCGTCACCGGCATTATGAACCCGTTCTGGATGGCTAACCTGTCTGCCAACCAGGCGGCGCTGGCGGCGGGCACGGCATTGCCCCACGTTTACCTGCAAGGCTTCTGGGACCACTATCTGCTGATTGGCGGCGTCGGCTCGACGTTACCGCTGGCTTTCCTGCTGCTGCGCAGCCGCGTAACGCACCTGCGCACCATCGGCAAAATGGGCGTGGTGCCAAGCTTCTTTAACATCAACGAACCGATTCTGTTCGGCGCGCCGATCATCATGAACCCGATGCTGTTTATCCCGTTCGTCTGCGTACCGTTGGTTAACGCCGTACTGGCCTACACCGCCACCCGTCTGGACTGGCTGCCGCAGGTCGTCTCGCTGACGCCGTGGACCACGCCTGCGCCTATCGGTGCCTCATGGGCGGCAAACTGGGCGTTTAGTCCGGTGGTGATGTGCCTGATTTGTATGGTGATGTCGGCGCTGATTTACCTGCCTTTCCTGCGCGCTTATGAGCGCTCGCTGATGAAAAACGAAGAGCAGAAAGCGCAAAACGCCGCGCCGATGGCTGAACCGGCCAACAGCAACTGATATCGGGAGTGATAACGATGAATTACACCTTTCCTGAGAATTTCTGGTGGGGCAGCGCGAGTTCCGCGCTGCAAACCGAAGGGGAAAGCCTGCGTGAAGGCAAAGGGCAAACCACGTGGGATCACTGGTTCGCCACCCAGCCGTGGCGCTTTCATAACGGCGTGGGGCCGGATGATACGTCAACGTTTTACCGCAACTGGCGTGAAGATATCGCCCTGCTGAAGACGTTGAATCACAACAGCTACCGCACCTCGATTAGCTGGTCGCGTCTGATCCCGGACGGAACCGGGGAGGTTAATCCGCAGGCAGTTGAGTTCTATAACCAGGTCATTGATGAGCTGATCGAACAGGGCATCACCCCGTTTATTACGCTGTTCCATTTTGATATGCCGATGGTGATGCAGGAAAAAGGCGGTTGGGAAAACCGCGAGGTGATAGACGCCTATAGCCGCTACGCGCAAATCTGCTTTGATTTGTTCGGCGACCGGGTACTGCACTGGTTCACCTTCAACGAGCCGATTGTGCCGGTGGAAGGTGGCTATCTGTACGATTTCCACTATCCCAACGTGGTGAATTTCAAACGCGCGGCCAGCGTAGCGCTGCATACCATACTGGCCCATGCTTCGGCGGTGAAAGCGTATCGCGCGGGCGGCTATGCCGGGGAAATCGGCATCGTGCTGAATTTAACCCCGTCATACCCGCGCTCGCAAAACCCGGCAGACGTAAAGGCCGCTGAGTATGCGGATCTGTTTTTCAACCGCAGCTTTCTCGATCCGGTGCTGCGCGGCGACTATCCCGCCGAACTGGTGGCGGTGCTGAATGAATACGGTCAGCTGCCGGTTTGCCAGCCGGGTGATAAAGAACTGATTCAGGAAGGCGTTATCGACTTACTGGGCGTGAACTATTATCAGCCGCGCCGGGTAAAATGCCGCGACAGCGCAATTAATAAAGACGCACCGTTTATGCCGGAGTGGTTATTTGACTATTACGACATGCCTGGCAGGAAAATGAATCCTTATCGCGGTTGGGAAATTTATGAACCGGGTATTTACGATATCCTGACCAATCTGCGTGTCAATTACGGCAACCCGCGCTGCTTTATTTCTGAAAATGGCATGGGTGTGGAAAATGAGCAGCGCTTTATTAACGACGGGCAAATTAACGATCAATATCGCATTGATTTTGTCGCGGGCCATTTGCAGTGGTTGCATAAAGGAATAACCGAAGGCAGCCGTTGCCTGGGCTACCACATGTGGACCTTTATTGATAACTGGTCCTGGTGCAACGCCTATAAAAACCGTTACGGTTTTATTCAGCTCGATCTTGCAACCCAGCAGCGCACAATTAAACGCAGCGGGGAATGGTTTGCCGCCGTTTCCGCGAATAATGGTTTTGATAAGGAGTAATAATAATGGTGGTATTAGAAGAAGCGGTGATGGAAATTATTGTCAACGCCGGTCAGTCGCGCAGCCTGTGTTTTGAGGCGCTGCACGCCGCCCGGCAGGGCAACTTCGATGAAGCGAATAGCCTGCTGCGCGAAGCGGACGGCTATTCGCGCCAGGCGCACCGGATGCAGACCAAACTGATTGAACAGGACGCCGGTGAAGCCAGACAGCCGATGACGTTAATTATGGTCCACGCCCAGGACCATTTAATGAATTCATTATTAGCCCGTGAACTGTGCGAAGAAATACTGCATCTGTATCAGCGTTAAGTGTTGTTTTAAATATTACCCGGAGTGTGAGTAACGAGAATATTTTAACCCTTCTGTACCCTTAAATAATAAATAACTTGTTTTGGCGTCAGCGATTCATTATCTCTGCCAGAACAGGGACTGTTATTACTAAAAATTACATCGAGAATATTATGAATAACATTAAAAAACTTCCATTAACGATGGCGGTTATCGCCGCGCTTTGCCCAATTTCTGCTCTGGCTCAGGAATTTACCCAGGAGCAAATTGACGCTATCGTGGCTAAAGCGGTGGATAAGGCCCTTGCCGAACGGCAGGCGAAAATTGATGAAGCGGTAAATAAAAAAGCCGACGTGATTACCGAACCGCAAACGGCGGCGCAATCTCCGGATATGGCGATCCCGTTTGGCGTGAAATTTAGCGGTTACGCCCGTTATGGCGCACATTTCCAGACCGGCGACCAGAAATACGTGGCGGTGGACGGTTCCTATAACGGCGCGTCGGCGATTGGTCGTTTAGGCAACGAAGGCAACGGCGGCGAATTTCAGCTCTCTAAAGCGTTCAAAAGCGATAACGGCGCGATCTGGGACGTTAACGTGATGATCGACCACTGGGGCGATGAAGTGAACCTGAAAAAGGCCTATGCCGGGGTCACCAATTTGTTCGCCTCGAATCCTGGCGCTTACCTGTGGGCCGGTCGCGACTTCCATCAGCGTCCGCAACAGGGCATCAACGACTACTTCTGGATGAACCACGACGGGCAGGGCGCGGGGATCAAGAACTTCGATATTGGCGGCGTCCAGTTCGATCTCGCCACCGTGGCTGCGGTAGAGTCCTGTAGCCCGGAAGTGATGGATGACGAAGCTAACCCGTCGCGCATTACCTGTACCGGCGGCTCCGGCACCGGCGATAAGGGTAACTATGCGGTGACGTCGAAAGTCCACGGCATGAAGATTGGTCCGCTGGATCTGGAGCTGTACGGCAACTACGGCTTTGACTCTAAAGCCGTTGACGACGACCAGCGCATGAACGCCTGGCAGGGCGGCGTGGTGTTAAGCCATACCAACGACAGCGGCGTGAACAAAATTATTGCGCGCTACTCTGATAACTCCGACAACAGCGTGTACAACAAAACCGAAGACCTGACCACGGTGTATGCCAGCTTTGAAGGGCTTCACCGATTTACCCAGCAGGCGCAAATTGAATACCTGCTGGCGTTCCACGACTACGACAACAGCAAAAACGGCAACGACAACCGTCGCAACTATGGCGCGATCGTCCGTCCGATGTACTTCTGGAACGATGTCCACTCCACCTGGCTGGAAGCAGGCTATCAGCGGGTTGATTACGACAAAGGCGGCGACAACAACGGCTGGAAAGTCACGCTGTCGCAGAACGTGTCTATCGCCATGGGACCGGAATTCCGTCCGATGCTGCGCTTCTACGTCACCGGTGGGGAAGTGGACAACGAGCGCACCGCGCGCGTCAACGGCACCGACGATCAGCAGTTAGATTCGTTTAACATCGGTGCGATGTGGGAAGCGTGGTTCTGATGAGCAATGCCGCCGTGAAATCCACGGCGGCATAAGCAAGGTATTAATGCTGTTTGCGGGCGTTCTTATCCAGATACATGTTGGCATCGGCTTTGCGCAGGGCGCTGTCGGGATCTTCCAGAGCCGGTTGCGCCACGTAAATGCCGATGCTGGCACCCGCATAATTCAGCTCCACATCCCTCAGGATGTATTTGCCTTCCAGGAGTCCATTGAGGCGCGCCTTCAGCGCGGAGGCGATTTTTTCCTGCGCTTCATCTGTTTTACCCCCCAGCTCCGCCACCAGGAACTCGTCGCCGCCGAGCCGTCCGATTATATCGTCCTGGGTTACGCCCGCCGACAGGCGTTCACTCACCTGTAGCAGAAACAGGTCGCCGGTTTCATGGCCGTACAGATCGTTAATCTCTTTAAAATCGTCCAGATCGATAAACGCCACGATTACCGTGCGCTCCATATGGCGGGCGATAGAAAACAGCGCGTCGAGATTTTTAAAAATGGCGCGGCGATTGGGCAGGCCGGTCAGCGCATCGGTATAGGAATGGGCGATTAACGCCGCGTTGGCTTCGCGCAGTTGCTCCAGCAATGAATCTTTCTGGACGTACTGGGCGATCAGCCCGGCGAACAGGCGCAGCACATATTCAGCGCGCACGGAGAGTTCTTTTTTATCAGAGCTGGCGGCGCACAGCGTACCGTAGAGCGTGCCGTCATCAAGCTGTACCGGCGTGCTGACATAGGTAGTGATGCCCAGCGCCTTTGCCGCTTCGGAATCGCCCCACTGCGCGGCGACATCGTTGGTGTACAGACAGCCTTCGTCCATGGCGCGTTTGCATAAGGTATCGCCCCAGGGGACGGTGAGCCCTTCAGGGATATTCATCTCTTTGCTGTTGCGTGAAAACAGGATGTGCTGCTTACCTTGTTCCGCTTCGACTTTGGTGAGGTAAGTCGAATCCATCTCGGTCACGATTTCCAGGGTCTCAAGCAATTTCCTGACCAGCCCTTCCAGGGAATTTTCTGAGGCCAGGGTTTCTGAAATCCGTGACAGAATAAAATCAGACATCTCTAACGTACGCTCCAGAATAAAGTGAACCGTGAATTCTAGCCGTACGCACCCGACGGCACGCGTCATCATAGCAAGAAATAACCCGTTTTCGGACTATCCCGGGGTACAACTATTATTTTTCAGTGGGATTTACGTGGGGGAGAGACGAATGGCTTTCGCCTCTCCCAGGGCAGGCGACTACTTGCGGATTAAATAGCGGATGGTCGGCCCATCCTGCTGGATTTCCAGCACGGTGTAGCCGTGATTACGGGCATCAAGCGGGATATTGTTAATCGACTGCGGGCAGTCGCTGATCACTTCTAAAATCTCGCCTTTCTTAAGCTGCGGCATGGCTTCCAGCGTTGCCACGGCCGGGTAGGGGCAGGGCTCGCCTACCATATCAAGACGGTAATCCGGGACTATTGCGCTCATACGCCCTCCTTCGCGGTTTCAGTGTTCAGGGTACGGCTGCGGCGGAAGAAGTGTTTTTCCCAGCCGATAATCAGCATTAATGCGGCAAACAGCATCAGATAAGTCACCAACAGGCCGCCCAGCGGGCCAAAGGTGTTCAGCAGGTTGATTTTGTCCCAGCTGGTGGCCAGGGCAGGGGAGAGATCGTCCCAGAAGTACGCCAGGATCGTCGAGCCAATCACGTTGCCCAGACCGACCCACCAGTAGTGCATCTGGCCTTCTACCGCGCGGTACATCCAGCCGGTTTCACAGCCGCCTGCCAGCACAATCCCGAAGCCAAACAGCAAGCCGCCCAGCACCGCATTCGGGCCCGCCCACATGATTTTCGGCTCTGCGCCCAACTGCACGTAGCTGAAGATGCCGATGGCGCTTACCGCCATGCCAAGGATAATCGCCTTGGCCATATGGGTACGCCCGGTGATCCACATATCGCGGAACGCCGAGGTAAAGCAGATTTGCGCGCGTTCAATCAGCAGGCCAAAACCCACCCCGAACAGCATCGCCAGGCCCAGCTTCGGCTGATTCATGGCGGTGAGCAGCGCCCATCCGATCATGCCGACGAAAATCAGCATCCCGATACGGAAGCGGCGACGCGCCTGATCGTGATTCTGGGTGAGTTGCGAAGCGCTGGACACTTTTTGCAGCTTCACCGGGATGCGGAAAATCGGCATCAGGGTAAAGCGCGCGCCAAACCACGAGCCGATGGCGGTGGCGATGGCAAAGAACCAGGCGTGCAGGGAGAACTGCGGAATGCCGGTAAAGAACGCGGCCAGGTTACAGCCCATCGCCAGACGCGCGCCGAAGCCGGCAATAATACCGCCCGCGACAGCCTGAAGAATACGGATGCGGTGCTGCGGTTTGCGGAGTTTAACGTTATTGGCCCACAGCGCTGCGGCAAAACAGCCGCCGAACATGCCGATAATCATCATGCCGTCGATGCGGGTAAGCGGGGATCCTTCGAGGTGGATAATTTTAAAATAACCCCACTCTTCGGCATGCACGCCCATCAGTTGCAGCAGCTGTCCGCCCCAGCGGGTGAATTCGCCGGTGACGGCCCAGAAGGTGCCGGTCAGGCCAAAGTAGTAGGTGGAGAGGATACCGGCGGCGATCACAGCCGGCAGCGGTGCCCAGAACTTAACGAGGTATTGCTGTTTGAATTGTTGCCATGACATGGTTTTTAGCCTCTGAACTCAGACGGATCTAAAAAGCGCGCGAACGCGCAGGAAAGAGCGAGCATCATAGGGTGTTTTTCTGAGAGTTACCGGGGGAAATATCAAAGAAAAGGCTGTCCCAGGTGGTTTATTGCGCAACAAGAAGGCTGGCGGCGATAACGCTTTAATGCCACACTCCTTTTTTTGATCTCTTGCAGGAATAACGATGAAAAAATACGCACTGGCAGCGGCGCTGCTGGCCCTGAGCGGCTGCGCTAAGGTGGATAACTATCAGGACGTGGTGAAAGCGCCAGCCCCCGCCGGGCTTGCCGGTTACTGGCAGTCGCAAGGGCCGCAGAGCAAACTGGTCAGCCCGGAAGCCATCGCCAGTTTTATCGTGACGAAAGAGGGCGATACCCTTGACTGCCGCCAGTGGCAGCGCGTTATCGCTTTACCCGGCAAGCTGATGCAGCGCGGGGAAGATTGGTATAACGTCACCCAGAAGGTGGAAATTTATTCGGTCGAGCGCATCGGTGACCGGATGGAGTACGCGGGCATGGATTTACAGCGCGTGGATCGCCCGACTAAAGAGTGCGCCGACTTTTTGGCGACGCATCCGCTGTTAAGCCCGCTGCCGTAATCAGAGTTTCCAGCGGGCAGAGCCTGTCTGCCCGCTGTGCCTGCTTAAATCGCTTCTTCAATCACCCACACGCTGACGCTGCCGCCCGGGCAGGTAAACACCCCGGTGCCGTTTTCGTCGGTCGTGACGCGCTGTTCCTGATTCCCCAGAAAATCACACCAGGTTTTGTTGGCGTAGTTTTCCCCTAACTCCAGCGTTTTTTCCCCCTCATCGCCGTTGGACATCACCACCACGCAGCCGGGATCCTCTTCGGTGCCGCTGCGGCTGAAGGCGATGCAGTTGGGATGATCGAACCACAATGTCTGGACGCCGTGGGCAAAACGCTGGCGAGCGTGGATCAGCATGTCGAGTTTGTCGACGATGGGCATATCGATGTGGTACATCTCGCCATCGCCGCCAGTATCGTCATAACTCGCGCCATAGAGATCCGGGTAAAACACCGACGGTACGCCGTTTTCACGCAGTAAAATCAGCGCGTAGGCCAGCGGCTTAAACCACGGCTCCACCGGCGCTTCCAGCGCCTGTAGCGGTTGGGTATCGTGGTTGGCCACCAGCGTCACCGCGTGGAACGGATCGGCTTCCACCAGCGTGCCGGTGAAAATCTGGCTCATGTCGTAGTCGCGGCCCTGCCGGGAAGCCTCGTGGAATTTCATATGCAGCGGGGCGTCGAACAGCATGGTTTTACCTTCCACCTGCTCAATGTACTGTTGCAGTTTTTCCACATCGTGCGCCCAGTATTCCGCCACGATAAACAGCGGCTTCGGCGCGACTTCCTGCACGTGCTCGATCCACTCTTTATAAAACCACGCCGGAATATGTTTTACCGCGTCCAGCCGGAACCCGTCGCAGTGGGTTTGATCCATCACCCAGCGGGCCCAGTATTTGATCTCTTCGGTGACGGCGCGGTTGCGATAGTCGATGTTGGAGCCCATCAGATAATCAAAGTTGCCGTTCTCGTCATCCACCTGATCGTTCCAGCCGTCGCCGGTGTAGTCGTTGATGATTTTAAACACGCCGTCTTCGGTGGGGTTTTCGATGCGGTCGACGCCGCTAAAGCATTTGTAATCCCAGACAAACTTTGAGTATTGCCCGTTGCGGGCGGGGAAGGTGTAGCGAGTCCAGGCCTCGCACTCGATGACTTCATCATCAATTTGGGTGCGATCCTGCTGGTTAACCCGGTTCACCCGCACCTGCTCTTTTTCATCTGCGCCCATTTTGTGGTTGACCACCACATCCAGCAGCACGGCAATGTTATTTTTTTGCAGCGCGGAGATGGCGTCCAGCAGCTGCTGTTTATCGCCATATTTGGTGGCGACCGATCCTTTTTGATCGAATTCACCCAGGTCGAACAGGTCGTAAGAGTCGTAGCCGATGGAGTGCTCGCCTTCGCTGCCTTTATACGCAGGCGGGAGCCAGACCATGTTGATGCCGATATCATTAAAGGTTGCTGCGCGTTCAGATACCTCCGGCCATAACGTGCCGCCGCCGGGGGAATACCAGTGAAAACATTGCAGGATGGTGGGATTTTTCATCTTCCTTGCTCCAGAAGTCATTTAGCTGACTTCTGGAGTATGGAAGATCTTCATCAACTCACCAGAGCGGGGGGAAATTATCGTTGCGTTAATTGGCGGGCGTGTTGGGAACCAGCAGCATTCCGGATAATCTGCCATAGGCATTATTGAGCGATTGCTGGCGTGAAGACTGGCCAATCAGCTCGCTCAGTTCATCCAGCCGCTGCTGAAGCAGCGCTTTCAGCTGCTGCTCGTTTTCCAGCGTCTGCTTCAGGTAAGTCTCCAGCATATCCTGCACTTGCTTGCTGATCCTCGGGGCCGGTGTTTCCATCACCGCTTCCACTGAGCGCAGGTAGTCCACCTCTTTTTCCAGCAGTAATTCCCATTCACCCCGCTGGGCCAGCTCCAGTAAGGTCTGGCTCATCAGCGCAACATGCTGCCAGCGGCTAATCAACTCCACGTTGGGGGACATTAATGTTACTCCTGGGCGTGAGCCGGCTGTGGGGAGACTTGCTTCCATGCATCAGCGATATTACTGAGCAACCCTTCAACTTCTTCAATTGCCTGGCTGTCGTTACGTAAATTAGCCTGTAACAGACGACGCACCATATAGTCATACAGCGACGACAGGTTAGTGGCGAGCTCGCCCCCCTGTTCGCGATCCAGCCCCGCTTTCAGGCCGTTATCAATAATATTAATGGCTTTACTCAGCGCTTCGCCTTTCGCCACCGTTTCACCCTGCTGCATAAACAGGCGAGCGCGCACCAGCGCACTCATTGCGCCATCAAACAACAGCACAATAAGCTGATGGGGGCTGGCACTCATTACGGCACTCTCTACGCCCACGCGGGCGTAAGCGTTAGTACCACTGGCGTTATACATAATGACCTCTCATCAGGAGCTGGAATTGCTCATCGCCGTAAACTGTTGGCTTAAATAACTGCTGGTGCTGTTCAGCTTGCTCATCATGGTATCGAGCTGAGTGAACTGCGCCTTATAGCGCGCAACCGTGGCGTCAATGCTTTCGCTGGTGGCCAGATACTGTTTGGTCAACTTTTTCAGCGTGGCGTTGATGCTGTCCTGGGCGCTGTCGATAATGCCGTCATCGGCCAGATATTCTTTAATGTTCGACGCCATTTTGGTGGTGATGCCGGTTTCTTTCCCGTCACCGACCAGCAGCAGACGCGCCGCAGATGAGTTTTCATTCAGCGCTTTAGTCAGCTTGGTGTCTTCAATTTTTAATTTGCCGGTGGCACCGTCAGCGGTAATGCCGATTTCGTTTAAGGTTTTAAACGCAGAACTCGGATCGCCCTGAGTAAACATGCCGCGCAGGCCGGTCTGGATACTGCGAACTACCGTGTCGCCTAGCAGCGCGCCGTTGCTGGTGCTTTGCGCGTCAGCGCCGGCATCAACGGCGGTGTATTTTGTCAGAGAGTTAAAGGTGTCAATCAGGGAGTTATAGGCATCAACCCACCCCTTAATCGCGGCTTTGGACTGATCGTTGCTTTTCTCAACCGTTACCGTCACGTTGCTGACTTCTTTGCTCAGATTCAGCGTTACACCTTGCGGCGCATCGGTGATGGTGTTGGTTGGCCGTTCAATATTGATGTTATTAACGGTTAGCAGAGCATTTTTAGGTTCAACTAACTGCTTCATGCCGCCTGCTTTGTCGGTACCGTCATAACCAATTACGGCATTTAACGCGTCATCACCTTTAACTGAAATGGTCATTTTATTGTCCAGACCACTTTCCGAGGAGGTAATCACCAACTGATACTGATCGTCTTTGACTTTAACAATGCTGGCAGAAACCCCACTGTCGGCATTGTTAATGGCATCACGCATGCCTTCCAAAGAGGTTTGCTCACTGCTGAGTTTTATTTCCAGCGGTTTATCGCGACCTGGTTGGTTTATAATCAGAGTTCGTTCCGCAACAGCGGTGTTACCCTGTGCAGTTTGGCTGGAGTCGATACTTTTAGTCGTTGTCAGTGAATGTGCCTGGGCAAGCTGCGTTACGCTGATAGAGTATTTACCCGCAGCCGCCCCTGCCGTGGTTGTGACGGACAAATCTTCACTGCTGCTTTTTGCAGTAGTACTACGGAATAAATCTGCATTATTTAACGTCGTGTTCGCGGTCTGAAATTTTTCCAGTGCGCTTTTAAGCGTGCCATAAGCTGTTAACCGAGCTGTGTTGGCACTTTGCTGTTGCGTAATTGGCGTCAAGCGCGCTTTTTCTGCGGTCGTTAGGTTCGTTAGTAAGGTATCCAACGGTAGGTTAGACCCGACGCCTAAAGATGATATTGAAGCCATGCCATTTCCTTTTG
The DNA here is from genome assembly GCF_007570865.1 of Atlantibacter subterraneus. Classification (GTDB taxonomy): domain Bacteria; phylum Pseudomonadota; class Gammaproteobacteria; order Enterobacterales; family Enterobacteriaceae; genus Atlantibacter; species Atlantibacter subterraneus. The sequence continues at coordinate 426,224 of NZ_VLPS01000009.1, read as the reverse complement.
ATTGCAAACAGTGGTTAGTGGTGATATCGGCAATCTGGCGGCAAAGTTTAAGGATATTTTGAGGAATTAATGGTCGGAATAATGCTTCTTATGATGGGTAATTCGGATGGTTAAGAAAACATCGAATAAAAAATGTGTTCGGAAATAAAAAATGGCAGAAGAGTAAAAATTTTCTAAAGTTCGAAAAAGGGGTGCCGATACATGGGTTACGGTGACAAGACCGTGGGCAACAGCCCAACAACATCAAGATGTAAATTGATAAGGAATAGATCATGGCACAAGTCATTAACACGAACAGCCTGTCGCTGTTGACCCAGAACAACTTGAACAAATCTCAGTCTTCCCTGAGCTCTGCTATTGAGCGTTTGTCTTCCGGGCTGCGCATCAACAGCGCTAAAGACGACGCCGCTGGCCAGGCGATTGCTAACCGCTTCACCTCTAACATCAAAGGTCTGACTCAGGCGTCCCGTAACGCCAACGATGGTATCTCCATTGCTCAGACCACTGAAGGCGCGCTGTCTGAAATCAACAACAACCTGCAGCGTGTACGTGAACTTTCCGTTCAGGCAGCTAATGGTTCAAACTCTGATTCAGATTTGTCTTCTATCCAAGCTGAAATTAAACAACGTTTGGATGAGATTGACCGTGTTTCTGGTCAGACTCAGTTCAACGGTGTGAAGGTACTTGCTAATGACAGTAAGCTGACAATTCAGGTTGGCGCTAATGATAATGAAACTATTTCTATCGATTTGAAAGAAATTACTAGCGCAACCTTGGGTCTGAATACTTTCAGCGTAACTGGTGACAAAGCAGCTACTGCTGATCAATTAGTCAAAGACTTTGGTGCCACAGGCACAATGAATTACAAGCTGGGTAGCGACAATTTTACATCAAACGTAAAAACGGGTGCTGTCCAGATTCAAACCGGTGGTACTGGTGCTTTTGCTGCAGCTTACGTAGGTGCGGCTGATGGTACATTGTCCAGCTCTGCAACCAACACTAAAGTTGATGACAACGATACTGCAACCATAACTGCTGCCGCTACTGCTGCTGCGGGTACCCTTGGTAATGTGGGTTCTAAATTTTCGTTTAAAGGTACTGACTGGACTGCGGTAACAGGTACTACTGCTAACGCAAATGGTAACGGTATTTATACTGCGACTGTTGACGGTAAGGAAGTCACGCTTGAAATTAGTGGCTCTACTTCCAATGTGGGTGCTAATGCTTCAATGACTATCACTGGCGCTGATATTTATGAGCAAGGTGCTGCGGGTAGTAATAAATTAACGACCCAATTGAACAATGTAGCAGCAAAAGAGTCCGATCTTGTTAATGCGAAAGCAACTAAGACTGGTGGTGCGCTTACAGTTGGCGCAGCGAATTATGATATAAGTGGTTCCGGTGTGGTCACATTGAATGGCGGTACAGGTGAGCCAATTTATGTGAAAAATGCCGGAACGGGTAACGCATCACTGGTTGCACAAAGCCAAGCTAGTGAAGCAACGCGCAACCAGTTAGAATTGATTGATAAAGCATTATCACAGGTTGATACCTTCCGTGGTGCTTTGGGTGCGGTTCAAAACCGTTTCGATTCCACCATTACCAACCTGGGTAACACTATCAATAACCTGTCTTCCGCACGTAGCCGTATTGAAGACTCTGACTACGCGACCGAAGTTTCCAACATGTCCCGTGCGCAGATCCTGCAGCAGGCAGGTACTTCTGTTCTGGCACAAGCTAACCAGACCACGCAGAACGTTCTGTCTCTGCTGCGTTAATTCGCAAAACCCCTTTCAAACCCCGCCTCGGCGGGGTTTTTTACAGCTCCGATCTCCTTATAACCCCTAAATAACCCCCCATTTCACCCACTATTCATCCGATTAAAAGCCCTCCAGAAACGGATAATCATGCCGATAACTTATTTAACGCAGGGCTGTTTATCGTGAATTCACTCTATACCGCTGATGGTGTAATGGATAAACACTCGCTGTGGCAGCGTTATGTCCCGCTGGTGCGTCACGAAGCATTGCGCCTGCAGGTGCGCTTGCCGGCGAGTGTCGAACTCGACGATCTGCTTCAGGCAGGCGGCATCGGGTTATTGAACGCGGTGGAACGCTACGACGCCCTGCAAGGTACGGCATTTACCACTTACGCAGTGCAGCGTATTCGGGGTGCCATGCTGGATGAACTGCGCAGCCGCGACTGGGTGCCGCGCAGCGTCCGGCGTAACGCCCGCGAAGTCGCACAGGCCATCGGTCAACTGGAACAAGAACTCGGACGTAACGCCACGGAAACCGAAGTGGCGCAGCGCCTGGGTATTGCGCTTGACGAATATCGTCAGATGCTGCTCGACACCAACAATAGCCAGCTTTTTTCCTACGACGAGTGGCGGGAAGAGCATGGCGACAGTATTGAACTGGTCACCGAAGAGCATCAAAGCGAAAACCCGTTGCAGCAGTTGTTGGAAAGCAGCCTTCGCCATCGCGTCATGGAAGCGATTGAGGCGTTGCCGGAACGTGAACAACTGGTGCTGACGCTTTACTACCAGGAAGAGCTTAATCTCAAAGAGATTGGCGCGGTACTGGAAGTCGGGGAGTCACGGGTAAGCCAGCTGCACAGCCAGGCAATCAAACGGCTACGGTCTCGTCTGGGTAAGTTATAGGTTGTTGAGCTGCTCATCATCCTGGAAATGCCACTCATGCATGTCACACCGGGAGTCACTATGACTGAGCCACAACAAAAAAAACGGCCTATTAGCCGCTACCTGAAAGACTTTAAGCACGCAGAAACCCATTGCGCCCATTGCGGCAAACTTCTGGACCGCATCACGCTGGTCCATCGTGGGACTATCGTTAACAAAACCGCTATCGCCCAGCTCGATACCTTAATCGATGAAGCGACCTGGGCCAGCCAGCGTCACGAATGGTCGGCGCTGTGCCGCTTCTGCGGCGATCTGCACTGCAAAGTGCAGAGCGAGCATTTCGATATCATCGGCTTTAAACAATACTTGTTTGAACGCACCGACATGAGCCCGGGCACCATCCGCGAATACGTGGTGCGCCTGCGCCGTCTGGGCGAGCATCTTGAAGCCCAGCAAATTCCCGCCGACCAGGCGCAGCAGGGCGAGATTGAAGATCAGCTTGAGCGCTGGCTGCCGCCCACCAGCACCAATAACTACCGTATTGCGCTGCGTAAATACTCCCGTTATTTACACCATAATCATCAGAGTGAGCCCGCAAAAAACCTGTATGAGACGACTTCTGCTATATATTAATTTGGCATAACTCGTTCCATTCTGTTGTTTGCTTAACAGGTGTAACTCTTTAAACTGGCTGAAAATTTCGATATCTGGGGTATCTATGAAACTTGCACAGTTTGGCCGCCAGGCGCTGATGGGCGTGATGGCAGTGGCGTTGATGGCAGGCGTAAGCGCAAAAACTTTCGCGGCGGAAGATCTGCTTAACAAAGTTAAAGAGCGCGGTACGTTGCTGGTTGGGCTGGAAGGCACTTATCCGCCGTTCAGCTTCCAGGGCGATGACGGTAAGCTCACCGGCTTTGAAGTGGAATTCGCCGAAGAGCTGGCGAAGCACCTCGGCGTGAAGGCGTCGCTGAAACCCACCAAATGGGACGGGATGCTGGCGTCGCTGGATTCTAAGCGTATCGACGTGGTGATCAACCAGGTGACGATTTCCGACGAGCGTAAGAAGAAATATGACTTCTCCACGCCGTACACCGTTTCCGGTATTCAGGCGCTGGTGAAAAAAGGCAACGAAGGCGCAATCAAATCTGAAGATGACCTGAAAGGCAAAAAAGTGGGCGTAGGCCTGGGCACCAACTATGAAGAGTGGCTGCGCCAGAACGTGCAGGGCGTGGATATCCGTACTTACGATGATGACCCGACCAAATACCAGGATCTGCGCGTAGGCCGTATCGATGCCATTCTGGTTGACCGTCTGGCCGCGCTGGATCTGGTGAAGAAAACCAAAGATACCCTGGCGGTCGCGGGCGAGCCGTTCTCCCGTCAGGAAGCGGGCGTCGCGCTGCGTAAAGGCAACGAGGATCTGCTGAAAGCGGTAGATCAGGCGATTGCGGACATGCAGAAAGACGGGACCCTGGCCAAACTCTCCGAGAAATGGTTTGGTGCCGACGTGACGAAATAAGTCGTCGCAAACGCAAAAAGGTGCTGAAATCAGCACCTTTTTTTATTGCATGCCGCCAGCCCTGGCGCATGTGATGCATAATTATCACCATTGCGAACAGAAAACGGCATCCGGAGATCTCATGTCACTGCATAACTTAACCCGCTTCCCGCGTCTGGAATTTATTGGCGCACCCACGCCGCTGGAGTTTTTACCGCGTTTTTCCGATTACCTGGGCCGGGAAATCTATATCAAGCGTGACGATGTGACGCCAATGGCGATGGGCGGCAACAAGCTGCGCAAGCTGGAGTTCCTGGCGGCGGATGCGCTGCGCGAAGGGGCAGACACCTTGATCACCGCGGGTGCAATCCAGTCCAACCACGTGCGCCAGACTGCGGCGGTAGCGGCGAAGCTGGGTTTGCACTGCGTGGCGCTGCTGGAAAACCCGCTGGGCACCCGTGCGGAAAACTATCTCACCAACGGCAACCGCCTGCTGCTCGACCTGTTTAATGTCCAGATTGAGATGTGTGAAGCGCTGAATAACCCGGATGCGCAGCTAGAAGAATTAGCTACTCGCGTCGAAGCCCAGGGCTTTCGTCCTTACATCATCCCGGTGGGCGGTTCCAACGCACTGGGCGCGATGGGCTATGTGGAAAGCGCGCTGGAAATTGCCCACCAGTGTGAATCAGTTAGCCTGAGCTCGGTGGTGGTGGCGTCCGGCAGCGCCGGGACACATGCCGGTCTGGCGGTGGGCCTTGAGCAACTGATGCCTGATGTGGAGCTGATCGGCGTTACCGTGTCGCGCACCATCGCCATGCAGAAGCCGAAAGTGGTGGCGTTGCAGCAGGCCGTGGCACAGCAGCTGGACTTAACCGCCACTGCCGACATTACCCTGTGGGACGACTACTTCGGTCCAGGCTACGGCGCGCCAAATGAGGAAGGCATGGAAGCAGTAAAACTGCTGGCCAGGCTGGAAGGGATTTTGCTCGACCCGGTGTATACCGGCAAAGCCATGGCGGGGCTTATTGACGGCATCGAACAGAAGCGCTTTAAAGATCGCGGGCCGATTCTGTTTGTCCATACTGGCGGCGCGCCTGCGCTATTCGCCTATCATCCCCACGTTTGATTGCCGGGTGAAAAACGACAATGCAAGAAAGTATCCAACTGATTATTGATTCCCTGCCGTTTCTGCTGAAAGGGGCGGTGTTTACCCTCCAGCTCAGTATTGGCGGGATGTTTTTTGGGCTGGTGCTCGGCTTTATTCTGGCCCTGATGCGCCTGTCGCCGATCTGGCCGATTTCCTGGCTGGCGCGTTTTTATATCTCGATTTTCCGCGGTACGCCGCTGATCGCCCAATTGTTTATGATCTATTACGGTCTGCCGCAGTTTGGCATTGAACTGGATCCGATCCCGGCGGCGATGATTGGCCTGTCGCTGAATACCGCGGCCTATGCCTCAGAAACCCTGCGTGCCGCGATCTCGTCGATTGATAAAGGCCAGTGGGAAGCCGCCGCCAGTATCGGGATGACGCGCTGGCAGTCATTGCGCCGCGCTATTTTGCCGCAGGCCGCGCGCGTGGCGCTGCCGCCGCTGAGCAACAGCTTTATCAGCCTGGTGAAGGATACCTCGCTGGCCGCCACTATTCAGGTGCCGGAACTGTTCCGTCAGGCGCAGCTGATCACCTCCCGTACGCTGGAAGTGTTCACCATGTATCTGGCGGCATCGCTGATTTACTGGGTTATGGCGACGGTGCTCTCCACCTTGCAAAATTATTTCGAAAACCAGCTTAACCGTCAGGAGCGTGATCCCAAATGAGCGCGATTTCAGTCAAACAACTGGTGAAGAAATTCCATGGACAGACGGTGCTGCACGGTATCGATCTTGAGGTGAAGCCTGGCGAAGTGGTGGCGATTATCGGGCCGAGCGGCTCCGGGAAAACCACCTTGCTGCGCAGCATTAATCTGCTCGAGCAGCCCGATGCGGGCACTATTCAGGTGGGCGATATCATTATCGACGCCGCCAAATCGATGGGCCAGCAAAAGGGGCTGGTACGCCAGCTGCGCCAGCACGTGGGGTTTGTGTTCCAGAACTTCAACCTGTTCCCTCATCGCACCGTGCTGGAGAACATCATTGAAGGCCCGGTGATCGTGAAAGGGGAGCCGAGGGAAGAAGCCGCGACCCGCGCCCGGGAGCTGTTGGCTAAAGTTGGGTTAACCGGCAAAGAGACCAGCTATCCACGGCGCTTATCCGGCGGCCAACAGCAGCGCGTGGCCATCGCCCGCGCCCTGGCGATGCGGCCCGACGTGATTTTGTTCGATGAGCCCACTTCGGCGCTCGATCCGGAACTGGTTGGCGAGGTGCTAAGCACCATCCGGCAGCTCGCCGAAGAGAAGCGCACCATGGTGATCGTAACGCATGAAATGAGCTTTGCGCGCGATGTGGCAGACCGGGCAATCTTTATGGACCAGGGGCGTATTGTCGAGCAGGGCCCGGCCAAAGCGCTGTTTGCCCATCCGCAACAGCCGCGTACCCAGCAATTTCTCGAGAAATTCCTAATGCAGTAGGCCAAAGGGCATTATGTGCCGTTAACATCGGGCTTGCGTCAATGCGCAAGCCCGTAAAGTTTGGCATCAGTGGAAACCATGAAAAATTGCGCCTTAGAGAGTGGATTCATCTTTCCCGTGAATGTTAATCCCTGCATTCATAGATAAGATAAAGTCTCATTTGTGGTAATTTATCCCATCAAAATAATTAATCAATAACACCGGGAATACGTAACGCAGAATGACGGAAAGTGACTTTTTCAAATGGCGGAAAAAGGTTTTCAATCGTTTTCAGGAAACCCGAGACAGTGCAGACGTTGAACAGCTTCTGGCGAGCGAAACGCAAGCCATGGCGTTCGATTATTATTCGCTGTGTATAAGGCATCCCGTGCCGTTTACTCGCCCTAAACTTACCCTTTTTACCACCTATCGTGACGAGTGGGCGCAGCATTACTGTGCGGAAAACTATTTCGCCATCGATCCGGTATTAAACCCTAATAATTTGCATCGCGGTTATCTGCCCTGGACCGATGAATTGTTTAGCGGCGCGCCTGATTTTTGGGATGCCGCGCGGGACTTTGGTTTGCGTAACGGCGTCACCCAGACGGCGATGGCACCGGGACGCGCGCTGGGATTCCTCTCGGCATCGAACCTGCGCGTTCAGGATGCCTGGCTTTCGGAAGACGAACTGGCGCTGCGGCTGCATTATCTGGCCGATCTCAGCATGATGGCGCTGCTGCGCATGAACGCCCCGGCGATGAGCGGGCTGGAGATGAAATTCAGCAAACGCGAGCGTGAAATCCTGCAATGGACGGCGGAAGGGAAAACCTCTGCGGAAATCGCCATGATCCTGTCGATTTCGGAAAATACGGTGAACTTCCATCAGAAGAATATGCAGAAGAAATTCAATGCGCCGAATAAAACCCAGGTTGCCTGTTATGCAGTGGCGATGGGACTGATTTAACCGGAGAGAGCAGGATGGTGCGGCAGACTGACGCGGCGGTGATATCTTCACCGCCGCGTTTTTGTTTACTGGCGATAGGCCTGTTTAATTTGCTTAACGGTATTGCCGAACAGCTCCGCCTGGGCGGTATCTTCCATCTGAGCGATCTGCTTTTCCATCTTAATGATGACACGGCCCGCATCCGCCTGGCCCATTGCCTGGAGCATAAGCGTCAGCAGGTTTTTCATGCAGGACACTTCCAGTGCCAGTTCCTGAATATTGTCAGTAGTGGAAAAATCAGGGGTGCTCATTTCTTTACCTCAATGGAATGTTAACGCGCAGACTGGCGTGTTGTTAATCTCAAAGGCGCGGAGTATATCACACCCAATGAAAGTCGGGAGTGGTTGTTTTTTAATCTTGTTGAGCCTGGGTTTATTTAATTAAACACTTCGGCTGAATACGGCTCACTACCCGCTTGGCAGGACTGGATTATTTGTTTCAACAAAGTTTTTAAATCGTTAAATACTGGCTTTATGGAAAGGGCTTTCACATTTTCTTCAAAGTGTTTTAGATTTTGTTAAATTGATATATTTTTAATTTCTTGATTGTTAAGCTTTTTCATCGATCCCAACGAGCGGTTTTCGCTAAGTTTTAAGGGGAATATTTCCAGAAATGCGAGCAAGAACTGCAAAGTACTTTTTTTGCGTTTTAAAGTTGACTTAAAACCCGTTAATATATGGGAAATTATCTATCAGCAGCGTTATCCCTATTCTGGAGATGTTTCCTTTGATCAACGTTCTTCTTGTTGATGACCATGAACTGGTGCGCGCAGGGATACGACGCATTCTTGATGATATCAAGGGCATTAAAGTTGCAGGTGAAGCCTGCTGCGGCGAGGACGCCGTGAAATGGTGCCGTTCTAATCCGGTGGATGTTGTCCTGATGGACATGAACATGCCCGGCATCGGGGGCCTTGAAGCCACGCGTAAAATCGCGCGCTCAGGATCAGATATCAAAGTCATTATGTTAACTATACACACCGAAAACCCGCTTCCCGCTAAGGTGATGCAGGCCGGTGCCGCTGGCTATCTCAGCAAAGGCGCTGCGCCGTCCGAGGTGGTGAGCGCAATACGCTCTGTTCACGCGGGGCAACGCTATATCGCATCGGATATCGCTCAACAAATGGCGCTGAGCCAGATTGAGCCTGCTAAAGCGGAATCGCCGTTCTCCAGTTTGTCTGAACGGGAATTGCAGATTATGCTCATGATTACCAAAGGCCAGAAGGTGAACGAGATTTCCGAGCAGCTCAATCTTAGCCCGAAAACGGTAAACAGCTACCGTTACCGGATGTTCAGCAAACTGAACATTCACGGCGATGTTGAATTGACCCATCTTGCGATCCGCCATGGCCTGTGCAATGCCCAAACATTAGCCAGCCAGTGAGAGAAGTGTTCGATTCTAAATCTTTTTTAAAAACCGTCACCAACAAGCCCGGCGTCTACCGAATGTACGATGCCGGCGGTACGGTCATCTATGTCGGTAAAGCGAAAGACCTCAAAAAGCGTCTTTCCAGCTACTTCCGTGTCCAGCTTTCCAGCCGTAAGACGGAAGCACTGGTGGCGCAGATTGAAAATATCGACGTCACCGTCACCCATACCGAGACCGAAGCGCTGCTGCTGGAGCATAACTACATCAAGCTCTATCAGCCGCGCTATAACGTGCTGCTGCGCGACGATAAGTCCTATCCGTTTATCTTCCTGAGCGGCGACACCCATCCGCGCCTGGCGGTGCATCGCGGTGCCAAGCACGCCAAAGGGGAATACTTCGGTCCGTTCCCCAACGGCTATGCGGTGCGCGAAACCCTCGCTCTGCTGCAAAAGATCTTCCCGATCCGCCAGTGTGAAAACAGCGTCTATCGCAACCGCTCCCGGCCTTGCCTGCAGTATCAGATTGGCCGCTGCCTTGGGCCCTGCGTTGAAGGGCTGGTCAGCGAGGAAGAGTACGCGCAGCAGGTGGACTATGTTCGCCTGTTTCTGGCCGGTAAAGACGACCAGGTGCTCACGCAACTGGTTACGCGGATGGAAAAGGCCAGCCAGAATCTCGAATTCGAAGAGGCAGCGCGCATTCGCGATCAAATCCAGGCGGTACGCCGCGTCACTGAAAAACAGTTCGTTTCCAATACTGGCGACGATCTGGACGTGATCGGCGTGGCGTTCGATGCCGGGATGGCCTGCGTGCATGTGCTGTTTATCCGCCAGGGGAAAGTGCTGGGTAGCCGCAGCTATTATCCTAAAGTCCCCGGCGGTACTGAGCTGGCGGAAGTGGTGGAAACCTTTGTCGGGCAGTTTTATCTGCAGGGCAGCCAGATGCGCACCTTGCCATCAGAAATCTTGCTCGATTTTAAACTCTCTGACGAAAGCGTGCTGGCCGATTCGCTCTCCGAAGTGGCGGGCCGCCGCGTCAATGTGCAAACCCGTCCACGCGGCGACCGGGCGCGCTACCTGAAGCTGGCGCGCACCAATGCCGCTACCGCGCTGGTGACGCGCCTGTCGCAGCAGTCCACTATCTCCCAGCGTTTAACCGCGCTGGCGGCGACCCTGAAGCTGCCGGAGATTAAGCGCATGGAGTGTTTTGACATCAGCCACACCATGGGCGAACAGACGGTGGCCTCCTGCGTGGTGTTCGATCCAAATGGCCCGCTGCGCGCTGAATATCGTCGCTACAACATCACCGGCATCACGCCTGGCGATGACTATGCGGCGATGAATCAGGTGCTGCGCCGTCGCTATGGCAAAGCCATTGAAGACAGCAAAATTCCCGACGTGATTCTCATCGACGGTGGGAAGGGGCAGTTGGCCCAGGCGAAAGCGGTATTTGCCGAGCTTGACGTGCCGTGGGATAAACATCACCCGCTGCTGCTTGGTGTGGCAAAAGGCGCGGATCGTAAGGCCGGGCTGGAAACGCTGTTTTTTGAGCCGGAAGGGGAGGGATTCTCGTTGCCGCCGGATTCACCGGCGCTGCATGTCATCCAGCATATCCGCGATGAGTCGCACGATCACGCCATCAGCGGCCACCGTAAAAAACGCGCTAAAGTCAAAAATACCAGCACCCTTGAAACCATCGAAGGGATTGGCCCGAAGCGCCGCCAGATGCTGCTGAAATACATGGGCGGTTTACAGCCGTTGCTCAATGCCAGTATCGAAGAGATCGCCAAAGTCCCAGGCATCTCACAGGCTCTGGCAGAAAAGATCTACTACTCGTTGAAACATTAGGGGCTATGTAGCAACATAGCCTTAATTTCCACTGACTACAGACAGTTACCCTGCGCCATGCGAATGAATATTCCGACTTTACTAACTCTGTTTCGTGTCGTCCTGATCCCGTTTTTCGTGCTGGCGTTCTACCTGCCGTTTAGCTGGGCCCCGTTCGCCTGTGCGTTTATCTTTTGGGTGGCGGCGGTGACCGACTGGTTTGACGGCTACCTGGCGCGTCGCTGGAACCAAAGCACCCGATTTGGCGCGTTCCTCGATCCGGTGGCGGATAAAGTGCTGGTCGGCATCGCGATGGTGCTGGTGGTGGAGCATTATCACAGCTGGTGGATTACGCTGCCTGCCGCCACCATGATTGCTCGTGAAATTATTATCTCTGCGCTGCGTGAGTGGATGGCGGAGATTGGCAAACGCGCACGCGTGGCGGTCTCCTGGATCGGCAAAGTGAAAACCACGGCGCAGATGGTGGCGCTGATCGGCCTGCTGTGGCGTCCGAATATCTGGGTTGAATACGCCGGAATCGGTCTTTTCTTCGTTGCTGCGGTACTGACGTTCTGGTCTATGTTCCAGTATTTGCACGCGGCGCGCGGCGATTTGCTTGAACCGTGATCGAATAGACGCAAAATTCAGCAAACGAATCAGTATCAAAGAAAATTTCGTTGACTCATTGCGTCAGGTAAGTAGAATGCAACGCATCGAACGGCAGCACGGTTTGCCAGAAGATAGCAAAATCAAGTAATTAGATTATTACCTGATGAATGCGGGAATAGCTCAGTTGGTAGAGCACGACCTTGCCAAGGTCGGGGTCGCGAGTTCGAGTCTCGTTTCCCGCTCCAAATTTTGGTATCGGCAATTTTGCAGGTATCAGCCTGAAAAGGCAGCAGTATTTGGCGCGTTAGCAAAGCGGTTATGTAGCGGATTGCAAATCCGTCTAGTCCGGTTCGACTCCGGAACGCGCCTCCAATTTTCCCGAGCCCGGGTGGTGAAATCGGTAGACACAAGGGATTTAAAATCCCTCGGCGTTCGCGCTGTGCGGGTTCAAGTCCCGCCCCGGGCACCACGGGAAATCAAGAATAAAATCAATGATAAGCAGTGTCGTGTAAACCACCTTCGGGTGGTTTTTTATTGCCTGAAATTTGCCGTTTCTCGCTTCCGGGTTTGCCGGAGAGCGAGAAGGCGACATTCCTGTTTCCAGCGCTAAGCGCTATACCCGTCCAAAATGCCATCGGGGTAGTTTAGGATTGTGTGATGACCCGGGCCAAAATCCCCTGATCGTAGCGGCCAAAGTTCTTGCCATACAAGGTTAAGCCCCGAGCATTTTCTTTATCAGGATCGATGCTAAAGCGCAGAATAAAAGGTTCTCCTTCTCGCCCATGAAGAATTTTATCAATGGTAATATCGGATATTTTTCGACCATCAATAAAGGAACCTTCCATATTTATTCTCAATAATTTCAAAAATCCATACTGGTTTAAATGAGGAGGCCACCATACAGGGTTACCGCTGTACTTGATTCCACCAATATCGCCAGGACTTTGCCAGAACCCTATATCAACGCCATTTACTGAAAAATGTATGTCAGAAGGCCAGTCATTGTTGTAGTAGGGGGCTTCAGAGCCAATTTCGAACGAGATTTGGATTTCAGTCACTTTACGACCTTCAGAATAGTTAGGGATACGATATTCTAAAAAGCCGGTAGTAAACCAGATAATGCCTGCATCAATATGTTTCGGGTCGGCGAAAACCTGGGGATTATCAAATTCCCCAATAATCATCTCTTTGGTCGCCATGCCGCAGGTCGGCGTGACTTTAAAATTACTGTACTGGCCTACTTTTAGATCGGACTCGTACACGTTATTCTTATTTACATCACCAAATTCAATAAGGATCTTATTTTCGACAAGATAACAGTTTTTTTGAATACCGTTTTTAGCGTAATTGGAAACGGTTTGCACCAGCCCCGCTTCTTCGAGTTTTTTTATGTGCATCGTTACCGCACCGTTGCTGATGCCTAAATATTCAGCCAGCGCATTCATGTTCATTCCGTTACGTTCATTCAGAATTTCAATTATACTAATACGAACAGAGGAATTTAGCGCTTTGAATATTGATGCCCCGGTTGATAACTGGTTAATAAACAACATTAATAAAACCTCTATCCAATGCATGATGAGTTTTAATATAAACTATTTTAGATTTATTTAAAATGGTTTTGGTGCCTCCGCAGAGTGCCTGAGCCTGGCGATGCCAGACACACATATCGCGATGAAGGGGCGTTGAGATTGAGTTTACAGAGGAATATGCGTTACGCGCACTCTTATAGGCAGGATTGGGCAAGGAGCGAATTTAGCGATTTATGTGATGTTCTTCGCATTTTAAGATGCAGCATGCCTGCAGTTTTATTGAAACCGTCAGGCATGTGCAGGTGTATTATTCAATTTGCCAGCGCAGTCGTCTGGTTCATCGAACGATAATATTTTTCAGTTATTATATATTTAAACATAATGATTCCGGTAAGCAGGTGGAATATGCCGGGGATAATTGTCAGCATCAGTGTTATACCCATTATTGATTGTGGCGTCTGAACAACATTGGGCATATAGCCAAAATAAGTCAGTAAATAGCCCACAAATGCCCCTGCGATCCCCATTCCCAGTTTCTGGCAAAATGCAATGCCGCCAAATGCTAAACCTGATACCCGCTTCCCTGTTTTATGCGCCCCATAATCCACTGTATCGGGAATCGAGGCCCAAAAAATTGGCGCGTATAAGGTAGAGCAGAAAGAAAGCATAAAAAACAACACATAAGGCAAAACAGCGTTTTCACTGCCGGATAGCATATAAAACAATACAGAAACAATGAATGTGGCGATTTGGCTGTATTTGAAAACTTTTATCTTGCAATGTGTTTTGGTTAACCATGTTGAAGCGATTACCGAGCATATGAATGCTGTAACCCCCACGGTTAAGAAATAAGAGACCGTCAGTGCATCACCCGCCATATTATATTTTGCATAATAGGCAGCAACAGAGCCTCTTAACACCGAACCTATCGAAACAAATACACAGCATAAACAGAGGATAAGCCATTGATCGTTTTTAAAGAGAGCGGATACCTGGCTTTTGAAAGGAGTTTTTTCACTGTCGTGATGAATTCTTTCTTTCGTGGAAAAAAAGCAAAACAGAAGAAACAGCGTCCCCATTAAACCCATCAAGCCCATGGCATATTGATAACCTGTCTGAATATTATCTTTTCCCAGATACGCTGCTAATGGCGGAACAACAATAGAAACCATAAATGCTGCGGCCTTGGCGAAAAACAGGCGATAACCATTAGCAGATAGCCGATCCTTAGGGTTATCAGTAAGAACGCTAATCAGTGAAATATAAGGAATAGTAATCACTGTGAACATGAGCGTCACGAAAATATAGGAGGCATAGGCGTAAATCAGTTTGCTATTATAGTCCACATCGGGAGTGCTGAATGCCAGGTAAATAGAGATGCCGAAAGGGACTGCAAAATATAAAAGATAAGGTCGGTATCTTCCATGTTTCGTCATTATTTTTTCTGTTAGTAATCCCATAATAGGATCGGTTATAGCATCAATCAGGCGCACAACAATGAAAAGCAAAGCAAGATCTTCAGAACGGATACCGAAGACATCAGTGTAAAAAAAAGTGATGATTAGCATCATGGAGGAAAAAACCAAATTAATGGCCATATCCCCCGAACCAAATCCAATCTTTTCAAAAACACTTAATTTATATTTATACATTTGCTGATACCTTCCATACAAAGGTGGGTCTGCAATAGTCAACTAAGCCGTGGATGAGCCAACAGCTAAACGTTCAAATTGCAGCCTATTCAATGATTTTATATCAAAGCAATTTGAACGGTAAGCCCCACCGCTGGTGAGTAACACAATCTGATTATCGGATAGCTGGCGCTATGCTATAGCGCCAGTCTACTAATAAATTAAGCAGCAGCTTTCGCTTACGCGTTAGTTTATTTTATAGCGAATCATATTCCACGATAGCGATTCCAGTACCAGGTGATTTGCTTCCGGCGTAACTTTCTTATCTTTAGGCATAACGCAGTCAGGATTAGTCAGCGTATTAACGGCATAGACATCTTCGTTTTCTAAAGAAACGTGTTGTATCATCTCAAGCCGGCCGAAGGAGCGGAAGTCGCATTGTATATCCAGACGATCGGTTAAAGATTTATTAATTGCAAATACGGTCAGTTCGGTCTCATCTTCGTTCAACACTGCCACAGCATCCAGCACGGGTACATCAGTAAAATCTTTACTGTCGTATTTCGGGCTGTCAATCACCCCCTGTATTGCCGTACCGCGACCGAATTTAGACGTATAGTAAATGGGATAAAAAATCGTATTCTTCCACAATTGACCCTTTTTGTCCGTCATAATTGGAGCCAGCACATTTACAAGCTGAGCATAGGCGGCTATTTTGACGCGGTCGCTGTTGCGCAGCAGTGCAATTAACATTGCGCCAGCCACCAGCGCATCTTCAAAGTTATAAGGCTCTTCAAGTAACCGCGGGGCGATTGGCCACTCGTCACCACGGTCACGGATAGTCGCCATATCATCCTTACGCGTGTGGTACCAGACGTTCCATTCATCCAGCGAGATATAAATGTTATTATTCGATTTGTTTTTGACCTTCATATAATCAATCAAACTGCCGATTGATTTAATATAGTCATCAAAAGCCAGCGTTTTTGCCAGGAAGTTTGCCGTATCTTTTTCCACATTCAAATAGTATTGATGTAGAGATAAATAGTCTATATAGGGATGGGCTTCCTGAATTAACGTTTGTTCCCAGTCACCAAAGGTGGGATATTCTTGTCCCGCACTGCCCGCGGCGACAATTTCAATGCTCCCATCCTGCCTTTTCATTGCCTTGGCCGTTTCTCTGGCAATACGAGCATATTCGAAAGGTGTTTGCTGGCCTACTTGCCATACCCCGTCTAATTCATTGCCAATGGCCCAGGTTTTAATCCGATGAGGCTTTTTATAGCCATGGGAAACGCGTAGATCACTGTAATAAGTGCCCGATTCCCGGTTACAGTAATCCAGTAAATTTAGCGCATCCAGAATTCCTCGGGTGCCAACGTTCACCGTCATCATCGCTTCGGCACCGACTTTTTGAAGCCAGTCCATATATTCGTTGGTGCCAATCTGGTTTGTCTCAATACATTTCCATGCCAAATCGGGTTTGCGCGGGCGCTTATCTCGTGGGCCAACGCCATCTTCCCAGATATAGGTTGCCACAAAATTGCCACCCGGCAGTCGGATCATCGGAACGTTAAGTTCATTTACCGCATCAATTACATCCTGACGAAAGCCATCGCTGTCTGCTGTTGGATCCTGCGGGTCATAAATGCCGCCATAGACGCATCGGCCTAAATTTTCAACGAACGACCCATAGATGCGGTTGTCTATCCTGGAAATAATATAATCTTTGTCAAAGATAAATCTGGCTTTAGAAGTCATTAATTCTCTCTCCCTTGGTTTTATTTAGTTGAGCATGAATTTTTTAGTTGAATGTTTTTTACCGCCGTCTCTAATTTGGGGCTTCTTAACGTTGCTAACAGTAAGCCTGCCATTAACTGGACGCCGACAATAAAGAACAATCCCGTTTGCGTACTGCCCGTCAGGTCAATCAAATAGCCAAACAGATAGGGGCCGACAAAACCGCCTAAATTGCCTACGCCGTTAATAAGCCCAGTCGCCGCGCCGATGGCGGCGGAGCTAATGACGATTGAAGGGATAGTCCAAAAAACCGGGCTAAAACCCGCCCAAATACCTTGTGCAATAAGAATGAACAGGATGGATACAAAAGGAGCCCCTTCGGTTAATGCAGACACCGCAAGCGCTACGCCGCAAATAAGTAAAATGGATACGGCATGCCATTTACGTTCACCCGTTCGATCTGAATGACTGGAAACAATAAACATAACCGCCAGTCCGATAAGCGGAGCAATAGTGGATAAAATACCGACCAGGGTGTAGCTGGACCCTGTTACCGAACTGGCAATGGTTGGCCACCAGATACTCAGCCCATAGTTAAACATGTTGTTGAGAAGAAAAACGATCGTCAGCAGCCAGACAAATTTGTTTTTCAGCACCAGGCTCATGACGCTTTTATCATCACTTTTCGTGGCGTTTTGCGCATCTGTCGCAAATTCACGTGCCAAATAATCTTTCTCAGTTTTACTCAGGAATTTTGCTTCAGCTGGCGTTTCTGCGATCAGCCACACCCAAAAAAATACCGCAATCAACACAGGAATTCCCTGAATGACAAAAAGCATTTGCCAGGAAAATGTATCAATTAAAAATCCTGAAAGCGGGCCGACTATAAAATTTGAGACTGTCGCGCCGATTGACCAGTAACCAATTGCTCTGGCCCTTTCGCGTTGTGGGAACCATTTGCCGATAAGGATCAGCGTCGTGGGGTAAAGCATACTTTGACTTAACCCTAACAAAAATCGCATCGTCAGCAGCTGCCCACCACTCTGCACAAAGCCAATCGAAATGCAGACCACCCCCCATGCCACCATACACAGAGTAATGATCTTTTTAGCACTCACTTTCTGCGCCAGGTGCCCACCAGGGATCTGAAGCAGCAAATATCCGATGAAAAAGATGCCCCCAACTAAACCTGAAATAGTGGCTGATAAATTGAACGACTGGCCCATGCCGTGAAAGGCGTAGCCAATGTTATTTCGGCATATCAGTGCCAGCAGATACATCACAGCCAGCATAGGAATGATGCGGGTAAACCGTCGCCTGTCTGCCCAGGCCTGCGGGGTGACCTCACTGTGTGTTGAATCCATCTCGCTACTCCTCTTTATTCTTAGTGTTTTATGTAAATCTAAAACATTTATAAAAAATCTAAAATAAAAGCTAATTTACCTGTCCCTGATATGTCAATAAGCGTAGCGTCAGATTAGTTTGGAATAAATACAATAAAATCAATGGATTAATAGATTTGATCTTTAGGGATGCGAGAGGTGATTTGTCTTTTTATTCAATTTGTTAGCGCTGAATTGGCCGGGATGGGTTTGTTTTACAGAAAAATATCAAGAGTGTGATACATATTGCTAAATTAGTTTATAAAACACTTACGTTGCGCTTCATTGTGTGTCAGGTGCATACGTCTCTTTAAAATAATCAGCCAGATACAATAAATTTGGGCGATACGAACCTCAACGTTGGTACAGTAGTATTGAACTTATTCAGCGGTCTGGATTGCTCTGGATCCACGCTGAGGCAACGCGGGAGTAGTGATGCCACATTCACAACGGCTTACCAGCAAGAAAATTTTTATCGGCGATATTCATGGGCAGTCCGGGAAGCTGGCTGCGCTGATGACGTATCTGGATCCCCATGATGACGCTATGTTGATCTTCCTTGGCGACCTGATTGATAACCAACCTGGGACGCATATCGATCACCTGGCCGTGCTCAATCAAGTTAAAGCCATGGTGGATAGCGGCCGCGCAATTTGCCTGATGGGCAATCATGAATTTAACGCGGTTGGCTGGGCGATGCGCCATCCGGTGAGCGGCCTGCCGCTGCGCCCGCACACGGCGAATAATAACCGTCAGCATCGGGCCTTTTTAGATGATGTGACGGAAAACAGCCCGCCCCATGCCGCCTGGATCGACTGGTTCAAAACCCTGCCGCTGTTTATTGATTTTGGCGATATCCGGGCGATTCACGCCTGCTGGGATCAAGCCGCGCTGGCGCAGTTGCGGCCATGGCTTGATGAAGAGAACCGGCTCAAGCCGGAA
This sequence comes from Atlantibacter subterraneus, assembly GCF_007570865.1. GTDB lineage: Bacteria > Pseudomonadota > Gammaproteobacteria > Enterobacterales > Enterobacteriaceae > Atlantibacter > Atlantibacter subterraneus. The sequence goes on along the minus strand of NZ_VLPS01000009.1, from coordinate 407,512 downwards.
AGCTGGCAGTTTGCATTTGATAAGCAGCATGAGCTTTACGGCTTGCTGGAAACGGTACTTAAAGGGCCCGAAATGACGTTGCCGGAAGGCTACAGCTTCCTTGATAAAACTGGTATTGAGCGTCGCAATATTCGCGTGCGCTGGTGGTTAGAGGGTGCGACGACCTGGCGGCAACTCGCCCAGGTGCAGCCCGAGGTAGCGGACTGCATTCCGGATATTCCATTGACGCGTGCTTATCCGGCATTAACCAGCACGCCTGTGGTAGTGGGGCATTATACCCTGGCGGGGGAACCGGCTGTGCTTAGCCAGTCGGTGATTTGTGTGGATTACAATGCGGCCAAAGCGCAACACCCGCTGATAGCCTGGGAGTACGATAGCGTCAGCGGTGATGTCGCATCCGGGCGGTTTATTTACGCTAAATAGCCAGGCTTTCAGCAGACGGCAAATGGGGGTTACGCTGTATCATCCCTCGCTAACCCCGGCCTGACCTTATCCCACAGCGCCGGGTTATCGCTCTCATCCTTCAGATTTACCCCCGTCAGCCGTCGTAAAAACGCCTGCTCCAGCAGCCAGGCCAGTTTGAACGCCGCCGCATCATAGCCCAGCCCCTCCGGGCGAATGTTTGAGATGCAGTTACGTTCCGACTCAATCCGCGCGCGCTCGGGTTTCCACGTCAGATAGACGCCAAGGCTATCCGGCGACGACAGCCCAGGCCGTTCGCCGATCAGCATCGCCACCGCTTTGCTGTTCAGGCATTCGCCGATATCGTCGCCCAGCGCGACCCGCGACTGGTGGGCCAGCACTACCGGGCCGGTGGATAAACCGAGCGTCGCCAGAAAGGGCAGCAGCGCCCTAACCAACGGCACCGCCTGGCGCTGCACGGCATGGGAAGAGAGCCCGTCGCCGATCACCAGTAAAACATCGTGCGGCGTTGCGCGCCGGGCCGTCAGCCTCTCGCGGCTCGGCTCATCCAGACGCCGCCCCAGATCGGGCCGGTTAAGATACACAGGACGATCGGTCGCCTGGCTGTGAACCGTCAGGGTTTCCAGATCCAGCGCGGCGAGTTGTTCAGCCAGGGTATCACTGTCAAACGGTTGATGGATGGCGTCCCGCGCCTGGGCGTGGGCCAGACCAAATTTCAGCACTTCGGCAGTGGGCAGGCTTGCGCCGCTGCGCCCCAGCGCAATTCGGGCATCGGTAAACTGGTTGAGTGCTTTCCAGGCATCGGGTGCGTGCATAGCTTCTCCTTAAGGCATGGCAGTGAGCAGCGGATGGCTGGCACCGGTTAAGCGCAACTGCCCCTGGTTATCGATAATCTGCATCTGGCTCAGCCAGTGGGCGAATTCCGGCGCGTGTTTAAGCCCCAGCAGCCGTCGCGCATACAGCGCATCGTGGAAGGACGTGCTCTGGTAATTCAGCATGATGTCATCCGCACCCGGTACGCCGATCAGAAAGGTCAGCCCGGCGTTACACAGCAGCGTCAGCAGGGTATCCATATCGTCCTGATCCGCCTCGGCATGATTGGTATAGCAAACGTCGCAGCCCAGCGGCAGTCCCATCAGCTTGCCGCAAAAATGGTCCTCCAGCCCGGCGCGGATAATCTGTTTGCCGTCGTACAGGTATTCCGGCCCGATAAACCCCACCACGGTATTCACCAGCAGCGGATCGAAATGGCGCGCCACCGCATAGGCGCGCGCTTCACAGGTTTGCTGGTCGACGCCGTGATGGGCGTTGGCCGACAGGCAGCTCCCCTGGCCGGTTTCGAAATACATCACGTTGTTGCCGAGCGTTCCGCGCTTCAGCGACAGCGCCGCGTCACGCGCTTCCGCCAGTAAAGAGAGTGAAATCCCAAATCCGCGGTTCGCCGCCTCGCTACCGGCCACCGACTGGAAGACCAGGTCCACCGGCGAGCCGCGCTCAATAAGCTGAAGGGTATTCGTAACGTGCGTTAACACGCAGGACTGCGTGGGAATGGCAAAGCGCTGGATGATGTCATCCAGCATATGATTAAGCCGATCCAGCACCGGCAGGCTGTCGCTGGCCGGATTAATGCCCACCACCGCGTCGCCCGCTCCGTACAGCAGCCCGTCGAGCAAGCTGGCGGCAATACCTTTGAGATCGTCAGTAGGGTGGTTGGGCTGGAGCCGCACGCTCAAGTGCCCCGGCAGGCCGATGGTGTTGCGAAAGCGCGTTACCACCCGGCATTTGCTGGCCACCAGAATCAAATCCTGATTGCGCATCAGCTTGCTCACCGCCGCCGCCATCTCTGGCGTCACGCCGCGCGCGAGACGGTTCAGCGTGGCGCTGTCTGCCTCATCGCTCAGCAGCCAGTCGCGGAAATCGCCAACCGTTAAATGGCTGATGGGCGCAAAGGCGTCGGCATCGTGGGTGTCGACAATCAGGCGCGTTACTTCATCGGATTCATAAGGAATCAGCGGATTAGCCAGCAGATCGCGCAGCGGGATTTCGGCAAGCGCCATCTTTGCCGCCATGCGCTCTTCGGCGCTCTCCGCCGCCACGCCCGCCAGGCTGTCGCCGGAGCGGGCAGGGGTCGCTTTCGCCATCACCTCTTTCAGGCTGGCGAACCGGTAAACCCGGTGCGCCAGAGTGGTGCGATACATGCGTTTCTCCTTACGACAGCGCCCGCAACTGCGGGTCGAGCGCCGCGCGCCGGCGCGCCGGGGCCGAGATGCGGAACCACAGGTAGCCGCCCAGCATCATGGTGGCGAAAATCAGCGCCAGCACGGTGTTGTAATAAATCATCGCCGCCAGACACAGCACCGCCATGCCAAGGGCAAACGCAGGCGCGACCGGGAACAGTGGCGCTTTGAACGGGCGGATCAAATTCGGCTCGCTGCGGCGCAGTTTAAACAGCGCCAGCATCGAGACGATATACATAACAATAGCGCCAAATACCGACATGGTGACGATGCATGCCGTTAACGGCATCCCGCTGATAGTGATCAGCGAATCTGAGAAGATAGCGGCGATGCCCACCACGCCGCCCGCGAGGATGGCCAGATGCGGGGTGCGGGTGCGGCGATTCACCTTCGCCAGAGAGGCGGGGAGGAACCCGGCGCGCGCCAGGGAAAAGATCTGCCGGGAATAGCCCATAATAATGCCGTGGAACGAGGCCACCAGCCCGAACAGCCCCAGCCAGACCAGCATATGCAGCCAGCCGCTGCTGCTGCCCACCACCATTTTCATCGCCTGGGGCAGCGGATCGTTAATATTCGACAGCGTGCGCCAGTCGCCCACGCCGCCCGCGAACACCATCACGCCCACTGCCAGCACCGTTAAGGTGACAATGCCGCCGCCCAGCGCACGGGGAATAGTGCGCTGAGGGTCGCGGGCTTCTTCCGCCGCCATCGACGCGCCTTCAATCGCCAGGAAAAACCAAATCGCGAACGGGATCGCGGCAAACATTCCCGGCAGCGCCAGGTTGCTGAAGCTCTCCGCGCCCGCCCAGCCGTTGGCGGTAAAGTTGTCCCAGGAGAAGCCCGGCGCAACCACGCCCATAAATACCAGCAGCTCGAAGATTGCCAGCAGCGTGACAATCAGTTCAAAGGTGGCGGCAATGCCGACGCCGAGAATATTCAGCGTCATAAAGATCAGATACGCCCCGACCGCCACCCATTTCGGATCCAACGCCGGAAATTGCACGTTCAGATAGGCACCAATCGCCATGGCGATGGCGGGCGGCGCAAATACAAACTCGATCAGCGTAGCGAACCCGGCGATAAACCCGCCGGTTGGCCCGAAGGCGCGATACGCATAGGCAAACGGCCCGCCCGCGTGGGGAATGGCGGTGGTCAGCTCGGTAAAACTAAAAATGAAGGCGCAATACATCGCGGCCATGGCCAGTGCCACCATCAGAAATCCCATGGTGCCAGCCTGCGACCAGCCGTAGCTCCAGCCGAAATACTCCCCGGAGATCACCAGCCCGACGGCAATCCCCCACAAACGGAAGCTGCCCAGGGTGCGTTTTAGTGTTGTTGGTTGTTCGGTTACGCTTGCCATACCTTACCTCGCCAGAATGGAAAAACCTGACAGGGCATTGCAAAGCGCGTACCAGAGTAGCAAAGCCGCTAAAAATGCCCCCTTCGAGGTGGGCGACAATCCCCCCTGCGCGAAAATGCGCCATCTTATGCACCAGTTCGGTGAATCGCGATTGCGACTTTCTGCTGACGGTGAAAGCGTTGCCGCCACGCTATGTTCATCAAAAAGCGGAGGAAATTATGATGGCCTGGCGACCTTATCTGACTGTTATTGTTAATCCTCAACCTGTACTGGTGGTGAACCGTTCACGCGCCCGGCTCAGGCTGGTCGTGAGCGGACCGTTTATTCTGGCGGCGGCGCGCGATAAGCCGCGCTGATTGCCACGCGATGCAGGAAAACTGGCATGCCGCTGCTGTCGCAGCGGCAAGGGTAATGCGTTCCCGATTCACCCCAAAATCGCGTTATAATTGCGTGAAACTGTGGGTAACGCACGCCAGAGGAGGTGACCGTATGAATCAGGGACCACTGAATGAAAAAGAGCTGGAATGGCTTGATGATGTCTTAGCGAAGTATGCCAGCGAACGCTCGGTGGTGGATGTCTCCGAGCTGGACGGCATGCTGACCGCGCTGCTGTCCGGGCCGTCGATGCCCGAACCCAGCGAATGGCTGGTGGCGCTGTGGGGCGGGGCCGACAACGTGCCAAAATGGCAGAACGAGCGCGAAATGGAGCGCTTTATGACGCTGGTGTTCCAGCACCTTGAAGACGTGGAAGATCGGCTGAGCGCCTATCCTGACCAGTTCGAGCCGCTGTTTGGTGAACAGGAAGTCGAAGGCGAAACCTGGATTGTGGTCGAAGACTGGTGTTATGGCTATCTGCGCGGCGCAGAGCTGTCGGACTGGTCGGCGTTGCCGGACTCCCATCGCCTGTCGCTGGATTCTATCGCGCTTCACGGGCGTGAAGATAACCTCGGCCTGTTGGAAAACATGGCTCCGGAAGAGTACCAGCGCAGCATCGATGATATTCGCCTCGCGGCGCTGAGCCTGTATGAATACTGGTCGGAAAATCAGCACCCGGAACCGGACGCGCCGACGCCTTATATTGCTGAAGCCAAAGTCGGGCGTAACGATCCTTGTCCCTGTGGCAGCGGAAAAAAATATAAAAATTGCTGTTTGCACTAAACGCGAAATAAACCGGCCTTTGAGGCCGGTTTATTTTATTAATTAATCACGCAGCGTAATTTTATTATTCGCTGTATATTTTGATATATAGCGATGCATTGATAACTTCAGGTACAACAAACAGTTAGCTTACTTCTTAACCGCAATTTTGCAAAAACTCGATCAAAAGCACGTTTACCCCTTTCTGGTTAATACCACTTTTGTGTTACATCAATTCTTATATATTCAGCATCCCTCACAATACTTGCCTCAGAACTATACACATCATTGATGGATTAATTGAAGGCAAGGTAATGAGTAAGAAATGGAAATGGATTATTGGGCTGCTGTTTGTCGGCGTTGTGCTGGGCGGAGCGTTAGCGGTTTCTTCAATGTGGGTGATGCATAAAACGTCAGAAACGTCGTTTTGCCTCTCCTGCCACACCATGCAAGCGCCTTATGAAGAGTATCAGGGCTCTGCACACTTTATGAACCAGAAGGGCATTCGCGCCGAGTGCCACGATTGTCATATTCCGCAGTCCGGTATGGATTACCTGATCACCAAAATCCGCGCGAGCAAAGATATCTATCACGAGTTCGTGACCGGCAAAATCGATACCCCGGAAAAATTTGAAGAGCACCGGCTGGCGATGGCGCAAACCGTCTGGGATCAATTGAAAGCCAACGACTCGGCCACTTGCCGCTCGTGCCACCAGTTCGACGCCATGGACCTGCAAAAGCAGAGCGCCGACGCGCAGAAAATGCATGCGCTGGGCATCAAGGAAAAACAGACCTGTATCGATTGCCATAAAGGCGTTGCGCACTTCCCACCTGAAATCACCATCGACAGCAAAGCGCACGACGCGCTGATGGAACATGCGCGCCAGACCCCGGCTGATGCCAAAGAAGTCTATCCGGTCGCACCAGCGCCGCTGGGCAACCTCGGCACCGTTTATCCTGCCACCAAACTGGCTGTAGTCGGTAAATCCGGCGATGCGCGTGAAGTGGAAATTACCGGTAGCCAGATGCAGGGTGCAGAGCAGGTGATTTACCTGTCGGCTGGCCAACGTCTGGTGCTGGCGACGCTGACCGAAGAGGGCCAGAAAGCCGTTAAGGTTTCCAGCGACTGGGAAAAAGATCCGTATGGCAACGCCTGGCGTAGCGTGTCGCTGCGCGCGCCGCTCGCCGAACCGGCGCTGGGCAAACCTGACGAGATTTGGAACTACGCCAAAACCCTCGACCAGGCGTACTGCTCCGGCTGCCACGCCCCGATTTCATCCGAGCATTACACCCTCAACGCCTGGCCTTCCGTAGCAAAAGGAATGGGTGCGAGAACCGACATCAGCGCTGAGGATTTAGACATCCTGACCCGCTGGTTTCAGTACCACGCTAAAGATATCGCCACCAGGGAATAACAGAAAAAGGATTAATAAAGGAGAACCTATGAATCTTACACGACGCAATTTTATTAAATATGCTGGCGGGTCCGCCGGTGCGATGATGATTACCTCCGCCATCCCGATGCAGGCCTGGGCAGCGGAAGCGCCGGGCAACGCTATCCTGACCGCCGGACGCTGGGGCGCGATGTATATCGAAGTTAAAGACGGCAAAATTGTTTCTTCACGCGGTGCGCTGGCGAAAACCATTCCTAACTCGCTGCAAACCACCGCACCGGACCAGGCTCATACCCCGTGCCGCATTAAGTATCCGATGGTGCGTAAAGGCTTCCTGAACGCGCCGGGCAAACCAGATGGCAAACGCGGCAGAGATGAGTTTGTGCGCGTTTCCTGGGAAGATGCCCTGAAACTGATCCACGAACAGCATGCGCGTATTCGTACCGAGCATGGCCCGTCTTCAATTTTCGCAGGCTCCTACGGCTGGCGCTCCAGCGGCGTGCTGCATAAAGCACAGACCCTGCTGCAACGCTATATGAGCATGGCGGGGGGCTATACCGGCCATACCGGCGACTACTCAACCGGCGCGGCGCAGGTGATCATGCCGCACGTGGTAGGCTCTGTGGAAGTGTACGAACAGCAGACCGTCTGGCCGGTGGTGCTGGAGCACAGCCAGGTGGTGGTGCTGTGGGGCTTAAACCCGCTTAACACCCTGAAAATTGCCTGGAGCAGTACCGACGAGCAGGGTCTGGAGTACTTCAACAAGCTGAAAGCGTCCGGTAAAACGGTTATCGCCATCGATCCGATTCGTTCCGAAACCATCGATTTCTTCGGCGACAAAGCGCAGTGGATTGCGCCGAACATGGGCACCGACGTGGCGATGATGTTGGGTATCGCTAACGTGCTGGTGGAAAAAGGCCTGCACGATAAAGCCTTCCTGGAAAAATACACCACCGGCTACAGCGAATTTGAAGCCTATCTGACCGGTAAGAGCGATAACACGCCGAAAACCCCGGCCTGGGCCGAGAAGATTTGCGGCGTTCCGGCGAAGCAGATGGAAATCCTGGCGGAAATTTTCGCCAAAAACAGAACCATGCTGATGGGCGGCTGGGGCATTCAGCGTCAGCAGTATGGCGAACAGCGTCACTGGATGCTGGTGACACTGGCGGCAATGCTCGGCCAGATTGGTACCGAAGGCGGCGGTTTCGGCTTCTCTTACCATTACTCCAACGGCGGCAACCCGACCCGCAGCGGCGGCGTGCTGTCGGCCATTTCCGCCAAGATTGCCGGCGGCTCTTCCGCTGGCAACGACTGGGCAACGTCCGATGCGGTGGAAGCCTTCCCGGTAGCGCGTATCGTTGAAGCGCTGGAAAACCCCGGCGGCAAATACCAGCATAACGGTAAAGAACAAACCTTCCCGGATCTGCGCATGATTTGGTGGGCCGGCGGCGGTAACTTTACCCATCACCAGGACACTAACCGCCTGGTGAAAGCCTGGCAGAAGCCAGAAATGGTGGTGATCTCCGAGTGCTACTGGACGGCGGCGGCCAAGCATGCCGATATCGTTCTGCCGATCACCACTTCGTTCGAGCGTAACGACCTGACCATGACCGGCGACTACAGTAACCAGCATCTGGTACCGATGAAGCAGGTTATCGAACCGCAGTTCGAAGCGCGTAACGATTTCGACGTGTTCGCGGACATGGCGGAACTGCTGAAGCCTGGCGGCAAAGCGGCCTACACCGAAGGCAAGAGCGAAATGGACTGGCTGCGCGAGTTCTACGAGGTGGCGCAGAAAGGCGCGCGTCAGCAGCGCGTCAACATGCCGCAGTTCACCGCATTCTGGGAAGCCAACAAGCTGATCGAAATGCGTAAGAACCCGAAAGAAGAAGCCTTTGTACGCTATGCCGATTTCCGTAAAGATCCGGTGATGAACCCGCTGGGCACCCCGAGCGGCAAAATCGAGATCTACTCGAAAACCATTGAAGGCTTTAACTATAAGGATTGCCCGGCGCACCCGACCTGGCTGGAGCCGGACGAGTGGGCAGGCAACGCCAAAGAGGGCGAACTGCAGCTGCTGACCGCGCACCCGGCGCACCGCTTGCACAGCCAGCTCAACTACGCCGCGCTGCGTAAAGAGTATGCGGTGGCCAACCGCGAGCCGATCTACATCCATCCGGAAGATGCCAAAAAACGCGGCATTGCCGATGGCGATCTGGTACGCGTCTGGAACGCTCGCGGCCAGGTGTTGACCGGTGCGAAAGTTACCGACGGCATCAAGCAGGGCGTGGTGTGTATCCATGAAGGCGCATGGCCGGATCTGGATTACGCAGGCACCGGGATTTGTAAAAACGGTGGGGCCAACGTGCTCACCAAAGACATCCCGACCTCGCGTCTGGCGAACGGCTGCGCGGGTAACACCGCGCTGGTGATGGCGGAGAAATACACCGGTCCAGCGCTGGAGCTGACCGCGTTTACCCCGCCGATGGGCGCGTAATCGCGTAACTAAAAAGGGCGGAAACTTCAGTTTCCGCCCTTTTTTTATCCCGCTTCCGGCAACAGCCCGGTGGCAATCAATGCCTGAATCACAATAATCCCGATGCCGCAGGCGAATATCAGCGCCAGTAGCGGCGTCCCGCCCATCACCCGATACCCGGCCCCACTGTGCTGTTGACGGCTTTTCCACACCAGCAGCGAGGGAATAATCAGCGCCAGGATCGCCAGCGCCACACCGGCATAGCCCAGCGCCATCACAAATCCCTGCGGATAAAACAGCGCGAAAACCAGCGGCGGCGCGAAGGTGATTAATCCGCTCTGAATGCGCCCGGAGGCTTTGCGGCTGCGCTGGAACAGATCGCTGAGATAATCGAACAGCCCTAACGACACGCCGAGAAACGACGTCGCCAGCGCCAGATCGGCAAACAGATGCACCGCCAGCTCTACGTGCGGGCTGGCAACCACTTCACGTACCGCCTGCAACAGGCCGTTTAATCCGCTGTGACTGGCGATAAGCCCGCTGAAGGTAGCGGAATCAATGGCGCCCAGCGTCGCCAGCTGCCAGAAGATGTAGGCCACCAGCGGGATCGCGCTCCCGGTGATAAATACCAGCCGCAGCTTGCGCAAATCGCCTTTCAGATAGCTGACCACGCTCGGCACGCTGCCGTGAAAGCCAAACGAGGTGAAAATAACCGGGATCGCCGACAGCGCCAGGCCTTTTTCCAGCGGCATCGTCAGCAGGTTAGCCTGGTGAATATGCGGCATCATCAGCGCCAGCATCACCACCAACAGAACAATTTTTGCGCTGAACAGCAGGCGGTTAAACATATCCACCATATGGGTGCCGATACAGACAATACCGCCCGCCACGAGGGTAAACATCAGCACGCCGCTGGTGGGAGTGATTGACGTTGATAGCCACTGCGACAGGCTGGAGGCCAGCAGTTCTCCCGCGCCGCTGATATAGGCAGCGGTCAGGGCATACATCAGAAACAGCATACTGAAGCCGGTCAGCCACTGGCCGTACTTGCCCAGATAGCGGCGCGCCAGCGAGCCGAGGCCCGTATCGGCTGGTACATGTTGATACACCTCTACCAGCAGCAGCGCGGTATAGCACATCAGCGCCCATAAACCGACCAGTAAGATAAACGTTACACCAAAACCCACGCCAGCCGCCGCCAGCGGCATCGCCAACATTCCCGCGCCAATTGTGGTGCCTGCGACGATGAAAGTACTGCCAAGAGTGCGATTCTTCACGCTTCCCTCTGAGAGAAATAAATTCCATATTGAATTATGCGGCGCAGGGTATGTGAAAAATAGTATCTCGTCAAATTTGAGTTACGGTTAGCGTAACGTAATATTTACACATTGAAAGATGTATTATAAATGCCGTTTCTTGCGGCGTGACAAGATCCGCCTGGTAAAGAGGGCGTATCCTGCGTTTTTTTAGCGGAGAGAAAACGATGACATCCATTCACGGTCATGAAGTGTTAACGATGATGCTGGCGGACGGCCAGTCCTGGACAACGGAACGCCTGGTCGCTGCGATTGAAGAAAAATTCGGTCAGGCGGCGCGCTTTTATACCTGCTCCGCAGAAGGAATGACGGCGGGAGAATTAGTGGAGTTTCTGGCGGCGCGCGGAAAATTTATTCCGGCAGATGAAGGGTTCGTGACCCATAAAAGCAAAATCTGCAATCATTAACAAAGCGGGCGCAAAGGCCCGCTTAATTATTTATGCCTGCGCATCCAGAGTTGCCAGCTCTTTATCAACGAAATAAAGCCCTTCGTTGCTTTTGCCTACCAGGCGTAATTTATCAATTACCGATTTAAACAGTTTTTCTTCTTCATGCTGTTCGGCAACGTACCATTGCAGGAAATTAAAGGTTGGATAATCCTGGCTGACCATCGCCGTGTGGGCCAGTTCATTAATCTGGCGGGTAATTAACTGCTCGTGTTCATAAGTGGCGTTAAATAACTCGTCAAGAGAAGCGTATTCCGCAAACGGGCTGGCTATCTGCTTGATTTGCGGCAGGCTACCGGTATCGGTCAGATAATCGAACAGACGCTGCATATGGCCCATCTCTTCCTGCGCGTGACGACGTAAAAATGCCGCTGCGCCTTCAAAGCTGTGATAGCTGCACCAGGCGCTCATTTGTTGATAGAGCAGAGATGAAAATAATTCCAGATTCATTTGCTCATTTAATTTTTCAAACATTTCAGGTTTAAGCATACGTGCTCCGAATCAAAGGGCAGGGCGTCATTTTTGGCTACTATAATTTGTTATTAATTCATTTGCAAAAAGTAAAGCAAAAGAAATTAATAAGTAAAAATGCAAATGGTAATTAAAATCATTAAATAAAAAAGCCGCGGCAATATCGACAAATAACAATGAAGTATTAAGCGAAATTAGCGGGAGATAATTGTCGTCTTGCTAAGTGAAAAAGCAGCACGCTACGGTGCTGCTTTATATTAATAAACAGGCTGGGTGGCGGGTAACGCCACGCCCTGGCACTGATAATTCAGGGTCACGCTTTCGTTCAGACACTGGGTTCCGCTAATCACGCTACAGGTATAAATCGGGTCGCCATAGCGTACCGCGCGATCGTATCCCCAGTTCTGGCACTGTTTTGTGGCGGTAGAGAGTGCCAGATAATCGTCTATTCTGGCCCGTTGCAGCGCGGGGACGTCAAAACCCAGCTGTACCAGCCCCATCATTTGATTGCCGCCGGTCACCTCTGGATTCTTAGTGATAGTGCAGCCGGCGAGGCTCAGAAAAAATAGTGCCGCTAGCGGTCGAAACATGGCGATTTCCATCAGAGTAACATACCGCCATCATCGCACAGCGTCTGTCATTCAATGGGTTAAATAGCGCCCGTTGCCACGCTTATCTGTGCTTATCGCCCGACATGGGCAGACGAAAATGTGAACCAGTATTAATTTATAAAACATTTTTTCATTTATTCTGAAAGTGTGTTTGCCAGAAAGTATTGTGCCGCTATCATAAGCAACTTAAGACATAAGCTGGAGAAAACCGATGAAAATTGCACTGATGATGGAAAACAGCCAGGCGGCGAAAAACCCCATCATTCTCAACGAACTGAACGCAGTGGCCGATGAGAAAGGGTATTCGGTCTTTAACGTAGGGATGAACGGCGAAAACGATCACCATCTGACCTATATCCACCTGGGCATCATGGCCAGCATCCTGCTGAATGCCAAAGCGGTGGATTTTGTGGTGACCGGTTGCGGCACCGGTCAGGGCGCGCTGATGTCATTGAACATTCATCCGGGCGTGGTCTGCGGCTACTGCATCGATCCGGCGGACGCATTTTTGTTCTCCCAGATCAACAACGGTAACGCGCTGGCGCTGCCGTTCGCCAAAGGTTTTGGCTGGGGCGCAGAACTCAACGTGCGCTTCATTTTTGAAAAAGCCTTTACTGGCCGCAAAGGGGAAGGCTATCCGCCGGAGCGTAAAGAGCCGCAGGTTCGCAACGCAGGCATTCTGAACCAGGTAAAAGCTGCCGTGGTAAAAGAGAATTATCTCGATACGCTGCGCGCTATCGACCCGGAACTGGTGAAAACCGCGGTTTCCGGCGAGCGCTTCCAGCAGTGCCTGTTCGAAAATGGCCAGGATAAAGAGATCGTCGCTTTCGTGCGCGAGATCCTGGGCTAATCGCGTTACGGCGTCGTTCAGGCGACGCCGTTTATTTACCCCTTTGAAGAAACCTGGCTACCGGCCTTCGCCGATAACCGCAGCGTATCCACCATACCAGCCAGACAAATCAGGGCGATAAACACAAACGCCAGCCGAAAACCCATTCCCTGCACGTTAGTCATATCCAACCATTGCGCCAGCTTATCTCCCAGCCGAATACTAATCGCTCCAAGCGTGATCCCTAACCCTACCGCCAGCTGCGATGCGGTACTGAACAGCGTGTTGGCGTAACTCATCTCTTTAGGCGGCACGTCTGCGAAGGCGAGGGTGCTGACGCCGGTAAACTGAATCGAACGGAACACACCGCCGAGATACAGGATCAGCAGGATCAGCCACACCGGCGTGTGCGGCGTGAGCAGCGCGCAGGCGATTAACGACAGCACATTCAGCAGGCCGTTAATCAGCAGCAGCTTTTTAAACCCCAGCCAGCGGATCAGCGGCGTGGTGGCGGGTTTAATGGTGAGGTTTCCGACAAACACCGCCAGCACCAGCAGCCCGGAATGAAACGCGTCCATACCGAAACCCACCTGGAACATCAGCGGTAGCATAAAAGGCACTGCGCTGATGGAGGCGCGGAATAGCGAACCCCCATACATCGTCACGGCGAAAGTCTTTATCTTCAGCGCATCCATGCGGATCATCGGCCAGGCGCTACGGCGGAAATGCCGCAGGGAAAAGCCCAGCGCCGCGATGCCGATCGCCATTAACCCAACGGCTAACCACACGTCCGGCTGCTGCGCGCCGAGTATTTCCATCCCATACACCAGGCTTATCATTGCCACGCCGGTGCTGATAAAACCCACGCCGTCGAAAGGGCGACGCTCGCTATCCGTTAGCGTGGGAATAAGCCGCCACGCCAGCGCCATGGCGATCAGCCCGAGCGGTAGATTGATATAGAAAATCCAGCGCCAGTCGGCATAGCTGGTAATAAACCCGCCGAGCGGCGGCCCGATAATCGGCGCAACCAGCGCAGGCCACGTCAGGGTAGCAATCGCTTTGATCAACTGATTTTTGGGCGTGGTACGCAATACCGCCAGCCTGCCTACCGGCACCATCAGCGCGCCGCCGATCCCCTGAATCACCCGCATGGCCACAAAGGCTTCGAGGCTTTGCGCCATCCCGCAAAATACCGATGACAGCGTGAATATCGCCAGCGCAAGGGTGAATACCGAACGCGCGCCGAACCGGTCGGCTATCCAGCCGCTGGCAGGGATAAACACCGCGAGGGTCAGTAAATAGGCGCTGATACCGATATTAAGATCCACGGCCTCGACGCCAAAAGTGCGTGCCATTTCTGGCAGAGCGGTGGCAATCACCGTTCCGTCGAGAAACTCCATAAAGAAAGCGCCCGCAACCAGCAGCGCCGTGGGGGAAAGGCCGCGTTGCGACGAGGAGACTTCAGCCATCTTTTCCTTACCTGATTAAAAAGATTTTATAAAATTTAATATTTATTTTGTTGCTGTAATGTGATGATTTTTATTAATTATTTGCGACCAAACCGTTTGAGCATGAGTAATATGATGTGATGCCCATCACAAAATGATTGATTTTTGTGATGGTAGTCATATTATTAGGCCATTGCGAAATCACCTGCACATAACAAACGTATAACAACGGAGCACACCATGAAACTGCGCGCTATCCTGAAAAGCATGTTCAAAAATTACTGCAGCACTTTCAAAGACGTCCCGCCGGGCGCGATGTTCTAAGTTCTGCATAAAAAACCTGCTGCGGCAGGTTTTTTTTCGTCCCCGCTACGGGTATTCACCCAACTTATCGGTTAACGATATCATTCCCCATGATGCGCAAGCTCGCGTTTTATTGCGTTTGCCGTTACGCTGCGCTGCTTAACCAAGGAGAACAAGATGTCGCAACCCTTAACCCCTGAAGACGAACTGGTCTCGGATATCGTCGCCTGCCAGCTGGTCATCAAACAGATCCTCGACGTGATTGACGTAATCGCGCCTGTTGAAGTGCGTGAAAAAATGGCCAGCCAGCTCAAATCCATCAACGTTGGGGCCAATGCCGCAGCTGACCCGGTGACGGTGCGGGCGGTGCAAAAAGCCATCGCGCTGATTGAACTGAAATTCACGCCGCAGAATGAAGCGCATTAATCACCCGTAAAGTGACCAAAAGCTCGCACCTGAATGCGGGCTTTTTATTTTGTGGGAGAAGGAGATAACCGAGCGGCAATTAGTTACAACATACTTACGGGTGCCTCATGTTTCCCCGCTGCGGCTTCGAAGCTGTAGTCAGTCTGGCAGCGGCTAAATCGACGCTGGAAAGCGGTCTGCGCTTCGCATATCCCGTTTTTTTGTACCAGGCTTAAAGGCCAAATTATTTGCCAGACCCTGTGGAGCACTATGAAAGAGCAAAATCGTACTATCGGCATCGCGCCTTATGGAGGATCGGCAGGCGGATGGGGGGCGTTGAAGGCGGTTGCTGACGCTATTCGCGGCCAAATGTCGATGAAGCAGGACGTGATTGCCCTGTTCAAAGTTAACCAGCCGCAGGGTTTTGACTGCCCGGGCTGTGCCTGGCCCGATCCACAACATGCCTCATCGTTTGAATTTTGTGAAAACGGCGCTAAAGCCGTTTCCTGGGAAGCAACCAGCAAACGCACCACGCCGGAATTTTTTGCCGCGCACACGGTGAGCGAACTCTGGGAACGTAACGCGCTTGAACTGGAAGGCGAGGGGCGTCTGACGCACCCGATGAAATACGACCCGGCAACCGATACATACCAGCCCATTGAGTGGCAAACCGCCTTTAAGGAAATAGGCGAGCATTTACGCAGCTACGACGATCCTGACAGCGTGGAGTTTTACACCTCGGGGCGCGCCTCCAATGAAGCGGCTTTCCTCTGGCAGCTGTTTGCCCGTGAATACGGCACCAATAACTTCCCGGACTGCTCGAATATGTGCCACGAACCGACCAGCGTCGGCCTGCCGGAATCCATCGGCGTGGGTAAAGGCACCGTTGAGCTGGACGATTTCGATCACTGTGATCTGGTGCTGTGTATCGGCCACAATCCTGGCACTAACCATCCCCGTATGCTTGGCACGCTACGTGAAGTCTCCAAACGCGGCGCAACGATTGTCGCCATTAACCCGCTGCGCGAGCGCGGTCTTGAGCGCTTCACCTCGCCGCAAAGCCCTATTGAGATGCTTTCGCTCAGCTCGACTGAACTGGCCTCGACCTACTACAAAGTGCGGGTTGGCGGCGATGCGGCGATGCTGAAAGGCGTCATGAAAATATTGCTGTCGATGCATGAAGAGCGAGTGGATAACGGCCAGCCGGGCGTACTGGATGAAACCTTTATCCGCGAGCATACCGAGGGATTTGCGGCGCTGAAAGACGATCTGGACGCCACCGAGTGGGCGCATATCCTGGAAGTTTCCGGTATGGAGCGCGAGGAAATCCAGCACGTGGCGCGCCTTTACGCCAGCGCGCAACGCACCATCGTTTGTTACGGCATGGGGATCACCCAGCATCAGTATGGAACCCAGAACGTCCAGCAGATCGCCAACCTGCTGCTGTTGCGCGGCAACATTGGCAAAAAAGGCGCGGGTATCTGTCCGCTGCGCGGCCATTCCAACGTTCAGGGCGATCGCACCGTGGGGATCACGGAAATTCCGTCGCAGGCATTGCTCGATAGCATCGAGCGGGTGTTTGGCTTCAAGCCGCCGCAGAAACATGGCCACGGCGCGGTTGCGGCGATTCAGGCGATGCGCGACGGCAAGGCCAAAGCGCTGCTCTGCCTGGGAGGCAACCTGGCGGAAGCGATATCCGACCCGCAGGTGACCTTCCCGGCGATGCGCAAGCTCGATTTGGTAGTGCATATGGCCACCAAACTTAACCGTTCGCATCTGCTGCTGGGCAAGCACAACTATCTGCTGCCGGTGATTGGCCGCACGGAAATTGATCAACAGGCCTCTGGGGCGCAAAGCATCACGGTAGAGGATTCGATGTCAATGGTGCATGCGTCGCGCGGATCCCTGCAACCCGCTTCGCCGCACCTGAAATCAGAACCGGCGCTGGTGGCGGGGATTGCCAAAGCGACACTGCCCAATACGGTGGTCAACTGGGACCGGCTGGTCGGGGATTACAGTTTTATCCGCGAAAAGATCGAGGCGGTGTTTCCGGCCTTTGCCGACTATAACCAACGGGTGAAAAAGCCGGGCGGTTTTCGGCTGTATAACGCTGCGTCTGAGCGCGTCTGGAATACGCCCTCCGGTAAAGCGCAGTTCAGGGTCATGCAGGGGATTAATGAAGATCCGCGCTCGCTGAAATGCCACGATCTGGTACTCACTACGCTGCGCAGCCACGATCAGTACAACACCACGCTGTATGGCTTGAACGATCGCTATCGCGGCGTAACGGGACGCCGTGACGTGCTGTTTATCAATCCGGATGAGGCGGAAAAACGCCAGCTGCGGGTGGGCGACCAGGTCAATATTGTGGCCCTCGATCCTGACGGCAACCCGACGTCGCGAAGGATGAATAATCTCACTATTGTGGTGATTGATATGGCGCAGGGGTCGGTGGGTGCTTATTACCCGGAGGCTAACGTGCTGGTGCCGCTGGACAGCCATGATACGCGCAGCGGTGTCCCGGCGTACAAAAGCATTCCGATTGCGATGGAGCGCGTGGACGTCTCGGTGGAAACGTCGGGGGCGCGGCGTTGAAAAGAAAAAGGCCCGTACTTTGTACGGGCCTTTTTCAGGAATATGGCGGTGAGGGGGGGATTGACTCGCTTCGCTCGCCCTTCGGGCAGCCTGTTCGCTGCGCTCTCAGTCTGTCCCACTGGCTGCGCCAGTGGTCGAACCCCGGTCGGGGGTTCTCATCCCCCCCGGCACGGAGTTGAAAAGAAAAAAGCTCATACTTTCGTATGAGCTTTTTTCAAAATATGGCGGTGAGGGGGGGATTCGAACCCCCGATACGTTGCCGTATACACACTTTCCAGGCGTGCTCCTTCAGCCACTCGGACACCTCACCATATTGTTTTTGCTGCCCCACTGCGTAGTGCAACGGGGCGCTACTATAGGGAGTCAGGCTAAAACGGTCAAGCGGAATTTAACCTTTCGCGCGCGTTCGGTTAAGGGTTGAACATATTCACGCGTTGCGAATAAAAATTGCCCGCCAGCCGCAAACGCCCAATAAAAAAGCGCGTACTCGACGCGCTTTCAATCAGGCTGGATTACATCCGTTCGACGGTCTGAATACCCAGCGTTTCAAGGCCAATCTTCAGCGTTTTCGCCGTCAGCAGAGCCAGCTTCAGGCGGCTCTGACGCACGCCTTCGGTTTCTGCCGTGAGGATAGGGCAGTGCTCGTAGAAGCCAGAGAACAAACCCGCCACATCGTACAGATAGGCGCACATCACGTGCGGCGTACCCTCGCGGGCCACGGTGGTTAGCGTCTCTTCGAACTGCAACAGACGCGCCGCCAGCGCGGCTTCACGCTCTTCGGTGATATTCACCGGCGCGGTCAGCATGCTCTCTTCAATGCCCGCTTTACGGAAAATCGACAGCACGCGGGTATAGGCATACTGCATGTAAGGCGCGGTATTGCCTTCAAACGCCAGCATATTGTCCCAGTCGAAAATGTAATCGGTGGTGCGGTTTTTCGACAGATCGGCATATTTCACTGCGCCAATCCCCACGGCGTTCGCCAGGCTTTCCAGCTCGTCGGCAGGCATGTCCGGGTTCTTCTCCGCCACCAGACGACGCGCGCGCTCCAGCGCTTCATCCAGCAGATCGGACAGCTTCACGGTGCCGCCAGCGCGGGTTTTAAACGGTTTGCCGTCTTTGCCCAGCATCATGCCGAACATATGGTGCTCCAGCGGCACCGAATCCGGCACGTAGCCCGCTTTGCGCACGATAGTCCACGCCTGCATCAGGTGCTGGTGCTGACGGGAATCGATGTAATACAGCACGCGGTCGGCATGCAGCGTTTCATAACGGTATTTGGCGCAGGCGATATCAGTAGTGGTGTACAGGAAGCCGCCATCCTTCTTCTGGATGATCACACCCATCGGCTCGCCTTCTTTATTCTTGTATTCGTCGAGGAACACCACCGTCGCGCCTTCGCTCTCTACCGCCAGCCCTTTGGCTTTCAGATCGGCAACGATACCGGCCAGCATCGGGTTGTACAGGCTTTCACCCATCACATCGTCGCGGGTTAAGGTTACGTTCAGGCGTTCATAGGTGATCTGGTTCTGGGTCATGGTGATATCGACCAGCTTGCGCCACATCTCACGGCAGTACTCGTCGCCGCCCTGTAGCTTCACCACGTAGTTACGGGCGCGCTCTGCAAAGGCTTCGTCTTCGTCGTAGTGCTTTTTGGCTTCGCGGTAGAAGCCTTCCAGATCGGCCAGCGCCATTTCACCGGCGTTTTCGTTCTGCTGCTTCTCCAGATACGCAATCAGCATCCCGAACTGGGTGCCCCAGTCGCCCACGTGGTTGGCGCGGATCACGTTATGGCCGAGGAATTCCAGCGTGCGCACCGCCGCGTCGCCGATGATGGTGGAACGCAGATGGCCGACGTGCATCTCTTTCGCTACGTTCGGCGCGGAGTAGTCCACCACGATGGTTTGCGCCGCCGCTTTCGGCACGCCGATACGCTCGCTCAGTACCGCGCTGTCCACCAGGCTCGACAGATACGTCGGATCGAGGAAGATATTGATAAAACCCGGTCCCGCAATTTCAACTTTATTAGCAATCCCGGCGAGATCGAGATGGGTCAGCACTTGTTCCGCTAACTGTCGCGGCGGCATGCCCAGTTTTTTAGCAACGGACATCACGCCATTAGCCTGATAGTCGCCAAACTGTGCTTTGGCCGACTGGCGAACCTGAGGTTCACAATCGGCAGGTGCGCCTGCGGCAATCAATGCCTGACTGACTTTATCGGAAAGAAGAGCCTGAATATTCACCGGAATACCTTACGTTAAACACGCGGCCCGCAGCGGAACCGCGTCATGTCTATGGAAAAATAAGGCGGAAGTATACTGCATTTGGATTGCAGCGTCAGCAATGGCGCGGTGCGGCTGAAAAGCCGGTTAAAACTTGGTGGAGCAGCCGCTTCAGGGTAGATTAACGGCGATGTAGCAAAAACCGGAAACCGAGATGCAAGACTGGCAATCAATTGAAGAATTACAGGATATCGTGGCGGATTTGCCGCGTTTTACCGACGCATTAACCGGGCTGGCCGCGCGCCTGGGCCTCGACATCGCACCGCTGGATGCCGACCATATTTCCCTGCGCTGCCACCAGAACGCCACCGCCGAACGCTGGCGTAAAGGTTTTGAACAGTGCGGCGCGCTGCTGTCGGAAAATATCATTAACGGTCGGCCCATCTGCCTGTTTAAACTCGCCCAGCCGGTTAAGGTGGCGCACTGGGCGTTCAGCGTGGTCGAACTGCCCTGGCCGGGCGAGAAACGCTACCCACATGAAGGCTGGGAGCATATCGAAATCGTGCTGCCGGGCGAGCCGGAAACGCTTAACGCCCGCGCCGTAGCGCTGCTGAGCGACGAAGGGCTGTGCCAGAAAGGGATTGCGGTGAAAACCAGCGCTCCGAAAGGCGAACGCGAACGCCTGCCTAACCCAACCCTCGCCGTGACCGATGGCGCGGTGACCATCAAATTCCATCCCTGGTCGATTGAAACCATCGTGGCGAGCGAACGGGAATAATTTACCGGGCGGCTTCTGCGCTATTTGCTTTCTAACGCGGTGGCTGTGACGGCGGTCCGATTGTTAGTTGAAATTGAATGCCATGATACGTTGCCCTGATTGATCGGTTCCTTCAGACTGGCATTCGGCAAGGATGACACAACGTTTTTCACAGTTCGTAGGGGATTCAATGGCTTTACTGGAAATTTGCTGTTACTCGCTGGCGTGCGCGGTAACGGCCCAATCCGCCGGAGCGGATCGTATCGAATTATGCAGCGCGCCGGCGGAAGGCGGGTTAACCCCCTCGGCGGGCACCTTAAAGGCGGTTCGCGCCCAGGTTTCTATACCGGTACATCCTATCGTGCGTCCACGCGGTGGCGACTTTTGTTACAGCGCCAGCGAGTTCGCTATCATGCTTGAGGATATCGCGCTAATCCGCGATCTGGGCTATTCCGGACTGGTGACGGGCATCCTCACCGAGGATGGCGAGGTGGATATGCCGAGAATGCGCCAAATTATGGCTGCGGCCCAGGGCATGGCGGTGACTTTCCACCGCGCATTTGATATGTGCGCTAACCCGTTCAATGCGATGGATAAATTACGCGAGCTGGGCGTGGCGCGGGTGCTCACCTCGGGCCAGCAGGCCAGTGCCGAAAAAGGTATTTCAAAAATTGCGGAACTAATCGCACACTCTGATGCTCCAATCATTATGGCCGGTGCTGGCGTTCGGCTTAGCAATCTGGACAAATTTATCGCGCAGGGCGTGAAAGAGCTTCATAGCTCGGCGGGCAAGCAAGTCCCGTCCGCCATGCGCTACCGCAATCCGGGAGTGTCGATGTCTGCCGACGCAGATGCCGATGAATATTCCCGCTATTGCGTGGACGGTGAAGCCGTCGCTGCCATGAAAGCGGCACTGGCAACCGCCTCGTAATGTGAACCGTTTTTTTACCGCGCATCATGTCGCCCAATATGATGTTTGCTCGTACCAGGCCCCGGCATTTTGCTGGGGCTTTTTTTATGCCGGTAAACGCAACGGCAAAAAAATACCGCCTCAGACGGTTGTTAAATAGAGTGTGAAATGAACGTGTTAATAACAAAATAATGTGAAACGTGCTGGGAGTGTTATTTTTGGAAAAGTGAGATTGCTGAGTTTTATTGCGCTTCGCTTAAGCGGAATATATTTTATATCGGTAATGGGTTTTACATAAAATCTTCCGCATCGTATGGCGTAAATGAGCATTTGCGCTACGTAAATGTATTACTGAAAAGTAAATAAATAATTCAAATAAAGTCCAATTATTAATGCCTCCAGACAGGCGCAGAGCGCGCTTAAGAGAAAAATTTGCGTAATCTCATGTTAATTAACATTATCCGTAGCAAGTGAATTTATAATAAATATTTCTGGCGCGAAACATTTGTATGAGTCGCTATGCCGGGGGCATTTTTTGTTTCGCTTAAACCTGACGCGTAAAACGAAAAGTTATTCCATTAGCCATTTATTTTATTGTCTGAATTGGCGTTATGTTAAAGCATGAGCCAGAATTAAACACCGGGCGAAAATAGCGTCTAATAACTGTTCCCGCTCTGGCGATTATTTTCCTTCATTGTCATGACTATTAACGAGCCTTATCTCAAGGTACAGGATGGCTATGTCTTTTTTATAGCCCATGTCGACCCGATACCCTGAGATAACCCTCCCACGATTCCTTACCCAGGCAGCTTTTGGCTGTTAAGAGAGGGAGATGGTGCTGTTCAGCAGTTTCTGGCAGGCGGGTTATGAGGGTGCCGATCATATCAACCGGCTGGGCGTGCCGCTTTCTATGAATGATGCCACTGGTCACCTGGAACGCGCGGCGGAAGATTACGGCAGGCTTAAGCGGTTTGATATTGCCACGGTGCGGGAAAGCGTAGGCTGGCGGCTGGCGGACCGTCAGGGCCAGTACGATTTCTCATCGGTGGCGAAGCGCATGATCGCTGCCCGTGAACATCACATCCAGGTGAGCTGGACCGTTTGCCATTACGGCTGGCCGACGGAGTTATCAATTCTGGATGAGGATTTCGTGCCGCGCTTTGCCCAGTTTTGCGGCGCACTGGCGCGCTTTCTTAAGCCCTGGTATCGCGATGCGCCGGTGTATTCGCCCGTTAATGAGATCTCGTTTACCAGTTGGGCGCTGTCGGTGGGATTTATCCCCTCGTCGGAGCCGCCGGGGGAGGAGACCGGCCACGCCTGCAAACGCCAGTTGGTGCGCGCCGCCATCGCCGCCTGCGATGCCATCTGGCAGGCCGACAGCCGGGCGCGAATTTTACACTGCGATCCGATTATCCATCTGCTGGCGAACCCGCAGGATGACGTGTCGCAACGGCTCGCCGCCGCAGAGACCCACGCCCAGTATCAGGCCTGGAACATGCTGTGCGGCAAAGAAGCGCCGGAATTAGGCGGCGCGCCGCGCTACCTCGACATCATTGGCGCGAATTATTACCACAACAACCAGTGGCAGGTTGATAACCGGCAACCTCTGCCCTGGCATTTAGGCGACGCGCGGCGCAAGCCGCTATTTGAAATGCTTGCAGAACTGCACCAGCGATACCAACGACCGCTGCTGTTGGCGGAAACCAGCCATGTCGGCAGCGGGCGTGGAGCCTGGATAAATCACATTGCAACGGAAGTGGCGCACGCGCAGCTGGCGGGAGCGGATATCCTCGGCATCTGTGTTTATCCGATCCTCGATCGACCCGACTGGGAAGATGCGCAGGTCTGGCATCGCAGCGGTTTGTGGGAACCGCTGCATGAGGGCGCCGATCCGCTATTGCGAAAAATAGATTTCCCCTACGCGCACGCACTACGTCGCGCGCAACGTTCTCTTGCACATTTTCAGGGCCAGCATCGCTTGCGACAGGCTGGTAAGGGGCAAACAGTGAATACCAAGACGCTTATTGTTTTTAGTCATTTACGTTGGGATTTTGTCTGGCAGCGACCACAGCATTTATTAACGCGCCTCGCGCAACACTACCCAGTGGTGTTTATTGAAGAACCGGTATTTGAAGAGGGCGCGGCGGGATTACACCGCGCCACGCCCGCGCCGAACGTCACCGTTATTCGTCCCCATAGCCCCGTCCACGCGCCGGGTTTCCACGATGAGCAAATCGCGCAATTGCAGCCGTTAATGACCGCCCTCAGCAGTGAATTTCCCGAACCGATAATCTGGTTTTATACCCCCATGGCGCTGCCGCTGGCAGAACCTTTTCATCCAACCCTGATGATTTATGACTGTATGGATGAGCTTTCGGCCTTTAAAAATGCGCCGCGCCAGCTGTTGCAGCGTGAATCGGCGCTGTTAACCCGCGCCGACCTGGTGTTTACCGGCGGGCCGAGCCTGTATGCGGCGAAGCAGAATCGTCATAACAATGTCTGGTGCTTCCCCAGCAGCGTCGATGCGGTGCATTTCGAGCAGGCGCTGGATCGGCAAAACGCCCATCCGCTGCAGGATGAGGTGCCGCGTCCCCGGCTCGGTTATTACGGGGTTATCGACGAGCGTATCGACTGCGGATTGATTGCCGCGCTGGCGGATGCTAATCCAGCGTGGCAAATCGTGATGGTCGGGCCGGTGGTGAAAATCGACCCCGCCAGCCTGCCGCAACGCGCCAATATTCACTATTTCGGCCAGCAGCCCTATCAGGCGCTGCCGCAGTTTTTAGCCGGGTGGGACGTCTGCCTGATGCCGTTCGCCCTCAACGCCTCGACCCGCTATATCAGCCCGACCAAAGTGCTGGAATATATGGCGGCGTCGTTGCCCATCGTCAGTACCGCGATTACCGACGTGAAAGTGCCGTATGGCGATATCGTCTGCGTAGCGGATGACCAGGCGGCGTTTATCCACGGCTGCCAGCAGGCGTTGGCCCTGAGCGATAGCCAACGCCAGGACCAGGCGCAGCGGATGAAATCGATCATTAACGCCACCTCCTGGGATTCGACGGTCGACGCCATGCATAAACTGATCGCCGAGGCATTACGGGAAAGCGAAACCCGCGACGACGCGGCGGTCGAAGCTCGCCAGTCGCCCGCCGCGCCGCTGGTCAGCCGTATTGCTGGCATCAGCAAACAGGATGCGCATTTCGCCCGCTGCCTGATCCTCGGCGCGGGGCCTACCGGCCTGAGCGCCGCGCTGCATATCGGTAATGAAGCGGTGCTGCTGGAGAAAAACGCCACGGTCGGCGGCTGGTGCCGCTCGGTGGAAGACCAGGGATTCACCTTCGATTACGCGGGCCACATTATGTTTTCCGCCGATCCTTACGTACTGGAAATGTATGAGCTGCTGTTGAAAGACAATCTGCACTGGCAGGATCGGGAAGCCTGGGTTTATAGCCAGAACACCTACACCCGCTACCCGTTCCAGGGCGCGCTGTACGGATTGCCCGCGCCGGTGATCAAAGAGTGCATTCTTGGCGCGGTAGAGGCGCAATATAACGCCGCTAACCGCCTGCAACCGGCAAACGCGTCCGCGCTGAAAATGGACGATTGCTGCGGCGACGGGGCCGTGCCGCAGGACGATTGCACGCTAACCGCGCGGGATAAACGCGCCGCCAACTTCGAGCAGTTTATCTATCAGACCTGGGGGGCCGGAATTGCTAAGTATTTCGCCGTTCCCTACAACCAAAAATTGTGGAAAGTCCCGCTGTCAGAAATGGAAACCTCCTGGCTGGGTGGGCGGGTGCCGCTGCCTGATATCGGGCAGATCATCGATGGCGCGTTGGCTCCCAGCACCAAGCCCGTCGGCCCTAACGCCCGCTTTGGCTACCCATTGCGCGGCGGCTTCCAGGCGCTGATGTCCGGTTTCCTGCCGCTGCTGAAGGGCAAGCTGGAAACCAACGCCAAAATCATCAAACTGCTGCCGCGCGAGCATATCGCGGTGCTGGCGGATGGGCGGCGCTATCGCTATGAACAGCTGATCAGCACCATGCCGCTACCGGTACTGGTCAATATGCTCGACGGCGACGTGCCGGCGGAAGTGCTCAACGCCGCCAGGGGGTTGCGCCATACCTCGGTGCGCTGCGTCAATCTGGGTATCGGGCGTAGCGATCTTACCGAGAAGCACTGGGTTTATTACCCGGAAGAGACCATCTTCCACCGCATCTTTGTGCAGGGTAACGCCAGCCCATATTGTAATCCGCCGGGCGGATGCGGCCTGACCTGTGAAATCACCTATTCCCAGGACGTGCCGCTGCCGGTAGACGGGCAGGCGCTGATCGATCGTTGTATCGAAGAGTGCATCAGAGTGGGCATGATCAACGCCGATGATGAGGTTCTCACCGCCAACCTGGTGGATATCCCCTACGCCTACGTGATTTATGACCACGCGCGGGCGGCGAACGTCGAGACGGTGCGCCAGTGGCTGCTGAAATATGACGTTATCCTGGCGGGGCGTTACAGCGAGTGGGAGTACTACAATTCAGATCACGCTTTCCTGGCGGGCAAAAAAGCGGCGGAGAAAGTGGCGTCACGCCTGAAACGCGTGGGCGCAGGGATGTAAAACCGTGGCCGCCGGGTAACCGGCGGCCTCAGCATCAGGGTTTACGCGCGACCAGCACCGCGCGCAGCGGGGCAGGGTAGCCTTCAATAGTTTTGCTGTGGTCGTCCGGCGACAGGAACGCCTCCAGCGAATCGGTGGTCATCCAGTCGGTACGGCGCTGCTCTTCCAGCGAAGTTACACAGTGATCGACGATGCGCACATCAACGAACCCGCATTTTTCCAGCCAGTTTTTCAGCGCCAGCGCGGACGGGATAAAATAAACGTTGCGCATCTGCGCGTAGCGATCGCCCGGCACCAGCACGGTATTTTCATCGCCTTCCACCACCAGGGTTTCCAGCACCAGTTCGCCTTCAGAGACCAGCTGATCTTTTAACTGCCACAGATGATCCAGCGGCGAGCGGCGGTGATACAGCACGCCCATTGAGAATACGGTATCAAAGGCTTTTAAGGCCGGAAGCTGCTCGATGCCCAGCGGCAGCAGATGCGCGCGCTGGTCGTCGCCCAGCAGTTTACGCACCGCTTCGAACTGGCACAGGAACAGCTGCATCGGATCGATGCCCACCGCCAGATGCGCGCCCGCGCCGATCATCCGCCACAGGTGATAGCCGCTGCCGCAGCCTACGTCGAGGATGGTGCGGCCTTCCAGCGGCGACAGGTGCGGCAGCACGCGTTCCCATTTCCAGTCGGAGCGCCATTCGGTATCAATATCCACGCCATAAAGCGAAAACGGCCCTTTGCGCCACGGCATCAGATTGCGCAGCAGGGTTTCGATGCGCTGGCGATGCCCGTCGCTCAGCGGCTGTTCCGCCTGCGCGGTGACGCTGTGCAGCAGATCGAGATGATGCGGGGTCAGGGTCGGCAGGTGCTCAACGCTGCTGTGCCAGAGTTTAAACTGGCCGTGCAGCGACTCGCGCTGCCACTGGGCGATCTGCGCCGGCAGGGTTTCCAGCCACGGCGCCAGCGGTGTGCAGGCGATGCGCTGGTAAAATTTACCGAAATCAATCATGGCGGCCACCCGCTTTCAGGGCCACCAGCGAGCCGAAGTTAAAGCACTGGAACCACAGCTCGCAGTGCTCAAAACCGGCCTGATGCAGGCGTGCCTTGTGGGTTTCCACCGAATCGGTAAGCATCACGTTTTCCAGCATGCTGCGCTTCTGGCTGATTTCCAGCTCGCTGTAGCCGTTGGCGCGTTTAAAATCGTGGTGCATGTTGAACAGCAAATCGCCCACTTCGCTGTCTTCAAAACTGAATTTTTCCGATAGCACCAGCGCGCCGCCGGGGATCAACCCCTGATAAATTTTATTCAGCAGCGTCTGGCGATCGACCGGATTGAGGAACTGGAGGGTGAAGTTAAGCACCACCATCGAGGCGTTTTCGATGGCGATATTCTGGATATCGTCCTCAACCACCTGCACCGGCGTCTGGGCTTTAAAGGCGTCGATATGGCGGCGGCAGCGTTCCACCATCGCGGCGGAGTTATCGACGGCGATAATCTGGCAGCCTTCATGGGAAATATTGCGGCGCACCGACAGCGTCGCCGCGCCCAGCGAACAGCCCAAATCGTAAACCTGAGTATTCGGCTTCACGAAGCGGCCCGCCAGCATACCGATCATCGAGATAATGTTTGAATAGCCAGGGACCGAACGCTGGATCATGTCGGGGAAGACTTCAGCCACGCGTTCATCAAAGGTCCAGTCGCCGAGTTTAGCTACCGGCGCAGAGAAAAGGGTGTCGCGGTCAGACATACAAAAATTCCGGGAATAACGAAAGGCGCGTATTTTGCGCTAATGAATCGAGAAAACCAACTCCCACGGCATATACCAGACGTTAGCCAGCACCATCAGCAACATCGAAACCCAGGTGGCACTGGCCCCGGAGCGCCGCCAGCGAATCAGCCGGTGGTGATAGCCGTAGTAGTGCAGCAGGCGTCCGATAATCATCAAAATGCCGCAAACGTGCACCATCCAGGTTTCTGCGCCGTTCATTTCCATAAACAGCAGCAGGAGCAGCGCCACGGGAATATTTTCAACCGCGTTACCGTGAATACGGATCACGCTTTGCAGTTCGCTAAAGCCGCCATCGCCGTAAGAAACGCGGTATTGCATGCGCATTCGCACCACGTCCAGAGAAAACTTAAGCAGTAACAACGCTCCCAACACGGCATACAGCGCGCTGACCATACAAACTCCCTTTAGAACCAATAATGGCTTTACGTATCATAGCCTGGAGTCATGGGAACTCTCCACCGCCTAAAGGAGTGAGTTTTGATGGGGGATGGCGGGCTCGCGTCCGATGCCGGTTAACGCGTCCTGCATTTTTGGCCACAGGGTATGCACCAGTTCCGGAGCCTGGGCGATATCCGGGGTATGTAAAAACAGGTACGGCGTAGTGGTCTGTTGCCAGTGGGCGAGTTTGCCCAGCCACACCTCGAAAAATTCGGCGTTACGCGCCATATCGTCACTGCCAATAAACCGCACCATAGGATTTCCAGCCGTCACCAGCGCATGCACTGGCACTTTAGGTTTTTTACGCTGGGCGTCGATAATTTCCTGAGTACCAGGGATCGCCGAATGTACTGGACGGCTGTCTAACATCACCCGGTTAACGCCGCGCTGGTGCAGGCCGCGATTGAGCGCCTGCTCCGCGTCGCCTTTGGCGAAAAACGCCGGGTGACGCACTTCCACACCGTAGGTGAATTCGCCGGGCAGCCCGTCGAGAAACGCCCACAGCGCCGGGAGATCCTGCGGGCCAAACGCCGCCGGAAGCTGTAGCCAGTACTGGCCGATGCGCCCGGCGAGCGGCGCTAAGCGGGTGAAAAACTCCTGCTTGAGATCTTCGCACTGGCGCAGCGCGGCCTGGTGGGAAATGGTCGCCGGGAATTTAAAACAGAAGCGGAAATCGTCGGTGGTCTGGGCGTGCCAGCGTTCGACAATCTCTGCTTTCGGCAGCGCGTACAGCGTGGTATTGCCCTCCACGCAGTTGAAGTGGCGGGCGTAATCCTCCAGCGTACTGATACCGAGCCGCCCCCATTTGGGGTGCGACCACTGCGGCAGGCCGATATAAATCATAGGGCGGCGATAATCTCCTCCACCGAACGCACGCGGGCGATGCGGGGGAAAATATGGTTGAAACTGTTCTGGTGCTGCTCGGTGCTGGCTGCGCTGCAGGCATCTTCCGCCAGTACCAGCGAGAAGCCCAGTTCCCAGGCGTTGCGGGCGGTGGATTCCACACCGATATTGGTGGAGATCCCGCACAGCACGATGGTGTCGATACCGCGGCGGCGTAGCTGCAACTCCAGGTCGGTGCCGTAGAATGCGCCCCACTGGCGTTTAGTCACTTCAATATCGCTGTCGCGCTTGCCCAGCGCCACCGGATAGTGCCACCATTCCTGCGGCAGCGCCTGGGCAGGGGCGGCGGCATCCACCGGCTGTTTCAGCGCTTCGGCGAAATCGGGCGACCAGCCCACGCGCACCATTACCACCGGCGCGCCGCTGGCGCGAAAGTGCTCTGCCAGCTGCGCACTGCGGGCCACCACTTGGTCGGCGGTGTGCGGGCCACCGGCGAACGGCAGAATACCTTCCTGCAAATCGATAATTACCAGGGCGGTGGAAGCGGTGTTTAACGTCAGCATAGTCATCTCTTCATTATGGGAAATTTTCGTTACCTTACCTGCACCTGAGGGCGGATCGGGCCGCAAATTTTGTTAATTTTTGTGAGAATCGACCGTTCGGCGCATAGCAATCGCGCGACCAGACGGGTTCGGGCTTATCGTAGTGCGGAAATTCCAGTATAATAGCCGCCTTTTTTCATCCAGTGTAAAGCTGCGACAGTGGTGCCTGCGGGGCAGGTGACAAACGGCCTGCGGCAAAATTAAGGGATATCTCATGCGTACAGAATATTGCGGGCAGCTCAATAAGTCCCATGTGGGACAAGAAGTGACGCTGTGTGGTTGGGTTAATCGTCGTCGCGATCTCGGTAGCCTTATTTTTATCGACATGCGTGACCGTGAAGGCATTGTTCAGGTGTTCTTTGATCCCGACCGCGATGCGGCGTTCAAGCTGGCTTCCGAGTTGCGTAATGAGTTCTGCATTCAAATCAAAGGCCTGGTGCGCGCGCGCGATGAACGCAATATTAACCGCGACATGGCGACCGGCGAAGTGGAAGTGTTCGCCACCGAACTGAACATCATTAACCGCGCCGAGCCGCTGCCGCTGGACTCCAATCAGGTGAACACCGAAGAAGCGCGTCTTAAGTACCGCTACCTGGATCTGCGTCGTCCGGAAATGGCTCAGCGCCTGAAAACTCGCGCGAAAATCACCAGCTTCGTGCGCCGCTTTATGGACGACCACGGTTTCCTCGATATCGAAACCCCGATGCTCACCAAAGCCACGCCGGAAGGCGCGCGCGACTATCTGGTGCCGTCTCGCGTTCATAAAGGCAAATTCTACGCGCTGCCGCAGTCGCCTCAGCTGTTTAAACAGCTGCTGATGATGTCCGGCTTTGACCGTTACTATCAGATTGTGAAGTGCTTCCGCGACGAAGACCTGCGCGCCGATCGCCAGCCGGAATTTACCCAGATCGATGTGGAAACTTCGTTCATGACCGCACCGCAGGTGCGTGAAGTGATGGAACAGCTGGTTCACGATCTGTGGCTCGACGTGAAAGGCGTTGACCTGGGCGCATTCCCGGTGATGACCTTTGCCGAAGCCGAACGCCGCTACGGTTCCGATAAACCAGACCTGCGTAACCCGATGGAGCTGGTGGACGTCGCCGATCTGGTGAAAGAGGTGGAATTCAGCGTCTTCGCTGGTCCTGCCAACGACGCTAAAGGCCGCGTGGCTGCCCTGCGCGTACCGGGCGGCGCTGAGCTGACCCGTAAGCAGATCGACGAATACGGCAAATTCGTGACCATTTATGGCGCGAAAGGCCTGGCGTACATTAAAGTTAACCAGCGCAGCGCCGGTATTGACGGCATCAACAGCCCGATCGCCAAATTCCTCAACGCCGACATCATCAACGCAATCCTTGAGCGCACCGGCGCACAGGATGGCGACATGATTTTCTTCGGCGCGGACAACAAAAAAGTCGTTGCCGACGCGCTGGGCGCGCTGCGCCTGAAGCTGGGCAAAGATCTGAAAATCACCGACGAAAACGCCTGGGCACCGCTGTGGGTCATCGACTTCCCGATGTTTGAAGAAGACGGCGAAGGCGGCCTGACCGCGATGCACCACCCGTTCACCTCACCGAAAGACATGACCGCTGCCGAGCTGAAAGCCGCGCCGGAAAATGCCGTGGCCAACGCCTACGATATGGTGATCAACGGTTACGAAGTGGGCGGCGGTTCGGTGCGTATCTACAGCGGCGAAATGCAGCAAACCGTGTTCGGCATTCTGGGCATTAACGAACAGGAACAGCGCGAGAAATTCGGCTTCCTGCTCGACGCCCTGAAATTCGGTACTCCGCCGCACGCCGGCCTGGCGTTCGGTCTGGATCGTCTGACCATGCTGCTCACCGGCACCGACAACATTCGCGACGTGATCGCCTTCCCGAAAACCACTGCAGCGGCCTGTCTGATGACCGAAGCGCCGAGCTTCGCCAACCAGGCGGCGCTGGAAGAGCTGGGCATCGCGGTGGTGAAGAAGGAAGAGAAAAACTGATATGGCATATAAGCGTCCCGTTTCTGTCCTGGTAGTCATTTTTGCGAGAGATACGAAGCGGGTGCTGATGTTGCAGCGGCGCGATGACCCGGAATTCTGGCAGTCGGTTACCGGCAGCGTAGAAGAAGGGGAAACCGCACCGCAGGCCGCCGCGCGTGAAGTAAAGGAAGAGGTCTCGATTGACGTTGCCGCTGAGCAACTGACCTTGATGGACTGTCAACGCACGGTGGAGTTTGAAATTTTTAGTCATTTACGTCATCGCTACGCGCCGGGAATCGAGCGAAATACCGAATCCTGGTTTTGCCTGGGGCTGCCGAGCGAGCGGGAGATTGTGTTCACCGAACACTTAACCTACCGCTGGGTGGATGCTGCGCAAGCCGCAGCGCTCACCAAATCGTGGAGCAACCGGCAAGCGATTGAAGAATTTGTTATTAACGTAGCCTGAAAAGGCGCGCTCTTTGAGGAAAAATTTATGGCAGGTCATAGTAAATGGGCCAACACCAAACACCGCAAAGCGGCACAGGATGCCAAACGCGGTAAAATCTTCACCAAAATTATTCGCGAGCTGGTTACCGCAGCGCGTCTGGGCGGCGGCGATGCCGGCTCTAACCCACGTCTGCGTGCGGCGATTGATAAAGCGCTGTCGAACAACATGACCCGCGACACCCTGAACCGTGCCATCGCGCGCGGCGTGGGCGGCGATGATGACGCGAACATGGAAACCATCATTTATGAAGGTTACGGTCCTGGCGGCACGGCGGTAATGGTGGAATGCCTGTCCGATAACCGCAACCGCACCGTGGCGGAAGTGCGCCATGCCTTCAGCAAATGCGGTGGTAACCTGGGCACCGACGGTTCCGTCGCCTATCTGTTCAGCAAGAAAGGCGTGATCTCTTTCGAAGCGGGCGATGAAGACGCCATCATGGAAGCGGCGCTGGAAGCCGGTGCAGAAGACGTGGTGACCTTCGACGACGGCGCGATTGACGTTTATACCGCATGGGAAGAGATGGGCGCGGTGCGTGATGCGCTGGAAGCTGCTGGCCTGAAAGCCGACAACGCCGAGGTCTCCATGATCCCGTCAACCAAAGCCGATATGGACGCGGAAACCGCGCCGAAACTGCTGCGTTTGATCGACATGCTGGAAGACTGCGACGATGTGCAGGAGGTTTATCACAACGGTGAGATCTCCGACGAAGTCGCCGCCACTCTGTGATTATTGCCGTAGCCAAACCGGAGGCGCGTGATGGCGATTATTCTCGGGATTGATCCGGGGTCACGCGTTACCGGCTATGGTGTGATCCGCCAGGTCGGCAGGCAGCTAAGCTATCTCGGCAGCGGCTGCATCCGCACCAAAGTGGACGATTTACCCTCGCGCCTGAAGCTCATCTACGCCGGGGTGAGTGAAATCATTACCCAGTTCCAGCCGGACTATTTCGCTATCGAGCAGGTCTTTATGGCGAAAAACGCCGACTCGGCGCTGAAGCTCGGCCAGGCGCGCGGCGTGGCGATTGTCGCGGCGGTGAATCACGATCTGCCGGTCTTCGAATACGCCGCCCGTCAGGTTAAGCAGACGGTGGTCGGCATCGGCAGCGCGGAAAAAAGCCAGGTGCAGCATATGGTGCGCACCCTGCTGAAACTGCCCGCCAACCCGCAGGCGGATGCGGCGGATGCGCTGGCCATCGCCATCACCCATTGCCACATCAGCCAGAACGCGACCCAGATGAGCGAGTCGCGGCTTAATCTGGCAAGAGGGCGGTTAAGATAAATCAGGCTGGATATCTATCCAGCCTTTTTTATATGATAGCCTATCTTCCTCACGCATCCTTCGCGTGAACCTCAGGAAACATTTTTAGCCGCTAACCGCAGGAGCGTATTGTGATAGGCAGACTCAGAGGCATCGTTCTGGAAAAACAACCCCCGCTGGTATTACTGGAAGCGGGCGGTGTCGGTTATGAAGTGCATATGCCGATGACCTGCTTTTATGAGCTCCCGGAGACGGGCCAGGAAGCGGTGGTGTTTACCCATTTCGTGGTGCGCGAAGACGCGCAACTGCTGTTCGGCTTCAATAATAAGCAGGAGCGCACCCTGTTCCGCGAATTAATCAAAGTGAATGGTGTTGGCCCGAAACTGGCGCTGGCGATCCTTTCCGGCATGTCGGCCCAGCAGTTCGTTAACGCCGTCGAGCGCGAAGAGCCTGCGGCGCTGGTAAAGCTGCCGGGCATCGGCAAGAAAACCGCCGAACGTCTGGTGGTGGAAATGAAAGACCGCTTCAAAGGCCTGCATGGCGACCTGTTTACCCCGGCTGCCGATCTGGTGCTCACGTCGCCTGCCAGCCCGGCCAAAGACGATGCCGAAGCGGAAGCCGTTGCCGCGCTGGTGGCGTTGGGTTATAAACCGCAGGAAGCGAGCCGTATGGTGAGCAAACTGGCGCGTCCTGATGCGGACAGCGAAACCCTTATCCGCGAAGCATTACGCGCGGCATTGTGAGGTAACGGATGATAGAAGCAGACCGCCTGGTTTCCGCTGCGAACATAACCCAGGAAGAGATCATAGACCGGGCCATCCGCCCGAAGCTGCTGGAAGAGTATATCGGCCAGCCGCAGGTGCGTTCGCAGATGGAAATCTTTATCCAGGCGGCCAGGCTGCGCGGCGATGCGCTGGATCACTTGCTGATTTTCGGCCCGCCGGGGTTAGGTAAAACCACCCTGGCCGGTATCGTCGCCAATGAGCTGGGCGTTAATCTGCGCACCACCTCCGGCCCGGTGCTGGAAAAAGCAGGCGATCTCGCCGCCATGCTCACCAATCTTGAACCGCACGACGTGCTGTTTATCGACGAGATCCACCGCCTGTCGCCAGTGGTGGAAGAGGTGCTGTATCCGGCGATGGAAGATTACCAGCTGGATATTATGATTGGCGAAGGCCCGGCGGCCCGTTCCATCAAAATCGACCTGCCGCCGTTTACCCTGATTGGTGCGACCACCCGCGCCGGGTCGCTGACGTCGCCGCTGCGCGATCGTTTCGGCATTGTGCAGCGGCTGGAGTTTTATCAGGTCGCGGATTTGCAGCACATCGTTAATCGCAGCGCTCAGCATATGGGCCTTGATATGAGCAACGAGGGGGCGCTGGAAGTGGCGAAGCGCGCGCGCGGCACGCCGCGTATTGCCAACCGCCTGCTGCGCCGGGTGC
Source organism: Atlantibacter subterraneus (assembly GCF_007570865.1). Classification (GTDB taxonomy): domain Bacteria; phylum Pseudomonadota; class Gammaproteobacteria; order Enterobacterales; family Enterobacteriaceae; genus Atlantibacter; species Atlantibacter subterraneus. The sequence continues at coordinate 372,711 of NZ_VLPS01000009.1, read as the reverse complement.
GGGATTTCGCGGAGGTGCGCCATAACGGGGTGATTTCCCAGGACGTGGCGTCCCAGGCGCTGGATATGCTTAACGTTGACGCCGAAGGCTTCGACTATATGGACCGCAAGCTGCTGCTGGCGATTATTGATAAGTTTTTCGGCGGGCCGGTGGGCCTGGATAACCTGGCGGCAGCAATCGGCGAAGAGCGGGAAACCATCGAAGATGTGCTGGAACCCTTCCTGATCCAGCAGGGTTTTTTACAGCGCACGCCGCGTGGCCGAATGGCGACGGTGCGCGCCTGGCAGCATTTCGGGATCACGCCTCCGGCGATGCCGTGAGGTAAACAGGGCGGAAATTTCCGCCCTTTTTATTACGCCGCGCTTTTCTTCATCATGGTGAGAATAAACATCAGCGCCGCCGCCAGCACCACCGACGGGCCTGCGGGTGTATCGTAAAATGCCGAGAAGGTCAGCCCGCCGGTCACGGCGATCATGCCGATCACCACGGCAATACCCGCCATCTGCTCCGGGGTGCGGGCAAAACGCCGCGCGGTGGCCGCCGGAATAATCAGCAGCGACGTGATAATCAGCGCCCCGACAAACTTCATCGCTACGCCAATCGTTAACGCCGTGACCAGCATCAGCAGCATTTTTACGCGCTGGAGCTTAACGCCGTCGACAAAAGCCAGATCCGGGCTGATGGTCATCGCCAGCAGGCTGCGCCACTGCCACGCCAGCACCGCGATTACAACCGCCACGCCGATAGCGATGGAAATAATATCCGCCGGGGTGACCGACAGCAGATCGCCAAACAGATAGGCCATCAAATCCACCCGGATATTGGACATCAGGCTCACCACCACCAGGCCCAGCGACAGTGCGCTGTGTGCCATGATCCCCAGCAGGGTATCAATTGCCAGGTGCGGGCGTTTTTCCAGAATCACTAACCCCACCGCCAGCAGCAGCGTCACGGCGATCACCGCGTAAAACGGATTGACGTTCAGCAGCAGACCAAAGGCAACGCCCAGCAGCGAGGCGTGGGCGAGGGTATCGCCAAAATAGGACATGCGACGCCAGACCACAAACGAACCGAGCGGACCCGCGGCGCATGCCAGCAGCATCCCGGCAAACCAGCCGGGCAGTAATAATTCAATCATGAGTGACCATTTCCCCGACGCAGGACAATCCGACCCTGGAGGTCGTGGCGATGATTATGATGGTGGCGATAGATGCCCAGTTGTTCCGCGCCGCGCGGGCCGAACATCGAAATAAATTCCGGGTGCATCGACACCACTTCCGGCGTGCCGGAGCAGCAGATATGGTGGTTCAGGCACAGCACGTCGTCGGTTTTCGCCATCACCAGATGCAAGTCGTGGGATACCATCAGCACCGCGCAATCCAGCTCGCAGCGCAGTTTGTCGATCAGATCGTACAGCGCCACCTGGCCATTGACGTCCACGCCCTGGGTTGGCTCATCCAGCACCAGCAGTTGCGGCTGATTGAGCAACGCCCGCGCCAGTAAAACTCGCTGGTTTTCACCGCCAGATAATTTTTGCATCGGTGCATCGATCAGGTGCCCGGCCTGCACGCGCTTGAGCGCGGGCAAAATATCCTGCTTGCGTGCGCCGGGGCGCAGACGCATAAAGCGGCTGACCGTCAGCGGCAGGGTGGCATCGAGGTGCAGCTTTTGCGGCACATAGCCGATGCGCAGGTTGCGGTCACGCTTGATGACCCCTTCGTCGGGTGCTACCAGCCCTAATACCACGCGCACCAGCGTGGATTTACCTGCGCCATTCGGGCCGAGCAGAGTCAGGATCCGGCCCGGCTTCAGGCCGAGCGACACGTCGGACAGCACGCGGCGCTGTCCAAACGAGACGGAGACATTTTCCAGTGAAACTAAATTCGTCATGAGAAATTAAGCGTTGCAGAAGTTATCGAATGTTATAATATCACATTCCCGAGCCGATTAACGACGGATAGTTAAATAATGTTACATAAAAAGACGTTTCTTTGCGCTGCACTTTCAGCAGCCGTATGGGGTGGAGTTGTGGCAAATGCGCAGGCGGCGGTCGTCGCTTCGCTTAAACCCCTGGGATTTATCGCTTCAGCCATAGCCGATGGGGTGACTGATACAGAAGTATTACTTCCCGATGGTGCCTCCGAGCATGATTATGCGCTGCGCCCGTCTGATGTAAAACGCTTACAAAACGCAGACTTAGTTGTCTGGATTGGCCCGGGCATGGAAGCCTTCATGCAAAAGCAGGTCAGCCAGTTCCCCGAGCAAAAAAAGGTCACTATGGGCGAACTGCCTGACGTGAAACCGCTGCTCATGAAAGGTGAAGATCATGACCATGACGATGAGCACGGACACGATCACGGCGCAGAAAACAGTGACCACGATCACCATCACGGTGAATATAACATGCATATTTGGCTTTCGCCTGAGATTGCGCGGGCCTCAGCGGTTGCAATCCATGGAAAATTAGTGGAACTTATGCCGCAAAGTAAGGCCAAACTAGACGCCAATCTGCAGCACTTTGAGGCACAATTAGCCCAAACCGATAAGCAGGTTCGCGATGAGCTGGCACCGTTGAAAGGGAAGGGGTACTTCGTTTTTCATGACGCCTACGGTTACTATGAAAAACACTACGGTCTTACGCCCCTGGGTCACTTTACCGTTAACCCTGAAATCCAGCCTGGTGCCCAGCGTTTACATGAAATCAGAACACAGTTGGTTGAGCAAAAAGCAACCTGCGTTTTTGCTGAGCCACAATTCAGGCCAGCGGTAATCGAAGCCGTTGCCAGGGGGACGTCTGTTCGTATGGGAACACTCGATCCGCTGGGAACTGAGGTGAAATTGGGCAAGGACAGCTATAGCGACTTCCTGACCCAGTTGGCAAACCAGTATGCGAGCTGCCTGAAAGGAGATTAACGAGGAAGTGAATACGTGCAACAGATAGCCCGCTCTGTCGCCCTGGCATTTAATAACCTGCCACGCCCCCATCGCGTGATGTTGGGGTCACTAACTTTTCTTACACTTGCGGTCGCCGTCTGGCGGCCGTACATCTATCACCCCGAAGCCACGCCGATTGTTAAAACCATCGAGCTCGAAAAAAGCGAAGTGCGTTCCCTGTTGCCGGAAGCGAGTGAACCTATCGACCAGGCTCCGCCGGAAGAGGATGAATCCATCCCGCAGGACGAGCTGGATGATAAAACCGCAGGCGAAACCGGGGTTCACGAATATGTGGTTTCTACCGGCGATACGCTGAGCAGCGTACTCAACCAGTACGGCATTGATATGGGTGATATCAGCACCCTGGCAAACGTCGATAAAGACCTGCGCAATTTGAAAATCGGTCAGCAAATCTCCTGGACCTTAACCCCGGGAGGCGAACTGCAACGCCTGACCTGGGAGATGTCGCGCCGTGAAACCCGCACCTACGACCGCGTCGACGGCGGGTTTAAAATGAGCAGCGAAATTGCCGAAGGCGACTGGGTTAACAACGTGCTGAAAGGCACCGTGGGCGGCAGCTTTGTCGCCAGCGCCAAAGACGCCGGATTAACCAGCAGCGAAATCAGCGCGGTGATCAAAGCCATGCAGTGGCAGATGGACTTCCGCAAGCTGAAAAAAGGCGATGAGTTCTCGGTGCTGATGTCGCGCGAAATGCTCGACGGCAAGCGCGAGCAGAGCCAGCTGCTGGGCGTGCGTTTACGCTCCAGCGGCAAAGATTACTACGCGGTGCGCGCTGAAGACGGGAAATTCTACGACCGCAACGGCTCCGGGCTGGCGAAAGGCTTTATGCGTTTCCCAACGGTGAAACAGTTCCGCGTCTCTTCCAACTTTAACCCGCGTCGCCTCAACCCGGTGACGGGCCGCGTTGCGCCGCACAGAGGCGTGGACTTTGCGATGCCGCAGGGTACGCCGGTGCTGGCAGTGGGTGACGGCGAAGTTGTGGTCGCCAAACGCAGCGGCGCGGCAGGGTATTACGTCGCCGTGCGTCATGGTCGTACCTACACCACGCGCTATATGCACCTGAAAAAGCTGCTGGTGAAACCGGGCCAGAAAGTGAAACGCGGCGATCGCATTGCGCTGTCGGGCAATACCGGGCGCTCCACCGGTCCGCACCTGCATTTCGAAATGTGGATCAACCAACAGGCGGTAAACCCGCTGACGGCTAAACTGCCGCGCTCTGAGGGCCTGACCGGTAAAGACCGTTCGGATTACCTGGCGCAGGTCAAAGAAGTGGTGCCGCAGCTGCGTTTTGATTGATCCTGCTGTTTAAGACAAAGCCGACCTCCCTCCGGGCGTCGGCTTTTCTTTTGTCTCATGCGCCATCAGACGCTAAAATAACGGATTATTTTGCCCATTCTGTTGGGCGCCAGACGGAAAAGGGCATGGAAAAAAAACCTGTTAACGAATTTATCCCTGAATTTAAGAACGAATTTTTGCTTCCCCGCTATTGGGGCGCATGGCTTGGTGTCGCCGCGATTTCCGCGATGGCGTTAACGCCGCCGTCAATTCGCGATCCTTTGCTGGCGAAGCTGGGCCGCATTGGGGGCCGCTTTGGTAAAAGCGCTCGCCGTCGCGCACGCATCAATCTGCTTTACTGCTTCCCTGAATATTCTGAAGAAAAACGTGAAGCCATCGTCAATGGCATGTTTGAAACCGCGCCGCAGGCGATGGTGATGATGGCTGAGCTGGCGCTACGCGATCCTAAAAAAGTGCTGTCGCGCGTCAACTGGCACGGCGCGGAAATCCTTGAGACTTTTCGCCAGAATAATGAAAACGTGATTTTTCTGGTGCCCCATGGCTGGGGGGTCGATATTCCGGCCATGCTGCTGGCCTCTCAGGGGCAGAAGATGTCAGCCATGTTTCATAATCAAAAAAACCAACTGATTGATTACTTCTGGAACCGTGCGCGTCGTCGTTTTGACGGTAGTCGTATCCACGCCCGTAATGACGGCATCAAGCCCTTTATTACTTCAATCCGTAAAGGATACTGGGGATATTATCTGCCCGACCAGGATCACGGCGCGGAGCACAGCGAGTTTGTCGATTTTTTCGCGACCTATAAAGCGACGTTGCCCGCCATTGGTCGCATGATGAAAGTATGCCGCGCGCGCGTGGTGCCGCTATTTCCGGTTTACAACGCCAAAACCCACTGTCTCGACGTGTATATCCGCCCGCCGATGGATGACCTTAACGACGCCGACGATCGCACCATTGCCCGGCGCATGAATGAGGAAGTGGAAATATTTGTTCGGCCTAATCCTGAGCAATATACCTGGATTTTAAAACTGCTGAAAACGCGTAAAGAAGGGGATATTGAGCCTTACAAACGCAAGGATCTGTGGCCGAAGAAGAAATAGCGTCTGATCTGATGCCGGGCGCTCTGGGCACCGGCATTTTCAGCGATCGGTTAACTTTTCTGCACAATATATTTAATCTGGCCGGTTGAGTCGTTAACCGGCTGATTAATATATTTACCCCGCCATCTCACTATTTTGCTGGTCGATCCTTTTATTCGCCTCGCCGCTTTCGTTCAACGCTTTGCTGGCGGCTTTTTCAGCATGTGCGGCGCTGTAGGCGGCTAAATGTCCTATCACAATGGCGTAAATACTCATTAAGGAAACCCACAGAATACTGTCTTTCCACCATATTAATGTGGGTATTGTCAGCGCCGCCCATACCAGCGCCAGCGTCAGATGAAATTTTGCCATTTTACTGGCCGTCATTTTTACTCGCATATTCTTTTCCTGCTACAACACGTATTCATATTATTTATTCATTATAAATCAGTAGATTAATTAAAATAATTTAAGGTTAAAGTTACCTTTCAGGTTATTATTTAAACAGCAAACTCATCAGAGATAAGCATAGGCGATGTATTCAAAAAGTCTGGTTTTAATTTTGTTACACAATGTACAGCGGCAGGGTATTTATTAACCCAACTCTCAGGGCAGGGGAGATAAAATAGGTTACGAAATAAAATGCGATATATTGTGGAGTAGGGGTGAGCTGAGGAAACTGTGATTTTAAATATGAGTAATACCCGTTTGCCACGCCCGTAGAACAAACACTATTAAAAAGGGCCTCCTTGTCAGGAAGCCCTTTTATTTAGCCAACGGCGGGATTATTCAACCGTCAGGATACGGGTGGTGTTGGTGCTGCCGATGGTGCCCATCACGTCGCCCTGGGTCACGATCACCAGGTCGCCGGAGACCAGGTAACCTTTGTCGCGCAGCAGGGTAACCGCGTCGTGCGCTGCCGCCACGCCTTCGTTTTCGCTGTCGAAGTACACCGGTGTTACGCCGCGGTACAGCGCCGTCAGGTTCAGAGTGTGCTCATGACGGGACATGGCGAAAATCGGCAGGCCGGAGCTGATGCGCGAGGTCATCAGCGCGGTACGGCCAGATTCGGTCATGGTCAGGATCGCGGTCACGCCTTTCAGGTGGTTCGCCGCGTACATGGCGGACATGGCGATGGCTTCTTCGACATTATCGAACTGCACATCGAGACGGTGCTTGGAGACGTTGATGCTCGGGATCTTTTCTGCGCCGAGGCACACGCGCGCCATGGCCGCAACGGTTTCCGCCGGGTACTGGCCCGCAGCGGTTTCCGCAGACAGCATCACCGCATCGGTGCCGTCCAGCACGGCGTTCGCCACGTCCATCACTTCCGCACGGGTCGGCATTGGGTTAGTGATCATCGACTCCATCATCTGGGTCGCTGTGATCACCGCGCGGTTCAGCTTGCGGGCGCGGCGGATCAGGGTTTTCTGGATACCCACCAGCTCCGGGTCGCCGATTTCAACGCCGAGGTCGCCACGGGCAACCATGACCACGTCAGAGGCGTTGATGATGTCATCCATCGCGTCCAGATCGCATACCGCTTCGGCACGTTCCACTTTGGCTACGATCTTGGCGTTACAGCCCGCGTCACGCGCCAGGCGGCGCGCATAGTTCAGGTCTTCGCCGCAGCGCGGGAAGGAGACCGCCAGGTAATCCACGCCGATTTGCGCGGCGGTGAGGATATCGGCTTTGTCTTTTTCGGTCAGCGCTTCTGCCGACAGGCCGCCGCCGAGTTTGTTAATACCTTTATTGTTGGATAGCGGGCCGCCCACGGTCACTTCGGTAAACACTTTCATGCCCTGGACTTCCAGGACTTTCAACTGCACGCGGCCGTCGTCAAGCAGCAGGATGTCGCCCGGCACCACGTCAGCGGGCAGGCCTTTATAGTCGATACCGACTTTTTCTTTATCGCCTTCACCTTTACCCAGGTTGGCGTCGAGCAGGAATTTGTCGCCGATATTAAGGAATACTTTGCCTTCTTTGAAGGTCGATACCCGGATTTTCGGGCCCTGGAGGTCACCCAGGATGGCGACATGACGACCCAGTTTGGCCGCGATCTCGCGGACTTTGTCTGCACGTAATTTGTGGTCTTCAGGAGTGCCGTGGGAGAAATTCATTCGTACAACGTTAGCGCCTGCGGTAATAACCTTTTCCAGATTATTATCACGATCCGTTGCCGGGCCTAACGTGGTAACGATTTTGGTTCTGCGAAGCCGTCTGGACATGTAATACTCCGTTGACTGAAACAACTTTGGTGTTGCGTGAACATAAACTCGGCTGGCGGGCACGCCAGGTGGCGCAGCCAAAACCCTAACCGAATGGTTTTATAAGTACAGCTTTCTAATCTCAATAACGCTATTTATTGTCAGGAACTTTCAGTTCCTTATCAAACCGCGATTCTTTCAACGCTTCCTTGACTCGCTTCAAGTTATCCCTGAATTTCGCCCCTCGTCGCAACGTGAAACCGGTTGCAAGCACGTCAATCAGCGTGAGCTGGGCTAAACGGGACACCATCGGCATGTAAATATCGGTATCTTCTGGAACATCCAGCAATAATGCAAGTGTCGCTTCCCGGGCCAGCGGCGTGCCGGCGGAGGTAATCGCTAAAACCATGGCATCGTTTTCACGGGCCAGCTGCGCCAGTTCCACCAGATTTTTTGTACGACCGGTATGAGAAATCAGCACCACTACATCGTCAGCGCTACAATTCATACAGCTCATGCGCTGTACCACGATGTCATCGGAATAAATCACCGGCACGTTGAAGCGAAAAAATTTGTTCATGGCGTCGTGAGCCACCGCCGCCGACGAGCCGAGCCCGAAAAAGGCGATGCGTTTTGCCTGGGTGAGCAGATCCACGGCGCGATTGACCGCGTTCATATCCAGCGATTGCCGCACGTGGTCGAGGCTCGCCATTGCCGATTCGAAGATTTTACCGGTGTAAGCTTCGACGCTGTCGTCTTCATCCACATTGCGGTTTACGTAGGGGGTGCCGTTGGCCAGGCTTTGCGCCAGATGGAGTTTGAAATCGGGGAAACCTTTGGTATCAAGGCTACGGCAAAAACGGTTGACCGTTGGCTCGCTGACGCCAGCGGTGTTCGCCAGACGGGCGATACTGAGGTGAATGGCCCGTGAGGGAGAGGTGAGGATCACTTCAGCGACTTTGCGTTCGGATTTGCTTAATTGTTCCAGTTGCGACTGGATTTTTTCCAGCATATTCATGATTTATCATTAACTCATGGAAAAAAGCGATTTCTAAAAGTGATGAAACCGGAAAGCGAATTAGCAAGAATATACGCCTGAGCCGTCACGTGAAGAGACAAATGACCAAAAATGTCGTTGTTTTTTTTCATATCTTGATCCGTGTCTGATTTTGTTAAGCGGTTTCATTGTGTAAAAACAGGCCGGGATGCGGGCACCATACGGAAAAAGTCCTGCTCCACATCCCGGTATAGTGACGTCATTACCGCAAAGGTTTCAGAAACCGGTTAAAAGAAGTAGAGTGCGGTGTAAGAAAATTACAGATAACCTGGCTCAGAACCAGGATCATTCAAACGAGGAGAATGACATGGCGGTAACGCAAACAGCCCAGGCATGTGACCTGGTCATTTTCGGCGCAAAAGGCGATCTGGCGCGTCGGAAACTGCTGCCTTCCCTGTACCAGTTGGAAAAAGCAGGCCAAATCCATCCAGACACCCGCATTCTTGGGGTTGGCCGCGCGGAGTGGGATAAAGAAACCTACACCGGTATCGTTCGTGAAGCGTTAGAAACCTTCATGAAAGAGAAGATAAACGAAGGGCTGTGGGACAAACTCAGCAGCCGCCTCGATTTCTGCAATCTTGACGTCAACGATACTGCCGCGTTCACCCGCCTCGGCAAACTGCTTGACCAGAAAAACCGCGTCACCATCAACTATTTCGCTATGCCGCCAAGCACCTTTGGCGCAATCTGCAAGGGGCTGGGCGAGGCCAAACTCAACGCCAAACCGGCGCGCGTAGTGATGGAAAAACCGCTCGGCACCTCGCTGGAAACGTCCCGTGAAATCAACGACCAGGTGGGTGAGTACTTTGAAGAGTGCCAGGTGTACCGCATCGACCACTATCTGGGCAAAGAGACGGTACTGAACCTGCTGGCGCTGCGCTTCGCTAACTCCCTGTTCGCCAATAACTGGGATAACCGCACCATCGACCACGTGGAAATCACCGTGGCGGAAGAGGTGGGCATTGAAGGACGCTGGGGTTACTTCGACCAGGCGGGCCAGATGCGCGATATGATCCAGAACCACCTGCTGCAAATCCTGTGCATGATCGCGATGTCGCCGCCGTCCGACCTCACCGCTGACCATATCCGCGATGAAAAAGTCAAAGTGCTGCAATCCCTGCGCCGCATCGACCGCAGCAATGTGCGCGAAAAAACCGTGCGCGGCCAGTACACCGCGGGCTTTGCCCAGGGGCAGAAAGTGCCGGGCTATCTGGAGGAAGAGGGCGCGAACAAGTCCAGCAGCACCGAAACCTTCGTGGCTATCCGTGTTGATATCGACAACTGGCGCTGGGCGGGCGTGCCGTTCTATCTGCGTACCGGCAAGCGTCTGCCGACCAAATGCTCTGAAGTGGTGGTGTACTTTAAAAACCCGGCGCTGAACCTGTTTAAAGACTCCTGGCAGGACCTGCCGCAGAACAAGCTGACCATCCGTCTGCAACCGGATGAGGGCGTGGATATCCAGATCCTCAATAAAGTGCCAGGCCTGGATCACAAGCACAATCTGCAAACCACCAAGCTGGACCTGAGCTACTCCGAGACCTTTAACGAGTCGCATCTGGCGGACGCCTACGAGCGCCTGCTGCTGGAAACCATGCGCGGTATCCAGGCGCTGTTCGTGCGTCGCGATGAAGTGGAAGAGGCGTGGAAGTGGGTCGATTCCATTACCGAAGCCTGGGCGGCGGATAACGACGCGCCGAAACCGTATCAGGCGGGCACCTGGGGCCCGGTTGCCTCAGTCGCGATGATCACCCGCGATGGCCGTTCATGGAACGAGTTTGAATAACCGGGATCGCTTATCCTTAAGGGTTATTTTACCGGTAACATGATCTGAGGCAGTAGGTTTATACTTTTTTGCATTTTAAAGCCCCGTGCGGATTCACCCGCGGGGCTTTTTTATTTACACTGACTGAAACGATTATGCCCTTGCCAGGCCTGTGTCGCGTTAACCAACGGTAACGCGAAGGTAAATAAAACAGGCCCCCATGCAAATAAATTATGAGGACCTTTTATGAATTCCGAAATGTTACGGGTAACAAATCGCATTATTGCGCGCTCGAAAGCCACCCGCGAAGCCTACCTCGCGCGCATTGAGGCGGCGAAGGCCAAAACCGTCCATCGCGCCGAACTGGCCTGCGGCAACCTCGCCCACGGTTTTGCCGCCTGCCAGCCGGAAGATAAAGCCGCGCTCAAAAGCATGCTGCGTAATAATATCGGTATCATAACCTCCTATAACGACATGCTTTCCGCCCATCAGCCTTACGAAACCTACCCGGACCAAATCCGCAAAGCGCTGCATTCGGTTAACGCTGTTGGCCAGGTGGCAGGCGGCGTTCCGGCTATGTGTGATGGCGTAACGCAGGGGCAGGACGGCATGGAGCTTTCCCTGCTGAGCCGCGAAGTGATTGCCATGTCTGCTGCGGTGGGCCTGTCGCACAACATGTTCGACGGCGCGCTGTTCCTCGGCGTGTGCGATAAAATCGTCCCCGGGCTGGCGATGGCGGCGCTGTCGTTCGGTCACCTGCCGTCGGTGTTTGTGCCGTCAGGCCCGATGGCGAGCGGCTTGCCGAATAAAGAAAAAGTGCGCATTCGCCAGCTTTACGCCGAAGGTAAAGTGGACCGGATGGCGCTGCTGGAATCGGAAGCGGCGTCCTATCACGCGCCGGGTACCTGTACTTTCTACGGCACCGCCAACACCAACCAGATGGTGGTGGAATTTATGGGCATGCAGTTGCCGGGCTCCTCCTTCGTTCAGCCGGATGCGCCATTGCGTGAAGCGCTCACCGCCGCAGCGGCGCGTCAGGTCACGCGCCTCACCGGCAACGGCAACAGCTGGATGCCGCTTGGCAAAATGATCGACGAAAAAGTGGTGGTTAACGGTATCGTCGCGCTGCTGGCAACCGGCGGCTCCACTAACCACACCATGCACCTGGTGGCGATGGCGCGCGCGGCGGGCATTATCATTAACTGGGATGACTTCTCCGATCTCTCCGCCGTGGTGCCGCTGCTGGCGCGTCTGTACCCTAACGGCCCGGCGGATATCAACCACTTCCAGGCGGCGGGCGGCGTGCCGGTGCTGATGCGCGAACTGCTGAAAGGCGGCTTGCTGCATGAGGACGTAGAAACCGTGGTGGGTCACGGTCTGCATCGCTACACCCTCGAACCCTGGCTGAACAACGGCGAACTGCAGTGGCGCGAGGGCGCGGCGGCGTCGCTGGACAACGACGTCATCGCCAGCATCGACAAACCGTTCTCCGCTCACGGCGGCACCAAAGTGCTGAGCGGCAATCTGGGCCGCGCGGTGATGAAAACCTCCGCCGTTCCGCAGGAAAACCAGATTATCGAAGCGCCTGCCGTGGTGTTTGAAAGCCAGCATGATGTGGTTCCGGCGTTTGAAGCGGGCCTGCTGGACAAAGATTGCGTGGTGGTTGTGCGCCATCAGGGGCCAAAAGCGAACGGGATGCCAGAATTACATAAACTTATGCCTCCGCTTGGTGTATTATTGGACCGCCGTTTCAAAATTGCGTTAGTGACCGATGGCCGCCTCTCCGGCGCGTCCGGCAAAGTGCCTTCCGCCATCCACGTCACCCCAGAAGCTTACGACGGCGGCTTGCTGGCGAAAGTACGCAACGGCGACCTGATTCGCGTAAACGGACAGACGGGCGAGTTAACGCTGTTAGTCGATGAGGCGGAACTGGCCCAACGCGCGCCGTTCCAGCCGGATCTTAGCCCGCAACGTGTGGGCACCGGCCGTGAGATGTTCGGCGCGCTGCGCGAGAATTTGTCCGGCGCCGAGCAGGGCGCAACCTGTATTCGTTTTTAAAGGCTTCACTGAATTCACTATGGCGAGAGAGATGCTCTGATGAAAAGCTGGAAAACAAGTGCTGAACAGATCCTGAAATCCGGTCCGGTTGTACCGGTTATTGTGATTAATAAACTGGAACATGCCGTACCGCTGGCGAAAGCGCTGATCGCAGGCGGCGTGCGCGTGCTGGAAGTGACCCTGCGTACCCCGTGCGCCATGGACGCTATCCGCGCTATCGCTAAAGAAGTGCCGGACGCGATCATCGGCGCGGGCACCGTCATCAACGCGGCCCAACTGGCAGAAGTGACCGAAGCGGGCGCGCAGTTCGCGATCAGCCCGGGTCTGACCGAGCCGTTGCTGAAAGCGGCAACTGAAGGGTCTATCCCGTTGATCCCGGGCATCAGCACTGTATCAGAACTGATGCTGGGTATGGACTACGGCCTGAAAGAGTTCAAATTCTTCCCGGCGGAAGCCAACGGCGGCACTAAAGCGCTGCAGGCGATTGCGGGCCCGTTCTCTCAGGTGCGTTTCTGCCCGACCGGCGGCATCACCCCGGCTAACTATCGCGATTATCTGGCACTGAAAAGCGTGCTGTGCATCGGCGGCTCCTGGCTGGTACCGGCGGACGCGATGGAAGCGGGCGACTGGGATCGCATTACCAAACTGGCGCGCGAAGCAGTCGAAGGCGCGCAGCAGTAATCCACTGACGTGAAGTGAAGGCAGGCGCAAGCCTGCCTTTTTTGTTTTAGCCTTCCACCTGCACCGCCGACGCCGCAGCTTTCGCGCGTTCGATAGCGGTTTCAATGTCTTCAGCGCAGGCCAGCGCCACACCCAGACGGCGCGTTCCCTGAATATCCGGCTTGCCGAATAACCGTACCTGCATCCCGGCGCCCACGGCGGCGTCAATATTGCTGAAACGCACGTTATCGCTGGTCAGCTGCGGCAGGATCACCGCCGATGCGGCGGGGCCGTATTGACGAATGCCGCCCACGGGCAAGCCTAAAAACGCGCGCACATGCAGGGCAAATTCTGACAGATCCTGGCTGATCAGCGTCACCATCCCGGTATCGTGCGGGCGCGGCGACACTTCGCTGAACACCACCTCATCGCCGCAGACAAACAGCTCAACCCCAAACAGGCCGTAGCCGCCCAGCGCCAGCACCACTTTTTCCACGACCTGCCGGGCGCGCTGCAGCGCCAGCTCGCTCATCTGCTGCGGCTGCCAGGATTCGCGATAGTCGCCGTCTTGCTGGCGGTGGCCCACCGGAGCGCAGAAATGTACGCCGTCCACGGCGCTTACGGTCAGCAGGGTGATTTCGAAATCAAAATTGACCACGCCTTCGACAATCACTTTGCCCGCACCAGCGCGGCCGCCCTGTTGGGCGTACTGCCAGGCGTCGGCCAACTGCTCGCGCTGGCGGATAAAGCTCTGGCCCTTGCCGGAGGAACTCATCACTGGCTTCACAATGCAGGGCAGGCCGATTTGTTCCACCGCCGCCAGGAAATCGCTTTCGCTGTCGGCAAAGCGATAGCTCGATGTCGGCAAACCCAGCTCTTCCGCCGCCAGACGGCGAATGCCTTCGCGGTTCATGGTGAGTTGGGTAGCGCGCGCGCAGGGTACTACGCGCTGGCCGTGCTGTTCCAGTTCAATCAGCGTGTCGGTAGCGATGGCTTCGATTTCCGGCACGATAAAGTCGGGTTTTTCCTGCTCGACCAGCGCCTTCAACGCCGCACCGTCCAGCATGTTTATGGCGTAGCTGCGATGGGCGACGTGCATCGCCGGGGCGTCGGGATATCTGTCTACGGCAATCACTTCAATACCGAGCCTCTGGCATTCAATCGCCACTTCCTTACCTAATTCCCCTGAGCCGAGCAGCATCACGCGGGTGGCTGCCGGACGAAGCGCGGTTCCTACTGTCAACATAACGAGATTCCTGCACCAAAAAAGAGGCCGCCAGTATATACGAAAACGATTGCGCGGGCAGGTGCGGCGTTTTGATTTTTCTTTTTAGCTCTGATATACTGTATGCATATCCAGTTAAAGAGGCATCATGATGGCTGTTGAAATTCACTACGTTGTGGTCAGGGAAGGGAAAGAGAAAATGTCTTTTGCCAACAAAAAAGAAGCCGACGCATACGATAAGATGCTCGACTTAGCACAGACCCTTGAGTCCTGGCTGCAAAGTGCGCCGGTCAACCTTGAGGAAACCCAGCTTGAGCCGCTGTCGCTGTGGCTGGCTGAACACAAAGATACCCTCGCGCAGGTGCTGCGCACCGGGCAAATGCCGCAGGAAGGCGCGGCGGACGTAAAGCCAGACGCCGAACCGAAGGTGGAAGCGATCGCCAGCGGGCGTAAACCTAAAGCAGCGTAAGCCCGTCGATTCAGCAGGGTTTTCACCCGCGCGTGCCGGATAATCCCTTGCGCTTCGGTTGTTTTGTACCAGGCTTTCTGTGGTATTAACAACGGAGGGCATCTGATGAAAAAAGGGCTACTGGCGCTTATCGCGCTATTTTCCGTGGGGCTGCATGCCGCGCCCCAGGAATCGCGCAGTGTGAAATTTACCGGCTGTGAAGGACTGGATGCCAAAGGCATTTCAGCCAGCGTGAAACGCGACTATCTTCAGAATCGTATTGCGCGCTGGGCGGACGATCAGGAAAAACTCGGCCAGGCCGATCCGGTCGCCTGGGTTAACCCGGAAGCCGTCAAAGGCGGCGATGATAAATGGACCGTCCCCCTGACGGTGCGCGGCATGCGGGCCGACATTCATTACACCGTCCAGGTCGACTGCAAAAAACAGACGGCGGAATACCGTCCTTAATTACGTGCAAGGGCATCGCCCTTGCCGATTATTTTCCTTTCCTTAGCCTGTCTCCACACTTCTTGACATCCCCTCGCTTACGCTGACAACACGGACTTTTACTGTGGGAGCGTATATGGCGAACTGGCTTAAACAACTTCAGTCAATGCTGGGGGATCAGGGTAAAGGGTTATCGCAGGGGCAGGGGCTCTCTAAACTGCTTAGTCCCGGCGCGCTGGGCGGCCTGGCGGGGCTGCTGGTGGCGAATAAATCGTCACGTAAGCTGCTGGCGAAATACGGCGGCAGCGCGCTGCTGGCAGGCGGTGGGGCGGTGGCCGGAACGGTGTTGTGGAATAAGTACAAAGACCGCATCCGCGCGGCCCATCAGGGCGAACCGCAGTATGGCCAACAGGCATCGCCGATTGACAAGCGCGCCGAGCGGTTAATCCTCGCGCTGGTGTTCGCTGCCAAAAGCGACGGGCATATTGACGATGCGGAACGTCAGGCTATTGACCAGCATCTGCGCGATGCCGGCATCGAAAACGAAGGGCGCGCATTGGTGGAGCAGGCACTCGAACTGCCACTCGATCCGGCGCGTCTTGCCGACGGCATCCAGAATGAAGAAGAGGCGCTGGAGATCTATTTCCTGAGCTGCGCCGCTATCAATGCCGATCACTTTATGGAGCGTAGTTACCTGAACGCGCTCGGGGATGCGCTGGGGATCCCTGAAGATGTCCGCACCGACGTGGAACGCGATATCGCGGTCAGCAAACGGGAGATTTCACCAGGATAACGCCTGGTTTGGTGGCGTTACGCTTGCAACGCGCTGGGTTTTTGCCAACCTTATAAGGGTGTTAACCTAAAAGTTGAGCGTTATGCCACCTAAAGCCAAAGTAATACCCCACACCATGACCCTGCATGGCGATACGCGCACCGATAACTATTACTGGTTGCGCGATGATGACCGGTCCGATCCCGACGTCCTTGACTATCTCCATAAAGAGAACGATTACGGGCGGCGGGTCATGGCGAGCCAGCAGGCGCTGGAGGAACAGTTACTCAAAGAGATGATTGCGCGCATTCCGCAGCGCGATGCGTCAGCCCCTTACATTAAGAATGGCTATCGCTACCGTCAGGTTTATGACGTCGGCTGCGAGTACCCGGTTTACCAGCGCCAGTCGGTGTTGTCCTCAGAGTGGGATGACTGGGACCTGCTGCTGGATGCCAACCAGCGCGCGTCGCACAGCGAGTTTTATACCCTCGGTGCGCTGGCTATCACCCCGGATAACACCACGATGGTGCTGGCGGAAGATTATCTGTCGCGCCGCCAGTACGGTCTGCGCTTTCGCAATCTGGAGACCGGCAACTGGTATCCGGAGCTGATTGAACATGTCGCGCCTGAAGTGGCCTGGGCTAACGATTCCCGCACCCTCTACTACGTTAAAAAGCATGCCAAAACCCTGCTGCCGTATCAGGTGTGGCGGCACACCGTAGGCTCGCCCGCCAGCGAAGATGAATTGATCTACGAAGAGCGCGATGAAACGTTCTACGTCAGCCTGTACAAAACCACTTCCCAGCACTTCATCAATATTTTTCTCTCCAGCGCCACCACCAGCGAGGTATGGCTGCTGGACGCGGAGCTGGCGGATGCCGAACCCAGCTGTTTCCTGAAACGGCGTAAAGATCACGAATATTCGGTGGATCACTACCAGCACCGTTTTTATATGCGTTCTAACCGCGACGGTAAAAACTTCGGGCTTTATCGCAGCACGGTGCGCAACGAGCAAAAATGGGAAACGCTGATACCCGCGCGCGAGCACATCATGCTGGAGGGCTTTACGCTGTTCACCGACTGGCTGGTGGTGGAAGAGCGCCAGCGCGGATTGACCAGCCTGCGGCAAATCAATCGCAAAACGCGCGAAGTGACCGGCATCGCCTTTGACGATCCGGCCTATGTGACCTGGCTTGCCTATAATCCTGAGCCGGAAACCGCCAGGCTGCGTTATGGCTACTCCTCCATGACCACGCCGGATACCCTGTTCGAACTGGATATGGATACCGGTGAGCGGCGGGTGCTGAAACAGACGGAAATTGACGGCTTTGATTCTGCCAATTACCGCAGCGAACACGTGTGGATCAAGGCGCGCGATGGCGTGGAGGTGCCGGTCTCGCTGGTGTACCACAAGAAATATTTCCAGCGCGGCGCGAATCCGCTGCTGGTGTATGGCTATGGCTCTTACGGCAGCAGTATGGATGCCGATTTCAGCTCCAGCCGCCTGAGCCTGCTGGATCGTGGATTTGTCTACGCTATCGCCCATATCCGCGGCGGCGGCGAACTGGGCCAGCAGTGGTATGAGGCGGGGAAATTCTTACACAAGAAAAACACCTTTAACGACTATATCGACGTCTGCGAAGCGCTGCTGAAGCAGGGCTATGGCGATCCGCGCTACCTGTTCGGCATGGGCGGCAGTGCCGGCGGAATGCTGATGGGAGCGGTAATCAATATGCGTCCAGAGCTGTTTCACGGGGTGGTGGCGCAGGTACCATTTGTTGATGTGGTCACCACCATGCTGGATGAGTCGATCCCACTCACCACCGGGGAGTTTGAAGAGTGGGGCAATCCGCAGGACGAAACCTATTACCACTATATGAAGAGCTACAGCCCCTACGACCAGGTTACGCGTCAACACTACCCGCATCTGCTGGTCACCACTGGGCTGCATGATTCCCAGGTGCAGTACTGGGAGCCGGCAAAATGGGTCGCTAAGCTGCGGGAATACAAGACTGATGACAGCCTGCTGCTGCTGTGTACCGAAATGGATTCCGGCCACGGCGGGAAATCGGGCCGATTCAAATCTTACGAAGGCGTGGCGCTGGAATTTGCCTTTTTAATCGGCCTGACCCAGGGGACGCTGGGGGCAAAAGCGGGGCATTAATCCTCCCCGAGGTAGTGTTTCAGCGTCAGGCGTAGCTGTGGGGTCATCTCTTTGATGTTCTTCAGCATCCAGCGCAGATAGCCAGGATCGCGCTCCGCGATATCGCTAACGGCTTCGCCACGGTATTTGCCGAATTTAAAGGTGGTCATCAAGGTCGGGCGACCGGTAATGGTGACCATCTCTTCCGGCGTCCAGTGGGTCTGCTGCATGATATCCAGCAAAAGCGCGGCAGTGATATAGCAATCATACAGCGCGCGGTGATGGTGCAAATCGGGCGGCGTATCGACCTGCAAGCTGCGCGCTTTGTACAATCCCATGTTGCTGTATTTGATGCCCGGCCAGTTCCACAGACGGCGCGCCATCTTCATGGTGCAAATCCACTCGCCGCCCATGTCGGGCAGCATCCGGCTATCAAAATCGGCGTTATGTGCCACGTAAAACGGGCTGCCGAGGTAGCTGGGTAAAACGACTTCCAGCTCCGGTTTGTCAGCCACCATTGCTTCGGTAATGCGATGGATAGCCATGGCCTGATGGCTGATAGGACGATCCGGACGCACCAGGTCGCTCATAGGGTTAACGATCTGGCCGTTAACAATATCCACCGAAGCGATTTCCACCACTCCGCCCTGTAACCCGCAGGTTTCCGTATCGATCACTCGCAGCATGTCAGACTCTCTTAACCAAAGTGCTAGCGTAATGGAATGACCTCGCCGTGCCAACCGTTGTCTTTACGGCGGGCCACCACCAGCAGTTCACCGGCTTCGGCGCGCACGATGAGCTGGCCTTGTTCATCCCAGCAGGCGCTGCGGCCCACGGCGGTTTGGTTATCCGGCGCGACGGCATGGTTGACCTGCAATACCGCGACATGATTTTCAAAGGCACAGTGCTGCATATCGACCACTTCGGCAGTCCATGACAGCTCAGAGATAAACCGCCCGCACATATACAGGCTGGCCTCTTTCTGGGCCCAGAGATCCTCGGGCAGAGAACGGCTTACCGAAAGAGCAATTCGCTGCGAGCCGGTGCCGATGAGTTTATCCTGCAGTACCGGTAATCCATTGATTTCACATATATGTTGTGCCGTGTTTTGCAGGCAGAGCTGGCGCGTCCCGTCGGGAAGAAAAATCAAACCCGCCGACATCATCCCTCCAGGCGCGGGCAGGGATAGACCAGCAATAATTGTCATCTTATGCTGCTGCGCCGCCAGAGTGATGGGGGCGAACAACGTCGAATCAGGGCTGACCTGGCATGAGTCGGGGGAGTGAAAACCGGTAAGGGAAAACTCGGGAAACAGTAAAACGTCGATCTGTTCGCGGGCAGCGGTGGCGATAAACTTCAGGTGATGGGAAACATTTGCGGCTACGTCATCAGGACGCGGCGCGTATTGCGCAGCGGCAACATTCCATGTTGTCATAATGGTCTCCTTGAAGATGAAATCGCTATATCTGGCTAAGTGAGTCGGTGAATATAGTGATTAGCGCAGACAGATTAGCATTTTCATTGTAAGGAAGCGTAACGGACCGTAAGCGTTATTTTGATTTTGGTTCCCAGGGCATGCGCGATAAATTCACCGAGGCCAGACGATGGGCGATCAGGCGTTCACGAAAGTAGCCACGCAGGGCTTCCGGCTGCTCGCGTTCAACGGCCTCCGCAATGATCGGCATGTTGTAGCGCTCTTTAAACGCCACGCCAGCGGCGGCCAAATCGACGTTCACTTTGTCCATTTCGTCCTGTGGAAGTTGGGCAAGATTGTGCTTCATAGATGACTCCTGTTATGACTGGCGGAAAGGTACTTGCTCATCGTCCGGATGACAAGTATTTCTGTGTCGCTATGTGCCATGCTGTCTCGACTTGAGGAGTCACCGGGGTTATTCTTTGCGCCACAGTCATAACGAAAAGGAATGATTTATATGGCATTCACCGCATCTCGTCTTCTTTGTACCCTGACCGTTACCGCTTCACTGTTCGCCGCACCTGCCGTCTGGGCCCATGCGCATCTTAAGCATCAATACCCCGCGGCGGATGCCGTGATGGAGTCTGCGCCTCAGGCTCTGACCCTGAATTTCTCTGAAGGAATCGAACCGGCATTCAGCGGCATCACGCTGGTCGGCCCGGAGAAGCAAAAACTGGAAACCGGCAAAGCGAAAGTGGCGGCAGATGATAATAAACAGCTGATTGTGCCGCTCAGCGCGCCGCTGCCTGCCGGGCAGTACCAGGTCGACTGGCATGTGGTTTCCGTCGATGGCCACAAAACCAAAGGCAGCTACCATTTTAGCGTGAAATGACATGCTGGTTGCCACCTGGGTTACGCTGCGGTTTATTCATTTCGCCGCGTTGATACTGGCGCTGGGGTGTGCAATCAGCACCTGCTGGCTGGCCCCGGACGCGTTTAAGCCTGTGCTGGCGCGCCGCGTCTGGCGGTGGTGGCGCATGGCGCTGGTCGCCAACCTGGTCAGCGCAACGTTAATGCTCGCTATTCAGGGCGGAATGATGGCAGGCGGCTGGGTAGACGTCGTTTCCCCGGCTATCTGGCAGGCGGTGTTAACCACGCAGTTTGGCGGTGTATGGCTGTGGCAGATCGTTCTCAGCGTTATCTCGCTGGCGGTGCTCCTGCTTAAACCTTACCGCGTTGGCGCGCTGCTGATGGTGCTGTTGATGGGACAGGTGGCGCTGCTGGCTGGGGTAGGGCATGCAGTGATGGCGGAAGGCGCGCGCGGCGCGTTCCAGCAAATTAACCACGCCATTCATCTGCTTTCCGCCGCGTGGTGGATGGGCGGCTTACTGCCGTTACTGGTCTGTATGCGGCTGGCGCGCAAACCGCGCTGGCGGGAGAGCGCCATCCGCGCCATGATGCGTTTTTCGCGCTACGGTCATCTGGCCGTCGCGTTAGCGATCGTGACGGGGATCGTCAATACGCTGCTAATTGCCGGAATCCCCTGGCCTGTAGATACGCGTTATCTCATCATGCTGTGGGTAAAGGCCGCGCTGGTGGCGATAATGGTGGCGATTGCCGTGTATAACCGCTATGCGCTGGTGCCGCGTTTTAGCCAGACCGCGGGCGTGGCGCAACGTCAGTTTATTACTCTGACCAAAGTGGAATGGATATTGAGCTTACTGGTAGTGGCCTGCGTCAGCCTGTTCGCAACCTGGGAGCCAGTTTAACCGTGATTATGTTTGCGAGTTTACGATGAAAAAAACAGTACTTTCACTGCTATTACTGGCGTGCGCGGGAATGGCCGCCGCTGCGCCGCAGATTATTACGGTAAGCCGTTTTGAAATGGGCAAAGACAACTGGGCGTTTAACCGCGAAGAAGTCATGCTCACCTGCCGTCCGGGCAACGCGCTGTTTGTGATTAATCCGGCTACCCTGATGCAATATCCGATCAATGACGAAGCCATGGCGCAGGTTAAAGCCGGGAAAACCACGGGCCAGCCCATCAGCGTGATTCAGGTAGACGACCCGGCAAAGCCCGGCGAGAAAAAGAGCCTGGTGCCGTTTATCGAGAAAGCCAAAACGCTTTGTTAAACGTTCACGGGCATAAAAAAACCGCAGTACCGTGGAATACGGGCTGCGGTTTTTTATTAAGTGATTACGTTACGTGAGGAATTTTTTTGGACCACTTTTGTCGCGGACTGGAAAACCTGACATCGTAATCTATTCTTAAAGGGCAAGGCGATTTCAGCCTGCATTAATGCCAACTTTTAGCGCACGGCTCTCTCCCAAGAGCCATTTCCCTGGACCGAATACAGGAATCGTATTCGGTCTTTTTTTATCCCTATGATTCATAAGCCTGTTGCGACTGCGCCTTACTCCGTGGCAAGTGTCGCTGCCTGTGAACGCCTTAAACCATACCACAGACAACCCCGGCAGCGTCCAGAGCTTTTTTGCCGTCTTTAAGAATCTGTAAGTGAGATGATACCAATAAGTTTCAATATGCTGTCAGCGTGTCGTCATGCGTCGGTTTTCTGGAATCTGGATCAAATAACAATAAACTTCATTTGGCGCGAACTTGATCAGACAAATCTTATCGGCTATTGTGCGATTTATCCCTTACAGAGCTAACGCCATCACCATGAGCGCCGGAGATAAGCGCCGGAAGGGACATAAAAAAGCCTGCATAATGCAGGCTTTTTTATGCCTGTGCGTTTTTAATTACCCGATGATTTCTAATAAATTCCTGTAACCGTCAAAAACGCTTAGAAAAGTATATTTTTGCCGCTCCCTCTCCTCGCCCGTCACCGCAGTAATAATGTGTGCCGCACACTATACTTTAGCTGTTCACAGGAGGAGAAATGTATCAACGAATCGACGCCAGCGAATGGCGGGCCATCTACATCGTAGGCGATTTACACGGCTGCCTGCGACAGTTTGCCCAGGCTTTACGTGAGGCGCATTTCGACCCGTGGCAGGATTTGGTCATCAGCGTAGGCGATCTTATCGACCGCGGGGATAACAGTCCCGGCTGCCTGGCGTTAACCGAGCGGCGCTGGTTCCGCTGCGTGTTGGGCAACCATGAGGCCATGGCGCTGGACGCGCTGGAATCAGGAGATTACGCATTGTGGTATCTCAACGGCGGCAGCTGGTTCACCACGCTTAATAGCGCGGTGCGCAAGCGCGTCGAAGGGCAACTGCTGCATCTGCGCGATTTCCCGCTGATTATTGAGTTGCAACGCGCGGAACAGCGCATCGTGGTCGCCCACGCGGACTACCCGGGCGATCATTATGCCTGGCAGCAGCCGGTGAAGCGCACGCCGGTGCTCTGGAGCCGCGATCGGCTATCGCGTTGTATCAAAGGACGTGATGAGTCTATCAGCGGGGCGGATGCGTTTTACTTCGGGCATACGCCGTTAAATGACTGCCTCGATTGCGGGAACTTGCACTATATCGATACCGGTGCCGTTTTCGGCAACCGGTTGACCTTACTGCGGGTCCAGTAGCTAAAAATCGCTGTACTCCTGAGCCGGGGTCCAGAAGCCATCGATAAAATCCTCCACCGGGAAACAGCCGCCGTGCCGCAGCCGTTGTTCATCCATCGCGCGCATACATTGTTGTTCAGTATTAAAAACGTCAATGACGATATCGTTACAGCCACCGTCCAGATAACAAATAAACAAAACCAGTGCGAACATCGCATCCCCAATGTTAGAAGGTTTAGAGTAATTGTAGGGGACAGGGCGCGAAGGGCAAACCAAACGGGGAAGAATAACCCGTCTCAGGCGACGGGCTCATGTCGGGATCAGGCAAAACGCATCACCCAGGCATCAGAATTTTCGTCATAGTGTTTACGATAAAGGACAGAGTGTTCGCCGTTAAGTACTGCCGGAATACTGGTTTCCGCATCCCACGCATCAAGCTGCATGCACAGATCCGGGTCAGATTTACACGGAATTGTTAAGGTACGTTCACCCGGTTGCTCGCCGCTCAGCTCCGCATCATCGATCTCAAAGGTGCCGATTTTAACGCTGGTCTTAGTCATAGTGCTCTCCATCATCATTACAGTGCAGGTGGTACGACCAGTAAAGTCGCCATTTTTTAGCCTGGACAAGGAACAGCAAAAGCGCAAGTTTATCGCGATTATTTTTTGGGCGAATTAAATTTCATCGGCAAACAGTTTGCCATCGCGCACCAGTTCGCGCGGATAGCTGTTCTTTAAGCGTGAGCCGATTTTTTTCGCCAGACCCAGCGGTTGATCCTGATACGTCACAATTACTTCATTCGCCTGCGGCGCGGTTTGCGGATAGACATCCCGGCCGCGATACCACTCCTGGGCTTGCTGGGCGGTCAATGCGAATCCGTGAGTATCAACGTCGCCCAGGGCGATTACCGCCTCGTGCTGCCAGCGGAAGCCTTTGTTGAAGGTTTCCGCCAGTTTCAGGCCAATGCGTGAGAATCGTACCTGGCCAATCAGCGCCTCGATTTCTGCCGGGAACAGCCAGATCTCTTTATCGCGCAGCCATAAGTGTAGATGCTCATCCCAGCTAAGCCCAACGCTTGCGGCGGCGCGCACGACTTCCTGCGCCTCTTTGGGTTTCATCGGCGTGAAGGGGAATTTACCGGTTTTATAGCCCGGCGCGTCGAGGGCCGGGACGGCGGCGGTTTTGCGCAGGCGCGCCACAAAGAAGCCTTCGCAATCGAAAATCTGCGGGAACACATGCAGGAAACCTTCTTCAGTTAGCGCCTGCTGTGCGCCGTTGAACAGATCGCCCAGCGGCTCTACGCAAACCGCATCAGGGTAGCGCGCCAGCAGCCACTGGCACACCTGCTCGTTCTCTTCACGGTTGAGGGTGCAGGTGGAGTAAACCAGCGTGCCGCCGGGACGCAGGGCGTGAAACGCGCTGTCAATCAGCTCGCGCTGGGTGGCGGCGATCTCCAGGTTGCTGGCGACGGACCAGTTGCGCAGAGCGTCAGGATCTTTGCGCACTACGCCTTCGCCGGAGCAGGGAGCGTCGAGCAGGATGGCGTCAAAGCATTCCGGCAACGCTGCGCCAAACACCCGGCCATCGAAGTGGGTCAGCGCCACGTTCTGAATGCCGCAGCGGCTGATATTCGCTGCCAGGACTTTTACCCGGCTGGCGGCATACTCATTGGCGAGGATCGCGCCCTGATTCGCCATCCGTGCCGCAATTTGGGTGGTTTTAGAGCCTGGCGCGGCGGCGACGTCCATCACCCGGGTTATCTCAGCGTCATCCGCGAACAGCGCGGCCACCGGCAGCATCGAGCTGGCTTCCTGGATGTAAAACAGGCCGCCAAGATGTTCGGCGGTACTGCCCAGCGGCAGCGCTTCTTCATCGCGCTCGATCCAGAAGCCTTCCTCACACCAGGGGATCGGGCTGAGCTGCCAGCCGTACGGCGCAACTAACGCCAAAAAATCGCTGACGCTGATTTTCAGGGTATTGATTCGGATACTGCGGCGCAGCGGGCGCTGGCAGGACGCGATAAAGCTCTCCATGGACAGCGCGGCGGGCATGGCATCACGCATCACGGAAAGGAATTCATCGGGAAGATAAACGGAACGGATTTGCGCCACAGCCTGGCCCCACGGGTAAAATTAAGGGCGCGCAGTATAGCATAACTGCCCCGGCATCGCACCGGGGCAGGGGGAGATTAACGCGGCAGGGCGGTGCCCCACTGACGCCACTCTTTCGGCTCGCTGTCCTGTAGCAGGAAGTGTTTCCCTGCCTGGGCTTTCGGCGAAAGCGGCGTGCTCGGCGGCGTGGCAAAGGCGATACCGCCGCGGATAAACTGGTTGAAGGTCCCGGTTTTCACGACGCCGCCGATAATGCCGAAGTCGAGACTGTAGCCGGAGGCCTGCCAGAATACCGAGTTATTGCGCACCAGGTGCTGATAGCGCTGGCTGATGCGTAAGCCCACCATCACGCGATCGGACAGATTACCCAGCACCATACCGGTGACAATACCCACTTCCATTCCGCGGAACAGCACCGGCGTACCGATGGCCAGCGACCCGGCGTCCGGCACTTCCAGCACGATGCTCAGACCGTCAAGGTAGCGAGAATCGGTGATGGTCGCTTCCTGTAGCTCAAAGTCACGGCGCGGATTGCCTTTACCCGGCTCCACGTTGATATAGGGTTGCAGAATGGTATCCAGATGCTCCACCCCGGCGGCGGATATTTGCGGGGTGATCACCGAGAAGCGGGTGCCGTTGCGGGCAAACGTCTTCACGTATTCCGGATACAGCACCGCAGTGGCCTGCACTTCGTTGCGTTCAGTGATCAGCTTCAGGGATTGTATCTGGCCAATATCAATCCCGAGGTAGCGGATCGGCATCCCTTCCGACAGTTTGCCGGCGTCAAACGCGTGCAGGGTCACCTGGCTGCCCACGGCGCGGGCCGCGGTTTCCGACTGGAACAGCACGCGCTTGTCGCCTTTTTGCATATTGGCCGACGCGCCGCTCATGTTATCGAAGCTGATTGCGCCTTTTAACGCCCGCGACAGCGGCGAGGCCTGAACGGTAAGCCCGCTGCCGTTCAGCTGCACTTTCGCGCCGCCTTCGGCCCAGAACACGCTGTTTTTGGTCACCAGATTTTGATACTGCGGCTTGATGTGAACGTCGATGTCGAACGCGTTGGCGCGCGGGCGCACCGAGATCACTTCGCCTACCTGGAATTTGCGATAAAGCACCACCGAACCGGCCTGAATATCCGGCAGGCTGTCGGCGCTGAGCGTCATAGTGGTGGTCGGCAAGTCGCTCAGGCTGTTTTCCACCGCTTTTTCCAGATTGGCAAACAGCGGATAGCTCTCTTTCAGCTCGCCTTTACTGCCCGGCAGCACGCGGATACCGCCGCTGATCCACTCACCGGCGCTGGCACCGAGAAACTCCACCCCATCCAGCCCGACTTTCACATCGATGCGGCTGTTAACCACGAATTTACTGTCGCCCTTCACCAGCTCGCGATATTGCGGGTCGATGGCGACCGCAAAGTTGATGCCTTTTGCGGTTAAGCTGCGTTCCAGCACCTGGCCGATTTTAATGCCGTGCAGGATCACCGGCTGCCCGGCGTCGATGCCGTAACTTTCCGGCGCGGTGAGCGCCACCGTGACCACGCCCGGCTGCTGCAACGGCGTTTTATCCCCCGGCAGGATCACAAAGTGGTTACGCGGTTTACCTTCTCCGGGCACCAGTTCAAAGGTGCTGCCGGTCAGCAGGCTACTGATGCTGGGGTTATCGAGGGAGATTTTCGGGTTGCGCAGCTCAATGCGCGTGCCTTCACGCAGTAAATTCACCACGCCCGGGTCGACGGTCATTTCCCCGGTGACGGCACCGCCGGGGTTGAGATCGAGTTTGGTCAGCGTCCCGACTTCCAGGCCCTGGTACATCAGTTTGGTGGAGTCGGCCTTTAAGCCTTCTCCGCTCGGCAAATCCAGTTTGACCAGTACGCCGCGCTGGCTGTGGGCCAGATCTTCATACAGTCCGTATTCGTCCTCCTGCTCCGCCTCTTTGGAACCCTCCGGCGAGTCAAAGGCGATCGCCCCGTTGACCAGCGCCGCCAGGCTTTCCAGCTGGACCTGCGCACCGCTCAGGCTGATATCGGTTTTCACGCCGGAGACGTTCCAGAAGCGGCTGCCTTTTTTCACCAGATGGGTGAAGCGCCGCTCGACCAGCACATCAATCGTGACGCCCTGAGAGTTGTTGTTGATGGTGTAGTCATACACCTTACCCACCGGAATTTTACGGAAGTAGACCAGCGAGCCGGTATTGAGCGAGCCGAGATCCGGGGCTTTCAGGTGGATCATCAAATCGCCGTTATCCAGCCGATATTTGGGCTGGGTGTCGAGGGCGGTGAAATGATCTTGCGGCTCGCCTTTGCCTGGCATCATGCCGATATAGTTGCCGCCCACCAACGCATCCAGCCCGGAAATCCCGGCCAGCGAGGCTTTCGGCGTCACCAGCCAGAACTGGGTATCGGTGCGCAGCGCGTCTTTCAGATCGCTTTTGATGCTCACCGTCACGGCGATTTTGTTCAGGTCTTCGCTCAGGCGAATATCCTGAACCGTACCGACTTCCACGCCCTGATAGCGCACGGGCGTGCGGCCTGCAACGATGCCGTCGGCAGACACGAAATCGATAGTCACTGTGGTGCCTCGTTCCTGGTACGTGGTCCAGATAAGCCATCCGGCGATCATCAGGGCGATGATCGGCAGTAACCAGAACGGGGAAATGCGGCGTTTCGTTTTAATTCGCGCTTCAGTCGTCGAAGCGGGCGTTTCCTGACTCATGTGCGTCCCAAAGTAAGCGGCTGTCCAGCCATTCAACAGCAAGAATAGTCAATATTACCGCTGCGCCGAAATAAAACGCGGCAGGTCCCATAGTAAAAGCTAAAAGCTGATCGCGGTTCACCAGCGACATGGTTAACGCAATCACAAATAAATCCAGCATTGACCAGCGGCCAATCCAGGTAACGAAGCGCAGCAGCAGAATACGGGTGCGCAGCCCTTGCTCGCATTTGAAATGGATGCTGATCAGCAGCGTCAGCATCACCAGCACTTTTACGAACGGCACCGCGATACTGGCGATAAACACGATGGCGGCCACCGCGATATTGCTGCTCGCCAGCGAGGCGATCCCCGACAGGATGGTGTCCTCCTGACGACCGCCGTTGACATATATAATAGATATCGGCAGCAAATTCGCCGGGAGCAGGAAGACCATTGCTGCTATCAGCGCTGCCCAGGTTTTTTGCAGACTATGGCGACGGCGCTCGCGCAGCGGAATATGGCAACGCTGACAGCGGCCGCGCTCATCCGCTTCGCCGGTAAAATGACAGCCGAGACAGACGCGCAGCGTGGCTTTGGGCGTGCGCGGCGGGCGCGTCGGATAGAATCGCTCCCACAGTTGCTCTACGTTAAGGTGGATGATCGTCAGAATGCTCAGCAGCATCAGCAGGAAAAACGCCACCAGCCCGATGCCGGGCTGCATATAAGCGTAATCGCTGACTTTAATCGACGCCACGCCAATGCCCACCAGGTAGATGTCCAGCATCACCCACTCTTTCAGCCTCTCCAGCATCAGCAGGACCGGGCGTAAATTCATGCCGAGAATATTGCCAAACCATAAATAGGCGATGGCGGCCACCAGCGTGCCGGGGGCACCCACGGTGCAGAAGAACACCATCGCCGCGGTAATCGGGTCGCCCTGGCTGGCCATCTGCCAGATCCCCTGTAACAGACTGGCGTCGATGCGGGTACCGAGCAGAATAATACGCAGCAGCGGTTCGCTATAGGCGAAGGGCATCAGCACGATCATGGTGATCGCCATCGCGCCCAGACGCGTGAGCGACCAGTCGCGGCCATCGCGTAGTTTTGCATCGCAGCGCGGGCAGTAAGCGCTTTGTGTGGACTTCACAACCGGCAACATAAAAAGCGTGTCGCACTGCGGACATCGCTGATAATGTGCCTGCGGCAAAGGCTCCCCCATCGCATGAATCGTGAGCTTTGCGTTGTTTAATGCCGTTTTAGGTTTCAGGGCCATTTAATGGTCAGAGTTATATTTAGATATCTTTATATTAAATCATGAAATGATTCATCTTGAGCATAAGCGCATTTAATGCTTATTTTAACAGGCAGGTTATTGTATTTATCAGCTAAGTGATTATTAAATGAACAAAACACAATTCTACGCGGACCTTAACCGTGATTTTCAGGCTCTCATGACAGGGGAAACCAGTGCGTTGGCGACGCTTTCCAATACCAGCGCGTTGCTGTTCGAACGGTTAGACGGCGTAAACTGGGCGGGATTTTATCTGCTGGAAGGCGACACGCTGGTGCTCGGGCCGTTCCAGGGGAAAATCGCCTGCGTGCGCATCCCCGTGGGTAGAGGCGTCTGCGGCACGGCGGTCGCCACCAACAGCGTTCAGCGCGTGGAAGACGTTCATGCCTTTGACGGCCACATCGCCTGCGATTCCGCGAGTAATGCGGAAATCGTATTGCCAATCACCGTTAATCAACAAATCATAGGCGTGCTGGACATCGACAGCACCGTGTTTGGCCGCTTCCAGGCTGAAGACGAGCAGGGTTTGCGTGAGCTGGTGGAGCGCCTTGAGACGGTGCTCGCCGGGACGGATTACACAAAATTATTTGCGACTCGTGCAGGATAAGCAACGGATAACGTGGCAATTGCTGATGGCGTCATTATAATGACGCCTGTTCATGCCTGCGCCACGTTGGCAACGTCCGTTGTAATCAGGAAATTTCATGGAAAATCAACCTAAGTTGAACAGCAGTAAAGAAGTTATCGCCTTTCTGGCCGAACGTTTTCCCCAGTGCTTTAGCGCTGAAGGCGAAGCGCGTCCGCTGAAAATCGGCATTTTTCAGGATTTGGTCGCGCGCGTAGAAGGGGAGATGAATCTCAGCAAAACCCAACTGCGTTCAGCCCTGCGTCTTTACACCTCAAGCTGGCGTTACCTGTACGGCATCAAGCTTGGCGCGACCCGCGTCGATCTGGATGGCAATCCGTGCGGCGAGCTTGACGAACAGCACGTCGAACATGCGCGCAAACAGCTTGAAGAAGCCAAAGCGCGCGTCCAGGCACAGCGTGCCGAGCAGCAGGCCAAAAAACGCGAAGCGGCGATTGCCGCCGGCGAGCAGCCTGAAGCCCCGCGCCGTGAGCGCAAACCGCGCCCGGCCCCGCGTCGCGCTGAAAATGCAGAGCGCAAACCGCGTCCGGCAAAACCGGCCGCTAAAGCGCCTCAGGCCGTTCGTGAAGAGCGTCATACTCCGGTTTCAGACATTACCGCCCTGTCCGTAGGCCAGGCGATTAAAGTCAAAGCGGGGAATAATGCGATGGATGCCACTGTACAAGAAATCACCAAAGATGGCGTCCGTGTACAGTTGACTTCTGGTATGTCGATGCTTGTACGCGCAGAACATTTATTGTTCTGATACGGAGGCCAACCCGGGCATGAACACATTTCTTAAGCTTACCGCTGCGGGCCTGTTATTGTTAGCAGGCCATGCGGTGGCTGTTGAAGACATCACCAAAGCGTCGCAAATTCCGGTGTTGAAGGAAGAGACGCAGCACGCGACGGTGAGCGAGCGCGTCACCTCGCGCTTCACCCGTTCCCATTATCGTCAGTTCGATCTGGACGGCGCATTTTCCGCCAAAATCTTTGACCGCTATTTGAATTTGCTGGATTACAGCCATAACGTGCTGCTGGCCAGCGACGTCGAAGAGTATGCGAAGCAGAAAAATGTGCTGGGCGATGAGCTGCGCACCGGCAAGCTCACGGTCTTTTACGATCTGTATAATCTGGCGCAAAAACGCCGCTTCGAGCGCTTTCAGTACGCACTGAAAGTGCTTGAGCGTCCGATGGATTTTACCGGCAACGACACTTATGAGCTGGATCGCAGCAAAGCGCCGTGGCCGAAAACCGAAGCGGAGCTCGACAGGTTATGGGACAGCAAAGTCAAATATGACGAGCTGAGCCTGAAACTGACCGGTAAAACGGACAAAGAGATCCGCGAAACCCTGACCAAACGCTATAAATTCGCGATTCGTCGCCTGGCGCAAACCAACAGCGAAGACGTCTTTTCGCTGGCGATGACCGCCTTTGCGCACGAAATCGATCCGCATACTAACTATCTTTCTCCGCGCAATACCGAGCAGTTCAATACCGAAATGAGCCTGTCTCTGGAAGGGATTGGCGCGGTGCTGCAAATGGACGACGACTACACCGTGATTAACTCCATGGTGGCAGGCGGCCCGGCAGCGAAAAGCAAAGCCATTACCGTGGGCGACCGCATTGTCGGCGTCGGCCAAACCGGGCAGGCGATGCAGGACGTGATCGGCTGGCGTCTTGATGACGTCGTGGCGCTGATCAAAGGCCCGAAAGGCAGCAAGGTGCGGCTGGAGATTTTACCTGCGGGTAAAGGCACCAAAACCCGCACCGTGACGCTGACCCGCGAACGCATTCGCCTGGAAGATCGCGCGGTGAAAATGACCGTGAAAACCGTCGGCAAGCAGAAAGTCGGCGTGCTGGATATTCCGGGTTTCTACGTGGGCTTAACGGATGACGTGAAGGTCCAGCTGCAGAAGCTTGAGAAACAGAACGTCAGCGCGGTGATTATCGATCTGCGCACAAACGGCGGCGGGGCGCTGACTGAAGCAGTTTCGCTCTCCGGTCTGTTTATCCCGAGCGGCCCGGTGGTGCAGGTGCGCGATAACAACGGCAAAGTGCGCGAAGACAGCGATACCGACGGCGTGGTGTATTACAAAGGCCCGCTGGTTGTCATGGTTGACCGCTTTAGCGCCTCGGCGTCGGAAATTTTCGCCGCAGCGATGCAGGATTATGGCCGTGCGCTGATTGTCGGCGAGCCGACCTTCGGGAAAGGCACCGTCCAGCAATTCCGTTCGCTTAACCGCATTTACGATCAGATGCTGCGTCCGGAATGGCCTGCTCTCGGCTCAGTACAGTACACCATTCAGAAGTTCTACCGCGTGAATGGCGGCAGTACCCAGCGTAAGGGTGTGACCCCGGATATCATCATGCCGACCGGCAATGAAGAGACCGAAACCGGCGAGAAGTTTGAAGATAATGCGCTGCCCTGGGATAGCGTCGATGCGGCAACCTACGTTAAATCCGGTGACCTAACGCCATTTGGCCCGGAATTGCTGAAGGCGCATGATGAACGCATCGCCAAAGATCCTGAGTTCCAGTACATCATCAAGGATATTGCTCGCTACAATGCCCTGAAGGAGAAGCGTAACTTCATCTCTTTGAACCTGCTGCAGCGTGAAAAAGAGAACGACGAAGACGATGCGACTCGCCTGGCGCGGATTAACGACCGTTATAAGCGCGAAGGCAAACCGCCGCTGAAGAAACTGGACGACCTGCCGAAGGATTATCAGGAGCCGGACCCGTATCTTGATGAAACCGTCCATATCGCGCTGGACCTGGCGAAACTGGATAAAGCGAAACCCGCTGAACAGCCCGCCGCAAGTAAGTAGTCCTCTAACAGGCACAAGAAATTGTGCCTGTTTTTTTACCTGCCTCTGTTTCCCGTAAGACAAATGCGACAAAATGTAAAGTTACGTATTTTTAGTAACTTGCCCTGCATTCACGCTTGAAAACAGCACGTTTAGCCATACGATGTGAGTAATCGCATAACGCGACTGTAAAACTGAGGTAAAAGA
This sequence comes from Atlantibacter subterraneus, assembly GCF_007570865.1. Taxonomy (GTDB): domain Bacteria; phylum Pseudomonadota; class Gammaproteobacteria; order Enterobacterales; family Enterobacteriaceae; genus Atlantibacter; species Atlantibacter subterraneus. Next base: position 339,930 of record NZ_VLPS01000009.1, on the reverse strand, counting down.
AAATTATGATGCGTATCGCGCTTTTCCTGTTAACTAACCTGGCGGTCATGGTCGTATTTGGCCTGGTGCTCAGCCTGACAGGGATCCAGTCCAGCAGCGTTCAGGGCCTGCTGATTATGGCGCTGTTGTTTGGTTTTGGCGGGTCGTTTGTTTCCTTGTTGATGTCGAAGTGGATGGCGCTGCGTGCAGTAGGCGGGGAAGTGATTGAGCAGCCCCGTAACGCCACCGAGCGCTGGCTGATGGATACCGTCGCGCAACAGTCGCGCCAGGCGGGCATTGCAATGCCGCAGGTGGCTATCTATCACGCGCCGGACATTAACGCCTTTGCCACCGGCGCGCGCCGTGATGCTTCGCTGGTGGCGGTGAGCACCGGTCTGCTGCAAAACATGAGCCGTGACGAAGCCGAAGCGGTGATCGCCCACGAAATCAGCCACATCGCTAATGGCGATATGGTGACCATGACGCTAATACAGGGCGTAGTGAACACCTTTGTGATCTTTATTTCACGTATCATCGCGCAAATTGCGTCGGGCTTTTTGTCCGGCAACCGCGATGATGGCGAACAAAGCAACGGCAACCCACTGATCTATTTCGCGGTAGCGACCGTGCTGGAACTGGTATTTGGTATTCTGGCGAGCATTATCACCATGTGGTTCTCCCGCTACCGTGAATTCCACGCTGACGCGGGCTCCGCGAAACTGGTGGGCCGCGAGAAAATGATCGCCGCGCTGCAGCGCCTGAAAACCAGCTACGAGCCGCAGGAGGCCAGCAGCATGATGGCGTTTTGCATCAACGGGAAATCAAAATCGCTGAGCGAGCTGTTTATGACCCACCCGCCGCTGGATAAACGTATTGAAGCCCTGCGTAGCGGGCAGTATCTGAATTAATCTTTCTGAAAGTAAAAAAGCGTGCCGCGGCACGCTTTTTTTATGCGGCGGATTTACCCGTCGAGATGCGTAACATACTCACCAGCGCGGCAAGCGTCGCCAGTATTCCGGCCAGCATTAATGAGGCGTGCTCCCCGCTGCCGCTGAGGTGGGTAAACATCAGCGCCACCAGCGCCGCCCCGGTGCTCTGGCCCAGCAGACGAGCGGTGCCAAGCATTCCGCTGGCACCACCGCTGCGGTTGCGCGGCGCGGCGGAGATAATAGTGTGGTTGTTGGGCGACTGAAACAGGCCAAACCCGGCACCGCACAGCACCATGCGCCAGATGATATCCAGATCGCTCGGATTCGCCGGTAAATACGCCAGGCCAAACAGGCCCACTGCCATCACCGCCAGGCCAATACCGCCCAGCAGCCCGGCGTGAATACGCTCGACCAGATAACCGGACAGCGGCGCGACCACCATGGTTGCCAGCGGCCATGGCGTCAGCAGCAGACCGGTTTGCACTTCGCTCAGCCCGAGGGTGGTTTGCATAAAGAATGGCAGCGACACCAGCGCCAGCATCTGTGCGGTGAACGAGCAAATCGAGGTGCCAATAGAGAGTGAAAACAGCGGGATGCGCAGTAAATCCACCGGCAGCAGCGGAACCGGCAAGCGTAATTGACGACGAACAAAGGCGGTGCCAATCACCAGCAGTGCGACAAGCTGCACTGCCAGCAGCCAGTTGAAATTGCCCTGGGCGTAATTACCCAGCGCGGTAATCAGCAGGCCAAAGGTGAGGGCGTTCATCACGGCGCTCGGCAGGTCGAAACGCTGCTGAGATTTATGGGTATTAGCCGGTAAATAGCGCAGCGCCAGCACCAGCGCAATCAGGCCGAGCGGGATATTAATTAAGAACAGCCAGTGCCAGGTTGCCACGGATAAAATCGCGGCAGCAATAGTGGGCCCGGCTGCAGCAGAGGCGGCGACGATCAGCGAGTTGATCCCCATTCCCCGGCCCAGATGGCGCTGCGGGTAAATCATGCGGATCAATGCCGTGTTGACGCTCATCAGCGCCGCGCCGCCAAACCCTTGCAAGATGCGCATAACGGTGAGCATCTCCAGCGTGCGCGACAGCGCGCACAGCAGCGAGGCGAGGGTGAAAACCACCAGACCGTACTGATAAATGCGGCGGTAGCCAAACATATCGCCCAGGAAAGAGAGCGTCAAAAGCGACGTGACGATGGCGATTTGATAAGCGTTAATAATCCAGATACTGCTGGCTGGCGAAGCGTTTAACTCATGGGCAATAGTGGGCAGCGCCACGTTCGCGATTGTGCCGTCAAGCACCGCCATCATTATCCCAATGGCGATGGTCAGAATAGCGCCGTAGCGCTGGGGGATGGGTAATCCATCAGAAACCGTTTTTTCCATTAACTGTGCCGCTCAAAAAGAAAGTCAGGAGCCGTAAACCGACTACTTTAGCCTGAAAAGCGGCGTCAGGGATAATTAAGTGTTACGTCGCAGATTTATAACGCCAGCTCATAGATACATTGCGGCAGCGGGGCCAGCTCCTTATAATAAAAACCGGTTCTAATTTTTATAAAACAAATGCGATCTGAGGTGATGAATGGCAATCGCAGATTTGGATAAACAGCCTGATTCTGTTTCATCTGTGTTGAAAGTTTTCGGTATTTTACAGGCGTTGGGCGAAGAGCGTGAAATTGGCATCACCGAGTTATCCCAACGCGTAATGATGTCAAAAAGCACGGTTTACCGCTTTTTGCAGACCATGAAATCCTTAGGATATGTGGCCCAGGAAGGGGAGTCCGAAAAATATTCCCTCACGCTGAAACTGTTTGAGTTAGGCGCAAAAGCGTTGCAGAACGTCGATCTGATTCGCAGCGCGGATATCCAGATGCGTGAACTGTCTAATCTGACAAAAGAGACAATCCACCTGGGCGCGCTGGATGAAGACAGCATTGTCTACATCCACAAAATCGACTCGATGTATAACCTGCGCATGTATTCCCGCGTTGGCCGTCGCAACCCGCTTTACAGTACCGCTATTGGTAAAGTATTGCTGGCATGGCGCGACCGCGAAGAGGTGAAGCAAATTCTCTCTGAAGTGGAATATAAGCAGAGCACTCCGCGCACCGTGACCAGCACTGAAGCGCTGTTACCGGTGCTGGATATGGTACGCGAGCAGGGTTTTGGCGAAGATAACGAAGAGCAGGAAGAAGGGCTGCGCTGCATCGCAGTGCCGGTGTTCGACCGCTTTGGTTTTGTCATTGCTGGGCTGAGTATCTCTTTCCCGACGCTGCGCTTCTCTGAAGAGCGTCTGCACGAGTACGTCGCCATGCTGCACGGCGCGGCGCGGAAAATTTCCGAACAGCTGGGTTATAACGACTATCCGTTCTGATGATGAACCGCAGCCCAGGCTGCGGTTTCGTTAATTATCGATGACGGTTTCGCTTTTGCGCAGCAACGGGCACTGCGAAATCCCGACAATTCCACTTTCCGAATGAATAAACTGTGCAGTCACTATCTGCCTGGCCGTCATATATTTGCATTGCAGCCCCAGACCCGCCGCGTTGTTATGGCTGCCGATTAAAATCCCGTAGCCGCTGAACAACAGCGCCAGCCACAGGATTGCCGCCACGGCGATCAAGCGGATAATCAATCGCATACACCTCTCCTTGTTAGAGTGCGGCATCCAGCATGCCAGTTCAGGCGTAATTCTCAATCTGATGTTTCTTAATTGCCCGGGTTATTAGTAGCGTGATGATTGGTTTAAGATCCGCGTGCTAATCTGACGGGAATATGAGTCAAACTGGAGTTGTCAGTGAAAAAAGTGAAATGGGCACTGCTGGTCGTTGCGTTGCTGTTGGGCCTGATTTTATGGGCGCAAATGCTGAATGTGATCTGCGATCAGGATGTTCAGTTCTTCAGCGGGATTTGTGTGATTAACAAATATATTCCGTGGTAAATGTTTTTTGCATTGCCGATGTGATCGCGGTCGTCCGGTGCTACACTACTGCGCTTTACTGAGGTGGTTTTTATGAATGACATGATCAATTCCGGTGCGCTAAATGTTGCATCGATGGCGTTCTCTTTACTGGTTCTGGTGGTTGGGTTAGTGGTGTGGTTTTTCGTCAACCGCGCCAGCGTTAAGGCGAATGAGCAGATTGCCCTGCTGGAAGCGTTGCTCGATCAGCAAAAGCGCCAGACGGTGCTGCTACGCCGCATCTGTGAAGCCAATGAGCCAGAACAGCAAGCTGAAGAAGCGCCAGCACAGTCCCAGAAAGACGAAGACGACGGATTTATTCGTCTGGTCGCGGAACGTTAAGTTTTCCTTTCATTCAGGACAAGCCGCCGCAAGAATTGCTGGCGGCGTTAGACGCATCCGCTGAGAAACCAGGTATATTCGCACCGGTTAAAATTGGTCAATATTTGCCCTTTAACGCAGCGTGACATATATGGAATAATTATTAAGTTATTTCCCGAATGAAAATATATCCTGCAAAAAATAACTGGAAACTATTTCTGCACTTTACTCATGCATTGTCATTAGCCTGTCATTATTTTGGTGCAATTATTTAACGTATTTCGTTGTATTTAATTGTCATGCAAATCTGACTAATGTTGTGATGATTCCCACAGAATAGGCAACACCTGTTGTTCAATGCCCGTTAATTGGCTCTCTATCGCAAGATTCTTCTTTTTTATGGCAAATTTTGCCCCGTGACGTGGACGGCATTCCAGGTTTGAGCTATGTTAAAAAGGTTGTCTGCTCGCTGCATGTTGCCGAAGGACCCTGTGCTCAAGGCTTATCATATCAGCGTGTTACGTGTTGCCCTCTGGACAGCCCGTAGTCACTTATTGATTTGTGCGGCAGATCGATACGCGTTTAAAAATGGCTTGCCATTATATACGTTGTGTGTGATAACATTTTTTGGGTCAAACGAGGTATAGTTCTGTTTATGTGTGGCATTTTCAGTATAGAAGTCCTGAGTAAACACGTTGTCGTTGAATACTGCTTCTCTGCCGAACCTTTAATTAGTGCCTCATGCAGTAATGTCTCAGTTTTATCTCAATGAAGCCTGCGGGCGAAGAATACAATTTAAGGAATTTGCAAAATGGCAAAGATCAAAGGTCAAGTGAAGTGGTTCAACGAGTCTAAAGGTTTTGGTTTCATTACTCCGGCTGACGGCAGCAAAGACGTGTTCGTACACTTCTCTGCCATCCAGGGTAACGGCTTCAAAACCCTGGCTGAAGGCCAGAACGTAGAGTTCGAAATTCAGGACGGCCAGAAAGGCCCGGCAGCCGTTAACGTTACTGCTATCTGATCGAATTTCTGATGCGGTGCCTTGCGCATCGTTTCTCTAAAAAGCCTCGCTTAGCGAGGCTTTTTTGTTTCTGGCCCTTACCGCTGCGCGTCAATTCAGGCTACACTTGCGCGCTTTAAATCACCCGGAGTTGTTATGTTTACCTGCCCCCTCTGCCACGCCCCGCTGAGCGAAAATCCCACCCGTTACGCCTGCCCGCAGGGTCACCAGTTCGATAAGGCTAAAGAAGGGTATGTGAATTTACTGCCGGTGCAGTTTAAACACTCAAAACAGCCGGGCGATAATGCAGAGATGATGCAGGCGCGCCGCGCATTTCTTGATGCCGGGCATTATCAGGCGCTGCGCCAGCGGGTTGCTGAGCTGCTTGAAAAATACCTGCCTGAGCAAGCCAACGCGGTACTGGATATTGGCTGTGGGGAAGGGTATTACACTGCGGTGTTCGCCGATGTGGCATTGGCCCATGGGGCAAAAACCTGTGGGCTGGACGTATCAAAAATCGCGATTCGCTACGCGGCTAAGCGCTACCCCAACGTGACCTTTTGCGTTGCTTCCAGCCACCGTTTGCCGTTCGCGGACGCCTCGCTGGATGCGGTAATTCGTATTTACGCCCCGTGCAACGCACAAGAACTGGCAAGAGCCGTGAAGCCAGGGGGATGCGTGATTACCGTAGTTCCCGGTCCGCGTCATCTGATGCAGCTGAAGGGATTGATTTACGATGAAATCAAACTGCACGCCACTGAGGGTGAAGCGTTAGCCGGATTTACCTTGAAGGAAGAAGTTCAGCTTGCTTACGCAATGGCCCTGAAGGCGGAGCACGCCGTAGCGCTGTTGCAAATGACGCCGTTTGCCTGGCGGGCGCGCCCGGAGGTGTGGGCGGCGCTGAGCGCGGTGGAAACATTTGATTGTGAAACCGATTTCTGTATCCGCGTCTGGCAACGCGCCAGTTAAGCGAAGTGGCTCCAGAGGATCTGTGCGCCAATACCCATCAGTACCAGCCCGCCGAGAATTTCAGCGCGCTTGCCCAGCAGTGGGCCAATAAAGCGGCCCAGCATAATGCCCAGCGTGGACATAATCAGCGTCGCGCAGCCAATCGCCAGTGCAGTATAGATGATATTGGCTTGCAGAAACGCCAGACCCACGCCGACGGCCATTGCGTCGATGCTGGTGGCAAATGCGGTGGTGACTAATAACCAGACGCTGTGGCGGCGCAGCTGCGTTGTCTCTTCTTCGGAACCGCCGCGCACGCCTTCAATAACCATTCGCACGCCGAGGAACATCAGCAGGGCGAAGGCGATCCAGTGATTCCACTCAAGCACAAATTTTGAGGCGAACAGGCCCAATGCCCAGCCGATCAGCGGGGTGAGGGTTTCAATCACGCCAAAAATCAGGCCGATGCGTATCGCCTGCGAAAGTCTGGGTTTGTGAAGGGTTGCGCCTTTACCAATCGATGCGGCGAAAGCGTCCATCGACATGCCGAATGCGAGAAGAAGGGTTGCGGAAAGATTCATTAAAGCGTCCTGACCGGGATATCCATATACACAGCCACTGCCCCGGTAAACAGCAGTGAATGTGCCTATGGTCTCGCTTGACTAAGAGGGCTCTCAGTCCGTACGCGCCACGTTGTTACAACGAGTATGTTGACACGTACATTTCCAGCAATTGCGGAAATTAGCTACTCCCCAATGACGGGCGCAACAGTATCATATTCAGGAAATATAAAACAACCCACAAAAGTTGTTATTTTTCAAACTAATTGATAACGATTTTCATTTGATATCATTAGTGATCAAAAGGTTAATAAATAGTTTTAAGATTTGCTGTGAATAATATAGCCATGGCTATATTCGCGCTCAAATTACCACCACAAATATAGACAAGGCTATTATTCAACCTATTGACTATTAACGAGAAGTTTATAAATCTTTTCCAGGTCGTCAATATTCTTTACCCGGATAAGCAGGCGGCGCTGCTCTAATTGCATCACCAGTACGCCGTCTTCAGATAAATTCATGGCTTTAATGCGGTTATATTCTATCCATGCGTTGGCGAAGAAAAAGCCATCAGTTTTGAAAATAATTTTCGGCTGACGAAACCAAAAAAGATAAATCGCCATCAGCGCCAGCGCGCCTAATAGCCAGGTCGTTAACGGCGCGCCGTGTGAGGCAATATTGTTATAAATCAGTATCGCAACCAGCCCGACGAAAATCGCGCCGTCGACGCGGCTGCGGCGCAGCAGGGGGATGGTTAACAGCGTGGCGCCTTTGCGTTTCGCCATTATGACGTCGTCATAAATGGCAAAGGCCAGCAGCACCAGAATAAACAGGATCAGTACCCAGTCCGTCAGCGTCATACAAACTCCCTAATAAAAAACCGGGAGCAAGCTCCCGGTTGTAAACCTCAGGAAAACCGTATCTTACAGCCCAAGCAGCCCGATCGCATAGCCAACGATACCGATCACGAAGAAGCCCACGATAATCCACAGCGGGTTAACTTTCTTACGCAGCAGCCACATACAGGCGAAGGTTAACAGCAGCGGTACCAGGCCCGGCATTAGCTGATCGAGAATGGTTTGCACGGTGGTCACTTTTTCCGCACCGGTCTGGTCGGTAATACGCGACACCACCAGCGGGATATTCACGTGCGTCCACTTGTTGACCAACGCCCCCATAACAAACAGGCCGAGAATTGACGCCCCCTCGGTCAGTTTTTGCAGGAAGCCGCCGCCCATATCCTTAACGATATCGATCCCCTTACGGTAGCCGTAAGCCACGCCGTAATAGCGCGTCGCGAGGCGCACCGCGTTAAACAGGATAAAGAACAGCAGCGGCCCCAGCAGGCTACCGCTCATGGCGATACCCGCGCCCAATGCGGCAAATACCGGACGCACCGTACCCCAGAAAATCGGGTCGCCAACGCCCGCCAGCGGCCCCATCAGACCCACTTTGATACCGTTAATCGCACCATCGTCAATTTCTGCACCGTTAGCGCGTTGCTCTTCCATCGCCAGCGTTACGCCCAGAACCGGCGCAGCCACATAGGGGTGGGTGTTGAAAAACTCCAGATGGCGTTTAATTGCCTGGCGGCGCGCCTCGTTGTTTTCCGGATAAAGGCGCTTAATCGCCGGGATCATTGAGAAGCAGAAACCCAGCGCCTGCATACGTTCGAAGTTCCATGAACCCTGGAACAGGTTAGAACGAATAAACACGCCGCGAATATCGCTTTGGGTGAGCTTTTTCTCACCGGTAGTCGCCGTACTTTTTGTCATATCAACCATTTCGCTCACCTGTTAGTCCAGTTCGTTATCAAGATCGTTAGCGCCAGCGGCCGGTGCAGGCGCGGCGGCGGAACGGTTGTATTTCGGGCTAAGTTGGATGTAGAGGATGGCCATTACTGCGCCAATCACACCCAGGGCAACCAGGTTGAAGTTGGTGAACGCGGCGGTGACGAAGCCGAGATAGAAGAACGGCATCAGGTAACCGGCGCGCATCATGTTGATGACCATCGCATAACCGACCACCACGATCATACCGCCCGCGATGTTCAGACCGCTGGTCACCACTTCAGGAATGGCGTTCAGCATATTCTGCACTTCGCTGGTGCCCACGGACACTGCCACGATCACCGCCGGGATAGCGATACGCATGGCCTGCAGGAACAACGAGGAAACGTGGATCCACGACAGGGCGGTGAGATTGCCTTTTTCCGCCGCGCTGTCCGCCGCGTGCTGGAAGCCCACAGTGATGGTACGCACGATAATGGTCAGTACCTGGCCTGCCGCCGCCAGCGGGATCGCCAGCGCGATACCGGCACCGATGCTTTGATGACCGGCAATAACCAGGATGGTTGAGATAATGGACGCCAGGGCGGCATCAGGGGCGACTGCCGCACCGATGTTCATCCAGCCGAGGGCGATCATTTCCAGGGTACCACCGATAATGATACCGGTCTTCATATCGCCCAGTACGGCCCCGACGAGGGTACAGGCGATAAGTGGACGGTGAAACTGAAATTCATCGAGTACCGACTCCATACCCGCGATACACGCAACGATGAACACCAGCACAATCTGAAGAGTGGTAATCTCCATTGTACTTCTCCTATAGCATTGACAGACTTAAGTGTGAAAGCTGAAAAACGTCGTTCCGGTTCCGCGGTTATGGCGTCACTTTGCGGAGTAAATCCATCATTTTCAGTTTTTGATCGTTGGAGACTTTGCGGACTTCAAGCTCAATGCCGCGCGCGTTCAGTTTGTTGAAGGCGTCGATATCGTTGCTGTCCACGGAAACCGCGTTATTCACCTGGGTTTTACCCTGACGGTAGGCCATACCGCCAATATTTACCGAGGTAATATTCACGCCGCCTTCCACCACGCGCTCAACGTCGGTGGGGTTGGTAAACAGCAACATCACGCGCTCACGGGCGTATTTCGGGTTGTTGTAGACGCGGATCATCTTGGCGACATCCACCACGTGGGCAGTTACGCCGGGCGGGGCGACCTGGGTAAGCAGGGTTTTGCGCACCGTGTCCGCAGCCACTTCATCACTGACCACGATGATGCGTGAGACGTTAGTTTCTTTTGTCCAGCGGGTGGCGACCTGGCCGTGGATTAAACGGTCATCGATACGGGCAAGGCCGATCACCATATAATCGTCCGGACCCATGGGTTTTGCCGGCGTTGCGGCTTTTGGTGCAGCCGCAGCCGCAGTGGGCGCAGCGGCAGGAGCGGCTTTTTCGACCGGTTTCGCCTTCAGCGCCTTCACGCCTTCGCGTCCGGTTTCCACCGCCAGCGCGACCAGCTCATCGAATGAGGGGTTATCGTCGCGCGCCATTAAGGTTTCGACCAACATCGGAATGTTGACCCCAGCAATCACTTCATGGTGCTCTTTATCGACGACAATACGGCTGGCAGCGTTAAACGGGCTGCCGCCCCAGGTATCGACGAGAAACAGCACGCCCTGGCGGGTATCGAGTTTCGATAACTGGGCAGTGTATTTTTCGATCAGTGTTTCCGCGTTCTCACCGGGAACAAAATCAATCCAACCCACATTTTCTTGCTCGCCCAACAGCATCTCGGCGGTTTTGAGCAGTTGCTCGGCGGCCCAACCGTGAGTGCCTATGACAATAGCAATAGTCATGTGCTACCTCCTTTATTGTATTAACACCCTCGTAACGAGAGCATCGCGAATCATGACTGGCTTACCGAATCGATTCAGATAAGGGGTTTATTGAGACAAATGCCTAATCCGTGATTTATTTTAGATAGTGAAAAAATAATTTATGTGATGAAGATCCGTAATTTAGCTTAAGCCGATCGGTAAAAAAGGCTGCAAAAAATGATGAACCCTGACTGTGTCAGCAAAATTGCAAATTCTGGTAAATCTTTGCAAAAGGCTGATTCCCTTTGCTAATGTATGCTTCCTATTAATTATCAGGAGTAGCGGGCAGCAGCCCACCGTATGGACCGTCACCGACGTCATTTCACTTCCGCCTGTTCTCAGGCCACTCGTCATACCGACGCATCACACCTAATGTTAGCTACTGTTCTTGCGCCCGCGAATTGTGCGGTGCCGTTTAGTCATTCCTTCAGCAGGAGCCTGTTATGGAATTATTAATGGACCCCTCGATTTGGGCGGGTTTGCTGACGCTTGTGGTACTGGAAATCGTTCTTGGTATCGATAACCTGGTGTTTATCGCCATCCTCGCGGACAAACTGCCGCCAAAGCAGCGTGACAAAGCCCGTTTAATTGGCTTGTCCCTGGCGCTGATTATGCGTCTGGGCCTGCTGTCGCTGATTTCCTGGATGGTCACGCTGACGCGGCCGCTGTTCAGCGTGATGGATTTCACCTTCTCTGGACGCGACCTGATTATGCTGCTCGGGGGCCTGTTCCTGCTGTTTAAGGCCACCACCGAACTGCATGAACGGCTGGAGAACAAGCAGCACGATGATGCCCACGGTAAAGGCTATGCCAGCTTCTGGGTGGTCGTCGTACAGATTGTGATCCTTGATGCGGTGTTCTCTCTCGATGCGGTGATTACCGCGGTGGGGATGGTGAACCATCTGCCGGTAATGATGGCGGCGGTGATTATTGCCATGGCGGTAATGCTGCTGGCGTCCAAACCGCTGACGCGCTTTGTGAACCAGCATCCGACGGTGGTGGTGCTCTGTCTGAGCTTCCTGCTGATGATCGGTCTGAGCCTGGTGGCGGAAGGTTTCGGCTTCCATATTCCGAAAGGCTACCTGTACGCGGCTATCGGCTTCTCGATCCTGATCGAACTGTTTAACCAGATTGCCCGTCGCAACTTCGTTAAGCATCAGTCGCGGCTGCCGCTGCGCGCCAGAACGGCGCAGTCCATCCTGAGCCTGATGGGCGGCCATAAGAAAGGCAACGTCCAGCCGGAAGCGGAAGGTAATGCCATGGTGCCGATCCCGGAAGAAGCCTTCGCCCACGAAGAACGCTACATGATTAACGGCGTTCTGACCCTGGCGTCGCGTTCCCTGCGCAGCATCATGACGCCGCGCGGCGAAATCAGCTGGGTGGACGCGGAACTGAGCGTGGATGAAATCCGCGAGCAGCTGTTGTCATCGCCGCACAGTTTGTTCCCGGTGTGCCGTGGCGAACTGGATGAAGTCATCGGCATTGTGCGCGCTAAAGAATTGCTGGTGGCGCTGGAAGAGGGCGTGGACGTGGCGGCGATCGCGGCGCAGTCCCCGGCGATTGTGGTGCCGGAAACCCTGGATCCGATCAACCTGCTAGGCGTGCTGCGTCGCGCTCGCGGCAGCTTCGTTATCGTGACTAACGAATTTGGCGTGGTGCAGGGCCTGGTGACGCCGCTGGACGTGCTGGAAGCGATTGCCGGTGAATTCCCGGACGCGGACGAAACCCCGGAAATCGTGGCGGATGGCGACGGCTGGCTGGTCAAAGGCGGTACCGACCTGCACGCTTTGCAGCAGCATGTGAACGTTTCTACGCTGGTCAATGATGAAGACGACATTGCCACCGTGGCGGGTCTGGTGATTGCGGTTAACGGCCAAATCCCACGCGTTGGCGACGTGCTGGACGTTGCGCCGCTGCGCATCACCATCGTTGAAGCCAACGATTACCGCGTGGATTTGGTTCGCGTCGTCAAGGATGAACCCGAACACGACGAAGAAGAGTAATCAGCGCAGCGTTAACGCTGACATATGTCGATCGTTGTTAATGGCAGGTGGCGGTAAGTCACCTGCCAGCCAGCGCGGGAAATCAGCAATCGGCATTGGCTTCGCGTATAAATATCCCTGCAATATCGCCACGCCGTGACGGCGCAAATAGCCTTCCTGCTGTTCTGTTTCTACCCCTTCCGCCACCAGATTAATCCGCAGCCGTTTACCCAGCGCGATAATAATATCCGTCACCGTGGAGTTCACCGCGTCGGTGCCAATCGCGGCGGTAAAGCTTTTATCTATCTTCAGCACATTGGGGTGCAGGCGCTCCAGATAGGCCAGCGAGCTCTGCCCGGTGCCAAAATCGTCAATCGCCAGCTCCACGCCCATCTGGTGCAGCTCGCGCACCACGCGGTAATCCATATCCGGTAGCGCGTCGCGTTCCGTTAACTCCAGCATCAACTGTTGTTCAGGCTGATTGGCGAACCAGACGCGGCGTAAATCATCAATAATCACCCCGTTATGAAAATGGCTGGCCGCCACGTTGATGCCGATATGAAACTGCTCCGACCCCGGGAAGAGATGCCGTTGGCGTACGGTTTCTGCCAGCACATAGCGGGTGAGCGGTGCGATTAGACCCTGCTGCTCGGCGAGGGGGATAAACACGTCCGGAGAGATCCATCCCTGGCGCGGATTGTTCCAGCGCAGCAGGATCTCCACGCCGACGCAGTGCCGATCGCGCGCCCGTACCAGCGGCTGGCAAAAAACTTCAAACTCACGGGCGGCGATGCCCAGATTGATTTCCCAGGAAAAACTCATCCGCGTTGCGCTGGCAAGCCAGGTGATATAGCCGATCAGCAGGCTAAGCATCAGCGCCAGCGGTAGCTGGGCGGGCAGGCTTTGCAGCGCCACTCTCTCCGGCGACGGCCCGGTGGCGATCACCGCAAACGGGTAGCGGCTGGAGTGATAACGATGTTCAGCGTGGCCCCTGGCGAGCGGCAGTTGGTTATCGTAAATGGTCTGCCCGATCAGATATTGATTCGCCACGTTGAGCACCGCCTGGGTGATTAACGGCGGACGCGGCTGAAGCGTCAGCCCTGCCAGCAGTTCGATATTCACCACCTGCATCACGCCGCTTTGTCCGTCCAGGCTCGACGGCTCCCACAGCAGCAAAATCGGCGAGCCCTTTAACAGCGATCCGGCAGTGGAAAGCGTCATCAGCGGGTACACCGACGGCAGTTTGGGCTGCAGCTGATTAATCGGAATATCGCGCTGACCAAAAATACTCGAGCAATACAGGGTGCCATCTTTTACCAGCGCGATGGAGCGCACCGTTTGCAGGCGTGCCGCCTGCTCGCGTAGCTGATACTGCGTCATATCACAGGGGATACCGGGCAGCGTCACCAGCGATTTTCGTGCTATCTCGATAGGCTCTAACACCTTTTCCAGCGAGGCAATCGCGCGTTGACTGTACTCGACGATTTCATGCCGGTTATCGCTGCGTTCGGTGACATAACGCAGGCCCAGCGTCACGATAAGGGTCAGGATGGCAAGTACTATACAAAGAATGAATCGTCTACGCCGGTAGTGGTAAATGATGCGCTGGGCTGTTTGCATCTCCGTAGCCTCTCAAGACCTCTCCCGAGGGTGGAGAAGTGAACATTGAAAGTGTAGTGGGGATTATTTATGACGAAACCGCGACAGATAAAAAAAGCGCCGCGAATGCGGCGCTGGATGCTTAGTTACACTGGACTTTAATCGCCAGCCCGCCGCGCGAGGTTTCGCGGTATTTGGCGTTCATATCTTTGCCGGTTTCGTACATGGTCTCGATGACTTTATCCAGCGAAACGCGCGGCGCGCTGGTGCGGCGCATCGCCATACGGGAGGCGTTGATCGCCTTAACCGACGCGATAGCGTTACGCTCAATGCACGGCACCTGCACCTGGCCGGCGACCGGGTCGCAGGTCAGACCGAGGTTATGCTCCATGCCGATTTCTGCCGCCACGCAAACCTGTTCCGGGCTGGCACCGAGAATTTCCGCCAGGCCGGCTGCCGCCATGGAGCAGGCCACGCCCACTTCACCCTGGCAACCCACTTCAGCACCGGAAATTGACGCGTTCATTTTGTACAGTGCGCCAATCGCTCCGGAGGCCAGGAAATAGCGGATATACACATCCGGCGTCACCGGTTCGATAAAGTGATCGTAATAAGCCAGCACCGCCGGAACGATACCGCATGCCCCGTTGGTCGGCGCGGTCACCACGCGGCCCCCCGCGGCGTTTTCTTCATTTACCGCCAGCGCGAACATATTGACCCAGTCGATCACGGTCATTGGGTCTTTATTGTTCTTATCACTGGATACCAGCATTCTGCGCAGCGCGGAGGCGCGACGCGGCACGCGCAGCGGGCCAGGCAGTACCCCTTCGGTATTCATACCGCGATCGATGCATGCCTGCATGGTGCGCCAGACGTTGCCGAAATAGTCTTCGATTTCCTGCTTCGTATGCAGCGCCAATTCGTTTTTCATCACCAGACCGGAGACAGACAAACCGGTGTCATTGCAGTAATCCAGCAGCGCCTGGGCGGATTTAAACGGATACGGGACGTTCACGTCGCCGCTGGCGTCTTTACCGAAATGGGCTTCATCGACGATAAATCCGCCGCCGATGGAATAGTAGGTATTGCTGTAGATCTCTTTGTCGCCGCTCCAGGCGGTAATACGCATGGCGTTTTCATGCAGCGGCAGGTTGTCGCTTTGAAAACGCATGCCGTTGTCTTTCGGGAAATCCACTTCATGGCGACCCTGAGCCAGCAGCAGGCGCTCGCGGGTTTCAACATCGCGGATAAACGCCGGGATGCTGTCAATATCAACGGTATCAGGTAGATTACCCGCCAGACCCATAATGATAGCGATATCAGTATGATGGCCTTTGCCGGTAAGAGAAAGCGAGCCGTAAACGTCGACCGCTACGCGGGTAACGTCTTCCAGTAATCCTTTTTCGACCAGATCATCGACGAACTGCTTCCCTGCCTTCATCGGTCCAACGGTATGGGAAGAGGAGGGACCAATGCCCACCTTAAACATGTCGAATATACTAATCACAGTAAAAACTCCTGCCAGGGGCACCCTTTTGGGTGACGATGTTAGAACAACGCTTATTTTAAGAGTTTATTGTTCGGCACAGTTAATTATTCACATGAATAAAACTAATGTCTCAGACAATATTCCCTAATAAAGTGTCGCCAGACCCCACAAAAAACAGGGATTATGCTGTCATTATAGTTAAGGTTTCATGCCGATTTGCAGAGCCAGTTCACGAATAATGCCCGCCGTCATGCCCCAGACAAAGTAGTGCTCATACCACGACAGCCAGACGCGGTGATCGTTGCCGCGCCGGTGGATATCCAGCGGATGGTAGCGCCCAAGGCGCAGCGCCTCGTCCAGCGGCATTTCAAACACCGCCGATACTTCCTCTTCGCTGGCGTGATAGGGCAGGTCAGGCGGGATGATCCCCACTACCGGTGTGACCTGGAAGCCGGTGACGCTGTCCACCGTAGGCAGCACGCCAATCACTTCTACCGACTCCGGCGGGATCGCCACTTCTTCCTGGGCTTCGCGCAGCGCAGCGGCAATCAGGGAACTGTCCTCGGGATCGCGTGCGCCGCCGGGGAACGCCACTTGTCCGGCGTGTTTACGCATCCGCGTTGAACGCTGGGTGAGCAGCAAACCGGGAACCGGGCGGCGCACAATCGGCACCAGCACTGCGGCCTGGCGCTGATTAATCGAATGGCGGCTAATCTCCGGGCGTAATAACTGAAAACGGGCTAAAAAACTGTCCAGCGTCATCGGCGGATTGCTCATGGGGCTCCTTCACAGGTGATTAAGGATACGATTAACTTTATCAAAAGTTTCCTGATATTCCGCCGCTTCGTCGCTGTCCGCCACGATGCCGCCGCCCGCCGAGCAGTACAGCGTCCCGTCCTGCGCGGTTACGGTGCGGATGGTGATGCTGGTATCCATATTGCCGCAGAAACTGATGTAGCCGATGCTGCCGCACCAGGCGTTACGCCGCTGGGGCTCCAGTTCTTCGATAATCTCCATCGCCCGCACCTTCGGCGCGCCGGTAATCGATCCACCGGGGAAACTGGCGCGCAGCAGATCGGTGGCATGAAGATGCGCGGGCAGGGTAGCGGTAATCGTGCTCACCAGATGGTGCACCGCCGGGAAAGGCTCCACCACAAAAAGCTCCGGCACTTTGACGCTGCCCGGCACCGCGACGCGTCCGATATCGTTACGCAGCAGATCGACAATCATTAAATTTTCCGCCCGGTCTTTGGGCGATGCGGTCAGCTTTTGCGCCTGCAAGGCATCTTGCTCAGCATCGGCCAGGCGCGGCAGCGTGCCTTTGATGGGCCGCGTCTGGATTTGATCGCCTTGCAGCAAAATAAAGCGCTCCGGCGACAGGCTGAGAATCGCCTGTTCCGGCAAGCGCAAAAAGGCGCTGAACGGCGCGCGATTGGCGGCATTGAGCTGCAAAAACGCCTGCCACTCATCCCCCTGATAGGTCGCCTGAAAACGCTGCGCCAGATTGACCTGATAACAGTCGCCGCTTTGCAGCCAGGCCTGAATCTGACGGAATTTGGCACCGTATTCCTCGCGGCTCATATTGACGGACCAGTCGGAGGTGCGTTCAAACGGTGCAGTCTGCGGCCCGCACTGCTGTTCCAGCCAGGCGAGGCGCGCTTCGGCGTCATCCCAGCTCAGCAACGTCAGGGTCTGGCGATGGTGATCGGCAATCAGCGCCCAGTCGTAAATCCCCACCGCCATATCGGGCGCGTTAACGTCCTGCCCGGCTATCACTGGCAGCTTTTCGAAGCGTCGCCCGAGATCGTAGCCGAACAATCCCAGCGCGCCGCCCTGGAAAGGCAGGTCAGAGGCAGCGTCAGGATGAATCTTCAGCGACGCCAGCGCCGACTTCAACAGCGCTAACGGGCATTCATTAGAGGTCTGAATCTTGTCGCCGGTATCAATAACGGTCGAGCAACCGACGGTTTGCAGGGTGATTTTCGGGTCGGCCACCAAAATATCAAACCGGTTATGGGCATGATCGGCAAAACCGGAATGCAGCAGCATCGCCCAGGGCTGGTGGTGCAGGGGGGCAAAACGGGTCAACAGCGCATCAGATTGCCAGGGCAGCGTAACCGACTTCAGGCCGGAGCAGTGGATTGTTTGCATCGCTAAACTCATCAACACGGGTTGCCTGCGCGCCGTGGTTGGCGCAATCGGGGCAACGTGAAATAATAACCGCCAGCAATGTAACAGGAGTCAACCATGTTTGCAGGATTACCTTCACTCACCCATGAACAGCAGCAGCAGGCAGTCGAGCGGATTCAGGAACTGATGGCGCAGGGTTTAAGCAGCGGCCAGGCTATCGCCCAGGTGGCGGAAGAAATTCGCGCGACTCATAAGGGCGACCGTATCGTCGCCCGTTTTGAGGATGAAGACGAGTAGTACATGCTACGCCAACAGCAGGTTATATGAGCTGAAACACATTAAATGGCGCGTCAGCGTCATTTATTCATGTTAATCCAGTTAATCTTTTGCCATACGCTACGGGTTGTCATCGTTGCTTTAGTCAGATGACCACTGACAACATTGATAGCGATGTGAACTACTTTTTGATCTAAAGGATTAATACCATCCTGTAACACGGAATATTCAACAGGAGATAAATTAATAAGGACAGGAAGGTTTCCATCTGCTGGTTTAATGGTTAAGTATTGTGCAGAACCGCCAGAGTTGTCATGATAACTATTGATTAACTCAATTTTTAATAGCGTATCTGACTCGATATTGTAATTGAGAACCCCCAAAGAAAGAGTTAGCATGAATACATCACCTTTAACACTTGTTGAAAATATATCAGGTGGATTTATGGTTTTAAGAGTTTGATCTAAATTTATTTCTTTACTTTCTGTGACATAATACACGTTTTCCATATGTTTTTCCTATGCATACCGATTAAATTTATAAACTATATCAAATAAATGCAACGAATTATTCAATAGTATGTTTTATGTTAGTGGACTATAGCTTTGCTATCACCATTGATATTTTTATTGAGTGAGAATTATGCGTAGGCTAATGTACAATATTAATTGATTTAAATGTGAGATTATTATGTGCGTTTTTACACAATAAAATATTAGGGCAAAGTGATATAGACAATTAAAATAATTTAGTATCATTTTAATATGCTAACCCCAGGAGTAAACATGGAATTTTCCAGGCGAGGTCTGTTAGCCTTTGGTGGGGCAGGATTAGTAGGTGCTGCGGCATCATCTGCGTTTAGTCATATGCAAGTAATCGAACCCAAAGAATGGATTGTTGGCGATCACGGTGGGGATTACGGGCCGGAAAAAGACATTAGTGATGCGTTTAATAAAACCATCAAAGCCAAAGGTAGCAGGTCTGGGCGAGTTATTGTTCCATATGTTAATGGCCTATTGTTGGTGGGCAAAGAGAGTTTACTGATACCAGACAATACAGAAATCGATTTTTGCGATAATGTAATTAAACTTCAGAATGGTGCGTCCAAATATTTGCTCGCCAACCAGAAAACCAGCGATGTTATTTCAGGGCGGGTTGTTATAAGAAATGCGACTTTTGATGGCAATAAGCGTGGAG
The DNA here is from genome assembly GCF_007570865.1 of Atlantibacter subterraneus. Classification (GTDB taxonomy): domain Bacteria; phylum Pseudomonadota; class Gammaproteobacteria; order Enterobacterales; family Enterobacteriaceae; genus Atlantibacter; species Atlantibacter subterraneus. The sequence goes on along the minus strand of NZ_VLPS01000009.1, from coordinate 320,888 downwards.
GGCAAGCCAGACGCTATGATCGCGTAACCAAAGATAAAGTCTGGGGTGATATTTATGATTATAAAGATAATTATCCCGGCTTCTGTCTGATGTTTGATCGAATAAAAGAGTTAATTGTCGACAATGTTAAAATTGTTGATCCCGAAAGTTGGGGGATTGCACATTTCCTGTGCGATACAGCCAGTTTTTCGAATATCAGTATTATCAGCCAAAGCGGTATTGGCCTCAACGGCGATGGGATTACGGGTGTCGCAACGCGCGATATCTTAATCATGAATCTTCATGGTTATACTAATGATGATATGATCGGCATTTCTGCCTCACGAGCCACGGTGCAGGAATATAGTATTTTCAATCCAGGCCAGGGTCGTGATGTTGAGAGCGTAACGGTAAGAAATTTACGCAGCGAACAACAAAATCAGACATGGAGTATGGTTGGCATCGGTCTTTATTTTTCAGATGATAAAACAATCAGAAATATTGATATCGCAGGAGTTGAAGGGTGTTTTCTTAAACATATTATCCGCCTTGGCAATTACTGGGCGATGAGTTCCGCTACGGGAATTGATAATCTGGAGATCACTCATCTTCATGCCACTACGATTTATCCGGGAAGTGCAGATGTGTACTTGTTTTCCGGAAACGTAAATCAGTTGTCTGTTATTAAATCAAAAATATCCAGATTGTTAACAACGTCGCCCGGTTATTACAACGGCGGAGAAAATGCCGTTCTGTATCTGGAGAATGGGACTGTCGGAAATGTCTGGTTCGATAATTTCATTTACCAAAGTGAGTTTTTATCAGTAGATAATGCACTTTATAATACTTTGGTGGTCTGCGGAGTTAATGGGCAGGTTGACAGGATTTCATTTGATATTCACATTATTTCTGATAAAAGTAACAATTATCAATTGTTAAAAAAAGATCAAGCATCTGAGGATTTCACTACACTTGATATAGTCTCATGCTTATCAAATAGCGACATAATGACATATTCAAATATGACTAACTCGCAAAAAGTTGTGCCGGGTAATGTTTTTAATGTCAAAATATGTGAATCGCTGGGCGGTGAAAGTACTATCAACCGGGCTGGTGGCGATGTCTGGATCGATGGTACGGTAGATGTTGCCGGAGATGTATTATCAATTCCGCACTGGTGTACACCGCGCCAGCCCAAAATAACCCGCTGTTATAATCGCGATGCGTTGCAGCAAAGATATGTCGCACGTATTGATACTCAGGGCGCAATTGCGATTTTGCAAAAACCGCGGCGCGTTAAAAAAATAATTTTTGATGGTGCGGGCTGGAAATGCATATAGTCGCCGGCGCTGTAGTGAGTAGCAAGCGAGTAAATGCATACTCGCTTGCAAAGCGCTTTACACCGCCGCAATAATCTTAATTTCCACCTTGTATTGCGGCTTCATCAGTTTTGCTTCGACGGTGCAACGCACCGGCGCGTGACCGGCTGCCACCCAGGCGTCCCAGGCTTCATTCATCTGCGCGAAATCGGCGCGATCGGCGAGAAAAATCGTCGCGTCGAGAATGCGGGTTTTGTCGCTGCCCTGGGCCTGCAGCATTTCATCAATCTGCGCCAGAATATCCGCGGTCTGGGCACGCGCATCGGCATCGGTATTTTCCGGCACGCCGGTATAGTAGAGGGTCTGGTTGTAAATCACGGCGTCGGACCAGCGGGCTTCCGGGTTGATGCGAAGGATTGTCATCGTTATGTCCTTATGGTTTTGAAAGAGTGCCAGACTGCCATATCGTGAGCGCCGCGTCATCTCTTAGGCTGGCGAAAGCCGCGCGCCCCTGACATAATCACTGGCAATTTATCCAGGGGGTAGTGTGACGGACATCAGTGTGGCTGAAGAAAATGTGACGGACGATTTCGCAACCGACGGGCAACTGGCAAAAGCGATACCGGGCTTTAAACCGCGTGAACCGCAGCGTTTGATGGCGCAGGCCGTGGCGAAAGCGATCGAGACGCAAACCCCGCTGGTGGTCGAAGCGGGAACCGGCACCGGTAAAACCTACGCCTATCTTGCCCCTGCGCTGCGCTCGGAAAAAAAAGTCATCATCTCTACCGGTTCAAAGGCCCTTCAGGATCAGCTCTACAGCCGCGACTTGCCCACCGTTGCCCGCGCCCTGGACTACAAAGGCAAACTGGCGCTGCTCAAAGGGCGCTCTAACTATTTGTGCCTCGAGCGTCTGGAACAGCAGGCGCTGGCCGGGGGCGATCTGCCGGTGCAAACCCTGAGCGACGTGATCCTGTTGCGCAGTTGGGCCAATCAAACCTATGACGGTGATATCAGCACCTGCGCCAGCGTGGCGGAAGACGCCCCGGTCTGGCCGCTGGTCACCAGTACCAACGATAACTGCCTCGGGGCCGACTGCCCGCTGTATAAAGACTGCTTTGTGGTAAAAGCGCGTAAAAACGCCATGGAGGCCGACGTGGTGGTGGTCAACCATCATCTGTTTATGGCCGATATGGTGGTAAAGGAGAGCGGCTTCGCCGAGCTGATCCCGGAAGTGGACGTCACCATTTTCGATGAAGCGCACCAGATCCCGGATATCGCCAGCCAGTATTTCGGCCAGTCGCTGTCCAGCCGCCAGCTTCAGGATCTGGCAAAAGACATCACTATCGCTTACCGCACTGAAGTCAAAGACACCCAGCAGCTGCAAAAATGCGCCGACCGGCTGGCCCAGCGCGCGCAGGATTTCCGTCTGCAACTGGGAGAGCCGGGCTTTCGCGGTAATTTGCGCGAACTGCTGGCCGACCCCACCATCCAGCGGGCGCTGGTACTGCTTGATGATGCGCTGGAGCTGTGCTACGACGTGGCGAAACTGTCGTTGGGGCGCTCGGCGCTGCTGGATGCGGCATTCGAACGCGCTACTCTGTATCGCGCTCGCCTGAAGCGGCTCAAAGAGATCAATACGCCGGGCTTCAGCTACTGGTACGAATGCAATTCGCGCCACTTCACCCTGGCGCTGACCCCGCTGAACGTGGCGGATAAGTTTACCGACGTGATGGCGCAAAAATCCGGCACCTGGGTTTTCACCTCCGCCACGCTGTCGGTGAATGATGATTTGCACCACTTCACCGATCGCTTAGGCATCAGCAAAGCGGAAACTCTGCTGTTGCCCAGCCCGTTTGATTACCAGAAGCAGGCGCTGCTCTGCGTGCCGCGCGGCCTGCCGATGGCCAACCAGCCCGGCGCAGCGCGTCATCTGGCCAGAATGCTGAAACCGATGATCGAGGCCAATAACGGGCGCTGCTTTATGCTCTGCACCTCCCACGCCATGATGCGCGATCTGGCGGAGCAGTTCCGCGCCATGCTGACGCTGCCGGTGCTCTTGCAGGGCGAAACCAGCAAAGGCCAGCTGCTGCAACAGTTTGTTGAGGCAGGCAATGCCCTGCTGGTGGCGACCAGCAGCTTCTGGGAAGGCGTGGACGTACGCGGCGATACGCTGTCGCTGGTGATCATCGATAAACTGCCGTTTACCTCGCCGGACGATCCGCTGCTCAAAGCGCGCATGGAGGATTGTCGCCTGCGCGGCGGCGATCCGTTTGACGAAGTGCAACTGCCGGATGCGGTCATCACCCTGAAGCAGGGCGTCGGACGTTTGATCCGCGACGTCGACGACCGCGGCGTGCTGGTGATCTGCGACAACCGGCTGGTGATGCGCCCGTATGGCGCAGTGTTCCTGGCGAGCCTGCCGCCCGCGCCGCGCACCCGCGACATTACTCGTGCCGCCGCGTTTCTCGCCACCCCCGTGACGGAGTAATTTGTGCCAGACTATGGTAAGATGCGCGCCATTTTTACATGACCCCACCTCGCGAGAGTGCGAAAAGATATGCGAATTCTGGCCATAGACACCGCCACCGAAGCCTGTTCCGTAGCGCTTCAGGATAACGACACCACTCATGCTCATTTCGAGCTATGCCAACGTGAGCACACCCAACGAATTTTGCCGCTGGTTCAGACACTTCTGAACCAGTGCGCCGTTTCCTTGTCTCAGATTGACGCGCTGGCGTTTGGCCGCGGCCCCGGGAGTTTTACCGGCGTGCGCATTGGCATCGGCATCGCCCAGGGCCTGGCGCTGGGCGCAGAACTGCCGATGATTGGCGTGTCGACGCTCGCCACCATGGCGCAGGGCGCGTACCGCAAAACCGGCGCGACGCGCGTGCTGGCCGCCATCGATGCGCGCATGGGCGAAGTCTACTGGGCAGAGTACCAGCGCGATGAGCACGGCGTCTGGCACGGCGAACACACTGAAGCCGTATTAAAGCCGGAAGCGGTTAACGCCCGGTTGATGGAATTAAGCGGAGAATGGGCGACGGTCGGTACTGGCTGGCAGGCCTGGCCGGAAATGGCTAACGGCAGCAGCGTGACCCTGGTTGACGGCGGCATTCAACTGCCCGCCGCTGAAGACATGCTGCCGCTGGCGGCACGGGATTTTGAACAACAGAAAACGGTGCCGGTTGAACAGGCCGAACCGGTTTATCTGCGCAATGAAGTCGCCTGGAAAAAATTGCCAGGCAGAGCGTAATCGCCTGACGCGGCGCGTCGGGTTAAGGAGTCAACAATGGCGATGCAAAAAACGATGTTTCGCATATGGCTGGTGGCGATAGGCGCGCTGGCGCTCTCCGGATGCGTCACGATCCCGGACGCCATCAAAGGCTCCAGCCAGATACCCCAGCAGGATCTGGCTGCCGTGATGGACGCACCGCGCCTGTACGTTGGTCAGGAAGCGCGTTTTGGCGGCAAAGTGGTGAGTATCCAGAATCAACAGGGCAAAACCCGGCTGGAAATCGCCACCGTGCCGCTCGACAGCGGCGCGCGCCCGGTGCTGGGTGAACCCTCTCGCGGACGCATTTTTGCCGACGTGAACGGCTTCCTCGACCCGGTGGACTTTCGCGGGCAACTGGTGACGGTACTCGGTACCATCACCGGCGCAGTAGACGGTAAAGTCGGCGCAACGCCGTATAAATTTATGACCATGGATGTGACGGGTTATAAACGCTGGCATATTACTCAACAGGTGGTGATGCCGCCGCAACCCATCGATCCCTGGTTCGGCCCGTACCCGTGGCGCTATGGTTATGGCCCATGGGGCTGGTATAATCCCGGCCCGGCTCAGGTCCAGACCATTGTGACCGAGTAACCCTTTGTTTTGCGGTAATAACAGACAGCGGCAGGTCCGCTGTCTGTTTGTTTTCAGGACATAAGAAAAATAAATAGTGACGCGCTTCGCATCCTTAAATCAGCCTAATTAATAAACTGGTACGCTGAGTTAATATTATGTTAACGGCATGTTTTTATTATTGGGGTTGCGATGACGACGAATACTACTTTCAGAGGTGATGCATTGAAGAAGGTTTGGCTTAACCGTTATCCGGCCGATGTTCCGGCTGAAATCGACCCCGATCGTTATCAATCCCTGGTAGAACTGTTTGAGCAGGCCGTGACGCGTTACGCCGACCAGCCCGCGTTTATTAATATGGGCGAGGTGATGACCTTCCGTAAGCTGGAAGAGCGCAGCCGAGCGTTCGCCGCCTATCTCCAGGAAGGGCTGGGATTGCAGAAGGGCGATCGCGTCGCGCTGATGATGCCTAACCTGCTGCAATATCCGGTGGCGCTGTTTGGCATTTTGCGCGCCGGGATGATCGTGGTGAACGTTAACCCGCTGTACACCCCGCGCGAACTGGAACACCAGCTGAACGACAGCGGTGCCAGCGCCATTGTGATCGTGTCCAACTTTGCCCATACCCTGGAAAAAGTGGTTGACCGCACCCAGGTTAAGCACGTGATCCTGACCCGCATGGGCGACCAGCTCTCCACCGCCAAAGGTACGCTGGTCAACTTTGTCGTTAAATACATCAAGCGTCTGGTGCCGAAATACCATCTGCCGGATGCCATATCGTTTCGCAGCGCGCTGCACAACGGCTATCGGATGCAGTACATCAAGCCGGAAGTGACCGGCAACGATCTTGCCTTCCTGCAATACACCGGCGGCACCACCGGCGTTGCCAAAGGCGCGATGCTGACCCATCGCAATATGCTCGCCAACCTCGAGCAGGTGAAAGCCACCTACGGGCCGCTGCTGTTCCAGGGTAAAGAGTTTGTGATCACGCCGCTGCCGCTGTATCACATCTTCGCGCTGACCATGAACTGCCTGCTGTTTATCGAACTCGGCGGCCAGAACCTGCTGATCACCAACCCGCGCGATATTCCGGGGCTGGTGAAAGAGATGGCGAAATACCCGTTCACCGCCATGACCGGCGTTAATACCCTGTTTAACGCGCTGCTGAACAACAAAGAATTCCACCAGCTCGATTTTTCTACACTGCATCTCTCTGCGGGCGGCGGGATGCCGGTTCAGCAGGCAGTGGCGGAGCGCTGGGAAAAACTCACCGGGCAATTTTTGCTGGAGGGCTACGGCCTGACCGAGTGCTCGCCGCTGGTGAGCGTTAACCCGCACGACATCGATTACCACAGCGGCAGCATCGGCCTGCCGGTGCCTTCTACGGAAGCGAAGCTTATCGACGACGAGGGCAACGAAGTGCCGCACGGCGAGCCGGGCGAGCTGTGCATCCGCGGGCCGCAGGTGATGTTAGGCTACTGGCAGCGCCCGGACGCCACCGATGAAATCATCAAGGACGGCTGGCTGGCCACCGGCGATATCGCGGTAATGGACGATGAAGGGTTCCTGCGCATCGTGGATCGCAAAAAAGATATGATCCTGGTGTCAGGATTTAACGTTTATCCTAATGAAATTGAAGACGTGGTGATGCAACATACCGGCGTCAGCGAAGTGGCAGCGGTGGGCGTCCCGTCCGGAGCCAGCGGCGAAACCGTGAAAATCTTCGTGGTGAAGAAAGACCCGGCGCTGAGTGAAGAGTCGCTAATTACCTTCTGCCGCCGTCATCTGACCGGATACAAGGTGCCGAAGCTGGTAGAATTCCGCGATGAGCTCCCGAAATCCAACGTTGGGAAGATTTTACGACGAGAACTGCGTGACGAAGCACGCAAGCCAGGCAACAATAACGCCTGAGCTCCGAGAAAGTCGCCAAACGCCGGTTAACCGGCGTTTTTTTTGGCGCAAACCAAAGAGAAAGTAATTTGAATTATCAGATGATCACCACCAACGACGCGCTGGCCGCCTGCTGCGAAGCGGCGCGTCGTCATCCGGCACTGGCGCTGGACACCGAATTCGTCCGTACCCGCACCTATTATCCTCAACTGGGGCTTATCCAGCTGTATGACGGCGAGCAGGTTTCGCTGATCGACCCGTTGACTATCACCGAGTGGGCACCCTTCAAAGCACTGTTGCAGGACGTTAACGTCACTAAATTCCTCCATGCCGGGAGCGAAGATCTTGAAGTGTTCCTGAACGCATTTGGCATGATGCCGGAGCCGTTTATCGACACCCAAATTCTGGCGTCTTTCTCCGGCCATGCGCTGTCTTGCGGGTTTGCGGCGCTGGTGGAGAGTTTCACCGGCATCGCGCTGGATAAAAGTGAATCGCGCACCGACTGGCTGGCGCGCCCGCTGACCGAACGTCAGTGTGACTACGCGGCGGCGGACGTCTGGTATCTGTTGCCGATCGCCACTCAGTTAGTGGAGAAAACGCGTGAATCCGGCTGGCTGGAAGCGGCGCTGGACGAGTGCCGCCTGATGATGGCGCGCCGCAGCGAACAAGCAGATCCGGAAGAAGTCTGGCGCGATATCGGCAACGCCTGGCAGTTGCGCACCCGCCAACTGGCGTGTTTAAAGCTGCTGGCGGCATGGCGGCTGAAAAAAGCCCGCGAACGCGATCTGGCGCTGAACTTTGTGGTGCGCGAAGAGCATCTCTGGCAGGTGGCGCGCTATATGCCGACATCGCTCGGAGAACTGGATAGCCTGGGGCTGTCGGGCAGTGAAATTCGCTTTCATGGTAAAACGTTGCTGGCCTTAGTGGCGCAGGCGCAGGCGTTGCCGGAATCCGATCTCCCCGAGCCGATTGCCAATCTGGTTGATATGCCCGGTTATCGGAAAGTATTTAAAGAGATCAAAGCACTGGTACAGGCAACCAGCGAAGCGAAAGGCGTGAGTGCGGAACTGCTTGCATCGCGTCGGCAAATAAATCAGTTATTAAACTGGCACTGGCAGCTTAAACCAAAAGCAATGCTGCCGGAATTAATTAGCGGTTGGCGTGGCGAATTATTAGCGGTGCAACTAAAAGAGCTATTAAGTCGTTATTAACAAAAAACCCTGTGAATATTCACAGGGTTTTTTTATATTGGCCTGGCAAAAGATAAATAACAGCATTGAGCAATTTCCAAAAGAAATAAGAGTGCTCTTAAAGGCTATTTTGTTTCTTCCGCTTCCGGTAGCGTTACGTTAAGTTCCAGCACCGAAATATCATCGCCTTTTTGATCCAGCTGCACGGTGACCATTTCCGGATCGATCTGCACATATTTGCAAATCACTTCCAGAATATCGCGCTTCAACTGCGGCAAATAATGCGGTTCTGAATCACTGCGGCGGCGCTCCGCGACAATGATCTGTAAACGTTCTTTCGCGATACTGGCGGTATTCTTTTTACGCGAAAGAAAAAAGTCGAGTAATGCCATAAATCATCCTCCGAACAGGCGTTTGAGGAAACCTTTCTTCTCTTCTTCAATGAAGCGGAAAGGACGTTCTTCTCCAAGCAGACGCTCAATGGTGTCGGCATACGCTTTACCCGCGTCGGAATCCTGATCGAGGATCACCGGCTCGCCCTGGTTAGATGCGCGCAACACTGACTGATCTTCCGGGATCACGCCTACCAAAGGAATGCGTAGGATCTCTAACACATCTTCCATGCTCAGCATGTCGCCACGATTAACGCGGCCCGGGTTGTAACGGGTCAGCAGCAAATGCTCTTTAATCGGCGCTTCGCCGTTCTCAGCGCGGCGGGATTTGGACGCCAGAATGCCCAGAATGCGGTCAGAGTCGCGCACTGAGGAGACTTCCGGGTTAGTGGTGATCACCGCTTCATCGGCGAAATAGAGCGCCATCAGCGCGCCGCTTTCGATGCCTGCCGGTGAGTCGCAAACCACAAACTCAAAGTCCATGCTTTTGAGTTCATCAAGAATTTTACCTACGCCGTCGCGGGTCAGCGCGTCTTTATCGCGGGTCTGCGAGGCGGGGAGAATATAGAGATTCTCGGTGCGCTTATCTTTGATCAGCGCCTGATTCAGCGTAGCATCGCCCTGAATGACGTTAACAAAATCGTATACGACACGACGTTCACACCCCATGATCAGGTCAAGATTACGCAGGCCGATATCGAAATCGATAACAACGGTTTTTCTTCCCTTCTGGGCCAAACCCGTAGCGATGGCCGCGCTGGAGGTGGTCTTCCCAACGCCCCCTTTACCCGAAGTAACAACAATAATGCGTGCCATAAAGGAATTCCTTGTTAAAAGGGCTTAATTTAATGGTTGAATGGTCAAGTCGTTTTCCGCGAGTTGCAGACGTGCCGCCTTGCCAGAATAAGTGGCTGGGATTTGATCGCTCAGCCAGTAAACCCCCGCAATGGAGACCAGCTCCGCCGCAAGGCTAGTGCAAAATATTTGCGCATCCCGATCGCCACTGGCTCCGGCCAGTGCCCGTCCGCGCATCATGCCGTAGACATGAATATTGCCATCGGCGATAAGCTCCGCGCCAGCGCTCACGTGGTTAGTGACTATCAAATCACAATTTGGCGCATAAACTCGCTGCCCGGAACGTACCGGTAGATCAATTAAGCGCGTTTTTGTGATGGGTGTCGCAACAGGTTCGGGAGCGGGAGGAGAAACGGGACGTGCGGGTTTGTCTTTGCCTTCGGTCAGCAACGCAATGCCGGCCCGGCTGATTTCAGCCTTGAGCGCGTCATCTTTGCAGCCGCTAATGCCGACCAGATGAAGGCCGCTTGCCAGCACGACATCATGTAATGCCTGCCAGTTAAGCTTGCCTTCCAGATTTGAAATATTGACCACCACGGGCGCGTTTTTTAAAAAGGCCGGTGCCTGAGCAATTTTATCTTCCAGTGCTTTGCGAATCACCTCAGGGTGCGCATCATGCAAATGAACCACTGATAACGTGAAACTACTGCCTTTAAGCTCGATGGGCGTGTTTGACATCCTGGCCTTACTCAATTCAGTTATAATCCCCACAACGGTGGGATGATATTCCGAAACCCTCGAGGCATGTTATAGTCCTGGCTATATTCAGGCAAGTCACCACCCGGCGAAATCAGAGTAAAAACTATGTTTTGTGCAATTTATCGAAGTGCCAAACGCGATCAAACTTATCTTTATGTAGAAAAAAAGGACGATTTTTCACGTGTACCGGAAGATTTGATGCAGAGTTTCGGTCAACCCGTGCTGGCGATGTTATTTCCCCTTGATGGAAGAAAGAAATTAGCCTTTGCCGATCTGGAAAAAGTTAAAAAGGCATTAACGGAGCAGGGCTTTTATTTACAAATTCCGCCGCCGCCGGAGGATTTGTTAAAGCAGCACCGTGAAATGCAAAGCAAAAAATAAGTTTCGCAACACGCGATGAGGATTTCCTGGCTACATTAAGCACGATAACCTGTGATCAATGAGCCGGGAAATCCTATGAAATCTGCCGTCAGTGCGTTAACGCTTTTTAGTTGTCTTTTCGCGGGTTATCTTCACGCCACCCCTCAGTTGCCTGACCCCACCCCTGCAACCTCGTCGCCCGCCGCTGCCGCCCAGCAGGCACCGCAAACCGCCCAGCCCGACGGCTTTTCGGAATTTGTCGAGAAACTCAAGCGCGAGGCGCGCCAGCAGGGCATTCGCGAAACCACGGTTAACCAGGCGTTCGCCACCATCCACTTTGTCGAGCATGTGGTGAAATCCGATCAAAACCAGCCCGAGCAAAAAGTGCTGCTGGATGACTATCTCAATCGCGTGATTACTCCTGAAAAAGTCGCGGAAGCGCGTACCCAGATGCGCACCCATCAGCAAATCCTGCGCCGCACCGAGCAACGTTACGGCGTTCAGCCGCAGTATCTGGTCGCGCTCTGGGCGCTGGAAAGCCGTTTCGGCAAAGTGCAGGGTGACGAAGATATTTTCTCTGCCCTGGCGAGCCTGGCTTTTGAAGGGCGTCGCGAAGCTTTCTTTACTAAGGAGCTGATCGCGGCGTTGAAGATGGTGGATGAAGGGCATATCGAAGCCAGCCAGATGAAAGGCTCCTGGGCGGGTGCGATGGGGCAAAACCAGTTTATGCCGAGCTCTTACTTACGCTACGGCGCTGATGGCGACGGTGACGGTAAAATGGATATCTGGAATAACATTAACGACGTGTTCGCCTCCAGCGCCAACTATCTGGCGAGCGAAGGCTGGAAGCGCGGCGGGGAGTGGGGCCAGCAAGTCACACTGCCTGCTGATTTCGATACCGCGTTAGCCGGGACCAAAACGGCACAGCGTAAAACCGTTGCCCAGTGGCAGGCGCTTGGCGTGACCTTCCCACAAAACACACGCCAGCCCGATGGGCAGCAAAACGCCTGGATCGTCATTCCAGATGATGGTCAGAACAGGGGATTTATGGCGTTGCAAAATTTCCGTACGCTGATGACATGGAATCGTTCTTACTATTTTGCTATCAGTATTGGCATGATGGCCGACGCAATCATGCGCAACGACGATAACGCACCGGCCAAAAAATAATCATACCGTACAACGCAGAGGGAACATCATGTATCAACACCATAACTGGCAAGGGGCGCTGCTGGATTTTCCGGTGAATAAAGTGGTTTGCGTGGGCAGCAACTACAGCAAACATATTCAGGAGATGGGTAGCACGCCGCCTGATGAGCCGGTACTGTTTATCAAACCGGAAACCGCGCTGTGCGATATACGCCAGCCGCTGGTACTGCCTCAGGGGCTGGGATCGGTACACCATGAAGTGGAGCTGGCGGTACTGATTGGCTCGACCCTGCGACAGGCAACCGAAGACCACGTCAGCAAAGCCATCGCCGGGTATGGCGTCGCGCTGGATCTGACGCTGCGTGACGTGCAGTCGAAAATGAAAAAGGGCGGTCACCCGTGGGAAAAAGCCAAAGGCTTTGATAACGCCTGCCCGATTTCCGGCTTTATTCCGGCGGCGGAATTTGGCTGCGATCCGCAGAATGTAGCGCTGGGCCTGAAGGTCAACGGCGAAGTGCGGCAGAACGGCAATACCAAAGACATGATCCATAAAATCATTCCATTGATTGCCTATATGAGTCGCTACTTTACCCTGCGCGCCGGGGATATTGTGCTGACCGGCACGCCAGAAGGCGTCGGGCCGCTGGCGAGCGGCGACGAACTGGAAATTACCTTTAACGATCGCACCCTGACCACACGCGTCCTGTAACCCTTCTGCCGCCTCGTTCGGGGCGGCAAAACTTGCATCCGGGGCCGATAGTGTTTATAAGGTGCGCTTACTTTTAGCGGCGGGCCCTGGCATGAGCGATATACCTTTCTGGCAACAAAAAACTCTCGATGAAATGAGCGACGCGGAATGGGAATCCCTGTGCGACGGCTGCGGCCAGTGCTGCCTGCACAAGCTGATGGACGAAGATACCGATGAAATCTACTTCACCAACGTCGCCTGTAAGCAGCTCAATATCAAAACCTGCCAGTGCCGCAACTACGAGCGCCGCTTTGAGTATGAGCCGGACTGCATCAAGCTGACCCGCGAAAACCTGCCAACCTTTGAGTGGCTGCCGCCGAGCTGCGCCTACCGCCTGCTGGCGGAAGGGAAAGATCTGCCGGTCTGGCACCCGCTGCGTACCGGCTCCAAAGCAGCGATGCATGCCGAACGGATTTCCGTGCGTAATATCGCGGTGAAAGAATCCACGGTGCGCGACTGGCAGGATCACATCCTTAATAAGCCTGACTGGGCGCAGTAACCCTAACGCAAATTCACAATGTGCTAACCAGCCGGACCCTGCTCACAAAACCGCCATTCTCTTTGCCCGGTCTCAGCAAAAAGTCGTAGAGTGAACGTGTCGCCTGCAAAGGCGGCACCGTCATCCACTTTACAGAGGAAGGCCTATGTTCCCAGAGTACCGTGATTTAATTCCCCGCCTCAAAGCTGAACATCCGCGTTTCGAATCGCTCGTCGAGAAGCATAATGCCCTGGACCAGGAAATAAGCCGCCGTGAAGGCGCAAATGGCAGGGGTTATTGCGAGGAGGTCGCCCGGCTCAAAAAAGAGAAACTGCACCTGAAAGACCAGATCTTCAGGATCCTGCAACAACAGAGCCAACAGGCTTCGGAACCGTCACACTAAATGTCGGGAACGACATACAACCGCCTCTTAGCAGGCGGTTTTTTGTTGAATATAACCGGAAATTTAGTGGTAGAAATGCTGCGGGTACGTTAATCAACTTGATGTCAGAGATAAATCCGCGCATAGTGCCGCCCGTTTATTCAACGGATCGCTAGTTTCTATGACGCTGTATCAAAAAATGTGGGTGTTTTACATCGTGATGGCGAGCCTCGCCGCCGTGGTGACGTTCTTCATTGCCAAAGATAGGGTACGGATTAAATTGCTGAGCGCGGCATTAATCGGCGCGACCTGGCCGATGAGTTTCCCTGTGGCGCTGTTGTTTGCGCTGTTCTGAGTTCAGGGCAAAAAAATGCCCCGAAGCCAGGCTTCAGGGCATTCGATGTCGCTTAATTAGTAGCGCCCAAACAGATCGCGTTTGCGCGGTTTAAACGGCTGGGCGATCAGCACCAGCAGCGCGATGACCAGATAAGCCGCGAAAATCCCCAGCAGCCACTGCGGCATCTCCAGCGATAAAAATTCCCACTGACGTACCGAGCAATCGCCACTGGCGACGAAAACCTGCGGCAGCCATTTATCCAGCGGCAGCCAGCTCGGGAAACGCGCCGCGAAATCGCAGGTGACAAACGGCGAGGGGTGCAATTGCATCATGGTGTGTTCATAGGCCAGCGCCACGCCCTGCCATGCACTGTAAATCCACACGCCAATCGCGACTAAACGTAAGGGCGATTTGGGTGCGATTGCGCCGAGGAGCCCCGCGCCCATAATACCGAACAACGCGCAGCGCTCATAAATGCATAACACGCACGGCTGCAGCTTCATCACATGCTGAAACCACAGCGCAACCAGTTCAAGGGCAAACGCCGTAAGGGCCATCAGAAGCCATGCGCCGCGGCCGTGGGAGCACTGGTTTAAATATCGCAACATAATCAAATTCCCTGCTGTATGCGTCGAGAGGGCAGTGTAAACGAATTCGCCTGGCACGCCACTAAGGACAATAAAAATAACAAATTAATCAGATATTCATCATTTAAAAGCGCCTGCTGAGGAAGGCGCTTTGATATTTATTCATTTCGCGGGCCATGATAATCAGAGTGTCGCGATCCAGCCATGCGCCAGCATCCACTCTGTGGCGGGCATCAAGATATATTCAACACAGGCCAGCCCCGTTAAGGTGAGCACCAGAGTATAAGGCAGCGCCATCCACACCATGCGGCCATACGACAGGCGAATCAGCGGTGCCAGCGCCGAAGTCAGCAGGAACAGAAACGCCGCCTGCCCGTTAGGCGTCGCCACCGACGGTAAATTGGTGCCGGTGTTAATCGCCACCGCCAGCAGTTCAAACTGGTTGCGATCGATAAGCCCTTGCTCCAGCGCCGTTTTGGCTTCGTTAATATACACTGTGCCGACGAACACGTTATCGGAAATCGACGACAGCAGGCCGTTAAACAGGTAGAAAAGCGACAACTGCGCATGCGGCGCGGCTTCCAGCACAAAAGTGATGATCGGCGAGAACAGTTTCTGGTCGATTATCACCGCCACAACGGCGAAAAATACCGTCAGCAGCGCGGTAAACGGCAGCGCTTCGGTGAAGGCCTTGCCGATGGCATGCTCGTCGGTGACGCCGCACAGCGCGGTAGCGAAAACAATCACCGACAGGCCAATCAGGCCGACCTCGGCCAGATGCAGGGCCAGCGCGACGATCAGCCAGACGGCGATAATCCCCTGAACCACCAGCTTCATTTTGTCCTGGCGGGTGCGCTCGCGGGTGCTTTTTTCATCAAACTCGCGCAGTACCTGGCGTACCGATTCCGGCAACGACTCGCCGTAGCCAAACCAGCGCATTTTCTCGACGATAAAACAGGTTGCCAGGCCGCAGAACAGCACCGGTACGCTCACCGGGGCAACGCGAATCAAGAAATCGACAAAGTGCCAGTCGGCGGCTTTGGCAATGATCAGGTTCTGGGGCTCGCCCACCATGGTCATCACGCCGCCGAGCGCGGTGCCGACCCCGGCATGCATCATCAGGCTGCGGAGAAATGCGCGGAATTTTTCCAGATTGGCGCGGCTGTCTTCTTCGAGCGTCGAGTCATCCTGCAAATCGCCATTGTCGTGACGGGTGCTGGCGTAGCGGTGGTAGATACTGTAAAAGCCTACCGCAACGCTGATCACTACCGCGACCACCGTCAACGCATCCAGGAAGGCAGATAAAAATGCGGCGGCGAAACAGAATGCCAGCGACAGCAAAACCTTTGAACGGATGCCCAGCAGCAGTTTCGTGAAAATCAGCAACAGCAGCTGCTTCATAAAGTAGATGCCTGCCACCATAAACATCAGCAGTAACAGCACTTCGAGGTTAGCGCTTATCTCTTCGCGGATATGGCCCGGCGTGGTCATGCCAATCATCACCGCTTCAATAGCCAGCAGCCCGCCCGGCAGTAGCGGATAGCATTTCAGCGCCATCGCCAGGGTGAAAATGAATTCGGCGACCAGAAACCACCCGGCAACAAACGGGCTGATGAAAAAGAGAATCGGATTAAGTACCAGAAATGACAGCAGTGTCACTTTGTACCAGTCGGGAGACTGACCGAGAAAATTACGGTAAAGGGCGCGTCCGAATGACATTTCCATGGTCAAGCTTTTACTCCTTCAGAATAAGTGTGGGTAGGGGCGACGGAAAATCCTAGCGCTCACGTGTGTTCCAGGCAAGCTAAAACAGGGTTTTAAACGTGCCGGGAATTAATAAAAAGCAAACCGCGATCCCCTTTTTCCCCTGAGACTTCGCTATCTGTCAGGAAATGCGTCTGGTATGATGAGTGAATTTTGTAAAATGCTGTGTATGGGTATCTCACTATGGTTATAAAGGCGCAAAGCCCGGCGGGTTTCGCTGAAGAGTACATCATTGAAAGTATCTGGAATAATCGCTTCCCACCGGGGACGATCCTTCCGGCGGAACGTGAGCTCTCCGAGTTAATCGGCGTTACCCGCACCACGCTACGTGAAGTGTTGCAGCGTCTGGCGCGTGACGGCTGGTTGACCATTCAACACGGCAAACCGACCAAAGTGAATAACTTCTGGGAAACGTCCGGGCTGAACATTCTTGAAACGCTGGCGCGCCTCGATCACGAAAGTGTCCCGCAGCTGATTGATAATCTGCTGTCGGTGCGTACCAATATCGCGACCATTTTTATCCGTACCGCGTTTCGCCAGCATCCGGATAAAGCGCTTGAAGTGCTGGCTACCGCGACGGAAGTGGAAGATCACGCCGATGCGTTTGCCAGCCTGGATTACAACATCTTTCGCGGGCTGGCGTTTGCCTCGGGCAATCCGATTTACGGCCTGATCCTCAACGGGATGAAAGGGCTGTATACCCGCATTGGCCGTCACTACTTTGCTAATCCGGAAGCGCGCAGCCTGGCGTTAGGTTTTTACCATCGGCTGGCGAAGATCTGTGAAGAAGGTCTGCATGACCAGGTGTATGAAAGCGTGCGCCGCTACGGTCATGAGAGTGGTGAAATCTGGCACCGCATGCAGAAAGCCATCCCAGGCGGCCTGACCATGACCGGTCGCTAACGCCATCCCCTTTAAAACAAAATGGCCTCGCTAAGCGAGGCCATTTTTTTAGATTTCCTGCTGGGTGCTGGCATCGCCATGGCGGGTCACGTCTACTGGCATCCCGGAGCGCAACTCCATGGCGTGGTTCATTACGTCGCCATTGACCGTTGGCTGGGTACGGAAGCGCTGGGCACCGTCATTCAGGTTGATCGGCAGGGTTTGCGGATCGTCGTTGATATCCTTCGACAGCGGCTGATGGACCTCAACAATCTGGCGGCCATCCGGCTCGCTGGAGATTTTCAGTGGCTCGTTAATGATGTTCACCTTCGTGCCCACATCCACCACGCTGAACAGGTGCTTGATATCATCATCACGCAGGCGGATGCAGCCGGAGCTGACGCGCATCCCGATGCCGAAATCGGCGTTGGTGCCGTGCAGCAGATAAACGCCGCCGTAGGCCGCGAGGCGGATCGCGTGATGCCCCATCGGGTTATCCGGCCCGGCGGGCACGACCGCCGGTAGGGTAATGCCCTGCTTCAGATAGCGGGCGCGAATATTGGCGGTCGGCGTCCAGGTCGGGTTGGCGCGCTTTTGCGAGACGCTGGTTTTCATGGTCGGCGTCAGGGTGTCGCCATCCAGTTGGCCGATGCCAATCGGGTACACCGTCACGCTATTGGTGCCCGGCGGGAAGTAGTAAAGACGCAGTTCCGCCAGGTTGATCAGGATGCCTTCGCGCGGCGCATCCGGCAGCAGCATCTGGCGCGGGATGGTCAGCACGCTGCCTTCACGCGGGACATACGGATCAACGCCGGGGTTGGCCTGCATCAGCGCCAGGAAACCGACGTTGTACTGTTTAGCGATAGCCTCCAGCGAGCCGCCGCCTGGCTCAACCACGTGATACTGGATTTCGCCTATCAAACGGCTGCCCGCAGGCGGTAGCGGGTAGGTATTGGCGCGCGTGGGCAGTGCGACGGCCAGCGTGGCGATAACGCTAAACCAGGTGATCCAGCGAAAAATGCGCAATGAAGAAGTCATATTAATAACCCTATGATTGTTAAGGTTTTGTAATGGGTAGAAGAGGCAAGTATGACCAGCGCCGTCCAGGGAAATCCTGGAGGATTGAAATATTTTGTAAATTATTCGCCAGAAGGTAAAAACCCGGCGCTGCGCCGGGCTTCTTTCGGTTATGCCACCGCGTTTTCCTGAACCTGGGTCATAAATTGCGTCACCCACTCCATCCGGGTTTTACGTTCGTTGAGATCCTGGAAAAACTTCAGGCGCGTCGGGCCATCGAGCCGGAAATGCTGCGGCGATTTTTGCAGTAAACCGATCAGCCATACCGGGTCGACATGGTTTTTCTCGGCAAACTCAATCACGCCGCCCTTATCGTGGGCCTCAATCTTGCGAATACCCATTTTCTGCGCCAGCTGGCGCAGTCGGGCGATATCCAGCAGATTGCGCGCCGCATCCGGCAGCAGGCCGAAACGGTCGATCAGCTCCACTTTTATTTCGTCCAGCTCACCCGGCTTTTTGGCGCTGGCGATGCGTTTATAGAACGACAGGCGGGTATTCACATCGGGGATGAAATCTTCCGGCAACAGCGACGGCATCCGCAGCTCCACCTCGGTTTGCTGGCTGGTGAGGTCTTCCAGCGACGGCTCGCGGCCTTCCTTCAGCGCATCCACCGCGTTTTCCAGCAGCTCCATATACAGCGAGAAGCCGATGGTTTCCATCTGCCCGCTCTGGCCTTCGCCGAGCAGTTCGCCCGCGCCGCGAATTTCCAGATCGTGGGTCGCCAGCGCGAAACCTGCGCCCAAATCCTCCAGCGACGCAATGGCCTCCAGGCGTTTTTGCGCATCGGTGGTCATCGCTTTCTGATGCGGAGTCAGCAGCCAGGCGTAGGCCTGGTGGTGCGAACGGCCCACGCGGCCACGCAGCTGGTGCAGCTGCGCCAGGCCGAAATGGTCGGCGCGCTCAATAATAATGGTATTGGCGGTGGGGATGTCGATACCGGTTTCGATAATGGTAGTGCACACCAGCACGTTAAAACGCTGGTGGTGGAAATCGTTCATCACCCGTTCCAGTTCGCGCTCGCGCATCTGGCCGTGACCGATGGCGATACGCGCTTCCGGCACCAGCGTTGCCAGCCGGTCGGCGGCTTTCTGGATGTTTTCCACATCGTTATACAGGTAGTAAACCTGGCCGCCGCGCAGGATCTCACGCAGGATGGCCTCGCGCACCACCAGGCTGTCGTATTCGCGCACGAAGGTTTTCACCGCCAGACGACGCGCCGGCGGGGTAGCGATTATCGACAGATCGCGCATGCCGCTCATCGCCATATTCAGGGTGCGTGGTATCGGCGTAGCGGTCAGCGTCAGGATATCCACGTCGGCGCGCATCGCTTTGATGCGCTCTTTATGACGCACCCCAAAGCGGTGCTCTTCATCGACGATCAGCAGGCCCAAATCTTTCCACTGCACGTCACTTTGCAATAGCTTATGGGTGCCGATCAGGATATCGATTTTGCCTTCGGCAGCCTGTTCCAACACCTGAGTCTGTTCTTTGGCGCTGCGAAAACGCGACAGCATTTCAATGCGCACCGGCCAGTTGGCAAAACGGTCGCGGAAGTTATCGAAATGCTGCTGGGCCAGCAGGGTGGTCGGCACCAGTACGGCGACCTGCTTGTTGTTCTCCACCGCCAGGAATGCCGCGCGCATCGCCACTTCAGTTTTGCCGAAGCCGACGTCGCCGCATACCAGCCGGTCCATCGCCAGCGGCTGGCACATATCGCTCAGCACTGCGTTAATGGCCTGGGCCTGATCCGGTGTGGTTTCAAACGGGAAGCTGTCGCAGAACAGCTGGTACTGCTCGCGATCGTGCTTAAACGCAAAGCCAGTTTTCGCCGCGCGCTGGGAGTAGATGTCCAGCAGCTCCGCCGCCACGTCGCGTACTTTCTCTGCCGCTTTCTGCCGCGCCCGGGACCAGGCGTCGCTGCCCAGCTTGTGCAGCGGCGCGTTCTCTTCCGCGCCCCCGGCATAGCGGCTGATCAAATGCAGCGACGACACCGGCACGTACAGTTTGGCGTCGTTGGCGTAGGTCAAAATCAGGTATTCGCCAGTGATACCGCCCGCTTCCAGGGTGGTCATCCCGGCATAGCGGCCCACGCCGTGCTCCAGATGCACCACCGGCTGGCCGGTATGCAGTTCCGCCAGGTTGCGGATCAGCGTGTCCGGGTTAATGGTGCGGCGATTGTCCTGGCGGCGGCGCGCCACGCGCTCGCCCAGCAGATCGCTTTCGCAAATCAGCGCCCGCTGGCGGCGGGTATCGATAAATCCGCGTTCGGCGGAGCCTAAAATGACATAGCGGCCCTGACCGCTGGCCTCGTCAAAGCGATAGAGCTTTTTCGGGGCGACTTTAATACGCGCCAGCAGCTCAGACAGGGCTTCGCGGCGGCCTTCGCTCTCGACCGAAAACACCACCGGGCCGTCGAAGGATTCCAGGAACTTACGCAGATCGTCTAACGGCGCTTTTTGCTGTGCTTTAACCGACAGCTCCGGCAGCGGCTGATAGCCGAGATTAGTATTGGCGGCTTTTTCGGGCAGCGCCTCGGTTTTAAGCTGTACGCGCGGCCAGTTTTTTAGCTCGCTGAACAGCTCGTCGGTGCGCAGCCACAACTGCTCCGGCGGCAACAGCGGACGCATCGGATCAACGCCGCGATTCTCAAAACGCGCCACGGTATCGGCCCAGAAACGCTGGGCGCTGGTTTCCAGATCGCCGGTATTGACCATCAGGGTATTGGCCGGGAAATAGCTGAACAGCGGTGGCAGCGGCTCGCTGAAAAACAGCGGCTGCCAGTACTCGATACCGGCGGGCAGGGTGCCTTTGCTCACCTGCTGATAGATATGTTCGGCGTCGCGCTTCACCTCGAAGCGGTCGCGCCAGTTGGTGCGAAACAGTTCGATGGCGTTTTTATCGGTGGGGAATTCGTGCGCCGGCAGCAGGTTGATGGCCTCAACTTCCTCCAGCGTGCGCTGGGTATCGACGTCAAACAACCGCAGGCTGTCGATCTCGTCATCGAAAAAGTCGAGACGATAGGGCTGGGCGCTGCCCATCGGATACAGGTCGAGCAACGCGCCGCGCGTGGCGTATTCGCCATGCTCCATCACCTGATCCACATGGCGGTAGCCCGCCTGTTCCAGCTGGCCGCGCAGCGCGTCGCGCGACAGCCGCTGGCCTTTTTTCATCACCAGCGCATGGCCGTGCAGGAAACTGTGCGGGCAAACGCGCTGCATCAGGGTGTTGACCGGCATGATCAGCACGCCGCGCTGCATGGCAGGCAGTTGATACAGGGTTGACAGGCGTGAAGAGATAATGTCCTGGTGCGGCGAGAAACTGTCGTATGGCAGGGTTTCCCAGTCCGCCAGATTCATTACCATGCTGTCGGTAAACTGGCGAATTTCATCGTGCAGCCGCAGGGCATTTTGCATATCAGGGGCAATCAGCACCACCGGCCCGGCATGGCGTTCAGCCATTTCCGCCACTTCTGTGGCGCAAGCCGCGCCAGTGAGTTCGCCCAGCAGGCGTTGGTCGCCCGGTTTGGCGGGCAAGGAATAACGATATTGTTCAGACATAGCGTGTATTAGCGTTTCTCGTTGTGACCCGCGACCCGGTAAAGTCTGGCGCAAGAATGGGTTATCGCGATGAATGCGAACTGTCATTATTATCCGCGATCGATCTGCTTTAGCAAAGCGTAACACAAACTTCGCCACGGGATTTATGTGACGGTGTCACTTTGATCGCTAAAAACGGCGATGATTTCAGGATAATTCGCAGGGTGAAATCACCTGAAAAGCGCAAAGCTTATACGCCGTCTCGTTTATCAGTTTGATTTCGCTCTGTTTTTATCATCAGAGCTGAAACAAAAAGACGTTATATTTCATTTACTTGATTCCGGCAGGCTTATATACTCCCGGGTTACTTTGCAAAGCAATCAGATGGATTTCATGTACCAACCTGTCGCTTTATTTATCGGCCTGCGCTATATGCGGGGCCGCGCAGCAGACCGCTTCGGTCGCTTTGTCTCCTGGCTCTCTACCATTGGCATTACCCTTGGCGTAATGGCGCTGGTCACGGTGCTGTCGGTGATGAACGGTTTCGAGCGCGAGCTGCAAAACAACATTCTTGGGCTGATGCCGCAGGCGCTGATCACCACGCCCAAGGGCTCAGTTAATCCGCAACAGCTTCCCGGGCAAGACCTCAGGCTGCAGGGCGTTAAGCGTATTGCGCCGCTGACCACCGGCGATGTGGTGCTGCAAAGCCCGCGCAGCGTGGCGGTGGGCGTGATGCTGGGTATCGATCCGGCTAAAGACGACCCGCTTACGCCGTATCTGGTGAACGTGAAGCAAAGCGATCTCACCGCCGGGCAGTACAACGTGATCCTCGGCGAGCAGCTGGCCGGTCAACTGGCCGTGAAGCGCGGCGACCAGCTGCGCCTGATGGTGCCTTCCGCCAGCCAGTTCACCCCGATGGGTCGCCTGCCGAGCCAGCGGCTGTTTACCGTGATCGGCACCTTCGCCGCCAATAGCGAAGTGGACGGCTACCAGATGCTGGTGAATATCCAGGATGCCTCGCGCCTGATGCGCTATCCGGCGGGGAATATCACCGGCTGGCGTCTGTGGCTCAACGAGCCGCTGAAAGTGGACGTGCTGAGCCAGCAAACCCTGCCGCCGGGCACCGAATGGAAAGACTGGCGCGAGCGCAAGGGCGAGCTGTTCCAGGCGGTGCGCATGGAAAAAAACATGATGGGGCTGCTGCTGAGCCTGATCGTCGCCGTCGCCGCGTTTAATATCATCACGTCTCTCGGCCTGATGGTGATGGAGAAGCAGGGCGAAGTGGCGATCCTGCAAACCCAGGGGCTGACGCCGCGCCAGATCATGGCGGTGTTTATGGTCCAGGGGGCCAGCGCAGGGGTTATCGGCGCGCTGTTGGGCGCATTGCTCGGCGCGCTGCTGGCCAGCCAGCTGAATAATTTAATGCCGATTATCGGCGCATTCCTCGACGGCGCGGCGCTGCCGGTCGCTATCGAACCGTTACAAGTGGTGGCTATCGCGTTAATCGCAATGGCTATCGCGCTGTTATCCACGCTGTATCCGTCCTGGCGCGCCGCCGCCACTCAACCCGCTGAGGCTTTACGTTATGAGTAATTCTGTCCTGTTGCAGTGCGACAACCTGTGCAAACGCTATCAGGAAGGGAACGTGCAGACCGACGTGTTGCATAACGTCAGTTTCACGATCCAGAGCGGCGAGATGATGGCGATTGTCGGCAGTTCCGGCTCAGGGAAAAGTACCCTGTTGCATCTGCTCGGCGGGTTAGATACGCCGACCTCCGGCGACGTGATTTTCAACGGCAAAGCCATGAGCGGCATGTCGTCGGCGGCTAAGGCCGAGTTGCGTAACCGCGAGCTGGGCTTTATCTACCAGTTCCACCACCTGCTGCCGGATTTCACCGCGCTGGAAAACGTGGCGATGCCGCTGCTGATCGGCAAGAAAAAAACCGACGAAACCCAGGCGCGGGCGCTGGAGATGCTGAACGCCGTCGGGCTGGGGCATCGCAGCAACCATCGTCCTTCCGAGCTTTCCGGCGGCGAGCGCCAGCGCGTGGCGATTGCCCGTGCGCTGGTGAACAAGCCGCGGCTGGTGATGGCGGATGAACCCACCGGCAACCTTGACGCCCGCAACGCCGACAGCATCTTCGCGTTGCTGGGCGAGCTGAATCAGCAGCAAGGCACCGCGTTTCTGGTGGTGACCCACGATCTGCAACTGGCGCGCCGGATGAGCCGCCAGCTGGAAATGCGCGACGGGCATCTCAGCAGCGAACTGACCCTGATGGGAGCGCAGTAATGGCCAGCCCACTTTCATTACTGATTGGCCTGCGCTTTAGCCGGGGACGGCGGCGCAGCGGCATGGTATCGCTGATTTCCGTTATCTCCACGTTGGGCATCGCGCTGGGCGTGGCGGTGCTGATCATGGGTCTGAGCGCCATGAACGGCTTCGAGCGCGAGCTCAATAACCGCATTCTGGCGGTGGTGCCGCACGGTGAAATCGAGCCGGTGGATCAGCCGTGGAAAGGCTGGCCTGAGGTGCTGGCGCGGGTGGAAAAAGTGCCCGGCATCGCAGCCGCCGCGCCGTATATCAACTTTACCGGCCTGATTGAGAGCGGGGTTAACCTGCGGGCGATTCAGGTGAAGGGCGTCGACCCCGAGCAGGAAACCCACCTCAGCGCGTTGCCGAAGTATGTGCAGAACAACGCCTGGCAAAACTTTAAGGCCGGGCAGCAGCAGATCATTATCGGCAAAGGCGTGGCCGATGCGCTGAAGGTGAAGCAGGGCGACTGGATCTCGATCATGATCCCCAACTCCGATGGCGAAAATAAACTGCTGCAACCCAAGCGGGTGCGCCTGCAAATCGCCGGGATTTTACAGCTCAGCGGCCAGCTCGATCACAGCCTCGCGATGGTGCCGATGCAGGATGCCCAGCAGTATCTGGACATGGGTGACAGCGTCACCGGTATCGCCATCAAAGTGAATGACGTATTTAACGCCAACAAGCTGGTGCGCGACGCGGGCGAAGTGACCAACGCTTATGTGTACATCAAGAGCTGGATCGGCACCTACGGCTATATGTATCGCGATATCCAGATGATCCGCGCCATCATGTATCTGGCGATGGTACTGGTGATTGGCGTCGCCTGTTTCAACATCGTATCCACGCTGGTAATGGCGGTGAAAGACAAGAGCAGCGATATCGCGGTATTGCGCACCCTGGGCGCAAAAGACGGGCTGATCCGCGCCATTTTCGTGTGGTACGGTTTGTTGGCCGGGCTGGTGGGCAGCGTCAGCGGCGTGGTGGTCGGCGTGCTGGCTTCCTGGCAGCTCACCAACATTATCGCGTGGATTGAGAAGCTCATCGGCCACCATTTCCTGTCCGGCGACATTTACTTTATCGACTTCTTGCCATCAGAACTTCACATCATGGATGTGGTATATGTGTTGATTACCGCACTGGTGCTGAGCCTGGTGGCAAGCTGGTATCCGGCGCGGCGCGCCAGCCGTATCGACCCGGCACGGGTACTGAGCGGGCAATAATCACAGGGGGCAGGGATGTACTACGGTTTTGATATTGGCGGCAGTAAAATCGCGCTGGGTGTCTATGACGCGGCGCGGCAGTTGCAGTTTGAAAAACGTGTCGCCACGCCCCACGATAGCTATCCGGCGTTTCTCGCGGCGGTTACCGGGCTGGTGAACGAGGCCGATGCGCTGTTCGGCGTAAAAGGGCATGTCGGCATCGGCATTCCCGGTATGCCGGAAACCGATGAAGGGTTGCTGTACGCGGCCAATTTACCCGCCGCCTCAGGCCATCCAGTACGCGCCGATTTAAGCCGGTTGCTGGACCGCGATGTGCGTATCGACAACGATGCCAACTGCTTTGCGCTGTCCGAAGCCTGGGATGAGGAATTTCGCCGCTATCCGGTGGTAATGGGGCTGATCCTCGGTACAGGCGTCGGCGGCGGGCTGGTGGTTAACGGCAAGGCGGTCACCGGCCGCAACTATATTACCGGCGAGTTCGGTCACACCCGGCTGCCCATCGATGCAGTGGCACTACTGGGCTGGGACATCCCCATCAAACGCTGCGGCTGCGGCCAACACGGCTGTGCGGAGACCTTTCTTTCCGGGCGCGGCTTTGCATGGCTGTATCATCACTTCTACCATGAATCACTGGAGGCCCCGGAAATTATCGCCCGCTGGCATGCCGGTGACGACAATGCGCGCGCCCACGTCGAACGCTTTGTCGACCTGCTGGCTGTCTGTCTCGGCAACTGGCTGACGGTTGTTGATGCGCATCTGGTGGTAATTGGCGGCGGTTTATCGAATTTTTCGTACCTGACCGAAGCGCTGGGCGCGCGTTTGCCCCGCTCGCTCCTTCCCGTCGCCCGGACGCCGCGTATTGAAGCGGCGAGGCACGGGGATGCCGGAGGAATGCGCGGCGCTGCGTTCCTCCATTTAACGGACTAACTTTCTGAGGTTGCTATGCTATCGCGTCGTCAGCACCGCTTACTGCGGTTTAAAAGAAACAAGCGTCGGCTGCGCGAGCGGTTGCGTCAGCGGTTATTTTTCCAGAATGGAGTACCCGAAGCGATGGATAAACCAAGAGTCGTGGTATTAACCGGCGCGGGGATCTCGGCGGAATCCGGGATCCGCACCTTTCGCGCCACCGATGGACTATGGGAAGAGCACCGGGTCGAAGACGTGGCGACGCCGGAAGGCTTCGCCCGCGATCCGCAGCTGGTGCAGGCGTTCTATAACGCCCGCCGTCGCCAGTTACAGCAGCCCGAGATCCAACCCAATGCTGCCCATCTGGCGCTGGCGCAGCTGGAGCAGGCGCTGGGCGACCGGTTTATGCTGATCACTCAGAATATCGACAATCTCCATGAGCGGGCGGGCAACCACAATATTATTCATATGCATGGCGAGCTGCTGAAGGTGCGCTGTTCGCAAAGCGGGCAAATCCTGGCGTGGACCCAGGACGTCACCGGCAACGATAAATGCCACTGCTGCCAGTTCCCTGCGCCGCTGCGCCCGCACGTAGTGTGGTTTGGCGAAATGCCATTAGGGATGGATGAGATTTACCAGGCGCTGGCAATGGCGGATGTGTTTATTGCTATCGGCACCTCCGGGCACGTTTATCCGGCGGCGGGATTCGTGCACGAAGCGCGGCTGCACGGCGCGCATACCGTGGAGTTAAATCTTGAGCCGAGCCAGGTCGGCAGCGAATTTGAAGAGAAGCACTACGGGCTGGCGAGTGAAGTGGTGCCGGAGTTTGTCGAGCGGTTGCTGAAAGGGCTGTAAACATCAGGCGGAGCAGGGCGCTCCGCCTGGCAAGCGTTTAACGGCCTGCTTTCAGTTTCTGATAATACTCCTCATAAATGGCGCTGGCGTCACCGACATCGTTCTGCCATTCGCCTTTATCAATCGTTGCCTGATCCGGATACAGGGATTTATCGCCGGATACCTCTTTGCTCAGCAGCTTGCGTGCTTCAAGGTTTGGCGTCGGATAGCCGATGGTTTCCGCTACCTGTTTCGCCACATCCGGGCGCAGCAGGAAGTTAATCAGCTGCATCGCGCCATCGACGTTTTTGGCGTTAGACGGAATCGACAGGCTGTCCATCCAGAAAATCCCGCCTTCTTCCGGCCAGACGATTTCCAGCGGCGTGCCCGCCTGGCGCGCTACCCACGCCGAGCCGTTCCACACCATCCCCAGATTCACTTCGCCTTCCATATACGGGTTGGCCGGGTTGTCGGAGTTGAAGGCCGCCACGTTAGGCATCAGTTTTTGCAGTTCATGATAAGCCTGTTCGATCTCTTTCCGATCGGTGGTGTTACCCGACAGCCCCAGCTTCAGCAGCGCCATCTGGAACACTTCGCGGGCATCGTCGGTCAGCAGCAGGCTGCCTTTGTATTCCGGTTTCCACAGATCCGCCCAGCGGGTCACGGTTTTCGGATCGATACTCTCGCTGTTCACGCCAATCGCCGTGGCACCCCAGATATACGGGATGGAGTAGTCATTATTGGGGTCGAACGGCTTGTTGAGCATTGCCGGATCGAGGTTGTGGAAGTTGGTCAGCTTGCTTTTGTCGATCTTCTGGATCATGCCTTCCTTGCGCATTTTGTCGACAAAATAGGTCGACGGCACCACCAGATCGTAAGCGCCTTCTTTATAGGTTTTCAGCTTGGCGTACATGGTTTCGTTCGACTCGTAGGTCGAATAAATCACTTTTATGCCGGTCTCTTTGGTGAACTGCTCCAGCAGGCCCGGCGGCACATACTCGGTCCAGTTATAGAAGTAGACGGTTTTACTGTCATCCGCATGGGCGGCGCTCATTCCCAGGGCTAATGCACCGGCGGCAAGCAGGTGGCGTGACCATTTTTTCACTCTTACGTCTCCTGTTTTATTTAGCCTGACGAACGAGCCAGACTTTTGGTTTTATCGCGTGCGATCAGCTGGCTGGCGATCACCAACACCAGCGACAGCATCAGCAGAATGGTGGCCAGGGCGTTAACTTCCGGAGAAACGCCGACTTTCACCATGGAGTAGATCTTCAACGGCAAAATTTCATAGCTTGGGCCGGTAACGAATGACGACACGACCACGTCATCCATCGACAGGGTAAAGCTCAGCACCCATCCTGCGGCGACGGCGGGCATCGCCAGCGGCAGAATTATTTTGCGCAGGATAGTGATCTCCCCGGCACCCAGATCCCGGGCGGCTTCCAGCATTCGCACGTCAAAGCCTTTCAGGCGCGAATAGACCGTCACCACCACAAACGGCAGGCAGAAGGTGATATGGGAAAACAGCAGCGACCAGAAGCCGAGCTGGATGCCGAGCAGCATAAACAGCACCAGCAGTGAAATCGCCATCACAATATCCGGAGACATCATCACCACAAACAGCATTCCGCTGACGAACGGCTTGCCGCTGAACCGGTAGCGGTAGAGCGCTACGGCGGTCAGGGAGCCGATCAGCGTGGCAAACGTCGCCGAGAAAATCGCCATGGTCAGGGAGTGTTTCGCCGCCTGTAACAGGCTGTCGTTATTCATCAGCAGGCTATACCAGTTGGTGGTAAAACCCTGCCAGTTGATCCCGAAGCGCGCGCTGTTAAAGGAGTTGACGATCAAAATGATGATCGGGATATACAGATACGCGTAAATGGCGGTCATAAAGCCGCCACGCAGGAGGCGGCCGATCATTCCAGATCCCCTTTCTTGTTCAGTAACCGCGCGGCGCGCCAGTAAACCAGCAGCATCAGGCCCATCACCACTGTCAGGGTGACGCTGGTGGCCGAGCCGAACGGCCAGTCGCGGATATTCAGGAACTGGCTCTTTATTACGTTACCGATCAGCAGGTTTTTCGCGCCGCCCATCAGGTCAGAAACGTAAAACAGGCCCATCGCCGGTAGCATCACCAGCAGGCAGCCGGCGATGATACCCGGCATGGTCAGCGGCACAATAATACGGACAAAGGTCTGAAGTTTACTGGCCCCGAGATCCCGCGCCGCTTCCAACAGCGGTTTATCGAGCTTCTCAATGCTGGAGTAGAGCGGCATCACCATAAACGGCAGCAGGATATACACCAGCCCGATGATCACCGCGCTGGGGGTGTACATAATGCGCATCGGTGTATCGATGACGCCCAGCCACAGCAGGAACTCATTAAGGTAGCCCTTGGTGCTGAGAAAAATCTTTAAGCCGTAGATGCGGATCAGCGAATTGGTCCAGAAAGGCACAATCAGCAAAAACAGCAGCAGCGGCCGCACTTTTTCCGGCAGTCGCGCCAGAAACCAGGCGAAGGGATAGCCCAACGCCAGACAGGCTACGGTAGCGATCAGCGCCATATTCAGCGAGTGCAGCAGCACCTGGAAGTAGAGCGGGTCGAGCAGACGCGCATAGTTATCCAGCGTAAAGACCAGGCTGACGAAGTTAGCATCGTCGCGGGTCAAAAAGCTGGTGCCGATGATCATCAGGTTGGGCAAAAAGACAAATATCAGCAGCCAACCGACGATAGTGGCGATCACCACATTCTGGAATTTACGCGTGCTCTTCATCAGCCAGCACAACCTCCCAACTCTCAACCCAGTTCACCGCCATCTTCTGGTCCAGCGAGTGGTCAAAGTCCGGGTCGTCCTCGTTAAAGAACTCGCTGACCATCACCATTTTGCCGTTTTCCAGCTCGACCACCGATTCCAGCGTCATGCCTTTGTAGTTGCGCTCGCGCACAAAGCCGATCAGCCCTTCGGCCTCGCTGGCGTCGTTGATCTCTTCGACGCGCAAATCTTCCGGACGCAGCAGTACGTTTAACTGCTGCCCGGCGGTCACCGGGAAATTCACATAGATAAAGCATTCCCGGCCTTCCACGCGGGCGCGAACCCGCTGGTCGTCTACCCGCTCAATCACCGTGGCGTCGAAAATATTGATCTCGCCGATAAAGCTGGCGACAAACAGATTCTTCGGCTCTTCATAGATCTCGCGCGGCGTGCCGTCCTGCTCGATGCGCCCGTCGCGCATTACCACGATGCGATCGGACATGGTCAGCGCCTCTTCCTGATCGTGGGTGACGAACACAAAGGTAATGCCGAGCTTACGCTGGAGCGCTTTCAACTCGTTCTGCATCTGTTTACGCAGTTTGTAATCCAGCGCGGAGAGCGATTCATCCAGTAACAGCAGGCGCGGTTTGTTAACCACCGCGCGGGCGATGGCAACGCGCTGCTGCTGGCCGCCGGAGAGCTGATGAGGTTTTCGGGTGGCAAAACTGTCAAGCTGCACCATCTTTAGCGCGTCCATTACCCTCGGGGTAATCTCGCTCGACGGGGTTTTTTGCATCCGCAGGCCAAACGCCACGTTTTCAAACACGGTCATGTGCGGGAAAAGGGCATAGCTCTGGAAGACGGTATTGACGTGGCGATGCTCGGCGGGAACGTCGGTAATCTCCTGGCCATCAAGAATTATCTGGCCGGAATCCACCGTTTCCAGGCCAGCAATCAGGCGCAGGACGGTGGTTTTACCGCAGCCCGACGGGCCAAGCAGTGTGAGAAATTCACCATTGTTGATGGTCAGGGATAAGTCAGTGATGACATTTTTACCATCAAAACCTTTCTGAATTCCCGCCAGTTGAACCAGCGGCGAAAGCGAACGGGATTGTTTATTCAATTTTTTACGCTGTCCCATAACTAACGCATCGGCAGGTATCGCCGGATGCGGGGTTTGTGATTTACCACCTGGGCTGACACATAAATTAACAAGGGCAGGCATTCTACGGCAAAGCATTGAAATCGCCAATGCTTCATCCGCATTCATACTCCTGCTTACATGGATTTACACTACGCTTTGACAAGGGTTTTGCCACAACTCTGACAAATTGTAACTCAAACCCGCGAGAAGGCTTTTTTTCGCCCCCGAAAGGCTAAAAGTGATGTGGCGCAATATTTGTGTTTTCGGGCTTATTGATAATGTTGTCACAAAAATGAGGGTGGCTGCATGGATAAATTACTTGAACGTTTTTTGCACTATGTCTCGCTGGACACGCAGTCTAAAGCGGGCGTCCGTCAGGTTCCAGGTACCGAAGGGCAGTGGAAGCTGCTGCGTATTCTCAAGACGCAAATGGAAGAGCTGGGGCTGGTAAACGTCACTCTCAGCGAACATGGCACGTTGATGGGCACGCTGCCCTCCAACGTCGATAAAGCCGTGCCGGCGATTGGCTTTATTTCCCATGTCGATACCTCTCCCGATTTCAGCGGTAAAAACGTCAATCCACAAATTCTTGAAAACTATCGCGGTGGCGATATCGCGCTGGGTATTGGCGATGAAGTGCTTTCGCCGGTGATGTTCCCGGTGCTGCACCAACTGCTGGGCCAGACGCTGATCACTACCGACGGGAAAACGCTGCTCGGTGCGGATGATAAAGCGGGCGTGGCGGAAATCATGACCGCGATGGCGGTGCTGAAAGCCAAAAACATTCCCCATGGCGATATCCGCGTGGCGTTCACGCCGGATGAAGAAGTGGGTAAGGGCGCGAAGTTTTTCGATGTCGAACAGTTTAACGCGCAGTGGGCCTATACCGTGGACGGCGGTGGGGTAGGCGAGCTGGAGTTTGAAAACTTCAACGCCGCATCGGTGACCATCAAAATCGTCGGTAACAACGTGCATCCCGGCACGGCTAAGGGCGTGATGGTCAATGCCCTGTCGCTGGCGGCGCGTATTCATGCTGAAGTGCCTGCGGACGAAAGCCCGGAAATGACCGAAGGACAGGAAGGTTTTTATCACCTGCACACCATGAAGGGCAGCGTGGATAAAGCGGAAATGCACTATATCATCCGCGATTTTGACCGCAGTAAGTTTGAAGCGCGCAAACGCAAGATGATGGAGATCGCCAAAAAGGTCGGCAAAGGGCTGCACCCGGATTGCTATATCGAACTGGTGATCGAAGACAGCTACTACAATATGCGCGACAAAGTGGCGGAGCATCCGCATATCATCGAAATCGCCCAGCAGGCGATGCGGGACTGCGATATCGAACCGCTAATGAAGCCGATTCGCGGCGGCACTGACGGCGCACAGCTGTCGTTCAAGGGATTGCCGTGTCCTAACCTGTTTACCGGCGGGTATAACTATCACGGCAAGCATGAGTTCGTGACGCTGGAAGGAATGGAGAAGGCGGTGGCGGTGATTGTGCGTATTGCCGAGCTGACCGCGCAGCGCTGATTACGACAGGTAAATAGCAAGGCAGGTGGCGATCACCTGCCTTTTTAATTTAGTCAGAAAAATACCAATAGCCGCTGTTGACCAGCGCCGCCAGCATCGCCAGGAATGACGGATCTTCCAGCGCGTCGCCCAGTTTGTCGGCATTGACCACGATATTATTCGCCAGCGCGTTCAGGGCCGGGCGGTGAGGGCTGTTGATCCTCTCACCGTTGACGAACACCTCTTCGCCGATGCGCAGCACCCGCAGGCCGCCGAGGCGCACCAGCGAATCGCCCTGTTTCAGCGCGTCGTATACTTCGTCCGGCTGGTATGGCGGCTCCGCCGGGGCCACGTCCAGCTCGTGGCGCGACTGGGTAATAAACTCGCCAAACCACTGGTTAAAGTGCTCAGGTTGGTTGATCAGATCGAGCATCATACCGCGCAGTTTATCCAGCTCCTGCGGCTGAATATCCGCCGGGTACTGGCGCGTCGGTACGTCTGGATCGGTATAGCGCTGGCTGCCCAGTTCGCGTTGCAGCACGTAATCAGCGAAACCGCTGATCAATTCACGGCCACTCGGCGCGCGGAACCCCACCGAATAATTCATTGAGTTTTCCAGCGAATAGCCTTCGTGCGGGAATCCCGGCGGGATATACAGAATGTCGCCTGGCTCCAGCTCTTCATCAATGATCGCCTCGAACGGATCGACCTGCAGCAAATCCGGATGCGGGCAGTGCTGCTTGAGCGGCGTTTTTTCACCCACGCGCCAGCGGCGGCGGCCCACACCCTGGATAATAAACACATCGTACTGGTCAAGGTGTGGGCCAACGCCGCCGCCCGGTACTGAGAAAGAAATCATCAAATCGTCGGTGCGCCAGTCGGGCAGGGCGCGGAACGGGCGCATCAGCGCCGCGGTGGGTTCATGCCAGTGGTTGACGGCCTGCACCAGCAGCGACCAGTTACTTTCACCGAGGTGATCGTAGCTTTCAAATGGGCCGTGGCTAACCTGCCATTTGCCGTCAAGATGGCTGACCAGCCGGCTATCCACTTCGTTTTCCATGGCCAGACCCGCCAGTTCGTCCGGGGAGAGGGGGTCGATAAAGTTTTTAAAGCCGCGTTTTAACACCACCGGGCGCTTCTGCCAGTGGTGCTGAATAAAATCGGGCCAGTTTAAATCAAGTTGATAGTCCATATTATTTTCCGTCGGCATAGAACCTTAGCGGAGTATAACGCGGGGCATCCCCTCTGCATGACCTTTATGACGTTTTTTGCGCGTTACCGCCGCTCTCTGCGCTATTTATGTCCTGCCGGGCAAAAATCACTTCCATGCGCGCGCCGCCGAGCAGGCTTTCGCCGGGAATAATCTGGCCGCCATACTGCTCAACGATCTCCCGCGCTACCGACAACCCCACTCCCTGACCGGGACGCAACGTGTCTACCCGCTGGCCGCGATCGAAGATCAGCGAGCGCTTGCTGAGCGGGATGCCGGGACCGTCGTCGTCGACGAACAGGTGCAGCGCGTCATCGGTTTGCCGGGTGGTGATCTCGACAAACTCCAGGCAATATTTGCAGGCGTTATCCAGCACGTTGCCCATGACTTCCATAAAGTCATTCTGCTCGCCCATAAACATGGTTTCCGGGGAGATATCCAGCGTGATGGTGACCCCCTTGCGCTGATAAACCTTATTCAACGCCGATGTCAGGTTATCCAGCAGCGGGGCCACGGAGTGCAGTTCGCGGCTCATCAGCACGTTGCCGCCGCGCATGCTGGCACGGTGCAGGTAATAGCCGATCTGCTGGGAAATGCGGCTGATTTGCTCCAGCATTACCGGCTCAGCCTGGCTGACGGTCATCTTATCGGTACGCAGCGATCGCAGGGTGCTTTGCAGCACCGCCAGCGGCGTTTTCAGGCTGTGGGTGAGATCGGTCAGCGTGGTGCGGTATTTGTCATAGCGCTCGCGCTCGCTGGTTAACAGGCGGTTAAGGTTGGTTACCAGGCTGGTGAGTTCGCGGGTGGTTTCAGGGTTGAGATGTTCACGGTGATGTTCTTCCAGCTCGCGCACCTCGCGGGCCAGCGACTGAATAGGCCGCAGGCTCCACCACGCCGC
The DNA here is from genome assembly GCF_007570865.1 of Atlantibacter subterraneus. Classification (GTDB taxonomy): domain Bacteria; phylum Pseudomonadota; class Gammaproteobacteria; order Enterobacterales; family Enterobacteriaceae; genus Atlantibacter; species Atlantibacter subterraneus. The sequence continues at coordinate 286,629 of NZ_VLPS01000009.1, read as the reverse complement.
CAGCCACAGCAGCGGGATCACCAGCAGCAGGTTGGCGATCAGTACATAGACAAACCAGCTCCACACCATATACGAACGCTTGAGTTCGATGGGAATGGTATCCACCACCACAATGGTCAGCGCGGGCATCAGTTCGGTAGCCGGGTACTGATTCACCGCCACCGAATGGGTCATCTCATAGTTATCATCGTCGTCGCGAAATTCACGCAGCTGTTTTTGCAGGGTTAAATCGGTGCCCAGCAGCGCGCTACTGGCGGAAAAATCGGTTTCCAGCTCATGAAAGCCGTTAGCCGTCAGCCATTCCGGGCGGATCGCTTTGACTAACAGCGGCACGTCACGCTGCACCCACAGCAGGTGCCCGCGCTCGTCATAAATCATCGCCATGGTTGGGCTTTGCAGGTTGAGGTTTTCCGGGATCTCAACGCTGATTTTGCCGTTTTGCCACTTTGCCAGGGTGTAGAACAGATTGCTCTCGCCGCGCAGCAGCCGGAAGGTGGTCTTATCAAAACTGACGCTGTAGCCCACCAGCGCCACCATGCCGTAAGCCAGCGACAGCACCAGCACCACGGCGGCGGTCGCCAGCAGGAAGCGCACCCGCAGCGAGAGAGGGAAAAGGTGCCTCAGGAGTTTTTTCATGGACGCAGATCGAAGCGGTAACCCTGGCCGCGCACGGTGGTAATCACATCAACCGGATGTTCGGCGAGGATTTTTTTGCGCAGACGGCCCATCAGCACATCAATCGTGTGGCTCTCGCGCAGCTCCGCGTCGGGGTAAAGTTGCAGCATCAGCGAATCCTTGCTCACCACTTTGCCGTTATTGCGGATAAGCGTTTCCATGATGGTGTATTCAAATGCGGTGAGCTTCACCGGGGTGTCATTGATGGAAAACTCCCGGCGCGACAGGTCGAGCTGAAACGGCGGCATCGTGATCACCTGCGAGGCCAGGCCGCTGTTGCGCCGGAGAAGTACCTGAATCCGCGCCACCACTTCTTCAATATGAAAGGGCTTGGTGACGTAGTCATCCGCACCCGCGCCCAGCACTTCGACTTTGTCCTGCCAGCCTTCGCGCGCCGTCAGCACCAGCACCGGGATGGTCACGTCATGGCCGCGCCAGCGACGGATCAGCGATAAACCATCTTCGTCAGGCAGGCCGAGATCGACAATGGCAATGTCCGGCACATGCTCATTAAGAAAATAGTCCGCTTCTTTGGCATCCTCGGCGGCATCGACCTGATGCCCCAGTTCCGTTAACTGCACCTTGAGATGGTGACGCAGCAGGGCATTATCTTCGACAACCAGTACGCGCATGTTTAACCCTCATCAGGAATCTGTTTCATAGTGTAACGCCAATTATCGGCAGCGGGTGTTAAACCAGGTTTAAACACCCTGATTGCTAACGGTTAATTGAGCGTGCCATGCGGCTGTAGGTGTGGCGAACGCCGCGAATGGCGACGCTGTAGGTGAAAATATTCTCCGGCAGCGCCAGCCCGGCATAGCCGGTATCGCCAATATGATGAATATCGGCTCCGGCCATCTTACTCATTAGCGCCATTTGGCGAATCGTTTCGCGGTCAGCGCCTTCCTGAGAGGTGCCGATAGCGGTCATCGCCAGCGCACCGCGCTGGTGGGTGAAGTCGATCAGCGCGGCAACGCGCTCCACGGTCATGCCCGGAATGGTGCCGGGGGCCGGGACCAGCACCACGTCCGCGCCGTTATCGATAAACAGCGCGATATCCTGTTCGGTCAGCAGGGCGCTGCCGCTTTCCCGCACAATGCCCGCGCCGTGCATTTTGCCGGTGATCAGCACCAGCTTATCGCCGACTTGCGCACGGATCAGATTCAGTGATTCGGCAATCGCCTGATTGCTGACGCCGTTATTGGGGTTGCCGGTCAGCACCACGATCCGCGCGCCCATCTCATACAGCTTGCGGGCGTTATCGGCGGTCGCCGCGCGGCCTGGCGTCATCTGCCAGAATTCATCGTGCTGGCTGGCATGGGCCGGATCCACTGCCTCCAGGTTCACGCCAATGACCCGCCCGGTCAGGCGCTGTAGCTCGCGCAATGTCTCCTGCGGGTCAATCCCGGCGGGCAGGCCGTTAATCACCGGCGCAGAGACGTCGAACAGGTTGAGCAGCAGGATATCCGCCCCCTGGCTGGCGGCGAGTTCGGCATTGGTGATGTTGTTCAACAGCGGGGGGATCGCGCCGATACACTCGCTGACCAGGATACGGCCTTCACTGGCGCGAATGGCGTAAATCAGATCGTCTTTTTCAATGTTCGCCAGATCCGAGGCGCTGCAATCAAGATAACGTTTCATCTTTATTCTCCTGTGGTTTTCTTTACGCTACCCCAGCAGCGAATGGCAGGCAAAAAAAACGCCGCCCGAAGGCGGCGTAACTCGCAGATTTTTTGACAAGCCTTATTTCAGCTCGTTTACCATATCCACCGCGCGGCCAATATAGTTTGCCGGGGTCATGGCCTTCAGGCGGGTTTTCTCGTGTTCCGGCAGATCCAGCCCATCGATAAACTGCTTCATGCCTTCGGCATCCACGCGCTTGCCGCGGGTCAGCTCTTTGAGTTTTTCATACGGCTTTTCGATGCCGTAACGGCGCATCACGGTCTGGATCGGCTCTGCCAGCACTTCCCAGTTGTGATCCAGTTCGTCCAGCAGGCGATCCGCATTCACTTCCAGTTTGCTGACGCCCTTCAGGGTGGACTGATAGGCGATCAACGCATAGCCGAGCCCCACGCCCAGGTTGCGCAGCACGGTGGAATCGGTGAGGTCGCGCTGCCAGCGGGATACCGGCAGTTTGCTCGCCAGGTGCTGCAATACCGCGTTGGACAGGCCCAGGTTGCCTTCGGAGTTTTCGAAGTCAATCGGGTTCACTTTATGCGGCATGGTGGACGAGCCGATTTCACCGGCGATGGTTTTCTGCTTGAAGTGGTTCAGGGCGATATAGCCCCACACGTCGCGGTCGAAGTCGATCAGAATGGTGTTGAAACGCGCCACGCAGTCGAACAGTTCCGCGATGTAGTCGTGCGGCTCAATCTGGGTGGTGTACGGGTTCCACTGAATGCCCAGCGAGGTGACAAACTCTTCGCTGAACTGGTGCCAGTCCACTTCCGGGTAGGCGGCGATATGGGCGTTGTAGTTGCCCACCGCGCCGTTGATTTTGCCGAGGATTTCCACCTGCTCGAGCTGGCGGTACTGGCGCTCCATACGGTACGCCACGTTAGCCATCTCTTTGCCCATGGTGGAGGGGGTTGCCGGCTGGCCGTGGGTGCGCGACAGCAGCGGCAGATCGCGGTACTCGTGCGCCAGCGCTTTCACGGCATCGATCACCTGGCGCCAGTACGGCAGCAGCACGTCCTGACGGGCGGTTTGCAGCATCAGCGCGTGCGACAGGTTATTGATGTCTTCCGAGGTGCAGGCGAAGTGGATAAACTCAGACACCGCATGCAGCGCCGGGACGTCCGCCACTTTCTCTTTCAGGAAATATTCCACCGCTTTCACATCGTGATTGGTGGTGCGTTCGATAGTTTTAATGCGCGAGGCATCGGCTTCATTAAACTGCGCCACGATCGCATCAAGGAAATCGTTTGCGTCTGCGTCAAAAGCAGGAACTTCCTTGATCGCTGCGTGCGCGGCCAATTTTTGCAGCCAACGTACTTCGACCTGTACGCGGAATTTCAGCAAACCGAACTCGCTGAAAATAGCGCGCAGAGCGCTGACTTTATCGCCGTAACGTCCATCAATCGGGGATACGGCGGTCAGGGAGGATAATTCCATCAGTGACTCCTGGGAGGTTAACAATGAGCAAGAATTTGTTTCGCCTGACTGGTCAGACGATTACGAGAAAACATTAGTTGCAGGCGGCCACCGCCGACCTGGTGCCACAATACTGCGGCGCGAATACCGGCCAGCAGCGCGGCTCGCACTTTGGCCTGCACCTGCGGGCTTTGCAGCACGGCAGGAGAGCCGGTGACCTGAATGCGCGGGCCTAACGGGCTAACCACGTCGACATAAATGCCCGCCATGGCGCTGAGCAGCGTCTCCGATTCGAGATCGAAATGCTCCAGCTGGCGTTGCAGGCCGTCGATACGGTCTCCTAGGGTTTGCAGCGCCCCTTTGGCGGAGTTGAGTTTGCGCTCCAGCACCATCAGGCTCAGGGTATAACGCGTCAGCTCGGCGTTAAGTCCCTGGCGGTTGTTGGCGTTCAGTACGCCCAACAGGGTTTCCAGCCCCAGCTTCAGGTTCGCTTCGCTGCCGCCGAAGACGCCCAGCGTGGAATCCGGGTTCAGGTCGATAACGCTGTTCAGCGACACGTGCATCGCGTCGCTGTCGCAGTGCCCCTGATGCGCCAGTTGCTGCACCAGACGCGCCGACTGGCAGATGCCTGCCAGCGCCAGGGTGATGTCGTAATAGTTCTTCGCCACGTTAAACCACTCCTTGTATACCCTGTGTCTTCAATTTGGCAGCGTTATCGGCTGCATCCGATTAAACCGGCAACGGCAAGCGTTGCTCAATGATCCCGCCGCCAAGGCAGATTTCATCCTGGTAAAACACCGCTGACTGGCCCGGCGTGACCGCCGCGACCGGTTCGTCAAAACGCACTTCGATGCGTTCATCATCCAGTGGGACGATAGTGCAGGAGATATCGGTCTGGCGGTAACGGGTTTTCACCGTGCAGCGCACGGTTTCGCGAACCGGCTCGCGGTCCACCCAGTGCAGTTGCTGGGCGATCAGGCCAACCGACATCAGACGCGGGTGGTCATGCCCCTGGGCGACGATCAGAATATTATTGGCCACGTCTTTATCCACCACGTACCACGGATCTTCGCTGCCCTCTTTGGTGCCGCCGATGCCTAAGCCTTTGCGCTGGCCCAGGGTGTGGTACATCAGACCCTGATGTTCGCCAATCTCATCGCCGTCAACGGTGATGATTTTACCCGGCTGGGCAGGAAGATAGCGGCCTAAAAACTCGCGGAATTTGCGCTCGCCGATAAAGCAGATGCCGGTAGAGTCTTTTTTCTTCGCGGTGATCAGATCGAGTTCTTCGGCGATGCGGCGCACTTCCGGTTTTTCCAGTTCACCCACCGGGAACAGGCTCTGGGCGATTTGCTCGTGGCCCAGGGTGTACAGGAAGTAGCTCTGGTCTTTATTGCCGTCGATGCCGCGCAGCAAACGGCTTTTGCCGTCGATATCGGCGCGGCGCACATAGTGGCCGGTGGCGATGTAATCCGCGCCCAGGTCTTCGGCGGCAAATTCCAGGAAGGCTTTAAATTTGATTTCTTTATTGCACAGGATATCCGGGTTTGGCGTGCGGCCCGCTTTGTATTCGGCGAGGAAGTGCTCGAACACGTTATCCCAGTATTCCGCGGCGAAATTCACGGTATGCAGCACAATGCCGAGCTTATCGCACACGGCCTGGGCATCCGCTAAATCGGCGGCTGCGGTGCAGTACTCCTCGCCGTCGTCCTCTTCCCAGTTCTTCATGAACAGGCCTTCTACGCGATAGCCCTGCTTCAGCAGCAGGTAAGCAGAAACCGAGGAATCGACACCGCCGGACATCCCGACGATCACTTTTTTTGGGCTTTCAGACATGGAAGTACTCACGACAAAAATCTAAGGCGGCGTATTCTAGCACGCAGTTACGGCTTAGGCATCCCTTGTAAACGGCCAGTTAAACTCGCCGACCACCTCAAGCGGGTAGCGCACCCCGGTCTGGTAGCTGCGAATGCTCTCCGCCACCAGCGGCGAGCGCAAATGCGCGGCGTTGAGGATTTCCTCAGCGGTGACCCAGACACAGCGTTCAATATCGCTGTCATGGGGGGCAGTGGGCAGTGGCTCATCCAGATCGATGGCGAACAGGAAACGCAGGAACGGCGTCTTATCCGGGGCAATCCACTGATGCATACGCACAAACGTCTGCGGCTGCGCACTGATGCCGGTCTCTTCCCACAGCTCGCGCGCGGCGGCTTCTACCAGGGTTTCATCCGCTTCCAGGTGCCCGGCGGGCTGGTTCCACGTCACCTTGCCGTGAACCGTTTCCTCAACCACCAAAAACTTCCCCTGCGCCTGTACCACACAGGCGACCGTAACATGCGGTTTAAACATTCTGACTCCTTAAAGCGGAACGGCGCGCCATTCGCCGTTGGCAAGATTCTCAAGCGTGTACTCGCCCATAGCATAGCGAATCAGGCGCAGAGTAGGGTGACCGACGTGCGCGGTCATGCGCCGCACCTGGCGATTGCGGCCTTCATAAAGGGTGATTTTTAACCAGCAGGTGGGGATCGATTTACGCTCGCGGATGGGTGGGTTACGCGGCCACAGCCAGCCGGGTTCATCGACCCGCTCTACGCCAGCGGGCAGCGTCGGCCCGTCGTTTAGCGTGACGCCATGACGCAGCGCGTCAATCGCGGCGGCATCCGGTTCACCCTCCACCTGCACATAGTAGATTTTCCCGGTGCGTTTACCGGGCTGGGTGAGTTGCGCCTGTAGCGCGCCATCGTTGGTCAGCACCAGCAAGCCTTCGCTGTCGCGGTCAAGACGGCCTGCGGCATAGACGCCCTGCACCGGAATATAGTCCTTCAGCGTGCTGCGACCGGCTTCATCCGTAAACTGCGGCAGCACATCGTAAGGTTTGTTAAACAGGATCAATTGCTTCGGCCCGGCGAATTTAGGTTTGCGTGGAGCCTTGCGCGGGCTGAATCGCTCAAGCTGGTGATTTCTAAAAGAAGTTTTTGGCATAGTGTTTTCAGACGAGACAGATTCACGCATTATAACGTAATCATAAGGGCATAGCATGGGACAAAACATTCAGGTAGTATTGACCCGCCTATTACAAATCATTAACAAAAATGCGTATCCACCCTGAGCGCTCGAAGGAGAGGTGAATGGAAAGCAAAGTAGTAGTTCCGGCTGAAGGTAAAAAGATCACGTTAGAAAACGGCAAACTGACTGTGCCGAACAATCCGGTAATCCCGTTCATTGAAGGTGACGGTATCGGTGTTGACGTGACCCCGGCGATGCTGAAAGTGGTTGATGCCGCTGTTGAGAAAGCCTACAAGGGCGAGCGAAAAATTTCCTGGATGGAAATCTACACGGGCGAGAAATCTACCCAGCTTTATGGTCAGGACGTGTGGCTGCCGAAAGAAACTCTCGATCTGATTCGTGATTACCGCGTGGCAATTAAAGGCCCACTGACTACGCCGGTTGGCGGCGGCATCCGTTCTCTGAACGTGGCTCTGCGTCAGGAACTGGACCTGTACGTGTGCCTGCGCCCGGTGCGTTACTACCAGGGCACCCCGAGCCCGGTAAAACACCCGGAACTGACCGACATGGTGATCTTCCGTGAAAACTCTGAAGACATCTATGCTGGTATCGAGTGGAAAGCCGACAGCGCTGAAGCCGATAAAGTGATCAAATTCCTGCGCGATGAGATGGGCGTGAAGAAAATTCGCTTCCCTGAGCATTGCGGTATCGGCATCAAGCCGTGCTCTGAAGAAGGCACCAAACGCCTGGTACGCGCGGCTATCGAGTACGCGATCACCAATGACCGTGAGTCTGTGACTCTGGTGCATAAAGGCAACATCATGAAGTTCACCGAAGGCGCGTTTAAAGACTGGGGCTACCAGCTGGCGCGCGAAGAGTTCGGCGGCGAACTGATCGACGGCGGCCCGTGGGTGAAAATTAAGAACCCGAACAGCGGTAAAGAAATCATCGTTAAAGACGTGATTGCCGATGCGTTCCTCCAGCAGATCCTGCTGCGTCCGGCTGAGTACGACGTGATTGCCTGTATGAACCTGAACGGCGACTACATTTCTGACGCCCTGGCGGCGCAGGTTGGCGGTATCGGTATCGCGCCTGGCGCGAACATTGGCGACGAGTGTGCACTGTTCGAAGCCACCCACGGCACCGCACCGAAATACGCAGGCCAGGATAAAGTGAACCCAGGTTCTATCATCCTGTCCGCTGAAATGATGCTGCGTCATATGGAATGGTTCGAAGCCGCAGACCTGATCGTTAAAGGCATGGAAGGCGCGATTAACGCTAAAACCGTGACTTACGATTTCGAACGCCTGATGGAAGGCGCTAAGCTGCTGAAATGTTCAGAGTTTGGCGACGCGATCATCGCGAACATGTAATCAGTCAACGCTGATGCGGATAAACGGGAGCCTGAGTGCTCCCGTTTTTTTTAATCATCGCCTGCAATGGGATAACCCGCCCGGCGTATCGCCTCTTTACAGTCGTTCACGCCCGCCGCGTAGCCCGCTTCGATTTCACATACCGGGCTGGCGCTGCAAGCGGGCAAATGGATTTGCGCCGATAGTTGCTCAGCCAGCATAGCTATCTGTCGTCTGGCCTGCAGCAGTTCTTGCGCCATACAGACACTCTCCTCCACATGCACCGTATCTCCTGCCGCCAGGGCCGTTAATCGCTCTTGCGTTATGTTATTCATTCCAGGCATCTTTATTGCTAATTATCATTAAGCGTAATCATAGCGGCGGAGTAGAGTAGTGGAGATACCACATAAGGGGGTTAGCGATGGCGGTTTACTATTTCTTTTCAAAAGCGGGCAAGGTCATTGCCGTTGAGCAGTCTGCAGCTGCGGACTGGTTTAATCAGGGGTATCAAAAAGAATTTGAGGAAGTGGAGGCGGCAACGCCGCAAGCCGCGCTAAAACGTTTTCATGACATTCGTGGCGAACAAGATAAAAATTTATGGGCGTTTGCTACCGGTCCGATATATTTTGCTGCTATTGCTCTGCTGGTTTATTTATTTTTTACATAAGGCAAATTAGTGATATTTAATAAATGCGCCTGTCGATTGCTTCCCGCCAAATAATGTTCGATTTTATCCATTGATTGAGCAGGTGCGATCTTTCTGATAATAACAAAACGGGAACCACAGGCTCCCGCCTGATGGCCGGTTAAGCTCCGCTATACGGCGCGATTACTCGGCAACCAGCCACATATCCGATTCGTCGAACATCTCTTCCAGCATCCGGTTTAACTTCTCACGGTCATTTTTGCTGGCATCGCTGTTAAGCCCATTCGCCTGCATGGGTTTGACTCTGACTTCCGCATCAGGAAAAATTCTCTGCACGCGCCGCGTCAGCTCCGCGAGGATGATATCTTGCGCGCCAGGTAAGCCCGCCACGTTGCGCTTGTCATATACCAGTTCGACGAACATAACTACCTCTGTATTACTGTGTGTTTGTACAGTATGTTAGCCGTTAAAACTGCGGGTTACAACAGGCCTGAGCGCAAAAACTGCGCCACAAATCGCACTCTTTATATCGTTAACATTTCTGCAAAATATATTTTCATTGTTTTAAGATTATGGTTTCTTAAAGCAATTATGTGAAAAGTAATTAAAGCGCTATAAGAATATATTTTGTTGGTAACTTATTATTAATTATGAAATATATTCTGCACCTGCCGGGCATTGAAATTTCGTTTAAGTGAATATTTTAAAAAGCCTTTCAGGTAAATCCTAATTATGAATACTAATAAAAAATACAACTAAGGATTGGCTAGTGGGAACGGATAAGCAGTGCTATTCTCGGATAAACATACAAGTCATAAGGGAATAAAAATGAACAGTGATAATGATTTTCCTGTATTTCCCGTCATCGGTTGGCAGGTAGGACCAAAATCGGATCAAAACGTTTTGGTATTTAAAATTGGCTACTGCACTTCATCCTACAATCTGAATGCCACGACCTTTGATTCACCTTTTTTTTCAATGACGCCTTCTATGGCTAAAAGCCTGATTTACGATCTGCAGCGCTATGTCGACCATTGTGAAGAAAACGAATTCCAAAAAATCGCCATTTAATACGGTCTCTTACGGGAAGACGCTTCGCTTCCCGTTCGTCCGTTAAACCCATCTTTTGAAGCCCACGCTACGCTTGCCCCTTATCTGAACCTCTACGCTTCGATAACCAAAAATCTTTTTACCGCACAGCAAAAAAACCAGCCTGTGCTTATACTTATAACAGGCGATGTCCTCAGGAGAATAAAAATGATTTGGATGGAAGAAGGGCTGTATGTGCGTATTCACGAGTTAGAAAATGGCCCGCGACCGTTTCCGCTGCAAAGTGGATTTAATGCTGAAACCGCCTACCGTGCCCTTGGCTGCTTCAATGCGTCAGAGTCGTCAGATGCGTTCTATATTTTATCGAACGATCGGAATGAGATTTGGTTTATCTGCAACCGGCATTTACGAACGGTGGCAATCAATAATGCCAGCAAAGATCTGCGCTATCCCCTGGAAAAAATCACCGCTCATTGAGCGTCATTCCCAGCCGCCCGGCCTCACCGCCGGGCAAATGGTCTGAAAGATTAACGCGCTATTTCATTTAATACGTCAGCCAATACCCGTGCATGGTTCTGTGTAGTGTTCTTCGCGGCATAAAGTAAGGTGACGTTGCCCGCGCGGGCGCGCTCTGCCACTCTATGCAGCGCATCCTGTTGCGCCATTAATTCTTCGCGGTACTGGCGGGTAAACTCGCTGAAATCAATAGCCTCGCTGTGAAACGCCTTACGCAACTCATTGGAAGGAGCCAATGTTTTGTTCCATTCGTCATGCACTAAATCGCTTTTTTTAATCCCCCTGGGCCATAACCGATCCACCAGAATCCGGTAGCCGTCTTGCTTAAGGGCGTCGTCATAAACGCGTTTACAGGTAATCATGAACTCTCCTTTTCCTGCTTAATAACCCGCCTCGCTATTTCGGCGTAAACGAAGCGTTTAGGGATAAGCCTGGGCAAGCCTTAACTCTCAGCGCACCGCTGCTGACCATCATTTTGATTCCATTAGGCTATTTTATGGCGCGTTGATGAAAGGCACAATTCTGGCAACTGCAATAATTTGGTATTGTAAAATCAATAAGCTATCTGTAATGTGAGGGTCCTTGTGTAGTTCTCCTCCTCCTTGCACAGGATTTCTTATGGACACTTTCCCTCTCACAACCACACTGCGCATCGCTTTAGTTGGCGATTACAACGCTTCGGTTTTGGCGCATAAAGCCATTCCTTTAGCGATTGACGATGCGGCCGCCGTGTTGAACATTGATGTCGATTATGACTGGCTACACACCACTGAGGTCAAAAGCAGTGAAGACCTGGTGGGTTACGACGCAATTTGGCTAGTGCCAGCCAGCCCTTACCAAAACGAACAGGGCGCACTGTTAACCATTCGCTATGCCCGGGAAAACAGTATCCCGTTTCTGGGTACCTGCGGCGGATTCCAGCATGCCATCGTTGAGTATGCACGAAATGTGATGGGCTGGGACGATGCCGCCCATGCGGAAACCGCGCAGCAGGGAAGAATGGTTATCGCTCCGTTGGCCTGCTCGCTGGTGGAAAAAACCGACACTATTGAATTGCGTCCCCACACCCTGATTGCTAAAGCCTATGGCAAAACAGAGATCGTCGAAGGCTATCACTGCAACTATGGGATTGCTGAAGAATTCGCCCAGGCACTGGCGGACCAGCCGCTGAAAGTGACCGGCTGGGATGACGACGGTGCCGTCCGCGCAGTGGAACTGGTAACGCATCCCTTTTTCGTCGCCACGCTGTTTCAGCATGAGCGTGCAGCGCTGGTAGGTAAACCCGCGCCGCTGGTGCAGGCACTGCTGCTCGCCGCGAAACCCTGACCTAATGCGGGCTGATTTCACCTTTACGGCCCGCCAATCCGCCCGCCAGCGCCATCGCCAGGGAGATCAGCGCCACAGCCAGCAGCGGTAAACCCCAGCCGCCGGTGATGTCGTGTATTTTCCCGATTCCCGGTGGTCCGCAGGCGGCCAGTAAATATCCCACCGATTGAGCCATGCCGGACAGCGCAGCAGCCTGATGTGCTGAACCCGATCGCAGACCGATAAACGTCAGGCCCAGTATCATCGTCGCGCCCGAGCCGAGGCCAAAAATCACTACCCACAGGCTGGCAAATCCCGGCATCAGCCACAGCCCCAGCGCGCTCAACGCGCACAGCAATGAGACCAGAACCGCGATCCCCCGCTGATCCTTCAGCCGGTGCAGCAACAGCGGCACTAAAATCCCCGGCGCGGCGGTGGCTAACTGGAGCAAGCCGTGCAGAGAGCCGGCATGGGCTTCGCTGTAGCCGTGGCTGATAAGAATCGACGGCAACCAGCCGATGACCACGTAATAGACCAGCGAATTTAGCCCCAAAAACAGCGTCACCTGCCAGGCCCGCGCCGATTTCCATAATGATTGCTGACGCAACGCGCCCGAGCCGGTCACGCTGGCCATTACGCTACGGCGACACTGAGGTAACCACACCAGCAGGGCGAGCAGCGGGAAAATCATCACGCTTAACAGCGCGCCGCGCCAGCCGAAACCGGCATCGGCCACCGGCACCACCAGCGCGGAACCCAGCGCCGCTGCGGTCCCCATGATTAACGAATAGCCACCCGTCAGCCGTGCCACCTGGCCGGGAAAATCGCGTTTAATCAGCCCCGGCAGTAGCACATTGCCCAGCGCGATGGCGCAGCCAATCAGCGCTGTGCCGCTGAACAGCCACACGCTGCCCTCCACGGAGCGTAACGCGATGCCGAAGCACATCAGCAGCATTGCCCCGGCAAGGCTTCTCTCCATGCCGTAGCGCCGGGCGATGCCCGCCACCAGCGGCGAAACGACCGCAAACGCCAGCAGCGGCAGGGTGGTTAGCAGACCGGTCTGGGCCGTGGTGAGCGCGTAGCTGGCGCGGATCATATCCAGCAGCGGTGCCGCGCCGGTAAAGCTGACGCGCAGGGTAGCGGCGATCGCCAGCAGACCGCCAGTCATCAGCAGCATCTGGCCGCGTGATGGTGTGGAAATTGTCATAGTTATCTCTTAGAGCCTGAGGAGGCGTAAAGATTAACGGGTATGCCGGGACAATGAATCAAGCTAAAATGCCAAATTATCGCTAAATTCGGACAACATCATGGAACAGTCTTTAAACCTCGACGGCTATCATCCTGATGACCATGATGACGCCGCAGTGTCTTTTCACGTTCGCGTCACGGCCCACGAACAGGAAATCCCGCTGCACCATCATCGCAAAGGCCAGTTAATCCTGGCGCTGCACGGCGGCATTACCTGCGAGGTGGCGGAAGCGGTGTGGATGGTTCCGCCGCAGTACGCAGTATGGATACCCGGTGCGATGCCGCATCACAATCGCGCGACGGCTAATGCCCGGCTGTGCTTTTTATTTATCGAGCCTGGCGCGGTGGCGATGCCGGAACAGTGCTGCACGCTGAAGGTAACGCCGTTTGTCCGTGAACTGATTGTAAAACTGGCAGCGTGCCGCGAACGTAGCGACAGACGCGACCGGCTGGTTCAGGTGCTGTTTGACGAACTGCCAGATCTGCACGTAGAACCGCTGCGGTTGCCGGTTTCAGCGCACCCGAAGATCCGCACCATGGTGGACTTTATGGCCGCGCACCCTCAGCAAAACCGCACCCTCGCGCAGTGGGCCACGCAGTTAGCCATGAGCGAGCGTAATTTATCGCGCCTGATCGTCAGGGAAACCGGCCTGAATTACCGGCGCTGGCGTCAGCAGCTCCAGCTTATTCAGGCATTGCAGATGCTGGTGGATGGGATGAACGTTCAGCAAGTGGCCCATGGGTTGGGCTACGACTCTACCACCGCGTTTATTACCATGTTCAAAAAGGGGCTGGGCCAGACCCCTGGACGCTATCTCGAGTCGCTGTAGCGGCGCTACTGTTTGCCGATCAGCAGCGACACCAGCCCGGCGGCGATCAGCGGCCCCACCGGTACGCCGCGAAACAGCGCCACGCCCAGCACCGTGCCCACCAGCAGCCCGGCGACCAGCGTCGGCTGGCTGCTCATTAGCGTCACGCCGCGCCCGCCCAGCCAGGAGACAAAAACCCCCACCGCAATCGCGACCAGCGACTTCCAGTTGAGAAATGAGTGGAACAGGGTGGAGGGCGGCAGGGTACCGCTGGCAATCGGGGCCATCACGCCGATGGTTAAAATAATAATCCCGATGGTCAGGCCCTGTTTCTCAATCCACGGAAAGAACTGGTTCAGTGGGGTAACGCGCACAATAATTAGCACCAGGATAGAGACCGCCACCGTGGTGTTATGGCTAACAAACCCCAGCGCGGCCAGCGCCAGCAAGATCAGCAACGTCATGTCGAACATCAAAAACTCCTTGCCAGAAAGTATCGGTACTGCGCCGTTTTAATTGTTATCGGTGTGCCGTTATTCCTGACGATGAAAATCAATCAGCGTCGGGGCGGCGATCCGTAAATAGTCCTGAGTATTCATAATGACCGAATGGGTGAGCAGCCCGGCGTTAAAGGCAATTTCATCAAAGCGCTCGAACAGCAGCGGATCGGCAACCAGTTTGAGATCGGGATGGAAGCTAAACGGCGGGATGGCACCAAATTCGCAGCCGGTGAGCGTATCCACCTCTACCGGGCTGGCCAGCGAGGCCCGCAATCCGCCCAGCGCGACGGCGAGTTTGGTTAAATCTGCCTGTTTATCTGCGGCGATAATGGCAAGTACGTGCTGGCGCACTCCGTTGCCTTTAACGTGGCACACCAGCGCTTTCGCGCCCTGGCCCAGCGCCGTGCCGCGAATTTCTGACACCGCCTCGCATTTGCCGACCGCCTGGTGCTCCATGACCCGAAACGTCGCATTTTGTTGATCCAGCAGGGCGACGAGCTGCTGGTGAACGGCATGGCCTTTGGTCTGTGACATCTTTGATCCTTCAGATATAAAACAGCCTTATAGTTGCGCAGTTTACGATACTGACGACAGGGCGACTTTGCAACGCCGGAACCCGTGAACCGACGAGAGAAATCTGATTATCCTGGTCAGTTCGGTCCCGCTTTGCCAGGCTTACAGAGCACTTCTCAACAGGAGGAATAACCATGGGTTTATTTGATTTTGTCAAAGACGCAGGTGAGAAACTCTGGGATGCCCTGAAAGGGGACGATCACGACCAGGGTAGCAAGGTAGAGGAACATCTGAAAAAGACCGGCGTGCCGGGTGCAGATAAAGTTAGCGTCAAAGTAGAAAACGGCAAGGCGATAGTCAGTGGCGACGGCCTGACCCAGGAGCAGAAAGAAAAAATCCAGGTTGCGGTCGGTAACGTCAAAGGGATCGGCAGCGTAGAAAACAACGTGACTGCCAACGATACTCGTGAAGAGGCGACCTATTACACGGTGAAATCCGGCGATACCCTGAGCGCCATTTCAAAACAGGTTTATGGCGACCCGAATAAATACAACGCTATTTTCGAAGCTAACAAGCCCATGCTCACTCATCCGGATAAAATTTATCCCGGCCAGGTGCTGATCATTCCGAAGCAGTAATAAAACAGGCAAACCCACGCGGGTGGGTTTGCCTGACAAGTTAGATTAAAACGCGTAACGCACTTTCAGACTCACGCTCTGGCTGGTGAAGTCGGAACGCTGCTGGGCGTCATACTGTACGGTGCCATCCAGCACATCGGTAAACTTCGCCGTGACGCCCACACCTGCCGTCGCAATCCACGGGCTCTGCTCCATACCGCGATAGGTGAATGGCGTATCCGGAGTGCCAACGAAGTGCGCCCGCGTGGTCGAACGATCGTTAATGGTGTCATACCCAACGCCCGCCTGGGCATGGACGTTCACCACCTGCGAAAGCTGTAACCCTACTTTGGCTTTGGTCGAAACGATCAGCGCGTCCAGCGTGTTGCCGTCGACATTCAGACTGGCGTCACCGGCACCGCTTTCGCGATAGCCTTTATCTTTCACGCGATAATAATCGGTGCGCAGCATCGGGGTCAGCGACCATTTATCCGCCGGGTAGAAGGTGCTTTGTAACCCGAGACCCGCCTGGAAGGTATGGCTGTCGTAATCCGAACGCACTACGCCGCTGTAGGTCTGCTCATCAGTCGCCGGATTGGTAATGGACAGATAGCGGTTGCCCTCGGTTTTGTTACGGCCCAGCCCCGTTTGCCAGGTGAGGGCGGTATCCGGTGTGAAATCGAAACTGCCGTAGGCCAGCAGGTTCCAGCTTTCGATTTGTGCATCATGGCGAACATCGCTGGAATCGTCATTCACGTCGGTACGACTGACGCCAAACGCCAGACCGGCGCGGATTTGCTCATGAAGCGGCACATCGGTCCCGATGGCGATGCCCCGGGTATCGGCCTGGTAACCCGTCACACCATCGCGCTGCGTCTGGTGATCCCAACGCCCAACCGGGCGGATCCACAGATATTTCTCCGGGTTGAATTCATTGTACTGACCAACGGTGCGGATCGCCTCCTGACGTGAGCCGACGATATCGCCAAATGCCTGCAGATTGTTGAGCTCGATATATGCCATGCTGCCGAACATCAGCGGCGACAGCTGGTTAATGGTGCGTGTCATCTGGGCAGCGGTAGCCGAGGAAGTGACGGCGCAGAGCGCGCTGGTTAACGCAGTATTACACTGTAGCGCGCTGCTGGATGGCGTGATTAGCGTCGGGCCATTGCCTGCGTCGCCGCCGCCAGTGCCACCGCCAGTACCGCCACCAGTACCACCTCCAGTGCCGCCACCAGTACCACCGCCAGTGCCACTATCCGGGGGAGTAGTATTGTTATTGGCAATAAGGGTATCCAGCGATGTGGCGATGCCGGTTAAGTGGGGCGACCCGGTCTGGGTCACGGCGGCGCGGGTATTATCAATGCCCGTATCGATAATCCGCAGCGAGTAACTGGTGCCGGTCAGTTCCTGAGTAAACTGATAGCGTGTGGAGTCATCAACCACCGAAGTGGGTTGGCCGACAATACTGGACGCGGTCACGACATCGCTCAGTACATCGCCATTGGCGAAGCTGGTGCTGCCTCGTGTCATTACCACCGTATTGCCGTTGAGTACGGCAGTGCCTGAGGCCTGAAGTTGCCCGTAGTTGCTGGTGTTATCGGCCTGGAGTGCCAGAATGCCGCCGCTGGATTGCACGTAGTCACGCACCTGCGAAGGCTGATTACTGTTAAGCAAATCGAACAGGCCGCTGTTGCTCATGCTAGTGCCTGGTGCGTTAACCCGGCCAATAATAATGCGCTGGTTATCGATACCGCTAACGACGCTGCTGGTCGGGCTTACGGCAATGGCGTCGCCGCTGATGGAGCCAATAATGCCCTGGTTAGTAAGCTGAGAAATCTGACTATTACCGTCAGCCACAATACCGCCAAGACCGCCGACGATAATACCGCTGTTCAGAATCTGCTGTGCGGAGGCTTCATCACCAAGGTAAACGCCATAGATTTCAGTGCTGATAATGCCCTGGTTAGTAATGGTTGCGCTGGTGCCGCTGGATAATGTAATACCGTTGCCGCCCTCGGACAGGAGCTGCCCGCCAGCGTTGTTAATAATGGTGGCGTTAGTTGAGCTTGCCAGATTAATAGCATCGCTGTTCTCGCCCGTGGTATTAATCGTGCCGCTATTGGTAAAGCTATTATTGGCGCCGTTCTCATCGGAAATACCGTGTGACTCCGGGCCTGAAGTCGTGATCAGACCTTCATTTCCCACAAAAACGCCGCGGCCAGCGCCAATCAAAATGCCATTTCCCAGACTGCCTTGAGTGGTAATGGTACCCCGGTTCGACAGCAAACTGTCTCGCAGCTCGGTCACATGAATGCCATTTGACTGGCTGGATGACGCGGTAATTGAACCCTGGTTATCCACCAGGATCCCGGCGGTTGAAGAGATATAAATCCCGTCATTGAAAAATCCGCTGGTGGTGATAGACCCCTGATTCGTTAATCGTCCATTGAGTGAACGAAAATTCACGGCCGGTATTTCCGCCGTTGCGGAAGAGAGCTGGCTGGTATTATCCAGAATAAGAGTAAGGCGATCGTTGATGGAATAATCAAGATTATTACTTTCAGGTCCGCTACAGGTCACTGTGACATCCGCAGCGGAGTCTGGATTACAGGCGGCATAGGCGGCGGAAGGCATAAGTACACCTATTCCGCTCGTCACGCTGGTGATAATTAACAGTCTCCGCCAGGGATTTTTCATAGCTGCCACTCCTTTATAATCATTTCGCTATTTTTAAAATTAATAATGATGGATATCAGGTGAATTTAGGGTGCGGTTTAACCTGAGCTATTCAGAGGGAATGCCCTGGTTGAAATAAAAGTGAAATCTTCCCGGATAGATTGCGCACAGGAGAGACAAAACTGGCAAGACGATGGGTAATTATTTGTCTGAATTCCATTCTTTTTCAAGCACTTTCTGCGCCTAAAGCATGGTTAGCTAGCGAATAATGTGTAATTTATTGAAAAGGTTATCAAATGGTTAAGCATGTGCGGGGATATTTACAATACAACTTTCGGGTGAAAAAAATAGCGTGCTTAGTTGTTGAGGTTAATACGCAGTGGCAGGGGAGAATAGAGATTGAAATAGCCCCTTGATTAAGGCGTAAGAAAGGAATGCCACACCGATTTCGGCATTATAATAAAAAGTGTCTGCGTCAAAAAATTCAGCCAGGAAACCTGGCTGAATTATTCGGTTTAACCGTGTGATTCAGCATTCTGTTTGTGAAACAGTTCGCGGAACACCGGATAAATATCGTCTTGATCGCGGATATGCTGCATGGCGAAATTATCAAAGCGTGCCTGCAGATTTTCATATTCCCGCCATAGCGTCTGATGGGCGCGTCGAGTAATCTCGATATAACTGTAATAACGCACCACCGGCAAAATTTTCTTCGCCAGTATTTCATGACACAGTGGGGAGTCATCTGCCCAGTTATCGCCATCCGACGCCTGCGCCGCATAAATGTTCCACTGCGCCGGGTCATAGCGTTCCTGAACCACCTCATCCATTAGCTTCAGGGCGCTGGAAACAATGGTCCCACCAGTTTCCTGCGAGTAAAAGAACTCATGCTCGTCCACTTCCCTGGCCTGGGTGTGGTGACGGATGTAAACCACCTCAACGTTTTTATAGGTCCGGCTGAGGAACAGATACAGCAGGATATAAAAGCGCTTTGCCATGTCTTTGGTAGCCTGGTCCATCGAGCCGGAGACGTCCATCAGACAGAACATTACTGCCTGGCTTGAAGGCTCAGGGCGTTTTTCGTAATTCTTGTAGCGTAAATCAAAGGTGTCGATAAACGGCACGCGTTCGATTTTGGCGCGCAGCTCGGCGATTTCGCGGCGCAGCCGCTCCTCTTCCAGCAGCTGTGCCGGTTCGCTTTTGGCGACGATATCCAGGCTCGCTTCCAGCTCGTGCAGCGCACGCCGCTTGCCCGCCGTCATGGCGGTACGCCGCGCCAGCGAGTTTTGCAGGGAACGCACCACGCTGATATTGGCCGGAACGCCGTTGGCGGTATAGCCCGCGCGATGGGTTTTGTATTCGTTAAGCTGCCGGTGCTGATTTTTCTTCAGGTTGGGCAGCGCCAGGTCTTCAAACAGCAGGTCGAGATACTCATCTTTGGATATCTGGAACACAAATTCATCCTGGCCTTCTCCGTCCTGGCTTGCCTGGCCTTGCCCGCTGCCATCTCCGCCACCGCCGCCCTGTGGACGCTCAATGCGGTCGTTTTGCACAAAGTGGTCGTTGCCGGGATGGACGCGATGGCGCAGGCCGCCGCGACCCTGATGAAACATCGGTTCGTTGATATCTTCCGTTGGGATGGAGACCGACTCGCCGCTCTCCACGTCGGTTACCGAACGCTTGTTGATGGCCTCGGAAATCGACTGCTTGATTTGCGATTTATAACGGCGCAAGAAGCGCTGGCGGTTCACCGTGCTCTTGTTCTTACCGTTCAGTCGCCGGTCAATGAAATAGGCCATATTTCCCCCAGACTGCATAGATGCCGCGCAGAAATGGCCGCAGGCGAACCTGCGGCGTCAGCGTTATCGTTATGAGGATTTCCGTACCCGCAGATACCATTCGCACAGCAGGCGCACCTGTTTGCGGGTGTATCCTTTTTCCATCATGCGATCGACAAAATCGTCGTGCTTTTTCTGCTCGTCGGTTGAAGTCTTGGCGTTAAACGAAATGACCGGCAGCAGCTCCTCGGTATTCGAGAACATTTTCTTCTCGATCACGGTGCGCAGCTTCTCGTAACTGGTCCAGTTCGGGTTACGGCCGCTGTTATGCGCCCGGGCGCGCAGCACGAAGTTGACGATTTCGTTACGGAAATCTTTCGGGTTGCTGATGCCCGCCGGTTTTTCAATTTTCTCCAGTTCTGCGTTCAGGGATTCACGGTCAAACAGCTGGCCGGTATCCGGGTCGCGGTACTCCTGATCCTGGATCCAGAAATCGGCGTAGGTGACATAACGGTCGAAAATGTTCTGCCCGTACTCCGAATAGGACTCCAGATACGCGGTCTGGATCTCTTTGCCGATGAACTCCGCGTATTTCGGGATCAGATAGCCTTTGAGGTGCTCCAGGTAGCGCTCCGCCTGATCCTGCGGGAACTGCTCGCGCTCTATTTGCTGCTCCAGCACGTAGAACAGGTGAACCGGGTTAGCCGCCACTTCAGCGTGGTCAAAGTTGAACACCCGGGACAGGATCTTAAACGCGAAGCGCGTCGACAGCCCGTTCATCCCTTCGTCCACACCGGCATAGTCGCGGTATTCCTGATAAGACTTGGCTTTCGGGTCAGTGTCTTTCAGGCTTTCCCCGTCGTACACGCGCATTTTTGAGTAGATGCTGGAGTTTTCCGGCTCTTTCAGGCGCGAGAGAATCGAGAAGCGGGCCAGGGTTTCCAGAGTACCCGGTGCGCACGGCGCGTGGGTCAGCTCACTGTGGTTAAGCAGTTTTTCGTAAATCTTGATCTCTTCGGAGATCCGTAAGCAATAAGGCACTTTGACGATATACACACGGTCAAGGAACGCCTCATTGTTTTTGTTGTTACGGAACTGCACCCATTCCGATTCGTTAGAGTGCGCCAGAATGATGCCGTTAAACGGCAGGGCAGAAATGCCTTCGGTACCGTTATAGTTACCTTCCTGGGTGGCGGTCAGCAGCGGATGCAGCACCTTAATCGGCGCTTTAAACATCTCGACGAATTCCATGATACCCTGGTTAGCGCGGCACAGCGCGCCGGAATAACCGTAGGCGTCCGGATCGTTTTGCGCGTGGTGCTCCAGTTTACGGATATCCACTTTACCCACCAGCGCGGAGATGTCCTGGTTGTTTTCATCGCCCGGCTCGGTTTTAGCGATGGCGATTTGCGCCAGGATCGACGGCCATACTTTCACCACTTTAAATTTGGTGATGTCACCGCCAAATTCATGCAGCCGTTTGGCCGCCCATGGCGACATGATGGTGCCGAGATAACGGTTCGGGATGCCGTATTCTTTTTCCAGAATCTGGGCATCTTCACGCGGGTTGAACAGGCACAGCGGATGATCGTTAACCGGGCTGCGTTCGCCGTTGGCGCTCAGCACATAAATCGGTACGCGCTGCATCAGAGACTTCAGGCGCTCGGCCAGTGAAGATTTACCGCCGCCCACCGGCCCCAGCAGATAGAGAATTTGTTTCTTCTCTTCCAGCCCCTGGGCCGCGTGTTTTAAATAAGAGACGATCTGCTCTATGGCTTCTTCCATACCATAGAACTCTTCAAATGCCGGATATCGGGATATCACCCGATTCGAAAAGAGACGGGAAAGCCGAGGCTCCTGGGCAGTGTCCACCATCACTGGCTCACCAATGGCCGTCAATAGCCGTTCTGCCGCGTTAGCATAGGCACTGCGATCCTGCTTACATACAGCAAGAAACTCCTGCAGTGTGAACTCTTCGTCCTTGGCAGCTTCATAACGCTGGCGATAGTGATCGAATATATTCATGGCATGCCGTCCTTTCGTTTTTTAGCACAGGATAAGGGCCGTTCATATGAGTAGTAGAGGCCCCCGGAAGACATTTCTGATACAGCAACCCTTATGCCAACTTTTGCGTTAACGCGCGTTGCACTGCGCTACTGCGGTCAGGGTATTTGCCTTCTCAAAATTAAGCGTAGATGGCATTTAGAAAACTTGCTGAAGCAAATTGCGAATTTCAATGACATATCAATCACTCATCCTTAATTTCCCGTTTTTTACCCAAGGCGATTGTCAGGGTGTCATCACGTCGCCATAAAAATGCAAACCCGGCGTCATGTTAGCGCGCCAGGGTAAATGGTTTGCTTTGTAAGACTTAAGTAAAAAATTTGGGGTGATGGTTAAAGACGGTTACACTTCGTGGCGCTGATTATTTGATTAAGGAAGAAATGGACTGTGACCAAATTCAAACTTCTTGCATTGGGAATGGCGTTGGCCTCTGCTGCATCGGTTGTTCACGCCGAAGGGCCCTGGACGCTGGGCGCGGGTGCGGGTTATGTGGAAGGCCCGTATAAGCAATACGACAACAATGTTTTACCGATCCCGGTGATTGGCTATGAAGGCGAAAATGTCTGGGTCCGTGCATTGGGCGCTGGTTACTACCTGTGGAACGACGAATCCGACAAGCTGTCGGTGATGGCCTATTACTCTCCGCAGTATTTCAAACCGAAAAACAGCGACAATAACCAGCTGCGCCAGCTCGACAAACGTAAAGCGACGCTGATGGCCGGTCTTTCTTACGTGCACCACACCCAGTATGGCTTCCTGCGTACCGCGCTGACCGGGGACACCCTGGATAACAGCAACGGCGTGCTGTGGGATATGGCATGGCTGTACCGCTACACTAATGGGGCACTGACCCTGACGCCGGGCATCGGCGCACAGTGGGCCAGCGACAACCATAATGAATACTACTACGGCGTCAGCAAGTCTGAATCCCGCCGCAGCGGGCTGAAAACCTACGATCCGGACAGCGGCTGGAACCCGTACCTGGAACTGACGGTGAACTACAAACTCACCGACAGCTGGAATGTGTACGGCACCGGTCGCTACACCCGCCTGGACAGCGAAGTCACCGACAGCCCGATGGTGGGGCAAAACTGGAGCGGTGTATTCTCTACCGGGATCACCTACAGCTTCTGATCAATGAAAACGGGGCGCAACGCCCCGTTTGCTTATCCCGCCAGACACAAACGCCGCACTCTCTCCATCTCATCCCGGCTGTACGGCTGGCCTTGCGCCGTCAAAACGTCGTGAAACCAGAGCGCATCATCGCCGTGGCGGCTGGCGATTGCCGGCCAGGGGAGCCAGGTCTGGGTTTTCCCCTGCACCAGCCCCCAGTGAAATGCGCCGACGCGCAACGCTTTAAACAGCGGCAACTGTTCCGCCAGCACGCTGCCGACATGCCGCGCCAGCCATTCGGTGCACAGCACCGGACGGTTGAATGCCAACAGCGCCGTCAGGATCTCAAGCTGGGTCGGGGTATCGACATAGGCGTGATAGCTCACCACATCGGAAAGATGCAGCGCCACGCGGTCCACAGGGTGGCTAAAAGGGGCGCTTCCCGGTTCGATATGCCAGGCACCCACCGTCAATGGCTGCGACGGGTTTTGGGCGCGCGCCCAGCCAAAGGCGTGGCTCATAAGCGTTAATGCATAAATTTCCAGCTTTGCATCGTACTGGCGGTATTCGCCGTCAGGGCAAAATATCCCGCGGTTGCCGGGTTCGTTGTAAAGATCCCACAGCAAAATCCGCGTATCGGCGGCAAAGTGGCCGACAATATCGCTGATGTAGCGCTCGATATCCGACCAACAGGCAGGGTCGACCACCCGGTCGCGTCCTGGACTGCCTGCCGCCTGGCTGTTATGTAGCCCGCGAATGGGCGGCTTTTGCGGTCCGGCGAAGGGCTCATCCCCCGAAAATGCGCAGTCATCCAGCAGTGTTAACACTACCCGCATGCCGCAGCGGTCGGCGACGCGTAGAAACCGATCGATACGGTAAATTAACCCGTCGCGATCGTTCAGCCAGATGATATGCGGAAGGTTGGTCCGCAACTGGTTGTAGCCGTACTCTCTGGCCCAGCCAAGCTCCTGTTCGATAGTCGTCAGGTCAAAGGTGTCTGACTGCCACATCTCTGTCCAGTTCACCGCCGTACGCGGCAGGTAGTTAAATCCGCATCCCCAGGGATGTTGTTGATACCAGGCGCGCGCCTTTTCACCGCTCCATTTTTTGCTCATGGGATGTCCTTATGGCACATCAGAAAATGTTATTTCTCCGGCGCGGCGACGCGTGACGTTACCCCCCCAGACCTGGTCATACTCATAGCCCGTGAGCTGTTTTATTACCCATCGGGTCTGGGTATCGCAGTCGCCGGGCTGGCCGCCCATCCGCCGCCGGGCGATCTCTTTTATCAGCAACTTATGGGTATCGCGGTTCAGCGCAAAGCGCCAGGTAGCCAGAAAACTCACTATAAGCAGCGCGGCGGTGGCGAAGACCATTAACCCGATAATCGCATGCAGCGCGCTTTCTGGCTGAACGCCGTTGCCTTTTACAAAGCCGCTGGCTTCCAGAACCATGCTGATCAGTAATATGGCGAGGGCCACGGTGCTTTTGCGGGTTAATACCATCACGCCGGCAAATATGCCTTCCCGGCGTTGTTGCGTGACCATTTCATCAATATCGGGAATAAAGCTGTAAATATTCCACGGAATATAATAAAGACCGGCGCGGGCTGCGCCGAGCACAATAAATACCACGGAGAACGCCAGGCTGGGTACGGTAATATCGGCGAAATAGACCACAAATAAAAAGACGAGCACCGCCAGAATCGAGCCATAGGCCAGGCGTAAAGCCGCTGCGGGCGACATGCCCGTTTTATTCAACAGTTGCATAAAACCCCACGTGCCGGGTACCGAGGCAAACGCAGCGACGCTTAACCAACCGGAAATTGACGCGGCATCCTGATGCAGGCAATAAATCACATACCAGGCAAAGACCGCGCCGAAAACATCCATCGCGGTGAAAGAAAAAATATAAATAATGATATGCAGTCGAAAGGCGCGAATACGAAATGAAGAGAGCAGATCGAGAAACAGATATTTTAAATGGTTGAGCAGACCCGAGCGGCGGGCAGGAGAGGGCAGCGCCGACGAGGGATGCTCAATATCTTTTGCCTCCCAGGTACAGCGCCAGGTAATAAACACCGCGATACAAAACACTATCGAGAAAATCAGGCCGTTGAGCGTATAGGTCAGGGAATTATCCTTGCCGGTAAATTGCATAATCACGCCGGGTACCGATACCGCCAGAAACCCGCCGAGCTGCGAGCAGATCATCCGCATTCCTGACAGCCGGTTACGCTCTTCATAGCGGTTGGTCATTTCCGCCGCCAGCGTTTCCCAGGGTACCAGCACCATGGCGGACAGTAATTCTATCGATAAATAGGTGCCGAGATAATAACCGTAATTCATGCCGGTCACCCATAATAAGGCGTAAAGCAGCATCAGGGGGGAACTGAGCAATAAAAAGAAACGGCGGCGGCCAAATTTCCTGCCGAGCCAGGTGCCGCCGAAATTATCCGTGATATATCCCATGATGGGACTTAATAATGCGTCAATCACTCTGGCGATAGCGAATATTGAACCGGCTTCTAATACCGTTAATCCGCAATACGTGGTGTAAAAATAGAGTAACCATGAACCAATAATGGCAAAAGCGCCGCCGCCGAACAGATCGGTGACGCCATAGCCTATGGCAATCCCATAGCCAACTCTGCGTTCCGTTGGTTTGACCATAATCATATTCCCTGGTGAGATAACATATTTGTCGCTGACGGGCAGCGCCCGGTAATTAACCCGAAACCGTTATCCATTGCCGTAACTGCGAGGATCGATAAATCGCCTCGACGAGTTGTAAGGACTGGCAGGCCTGTTTGACATTGCAATACTGCGCGGTGCCGGGGTGTTGGATCGCCTGGTAGAAATCGCTGATAGCCAACTGGTGGCTGCTGCCCCAGTAGCTTTTCGTGTCTTCCGGCACGCTGTCGCTGGCTAACTGTTCGCGGCCTTTATCGGTAATGCGCCACAGGGTGTTATCCCGCAATTGCAGCGTTCCCCGTTCACAATGAATCTCCAGCGCCAGCGGCGAATCGGTGGTGTGGCAATTGGTGGCGTAAAACAGGCCGCGTGCGCCATTCGCCAGTTCCAGCATCGCCATGGCGCTATCTTCCGTTTCAATTGCCGTTGCCAGCCAGCTGCTGTCGGTCACGCCTTTAACCCTGACCACACCGCCCGCCAGCCACTGGATCAAATCCAGAGTGTGAATTGCCTGATTGATTAACAAACTTCCGCCTTCGGTGCTGAAGATCCCGCGCCAACCGCTGGCGGTGTAATAGGTTTCTGAGCGCGACCAGGTCAGCGCCGCTTTGATACTCAACATTTTTCCGCAAGAGGAGTGGCGCAGCGACTCGGCCATCGCCTGGCTGGTGGGGTTGTAACGATTTTGATAGCAGACGGCGAGTCGCCCCCGGGCGCTGGCGGCGGCCTGGGCGATTTCTGCAGCTTCATGGGTATTCAGGGCAATCGGTTTTTCGCAGAATACGTGTTTGCCGGCCTTCAGCGCGGCAATGATCATGGATTTATGCAGATAATGCGGGGTGCAGATGTGAACCACATCAATTGCCGGATCGCGCAGCATCTCGCGATAGTCCTGATAACCATGGCAACCATACTGTGATGCCCACTGTCGCCCGCGCGCGGGATCGGTATCCACCACGGCCCTGAGGGTGGTTTCCGGCAGGGCGTGGATAGCCGCCGCATGGCGGTGATGAATGGCCCCGCAGCCGATAATGGCGCTATTGATTGTCATCACGCCCCCTTAGTGCGCCGCATTGGCCAGCATCTGCGCCTTAATGCACAGTTCAGCGGCTTTGAAAGCGTGGGCCTGGGTCATGGCGTTTTCACTCCGGTTCAGGCAATCCAGAATAAACTGGCCGAACCACGGAAAGCCGACTTTACCGGCCACCGGGTAGCGGAACACGCCATCCTGATTCACCAGATAGACCACATCCTGTTCATCGTGTGTCAAATCAATGTATTTGCGGATTTCGATGTAACCCTGAGTGCCTAACAGCGTCAGTCGGCCATCTCCCCAGGTTGGCAGTCCGTCAGGGGTAAACCAGTCGCAGCGAAAAAAACCTCTGGCACCGTTTTCACCGCACAGCAGCGCGTCGCCATAATCCTCGAACTCGGGATACTGGGGATGGGCGACGTTCCGCGTCTGGCTGGCGATGATGCGCGCATCGGTATTCCCGGTAAAAAACAGGAACTGCTCGATTTGGTGGCTGCCGATATCGCATAACAGCCCGCCGAATTCACGATGCCGGTAAAACCATGCCGGGCGATTTTTTCCCTCGCGGTGCGGCCCGGTTCCCATCGTTTGGATAACCTGGCCAATCGCGCCTTGTTCTACCAGTTGCCCGGCGAATACCGCGCTTTCGACATGCAAACGTTCGCTGTAATAGACCGCATATTTGCGCCCGGTTTTTTTGACCATGGCTCTGGCGTCGGCCAGTTGATCCAGGGTGGTGAGCGGGGCTTTATCAACAAAGTAATCTTTATTTGCCGCCATCACTTTTAATCCCAGCGCGCAACGCTGCGAAGGCACACCAGCACCCGCAACCAGCCGCACCTGGCTGTCGGCTAAAATAATCTCCAGCGAGTCGGCGATCTGTACCTGGGGGTATTGCCTGATAAAAGCGTCACGCTTCAGCGGATCGGGGTCCCAGACCCATTTCAGCGTGGCACCTGCTTCAATCAACCCGTTGCACATGCCGTAAATATGACCGTGATCGAGGGCGGCGGCAGCAAAGATGAATTCGCCTGGTTTTACTACCGGATGCGGTTTGCCTTTGGGCGCATAATTCATTCCGTCAGTGTGATTCATAAGCTCATTTCCTTATCTAAGGATGGTGGAGAGAGTCGCTTCGCTTTCGATCGGCCTGGCAAGCGAAGTAGCCTGTTACGCACAACGCGGCGTGCCCGGGTTTACCAACTGCCGGATGCGTCGAGCGTGCGGCTCTGCACGTGCTTTTCTTGCGAGCTGGCGACACGCGCCTGTAGCAGCGCCAGATAGCGTTGCGCATCGAAAGGGAGGGCTACCCAGTCGTCAGTCCAGGTAGAAAGATGCATGGCGTTGGAGAGCGTGAGTCCGCGGATCCCCTCCAGCCCTGGCGCAATCAGCGGGGTGTGATGCAGGATGGCGGCGGCAAAATTGGCGGTAATTTTCTGATGATCGCTGCACTCCGGACCGGTGGGAATGTCGACCTGCCAGCATTCCGGTTCGCCGAAACCCTGGTCCCAACGGGCGTTAAAGGCTGGCTCCGACTCGCGCAACCGCCAGAATTGCAGTGTGCCGTTTTCCACCACCACTTTGCCCCGGTCGCCAACGATCTCCAGGCGGTTGGTGCCAGGCGTTTCCGCGACGGTGGTAATAAAGACGCCGGTTGCGCCGTTAGCGTACTCGGCGTAGGCGGTGACTTCGTCTTCCACTTCGATTTGCCGGTGTTTGCCGAACTGGCAGAATGCGCGCAACCGCACCGGCATGCCGACCAGCCACTGCCAGAGATCTAACTGGTGCGGATCCTGATTGAGCAACACGCCGCCGCCTTCGCCCTTCCAGGTAGCGCGCCAGCCGCCGGAGTTGTAATAGCTTTGTGAGCGATACCAGTTGGTGATAATCCAGTTTGATCGGCGGATTTCGCCTAACTCGCCGCTGTCGATCAGATCTTTGACTTTCTGGTACAGCGGATTGGGCCGCTGGTTGTACATGATGCCGAACACCACATCGCACTCGCGCGCGCAGGCATTCATCTCTTCCACTTGCGCGGTATAGACCCCAGCCGGTTTTTCGCACAGCGTGTGGATGCCGCGGCGCATCGCCATCATCGATAAAGCGGGGTGATCGTAATGGGGCGTCGCCACAATAACGGCATCGATCAGGCCGCTTTCCAGCAGCGCCTGCGCCTCGCTGAAAATGGGCACGTCATTACCCACCAGTTGGCGTATCGCGGCATGTTTATCCGGATTGTTATCGCAGACGGCGGTAAGGCAAGCCTGCGTTATTTCGCCCGCCAGTAAATAGCGCGCATGTACGGTACCGATATTACCGATTCCAATAATGCCAAAGCGTACTTTATCCATTTTTCACCTTTATTATTTTCTGAAGCGGTCAGGCAGAAAATAAAAAAAGGGGGCGACTGCGGCAAAGTGAATCTCTGACAAGACTCGCAAATAAAATAAGAAAAGCATTAAGCCGCAAATAAATATTCTAAAAATCAGCAAACTGGAACGGCAAAAAATTGCAGAAAGTGATTGCGAGGGAGATCACATTATGTCCGGCAAGCTGAAAATGGATGATATCGCCGCGCTAACCGGGTACTCCGTGAGCACCGTATCGCGGGTGCTCAGTGGCAAAGCCTACACCAGCGATCGGGCGCGCAACGCTATCATTCAATGCGCACGCAAACTGGGCGTGCTGGATGAACTGGCTTTTGGACGATTGCTGATAAAAGGAATTGCGGTATTTGCCCCGGCGCGAACCTTTAATGCCCGCGGCGATATTTTCTATCGGGAAGTGACCAAAGGGATCGCCGATGCGCTGGCACCCTGGAATATTTATCTTTCCTGGTGCGGGCTGGAAGAACAGCGCGCCGATGTGAGTGTTTTTCTCGATAAGGCGCGTCATAAAGATATTAACGCCATCATTATTATCGGTACGGATGATCCGACAATCCTTAATCTTGCCGCAACGCTCAATAAACCCTGCGTATTAATTAATACTCACGATCGTGAAATGCGGCTTGATGCCGTTTCTCCCGATCATTACGCTATTGGTTTTAGTGCGCTGAATAATGTATTTGAACGCGGTCACCGACGAATATTAACCATCACCTCTCTGCGGCGGGAAACGCTTTATGATCGGTTAAACGGCGTTAAAGACGCGTACCGCTTTCATCACGTCGCGTTTAACCCGCAACAGGCGCTGATTGTCACGGAAGGATTTTCCGCCGACGAAACGCAACAGTCGCTACGTGCGTGGCTGAATCAGCGCCCGTCCAGCGAATGGCCGGAGGTGATTTTTCCCGGCAGCGTAGGGATGGCCGCAGGCGTAATACGCGTTCTGGAACAGCATCGCGTGCGCATCCCGCAGGATATGTCGCTGATCACCACCGACTTTGCCTGGAATCTTGAGAACCTTCTGGATACCCGCTTCAGTGGGATCGCGGTGCCGTGTCGGGAACTGGGTGTTGAAGCGGTTCATGTACTGCAAAATCGGCTCAACCGCCCTGAGGCACCGGTCTATAACCTGTTGTTGCAGGGAACAATGCGTGATTGCGGGACGGTGACACAGGCTACGCGCCATGCCGCGCGCGCAGAAATGGGCTGCGACAATGACCAGGGTGGGTTAGGCTTGAATGAAGATGCTCACTAAATAAGGATGCTTATGAACAGCCATCAACTGCGTTATTTCTTTTCTCATCCTTCGCCGATCCCGGCAATCGGGCAGGGCACATGGTATATGGGTGAAAACGCTGCCCAGCGCCGTCAGGAAGTCGCCGCGCTGCAACGGGGCATCGACCTGGGGCTGACGCTGATCGACACCGCAGAAATGTACGCGGAAGGCGGCGCGGAACACGTGGTCGGCGAGGCGATTCGCGGCAGGCGTGATGAAGTTTATCTGGTCTCGAAAGTCTACCCGTGGAATGCCGGCGGGCAAAAAGCCCAGGCCGCCTGCGAGGCCAGCCTGAAACGGCTCGGCACCGATTATCTCGACCTGTATCTGCTGCACTGGCGCGGCAATATCCCCTTTGAAGACACCATCGCCGCCATGGAATCGCTGATGGCGCAGGGCAAGATTGGCCGCTGGGGCGTGTCAAATCTCGACGCCGACGATATGCAAACCCTGTGGATGCTGCAAGGCGGCAAGGAGTGCGCAACCAATCAGGTGCTGTACCACCTCGGTTCCCGGGGCATTGAATACGATTTGCTGCCGTGGTGCGCCGAACGCCATATGCCGGTAATGGCTTACTGCCCGCTGGCCCAGGCCGGGCGACTGCGTGACGACCTGATGAATGACCCGGTAGTGAATGCCATTGCCCGTGATAAAGGCGTAACCGCCGCGCAGGTGCTGCTGGCATGGGTGATCCGTCGTCCTGGCGTACTCGCCATTCCGAAAGCCTCGACGATTGAACATGTAGAAGAGAATGCCGCCGCGCTGGATGTGAAATTAACCGCGCAGGATATTGAACAACTGGATGCCGCATTTCCGCCACCGGGCAGAAAAATGCCGCTGGATGTGGTGTAACACCGCTCCCCTTACCGCCGGGCAAGGGGAGGGGGTTGAACTTACGCTTTTTTGGCGACGCGCAGAGACTGCGCCAGGCGAGACGGTTTCTCTTCGCTGGCTTTCTGAGCCACGGTGGCGCAGGCGGTTTCAACACAGACAAACGTTTTGTAGCCGTCGTCCGGCATATCTGCCATGGCTTTAGACAGCGCCGGGCCCGGGTTCCAGCCCACAACGTTGCAGTGGTGATGATGGAGCACGTCAATGGTGCGTTTCAGCGCGCCATCGTGGATTACGCTGCACGCTTCCGGGTTCAGGTACACGCGGTCGGTGCGATCCGGGAAAGTTTGCACGCCGTCAGCCAGTACGTCTTCCTTGGCGTCGTTCACTTTATCAATGAAGCGATCGCCCAGGCCGCTCACTTTCACCGCGCTGATATCACCCACGTTGAAGTAAGTGTGCAGTGCGGAGTAAGTTTCAAACTCACCGTGAGCTTCCAGCTCCATCTCGCAGGTTGCGCCCAGCTTAAAGCGCGCGTACAGGGTGAAGTCGTGCGGCCAGTACTGCTTAGAAACGTCACTGCTCTGCAGTTCAAAGGTGACCACAACGCCGTTTTCATCTTCGTTATGGGCCTGTAGCGTCCAGGGCAGGTTACGGGCGAAGCCGTGGGAAGGCAGATCTTTCTGCGCCGCCGGGCCGAACCACGGCCAGCAAATCGGCACGCCGCCGCGGATGGCTACGCCTTTGCTGAACGGCGTGTTGTCGCTTAACCACAGCACTTCGTCTTCGCCAGCCGGTTTCCAGGAGAGCAGATGCGCGCCCTGAAGAGTCAGCGATGCGCGGGCTTTGGGATGGTCGATCACCACCACATCCAGCTCGTCCATCTTGCGCAGCGAAATCGCGGGCGTGATTTGCTCTACTACCGGCAGTGCGAAAATACGATTTATCATGTCCATCATCC
The DNA here is from genome assembly GCF_007570865.1 of Atlantibacter subterraneus. Taxonomy (GTDB): domain Bacteria; phylum Pseudomonadota; class Gammaproteobacteria; order Enterobacterales; family Enterobacteriaceae; genus Atlantibacter; species Atlantibacter subterraneus. The sequence goes on along the minus strand of NZ_VLPS01000009.1, from coordinate 254,484 downwards.
TCTGTTCAGACCAAAAAAAAGGGCGACCATCGTCGCCCTCTCAGGATCAATCGTTCATCTCAACTTATTTGGAGATGTGAGCGATCAGGTCCAGTACTTTGTTGGAGTAGCCAGTTTCGTTGTCGTACCAGGAAACCAGTTTCACGAAGTTGTCGTTCAGTGCGATACCTGCTTTAGCATCGAACACGGAAGTGCAGATTTCGCCGTTGAAATCGGTAGAAACAACGTCGTCTTCGGTGTAGCCCAGAACGCCTTTCATTTCGCCTTCAGAAGCGGCTTTGATGGCTTTCTTGATGTCTTCGTAAGAAGCGGCTTTTTCCAGACGAACGGTCAGGTCAACCACGGATACGTTCGGAGTCGGAACGCGGAACGCCATACCAGTCAGTTTGCCGTTCAGTTCCGGCAGTACTTTACCTACTGCTTTAGCAGCACCGGTAGAGGACGGGATGATGTTCTGAGCTGCGCCACGGCCGCCGCGCCAGTCTTTGTGAGACGGGCCGTCAACGGTTTTCTGAGTAGCGGTGGTCGCGTGAACGGTAGTCATCAGGCCTTCGATGATGCCGAAGTTGTCGTTGATAACTTTAGCCAGCGGAGCCAGGCAGTTAGTGGTGCAGGAAGCGTTGGAAACGATGTCCTGGCCAGCGTATTTTTCGAAGTTGGCACCTTTAACGAACATCGGGGTGTCATCTTTGGACGGGCCAGTCAGAACCACTTTTTTCGCGCCAGCGGTGATGTGTTTACGTGCGGTTTCGTCGGTCAGGAAGATACCGGTTGCTTCAGCAACAACGTCAACACCGACTTCGTTCCATTTCAGGTTAGCCGGATCTTTTTCAGCGGTAACACGGATTTTTTTGCCGTTAACGACCAGGTGACCGTCTTTCACTTCAACGGTGCCGTCGAAACGACCGTGAGTGGAGTCATATTTCAGCATGTAAGCCATGTACTCAGCGTCTAACAGATCGTTGATTGCAACGATTTCGATGTCAGAACGAGTTTGAGCAGCACGGAAAACAATGCGACCGATACGGCCAAAACCGTTGATACCTACTTTGATAGTCATATATTCCACCAGCTATTTGTTAGTGAATAAAAGGTTGGTTGTAAAATTACAAAAACCTTACGCAGCGTCAAGCGGAATCGTGTCAATCATTGCGACAAATCAATCTGGTGAACAACCTTTGCGCGAATAACACGTCAAACATTTCCTTTTGTGCTGCCATCCCACATGGGGACGCCGCGGGACATTTTAAAGAACAGCGAGATGAAAATTGTGATGTGAGTCACAAACAACCCGCTGCCGTTTACCTGGCACTAAGTTTAGATCAAAAGTTAGCACCGTACTGTTAATGTTTTGTTAGAATCTGGCAGATAATGTGATCTGTTTAACCCTGCCGAGATGTGAACTTATGGCTAACAACAACTCCCCGGAAGATCTGAAGAAAACGCTGACCGACGTTCAGTTCTACGTTACTCAGCAACATGGCACCGAAGCGCCATTTACCGGGCGTTTGCTGCATAATAAGCGCGAGGGCGTTTACCATTGCCTGGTGTGCGATGCGGCGCTGTTTAACTCGCAAACCAAGTATGATTCGGGCTGCGGCTGGCCGAGCTTTTTCGAACCGGTGAGCGAAAACGCGATCCGCTATTTGAATGATTACTCACACGGTATGCAGCGCACCGAAATCCGCTGCGGCAACTGTGATGCGCATTTAGGCCACGTTTTCCCGGATGGCCCGAAGCCCACCGGCGAACGTTACTGCGTGAATTCCGCCTCGCTGAGCTTCACCGATGATGAGAACGGCGCACAAACAAAGGGCTGAAAAATCGATTCAGCAAACTATTCCAGTGGAGCAGCGCGAAAATGAACATTGATGACCTGATTAACAGCATGACGCCGGAAGTGTATCAGCGGCTGGTCACCGCCGTGGAGCTGGGCAAATGGCCTGATGGCGTGGCGTTAACCGACGAGCAAAAAGCCAACAGTATGCAACTGGTGATGCTGTGGCAGACGCGCCACAATCACAACCCGGACCATATGTCGATTGGCACCGACGGCCAGATTGTGATGAAAAGTAAGCAGCAGTTCAAAGAAGAGTTCGGGATTGTTCCGCCGACTATTGCGAAGATGCGCCCTGAATAACAAATGGCCCCTCGCAGGGGCCATTGATCAAGCCTGCGTTTCCAGCCAGTCATCCAGCGTAAACAGCGTCGCGCCTTCCGCCGCCATTTCCATAAACGCGTGGGCGCTGTCCTGCGGATTCAGGTTTACCCCGCGGCAGCCGTCAGTAATCACGTTGACGGTATACCCGAGCTTTAGCGCATCCAGTACCGTGAACTTCACGCAGTAATCTGTCGCCAACCCCATAATGATCAGCTCTTTGATGCCGTGATGACGCAGCCACTCGTCGAGAGCGGTTTTCTGGCGATGTTCGTTATCAAAAAAGGCGCTGTAGCTGTCAATCAGCGGGTTCTCGCCTTTGTGAAATACCGCGTCAATGGCTTTCTGATTCAGCAGCGGATGCAGCTCCGCGCCCTCGGTGAACTGTACGCAGTGATCCGGCCACCAGGTTTGCGGAAAACCGTCCAGCTCGCCCTGGGTAAACGGCTCGGCGTCATGCTGGCTGGCGAAACTGCCGTGATCCGCCGGGTGCCAGTCCTGGCTGGCTAAAATCGCGTCGCCGCGCGTGCGGCTCCATTCGATCAGGCGATTAGCGATATCTACCGTGCTGTCGCCTTCTGCGACCGCCAGCGCGCCGCCCGCGCAGAAATCGTTCTGTAAATCCACTAGCAGCAGAGCACGCTGGGTCATGATGGTGACGTTATTCATCAGGCGTGAGTTCTCCTCGCAGGTTTTGCATCATCGCTTGCCGAATAGCCGATGCGCTTAATCCCTGGCTTAATAAAAAATGTAATTTGGTCAGCGTCGCTTCCACGGTCATATCAAAACCGCCAATGACTCCCGCCTGGGCCAGCGCGTTACCGGTGGCGTAGCCGCCCATATTCACTTTACCGGACATGCACTGGGTGAGATTCACCACCACGATCCCGCGCTCGCTGGCTTCCTGCAGCTCTTTTAAAAACTCCTGATTCTGCGGCGCGTTGCCGACGCCATAGGAGCGTAAAATTAATGCTTTTACCGGCTGACGCAGGAAGTTGCGCACTACATCGGCGGAAATCCCCGGATAAATAGTCACCACGCCAATCGGCTGCGGGGTAATCGGGTGAACCACCAGCGGCCCGTCGCCGTGCGGCGCGGCAGGCGTGTTCAGCTTGCGAATATGAATGCCCGCTTCCAGCAGCGGCGACAGGTTAGGGGAGGCAAAGGCATTAAATCCGTCGGCGTGGGCTTTGGTGGTGCGGTTGCCGCGGTACAGGCAGTTATTGAAGAACAGCGTCACTTCGTTGATCGGGTAGTTCGCCGCCACGTACAGCGCGTTCAGCAGGTTAATCTGCCCGTCAGAGCGCAGCTCCGCCAGCGGGATTTGCGACCCGGTGACAATTACCGGCTTGCTGAGATTTTCCAGCATAAACGACAGTGCCGAGGCGGTAAACGCCATGGTGTCGGTGCCGTGCAGGATCACAAAGCCGTCGTACTGGTCGTAATGGTCTTTGATGTCATCGGCGATGTGCTGCCAGTCTTCCGGCGTCATATCCGACGAATCCATTAGCGGCTGATATTCATGGATAGTGAAGTCGGGCATTTCCGGGCGATGGAACTCGGGCATCAGCGCCAGTTGGCGCTGCAAATGGCCGGAAACAGGAATGTAGCCCTGTTCGGAACGCTGCATACCGATGGTGCCGCCGGTATAGGCAACGTAAATCGATTTCTTGGACATGGTATTGAGTTCGTTAAGGATAAACACGCGAAGTATATACGATGCGCGCCCTGGATTGGACGTGAAAAAAAGCCCGGCATCGCCGGGCTGGATGAAGTTAGCGGACGTCGCCGCAGGTTAAGCAGAACGCGTAACGGTGGCGCGGGTCGTTAAACGCCGCCAGTTTATCGGTTTCGGTTTTCACCGCGCTGGCCGCCTGCACGACCGGCGCAGGGATATAGGCCTGGAGCGCTTCAGGCAGCATGGCGCGCACCGAGCCGGTCATGCTGGCGAACACGGTATCCATAAAGGTCGGCTCGTCCTGATAGAAATCCGCATGCCACTGCTTGAGTTTCGCCAGCTCCGCCGCTTTGTGCAGCGCATCGTCGAAATCCCCCAGACTGTCGACCAGACCGTTGGCCTTCGCGTCCTGGCCGGTCCACACGTGGCCCTGGGCGATGCTGTCGATCTGCTGCGGCGTTTTGTTACGCGACTGGGCCACCAGATTGATAAAGCGCTGATAGCCGTTTTCGATAGTCAGTTGCATTAACTGCTGCACTTCCTGCGGCAGCGCTTTAGTTACCGACACGTCCGCCAACGCTGACGTTGCCACGCCGTCGGTGTGTACGCCGATGGAACTCAGGCTGTCTTCCACGGTGTTAATCACGCCGAAGATGCCGATGGAGCCGGTAAGCGTGCTCGGGTTGGCCATAATGTAGTTGGCGGGTGTGGAGATCCAGTAACCGCCGGATGCCGCCATACCGCCCATCGAAACCACCACCGGTTTGCCCGCCGCTTTCGCTGCCGCCAGCTCTTCGCGAATCACTTCCGATGCCGAGACGCTGCCGCCAGGGCTGTTAACCCGCAGCACTATCGCTTTCACTTTCGGATCGAGACGCGCTTCGCGGATCTGCGAGGCGGTGGTATCGCCGCCCACGTTGCCCGGGGTTTCTTCACCGTCCATGATTGCGCCGTTTGCGAACACCACGGCAATCGCATCGCCCTGTTCGGAACGCTTGTTCAGCTGATAATCGTAGAAGCTGGTGGCGCTGTAATTTTTGTCCTTTTTGCTCCAGCCGAACTGTTTGGTGAGTGATTTTTCCACCTCGGCGCTCGAGCCCAGCGCATCCACCAGCTTATTGTCGAGGGCATATTTGGCGGTATCGCCGCCGTTCTGCTGCAAGCCAGCCAGCAGCGCCGCCGCGCCCGGGAACACCTGATTCGGCTGGATCTGGCGGTTTGCCGCGATGGTCGCCAGATAGTTCTGCCACAGCTCGCCAATCCAGCGGCTGTCGGCGTCGCGGGCTTCCGGCGACATATCGTCACGGATAAACGGCTCCACCGCCGATTTATACGTGCCGACGCGGAACACGTGAGTAGTGACCTTCAGCTTGTCCAGCAGCGATTTGTAATACAGGCCGTTGGTGGCGAAACCGTGCAAATCGACGGTGCCCTGCGGGGAGAGCCAGATTTTATTTGCGAAGCTCGCCAGGTAGTATTGCCCCTGGCTGTAGCTGTCGCCGGTGGCGATCACCGGCTTGCCGCTGTCGCGGAATTCGCGCAGCGCCTTGCCGATATACTGCATCGAAGGCTGATCGGCCCCGGCGAAATCACGCAAATCGAGCACAATGCCGGTGATGTTGCGGTCGTCTTTCGCCTGGCGAATGGCGTCGACGATATCGAACAGCGAGTTTTCCTGAAGCCGGTCGGAGGAGGCACCAAAAAGCTGGCGGCCAATCACGCCGAGCTTATTGCTCACCGAGGGTTTATCCACTACCACGCCGCTGATATCCAGCAGCAGCGCGCCGCGCGACGGCTCGGCAGGGGAGTTGCTCATTTGCAGCCAAATCCCGACGCCCACCAGCACCAGCAAAATAAAGAACAAATTGAGCACCAGTTCCCTGATGAAATTAAGCAGACGCCAGGTCCACTTGAAAAAACCGGCAAAAATACGCCAAAGGGTGCGCATGGATTCTCCCTGAAGGTGATTAACAAGATCTCGGTTCGCACTATGCGGAACGTTTAGCAAGAAGGGTATCCTAAATTTTGAGATCGCGCTTGTCAGCAGCAATCACCCGCTAAGCTGTAACAAACTAAGGGCGTGTGTTAATTTTGTGTAAGAAAATCACTGATGGAGCCGGAAAATGGATGCATTAGACCTGTTAGTTAACCGCCGTAGCGCTTCCCGCCTGGCGGAACCCGCCCCGCAGGGCGAGCAGCGTGAAAACATTATCCGCGCCGCGATGCGCGCACCGGATCACGGCACGCTGCAGCCGTGGCGCTTCTTTATGATCGAGGGCGAAGGCCGCGAGCGCTTCAGCCAGCTACTGGAAAAAGCGGCGCGCGACAGCGGGCTGGACGACAAAGCGATCGAAAAAGCGCGCAGCGGGCCGTTTCGCGCGCCGCTGATCGTCACCGTGGTCGCCAAATGCGAAGAGCATCATAAAGTGCCGCAGTGGGAACAACTGCTGTCTGCCGGTTGCGCGGTCATGGCGATGCAGATGGCGGCGCTGGCGCAGGGCTTTAACGGTATCTGGCGCAGCGGCCCGATGACCGACAACCCGCAGGTGCGTGAAGCCTTTGAATGCCGCGAGCAGGATAAAATCGTCGGTTTCCTGTATCTCGGTACGCCGCAGTTGAAAGCCTCTACCACCACCAGCATCCCCGACACCTCGCCGTTCGTCCGCCAGTTTTGACCAATCTGTCTGGATTGTGAGCGAAAGCCTCGCAATTCAGACGGAGCTACTTACCTCCAGATACTTCTGGCGCTACCATATACCCGTCATACTTCATGCTACAGGCGCGTTGGCTTCCTTACTCGCCTCAGTCACTTACTTATGTAAGCTCCTGAGTCTCGCTGCGTCGCCGCCTTCCTGTAACATGAATTATTTAGGGTATAGACGCCCTGTATGACATGAAGCGTCAACTATCGACAGGAGATGTCCATGAACCAGGCTATTCGCTTAACCCAGTACAGCCACGGCGCTGGGTGCGGCTGTAAAATTTCCCCGAAAGTGCTGGAAACCATTCTGCATAGCAACCAGGCCAAATTTATTGATCCGCAACTTTTAGTGGGCAATGAAACCCGCGACGACGCGGCGGTGTACGATCTGGGGGATGGCACCTGCGTGATTAGCACCACCGACTTCTTTATGCCGATCGTTGACGACCCGTTCGATTTTGGCCGCATCGCCGCCACGAACGCCATCAGCGACATTTTCGCGATGGGCGGCAAGCCGATTATGGCGATCGCTATTCTCGGCTGGCCGGTAGATAAACTGGCCCCGGAAATCGCCGCCCAGGTGATTGAAGGTGGTCGCCACGCCTGCCAGCAGGCGGGGATTGCCCTGGCGGGCGGTCACTCCATCGACGCGCCGGAACCGATTTTCGGGCTGGCGGTCACCGGCGTAGTACCCACCGAGCGCGTTAAGCGCAACAGCACCGCCACGGCGGGCTGCAAACTGTATCTCACCAAACCGCTGGGTATCGGCGTGTTGACTACCGCCGGGAAAAAGAACCTGCTGCGCGAAGAGCACGCCGGGCTGGCGACGGAAGTGATGTGCCAGATGAACAAGGCCGGCGCGGATTTCGCCGAAATCGACGGCGTTAAGGCCATGACCGACGTCACCGGCTTTGGCCTGCTGGGCCACCTGAGCGAAGTTTGCCAGGGCGCGGGCCTGCAAGCTGAAATCTGGTATCAGGACGTGCCGAAGCTGCCGGGCGTGGAAGAATACATCGCTAAAGGCTGCGCGCCGGGCGGTTGCAGCCGCAACTTCGCCAGCTACGGTCATCTGATGGGCGACATGCCGCCGCACTGGCGCGATCTGCTGTGCGATCCGCAGACCTCCGGCGGGCTGCTGCTGGCAGTAGAGCCGGGCTGTGAACGGGACGTCGCCGAAGTCGCTGCCCGCCACGGCATCACCCTGACCGCTATCGGTGAACTGAAAACCGCCCGTGGCGGCCGTCCGATGATCGAGATCCGCTAACACAATGCGGTTATTTATTGCCGAAAAACCCAGCCTCGCCCGCGCCATAGCCGATGTGCTGCCCAAACCCCATCGACGGGGCGAGGGCTTTATCGCCTGCGGCAACGATCAGGTGGTGACCTGGTGCGTGGGCCACCTGCTGGAGCAGGCGCAGCCGGACGTGTATGACAGCCGCTACGCCCGCTGGAATCTGGCCGATCTGCCTATCGTCCCGCAGAAATGGCAGCTTCAGCCGCGTCCGTCGGTGGCGAAACAGCTTAACGTGATCAAGAAACTGCTCTCCGATGCCAGCGAAGTGATCCACGCCGGTGACCCGGATCGCGAAGGGCAACTGCTGGTGGATGAAGTGCTGGATTATCTGGCGCTCTCCCCGGAGAAACGTAAACAGGTGCAGCGCTGCCTGATTAACGATCTCAACCCTCAGGCGGTGGAGCGGGCAATCTCCCGCTTGCGTTCCAACAGCGAGTTTGTGCCGCTGTGCGTCTCAGCGCTGGCCCGCGCCCGCGCCGACTGGCTGTACGGCATCAATATGACCCGCGCCTGGACGCTGCTGGGCCGCAACGCGGGCTATCAGGGCGTATTGTCGGTGGGTCGGGTGCAAACCCCGGTGTTAGGGCTGGTGGTAAGGCGCGATGAAGAGATTGAGAATTTTGTCGCCAAAGACTACTTCGAAGTGAAAGCGCATATCGTCACGCCGAAAGAGGAACGCTTTGTGGCGGTGTGGCAGCCCAGCGAAGCCTGCGAGCCGCATCAGGATGAAGAGGGGCGTTTGCTCAACCGGGCGCTGGCCGAGCACGTGGTAAAGCGCATTGCAGGCCAGCCGGCGGACGTCACGTCCTGGGCCGACAAGCGCGAAAGCGAACCCGCGCCGCTGCCGTTTTCACTCTCGGCACTGCAAATCGAGGCGGCCAAACGCTTTGGCCTGAGCGCCCAGAACGTGCTGGATATCTGCCAGAAGCTGTACGAAACCCACAAGCTGATTACCTATCCGCGCTCCGACAGCCGTTATCTGCCGGAAGAGCATTTTGCCGGACGCCACGCGGTGATCAACGCCATCAGCGTTCACGCGAAAGATTTACTGCCGCAGCCTGCGGTGGATACCGAAATCCGTAACCGCTGCTGGGACGATAAAAAAGTCGATGCCCACCATGCCATTATCCCGACCGCGCGCAGTTCTAACGTGTCGCTGTCCCAGGATGAGGCGAAGGTCTACAACCTGATCGCCCGCCAGTATCTGATGCAGTTTTGCGCCGATGCGGTGTTCCGCAAATGCACCATCGAGCTGGATATCGCAGGCGGCAAGTTTATCGCCAAAGCGCGTTTCCTGGCGGAAGCGGGCTGGCGCACGCTGCTGGGAGCCAAAGAGCGCGATGAGGATAACGACGGTACGCTGCTGCCGGTAGTGGCGAAAGGTGACCAGCTGCTGTGCGAGCACGGCGAAGTGGTGGAGCGGCAAACCCAGCCGCCGCGCCACTTCACCGACGCCACGCTGCTGTCGGCCATGACCGGTATCGCGCGCTTTGTGCAGGATAAAGACCTGAAAAAGATCCTGCGCGCCACCGATGGATTAGGCACCGAAGCGACGCGCGCCGGGATTATCGAACTGCTGTTTAAACGCAGCTTTCTGGTGAAAAAGGGCCGCTATATTCACTCGACCGAAGCGGGACGCGCGCTGATCCACTCCCTGCCGGAACAGGCCGCCAGGCCGGATATGACCGCGCACTGGGAGTCGGTGCTGACGCAGATCAGCGAAAAACAGCGTCGCTACCAGGACTTTATGGAGCCGCTGGTGCAAACCCTGTACTCGCTGATTGACCAGGCGCGCGTGACGCCGGTGAAACAGTTTCGGGGATTGATTGCGCCACAGGGAACTAAGGGAAAAGGGGAAGGGAAACCGCGCTACGCGAAACGGAAAAAGAAACCAGACGCGCCATCGCCCGCGGCATGACGGCGTTGAGCCGCCTGCAGGGTTGCAGGCGGCATTATGATTAAATCACGCCCTGAGCGAACATCGCGTCGGCCACTTTCACAAACCCGGCGATATTCGCGCCGCGCACGTAGTTAACCTGCTTATCCTGCTCGCCCCACGCCACGCAGGCCTGGTGAATATCCAGCATGATGTGGTGCAGACGGGCATCGACTTTTTCCGCTTTCCAGCCCATGCGCGCGGCGTTTTGCGCCATTTCCAGGCCAGAGGTCGCCACACCGCCCGCGTTAGCGGCTTTGCCCGGCGCAAACAGCACGCCCGCTTCGAGGAACAGATCGGTGGCTTCAATGGTGGTTGGCATGTTCGCGCCTTCCGCTACCACTTTCACGCCGTTGGCGATCAGGGTGCGCGCGGCATCGGTATCCAGCTCGTTCTGGGTCGCGCAAGGCAGGGCGATATCCACCGGCACGCCCCACGGTTGCTTGCCTTCCAGATAGGTCAAACCAAACTCGCGGGCGTAATCGGCGACGCGGCCATCGCGGCTGGCTTTGATTTCACACAGGCGGTCGAGTTTTTCCTGAGTGAAACCGGCTTCGTCCACCACGGTGCCGTTGGAATCCGACGCGGTGATCACCCGCGCGCCGAATGCCATCGCTTTCTCAATGGCATATTGCGCCACGTTGCCGGAGCCGGAGACCGCTACGCGCATCCCTTCCATCCCCAGACCGTGCTGTTTGAGCATCGCATCGACAAAATAAATTAATCCGTAGCCGGTGGCTTCCGGGCGAATCAGGCTGCCGCCGAACGACAGGCCTTTGCCGGTAAACACGCAGGCGGTGTTGTTGGAGAGCTTTTTCATCATCCCCGCCATATAGCCCACTTCACGGCCACCGACGCCGATATCGCCCGCAGGCACATCGGTATCCGCGCCCAGATGGCGATACAGCTCAGTCATCAGCGCCTGGCAGAAACGCATGATTTCGCCGTCGCTTTTGCCTTTCGGATCGAAATCGCTGCCGCCCTTGCCGCCGCCCATGGGCAGGGTGGTCAGGGCGTTTTTAAAGGTTTGCTCGAAGCCGAGGAACTTGAGGATCGACAGGTTCACCGTCGGGTGAAAACGCATCCCGCCCTTGAACGGGCCGATCGCGGAGTTAAACTGCACGCGCCATGCGCGGTTAACCTGCACCTGGTTGCGGTCATCCACCCACACCACGCGGAACTGGATCACGCGCTCCGGCTCTACCAGACGCTCCAGCAGCGCGTTGTTGCGATAGCGCGGGTTCTGTTCAATAAACGGCCACAGCGTGGTCATGACTTCCCGTACGGCTTGTGCAAATTCAACCTGGTGCGGATCGCGTGCGGCAACGGTATTGAGAAACTGCGCCAATGATAAAGTCTGTCCCATAAACCATAAGCTCCTGCTATGAAGGATTGATTTTATTTGTAATATTCCTGCATAAAAATGCAGCACAAAAGACTATACCATCGACGGTCGGCCTTAAATCAAGCAAAAATTCACCCCGGGACGGGATTTTTTTCAGCCAGCCATTAGAAAAAATGATGGAAAAAAACGCGGCTTTTCGACCCACGAGGCGGGGACGCTGCGGCTATATTATTAGCAATAACGCGGGGTTAACCGGCAGTAAAAAAGGAACAGACTATGAAGATGGTATTAGCGGCGGCCTTAGCGCTGACTATGGCACTGCCTGCGGCGGCAGATCGCTATCGCCCGGATGTGGATGTTAACGTGCCCGCCGAGGTGTTCAGTTCCGGCGGGCAGCGGGCGCAGCACTGCAATCAGTGCTGCGTCTATCAGGATCAAAACTATTCCGAAGGGGCGGTCATCAAAGCAGAGGGCGTGCTGTTGCAGTGCCAGCGGGATGATAAAACCATCAGCACCCATCCGCTGGTGTGGCGGCGCGTGAAGCCATAAACGCCTTCAACAGCGGGATATCCGCCGGGGCCAGCGGGTAACGGCTGGCTTCGTTGGGCAAGCACCATACCAGAGCGCTGTGGCTTAGCTGCTGCAACTCCCCCTCCCATTGCGGCACATGCCAGGCGTGAAGATGAATCATTCGCCCGCTGACCGGCCAGCTGTAGCTTGCCACGTAGCGCGCGGGCGAGGCGTCAATCGCCAGCTCTTCACGCAGTTCGCGGATTAACGCCTCACGCTGGTTTTCGCCTGCTTCTACTTTACCGCCGGGAAATTCCCACAGGCCAGGCTGGTCGCCTTCGGGCGGGCGCTGGGCCAGCAGGATTTTCCCGTTGCGCTCCAGAATGGCAGCCACCACATCGATTTCTTTCATTAGTGACTCCGCCGGGCCGTTAAAACTTGAAGGTCGCCCACACCGGCGCATGATCGGACGGCTTTTCCATACTGCGGATATCGTAGTCGATGCCGGTTTCCACGCAGCGCTGGGCCAGCGGATGGCTCGCCAGCAGCAGGTCGATACGCAGCCCGCGATTGTCATCAAAGCCGCGCGAGCGGTAATCAAACCACGAGAAACGATCCTGAGTTTCCGGGTTGGCGTGACGGAAGGTGTCCACCAGACCCCAGTTTAACAGGCGGCCCAGCCATTCGCGCTCTTCCGGCAGGAAGGAGCACTTCCCGGTACGCAACCAGCGTTTGCGGCTGTCTTCGCCGATGCCAATATCCCGATCCGTGGGGCTGATATTCATATCGCCCATAATCAGCACCGGATTCTCTTTGGTTAGCTCGGTTTCCAGCACCTGTTGCAGGTTCTGGTAAAACTTCTCTTTGGCCGGGAATTTAGTCGGGTGGTCGCGGCTTTCGCCCTGCGGGAAATAGCCGTTAATCACCGTCAGATTGCCGAGCGGCGAGGGGACTTCGGCAATAATAATCCGGCGCTGGGCTTCTTCGTCGTCATCCGGGAAGCCGCGACGCACCGCAATCGGGGTCTCTTTGGTCAGCAGCGCCACGCCGTAATGGCCTTTCTGGCCGTGATAAAACACGTTGTAGCCCAGCTTCGCCACCTCTTCGAGGGGGAACATATCGTCGTGGACTTTGGTTTCCTGCAAACCAATCACATCGGGCTGGTGTTTTTCAACAATCGCTTCAAGTTGATGGGGACGGGCGCGCAGGCCGTTGATATTAAAAGAGACGAATTTCATAGTCGCTGCCGTTACAAGAGCAATAAGTGGCTGGATGGTAGCAGAAATCGAGGCCGTATGCCTGCTGTTGTGCAACGCCCTTTTTCGGGCGCGCAGAGCACCAAAATGGCGCGTATTGCCCTAAAAAAGCGCTTACCACCTGAGCAAATCCCATCTGCGATCACAAATCCAGAATTATATTTTATCGATGAATAATATCTCGGCAAATCGTGATGCGCAGGCCGCTTTATCAGATATTTATTCACTATTTATGCAGTTTAAGTGAATAATGCTGGTTTTTAAGTTATTGATATTGCTTCTTAAATCCCTCGCTATGCATTTTTACCGCTGGCTGGCACGAAGCCTGCAATCTACATTCAGGGTGCAAACACATCATATTTATTAACATTTAAACAACCATTAATTTACCAGTGAGGTCGCTATGTCTTCGTCAATCACCCGCCAGAACTTTGATGAATGGATGATTCCGGTTTACGCACCGGCGCCTTTTGTGCCGGTTCGGGCAGAGCGATCCACGCTGTGGGATCAGCAGGGCAAATCCTACATTGATTTTGCCGGCGGCATCGCGGTAAACGCCCTGGGCCACGCCAACCCGGAACTGCGCAAGGCGCTGGACGAGCAGGCCGGGAAGCTGTGGCACACCGGCAACGGCTACACCAACGAACCGATTTTGCGGCTGGCGAAGCAGTTGATTGACGCCACCTTTGCCGACCGGGTTTTCTTCTGTAACTCCGGCGCGGAAGCCAACGAGGCGGCGCTCAAGCTGGCGCGTAAGTATGCCCACGACGTCTACGGCCCGCAGAAAAGCGGCATCGTGGCGTTTAAAAACGCCTTCCATGGCCGCACCCTGTTTACCGTCACCGCAGGCGGCCAGCCCGCTTATTCACAGGACTTTGCGCCGCTGCCGCCGGATATCTCCCACGCGGTATACAACGATCTGCAATCCGCCGCCGCGCTGATTGACGACAACACCTGCGCGGTGATCGTCGAGCCGATTCAGGGCGAGGGCGGGGTGGTACCCGCAGAGCCGGCTTTCCTGAAGGGGCTGCGCGAGCTGTGCGATCGCCACAATGCGCTGCTGATTTTTGACGAAGTGCAAACCGGCGTGGGCCGCACCGGCGCGCTGTACGCCTATATGCACTACGGCGTGACGCCGGACGTGCTGTCCACCGCTAAAGCGCTGGGTGGCGGTTTCCCGATTGGCGCGATGCTGACCCGCGAACAGTTCTCCCGCTCGATGACCGTCGGCACCCACGGCACCACCTACGGCGGCAACCCGCTGGCGGGCGCGGTAGCCGGGAAAGTGCTGGAGATCGTTAACACCCCGGAAGTGCTGAACGGCGTCAAACAGCGCCATGACGCCGTCGTGGAGCAAATCGAGGCCATCAACCGTCAGCACGGGCTGTTTAAAGCGGTGCGCGGCGTTGGTCTGCTGATTGGCTGCGTGCTGAGCGACAACTACGCCGGTCGCGCCAAAGAGATTTCCCAACTGGCGGCAGAAGAGGGCGCGATGGTGCTGATTGCCGGGGCCAACGTGGTGCGTTTCGCGCCGTCGCTGATTATCAGCGCTGAGGAAATCAGTACCGGTCTGGAACGTTTTGCCCGCGCCTGCGAGCGCCTGATCGCGAAGACGCCAACATGATGGTGATCCGCCCCATTGAACGCAATGACCTGGGGCCATTGCTGAAACTGGCCGGGAAAACCGGCGGCGGGTTGACCTCGCTGCCGGAGGACGAAGCCACCCTGAGCGCGCGTATCGAGCGCTCCCTCGCCACCTGGCAGGGCAGTTTGCCGAAGGGCGATCAGGGTTACGTATTCGTGCTGGAAGAGGTCGCCACCGGCAGCGTGGTGGGCATCTGCGCCATTGAAGTGGCGGTCGGCCTGAACGATCCCTGGTACAACTATCGGGTCGGCACTCTGGTACACGCCTCCAAAGAGCTTAACGTGTATAACGCGCTGCCGACGCTGTTTCTCAGCAACGACCACACCGGCAGCAGCGAACTGTGCTCGCTGTTCCTCGACCCGGACTGGCGCAAAGAGGGCAACGGTTACCTGCTCTCTAAATCGCGCTTTATGTTTATGGCTGCGTTTCGTGACCGTTTTAACGACAAAGTGGTGGCTGAGATGCGCGGCGTAATAGACGAAGATGGCTACTCGCCGTTCTGGGAAAGCCTCGGTCAGCGCTTTTTCTCGATGGCGTTCAGCCGCGCCGACTATCTGTGCGGCACCGGGCAAAAAGCCTTTATTGCCGAGCTGATGCCCAAGCACCCCATTTACACCCACTTTCTGACGCCGGAGGCCCAGGCGGTGATCGGCCAGGTGCATCCGCAAACCGCGCCCGCTCGTGCGGTGCTGGAGAAAGAGGGGTTCCGCTATCGCGACTACATCGACATCTTCGACGGCGGCCCGACCCTGGAGTGCGATATCGACCGGGTGCGGGCGATCCGCAAAAGCCGCCTGGTTGAAGTGGCGGAAGGCCAGCCTGCCGTGGGCGAGGATCTGCCCGCCTGCATGGTCGCCAATGAAAAATACGACATGTTCCGCGTGATGCTGATCCGCGCCAACCCGGACACCCCGCGTCTGGTGCTGGATGCCGCCACGCTGGATGCCCTGAAATGCCAGCCCGGCGATACCGTGCGGCTGGTGCGTTTATGCGCCGAGGAGAAAAAATGATGAGTCTGTGGATTGATGGCGAATGGATTGAAGGCCAGGGCGAAACGCTGGAAAAACACAACCCGGTCACCGGCGACCCTCTGTGGCAGGGTACTGCCGCCAGCGGTGAACAGGTCCAGCAGGCCTGCTACGCGGCGCGCAACGCCTTCCCGGCCTGGGCGCGCCAGCCGTTTAGCGCCCGTCAGGCGATTATCGAGCGCTTCGCCGGGCTGCTGGAAAGCCATAAAAGCGAACTCACCGACATTATCGCCCGGGAAACCGGCAAACCGCGCTGGGAAGCCACCACCGAAGTCGCGGCGATGATCAACAAAATCGCCATTTCGGTGAAGGCGTATCACCTGCGCACCGGCGAACAGATCACGCCGATGGCGGACGGCGCGGCCTCACTGCGCCATCGGCCCCACGGCGTACTGGCGGTCTTCGGCCCGTATAATTTCCCTGGCCATCTGCCTAACGGCCATATCGTGCCGGGCCTGCTGGCGGGCAACACCATTGTATTCAAGCCCAGCGAACTGACGCCGATGACCGCCGATCGCGTGGTCAAACTGTGGCAGGAAGCGGGTTTGCCCCGCGGCGTGCTGAACCTGGTGCAGGGCGCGCGCGACACCGGCCAGGCGCTGGCGGCGTCTCCGGACATTGACGGGCTGCTGTTTACCGGCAGCGCCCACACGGGTTATCAGCTCCATCGCCAGCTCGCCGGACAGCCGGAAAAAATTCTGGCGCTGGAGATGGGCGGCAATAACCCGCTGATCGTCGAAGATCCGGCGGATATCGACGGCGCGGTGCATTTAACCATTCAGTCGGCGTTTGTTACCGCCGGGCAGCGCTGCACCTGCGCACGCCGTCTGCTGGTCAAACGCGGCGCGCAGGGGGATTTGTTCCTGGCCCGCCTGGTTGAGGTTGCCGCGCGGATCCGTCCGGCGCAGTGGGATGCCGAACCGCAGCCGTTTATCGGCGGGCTGATATCGCCTCAGGCCGCCGAGCGGGTGATCGCCGCCTGGCAGGAACACCTGGCGCGCGGCGGGAAAGCGCTGTTAACACCGGCACTGGTGCAGCCCGGCAGCTCGCTGCTGACGCCTGGCATCGTCGAACTGACCGGCGTGGCGGATGTACCGGATGAAGAAGTCTTCGGCCCGCTGCTGTGCGTCTACCGCTACGATGATTTCGACGAGGCCATCGCGCTGGCTAACAATACCCGCTACGGACTGGCGAGCGGGCTGATATCCCCCCAGCGCGAGCATTTTGACCAGTTGCTGCTGGAAGCGCGCGCCGGGATCGTCAACTGGAACAAACCGCTGACCGGGGCCGCCAGCACCGCGCCGTTTGGTGGCGTGGGGGCATCCGGCAACCATCGCCCCAGTGCCTGGTACGCAGCGGATTACTGCGCCTGGCCGATGGCGACGCTGGAAAGCCCCACCTTTGCCCTGCCGGAAACCTTAAGCCCGGGGCTGGATTTTGGTCGTGAGGAGCAGGCATGAACGCGCGTGAAGTGAATTTCGACGGACTGGTGGGCCTGACCCACCACTACGCCGGGCTGTCGTTTGGTAATGAAGCTTCCACCAAACACCGTTTTCAGGTCTCCAACCCTAAGCTGGCGGCGAAGCAGGGGCTGTTGAAGATGAAAGCATTGGCGGATATGGGCTACCCGCAGGGGATCATCCCGCCTCAGGAGCGGCCAAATGTTGGCTTGCTGCGCCAGCTCGGTTTTGACGGCACCGATCAGCAGGTAGTGGAAAAGGCCTGGAAACTGGCCCCGGACCTGCTGTCCGCCGCCTGTTCCGCCTCGTCAATGTGGGTGGCCAACGCCGCCACGGTCTGCCCCTCCGCCGACGCGCTGGACGGGCGGGTGCATCTCACCGTTGCCAACCTGAATAATAAACTGCACCGCGCCAGCGAGGCGGCTACCACCGAGCGGGTGCTGAACGCGATTTTTAATGACTCGCGCTATTTCAGCGTCCACGAGGCGCTGCCGCAGGTAGCGATGCTGGGCGATGAGGGCGCGGCCAACCATAACCGGCTCTCCCATGATTACGGCGATCCGGGCATTCAGCTGTTCGTCTATGGCCGTAATGCGACGGGCGGACATACGCCCGAGCGCTACCCGGCGCGCCAGACGCTGCAAGCCTCTCAGGCCGTGGCGCGCCTCAATCAGGTCAACCCTGAACAGGTCGTGTTCGCCCAGCAAAACCCGGCGGTGATCGACCAGGGCGTGTTCCATAACGACGTTATCGCGGTGACCAACCGTCAGGTGCTGTTCGCCCATCAGTCGGCATTTGTTAACCAGGCGGGCTTGTACCAGACCCTGGCGCAGAAGCTGGACGGCTTTCAGGCCATCGAAGTACCGGACGATCGGGTCAGCGTGGCGGACGCGGTGGAAACCTATCTGTTTAACAGCCAACTGCTGAGCCGCGAGCAGGGGGATATGATGCTGGTACTGCCCCATGAATCCCGCAACCATGCCGGCGTGTGGGGCTATCTGACCGAGCTGGTAGAGTCGCCGGATAATCCGATCAACGAACTTAAGGTTTTCGACCTGCGGGAAAGTATGGCCAACGGCGGCGGCCCGGCCTGCCTGCGGCTGCGGGTGGTGCTGAATAATGCCGAGCAGGCGGCGGTTAATCCTGGCGTAATGATGAATGACGCGCTTTTTACTACCCTTAATCAGTGGGTCGATAAGCACTATCGCGATCGGTTAGTGCAAAGTGACCTGATCGATCCGCAACTGTTACGTGAAGGGCGCGAGGCGCTCGATGAATTAACGCAGATATTAAAGCTGGGGCCGGTGTACCCGTTCCAGCGCTAAGGTGAAGTTATGCAGGAGTTTTTGGCATACACCCTGGCAGGGGAAACCCCTGCCAGACGGTGTGGCGAGACGGCGCAGTTTCGCTGGACGTGGTGGGACGAAGGGGTCGTCGAGCTGGTGCCGCATCACGCCACGCTCCCCGCGCTGGTGCTATCGGCGGGTATTCACGGCAACGAAACCGCTCCGGTGGAAATGCTCGATGCGCTGATGGAGGCGTTGCATCACGGCGATATCCCCCTGGTGCGCCCGTTGCTGGTGATTTTAGGTAATCCGGCAGCCTTACGCGCGGGCAAGCGCTATCTCACGGACGATATGAACCGCATGTTCAGCGGCCGCTGGCAGAATTTCCCGGAAAGCGGCGAAACCCGACGCGCCTGCGTGCTGGAGCACTGCGTGGAACGCTTCCTGACCTGCGCCGGACCGGCCTGGCATCTGGATATGCATACCGCGATCCGCAGTTCGTATCATCCGCGCTTCGGCGTCTTCCCGGCGCGCAAAACGCCCTATGCGCAGGCGTTCTTAGGCTGGATGGGCGATGCCGGATTGCAGGCGCTGGTATTCCATCGCGCCCCCGGCGGCACCTTTACCCACTTCAGTAGCGATCATTTTGACGCGCAAAGCTGCACCCTGGAACTGGGGAAAGCGCAGCCGTTCGGGCAAAACGATCTCACCCAGTTTGATGTCACCAAAGCGGCACTGCGGGCGCTGCTGGCGGGGGAAGCCTCGGAGCACCTGAATGCCCAGCCGCTGCGTTATGAAGTGGCCCAGCAAATTACCCGGCAAAGCGAGGCGTTTGTGCTGCATATGTCGGCCCAGACCCAGAACTTCACCGCCTTTGCCAAAGGCACGGTGCTGGCGGAGGATGGCGCAACGGTTTATCGGGTGGAAAACGACACCGAGTATGTCCTGTTCCCGAATCCTAATGTGGCGCTCGGCCTGCGGGCCGGGTTGATGCTCAAAGAGATAACCTGACGGGATTATTTCTGCCGGTGCGGATGGCTATTACGCACCGGTACAGCCGTAATACATTTTTAATTTTCAACGGTGAGTCAATTTATCCGGATTTATCCTGGTAAGCGCTTTATTTATCAGCGGGCAATACGTATACTCTCTGCACATTTCCTGCTTTATCAGCCAGTTGAATTATTTTCTTGCCACTCTCCTTGTTTTTTTCATATTTTCTCCATAATTGAACAATTATTGTTTTTTACACTTTCAATGCTTTACCCAGGCTCTGAATACTTGACGTTGCACCACGTACACTTATTCTCGTCAACACGGCAAACGTGCCGAAAAATAAACTGAAATAAAGGATAGTGATATGCGTAAATTAACTGCGATTGTAATGGCTACCTCTCTGGCGCTGGGCGCAGCGAATCTGGCGCATGCGGCAGAAACCGCAACCACTGCCACCGCGCCGGATACCACCACCACGCAGCCGTACCATAAAGGTATGCGTGGCCCGCACCATGACATGATGTTTAAAGATCTCAACCTGACCGATGCGCAGAAGCAGCAAATTCGCGAAATCATGAAAGCGCAGCGCGACAAAATGAAACGCCCAACCCTGGATGAGCGCCGCGCCATGCATTCGCTGGTAGCTTCCGATACCTTTGACCGCGCGAAGGCGGAAGAGGCGGTCAACAAGATGGCAGAACAGCATAAAGAGATGATGCTGTCTCGCATGGAAACCCAGAACAAAATCTACAACATCCTGACGCCTGAGCAGAAAAAACAGTTTAATGCCAATTTTGAGAAGCGTCTGACAGAACGTCCGGCTAAACCGGGTAAGATGCCAGTGGCTGCTGAATAACAGCTCAGCCAATCCACACAAGACCGCCGGTGTTGTCCATAGCGCAGAAATGGTGCTCTGGACAGTACCGGCGGTTTTACTTTTCCCGTCACGACTTATCGCCACTCCTCTTCCTTCCAGTCGCGCGTAATGATAACTTCATATGTCTAATCAGAACGTTACCCCACTATCTTACTAACCTGAACGCCGAGGCCTGAAGCCCGCGCGTTTATTGCCGATAACGAAGGGGTGACATTTTTTTGCGTGCGCGGCGTTCGCTCTTTTAGCGCGCTCAGGAGTGGTGATGGAGTATTTCGATTTACAGAAAATGCAGGTGAATCTCTGGCGAAACGGCGCAGGGGAAACCCGGGAAATTTGCTGTTTCCCGCCCGCGACCCGGGATTTTAACTGGCGCGCCAGTATCGCTTCACTCTCCGCCAACGGCGAATTCAGCCAAATCCCTCAGGTGGAACGCACCGTCACGCTGCTGGAAGGCGGTGAACTGACCCTGGACGGCGGCAACGCCTTTCGCCATACGCTGAAACACTACCAGCCGTTCAGTTTTTCCGGCGAACAGCCGGTACGCGCCGAGCTGAGCGATGGGCGCATGTCGATGGATTTCAACATTATTACCCACCGGGATCGCTGCCGCGCAAAAGTGCGCGTTGCCGATCGCACCTTCACCACCTTTGCGCCGCGCGGCGGCATTATCTACGTGCTGAGCGGCGCATGGCAGCTGGGCGATAAGCTGCTTACCAGCGATCAGGGCGCATGGTGGGAAGCGGGACGCCATACGCTGCGGTTGCTCAAGGCGGAAGGGCGGCTGCTGTTCAGCGAGATCACCTATCTGTAACGCTACAGTTCGATAATCTCCTGTTCGGCGCGGATCAGCGGGCGGCACAGTATCTTGTAGCCGTCATGATCGAAACCCGGCGAGGCCCGGGTTAAGCGCGCCGCATCCTCAAGACTGTCCACCGTACCCAGCCACACCCAGTTATCAATAATCAGATACTGGACCATATCCTCAGTCTGCTCTTTTACCGCCACCGGCCCGCGCCACGGCCAGTACACCACCTGAAGGTGGGACAGCGACTCCAGCAGACGCGCGTTATGGTCATCCACCGGCTCCAGGCCGCAGCAGGCACCGGCGCAGCGTTTCAGCGCCGCGCGAAAACAGGCGCGGCCCGCGCTGAGCTTTTCCAGCCCAAGCAGGCCGTGACACAGCCGCTGTTCATCGGCGATGCTTTTCAGCTTTTCCAGCGCCGCCCGGCGATTGGCAAACAGGCCATAGAGATGTGGCGTGTGGGAAAAATCGACCTCTTTGGCATACACCACTTCAGGACGGGAACCGCTGAGCAGCAGCGAACAGAGCTGGCGATTGCGCCGCAGCCGCTTATTAAACAGCGGCTGCTGGGCTTTGATCATCTGCGCTTCCAGCAACAGCGCGCCTAGTTCGCCCGCCGTGCGGGTAAAGGTGATGTGCCGCGCCTGGCGCAGCATCGCCGCTTCGCCGGGGGTGCGCAGATGCGACATCACCCGGGCGCGCAGATTAATGCTTTTACCGATATACAGCGGCAGGGTTTCGCTTTCGCCATGGAAAATATACACGCCGGGCGCGCGTGGCAGCTCGGCCAGCGACGGGCGTAAATGTTCGGGATACTGATAAATCGCCTCGGCTTCAAAGTCGAGGCGCGGGCTCATGCTGCGTCGGACCACATATAACTCCTGATACTGGTTGCTTATCCAGTATAACAAGGGATTATGGGTTGAAAAAGCAGCAATCGCCGTTAACGTCGCGTGGCGAGCCAGCAAAGCAGCGATCCGGCCACCACCATCGCCACCCCTTGCCAGAAACTGATGCCCGGGGTTAACCCCAGCCACAGGCTGGCCAGCAGCGCGGAAGAGACCGGCGTAAAGTACGACGCAGTTGCCAGTAACGTCATGTTTCCATGGGAGATCCCGTGGTTCCAGGCCGAGTAGGCCACGGCGGTGGAAACCCCCATAAAGCACAGTTGCAGGGTGCCGGGAAGGGTGAAGGTAATCGGCCCTTCGCTGGATAAGGCGTAGTGGATCCACAGCGCCAGCGCGGTGGCGCAAAAAAACAGCGTGACGCCGCTTTTTCCGTTGCTCCAGCGTCGGGTGAGGTTGCAATACAGCGCCCAGGTGATGGCGGCGGCAAAGGCCAGCCCGTAGGCCAGCGGGTTATCAAGAATGTTGCGCCACATCATCACCGGCGACCAGTCGCCGTTACCTTTCATCACCTGCGCCACGCCCGCGATGGCTAGCAGCAGCCCTGGCCAGATAAGCCAGGTGCTGCGCTGGTTATTCATCCACAGCGCGAACAGTACCGTTAAGCTCGGCCACAGATAGTTAATCATCCCCAGCTCCAGCGACTGGCTGCGGTTATGGGCAAAGCCGATGGACAGCGCCAGGCACATTTCATAGGCCACAAACAGCCCGCCGCCCACCAGCAAATAGCGCAGCGGCAAGCCTTCGAGACGCGGACGTCCCTGGGCCAGCCATAAACAGCAGGCGCTGAGGGTGTAAATCAGGGCAGGGCCGCCCACCGGGCCGAAATGTTCAGCGATGCTGCGAAACAGCCCAACCGAGGTACTCCAGAGTAAAATCGCGATCAGGCCAATCAGCGTGGCGCGTGCTACGGGGGTTTGCATAGTCAATCCGTGAAAAAGGCGGCAGCGCCGCCTGACCAAAGGTGAAACTTACGCACAGCGGCTGGCGTTATTTTTTCCAGAAATCATCAAACACGGTGATCGGCGGACGGCGCTTGTGCTCGGTTTTCAGATACCAGCCTTCGATAGTTTTGCTGATGCTCTCATCCAGCGTTTTGCCTTCCAGATAGTCATCGATGTTTTCATAGGTCACGCCCAGCGCCACTTCATCCGGCAGAGAAGGGCGATCGTCTTCCAGATCCGCCGTCGGCAGTTTGGTATAGAGGTGCTCCGGGCAACCTAATTCGCGCAGCAGCTGTTTGCCCTGGCGTTTATTGAGGCGAAACAGCGGATTAATATCGGTGCCGCCGTCGCCGTATTTGGTGAAGAATCCGGTGACCGCTTCCGCCGCATGATCGGTGCCCACCACCACGCCTTTGGTCATCCCGGCGATGCTGTACTGGGCTTTCATACGCTCGCGCGCTTTTTCATTGCCGCGCACAAAGTCGCTAAGCTCAATGCCCGCGTCGCGCAATGCCTGCTCGCTGGCCAGCACGGCGGCTTTGATATTTACGGTTAACACCCGATCCGGCTGGATAAACCCCAGCGCGTCCTGGCAATCCTGCTCGTCGAACTGGACGCCATAAGGCAGACGCACGGCAATAAACTGGTAGCTGGCGTCGCCGGTTTCATCGCGCAGTTCGCTGATGGCGAGCTGGCTGAGCTTGCCAGCGAGCGTGGAGTCCTGACCACCGCTGATGCCCAGCACCAGTGTTTTAATAAACGGGTGCGCCTGTAGATACGCTTTCAGGAAATCAACGCTGCGGCGAATTTCCTGCTGTACGTCGATCTGCGGTTTCACGCCGAGTGCCTGAATAATGTCTTGTTGTAGAGCCATTTACCCCTCCAGTCACAACCTGTCTGATTTGAATTCATATCGGTAAAGTTTAATCCTTAAAACTAACCCGATGTGCCGGAAACGACAAGGCGCACGGCGCTTTCCACGCCTGAATGGCGCAAATTAAAGCGATTTAGCCGAACAGTAGAATCGTCCTAAAAAAAGCCGTTACGCTTTAACGACTTGAAAAATGTTAATTTCTCTTCCAGGCTTACTTCACACGCAGAAACAAGAGGAAGACATAATGAATAACAAGTTTGCAGGATTACTGGGTGCGGCAGCTGTGATGACAATGCTGGCTGGTTGTACGGCGTACGATCGTACCAAAGACCAAATTACCGAACCGGTAGTGAAAGACGTTAAAAAAGGCATGAGCCGTGAGCAGGTCCGCCAGGTTGCCGGCCAGCCTTCTTCTGAAGTGAGCATGATCCACGCACGTGGGACCTGCCAGACCTACATTCTGGGTCAACGCGATGGTAAAGCGCAAACTTACTTCGTCGCGCTGGATGACACCGGTCACGTGATGAACTCCGGCTACCAGACCTGTGCTGAATACGACACCGATCCACAGGCACCGAAGGCGAAACAGTAAGTTTTGCTTCCCGCATAAAAAACCTGCTCCGGCAGGTTTTTTTACGTCGCCAGTTAATAAAAACACGCCACGGTGCTGCCACCGTGGCGCAGTTTTTACGCCGGAATCGCCGGGATTTTGTTGGTGCGCGACCAGACGCGGTGTTTATGCAGCAGCGCGATCAGTGTATCCACCGCGTTGCCCTGCGCGTCGTCGGCTTCAATCACGCCTTCCTCGCCCTGGGCATCCACGCCCAACACCGATTTAAACTGGCGGGCATCGCCCAGCAGGGTAA
Source organism: Atlantibacter subterraneus (assembly GCF_007570865.1). Taxonomy (GTDB): domain Bacteria; phylum Pseudomonadota; class Gammaproteobacteria; order Enterobacterales; family Enterobacteriaceae; genus Atlantibacter; species Atlantibacter subterraneus. The sequence goes on along the minus strand of NZ_VLPS01000009.1, from coordinate 229,923 downwards.
TCGGCTTGAGATGCTTATAGGCTTCCAGCAGGTAGTAGCGCGCATCGCCGCGATTAAGCAGGCCGCTCACCGCGCCGCCGGGGACAATCACCGCATCCACCGTCAGCGACGGCGCGCCCTCGAAGGTGCCCATTACGGTGATTTGCGAGCCGTCATCCGCCGTCACTTCACCCATCCGCGAATAGAGCAGTTTGCAGTGGACGCCTTCGCGCTTCAGCCCCTGCATAACCGCCAGCAAATCCGCGGCGTTGACCTGCTCGTTGAGCAGGATCGCCACCACACGCCCTTTTATGGTGCCGCTCGGCACCGCATACAGGCTAAGCGATGCGTCTTTCTTCAGGCCGTTGACGTCTTTCGGTGGGGCGGTATGGATCTGCTCATCGGTGAGGGTGATGCCCAGGTTTTCCGCCACCGCACTGGCCAGGGAGACGTCGATATGGCAAAGCTGATCCACTACGCGCTCGCGAATATAGGCGCGGGCGACTTTACCCAGTTCGAAGCTAAAGGCATCGATAATATGCTGCTGTTCCACCGGCGTCTGGCTTTGCCAGAACAGGCGCGGATGGGAGTAGTATTCGCCGAACGACGGGCTGCGCTCGCGGATTTTATGCCCCTCGATGCGCTCCTGATAAGATTCGAATCCACCGCGTTTCGGACCGGGCGGGGTTTCGCGCGGCCAGTTGTCGTTGATGGAGTTTGGCTCGTAGTTCGCCGGGTTCGTATCAATATCCATGCGGTGCATGCCGTCGCGCTGGAAGTTGTGATACGGGCAGACCGGGCGGTTAATCGGGATCTCGTGGAAGTTTGGCCCACCAAGACGGCTGATTTGAGTATCGGTGTAGGAGAACAGACGCCCCTGTAACAGCGGATCGTTGGTAAAGTCCAGACCGGGGACAATATGGCCCGGATGGAACGCCGCCTGTTCATTCTCGGCGAAGAAGTTATCCGGGTTGCGGTTGAGCACCATTTTGCCCACCAGTTGCACCGGCACCAGCTCTTCGGGGATTAGTTTGGTCGGGTCGAGCAGATCGAAATCGAATTTGAACTCGTCTTCTTCGGGGATCAACTGCAGGCCCAGTTCATATTCCGGGAAATCGCCGGCTTCAATGGATTCCCACAGCTCGCGGCGGTGGAAATCGCCGTCGCGACCAATCAGCTTCTGGGACTCATCCCACACCAGCGAGGCTTTACCCGCCACCGGCTTCCAGTGGAAGCGCACAAAGGTGGCTTTACCCTCGGCGTTGATCAGCCGGAAGGTATGGATGCCGAAACCTTCCATGGTGCGATAGCTGCGTGGAATGCCGCGATCCGACATCGCCCAGATGACGTTATGCAGGGTTTCCGGCTGCAGGGAAACATAGTCCCAGAAGGTATCGTGGGCGCTGGCACCCTGCGGGATCGCCCAGTGCGGCTCGGGTTTGACCGCGTGAACAAAGTCCGGGAATTTATGGGCGTCCTGAATAAAGAACACCGGCGTGTTGTTGCCCACCAGATCGAAAATCCCTTCTTCGGTATAAAACTTGGTGGCGAAACCGCGGATATCACGCACCGTATCCCCCGAGCCCGCGCCGCCCTGCACCGTTGAGAAGCGCACAAACACCGGCGTGATTTTCTCCGGGTCGCTCAGAAAATCCGCTTTAGTAATGTCTTTCAGGCTCTTATAGGGTTGGAAATAGCCGTGGGCTGCCGAACCTCGCGCGTGGACGATGCGCTCCGGGATGCGCTCGTGGTCGAAGTGGGTGATCTTCTCGCGCAGGATGAAGTCTTCTAACAGGGTTGGCCCACGGGTCCCGGCGCGCAGCGAATTTTGATCGTCGGCGATGCGCACGCCCTGGTTGGTGGTTAGCGGGAAATCTTCGCTACCTTTGCGGAAATTATCGAGCGCTTTGAGTTTTTCATTCGACGTATCCGGGGCTTTCAGGCTACCGGGGGCGGTTGGGTATTCGCCAGGCGCGCTGGGAACCGGCGCAGGGCGGTGCGAACCGTCTTCGGGAGCCAAAGAATCCATTCCGGGTTGTGATTCACTGGCGTCGTGGATCGGCGCCTGGTGTGAGGGCTTATCGTTATGCGACATTGAACTCGTCTCCTGATTTCATTGCTGAAAATTGACTTGTTGTAAGGTCAAAACCCTTCTAACTATAGAACAATGCCGCCGTACTGCTTTTCAGTGCCAGAGGTCGGGCTGCAGGGAGACGAGAGATCCGTTATCATAGAGGCACGAATCTGAATGTCTGATATTGATTGCTGCTGATGAAACCTTTACGCCAACAAAATCGTCCTGTTATCACTTACACGCCACGGATTGAACCCGCACCGCCAGAGCACGCGGTACGCATGGAAGGGTTCAAAGACGTCTGGCTGCTGCGGGGGAAATATGTGGCCTTTGTGCTGGTGAATGACGGCTTTTTACGTTCACCCACGTTCACTGTTCCTGAATCGGCGCAGCGCTGGGCGTCACAGGTCAGGCAGGATATGGTTTAGCTTTCGGCTATTTCTGAAATAAAAAAAAACCGCATTTCTCAATGCGGTTTTTTGCTTCTGGGAAGCGATTAACGGTGTGCTAGTTCGGTTTCTTCGTCGCTGTTGAGGATCGCTTTATCGGTTTGCTTCAGCCACTGGCTGGTCAGGGTACCGGCAGTCATCGAACCACTCACGTTCAGCGCGGTACGACCCATGTCGATCAGCGGCTCAACGGAGATCAGCAGCGCGACCAGGGTCACCGGCAGACCCATCGCCGGCAGCACGATCAGCGCGGCGAAGGTGGCACCGCCGCCCACGCCGGCAACGCCTGCGGAGCTCACGGTCACAATGCCCACCAGGGTGGCAATCCACATCGGATCCAGCGGGTTGATGCCCACGGTCGGGGCCACCATCACCGCCAGCATCGCCGGGTAAAGGCCCGCACAGCCGTTCTGGCCGATGGTCGCGCCAAAGGAGGCGGCAAAGCTGGCAATGGATTCCGGCACGCCCAGACGACGGGTTTGCGCTTCGACGTTCAGCGGAATCGACGCGGCGCTGGAGCGGCTGGTAAACGCGAAGGTCAGCACCGGCCACACTTTACGGAAGTATTTCAGCGGGCTGACGCCGTTTACCGCCAGCAGCAGGCCATGCACCACAAACATAATGCCCAGGCCAAGGTACGAGGCGACCACGAAGCTGCCCAGCTTGATGATATCCTGCAGGTTGGAGCTGGCGACCACTTTGGTCATCAGCGCCATCACGCCGTACGGGGTTAACTGCATTACCAGGCGAACCAGTTTCATCACCCAGCTTTGCAGGGTGTCGATGGCGATCAATACGCGCTCGCCTTTCGGCGCATCGTCTTTCAGCAGTTTCAGTGCCGCCACGCCGAGGAACGCCGCAAAAATCACCACGCTGATGATCGAGGTCGGGTTCGCGCCGGTCAGATCGGCAAACGGGTTTTTCGGGATAAACGACAGCAGCAGCTGCGGTACGCTCAGGTCGGCCACTTTACCGGCGTAGTTGGTTTCAATGGCGCTCAGACGGGCGGTTTCCGCCGTGCCCTGCACCAGACCTTCTGCGGTCAGGCCGAACAGGTTGGTCACCAGCACGCCCACCAGCGCTGCAATCAGCGTGGTGAACAGCAGAGTGCCGATGGTCAGCAGGCTGATTTTACCGAGCTGAGAGGCGTTATGCAGACGGGCGACCGCGCTCAGGATGGAGGCGAACACCAGCGGCATCACGATCATTTGCAGCAGTTGCACATAGCCGTTGCCGACCACGTTAAACCACTGGATAGAGGTTTTCAGGACCGGGCTATCCGCGCCGTAAATGGCATGCAGAACGCAGCCAAATACCACGCCGATCACCAGACCTACTAATACTTTTTTTGCCAGACTCCACTGCCGGTGGCGGGTTTGCGCCAGCAACAGCAAGAGGATAACGAACACCACAATGTTCGCTATTAATGGAAAATTCATCCCCGTTCTCCTGTTTCACTGACAGGCTCGAAGTGGCCCGTCTTTATGGCGCAAAGGGTAACAGAAGACGCGGAACGTTCTTATAATCAAATGGAATTGATTATATCCAAAAGTGGTTTTCCGCTGGTTTAACGCTCGGTCTGGTGATGAATAAAGCGATCGAACTGGTTTTGCAGTGAATTAATCATCTGGGAAGACCAGCGGATAGCGCTATTCTCTGGCAGGCCCTGGGGCATCCATACCGCATAGACAAAGAACGCCATGCACAGCACCCGCTCCAGCTGGTTGCCTTTTTGCGGCATCAGGATCGGCAGACGAAAGCGCCAGCGACAGGGCCACAGCAGCGGCACGCCCGCAGGCGTCAGCATATCCGCCAGAATATGGCTCAGATAGCCCAGCACCATGCCCTGAATGGCGTCCGCCGGAATGATCCAGCTATCGGGCACTTTCAGATAGAACAGCGTCAGGGCGATAAACACCGCAAGCAGGCTATGGGTAAAGCCCCGATGGCCAAAGGCACGGGCGACGGGTTTAGAAATCCACTTCAACCGCTGGCCGAGCAGCGACTTAGGATGATCGATATCTGGCAGCAGACAGGTCAAAATTGCCGACGGAATAATATGCCACCAGTCCCCCTGCGCCAGCACAGGAGTGAGTTCGGCGTTTTTGGCAAACACCGCACACGCAATGGAGAAAAAGAGGTGGCCTTCCGCCGTCATGTTAAAAACCCAGAAAAATGCTGACTGTCGATTCATCCAGTATAGGGTTTTTATACAGTAGACGGAAGCGGTGACGGTGTAACTCTTTGTCACCGAATCGTCATTGTGTTAGCGCGCCAGCCAGCCGCCATCCACGGCAATCGTGTAACCGTTGATATAGGCCGACGCTTCGGAGGCTAAAAACACCACCGGGCCCTGCAAATCCGCCGGTTTGCCCCAACGCGCAGCGGGGATGCGATCGAGGATTTCCTGGTTGCGCACGGCGTCTTCGCGCAACTGTTGGGTATTGTTGGTCGCCATATAGCCCGGCGCGATGGCGTTAACGTTAATGTGATGCGCTGCCCACTCATTGGCCAGCAGCCTGGTTAAACCCAGCACGCCGCTTTTCGAGGCGGTATAGGAGGGGACGCGGATGCCGCCCTGGAAAGAGAGCATCGAGGCGATATTAATGATTTTGCCGCCGCCGCCCTGGGCGATAAACTGCCGGGCAACCGCCTGGGATAAGAAGAAAACCGACTTGAGATTCAGGTTCATCACGTCGTCCCAGTCCTGCTCGCTGAAATTCAACGCGTCTTCCCGGCGGATGGTGCCAGCGTTATTAACCAGAATATCTACCTGACCCATGCGTTCTACGGCGGTCTGTACAATAGCGCCGATATCATCCTGACGACTTAAATCAGCCTGGATAGCGGTAAAGCGCCGCCCCAGCGCCGTGACTTTTTGCTCGGTATCGTGCGGGATTTTGCGGTTCACACCAACGATATCGCATCCCGCCTGAGCAAGCCCCAGCGTCATTCCCTGGCCCAGCCCGGTGTCACAACCCGTCACAATCGCGACCTTACCCGCAAGGTTAAATGCATCAAGAATCATAATGTCCTCGTTATCTGCTGGATGTTATCGATACGATCATAGGCGGGGAAAAGAAAATAACCAGATAAAAATAAAACAATGTTTCAAAAATATGATGAGGGTATAAAAAAGACGGCCTGAGCCGTCTTTATGGCGGGGAGTTAGCCAATTAAATGGCTGAGGGTGAGCTGCTCCAGCGAGTCGAGTTTGGCGTCGGCTAATACCCAGCGTGGATCGGCGCGGTTTTCGGCGGCGGGAACCACAATCGAGCGCATCCGCGCGGCTTTGGTGGCAATCATCCCGTTGACCGAGTCTTCCAGCGTGACGCAGCACAGCGGGTCGACGCCCAGCTTAGCCGCGGCATCCAGATAGACCTGCGGGTGCGGCTTGCTGTAAGGCAGTTTTTCCGCCGAGGAGACAGCATCGAACTGGTCGCGCAAACCGAGTATCGACAGCACGCTTTCCAGCATGCGCAGCGGGGACGCCGACGCCAGGCCGACTTTAAGCCCGTGCGCTTTGCACAACGCTACCGCCTCGTTTACCCCAGGCAAGGCAGGGCGCTGCTCTTCAATGAGGGTAATCGCCCGGGTAATGATGCGGTCGGTCACTTCCGCTTTCGACGGGCCATTCCAGGGCTGGTGGATAAACCAGAGATCCACCACCAAATCGATGCGTAAACCTAATGTATCAGGCAGTTCATGGCGGCGGGAAACATCCACGCCAAGCGTCGCCATGATCTCCAGCTCCGCTTTATCCCAAAGCGGTTCTGAATCAATCAGCAGGCCATCCATATCGAAAATCGCGGCGAGGATCGGGCGCGAATCAGGCATCAGTCATCACTCCTGTGGTTAACATGTTGTGTTATCAATAGCCTGAAAATCAGCTTATCGCTACCGCTTTGTGAATTTCGCAGTAAACTTCAGGCGGAATAGTGGTTGAGCAGGTAGACTTGTTTCGAGAATGTAGCGTCTTACAAGGGGAAAAAATGACGTATCAACAAGCTGGACGCATTGCTGTTGTAAAACGCCTTGCCGGGTGGATTATCTTTATACCGGCGGTTATTTCAACGCTGATTTCAGTACTGAAATTTATGTATGAGCACAGCGAAAAACAGCCGGGCATCAATGCCGTTATGCTGGATTTCGCCCATATCATGATTGATATGATGCGCTTCAATACGCCGTTTCTGAATTTTTTCTGGTATAACTCGCCGCTGCCTGATTTTCAGCATCAGGCTAATATCACTTTTTGGATCATCTTTATTCTGATTTTTGTCGGGCTGGCGCTGCAGGCTTCCGGCGCGCGAATGAGCCGCCAGGCGCGTTTCCTGCGCGAGGGGATTCAGGATCAGCTGATTCTGGAACAGGCGAAAGGGGCCGACGGGCTGACCAAAGCGCAGCTTGAGGAGCGCATTGTGGTCCCTCGCCACACTATTTTCCTTCAGATATTCCCGCTGTATATCCTGCCGGTGATCGTGATTATTGCCGGGTATTTCTTCTTTACATTACTGGGCTTTATGTAAAAAAACGCTCCCGGTTGGGAGCGTTATTGTTAAGCCGCCAGGATCCTCTCCAGCGCCTTTTGCGCTGCCACCAGATGATTACCGCCAAACAAAATGGCGCGGTTCAACAGGGTATACAGCTGATACAGCGGCTGGCGCTGCAGGAAGCCAGCGGGCAGGGGAGAAACGGACTGGTAGCCGTCGTAGATTTGCGGCGGCTGGTCGGGGTGGAGCGGCAGCATCGCCAGATCGCACTCCCTGTCGCCCCAATAGCAGGCCGGATCAAAGATATAGGGACCATCCGGCCCCAGCGCGCAGTTGCCTGACCACAAATCGCCATGCAGCAGCGACGGCTGCGGCTGGTGGGATGCCAGCTGCGCCGCCACAACATCGACAATCAGATCGATATCGCCAAATTCCAGGCCTTTTTCCGCCGCCAGCTCCAGCTGCCAGCCGATACGCTGCTCGGCGAAAAAGGTCGACCATTTGCGTTGCCAGGCGTTGGGCTGCGGGGTGGTGGAGAGATCGTTGTCAAAATCGAGGCCGAATTGCGGCTGGTCGCTCCACTGGTGGAGGCGCGCCAGTTGCTGGCCCAGCAGGAAGGCATTATGGGCATCGAGCGGGCGCGGTTCGAGGTATTCCAGCAGCACAAAGCTGTAATCCCGGTCGCTGCCGACGCCCCATACTTCAGGCACCCGAACGGTTTGACTACGGGCAAGCAGGGCGAGTTGGTCAGCCTCTGCGGTGAAAATGGGCAACAGCTCGCGATCGTCACACTTTACGAATACCTCATGGGTACCATAACGCACCCGCCACGCGGCGTGGATTTCTCCGCCGGGTAATTCGGTGCGCTGCGTGAGTTCCTGCTCGCCGAACTGCTCTGCTAACAGACGACTGATGGCTTGCCACATAATGTCTCTCCCCAGGTTGCCTGATATTTCATTACCTTAGCGCATTACTACCGGTTAAAAACAGGAACTGGCGCACATCCCGACGCGACAACCTGCCTTTATATCAGGAATCATCCGCCTGCCAGGCTTCCCAGGTGGTGATATCCACTTCCGGTTTCTTACCGAGGGCCGACTCGCCTAAGCCTTCCGCCAGCTCCCGGACTTCCTGCTCATCCTGGGCGGTGATCAACCCAAAAGTATTGATGCCCAGCTCATGTACTTTGCCGTCGTCGTCACTCATGGTGAGCGTGAAACCGCCGCGGGTCAGGTGATTGTTGAGCTCATTAATATCCGTCAGGTTTTCCTCATGAAAGCGAAACGTGACAACGTAACGCTTAATATCTCCAGTAGCCATCATTCACCTCTTTGTTTACCCGAAAGATGTCAGCATAGCCGATGCGCTGATGAATCGCGCAATTAATGACCAGGCTGCGGTTAGCTTTGCAAATATTGATAAATCTTTTCCGTATTCTCATGGGAACAGAGACGCGTTCCCTGATTTAACGTTGCTGCGCTCCCGGCCGCCACGCCGTAGCGCACCATTTCCAGCAGCGAAGCCTGCTGGGCGAGCTTCAGCGTCATTGCGCCGACCATGCTGTCGCCTGCGCCGACGGTGCTCTGGCTTTTAACCGGCGGCGGCACCACCTGCACGCAATCTGTCTCGTCGACGCCTAGCGCACCCTGCGGCCCGAGCGACACCACCACGCGTTTGGCTTTACCGCTGCGCACCAGTTCCTGGGCTGCCTGGCGCACATCGTCAGGCTGGGTTAAATCACGGCCTACCAGCGCGGCCAGCTCTTTCTGGTTGGGTTTCACCAGCTCAATGCCGCCAATATCCAGCGCGGCGGCCAACGCCTCGCCGGAGCTGTCGATAATGCAGCGCAGGCCGTTTTGCTGGGCGCAGGCGATCAACTGCGTAAAATCAGCCAGATCAACGCCCGGTGGCAGGCTGCCGCTCACCACCAGCAGCGCACCGGATTCAATGGCCAGCACTTTTTCTTCCAGTTGCCGAAACTCGTCCTGCGACAGGTGCGCGCCGGGCATCACAAAGCGGTACTGTTCGCCGCTGGCTTCAACGTGTACGTGCAGATTCTGGCGCGTCCAGTCATGAGACGAGATGGTGTCAACGCTGACGTTTTCTTCTTCAAGCAGGGCGGTGAGATGCTCGCCGGTAGCGCCGCCAGCGGGGAACAGCGCCGTGGCGCTCCCGCCTAAATGGCTGATGGCGCGGGCAACGTTAATTCCGCCGCCACCGGGTTCGAATACCGGAGCGGTACAGCGTAATTTCCCTTCAGGGTAGATTTGCGGCGTGACTGTCGCGCTGTCCAGTGAGGGGGCGAGCGTCAGGGTAAATACCGGAACCATATAACCTCCTTTTGAATGGGCTGACCTAAGCGTAGCACTCATGGCGTGAGGAAGTGTCAATTAACACTATGATTTTTAATATGAATAGCACTTAAGGCTGACGCTTTATCATTATGAAATAAAAGCGATTTTCAGATCTCTCTTATACAAAAAATGATTCAGGAACTCATTGCTATGTAATTCGTGGCTTTTTATAATTTGTTACCTTTCCCGTGGACCGGTTCGTTGATCCCGTGGAGAGTTTCCGGGACCGTTATGGTCTCTTTTTTTGTTGTGCGGACCTTAAAAATTAAATGAAGCTTTTAAAGACAGTACCCGCAGTGGTTATGCTGGCGGGGAGCGCGTTGTTCAGTCATTTCGCAACCGCTGATGATTCCGTTTTTACTGTCATGGATGATCCTTCCAGTGCGAAAAAGCCTTTCGAAGGCTATCTCAACGGTGGTTATCTGGCGCAGTCTGGTAATACCAAGAGTTCCTCTCTGACCGCAGATAGCGCGCTGACCTGGTACGGCAGCACCACCGCGTGGTCTTTGTGGGGAAATGCCAGCAACAACTCCTCCAACGACGAACGTTCCTCCGAGAAATACGCGCTGGGCGGTCGTAGCCGTTACAACATGACTGACGTCGACTATCTGTTCGGGCAGGGCAGCTGGCTGACGGATCGTTACAACGGTTACCATGAGCGCGATGTGCTCACCGCCGGTTACGGTCGCCAGTTCCTCAACGGGCCGGTTCACAGCCTGCGTTTTGAATTCGGTCCGGGTGTGCGTTACGACGAATACACCGACGGCACTGACAAAACCCAGGCGCTGGGCTATGCCTCCGGCGCTTACGCGTGGCAGTTCACCGATAACGCGAAATTCACCCAGGGCGTTTCCGTGTTCGGCGCGGACGACACCACCGTGAACTCCGAAACCGCGTTGAACGTTGCGATTAACGAGCACTTTGGACTGAAAGTCGCTTATAACGTCACCTGGAACTCCAACCCGCCGGCCAGCGCGCCCGATCACACCGATACCCGCACTTCTGTAACGCTGGGCTATAAAATGTGATTATCAGGCCGGTTAATACCGGCCTGCTTTCTTTACCCCTCTTGATGCCTTCAATCTGGTCAAAATAGTCCTGACCAACGCCGTATTTTTGTGATTAACCGTCGTGGTTATGGCTTAATCATGCGCGATGAATCGATAGAGCCTTTAACCCCTTGCTGATGATGTGTAATATTGCAAGCGGTGTTATCAACTGGCGGGCCGAGGTGTTTACAGCGTTTCGTACGCGTAAGGACCATATTTCGCAGAGTGCAGCGGGAATCTGCCCATAACCTGTTGATAATGATTAAATATTACTGTTTCGTATGTGATCTTTCGTGTAAGTAACTTCCGCTATTTCAATCTATTCACTTCCGTTTGCATCCGTTTCACTATTTCCGCGCCATGCCTCACTTTTTCAAAATTACCCGTTTCAAATTAGTTCACCTTGATTAGGTTCGTGCCGTAATATTTGTGTACCAAATCGTGTACCAAAAACTAACGGCTAACAGGCAACAGAATGCCCCTTAACGACACTAAACTAAGACGTATCGACGGAAAGCCTTACGATGGTCCGGACGAGCTCCCGGATGGTGGAGGATTGTCTGCGAGAATAAGTCCGAAGGGCCTGATAACTTTTCAGTACCGGTACCGTTTTAACGGAAAGCCTGTGCGCCTTAAGCTTGGCACGTACGGGAAGCTATCCATCAAAGAAGCCCGTGAAGCAATGGAGCAATGCAAAAAATGGCTGGAAGAAGGTAAAGATCCCGCCGTTCAACGCAAACTGGTGAAAGAGCAGGCGGCAAGTTCGCCAAGCATTAGTGTGCTGGTGGATGAATGGCTGGAAAGCCCGTCTGTGAAAGAGTTGGTCAAATACGAGTACTGGACAAGGATGCTTAAGCTTCACGTCACAGACAAATATGGAAGGATGATTGTTGATGATATGGATCCCACACACTGGGAAAAGATTTTTCTGTCCATTAGCAAAGCAGGGTCGCCGGTACAGGCTGGTAACGTCCTGGTAAAAATGAAACAAGTTGTGCGGTACGCCCTGCGCAGAAAACGGATCACCTCAAACGCACTAATGCTTCTTGAACTGAATGATGTGGCGAAACGCCCGGAGGACGGCGAGCGCTATTTGAACGATGAAGAGATCGGCCTGTTCTGGAATTCAGTGAGCAAAACGAAAATGGCCTGGCAGAATCAGCTGATGATTAAGCTGATTTTTCTAACCGGATGCCGCGGCGTTGAGTTAAGACTTGCTCGCAAAGCCGACTTCAATCTGAAAGAGCGATACTGGGTGATCCCAAAGGAAAATTCGAAGACCAGAAAACGATTCGTTCGCGGGATCTCCAGGCTTGCTGCTGAGTATCTGGAACAGATTTTCAACCTTTATCCGAATCTACAAATCGTTTTTCCTCCAGCCAAAATACAGGAAGACAGGCCAATGGCGGCAAGTACGCTGATATCGTTTGCTGAGCAGGTGGAACAAATTATGGGATGCCCTCACTGGTCGAACCACGATTTCAGACGAACATGCAAAACCAAAATGGCTGAGATGGGTGTTGCGCCCCATGTTTCCGAAAAAATTCTGGGGCATAAACTGACGGGGATGCTGGCTATTTACGACCAGTACGATTACATCCCCGAACAGCAGGAAGCAGCAGACAAGTGGGCTGAGAAAATTCAGTTGTGTGCCTCTGGCAGCAGCCCCTTATCTTTGCAAAACTGAATTACTTCAACGTAGCGAAAGAGTGCGCCGCCTTTAGGCGGATGAAGTTCTTTGACTTCCTCCGGGAAAGGGGTGCCGACCTTTTCCCACTCTTTACGTTTACGGTAAAAAGTGGTGCGCGAGATCCCTCCCAGCATTTCCTGAACGCGCTCGCGATTTACTAAAATGGGTTGGATATTAACTGTTGTCTGCATACTTCTCTCCAGTAGCCCGGGCCGGGGCCATTGATAATTCGTTATCAACTGTCACGACGCCATGCATATGGCAACGGTTCAGGTAAAATCCACAGGTGGCGTATATTCGCCACGTTCACCACGTCGCGTTCAGCCGGGTAAATCTCGACCGCATCCCTGTCTGCATAGCCAACGGCGTTTTTAATTTCCTGAAGTGCATCCCAGGTGATGCCATCCTTCCAGCGCCCGTTCATCCCCATGCCGGTTGTGTTAACGGTCAGGCGGATAACGCCCCCTTTTTCCTGAAACTCCTGCACCAGAAAGCGCGGATTTATCCAGACGCTGGTTCGGCTGGGGTCGTGGAGTTTTTCCGGCCACTGCGCTTTCGGTACCTCTTTAAAACAACAGATCATGGTTTTCCCCTTGAACCCATCACAGGGCTTGCCAGTGCACGTAACCGACGCGGTTTATCCATCGGCGTCGCGATGTAACTGTGCTGGCAGTTTCTGATCTCGACACGAAGTTTGGTTCCGTCAACCCGGATCATGTAATCCACGCTTTTGCCTGTTATGCCGTAATCTCCGAAACGCTCGTAATGTTCCTGAAGCGCTGCGGCGCAGGCCTGTCGGGCCACCGGAGATTGTTTGCTGCCTCTGTTAATTAGTCTCATCGTTAACCGGGAAGGCGAACCCTCCCGCCTCCCTTAGCCGACATACTCAGGTTTCATATCCAGCAGCGTGATGCTGAATTTCTCGTAAAGCTCATCGCCCAGGTGGCGTTTCGCCACCGTCAGGGTCTGCTCAGCCTTCGCGAATATTTCTGCGGCATCCGGCTCATCCGGCTGTGGCAGTGAGTTGATCGCCGCTTCGACTTTGTTGCGCGCGTCCACAAGGTAATAGCGCTTCACGGCTTTATTTTTCAGTTCAGTAAACAGAGCGGTACCTAGGGTGGCTTTTGCGGATTCGATATCTACACGTACTGCTTTCGCACCATCCACGTCTTCGGCTGCTTCAATGCGGTCCCGGAATTCGTCGGCGATCGAGTCGACATTTACAGCGGATTCCCGCGCGCTGGTTGTGGTTGTTACGCTGTCATCTGAGATTTCAGCCAGACTTACCCGCGCTGGCGCCGGGTTTATCTCTTTCTCGGTGCGCTGCTCCACCTCATCAGGCGTATACACACCGAGAACGACCGCAGGGCAGTACAAGCGCGCCCAGTATTTAAGGGCCAGGTAAGCGATCTGCTGCTTGGGGTTAGAAATCCACAGTGGAGAGTTACGCGTGATCACGCTTGAAAGGAAGACTGGCTCGCCCCAGGTGATCTCGCTTTCGCCACGAATGACGGCACCCACACGAACCGACAGGCCTTCCTCGTCAGCACTAGTCCAGCCGCGTACCATTTCTTTTTTGTCGTATGTCCCGCCGCCTTTCGCCGGCTTCTTAACGACCTCCTCACGGCTGCTGGCGCATTTCGACCAGTCACCCTCGTACTCATAGTGAAAGCGTCCCACGATTGCGTTTGAGCTCGAGATCACCGCGTTGACCAGCTGCGCTTCGTAACCCAGTACGCCGTTGACCAGGTGCGTTTTCTGCGCCACAGCGTAAGGGTTCATGCCCCACTGCATAGCCTGCATGATGATGGCCATGCAGTCGGCTGGGTTACCGCGAAGATGTTCAGGAACCGTAACGGCGGCCTGCGCCATCAAACCGGCAACGGCCTGCAGCTGGGTTAACGCCTGCACATTGAAAATGGCATTGCTCGCTGAAATGGTGTTTGGTGTCTGTTGCTCAGCGTTCACGATATTCATGTTTTCCATCGTCATTCCCCTTATGCCTGAGTGCGCAGCGCTTCAAGGCGGCGCAGGTCGAAGTCGTTCAGTTCGTCGGTGTAGTCTTCTGTGATTGGCGCTGGCCAGCAGTTGGTGTCATAAGCCTGAGCCAGGGCGCGCATGGTTTTCTGATACTCCTGAGTGCCCAGCGCCAACAGATCATCCGACGCCTCAATAACCGCCACCCAGTGGTAACCCTCGTCTTTGTTGACGAAGATCCAGAAGAACTGGTCAAAGTCAGCAACCGCGCAGTACATGCCCGCGCTGAGGTGGTAATCGCGGTCGATGATTTCCCGGTGCAACCTGGCTCGCAGCCCGTCCTGCTTAACGCGGCCCATGCTGATCGTCTTCAGGTCAACGCCGATGCGAACACCGTTGATTTCAACCTCAAGGTCAGGGCGAACACGGACTTCCAGACCGGTTTCGTCGTCCATGCCGAAGTAACTGGTTTCGACAGAGCGGGAAGGGTGTCGCAGTAGTTTTCCTGCCGATTCATGGTTCAGCAGGGCTTGCTGAATTGCCGTGGCCAGCGCCAGCTGTTCATTTGACAGGATGGTTTTCCCGGCAACGCTATCGCGCCACTCCTGCTCGAACTCATCAGCGAAAATGGCATCAGGATTCACCGCGCGGATCGCCGCCTGCAGTTCCTCTTTCTTGCCTGTGAGCTTCAGCTGCTCGGCCTTTGGCTTATCCGCATTAAATTCGCGGATGAACGCCTTCATGGAGTCGGTGGTGGTGAATGCTCCCTCTGGAACGCCAGGAAACACCGCGAACTCTTCGTGAAGCTTCTCCGGTTCCAGTGCCATCGTGTGAGACAGGCTACCGAACGTCAGCGCCTCGCTGCTTTCGCGGCGGATAGTCTTGGCTACATGGCGACCGTGATAGAACATCAGGCTGACGCGCGCATCCTTCACCTGGGTGCTGCTGATCCCGTTCGCTGCGTGATAAACGTTATTCGGCAGGCCTTCATAGCGGCCCGGCTCGAAGTACGCAGGGTATTCTGGCGCTGGTGGCTCCTGATGTTCTTCTTGCTCGATGTGATTCACTTTTTCGGCTTCTTGATGCGCAGGATCGTCATTCTGATGAAAATTTTCCGGTTTTTGTTTCACATTCTCCTGATCATGTTTCGCCAGACTCGGCGCTGCGGCCGCGAAAATTTCTGACGGCGTTACGGCATCTGCCTGCGAATGATCTGCATCAGCGCTTTCGCCTGCTGAAATCGGTGTACCAGCCGGGATTTCGTTACTGACAGCCGTTTCCATCTGCACATCTTCGGTAATCTCCAGTTCTTCTCGCAGGCCTTCGGCCATTTCCTGATAAGTGGCGTCACCCATTCCCGGGCCGTTGTCCGGATTAATCGGAGTGTTACCAGTCAGCCCTTCGATGGAGAACACTCCAGCGCCGAGGTTTTCGACCTTCGGCTGTGCGGCCGCTTCTTCAGCCCGGCGGCGCGCCCCTTCTTCACGGACTCGCTGTAAGTTCTCTTCGTGAGTACAGAAAGATTTACGTGGCGTTTCATCCCATTTCGGATCCGCCGGGTCGCTGATACCCTCAACATATTCGCCGCGGTCAGCGGCAAGTTGTTTATCCAGGGATTCACGGCTGAATTGCGCAGCCTCCACAGTTGCAGCATCTGGCTTGGCATGCTGGTGTTCTTTCAGGTTCGCGCTGATGTAGGTTTGTAGGCTGACCGGGAAATGATGGACGTTCTCGGCGGCGCCACGGATCAAGGCGAAAATAGCAGCGCGTGAATAGTCCAGGATGCCCGCTGTTTTGCGCAGCGCGGCAGACCATTCCTTGAACGGGCTTTCTTTTTTCTGAACGATTTCTTTGGCGCGACGATGTATAGCGCCCGGGATGTTGTAGATATCGAAATCCATCGGCAGCGTCGCGGCTGCAATTTCAATATCCAGTGTTTCCAGAGTGTGCTCATAATCCGGGTTGCGATCTGTCACGATGCCGCCGCCAGCGTTTGTTCCCACGTCAGTGCGTTGGGTAACTACGGTTCCGCTTTTCTTTTGCCATTTGGCTGTTACATCGCTACGGACCTGGTGATTGCCATGTCCGCCGGTATCGCATGCGTTGTTATGAGCGTTAATCCATTCGCCAAAAAAGGCGACAAGATGCGCTAACTGAGGAGCTTTGCCGTCCAGAGGCCAGACAGATTTTGTCTCAGCGAGCAGGTCAGCCAGGGTTTCCGGGAAAACATGCTGAAGCTGGCGAAGGTCATGACTGCGACAGGCCAGCAATACGTTTTGGGGATAGGTAGCGTCCCTATCCATGCTTAGGCGAGTAATTTCACCTGTTTGCTCAGCGCTCAGCTCATCAAACAGGCCGAAAAGCCATGTACCCAGTACACGCTGTTCGAATGTGTATGACTGGTGTGAAGCGGCGCGTTCCTGAAGCCCTGATTCATTACCTCCGGCTGTTTCCTCCAGCTGCGCGCGCTCGTCTTGGATATTCACGGATTTAGCTTCTTTGATGATTTTGATCCAGGAAATACCGTCGTCGCCGAGTTCATAACGATCGCACCAGGTATCATCCAGAACGCCTTCGGCGGGCAGGTCGTCAACAACATGCCAGTTTGTACGGACCGGCAGCTGGTAATTCGCGCCGCGTCCAGTTTCAATTTCGGAGTCTTCCAGGATGTTCTCGATTTCACGCTGGGCGCGTGAGTCGGATTTTGCAGAGAGCCAGCAAAACAGGTTTTTTGCTCCTGACTTCGCTTTTGCCTTAATGAGAAACGCATAGGTGTTCATTGCGTCTGAGCTCCTTTGGGTTGTAAGATCCCCGGCGCTTGTAAGAGCCGCCTTCGGTTTAGGTGAAAAATTCCGGTATGCTTTGGTCGGTGTTACCGGACGTAAGGCCCGCTTCGGCGGGTTTTTGCGTTTATGGCTCGTGAGCCATCTGGTCGTGCTCGGCGCACTGCCTGGAGCAGTACTGCCGTTCTTCGCGGGCTAGCATATTGCCGCGCAGTAAAAGCAGGGTGCTTTTTACTTCGTCACCAGGCTGAAGAGGGCTTTTGCAGTAGTCGCATTTCGCGCCGGTAGTTTCCTGTCCGTGTATCATCGGATCACCCCAGCCATTCAGTAAAACTTCCACAAGACAATCGTTAATACGTGTGGCGCCGCGCATGGTGCGCAGGTAAACGTATTTGCCGCGAACCGCTGACACACTCCAGGTGTGCCCGTCGTGCTTTGCCAGCATTCCCGGTGCCACACACTGGCGAATGATGTGCATCGTGCCGTAGTGTTGATTAACCATCTCATCCTCTGCCGTTATCGCCCGGCTGGCGGAACGTTTGTAAACCTGCTGCGTGTTAATGACTCCACCTCATCCCGGTATTCGTATGCTCCGGGCCGCTACTTCGTGGGCGTCCTGCCTTGGTGGTCGCTACTGCGTTTTGATGTGGTTAGTATTATCGATTCAATCGATAGCTGTCAATTTAAATTGATGTTTAAATTTGTATCGGTTGCTGTGAACGATATAGAGGGGTTTTTGAGACGTAAAAAAACCCGCTCGAGGCGGGTTGATCAGGAAGGTAATGTGGGGGCGCTAAATTTTTCCAACTACGTGTTTTTCAGCCCAAGCTTTCATCTCATCTATACGGTTTTGATAAATTCGGAGCATGTTTTCGCGATCATTTGGCAGAAGCATGTCATACAGCATGAGCATTCGCTTTTGGTCTTCAGTGAGGTCAGGTAATGCTGAGTATCCTTTACTCAGCGCGAGCTCATCTTCATCGGTCATGAAAAACCAATAAAGCGGTCGGCCTGTTGCTGCTGGCAACTGCTCCAAGATTTCTGCGCGCGGCAATATGCCTGCAGAACACCAACCATTAACGGATTGAGCTTTAGCGCCAACTCGTCGACCAAGTTCAGCCTGTGAAATGCCAAGTTCGTTAATAGCCTGCTGAAGACGTTTTCCGAAGTTCATTACCCATCCCATTTACCTGTCTGCACAACAAGGAAATCTGCTGGCTAGTAATCAAGTATACAGATTTTTTCTGTAGGTTATGATTATCGATATAATTTGACACTATCGATTTAATTTGCTTTTATGTCGCCATAATTAACTACAAGAGAAACCTCCATGAAGTTACGCATTCAACGAAAACTATTATCCGTTTGCAGCCAGGCAGAGCTGGGGAGACGCCTTGGTCGCCGAGCTCAGACGGTCAATGGCTGGTTCAAAAACAAAGTTCCCGGGGAGTTAGTTGTGAAGGTTGCACGTGCCATTGACTGGAAAGTCACTCCACACGAACTGCGTCCCGATCTATACCCCAACCCAACCGATGGTCTTCCGAAACAGGAGTAACCATGCAATCACTTCAATTTCAACAGAGTACCGGAACAATTCAGGTAGCGATGATAAATCGTTCTCAGGCGAAGCCCGAGTTTACCCACCAGCAGCTTCGTGCGGCTGTTCGTGCATGGGCGGCTGCAATCGATAACCAGGACGTGGTAGCCGGACTGATTGTTGAGGAATATCAACTCAGCGGCGGTGGGCTGGAGTTCCCGACCGAAATCAACCGCCAGCGCCAAAAGCTATTCCGCTGGCTGGACGGCGACACCGCTTACGCTCGCGACAACATCTGCGAGTTAACTCCGGCAATTCTTAACGTTCTCCCGCTCGAGTTCCGTACACGTCTTATCCCACAGGGAGACGTCCTTTCGCGCGTAGCGACGGCGATGAAAGAGTGCGCGGAAGCCAAACAGGCTGTGCTGATGAAAGCGCCTGAACATCAGAAGCTGAAAGAGGTGAGCGAGGGGATCGCGTCGTTATTTCGCCTGATGCCCGAGCAGGTCGGGCCGCTGATGACAATGGTCACGTCGATGCTGGGCGTCATGTAACCGGGGACGCTTATGAACCATGAGCAGTTTATCGAGAAGCACGTCCGCGAAGAGCTTATCCGCCTGGGTTTTCCGGTGCCGGTGGCTCAGGGGGGGCATTCCAGGCTGTGGACTTATACCGGCGCATGTCTCAGGCAAGCCGTAAGGGGAAAATTTTCGATGATGTTTTACGACACGCGAAATTGTGGGCAGAGAAACAAACCACTTCTGCCGACAGGTTTGAAGAAAAGCGCGTTAAGCGCACCGAACAGCGAGGCCTTTTCTGAAAGGTTGAAGACCGTGCTGGTGGAACAGCAACGGCCTTCGGGTGCAAAAACGGGTAGTCATTGCGAGGTCATTATGACAAACACCATTTTAAATTACCAGGCGCGGGAGGCATAGCTATGTCGAATGTCGCCTACGCTAATTTCGCGGCGCATTCCGCCGCCAGGAGCAACCGGATGGAAAACCAGAAGACCGGATTCATCCCGTTGTACCGGAGTGTGCTTAAACAACCCTGGTCTAAAGATGTTTTCCTGCGAACGCTGTGGGACAACCTTCTGCTGAACGCCGCCCGACAGCCGTACACAGCGAGTTTTAAGGGGCGTGAATGGCCACTGCAAACCGGACAACTGGTGACCACCTCAGCCGATCTGGGGCTGAATCTATGCGACCGGAACGGAGAGCCAGCGAGCCGCCATGCGGTGGATCGGATGCTCTCATTTTTTGAGAAAGAAGGGATGATTTCCACCGCCGGTGAACGTCGGAAAGGCACGGTGATCACTATCACAAATTATGTGCTTTACGCTCAAAAAATAGACAATTTGCCCGCGCATAAAGCCGAGCATAACGGCGAGCATTACCCCGAGCATAGCGAACCCAGTAACGGCGCGGGTTTGGAGGTTGATGCCGCGCATAACCCCGAGCAAATAGCCGCGCTTAAACCCGCGCATCATGAACAACAAGGTAATAACAACAATAAAAACATTAAAAGATCTTCGTTTCGGAATTCTGACGAATCCCGTAACGACGCCACTGAAAAATTTCTCTCCCGTCACCCCGAAGCCACTGACGGAATTTACACCCCGGCAGGCAAATCCTGGGGAACGGCTGACGACCTCAAAGCCGCGCGCTGGATTTACCAGAAACTCCTGGTGGTCAATGCCAGTCTTTCAGAACCGAAATGGGTTGAATGGGCAAACACTGTTCGCCTGATGCGCACGGTTGACCGTCGGACTCACCGCGAGATTTGTGAGCTGCTCGTGTGGGCCAGCGAGGACGATTTCTGGGACAGCAATATCCTGAGCCCGTCCGGCCTTCGCAAGCACTGGGACACGCTGACCACGCAACGCGCACGTAAACCGAAAAACTCCCGTGCCAGCGCAGCGCCGCTGGATTTCGATAACACCGACTGGGCGGAGGGTCTGCTGCCATGAAAAACATTGGTACCGAGATGCGAAATTTCGATCGTGAGCAGATGCGCCGTGTTGCTATGGGTATGCCAGAGCAGCAATCCGAACCCCGCCAGGAGCATGCCGCCCAGGTATTCAACGATTTGTTTCGCCAGCTGCGCGCCGCGTTCCCGGCCAGCATGTCCGTTTTTAAAACCCAGGCTGATATCGACGAGTTCCGTCGGCAGTGGCTGCTGGCTTTTGCGGAAAACGGGATCACCAGCTTCGCCCAGGTCGACGCTGGTATGCGCATTGCCCGCACTCAGGAAAAACCGTTCATGCCGTCGCCCGGTCAGTTCGTGGCATGGTGCCGCGCCGAGGAAAGCGCCGCCGTGGGTCTGCCTGACCAGAACGAGCTGGTGAAGCTGGTTTACGAGTACTGCCGCAACCGCAGCCGTTACAGCGACGCGGAGTCCTATCCGTGGCCTGACAACGATATCACCCCCCGCACCGTGAAATACCGCGCCAGCTACTGGCTGGTCACAACCCTGTACCAGCAGATGCGTTCATACGGGCTCACCGACATGGAACTTAACCGCAAAGCTGGCGAGGAGCTGGCGAAAATGGTGAAACGCATTCGCGCTGGTGAAGTGATTCCTGAGCCGGTTGCGCGTTTGCCTGTGCTGGGCAGCAAACCAGTTACGCGTGAGCAGGGGATGGCGAAAATTCAGGAAATCCGGGCGAAGTTTGGGCTCAAAACAGGGAGAGCGTGATCATGACAACGAATTCAGTGAACGCCGTTATCAACTTCCTGGATAACCGGGAAGGACATCTCCATGAAATTGCAGCGGCGATCGATATGGAGCCGGGGCGGACATCCACATTGCTGGGTGGCCTGTTGCGTAGCGGGACCGTGGTTCGCTCTGGGCGCATGCGGAAATACGTTTATCGGCTGGCGCAGGACTTCCGCACTCCGGAGCAAATCTACCAGGCCCGGGTTAAAGCTGTTCAGGCAGCGCTGGCAGAACAGCATCGACTAACCTTCGCCGAGGTGAAAAATCTGCTTCGCGAAAGCGAATGGATTACCCGCGCTTTCCTTGAGGAGGCCTGTAAGAACGGTGAGTTTCTCAAACAGGGTAAGCAGGGTTTCTTCCTGACCTTTCAGGATTACGAGGCCTATATCGAGGAAAGCGCCCGCCGCAGTGATGCTAAGCGCAGGGCAACCAGCATCGCATACCGCGAAGCACGAAAGGCTCAGTCAAGAGCAAACGAGTCAGAAAAGCCAGCGGCCTCAGTAAACGTCGTCTGCGATGAATGCCGCCAGAACTGGCAGGGCTATCACCTACATAAAATCTTCGGGAGTGCCCGCGCATGAAAGACATGACCCATAAGCAGTTAATTCGCGCCACCTACGTGGCCGCAAAGTATGAAAGCGCGCAGACCGCGCAACTGCTGACTGAACTGGCTGGGCGACTGGACGGTGCACTTGCAGCGGCCCGAACTGCCTGCATGGAACGTGACGCTTCTGTCAGAGCCGAAATCGAGTGGGAAAAAGCCATGATGCAGGCTGTTGGTGAAGACGGCGTTGGCGATGTGGTTAGCGCGATTGAAGCGCTGAAGTCCGCAGCTGGAGAACAGCGAGCAATCGGGGTTGAACTGGCAATCCAGAACGTACTGAACGTGGATACAGTCGCATCAACCGGCGTGGTTAAGCATCTGCTTTTCGGTTTTGCCTCACAACTGCGGGAGGGGCGGGTATGAGCAAATCACTTAACGCCCGTTGCATCCGCCGCTGGGAATTGCAGATGCGCGATGTATGCGATTCGAAAATAAACCCGTGGTGGCGCAAGCGTGATCTGCGCGGTTACATCCGGGAATGCGGATTAATCACCGCGTATTGCATGGTTGAACGAATGGCAGAAGACAACGCCAAAGTTGATTTTGATGGCGACACCTTCGGCTGGTCACCAGAGTTTTCAGCCTGGTATGACGAGCGCCGCGAGAAGTATCTGAGAGAAGCTCGTGATTACCTGAACGAAGATGCGACCACTGATGAAGTCGACGAAGAAATTCAGAACGAGCTGGAGGCCTGGAATGACTGAGCATGTCATCCTCGACATGTGCTGCGGTTCACGCATGTTCTGGCTCGACAAAGCCGACCCGCGTGCCGTCTTCTGCGATATTCGCGCCGAAGAGCACGTGCTGTGCGATGAGCGCCGTCTGGTTATTAGCCCGGATGTTATCGCTGATTTCCGCGCGCTGCCGTTCGCCGACGCTACGTTTCCGGTGGTGGTGTTCGATCCGCCGCATCTTGAACGTGTTGGCCCCAACGGCTGGCAGGGCAAAAAGTACGGGAAGCTTAACCGTGATACATGGCGCGAGGATTTGCGCGCCGGCTTCAGGGAAGCTTTCCGCGTTCTGAAGCCCAACGGGGTGTTGATTTTTAAATGGAACGAGACGCAAATCCCGTTGAGCCAGGTCGTAGCGCTCACTGATGAGAAACCCGCCGTATGGCAGAAGACGGGAAAAAACGACAAAACGCACTGGCTAATTTTCGTTAAGAGCGGTGCTGGTGCCGTAAGCGGCGAGCCAGACCACCTAATGCATTACGCCACAAAGCGCATTGTTGAACTGGAAAGCCTGCTGCTGGTGGATGTGGCGGAAACCGTCTGGCCCGCTGAAGTCGGCATGGTTTATTCGCAGGTAGAAATCGCCGGGGATCTCCCGGCGCACCACCAGCGTCGCCTAAAACATCACATCAACCGCATGTGGCTGGAAAAAATGCCGGTACCGGCGATAGTCACTGCGGCCCGTTCGCTGGCCGCTGCCATGGAGAACTACGCGTGAGAGAAATTATCGTTGATAATTTTGCCGGTGGCGGCGGGGCGTCTACCGGAATTGAGCTGGCGACTGGCCGCAGCGTGGATATTGCCATTAACCACGACCCGAACGCGGTGGCGATGCATACCACCAACCACCCGGATACGTTGCACTACTGCGAATCGGTATTTGATGTTAACCCGGTGGCGGCAACAGCAGGTCGCCCGGTGGGGCTGGCATGGTTCAGCCCGGATTGCCGCCACTTCTCGAAAGCAAAAGGCGCGAAGCCGGTAGAAAAATCAATTCGCGGTTTAGCGTGGATCGTTATCCGCTGGGCGCTAACGGTGCGGCCACGCGTGATGATGCTGGAGAACGTGGAGGAGTTTCGCACGTGGGGGCCACTGCTCGCTGCAGAGATGCGTCCTGATCCGGCTCGCTCCGGCGAAACCTTTGAGGCGTTCTACGGGATGCTGTCCGGCGGGATACCTGCCGGGCATCCGGCGCTGGCAGAATGCTGTGAGTTCCTGGGCATTGCCGTCGATGGCGAACAGGCGCAGCAGTTGGTGGACGGGCTCGGATATGCTGTTGATCACCGCGAGCTGCGGGCGTGTGATTACGGCGCGCCGACAATCAGAAAACGCTTTTTCATGGTGATGCGGTGCGACGGCGTGCCGGTGTCCTGGCCGCAGGCTACGCACGCAGACCCAAAATCGCCAGCAGTGCAGGGCGGCAAGCTGAAAGCCTGGCGCACCGCGGTGGAATGTATCGACTGGTCAATCGCCGCGCCGTCGATTTTCGATCGCAAAAAGCCGCTGGCAGAAAACACGCTCAAACGTATTGCTCGAGGCATTCAGCGGTTCGTGATTGATAGCGCCTCGCCGTTTATCGTGAAGTGCAACCACACCACGACGAAGGGAAAATACGACTGCTTCCGTGGGCAGGCGCTGGCGGAACCGCTGCAGACGATCACTAAAACGCATGGCTATGCCGTCGCGGTACCGCACCTGACAAAATTCCGTACCGGCGCAACCGGGCAGGAGGTTTGTGAACCGGTACCGACAATCACTGCCGGTACGTCAACGCGCCCGGGCGGCAATGGGCATGCATTGGGTGTGGTGGAAGCCGCGCTTGCGCCGTTCCTGGCTGGCAGCGGCGGCAGCGAGTACCAGGCAAAGCCTCGCCCGCTGGATAAACCTATGCACACCATCCTGAAAGAGTCACGAGCATGCGTCGTTGCGCCGGTGATCGCCCGCCAGTTCGGTGCCAGCATTGGACACCGCGTCGACGAGCCGAGCGCGACTATCACGGCGGGCGGTGGCGGCAAATCTCAGCTGGTGACCCCGACGCTCATTCAGATGGGATATGGAGAGCGCCCAGGGCAGGAACCGCGCGTGCTGCAACTGGACAACCCACTGGGTACCGTTACCGCCGGCGGCAATAAATTTGCCACTGTAAGCGCGTTCCTGGCGAAACACTACGGCGGCAATTATTCCGGGCCCGGCGCCGCTATGAATGAGCCAGCGCATACGGTCACTACCACGGATCACCATGGTCTGGTCACATCACATCTGGTGAAGTTACGCGGCACGTGCCGGGACGGGCAGCGTACAGACGAACCTACGCCAACGGTCACTGCTGGTGGCCAGCACGTAGGGGAGGTGAAAACCACACTGGCAGCAGAAGGGTATGACGAGCAGCGCGCGGCGCAGGTGCTGGCGTTCCTGCGGGAATACTGCGGTGAGGATTGCGACGGTCTGGTGACCGTTGACGGCATCACTTACCGCATCGTCGATATCGGTATGCGCATGCTGCAACCGCACGAACTATACCGGGCGCAGGGCTTCCCGGAGTGGTACATCATCGACCGCGACTATCGCGGCGTGAAGTATGCCAAAGATAAACAGGTAGCTAGATGCGGCAATGCGGTACCGCCGCCGTTCGCCGAGGCTCTGGTGCGGGCGAATCTACCAGAATTTTGTAAGGCGTCTCTTGTAGCTTAAGCAAGCAGTTAATGGCTTTTAACTCAGATCATGTGGAGAGGGGTCTATGCTGAGCTGTATCTAATTTCAGTGTGCTTAAAATGTTATTTAATAAGGTTGTCAGAATGGTAGATCTGTATAAGTAAATGAAAATAAGTTGTTTTTTTAATTTTTGGACGAGTTGATACAAGCATGATAATGCTTTTTTTAAGTGTGGGATTTGTTAGATTGCAAAAAAGATTGATCGATCGATAAAAAAACATTGATCGGTAAAACCTCTGAATCTACACTACGCATATGAACACTTATGAGAGATGCTTATGAACGATAATTACTCAACACAAGCATTCTTCAATTTTTTGATGAAGTTGCCTAATTTGGGGCTTATCAACGAATCAACCGCTCGCAATCTAAAGAATTCGGCGCTGCTGCTGTTATCAGTTATTGATACGAGTGATAGTGATGACGTTCGTGATTTGAATGTTGAAGAGCTTATTACTCATTATGCTGAAACTCAGACAAACAAACCCAGCGAATCCACCATTCATAACTATCGAAGTCGATTCAAAAGTGCTGTCAATAAATTTGAGGAGTACACGCGAGTGGGGACTTTAATCAACACGGCAGATACCGAAGGAAATTTAGATGGCTTTGATGCGGTAGAACAGAAGCTTGAAAAAGCTAAAGGGGCAAGAAATGAGAAAGTGCAAACCTTTAACTTGCCGATCGTTGTTCGACCAGAAACAGGAACGATGATTACAGTTCAGGGTTTACCTACTGATATTACGATGGAAGAAGCCGAGCGTGTGCTATCAATTTTGAAGGCGTATGTGCGGTCGTAAAATGAATTTGAGCCCTTCCTTTGGCGAGGAAGGGCCCGGATTGGGGATGCTAGAGCACCCGCAATCTGTACTGCCTAGACAACAGTAC
This sequence comes from Atlantibacter subterraneus, assembly GCF_007570865.1. Taxonomy (GTDB): domain Bacteria; phylum Pseudomonadota; class Gammaproteobacteria; order Enterobacterales; family Enterobacteriaceae; genus Atlantibacter; species Atlantibacter subterraneus. The sequence goes on along the minus strand of NZ_VLPS01000009.1, from coordinate 203,885 downwards.
ATTAGCGGATCCCCATATTTTTATCAAGTTTCAGGGAAGTGCTCACCTGAGACAGGGTTTATTTATGGCATTAAAAGAAATTGCAACAAAGCCGCTCCCACCTGGTTTCCGCTGGGTAAAATGTCGTTTTCGCAAGGCGCGAGCTAAAGCGGGGACTCCTGACTCGGAGCGCCGAGTTTTGGATGCTCACGCATACGGCTACAAATGCTGGTCTTTTCCTGTAAGAACTAAGCATTAATAAAATCAAACCCGCTACGGCGGGTTTTTTGTTGCTGATATAAAATGCTGTAGAAACAACGGTGTAACTTTCACAAAAAATGCTTTTCTGGGATTGATAATTCTCACGCATGGGTGTACTGTTTGTTTATACAGTATTTTTATGAGAGGGATGATCATGAAGGTTGAAGTCACTATCGAACGTACAAAAAAACTGCCTGATGGCGCGATCCCGGCGTTAGAAAACGAGCTTTTAAAACGATTAAACAAACGCTTCGATGGGTGCAAGCTCACCGTTCGCCGGGCACCTAATGATGGGCTCAGTGTTATCGGAGGCGATAAAGACGAGGTCGCAAATATTCTGCAGGAAACCTGGGAAAGTGCTGACGAGTGGTTCTACTGATTGAACGTTGAACTATATCCTGAAGCTGAACAGGGGGAAGCTGTGAGAAAATGTGTTTCAAAATCATCTGATCCTGACTGGTATGACGTTGTCAGAAGGGCGGATGGCGCGGTGCTATGTAGTTTTCCGGGAGGTGATCGTTTTCTTGTTTATAAAAGTGGGGGGCTTATTTCCATGCGACCTTTACTTGATGAAGAAATTATTTTCACCCCAACCGCTGTTGTGCAGTTTCTCACAGATCTCGGCTACCGCATCCAAAGACCATCTGATAATATGATCTCATCGGTCTGAACAGCCGGTAAACCTGCTGCGCCACGGAGTGAACACCATGGCGCAGTTACAACTCATCAAGCAGTCCTCAGGAATCCTGATCCCCGCTACGCCGGAGACCAGCGATTTTCTGCAATCAAAAATCAAGCTCGGTGCCGTGCTGGTGGCCGACTTCAAACAGGTCCGTAACCCGGCCTTTCACCGTCGTTTCTTTGCTCTGCTGAATCTCGGCTTCGAATACTGGGAGCCAACCGGCGGCGCTATCTCATCCAACGAACGCAGGCTGGTAACCGGCTATGCGAAGTACCTGGCATCGTTCGGCGGGAGCGAAACCGCGCTGCTGGATGCCGCTGAGCAGTATCTGGAACAGGTGGCCAGCCGCCGCATTACCAACGGCATCAGCCTGTGCAAATCCTTCGATGCGTATCGCGCCTGGGTCACCATCGAGTCAGGGCATTTCGACACTATCCAACTGCCTGACGGCACCCTCCGCAAACACCCCCGCAGCATTTCTTTCGCCAGCATGGACGAGACAGAGTTCCAGCAGCTCTACCGTGCCGCACTGGATGTGCTCTGGCGCTGGATATTGTCCCGCGTGTTTCGCGATCAGCGTGAGGCCGAGAACGCCGCTGCGCAGCTGATGAATTTTGCGGGGTGAGTATGGCTAAAAAACCTCGTCGAAAATGCATCCACTGCAGGGAGTGGTTTCACCCGGTACGGAACGAGCAGGTCGTTTGCTCATTCGAATGCGCCAGCGCTGTAGGCAAAGAGCAGACCGCAAAGAACCAGGCTGATGCACAGCGCAAGGCCCTGAAGCTTCAGCGCGACGAGGAGAAAGCCGGGCGTCAGCGCCGCCGCGCGAAACGCGAAGAACTCAGGCCAGCTTCCTATTTCAAAGCTCAGGCTCAGCAGGCCTTCAATGCCTATATCCGGTACCGGGACCGGCATCTGCCCTGCATCAGTTGCGGGGAATTAAACCCGCCTGACCTGCACGGCGGCCAGTGGGACTGCGGTCATTACAAAACCGTGGGTGCAAACCCTGAACTTCGCTTTGAAGAGCGTAACGCCCACAAGCAGTGCAAGCGCTGCAACGGCGGTGCCGGGAAGTACACGGCGAAAGAAGCCACTGTCGCGAAAAACTATGAAGCCGGGCTGGTGGCCCGGTACGGACAGGCCTTTGTCGACTGGCTCAATGGCCCGCACCCGATGACCAACTATCGCCGCGAAGACTTCATCCGAATTCGCGATGAATACCGCGCAAAGCTCAGACAACTCAAACAGCAGGAGGCCTCATGACTACCGAAAATTATTACCAGATTGGCTGGATCGCCCTGCTGGCGCTCGGGTACGTACGTGACTGGTACGCAACGAGAGAGGGAAAGCGGTGAACAGAGAAAATTACAAAACAGACGTTATCCGCCTCCACTGGCAGCGCCTGAGAATTTACCGCTTTCGCGGATCGGTGCTGACGGATTACCGAATATTGAGAAATTACATTAAAACAGCAATGAGGATTGCGGGATGAAGCTTGAGTCATTACCGAAGTATTTTGCGCCAAAATCAATGGTTCCCGGCACCGTTTCATGTGGGACGAGCGGCGACGCACTTTCAATAACCGATGTGATGGCCGCGCTGGGCCTGGCGAATTCAAAAGCATCTGTCGGTATCGAACTGTATCTCGCCAAAGCAGGGGTGCTGGCACCGGATAACATCATTGCGTTTTTAACCCGACTGGCAGAACGGCGCGCCAGCCGTAACCAGTCGCTTCAGAAAATGACGGCAGCAGAGCGAGAAAACTTCCTGCGAATTCTGGCTGGTTTTGTATTCCGCGACTATTCACTGAGCGCGGCAAGTCTGGTGACATGCCACAGCTGTGCTGGGGAGGGGTTTATTGATGCAGAGGTCTTTACCAACAAGGTTACCTGGCCTGACGGCAAACCGCCGAAGTGGGTTAGGACCACAAAAGGGATCTCACCTTCCGACTGGGAAGAATGGAAACCGGTACGCGAACAGGTGCGGGTGATTTGCCAGCCCTGTAACGGGAAAGGAAAGGTGAAGAACGAATGCCGTTGCCGTGGACGTGGCGAAGTGCTCGATAAAAAGAAATCACAGCTACAGGGGGTGCCGGTTTACAAACAGTGCCCCAGATGCAAAGGGCGCGGCTTCCCCCGACTTAAAGATACGGAGGTATTTAAGGCGCTCGGAGTAACAGAAACCACCTGGCGGCGAAACTATAAATTGTTGTTCGATCGACTCGTTGAGCAGTGTCACATTGAGGAATCGCTCGCACAAAGTGTTTTAAGGAGGGTGACGCATTAAATTAGCATGTTGCAAACGTGGCGGAATTTGGCTAATCTCGTCTCAACGATGGGATATTACGCCCGTGACGTTAACCAGATTAAGAACCTCGCTGCGGCGGGGTTTTTTACTTTATGGACTCGACTCCCTACGCTAATAAGACAAAGTGCGGGGAGTGACGCGGAACCCATATTGCCGGTTTGTGATCATGTCTGCAGAGTGGCTAAATATGAACTGTCAGAGTTGAAATCATCGAAGCGGGCACTATGATTAAAGAGCATTCTTTGACAGTCATTAAAATAAAAAAATGATGGCGAATCCCCCTGAGCGGAGGGGCATTACTGGATAACCTGTAATTGATTAAGCATGCGAAACGATGCATCCAGTCAGCGTTTCACCGGGAGGCACCTGGCGCCGTCGAGAGATGTTCTACCTGATATGACCTGTTCGTCCGAGCAGGTCTTTTTTTATGTGCTGATGGCGCAGAAATATCAGAGAGGGGTTTTTCTGCAGTGCATCCAGGGCTTTGATCCACGCGAGCGTTTATGACTATCAGCTCGGTTGCTTTTCGAGCAGCATAATTTCGTAAAATTTGATAAAAATTTTTTATTTAGGTAATTCTTATTAATTGATAAGTTTTTATAGATAAAAACTATCTATTCATGGGGTAAGTGCTAGGCTCAGGTACCTATCCTTTATCAGGCATTCCAATGCGAACTTCCCGTACCTTCTATCCAATCCCGATGCTTATCAAGCACATCCAGCCATCAGGACTGGAAAAACTTTATCCAGTTCTGGTCTCTGATGTAACAGACTCTGAGGGTACCAGGTACGCAAGGTACCCGAATGGAGCTGAAGTGCGTATGTCAGAATTACGTTTTATTCAGCTTGAGTTTGCCCAAGCAGATCTTCCCAATCTTGCGGCAACACCTCTTCCGGAAGAGGTTATTAAACGCGATATGCTGCATTAACATCTCAAAATCATTCTCAGTTGAGGCTCACTTCGGTGGGCCTTTTTTATTTCCCCTCATTCGAGAGGACTCATCAATAGCGAGGGGGCGTAATGTCCGAACCTTTTTCCGGTACCGCGGCTGCCGGCAGTGCGCTGACCGGCGCGAGTATTTATGGACTGCTTACCGGCACTGATTACGGCGTGGTGTTCGGCGCGTTTGCCGGGGCCGTGTTCTACGTGGCCACCGCTGCCGACCTGACGATTTTCCGCCGTTCCGCGTATTTCGTCGTGTCGTATTTTGCTGGTGTCTATGGCTCCGGGCTGGTGGGTTCGTGGCTGGCGAGCATAACCGGCTATGCCGACAAACCGCTGGATGCGCTCGGCGCGGTGATTCTTTCTGCCGTGGCCATCAAAACACTGACGTTTTTCAGTGAACAGGACCCGCTGAAGCTGCTGGCACGCTGGAGAGGGGGAACCAATGGTAACTAACGATCCGCTGGTGCTGACAAACGTGGTGGCCTGTGCCGCCATTGTTCTGCGCCTGATGATGTTCCGTAAGCCTGGCGGGCGCCATAACCCGTGGGCGTCATGGCTGGCCTACCTGATTATTCTTGCGTATGCATCGGTGCCGTTCCGGTATCTGTTTGACTCCTACCTGCATACCCACTGGGCAACCGTGACTATCAATCTGATTATCTGCGCTGCCGTGTTCAGGGCACGGGGGAATGTGGCGCGGCTCTTCTATGTCCTGAGGTCTGAATGAAACAATCACAATTTCAGCAGGCGGCTGGTATAAGCGCCGGATTAGCTGCGCGCTGGTTTCCGCACATCGATGCGGCGATGAAAGAATTCGGCATCACTGCACCGACTGATCAGGCGATGTTTATCGCCCAGACCGGACACGAGTCCGTGAGTTTCTCCCGGCTGGTGGAGAGCATGAACTACAGCGTGGCAGGCCTCGTCGATTTCGTCCGCGCCGGGCGACTCACCCAAGACCAGGCTAATGCGCTGGGCCGCCGCTCGTATGAAAAGGTGTTACCGCTGGAGCGCCAGTGTGCCATCGCAAATCTTGTGTACAGCAAACGCCTGGGCAACAAAGCACCGGGTGATGGCTGGAAATATCGCGGACGCGGCCTGATTCAGATCACCGGTCAGGCAAATTACACAAAATGCGGTACCGCGCTGAAACTCGATCTGGTCACCAGTCCCGAGCTGCTGGAGCAGGACCGCAACGCGGCGCGTTCAGCGGCATGGTTCTACGCCACCAGCGGTTGTTTGCTTTACTCCGGCGACCTGGCGCGCGTCACGCAGATTATCAATGGTGGCCATAACGGCATTGAAGACCGCCGGCAGCGCTATAACCGGGCGCGGAGTGCGCTGGTATGAAGTGGCGATATGTGCTGCTGGCGCTGGTGGTCAGCATCTCTGCCACGGCACTTATCGCCTGGCGTTCCGGGTGGAATGCTCACGCTGACCACATTAACGCGCTGGCGGCGGACAAAAAGCAAAAGGCCGAGAAAACCATCCAGCCGGTAGAGAAGAAAGCCGCTGCGGCCAGTGCCGGGGCGAAGGTGATTTACCGGACCATAACCCGCGACGTGGTGAAATATGTTCAGTCTCCGGATCGTACTGTGTGCCAGTTTGACGATACTGCTGTGCAGCTGCGCCAGCGTGCCATCGACGCTGCCAACTCCATCAGCGGATTTGATGCAGGAGCCGTGCAGGGCAAGTAACGCGGGTACCAATAGCGACGCAGACCTGCAGGCGGATATCGAAACGGCAGAATGCCTGCGCCAGCTGCGACTCGACAAGTACCGCTGGCAGGCCTGGTATAACGCCGTGAACCGTTAACCGGTGTTTCGGGCAAAAAAAAGCCCCGTGCATGGGGCGAGTCGGAGTAGGGCTATCAGTACTTAGTACTGTTATTGTTTTCTTAATGGCAAAGATCTTACGTTGGTTTTTCAGCTCCTGTCGTGGCAGGAACTTTGATTATGGGCGTTAACCTTTCATTAACAAGCGTAAGCGAGGGTGATTAAGAAGAATCCTGGTTTATTGCCATGAAATTTAAAAAAAACCCTCAGACGGAAGGAAATCCAGATTCTTCAGAGGGTATGCAAATGCATTTTCGTTACCTTTTAAACTTAGCAATGGACCGCTGCCCTGATATGAGATATCTCCCATAAGCGCTTCCGTGATAAATTTCACTTATTTTATATATGATTAAAGAAGATCATCTCCCTTCTTGCAGATAAGGCTCACCGATTGTCTACACTTAAGACTTTCTAACCAGAAAGGAGGTTTGTATGACCGATCGCCCAGTCGAAGGGGACCATCCTGATTACAGCCCTGTTCCTGATAACGTTAAAAACGACCAGCCAGGGCAAGCCGGTAGAGACCAGAAAGACGATACTGGCTCAGCACCTGAATCTGGTGATAAACAGCCATAACAAAGCTAACCGCCTCCGGGCGGTTTTTTATTGCGATCATCATGGGCAGACCCATCGTAATGGCGTAACAAACACTGGAGTAACGAATGAGCAAACCGGACTGGGAGGCTATCGAATCGGCTTACCGGGCCGGAGTGATGTCCCTCCGAGAGATAGCATCACAACACGGTATCAGCGAAGGCGCTATCCGTAAGCGTGCCAAACGTGATGAATGGTCACGCGATCTGAATGCAAAGGTGAAAGAACGCGCCGACGATCTGGTACGCAAAGCAGAGGTACGCAAACAGGTACGCAGCGAAACAGTGCTTTCTGAGCGCGTACTGATAGAGGCCACTGCCGAGGTTATCGCCACGGTACGCATGGAGCACCGCGGTGATATCCGCCGGGCCAGGGAGATAACCAACGCATTGTTTGATGAGTTAGATGCTGAGTGTGCCGACGTAGCTTCTCTTCGTAAGCTCGGCGAACTGATGCTGGAACCGGACGAGAATGGACGCGATAAGCTCAACGAGATTTATCACTCGATTATTAGCATGCCGGAACGAGTCAAAGCACTGAAAGCGCTGAGTGACGCGATGAAAAACCTTGTGGGCCTTGAACGTCAGGCATATGACATTGGTGAGAAAGAGCCCGTTAAGGACGTCACTCACAACGTCATGCTGGTACCGACCAGCGACAACGTGGACAGTTGGGAAGCGGCAGCACAGAAACAGCAGAGCGAGGTTCTTGGTGGATGAATTACAAAGCCGTCTGGAAACCTTTGCCGGGGTCGCAATCTCTATCCCTGAGCTGCCCGTGTAACGAAATCCTCTATGAGGGTACGCGCGGGCCGGGTAAAACTGCCGCGCAGCTGGCGCGCTTCCGTCGCCTGGTCGGCCTGGGCTATGGCTCGTTCTGGCGCGGCGTAATATTCGATACCGAGTATAAAAACCTCACCGATATCATTACGCAGTCAAAGCGTATGTACCGCCTGTTTAACGACGGCGCGCGCTATCTGGCATCAGCCAGTGAATTACGTTGGGTGTGGCCAACCGGCGAAGAGTTGCTGTTTCGCTTCGGGAAAGAAGAAGGCGATTACTGGGACTACCACGGTCAGGAGTTCCCGTTTATCGGCTTCAACGAGCTGACCAAGCAGCAGTCGGCTGAGTTCTACGAAATGATGTTCTCCTGCCGACGTTCGTCGTTCCGCCCGGAAAACTACCCGCTGCCGGACGGCAGTTTGTTGAAGCCGATCCCCCTAGAAACGTTCAGCACGACCAACCCGTTCGGCATCGGCCATACCTGGGTGAAGAAGCGTTTCATCGAGCCAGCGCCACGCGGCACCATCATTCGCGAAACGCAGAAGGTATTTAACCCGCAGACTGAGCGCGAAGAGGATGTGACGCTAACCCGCGTTGCGATTCACGGCTCGTTCAAAGAAAACCCATATCTGGATCCGCAGTACATCGCGACGCTGATGGCTATCAAAGACCCGAACCGGCGCAAGGCGTGGGTAGAGGGCTCCTGGGACGTTACCAGCGGCGGGCGGTTTGACCATCTGTGGAACGCATCGCTGCATGTCATCAAGCCGTTCCGCATCCCGGATAGCTGGACGGTTGACCGCTCGCATGACTGGGGAGAATCGAAGCCGTTCTCCAACCTCTGGTGGGCGCGTGCCGACGGCACCGCCGCCGAGCTGCCGGATGGTCGCCAGTTCTGCCCGCCTGCCGGGTCTCTGATCCTGATTGGCGAATGGTATGGCTGCCCTCCTGACGAGCTGAACAAGGGCCTGAACATGTCATCCACGAATGTCGCCAAAGGCGTAGCGTGGGTGGATAAGCGGCTGGTGGGCGAAGAGCTTGCTGAGCCCGAGGAGATAAAACTCAACGGGCTAACTCAGGGGCAACTGAACATCATGCCCGGCATCTGCAAGAAGGTTCTACCTGGCCCGGCTGACGGGGCTATCTACAACACTGGAGATGAAGAACTCTCCATTGCCCAGAAAATGGAATCGCAGGGCGTTAAGTGGGTTCCATCCAACAAGAAACCGGGATCGCGCGTGAACGGCGCGGCCCTGTTTGCTGACATGCTTGAGGCTGTCATTGAAGGTAAGAAGCTGGAATCAGGCATGCCTGAGAAGCCAGCATTCTACGTATTCGACTACTGCCGGGGCTGGATAAGCCGCGTACCGGTGCTCGTTCGCGACAGTAAGAACCCTGACGATGTAGACACCCAGCAGGAAGATCACGACTGGGATGGCACGCGATACGCCGTCCTGCATTCACCGCCGAAGAAAGTCGGCAAAGTCACCAGCCTGAGGCTTTAACCCATGCCTGATATTTCAACACCCAATCTGGACTATGGGAACATGGTGCAGGCGTGGGACATTAACGACGCCCTGATGGGGGGCACGCTATACATGCGCCAGCTTGGCGAGGCTTATCTGCCCCGCTGGCCGAAAGAGGATAAAGAGGATTACAAAAAGCGCCTGGCTGTGGCCACGCTTCTTCCTGCCTACGAAGAGACCATCAACCAGAACGTTGGTCGCGTATTCGCTGAGCCTATCCAACTGGGCGAGAACGTCCCGGACCAGCTTCGTGAGTTCGCAAAGAATGTGGATCTGGAGGGCAGTCGCCTCGATGTATGGGCGCAGGCGTTCTTCAGCCTGGCGATGCAATATGGCCTGTCTCATGCGCTGGTGGACTATCCGCGGGTGGATGCAGAGCAGGTCAGGACGAAAGCCGACGAAAAGGCCACCGGCGCACGCCCATACGTCACCATGCTGAATCCCCGCCAGGTGATCGGCTGGAAGTCGAAGATGACCGGCGGCAAGGTTACGCTCACCGAGCTGCGCATCAAAGAGGTGGTGGTCGAGCACGGTGACGACTTTGGGCAGACAAAGGTCGAGCAGATTCGCCTGCTGACGCCCGGGCAGGTGCGGATTTACCGCAAGGCCACTGGTGCCGACGGTCAGGTGAACTGGGCGCTGCACGACGAATGGACCACATCCCGCAAGGACATAACGCTGGTCACGCTCTACACCAAGCGCACCGGTTTTATGTGCGGCTCTCCGCCGCTTCTGAATATGGCGCTGCTGAACGTCAAGCACTGGCAGAGCCAGAGCGAGCAGGACAACATTTTGCACGTGGTGCGTGTTCCAATCCTGTCAGTGTTTGGACTCGAGGAGGGAGAGGAACTCGTGATTGGCTCCTCCTCGGCCACGTCATTCTCCGATCGTCAAAAACAGGGAATGGAATACACCGAGCATTCTGGAGCAGCGATCGGTGCCGGCAAAGAGTCACTGACTGACCTGGTGGAACAGATGCGCCAGGCGGGCGCTAAGTTACTGCGTACCGATAACACCTCGACCAAGTCTGTTGACCAGACCTCGGAAGAGAAGATGCAGGAACAGTCGCCCCTCTACACGATGGCAACCAGCCTGGAAGACGCGATCGACAACATCCTGCAAATCATGGCCGAGTACATCGGCGAGAAAGACGGCGGCAGTGTCGATGTCCGCACTGAACTGGATGTTGAGTCGAAGGAGTTCAACCCTCCTGCGGCGCTGGCCATTCAGTCGCTGCGCCAGGGCGGTGATATTCGCCGGGTGGATGCGATTAAGTCATTACAGAAGCTGAACATCATTGATGCTGATGCAGACCCCGATGTGGTGCTGAGCGAGCTGCTCGCTGAATCAGCCTCACTGACTGAACCGCCACCAGGCGAGGTGTGATATGGCCCGCTCCGTCAATGCCAGGCTCCAGGACGAGACGATAGCGCATGGCCTGTATGTGACCCGCTACGGTAATGGCGTTGCCCGGCGCATGGTGGCGCTGCTGAATAAAATGGATAATGACCTGGCCGCCAAACTGCTGGTGCTGCTGGACGGCAAGCGTGCCGATACCTACAGTGCCCGCCGCCTCGCTTCGCTGCTGGCTGGCGTACGTGACCTGAACCAACAGGCCTATGAACCGGTCAATGATGCGCTGGCGCGAGAGCTGACGCGCTACGTTGAGTATGAAGCCGGGTATCAACTGGACCTGTTCAGCAGCATCATTCCGAAACAGATCCTTAAGCATGTGCCGCTACAGAGCATCGCACCTGAGCAGGTTTATGCCGCAGCAGTGGCGCAGCCGTTCCAGGGGCGTTTGCTGAAAGAGTGGGGACAGAAGCTTGAAGCCGACCGGCTGGACAAAATCACCAACGCTGTGCGCTCCGGTTTCCTCCAGGGCGAAACGGTAGAGCAGATTGTCCGGCGCGTTGCCGGCACGCCGAAACTCAACCGTGAAGATGGGGTTATCAACGCATCCCGCCGCGACCTGGCGGTGGTGACCCGCACTGCAGTGAACCATATGGCCGCCACGGCGCGCCAGGAGTTCGCCCAGGCCAACAGCGATATCGTGAAGGCCAAGCAGTGGTCTTCGACGCTCGATACGCATACCAGCCAGTGGTGCATTATCCGCGACCGCAAGCTCTACACCCTCGACGGCAAGCCGCTGGGCCATGTGGTGCCGTACCTGCGCGGCCCCGGCAAAATCCACTTCTGCTGCCGCTCTGGTGAAATCCTGATCACGAAATCGTGGGAGGAGTTGCAGATAGCCTCAGGCGAACTGAGCAGCGCCACACGCGCCTCAATGGACGGACAGGTGCCAGCTCATACCAGTTATGCTGACTGGCTTACCCGGCAACCGTACGCGCGGCAGGAGCAAGTACTGGGCGTCACCCGCGCCATGATGCTTCGCGACGGCAAAATCACCGTGCCGGAGATGTTCAATGATGCCGGGGAGTTTCTGACCCTGGACGAACTGCGCCGCGTGGATGCGTCGGCGTTCGAGTAATACAAACCTCATCAACATCAGGCTGCCTCCGGGCGGCCTTTTTTATGCCTGCCGCTGAGCGGATGCGACGCGGTGACCGGGTCGGATGACCTATTACCAATGGCCGGAAGGCTGGAGCTAAACAATGAAACTCAAACTTGATGCTAACGGCAATGTGGTCGTTGAAAACGGTATGCCTGTGTACGTCCATGCCGACGGCAAAGAAATCCCGTTCGACGCGGTCGCAGCGATGACAAAAATCACCACCCTGAACGGTGAAGCCAAAACTCACCGCGAGGCGAAGGAAGCGGCGGAAGCCAGTCTCGCGAAATTCGCTGGCATCAGCGACCCGACCAAGGCACTTGAAGCCCTGGAAATGATGACCAAAATCGACCAGAAAAAACTGATCGACGCGGGCGCGGTTGACCAGGTAAAGGCCGAGATCACCAAGGTTTACCAGCAGCAGCTGGACGAAGCGAACGGCAAAACCAAACAGCTGGAAAACCAACTCTACGACGAGATGATCGGCGGCCGCTTCGGTGGCTCCAAGTTTATCTCCGAGAAGATGGCAATCCCGACAGAGTTCGTGCGTTCCTACTTCGGCCAGAACTTCAAAATCGAAGACGGCCAGGTGGTGGCTTACGACGGGCAGGGGAATAAGGTGTTCTCCCGCACCAAGCCCGGCGAGTTGGCTGGCTTCGATGAAGCGCTGGAATCCCTGGTCGAGTCACATCCGCAGAAAGACTACATCCTCAAAGCGTCCGGCAACAGCGGCGGTGGGTTCCTCCAGTCGCAGCATCAGGCCGGGCAAAAAACCATGAAACGCGGTGCGTTTGACGCTCTGGATGGTGCAGGCAAGCAGGCTGCGCTAAGCGACGGCGTCAGCATCGTCGATTAATCGAAAGGATATTTAGAATATGAGCAACACGCTTACTGGGTTAATTCCTACTCTGTACACCGCACTGAACCGCGTATCCCGCGAGCAGGTCGGCTTCATCCCTGCTGTGGCGCGCAACGCGAAAGCTGATGCTGCGGCTAAAGACCAGACCGTCACCGCACCGGTTGCGCCGCCGACCACCACCGTTGATATCACCCCTGCAGCAACTGCACCAAACGACGGCGATCAGAACATTGGCACCGTGGATGTCAAAATCACCAAATCCAAAATGGCCCCGGTCAAATGGAACGGTGAAGAGCAGTTGGCTATCGGGCCATCAGGTAACTACGACGTCATCCTGGCTGACCAGTTCTCTCAGGCCTTCCGTGCGCTGAGCAATGAGATGGACGCTGACCTGGCAGCGCTGTTCTACAAATCATCTCGCGCTGTCGGTACGCCTAAAGACACCCCATTCAGCATTAAAGACGATCTGTCTGATGCAGCGCTGGCCCGCCAGATTCTGGTGGATAATGGTGCGCCAACTACCGACCTGCGTATGGTTCTGGGCGGTGAGGCGATGGCCTCCATTCGTGGTAAGCAGTCCGTGCTGTTCAAAGCGAATGAAGCCGGTACCGACCAGCTATTGCGAGAAGGCATCATCGGTCGCGTAATGGGCTTCAACCTGCATGAATCCGCCAACATCAAGCGCACCGCAAAGAGCACTGCTGCTGGCTACAAGGTCAACGGCGCGAAGAAAGAGGGCGACATTATCGTTGCTATCTCTGCGGGTACCGGTGGTATCGCTGTCGGTACCGCAGTGAAATTCGACGGTGACGACAATCAGTATCTGGTCGTAGCGGCAACCTCTTCCAGCATCACTATTGCTGCGCCAGGCCTGCGTCAGGATCTGGCAGACCAGGCGGCCGTCACTGTGCTTAGCGAGTTTGCGCCAAACATGGCTTTCGATCGCAACGCATTCCTGCTGGCGTGCCGCACCCCGGCAATGCCAAAAGGCGGCGACACCGCCGACGATGTTATGAACGTGACCGACCCGGTATCCGGTATCACCTTCCAGATCGCGCTGTATCGCCAGTACCGCCAGGTGCGTTATGAAGTTGGTGTGGCGTGGGGTGTTGCATCCGTGCAGCCTGAGCATTCAACCATCATCATGGGCTAACCACTGGGGCTTCGGCCCCTTTGTTTTTCAGGAGGCCCAATGGCCGGATTAACCAAAGAGCAGCGCGCGCAGCGTGAGGCCGAGAAAAAGACGAGCGACCTGGTCATTATGGTTCGTGACCAACCAGAGTTCCCTGACGGCCCGCTGCGTGCTGACGTTCATCCTGACGAAGTGGATAACTGGCTGGCGCTGGACTGGCGTCTGGAGGAATAACCATGCTGGTTGCCGATCCCCATTCGCCCGATTTCAACAGCTATGCCAGCGTTGTCGACCTGCGCGCGTTCGCGTCGGGGCGCGGCTACACCGTACCTGCCGATGATGGTGAGTGCGGCCGGATGCTGATGCAGGCGATGGACTATCTGGAAGGGAAGACCTGGCGCGGTCAGCGCTCCAGCACATCGCAGCCGCTGTCGTGGCCGCGCTCCGGCGTGCGCTTTGATGGCGTTGACCTGCCGGATGACGCCATCCCACAGCGCCTGGTTGATGCGCAGTGCCGCCTGGCTATCGAATCGCAGGAGATTGACCTCACGCCGTCGGTCGCTGGTGGCGGGGCGGTGGTCATGGAGCGCGTCGAGGGCGCGGTAACCGTTCAGTATGAGCCGGGCACGAACAAAGCTGCACCGTCATTCCCCTGGTTCTATTCATCGCTGCGCGGGCTGGTGGTGGGCGGCAATCAGATCCGCATCGAAAGGGGGTGATATGTCTGACCTGAAAGTGGTTCCCTTCTCCGGCAAAGCGCAACCTGGGCATGACAGCCAGGAGGTGATAAGGCTACTCGAAGAGGCGCTACAAATGGCGCGCGACGGCAACTGTCATAGCCTGGCGATTATCATGCTTAGCGATGACGGATGTGAGATTGATTGCTGGCATAGCGGCGGCAGGCCATATGTCATGATCGGCGCTATCGAAGCACTAAAAGCGGACTTCATCCATACCAACATCGAGGCGCGCTGATATGCCAATCGACTATCGACGTATGCGCGCCACGGCGACCCGGTTGCTGACTGAGAATGGCAAAACCTACCAGCTTACCCGCGGTGGCGGCACTACCCGCGATCAGTTCGGCAAAGAGGTAACCACCCCGGCTATCACTGCGACCGTCACTGGCGTTGTCACTGAATACTCCGCCCGAGAAATCGACGGCTCCCTGATCGCCACCGGCGATAAGAAGCTGGCGGCCACGTTCGAAACGGAAGTGCGCATTGATGACCGCATCGAAATCGACGGCAAGAAATGGCGCGTGGTAGAGCCGAATCCCGTTAAGCCTGCCGATGTGTTGATCTCCTACAACATCCAACTGAGGGCGTAGGTATGGCTAGTTCTGCTAATCAGCCGTTCCTGGCTGCCATTCAGTTGTTCGTGGATAGCTCGAAGCAGGAGATGGACGAGGTGGTGCGCCGGACGGGAATTAAAATCCTCGCTCAACTGGTTGAGATGTCTCCTGTTGGTAACCCTGATATCTGGCGGGTGAACCAAACGGCATCGGCATATAACGATGCTGTGCGGGATCATAACGCTGCCCTGCGTGATAATCCGGACAACCTGACCAGGTCCGGACGGCTTAAGCGCGGGCTGCGCGTCAACGACTCAATGGACATCAAAAAGCCTGATGGCTATGTCGGCGGGCGCTTCAAGAACAACTGGTATGTGGGGTTCGATAGCCAGCCGAGCCAGTCCAACGATACACCGGACGCTTCCGGTCAGGGTTCCAACTCCCGCGGCCTGGCAGTGCTCGAGGTGTTCAGGGTGGGCCAGGTCAGCTCGATTTTCTTCACCAATAACCTGCCATATGCGGCAGCACTAGAGAACGGGCATTCCGGCCAGGCCCCAGGCGGCATGGTGGGCATCACCGCGCTAGATGCCGCGCAACTATTCCGTGAGGCTATGAGCGAGGTGCGCAATGGCCGGTGATCAGTCAATGCGTATCGCTGACCTGCTGGAAAGTCGCGTCGCGGTTATCTGCTCTTCGCTCAGTCTGCCAGTGGCCTGGCCGAACATCGTATTTTCTCCACCGGAAAATGCGCCTTACGGGCGTGTTTACGTTCTGCCGGCGCAAACCGTTGGGCAGGATCTGGAAGGTCAGATGCGAACCTACCAGGGCATTCTCCAGATCAATATCATCGCTCCTGCCGGCAGCGGCGTGACGCAGGCCAGAGGGTTGGCTAAGTCTGTCGCTGATGCCTTCCCCGAAGGTCTGCCGCTGGTGGATGGCGATCTGACGGTTTACATAAACGGACCGCCGCAGGTGCGCACGCCGATACAGGATCGCCCCACATCAGCACCCAATGGCAGTAGCGGCTCCATAACTTTCACAACTCCCGTCAGCATGCAATACCGCGCTGATTACTGACCCGCCGTCTGGCGGGTTTTTTTATTACCTAAATTCAGGAGAGTGCTATGGCATTCGCAATCCCTAACGGCTCGCGTGTGAACGTGGCCAAAGCCTATCAGGCTCCGATCACCTTCACTGCAGCCTCCAACGCGACGGAATGCGAACTGACCGTTGCCTCGGCTGCCGGGATCCTCGCGGGCGATGTTGTCCAGGTTAACTCTGGCTGGCTGAAGCTCGATAATATGGTGCTGCGCGTTAAATCGGTGACCGGCACCAAAATCGTGTTAGAAGCGTTTGATACCACCGACACAAAGAAATTCCCGGCGGGCACCGGCGCGGGTACGCTGCGCAAAGTCGATTCGTGGATCACCATGCCGCAGGTTATGACGCTGTCCACTGAGGGCGGTGACCAGCAGACCATTAGCGTTCAGTTCCTGGAAGATGACAAAGCGCGCACCATCCCAACTTTCAAAAACGCGGTGGTTCAGGTCTACACCTTTGCGCATGACCCTCAACTGGCGATCTACAAACGCCTCATCGACCTGGATGACTCCAGCGACACCACGGCGGTATGGTTCCACAACCCGCGCGGCAAAGCGGATCGTTACTATTCCGCCAAGGTGTCCTTCCAGCGCGTGCCGCGTACCGAAATCAACGCCGTTGAGAGCAACGAAGCGCGTATGAACTTCGAATCGGATATGCAGATTTACCCGATCGCTGATTCATCCGTGCTGCCGCTGGCGTTCCTGACTGACCTGCCATCCACTAAAGCACTCGCAACTGGCGCTGCACTGGATCTGGCTGTGGTTATGCAGGGTGGTTCCGCGCCGTACACCTATGTGTGGAAGAAAGGCAGCACCGCTCAGCCTGGTAAGACCGCCTCAACGTTCAACATTCCGTCGGTCGCATCCAGCGATGCTGGCGTCTATACCTGCGAAGTCACCGACGCCGCAGGCAAGACCCTTACTTCTGCAGCGTGCACCGTTACTGTCAGCTAAACCTTTAAGCCCGGTTCGCCGGGCTCTTTATTGCGCATCGCACGCGCACATCAAAGAAAGTCTTTCAGCTGTGAGCCTGGGCAAACCGATTACTTTCGGCGGCTTTGCCGTGCGACAGGCTCACGCCTAAAAGGAACATAAAATGTCTGAACCTAAAAGCATCCCTCATGTAACAACGACATCGAAACCTTTTGGCGTAAACGTCGAATGGAAATGGCCTGATTTAAGCTTCTGGGGTTCCCGGCTTGAGCTGCAATATCTCCTTGCTGATGGACGTCTTGTAAAAGAGGTAATCAGTTGGCCGGTTACTGAGCTCATGATTTCTGGCCTCAAAGCTGGTGAGCGATTACAGGTGCGCCTGCGTCCAATTGCTGCGGATGGTTCAGCGCGAGATTGGCGAACCAGTGACTGGAACGAGGCGGTATCTTCTGTCGATGCCGGAGAAATGATTGAGGCGCTGACGGAAGAGATCCGTAACAGCCGCGCACTTAATGATCTTAATGATGGCTGGTTTATCGCTAAATCCGGTCAGGAGCTCATCAATGATGCGGTGATTGGCGATGGCATAGCATCTGCGAATTACAGCGTGAAGATGGGCGTGGACTGCGGCGAAAAACAATATACATCCGGCATGGTTATCGGCGCTGAGGGCGAGCAATGCAAGGTAGAGTTTAAAGCCGATCGCTTTAAGGTGCATGAAGCTGCTTCATCCATCATCGAAAACGCCGAGGCAACCAACATAAAAACGAAGGCCGTGCTCTGCGATGAAATGAAGCAGGCCGTGATTGATGCCGTGCGCGAAAGCGATCTGTTCCAATCTCCCACGGCCGGTCTGCAACAAGCGATGCACGATGCGGTAAACGATGCAATCCGCAATGCGCTGAAGCCCGGCGGCCTGTTGTACAGCCGCTAAATTCCCCTTATGCACTCGATTACTCAACCCGCTCCGGCGGGTTTCTTTTTTTCTAAGGAACCGAAATGACCAAATTCTCCCTGATCCCCAACCCTACCTTTTCTGTAACCGCCAGCATCCCGCGCGCTGGCGCTGAAGACGGTAAGCTGACGCTCACCTTCCGCCACAAGACGCTGGAAGAGCTGCGCGATATGGATACCGAGCTTCAGAAAAAAGCTGACGGCAAGACGTCCGCTGTTGAGCCACAGGCCGACTATCTGATGAAAATCGTCGAAGGCTGGGCGCTACCGGACGAGCTCACCCGCGATAACGTGATCGTCCTCCTGCATAATTACCCGCGCGCGTTCGACAGCATCGGCCTGGCCTACACCAAAGAGCTGATGGGCATCCGCGAAAAAAACTGAGGCAGGTCGCCGCAGCGTTGTATACGCCGGGGCCGACGCTCGCGGAGCTGAGCGCTTTTGGTTTGACGCCTGAAGACGTGGAAGAAGAGGTGAGTATCCTGCCATCAATCTGGCAGGCCTTTACCGTCTTCTCTGCGCTGGCGACCCAGTGGCGCGTCGGCGCGAGCGGGGCTACCGGACTCGATTACAACGTTCTCCCCTGGGTGTTCAAGTTACATGGGGTAGAGGATGCGGCGGCCTGCATGGCTGATATTCAGATTATGGAAAGCGAGGCTCTCAAGGTAATGCATAAGGAGACGAAATAATGACTGACCAGATCGCCTCGATTACTTTGCGGGCCGATGTTTCCGATCTGAAATCAGCCAGCAATGAACTGGATAAACTCGGCCAGGCAGCGGCCAGTGCGGTTGGCAAAGCCGATGATCTAAACAGCGTATTTCGTGCTGGTGCTGAGTCCGCGAAGCAGGGCAGCGCGGGAATTAAGGAGCAGCAGAACGCGCTCAAGGGATTGCTGGAGAATATCGACCCAGTAAACAAGGCGCTGAACCGCCTGGATGAACAGCAAGCCGCGTTGCGTAACTTTCAGGCCAAAGGCTTCCTGGATACCAATGATTTTCAGCACTACAACAAAATCCTCGACGACACCCGGCTGAAGCTGACAGATACCGGTGAGGCCGCAGCGCGCGCCCAGGCCGAACTGGCAGCAACTCAGGCCGCTGAGAAGCAATCAGCCGCGCTGAAAAACCTGCTGGGTTCTATCGACCCGAATATCCGCGCCTTCAACGCGCTGGATGAACAGCATGCTCAGCTGGTGGCGCACTTCGAAGCGGGCCGCATCAATGGCGCTCAGTTCGAGCACTTTAATGATATTCTGAACCAGACCCGCCAGCGTCTCTCCAGCGTTGCGGACGTTCTGCCTGAAGCATTATCACGGCAGGAGGCCGCCGCCCGGCGCGCGGGCATCTCAGTTGGACAATACAGCAATGCCGTACGGCAACTTCCGGCGCAGTTTACCGACATCGCCACACAGCTGGCAGGCGGGCAATCACCTTTCCTGATTATGCTCCAGCAGGGCGGGCAGATTAAGGATTCATTCGGCGGCCTCGGTCCGATGCTGCAGGCGCTCAGAGATGCGTTATTTGGCTTCAACGAAGAGGGCCGCGAGACTTCTGAATCTGCGGCGAGCATCAGTGAAGCAGCTGAAGGACTTAACAATACCAGCGAGGCGGCTGAAAAGTTAGGTAGGGCTGGCGGCCTGTTAAACACGTTCAACCTTGCCCTGGCTGGCTCTGCTGCATTACTGGCAGTTCTCGCCGGTGCAGCGTACAACTCATCTCAGCAGTTCGACAGTGTAGCGAGATCCCTTATTCTTATGGGTGGTGCTGGCTTCTCGTCAATGCAACAACTGAACGATGCTGCAAAAGATGTTGCGGATGACGCCGGAGCATCATTGGCGGATTCGGTTGAAATTCTGGTTCAGCTAAACGACACCGGAAAATATACCGCTGACCAAATGTCGAAAATAGCCAGGTCCATACTGGCTATGGGTGATGCCGGGTTGGATACGAAGGCCGCGTTGTCAGATTTTTCACGGATAGTTAACGACCCGGTTAAGGCGCTAGCCAGCCTTAATCAGCAATATGGTTTCGTTGATGAAGCCATGATGAAGCACATCATCACGCTGGAGAAAACCCAGGGAAAAACAGCTGCTGCCAATGAAGCGATCACATTATTTGCCAGCACTATGGAGGAGCGCAGCAATCAGATAGTTGACGCCACAGATAATATTGGCCAGGCATGGCAGGGGCTAAAAGCTTTTGCCTCCGATACCTTTGGTCAAATGGGCATTACTGTGCGCGCCTGGGGTAATCAAATCATTGATATCTTTAAATTGCTGAAAGCATCCATCAGTGATTTGTTTCTAAACCTCACATCACTTGACGCCAAATTCACGAGCACTGTTGCCGGGTGGGCTGAAAAAATTCCCGGCGGCGGAGCGCTGGTAAATTTCCTCGGTATGGATGTCGAGGCGATGAAAAAGGCTGGCGCAGAGGCAGATAAAGAGATTGAGGCAAATAAAAAGCGTTATAACGAACTCTGGAAACGCATTACAGCCCCGAATGCCCAGGCTAATTATGAAGAAGAGGCACGCAACGGACCCGCTGGTGGAATAACTGGTACTGGAGCAACGGATCGGCAATCCAGAGAAGCAGTTTCCAAACTCGCCAGTGAATCCTCTAAAAAAGCCAAAGAAGCGAAAACCACGCTTGATGCTGGCGATCGCACCCTGGAAAACTACCGCGCACAGGCCATAGCGCTCACTGACACGCTTGAAACCCTTCGCCGCACTGGTGAAGTGCAGGTCAAAAACACTGAATACAGCAAAATGCAGTCGCAGTTTTCTGTACTCGAAGAAGCCGCTAAACATCGCGCGCTGACGGCGCAGGAGAAATCTCTACTGTCAGGCCGGGAAGCTATTCTGAACGCCGCCGCGGTGGTGGATCAGAAAAACAAGGAGGTCGAGGCCCAGCAGAAAATCAATGCGCTGGCAGAGCAGGCGGATAAATATGCCACGCAAATGGTGGAAAAAACCACAGCCTTGCGTGAAGGGGCTGGGCTTAGTTCACGCCAGCAACAGCGTTTGCGTGAAGAGGCCCAACTCCGTCAGGGATGGTTAAATGGCGGTGGCGATCTGGAAGACGCTGGTTACCAGAAGGAACTGGCGGCGCTTCATAACTACTACGATGAAGAGGACAAGCTTCGGGCTGACTGGAAGGCTGGTGCGCTTAGTGGGTGGAATGAATACCTGGAAGCGGCAACTGACACTTATAGCGCGGTGAAAAACGTTGCGGGGTCGGCTTTAACAGGCCTATCAGACATGCTGACGAGCCTCATGACAACTGGTAAAGCTTCAATCAAAGAATTCGGCAAGTCTATGCTGAAGATGATTATTGATGTGACAAACCGGTTGATGGTGGCTTACGCCATTCAGGCGGCTATGGGATGGGTCAGTGGTAGTGCAAGCGGAGGCGGCGGAAGCACACCTTCGGGAGCGTATAATAACGCTGCGGCAGGACTGACCTTCAGCGCCAAAGGCAATGTTTATGAATCTGCTGGTCTCCACCAGTATGCCAATGGCGTATACGACTCACCAAAATACTTCACCTTCCAGGGTGCGTCGAAGTTTGCCAAAGGCGGCGTTTTCGGCGAAGCGGGGCCAGAGGCTATTATGCCGCTCACACGCGATTCTGCTGGAAGGCTTGGCGTAAGAGCTCAGGGGGGCGGGTCTGCACCTCAGGTAAATATCGATATTTATGTCGATAACAAAGGTAATGCGACTTCTAATACGTCTGGAGATGGCAGCGCCGCGGCAAGAGCGCTGGGAAGTGAAATTGAAGCCAAAGTCACAGAGATTCTGATGCGAGCAGTCCGAAGTGATGGGTTGCTGGGTAGACAATTTCAGACCAAATAATGGTCTGACGTTGCAATTCTGAGATGACAATATCATCTGCTACTGGTTACACCAATGCATCCCCTGGTTATCATATTCAAAACCACGATAATCAAGGGGGTGATGGTGCTTAAAAAAATATTGATGAAGATGCTTAAAACCATTGGATTGTTGCTTCTTCTTTTTGTGGTGATAGGTATAGCCGCCGTAGTGAACAAGCCAAATGAGGCAGAGGAAAAACAAAAAGAAGTCAAGGAGCTTTCTAACAAGAAACTGGATAAGCTTCGGAGCTCGTGTGAGGCTTACATCAAAAGATCGGTCATTAATAAAAGCACACTGGATATGTCGGTGTTTAGCGCAAAGAGATGGCAGGGCAATGACGGTAAGTTTTACGCAACGCAAGAATTTAGCGCCAAAAACAAATTTGGTCTTGAGCAGAAGTTCAGAGCGGTTTGCATCGAAGATAAAGATGGCAAAGCTGATTATAAAGTTGAAGAGATGATTGGCAATTAATCAATATTTGTAGGGGACGATGATGTTCAAAACAGTGATGTTAGTTTCAGGCGCGATATTATTAACTGCTTGCGCGCGCCCATATGGTCCGGCCGAAACGATCATAAATAAGCAGATTGTCGAACCAAAGCCGAATATTCCTCAAACTAAGGTTACGGTCACGCGCAACAAGCAGTTTATTGGTGGCGGTAGTGGTGGTATGTGTCGATTTTTGGTTCAAATAGACGGAAAAGACATAGCTAAACTGCGTCAAAATCAATTTATAACCGCCTACCTTGATAATGGAACGCATCTTTTGCGAGTAAGCAATGAATGTGATGTCGCATCAATGGGGATGCGTAAATCATTAGAAATTGTTGCAGATGGTGGAGATCAAGAATACATCGTTGAAAATGGATTTTGGGGGCAGTATCGAATGTGGAGAATTAAATAACTAGGCATTACAATTTAACCAATTTCAAGCCTTAGCCAATACCTAGCCTCGCAACAGCGGGGCTTTTTTTATGGAGCAAATATGGCCGTTGAAACTTACATCTGGAGATCGCAGCTTGGCGCGGGTGCGGTTGAATATAACCAGACAGTGCGCGCAGCCCAGTTCGGTGATGGCTACGAACAGATTGCCGATAATGGTATTAATTCAACGGCAATTCAGGTGCCAATGAAACATGTTGGCAGCGAGGCGGAGGTAAACGCGGTGCGCGCTTTTCTTCTTGCTCACGTGGTCAAGGCGTTCATTATCACACCGCCGGGCGAAGAGAAGGGGCTTTACCGGGTCGTTGCTGATTCAGTGCGAAAGAATCAGCTAAACAGCAAGTTCGCGGAGCTTACCTTCACTATTAAACGGGCTTACGGAGTTTACGCATAATGGCACTTGTCGATCAGGCGGCGATGCTGGCACCGGGTGGCAGGATTCGCCTGGTCGAAGTGGACGCCTCAGAGTTCAGCGGGGGTATACATCGCTTCCATTACAGCCCGTTCCCACATACTCCGGCAGAGATAGATGCCGCGAACGGCGACGAAAACGCGCTCGGGCCAAAGCCCATAATCTGGGGTGGCAAAACATACGAATTCTGGCCCTTCCAGATGACAGACCTTTCCCTTTCAACGGACCAGGCGGCAGAGCCGAAGCTGAGCGTATCGAATCTGGACGGGCACATTACCGCGCTCTGCCTCCAGTTCAAAGATATGGTTAACGCGAAGGTAAGCATCATTGACACCTACTCCATTTATCTGGACGCGGCGAACTTCCCGGGCGGGGTCAACCCAACGGCAGATCCGACAATGTTTGCCCTCCAGACATTCTGGCTGGACACCAAAACATCGGAGGATGATGAGGTTGTGACGTGGTCAATGAGCAGCCCGGCAGACCTTCAGAGCCTGGTTATTCCTACCCGGCAAATCACATCGCTCTGCGAGTGGGCGCTGCGCGGCCAGTACCGCAGCGGCGACGGGTGCACCTACAACGGTACGGCTTATTTCGACGCAAAAGGTAACCAGGTTACCGACCCGGCTTTGGACGCGTGCGGGGGATGCCTCAGCGACTGTCGTAAGCGGTTTGGTGCTGGCCTGGCGGAGCCAAATACTGCCGTTCTCGATTTCGGGGGCTTTCCGGCCACAGTACTTTTCAATCGATAACCGGACATACCAATGAACAAAACAATTATGGCGGCGATCCGGGCGCATGCGCTGGAGGAATCCCCGCGCGAGTGCTGTGGCTTCGTCATTCAGTCAGGGCGGCGTCAACGTTATATTCCGGTGCCGAACAGCCATGAAAAACCGACGGAGCATTTCCGTATTGACGGCGAGCACTGGGCAAATGCTGAGGATGCAGGGACGATTATCCGCGTCGTTCACTCGCATCCGGGTGATGGCGCGCGACCTATTCCGTCAGACCTCGATCGCCAGCAGTGTAATCAGTCTGGTGTGGTCTGGGGTATTTATGCGCCAGACTGCGATGAATACGCTGAAATCACGCCGGATGCCATCCCGCTGATTGGCCGCCCGTTCATTCTGGGCTCGCACGACTGCTGGGGACTGATTATGGACTGGCATGCCACCCAGGGTATAACGCTGACTGATTTTCGCGTCGATTATCCATGGTGGGAAAGCCAGTACCCGGACAACCTCTATTTTGAGAACTGGGAGCGGGAAGGGTTCGTTGAATGCGATCCGGTGCCCGGTTGCATGGTCATCATGCAGGTCGAATCCGCTAAGTGGAATCACGCCGGAGTCATCACCGAAGAAGGCGAACTACTTCATCACCTCTACGGGCAGCCATCCTGCATCACGCCTTACGCCCGCGGCTATTTCAAAGACCGGACGATGATTTGCGTCCGCCATAAAGAACTAAAAAAGGAGATAAAACCATGGCGCGTTTAACCACTATTCGGCTGTATGGCGCGCTGGGCGCGCAGTTCGGGCGTGCGCATAAACTGGCGGTTCAGACATCAGCGGAAGCTGTAAAAGCCTTGTGCATTAACTTCGATGGGATGGAAGATTACCTCATGAACGCCAAAAAAAACGGGATGACCTTCGCCGTGTTCCGCGGCAAGCGCAATATCGGTCTGCAGGATTACCGGGAACTGGCTGGCGACAGTGATATCCGCATAGCGCCGATCATGGAGGGCGCGAAAAAGGCGGGAGTGTTCCAGACGATCCTTGGTGCTGTCATGGTTGTTGTCGGTATCGCAATTTCGTATTTCAGTGCAGGGACTCTGTCTGTATTCGGGGCCAGTCTAGCCGCTGGCGGTGTCGGCATGATGGCTGGCGGCATTTACCAGATGCTTTCACCGCAGCCTAAAGGGCTGCAAGGCCGTGATGATCCCGACAACAAACCCAGCTACGCTTTCGGCGGTTCAGTAAACACTCTGGCAATGGGCAATCCGGTCGCGGTGCTTTATGGCGAGCGCGAAATTGGCGGAGCCATTATCAGCGCAGGCATTGTAGCTGAAGATATTTAATCTTCCCTACCAGAGGGAACTGCTGATCTTTAAAAATCGGGGTGTTAAGATTAGTCTGAATTTTTTTTACAGGAGACAGGGATATGAAATTGACTGGATTTTTTGCCTCATTGTTTTTTTTGTTTTGTTCTTCTGGCGCAGTGGCTGATGAGGGCTTTTCAGCTCCTCTTGGTTTAAAATGGGGGCAAAGTCAAGAGACCCTTACTAAGGACTATGGTGCCACGCCGGCTGGGAAAAATGACACTCGTTTAAAATTATTTTTGATAAGTAACCCTCCTATAAAAGTTTCGGGATTTGACGAGTTTTATGGTGTTATTGATGACAAATATGGCCTGGTCAAAGTCATCGTTATTGAAAATATTGACGGTGACGCATATGGCTCTAAGGGATTAGAAGAGTATAAGAAAATCAAAGAAGTGATAGCCAAGAAATATGGAAAGCCCAGTTCAAAATATGAATATATTGGAAGAGAACTCTATAAAGATAATGATGAGTTTTATCAATGCCTTGCATACCAAGGGTGTGGTACTTACAGCTCGTTCTTCAAGCCAGTAGGCGGAGGAGATGTTGCCGTGTCTTTGAAAGGGGAGCGTAGAGGTAAGGGATACCTGTCTATCGACTATGAATCCGTTTTGTTCAGCAATGTTCTTAATGAGCAGGAAAATGATTCAAAATCTCAAGCTGAAAAAGGTCTTTAAATAATCTCTTTATAAATTCTCTATTCCTATAACCCGCTACGGCGGGTTTTTTTATGGATGCAATATGGCAACAATCATTGGAGCAAAGGGCGGCGAACAGAAGCAACATACTCCCGTTGAGCAACCTGATTCAGCTCAGTCCATGGCGCGCTGCCGTCTGCTTCTGGCGCTGGGTGAAGGGGAATTTGCAGGCGGGCTCGATGTCACCAAAATTTTCCTGGATAACACGCCGCTCGGTAATGCCGACGGCTCAATGAACTTTGAGAATGTCTCCTGGGATTTTCGCCCCGGCACGCAAACTCAGTCCCCAATTCCCGGCTTTCCCGCTGTGGAAAATGAGACCAGCATCGGCGTATCGCTAACGAAGGCCACTCCCTGGACTCGCGCTATCAGCAACACCCAGATTGACGCTGTGCTGGTGCGCATCGGCATTACCGGTCTGCAGCAGCAGGAGAATGACGCCGATATCGTCGGCACGACCGTCGCATACCACATCGACATTGCGGTAGATGGCGGCGCATACAGTACCGTACTTACCAAAACGGTAACGGAAAAACTCAGCTCACTGTACGAGCTAACGCACCGCATCAACTTGCCTAAGGCTAATACCGGCTGGCAGATCCGCGTTGTGCGCGATACCGCCGACAGCACCAGTCAGATGCTGCAGAACAAAACACAGGTCCAGGCTATTACTGAAGTGATCGACGCCCGACTGCGCTACCCCCATACAGCGCTGCTGTATGTGTCATTCAGCGCCAAGGCATTCAGCAATATCCCGAAAATATCCTGTAAACCGCAGGGGCGCATAATCCGTATTCCCCAAAATTACGACCCGATTAACCGGACATATGGCGGCACGTGGGATGGCACATTCAAATGGGGATGGACTAACAATCCGGCGTGGATCTGGTTCGATATCCTGACGGAGCCGCGCTTTGGTCTTGGTCGCCGCGTTACGCCGGATATGCTGGATAAGTGGGAGCTGTACCGGATTGCACAGCGATGCGATCAACAGGTCCCGGATGGCCTGGGTGGTAGCGGAACCGAGCCGCGTTTTTTGTTTGACGTGTACATCCAGGCGCAGGCCGACGCCTGGCAGGTGATTAAAGACATCGCGGCAGGCTTCAACGGCATGACGTTCTGGGGTAACAACATGTTCAACGTTGTCTCAGACATGCCAGCAGACACCTCGAAACTGCAGATCCTCACCCGCGCTTCTGTGGTGGGGAAGCCGGTCTATTCCAGTGGTAGCGAAAAAAACCGTTACAGCTCTGCGCTGATTAATTTCAGTGACCCCGGCAACCACTACCAGGACCGCACAACGGCAGTGATGTTTCCTGAGCTGGTGAAGCAGTTCAAATTCAAGCAGACGCAAATTACTGCCATTGGCTGTACGCGCGAAAGCGAGGCGCAGCGGCGGGGCGGCTGGGCGGTGTATTCCAACTCACTTGACCGCATCATCACACTGCAGACCGGGCTCGATGGTTTTGTCTACGTGCCGGGCACGGTATTTGCGTTTGCCGACGAACGCCTGTCAGGACGCATATACGGCGGGCGCATTACCGGGTATGACGCGGGACTCAAAACTGTGACCACTGACCGCGGGACCAGCGCAGTCGCGGGCGACACGTTGATGATCCGCACGCAGGACGGCACCGTGGAAAGTCGGGTTATTCAGGCGGTAAACGGCACGCAGCTGGTAGTGGCCACGCCGTTTATAGCCGCCCCGTTACCGAACGCTATATTCGTTATCGATGCCGGGCAGTTGCGCCTGCAGTACTTCCGGGTAACGAATCTGACGTTTAACGATGCTGAAAATACGTTCACCATCACCGGTGCTGAGTACAACTCATCAAAATATGATGCAGTAGATAATAACGCCCGCCTCGATATACCGCCGATCAGCCTAATCCCGACCGGACTGGTTGCGCAGCCAGGCAATGTCGCTGTCACCAGTTACGACGCGGTACGCCAGGGTCAGCGTGTGGCGACACTGGTCGCTACATGGGACGCGCCGCTGGATAAAAATGGCAAGCCGCAAGCGGATGTTATCGCCTACCGGGTGCAGTGGAAGCGCGGGGATAACGAATGGATCAACGTGCCGGAGACAGGCCTGCGCAATATCGAAGTGCCTGGGATTTTCGAGGGCGACTACCTGGTGCGCGTACGCGCCATCAATTCAGGTGGGGCGTCCAGCCTCTGGGCGACGTCGGCGCTAACTCATCTCAAAGGCAGGATCGGTGATGTGCCAAAACCCGTCGGGCTCGCTGCAACTGACGATGTAGTATTCGGCATCAACGTAACCTGGGCATTCCCCGCCGATACCGGCGACACGCTGAGTACTGAGCTGCAATACAGTCTCGCAGCCGACGGCTCGAATCCGATGCTGCTGGCGGCGGTACCGTACCCACAGAAACTCTATCAGCAAATGGGGCTCAAAGCGGGGCAGGAATTCTGGTACCGCGCGCGGCTGGTGGATCGCATCGGTAATCAGAGTGGCTGGACTGATTTTGTTCGAGGGCAGTCCAGCATTGATGTTTCTGACATCACTGAAGCCATACTGGAGGACATGAAACAGACCGACTTGTTCAAGGATGTCGTTGAAAGTGCGATTGACAGCAGCGCAAAAATTGCCGGGATTGTCGCAGATGTGCAGCAGAACGCTGACGACCTCGAACAACAGGCGCTGGCGATACAGCAGAATACCGACGGTCTGGCGGCGGCAGCGGTGAAAATTGACGAGACGTCAGCGGCGCTGGATGGCATGACGGGTGGCGTTAAAAACTCAGCCATCGCGGTAATCCAGAACAGCCTGGCTCAAGTGACCAGCCGGCGGCGGCAGACAGCAACGAACGCCGGGAACAGCGCCAGCATCGACCGTATCGATACCACCATTGCGGATGCCAGTCAGTCGGTGGCTCGCGCACTGGTGACGCTGGATGCTTCAGCTGGCGGCAACATCTCAAACGCGACCGATCTGACCGAGACCCTGGCTAATTTCACGCAGGCTTCGGCAACGAAAATTAACTCCCTGACGGTAACAGTAAATGGACAGTCCGCGGCCATTACGACCAACACTCAGGCAACAGCAGATATGGCAGGCAATCTCAACGCGATGTACAGCATTAAAGTGGCTGTCGACTCGAACGGTGTACAGTACGCGGCGGGGATGGGCGTGGGCGTACAAAATACTCCATCCGGAATGCAGAGCCAGGTGATTTTCCTGGCCGATCGCTTTGCTGTGATGAGCCAGGCTGGCGCCGCTGTTACGCTGCCATTCGTAATCCAGAACGGGCAGACTTTTATCCGCGATACGTTCATTCAGGACGGCACCATCAGCAACACCAAAATCGGTAACTATATCCAGTCTGCAGACTGGGACGGTACCGGTAATGTGGGCTGGCATATCAATAAATCGGGATTTGCAACGCTCAATAATGTGACGGTGCGGGGCAATCTTTACGCCACTTCGGGCAATTTCAGTTTTAACGGCGCGAATAATACTGTGGTCATCGATGGCAACGGCGTAACCGTTAATCTGCCTGGTGGCGGCATGATCAGACTGGGGATGTGGTGATGCCGGCAGGATTACTGATAGATCTCAACGATGGCGGACCCCGGATGGAAATTACATCTGGTCTGCGATTCCCGACATTTAGCGGGCAATGGACAACAGCATCGACATCCCTGTCGCTGGATATAGCGAATTACGTTCCCGGCAGTGATGTTATCTTGCTGCCCCGTGTCTGCGCTGCATATTCTCCGCCGGTCGGGACCTCACTTGTTCCCTCTGTTGGTGTTTTAACCGGGTTCACACAGTCAGGCTCGACGGTTACCCAGACCTACTGGGATTCGAAGGGGGATAAGCTTGTCAGGGGATTCGATGCTTCTGTCTGGCAAATACTGCCCGCGAGCTCGGGCAGCGGCATGCTGATTCAGGACTCAACCGATTTCATGAGCATTGCCTTAAATACTATGGCCGGGTTCTGCGTCTGGCGTGGTTCTGTAACATTCACCGGGACCTGGGCTCTGCCTGACACTATTGCACCAAAATCCAACTACATGGTGTTTGGAAAATGGTCACACCCGAGCGCCACGGTTGAGTGCGACGGCACCGTTGTTACAGCATTTGAGGACAGGAACGGCGAGGACGTCCCGGCGACAGTGGCGATAACAATCGCGATATTTGCGTCTGGTGTTGCGCCATCACCCGGGCGCGGCCTCAACTTTGTTAAAAACGGTGCGTGTGTGTTTTCAACAACGAGCCGGCCGTTCATCTATAACCGGAAGACATGGACGCCGTCATGGTCATGGACGGACATCGGCGACAACATGATTATGCTGGGCGTCTACGGCTACGACAGCAACACCAATGGCGGGTGGGACTATATGAAACTGGCGGGCATCGTCAGGTCAGGAAACGCCGTCCGGTGTGGGCGCGGTCGCGTGCGCTGGCGCTGGACTGACAGATACGCACTCGTTGGCCAGCGCCTGACAAACATCCCCGTGCCATGCATACCCGCCATGTATTAACCAGACAAACTAACAACTGACCCGCCATCCGGCGGGTTTTTTTACTGGAGCAATTATGATTTACAACGCAGGTACTATTGCGATTGCAGGTGCAGGTGTAACAGGCACCGGTACAAACTTCACAGCAGCTGCTAACCAAATCCGGCCTGGTCAGACGTTGATAGCGCTGACCAGTCCGCCCCAGATTTTCCAGATTGCAGCTGTGAACAGCCCGACCGCACTGACCCTCACCGCAGCAGCAAATCCCTGGCTCGCGGCTGGCACGAAATACGCCATCCTGACTACTGACGCACTGTCTGTTGATGGCCTGGCGCAAAGTATTGCGCAGCTTGTCCGGGACTACGACGCGAGCAGCGATGCGTGGGAGACTTTTGCTGGTACAACTGCCAACCAGGCCGTCAATGTCACAATTAATGGCGTTGCTGTCAGCATTCCGGCTCTCGGCAAACTTGCGCAGCGCGGCGTGGGCGGCGCGGTACCGGTTGAGCAGGGCGGAACGGGCGGCACAACGCCAGCAGCTGCGCGCACAGGGCTTCAGCTCGGCAGTGTGGCAACGCGCGACACGGGCGTGGCAGGCGGCAATATCCCTGTTCTGGGCAATGCCAACATTGCCGGCTCCATGTTGCTTCGCCTGTCGTCAAGTAACACGCCGGGGATCGCTTACGCGGGAAGCCGCACATCAGCATCAGCGGCGGCATTTAACATCGGTAATAACGCGAACAGCGCCGCGTCGTCGGTGATGGAGTTTGAACGGGGCGGAGTTTTCGGATGTTTTGTTGGCCTCGATACCGACAGCAAATTCAAAATTGGCGGCTGGTCAATGGGTAATGTTGCCTATGAGTTCTATCACCAGGGCAATGTAGTAGTGGATGGCAACGGGTACCTGAAAAAAGCATCTCCGGTCGTTAAAGTCGCAGGCGACGGCAGCGCAGAACTGAATGCGGAATCCGCAGGCGTTGATGTTGAACGCATTGACACCGGCGTTTATCGAATTTCTGGTGTGCTGGGATTTAACTCAGATCCGGCCTGGGGTGGTATTGATGGCGGTATTGAAATTCCGCTCGATCGCAACAAACAACCGCTGCTCTGGGTTGATTATGAAATCGAAGCTGAAGGCAGCATTCTGCTGAAAACCTTTCATCGTACGCACCCCATGGCGCCGCCGTTCGCACGTAACGAAATCGATGGAGTCAGCGACGGCGACGCGATTGATATTCCTGCCGACCGCTGTGTCGATCTACGTGTCGAAATGCCGGTAAACAGCCTGTGGAACTTTGAGCAGGCGCGGCGGGCGGAGGAGATGCGCGCAGAATATGAGCGCCAGCAACGCGAGGCGGAGCAACGAAATCAGCCCGGGGATTCAGCAAGTTAAAGTGCTGAAGCGGAGGGAAGCGAATAATTTGAAAAAAAGCCCGCACGGGCGCGGGCGTCAATCCCTTAGTTTTTTATTAGATATCCCGCGCTCAGGACGCAGGTGTATAACATAACGGCAACAAGGAGCATTACTTTAGCGGAATTTGACTTTCCTTCGTAACGAAGGCCCTGGCAAAGTCCGCCAAACGTAATTGATGCGAAAGGGGGGAGAGGGACGCTATTTTTCCGATGTAGGGTATACAGTAGCAGTGGCAGATGAAACGGGACATGCTTTCTCCGCGATACACTACGCGGTTTTCAGACCTCTTAACCGTTAGATGATAAACGTATCATCTACTGTCGTGGACCCCGCACGATCAAGATTAAGCACCCGCAAACGAATTGACCTAAACGGGTACATTCGCAAAATTAATGGTGTTAACATGCCAAGACACATCTGATGCATATAGTAAGCTGAAAAATCATTTGTGTACCAATTTGTGTACCAATTTAACATTAGTTGGTTAGATGGTTACGCAAAGTACTGAATAAATTCATTAAATTCTTTCGTATGTGATCTTTCGTGTGGGTCACCACTGCGAATAAGGACAAAAAATGCCCGTTATTACTCTTCCTGATGGCAGCCAACGCCATTATGACCACGCTGTAAGCCCCATGGATGTTGCCCTGGACATTGGTCCGGGTCTCGCAAAAGCCTGTATCGCAGGCCGCGTTAATGGTGAATTAGTCGATGCCAGCGACCTGATCGAACAGGACGCCCAACTGGCTATCATCACCGCAAAGGATGACGAAGGACTGGAGATTATCCGCCACTCCTGCGCGCACTTACTGGGTCATGCCATTAAACAACTCTGGCCGAATACCAAAATGGCGATCGGTCCGGTAGTGGATAATGGTTTTTACTATGACGTTGATCTGGAAAATACCCTGACCCAGGAAGACCTCGACGCCCTCGAAAAGCGCATGCACGAGCTGGCTGAGAAAAATTACGACGTGATCAAGAAAAAGGTCAGCTGGCATGAGGCCCGCGAAACCTTCGTGAACCGTGGCGAAAGCTACAAGGTTTCCATTCTTGATGAAAATATCTCTCATGATGACAAGCCTGGCTTATATCATCATGAAGAATATGTGGATATGTGCCGTGGCCCGCACGTGCCGAACATGCGTTTTTGCCACCACTTCAAATTAATGAAAACGGCAGGGGCCTACTGGCGCGGCGACAGCAACAACAAGATGCTGCAGCGTATCTACGGCACCGCGTGGGCAGATAAAAAAGCCCTGAACGCCTATTTGCAGCGTTTAGAAGAAGCCGCCAAGCGCGATCACCGTAAAATCGGCAAGCAGCTCGACCTGTATCACATGCAGGAAGAAGCGCCGGGTATGGTGTTCTGGCACAACGACGGCTGGACTATCTTCCGTGAACTAGAAGTGTTTGTTCGCTCCAAGCTGAAAGAGTACCAGTACCAGGAAGTGAAAGGTCCGTTCATGATGGACCGCGTGCTGTGGGAAAAAACAGGCCACTGGGAAAACTACAAGGATGCGATGTTCACCACCTCTTCTGAGAACCGTGAATACTGCATCAAACCAATGAACTGCCCGGGCCACATTCAGATCTTCAACCAGGGTCTGAAATCCTACCGCGATCTGCCGCTGCGTATGGCAGAGTTCGGCAGCTGCCACCGTAACGAGCCGTCAGGCGCGCTGCATGGCCTGATGCGCGTGCGCGGCTTTACCCAGGATGACGCCCACATTTTCTGTACTGAAGAGCAGGTACGTGACGAAGTAAACGGCTGTATTCGCCTGGTTTACGACATGTACAGCACCTTCGGCTTCGAAAAAATCGTGGTGAAACTGTCGACTCGCCCGGAAAAACGTATTGGTAGCGATGAGATGTGGGATCGCGCCGAGGCGGACCTGGCGGTGGCGCTGGAAGAGAACGGCATTCCGTTTGAATACCAGCTCGGCGAAGGCGCGTTCTACGGCCCGAAAATCGAGTTTACCCTGTATGATTGCCTCGATCGCGCCTGGCAATGTGGTACAGTTCAGCTAGACTTCTCGCTGCCACAGCGTCTTGGCGCGTCGTATGTTGCTGAAAACAACGACCGTCAGGTGCCGGTGATGATCCACCGCGCGATTCTGGGCTCCATGGAGCGCTTCATCGGAATTCTGACTGAAGAGTTCGCCGGTTTCTTCCCAACATGGCTGGCTCCGGTGCAGGTGGTGGTGATGAATATCACCGATTCGCAGTCCGAATACGTTAACGAATTGACCCGTAAACTACAAAATGCGGGCATTCGAGTAAAAGCGGACTTGAGAAACGAGAAGATTGGCTTTAAAATCCGCGAGCACACTTTACGTCGTGTCCCGTATATGTTGGTCTGTGGTGATAAAGAAGTGGAAGCAGGCAAAGTTGCCGTTCGCACTCGCCGCGGTAAAGACCTGGGAAGCCTGGACGTAAGTGAAGTGATTGAGAAGCTGCAACACGAGATTCGCAGCCGCAGTCTTCAACAACTGGAGGAATAAGGTATTAAAGGCGGAAAACGAGTTCAAACGGCACGTCCGAATCGTATCAATGGCGAGATTCGCGCCCAGGAAGTTCGCTTAACCGGTCTGGAAGGTGAGCAACTGGGTATTGTGAGTCTGAGAGAAGCGATCGAAAAGGCTGAAGAAGCTGGAGTAGATTTAGTTGAAATCAGCCCTAACGCCGAACCGCCAGTTTGTCGTATCATGGACTACGGCAAGTTCCTTTATGAAAAGAGTAAGTCTTCTAAGGAACAGAAGAAAAAGCAGAAAGTTATCCAGGTTAAGGAAATTAAATTCCGTCCTGGTACTGACGAAGGCGACTATCAGGTAAAACTCCGCAGCCTGATTCGCTTTCTCGAAGAAGGCGATAAGGCCAAAATCACGCTGCGTTTCCGCGGTCGTGAGATGGCCCACCAACAGATCGGTATGGAAGTGCTTAATCGCGTGAAAGAAGATCTGAATGAACTGGCAGTAGTCGAATCCTTCCCAACGAAGATCGAAGGCCGCCAGATGATTATGGTGCTCGCTCCTAAGAAGAAACAGTAAGGCCTTCAAGTAACAACGTCTGTGAAGCCTTTGGGCTTCACAGATTTTGTTCGCCCTACGTTTCGTTTAATCAACAATGCGAAGTGGAAGTTATTAAGATGCCAAAAATTAAGACCGTACGCGGTGCTGCTAAGCGCTTCAAAAAAACCGGTAAAGGTGGTTTTAAGCACAAGCACGCTAACCTGCGTCATATTCTGACCAAAAAAGCTACCAAGCGTAAACGTCACCTGCGCCCGAAAGCCATGGTTTCCAAAGGCGATCTGGGTCTGGTCATCGCGTGCCTGCCGTACGCATAAGCCGTTTAACTTTTAACTTTTTTACAGAATAGAAACAGGAGAGCACTATGGCTCGCGTAAAACGTGGTGTAATTGCACGTGCACGTCACAAGAAAATTTTGAAACAAGCTAAAGGCTACTACGGTGCGCGTTCACGCGTATACCGCGTTGCCTTCCAGGCTGTTATCAAAGCTGGTCAGTATGCTTACCGTGACCGTCGTCAACGTAAGCGTCAGTTCCGTCAACTGTGGATTGCGCGTATCAACGCAGCAGCACGTCAGAACGGTATCTCTTACAGCAAATTCATCAACGGCCTGAAAAAAGCCTCTGTTGAAATCGACCGTAAGATTCTGGCTGACATCGCCGTATTCGACAAAGTGGCATTCTCTGCCCTGGTTGAAAAAGCGAAAGCAGCTCTGGCATAAGCCAGTTTGAAGGAGGGAGCTTGCTCCCTCTTTTGCTTTCTGGCCTTCGTTTTATTGACATTTCAACCTGATAGCCTTTCAATAGACGAATCGTTTCCAGCATTAAGGTAACTGCAAGCATGAACGCTGCTATTTTCCGCTTCTTTTTTTACTTTAGCACCTGATCTCAGGGGGCTTGCGCGTAAGAAAGAAACGGAAAATAAACGCCAAAAGCCTCCATCGTGGAGGCTTTTTTTTTTGGTCGACAGAACAATCACTACTCAGGCGCATGCGCCACTATTATGAGGAAAACCATGCCACATCTCGCAGAGCTGGTTGCCAGTGCAAAGGCAGCTATAGACCAGGCCTCCGATGTTGCCGCGTTAGATAATGTACGCGTCGAATATCTGGGCAAGAAAGGGCATCTGACCCTTCAAATGACCACCCTGCGTGAACTGCCGCCAGAAGAGCGTCCGGCAGCAGGCGCGGTGATTAACGAAGCTAAAGAGCAGGTGCAGCAGGCGCTGAACGCCCGTAAATCTGGCCTCGAAAGCGCCGCGCTGAATGCGCGCCTCGCCGCTGAAACCATCGATGTTTCCCTGCCGGGTCGTCGCATCGAAAACGGCGGTCTGCATCCGGTAACCCGCACCATCGATCGTATTGAAAGTTTCTTCGGCGAACTGGGCTTTACCGTGGCGACGGGCCCGGAAATCGAAGATGATTATCACAACTTCGACGCACTGAACATTCCGGGCCACCACCCGGCACGCGCCGACCACGATACCTTCTGGTTCGACGCGACCCGTCTGCTGCGTACCCAGACTTCCGGCGTGCAGATCCGCACCATGGAAAATCAGCAGCCGCCGATCCGCATCATTGCGCCGGGCCGCGTCTACCGTAACGATTACGATCAGACCCACACCCCGATGTTCCATCAGATGGAAGGCCTGATCGTTGATAAAAACATCAGCTTCACCAACCTGAAGGGCACGCTGCACGATTTCCTGAACAACTTCTTTGAGGAAGACCTGCAGGTTCGTTTCCGTCCGTCCTACTTCCCGTTCACCGAACCGTCCGCAGAAGTTGACGTAATGGGTAAAAACGGCAAATGGCTGGAAGTGCTGGGCTGCGGCATGGTG
This sequence comes from Atlantibacter subterraneus, assembly GCF_007570865.1. Taxonomy (GTDB): domain Bacteria; phylum Pseudomonadota; class Gammaproteobacteria; order Enterobacterales; family Enterobacteriaceae; genus Atlantibacter; species Atlantibacter subterraneus. The sequence continues at coordinate 167,386 of NZ_VLPS01000009.1, read as the reverse complement.
CATCCGAACGTGCTGCGTAACGTGGGCATCGACCCTGAAGTCTATTCCGGCTTCGCGTTCGGCATGGGCATGGAGCGTCTGACCATGCTGCGTTACGGCGTCACCGATCTGCGCGCTTTCTTCGAAAACGATTTACGTTTCCTCAAACAGTTTAAATAAGGGCAGGACTATCCAATGAAATTCAGTGAACTCTGGTTACGTGAATGGGTAAATCCCGCCATTGATAGCGACGCGCTGTCCGGGCAAATCACCATGGCTGGCCTCGAAGTGGATGGCGTGGACGCGGTTGCCGGCGCGTTTCACGGCGTGGTAGTGGGTGAAGTGGTGGAATGCGGCCAGCATCCTAACGCTGACAAACTGCGCGTGACAAAAGTCAACGTGGGCGGCGATCGCCTGCTCGATATCGTCTGCGGCGCGCCAAACTGCCGTCAGGGCCTGAAAGTCGCCGTGGCGACCGTAGGCGCGGTACTGCCGGGCGATTTCAAAATTAAAGCGGCTAAACTGCGCGGTGAGCCGTCCGAAGGTATGCTGTGCTCGTTCTCCGAGCTGGGCATTTCCGACGATCACAGCGGCATTATCGAGCTGCCAGCGGATGCGCCGATTGGCACCGATATTTGCGAATACCTGAAGCTCGACGATAACACCATTGAAATCAGCGTCACGCCTAACCGCGCCGACTGCCTGGGGATTATCGGCGTCGCGCGCGACGTGGCTGTGCTTAATAAAGCGCCGCTCAACGAGCCGGAAATTGCACCGGTCGCTGCCACCATCAACGATACGCTGCCCATCACCGTTGACGCCCCGCAGGCATGCCCGCGCTATCTGGGCCGCGTGGTTAAAGGCATCAATGTGAAAGCGCCGACTCCGCTGTGGATGAAAGAGAAGCTGCGCCGCTGCGGCATCCGCTCCATTGACGCGGTTGTAGACGTCACCAACTACGTGCTACTCGAACTGGGCCAGCCGATGCATGCGTTCGATAAAGACCGCATTGACGGCGGCATCGTGGTGCGGATGGCGAAGCCGGGCGAACCCCTGGTACTGCTGGACGGTAGCGAAGCGAAGCTGGATGAAGACACCGTTGTGATTGCCGATCACCACAAAGCGCTGGCGATGGGCGGCATCTTCGGCGGCGAGCACTCCGGCGTTAACGACCAAACCCAGAACGTGCTGCTGGAATGCGCATTTTTCAGCCCGCTGTCGATTACTGGCCGCGCGCGCCGTCACGGTCTGCACACCGATGCCTCTCACCGCTATGAGCGCGGTGTCGATCCGGCGTTGCAGCACAAAGCCATGGAGCGCGCCACCCGCCTGCTGATCGACATCTGTGGCGGCGAAGCGGGCCCGGTGATTGACGTTACCAACGCGTCGCACCTGCCAGCACGCGCCACCATTACGCTGCGCCGCAGCAAGCTGGACCGCCTGATTGGCCATCACATCCCGGATGACCAGGTCAGCGATATTCTGCGCCGTCTGGGCTGCGACGTGACTGAAGGTGAGGGCCAGTGGCAGGCGGTTGCGCCGAGCTGGCGTTTCGATATGGAAATCGAAGAAGACCTGGTAGAAGAAGTGGCCCGTATTTACGGCTACGACAACATCCCTGACGAGCCGGTACAGGCGGGTCTGGTGATGGGCAACCACCGTGAAGCCAACCTGTCGCTGAAGCGCGTGAAAACCCTGCTTAACGACAAAGGTTACCAGGAAGTGATTACCTACAGCTTCGTCGATCCGAAACTGCAGCAGCTGGTGCATCCGGGCGAAGAAGCGCTGATCCTGCCGAACCCGATCGCCAGCGATATGTCGGCGATGCGCCTGTCGCTGTGGACCGGCCTGCTGGGCACCGTGGTCTACAACCAGAACCGTCAACAGAGCCGGGTACGTATTTTCGAAACCGGTCTGCGCTTTGTGCCGGATACCCAGGCTCCGTTGGGCATTCGCCAGGACGTGATGCTGGCGGGCGCTATCTGCGGTAACCGCGTGGAAGAGCACTGGGACCAGGCGAAAACCGGCGTTGATTTCTACGACATCAAAGGCGATCTGGAATCCGTTCTGGAACTTACCGGTAAACTTTCTGAAATTGAATTTAAAGCGGAAGCCAACCCGGCGCTGCATCCGGGCCAAAGTGCTGCTATATATTTAAAAGGCGAACGCATTGGTTTCATTGGCGTTATTCATCCTGAACTGGAGCGTAGCTTCGATCTGAATGGCCGTACGCTGGTGTTCGAACTGCTGTGGGACAAGGTTTCTGACCGTGTTGTACCGCAAGCTCAGGAAATCTCACGCTTCCCGGCGAACCGCCGTGACATCGCGGTTGTGGTGGCAGAAAACGTTCCCGCAGCGGAAATTTTATCCGAGTGTAAGAAAGTTGGCGCAAATCAGATAGTTGGCGTAAACTTATTTGACGTGTACCGTGGCAAGGGTGTTGAACAGGGCTTTAAGAGCCTTGCCATCAGCCTGATCCTTCAGGATACCAGCCGTACACTCGAAGAAGAGGAGATTGCCGCTACCGTTGCCAGATGCGTAGAGGCACTAAAAGAGCGATTCCAGGCATCATTGAGGGATTGAACCTATGGCGCTTACTAAAGCTGAAATGTCAGAATATCTGTTTGATAAGCTTGGACTTAGCAAACGGGATGCCAAAGAACTGGTTGAACTGTTTTTCGAAGAGATCCGTCGTGCTCTGGAAAATGGCGAACAGGTTAAACTTTCCGGTTTCGGGAATTTCGATCTGCGCGATAAAAACCAACGTCCCGGGCGCAACCCAAAAACTGGTGAGGATATTCCCATTACGGCTCGTCGTGTGGTGACCTTCAGACCCGGTCAAAAGCTGAAAAGCCGGGTTGAAAACGCCTCGCCGAAAGAAGAGTAATCTGACGTAATTAAAAAGGCCGCATTGCGCGGCCTTTTTTCTTTGCCTGCCCGTCAGGGCACCGTAGAATCAATCCTCTCTGTAAGCCATTCATTTTATTTATGCATTCATTGATACAGGCACAACGCCGACGGGAACGAAGCTGGCTCACCACGCTGACGCTGCTGCTACTGGCAGGGGCGCTGATCAGTCTGTGCGCAGGGGATATGTGGATCGGCCCCGGCGACTGGTTTTCGCCCACCGGCCAGCTGTTCGTCTGGCAAATTCGCCTGCCGCGCACCCTGGCGGTCATGGCGGTGGGCGGGTCGCTGGCGCTATGCGGCGCTATTCTTCAAGCGCTGTTCGAAAACCCGCTGGCGGAGCCGGGCCTGCTCGGCGTCTCGAACGGCGCGGGCGTCGGGCTAATCGCGGCAATTTTACTGGGTCAGGGCGTGCTGCCAGGCTGGGCCCTCAGCCTGTGCGCTATCGCGGGCGCGCTGCTGATCACGCTTATTCTGCTGCGCTTCGCCAGACGCCATCTCTCCAATAGCCGACTGCTGCTGGCTGGCGTGGCGCTGGGCATCATATGCAGCGCTCTGATGACCTGGGCGGTCTATTTCAGCACCAGCCTTGATTTACGCCAGCTGATGTACTGGATGATGGGCGGTTTCGGCGGCGTCGACTGGCGTCAGGGCTGGCTGATGCTGGCGCTGATCCCGGTGATGGTCTGGGTCTGCCGCCAGTCGCATCCGCTTAACGTGCTGGCGCTGGGGGAAATGTCCGCCCGACAATTAGGGTTGCCGGTCTGGCTGTGGCGCAACCTGCTGGTTATCGCCACCGGCTGGCTGGTGGGGATCAGCGTCGCGCTGGCGGGGTCGATTGGCTTTATCGGCCTGGTGATCCCACACGTGCTGCGGCTTTGCGGACTGACGGATTACCGGGTGCTGCTTCCCGCCTGCATGGCCGCCGGGGCGGCAGTACTGCTACTGGCCGACGTGATCGCGCGGCTGGCGCTGTCGTCGGCGGAACTGCCCATCGGCGTTGTTACCGCTTCTCTCGGCGCGCCAGTATTTATCTGGCTATTATTAAAAGCCCGGTAAAAAACATCACACCATTATAATGAGGTTGCTATGCATAACGACATTTTGAACACTGACGTGATTACCATTGACGGCGTGTCCACCACACTCGAGCCATGGCGCGGCAACGTGCTGCTGATCGTCAACGTCGCCTCCAAATGCGGCCTGACGCCGCAGTATGAACAACTGGAGAATATCCACAAGGCCTGGCGAGACCAGGGCTTCTCGGTGCTCGGTTTCCCCTGTAATCAGTTCCTCGGCCAGGAGCCTGGCAGCGAAGAAGAGATCAAAACGTTTTGTAGCACCACTTACGGCGTGACTTTCCCGATGTTCAGCAAAATCGACGTCAACGGCGAAAACCGTCATCCGCTGTATCAGAAACTGATCGACGCCGCGCCGACTGCCGTTGCGCCGGAAGCCAGCGGCTTTTACGAGCGTATGGCGAGCAAAGGCCGCGCGCCGCTGTACCTGGACGACATCCTGTGGAACTTTGAAAAATTCCTGGTAGGGCGTGACGGCCAGGTGGTCCAGCGCTTCTCGCCGGATATGACGCCGGAAGATCCGATTGTCATGGAAGCAATCAAACTGGCGCTGGCGAAGTAATGACCGTACTGATGTCGCTGGAGGCGGTGCAGGAGCCGGGGAGAATCGGCCCCGTCACCGCTGAAATCCGCAAAGGCGAGTGGCTGCACCTGGTAGGCCCTAACGGTGCCGGGAAAAGCACGCTGCTCGCCGGGCTGGCGGGCATGCGCCAGCCCGCCGGGACAATCGCCTTTTTGGGATCGCCGCTGCATCAGTGGCAGGGCGAGGCGCTGGCGCGACACCGCGCCTGGCTCACTCAGCAGCAAACGCCGCCGTTCGCCATGCCGGTCTGGCATTATCTGGCGCTGCACCGCCACGGCGTCACCGACGACGCGCTGCTTAACGAGATCACCGACGCCCTGTGGCTGACCAGTAAACTCACCCGGCCCGTCAATCAACTCTCCGGTGGCGAATGGCAGCGGGTGCGCCTTGCCGCTGTGATCCTGCAAATTCATCCACGTGATAATCCCCATGGCGCATTACTGCTGCTGGATGAACCGATGAATAGCCTGGATGTGGCGCAACAGGCGGCGCTGGATGCATTATTGCACCAGCTGTGCCAACAGGGTGTCAGCGTGGTGATGAGCAGCCACGACCTCAACCATACCCTGCGACGCGCTCATCGCGTCTGGCTGCTGCAAAATGGGAAAATGATTGCTCAGGGCTTAAGCAGCGACGTGATGACCCCAAAGCACCTGAATCCGGTTTATGGCATTGATTTCCAACGCGTGGCGGTGGATGGGCACACGCTGTTGATCTGCCCATGAGTTAACGGAACGCGTCTTGCCACGGCTGGCGGCTCACGCTAAATTACCTTCCGGGAATAAAGGCTAGAGGATGTGCCTGAAAAATGCGGATGTGGATCATTGTAATCGCAACATTATTACTGGCGGGCTGTGGGCACCATCATGCGCCGCCGCCAAACGCGCGGCTGTCGGATTCAATTACCGTCATCGCCGAGCTTAATGACCAGCTTCGCACCTGGCACGGCACGCCGTACCGCTACGGCGGCATGAGCCGCCACGGCGTCGATTGTTCCGCCTTTGTGTTAGTCACCTTCCGCGACCGTTTTGCGTTACGCTTGCCCCGGCAAACCAGCGAACAAGCCGAAATCGGCACCCGCATTGATAAAGACGAACTGCTGCCAGGGGATCTGGTTTTCTTTAAAACCGGGTCCGGGGAGAATGGCTTGCACGTCGGTATCTATGACACCGACAATCAATTTATCCATGCTTCCACCAGCCAGGGCGTGATTAAATCATCGCTGGATAATGTGTACTGGAATAAGAAATTCTGGCAAGCCAGACGCATCTAGCCAGCGAACCCGCGATATATTCTTACGTTTAATTTACGATCCTTAGCAGGCAAATCAGATTAATCCATATCGCAAATGGGTGAGTTTGCCTCCATTTAATATCAAGGTACAAATATTGGTAGTTATAGTTACGTGTACTCAGTAACGATAAATTAAATATATTTACGCAACGTTAACTCTATTATGATTCCCAGGCTATCTTAGTTACACTGGCACCTGAAAGTGCACGCAATGCATCAACGATTCCAGTCAAGATGTGTGTTTTACCCGGATACGTGTAACCGTGTTCAGCATAGCCCTGCGAGCGGAGGGATGCCGTTTATTACCCAGTTAATGGGACAGGTAATATGATTATTTCACTCGATAAAGATTATCAGTCAACGCTACTATTCCAGCCGATCAGGAAAGCAAACAGCGCACTGCTTGGAGTAGAGGTGATAGCCAACTTCGCGTCGCGCGAGGGCGATATCCGTATTCCTACGGATCTGGTTATTCCACGCATTAGTGATGATGAACAGTTAATACTATTTTATGAGAAACTCGCACTGCTGGAACAATTCCGCATCCATTTTATAAATCATGGTCTTTGTGCCTGGATAAATATAAATGCCGTCCACGTCGCGGTTATTTTAAGCAATGAAAAACTGGCCGCGCGTCTGGCACAACTTCCTTTTCTGGAATTCACTATCAGTGAGAATTACCCTGCATTAAATGATGGCAAAGATAATCTTTCGCTACTGACGTTTTCTCGCCGCTATCCGCTGGTACTGGCAAATTTTGGTGCCGGCGTGGCGACCACACGTTCAATATTCGACCGTCTGTTTAAGCGCATTATTATGGATAAATTTTTTATTCATAAACGCATCGCTGAGCACTCATTCGAGCCGTTTATGAAGGCTATCGTCGATCAGGTCGCACCCTTTTGTCATACCATGATCATCACTGGTATCGACTCTGAAAGCGCAAGGCAGAAAGCGATTAATCTGCGTTTCCACGCCATGCAGGGTAACCTGTGGCCAGTGATGGAACCCGAAGCGCTACTGTTCTTGTTGCGCAATCGGTAATAACCCTCAGGTTAACCCGTGTTTAAACTTTTCGTCAGGCACTACACTGGAAGCAGGAGGCCTGATGAAAAATCCAAAATTTATTACTACCTGGCGTGACGAGCTACCCGGCTTTTACAGCGAGCTCTCGCCGACGCCGCTGAGCAATGCGCGTTTGTTCTGGCATAACCCCCAACTGGCGCAATCGCTGGAACTGCCCGATTCTCTGTTTGATTATCAGGGTAGCGCGGGCGTCTGGGGCGGAGAAGCGCTGCTACCGGGCATGTCGCCGCTGGCGCAGGTTTACAGCGGCCATCAGTTTGGCGTCTGGGCAGGGCAGCTCGGCGACGGGCGCGGCATCCTGCTTGGCGAGCAGCAGCTTTCCGACGGGCGGCGGTTCGACTGGCATCTTAAAGGTGCGGGTCTGACGCCGTATTCCCGCATGGGCGATGGCCGGGCGGTGATCCGCTCCACGCTGCGCGAGTGCCTTGCCAGTGAAGCGATGCATTATCTGGGGATCCCCACCACCCGCGCGTTAAGCATTGTTACCAGCGATACGCCGGTCTACCGCGAAACCGCCGAACGCGGCGCGATGCTGATGCGTATCGCCGAAAGCCATGTGCGCTTCGGCCACTTTGAACATTTTTATTACCGGCGTGAACCGGAAAGGGTGCAGCAGCTGGCGGAATACGTAATTCGCCACCATTTCCCGGCGTTAGTAGATGAACCGGATCGGCTGGCGCTGTTTCTTGAGCAGGTGGTTGTCCGCACTGCGGCGCTGATCGCGCGCTGGCAGGCAGTCGGATTCAGCCATGGCGTGATGAACACCGACAACATGTCGATCCTCGGCCTGACCATCGATTACGGTCCGTATGGCTTTATGGACGACTGGCAGCCGCGTTTTATCTGCAATCATTCTGATTACCAGGGGCGCTATGCTTTCGATAACCAGCCGGCGGTAGGCTTGTGGAACCTGCAGCGGCTGGCGCAAACCTTCGCGCCGTTCGTCAGCGCCGATCGGCTTAACGCGCTGCTGGACAGCTATCAGGAGGTCTTGCTGCGGGATTACGGCGCACTGATGCGCGCCAAACTGGGGCTGATGACCCAGCAGCGCGGCGATAACGAACTGCTGAATGAACTGTTAGCGATTATGCAGCGCGAAGGCAGCGATTTTACCCGCACCTTCAGGATGCTCAGCGAAACCGAACAGCACTCTGCCGCCTCGCCGCTGCGCGATGAGTTTATCGATCGCGCCGGATTTGACGGCTGGTTTGGCCGCTACCGCGCACGGCTTCAGCAGGAAGAGGTTGCCGACGAGGTGCGTCAGGCGGCGATGAAAGCGGTCAACCCGGCGGTTGTGTTGCGCAACTACTTAGCGCAGCGCGCGATAGAAGCCGCAGAGCAGGGCGACGCCAGTGAGATGCTGCGCCTGAGCGAGGCGTTGCGCCAGCCGTTTGCCGACCGTGACGATGAGTACAGCCGTCGTCCACCGGACTGGGGAAAACGGCTGGAGGTAAGCTGCTCCAGCTGATCACGGGCGCAAAAAAACCTGCGGCGTGTTTTGTTCCGGGTGCGGTCGCACCCGGACATCCGCCTGATACCAGCGGCGCAGGGTGTTTTCTTCCAGCACCTGCCAGGGCGATCCGCTGGCGACCAGTTTCCCCTGATGCATTAACAAAATGCGGTCGGCCCACAGCGCCGCCAGATTCAGATCGTGCAACACCACGCATACGTGCAGCTTGCCCGCTCGCGTCAGCTGATGCAGCAGGCGCAGCAGATGCTGCTGATGGTACAAATCCAGCGCCGACGTCGGCTCATCAAGAAACAGCCAGCCGCGTGGACCATCGTGATGCCAGAGCTGGGCCAGCGCCCGCGCCAACTGTACCCGCTGCTGCTCGCCGCCGGAAAGCTGACAATAATCGCGACCGCGCAGACTGTCGCAGCCGGTCAGCGCCATCACCTGATTAATCGTTTCCTGTTTCGCCGATTCGCCCCAGGGCGCGCGGCCCATGGCGATAATCTCCTCAACCGGCCAGGAAAACGCCAGCTGGCTGTTCTGGCGCATGACCGCCCGCTGGCGCGACAGGGCGTCTTTATGCCAGTCATTAAGGGATTGACCATCGAGAACGCACTCACCCTGGCTGGGCGCAAGAAAGCCGGTCAACATCCGCAGCAGGGTTGATTTACCCGCGCCGTTGGGGCCGATTAGCGTCACTAATTCGCCCGGTTCCAGACTCAGCGAGACGTCATTCACCAGATGGCGTCCATTGCGCGTCAGCGTAAGGCGTTGCGCCTGCAGGCAGTTATCCATCCACGCCTCCCCGGCGACGGAAAATCATCCATAAAAACCACGGGCCGCCCAGCAAACTGGTCAGCAGGCCCACCGGCATTTCCGCCGGCGCCACCAGCGTGCGCGCCAGGGTATCAGCGCACAGCAGCAGCATGGCCCCCGCCAGCATTGAGCCAGGCACCAGCGCCCGGTGATCGGACCCCAGCCACAGCCGCACCAGGTGCGGCACCACCAGGCCGATAAACCCAATCACGCCGCTGATCGCCACTGCGCCCGCCACCAGCAGCGCGCTAAGGATCAGCAACTGGCGCTGGGTGTGCTGGACATCGACGCCCAGATAGTGGGCCTCTTCATCGCCGAGCTGTAGCAGGTTAAGCCGCCGCGCCAGCCGCCAGATCAGCAGCGACGCGGGGAGCGTTAATGAGGCCGCCGCCAGCAGGGTTGACCACTGCGCCTGCCCGAGGCTGCCCATGCCCCACAGCGACAGCTGGCGCAACTGGGCGTCGTTGCTTAACCAGGAAAGCACGCCCACCGCCGCGCCGCACAGGGCGTTGATGGCAATCCCCACCAGCAGCAGGCGCGACAGGGTGTTATCGTGGCGCTGGCTGAGCACAAAAATCGCCGCCGTAACCGCCAGGCTGCCGATAAACGCGGCGATCATCGGCGCGTAGAGTACTAAAAATCCCGTCAGGCTAAATGGCAGCACCACGTAAAACCCGACCGCCAGCGCCGCGCCGCTGCTGATCCCCAGCAACCCCGGGTCGGCCAGCGGATTGCGAAACAGCCCCTGCATCACACAGCCGGAAAGCGCCAGCGCCGCGCCAATCAGCGACGCCAGCAGCACGCGCGGCAGGCGGATAGTCCACCAGATTTCCCGCAGCCAGCCGTCGCCATTGCACCACAGGATGCTGAGCGGCAGGCGCATGGCACCCAGGCTGGCGGCCAGCAGCGAAAGCGCGATCAGCCCCAGCATCATGGCCAGCATGGCGCGGCGTGCCGTCACGGCAGAGTTTCCGCGCGCTGGCGCAGCTCGGCAATCGCCTGCGGAGTGCGAATGCCGAAGCCGAGCAGCGCCATATCATCCACCACCATCAGCTGGCGCTGTTTCCCGGCTGGGGTATGGGCAAGCCCGGGCAACGCCCAGAGTTGCTCCTCGCCGCCCAGCGTGCGGATACCGTCGCGGGTCACCAGCACCAGATCCGGCGCGCTGGCAATCACCCCTTCCTGGGAGAGCGGCTGATAGCGGGTAAAGCCCTGCATGGCGTTGCGCAGCCCGGCGGCATTAATGGCGGCATCGGCGGCGGTTTGCTGGCCCGCCGCCATGGTGCTCATCCCACCGTGGCTCATGATAAACAGCACTTTTTTATCCAGCGGCTGGCGGGGAATAGCGCTCAGCGCGGTGGTTAACCGCTGTTGCAGAGCGCGGCCTTGCGGCTCTTTATGGAGCGCGGCGGCCACGGCGCTGATTTTCGCGTCGATGCCCTGCAGGCTGTTGTCCGCCGGAATGGTTACAACCTTAGCGCCGCTGTTTGCCACCTGCTCCAGCGCCAGCGACGGCTTCGCCTGGCTGCTGGCGAGGATTAACGTCGGACGCAGCGCCAGGATCCCTTCGGCATTGAGCTGGCGCATATAGCCGATATCCGGCAGTGTGGTCGCCGCTTCCGGCAACAGGCTGGTGCTGTCGCGCGCCACCAGATGCTGTTGCCCGTCGAGGGCATAGACGATCTCGGTCACGTCGCCGCCAATGGTAATCAGCCGCTGCTCTGCGCCCATTGCCAGCCAGGGGAGGGCGAGTAAACCCAACAGCCAGGCTTTCATGCGGCGAGCCCTTTCTGGCACAGGGCTTCAATTTGGCTGCGCCACTGGGTCTGTTCCGGGTTACCTTCGGTGCGCTGGCCGTACAGCTGGGCGATTTGCGTGCCGTCGGCGGCGAACAGCTCCAGGCTGGTGACGTAGCCGTCGGAACCCGGTTTCCGGGTTACCCAGGCTTCGGCAATCTGGTCGCCCTGAAGATGCAGGGTAAAGCTCTTGTTGAAGATGTTGATCCAGTTATGCATCGGCAGCACTTTTTCAATCGCGCCGGTAAAGATCTGCACGCAGCCGCGGTTGCCGACGAAAATCATAATTTCGTTGCCGTCGTCATGAGCCATATTCAACAACTGGCTCAGCGCCTGAGTATCGACCTGGCAGGCCAGATCGTCGCTCACCAGGCGGAACGCCTGCTGACGGCTGAGGTTATGACGCTTCAGCAGCATAAAGAACTGATGCACGTCGGTCATGGCGCGCCATTCCTGCTCCACCGCAGCGGCATCTGCCTCAACGGTTTCCGGCTGGTCGGCGGCGGGTTGAAGATCAAGCATCGGGTTATCGACGTGGATAAACCGCGCCAGCACTTCGGCCCAGGCGTCAAAGTCGGTGTTATCGGTGGTGTACACCTTCAGCAGGGCGTCGCCCTGATAATCGAAGAACTGAATGCTCTGACGCTCGCCGTGTTTAGTGGCCTCGCGGATATGAAAGGCAAACGCCCACTGGTTGAGGAACAGACGCAAGTCAAGGGCGCGCGGGTTCAGCACCAGCCCGGCATGGCCTTGCAGATGCTGGTTTTCAAAGCGGCCCACCTGTTCATGGACCGCATACTCATTGCGACAAATGCATTTGGTTTCACCGACGTTTTCCAGCGCGTGCAGGATGCTGCGGATTTCGCCCTGTAAGCGCCAGGCGTCATGGCCGACGCGGGCATGGGTCAGCTCCGCTTCGCTGATATTCATCATCGCGGCGATATCGCGGGCATATTTTTGCGGGTTTTCGGCTTTTAACGTCAGCCAGGTTTGGTACAGGTGGCTCATCTTGTTTTCCTTATAATGGGTGTTACCACTGATAGCTAACAAACACTTTGCCGTTACGGCCATCCTGAGGGATGCCCTGCGGCGACCAGTACTCTTTATCAAAGGTGTTGCCCAGCACCAGCGTGGTGGTTAAACCGCGTAGCTGCTGCTGGCCGTGATAGCTGATGTAAAAGTCATTCACGCCATAGCCCGCCTGCTCGCTGTAGCTGCTGCTGATATGGTCAGAACGATCGGCGAAGGTGCCGACCCAGCCCACGGAGAAGCCGCTCTGCGCCACCGGAATGTCCAGCTGCGTGGTGACGGTATCCGGGTTGAGGCTGGAGATCCACTCACCGGTATCGCTGTCTTTACCCCGGGTGCGGTTATAGGCCACGTCCAGGCTGAACAGATCGGCGCTGTATTTCGCCATCACGTCCCAACCCCAAATTTTGGCGTTCGGCACGTTATACGACATGGTGGTCGCCCGGGCGAAATCCACGGTAGTGGAGATATAGTCTTTGGCGTGGGTATCAAAATAGCTGGCTTTAAATTCCAGTTGATCGTTACCGAGCATCAGATCGTTAAAGCGCAAGCCGAAGCCGTACTCCTGGGTTTCGTTGGTTTCTGGTCGCAGATTCGGGTTCGGCACCCAGTAGTTGCTGTAGAACCGTCCGATGGCGAAGTGCAGATCGTCGTTGTACATCTCGCCCATCGTGGGCGCGCGGAACGCCTGGGCATAGGAGCCGAACAACATCAGCCAGTCGGTCGGCGTGATGGACAGCCCGGCGCGGGATGACCATTTATCGGCATTCACATCCTCGTAGCCTTCGCTGCTGCCCTGGTAATTATCGTAGCGGGTGCCTGCCAGCAGGGAGACCGGCAGATCGCGCAGGGTCATTTCATCTTGCAGCCAGCCGGAGCTGAAATCGATATTGGCTTGCGGGAAGCCGGTGGTTGCGCCGCCCGGACGCTGCTCCTGACGGTAATACTCGCCGCCGTATGTCAGCAAATGGCTGGCGACGCTGCCGGTGAACAGGCGCGAGCGGTTCTCCAGCTTGCCGCCTTTGGTGGTCTGTTTGCGGAACGGGTTGGTATTGTCCTGATTCTCGGCGTTGATCCGCGCTTCCGACCAGTAAACCGTGGCGTCAGCATCCAGCCAGTCGTTGCCCTGCGGATTAAGGTGATAGCCCAGTTGGGCATCGCGCTGAATGGTCGAGCGGTCGGTGAGCGGATTGCTGGTGGTGATTTCGCCCGCAGTTTGTGGGTTTACCGGCTCCTGAGCGCTGTTGTTGTAATAACGCAGCGAGCCGGAAAGCGCCTGATCGGCGTCGATTTTCCAGGTGCCTTTTGCCAGCATATTGTTGATGCTTTCGTCATTCGGCGCGCTTTTCCCGTCGCTCTGGCGGATATCGCCGCGATCGCGGCTGGACCAGGCCACCACGCCGTCTAGATCGTCGGTGCGGCCAAAGGCGCTGGCACCCATGCCGATGCTGCGATCGCCGGTTGCGCCGGTGCCGAATACCCGGTAGCCGCTGTTCTGGCCGTCAAACAGCAGGTCGCTGGCGTCTTTGGTTTCAAAGGAGACCACGCCGCCCAACGCGCCGCTGCCGTACAGCTGTGCCGCCGGGCCGCGTACCACTTCAATACGCTTCACCAGCGCCGGGTCGATAAAGGTGCTGTTCAGGTGACCGGTGTCGGTGCCCTGACGAACGCCGTCCACCAGCACCAGTACGCCGCGGCGGTCGTAGCCGCGCAGATTAATATCCTGGCCGTTGGTGCGGCCTGAGCCGTCCAGCGTAATGCCCGGCACTTTACGCAGCAGATCGGCGGCGGAAGAGGCGGTCTGGCCGGTGGGGGTATCGGCGTCGATTACGCTGACCATCATCGGCGCTTCAAAGGTGCTGCGTTCATTGCCGGTAGCGGTGACGGTCATCTGTTCCTGTGCCGCCGCCAGTGAAGCGGCAGGCATTGCGCCGAGGACCAACAGGGCCAGCGCGGACAGGCGCGGGCCAGCGGTGTGCAGGTAAGGCATAGCAACTCTCCATAGAGAAAAAATGAAAGCGCTGGCTGCCTGGGATAACCTGGGTGGCGGGCGTGGGGTGTTATTTGGTCAGAATGAGTTTTCCGGCCTGAGTTTGTCGTAGCAGATAGTGTTGGCCGTCATGCACGATAGTGATGCGCCCGTCCGGGCCGAGCAGGGTTTTGCTGTCGATCTGGCGTGGCGCGGTCGCGTTGTCTGCGGCGTTTTTCGGCGTAGTGCCGGAGCCGGGGGCTTTCTCAATCTGCATCATATTATTTAAAAATGACAATAAAGGTAACAATAAGAATCATTATCAATAATCAGCATCGGAGCGGCAAGCGTTATTTGTGAGAAAATTGTGAAGAAATCAATTTTTACCGAAAACGCGCGTTAATCCCGCAAAATTTATACGGATCATCCGGTTAGGCGGTGGATATATTTTGCAGCGGCAAGCGAAAGACAAAAAAATGCCCTCGGACGAGGGCAGTGCAGGAATTCAGAAGCGGCTTGCTACCGCGTCGTTAAGCATTGCGAGCAGCGTTTCACTGTCGTCCCAGCCGAGGCACGGGTCGGTAATCGACTGACCATACACCAGCGGCTTGCCGGTCGTGATGGGCTGGTTGCCTTCTTCGATAAAGCTTTCCACCATCACCCCAGCAATGGCGCGGGAGCCGCTGCGGATTTGCGCGCAAATTTCTTCACACACATCCAGCTGGCGGCGGTGCTGCTTCTGGCAGTTGCCGTGGCTGAAATCCACCACCAGATGCTCCGGGAGATCGAACTGGCGCAGCGCGTCGCAGGCGGCGTTGAGATCCCCGGCGTGATAGTTAGGCTGCTTCCCGCCGCGCATGATGATATGCCCGTAAGGGTTGCCGCTGGTCTGGTAGATGGTCATCTGGCCGTGCTTATCTGGCGACAGGAACATATGGCTGGCGCGGGCGGCGCGGATGGCGTCCACCGCAATGCGGGTGTTGCCGTCGGTGCCGTTTTTAAAGCCGACCGGGCAGGAGAGCGCCGAGGCCATTTCGCGGTGGATCTGGCTTTCGGTGGTACGCGCGCCAATCGCCCCCCAGCTGATCACGTCGGCAATAAACTGGCCGATCACCATATCGAGAAACTCGGTAGCGGTGGGCACGCCCAGCTCGTTAACGCGCAGCAGCAGACGCCGCGCCTGCTCAATACCGTGATTGACGCGGTAGCTGCCGTTGAGATCGGGGTCAGAAATCAGGCCTTTCCAGCCCACCACGGTGCGCGGTTTCTCGAAATAGGTGCGCATTACGATTTCCAGCCGCGACTGGTATTTCTCGCGCAAAGTCTGTAAACGCGCCGCGTAATCCATGGCGGCGTCGACATCGTGGATTGAGCAGGGGCCAATAATCACCAGCAGGCGCTTATCGTCGCCGTTTAAAATTTTCTCGATGCGACGGCGTGAGGCGATGACGTGTTCAGCGACGCTGGCAGAAACGGGGTAGCGCTGGGCGAGTTCGGCTGGCGTCACCAGCGAATCGATCCGCGCCGTGCGGAGTTCGTCAGTTTTATTCATGGGTGTCTCAAAATTTTGTGCTTCAACGGCTTCAGTACCGGGAAGTGATGGGCATCACAATAAACCAATCCTGATTGATTTCAAGATAAGCGGCTGCGATGGGCCACAATGCGCGACACCCTAACACAGAAAAATGCGCTTTTGTACTAGTAAATTAGTACATGCGGCGATTGAGCCCCATGATATCCAACAGTTTTGTCGCCAGCTCTTCCACCGAATAGTTAGTACTGTTGAGATACGGGATTTGGTGCTTACGGTACAGGGCTTCTACTTCCGCCACTTCCATCCGGCACTGACGCATTGAGGCGTAGCGGCTGTTTTCGCGGCGCTCTTCACGAATGGCTGCCAGGCGTTCCGGGTTAATCGTCAGGCCGAACAGCTTGTGCTGGAGCGGTTTTAACGCCGCAGGAAGGTTAAGGTTATCCATATCGTCGGCAATAAAGGGGTAGTTGGCGGCGCGGATGCCAAACTGCATCGCCAGATACAAACTGGTGGGGGTTTTACCGCAGCGCGATACGCCCAGCAAAATCACCTGTGCCTGATCGAGGTTGCGCATCGAAATGCCGTCATCATGCGCCAGGGTGTAATCAATGGCGGCGATACGCGCGTCGTATTTATTCAGGTTGGCGGCATTCAGGCCGTGGGTGCGGTGGGCGATGGGCGTCGGATCGAGTTTCATCTCCTGTTGCAGCGGGGCCACCAGCGCCTGGACGATGTCCTGACAGAAGCCTTCGCTTTGCAGAATGATGGCGCGAATATCCGGCATCACAATCGAATAAAACACCAGCGGACGCACGCCGGTCTGCTGATAAATCGCGTCGATCTGCTCTTTTACCGCTTTGGCGCGGCTTTCATTTTCTACAAACGGCAGGGTGATACTGTTAATGGACACCGGGAACTGCGACATCACCGCATGGCCCAGCACTTCGGCGGTAATTGCCGTTCCGTCGGAAATATAAAACACGTGGCGATCGACACTGCTGTCCATAATAACGTCCTGATGAAATTGGGAATATCCTTAAAGGATAATTTAAATCTTGCTATTCAGACATAGCGATCCTCTCATTTTTTAAAAATGAAATGGTGTTTTTATTTATTATGAAAAGCGGATTTCATTTTTCGATATTTCCTTTTAAACCATGGGTATATTAATGACCTGTTTCTAATCAATAAGTTAGATTTTTGAGCGTTTGCACATTGCGATGAACATTTTTTAATTTGCTTGAACGATTCACCGTTTTTCCCGACCGGCTAAATATGCCAGGCTTAATGCGTCGTCAGATATTTATTTACCCCTATCAAATATCACAAAAGGATTGTTTCGATGTCCAACAATGGCTCGTCACCGCTAGTGCTTTGGTATAACCAACTCGGCATGAATGATGTAGACAGAGTTGGGGGCAAAAATGCCTCCCTGGGTGAAATGATTACAAACCTGTCCGGCGTGGGTGTTTCCGTGCCAAACGGGTTTGCTACTACCGCTGATGCGTTTAATCAGTTCCTCGACCAAAGCGGCGTTAACCAGCGCATTTATGAGTTGCTGGATAAAACCGACATCGATGATGTATCCGAACTGGCCAAAGCCGGTGCGCAGATCCGTCAGTGGGTGATTGATACCCCGTTCCAGCCTGAACTTGAACAGGCGATTTGTGATGCCTATAACCAGCTGTCCGCCGATGATGCCGACGCCTCCTTCGCGGTACGTTCCTCCGCCACCGCGGAAGACATGCCGGACGCGTCGTTCGCCGGTCAGCAGGAAACCTTCCTGAACGTGCAGGGCATTGATGCGGTGATGGTGGCGGTGAAGCACGTGTTTGCCTCGCTGTTTAACGACCGCGCCATCTCCTATCGCGTGCATCAGGGTTACGACCACCGCGGCGTGGCGCTGTCGGCGGGCGTGCAGCGTATGGTGCGTTCCGACCTGGCCGCGTCAGGCGTGCTGTTCTCCATCGATACCGAATCCGGCTTCGACCAGGTGGTGTTTATCACCGGCGCGTGGGGCCTTGGCGAAATGGTGGTGCAGGGTGCGGTGAACCCGGATGAATTCTACGTTCACAAGCCGACCCTTGAAGCGGGCCGTCCGGCGATTGTGCGCCGTACCATGGGCTCGAAAAAAATCCGCATGACCTATGCTGCGACTCAGGAGCATGGCAAGCAGGTACAAATTGAAGACGTGCCGCAGGAACAACGCGACCGCTTCTGCATCACCAATGACGAGGTGCAGGAGCTGGCGAAGCAGGCGGTACTGATTGAGAAACACTATGGCCGCCCGATGGATATCGAATGGGCCAAAGACGGCCACACCGGCAAGCTGTTTATTGTCCAGGCGCGTCCGGAAACCGTACGTTCCCGGGGCCAGGTGATGGAGCGTTATACTCTGAACGCCCACGGCAATATCATCGCCGAAGGCCGCGCCATCGGCCACCGCATCGGCTCCGGCGCGGTGAAAGTGATCCACGACATCAGCGAAATGAACCGCATCCAGCCGGGCGACGTGCTGGTCACCGACATGACCGACCCGGACTGGGAGCCGATCATGAAAAAGGCGGCGGCCATCGTGACCAACCGCGGCGGGCGCACCTGCCACGCGGCGATTATCGCCCGTGAGCTGGGCATCCCGGCGGTGGTCGGCTGCGGCGACGCCACCGAGCGCATGAAAGATGACCAGAACGTTACCGTCTCCTGCGCCGAAGGGGATACCGGCTACGTCTACGCCGAGCTGCTCGACTTCAGCGTGAAAAGCTCCAGCGTCGACACCATGCCGGACCTACCGCTGAAGGTGATGATGAACGTCGGCAACCCGGACCGCGCGTTTGACTTCGCCTGCCTGCCGAACGAAGGCGTTGGCCTGGCGCGTCTTGAATTCATCATCAACCGGATGATCGGCGTGCATCCGCGCGCGCTGCTGGAGTTTGACCAGCAGGAGCCTGGGCTGCAAAAAGAGATCAAGGAGATGATGAAAGGTTATGACTCGCCGGTGGAGTTTTACATTGGCCGTCTGACCGAAGGCATCGCTACCCTGGGCGCGGCGTTCTACCCGAAACGCGTGATTGTGCGGATGTCTGACTTTAAATCCAACGAATATGCCAACCTGGTAGGCGGTGAGCGCTACGAGCCGCATGAAGAGAACCCGATGCTGGGCTTCCGTGGTGCGGGACGCTATGTCTCCGACAGCTTCCGCGACTGCTTCGCGCTGGAGTGTGAAGCCGTTAAGCGGGTGCGTAACGAGATGGGCCTCACTAACGTAGAAGTGATGGTGCCGTTTGTGCGTACCGTTGACCAGGCCAAAGCGGTGGTGGAAGAGCTGGAGCGTCAGGGGCTGAAGCGCGGCGAGAACGGGCTGAAAGTCATCATGATGTGCGAAATCCCGTCCAATGCCCTGCTGGCGGAGCAGTTCCTCGAATACTTCGACGGCTTCTCTATCGGCTCCAACGATATGACCCAGTTGGCGCTCGGCCTGGATCGCGATTCCGGCGTGGTATCTGAACTGTTCGACGAGCGTAACGACGCGGTGAAAGCGCTGCTTTCCATGGCGATCCGCGCCGCGAAAAAACAGGGGAAATACGTGGGCATTTGCGGTCAGGGTCCGTCCGACCATGAAGATTTCGCTGCCTGGCTGATGGAAGAGGGTATCGACAGCCTCTCCCTGAACCCGGATACGGTGGTGCAGACCTGGCTGAGCCTGGCTGAACTGCGTAAATAATCTTTAATCCTTCCCTCAGGCGGCTGATTTAGCCGCCTTTTTTTGTTTCCGCGCTGTTCTCCCGTCTGGCTTATTTGTTGAATTCCTTAATCAATTACGCGCCTGAATACTCAAATTTTAAGTAAAAAAAAGCCCATCGTGGGAGATGGGCAAAGACTACACACAGCAATTCGTTGTTTCACTCAGGGGATTTCCATGCTTATAAATCAACGCGTTGATTCATAACCGTGATTTGATTGTAGGTAGACCCACTTCCAGCGTCGATCAGATTCGTCCCAATCGTTAACTAAAGGTAAATGATTTGCGACACGGAATGTTAAGCGGCACAAGGCTTCGAGATGGTGATGGGTAAAAACGCAGCGGCTAATGATTAGATTTGCTAAAGTATCGGGCGAATGGCTTCGCCCGATCGGGTTATTTATCAAGAGGAAGGTTTTGCTGTTCCAGTGAGTTAATCGCTTCGCTGGTGGACTGCTGCGGGGCGGGTGCTTCCTGAACCCAGACTGAGAATAGCCGCCAGGAAACCGCCAGCAGCACCGGGCCGATAAACAGGCCAATCATACCAAAAGCGATCAGCCCGCCGATCACGCCGGAGAGAATCAGAATCATCGGCAGGTCAGCGCCCATGCGGATCAGCATCGGGCGGATGACGTTATCCATCAGCCCCACCACGCAGCTCCACACCAGCAGCACCGTGCCCCAGGTGGTGTCGCCGGTCCAGTACAACCAGATAATTGACGGGATCAACACCAGCAGCGGCCCTAACTGCACCAGGCAACTGAGCACCATGACCACCGTTAATACGGCGGCGTACGGAACGCCGGTGATTGCCAGGCCAATGCCGCCCAGCACCGCCTGCACCAGCGCGGTGACCACCACGCCCAGCGCTACCGCGCGGATTGCCTGGCCCGCCAGCAGCACTGCCGCGTCGCCGCGTTTGGCCGCGAGACGAATCGCGAAGTGGCGAATGCCGTAAGCGACCTGCTCGCCGCGCCAGTACAGCAGGGCGCTAAACAGCAGCATCAGCGCGCAGTGCATCACCAGCCGCCCGACGTGCGCCGCCTGGCCGATAAACCAGGTGGTGGTGCTGCCGATATAGGGGCGTACTTTGGCCATGATGGCGCTGCCGCCGCTTTCCAACAGGTTGTGCCAGCCGGAATAAAGTTTGGAGCCAATCAGTGGGATGCTGTTCAGCCAGTCCAGATCCGGCATGCCGGTCTGGCCTTTGGATACCCAGTCAATCAGCGGGCCGCTGTTGTCCACCAGGCTGTTGACCAGCAGGGCGATAGGGATCACGAACAGCAGGATCAGCAGCAGCGTCATCACCAGCACCGCCAGCGAGCGGCGGCCCCACAAAATCCGCTGCAGGCGGATCAGTACCGGCCAGGTGGCGATCACCACCGTTCCCGCCCAGGCGAAGCCCAGAATAAACGGCTGCACAATCCACAGGCAGGCAATAATCATGATCGATAAAAACAGCACGGACAGTAGCGTTTGCGGCACGTCCATGGGTTGACGAGAATTAATCATATTGACCTTCACAAGGTGATGCGCCAAACCGACGGCGCGAAAAGTTGCATTGAGTTGATGCTGATAAATGATGAGTGATTTCAGGCGTTTTTACGAGTCTAAAACCGCCGTTAAATCTCGTGGGCGAGTCCGAAAAAGTGTGATACAAACGTGGTGTCGTCACGCAAACGATAACTTCCAATGATGACAACGAGGCTTGTTGTAGCAGGCTCGCAACTCACAACTTCTCGATGTGGCAGGTTTAAGGCTAATGATCCCACAAATTTCTCAGGCGCCAGGGTTAGTTCAGCTGGTCGTCAACTTTTTGCAGGCACTGGAGCAACACGGGTTTACCGGCGATACCGCCACCAGCTATGCCGATCGCCTTACCATGGCGACCGACAACAGTATTTATCAGCTTTTACCCGATGCGGTGCTGTTCCCGCGCTCCACGGCTGACGTGGCGCTGATCGCCCGGCTGGCGGATGAAGCGCGCTTTGCCTCGCTGGTGTTTACCCCGCGCGGCGGCGGCACCGGCACCAACGGCCAGGCGCTGAACAGCGGCATCATTGTTGATATGTCGCGCTATATGAACCGCATCATGGAGATTAACCCGGAAGAGGGCTGGGTGCGGGTTGAAGCGGGCGTGATCAAAGACCAGCTTAATCAGTACCTCAAACCCTACGGCTATTTCTTCGCGCCGGAACTTTCTACCAGTAACCGCGCCACTCTTGGCGGCATGATCAACACCGACGCCTCCGGGCAGGGCTCGCTGGTGTACGGGAAAACCTCCGATCACGTCTTAGGCGTGCGCGCGGTGCTGCTGGGCGGCGATATTCTTGATACCCATGAGATGTCTGCCACGCTGGCGGAAGAGATGGGCCGCGAGCCGGGACCGATTGGCCGCATCTATAAAACCGTGGTGGAGCGCTGCCGCGAACAGCGTCCGCTGATCCTGGCGAAATTCCCAAAACTCAACCGCTTCCTGACCGGCTATGACCTGAAAAACGTCTACAGCGACGATATGAGCCGCTTTAACCTGACACGCATTCTTACCGGTTCGGAAGGCACTCTGGCGTTTATCACCGAAGCGCGGCTGGATATCACGCCGCTGCCCAAAGTGCGCCAGCTGGTAAACGTGAAGTATGATTCGTTCGACTCCGCGCTGCGCAACGCGCCGTTTATGGTGCAGGCCCAGGCGCTGTCGGTTGAAACCGTCGATTCCAAAGTGCTTAACCTGGCGCGGGAAGATATCGTCTGGCATTCGGTAAAAGAGTTGATTACCGATGTGCCGGATAAAGATCTGCTTGGGCTGAATATCGTTGAATTCGCCGGGGACGATGAAGCGCTGATTGACAGCCAGGTGATGGCGCTGTGCGCCCGTCTGGATGAGTTGATGGCGCGCGGTGAAGGCGGGGTGATCGGCTGGCAGGTGTGCGCCGATTTAGCGGGCGTCGAGCGCATCTACGCGATGCGTAAAAAAGCGGTCGGGCTGCTGGGCAACGCTAAGGGGTTGGCAAAGCCGATCCCGTTTGCCGAAGACACCTGCGTGCCGCCGGAAAATCTGGCGGATTATATCGTTGAATTTCGCGCGCTGCTGGACGGCCACGGCCTGAGCTACGGCATGTTCGGCCACGTGGATGCGGGCGTACTGCACGTGCGCCCGGCGCTGGACATGTGCGACCCGCATCAGGAAGTGCTGATGAAGCGCATCTCCGACGAAGTGGTGGCACTGACCGCGAAATACGGCGGCCTGCTGTGGGGCGAACACGGTAAAGGCTTTCGCGCCGAGTACAGCCCGGCGTTTTTCGGCGATGAGCTGTACCACGAACTGCGGGTGATTAAAGCGGTGTTCGACCCGAATAATCGCTTAAACCCGGGCAAAATCTGCCCGCCAGCGGGTATTGACGCGCCGATGAAAAAGGTCGATGACGTCAAGCGCGGCACTTTCGACCGGCAAATCCCTATCGCGGTTCGCAGCGCCTGGCGCGGGGCGATGGAGTGCAACGGCAACGGCCTGTGCTTTAACTTCGACGTGAAGAGCCCGATGTGCCCGTCGATGAAAATCACCAGCAATCGCATTCACTCCCCGAAAGGGCGCGCCACGCTGGTGCGTGAATGGCTGCGGTTGCTGGAAGATCGCGGCGTCGACCCGATCAAGCTGGAAAAAAGCCTGCCGGAGAAACGCGCCAGCCTGCGCACCCTGATTGAGCGCACCCGCAACACATGGCATGCGCAAAGAGGCGAGTATGACTTTTCCCACGAGGTCAAAGAGGCGATGTCCGGTTGCCTGGCCTGCAAAGCCTGCTCGACCCAGTGCCCGATTAAAATCGACGTGCCGGAGTTCCGCTCGCGCTTCTTACAGCTGTATCACACCCGCTATCTGCGCCCGGTACGCGATCACTTTGTGGCGACCGTCGAGAGCTACGCGCCGCTGATGGCCCGCGCGCCAAAAGTATTCAACTTCTTTATGAGTCAGCCGTGGGTGAAAGATCTGTCGGCGAAGCATATCGGCATGGTGGATTTACCGCTGCTGTCCACCCCGACGCTGCAACAGCAGCTGGTGGGCCACCGCAGCGCCAATATGACGCTGGAAGATCTTGAAGGGCTGAGCTTTGCCGAGCGCGACCGCACCGTACTGGTGGTGCAGGACCCGTTCACCAGCTATTACGACGCGCAAGTGGTGGCGGATTTTGTCCGGCTGATCGAGAAGCTGGGCTTTAATCCGGTGGTACTGCCGTTCTCGCCAAACGGTAAAGCGCAGCATATTAAAGGCTTCCTCGATCGCTTTGCCCGTACCGCGCGCAAAACCTCTGAATTTCTTAACCGTGTGGCCCAACTCGGGATGCCGATGGTGGGCGTCGATCCGGCGCTGGTGCTGTGCTATCGCGACGAGTACCGCCAGGCTATCGGTGAGGCGCGCGGTGATTTCAACGTGCTGCTGGTTCACGAATGGCTGCTGCGGGTATTTGAAAATAAAGTGGCGGCACCGGTGGTGGGCGAATCCTGGTATCTGTTTGGCCACTGTACCGAAGTGACCGCGCTGCCCGGCGCGACGGGGCAGTGGGCGGCGCTGTTCGCCCATCTTGGTGCGAAGCTGGAAAATGTCAGCGTCGGCTGTTGTGGCATGGCGGGCACCTACGGCCACGAAATTAACAATCACGCCAACTCGCTGGGAATTTACGAGCTGTCGTGGCATCAGGCGATGCAGCGCCTGCCGCGCAACCGCTGCCTGGCGACCGGCTACTCCTGCCGCAGCCAGGTGAAGCGCATCGAAGGCAACGGCGTGCGTCACCCCTTACAGGCAATGCTGGAGATACTGGGATGATCTGGAAACGCAGCGCGACGCTGGAAGCCCTCAACGCGATGGGGCACGACAATATGGTGGGGCTGTTGGATATTACCTTCAGCCATATCGGCGACGATTCGCTGGAAGCCACCATGCCGGTGGACAGCCGCACCCGCCAGCCGTTTGGGCTGCTGCACGGCGGTGCGTCGGTGGTGCTGGCGGAAACCCTTGGCTCGGTGGCGGGCTATCTGTGCACCGAGGGGGAACAGCGGGTGGTGGGGCTGGAAGTCAACGCCAACCACCTGCGCTCCGCCCGGGCGGGCATCGTGCGTGGCGTGTGCCGCGCGGTGCACGTTGGCCGTCGACACCAGGTGTGGCAAATCGATATTTTCGATGAACAAAACAAACTCTGCTGTACTTCCCGCCTGACCACCTCGGTGGTGTAAAACCCCTGTTCGGGTCAATAAACTGGCCCGAATAGAGACGAATCCGATCCCGCTCCGCTCGCCGGAATGCCGCGCCGTGCCTATACTTCAGTCGCAGCATGTACTGCTTATCCTGCGGAGCCGGCCATGAAATGCCTCGTTTTAAGCATGAACAAAGAACCACCGAAAGATCCCGATAAATGGTTTGATTTGGAAGGAAGACGAACCCGGGAAAACAGGAAATAGCGAACAGTAGCTTTTTATCGAGTAGCCGGAGGTAATATGTCTCAGCGCCCTGATTACGATCCGATCCCATCGGACAGACCGATCACCGATGACCCTGAACGTTTGCCGCCTGATGATTACGATCCCCTGGACCCGGATGTTCCCGATATTGAAGACCCCGATCGGCTTCCGGAAGACGACATCGACCCCGATGTCCCGGACATTGAAGATCCGGACAGGCCCGTCAGGCCGTTGTAATTTTTAACGTTACGTTGGTGGCGAGTGTTTCCGCCAGACAGGCCGGGTAGCGAACGCTACCCGGTTGATGCGCAATTAATTGTGAGTTGCCAACCCATTTCTGAACTGATTCAGGTAGTAATCATACCGATTCCGGAACCAGATTTTGCTTTCATGCTCCATCAGGCCGGTAATATTATCCAGATTCACATCCCTGCCGCGTAATTGCATCCCGGCGAAACTAAATGCAAGAAAATCAAAGTTTTGTTCAGACATCACGCTACTTTCACTCACAAACTGCATCTATTGCACCTCTACGACAATGTTTAAAGGGTTTAACGTTGACCGGAGATAAGTATTAGCGATATTCCAGAAAAATGTGGAAAATATTTTCATCAGTAAAATCAACGAGCTGTAATTTTTATCCCTCAGAGTGAAGCGTAGCGGTAATAATTATTCGCTTATGGGTGAAAATGTACAAAATTATACAGGTCTAATGCTTTTGCCTGAGTGACGATCCAACAAAAAGCTGGATCTGTGCATCGGTAATTTTGTTACCTAATCACATAAATAGGTATTATCTATACATCTTTTTCTTGTCCCGCGACATGCCCATTTCGCATATCAAAATGCCTTTTATTTCAATTGACTAAACCGCACGCATCGCCATCTGCAAGACTGCTGTGAGGGTCTATCCTTAGTAAAGACGCCCAAAAATGCAGCATTCCGCGAATACCCCTGTTACCAGAATGTTGTATTGAGAATAGTTATCACTAACATAGGGCTATCGGCCTGTGGGCTTTGAATCAATGAGGTGAACGATGGATGTGCAAACTGATAACTTCGATCCGAAAGAATTCGCCTGGCAGGGACTGACTCTGACGCCCGAGGCGGCGGAGCACGTCCGCAAGCTGACGGCGGGGCAGGAAGGCATGCTGGGTATACGCCTTGGCATCAAACAAACCGGCTGCGCGGGCTTCGGCTATGTGCTGGATACCGTGAAAGAACCCCATAAAGACGATCTGCTGTTCGAGCAGGATGGGGCGCGGCTGTACGTGCCGCTGTCGGCCATGCCGTTTATCGATGGCACGGAAGTCGATTATGTGCGCGAAGGATTAAATCAACTGTTCAAATTCCATAACCCCAAAGCCCAGAACGAATGCGGCTGCGGCGAAAGTTTTGGGGTCCAGGCGGATTAATTATGTCTCGTAATATTGAAGCAACTGACGATGTCAAAACCTGGACCGGGCACCTCAATTATAAAGAGGGCTTTTTTACCCGGTTACAGACCGATGAGCTGGCAAAAGGCATTAACGAAGAGGTAGTGCGGGCGATCTCTGCGCGCCGTAACGAACCCGACTGGATGCTGCAATTCCGTCTCGACGCGTATCACGCGTGGCTGGAGATGGAGGAGCCGCACTGGCTCAAGGCCCATTACGATAAGCTGAACTATCAGGATTACAGCTATTACTCTGCGCCGTCCTGCGGCAACTGCGATGATAACTGCGAATCCCAGCCGGGCGCGGTCCAGCAGACCGGCAGCAACAGCTATTTAACCGACGAAGTGGAAAAAGCCTTCGAGCAGCTCGGCGTGCCGGTGCGCGAGGGCAAAGAAGTGGCGGTGGACGCCATTTTTGACTCGGTGTCGGTCGCCACCACCTATCGCGAAAAGCTGGCCGACCAGGGGATTATCTTCTGCTCCTTCGGCGAGGCTATCCACGAGTTCCCGGAGCTGGTGCGTCAGTATCTGGGTACCGTGGTGCCGTCTAACGACAACTTCTTCGCGGCGCTGAACGCGGCGGTGGCCTCTGACGGCACCTTTATCTACATCCCGAAAGGGGTGCGCTGCCCGATGGAGCTGTCGACCTATTTCCGCATTAACGCGGAAAAAACCGGTCAGTTCGAGCGCACCATTTTGATCGCCGACGAAGGCAGCTACGTTAGCTATATCGAAGGTTGCTCCGCTCCGGTGCGCGACAGCTACCAGCTGCACGCGGCGGTGGTGGAAGTGATCATCCATAAAGACGCGGAGGTGAAATACTCCACGGTGCAGAACTGGTTCCCCGGTGATAACAACACCGGCGGGATTTTAAACTTCGTTACCAAGCGCGCGCTGTGCGAAGGCGAGAACAGCAAGATGTCCTGGACCCAGTCCGAGACCGGCTCCGCCATCACCTGGAAATACCCAAGCTGCATTCTGCGTGGGGATAACTCTATCGGCGAATTCTTCTCGGTGGCGCTGACCAGCGGGCACCAGCAGGCCGATACCGGCACCAAGATGATCCATATCGGCAAAAACACCAAATCGACGATTATCTCGAAAGGGATTTCGGCGGGGCACAGCCAGAACAGCTATCGCGGGCTGGTGAAAATCATGCCGACCGCCACCAACGCGCGTAACTTTACCCAGTGCGACTCAATGCTGATTGGCCCGGACTGCGGGGCGCATACCTTCCCGTACGTGGAGTGCCGCAACAACTCGGCGCAGCTGGAGCACGAGGCCACCACCTCGCGCATTGGCGAAGACCAGCTGTTCTACTGCCTGCAACGCGGTATCAGCGAAGACGACGCCATCTCAATGATCGTCAACGGCTTCTGTAAGGATGTGTTCTCCGAGCTGCCGCTGGAGTTCGCGGTGGAAGCCCAAAAATTATTAGCCATCAGCCTTGAGCACAGCGTCGGTTAAGCCATAAGGATACGAAATGTTAAGTATTAAAGATCTAGAAGTTAGCGTTGAAGATAAGCAGATCCTGCGTGGTTTATCCCTTGAGGTGCGGCCAGGCGAAGTGCACGCCATCATGGGGCCCAACGGTTCCGGGAAGAGCACCCTGTCGGCGACCCTGGCGGGACGGGAAGACTATGAAGTAACTGGCGGCGACGTGCATTTCAAAGGCAAAGACCTGCTGGAACTGGACCCGGAAGATCGCGCCGGGGAAGGCATTTTTATGGCGTTTCAGTATCCGGTTGAGATCCCGGGTGTCAGCAACCAGTTCTTCCTGCAAACCGCGCTGAACGCGGTGCGTAAATACCGTGGACAGGAAGAGCTCGATCGCTTCGATTTCCAGGATTTGATGGAAGAAAAAATCAAGCTGCTGAAGATGCCGGAAGATTTGTTGACCCGTTCGGTTAACGTCGGGTTTTCCGGCGGCGAGAAAAAGCGTAACGACATCCTGCAAATGGCGGTGCTGGAGCCGGATCTGTGCATTCTGGATGAGTCTGACTCCGGGCTGGACATTGACGCCCTGAAGATCGTGGCCGACGGCGTTAACGCCCTGCGCGACGGCAAGCGCTCGTTCATCATCGTGACCCACTACCAGCGCATTCTTGATTACATCAAGCCCGACTATGTACACGTGCTTTATCAGGGGCGCATCGTGAAGTCCGGCGATTTCACCCTGGTGAAACAACTGGAGGAGCAAGGCTATGGCTGGCTTACCGAACAGCGCTAACGCACTGCAACAATGGCACCGCCTGTTTGAGGCCGAACGCGAAACGCGCTCTCCACAGGCGCAGGAGCACCTGCAACAGCTGCTGCGCGAAGGGCTGCCGGGCCGTAAACATGAAAACTGGAAATATACGCCGTTGAACGGCCTGCTGGAGCGCAACTTCGTCGCCCCGGCGCGTCAGCCGGTGGATATAGCGCAGGTTCAGCGTCTGGCCCTGCCAGTAGAGGCAATCAAACTGGTGTTCGTTGACGGCGAATATGACCCCTCGCTGAGCGACGACGCCAGCAACAGCGGATTCGAAATCGCCATCAACGACCAGCGCGACAGCCTGCCGCCCGCCGTTCAGCCGGAAGTGTTTTTGCATCTCACGGAAAGCCTGGCGCGCTCGGTGACCCATATTCGCGTCAAGCGCAACCAGCAGCCGGAGAAGCCGCTGCTGTTAATGCACCTCAGCAGCGGGCGCGATGGCGATGAGATCAGCACCGCCCATTACCGCCACCATCTGGTGCTGGAGAGCGGGGCGCAGGCAACGGTGTATGAGCACTACGTCAGTCTTGATGCGCTGCGCCACTTTACCGGTTCGCGCCTGACCATTGAAGGCGGTGCCAACAGCCAGCTGCATCACTATAAGCTGGCGTTTGAAAACCCGGTGTGCCACCACTTCGCCCATAACGATCTGCTTTTGGAGCAGGATGCGTCGGTGCTGAGTAGCAGCTTCCTGCTGGGCGGCGCGGTGCTGCGCCACAATACCAGTACCCAGCTCAACGGCGAAAACATCACCCTGCGGGTCAATAGCCTGGCGCTGCCGGTGAATAACGAAGTGTGCGACAGCCGTACCTGGCTGGAGCATAACAAGGGCTACTGCAACAGCCGTCAGCTGCATAAAGTCATCGCCAGGGATCGCGGTAAAGCGGTGTTCAACGGCCTGATTAAGGTGGCGAAGCATGCGCTGAAAACCGACGGACAGATGACCAACAACAACCTGCTGTTGGGGCGACTTTCGGAAGTGGATACCAAGCCGCAACTTGAGATTTACGCAGACGACGTTAAGTGCAGCCACGGCGCGACCGTCGGGCGCATCGACGACGAACAGATGTTCTATCTGCGCTCGCGCGGGATCGACCAGATCTCGGCCCAGAAGATGATTATTTACGCCTTCGCCGCCGAACTGACCGAGTCGGTAACCGATGACGTAGTGAAACAGCAGGTGCTGGCCCGGATTGAGGAGCGCCTGGGAGGTGAGGCATGAGTTATAACGTTGAACAGGTCCGCGCCGATTTCCCGGTGCTGACCCGGGAAGTCAACGGGCAACCGCTGGCCTATCTCGACAGCGCCGCCAGCGCCCAGAAACCCAACGCGGTGATCGACGCGCAGTCGGAACTATATCGCCACGGCTACGCGGCGGTGCATCGGGGCATCCATACCCTGAGCGCCGAAGCCACCGAGCGGATGGAAAACGTGCGCAGCCAGGTGGCGCGCTTTATTGGCGCAGCATCGCCGGAAGAGATCGTGTTTGTGCGCGGCACCACCGAGGGGATTAACCTGGTGGCCAACAGCTGGGGCATGAGCGCGGTCTCCGCCGGGGATAACATCATCATCTCCACCATGGAGCATCACGCTAATATCGTGCCGTGGCAGATGCTGTGCAAACGTACCGGGGCAGAGCTGCGGGTGATCCCGCTCAATCAGGACGGTACGCTCCAGCTTGAGCGGCTGCCGGGGCTGATTGACGCCAATACCAAACTGCTGGCCATTACCCAGGTTTCCAACGTGCTGGGCACCGAAAACCCGATCGCTGAAATGATTAAGCTGGCGCATCAGTCGGGGGTCAAAGTGCTGATTGACGGCGCTCAGGCGGTGATGCATCACCCCATTGACGTCAAGGCGCTGGGCTGCGATTTCTACGTGTTCTCGGGCCACAAGCTCTACGGCCCGACGGGCATCGGCGTGCTGTACGTGAAAGAAGAGATTTTGCAGGCCATGCCGCCGTGGGAAGGGGGCGGGGCGATGATCGCTACCGTCAGCCTGACCGAAGGCACTACCTGGACGGCGGCCCCGTGGCGCTTTGAAGCCGGGACGCCGAATACCGCCGGGATTATCGGCCTGGGCGCGGCGATCCAGTACGTCGGGGAGATCGGCCTGGAGAACATTTCCGAATACGAACAGACGCTGATGCGTTACGCCCTTGATGAACTTGCAAAGGTGCCGGACCTCACGCTGTATGGCCCTGCGTCGCGGCTTGGAGTGATTGCCTTTAATCTTGGTAAGCATCACGCCTATGACGTCGGGAGCTTTTTAGATAACTATGGCATTGCGGTGCGCACCGGCCACCACTGCGCCATGCCGCTGATGGATTTTTACGGCGTACCGGCGATGTGCCGCGCGTCGCTGGCGATGTACAACACTGAAGAAGAGGTCGACAGGCTGGTGGCGGGGCTAATCCGCATCCATCGTCTGTTGGGCTAACAGGGAGATTCTGATGGCAACATTGCCGGAACGTGAAAAACTGCTGCGCAACTTCAATCGCTGCGCCAACTGGGAAGAGAAGTATCTTTACATCATTGAACTGGGCCAACGTTTGCCGGCGCTCAGCGATGAAGCGCACCGCGCGGAAAATAAAATTCAGGGCTGCCAGAGCCAGGTGTGGATTGTGCTGAATCAGCGCGACGACGGCGTCATCGAATTGCAGGGCGACAGCGATGCCGCCATCGTTAAAGGGCTGATTGCGGTGGTCTTCGCGCTGTATCAGCAGATGACCGCCCAGGACATCGTCGCCTTTGACGTGCGCCCGTGGTTTGAACAAATGGCGCTGACGCAACATCTCACCCCGTCGCGCTCGCAGGGTCTTGAAGCGATGATCCGCGCAATTCGCGCCAGGGCCGCAGAACTTAGCTAAACTCAAAGAGATTGCTTTCATCCTGTTATGCGAGGCGATGAGTCGCCTCGTGTTCTTTCAGCATTCCGGCGTTCTGTCGGTGAACACAGGAAATAATTATATGAAACGCGCGGTCTCTTTAACTCCAATAACGCTATCAATACTACTGGGTGCCTCACAGGCGGCGTTTGCCGTGGATTATCCGCTGCCGCCGCCAGGCAGCCGCATCATTGGCCATAACCAAACCTATGTTGTGCCCAATGACGGTAAAAGCCTCGAATACATCGCCGAGAAGTTTGAAACCGGCGTGCTGTCGCTGATTGAGGCCAACAATACCGTTGACCCCTGGCTGCCTAAACCGGGCACGCCGCTGATTATTCCTTCGCAAATGATCCTGCCGGATACCCCGCGCGAGGGGATTGTGATTAATCTGGCAGAGCTGCGGCTGTACTACTATCCGCCAGGGCAGAACCGGGTCGAGGTCTACCCGCTGGGAATTGGTCAACTGGGGCGTGAAACCCCGGTGATGGTTACCCGCATCAGCCAGAAAATCCCTAATCCGACCTGGACGCCGACCGCCAATATTCGGGCGCGCTCGCTGGCGCAGGGCATCAAACTGCCTGCCGTGGTGCCTGCCGGGCCAAATAACCCGTTAGGGCGCTTCGCGCTGCGTCTGGAACAGGGCGGCGGTGAGTATCTGATCCACGGCACCAACGTGCGCAGCAGCATCGGGATGCGGGTTAGCTCCGGCTGTATCCGCATGCGCGCGCCGGATATCAAAGCGCTGTTTAGCCAGGCGGCCTGGGGGACTCGCGTGCAGATTATCGATGAGCCAGTGAAGTACAGCGTCGAGCCGGATGGCAAACGCTATGTTGAAGTGCACCAGCCGCTGTCGAAAAACGACTGGGATAATCCGCAAACCCTGCCCATCGCTATCAACGCCGCCTTTGGGCAGTTCATCGATGACGGGCGTACCGACAGCATGGCGGTGGATAATGCCATCACCCGGCGAGCGGGTTACCCCGTGGACGTCAGCGGCATGCAGAGCCAGCCGTCAGGCTTGACGCCGGTAGCACCGATTCAGAGCGTCAAAGCGCAGCCACAGGACGCGGTGAAGCCTCAGCAGGACATTACGTTAGTAAGTGGGCAAAACGGCGTGGTGATGCAGTAACGGGGCGTAAAAGAAGGGCAAAAAAAATGGCGCACAATGTGCGCCATTCTTAACACAGGTACTATTACTTACGGTATTTAGTAGCCTGGTTGTCCAGACGCTGGTTAGCGCGAGCTGCGTCGTCTTTAGCAGCCTGAACGTCGGAACGCATTGCGTTCACGTCGTTGCTCAGCTGGTCAACTTTAGCGTTCAGAGTCTGAACGTCAGAAGACAGCTGATCGATTTTAGCGTTGCTGGAGCAACCAGCCAGCAGAGTAGAACCCAGGATTACCGCGCCCAGTACCAGTTTAGTACGATTCATTATTAATACCCTCTAGATTGAGTTAATCTCCATGTAGCGTTACAAGTATTACACAAACTTTTTTAGGTTGAGAATATTTTTTTGATGAGAATCCACTTAATTTTGATCGTTCGCTCAAAGAACCAGCGAATTTCTCTGTTCTGTTAAAAAAAGTGTGTTAAAACAGTCTTTTTTCATCGGATTCATCTTAGATTTTTGTTCTGTTGAATAGCTCAATCCGATTTGATTTTTTATTTAATTTGGCTAATGGCGAAAATAAAAAAAGCACCCGAAGGTGCTTTTTTAACGCATTAATTAACGTTTTTAATTAAAGAACGTGTACCGATGCAGTATTGGTTGTGCCGCTCGGAACCAGCGCGCCGGATACCATTACCACCACATCGCCTTTATTCGCCAGGCCGCTTTCCAGCGCCGCTTCTTTACCCAGACGATAGAAATCATCGGTAGACGCGATCTCTTTCACCAGCTGCGTAACCACGCCTTTGCTCAGCACCAGCTGACGGGCGGTGATTTCGTTGGTGGTGAGTGCCAGGATGGTGGCGTTCGGGAAGTATTTGCGGACCGCTTTAGCGGATTTACCGCCCTGGGTTGCAACAACAATCAGGTTGGCTTCCAGATTTTCAGCGGTTTCAACCGCGCCACGGCACACGGCCTCGGTGATGCGCAGTTTGCGGTTGCCGTTATGGTTGTCCAGACGGCTCTGCATTACGCGATCGGTACGCTCGCAGATGGTCGCCATGATGGTGACCGCTTCCAGTGGGTATTTACCTTTGGCGGATTCGCCAGACAGCATCACGGCATCGGTGCCGTCGATGATGGCGTTCGCCACGTCACCGGCTTCTGCGCGGGTCGGACGCGGGTTTTTGATCATCGAGTCCAGCATCTGGGTCGCGGTGATCACCACTTTACGGGCGCGTACGCATTTCTCGATCATCATCTTCTGGGCGAAGATCACTTCTTCAACCGGGATTTCAACGCCCAGGTCGCCACGCGCAACCATGATGCCGTCAGACGCTTCGAGGATTTCGTCGAAGTTGTTCAGGCCTTCCTGGTTTTCGATTTTGGAAATGATCTGGATAGCTTCGCCGCCGTTGGCTTTCAGGTGGGCGCGAATTTCTTCTACGTCGGAACGCTTACGGATAAAGGATGCCGCAACGAAATCAACGCCTTGCTCGCAACCGAAGATCAGGTCTTTTTTGTCTTTCTCAGCCAGCGCCGGCAGAGCGATAGAAACGCCAGGCAGGTTAACGCCTTTGTTTTCGCCCAGGTCGCCGTTGTTCAGAACCTTACAGATAACCTTGTTGCCTTCGATAGCCGTCACTTCCATACCAATCAGGCCATCGTCCACCAGTACGGTGTTACCGACGCTCAGGTCGTTGGTGAAGCCTTCATAGGTAACCGCAACGGTCTCACTGTTGCCGACAACAGTTTTGTCAGTGGTGAAGGTGAAGGTCTGGCCCGCTTTCAGCGAAACGTCGTTGCCGCCTTCCAGTTTGATGGTACGAATTTCCGGACCTTTGGTATCCAGCAGAATGGCTGCTTTCTTGCCGGTTTTAGCCATCACGTTGCGCAGGTTTTTGATGCGCTGGCCATGCTCGTCATAGTCACCGTGGGAGAAGTTAAGACGCATCACGTTCATGCCCGCGTCGAGCATTTTGGACAGCATCTCTTCAGATTCGGTTTTCGGGCCGATGGTGCAAACAATTTTGGTCTTTTTCATGACAGTTTTAATCTTAACGTTGAGAAGGATAAGGGATTTTTACCCCACAGCATCGTATGCCATGGGCGGAATCAGGTGTTTTAAAGCGCTGGTGGCACCGTATAAGAATAGGTGACATCAAAAAAGCGTGCAGAGGAATGTATGCTGAAGTTTCAGCCAGGAAAAGGTAGGCAAATTCATTATAAGATTTGAGGCCGTCCAATATGCTGAAACCATTCAAGTTAGAAACGGCGCTAGTATAAGGCAAACGCAGCAGGAAGGAAAATAAAAACGCTGTTTCATAAATTTTTCAGGCAGTTTCACAATCAACTGTTATCGACACGTTGCGTTTGAATAAACTTTGTTAATAAGAGTGTGATCGATCGCTCATTGCGGCTCTGTGGGGACAGGAAATAAATCTTTAAGCCGGCGATTTATAGACGCACCCGGAGAGATGCGTCTGATTTGCGCATTATTTGGCCTTAGAGACCGGGCACAGCAATTCTCTCAAAATACGGATCCGCTGCTCGGGGGACAAATAAAAAGGCGAGGGGGAGTGGCGACGGGGCTCGCTAGCCCAGACCTGTTTCAGGTTTTGCAGATAGTGTTCAATCATCATGGTTTCTCCTCATTCGGGAATGCTTTCAATCTAGCCGCTTAAAAGCGGAAGAAAAACTGACGATATTGATTTATCTGTTCCGTATTTAATTGACCCATCATCATCCCGTCATCTCCGGCAGGTTAGCTAATCTTTCCTATACTTAGGCTTTGTTCCCGAAACAGGAGAGTAACGATGACGATTCAAAAAAGCGGTCAGGCACACTGGGAAGGCGATATCAAAAGCGGTAAAGGCACCGTCACCACCGAGAGCGGAGTGCTGAGCCAACAGCCTTACGGCTTTAATACCCGTTTCGAAGGCGCAAAAGGCACCAACCCGGAAGAGCTGATTGGCGCGGCGCACGCGGCTTGTTTCTCTATGGCGCTTTCGCTTATGTTGGGCGAGGCGGGGCATAAAGCGCAGTCTATTGATACCAAAGCCGTGGTCTCGCTGGATAAAGCGGGCGGTGGTTTCGAAATCACTAAAGTCGCGTTGACCAGTGAGGTTTCTGTGCCGGGCGTCGATAAAAATGAATTCGACGAAATCATCCAGAAAGCCAAAGAAGGCTGCCCGGTTTCTAAAGTGCTCAATGCTGAGATTACGCTGGATTACACCCTTAAAAATTAATCGCATAAAGGCCGCCTGTTGTCAGGTGGCCCCTATTTTCCAGAGTCGTTTTGAAAACTGGATTGTTGAAAGTGGATACGCATGAGCAAAATAGTTAAAGATGAAGAGTTATACCAGGAAATGTGCCGCGTCGTGGGCAAAGTGGTGTTGGAAATGCGCGATCTGGGCCAGGAGCCTAAACACGTTGTCATTGCCGGCGTGGTCAGAACTTCTCTCGCTAATCAAAAAATGAAACGCAGCGAACTCACGACCGAGGCCATGGAAAAGGTGGTTAAGGCGCTGGCGCCCCAACAGTAATACCTCTGCTGCTCAAAATCTTCGCCCCTTTTTCAGGGGCCGATGCAGACCGTAAATCTCAATCTTCAAGGGCTCAGTATTTAACGGCGTCCCGTTTGCACGTCAATCACAAAAAACATCCAGTCGGGCTGTGCCATAGCGTTTGCGCGACTCTGTGAAACTGTTTCAGACAGGGTTGAGCGCAGATCTATGCGCAATGTGGCTAACAGGGAATAAGTAGAAGAAAACCGCGAGAAAATATGGTGCGTTCGATTGGACTCGAACCAACGACCCCCACCATGTCAAGGTGGTGCTCTAACCAACTGAGCTACGAACGCATTGTAGAGAATGGTGCGTTCAATTGGACTCGAACCAACGACCCCCACCATGTCAAGGTGGTGCTCTAACCAACTGAGCTATGAACGCATTACTGTGTGACAGCGGGGACGAATATTAGCGGCAGCCCTGGAGGCTTGCAAGGGGAAAATGGCAATTTTCTTCCGGATTTCACGCGATTGCTGCGCAACTGCGCAAAACGGGGAGAAAGTAATCAGTGCCTTAGCCCGAAATTAAAAGGGCATCCGCAGATGCCCTTGAACATTAGCGCGCCGCGCGCTGCAAAATCACCGAAGACGGCTGGCGCTGCAGGAAACGCATTCGCAGCATCATCAAAATTGCCGCTGAGGTCAGCCCGATAATAAAGCCCATCCAGAATCCCGCCGGACCCATCGGCGCGACGACCCAGTCGGTCAGCGCCAGAATATAGCCGCTCGGCAAACCCAGCACCCAGTAGGCGGTAAAAGTGATAAAGAAAATGGAACGCGTATCTTTATAACCACGCAGAATGCCGCTGCCGATCACCTGGATGGAATCGGAGATCTGATAAATCGCCGCCAGCAGCATTAACTGGGTAGCAAGAGCGATAACCGCCGGATTGTCGTTATACAGCAGGGCGATAGGCTCGCGGAAAATCACCGTGAACAGCGCGGTAAACACCGCCATGCACACGCCGACGCCCAGCCCGGTCCGGGCGGCAGTTTGCGCTTCCAGGGTTGAACCCTGACCCAGTCGATAGCCCACGCGGATGGTCACTGCCGCACCCAGCGACAGCGGCAATACAAACATCAGCGAGCTGAAGTTAAGGGCGATCTGGTGACCGGCCACGTTGACAATCCCCAGCGGGGATACCAGCAATGCCACGACCGCAAACAGCGTGACTTCGAAAAACAGCGCCAGCGCGATGGGCAAACCCAGTTGGGTCAGACGTTTCAACACTGACCAGTCTGGTTTCTGGAACCCTGTGGTGCTGCGAATATCGCGCATTGAACGGGCGCGGGTGACGTAAGAACGCATGGCGATAAACATCACCCAGTACACCGCCGCCGTCGCCACGCCGCAGCCGACGCCGCCCAGTTCCGGCATCCCGAAATGACCGTAAATAAAGATATAGTTCACCGGAATGTTAACCAACAGGCCGATAAAGCCCATCACCATGCCGGGTTTGGTTTTTGCCAGCCCTTCGCACTGGTTACGCATCACCTGAAAAAACAGATAGCCCGGCGCGCCCCACAGCAGCGCCCGCAGGTAACCGACGGCTTTATCGGCCATCAGCGGGTCAATATCGTGCATGGCGTGGATGATGTAACCGGCATTCCACAGCACCAACATCACTAACAGCGACACCATGCCAGCCAGCCAGAAGCCTTGCTGGACCTGATGGGCCACGCGGTCGCGCCGCCCTGAGCCGTTAAGCTGGGCGATCACCGGCGTGAGCGCCAGCAGCAGGCCGTGACCGAACAGAATGGCAGGCAGCCACACCGAGGTGCCAATGGCGACGGCGGCCATATCGGTGGCGCTGTAACCACCGGCCATCACCGTATCGACGAATCCCATTGAGGTTTGGGCGATTTGCGCGAGGATCACCGGGATCGCCAGAGCTAATAACTGACGCGCTTCGACAAAATACTTCTGCACGAGAACACCTTTTATATTGTTGTTATATGAAAAACAAAAAGCCGCCAACGGTGGCAGCAAGAAGAGGTTGCAGGGGAATAGTCAGACTATTGTAGCGGGAGTTCATTATTAAGCCAGTGAATTGTGTAACCTACTGGCAAGCTGAATTTCCAGCTGTTATTGTGCATGCATGGTGTGAATGGCGCTTTGCCAGTTTGCTGTAATTCAGGAGTTAGCCTTATGTTTACCGGTATTGTCCAGGGCGTGGCGAAAATTATCGCCATCGATGAGAAACCGAATTTCCGCACCCACGTGGTGGAATTGCCGCCGTCGCTGCTGCCAGGCCTCGAAACCGGGGCGTCGGTGGCGCACAACGGCTGTTGCCTGACGGTAACCGAGATTGACGGCAACCGGGTAAGCTTTGATCTAATGAAAGAAACCCTGCGCATCACTAATCTTGGTGAGCTGGCGGTGGGTGACCTGGTGAATATTGAACGCGCCGCGAAATTCAGCGATGAAATTGGCGGGCATTTGATGTCCGGCCATATTATGACCACCGCGGAAGTTTCAAAAATATTAACCTCGGAAAATAACCGCCAAATCTGGTTTAAACCGCAGGATGCCACCCTGATGAAGTATATTTTACACAAAGGGTTTATTGGCATTGACGGTATTAGCCTGACGGTAGGGGAAGTGACCGCTTCCCGTTTCTGCGTTTATTTAATTCCCGAGACGCTTCAGCGCACGACCCTGGGAAATAAAAAACTCGGCCAGCGGATCAATATTGAAATCGATCCGCAAACCCAGGCGGTGGTGGATACGGTTGAACGCGTGCTGGCCGCGCGTGAAGCGGCGGCGAAAATCCCCGACGCATAATCCTTAAAAAAACCCCGGCTAGCCGGGGTTATGTTTAGCGCGCCACGCGCAATCCGTTCTCAATCCCCCGGCTAAACACGACCTGCCAGAGCTGAAGATCCCGGGCGCGAAACGCCCCGGCGCAGGCGTTCAGGTAATAGCTGAACATACGTTTGAAACGCTCGGAATAATGGCCCGCCAGCCCAGGCCAGGCATCCATAAACCGCGCGTGCCAGGCCATCAGCGTCTTATCGTAATCCGCGCCGAAGTTATGCCAGTCCTCCATCACAAAATGATCTGCGCTGGCATCGACGATATGGCGCATTGAGGGCAGGCAGCCGTTGGGGAAAATATACTTATCGATCCACGGATCGACATTGTTATCGGTTTTGCGCGAGCCGATGGTATGTAATAAGAAAATCCCATCCGGAGCCAGATTGCGGTTCACCACCTCGAAATAGGTGGCATAGTTTTTCGGGCCGACGTGCTCAAACATGCCGACCGAGACGATGCGGTCAAAACGGTCGTTGAGGTCGCGGTAATCCTGCAACAGAATGGTGACATCCAGCCCCTGACAGCGCGTCTGCGCCATTTTCTGCTGTTCGGCGGAGATGGTCACCCCGGTGACGGATACGCCGTATTCACGCGCGGCGAATTCCGCCAGCCCGCCCCAGCCGCAGCCGATATCCAGAATACGCATCCCCGGTGCCAGCTGGAGTTTTTCACATATCAGCCGCAGCTTATCGCGCTGCGCGTCGGCGAGATTGTCAGCCGTTTTCCAGTAGCCGCAGGAGTATTGCATCTGCCCGTCCAACATATGGCTGAACAGGTCGTTGCCTAAATCGTAGTGCTCTTTGCCCACCATCCAGGCGCGCTTTTGGGTCTGGAGGTTGAAAATACGCGCGCCCAGTACCCGTAAAGTATCCTTAAAGTGGGTCGGCAACTGATTCTCCAGGCCCGCTTTGAGCACGTTAGTAAAAAACTGGTCCAGCCGTTCGCACTCCCACCAGCCGTCCATATAGCTTTCGCCCAGACCGAGCGATCCCTGTTGTAAAACGCGTTTATAAAAATCGGGGTTTTTGACCTGAAGGTCGGCGGGGGAAGGGCCGTTGATGGCGACACCCGCTTTGCTCAGCAGGTCATTGACGATGCGGAACCACTGGTTGTCCCGTAATCCGACTTCTTCTATACACGATGAACTCATAGCTTCTCCATCACTGTGCTGTGAACATCACCCTGACGCCAGGGCGGCGAGAAATTTCGCGGAATATGCCGCGAGCCTGAAATCCGACGAGAACAGAGGAAGGGAGAAGGCCCTTACCGTAAAGGCCATCCGTGGTGCTAAATAAAAAATCCGTTAAAAATTTATTTTAAGAAGACTGCCAATCAGTATAGAACTCACCCAACGGGGGTTCAATAAAAAATAATTAGCAGTCTAATTAAAATGATGAAGCGGATCAGGAGCTTTGCGATGACGTGGCAGGCTGGCGCAGCTGCGCCGTTGCGCTGTCAGTAACCTGCATCCGGTAGCC
Source organism: Atlantibacter subterraneus (assembly GCF_007570865.1). Taxonomy (GTDB): domain Bacteria; phylum Pseudomonadota; class Gammaproteobacteria; order Enterobacterales; family Enterobacteriaceae; genus Atlantibacter; species Atlantibacter subterraneus. The sequence continues at coordinate 127,123 of NZ_VLPS01000009.1, read as the reverse complement.
CAGTGCGACGATGAGCACGGTGGACAACATCACGCTGGTGGTCGAGAGCAGCGGCGCGGAGGATACCAGCCAGGAAACGGCCAGGCTGGACAGGAAGCACAGCCCGAGCTGCAAAGTGTTTTGCAACGCGGCGGCGCGGCCAGTGGCCTGCGGGAAAGGCTGGAGCGCAGAGGCCACCACGATAGGGTAAATCGCGCCGTTGACCGCCGCCATCAGGCAGAACGGGATTAGGATCAGCGTCAGGCTGGGATTCGGCATCAGTCCCGCGCCCCAGGTGCCCACCACGCTCAGAGCAAACAGGATCAGCAGCCACGGCAGCATCTGCGGGCCATGCCATTTTTTCAGCGCGCTGCGGCAGCCGTAACCACCAATCAGAAAGGCGATCGTCTGCGGCACATAGCTCAGGCCGATAGCCGTCGGGCCATAGCCCATATCATTAAGGATAAACGGCGAGCCGGTCAGCCAGGCGAAGAAGCTGGCGGAGCAGCCTGCATAGATCAGCACGTTGCCACGGTAGGTTTTCGAGCGCAGCAGGGTGATAAAGCTGAGCGACGGCGCGTCGGCATGGTGCGCCTGGCTGCGCGGCTTCAGGCGCAGCGCCGGGATCATCAGCGCCAGGGTCACGGCGAACAGCACCAGGAAGATCACTTTCCAGTCGAAATGGTGCAGCAGCCAGCTGCCCAGCAGCGGGGCGAGGGCGGGCGACAGGGCCACCAGCGGCATGATGGTGGCGAAAATACGGTTGGTGCGGGTCGCCGGATAGTAATCCGTGACCAGGGCCTGCCAGGTTACCGCGGCGGCACAGACGCCCACCGCCTGGACAAAGCGCAGCGCCAGCAGCATGGCGGCGTTTTCCACCCACAGCATCCCGAGGCAGCCCACGGCAAAAATACTCAGCCCAGCCAGCAGGATCGGCTTACGGCCATAGCGGTCGGACAACGGTCCCCACGCCAGTTGCGCAACGGCAAATCCGGCCAGAAACAGGCTCAGGCTGGCGCTGACGGCGGAAGCCTCGGTGCCCAAATCCTGTTGAATAGCGGCAAACGCCGGTAGATACATATCGGTGGCCAGGAAGCCCAGAACGCTTAACCCCGCCAGCCAGACTAAAAAACCTCGTGAAGGACGCATGGTAATTCTCTTCTTTTTTGATCTGATAACGCTTATTACGGACGCAGGAGTGTACAAAAGTGCAATCGCCGTTGTGAAACGGTAATATTTGCACGTTCCTTTCAAAATTTTTGCAGGCAGAAAATGTGGTCTGAATATTCTCTGGAAGTGGTTGATGCGGTTGCACGTAACGGCAGTTTCAGCGCGGCAGCGCAGGAACTGCACCGGGTGCCGTCTGCGGTGAGCTATACCGTTAAGCAACTGGAAGAATGGCTGGCGGTTCCGCTGTTTATCCGCCGTCACCGGGAGGTCGAGCTGACACCCGCCGGGGCGTGGTTTTTGAAGGAAGGCCGTTCTGTTATCAGAAAAATGATGGTCACCCGCCAGCAGTGCCAGCAGATCGCTAACGGCTGGCGCGGCCAGCTCTCTATCGCCGTGGACAACATCGTCAAACCGGCGCGCACCCGGCAGCTGATCCTCGATTTCTATCGCCATTTCGACGACGTGGAGCTGATTGTCGCCCAGGAGGTGTTCAACGGCGTGTGGGATGCGCTGTCGGACGGGCGCGTTGAGCTGGCAATTGGTGCGACCCAGGCAATCCCGGTGGGCGGGCGTTTCGCGTTTCGCGATATGGGGCCGCTAAGCTGGCAGTGCGTGGTCAGCGCCGACCATCCGCTGGCGAAGGAAAACGCGCCGCTCAGCGATGACCAGCTGCGCCAGTGGCCGTCGCTGGTGCTGGAAGATACCTCGCGCTCGCTGCCCAAGCGCACCACCTGGCTGCTGGATAATCAGCGCCGCGTGGTGGTGCCGGACTGGGCGACGGCGGTGGAGTGCCTCAATAACGGCTTATGCGTGGGGATGGTGCCTGCGCACGTGGCCCACGATCCGGTCGTCGCCGGGCGCTGGAAAAAGCTAACGCTCGACGATCCGTTCCCGGATTCCCCGTGCTGCCTGACGTGGAAACAGACCGATACGTCGCCTGCGCTATTGTGGCTGCTGGATTATCTGGGAGACAGCGAAACGCTGAACCGGGAGTGGTTGATGGAGCCGGAATAACCGGCTCCGGCAGGATTAACGGCGGTAATCGCGGAACGGGCCGTCCGCCACGGAACGGCGTTCGATCAGGCGCGGGTGTACCTCGATGGTTTGCGACTCTTCGCGCTTATTGACGATGCGGTCGAGCAGCATATTAAACGCGGTTTCGCCCAGCGAATCTTTCGGCTGGTGGATGGTGGTCAACGCCGGGCTAAAGTAGCGCGCGTTGCGCACATTGTCATAACCGATCACCGAAATATCCTGCGGCACCCGCAGGCCCATCTCATCGGCGGCGCAAATCGCGCCCATCGCCATCACGTCGCCGCCGCAGAACACGGCGGTAGGACGCGGCTGCTGGGAAAGGATTTGCTGCATCGCGCGATAGCCGGATTCCGGTTCGAAATCACCCTGCACAATCCAGTTTTCCGGCACGGCGATTTGCACTTCTTCCAACGCTTTCAGGAAACCTGCCAGACGGCCCGCGCCGGTGTTGCGCTCCAGCGGGCCGGGGATCACGCCGATTTCGCGGTGGCCGCGTTCAATCAGATAGCGGCCAGCCATGTAGCCGCCCTGGAAGGCGTTATCGATCACCGAGTCGGTGAAGTCGGCTTTGGCTTCGCCCCAGTCCATCACCACCATCGGGATATGTCGGTACTCTTCCAGTGTCGACAGCAGCGATTCCGGGTATTCGGAGCACATCACCAGTAAACCGTCGACGCGCTTTTGCGCCATCATTGACAGATAAGCGCGCTGTTTTTCCTGGTTGTTGTGGGCGTTGCCGAGGATCAGGGTATAGCCTTTGCTGAAACAGCTGTTTTCTACGGCTTCAATGATTTCAGCAAAATAGGGCGCTTCGCTGCTGGTAGCCAGCAAACCGATGGATTTGGTGTGGTTAACTTTTAAGCTGCGTGCCACGGCGCTGGGGGAATAGTGTAATTCCTTAATAGCTGCCCAGACTGCATTGCGCGTTTCTTCCGCAACAAAGCGGGTTTTGTTAATAACGTGCGACACAGTTGTAGTGGAAACGTTTGCGCGTTTAGCGACATCTTTTATTGTTGCCATTCTTGTTACTCCAGACCCTCTCCGAGCCCCTGTTCATCACAGGTTAAACGTTTGCCTATGCCAACCTCGGTCCGCAACATTTCGGTTGCATCATGTCGGGGAGTGCGACATCAAAAGGAGGGGGTCAATGGCTGGTGAAAAATAAGGTAGCGACGGATTTTGTCTGATCTTGCGCAAAAGGGGAAGAGGGAAAACGCATATCAGTTTAAATCCCGTGGTATTTTTGTCTGAATTTATGCAAAAATGATCTGCACACACTTTTAATGTGGGTAACAAGGAGAGCAAAAATGAGCACAGACCTGAAATTTTCTCTGGTGACAACCGTTATCGTGCTGGGACTGATTGTGGCAACCGGTTTAGTTGCCGTTCTGAACTAAACAAAATTGTATTTCGATCGCGTTTGGCATTAACAAACACCAGAAAATCGCGGTTTTTTGGTGTTTGGTTCCTCTTCTCAATAGCCGCCTCTATTATTCACAATTGTGCAAAAATCTTTTGCCAAAATGGTTACTTCCCTTCTGATGTGACAAATGTCACTCTTTGCTTCTTTTTTCTGACAGGTCGCCCTGCGTAGAGCGCTGTGAAGCGACATGACTTCTGGAATTTACCCATGAAAATAAACACTCCGCTGCTGGCGCTGGCTATCGGCGCGTTTGGGATCGGTACAACAGAATTTTCACCGATGGGGCTGCTGCCGGTTATCGCAAAAGGGGTAGACGTGTCGATCCCCGCCGCCGGGATGCTGATCAGCGCCTATGCGGTAGGCGTGATGGTCGGCGCGCCGCTGATGACGCTGCTGCTGTCGCATCGCGCCCGGCGCAGCGCGCTGATTTTCCTGATGGCGATTTTCACGCTCGGCAACGTGCTTTCCGCCATCGCGCCGGATTACGCCACCCTGATGGTATCGCGCATTATCACCAGCCTGAATCACGGCGCGTTTTTCGGCCTGGGATCGGTGGTAGCGGCAAGCGTGGTGCCGAAGCATAAACAGGCCAGCGCGGTCGCTACCATGTTTATGGGGCTGACCATCGCCAATATCGGCGGCGTACCGGCGGCGACCTGGCTTGGCGAAACCATCGGCTGGCGGATGTCGTTCCTGGCGACGGCGGGCCTCGGCGTGATTTCTATGGTCAGCCTGGGGTTGTCGCTGCCGAAAGGCGGTGCGGGCGAGCGCCCTGACGTGAAGAAAGAGTTGTCAGTGCTGATGCGCCCGCAGGTGGTGAGCGCTCTGATGACCACCGTGCTGGGCGCGGGGGCGATGTTTACGCTGTATACCTATATTTCTCCGGTGTTGCAGCACGTCACTCACGCCACGCCGCTGTTTGTTACCGCGATGCTGGTGCTGATTGGCGTCGGTTTCTCCCTCGGCAACTGGCTGGGCGGACGCCTGGCGGATAAATCGGTCACCGGCACCCTGAAAGGCTTTTTGCTGCTGTTGATTGTGATTATGGCCGCCATTCCGTGGCTGGCGCGCAGTGAATTCGGCGCGGCGCTGAGCATGGTGGTATGGGGCGCGGCGACCTTTGCGGTGGTCCCGCCGTTGCAGATGCGCGTGATGCGCGTAGCCAGCGAAGCGCCGGGGCTGTCGTCATCGGTTAATATCGGCGCGTTTAACCTCGGCAATGCCCTGGGCGCGGCGGCGGGCGGCGCGGTGATACAGGCGGGCTTAGGGTTCAGCATGGTGCCGGTGATGGGGGCGATGATTGCGGCTATCGGTCTGGGGCTGGTGGTGCTCTCTTCCCGACGCGAGCGCCAGACGCTGTGCGCGGCAGAATAAAAAACGGAGAAGGGCGACCTTCTCCGTGATACGGGCTTATGCGGCGAAGTTTTTCGCCGCAAACTCCCAGTTTACCAGCGCCCAGAAGTGCTCCAGGTACTGCGGACGGGCGTTGCGGTAGTCGATGTAATAAGCATGTTCCCACACGTCCACCGTCAGTAGCGGTTTAGCGTCGCTGGTTAACGGGGTGCCGGCGTTAGACGTTGAAACAATCGCCAGCGCGCCGTCAGGTTTTTTCACCAGCCAGGTCCAGCCGGAACCAAAGTTCTTGATAGCCGCATCGGTAAACTGCGCTTTAAACTCCGCAAAGCTGCCAAACGCCTTGTCGATGGCCTCCGCCAGCGCGCCGGTCGGCTCGCCGCCCGCGTTGGGTGCCAGGCAGTGCCAGTAGAAAGTGTGGTTCCACACCTGGGCGGCGTTATTGAACACACCGCCTTCCGAGCTGCGCACGATCTCTTCCAGCGATTTGCCTTCAAACGCGGTGCCTTTGATCAGGTTATTCAGGTTGGTAACGTAGGCCTGATGGTGCTTTCCGTAGTGATATTCCAGCGTTTCGGCGGAAATGTGCGGCGCAAGCGCATCTTTGGCATACGGTAATGCAGGTAATTCGAACGACATTGCTTCACTCCTTATTATGATTCACTAAATTCCACGCATTTAGTGTGGGTTTAGGGTAGCAAATCAAAAGGGCAAGCAAAAGATGAAGTTACCTGCCTGTTAGTCAGGCAGGTAAAGGATTAACGAATGTTCTTTGAGGTCATCACGCGGCGTGCGCCCACGTAATGGCGTTGCCAGTAGTCTTCGCTAAGAGAAGTGATTTGAATGTCGCGACCGGAACGCGGGGACTGAATAAATTTCCCGTTGCCGACGTAAACGCCCACGTGATCGGCAGTGCCGCGGCCCCGGGTGCGGAAGAACACCAGGTCACCGCTTTCCAGCTCCGCCACGTTGACCGGTGCGGCATCGCGCAGGTGGTACATCTCGTTAGCGGTGCGCGGAATACGGAACTTCACCAGATCTTTATAGGCGTAATAAATCAGCCCGCTACAATCAAAACCGGTACGCGGCGACGATCCCCCCCAGCGGTAAGGTTTGCCGATTTGGCCCATCAGTTTGGTCATGGCGGTTTGTTGCGCTTTTTGCACCCGAATTTTATGCGCTTCGGCAATTGTGGTGGGCTTGGCGGCTTTTGCCGTCACGCACTGTTTCTTGCCGGTTTTACGGGATTTGGTGCAGGTCTGCTTGACGACATCCGCAGCGGCAGTGACGGGCTGAGAAACCCGACGATTTTTGGCTACGGTTTTAGAAGAGGCGGCGGTTTTCTTGCCGGAGGTACTTTTTTTAGCGGTAGTTGTTTTCGCGGTTTTTACTGCTGATGGTTTAGTGGTTTTCTTTTTTGCTGCGGTCTTGCTGGCGGTGGTTTGTTTAGTAGTGGTTTTCGTTTTGGTGATTTGCTTATACACGGCCGATGGACGTGCGTGCTCCGACGCCTGAGCTAATGGCGTAAAGGTTAAAGACGTAAAAAACAGAGCACAAAGCGTAAGCGAAACTTTATTCATCCGCGCCACTGAGCGTTCCCCTGAACTAAGCTGACAATCATGCCAACGTGTGATTTCCAAAAACCCGTCGATTCTAATCTATAAAATTGCCTGAAGGTAAGAGAGTTATTATCCCAAAACGCTGTTTTGATACCGGGCGCAAATAAAATAGCCAACCGGCGAATCGCATGATGGCTTTTTGCACAATAGTTGAGTGAAAGAGTAAGGTTTTACGTGGCGAAAATGTTATTCTTGCCACATGTTTACCGGGACTGTTGCGTTTATCTGCCAGATTTACACGGTTCCTTGATAACCAGTAAAATACAGGCTGTTTGCCTGAGAAGCTTGAGGAAGCAAGACAATGAGCACCACTATCGAAAAAATTGAACGCCAAATCGCTGAAAACCCGATCCTGCTGTACATGAAAGGCTCCCCGAAGCTGCCGAGCTGTGGTTTCTCCGCTCAGGCCGTACAGGCGCTGTCTGCCTGCGGCGAACGTTTTGCTTACGTCGACATTCTGCAGAACCCGGACATCCGCGCCGAGCTGCCGAAATACGCTAACTGGCCAACCTTCCCGCAGCTGTGGGTAGACGGTGAACTGGTCGGCGGCTGCGATATCATTATCGAGATGTACCAGCGCGGCGAACTGCAGCAGCTGATCAAAGAAACGGCTGAAAAACACAAAGAATCTGACGCGGAGTAATTCGCACAGGCATAAAAAAAGCGACCCTGGGTCGCTTTTTTTTGTTTATTCATCAGCCTGCAACGGCGGAACTGGCCAGCCGCCCAGACGCTTCCAGCGGTTAACGATTTCGCAAAACAGCAGCGCCGTTTGTTCGGTGTCATACAGGGCGGAGTGCGCCTGGGTGCTGTCAAACGGGATGCCCGCCGCCAGGCAGGCTTTCGCCAGCACGGTTTGCCCCAATGCCAGACCGCTTAACGCCGCGGTATCAAAGGTCACAAACGGGTGGAACGGGTTGCGCTTCAGCGAGGCGCGTTCCGCCGCCGCCATCAGAAAGCCGTGATCAAACGTGGCGTTGTGCGCCACCATAATCGCCCGGTTACAGCCGCGATCTTTAATGCCTTTACGCACCATTTTAAAGATAGCGTGCAGGGCATCATATTCGCTGACCGCGCCGCGCAGCGGGTTGCTGGGATCGATGCCGTTAAAGGCCAGGGCTTCGGGTTGTAAATTCGCGCCTTCGAAGGGTTCGACATGGAAGTGCAGCGTTTCGTCGATACCGAGCCAACCCTGTTCATCCATCTTTAGCGTGACGGCGGCGATTTCCAGCAGGGCGTCAGTTTTAGCGTTGAATCCGGCAGTTTCCACATCAATCACGACGGGATAAAAACCACGAAAACGGTCGCACAGACCGGTAAGTTGAGCGTTGTCGGACATCAGCGTCTCTATGTTGGGGAATGAAAAGCAGCGCGTATTATGGCAAAAAAAGGCGGGAGTTGCAGCAGGGCGGGCGCAGTTAGCGCCCGCGAGGAGATCAGTTGCCGAGGCCTTTGCCGGCGTCTTTGGCTTCAATCAGTTCGATTTTATAGCCGTCCGGATCTTCAACGAAGGCAATAACCGTGGTGCCGCCTTTGACCGGGCCAGCTTCGCGGGTGACGTTGCCGCCGTTGGCGCGAATGCGTTCGCAGGCTTGCGCCGCGTTATCCACGCTTAGCGCGATGTGGCCGTAGGCGGTGCCGAGCTCATAACTGTCCACACCCCAGTTGTAAGTCAGCTCGATAACGGCTTCTTCACTTTCCGGACCGTAGCCAACGAACGCCAGAGAGTATTTGTACTCTTCGTTTTCGCTGGTGCGCAACAGGGTCATGCCCAGTACTTTGGTGTAGAAATCGATGGAACGTTGCAAGTCGCCAACGCGTAACATGGTGTGAAGTAAACGCATAACATCCTCTTTATCTGTAAGTTTTTAACCATCAAGGGAATTTGAGTATAGCGGCGATACGTCGCCGCTATCAATTCCCATCACAGCGTGGGGTAGTCGATATAGCCTTCCGCGCCGCCGCCGTAGAACAGCTCCGGTTTCTGGGCATTCAGCTCCGCTTTGTGCTGTAGACGTTCTACCAGGTCCGGGTTGGCGATGTAGACGCGGCCAAACGCAACGGCGTCGATATAGCCTTTGGAAATCAACTGTTCCGCTTTTTCTGCCGTGTAGGCACCGGCCCCGATGATAACGCCCGGGTACTGCTGGCGCACTTTGGTGCGGAATTCGTCAGAGTATGGCTTGCCGCCCGCCCAGTCCGGTTCGGAAATATGCAGGTAGGCCAGGTTGCGTTTTGCCAGCTCGCCAATCAGATACAGCGCGGCTTCTTCCTGGTCTTCGCCGTTGTCGAGGCCGTTGAACGGGCCGAGCGGCGAAATGCGAATGCCGATGCGATCGGATGCCCAGGCATCGCTGACCGAATCCACCACGTCAAGCACTAAGCGGGTGCGGTTTTCGATGCTGCCGCCGTAAGCGTCGGTACGCTGGTTAGAGGCCGGGGAGAGGAACTGGTGCAGCAGATAGCCATGGGCGGCATGCAGTTCCACCAGATCGAATCCGGCTTCGCGGGCGTTAATCACCGCCTGGCGGAAGTCATTAACAATCCCGGGGATTTCTTCGGTTTCCAGCGCGCGTGGCGTAGAGGTATCGACGCGAGTCGCGTGGCCCTGTTCATCACGCAGCGAGGTGCGAGTTTCCGCACGGATCGCCGACGGCGCGACCGGCGCTTCACCGCCCGGTTGCAGACTGGCGTGGGAAATACGGCCAGTGTGCCACAGCTGGACCGCAATACGGCCATCGCGTTCGTGAACCGCTGCGGTGATTTTTTTCCATGCGGCGATTTGTTCTTCGCTGTGCAGACCCGGCGCGCCCGCATAGCCTTTCGCCTGGGCAGAAATCTGGGTCGCTTCGCTGATGATCAGACCGGAGCTGGCGCGCTGGCGGTAATACTCCACCATCATGGCGGTTGGGATATCGCCCGGCTCGATGCTGCGCAGCCGGGTTAACGGCGCCATAAATACGCGGTTCGGCACGCTAACAGCGCCCACTTTTAGCGGGGTAAACAGTTTCTCTGATGACATAAAAACTCCTGAGTAGACCGGTCGTCTAGTATTGTTCGAAATAAAAAGCACCTGTTACTCAGGTGCTGAGAGTAAGGCTTTCACATGGCCCAACGCGCTTTCTAACGGCAGGGCGCTGCGCGAAATTTTGGCCTGCAGGCTGGCACCCAGCCACAGGGCGTAAAGCACGTTTGCGGTGGAGACGGCATCATGGGTTAACCTCAGGCTGCCTTCCTGCACGCCCTGCGCCAGGCTTTCCGCCAGCAGGGCGATGATTTTCGCCGCGCCGCGATCGAGCGCGACGCGCATATCTTCCGACAGATCGCACACCTCGGCAGACAGCTTCACCGTCAGGCAACCGTTGATCTGGTCGTGCTGGCAAAACTGTTGCAGCGTTTGCTGATAGTGCGCCAGCAGCTTTTCACGGGCGTTGCTGCCTGGCGCAGAAAAATGCTGGGCTAAGCGCTGATGATAGGCCGTGTAGTAGCGCTCGAGCATCGCCACACCAAAGGCTTCTTTTGAACGGAAGTAGTGGTAAAACGACCCTTTCGGCACTTCAGCGGTTTTTAGCAGCTCGCTTAATCCCATACCCACAAAGCCCCGGTGCAGGCAAAGCTGCTCGCCGGTTGCAAGGATGTGTTCGCGGGTATTGTGTTCAGCTATCTTGTTCATGGCGCTTACTGTAGTAGACCAATCGGTCTAATGCAATTTTTTCTTTATCGCTTCAAGTGACGTTGTCACAAATAAAGCCGAGCACTTGCAACAACGGCTTTCACAGGCTTGAATAGTAACAAGGCATTCAATCCGGAGGGGCAGTGGCCGAACAACTCGAGTTTTTCCCGATCCAAAGCCCGTGTCGCGGGATTTGCCAGTCCGATGAAAAGGGCTTTTGCCGCGGCTGTATGCGCAGCAGAGACGAGCGTTTCAACTGGCAGGCCATGAGCGACGCCCAGAAGCAGGAAGTGCTACGCCTGTGCAGCCAGCGCTGGCTGCGCAAGCTGCGCGCCGGTAAAACTTCGCAGGATGACGAACCGCAACAACCTTCACTTTTCTAGCCAGCGCAGTCACGTATACTCAGCACTCTTTTATTCGTCGAGGAAATTAAGATGGTTCAGCGTATTACCCTTGCGCCGCAAGGCCCGGAATTTTCGCGTCTGGTGATGGGCTACTGGCGGCTGATGGACTGGAATATGTCGGCGCGGGAGCTGGTCAGCTTTATCGAACAACATCTCGATTTAGGGATCACCACCGTCGATCACGCCGATATTTACGGCGGTTACCAGTGCGAAGCGGCGTTTGGCGAAGCGCTGAAGCTGGCACCGCAGCTGCGCGACAGAATGGAAATCGTCACCAAGTGCGGCATCGCCACCACGGCCAAAGCGGAAAATAAAATTGGCCACTACATCACCGATCGCGCGCATATTGTCGAAAGCGCCGAGACCTCGCTGAAAAATCTTGCCGTTGAGCATCTCGATCTGCTGCTGATCCACCGCCCGGACCCGTTAATGGATGCGGATGAGGTGGCCGAAGCCTTCCTGCAACTGCACCAGGCAGGCAAAGTGCGCCACTTCGGCGTATCGAACTTCACTCCGGCGCAGTTCTCGCTGCTCCAGTCGCGTCTGCCGTTTACGCTGGCGACTAACCAGGTAGAAATTTCTCCGGTTCATCAGCCGCTGCTGCTGGACGGTACGCTTGATCAGCTGCAACAGCTGCGCATTCGCCCAATGGCGTGGTCCTGCCTCGGCGGTGGCCGCCTGTTTAACGATGAGACCTTTCAGCCGCTGCGTGATGAACTGCACCAGGTGGCGCAGGAGATCGGCGCGCAAACCATCGAACAGGTGGTCTACGCGTGGGTGATGCGTCTGCCGTCGCAGCCGCTACCGATTATCGGTTCAGGAAAAATCGAACGCGTGCGGTCTGCGATCCATGCGCTGTCGCTGGCGATGACTCGTCAGCAGTGGTTCCGCATCCGTAAAGCCGCGCTGGGTTACGATGTACCGTAATTCCTAAAATCGTCGCCTCCCGATTCGAATCTTGCCTGTGTTCTAGACTTAACAGGCAAATACATGAATCAGGAGGCACGATGAAAAAGATCAGTCTGGCAATGGTTGTCCTGTTTGCCTGCGGCGCAGCCCAGGCAGCCAGTGAAGACGTTGAGATGCATCTGGTTACCCCTCAGGGCATCGGTCAATCCATCGGTGAAGTCGAAATTGAAGAAACCGATAACGGCCTGAAATTTACCCCCGATCTGAAAGCCCTGCCGCCCGGCGAGCGCGGTTTCCACATCCACGCTAACGGCAGCTGCGAACCGGCGATGAAAGACGGTAAACCGTCCGCGGCAGAAGCGGCGGGTGGTCACCTCGATCCGCAAACGACCGGTAAGCACCAGGGCCCGGAAGGCGCAGGCCATATTGGGGATCTGCCGGTGCTGTTAGTGGATAAAGACGGCAACGCCAAAGAGGCGGTCACCGCGCCACGTCTGAAAAAACTGGATGAAGTGAAGGGCAAGGCGCTGATGATCCACGTCGGTGGCGATAACATGTCCGATAAACCGGAACCGCTTGGCGGTGGCGGGGCACGTTTCGCCTGTGGCGTTATAAAATAGTCGCCGGTGCGCCGTCAGCGGGGTTATCCGCTGTCGGCGCTTGCTCCAACTGTTTAAGCGAACAGTACAAACGCCAAATCAACGCCGCCAGCTCCACCGCAGCCGGATCGTTGCGTCGGGCTAACACCTCGGCATAGCGCTGCAATTCAATCAACGCCACCCCAAGCGGTTTTTTCTGAATACCGCGCTCGCTCATCACGTTGCGTAGCGTGCTGATGCAGATATCCCGCACCTGCGACAGCGGATCGGAACGCGCTTCCCAGGCGCGTAGCGCCCATACCACGTGTGAACAGTTGAGCAACACCACGCCCCAGCGCAGCAGCCAGCGGCGGGCGCTCTCTTCTTTGGCCTGGCTGAGCTGGTGGACGTGATGGTAAACCAGCGATTCGAATTCGCTTTCGCTGTACTCGGGTTTTCGACTCAGCTGATCGATAAAGCCCCGGCGCAGCGCCCGAATATGACGGCGGCCTTTACGGGTGTCCGAACCGGGTTTCAAAATCGAGAACGCCATCCAGGCCAGGCCCACGCCGATGATTTTCGCCAGGTTATCGTTAAGAAAATCGCCAAAGTCATAAACCGGCGGGTTGGTCACCGCGATAAAGGAACCCATAAAAACGATGAGTTGCCCCCATAAACCCGCGAATTTTGGCTGCTGGAGCTTCATCAGTTGCATGGTGGTCAGCAGCGGGAATAGAAACAGCAGGAACTCCCACAGTTCGGTAACCCGAATCATCAGGCCGAATTTGACCGCAAAGCTAAACAGTGACAGCAATATCAGGGTGCGCATCAGCAGGGACAATGACTGATGCGGGGAGGGCGACGAGGAATAGAGTACGCAGCAAATGGCGATCATGGTCAGGGCGGAACTGCCGGCATCCCACTGCGCCGTTATGGTCCAGGCGCAGCCCAGAATAATGACGCAAAACGTGCGTAACGCATTCCACAGGGCTTCAGCGATATCGGCATGACGGGTCAGCGAGGCGGTTTTCGGCGTGGGGACGTCAATACCCGCGCGATCGTTTTCCAGCGCGACCAGTTGATGATTCACCCGCAGGTAGCTATGACAAAAATAGCGCAGGCGCTGCCAGTACGCGAGGTGCCGGTAATCATTCGCTTTCTGCGGCAGGCACAGCGCCAGCAGGCGGGCAATGCGGTAGCGATCCGGCTGCTCGCGCGCCAGCTCGGTCAGTATCTCGCTCTGCAGCGCAGCGATGTGCGGCGGCATGTTTTGCCAGTTTATTAATAACCGGCGCAGGCCGGATATGGTGCTGGTCAGACGTAGCTGTTGATGCAGGATGGCATTGAGCAGATTGTTGTTCTGACGAAACCGGTAATGGCTCCAGAATGCCTGGATACGCAGAATATTCAGCGTCAGGATTTGGCCGATCATTCCCTGGTGGGCGGTGCGCATCGCGTCGGTGGTCTCTGGTTGCCAGAGTAAACTGGCATGTTCCAGCAGCCGCGCGTGCAGGGTTTTCAGCGACACCAGCAGCGTGGTGCCATCAGAGGTGCTGGGCAGCACCATCATCATCAAACCGCCGCAGGCGATGCCGATCAGCACTTCACACACCCTGGCCTGGGCGATATCCCAGAGCTGGGTCGTTTCCACAGTATTCACCATGGTAAAGGCGATGATCGCGGCGGTATATCCCGCAAGCTGGGCGGCATAGGCGGCGTTATTGTGAAAATGGCTGGAGGTCCAGGTGCACAGCGCCAGCCAGCCGGCCATGGAAAGCGAAAAAAACCACGGATCGTTGAGCGTGCTCCCGGCAATCATCAGCGATGCGCTGGCCCCGATCAGGCTACCCACCACCCGGCCAAGGCTTTTACTGATCACGCCGCCTGGCGTCGGGAAACTCACCACGGCGGCAGAGGTCATGGCCCAGTAAGGCTCATCTAAATCGAGCGCGTAGGCGATACTCAGCGCCAGGCACATGGCAATCGCGTTGCGCAGGGCGTAACGCCACTGGTTTCCCGTTGCTTTGCCCCAGGGCGCGCGTTGCCAGTCAAGCCAGCCGAGATTCATGGATTATTGCTCGATAGCGATGGTGCAGGTGGTGCCGGAGACTAACAGCGCGTTATCCGGTACGTTTTGCAGCTCGAAACGCACCGGCACCCGCTGGGCCAGCCTGACCCAGGGCACATTGGGTTTCACGTCGGGCACCAGCCCGCTGTCGGTTTCCACACTTTGATCGTAAATTGCCCGGCCAATGCTCTCAACCCGGCCGGTAAGCGGCGCATCGTTGCTGAGCAGGGTGATCCTGGCAGTTGCACCCGGCGCAATATGGCGCAGTTTGGTCTCTTCAAAATAACCAACCACATAGAAGGAGTGGCTGTCGATTAACGCGAAAACCGGCGCGCCGGTGGCGGCGTAGTTCCCGACGCGTACCGACAGATTGGTCACCCAGCCGTCGACTGGCGCGGTGACGTTGGTCTGGGAGAGCTGCCATTGTGCCTGCTCCAGCGCGGCCTTTGCCACATTCACGGCGGCCTGCATGGCTTTCACGTTGAGGGTGGCGCTGTCTAACTCTTCCGCGGAAATATAGTTGTGCGGCAGATGCTGGCGGCGGCTGGCTTCATTCTGCGCTTTCGCCAGGTCGGACTGGGCGTGGGCCAGCTGCGCTTCGGCGTTGAGTACCGCAATGTGGAACGGCGTGGCATCTATGCTGAACAGCGGCGCACCGGCTTTCACGAACTGATTATCGCGCACGTTAATTTGGGTGATGGTGCCGCCGACCTGGGGCGAAATATCCACCAGCTCGGCGCGCACTTTCCCGTCGCGTGTCCAGGGGGACTGCATGTAATAGTTCCACAGCCACCAGCCAGCCAGAATCGCTGCTGCCAGCACAATCAGTGTGGAAAAGTACTTCACCGACTTCATCATCAAAACAGCCCTGTAGTGAGAAGAAACATCCCGCCGCATACCGACAGGACAAACAGCGATAAATCCATCAGCGTGGGGTGCCAGACAGCGCCTGAGTAGAGCCAGTTACGCACCAGTCGATGCACGATGAGCCAGATAAACAGGCCGATAAACACCGCTTTGAAAATGGGGGGGAAATAGACAGAAGCACCGACCACCACATCCTGTAGCGGCATGCCGGGTGGCATAGATAACAGTTTCACTTCGGATTAACCCTAATCATAACGGCCATAACACGCTGTTTCCCTGACAGGTTGTAGAATCAAATTATAGACTTTGCGCGAAGCGGCAGGAAAATCAGTAATTTGTTTTAGACATATAAATGCTGCACACTAAGTTTAAAATCAGTATAATAAGTTAGCAAGCTAATTATAAGGAGATGAAATTGGAATCGCCATTAGGTTCTGATCTGGCGCGGCTGGTACGCATATGGCGTGCTCTGATTGACCATCGCCTGAAACCTCTGGAGTTGACGCAAACCCACTGGGTTACATTGCATAACATTCACGAGTTGCCGCCCGATCAATCGCAAATACAACTGGCTAAAGCGATCGGTATTGAACAGCCGTCGCTGGTGCGTACGCTGGATCAGCTGGAAGAGAAGGGGCTGATCGCCCGTCACACCTGCGCAAACGACAGGCGCGCAAAACGCATCAAGCTGACGGAAAAAGCGGCACCGATCATCAGCGAAATGGAAGATGTGATCCGCAAGACCCGGGGCGAAATCCTCGGTGGCATCAGCCAGCAGGAGCTCGAACTGTTAATCAACCTTATCGAGCGGATTGAAAAGAACATCATCCGGCTACACGGCCAGGATTAATCAAAGGCCTCGCTTTCACGAGGCCTTTTCTTTTAGTGATAATTCACTACCCGATTGCGTCCCTCTTTCTTAGCGCGATACATCGCCTGGTCGGCGCGTTCAAGGCACTCCTCAATAGTGCAGTTTGCTTCCGTTACGGTATATACGCCCATGCTCATGGTGACAGGCTCCGCTAACCCGTTAACCACCTCCTGACGGCTTCGTTCAGCGATGGCAGACTGAATCCGGCAGGCGATATTCATGGCATTGACATTATTGGTGGTATTTAACACTAAAATAAATTCTTCACCGCCCAACCGGGCGGCAATATCATGGTTGCGAATCGAATTCATCAGTTGTTGACCGATAAAGCGTATTACTTTATCGCCCTGAACATGACCATAGCGATCGTTAATTTTTTTGAAATGATCCAGGTCGCATAAAACAATGGACACAGGCTGTGCCTCACTGGCGGCGAGAAGATACTGCTGGATGTGTTCAAACAAATAACTGCGATTGTAAAGGCCGCTTAATGGGTCATGCATCGCTTTGTGATAAGACAGTTGATAGTTTTGATAGGAACGTTGATAAAGCCGAAAAACATCGGTAAGTAGTACCAGTAAAATAATGCCGGTTGAGAACACATCAAACAATCGAGAATAAAACCATGCGGTGCTGGTTGCATGTGTATTGGTCAGGATAATAATCAGCGTCCCACTCTCCGCGACGCACAAAATGGCGATACCCAACCATAAGAGCGTTTTAATTTGGCTGACATGTATTATTAGGCCTAAAGTAATAAACCAGATTGCCAGCATTAAATAGCCGATTTTCTCATGCCAGAGAATTTCCCAGTCAAGGGTCTCGTTATCAATCAAACTTAACGAGAGTGAAGGGTCAAAACTGGAATAAAGATAGCCCACGCTGAGGATGACCAGCGTAAACCCAGCTATTAGCATCAGGCACGTGCGGCGGAGTTTAACACAATCCAGTTTCGCTTTAGCGGCGTAAAGCAGGGCGGTAAAGCAGCACAATCCGGATAACAGAATTTGACGAAACAAGAAAAATATCGCCGCATTATTGTAGTTGTCCGTCACGTTGCTATCACTGGTAAACCAGCCTGGAAAGCTGATTAACGTGCCAGTCGTAAAAAGCGCTGAGCCTGAAAAACCAAATGCCACTGCGATAAGATAAAATCGCTTGCTGTCGCAATAAACGCGCATGAACAATAAACAAGCAAGGATGCCATACATTGACGTTAATAAAATTGTTAAGCCCGGATAAAGCATGGGCGACAATTGAGTAGGGTACGTAAAGTGATGCGTAAATAAAAGATGCAGAGTCAGAAAAAAAAGCAGACTGAAACTAATAAAAAGCATTTTTTTTGTGAGCGGCGTCATCATTATTTTTAACATTGTCGATGCCTTTAGTACGAGCAAAAACTATGCTCATTAAATTGCAAAGATAAACTTACAGGATAATTATCTATTACAGCGACTGTTACAACGATGAGGATTGATATGTTAATAGAAGTATAAAAAAATACCTTAAAGAGAAAGTTTTGTTTGCACCGGCTTTAAAGAAAGTTAATCGCATATTCATCCCTTAATGTGCGTCAGCTTTGCTAAGTTTACCTAAAAGTTTCCACTAAAATAAACAAATTAATGTCAAACAAAGTAAATAAAGAGAGCGGCCAGAAAGGCCGCTCAGGGGAAAAGATTAACGTGGGGAAACGGTAACCTGGCTGCCTTTATTGGCCATCACAACGCGCTGACCAGCAGAGAACTTGGTCGCCCCTTGTTTCTGGACAACCATGATGGTGTCGCCATCATCTTTACGGATTTCCAGCTCAACGCCCTGGGTTTTGTTCATTGAACCCTGTACGCCCTGGCCAGCTACGCCGCCTGCCACTGCGCCTGCGGCAGTGGCCAGCGAACGACCGGTGCCGCCGCCGATGGTGTTACCCAGGAAGCCGCCCAGTACCGCGCCGCCAATAGCGCCGATTGCGTTATTATCGTCGCCGCCCTGAATCTGCACCGGACGAACGTTCACAACGGTACCGTAGGTCACACGCTGGACCTGTTTGGCCTCCGACGCGCTGTAGACATCGCCTGAAAGGCTATCGTTATTCACACAACCAGCCAGTGTTAAGCCCACCAGCGAAACCATCAGAACTCGTGAAATCATGTAAATCTCCTGTTCACCACTTACGCTCAAAACGAGCATCCTTATGGCAAATTATAAGATACTCCACCCGGTGGTTTCACACTATTGTGGAGCCTCGATATAAAAATAATATAGGAATCTCCATTAACCTTAGCTAAACATGGCCATTACTGGCGCGACAGACACGATTTACACGTTTCTTTACAGGCAAACCCGGTCAGGTTGCCAATTAAACATGGCGAAATCAGAGTGGTTATGATTCAGTTATTGCCTCAGGCGGCATAAAAAAGGATTGAGTATGAGATCGGGTCGTTATATCGGAGTGATGTCGGGCACCAGCCTTGATGGGGTGGACGTGGTTCTGGCGACTATTGATGAAAATATGGTTGCCCAGCAGGCGAGCCTGTCGTGGCCGATTCCGCATCCGCTGAAAGAGGCCGTGTTGGCGGTGTGTCAGGGCCAGCAGTTGACCCTCTCTCAGTTCGGTCAACTGGATACCCGGCTGGGCCGCCTGTTTGCCGATGCGGTACAGGCGATGATGCAGCAGGAGAAACTGCGTCCTGAAGATATTGTGGCGATTGGCTGTCACGGGCAAACCGTGTGGCATGAGCCGCAGGGCGATGCACCACACACGCTGCAAATCGGCGACAACAACCAGATTGTCGCCCGCACCGGCGTGACCGTGGTCGGCGATTTTCGGCGGCGCGATGTGGCGCTTGGCGGGCAGGGCGCGCCGCTGGTGCCGGCTTTCCACCATGCGCTGCTGGCTCACCCCAGCGAAAGGCGGATGGTGCTGAATATCGGTGGTATCGCTAACCTTTCCATGCTGTTTCCCGGCGCACCGGTCAGAGGCTACGACACCGGGCCGGGCAACATGCTGATGGATGCCTGGATTTGGCGTCAGCGCGGCAAACCTTATGACCGGGATGCCCAATGGGCGAGCAGCGGCAGCGTTATCCCTCCTTTATTGCAGCAAATGCTCAGCGACCCGTATTTCGCCGCGCCAGCACCCAAGAGCACCGGTCGTGAGTATTTCAACTACGGCTGGCTGGAGCGCCATCTGGCGAACTTCCCCGGCGTGAAAGCGCAGGATGTGCAGGCGACGCTGGCCGAACTGACGGCCATCACCATCGCAGAGCAAATTTTACTGTGCGGCGGCTGCGAGCGTGTGCTGGTCTGTGGCGGCGGGGGGAGAAATCCGCTGGTGATGGCGCGTCTTTCCAGCCTGCTACCGGGCACGGAAGTCACCACCACGGATGAAGCTGGGATCAGCGGCGACGATATGGAAGCGCTGGCCTTTGCCTGGCTCGCCTGGCGTACCCTCAATGGTTTGCCCGGCAATTTGCCTTCTGTGACCGGGGCCGCAAATGCCACGGTATTAGGGGCGATTTTCCCGGCCAATACCCTGAACTATCAGAGTTAACTGAAGTTCGCTACTGGGCGTAACCGGTAGACTGTTTATTACGTGGAGGGCGCAGCTCTCCAGGGAACAGGATTTAGTCAGGATACGCCCATGAAAAAAATACTTATCGTTTTACTCCCCACTTTGCTGGCGGGTTGCTCAACCTACAACAACTTCGTCGAGCGCATGCACACCGATACGCTGGAGTATCAGTGCGATGAAAAGCCGCTGAGCGTCAACCTCAATAATACTCGTCAGGAAGTCAGCTTCGTTTACGATGACAAACCGCTCACCCTGAAGCAGGGGCTTTCTGCCTCCGGCGCGCGTTATACCGATGGCATTTATGTTTTCTGGTCTAAGGGTGATAGCGCAACGGTTTACGACAAAGATCGCATCGTGTTGAATAACTGCCAGTTGCAAAACCCTAAGCGTTGAGATTTTATCGGGTGGGGCGCACAATAACGCCACCCGAAAACTCCTCTAAGAATCACTATGTCTGACAACGATGCCCTGCAACAGATCGCGCATTTACGCCGCGAATACACGAAAGGCGGTTTACGTCGTCACGATTTGCCCGACCAACCGTTAGCGCTGTTTGAGAAGTGGCTGGGCCAGGCCTGCGAAGCCAAACTGGCCGACCCCACCGCCATGGTGGTCGCCACGGTTGATGAAAACAATCAGCCTTATCAGCGTATTGTTCTGCTCAAACATTATGACGAGCGCGGGTTAGTGTTTTACACCAACCTCGGTAGCCGTAAAGCGCACCAGATCGAGCACAACCCCCGCATCAGCCTGCTGTTCCCGTGGCACATGCTGGAGCGCCAGGTGATGGTGATTGGCAAGGCCGAACGCCTGTCTACCCTGGAAGTAATGAAATACTTCCACAGCCGCCCGCGTGACAGCCAAATCGGCGCCTGGGTGTCGAAGCAGTCCAGCCGCATCTCCGCGCGTGGCATTCTGGAAAGCAAATTCCTCGAGCTGAAGCAAAAGTTCCAGCAAGGTGAGATCCCGTTGCCCAGCTTCTGGGGCGGTTTCCGCGTCTCTGTCGAACAAATGGAGTTCTGGCAGGGCGGCGAACACCGTCTGCACGACCGTTTTTTATACCAGCGCGATGCTGATGCCTGGAAAATAGACAGGCTGGCACCCTGAGTATCGGTTTTATTCTTTAAGCGCTGGTACTCCCGTTGCGAGCGCTTTATTCTATACCCGTCATACTTCGCGTTGCAGATGCGTTGGCTGCATTCACTCATCCCAGTCACTTACTTTTGTAAGCCCTTGGGGATCCTTCACTTGCCGCCTTCCTGCAACGCGAATTATTTAGGGTATATGAATCCTTTTATTTTTCGCCAGTGGGCGAGAAGCCGTGTACCGGCACAGGTGCAGTCGTAAATACATGGAGAAATTGATGGCAACCAGCAATTTGATTAAACAATTGCAAGAGCGGGGCCTTGTGGCCCAGGTGACGGACGAAGTAGCGTTAGCAGAGCGACTGGCGCAAGGGCCAATTGCACTCTATTGCGGCTTCGATCCGACCGCCGATAGCTTGCATTTGGGCCATCTGGTTCCTCTGCTGTGCCTGAAGCGTTTCCAGCAGGCAGGGCATAAGCCGGTAGCGCTGGTGGGCGGCGCAACCGGTCTGATCGGCGATCCGAGCTTTAAAGCTGCGGAACGTAAGCTGAACACCGAAGAAACCGTACAGGAGTGGGTGGATAAAATCCGTAAACAGGTTGCCCCGTTCCTCGACTTCGACTGCGGCAGCAACTCTGCGATTGCCGCCAATAACTATGACTGGTTCGGCAATATGAACGTGCTGACCTTTCTGCGCGACATCGGCAAGCACTTCTCTGTTAACCAGATGATTAACAAAGAAGCCGTTAAGCAGCGTCTTAACCGCGACGACGTCGGTATCTCTTTTACTGAATTCTCCTATAACCTGCTGCAGGGTTATGACTTCGCCTGCCTGAACGAACTGCATGGCGTGGCGCTGCAAATTGGCGGCTCCGATCAGTGGGGCAACATCACCTCCGGTATCGACCTGACTCGCCGCTTGCATCAGAACCAGGTATTCGGTCTGACGGTTCCGCTAATCACCAAAGCCGACGGCACCAAATTCGGTAAAACCGAAGGTGGCGCGGTGTGGTTAGATCCGAAGAAAACCAGCCCGTACAAGTTCTACCAGTTCTGGATCAACACCGCTGACGCCGATGTTTACCGTTTCCTGAAATTCTTCACCTTTATGGACCTCGACGCCATCAACGCGCTGGAAGAGGAAGACAAAACCAGCGGCAAAGCGCCGCGCGCGCAGTACGTGCTGGCGGATGAAGTCACCCGTCTGGTGCATGGTGAAGAAGGACTGGTGGCGGCGAAACGCATCACCGAAAGCCTGTTCAACGGCAATCTGAGCTCCCTGAGCGAAGCGGATTTCGAACAGCTGGCGCAGGACGGCGTACCGATGGTTGAACTGGCGACTGGCGCGGATTTACAGCAGGCGCTGGTCGACTCTGAGCTTCAGCCATCCCGCGGCCAGGCGCGTAAAACCATCGCCTCTAATGCCGTTACCGTTAATGGTGAAAAACAGTCCGACCCGGAATATACCTTTAGCGAGGCCGATAAACTGTTTGGACGCTACACCTTATTACGTCGCGGCAAAAAGAATTACTGTCTGGTTTGCTGGAAGTAATGATTTGATGTTGAAGGGCGTGGGAAACCACGCCCTTTTATTTTGTCTGAATAAAGCCTGTTGTCGTCAGAAAAGTTGTTGGAAACAGAGATGAAAAACATCCTCGCAATTCAATCCCACGTAGTGTTCGGCCATGCCGGTAACAGCGCCGCAGAATTCCCGATGCGTCGCCTTGGCGCAAATGTCTGGCCGCTGAATACCGTTCAGTTTTCAAATCATACCCAGTACGGGCAGTGGACCGGTTGCGTGATGCCAGCCAACCACCTGAGTGAAATTGTCCAGGGCATCGCCGATATCGGTCAGCTTCAGCGCTGCGACGCGGTGCTCAGCGGTTATTTAGGGTCGGCGGAGCAGGGCGAGCAGATCCTCGGTATTGTTCGCCAGGTTAAAGCCGCCAATCCGGCGGCGAAGTATTTCTGCGACCCGGTGATGGGCCATCCGGAAAAGGGCTGCATCGTCGCCCCGGGCGTGGCGGAATTTCATACCCGCTACGCCATGCCCGCCAGCGATATCATCGCGCCTAATTTAATCGAACTGGAGATCCTGACGGGCCATGCGGTCAATAGCGTTGATCAAGCCGTTAGCGCAGCCCGTGAGCTGATCGCCCAGGGTCCGCAAATCGTGCTGATAAAGCACCTGGCGCGCGCCGGTTACCGGCTGGATAAATTCGAAATGCTGTTGGTCACGGCCGACGAGGCGCTGCATATCAGCCGTCCGCTGGTGGATTTCGGCGCGCGCCAGCCGGTGGGCGTCGGTGACGTCACCAGTGGGTTGCTGTTGGTCAAGCTGTTACAGGGTGCGACCCTGCGCGAGGCGCTGGAGCACGTCACGGCAGCCGTTTATAGCGTAATGGCGGTGACCAAAGAGATGAAAGAGTATGAGTTGCAGGTGGTTGCCGCGCAGGATCAGATTGCTAAACCTGAGGTGCGTTTTACCGCCAGCGTGGTGTAGGGATTTAAAACGATGCCTCCGGGCGGAGGCATCGCAGGTAATTTATGCAATACCTTCAGCCGCCAGCGCCGCCGCCACGCCCGGACGCGCTTTTACGCGCTCCATATAGCTGGCGATATTTGAAAACGCGCTCATATCCAGCTTAATGGCATAGGCCCAGCGCAGCACGGTAAACAGGTAGGCATCCGCGACGGTGAAGCGCAGCCCCAGCAGCCACTGCTTATCTGCCAGCTCGTCGTCGATGTACTGCAACTTCTTCTCCAGCGCTTTGCGGGCGATGGGTTTAAACTCTTCCGGCGTATCCGGGCGGAACAGCGGCGTAAAGCCCTTGTGTAGCTCAGTGGCGATATAATTCAACCATTCCAGGGTATGGTAGCGCGTCATGCTGCCAGCAGGCGCGAGCAGCTGGCGGTCCGGCACTTTATCCGCGATAAACTGCACAATGGCGACGCCTTCGGTCAATAGCGAACCATCTTCAAGCTGTATCGCGGGCACCTGGCCTTTCGGGTTAATCGCCAGATAGTCGGCACCGTGCTCGGTGGTTTTTGCCGCTAAATCGACTTTCTCCATCGTGAAATCAAGGCCAGCCTCACGCAGTGCGATATGCGGAGAGAGGGAGCACGCGCCGGGTTTATAAAACAGTTTCATGGACATTTCCTTAACGCATTGGGGGATCGAGATTTACTGATACTACACAGTAACGCGTTGGGATTCAGGCGTTTTGACGAAAATTGTGTGACCGGTAATGTCAAAAAAAAAGCTCGCCGAAGCGAGCTTTTATCAGGCGAGGAAGATTACGCCGTAGCGGTATCGGTCGCTTTGGCAGATTTTTCGTCGTCCTGCGTCATGCGGTTCAGTTTCGGCGCGGTCAGCATCATGATGACGGCGATAACGGCAGTCGCGATACCGATCTGCATGAACACGCGTCCATACACTTCCAGAGACATCAGCGGATCGGTCACGTTTTCCGGAACCGCCATCAGGTTAGCCACTTTACCGGCGATAATCGCCGCGCCAGCGGTAGTCAGGAACCAGCTACCCATGATGAAGCCCATCAGACGCTGCGGAACCAGCTGCGCAACCATCGCCAGGCCCAGACCAGAGATCATCAGCTCGCCGATACTTTGCAGCGCATAGCTCAGGATCAGCCAGTTAACGGAAACGATACCGGCATCGCTGGCGAACCTGGCACCCACTGGCAGCACCAGGAACGCGCCAGAGCACAGCACCATACCGATAGCGAATTTGTGCGGCATCGGCAGACGGTCGCCCATTTTGTTGTAGATAGCGGCCAGAATCGGGCTGCCAATCATGATCCAGAACGGGTTCAGCGCCTGATACTGCTCAGGTTCAAAGGCGATACCCAGAATGGAATGCTCAACGTTACGGATGGCGAAGAAGTTCAGTGACGTCGGCATCTGGCTGTACAGCACGAAGAACACCACGGCTTCTAACATCAGGATAAACGCCACGATCATTTTACGGCGTGCCGCACCCTGCATAGCGAAAGCTTCTTTAGCGAAAATGCACACAATGCCCAGTGCGATAAAGCCCAGCGCCATACGCGCAATGCTCTGGTTATGCAGCAGCCAGGTGGCGATCGCCACTAATACAAACACGCCAACAATGGTTGCAGCCAGCTTGCCGAAATGCACAGGTTTAAAGTCCGGTTGAGAACCGTAATCTTTTACCCAACTGCGGCAGAAAAGGAAGTTCACCACGGTGATCAACATACCCACAACGCTCAGTGCGAACGCGACGCTCCAGCCATACTGCGCGGCTAACCATGGGGTTGCCAGCATAGAGAAGAAAGAGCCGATGTTGATGGACATGTAGTACATGGTAAATGCACCGTCCAGACGTGGGTCATCCTTCGAATAACAGGTAGACAGCAGGGAGGACGGGTTAGCTTTAAACAGGCCGTTACCGACGGCAATCGTCGCCATACCCAGGTAGACGATTGCGGCGTCATGGCCTGACCAGGCAATCAGCGCATAACCAATCGCCAGTACAATCGCCCCCAGCAGAATAACGCGTTTGGTACCCAGTACTTTATCGCCCAGCCATCCGCCGATAGCCACAAGGCCATAAACCAGCGCGCTGAAGGAGGAGAACAAGGTAATGGAGTCCGCTTCGGACATGCCCAGCTGTTTTACCAGGTAGACGGCCATGATCCCTTGCAGGCCGTAGTAACCAAAACGCTCCCATAATTCTATGGAAAAGATCAGATAGAACGATTTCGGTTGTTTGAAAGCGTTAATGCTCACGCTTTCGGTTGGTTTGTTGTTTGCAGTCGACACATATACCTCTTTTTTTACGTCCCATATTAATGGGAAAAAACTCAGCGTGATGCCATTGCGGGCAGTCGCTTGTTGTTATAAGGAGGGGAAACGGCGGGTAATGTTCACTATCCTGGCCTCACAGACAAGGGCTTTGCAATAATCTGTTACATATCTTATTCACAGAATAAAAGCCGCATCGTTTAAACCGCATCCAGAGTTAAATTTCAGTACAACAAAATTAACAGTTCAATTATCTTTCAAACACCGCTCGTCAGACGCTAATGGTGATATATTCTGCTTTCCAGTTTAAAACCCAGTGATAAAGTCCGGTTGATATGCGTGAGCTGGTCGAATGTGTTGGTTGGGCAGGATAAAAAATAACATTGCGGTTGATAAATTTAGCAAAAAAACACACATCTTTAACACCATGTTATCGATGCGATCTTTGTCACATTTTTATAGAAATTTCTGGACGAAAAAGAACGATTGACCGGGGAGGGCGATTAGCCGCAGTGAATTATCACATTGATACGCTGAATTAGCGGTGCATTGTGCGGGGAGTCGCCTGCCGGTTGCGGCAGGCGAAGGCATCATGCGTAGACTTTCTCTTTGTATTCACACAGATCTTCGATAATACACGAGCCGCAGCGCGGTTTGCGCGCAATGCAGGTATAGCGACCGTGCAGGATCAGCCAGTGGTGGCAGTCCACTTTAAACTCAGCGGGAACCACTTTTAACAGCTTCTCCTCAACCTGTTCGACGTTTTTGCCGGGGGCAAATTCAGTGCGGTTGCAGACCCGGAAAATGTGGGTGTCCACCGCGATAGTCGGCCATCCGAAGGCAGTGTTGAGCACCACATTAGCGGTTTTGCGTCCGACGCCGGGCAGCGCTTCCAGCGCGTCACGATCTTCCGGCACTTCACCCTGGTGCTTTTCAATCAACAGGCGGCAGGTTTTAATCACATTCTCGGCTTTGCTGTTAAACAGGCCGATGGTTTTGATGTACTCCTTTACCCCGTCCACGCCAAGCTCCAGCATCGCCTGAGGGGTATTCGCTACCGGGTAAAGCCGGGCGGTGGCTTTATTGACGCTGACGTCCGTCGCCTGGGCCGAAAGCAGCACCGCGATCAACAACTCAAACGGCGAATTGAAATTCAGCTCGGTTGTCGGATGGGGATTGTGCTCGCGCAAGCGCGAGAGTATTTCCAGACGTTTCGCTTTGTTCATAACGCTTTCTCAGCATCGGCGTCGACCGCATCGGTCACAACAGGCGTCGCCGCGCGGCGGGTTTTCATCTTCTCGTCGATCAGGTACTTCACCGCCAGCATCAGGCCAAGGCCAATAAATGCCCCTGGTGGCAGCATCGCCAGCAAAAAGGGCGTATCGGTATGGAAAATTTCAATTCGCAGGACTTTCGCCCAGCCACCCAACAGCTGGTCCGCGCCATCAAACAAAGTACCGTTGCCGATAATTTCCCGGAGTGAACCCAGAACAAACATCGCGCTGGTGGCACCCAGGCCGATAGCAAAGCCGTCGAGCGCCGATATCGCTATGCTATTGCGTGCGGCAAACGCTTCGGCGCGGCCAATCACAATGCAGTTGGTTACGATTAGCGGAATAAAAATCCCCAGCGACTGATACAGCCCAAACGCATAGGCGTTGATCAGCATCTGCACCACGCTGACCACTGACGCAATGATCATGACATAAATCGGGATGCGCACCTCAGCGGGCATCCAGCGGCGCAGGGCGGAAATAGCGGTGTTGGTTAGCGTCAATACCAGCGTGGTGGCGAGACCGAGTCCCAGCGCGTTAGTCGCGGTAGAAGTCACCGCCAGCAGCGGACACAGCCCGAGTAATTGCACCAGCGCGGAGTTGTTTTTCCACAGCCCCTGTACCACGACTTCTTTAATCTGGCTCATTAGGGTTCTCCACAGGCCGGTAAGCCGGACAGCTTATCAGGCAGCGTTTCAGCATACAGTCCGGCGCGCTTCACGGCATTGACCACCGCGCGCGGCGTGATCGTCGCCCCGGTAAACTGGTCAAACTGGCCGCCGTCTTTTTTCACGGCAAAGCTGGTGTCGTCAGCGCCCTGAATATGTTTATTGCTCAGCGTGGTGATCCAGTCGCTGATGCGCAATTCGATTTTATCGCCAAGACCCGGCGTTTCGTGATGTTCCGTGACGCGGCTGCCCCAGATGGTTCCCTGGAAATCACTGCCCACCAGCAGTTGGATTGCCCCGGAATAGCCGTCGGGCGCAGTGGCCTCCATCACAACGCCAACCGGATTATCACCTTTACGCGCCACATAAACGCGATGTTCGCCCTTACCCAGCGCCGGATCGTTAACCCAGAAGCAACTTCGTTGCAGGTCGTTATCGTATTTATCCGTCGGGAATACCTGGTCGAACAGTGCCTGCTGCACCAGAGACGCCTGGTGGGCGATGGTATTTTTAGTTAATTCATTAATGGCGGCGGTCAGACCGGTGGAGAACGCGGCAAACAGCGCCAGCGTCACGCCATGTTTTCGCATGGTTTTCAGCATAAGCGCTCCTTAGCGATGTCCGTAAACCCGCGGGCGGGTGTAATAGTCAATCAGCGGCACGGTAATGTTCGCCAGCAGCGTGGCAAAAGCCACGCCGTCAGGGTAGCCGCCGTAGCTGCGGATCAGCCAAACCAGCACACCAGCCAGCGCCCCAAAGATTAAGCGACCCCGATTGGTGGTGGAGGCGGTGACCGGATCGGTAAGGATAAAGAACGCGCCAAGCATGGTCGCCCCGGAGAACAGATGCACCAGCGGAGAGGCGAACTGCTCCGGCGCAATCAGCCAGCCGAGCAGCGAACACACCAGCAGTGAAATCAGGAAGCTCACCGGGATATGCCAGCGGATCAGATTTTTGGCGAGCAGGAACAGGCCGCCCGCCAGAAACGCCACGTTGACCCACTGCCAGCCAGGCCCGCCCAGCACGCCGCTCAGCATTGGAGTATTCATCAGCTGTGCCGCGTCGCCGCCGGCACGCAGGCCGGTTTTAAAGCTATCCAGCGGTGTCGCCTGGCTTATGCCGTCAATGCCCAGCTTCAGCTGAACAAGGGTGTCGCCGCTGGCGGTATGGCCAGTAAAAATCATCCGCAGCGTATCCAGCAAATCTGGCTGCAAGGCAGCAACGTTCAGTGGCGGTAGCCAGCTGGTCATTTGCACCGGGAATGAAATCAGCAACACCACATAGCCGATCATCGCCGGGTTAAACGGGTTATGGCCTAATCCGCCGTAGAGCTGCTTGGCAATAATAATGGCGAACACCGTGCCGAGGATCACCATCCACCACGGAGCAAGGGGAGGAATACTGATGCCCAGCAGCAGCCCGGTGAGCAGCGCGGAGTTATCGCCCAGCATGCCCGACAGCGGTTGTTTACGCAGTTTGCATACCAGGCCTTCTGCCGCCAGCGCGCTGACGATTGCGAGAAGTAACTGGATTAACGATCCCCAACCGAAGTAGTACCACTGCACCGCAATACCGGGCAGCAGCGCCAGCGAGACCAGCATCATGATGCGCGAGGTCTGGCGCTTATTATGGGTATAAGGGGAGCTTGCGATTCTGAAAACCATTTATTCCTCGTTCACAGCCTGCTGAGCGGCTTTTTTAGCCTGGGCGCGGGCAATCGCCGCAGCGACCGCAGCTTTACGCGGGTCGACAGGTTCGTCATTAGCAGATTCCATTGGCACCGCCTGTTTGCGGGCTTTGGCACGGGCAATAGCGGCTTCCACCGCTGCCTTACGCGGATCGACCGGGGCATCGCTGGCGGCTGGTTCAGCCGGCCCGGCGGCGGCCTGTTTGCGGGCTTTGGCACGGGCAATAGCGGCTTCCACCGCTGCCTTACGCGGATCGACCGGGGCATCGCTGGCGGCTGGTTCAGCCGGCTCGGCGGCGGCCTGCTTGCGGGCTTTGGCGCGGGCAATAGCGGCTTCCACCGCGGCTTTGCGCGGGTCAGCAACATCGTTATTCGTCGATTCTGGCAGGACCATTGCCGCTTTCTCAGCCTGACGCGCACGCGCCTGGGCTTTGCGTGCTTCACGGGCGGCAATGACGGCCTGGTTGTCCGGTTCGCTATTCGCCGGTACCACAATCGCATCAGCCAATTTCTTATCTTTTACGCGGGACAGCGCGGCCTGAATCGCGTCCCGATCCTGCGCATCCGGCTGGACAGCCGCTTTCTTGTGCCGTTCCAGACGCGCGGCTTTTTCGCGCTCCAGCCGCTGCTGGCGGGCTTCAAAGCGAGCTTTTGCCTCAGCGGCGCGCTGCTCTTCCAGCTGCACGGCGCGGATCTCTGCCTTCTCCTGGCGGAAATACTGCACCAGCGGGATATTGCTCGGGCAAACCCAGGCGCACGCACCGCACTCAATACAGTCGGCAAGATTGTGCGCGGTGGCTTTGTCGTGCTGTTGCCC
The DNA here is from genome assembly GCF_007570865.1 of Atlantibacter subterraneus. Lineage (GTDB taxonomy): Bacteria > Pseudomonadota > Gammaproteobacteria > Enterobacterales > Enterobacteriaceae > Atlantibacter > Atlantibacter subterraneus. The sequence continues at coordinate 97,289 of NZ_VLPS01000009.1, read as the reverse complement.
TTTACTAAACCAGTAAAGCTGCTGAGGAAGCAGATCCGCTGGACAGGCATCGGCACAGGCGCTGCAGCGAATGCAATGCTGCTCTTCCTGCTGCTCGCCCATTTCATCAGGGGAAGGTGCCAGCAGGCAGTTAGTGATTTTAACCACCGGCACATCAAGCCAGGGCAGAGTAAAGCCCATCAGCGGGCCGCCCATAATCACCAGCTGCTCGCCGGACGGGCAAAAACCGCCGAATTCCAGTAAATGACGCACCGGCGTACCCAAACGCGCCCAGACGTTGCCAGGGCGGGCGATGGATTCACCGGTCAGCGTCACCACGCGCTCGGTCAGCGGTTCGCCGTCAATCACCGCGCGCTTAACCGCATAAGCCGTGCCGACGTTGTGCATCAGCACGCCGATGTCTGAAGAGCGACCGCCGTGAGGCACCTGCTTGCCGGTCAGGATCTGCGTCAGCTGCTTGGCGCCGCCGGACGGATATTTGGTCGGGATCACGCGCAGCGCCATGCCGTGCTCGTGGCTCAGCACCGCACGCAGCATAGAGATGGCCTGGGGTTTGTTATCTTCGATGCCGATCAGCACTTCGCGCGGCTTTAAGATCCACGCCAGAATGCGAATGCCTTCGACGATCTGCGCCGCACACTCCTGCATCAGGCGGTCATCCGCCGTGATGTACGGCTCGCATTCCGCCGCGTTAATAATCAGCGTTTCAATTTTATCGCCGCCGCCCTGGAGTTTAACCCCGGTAGGGAAGCCCGCACCGCCCAGCCCGGCCACGCCGAACTGGTGAATACGCTCGATTAACGCTTCCCGGCTGCGCTGTTGATAGTCCTGCCAGCCGTCGCGATCGATCCAGCGGTCGTCGCCGTCTGGCTCAATAATTACGCTGGGCTCCGCCAGCGCGGAAGGGTGCGCGGTGCTGTGTGGAGCAATGGCAACCACGGTGCCGGAGGTCGGCGCATGCACCGGCAGCATCCGGCCCCAGCCGCGCGTCAGCGGCTGGCCGCGTAATACCCGATCGCCAGGCTGAACGCACAGTTCACCCTCAGCGCCGATGTGCTGTTTCAACGGAATAACAAAACGGCCAGGCAACGGCACGTGGCGCAGCGGGGTGCCGCTGGACTGGGTCTTCATTTCCGGCGGGTGAATACCGCCGTCAAAATCCCAGATTTTCTCTTTTCTGAAGGCAGAAAATAACTTAAGCATGTTGTTCCACAGGAATAATTCGAACCGGAATACTGTCCAGATTCCATTTCCAGTTTTCCGTTGTGGTGGCGACAGGCTGCAATTCAATACAGCGTGTCGGGCATGGGTCAACGCACAGATTGCAGCCGGTACACAGGTCGCTCATGACGGTATGCATCGCACGGGTAGCGCCCACTATGGCGTCTACCGGGCATGCCTGAATACATTTGGTGCAGCCGATACAGTTGTTTTCGTCGATCACAGCCAGCATCCGCACCGGCTCCGGCGCGGCATCATCACCGCCGATAGGCTGCGGGTCGACGTTCAATAACGTGGCGATTTTTTGCATTACCGCTTCGCCGCCCGGCGCGCAGCGGTTGATATGTTCACCCTGATTGCCTACCGCTTCGGCATAAGGCCGACAGCCGGGATATCCGCACTGGCCGCACTGGCTCTGGGGAAGAATCGCATCGATTTTGTCGACAATTGGGTCTTCTTCCACGGCGAAGCGCCGCGAGGCGAACCCCAGCAGCAGGCCAAACACCAGCCCCAGTGCGCCCAGGGATAAAATCGCAATCCAGACGGTACTCATGACACTTTCACCAGCCCGCTAAAGCCCATAAAGGCCAGCGACATCAGCCCGGCGGTGATCAGCGCAATAGCATTACCGCGAAACGGCGCGGGCACATCGGCAACCGCCAGCCGCTCGCGAATCGCCGCGAACAGGACCATAACAAAGGAGAAGCCAACCGCTGCCGAAAAGCCATACAGCGCCGACTGGAGAAAATTGTGGCCGAGGTTGATGTTCAGCAACGCCACGCCTAATACCGCGCAGTTGGTGGTGATCAACGGCAGGAAAATACCCAGCAGGCGATACAGCGCCGGGCTGGTTTTGCGCACCACCATTTCGGTGAACTGCACCACAACGGCAATCACCAGAATAAAAGCGAGGGTACGCAGATAAATAAGGTCGAGAGGGATCAAAATAAAATTGTCGATAAGCCAGGCGCAAACCGACGCCATGGTCATCACAAATGTGGTCGCCAGCCCCATGCCAATGGCCGTCTCCAGTTTTTTGGAAACCCCCATAAACGGGCATAAGCCAAGGAACTTCACCAGCACGAAGTTATTGACCAGCACAGTACCAACAAATAACAGTAAGTAATCAGTCATTATCCGACCTGGAACAAAAATAGCCGCCTATTATCGGACATGGATCACATGGCGACAACAGAGAATCTGTAAGGTTATTAAGGATTGACGAAAGTCAGCTTAACGCGTTGCGCACGCTTGAAATAAGGGACAAACAGCGCGGCGGCGATCAGTTGAAACACCAACTGGCGCACAATGGCGTCATCGGACACGGGCGAAAACGCAAAGGATTTCAGCACCAGCAACACCGAAACCAACAGCCAGATAATATAGTGCTTCGGCACCTTTGCCTGGCGTTTAAAGAAACCGATGGTGAGCCACAGGGTATAACTCCACATTAATACCGCCGAGAGCAGGGATACATATACCCAAATAGCATCCTGCCCGGCTTGCTGGCCGAGCGCCTGGCGCGTTTCTGGCGAGAGCAGGGCGGTAAAATACATGACCACCACTAATGATGTGCTCAGTAAGGTCAGCAGAAGCCAGGCGAGAGGGGCAAGCAGCCATCCCCCGATACGCAGTGCTGGCGTGGTGGTCATTTTACCTCCGGCGGGGTAGTTCGTTAACGCTATTCGCTATGTGAATTTCAGCGCAAGAATTATAAGGATTTTTGCGCTAAAAGCTACTCAGGCTTATTGAACGAAGCGCCAGACGGTCTTGGGCACCTGCCCCAGGTCAAATAATCGTCCTCCAGAGACAAGCTCGGCACGGCGGTGGTCGGCAGCCCGGTACATGTTGATAATCTCTTCGCTCTCGTCAAGGGAATAGTTGAGGTGATCGAACAATTTCTCAAGGCTTTCGAGCGAATTGATTTTACGAAATTTAAATAAATAATCCTGAACGGTCATGGGTCTTTCCTGTCCTTAATATAATGAGCAATATTCCCACGCTGGCACACGTTAATAATTAAACGAAGCGAGTTGTATTCAGTGTTGGGTTGAAATATATCATGTGTTCTGAGCTTAACTTCGGGAAACAGTACCGGGCCCGACGTAACGCGTACTCCTCAAGAGTAGCGCTGTTAAGCATAAGTGGCAATAAGCTTATGATAATGATGAAAAATTTTTGAGCTGCGTAACGGGGGTGGGCGCTCTGTCGGATGAAATTTCACCGCGCTGGTTTGTGCCGTCAGGTAACGACAAATAAGTGGCGTTAAACGGCTCAGTACGTAAAGGCTATTATCGGCAGCGCGCTGGATAACAATAAATCACTTCTTTTTATATTTCACAAATCGTTGTCATTGGTAAAGCATTAATTATCACCCGGCGCGAGGTTATTCTTACAGATATTACATTCCACGCCGCTGCGTTTTATGCGCCGCAGATAGCGGCTACACTTACAGAGCAAACCGGATTAGCAGTTGTTACCGGCGAGCGAATAGTGTGAAATACCTTCGTCCATAGACGAGAGGAATGTAAATGAGCGATAACGTCCGTGTTGGATTAATTGGGTATGGCTATGCCAGTAAAACCTTCCATGCCCCGCTGATTGTCGGCACGCCGGGAATGACCCTGGCGGCGGTCTCAAGTAGCGATGCAACCAAAGTGCACGCCGACTGGCCCGGCGTTTCCGTAGTCTCCGACCCCAAACAACTGTTCAACGATCCTGATATCGATCTCATCGTGATCCCCACCCCTAACGATACCCACTTTCCCCTGGCTCGCGCCGCGATGGAAGCGGGCAAACACGTCGTGGTGGATAAACCCTTCACCGTGACGTTGTCACAGGCCCGCGAGCTGGAAGCGCTGGCAAAAAGCCGCGGACTGGTACTGTCAGTATTCCATAATCGTCGCTGGGACAGTGATTTCCTGACCCTGAAGGCACTGATTGCGGAAGGTAAGTTGGGCGAAGTGAGCTATTTTGAATCCCACTTTGACCGTTATCGTCCGCAGGTGCGCAACCGCTGGCGCGAGCAGGCCGGCCCCGGCAGCGGCATCTGGTACGACTTAGCGCCGCACCTGATTGACCAGGCGCTGGTACTGTTCGGCGTGCCGGTAAGTATCACGGTTGATATGGCGCAGCTGCGTCCGGATGCGCAAACCACTGATTATTTCCACGCGGTACTGACCTATCCGCAGCGCCGCGTAGTGCTGCATAGCACCATGCTGGCGGCGGCAGAATCGGCGCGTTATATCGTGCACGGTACCCGGGGCAGCTATGTGAAATTCGGTCTCGACCCGCAGGAAGATCGTTTGAAAGCGGGCGAACGTCTGCCGCAGGAAGACTGGGGCTACGATATGCGCGATGGCGTGTTGACCCTGGCTTCTGGCGATGAGCTGGACGCGCAAACCCTGCTGACCGTACCGGGCAACTATCCGGCTTACTACGCGGCGATCCGCGATGCGCTTAACGGCCAGGGTGAAAACCCGGTGCCCGCCAGCCAGGCGATCCGCGTAATGGAACTGATTGAGCTGGGGATTGAATCCGCCAAACACCGCTCGACGCTATGCCTGACGTAATTCGCGTCAGCCATAAAAAACGCGCCGAATGGCGCGTTTTCTTTAAGCTTTAGCCACCTTATTCCGTATCGCCTGCTTTTCACTCTCCGACAGGAACGCGATTTCCAGCCCATTGCGCTGGGCGGTACGCATCTGATCGAGGGTGAGGCCAGCCTGTACGGCGGCAATCTGATATTCATGAATAATATCCACGCCCTGAACGCCCGGATCGTCGGTGTTAATGGTCGCCAGAATGCCATGTTCCAGGAAGCGCTTAAGCGGATGGGCTTCCAGCGACGGTACGGTGCTGGTCTGGATATTGGAAGTCAGACAGGACTCAATACCGATTTTCTGCTCCGCGAGAAAATCCATCAGTGCCGGATCTTCAATGGCCTTGACGCCGTGACCAATGCGCTCGGCACCCAGTTCGCGAATCGCCTGCCAGATGCTTTCTGGGCCAGCGGCTTCACCGGCGTGGACCGTAATACGCCAGCCTGCGTCGCGGCCGCGATTAAAGTGATTTAAAAACAGGCTACCCGGGAAGCCCAGTTCATCCCCCGCCAGGTCGAGCGCGGTGATCTGGTCGCGGTGCGCCAGCAGCGCATCCAGTTCATTCAGGCAGGCGGTCTCACCGAAGGTGCGGCTCAGAATGCCGATCAAGCGTACCTCGACCCCGTATTCCCGGGCACCCTGGCGCACGCCGTCAATCACCGCTTCCACCACGCCCGCCACCGGAAGGTTGTGGTTCATCGCCATATACCAGGGCGAAAAACGCAGCTCGACGTAATGCAGCCCCTGACGCGCGGCGTCTTCGACGTTTTCCCGCGCCACGCGGCGGCAGGCGTCGAGAGATCCGAGCACTTTTACCCCCCAGTCCAGCTTGCTTAAAAAGCTCACCAGATCGGGTGCAGTTTCGATTACCTGAACGTGCGGGCGTAATCCTTCAAGCGTGTGGGACGGCAGGGGTAGGTTAAACTGCTGGCCCAGATCGAGAATAGTTTCCGGGCGAATATTGCCGTCGAGGTGGCGATGCAGGTCGGTTAACGGCAGGGTAGTATCAATCATAGTTGCACTCTTTTTGAATTTGCGTGGTGAGTTCACGCGTTTTTTGAATAAAGTGCATTTTATTATAAAGGGTTTGTCACCCCCCATGCACGCGACAATCTGTCGTTTGCGCATCAAGTGGTTCGTTGTTGCGCAACAATCAATCTCCCGCCAATAAAAAACCCGGTTTCCCGGGTTTGTTTAGATCCAGCCAGCCTGACTGGCTGCCCATACCACAATGGCGACGGCAATAAGTATCCAGGTTGTTTTACGCATAATGGCTCCGCAGTTTTTGCGGCGACACAATACCACAATGGCGTTACGCCATGCAGGCGCGTATCGCATTAATGAGCCCGTCGACGCCTTTTTCCAGCTTCACGCGCGGGCAACCGGCGTTGAGCCTTACAAAGCCGCGCCCTTCATCACCGTAGGTATCGCCGCGCATAATGGCGACTTTCTGCTGTTCAATAAGGTTTTTTTGCAGCAGGGCGTCGTCAATGTGTAACGCGCGTAAATCAATCCATGCCAGATAGGTTGCTTCAGGCGGCTGCCAGTTAAGCTGCGGAAAAGCCAGGTTCAGCCGCTGGGCAATGTACTGCATATTGTGTTCAAGGTAGTCGCGCAGCGCATCCAGCCAGGGCGCGCCGTCCCGGTACGCGGCGATATGCGCGGCAACCGCCAGTACCGCCGGGGAGGAGAGCCCGTCGCGGCCTTTCAGCGCCGAGAGATAGGCCGCGCGATCCGCCGCGTCGGCAATCATCCCCCAGGCACCGGTCAGCGCGGGGATATTGAAGCTTTTTGAGCCGGAGGTGAACAGCGCATAGCGCTCGCCGCCCACTTCGCTCCAGGGGATATGACGCTTGCCGCCCCATACCATATCCATATGAATTTCATCGCTAATTACGCGCACGTTATAGCGGACGCATAGCTGCGCCATAGTGATGAGCTCATCCCGGCTCCATACCTTACCGGTAGGGTTATGGGGGCTGCACAACAGCATGACTTTGCATTCCGGGCGCGCCAGCAGCGCCTCCAGTTGCGTCATATCGCAAACCCACTCGTTAGCCTTTTTTTGCAGCGGCGCGGCCAACACATGACGCTGATTGCCTTCGATGGCTTTATAAAAGGCATCGTAAGCCGGAGTATGTATCAGCACCGCATCGCCGGGATTCGACCACTGACGAATCATTTCAGACACCATATAAATGACCGACGGCCCATAAACCACGGCGTCCTGATCAACCTGTGCATTAAAGCGTGTCGCAAACCAGTGGCTGATAGCTGAGAGAAAGTCGTCATGCTTCCAGCGACTGTAACCGAAAACGCCGTGATTGATACGTTGGCTTAGCGCGTCAATAATGCAGGGAGCGGTGGGGAAATCCATATCAGAGATGGTAAACGGCAGCAGATCGGCGGTGCCGAAGCGGTCAGCAACATAATCCCACTGGGTACACCAGGTGCCGTGGCGATCGACCGGGGTAGAAAAATCAAACATAGACCTTCCTTAAGCGATGCCCCTTCGTGACGCGAAGGGGCATTCATTTTATGCTTCGACCATATTCATCAGGTTAGCCATTTCATCTTTTACAGATTGAACCTGGGTGCCAATGACAACCTGGAGATTGTGCTGGTTCAGCTTTACCACGCCAATGGCGCGATTGGCTTTCAGCGCGTCGACATCCACCAGCGACATATCTTTTACCGACAGGCGCAGACGGGTGATGCAGTTGTCGAGCGAAACAATGTTCTCCGCGCCGCCCAGCGCCGCCAGTATCGCCGGCACGTTATAGCCTGATTTACCCGGCGCGCCAGCCTGCAGTTTTTCCTGCACGTTCGCAGTTTCAATATCGCGGCCCGGCGTTTTGATATTCCAGCGGGTGATGGCAAAGCGGAAAATCGCATAGTAAGCCACGAACCACACCGCAGCCACGACCGGCACCATATACCATTTGGTAGACAGGCCGTGCAGAATGCCGAACACCACAAAATCGATCACGTTGCCGTCGGTGTTGCCGATGGTCACGCCCAACACCGCCATCATGGTAAAGCCCAGGCCGGTCAGCAGCGCGTGGATTAAATACAGCAGCGGGGCGACAAACAGGAACAGGAACTCCAGCGGTTCAGTGGTGCCGCCGACCACGCAGGCGATCACGCCGGAAATCAGCAGACCTTTAATCTTGTGACGGTTTTCTGGGCGCGCGCAGTGATACATCGCCAGCGCCGCGCCCGGCAAGCCGCCTAAAAAGGCCGGCATTTTCCCCTGGGAGAGGAAGCGGGTCGCACTCTCTGAGAAACCGTGGGTTTCCGGGCAGCTTAGCTGGGCCTGGAAAATGGTCAGCGCGCCGCTCACCGTGTGGCCGCAGACGTCCATGGTGCCGCCTGCATCGGTGAAGCGAATCAATGCCACCAGAATGTGCTGCAGGCCGAATGGCAACAGCAGGCGCTCTCCGGTACCGAACAGCATCGGGCCAAAATCACCGGCGCTATTGATAATATGGCCGAGCCCGTTAATGCCCATGGCGAAGAACGGCCAAATGAGCGGGACCACCAGGCCTACCAGGCCCATCACAAAGGTCGTCACGATGGGGACAAAGCGGGTACCGCCAAAGAAGGCCAGCGCATCCGGCAGACGCACGCTGTGAAAACGTTCGTGCAGCAGCCACACGATCACCCCGGCGATGACAGCGCCGAGGATCCCGGTATCGATAGACTGAATACCAAGGATGCTCTGAATATTGTTAGCTTTCAGAATTGCCGGATCGCTGGTGGGTAAAATGCCTTTCGCGGTCAGCCAGAAATTCACTGCCAGATTCATCACCGCAAAGCCAACAAAACCGGCAAATGCAGCAACGCCTTTATTTTCGCGCGCCAGCCCTAGCGGAATGGCAATACAAAACATGACCGGCAGGAAGCTGAACGCGAAAGAACCGATTTTGCTCATCCAGACGAAGATGGATTGCAGCACCGGATTTGCCAAAAAAGGCATCAGGGTGGTGACGTCGTGGCTGCTCAGAGAACTGCCGATCCCCAGCATAATGCCGCAAAACGAAAGCAGAGCGACGGGCAACATAAAGGTCTTGCCCAACTGCTGAAAGAATTCCCATAAAGTGATTTTTGGGGTGGCTGATGTCGCCATAGCGGCTCCTTGTTAAACGCCAGTGTTTGATGATGCAGCGCAAGATAAAACGTTTTATCAAATTTTAATGAGCAGCCAGTCACAATTTATCACTGAGAAACATTTATAATAATCCGATATTGATAAAACGTTTTATCGACAGTCAGGAGCGCCTGCCGGATGATGCAGGAAAAGAAAATTACCATAAACGATGTGGCGCTGGAGGCGGGCGTATCGGTTAGCACCGTTTCGCTGGTACTCAGCGGCAAAGGCCGCATCTCGGCGGCGACCGGGCTGCGCGTTAATGAAGCCGTCGAAAAACTGGGATTTGTACGCAACCGCCAGGCCTCGGCGTTGCGCGGCGGGCAAAGTGGGGTAATCGGCCTGATTGCCCGGGACGTCTGCCATCCTTTCTATGCGCAGCTGATCGCCGGGCTCACCGATGCGCTGGAAAGGCAGGGCAGGATGTTACTGCTCAGCCAGAGCGGACAAGACGGTCAGCAGATGCTGCACTGCTTTGATACTTTATTGAATCAGGGGGTCGATGGAGTGATTATCGCGGGCGCAGCCGGCATGGGCGCGGAACTGCGTGAAAAGGCGCAGCAGAGAGAGATTCCGCTGGTGTTTGCTTCGCGCGCCAGTTACCTCGATGAAGCCGACACGCTGCGTCCTGATAACCTCCAGGCAGCGCAGATGCTCACCGAACATCTGATCAAGCAGGGGCACCAGCGTATCGCCTGGCTGGGCGGCAACAGCGGTTCGCTAACCCGCGCCGAACGGCTCGGCGGTTATTGCGCCACTCTTTTGCAATACGGTTTGCCTTTTCACAGCGAATGGGTGGTGGAGTGCGAAAACAGCCAGAAGCAGGCCGCGGAGGCAATCAGCGCATTGCTGCGCCACAACCCCACCATCAGCGCGGTAATTTGTCATAACAGTACCATCGCCCTGGGTGCCTGGTTCGGGTTGATGCGCGCCGGGCTGCAAAGCGGCGAATCAGGGCTGGAAAGCTACTTTGACCGCAGCGTAGCGTTAGGCGCGTTTACCGAATTATCAGACGATAAGCTGGAAGATATTCCCGTCACCTGGATGGCGCTACCGGCGCAGGAGATGGGGCGTGAAGTCGCAGAGCGCATGGCTCACCGGATTGAGCACGGCGATGAAGCACACCGGCATCACGTACTGGCAGGCAGGTTAATAAAGCGTAAATAAAAATGGCCTCTCGCGAGGCCATCTACAGTTATTGCTGCGGTACGGCAGCAGGCGGGGTCGCCGGAGCAGGAACCGGGACAGGCACCGGAACCGGGACGGGTACCGGCACGGCATCGCCCGGTAAGCCAAACATACCAACGAACTCGCCGAGCGGCATTTTCTGGCCGTTGAGGGTTACCTGACCATTACCGTATTGCAGGCTGGAGACAATGTTGTTGTCTTCCATTGAGGTGATGCGGAACATCTGCCCCATGGCCGCCAGGCCTTTCACCTGCTGGGACGCCAGTTTCTCGGCCTGGTCCTCCTGATAACCTTCCAGGCGGGCGATCTGGGTCATAAACTCGGTGGCCATATCCACCGGGATCACCAGTTTGCTTTCCAGCGATTTCACAACCCGGTCGAGCTGCTGTTCCGGTGTTGTGGCAGGGGTAGTGTTAGCGGAAGGATCCTTCAGGAACAGCGACAAATTGAAAGAACTTTCACCTTTGTCGTTTTTCCAGCTCAGCGGGGCGACGGTCACTACCGGGTCGCCTTTCAGCAACAGTGGGAAGTTAGCCACCAGGATTTCTAACGCTTTCTGCTGATACAGTGCCGGATTATCCTGAACTGCAGGATCGGTTAACAGCCCCTGAATCTGACCATTATACTGCTGGCTAAACTGATGCCACGCCTGGCCGTCAATCCCGCCGATTTTCACGGTGAGTTTGCCGCTGCCCAGGTTCTGATTCTGGACCTTCAGCGCATCCATCACGTAGTTGATTTCGCTGTCGATTTTCTTCTTGTCCTGGCCGACGTCAGATTTCGCATCCAGATGCAGCCCGTCAATCACCGCCATCTCTTTGCCTTCGACCGCCACGGCAAATTTTTCAATCGACAGTTTCTGTGCGCCGACACGCTCGTCAAATTCGGTCAGTTTGCTGGAGCCGTCGGACTTCAGACCGTTAAAAGTCATCTGTACCCGCTGGCCGTATTCGTTGACCGCGCTGACCAGACCGCTCTGCGCATCGCCTTTCAGACTGATTTCGTTGCCTTCACCGTCGGCGTCAAGATTAAATGTGCCGCCGCTAAACGCCACTTTCTCTTCGGCCTTTTCGTAATTCAGCGCCGCAAGTGTAATCTCGGAAGCCGTGCTGCCGTTATAGCCTACGCGGGTTTGGGAATCGAATACCGACTGGCCTTTGGTCATGTCAAACAGCGGTTTTGACGCCTCGTTATTGACCAGCGTCGTGCGCACCGAAGCCATCGATGGGATCACATTAAGCTTTTTCAATTGGGCGAGCGGGAAGGGGCCATGGCTGACGTCCTCATTAAACACCACGCTTTGACCAGGCTTAATCAACGGACTGGCAACGCCCTCGATGGGTTTCACTACCAGTTGCAGGTGGCTGGAGAATACGCCGCGCTGATAATTCTGATAGCCTAACTCAACGCCCGCCTGTGGCGCGCTGCGTTTCAGTTCGCTGTTGGCGTTAGCGATCATGCCAGCAATCCGCGATTCGAGTTGTTTGCCGGTGTACCAGGACGCGCCGGTCCACACTACGCCCAGAGCAACAATCACACCGACGGCAACCAGAGATTTTTTCATAATTGTTTATCCCTAAAAAATAAAGCCAGACGACTTCTCATCGTCTGGCATGATGAATGACGTGCTGGATAAAGCTTAGCAACGCATTTCTAAAAGATCAGTAACTTAGTTGAGCTTATTATAAACCCGAGCTAAACGGCCATTGCCACTGATGCCAACAGGGGAGTCGGCGGCGCTGATAAAGGCAGATTCACCCGCTTTAAGCGTCAACGTCTGAGCTTCTTTACTGACGGTCGCTTCGCCCTCCACGCAAAACAGGATAGCAGCGCTTTGCTGGCTTAGCGTGGCAGGTTCGGCAGTCAGGTCATGCAAAGAGAAAGCAAAGTCCTCAACCGGGATCGGGAAGTCCAGCGTATTGCCGTCGCGCGTCGGCGCGGTCAGCAGGGTGTCGGCGGCGCGCGGGGTGAATTTCACGTTCGCCACCAGTTCCGGGATGTCGATGTACTTCGGCGTTAAACCGGCGCGCAGCACGTTGTCAGAGTTGGCCATCACTTCCAGCGCCACGCCTTTCAGGTATGCATGCGGCGTTTCGGCAAACAGGAACATTGCTTCGCCCGGGTTGAGTTTCACCACGTTCAGCAGCAGCGGAGAAAACAGGCCGCTGTCGTCCGGGTAAAACTCTGAAATTGTACGGATAGTCTGCCAGGGCTCGCCCTGCTGGCTATTCAGCGCCGCTTTCAGCACCGCCAGCGCCCGGGATTTTTTCTCGCCTTCCATACTTAGCAAGCCGGCGAACAGCTGGCTCAGCCGCTCTTCATTGGGGTTTTCCAGAAAATGGGCGATAGCGGTATGCGCGCCCGCCACCGGTTGTAGCAGGGCGATAATGTCAGAAAATTCGCGGAAGGCGTTCATCGCCAGGAAAGGGGTTAACGCGAACACCAGTTCCGGCTTGTGGTTGGGATCTTTGTAATTGCGTTCAGCCGCGTCCAGCGGGATGCCCGCGGCATTTTCTTTGGCGAAGCCCTCTTCGGAGGCCTGCTTGTTAGGGTGAACCTGGATAGACAGCGGCTGGTCGGCGCACAGCACTTTAAACAGAAACGGCAATTCGCCGAAGCGCGTTGCCACCGCGTCGCCCAGCAGGGCTGACTTATCTGCATCAATCACGTCACGCAAAGCGTGAAGGCTACCGTCCTGGCCCTCAATTTTCGAACTGCTTTTCGGGTGCGCCCCCATCCATAATTCTGCCATCGGCAGGTTTTCAGAATTGGCGATGCCGTACAGCTCCGTTAGCGCAGTTTTGCTACCCCAGGCATAGTTTTGCACTGAGTTTATGAGTTTTTGCATGATTAAGCCTTTAACAAGGTGGAATTAACTTGCTGTATTAAACCAACAATTCGCGGTGAAGTAACCCCGGATGGTAAAAAGTCGTCTTTGTCTCAGTTTTTGTTAAAAAATTGTGTAGCATGTCAGCACTCGCTTTTGCACACGGCACATGGACAATGTGCTGAATGAATAATAGTTAAACTTAGGCTGTCAGTGAGAGAACAATGTCAAACAAACCCTTCCATTATCAGGACCCCTTTCCGCTCAAAAAGGATGATACCGAATACTATCTGTTGAGCACCGATCACGTTAGCGTCAGCGAATTCGAAGGCCAGGAGATCGTTAAAGTCGATCCGCAGGCCCTGACCCTGCTGGCGCAACACGCCTTCCATGACGCGTCGTTTATGCTGCGTCCGGCCCATCAGCAGCAGGTGGCGGATATCCTGGCCGACCCGGAAGCCAGCGAAAACGACAAGTATGTGGCGCTGCAATTTTTACGTAACTCAGAAATTGCTGCCAAAGGTATTTTGCCGACCTGCCAGGACACCGGCACCGCGATTATCGTCGGGAAAAAAGGCCAGCGTGTCTGGACCGGCGGCGGGGATGAAGCCGCGCTGGCGCACGGCGTTTATAACACCTATATCGAAGATAACCTGCGCTACTCCCAGAATGCCGCGCTGGATATGTACAAAGAGGTGAATACCGGCACCAACTTACCGGCGCAGATTGACCTCTACAGCGTGGACGGCGACGAGTACAAATTCCTGTGCATCGCTAAAGGCGGCGGTTCGGCAAATAAAACCTATCTGTACCAGGAAACCAAAGCGCTACTCACCCCAGGCAAGTTGAAAAACTGGCTGGTGGAGAAAATGCGCAGCCTGGGCACCGCAGCCTGCCCGCCATACCATATTGCGTTTGTCATCGGCGGCACCTCGGCAGAATCGACCTTAAAAACCGTCAAGCTGGCGTCCACCAAGTACTACGACGGCCTGCCGACCGAGGGTAACGAACACGGCCAGGCGTTCCGCGACACCCAGCTTGAGAAAGAATTGCTGGAAGAAGCCCAAAAACTCGGTCTCGGGGCGCAGTTCGGCGGCAAATACTTTGCCCACGACATCCGCGTGGTGCGGTTGCCGCGTCACGGCGCGTCCTGCCCGGTGGGCATGGGCGTTTCCTGCTCGGCAGACCGCAACATCAAAGCCAAAATCAACCGCCAGGGCATCTGGATTGAAAAACTGGAAAACAACCCAGGCAAGTACATCCCGAAAGAACTGCAACGCGCCGGAGAAGGCGAAGCGGTGCGCGTGGACCTTAACCGCCCGATGAACGACATTCTGGCGCAGCTGTCGCAATATCCGGTATCTACCCGCCTGTCGCTCTCCGGTACCATCATCGTGGCGCGTGATATCGCCCACGCCAAACTTAAAGAACGCATCGACAATGGCGAAGGGCTGCCGCAGTACGTGAAAGATCACCCGATCTATTACGCCGGCCCGGCCAAAACCCCGGAAGGCTACGCCTCCGGCTCGCTCGGCCCGACCACCGCAGGGCGCATGGACTCCTACGTTGATCTGCTCCAGGCCAATGGCGGCAGTATGATCATGCTGGCGAAGGGCAACCGCAGCAAACAGGTTACCGACGCCTGCCACAAGCACGGCGGCTTCTACCTGGGCAGCATCGGCGGCCCGGCGGCGGTGCTGGCGCAAAGCAGCATCAAGAGCCTGGAATGCGTCGAATACCCGGAGCTGGGTATGGAAGCGATCTGGAAAATCGAAGTGGAAGATTTCCCGGCGTTTATCCTCGTGGATGACAAAGGCAACGACTTCTTCGCCCAAATCCAGTCATCGCAGTGCGCCAGCTGCGTGAAATAACTGTTTTTACCGCCTCTCATTCACGGGAGGCGGTTTTTCCCTTCGTTAACCGCACTAACCAGCAAACTGAACTACCTTCTTAATCAATACTTAAAGCGTCAATTTTCTGTGAGTCATGTCGGCTTGATAACTTTCTTGTTAAGGAGACATTGAATGGCAACCTATCGTAGTGAAAGTGATTCCATGGGCGCGATTGATGTGCCTGCCGATAAACTGTGGGGCGCGCAAACCCAGCGCTCGCTGGAACACTTTCGCATTTCAACGGAAAAAATGCCGACGGCGCTGATCCACGCGCTGGCGCTCACCAAACGCGCAGCGGCAAAAGTGAATATGGATTTGCAGCTGTTGCCGCAGGAGCGGGGCGAGGCGATTATCTCGGCGGCGGATGAAGTGCTTAACGGCCAGCATGCAGGCGAGTTTCCGCTGGCAATCTGGCAAACCGGATCGGGCACCCAGACCAACATGAACATGAACGAGGTGCTGGCTAACCGGGCGAGCGAGCTGCTGGGCGGCGAGCGCGGCATGGGGCGCAAAGTTCACCCGAACGATGACGTGAATAAAAGCCAGAGCTCCAACGACGTGTTCCCCACGGCGATGCACGTGGCGGCGGTCATCGCCCTGCGCGAACAGCTGATCCCGTCACTTAACCAGCTCACCGCCACCCTGAAAGCCAAATCCAGCGCCTTTAGCGATATCGTCAAGATTGGCCGTACCCACCTGCAGGACGCCACGCCGCTGACCCTCGGGCAGGAAATCTCCGGCTGGGTGGCGATGCTGGAGCATAACCTCAAGCACATCGAACAGAGCCTGCCGCACGTAGCGGAGCTGGCGCTGGGTGGTACGGCGGTGGGTACCGGGCTAAATACCCATCCGGAGTACGCCGAACGGGTGGCTAACGAGCTGGCGGCAATCACCAACCAGCCGTTTGTCACCGCGCCGAATAAATTTGAAGCGCTGGCGACCTGCGACGCGCTGGTTCACGCCCACGGCGCTCTGAAGGGGCTGGCGGCCTCGCTGATGAAAATCGCCAACGATGTGCGCTGGCTGGCCTCCGGCCCGCGCTGCGGCATCGGTGAAATCACCATTCCGGAAAACGAACCGGGCAGCTCGATCATGCCAGGCAAAGTTAACCCGACCCAGTGCGAAGCGCTGACCATGCTGTGCTGCCAGGTGATGGGCAACGACGTGGCTATCAACATGGGCGGCGCGATGGGCAACTTTGAGTTGAACGTGTTCCGTCCAATGGTTATCGACAATTTCCTCCAGTCGATACGCCTGCTGGCAGACGGGATGGACAGCTTCGATCACCATTGCGCCACCGGGATTGAACCGAACCGCGAGCGCATCGACCAGTTGCTCAACGATTCACTGATGCTGGTAACGGCGCTCAATACCCATATCGGCTACGACAAAGCGGCGGAAATCGCTAAAAAAGCCCATAAAGAGGGGCTGACCCTGAAGGCGTCCGCCCTGAAACTGGGTTACCTGACGGACGCCGAATTTGACGCCTGGGTGCGCCCGCAGGATATGGTTGGCAGCATGAAGCCTTAACGGGCGAGATAAAGGTGCAGGCGGGGGATCAGCAGTTCCAGCGGCTCCGCCTGCGGCTTATGCCGGTGCTGAACGTGTTCGGCATCGTAATTCAGCAGCTCGCCGATTTCCGGCACCGGCGTTCCTGGCTCATCCGAACACAGCACGATCAGCGGCGACGGGCAGGCGATTTGTACCTGCTTTTGCTGCGCCGCATACCACACGCGCGCCACCGGCTGCACTTTAACCGGACGCTTGATTTTGAAGCGCGCGGCTTCCGGCAGTGAGGCGATAGCGTGATACTCCTGCTCCACCTTTTCGCGCCACTGCTCTTTGCTCCACGGAGCCACCGCGCGCGGCGACTTCAGGCTTTTCTCCAGCATCGCCAGCACTTCTTCCCGGGTGAAATTCTTAATAAAATGCTTATTGGCCCAGCCGAAACGGATTGTCGCCGGGTTCTCCAGCACCGTAATTTGCCGGTAGGCATTTAACGTGATCAGGCCGGGCAGGTAGTGATGCACCCATTCAAAGCGCTGCGCGGGCGTCAGGCCGGACTCCACCGCCACAATCTCCGAGAACTGCGTTTTAAGCTGATTAATGTTCTGGATGGTTTCCAGTAGCTGCTGGCGCTGGGCCGCGCTCACCGCGTAACAGATGGCGCCGGGCAGGCGCAGGGCCGCTTTGCTGCTGCGATTTTCCGACTGCTGCTGGATAAACAGATGGGTAAAGTGGCGCATCGTGGCGTCGTGAGCT
The DNA here is from genome assembly GCF_007570865.1 of Atlantibacter subterraneus. Classification (GTDB taxonomy): domain Bacteria; phylum Pseudomonadota; class Gammaproteobacteria; order Enterobacterales; family Enterobacteriaceae; genus Atlantibacter; species Atlantibacter subterraneus. The sequence goes on along the minus strand of NZ_VLPS01000009.1, from coordinate 80,147 downwards.
GCTTTACTCAGTAGCTGAGTCACGCTGATTTTTTCCAGCGGATCGTGCTCTTTGCCCTTATCGACGGGGGGAAGGGCGAACACCCTGGCGCTGAGCCGGCGGCAGGGTTCGAGCATCTCCTTAAACCCGAGCAGCAGATGTTCCATTTCCTGAAAGGTGGACGTAAGACGTTGGGCAAGATCGTAGCGCATAGCGGATACCCTTAGTTACAACATACTAACAGGTATAGCACGATTGTCGGTACGTGACCACTGTGTTACACGTCAGGTCTGGCAGTGCCGGACCTGACGCGTTGGCAATTACGAACGTGGCGCGCTGACGGTTCAGATCCCGGCAGCTTCTTGCGGAACGTTCCGGAAGCTGATGGCCAGACGGTTATAAGCATTGATAAGCGCAATCGCCATGGTCAGATCGGCCAGTTCCTTATCTTCAAAAACTAAAGACGCTGCCCGGAACGCCTCATCCGGCACATGGGTTTCTGCAACCCGAGTGACAATCTCCGCCCATGCCAGCGCTGCTTTCTCACGTTCGGTAAACACGTTTCCGGCTTCTTCCCATACCTGGACCAGCGCCAGTTTTACCGGACTGAATCCCAGCTCGATTAAGTCGCGAGTGTGCATATCAAGGCAGAATGCGCAGCCGTTAATCTGGCTGACCCGCAGATTGACCAACTCAACCAGCGTTTTTTCCAGGCCGCACTGACCGATGTAACCATACACGCTACCGAAGGCTTTCACGCCCGCCGGGGATGTTTTTGAATAATTAATACGCTGTGTCATTGCTGTTTTCCTGGTGATTAAGTGAAGCAGCAGAGTAGCAGTTGCAGATACAAAAAAAAGAACCAAAAATGACGGTTTATACTGTACCAGGCCGCTAAATAAACACGACTCTTGTGTGGGAGCGGCCAGCTAACAAGGAATCGGCAATGCCCGCAAAAAAGCTGAATCTTCACGTTGACCGCTCCGCGCGCGTTTCGCTATCAGAGCAAATCCGTATCGGCATTACCGAAGCCATTCTCAATGGTGTACTTACCCCAGGTTCACGGCTCCCTTCCTGGATAGATCTTGCCGTGCAGTTAGGCGTCTCCCGGGGAACGGTGAAAGCGGCCTATGAGCGGCTTGCCGACGAGCAACTTGTTATCTCATCGCGCGCGCAGGGCACTTGCGTAGCGCAATTCCTGCCTGCCCGTAGCCCGGCGTTAACTCATCCAGATCCGCTTCCCGGCTCCTCTTTATACCAGGAGTTCTTTTTCCCGACCGGTGACTTTCAGATGGGGATTCCTGCGAGCGATGCATTCCCTTCGAGTCTTTTTTCCAGAATGTTGTCGGCTTCAGCCCGAACCTTTATGAACCTGCCCCAACGCTATTCCGATCCACGAGGCGAGCCTGAACTTAAACGGGAAATTGCCGCGCAACTGGTGCTTTCCAGGGGTATCAGATGTCATCCATCGCAGATATTTATTACTGCCGGTTTTACCGGTGCGCTGGGCGTCATCTTGTATGCTCTGGGTCTACGGGGGCAAAGGGCCTGGGTGGAGAACCCCGGCTTTCCTCCGGCACGGAGAGCGCTGGAAATAGCCGGATTATCTCTGGTCCCGGTGCCGGTAGATCGTGAAGGCATTGATGTCAGTTATGGCATGGAGTATGCGCAGCAAGCGGCGCTGGCTCTGGTCACCCCGGGCCAGCAAGCGCCACTGGGTATGACCATGTCCCTTGAACGCAGGGAACAACTTCTGGCATGGGCGGCAAATAACCGCAGTTGGATCATTGAAGATGATTACCTTGGCGAGTTGCAGCTTGCCCGCCGTGCTGCGCCCGCTCTGGCTGCAATGGATAACGAGGGGAGGGTGATTTATGTCGGATCATTCAGTAAAACCATCAGCCCGTTTCTCCGGCTTGGCTTCATGGTGGTGCCGGCAGTTCTGGTTGAGGGTGTGGCTGACGTGGTGGCCAGCCTGGCTCCGGCCCCCGACCCGGCGCTGCAGATGGCGGTACGCACTTTCCTCAAGGAAGGGCATTTTTTACGGCACCTGCGCAAGATGAAGCGCACATATAGCGCCCGCAGCGCAATCATGGTCGATGTGCTTAAGCAACGGGGTTATGACGCCGATATTAATGGGCTGTCGGTTCTTTTACACCTGAAAGAAGGCGTTAATGACCGCGCGATTGCCCGACATGCCAGTCGCCATGGGTTTGCACCCTCTCCGCTGTCGGCATGGTATAACGACGGGCATCCCGCGCGGGAGGGGCTACTGCTTGGGCTGGCAACGGGTGGCGAAGAACAGATTCGCCAGGCTTGCGAAGGGCTGGATCATATCATTCGACAGCTTTACTGAAGATGAAGCGGCCAGCTGAATTCAAACCGCGCGCCGCCGAGTGGGCTTTGTCGGGCTGCCACACTACCGCCCATCGCCACCGCTACGGAACTGACAATCGCCAGCCCCAGCCCGCAGCCCCCGGTGGCGCGGTCACGGCTGGGGTCGAGACGCACAAACGGCTCAAATACCCGGTTGCGTTCGTTTTCTGGAATGCCGGGGCCATCGTCATCCACCGTCAACACGCCCCTGAAGCCATCGCTGGTGAAACGGATTTCAATACGCTGCTGGCAATAGCGCAGCGCATTATTCACTAAATTGTCCAGCACCCGCGCCATCAGGCGCAGATCCAGCAGGCTTTCGCAGGGTGTGCAGGGCAGCAGCGTCAGGGTTTTATCCGGGCGCAGCGCCTGCAGGTCATCAACATGGTTTTCCAGCCAGCCGGCTAATTCCACCGGTTTGAGATGCAATTCGTTTTGCGGGCGGTCAAGTCGGGCGTAAGTCAGCAATTCGTCAATCAGCGCTTCGAGCTGGCCGATATCGCGGTTCAGGGCGGCGCTTTCGGCCTGCGACAGATTATCGCTCATTTCCAGCCGGTAGCGCAGCCGCACCAGTGGAGTGCGCAGCTCGTGAGCAATGCCGTCAATGAGCTGTTTTTTACTGGCAATCAGGGTATTGATGTTGTCCGCCATCTGATTAAAAGCCACGCCGAGCCGTTCGAAACTTGAGGCATCGTCAAAATGGATGCGTTCATCCAGATGGCCCTCGCCAAAACGCTGCGCGGCAGATTCCAGTTTGAGCATCTCTTTCCAGTGCGGACGCAGCCAGATAAACACCGGCACGGCCAGCGAAAAGGCGATAAACACAATCAGTGCCACGTCCAGCAGGCGCATTTGATGCATAAAATAGAGATACGGCACAGGACCGACCGCCAGCACATAGTGGCTGCGGGGAATGCGTTGGATAAACGTATATTCATCATCCAGCGCCACGATTTCCCCGCTGCGCAGGCGCTGTGCAGGCTGGGGGGCGAGATGATAATGGTTCAGGGGTTCAATGCGCAGATCGAAAGAGAGGTTGAAGTCGAGTTGCTTAATGGTTTTGTTCCAGTCGCGCGGCGGTATTTCCCGCAGCTCGCTACGCATTAAGTACAGCGAGCTTTTCATTAAATCATCCAGTGACTGCCGTCCGGCACGTTCAGCGGTGAATTTATAGACCAGGCCAACCAGCATCGTCATGACTAAAAAACAGACGAATAGCAGCAAATAAAACTGGATAAAGAGCTTCTTCATACGGCCATCTTCGCTTAATCCGCTGTTTCCCAGGCGTGAGGGGCAAAAAGATAACCTTTATTGCGCACGGTTTTTATCCGGTAAGGCTCAGTGGCACTGTCATTGAGCTTCTTTCTCAGCCGTGAGATAGCAACGTCCACGCTGCGATCCAGCCCGTCATAACTCACCCCGCGCAAATTTTTGAGCAGCGCGTCGCGGTCCATAATATTGCCGGCGTGAGTCGCCAGCTCCCAGAGCAGGTCGAAATCGGCGGTTGAGAGCACCACATTCTGCTCGCCCAGCCGCACCTGGCGGTTGAGCGGGTCGATACACAGCGTGCCGAAGTGCAATGCTTTGTGCGGTGAACGCGGGGTGGCAGGTTCAGGGGACGCCGTACTCAGGCGCTGGCGTAAATGCAAACGCAGGCGGGCAAGCAGTACCGCAGGCGGGGTGGTTTTCAGAATATAATCGTTGGCACCCATTTCCAGCGCCAGGATGTGGTTCATATCGCTGTCCAGTGAGGTGAGCAGCACGATCGGCCCCTGCCATAGCGGGCGCAGGTCGCGGCACAGGCTCATGCCGTCTTTTCCCGGTAGCATAATATCCAGCAGTACCAGATCCGGCTGCTGTGCCAGAATAACGTCGATGGCCCGATCGCCGCGCGTCTCCAGCAGTACCTCAATATCATGCTTGCCGAGGTAGGCCGCAATCAGCGAGCCTACCTCGGGATCGTCTTCGACAAATACAATTTTGCTCATAGACCGGCGCTTATCGATCAAAAAAAACAGGTTACACCTTCAGCGCGCCGGGTTCCATTAACGCCGGGTAAACCACTAGCGAAGATGGCGTCCGCCGTCCACCGGGAAACTGCGCCCTGTGACGTAACAGCTGGTCAGCAGATATTCCACCAGGTCGATAACTTCTTTCTCACCCGGTTCTGTTTTCATCAGCGATTTATTCAGCGCGCGTTGCCGGTAGGCGGCGTCATCCAGCTCGTTAAATAAGATCAGGGACGGCGCAATGGCGTTAACTTTGACTTCCGGGGCCAGCTTACGGGCGAAGGAGCGCGTCATATTGTCCAGCGCCGCCTTACTGGCCGCATAGGCGATATGTTTTTCGCTGCCGCGCTCCACCACGTAATCGGTAAAGTGAATAATATCGCTGGCCGCATGGCCGTGGCCGCGCAGCAGAGATTCAAGCGAAAGATTGATTAAATAGGGCGCATGCACATGCACCTGCATCATTTCGGTGATCACATCCCCGGAAATCGGCCCGGCCTTTTCGGTTTGCCAGGCGCTGGCGTTATGAATGATGGCACGCAGGCATGGCGTCAGTTTCTTTACCTGTTCCGCGAAGTCCAGGATGCCTTCATCGGTGGAAAAATCAGCCTTGATGCATTCCGCCCCCATCTCCGCCAGCACGTCGATGGCGGGATAATGGGCGCGATAGCTGACGATAACCGGGTGCTTTTCAGCCAGAAAATGGTGGGCAAGGGCGAGCCCGATACGGCGGCCGCCCCCGGTAATGAGAATTGGTCGGTGTGGTGATTTCCCCATAAAGTAACCCTCGTCAGTAGGTCATGACGAAGATGGGGCGTTTACCCCATCAGCATCCATGTGGCTGGCAAAGCGGCAACCAGTAATAAGCCTATCAGCAATTTTTCAGTTTGCTTAAGCACGATATTGTTGTCGTGCGTGCGGCGGGCATACAGGAACACCAGCAAACCTGGTGCATACAGCACCACGGAAAGAAGTAGGTGCATCGGGCCAGACGCATACAGCAACCATAACCCATAAATGCAGGCACCGACACCTACCGCGGTATGAAGCGGACGGGTGGCGACTTTGAGCAGATAAGCGCCGACCAGGAAGTAAGGCACCAGAATCATCTCTGAGGCGATGGTCAACAGGGTGTTGTAATCCGAACCGGTAGCCCAGATCAGCACCAGGCACAGCTGAATGCTGATATTGGTCAGCCACAGCGACGCCGACGGCGCGCCGTTTTGATTCTGGCGCGCAAAAATACGCGGGAAGGCTTTATGGGTCGCAGCCAGCAGCGGCACCTCGGCGGCCATGATCGTCCAGCTCAGATACGCCCCGCACACCGAAACAATCAGCCCGGCGGCAATAATCACTTCGCCCCACGGCCCCATCATCTCTACCATCAGGCCCGCCATCGACGGGTTACGCATCTGCGCCAATTCAGGACGGGCGATCACCCCTAACGACAGCAGCGTCACCAGCAGATACACCGCCAGCGCGGCAAAAACCGCCAGCAGCGTAGCGCGGCCCACGTCACGCTTGTTGCGGGCGCGCGCTGATACCACTACCGCACCCTCCACGCCGATAAACACCCACAGGGTGATCAGCATGGTATTTTTCACCTGTTCCCATACCGGGACGCCTAACGCCACGCCGGTAAAGTCGAGGCTAAAGGTCGGCAGCCGGAAGGCGATAACCGCCAGGAAAATAAACAGCCCCAGCGGCAGCAGCTTCGCCAGGGTAGCGGCCAGGTTAATGCTGGCGGCAGTTTGTACGCCACGCAGTACCAGCCAGTGGACAAACCACAGCAATACCGACGCGCCGACGATAGATTGCCAGGTATTACCATCGCCGAACAGCCGCAGTTCCGGCGTATCGGTAAAGAAACTGAGTGCCGAAAATACGATCACCAGATAAGAGACGTTGGCGATCACCGCACACAGCCAGTATCCCCATGCCGAGCAAAAACCGATTAACTCGCCAAAGCCTTCACGGGCGTAGGTAAAAATGCCGCCGTCGAGGTCGGGACGGATACGGGTCAAAAGCAACATCGCCATCGCCAGCATCAGGATCCCGACGCCGGTAATCGCCCAGCCAATCAACAGCGCGGCGGGGCTGGCGACCTGCGCCATATTCTGCGGCAAACTGAAAACGCCCGCGCCCAGCATCGAGCTTAAAACCAGCGCGGTTAATGCGGTAAGGCCCAGTTTTTTATCCATAGGAGTCCTGTTTGAAAAATAAGGCCGATCCAGAATAATTATACCGCCTGGGCGCATAACCATGGAGGATCGCTCTGAGGCGCGCGATTCTACGGAGTGCGAAGTCAGCTTTCAATGATGTATCACACAAAAAATTACGCGTATTAAAAAAGGCAGCCATGGGCTGCCTTTGAAAGCGTAGTCGAGACGCTTATTTGAAGAGGTCGGCGCTGATGGTAATGTTGCCGCCGCGCTCCTGCCACTGACGCGTAATGTGATAATACTTCGCGCCTTTTTTCGCGGCGCGTTTCGCCACCTGGTAGGAAATTTCGGTCATGTTGCCGTAGTTGCCCGTGAACTTCACGCTATCAAACGGCACCATTTGTGCTGCGGTGATTTTGTTCACTTCTTCGATTTTTGTGCCATCCGGCAGAGTGACAGTGTAACGGCCACCTTTGGACGACTGGGTTTCAAAGAAGCGGCCCACGTCGCTGCTTGGCGAAGCGCTGGTTGCCACGCCCGGGATTTCAACCTGTTTAGCAGCTTCACCGCCTGCGGCAATGGCTGCGCGACCGGCATCGGAATCCGCAGGGATGGCATCCGGGCTTTGCAATACGCGTTTTTTGGCATCTGCTTTATAGACAAAGGCCGTAATGCGCTGGTTGCCGCCCTGGTTAGCATCGACCTGGCGAACGATATAGAACGACGCGGCGTCTTTGGCTTTCGCGGCTTTGGCGATGGCTTCATTGACTTCTGGCTGGCTACGATAGAAGCCCTGAACGGTCACGGTATCGAAAGGTTCCAGAGCAATCGCCTCATCCTTCGGCAGCTCCATTACGCCCGCGATCACACGGTTTTTAGGTGCTTCTGCTTTTGGTGCATTTTCATGGTAAACGTCTGCAATGACGCGCCAGTTGCCGCTGTTGCCAGTGTCATTCGTATCAACGATATAAAAGGAGGCGGCGCCAACGCTATCGGCTTTACGCGAGATGGCTGTCGCCGCCTCGTTGATTGCGTTGAACCTTCCCGTGATGGTGATACGGTCAAAGGGTTTCAGCGCGGCTGCCTGCTCGGGCGTTAACTCGGTGGCAGCCTGTGCGGACAACGCGCAGAGCGACAACACAGCAGACACCAGAAGGGAATTCTTGAGCTTCATAAACATTAATCCTTTGCCTTGCGCAAAAATGAAAACTGATATTGCATGCTAAAAACCGTCAGCCGCTGATTATTGCATTGAAAGGACGTTATTGTCTGCGCCATTTTTGTCATCTGGTGCGCCAGGCAATATTTCGGGTAATAACCTGCCGTTATGGATGCAAAAATAGCCGCCTGACCGGAATAAATGATAAAGCTTATGACTTTTAGCGTTAAATTGATGTTAAAACAGCGATTTGGCGCGGCGTAGAATCATGTTTTGTCGCTGCAATAAAGCGTAAAATCGGCCTTCCGGAAGGAAAACCAGATAAAAAAAGCTATCAGCACCGGTATTCACTTCCGTTTTACCGATTAACCCATAAATTCAGTAGATCGAATCTGGATCACAGTCGTTATTTTCAGTAGGTTATAGAAAGTTTGTTACAAAGATATTTTTCTGTGGTTTAAGCGGCGCTAAAAACGGCTGCTTGCGCCAAAGTTAAATGGGCAAACCATCATTAAAAAACCGATGGAAGGGAATACTATGCGTATTGGTGTACCAAAAGAGCGGTTGGCCAATGAAACCCGCGTCGCAGCAACGCCGAAAACGGTGGAACAGCTGCTGAAACTGGGTTTCACCGTCGCCATTGAGCGCGACGCGGGCAAACTGGCAAGCTTTGATGACGACGCGTTTGTACAGGCAGGCGCGGAAGTGGTGGGTTCCGATGAGATCTGGGCATCGGACGTTATATTAAAAGTTAACGCCCCCACCGAACAGGAAATCCCGCTGCTGAATCCGGGGACCACGCTAGTGAGTTTTATCTGGCCCGCGCAAAACCCCGCATTGCTGGAGCAGCTGGCGGCGCGCAACGTCACCGTGATGGCGATGGACTCCGTGCCGCGTATATCGCGCGCCCAGTCTCTCGACGCCCTGAGCTCGATGGCAAATATCGCGGGTTATCGCGCGATTGTTGAAGCCGCGCATCAGTTTGGCCGCTTCTTCACCGGGCAGATCACGGCGGCAGGCAAAGTCCCGCCAGCAAAAGTGATGGTGATTGGCGCAGGCGTTGCCGGTCTGGCGGCGATTGGCGCGGCCAACAGCCTCGGCGCTATCGTGCGCGCCTTCGACACCCGCCCGGAAGTCAAAGAGCAGGTGCAGAGTATGGGCGCGGAATTCCTTGAGCTGGATTTCAAGGAAGAAGCGGGCAGCGGCGATGGCTATGCCAAAGTCATGTCTGAAGCGTTCATCAAGGCTGAAATGGCGCTGTTTGCCGCTCAGGCGAAAGACGTCGACATTATCGTTACCACGGCGCTGATCCCCGGCAAACCCGCGCCGAAACTGATCACCCGGGAAATGGTTGATTCCATGAAGCCGGGCAGCGTGGTGGTCGATCTGGCGGCGCAAAACGGTGGCAACTGCGAATACACTGTGCCAAACCAGATATTCGAAACCGCCAACGGCGTCAAAGTGATCGGCTATACCGACCTGCCGGGCCGTCTGCCGACCCAGTCATCCCAGCTCTACGGCACCAACCTGGTTAACCTGCTGAAACTGCTGTGCAAAGAAAAAGACGGCAATGTGGTCATCGATTTCGACGACGTCGTGGTGCGCGGCGTAACCGTGATCCGCGACGGCGCAGTCACCTGGCCGGCGCCGCCGATTCAGGTTTCCGCCCAGCCGCAGGCGGCTAAAAAAGTCGACGCGGCTCCCGTTGAGCCGCCGAAACCGGCCTCGCCGTGGCGTAAATACGCCCTGATGGCGCTGGCGATTATTCTGTTCGGCTGGCTGGCGGATGTCGCCCCGAAAGCCTTCCTCGGCCACTTCACCGTGTTCGCCCTGGCCTGTGTGGTGGGTTACTACGTGGTGTGGAACGTCTCCCATGCGCTGCATACGCCATTGATGTCGGTGACCAACGCCATCTCGGGAATTATCGTGGTGGGCGCGCTACTGCAAATTGGCCATGGCGGCTGGGTGAGTTTCTTAAGCTTCATCGCCGTGCTGATCGCCAGTATCAATATTTTTGGTGGATTCACCGTCACTCAGCGCATGCTGAAAATGTTCCGGAAGAACTAAGGGGTAACACATGTCTGGAGGATTAGTCACAGCTGCATACATTGTTGCCGCGATTCTGTTTATTTTCAGCCTGGCCGGGCTGTCCAAACATGAGACGTCCCGTCAGGGCAACATGTTTGGTATCGCCGGTATGGCGATTGCGCTGGTTGCCACCATTTTCGGACCGGATACCGGCAACGTGGTGTGGATCATCGTCGCCATGGTGATTGGCGGCGCGATCGGTATTCACCTGGCGAAGAAAGTCGAAATGACCGAAATGCCGGAGCTGGTGGCCATCCTGCACAGCTTCGTCGGTCTGGCGGCGGTGCTGGTAGGTTTCAACAGCTATCTGTATCACGACGCGGGCCTGGAGCCGATTCTGGTCAACATCCATTTGACCGAAGTGTTCCTGGGCGTGTTTATCGGCGCGGTGACCTTTACCGGTTCTATCGTGGCGTTTGGCAAACTGCGCGGCAAGATTTCGTCTAAACCGCTGATGCTGCCGAACCGTCACAAGCTGAATCTGGCGGCGCTGGTGGTCTCGTTCCTGCTGCTGATCGTGTTTGTGCGCACCGAAAGCGTGGGCCTGCAGGTACTGGCGCTGCTGATTATGACCCTGATCGCGCTGGCTTTTGGCTGGCACCTGGTGGCGTCTATCGGCGGGGCGGATATGCCGGTGGTGGTGTCGATGCTTAACTCTTATTCCGGTTGGGCGGCAGCGGCGGCGGGCTTTATGCTCAGCAACGACCTGCTGATCGTCACCGGCGCGCTGGTGGGCTCTTCGGGTGCGATCCTGTCTTACATTATGTGTAAGGCGATGAACCGCTCGTTTATCAGCGTGATTGCGGGCGGCTTCGGCACCGACGGTTCTTCCACTGGCGAAAGCGACGAAGTGGGCGAGCACCGTGAAATCAGCGCGGAAGATACTGCGGATATGCTGAAAAACTCCCACTCGGTGATCATCACCCCCGGCTATGGCATGGCGGTGGCGCAGGCGCAGTATCCGGTTGCGGAAATAACCGAACGACTGCGCGCGCGCGGCATCAAGGTACGTTTTGGCATTCACCCGGTTGCGGGCCGTTTGCCGGGCCATATGAACGTGCTGCTGGCGGAAGCTAAAGTGCCGTATGACATCGTGCTGGAAATGGACGAAATCAACGACGACTTCGCCGATACCGATACCGTTCTGGTTATCGGCGCTAACGACACCGTCAACCCGGCGGCGCAGGACGATCCGCGTAGCCCTATCGCCGGTATGCCGGTGCTGGAAGTGTGGAAAGCGCAAAACGTTATCGTGTTTAAACGTTCGATGAATACCGGCTACGCTGGCGTTCAGAACCCGCTGTTCTTTAAAGAAAACACCCATATGCTGTTTGGCGATGCCAAAGCCAGCGTGGATGCGATCCTTAAGGCACTGTAATTATCAGCGCAATCACTAACCGCTCTTCGGAGCGGTTTTTTTATATCTTTTTTCAATGGTTTTGATAAATACATTTCTTTTGAGCGGCTAACAGGGAACTTTCCTGAAAATAAATCGCCATAATGTCCTTTTTTATACATCGAGCTATTCAGTGGAAACAATTTCTGTGATGCAGGTTGCATTGACATAAATAATACTCAGGAGTAGATTTCTTTTCCGTGGGACCGCTACCATGGAAAACAAATAATGGACAAAATAATTCAGATTGCCGATCGCATTTATGCTAATTCTTTTAATCAGGCGTTGCGCGATAAATTAACGGCGCGAGTTGTTAATGGATGTCAGAGAATTAAAGCTCCTCGTAAGCAGGGATGGGATGAATCAGATGTGGTCCTTATTACCTATGCGGATCAATTTTCTGCATCAAATGAAAAAACGCTAAAAACATTCGGGCGGTTTTATAATGATTATCTCGCCAGCGCTTTTCCCCTGGTGCATTTCTTGCCGTTTTATCCCTGGACATCCGATGATGGATTTTCCGTAAAAGATTATCACCAGGTTTCTCCTGACTATGGCGACTGGTGCGATATCAATATTCTCAAACATTCCACGCGCCTGATGTTTGATTTTGTTTGCAATCATATGTCAGCCGAAAGCGAATGGTTTAAAGGCTATCTTAATCACGACCCTGAATATCAGGACTTTTTTATTGCTGTCGATCCCGACGTGGATTTATCCGCCGTCACGCGTCCCCGGGCACTGCCGCTATTAACGCCATTCACCTTTGCGAATGGCGAGACAAAACTTGTCTGGACTACCTTTAGCGCAGACCAGGTTGACCTCAATTTCGCCAACCCTAACGTTATGCTGGCCATGGTGGACGTGCTGATCCACTACCTTGAGCAGGGAGCCGATTATATTCGCCTGGACGCCGTAGGCTTTATGTGGAAAACCCCCGGCACCTCCTGTATCCATCTGGAAAACACCCACCTGCTGGTGAAGTTATTCCGCGCCATTGCCGATAAGGTCGCACCGGGTACGATTATTGTGACTGAAACCAACGTGCCCCATAAAGACAACGTCTCTTACCTGGGCAACGGCGACGATGAAGCGCATATGGTGTATCAGTTCCCGCTGCCGCCGCTGGTGCTGCATGCCATTCGCACCCAGTCAGTGAGCGTCCTGAAAAAATGGGCCAGCGTGCTGCCATCGAAGGGCGACGGACGGACCACCTGGTTTAATTTTCTCGCCTCCCATGACGGCATTGGCTTGAATCCGCTACGCGGAATCATTGGCGAACAGGACATCTTAGCCCTGGTTGAGATGCTGGAAACGGATGGCGCGAAGGTTAACTGGAAAAATAATCCCGACGGCACACGTAGCCCTTATGAATTAAACGTGACCTATATGGATGCCCTGACGCCGCCCGACTGCGATGACAATGAACGACTGGCGCGGTTTGTCCTGGCTCATGCTTTGTTATTAACCTTTCCTGGCGTTCCGGCAATTTACATTCAAAGCGTGCTGGGTTCACGTAATGATTATCAGGGCGTGGAGCGCCTGGGCTATAACCGGGCAATTAATCGTCAAAAATACCGCGAGGCGGAAATCGAACGGTTAATTGCGCAACCTGAAAATTTACGCGCGCGCACGCTGGAAACATTAACGCAACTTATTGCGGTTCGCCAGCGTCATCGCGCCTTTCATCCCGACAGCGAATTCAGTATTAATGAAAAATGTCACGGCGTGCTGGAAATTATTCGAGGCAACGCGCAAGAAGGAAAAATCACCGCGCTATTTAATTTCACCGATCGGCCTCAGTCATTATCATTAGAGCAGGGGCAATATAATGAATTAATCCGCGGGGAGTTTATTAATGGTAAAGCAATAACGTTAGGTCCCTGGCAATGTCTGTGGCTTAGCTAATACAAAAAGGAAATGACCATGCGGAAAAATAAAATCGTGCTGTTATCAGCACTGGTCGCCTGCGCCTTGTTGGCAGGCTGTAATGATGAAAAAAAGGATTCAGTCACCATCGAATTTATGCACTCCTCCGTTGAGCAGGAGCGCCAGGCCGTGATTGGCAAACTGATCGAACGCTTCGAACAGGAGAATCCGGGCATTACGGTTAAACAAGTCCCCGTAGAAGAAGACGCCTACAACACCAAGGTGACCACCCTGGCGCGCTCCGGGGCCTTGCCGGAAATCATCGAGATCAGTCACGACTACGCCAAAGTCATGGATAAAGAGCAACTGCTCGATCGGGAGGCGATTCAGGGGGTGATTACTACCCTGGGCGATAGCGCTTTTTACGATGGCGTGCTGCGTATTGTGCGTACCGAGGACGCCAAAGCCTGGACCGGGGTTCCGATCAGCGCCTGGATTCAGGGTATCTGGTACAAAAAATCGGCCTTAGCCAACGCTGGGCTCCAGCCGCCGCGCGACTGGGATTCGCTGCTGGCTGCCGCGGGCGCGTTAAACGATCCGGCGCATAAAAAATACGGTATCGCACTGCCGACGGCGGAAAGCGTCATGACCGAACAGGCGTTTTCCCAGTTTGCGCTGTCGAATAACGCCAATGTGTTTGACGCCAGCGGCGCGGTGACCATCGATACGCCACAAATGGCCCAGGCGCTGACGTTCTATCAGGCGCTGGCTAAAGACACCATGCCGGGTTCCAACAACGTTATGGAAATCAAAGATGCCTTTATGAACGGCGCAGCGCCGATGGCGATCTACTCAACGTATATCCTGCCCGCCGTTTACAGCGAAGGCGACCCGCAGGATCTGGGATTTGTGGTGCCAAATCAGAAGTCGCCAGCGGTGTACGGGATGATCACCTCATTAACCCTGACGGCAGGTCAGACCGAAGCCGAAACCGATGCAGCGAAAAAGTTCGTGGTGTTTATGGAGCAGGCACAAAACGCGGCGGACTGGGTGCTGATGTCGCCAGGCGCGGCGCTGCCGGTGATCCGCGCCGTATCGGATACCCCCTCCTATAAAGACAATCCGGTGATCAAAGCCTTTGGCGAGTTGCCCGCCCAGCTTATCGCCCAGTATCCCAACGTGCAGGTTTTTGGTTCGGTCGGCGATAAAAACTTTACCCGCATGGGCGATATCACTGGCTCCGGCGCGCTGAATGCCATGGTGAATAACGTGACGGTCGGCAACAAGGACGTTAACGCCACGCTGGCCCAGAGCCAAACGCGCATCGCCGAGCTGGCTGCGCAGTAATGTCAACGCAGGGAAGGGTGTTATGAAGGTATTTTCTGGTCGTTCAGATTTGCCATTTGCCCTGATGCTGCTGGCCCCCAGCCTGGTGTTGCTGGGGGGCCTGGTAGCGTGGCCGATGCTCTCGAACGTCGAAATCAGTTTTTTGCGCCTGCCGCTGAATCCGCGCATTGCCGCGCATTTTGTCGGGCTGGCGAACTATGCGGGCATCCTTGGCGATCCCGGTTTCTGGCACGCATTGTGGACCACCTTCTGGTACACCGCGCTGGTGGTGATTGGGAGTTCTGGCTTAGGGCTGGCGGTAGCGCTGTTTTTCAACCGCGAATTTCGCTTTCGCAAAACCGCGCGTTCGCTGGTGATCCTCTCTTACGTCACGCCGTCGATCTCGCTGGTATTCGCCTGGAAGTACATGTTCAACAACGGCTACGGGTTGGTGAACTACCTCGGTGTGGATGTTCTGCATCTGTATGACAAAGCCCCGCTGTGGTTCGACAACCCCGGCAGCAGCTTTGTGCTGGTGGTGCTGTTCGCCATCTGGCGCTATTTCCCTTATGCGTTTATTTCGTTTCTGGCGATTTTGCAGACTATCGACAAATCGCTGTACGAAGCGGCGGAAATGGATGGTGCGAACGCCTGGCAGCGGTTTCGCATCGTCACGCTGCCGGCGATTATGCCGGTGCTGGCGACGGTGATCACGCTGCGCACGATCTGGATGTTTTACATGTTCGCCGACGTCTGGCTGCTGACCACCAAAGTCGACATCCTCGGCGTCTATCTCTACAAAACGGCGTTTGCATTTAACGACTTAGGCAAAGCATCGGCGATTTCCGTGGTGCTGTTCGCCATTGTGTTCGCCGTGATCCTGATTTCCAGAAAACGGGTGAATCTCCATGGCAACAAATAAACGCCTTGCGCCGCGCATCGGGTTTTATATCGGGCTGGTGCTGTTTCTTGGCATCACGCTGTTTCCCTTTTTTGTGATGCTGATGACCTCGTTCAAAAGCTCAAAAGAGGCGATTTCGCTGCATCCGACGCTGCTGCCGCAGCACTGGACGCTTCAGCACTACCTCGACATTTTTAATCCGACCATTTTTCCGTTCGTCACCTATTTCCAGAACAGCCTGGTGGTGTCGCTGGTGTCGTCCGGGCTGGCGGTGGTGATTGGCATCCTCGGTGCCTACGCCCTGTCCAAACTGCGCTTTAAAGGGCGGATGGCGGTCAATGCCAGCTTTTACACCGTGTATATGTTTTCCGGGATTTTACTGGTGGTACCGCTGTTCAAAATCATCACCGCTCTCGGGGTTTACGACACGGAGATGGCGCTGATTATCACGATGGTGACGCAAACCCTGCCGACGGCGGTGTTTATGCTGAAAAGCTACTTCGACACGCTGCCGGACGAGATTGAAGAGGCGGCCATGATGGATGGTCTGAACCGGCTGCAAATCATCTTCTATATCACCGTTCCGCTGGCGATTTCCGGGCTGATCTCGGTGTTTGTCTACTGCTTTATGGTGGCGTGGAACGACTTTCTGTTCGCCTCGATTTTTCTCTCCAGCGCCAGCAACTTCACGCTTCCCGTTGGGCTGAACGCGCTGTTCAGCACCCCTGACTATATCTGGGGCCGCATGATGGCGGCATCGCTGGTGACCGCACTGCCGGTGGTGGTGATGTACGCGCTTTCCGAACGTTTTATTAAAAGTGGGTTAACCGCGGGCGGCGTTAAAGGCTAACCGCAATTTATATACAGGGATTTTTAATGAAAAAGCTTATCGCATCTGAGCCGCGCGTGGCGGCGCTTGTGGAGTATCAGGATCGTCCTGTGGCGGCCAATGAAGTCAAAATCAAGGTGCTGTTCGGTGCGCCGAAGCACGGCACCGAAGTGGTGGACTTCCGCGCCGCCAGCCCGTTTATTGATGAAGACTTCAATCCGGAATGGCAGATGTTTATGCCGCGCCCGGAAGGTGCCCCGCGCGGGATCCAGTTCGGTCAGTTTCAGCTCGGCAATATGGTGGTGGGCGACATTATTGAGATCGGTTCCGACGTCAGCGCAGTGAAGCTGGGCGATCGCGTCTGCACCTATGGGCCGCTCCAGGAAACCGTCATCGTTAATGCGGTGAACAACTATAAACTGCGCAAAATGCCGAAAGGCGCAAGCTGGAAAAACGCGGTCTGCTACGATCCGGCGCAGTTCGCCATGAGCGGCGTGCGCGACGCCAACGTGCGGGTTGGGGATTATGTCGTTGTGGTTGGCCTGGGGGCGGTGGGGCAAATTGCGCTGCAACTCGCTAAAAAAGCGGGCGCGGCGATTGTCATTGGCATCGATCCTATCGCGCATCGTTGTGATATTGCCCGCCGTCACGGCGCGGATTTTTGTCTCAACCCGCTGGAATGCGACGTGGGTCTGGAGCTAAAACGGCTGACGGGCAAGCAGGGCGTGGACAGCATTATTGAATCCAGCGGCTATGCGGATGCCTTGCAAAGCGCGCTGCGCGGCCTGGCTTACGGCGGCACTATCTCTTATATCGCATTCGCCAAACCCTTCCCGGCAGGGTTCAACCTGGGCCGCGAGGCGCATTTCAACAATGCCAAAATCGTCTTCTCCCGTGCGTCCAGTGAACCTAACCCGGACTATCCGCGCTGGAATCGTAAACGCATCGAAGAGACCTGCTGGGAATTACTGATGAACGGTTATCTCAACTGTGAAGACCTAATCGACCCGGTGGTGACGTTCTCCAGCAGCGCCGAAGGCTATATGAAGTACGTCGACCGCCAGCCGGAACTGAGCATCAAAATGGGCGTCACGTTTTAAATTACACGGAGGTAAGAAATGAAAATCGCAACGCAGAATCAGGCTTTTTTCCCGCAGGATATCATGGAAAAATTCCGCTATATCAAGGCAATGGGTTTTGACGGCTTTGAAATCGACGGCAAGCTGCTGGTAGATAACCTGGCACAGGTAAAAGCGGCTATCCATGAGACCGGGCTACCGGTGGTCACCGCCTGCGGCGGCTATGACGGCTGGATTGGTGACTTCATCGAAGAGCGCCGCCTGAACGGCATCGCACAGATCGCCCGTATTCTCGAGGCGCTGGCGGAAGTGGGTGGCAAGGGGATTATCGTTCCCGCCGCCTGGGGCATGTTTACTTACCGTCTCCCGCCGATGACTTCGCCGCGCAGCGTCGAGGGCGATCGCAAAGCGGTCAGCGACTCGCTGCGCCAGCTCGATGCGGTGGCGCGCCGCACAGGCACTATAATTTTCCTTGAGCCGCTGAATCGCTATCAGGATCACATGATCAATACCCTCGCCGAGGCGCGTCGCTATATCGACGAAGGCGGGTATCGCAACGTGCAGATTATCGGCGACTTCTACCATATGAATATTGAAGAGGACGACCTGAGCGCGGCGCTGACTTCCCACCGCGACCTGCTCGGGCACGTACACCTTGCTGATAATCATCGCTACCAGCCGGGTAGCGGCTGCATCGATTTCAAGAAGCATTTTGATACGTTGCGCGCCAACGATTATGACGGGTGGGTCGTATACGAGTGCCGCGTCCGCGCCGACGATCCTGCCGCCGCCTACCGCCAGTCACTCGCTTTCTTACGGTCATGCTAAGGGGCGTAGCACTATGAGCGGTAGCGAGACGACATTGCGCGTTGCCATTATCGGCGCGGGTAATATTGCCGAAAGGGTTCACGCATCGTTTTATCACGCCAGCCCGGATACCGAGCTGGTGGGCGTGTGCGATAACCGGCCAGAACAGGCGCAGACGTTTGCCAATAAGTACGGCTGTGCGGCGTTTGATGATGTGGACACCATGCTGTCGACGCTGCGTCCGGATGTGGTCAGCGTCTGTTCGCCCAACCGGTTTCATTATCAGCATGTGCTGGCCGCGCTGGCGGCGGGCTGCCATGTGATGTGCGAGAAACCACCGGCGATGACGCCGCAGGAGGCGGACGACATGCGGCAGGCGGCGCGCAAAGCCGGTCGGCTGCTGGCTTACGATTTCCACCATCGTTTCGCCCTCGACGTCCAGTTGCTGCGCGAGCAGGTCGCGGCGGGCACGCTGGGCGAGGTGTACGTCACCAACGCCCGGGCGCTGCGCCGCTGCGGCGTCCCTGGCTGGGGCGTGTTCACCAATAAAGCGCTCCAGGGCGGCGGGCCGCTGATCGACATCGGTATTCATATGCTGGATGCCGCCCTGTTTGTGCTGGGATTCCCGGCGGTGAAGTGCGTGACCGCCCACAGTTTCCAGAAACTGGGCACCACCAAAAACAGTGGTCAGTTCGGCGCGTGGGATCCGGCGAGTTATACCGTTGAGGACGCGCTGTTCGCCACGCTCGAATTCCACAACGGCGGCATTCTGCGCCTCGAAACCTCGTTCGCGCTGAATATCCCTGAACAGAGCATCATGAACGTCCAGTTCTGCGGGGATAAAGCCGGCGGCACGCTGTTCCCGGCGCATATTTACCACGATGAAGCCGGAGAGCTGGTTACCCTGATGCAGCGAGACGCGGCGGATGATCTGCGACATTTTCGTTCAATGACCGCGTTTGTTGATGCGGTGAAAGGCAGCCCGGTAGCGCTGGCCGATGCCGAACAGGGCTATCAGATCCAGCGGCTGGTGCAGGCGATTTATGACGCCGCCGAGCAGGGAGTCACCGTCGCCTTATGAAACCCATGACCACGCTGAATGAACCGCGCTTCGACCCGCATTGCCTGAACAAATATGCCACGCTGATGGCGGCGGGCAATGGCTACCTGGGCATCCGCGCCACCCATGAAGAGAGTTACAGCCAACAAAACCGCGGTATGTACCTCGCGGGCTTGTACCACCGCGCGGGGGAGCGGGACGTAACCGAACTGATTAATTTGCCCGACGTGGTGGGCATGGAAATTGAAATCGACGGGGCTATTTTTAGCCTGCTCTCCGGGGAAATCCTCGACTGGCGGCGCGAACTGTCATTTTCCAGCGGCGAAGTGGCGCGCGATGTGCTGTGGCGCGCCCCGAACGGGCGGCGCTACCGCATCGAAAGCCGCCGCTTTCTTTCCGCGGCTCAAAAATCGCTGTTTGCGATGCGCCTTTCAATCACCCCGCTGGACGGCGCGGCGCAGGTAAAACTGACCACCGGCATTGACGCGACCCAGACCAACAGCGGGCGGCAGCATCTGGATGATATTTCACTGCGGGTCTATGACGAGCGCTTCCTGCAGGGGATTTATCGCGTGCAGGGTAGCCAGATTGATGTGAGTATCGGTTGCCACTGCGCGGTGACCCATGCGGTTAATCGCCTCAGCGCCGTAAACCGCAAGTTGATGCAGCATTCCACAGCGCTTGTCGCCCAGGGCGCTACGCTGTGTTGTGAAAAAGTCTGCTGGATTGCAGGCAACCCCGACGCCACCCCGGACGGCCTTGAGGCGCAGAGCCTGGCGGCGCTTAAAGCGGCGGCGGACATGGGCTATGAGGCGCTGCTGACTGCATCGCGCCAGGCCATGGTGCAGTGGTGGCGGCAAAGCCGGGTGGAGCTGGATTGCGATAATGTGCAGGACCAGCAGGCGCTGGACTTTGCCCTTTATCACCTGCATGCCATGACGCCGGAGCATGACGACCGCGCCAGCATCGCGGCGAAGGGGCTCACCGGCGAGGGGTACAAGGGGCACGTGTTCTGGGATACCGAGGTATTTTTACTGCCTTTTTATCTCTATACCCATCCTGAAACCGCGCGTCAGCTGCTGCGCTATCGCTGGCATAATCTGCCCGGCGCGCAGCAAAAAGCCCGGCGTAATGGCTATCAGGGCGCGCTGTTTCCGTGGGAAAGCGCCCGCACGGGTGAAGAAGAGACGCCGGAGTTCGCCGCCATCAACATTCGTACCGGCCAGCGCCAGCGCGTCGCGTCAGCCCTGGCAGAGCATCATCTGGTGGCAGACATCGGCTGGGCCGTTATGCGCTATGTGGATATTACCGGCGACGATGCGTTTTTGCAGGAGGAGGGCGGCGAACTGTTATATCAAACGGCCTGCTTCTGGATTAGCCGGACTACCGAGGTGGAGGGGCATCTGGAAATCCACGATGTCATCGGTCCTGATGAATATACCGAGCACGTCAACAACAACGCCTTCACTAATTATATGGCGCTCTACAATGTGGCAAGTGCGCTAAAGCATTGCCCGACAGCGCTGCTGGCGGCGGATTTTAAGGCTAACGCGGAGGATTTTATCGCCCGCTTGCGGCTGCCAGTGCCCGATATGCGCCACGTGCTGCCACAGGATGACAGCTTTTTTAGCAAGCCTTTTATCGACTTAAGCCGCTATCAGGCGCACGCAGGCAAGCAAACGATTCTACTGGATTACTCGCGCGCTGAAGTTAACGAGATGCAGATCCTCAAGCAAGCCGACGTGGTGATGCTGTTCTATCTCCAGCCGGGGCTGTTTACGCCGGAAACCCAGCAGGCCAGCCTGGCGTGGTATCTGCCGCGCACTATTCATGACTCTTCGCTCAGCAAGACAATCCACGGCATCGTGGCGGCGCGCTGTCACGATCCGCAGACCGCGTACCGCTTCTGGCGAGAAGGGAGCCAGATCGATCTGGGTGACGATCCGCACAGCAGTGATGACGGTTTGCATGCTGCCGCAACGGGCGCAATCTGGCTCGGTGTGATTGAGGGCTTCGCCGGGGTAAGCGTCGAGCAAGGGCTGTGCGTGGCACCGCGCCTGCCGGAGGGCTGGCGGCGGCTGCGTTTCCCGCTGTGCTATCAGGGCATCCGCCTGACGCTGGAACTCACGCCGACGCATCTGACGATGACCACCTCCGCGCCGTTAACCTTCAGGCTGTATGGACGTTGCGTATCCTTTAGCGGCCAGGGAAGCTGGGCGTATCAGGATTTTATTTAACTCAGGATGGGAGCGCTCCCGGGAAGGGATCATGTTACAGGCACTGATATTTGATTTAGACGGCGTTATCACGGATACCGCGCATTTGCACTTTATCGCGTGGCGGTCGGTAGCAGCGGAGTTGGGCATCCAGATAGATGAAGAGGTGAATCAGTCGCTAAAAGGCATCAGCCGGATGGCGTCGCTGGAGCGTATTTTACAGGTGGGCGGTAAAACAGAGTTATTCAGCGAAACGGAGAAACTGGCAATAGCGGCGCGCAAAAACGAGCGCTATGTCGAATTGCTCAGTTCGCTGGGGCCCGAGTCGATACTGCCCGGCATTGCGCCCTTACTTGACGAACTCAAATCGCGGGGCATTGGAATTGGTCTGGCGTCTGCATCCTTAAACGCGCCGGGCATTCTTCAGGCACTGGGGCTGGCGGCATTGTTTGACTACTGCGCCGATGCCAGCTGCATTGCCCACTCCAAACCCGATCCGGAAATTTTTCTCGCAGCCTGCGCCGGACTGGGCGCTACGCCGCAACGCTGCATCGGGGTGGAGGACGCTCAGGCCGGGATCGCGGCGATTAACGCCAGCGGCATGGTGTCGATTGGTATCGGGGCCACGCTCACCGATGCGAATTTACGGCTTAACAGCACGGAAGAACTCACCTGGCGGCGGATTGCCGGGCTTATGGACCTCACAGATACGGCGACGTCTGTTCGCCGCTAAGGGATTGATATGGCACAACTCTCCTTACAACACCTTCAGAAGGTTTATGACGATAACGTTCACGTCGTCAAGGATTTCACCCTCGAGATTGCCGACAAGGAATTTATTGTCTTCGTCGGCCCGTCAGGCTGCGGTAAATCCACCACGCTGCGCATGATCGCCGGGCTGGAGGAGATCACCCACGGCGAACTCTATATCGGCGGGGTAAGAATGAACGACGTTCCTGCTAAATCGCGCGATATCGCCATGGTGTTCCAGAACTACGCGCTCTATCCCCATATGAGCGTGTACGACAATATGGCGTTTGGGCTGAAAATGCAGAAAATCGCCCCGGCGGTGATTAGTGAAAGGGTGGAATGGGCGGCGCAGATCCTCGGCCTGAAAGAGTACCTCAAGCGCAAGCCGGGCGCGCTGTCCGGCGGGCAGCGCCAGCGGGTGGCGCTCGGCAGGGCGATTGTCCGGGAAGCAGGGGTATTTTTGATGGACGAACCCCTGTCGAATCTGGACGCCAAACTGCGGGTGCAGATGCGCGCCGAGATCGGCAAGCTGCATCAAAAGCTCAATACCACCATGATTTACGTCACCCACGATCAGACCGAAGCCATGACCATGGCGACGCGGATTGTGATCCTCAAAGACGGCATTATTCAGCAGGTGGGTGCGCCGAAAACGGTTTATAACCATCCGGCCAATATGTTTGTCGCAGGTTTTATCGGTTCACCGGCGATGAATTTTGTCCGTGGGGCGTTCGACGGCAGCCATTTTGTCACCGAAACCCTGAAGCTGGCGCTACCGGAAGAAAAACTCGAGAAACTTAATGCCGGGGGATATCACCGCAAGCCGATCATCATGGGTATCCGTCCGGAAGATATTTCCCCCCGGGCACAGCCCCATAATAGCGTCGATGCGCATATTAGCGTGGCGGAATTAACCGGGGCGGAATTTATGCTTTATACCACCGTCGGTGCGCATGAGTTCGTGGTTCGCGCCAGCGCGGACGGGCACTATTACGCCGGGCAAACGCTGCCTATTCATTTTGATATGACTAAATCCCATTTCTTTAATAGCGAGACGGAACACGCCATCGATTAACGACCGCAAAGGCAGGCGTGCGCCTTGCCTTTGCATAACCTCTGAAGTACCTACAAATGAAGGAACGAAAATATGAATGCCATAATTCGGACGCTGCTACTGTTGCCTGTTGCCGGCGCAATGTGTGCTCAGGCGCAGGAAACACCGCAAAATAGCTGGAAATACAGCGTCGGCGCGATGTACGAAATTGAAAACGTCGAAGGCCAGGCGGAAGATATGGACGGGCTGTATGAACCCTCCGTATATTTCAACGCTGCTTATGGCCCCTGGAGTATTAATCTGGTGATGTATCAGGAAGGCCCGGTTGATTACAGTTCAATGACGCGCGGCACTTATTTCAACCGCCCGGAATTTAATCTGCGTTATCAGTTAATTGAAAACGACGATTTCTCGCTGGGTTTAACCGGCGGCGTGCGTAATTACGGTTACCATTTTAAAAACGAGGATGGTTCGCCTGCCGGTACCGCCAATAGCCAGCGCTGGAAAATTCAGCCGGACTGGAATGTGAAAATTAATCAGGATCTGGCGTTTGAAGGGTGGCTGGCCTGGTATCGCTTCGTCAACGATCTCAATAAAACCGGTTATTCAGATAGCCGCGTCGAAACGGAAACCGGTTTGAATTATCACTTTAATGAGACGTTCTCGGTTCAGGCGCACTATTATCTTGAGCGCGGCTATAACACGGAGAGCGGCAATAAGCAGGGCGAGTTTTCCACTAACGAGGCGCGTATCTATTTCCCTATCGCGCTGGGGAATAATACCTTTACGCCTTATACCCGCTTAACCATCGATCGCTGGAGTAACTGGGACTGGCAGGATGACGGTTCCGATTCGGAAGATCATGATTACAACCGTCTGGGCCTGCTGTACGCCCATGATTTCGAGAACGGTTTATCAATGACGCTGGAATATGCCTACGAATGGCAGACGCATCGCGAAAACGATACCCATGATATTTTCCACTATGCAGGTATAGGCGTGAATTACGCCTTTTAACGATCCTTCCTTAACGTTCGTTATATCCCATTGGGCGCAGGCTGACGCACCTGCGCTCAGAACGCTATCCTGGAATCGACCCGGTAATTACATTTTCTGTGGCAAGTAATATTGATGCCGGGGTTGGCTTATTCGCAATACGATCGAACAATAACGCGCTACTGGTCTCCCCGAGCGCCTGAATGGGCACTTCAATGCCGCTCGGCGGCGGCGTCAGCATAAACGATAATATGGCATCGCTATAGCCGATCACCGCCAGCTGCTGCGGAATAGCTATGTTCAGACGCGCCGCCACGCGATACAAGCTCATTAACTTCAGACTGTCGGTAGCGAAAATGGCCTCGGGAAGTGGAGAGCAGGTTAATAATTTTTCCGCCGCCTCGAGCGCACTCTGTTGGGTATAACCGCCGTCAACCATCAGCGCGGCATCGACCGAGAGCCCGTTGCGCATTAACGCCGTTTTACATCCCTCAAGCCGGTCGAGTGATACATAATAATCGAGCGGTGCATGCAAACAGGCGATGCGCTGAAAACCCCGGTCAATCAGGGTTTGCGTTAACGCGATGCTATCCTGATAATTATCGGTATCCACGGACACGATGTTTTGATAACAGCCCTTTAGCCCACCGATAACCACCACCGGAATATTATATTGGTCCAGCTCCGCAAAGAAGTGCTCATTTACCGGTGAACTGAGCATAACAATGCCTTTAACCATTTTTTGTTTTATTTTGGTCAGGCACTTTTCTAAATCTTCAGCGCTATTCTTTGAAGTTTGTAATATCACATCAAAGCCTTCATGCTCCGCCCGCGCGATAATGGCATGGAGAACTTCGGAAAAAAAAGGATTGCCGGAGGTGGTTTTGGTAGAACGGGTAGAAATAACCATAATGGCGTCAAAACCGGATGACGTCAGGGCGCGCGCCAGTTTATTCGGCTGGTAATTTAATTCTTCTATGGCCTTTAAAACCCGCTCACGGGCATCATCAGAAATATTGGTTTGCTTATTGAGAACTCGCGAAACGGTAGATTTAGATACTTTTGCAACCCGCGCGATATCATAAATTGTCGGCGACATCAGTCTGCAAACTCCCTTTTGAAACAGAATAGCGATGTTACTCCAGGCATCAGGGTGTGTCTATTTTAACCATGCAGCCAATAAAAAAGCACGCCGCGGGGGGCGTGCTGTTAAAGGCAACTGAGGTTAATCGTCTTCGTCGTCGTCCAGTTCAACCGGGGTTTGGTAGTCGTCCGGTTTAATCGCCAGCAAATCACAGCGCAAATGGTCGATAACCTGTTCCGCCGTATTGCCTAAAAACGCAGCGGACAGGCCGGTGCGGCCCACGGTACCCAGTACCACAATCCCGGCCTGCAAATGCTCGGCGAGATCGGGGATCACTTCTTCCGGCAGGCCTTTTTCGACGTGAGTCATGTTTTCGCCGATCGAGTATTTCTGGCGCAGCGCCTTCATGGCAATTAAATGCTGGCCGCGGATCGCGTCGTTATACACGCTGGGATCAAAATCGGGCAGTTCGATGGCGATGTTAATCGGCGTGGCGGGGAACGCGCCCACCAGGTGTACTTCGGTATGGTTGACCTGCTCGGCCAGATGCAGCGTCTCGCGCACCAGCTTGTCGTTCAGCGCGTTGTGGTAAATCTCTTCACTCGCCAGGTTCACCGCCACCAGCGCTTTGCCGCCTTCCGGCCACGGCTGGTCTTTCACCATCCACACCGGGCACGGGCATTTACGCAGCAGGTGCCAGTCGGTGGGGGTGAAGATCACGGATTCGAGTTTGTCGTGCTGGTGGGTCATTTTCAGCACCAAATCGTGCTTGCAGGTTTTCACTTCCTGGATGATGGCTTCAAAGGGGCGGTTATGCCACACCACTTTGATGTCAATCGGGATGCCCGATTCGATGTAGTGCTGAGCTTGTTCGCGTATCCATGCGGTTCGTTGGCTAATCACGCCCTGGCGCATCGCGGTGCGCTCATCGGGGGACAGCAGGGTGGTCATCTCATACGAGAAATCATAAATCGGCAGAAAGGCTTTGATTTTACCGCCAATGCGTTGATGCAAATACACCGCACGCCGCAGCGCGGGCTGATCGTCCTGGCCTGGGTCAATCACCACCAGCATGTTTTGATAATTTGCCATACAGGGTCTCCTTACAACTGCAAACCACAGTCTGTAAAGTAAGATTAACCCATAGAGATTGAATGAAACAGGGGAGAAGCAAACGCCGGATCAATAAATTAAAAAAATCTAACGATACGGCGTTTAAAAAAGTGCGGTTATGCGACGTTGCGCGAATGGCCTGCCAGCTGTGCCAGGGTGTCGCTGTTTTCGATGGTGATATATTTGCCTTTTACCGCCAGCATCCCGCTTTTCTGGAAACGACCCAGCAGACGGCTGATGGTTTCTACCGTCAGGCCGAGGTAGTTACCGATATCGCCACGGGTCATGGTCAGACGGAACTCACGCGGCGAGAAACCGCGTTGGGCAAAACGGCGCGACAGGTTATAGATAAACGCAGCCAGACGCTCTTCGGCATTTTTCTTGGACAGCAGCAGGATCATATCCTGGTCGCCTTTGATCTCACCGCTCATCAGACGCATCATCTGCTGACGCAGATTCGGCATTTTACCGGAAAGATCGTCTAAGGTTTCGAACGGGATTTCGCAGACCATGGATGTTTCCAGCGCCTGAGCGAAGCTCGGGTGATGACCAGAGCCAATGGCGTCAAAGCCGACTAAATCGCCCGCCAGGTGAAAACCGGTGATCTGCTCGTCACCCTGTTCGGTGATGGTGTAGCTCTTGATGGTACCGGAACGAATGGCATACAGCGACTTCAACTCATCACCCGCTTTAAACAGCGTCTGCCCTTTCTGAATCGGTTTTTTACGCTCGATAATGTTATCAAGCTGGTCGAGCTCGTGTTCGTTGAGGGTGAAAGGGATGCACAGTTGGCTGATGCTGCAATCCTGACAATGGATAGCACAACCGCCAGACTGAATGCGTCGAATAATTCGCTTTTCCGGGATCATAGGTCTGCTCAAGCCTTACATTGATATTGGTCAATTTTAACATCTTTTTGTTGAGCAGGTAAATCGACCGGAACAGCAAACCGATCACAAACACATGAAAAAAGTAGCACTTTTTTGCTATCCCCTTGATTACTGGGGATATTAAAAGTTCCGAAAAGAAAGTTTAATTAAATTAAAAGATAACCTTCGTGGCGCAGCAGCCACTCTTTACGGGTGACGCCGCCCGCATAGCCGGTTAATGCGCCGCTGCTGCCGATCACCCTATGGCAGGGCACCACAATGCTCACTGGATTGGAGCCGTTGGCTGCCCCCACCGCGCGCGCCGCGCCACTGCGGCCCAGCTGCGCGGCCAGTTGACCATAGGAGAGGATCTGCCCGCACGGGATGTCGCGCAGCGCTTTCCAGACTTCGCGCTGGAACGGCGTACCGGCCGTCGCGGTGGGCAGCGTGTCGATAACCGCCAGATCGCCGTCGAAATAGTCCTGTAATTTCCTGCTCAGCCCGCCGGGGTTGTGACTGGCGACGCGGCTATAGCCGCTGATGCGGTAGTGAATATTGAGTAGCTCAACCATTCTGTCGCTGTGTTCTTCCCATTCCACGGCCCGCAGCTGGAATTGCTCGTCGCACAATATCCACAGCGGCCCCAGCGGGGTGTCTATTTTATCTTCAAGAAGGTTTAGCATGATTATATTCACCAGATAAGGGATTGCGCCAACATAGCACGTTCCAGATATATTCGACATACCCCTTAACGAGAATGAATTGCGCCGCAGGGCACTTACCTTCTGGCAGTGAATAAAAGAAAAAGCAGGTGCTAATTATTTCCAGATAACGTTCTTTTTAAAAATAAAAAAAGAGCCTGCCGACATCAAACAGGCTCCACAGTACACAGCAGTGCGTCCGGGGCTTATTTCCTGCACTATTTCCTGTGTGCCAGGTTGAGTAAGGTATAGCAATGAAGAATTAAAATTAATAATTAATTTAAGTGATTAAATTCACAAAAATAACAGCGAAACGATTCGATGAATAAATATTGCTGCATTATTCGCCGCTCAAAAAATTACCACCGGTGAATAAAAGAGATATTTCCGGCAAATCCAAGCGAACTCCTAAAATAATACATAAGCACGTTTTGATAAGATTAATGACTATCTTGAGGCCCGCGGCAAGGGCGGCTATAGTGTCTGACCTGCAAGACATCCGGAGGCCCGCATATGAAACCTGACGATAAATCACTTTTTCTTGAGGCCATGGATGATGTTAAACCGCTGAAAAACGCCTCCTGCACCACCTGGCAAAAGCCGAAGCCTGCCCGTACCGTCGCGCCAGTAGACGTGCTGCAACTCGACAACTTTTTAACCACCGGTTATCTGGACATTGTGCCGCTGGATCAGCCGCTGGAATTTAAGCGTGAAGGAGTACAGCAGGGGGTGCTGGATAAACTGCGCCAGGGTAAATACCCGCAACAGGCGAACCTGAATCTGCTGCGTATGCCGGTGGAGCAGTGCCGACAAAAGCTGTTTGCCTTTATCCATCAGGCAAAACAGCAGGGGCTGCGTAACGTGCTGATCGTCCACGGCAAAGGGCGGGAAGAGAAATCCCACGCCAACATTGTGCGCAGCTATCTGGCGCGCTGGTTAGGGGAGTTCGAAGAGGTGCAGGCGTTTTGTAGCGCGCTGCCCCATCACGGCGGCAGCGGAGCCTGTTATGTGGCGCTGAAAAAATCGGATGCCCAGCGGCTGGATAACTGGGAGCGTCACGCCAAACGCAGCCGCTGAGCAGGAACTAGCGGCGGGATTTGACAATCTGATAGCGCCGGGTGAAGTACTCCACCGGCGCACTCCACATATGCACCAGCCGGGTAAAGGGGAACAGCAGGAATAGCGTCATGCCCAGCACCAGATGTACCCGGTAAACGAACGCCACCCCGTCAAGATAAGTTGCCGCGCCGCCCTGGAATGTCACCACCGCCTGCGCCCAGTCCACCAGCTTGAGCATTTCGCTGCCGTCCATAAACTGCGCCGAAAACGGGATGGTCAGCAGGCCCAGCGCGCACTGGATCATCAGCAGGGCGAGGATCAGAATATCCGCATTACTGGAGCTGGCCCGCACGCGCGGGTTGAAAATCCGCCGGTACAGCAGCATCAATCCGCCTACCAGCGTCAGCACCCCGCAAATCCCGCCAAGCCACATCGCCATCAGCTGTTTGGTCGCCATCGGCAAAAACCACGCGTACATCCAGTGCGGGGTCAGCATTCCGAAGAAATGGCCAAACAGCACGCCGATAATCCCGATATGAAACAGGTTGGACGCCAGCGTCATGCCTTTTTTATCCAGCATCTGGCTGGAGCCGGCACGCCAGGTGTACTGCCCGTAGTCGTAGCGCAGCCAGCTGCCGAGGATAAACACCGTTCCGCACAGGTACGGGTAGATGTCATAAAAGAAGAAGTTCAGATAGTTGATCATTTGGGACCTCCGGCACTGATATCCAGATACTGAGGCGTGACGTTGTCACTAAAACGCCGCTGATGCTGCTGTTGCGGTGATGCATCGGTGCTACAACCCTGGTCGTCGATAAACTTCACCTGCTCCTCTTCCCAGATGGCGTCCAGCGCCTGCGGCGTATCATCGCGTGCTTCTTTGGTGACCTGAGAGGCGACGCTGTCGCTGCGGTACTGGCTACCGGCAATCGCCAGCAGGGCATCGAACAGCTGGCTGTACGGCGACTGACGCTGTTTCAGCCGCCCGCCCAGCAGCGCCAGGATTGGCGCCACATCGTTCAGCCCCTGAAGCGCGTCCTGTTCAGGCTGGATGCTGAGGTATTCGAGATACAGCGGCAGCCAGTCGGGCAGTTCGCGGCTGTCCAGTTGCAGGCCAGCTTTTTCATACTGCGCCATCAGGTCCACCATCGCCTGGCCGCGATCCCGCGACTCGGCGTGCACGTGCTCAAACAGCAGCAAAGAGGTGGCGCGGCCCCGGTCGAACAGCTCGCACCATTCCGCCTGCTTGTCGATAAGCGGGGCGGCAAAAAGCTGTTCCGCAAACGGCGTAACGCGCGGCGCGTCCTGCGCCACGGCGGCGCGCAGTTCGTCCGCCGCTTCCCACAGCTCTTCGTTGGGGTATTCGATCAGCAGGGCGATAATTTTTAAGCTTTGCATTATTCACCCTCCGCTTTGTCGCGCACTTCGGTGATGTTGATGGCGTCGATACGGCTGCTGTTGAACAGGTTAAATTTACTGTCTGAACCCTTACAGCCGTCGCCGAAGGTAAAGCCGCAGCCGTTGCGTTCCGGGAACGCGTCGCGGGCCATTTCCCGGTGGCTGGTGGGGATCACAAAGCGGTCCTCGTAGTTGGCGATTGCCAGATAGCGATACATCTCCTGCACCTGAGCTTCGCTGAGGCCCACTTCATCAATGGCGCGGGTATCGGTCACGCCTTCGACGGTTTGCGAACGCATATAATGACGCATCGCCATCATGCGCTTCAGGGCGCGCAAGACCGGGGCCGGATCGCCCGCGCTCAGCATATTCGCCAGATACTGCACCGGAATGCGCAGGCTTTCCACCGCCGGAAGTACCGAATCGGTGCGCGGCAGGCCGCCGGCATCCGCCACCGACTGGATCGGCGACAACGGCGGCACGTACCAGACCATCGGCAGGGTGCGGTATTCCGGGTGCAGCGGCAGCGCCAGCTTCCAGTCCATTGCCATTTTGTATACCGGGGATTTCTGCGCCGCGTCGATTACGTTAGCCGGAATGCCCTGTTTCAGCGCCTCTTCAATCACGTTTGGATCGTTAGGGTTCAGGAACACGTCGCACTGGCGCTCGTAAAGATCGGTTTGATGTTCGGTGCTGGCGGCCTCGAGGATGCGGTCGGCGTCGTACAGCACCACGCCGAGATAGCGGATGCGCCCGACGCAGGTTTCCGAGCACACCGTCGGCTGGCCGGATTCAATGCGCGGATAGCAGAGAATGCATTTCTCCGACTTGCCGCTCTTCCAGTTAAAGTAGATTTTCTTGTACGGGCAGCCGCTGATGCACAACCGCCAGCCGCGGCATTTGTCCTGGTCGATCAGCACGATGCCGTCTTCCTCGCGCTTATAAATCGCCCCGCTCGGGCAGGTCGCCACGCAGCTTGGGTTCAGGCAGTGCTCGCACAGGCGCGGCAGGTACATCATGAAAGTGTTTTCGAACTGGCCGTACATCTCGGTCTGCATGGCCTCGAAGTTCTTGTCCGCCTGGCGCTTGCTAAATTCGCCGCCCAGCAGCTCTTCCCAGTTCGGCCCCCATTCCACTTTTTCCATCCGTTTGCCGGTGAGTAACGAGCGCGGGCGGGCAGTGGGGACGTGTTTGCCTTCCGGCGCGTTATGCAGATGCTGATAATCGAAGGTAAACGGCTCGTAATAATCGTCGATAGACGGCAGTACCGGGTTGGCGAAGATCTTCGACATCACCCCCAGCTTGCCGCCGAGGCGCGGCACCAGCCGTCCGCTGATTTTGCGGATCCAGCCGCCTTCCCAGCGGTCCTGATCTTCCCAGTTTTTCGGATACCCGATGCCCGGTTTGGTTTCAACGTTATTAAACCAGGCGTATTCCATGCCTTCGCGCCCGGTCCAGACGTTTTTACAGGTCACTGAACAGGTGTGGCAGCCGATGCACTTATCCAGGTTCATCACCATACCGACTTGCGAACGTATTCTCATTTTGCCGCCTCCTGACGCTGGTTATTGCCTTCGTCATCCAGCCAGTCGATGTTGCGCATCTTGCGGATCAGGATGAATTCATCGCGGTTGGAACCCACTGTGCCGTAGTAGTTAAAGCTGTAGGCCAGCTGAGCGTAGCCGCCGATCATATGGGTCGGTTTCGGGCAGACGCGGGTCACCGAGTTGTGAATGCCGCCGCGCATACCGGTCACCTCCGAACCGGGGATATTCATCAGGCGCTCCTGGGCGTGATACATCATGGTCATGCCCGGCGGCACGCGCTGGCTGACCACCGCGCGGGCGGTAAGCGCGCCGTTGGCGTTAAAGGCTTCGATCCAGTCGTTATCGGCGATGCCCAACTCTCTGGCGTCGCTTTCGCTGATCCAGACAATCGGCCCGCCGCGCGACAGGGTAAGCATCAGCAGGTTTTCGCTGTAGGTGGAGTGGATGCCCCATTTCTGATGCGGCGTCAGGAAGTTAAGCGCTTTTTCCGGGAAACCGTTGGACGGCACATCGCGCATGGCGCTGACGCTGCGGGTATCTACCGGGGGACGGTAGGTCACCAGGCTTTCCCCGAAGGCGCGCATCCACAGATGGTCCTGATACAGCTGCTGGCGGCCCGACAGGGTGCGCCACGGGATCAGCTCATGGACGTTGGTGTAACCGGCGTTATAGGAGACGTGCTCGTCTTCCAGCCCGGACCAGGTGGGGCTGGAGATGATTTTGCGCGGCTGGGCCACGATGTCGCGAAAACGGATCTTCTCGTCCTCTTTCGGCAGCGCCAGATGATGATGTTCGCGTCCGGTGATTTTGCTCAGCGCTTCCCAGGCCTTCACCGCCACCTGGCCGTTGGTTTCCGGGGCCAGCGCCAGGATCACTTCCGAGGCGTCAATGGCGCTGTCGATTTTGGGCCGTCCGGCGGCGGGGCCGTCGGTTTTGCGGTAGTTGAGCTTACCGAGCAGTTCCACTTCGCTTTCGGTATTCCAGCTGATGCCTTTGCCGCCGTTGCCGAGTTTATCCATCAGCGGGCCGAGGGAGGTAAAGCGCTCCCAGGTGGCCGGATAATCGCGCTCCAGCACCATGATGTTCGGCGCGGTTTTGCCGGGGATCAGATCGCATTCGCCTTTACGCCAGTCGAGGATATCGAACGGCTGCGCCAGCTCCGCCGGGGAATCGTGCTGCAACGGCTGCAACACCACGTCGGTCTCTTTTCCCAGATGCCCGACGCACACCGCCGAAAACGCTTTGGCGATCCCTTTGTAAATCTCCCAGTCGCTTTTCGATTCCCAGGCCGGGTCCACGGCGGCAGAGAGCGGATGAATAAACGGATGCATATCCGAGGTATTCATATCGTCTTTTTCATACCAGGTGGCGGTAGGCAGCACGATATCCGAGAACAGACAGGTGCTGGACATGCGGAAGTCGAGGGTCACCAGCAGATCCAGCTTGCCTTCGATCGCGCCGCCTTGCCATTCCACCTCTTCCGGCTTCACGTCGTCGGTGCTGCCCAGATCCTCGCCCTGAATGCCGCTTTCGGTGCCCAGCAGGTAGCGCAGCATGTACTCGTGGCCTTTGCCGGACGAGCCCAGCAGATTGGAGCGCCAGATAAACATATTGCGCGGATGGTTCTGCCCGTTGTCCGGCTGCTCACAGGCGAAGCGTAAATCGCCGGATTTCAGTGACTGGACGGTATAGTCGATGGGCGACATCCCGGCCTCTTTGGCTCTGGCGGCAAGATGCAGCGGGTTAACCCCCAGCTGCGGCGCGGAGGGCAGCCAGCCCATGCGCTCGGCGCGCACGTTAAAGTCGATCAGATGGCCGGTAAATTTAGACGGGTCCGCCAGCGGCGAGAGCAGTTCCTGAGCGGTGAGTTTTTCATAGCGCCACTGGCTGGCGTGATTATAGAAAAACGAGGTGCTGTTCATCTGGCGCGGCGGGCGGTTCCAGTCGAGGGCGAACGCCAGCGGCAGCCAGCCGGTTTGCGGCCTTAATTTCTCCTGGCCGACGTAGTGCGCCCAGCCGCCGCCGGTCTGCCCGACGCAGCCGCAGAACACCAGAATATTGATCATCCCCCGGTAGTTCATGTCCATGTGATACCAGTGGTTGACCCCCGCGCCGAGAATAATCATCGAGCGACCGTGGGTTTTCAGCGCGGTATCGGCGAACTCGTGGGCAATCTGCTCGATATGCTGGCGCGGTACGCCGCAAATCTGCTCCGCCCAGGCCGGGGTGTAGGGCTTGATCTCACTGAAGTCGCTGGCGCAGTGTTCATCGTCCAGCCCGCGATCGAGGCCGTAATTCGCCAGGATCAGATCGTAAACGCTGACAACTCTGGCTGTGCTACCGTCCGCCAGGGCCAGGGTTTTCACCGGCAGCTTGTGCAGCACGATCGGGTCGCGTTTGACGTGGCGGAAGTGCGGATTTTCCTGACCGCCGAAGTAGGGGAATGCCACCTCGTCGATGGCGTCATGCCGCCCCAGCAGGCTCAGCTCCAGTTCGGTTTCCACGCCTGCCGCCAGGCTTTCCAGGTTCCATTTGCCCTGTTCGCCCCAGCGAAAGCCAATCGAACCGTTGGGCACCACTAACTCCCCGGCGCGGTTATAGGCCACGGTTTTCCATTCCGGATTGTTGGCCTCGCCCAAACCGTCCAGCAGATCGCTGGCGCGCAGCATCCGGCCCGGCGCAGAGTAACCCTCCGGGCGCGGCTCCAGCAGCACCAGCATCGGCATATCGGTATAGCGGCGGCAGTAGTTGATGAAGTAGTCGCCAGGGTTATCAAGATGGAACTGGCGCAAAATCACGTGGCCCATCGCCATCGCCAGCGCGCTGTCGGTGCCCTGTTTTGGGGCAAGCCACTGGTCGCACAGTTTGGCTACTTCCGAGTAGTCCGGGGTAATGGCGATGGTTTTGGTGCCTTTGTAGCGCACTTCGGTAAAAAAGTGCGCGTCCGGGCTGCGGGTCTGCGGCACGTTAGAGCCCCAGGCAATGATATAGCTGGAGTTGTACCAGTCGGCGGATTCCGGGACGTCGGTCTGCTCGCCCCAGGTCATCGGCGACGCGGGGGGTAAATCGCAGTACCAGTCGTAAAAGCTCAGGCAGGTGCCGCCGAGCAGCGACAGATAGCGGGTGCCCGCCGCGTAGGAAACCATCGACATCGCCGGGATCGGCGAAAATCCTGCTACCCGGTCCGGGCCATAGGTTTTGATGGTCCAGACGTTGGCGGCGGCAATCAGTTGATTCAGCTCCTGCCAGTTAGAGCGGATGAATCCGCCGCGCCCGCGCACTTTCTTGTAGCTCTGGGTTTTTTCCGGGTCGGCCATAATCGACGCCCAGGCTTCCACCGGGTCGCTGTTGTGGGTCAGCGCCTCGCGCCACAGTTCGATCAGACGTTTACGCACCAGCGGATACTTCAGCCGGTTGGCGCTGTACAGATACCAGGAATAGCTGGCTCCGCGCGGGCAGCCGCGCGGCTCGTGGTTGGGCAGATCGGGGCGGGTTCGCGGATAGTCGGTCTGCTGGGTTTCCCAGGTCACCAGGCCGTTCTTGACGTAAATTTTCCAGCTACAGGAGCCGGTACAGTTCACGCCGTGCGTGGAGCGCACCACCTTATCGTACTGCCAGCGCTGGCGATAACTGTCCTCCCAGTCGCGGTTGGTGTGCATCACCTGGCCGTGATCGTCGGCAAAGGTGTCGCCTTTGAGTTTGAAATAGCGGAATCGGTCGAGAAGTTTGCTCATTGCTTTCTCCTGACAGGAAGAAGGCTTCCTGAATTACACTGCCGAATCGATAGTTATTTTTTTCCGCGCTGAGGGCGGCCATACACCAGCCAGGTCACCAGCACGCAAACGATGTAGAACACCAGAAACACCTTCATCGCGCCCACCGGCGAGCCGGTCATCTCCAGCGAGGTGCCGAAGGCTTTGGGGATAAAGAAACCGCCCACCGCGCCGATGGCAGAGATAAAGCCCAGCGCGGCGGCGGTATCGGTGACCGCTTCCTGCTGGGCCTGCTGCTCGCTGCCGCCCTTGAGCTTCACCCGGTAGATGGTGATGCGCCGGAAAATCACCGCAATCATCTGGAAGGTGGATCCGCTGCCTAAACCGGCGGTGAGAAACAGCCCCATAAACACCAGATAGAACGCCATGAAGCTGCCCGAGCCGCTGCCCGGCAGGGTTAAGAACAGCAGGGCGCTAAACAGGGCCATAAACACGAAGTTAATCAGCGTCACCCGCACGCCGCCGAAGCGGTCAGAGATCATGCCCCCCGCCGAGCGGGCCAGCGCGCCGATAAACGGGCCGAAAAACGCCAGCTTGAGGATGTTAACGTCCGGGAACTGGGTTTTCGCCAGCATCGCAAAGCCCGCCGAAAAGCCGATAAACGAGCCGAAGGTCGCCAGATACAGCAGGCTTAACAGCCACAAATGCGCGCGCTTCAGCACCGGCAGCTGGGAGCGAATCGACGCTTTTGAGCTGGCGATATCGTTCATGCCGAACCAGGCGGCGACGGTAGCGACCAGCAACAGCGGTGCCCAAATCCAGGCGGCGTTAGCCAGCCACAGCGAGGAACCGTCCGGCTGCTCGACGCCGTGTACCCCCAGGAACACGAACATCGGCAGGGTGATCACCAGCGGGGATACCATCTGCATCACGCTGACGCCCAGATTGCCCATTCCGCCGTTAATCCCTAACGCGCTGCCCTGGCGGGCTTTGGGAAAGAAGAAGCTGATATTGCCCATGCTGGAGGCAAAATTCGCCCCCGCGAATCCGCACAGCAGCGCAATAATCATAAATACTTCAAACGGAGTAGCCGGGTTTTGAATCGCTAAGCCGAGCCAGACGCAGGGAATAATCAGGATCACGGTGCTTAACACCGTCCAGTAACGCCCGCCAAACACCGGTACCATAAAGGAGTAGGGCACCCGTAAAATAGCGCCGGATAATGACGGTAACGCGGTTAATAAAAAAAGCTGGTCGGTAGTGAAATTAAACCCGACCTTATTGAGATTGACCGCCACGGCGCTAAATAACATCCAGACGCAGAAGGCTAATAATAAGCAGGCGACGGAAATGACTAAATTGCGGCGCGCAATGGCTTTCCCTTTATTGTTCCAGAAGGCGTCGTTTTCGGGTTTCCAGTCTTTTAATAAATAACTATTGGTATTGGTCGTTGTCGGTAACATGATCGCCCCTTGCCTGAATCGGCATTAGAAACAAAAGGTTACGGCGGAGAATGGCGCATCCGTTTGAAAATAAAGCGACAAAATTGAATGGGTGAACAAAACAAGAATAGATAAAAAAGCGCCACAAACAGGGGGCGGGGTGGATTAACCGCTTGGTTAATTGTTACTAATTGTAATAGTTAAGCCCTTAGCGGTGAATGTTATAGATAACCTTTAATAAGTTGATAAAAAGTAATAGTGACCCAATTCACATTTATTAGCGCTGCGTATTTTCATACTTCATTTTTATGACGCGGGCATTAATTCATTATTAATCATAATATCAACGTTACGGCGAAAGGCCTCTTCATCCATTCCGGATAATCCCAGTTTAACAATGCCATCCAGCCCGCTGACAAAAGCAATAATTCGCCAGGCAATATTTTCCGGGCTGTCGAGAAGTTGAAATTCATTCTCATTTGCGCCAGCGGAAATAATTTGCCGGGTCGCGTCATGCCACATTTCCATCGATATTATCCACGCCTGTTTCATTTCCGCTTCGCGCCGGGCGAGGGCTTCCGCTTCGCCAAACAACCGGAGATATTGCTCGATATCAGGGTTATCAAATCCCAGCGTCCAGTTGAGCTTTGCTC
Organism: Atlantibacter subterraneus; assembly: GCF_007570865.1. Lineage (GTDB taxonomy): Bacteria > Pseudomonadota > Gammaproteobacteria > Enterobacterales > Enterobacteriaceae > Atlantibacter > Atlantibacter subterraneus. The sequence goes on along the minus strand of NZ_VLPS01000009.1, from coordinate 42,512 downwards.
GCCAGCTTTTCAGCGGCGGGGCGCTTTCCAGATCCAGCGACTGGCGGCTGAGGCGCAAAAACGTCTCGGCTTTTAACGCCATCGACGAGGCAAAATGATGATGCACCTGGCCTGCGGCGATCCCGGCCTCGCTGGCGATGCGGCGTACTGTCATGGCGGCAAGCCCTTCGGACAGCGCCACGCGCATTGCCGCTTCCATCACGTTTTCCCGACGGTCTTCCCGGCTCATATAACTCATAAATAGCTCCTCAATGGCGGACCGTCAGTGTATCAAAAAAGTTGGACGCGCGTTCAAATTTCCGTAGAATCGCAAATCTGGACATCTGTCCAAATTAGTGTAAAGAGTGATAAATGTATGTTTCGTAAGTGGTATACCTTAGCCATTTTGGTGCTGATCTATATTCCTGTCGCCATCGACGCCACGGTACTGCACGTGGCGGTGCCGTCATTAACCCTGGCGCTGGGGGCGTCGGGCAACGAGCTGCTGTGGATCATTGATATCTATTCGCTGGTGATGGCCGGGATGGTGCTGCCGATGGGTGCGCTGGGCGATCGCATCGGCTATAAGCGCCTGACGCTGATCGGCAGTTCGCTGTTTGGCGCGGCGTCGCTGGCGGCGGCGTTTTCAACCCAGGCCAGCGAACTGATTGCCGCGCGGGCGCTGCTGGCGGTGGGCGCGGCGATGATCGTCCCCGCGACGCTGGCGGGTATTCGCGGCACCTTTAATAACGAGCGCGAGCGCGGTATCGCGCTGGGGATCTGGGTCGCCGTTGGCTCTGGCGGCGCGGCGTTTGGCCCGCTGGTAGGCGGTATGCTACTGGAACACTACTACTGGGGATCGGTGTTCTTAATTAATCTGCCGATTATCACGCTGGTGCTGCTGTTTACTACATTTTGCATTCCGCGCCAGCCGGTCCAGCGTGCGCAAACCCTGAATTTAACCCAGGCGCTGATGCTGATCGCCGCGATCCTGCTGCTGGTGTTGGCGGCGAAAACCAGCCTGAAAGCGAACAGCAATCTGACGCTGGTGCTCGGGGCGTTAATCAGCGGCGGGTTGCTGATGGCGCTGTTTATCCGCAGCCAGCTGCGGGCAAGCGCGCCGATGATCGACCTGACGCTGTTTACCCACCGCATTATTTTAACCGGCGTGCTGATGGCGCTTACCGCGATGATTACCCTGGTGGGGTTCGAATTGCTGATGGCGCAGGAGCTGCAATTTGTCCACGGCTTTACGCCGCTGGAGGCCGGGCTGTTTATGCTGCCGCTGATGCTGGCCTGTAGCTTTAGCGGCCCGGCGGCGGGGGCGCTGGTGGGGCGCTTTGGCTTGCGTAAGGTGGCCACGCTCGGCATGGCGCTAAGCGCCCTGAGCTTTTACGGCCTGGCGATGACCGACATGGCAAACCAGCGCGCCGTGGCCTGGGGCTGGATGATTCTGCTGGGGCTTAGCGCCGCCACCGCGCTGTTGGCCTCTACCGCCGCGATTATGTCGGCGGCACCCAAGGAAAAGGCTACGGCGGCAGGAGCGATTGAAACCATGGCCTATGAACTGGGCGCGGGCATGGGCATCGCCATTTTCGGCATGATTTTAAGCCATTCGTTCAGCGGCTCCATTGAACTGCCGACGGAACTCCCCGCCACGCTGATGGCCCAGGCCAGCGCGTCAATCAACGAGGCGCTGCTGGTGGCACAACAGCTTAGCCCGGCGCTGGGCGAGCAGGTGGTCAATGCCGCCAACGTGGCGTTTAAGCAATCGCACAGCGCCGTGCTGTCCGTGGCCAGCGGGATGCTGCTGGTACTGACGGCGGGAGTGTGGTTTGCGCTGCGGCCTGTGAAGAGTTTGACAGCCTGAAATTCATCATTAAGTATGACTATTCACTGATAGCGGGGGTAAAGATGCAAGAAATAATGAATATCCTGTCCGTGGCTTTACCCATGATGGTGTTATTCATTCTGATCAGACTGTTTTTCAGGGCGGTGCGACATCCTAAGCGCCTCATTTCAGAAAGTAATGGCCTGAAAAAAATTTCCGCGAACCCCTCGATTTTTCGGGGGGCTTCGCAGAAAGACTATTATTACGACAGCGACTATTTATATGAAATTAACAATGACATTACCCGTAAAATTCCACTCGGTGAAATTATTCAAATAAAGCCAGGTTTTACCAAAATAAATAACCGGCAAAACTGGTTGGTTAGCTACCTTAACCATGGCGAGAAAAAGCACGTTGAGTTTTTCAATAACTTAACCATTTTTAATCACAACTTCTCCGGCTTTTTGTCGGCAGTTGAACAAGCTAATCCTCAGGCTGAAATCAAAGCGCTATCGTTTTTTAATCTCTGAACAGAGGGAAAACGGGCTGTTTATGTAACGCTCAGAACCAGCGAATGCGCCGTCGCCCGGACCTTAGAGTCGATAGGCGAGCGCTGGTGTTTAATAATCATTCGTGAAGCTTTTGATGATGTACGTCGATTCAGCGAGTTCCAGAAGAACCCTGGGCTCGCGAAAAACATCCTGGCTGCACGTCTAAAGCATCTGGTGGATATCGGCGAGTTTGAGATCCGCCCGGCCTCCGATAGCAGCGCCTACAAGGAATACATCCTGACCGAAAGGGGCCGCTCCGGATTTCCGATCGTGGTCGCCATGCAGCAGTGGGGTGAGCGCTATCTGTTTGAACAGGGCGAAATACACCTTGTGTTGCTGGATAAGGAGAACGGCGAGCCGTTGCCGGTGCTGAAAGTTTGCTCATCGCAGGGGGACAGACTTGGGCCAGCGGATTGCTACCGCCAGCGCGTTGTTACTGAGGTTAGGGGAGAGGAGTGATTTTTTTCGGGGGGAGTCGGGAAAGGTTATCAGAGTAGGGGTCTGCTTCGTGCCAGCAGCGGACATTATAAACAAGTAGATTCAGCACCCTATGGATCAACGGGCATATCAGTGTGTCTTGGTCGCATCGCTAACCAGCTCTCCCTGTACAACATCATATGATGATAGGGCAGGGAAGATGATTTTTATCGCGTGTTTTAAAATAGCTTTCTGCATCAAGTGTCACTCGCGAAGAAGTATTGGCGCTATGATTGGCATCACTCAGTCCAGATAGTATTTTAGATATTTGGTAAATGATCAGATTGCACAACTCGGTCTGCGTTCATTTAAAATTATCTACTATTAATCGTTGCTATTAGATGAATGGCAAGTGTTTTCCACTCGCCATTTTATTTTTATTTTTTTAAAGTTTTTCCGACATTTAATGATTTTGCCAAACCATAAAATATCTGATATTTCATTCCTGTTTTTATTTTTGGTGAAATATTTGCATAACTTCTTTCTCTAAAGCACCAACGTATAAATCTACTATTATCTTCGGTTGTTTCTATATAGCATATTACATTAAGATCAAACAGAAATTGAAGGAAGTCGTTTGCTGTCGTCATAAATTTTGGCTTTGTAGTGGAAATGGAGCCAATGTGAGTTTCAAGTTGTTTATATGCTAAGAGGTATTCAGTATAATCGAAAGTATCTTTTCCAGAGAGGAATTCAAAGAACTTTAAAAAAATCTCATAATGCTCACTTCCATAATAAAATGACAAATGATCTTTTATTTCTCCGAGTAAATAGTTAGAGTAATCTCTTTGCATGCTAGGATTTTCAAAGTCATCTAGAGTAAATTGATTTTTCCCATTATCACCGTTGGTGTGTGATTTAATAATCTCGAGCATTCGCAATATATCTCTTGGGCGATAATAGGACCAACGAAGGAAATTAATAAATGATGTGGGATGGTTATAATCATCACGAACATTTGGTGAATTCCAAGGGAAATAATGGTCCCAGGCTTGCCCCTTTTCAAGTGTCACTTCTTGCTGAGTCCCAAGCAGATGATCTAGTACCTCAAATAATTGAGAGTTACGGTGGTTAACATATTCTGTACGCCAGTCCAAGAATACTGAATTATCTCTGATTTTTGCATTTTGATTTTGTAATCCTATGGATTCAAATATATCTGGTCTGATCAAAAGAACTGCCTTCATTCTCCCTTTTCTTCCCTTTATACTTGGGAAGAAATCGTTATTAATCTCCCAGACGGCGTGAGCTAATCCTTTGATACATTCTAGATAATCATCGTATGGAATTGAGGAGGGTCGGATATCGATACCATCGATAAATAAAATGTGGTTTTGAGATAAACGTATTTGGCTAAAGGCATCTTCAAATTTTTTTTGTATATAAAATAAATTTATCTGAAATCTGCTCTCGGAAAAAGACAAAGACTCTCTTTCTTCACCTTTTAAGGCTGCATGCTTATGAAGTAATTCGGCTGCAATTTTTGATTCTTGAACAAAACTGAGGGCTTGAATTATTTCTGGTGAGAAAGCCTTGAGATAATATTCATCTATTGCATCAGTAAGTGATGAGAATTTTGAATAGTTTAGTAACTTTGAAATTGCCCCTTCTTTATCTAATACTTGTTTGGAAATTAATAAATATAGAATAACTTTCCATATGCCAGAAAAATCAGACAAACTTAAATGCTTTTCGGATTTAAGAGTGATAAATTTTTGGTATTCTGTCTCTCTTATATATTTAGTTGTGGCTAGTGTGTTGTTAATATTGTTATTTGAGAGATAGATAGAGTACGCGGTTTTACCAGTACCTTTCTCTCCTACAAGAAACGATATATTTGGCTCGCATAATTCAGACAAGTGATTATCACGTATGAATACTTTGTTAAGTAATTCTTTATTTTCCCTTCTCTTATAATTTTCAGCATCAGCATAGCCAAGAGTTAGATCTTTGATTGATATCATTGTCACCTCAACTAAAGTAATTGGAAAAACATATGGTTATAAAAACATTGGCACTGCTCTGTGGCATATCGTTGAGGATATCAACATATGAAATGTAAAGGAACCATTTGTAGATGAATGAACTGAATCGCTGTAGCTTCGGTAGTCATCTTTCAGGCTGGTATATAATGACCAATGTCCGCTTCACGCTCATAGCAGCCCTTCAACCCAGCAAATCCATCCGCCTCGCACCAGAGCCAGACCCTCACTACTCTTCAAACACTCCACAAAAAAACCAGGTCTGTTGGATAATCATTACGATCTAAAATAAAAAGTCTCTCTTTCAGTCTCCAAAGAGCATCTGCATACGCAAGGCTGCAAATATGAAATCCAAAAGTGCGTTAGTTTTACAAGAACTCAGATCCCAATTACGCCCGGCCTCGGTGGCGCAATTCGGGGGATTTCGCCCCACTGCAGACCCTGTCACATCCTGGTTTTTGAAAGGTGTCTCTCTTCCTGGTGAAGGGTTGCCAGTCTGGAAAGGGCAACCGATGTTTCCGCTTCTTCAGATTCGTGTAGATGAGCTTCCCGTGGTTCCTGAACAACTGAAGGATGTCGCACTGCTGGTGCTCTATCACAATTTAGAAAGCCATCCATTCGATAAACCTCATGGCGAGGGGTGGCTAATACGCGAATATGCCACCCTTGAGGGGCTGGAGTTATTGCCTGCAACAGACACTCCGTATCGCGCATTTCCGGTTCGATGGGTGAGCGTCAATGATGATGCTCCGGGGTGGGAGGACGCCTGGGATATTATTGATCTTGCTGACGTAAATGATGATGAAGAAGCAAGTAACCGTTTCTTTGATGATTTTAACCGCTACAGGGGAACCAAGGTCGGAGGATATCCAACGGAGATACAACATGGTGCAGGGATTCAGGATTTTGTCTTTCAGGTGGGGTCAGAGGAAAAGGTAAACTGGATGTGGTCGGACAATGGTATCGGCTACTTTCACAAGTCACCCGAGGGGATCTGGACGTTTTCGTGTCAGTTTTACTAGTCGTACAAAGGCAAGTTTCCGCTCGTATCGGCCCCTCAACCCTTACCAAAAAAAAACCGCACCCGGCCCTGCGCCGCGTGCGGTTGCAGCGTTGATCAAAAATCAACGATGCCAGTAACAGCTAATCCCCAGGTACTTATTAAACGCCTCCTGCAACACCGCGCCGGTGGCCGAGTGGTTCATCGCCACGTGGTGTTCGAAGCCGTTATTGCAGATCCACGCCAGCAGGTTTTCCAGATGCGGCACTTCAATCACCGCGCGGCAGCCCACGGTGTCCAGCGCGTCGTCCACCGACTGGCCTTCACCAACGTAGGCTTTGATCTCGCCGGTAAAATCATCTGACGAGAGGCGGAAGTAGGTGAGCGGGCCGCTCTTCAGGCGTCCGTGTACTGCGCCGCAGGTGTTCTCTTTACCCACGGTGGTGCCGATGATATCGGCGGTGCCCATCGCCGGGGATTCCAGGCTGGCGCTGGCAAAGTTACCGCAGTGGAATAGCACGCATTTGTTGCGATCGTCGCCGAAGTTGTTATTCCAGTCAGCAATCGACGCCGGATTCAGCGAGCAGCTCGCCAGCGCGTACATTGACAGCGCGCCCATCACGTCCACTTCACAGGCGCTCGGCATCAGCTGGCCGGACATCACGCTCATGATTGAGCAGACGTTAATCCCGAGATTTTCTTGCAGCGACGTCCAGCACTGAATGGCGGTGGTGTCGATATCGTTGGCCGTCACCCATTCGCTGATCACCACGAACAGTTTCGCCATGGTCACCAGTTTGTCCGCCGGAATGGCGCTGGCGTCGGCGTTATCCATCAGGATGCCGCGTTTTTCCTGCACCCGGATGTCGTCATCGCTGATGTGTTTGATGCGGGTGAAGATCTCCGACAGGTCGAGGGTTTCCACCGCGACGCCCATTTTCTCCAGCAGTTTTTCGCTGTAGCGCACGGTGTTGAAGCTCGCCGGGCGCGCGCCGATGGCCCCGATGCGCACGCCTTTCATCGAGCTCACCACCCGGCAGATTTGGGTAAAGCGCTGCAAATCACCGGCGAAAACTTCGCTGCTCAGCGCGCAAACGTGTTGGGTGGTCAGGGTAAACGGAATGCCGTACTGGCGCAGGTTGTTGCACAGGGAAATCTTGCCGCAGAAGCTGTCGCGACGGGTGGCGAGGCCCATTTTATCGAGGTTGTCCTCTTCGGCCTGGATCAGCACCGGCACGTTAAGGCCGGACAGGCGAATGGCTTCCGCCACCGCTTTTTCATCGCCAAAGTTCGGCAGCAGTACCACCACGCCGTGGATTTGGTCGCGGTGCTTGCGGAACAGCTCGGCGCACACTTTGGCATCCTGGCGGGTTTCCACGCCGCCGAGGTAGGTTTCGCCATCTTTCAGCATCACGGTATTGATGCCGAGGCGGGAGAACAGCGCTTCAGCCTGCTCGCGGGCTTCCGCCACCAGATAGCTGGGGAAGAATCCGCGGTTGCCGATAATTACGCCGAAGGTTAATTGATGTGGGATACGGGACATGGCATCACTCCAGTAAAAGGATTATTTGGGCTGAAAGCGGCAGCGCGCCACGGCTTCAAGCCACTGTTTATAGTTTTGTTGCATCTGTTGTTGCCGCGCGGGCTGCGGTTCAATACGTTCGCCCTGGCTCGCCAGTGCCGCAGGCGTTTCATCCTGCCACCAGCCCAGCGCATTACCGGCCAGCAGCGCGGCACCCAGCGCCGAGACTTCGGCGGCAGGCTGAATAATTAACGGTCGTTGTAAAACGTCGGCCTGCAACTGCATCAGCCAGCGGTTTTGAGTGGCGGTGCCGTCGACGCACAGCGTTTCCAGCGGCTGACCGCAGGCCTGCTCCATGGCGAAAAACACATCGGCGATCTGATACACCACCGATTCCAGCGCGGCGCGCGCCAGCACCGCCGGCGTGGCGGCGTCGGTTAAGCCGCAAATCGTGCCGCGCGCCTGGAGATCCCACCAGGGCGCGCCGAGGCCCGACAGCGCCGGAACGTAATAGACGCCCTGATTGTCCGGCACCGACTGCGCCAGCGCGGTCAGTTCTGCCGGGTTGTTTATCCCCAGCATCCGCCCGAGCCAGGCTGCGCCGGAGCCGGTATGGGTGATATTGCCTTCCAGCGCGAAGGTGCGTTCGCCGTCGTGCCAGGCGAGGGTGGTGCTCAGGCGATTGGCCCGCGACACCGGTTCTGGAATCGAAAACATCAGCGACGACCCGGTGCCGTAAGTGGCTTTCACCACGTTGCCGCAGGCGCGGCGCTGGGCGTAGAGCGCGGCGTGGGAATCGCCAATCAGTGACAGGATCGGCGTGCCCACCGGTACGCCGGGGATAAACCCAACCTGCACTTCGCCGTGTAAACCGCTCGACGGCCTGACGTCCGCCAGCGCGGCGCGTGGGACGTTAAACAGCGCCAGCAATTGCCCATCCCACTGGCCGTCATAAATATTGAACAGCTGGGTGCGGGCGGCGTTGGCGTAATCGGTGGTGAACGCGCGCCCGCCGGTGAACTGCCAGTTCAGCCAGCTATCGAGGGTGCCGATGCACAGCTCGCCGCGCGCGGCGCGCGCCACGCCATCGGGCAGGGCATCCAGCAGGGCGCTGATTTTCGCCGCCGGGAACAGCGGATCCACCGGCAATCCGGTAAGTCGGGTAATCAGCGCGTCATGGCCTTGCGCCTGAAGTTCAGCGCAGCGCGCCTCCGAGCGGCGGTCCTGCCAGCTCACCACCGGGGTAAGCGGTTTGCCGTCGGTGCGTTGCCAGATTAATACCGATTCGCGCTGGTTGCTGATGGCGATCCCGGCTACCTGCACCGGCCCGGCCTGCTGTAAACAGCCGTTAATCGCCTCGACTACCGCCTGCCAGATAGCCAGCGGATCCTGCTCGGCGAGGCCGGGAGCCGGGTGGCGGATCTCCACTCCCACGCCGCAGCGCCCGACGATTTGCCCTTCGCGGTTGACCACCACCGCTTTGGCGTTGGTTGTGCCCTCATCAATCGCGAGAATTATTGGGCTCGACATGGTTATGCTCCTTCACACAGCGCAGTGGCTTTGCGTACCACACCGGCGGCGTCAATACCGTGATGGGCGCGCATATCCTTACGATCGGCGGCGATGGCATACCCGCCGTCGGCAATGCCCAGCCGGGTTAGCGGGATGGCGCAACCGGCTTCCGCCAGCACTTCCGCCACCAGGCTGCCGACGCCGCCGTTGACGTTGTGTTCTTCCACGGTGATTACCCGGCGGGATTTTTGCAGCGCGGCCAGCAGCTGTGCGGTATCGCACGGGCGAATCGACGGCACGTTGATCACCGCCGCATCGATGCCCTGGTCCGCCAGCGCGGCGGCGGCGCTGACGATCTCATGCACCGTGGAGCCCATCGCCACCAGCGCCACGTCCGCGCCTTCGCGCAATACGTTAATTGCGCCTGGTTTAAAACGGTAGCTGGTGTCGTGCAGCTCCGGCAGCGCTTTACCGTCGAGGCGGATATACACCGGGCCAACGTGATCCAGCGCGTAATCGATAATCTGGCGGCATTCCACCGGGCAGGAAGGGGCGTAGATTTCGATATTGCCAAATCCGCGCAGCACGGCGATGTCGTCAATGCTGTGGTGGGTACTGGCCAGCGGGCCGTAGCTGGCCCCGGCGTTCAGGCCGAACAGTTTGACGTTGCTGTTGTTGTAGCAGACGTCCACTTTGATCTGCTCGTTGGCGCGGGAGATCAAAAACGGCGCGGCGTTACAGGTGACGGCGATTTTACCGCCCATCGACAGCCCCACGGCGGTGCCCACCAGGGTTTGCTCGGCGATGCCGACGTTAACCAGCCGGTCCGGGAACTGTTTAATAAACGGCGAGATTTTGGCGGTAGAGGTAGAGTCCGCCACCACCGGCACCAGATCGACGCCGCGCTCAACCGCGTCGATAAACGCATTTACCATCACCGTTGCCAGATGTTCGCTATTACTCATCTTTCAGTTCCTCCAGAGCCAGTTCCACTTCTTCACCTTTCGGCACCCGGTGGTGCCACTCCGCGCGTCCCTGAATAAATGACACGCCCGCACCCTTGGTGGTATTGGCGATAATCACGTGCGGCTTGCCGCCCGGCTTCAGGCCTTCAATGGTGGTCACCACGTCCTGCATGTCGTTGCCGCTGCACTGGGTCACTTCCATGCCAAACGCGCGCCATTTTTCATCCAGCGGATCGGTGTTGAGAATATCTTTGGTTAAACCCGCCAGCTGTAAGTTGTTTTTATCGTTAATAATGATCAGGTTATCGAGCTGGTAATGGGCCGCCACCAGCGCCGCTTCCCAGTTGCTGCCTTCCGCCAGTTCGCCGTCGCCGGTGACCACAAATACCCGGCGCGCGCTGTTGCTGCGTTTGGCCGCCAGGGCAATGCCCACCGCCACCGGTAATCCGTGGCCGAGCGCGCCGGTATTCAGCTCCACGCCCGGGGTTTTATGCTTCACCGGGTGGCCGGGCAGGTGGGAATCAGCGTGCTGATAGGTCGACAGCCACTCCACCGGAATAAACCCGGCTTCCGCCAGCACGCAGTAGTAACCGCCGACCGCGTGGCCTTTGGACTGAATATAAATATCGCGCTGGTCGCTGTTGACGAGTTCCGGCGAACAGTTCATCACCCGGAAATAGAGCGCGGTGAGGATCTCAACCTGGGAGAGATCGGCCCCGGTATGCCCGCCTGCCGGGCTGTTAGCGTTGAGCGTTATGATGCGACGGCGCACCGCGCGGGCTTTCTTTTCCAGATCCGCAACCGACAATGAAAACGGATTCATAGGCTTACCTCTTGCATTAAAAATCATATATGAATATTTATTCGATAAGGGTAAAAAAAAGCGCCTTTCGAACCAAACTGTGACGCGCTACGCTTTTGCGCTACCTTCCATCGCGACTTTCTGGGCCACCACGGCGGCTTTCTGCTGCATGCGGTTTTGCATCTGGTCGATAATCACCGCCACAATAATCACGATGCCTTTGATCACCATCTGCCAGAACTCGCTGACGCCCATCATCACCAGACCATCGGCCAGGAAGCCGATCACAAACGCGCCGACCAGGGTGCCGAGAATAGTGCCGCGTCCGCCTGCCAGCGAGGTTCCGCCGAGCACCACCGCCGCGATAGCGTTCATCTCAAAGGCGGTACCGTTCGCCGGATGGCTCGCCACCAGCTGCGCAGAGACCACAATCCCGGCGATAGCGGCGCAGAAGCCGGAGAGGGTATACACCCAAATTTTTACCTGTTTTACTTTCACGCCGGACAGTTCGGCAGCGCGTTCGTTATCGCCGATGGCGTAAACGTGGCGGCCAAAGGGCAGGCGACGGGCGACGTAGGCGATAGCAATTGCCAGCACAATCATCATCCAGATGGCCCAGGGCATACCGAGGAAGTTACCCGCGCCGATCTCGTCGAAACCGGTGTTGCCCAACTGCGGGTTACCCGAAAGGCCGGGGAAGGTTTCGCCTCCCGACGTCAGCATCGCCGCGCCACGCAGCACGTACATGGTGCCGAGGGTGCAGATAAACGGGGCCACGTTATAGCGGGTGATAATCCAGCCGTTGGTCGCGCCAATCAGCCCGCCAATCAGCAGCACTAACGGCACAATCACCCAGACGCTGGGGAAAATCGCGATGCCGAACATCGGCAGCACGATGCCTTTGGTGATCAGCCATCCGGCGATCATTCCGCACAGCCCGAGCGTCGCGCCGATGGACAGGTCAATGCCCGCAGTGATAATCACAAAGGTGATGCCGAGCGCCAGGAAGGCGTTGATGGCGATGTGTTTAATCATGATCACCATACTGCCCATGGCGAGGAAGTCGGGCACCATGATGGAGAAAAAGCCGACTATCAAAAACAGCGCAATAAAGGTGCGCAGCTTTAACAGCAGCAGGAGGATATTTTCCCGCGAACTGAATAGCGAGGCGGGTCTTGCGTTAAGCGCGACTGTCTCATTCGTTTTCATATCAGAACCCTTGTGCACTAGCGGAAACCAATGCCGACTCTTCGGCGTTTTCACGGGGAATATCAGCGGTCACTTTGCCGCCGGACATCACCAGGATGCGGTCCGACACCGCCATAATTTCTTTCAGATCCGAGGTAGAAAACACCACCGCGATACCCTGTTCGGAGAGCTGCACCATCATGCGGAACACGTCGGCTTTGGCACCCACGTCGATACCGCGCGTCGGTTCATCCAGCAGCAAAAGCTTGGGGTTGGTGAGTAGCGAACGGCCAATCACCACTTTTTGCTGGTTGCCGCCGCTCAGCGCCTGAATTTCTACTTCCGGCGAGGAGACCTTGATCGACAGATTGCCGATGGTGGTCGCCACCACCTGTTCCTCATCGCGCCTGGAAATCGCGAACCCGCTCTGCAAGCGCCGCCACAGGCTGGCGATGGTCAGATTGCTGGCTACCGACGAGATCGGGAAGATACCGGTGCGCTTGCGGTCCTCCGGCACCAGGCTCATCCCCATGCGGATGCGCTCCGCCGTGGATAAACGCGGCGGCACCGGTTTGCTGTCCAGCCACAATTTGCCGAGATAGTTGCGGTTGGTGCCGAGCAGGCACTCAAACAGCTCGGTGCGGCCCGCGCCCATCAGCCCGTAAATACCGACGATTTCCCCGGCGCGCACGTTAAAGGTCACGTCGTCCACCACTGCATTGCCCGAAGCGTTGACGCAGGTAATGTGCTCCGCTTCCAGCACCGGTGCGCCAAACTCACGGCCCGGCGTCAGGAAGCTGGACACCGGCTCGCTGCCGAGCATTTCGCGCACGATCCACGGCACGTCGATGTCGCTGACCTGCGCCTCGGCCTGAAACTTGCCGTCGCGCAGAATGGTGATCACATCGCCAATCGCCATCAGCTCTTCCAGCCGGTGGGAGATATAGATGATGGAGACGCCCTGGCGGGTGAGTTCGCGGATCACCCGGAACAGGATCTCCACTTCGGTTTTACTCAGCGCCGAAGTAGGCTCGTCGAGGATTAAAATATCCGCGTCTTCCGCCAGCGCCTTGGCGATCTCCACCAGTTGTTGCTGGCCGACTTTCAGATTCGCCACCTGCTCGTTTGGCGAGATCGGCTGATCGAGGCGCTTGAGCAGTTCCGCGCTGCGCTGGATCTGGGTGGCTTCATCAATCGGCTTCAGCCCCTGTTGCAGCTCGCGGCCCAGAAAGATGTTTTCCGCCACGGTCAGGTTCTCAAACAGGTTAAGCTCCTGATGCACCATGCCGATGCCGTGGGCGGCGGCGTCGCGGGTATTGGCGAAATGCACCGGCTTGCCGTTGAGTTCGATGGTGCCGGTGCTCGGCTGCTGCACCCCGGCGAGGATTTTCATCAGCGTGGATTTCCCCGCGCCGTTCTCGCCGATAATCACATTTACTTTGCCGCGCCAGACGTTGTAATCGACGTTATCCAGCGCCACGGTGCCGGGGAACAGCATCGACACGCCACGGGTACGCAAAACAATCGGATCCTGCATTATTTCGCTCCCTGCTGGATATCCAGCGCCACGGCGTCGGACAGCACGCCATCTTTGAGATTTCCGGCGATCAGCATCGTCACCGGCTGCTGCTGCCATGAGGCGTCAACCGGCGGCAAGTGTTTCACCGCTTCGCGGTTATAGGCTTTGGAAAGCTGAGCAAACTGGACCTGGTTGGTGAAATCCTCAAATTTAAAACCGGCGGCATCGCGCACCGCATTGCCCCTGATCAGCGGCCCAATCTGAACCTCCAGCGGCTTATTGTTCAGCGTCACGGTCACTGACCGTTCGCGTGCATTGGTTAAATCCACTTTCTCGATGTTGCTGTGCAGGCGCACAAACACGCTTTGCGGCGTCGGGCTGTTGGGCAGCGTCGCGGCATCCAGCGCATGGTCGCGCGCCGGGGCGCTGACCCGGCTGTCCCATGTTTGTTGCGCTATCTGCGCGGGTGTCATATTGGCGAAACTCGCTTTCGCGTTGGGATCTGGCGGAATGATCGGTTTACCATTCTCGTCCAGATCCACCACCCGGCAGGCAGTCAGCAACAGGGTACTGCAACACAACACGCCAATACCCCATTGTTTCAACGACATACAACCTCCGGCTTAGTTGCTCAGTTTGAAGGTGTTCAGTTTGGAGGCGTTGGAATCGTCAATCAGCACGCAGTCCATCAACTGTTTTTCCTGCTCTTTGGCTTTGCCGTTTTTCAGGTAGTAATCCGCCTGAACGACCGCCATCTGCGCCTGCTCCCAGCCCGGTTGCAGCACGGTGGCTTTGATGTTGCTGCCAGCTTTAATTGAATCGCGCACATAGTCGCTGCCGTCGAAGCCCACCACGATCACATTAGTTTTACCCGCCGCTTTCAGCGCCGCTTCTGCGCCCAGCGCCATAGTGTCGTTACCGGAAATCACGCCGACGATATCCGGCTGGGTTTGCAGAATGGCTTCCATACGGTTGAAAGCTTCGGTCTGGCTCCAGTTGGCGGTCTGCTGGGCCACCATTTTCATGTCCGGGTAGTCGTCGAGGATGTCGTGATAGCCCTGAGAGCGCACGTGGGCGTTGGTATCCGACTGGCGGCCCAGCAGCTCAACGTATTTGCCTTTGCCGTCGAGCAGTTTGGCGAATTTCTCTGCGCCGAGCTGCGCGCCCTGATAGTTGTTAGACACAATCTGGGCCACCGCGACGCCGGTTTTGTTGATTTCACGGTCGATCAGGAACGCCGGAACGCCAGCGGCTTTGGCTTTTTCCAGCGGGCCGACGGTGGCGTCTGCCCCGGCGTTGTCGAGAATAATTGCTTTGGCTTTACGGGCGATGGCGGTCTCAATCAGCTGGTTCTGTTTGTTCACGTCATCGTCATGCGATGCCACCAGCGTGGTGTAGCCGAGCTCTTTGGCTTTAGCGGCAGCGCCGTCCGCTTCGGCTTTAAAGAACGGGTTGTCGTGTGAAGGGGTGATGATGGCAATCAGTCCGTTGTCAGCGGCATAGAGGTTGGCAGAAGCCGCAAACAGCGCAGCCACTAATGATGCTTTCAGTAGGGTGTGTTTCATTTTTATCTCCACATTGAATATATATTCAAACATGATTTATTATTCAATGTAACCATATGCCCCGGAACTAGATCTGTCTACGGTCAATTCAGCGAAATGATGAAAAGGCGAAAGCGATCACAATTTGTTCACTTTTGGGTCAAAAAGGGGCCTTACTTGTTATTTATTCAGTCTTGAATAAAAATACAGGGGGACTCAGGAGGTGCTATGTCAAAACAGGATGAACAACGGCTGCTGGTGAAAATCGCCACGCTCTATTATGTCGATGGAATGAAGCAATCTGAAATTGCTGGCCTTCTGCAGCTTTCGCAGTCATTTGTCTCGCGCGCTATCACCCGCTGCCAGAAAGAAGGAGTGGTGAAAATCAGCGTGATCCAACCGCCGAATATTTTTCTGTCGCTGGAGAACGCGCTGGAGCAGAAATACGGTATCCGCCAGGCGATTGTGGTGGACGTGGATGAACCGGCGTCATCGGCGCAAATCAAACACGCCATCGGCAGCGCCGCCGCGCATTACGTAGAAACGCGGCTGCGTCCTGATGATTTAGTGGGCATCTCTTCCTGGAGCAGCACCATCCGCGCCATGGTGGATGAACTGCACCCGCAGAGCATCAAAGCGCGCGGGGTGATCCAACTGCTGGGCGGCGTGGGGCCGAACGGCAATGTGCAGGCGACCATTTTGACCCAGAATCTCGCGGCGCAATTGGGCTGCCAGGCCTGGCTGTTACCCTCGCAGAGCATCGAGCATTCGGTGGAAGAGCGTGCCCGACTGGTGTCGAGCGATGACGTGGCGGAAGTGGTGCGTAAATTCAGCGAAGTGGACGTGGCGATCCTCGGCATCGGCGATCTGGAGCCGTCGCAGCTGCTGAAAAATTCCGGCAACTACTACGGCGAAGCCATGCTGAAAACCCTGGCGGCGCGCGGTGCTGTGGGGGATATCTGCCTGCATTACTACAATGCCGAGGGTGAACCGGTGCTCAGCAAAGAGGAAGATCCGGTGATCGGCATGGAGCTAAGCCAGGTGCGCGACTGCCCGCACGTGGTGGCGCTGGCGGGCGGTACCGAAAAGGTCAACGCCATTCGCGGGGCGCTGAACGGTAAATACATCGATGTGCTGATCACCGATTATCCCACCGCGCGCCAGCTCGCCTGATCTCTGACTGGGCATCCGACCGGATGCCCTGAACAATCCTCATCCCAACGTGAATTTTTCTCATGTGCCGTGAATTTTCTTCGTTTGCACAACCTGCCGCTGCATGACACTCTCAATGCATCTAGCCGTCCAGATGGCTAAAACTTCATAATGCGAACAATCACCCTGGGCAATTATCTTCAGGGTCAAGGAGACACCATGCAACGCCAACTTCCCCCATACCGCGCCGATGTTGTCGGCAGTTTTTTACGCCCTGACGCCATTAAAAGCGCCCGCGAACAGTTCGCCCGTGGCGATATCGATGCCAGCCAGCTGCGCCAGGTAGAAAACGATGCCATCCGCGCCTGTGTGGAAGAGCAGTGCGCCTGCGGCCTGACGGTGGTGACCGACGGCGAATTCCGCCGCGCCTGGTGGCATCTTGATTTCTTTGCCGCACTGCAGGGCGTGGAGCTGGTGGAAGTCAACCAGGGGATCCAGTTCTCCGGCATCCAGACCAAAGCCCAGAGCGTGCGCGTTACCGGCAAAGTGGCGTTCGGCAACCATCCGATGCTGGAAGATTTCCGCTTTCTGAAAAGCGTCAGCGGTAACGCCGAGCCGAAAATGACTATCCCCAGCCCGAGCGTGCTGCACTTCCGCGGCGGCGCGGCGGCCATTGACCGCAACGTCTACCCGAATCTCGATGACTACTTCGCCGATCTCGCCGTGACCTGGCGCGATGCCATCCGCGCGTTTTACGACGCCGGCTGTCGTTACCTGCAACTCGATGACACCGTCTGGGCCTACCTGTGCTCTGACGAACAGCGCCAGCAGATCCGCGATCGCGGCGAAGACCCGGACCAGCTGGCGCAGATTTATGCCCGTGTGCTGAACCAGGCGCTGGAAGGCAAACCGGACGATCTGACCATCGGCCTGCACGTTTGCCGGGGCAACTTCCGCTCCAGCTGGATTGCCGAAGGCGGCTATGAGCCAGTGGCCGAAGTGCTGTTCGGCACCGTTAACGTCGACGCGTTTTTCCTTGAATACGATAACGACCGTTCCGGCGATTTCTCTCCGCTGCGCTTTATCCGTCCGGGCAAACAGCAGGTGGTGCTGGGCCTGATCACCACCAAAAACGGCGAACTGGAGAACCGTGAGCAGATAAAAGCACGCCTGAAAGAAGCGTCACAGTATGTGGATCTCAACCAGGTTTGCCTCAGCCCGCAGTGTGGATTTGCCTCTACCGAAGAGGGCAACGCCATTACCCCTGCCGAGCAGTGGAATAAAGTCCGTCTGGTGACGGATATTGCCGCTGAAGTGTGGTAATTATTGCCATTTCTTATTACTGATAATCATCAGCCATCATAAAAACTAATATCCGCCGGTTAATCCTGGCGGATATTGTTTTATTGCACGGCTTTAATGCAGCCTTGCACCAAATTATTCACTGGACGTTCATTTAAAATTGAATAAACCAATAAAAATAATCCAATCCTTTGATATTTAATCATTTATAAATATTGGCATCACAATTGCTTTATTCCTCCCATCTTGTATACCAGTTGGGATGCCAGCCAATGATGCCACTCTCTTCTTCGCCCGGTGTAATGACGCTCGATGAATGGAAACAATTCTGTTCTCACTCGTTCGATGCCCTGTCAGATATTTATCGCCAGCTTATAAATGGATTTGATAAACAGGATCCCGCGTGGATTAGCTGTGCCAGCGAGGAATTAATCGATTCGCAAATTGCTCAATTAGCCGCCTGGCTGAAAGAGGGCAAAAGCCCGCACGATTTCGCGCTGTGGGGCGTGCCGTTTGCGGTGAAAGATAATATCGACGTCGTCGGGTTTGAAACCACCGCCGCCTGTCCGGCGTTTGCCTATCTGCCGGAAAAAGATGCCACCGTGGTGGCGAAGCTGAAAGCGGCGGGGGCGATTGTGGTGGGTAAAACCAACCTCGATCAGTTCGCTACCGGTCTGGTGGGGACGCGCTCGCCGTATGGCGCGGTGCCCAATACCTTTGACGCCCGATACGTCAGCGGCGGCTCCAGTTCCGGTTCGGCGTCGGTGGTGGCGCGCGGGCTGGTGCCGTTTGCCCTCGGCACCGATACCGCAGGATCGGGCCGCGTTCCGGCGGGCTTCAACAATATTGTTGGTCTCAAGCCAACCAAAGGCTGGTTCTCGGCCAGCGGCGTGGTGCCTGCCTGCCGCCTCAACGATACGGTGTCGGTATTCGCCCTCACCGTTGACGACGCGGCGAAAGTCGCCAGCATCGCCGGAGGGTTTGACGCTGAAGACGCTTACTCGCGCCGCAATCCGTTTACCGCCCCCGCGCGCTTTAGCGTTAAGCCGCGGCTGGCGGTGCCGGATCGCCTTGAGTTCTTTGGCGATGAATTGAGTGAAGCCGCCTTTGCCAAAAGCCTGACGCGGCTGGAAGCGCTGGGCGTGCAGTGCGTTCCTGTTGATTTCACCCCGTTCCGCCAGCTTGCCGAACAGCTCTACGCCGGGGCCTGGGTGGCGGAGCGCACCGTGGCGGTGGGCGATATCCTGGCGCGTTTCCCCGAAGCGATGGATCCGACGGTGCGCGGCATCGTTGAAGGCGGCAAGCGCTTCAGCGCCTGCGACGCCTGGCAGGCGGAATACACCCGCGCCGCGCTGGCCCGGGAAATCAACAGCGTGCTGGCCGGGTTCGACGCGCTGGTGGTTCCCACATCTCCCACCATCCACACCATCGACGAGATGGCTGAGGAGCCGGTGCGCTACAACTCGCAGTTTGGCACCTACACCAACTTCACCAACCTTGCCGATCTCAGCGCGCTGGCGCTGCCGGGGGATTTTCGCGCCGACGGATTACCGGCGGGCATCACCTTAATCGCCCCGGCCTGGCACGACGCAGCGCTGGCGGATTTCGGTCGCCTCTGGCAGCAGGCGCTGCCGCTGCCGTTAGGCGCAACCTCAAAAGCGTTACCCATCAGCACGCCGGTTGCCGCGCAGGGGTTTGTGCGCCTGGCGGTGGTGGGCGCGCACCTGCGCGGCCAGCCGCTTAATTTCCAGCTCACCACCCGTAACGCGGTTTTTGTCGAGGAAACCACCACCGACGCCAGCTATCAGCTGTATGCCCTGGCAAACACCACGCCGCCGAAGCCCGGCCTGTCACGGGGCGACAGGGGCCAGCCGATTGTGGTGGAGCTGTGGGACGTGCCGCTGGCGCGCTTTGGCGAACTGGTGGCGGAAGTGCCTGCGCCGCTCGGCATCGGCTCGCTGACGCTGCACGACGGTCGCCAGGTGAAGGGCTTTATCTGCGAGCCGTATGCCCTGGCCGACGCCACGGATATCACGTCATGGGGCGGCTGGAAAGCCTGGCTCGCCCGTCACCACAGCGCCTGAGGAGAACGCCATGTTTCAACGTGTACTGATTGCCAACCGTGGCGAAATCGCCTGCCGCGCCATTCGCACCCTCAACCGCATGGGCGTTGAGAGCGTGGCGGTGTATTCCGACAGCGACCGCAACGCGCCGCACGTCGCCGACGCCACGCGGGCGATTGCCCTCGGCGGCGACAGCGCGCGGGATAGCTACCTGAATATCGATAAGATCCTCGCGGCGGCAAAAGAGAGCGGCGCAGAGGCGATTTTCCCCGGCTACGGCTTTCTCTCCGAGCGTGCGGAATTTGCCGCCGCCTGCGAAATGGCGGGCATTGTGTTTATCGGCCCGGACGCCTCGCAAATCGCCGATTTCGGCCAGAAGCACCGCGCCCGGGCGCTGGCGGCTCAGGCGGGTCTGCCGATGACGCCCGGCACCGGGCTATTGCAAAGCCTCGAAGAGGCCTGCGAGCAGGCGACGGAAGTGGGTTTCCCGCTGATGCTGAAAACCACCGCCGGAGGCGGCGGCATCGGCCTGATGCGCTGTGAAGATATGGCGGCGCTGTGCGAGGCGTGGCAAACCGTCAAGCGCCAGGGGGCGCAGTTCTTCAGCGATGACGGCGTATTCCTTGAGCGCTGCATCGACCGGGCGCGCCATCTGGAAGTGCAAATCTTTGGCGACGGCAAGGGCAAAGTGGTGGCGCTCGGCGAGCGCGACTGTTCGCTCCAGCGCCGTAACCAGAAAGTGCTGGAAGAGACGCCCGCGCCCAATTTGCCGCAGTCCACCCGCGAGGCGATGCTCAACGCCGCCGTGGCGCTGGGGGAGTCGGTGAATTACCGCAGCGCGGGCACCGTGGAATTTATCTACGAAACGGCGCAGGACGCGTTTTACTTTCTTGAGGTCAACACCCGGCTCCAGGTTGAGCACCCGGTGACCGAAATGGTGACGGGTCTCGATTTGATCGAATGCATGGTCAGACTGGCGGCGGCGCAGCCGCTGGACTGGCAGGCGATGGCCCGCGCCCCCGGCGGCGCGGCGATTGAGGTGCGCATCTACGCCGAAGATCCGCTGAAAAACTTCCAGCCCAGCCCCGGCGTGCTCACTGAAGTCTGCTTCCCGGATAATGTGCGGGTAGACGGCTGGGTCAGCACCGGCAGCGAGGTCAGCGCGTTTTATGACCCGATGATCGCCAAAATCATTGTTCACGGTCAGGATCGCCAGGATGCGCTGCTTAACCTGCGCCGCGCGCTTGACGCCACCCGGTTAGCGGGCATCGCCACCAACCTTGACTATCTACGCCAGCTGGCAGTGCTGCCGGAATTCAAGGCCGGGGTGATGTGGACCCGGCTGCTGGATGAGGTCAGCTATCAGGCCCACGCCATTGAAGTTCTGGAGCCTGGCACTTGGAGCAGCGTGCAGGATTATCCGGGCCGCCCCGGCTACTGGGATATCGGCGTCCCGCCCTCCGGTCCGATGGACGACCTGGCGTTCCAGCTTGCCAACCGCATTGTCGGCAACCATCCGAGCGCGGCGGGGCTGGAGTTTACCCTGCAAGGCCCGACGCTGCGTTTTCACAGTGACGCGATTATCGCCCTGACCGGCGCAAACTGTCCGGCACAACTCGACGATAAACCGGTGGCTTACTGGCAGCCTGTCATCGTTAAAGCCGGGCAAACCCTGACGCTGGGCCGCGCTACCCGCGGCTGCCGTACTTATCTGGCGGTGCGCAACGGCATCGACGTGCCGCTGTATCTCGGCAGCCGTTCCACCTTTGCCCTCGGGCAGTTTGGCGGCCATGCGGGCCGCACGCTGAAGGTCGCCGACATCCTGGCGATTTCCCGCCCGGAACTGGCGGCCTGCACCACGCCCGCGCCGATTGCCCTGCCGCAAATGCCGGAACCGGCGCTGATCCCGAGCTACGGCGATACCTGGGAAATTGGCGTACTGTACGGGCCGCACGGCGCACCGGATTTCTTTACCCCCGAATCGATGGAAACCTTTTTCGCGACCGAGTGGGAAGTGCATTACAACTCCAACCGCCTTGGCGTGCGGCTGAGCGGGCCTAAACCGCAATGGGCGCGGGCCGACGGCGGCGAAGCGGGCCTGCATCCGTCAAACGTTCACGACTGCGAATACGCTATTGGCGCGATTAACTTTACCGGCGATTTCCCGGTGATTTTGACCCGCGACGGCCCGAGCCTTGGCGGCTTTGTCTGCCCGGTGACCATCGCCAAAGGCGAATTGTGGAAAGTCGGCCAGGTCAAACCCGGCGATAAAATCCGCTTCCATCCGGTGAGCTTCGCCTGGGCGCAGTCGCTGGAACTGGCGCACCAGGTGGCGGTCACCAACCTGTGCGCCGCTAATACGCTGCCGGATATCCCGGCCTCGATTGAACCTGGCGCGACCCGCAGCGCGGCGATCCTCGCCCAGTGGGAGGCGGAGGCTGCGCGTCCGGCGGTGGTGTGGCGACAGGCTGGCGACAGCTACATCCTGATTGAGTACGGGGAGAACGTGCTGGATCTGGCGCTGCGCCTGCGGGTACATCTGCTGATGGCGGCCATCCGCGAGGCGGCTATCTCCGGCGTTGAGGAACTCTCTCCCGGCGTGCGATCGCTCCAGGTGCGCTATGACGGGCAGCATATCTCCCAGTCCCAACTGATGGCGCAACTGCTGCATCTGGAAGCGTCGCTGGGTGACGTGGCGACGTTGAAAATCCCGTCGCGCATTGTCCATCTGCCGATGGCGTTTGAAGACAGCGCCACCCTGGCGGCAGTGGAGCGCTATCAGCAAACAGTGCGCCCGGCTGCGCCGTGGCTGCCAAACAACGTCGACTTTATCGCCCGCGCCAACGGCCTGAGCGACCGCGACGAGGTGCTGCGGATTATCACCGACGCCAGCTATCTGATCCTCGGGCTGGGTGATGTCTATCTCGGCGCGCCCTGTGCGGTGCCGGTCGACCCGCGTCACCGCCTGTTAAGTTCCAAATACAACCCGGCGCGCACCTGGACCGCCGAAGGCACCGTGGGCATCGGCGGGATGTATATGTGCATCTACGGCATGGATTCCCCCGGCGGCTATCAGCTGGTGGGGCGCACGCTGCCCATCTGGAACAAATTCCTGCGTAACGGGCAGTTTGGCGACGAGCCGTGGCTGTTGAAATTCTTTGATCAGGTGCGCTTTTACCCGGTCAGCGAAGACGAATTAACAGCATTCCGCGAAGCCTTCCGGGAAGGGCGAGCACAGGTGCGCATTGAGGAGAGTGAATTCGACTTTGCTGCCTACCAGCAGTTTCTGGCGGATAACGCCGCCGATATCGCCGCGTTCCGCGAACGCCAGCAGGCGGCGTTTAGCGAAGAAGTGGCGCGCTGGCAGACTGATGAAAGTGACAACGTCACGGAAAATAGCCTGCTTAACGCCGCCGATGACCAGCATCAGGGCCAGCGGGTTAACGCCGATCTCAACGGCAATATCTGGAAAATCCTCGTCGAGCCTGGCCAGTGCGTGAAGCAGGGCGAGCCACTGATCGTGGTCGAGGCAATGAAAATGGAGCTGATGGTCTGCGCCCCGAACGACGGCACGGTCACCGCGATTGGCTGCCAGCAAGGGCGTCCGGTCGGCCCCGGCGATGCGCTGCTGTGGCTGGCGGCCAGCTGATGAGCATGCTGGCCCAGGAGGGCATCGCCGGACGGGTCTATCAGCACGTCAAACAGGCGATCTTTGATTTCCAGCTGCTGCCCGGGGACCGGTTCAGCGAATCGGATATCGCTACCCGGGTGGGCGTCAGCCGCACCCCGGTGCGCCAGGCACTGTATGCCCTGGAGCAGGAGGGCTATCTCGACGTGCAGCCGCGCAGCGGCTGGCAGGTGAAGCCGGTGGATTTCGACGCGCTGGAAGCCTTTTACGACCTGCGGGTGGTGCTGGAAAGCGAAGCGGTGCGCCGTCTGTGCCAGCGGACCGATGCCGCGATCCCGGCTGCGCTTCAGGAGCTGGTGCGCTTCTGGATCGATTCGCCGGCCCTGGCGGAGGGCAGCGACGTCGCGCCCTGGGATGAAGCTTTTCATATGACGCTGGTGAGCGCCGCCGGGAACCCGGAAATGGCGCGGGTACACCGCGAAGTGACCGAGAAAATTCGCATCGTGCGGCGCCTCGATTTCACCCAGGCACCGCGCGTGGCGGCAACCTACGCCGAGCATAGCGCCATCTTGCTCGCCATTATCCACCGCGACGTAGAGGAGGCGTGTGACCAACTGACCGCGCATATCGCACAAAGCCAGAAAGAGGTTCGCAAAATTACGCTTCATATGCTGCACCAGGCGCGGCAGGAGAAGTGTCGTTAATCCTAATCACACAGCACATTTTTTGGGAGTCATCGTTATGCAACGACGTACCTTGTTAAAAGCCTTTGCCCTCTGCGCATCCGTGTCAGCGATGGGCGTGACCTTCAGCGTTCAGGCTGCGGATACCATCAAAGTGGGGATTATGCACTCGCTCTCCGGCACCATGGCGATCTCGGAAACGCCGCTGAAAAACGTGGCGCTGATGACCATTGATGAAATCAACGCCAAAGGCGGCGTACTGGGTAAAAAGCTTGAACCGGTGGTGGTGGATCCGGCGTCTAACTGGCCGCTGTTCGCCGAAAAAGCCCGCCAGCTGCTGAGCCAGGACAAAGTCGACGTGGTGTTCGGCTGCTGGACTTCGGTGTCGCGTAAGTCGGTATTGCCGGTGTTCGAGGAGCTCAACGGGCTGCTGTTCTACCCGGTGCAGTATGAAGGCGAGGAGATGTCGCCGAACGTGTTCTATACCGGGGCTGCGCCGAACCAGCAGGCGATCCCGGCGGTGGAATACCTGATGAGCGAAGACGGCGGCGGCGCGAAGCGCTTCTTCCTGCTGGGGACTGACTATGTCTACCCACGCACCACTAACAAGATCCTGCGCGCGTTCCTGCATTCCAAAGGCGTGGCGGACAAGGATATCGAAGAGGTGTATACGCCGTTTGGCCACAGCGACTACCAGACCATCGTGGCCGATATCAAGAAATTCTCGGCGGGCGGCAAAACCGCGGTGATCTCGACCATCAACGGCGACTCCAACGTGCCGTTCTATAAAGAGCTGGCAAACCAGGCGGTGAAAGCCACCGACGTACCGGTGGTGGCGTTCTCGGTGGGCGAAGAAGAGCTGCGCGGCATCGACACCAAACCGCTGGTGGGCAACCTGGCGGCGTGGAACTACTTTGAATCGGTGGATAACCCCACCAATACCCAGTTTGTCGCTGCATACAAAGCCTGGGCCAAAGTCAACAAAGTACCGAACGCCGATAGCGTAGTGACTAACGATCCGATGGAAGCCACCTGGGTGGGCATTCATATGTGGGCGCAGGCGGTCGAGAAAGCCGGTACTACTGACGTGGACAAAGTGCGCGCCGCCATGGCCGGGCAAACCGTCAAAGCGCCGTCCGGCTTTACCCTGACCATGGATGCCACTAACCATCACCTCCACAAGCCGGTGATGATTGGCGAAATCGAGGGTAACGGCCAGTTCAACGTGGTGTGGCAGACCGAACAGCCGGTACGCGCCCAGCCGTGGAGCCCGTTTATCGCCGGTAACGACAAAAAATCCGACCAGCCGGTGAAAACCGCCAGCAACTAAGCCTGATGCCTCCTGGCGACAGGAGGCCATTTTACGCAGAGCCGATGCGGAGACGTGATGATGAAACCCGCCACCTTTATCTATGTGCTGTTGGTGACGCTGCTGCTACCGGTACGCGCATGGGCCGCCGCTGGCGATGACTTCGGACGCGCCAACCGCGCCGAACAGGCGAAAATGCTGGAAGCCTGGGGCACTGCGCCCGAACCCAGCCGATTACCCTTTTTGAAAGCGCTGGCCGCTGAGCGGGTGGTGCTGGATAGCCAGAAACAGGTTTTTGACGCCAGCGCCGGAAGTTTAACGCCGCTGGGCGATGCCGCTGCGCCTGTGGGCGAGACCCAAAAGCTGCGCCTGACTAACCGGCTGCGCAATCTGGCGGCGGCCGCGCTGGCATCTCACTATCTGGTCAGTGACAACGTCACGGAAAGACTGCGCGCCGCCGTGACGTTACAGCGCGATGCCAGCCCGGAGATGGCGACGCTGCTGGAAACGCGCCGTCAGCAGGAAACCGACGGTGCGGTACGCGATGCCCTGATTACCGCGCTGGCGCTGCTTAATCTCACCAGCCCGCAGCCCGCAGTCCGTCTGGCGGCGGCAAAACAGCTGGAGAAATCCGGCTCGCCGCAGGTGCAGGCGCGGTTGCAGCCGTTAACCGATCCGCATACTGAAAGCGATGCCGACGTGCGCGCTCAGGCAGAAAAAAGCGTGCAGGCCATCGGTCAGCGCCTGATGTGGGGCGAACTGGCGGGCCAGGCGTTTATGGGCCTGTCGCTGGGGTCGATTTTGCTGCTGGCGGCGCTGGGCCTCGCCATCACCTACGGCCTGCTGGGGGTGATCAATATGGCCCACGGCGAGATGCTGATGCTGGGCGCGTACAGCACCTGGCTTACCCAGAACGCTTTCGCCGCCTGGGCACCGCAGTGGCTGGCGCTCTATCCACTGGTGGCGCTGCCGGTAGCGTTTCTGGTCACGGCGGGGATCGGCATGGCGCTGGAGCGCAGCGTGATCCGCCATTTGTACGGTCGTCCGCTGGAAACGCTGCTCGCTACCTGGGGCATCAGCCTGATGTTGATCCAGATTGTGCGCATGGTGTTTGGCGCGCAAAACGTCGAGGTGGCAAACCCGGCGTGGCTCTCTGGCGGCATTCAGGTGTTACCCAACCTGATCCTGCCGTGGAACCGGGTGGCGGTGATTGGCTTTGTGCTACTGGTGCTGGCCTTTACCTGGCTGTTGCTTAACCGCACCCGGTTAGGGATGAACGTGCGGGCGGTGACGCAAAACCGCGCCATGGCGGCATGCTGCGGCGTGCCGGAAGGTCGCGTGGATATGCTGGCGTTCGGCCTCGGTTCCGGCATCGCCGGGCTGGGCGGCGTGGCGCTGTCGCAGCTCGGCAACGTCGGCCCGGAACTCGGCCAGGGCTACATCATCGATTCATTTTTAGTGGTGGTGCTGGGCGGCGTCGGACAGCTGGCGGGCAGTGTGGCGGCGGCGTTCAGTCTTGGCATCCTGAATAAAATCCTCGAACCGCAGCTTGGCGCGGTGCTGGGCAAGATCCTGATCCTGCTGCTGATTGTGCTGTTTATCCAGAAGCGCCCGCAGGGCCTGTTCGCTCTCAAAGGGAGGGTTATTGAATGATTAGCCTGCCGTTAACCACCGCCGCTACCCGGCGGCGACCCAAACTGAGCCTGGCGCTGGGCGGCGCGATTCTGGCGGCGCTGCTGGCGTTGCCGTTCCTGGCGCTGCTGCCCGCCGCGCATCCGCTGCACCTGTCGGAGTGGATGCTGACGCTGGTAGGCAAAATCCTCTGTTACGCGATTATGGCAGTGGCGCTGGATCTGGTGTGGGGCTATGCCGGGATGTTGTCTCTGGGCCACGGGCTGTTTTTCGCCCTCGGCGGCTACGCCATGGGGATGTACTTAATGCGCCAGGCCGCCGGGGACGGGCTGCCGGGATTTATGAGCTTTTTGTCCTGGAGCGAATTGCCCTGGTACTGGTTCGGTACCAGCAGTTTTCTCTGGATGCTGATGCTGATTGTGCTGGTGCCGGGCCTGCTGGCGCTGCTGTTCGGCTACTTCGCGTTTCGCTCGAAAATCAAAGGCGTTTACTTCTCGATCATGACCCAGGCGCTCACCTGGGCCGGAATGCTGCTGTTTTTCCGCAACGAAACCGGCTTTGGCGGCAATAACGGCTTTACCGGTTTTACCACGCTGCTGGGGATGCCGGTGACCGCCACCGGGACGCGTATCGGGCTGTTTGTCGCCACGGTGCTGGTGTTAACCCTCAGCCTGGCGATCGGCTGGCTGCTGGCGAAAAGCAAGTTTGGCCGGGTGCTGACGGCGGTGCGCGACGCGGAAAGCCGCCTGACGTTCTGCGGCTACGACCCGAAAGGCTTCAAGCTGCTGGTCTGGACGCTGTCGGCGGTGCTGTGCGGGCTGGCGGGCGCGCTGTATGTGCCGCAGGTGGGGATTATCAACCCTGGCGAAATGTCGCCTACCAACTCCATCGAGGCGGCGATTTGGGTGGCGCTGGGCGGGCGCGGCACGCTGATCGGCCCGGTGATTGGTGCAGGGCTGGTCAACGGCGCGAAGAGCCTGTTCACCGTGGCGATGCCCGAGTACTGGCTGCTGTTCCTCGGGCTGATGTTTATTCTGGTGACGCGCTTTTTACCGCGCGGCGTGGTGGGGCTGATCAAGCGAGGCAAGCAATGATGCAACCGGATGAAGGGCTGTTCACCCGCCAACAAATGACCGACCGATATCGCGCGCAAACCGACCCGGTGCTGCAACTGGAAAATATTAACGTCAGTTTCGACGGGTTTAAGGCGCTGACCGATCTCAGTTTGCAGATTGGCGTGGGGGAGCTGCGCTGCATTATCGGCCCTAACGGCGCGGGTAAAACCACGCTGATGGATGTGATCACCGGCAAAACCCGGCCCCAGAGCGGACGGGCGATTTACGACCAGTCCACCGATCTGACCGCGCTGTCGTCGATTGATATCGCCCGTCAGGGTATCGGGCGCAAATTTCAGAAGCCAACGGTGTTTGAAGCGCTGAGCGTGTTTGAAAACCTCGAACTGGCGCAAAAGGGCGACAAGTCGGTGTGGGGCACGCTGCGGGCGCGCCTCAGCGGCGAAAAGCGCGACCGCATCGACGAGATTTTAAGCCTGCTGCGGCTGAATGCCGAGCGCCATCGCCCGGCGGGCACCTTGTCCCACGGACAAAAGCAGTTTCTGGAAATCGGTATGCTGCTGATTCAGGAGCCACACCTGCTGCTGCTCGATGAACCGGCGGCGGGCATGACCGACGCGGAAACCGAATACAGCGCCGAGCTGTTCCGCGCCCTGGCGGGCAAGCATTCGCTGATGGTGGTGGAACACGATATGGGTTTTGTAGAAACCATCGCCGACCGTGTGACGGTGTTGCATCAGGGTCAGGTGCTGGCGGAAGGATCGCTGCGCGAAGTGCAGAATAACGAGCAGGTTATCGACGTCTATTTAGGGCGCTAAGGAGCGGGAATGTTAACAGTCAGCGGTCTGAATCAATATTACGGCGGCAGCCATATTCTGCGCGGCGTGTCGTTTGAGGTGCAGCCTGGGGAAGTGACCTGCCTGCTGGGGCGTAACGGCGTCGGGAAAAGCACCCTGCTGAAGTGCCTGATGGGGCTGATTGCCGCCCGTTCCGGCGAGGTTCACTTTCAGGATAAAAATATCACCCGCCTGAAGCCGCACCAGCGGGTGCGGGCGGGTATGGCCTACGTGCCCCAGGGCCGGGAAATTTTTCCGCGCTTAACGGTGGAAGAAAACCTGCTGATGGGGCTGTCGCGCTTTTCAGGCCGCGACGCGCGTATCGTTCCCGATGAGATCTACGCGCTGTTCCCGGTGCTACATGAGATGAAACAGCGGCGCGGCGGCGATCTCTCCGGCGGCCAGCAGCAACAGCTGGCGATTGGCCGGGCGCTGGCCTGTCGCCCTCAGTTGCTGATCCTGGATGAACCGACAGAGGGTATTCAGCCTTCGGTGATTAAACAGATCGGCGCGGTAATTGGCGAACTGGCGAAGCGCGGGGATATGGCGATATTGCTGGTGGAGCAGTTTTACGACTTCGCCGCCGAACTGGCGGACAGCTATCTGGTGATGTCGCGCGGCGAAATCATCCAGCGCGGCGCGGGCAGTCAGATGGAGCAGGAAGGGGTCAGGGGGCTGGTAGCGATTTAAGCCGGGCGAAGGCCCGGCAATTGACTGAAACAGATTAGAAAGAATTATGTTCTTCTGACTTCAACTTTGCGGCCTGGCTGCAGAAAGCCTCACATTCTTCCGGCGTGAAGATAATTTCGCCGCATTTGTCGCAATACTCGCCGGAAATGCCGTTAAGCGTTGTCTTTCTGGTTTGATGTTCATAAGGCAGATCGCGGGTCACATGGGTTAAATAACCGCCGCCGCAAATTAAACATTTCTTCATTATCATTCCTTAAAGGATTGACTCAGTTGGTTGTTAACCGCGCGATCTTATATCTGCAAAGTCTAAAAAGGCATCTGCCTGAATCTTAAACACACTCCGTTACCGCCGCCGCTCGCGGGACGCGCATCCCTTTCAGCATCAGCAGGTATGCGCCCGACGTCGCCACCATTAGAATTGCGAACAGCGACCATGGCGGCAGGTGAGTCAGGATCACCCCGGTCAGCAGCGGGTTGAGCGCGCCGCCGAGCCAGCCCAGCGACTGGGCGGAGAAGTAGCTGGCTTTCAAACCGTTGGGCGCGATGTTATCCACCAGCATATATTCCCCCGGCGCGTAGATCAGCTCACCGAAAGTAAACACGGCGGCGGATAACCCCCACAGCCATAGATTACTTCCGGAAATCATAAAGCCGCCCAGCCCTAGCAGGAAAAACAGCGTCCCAAACAGCATCAGGCGCTTGAGGTTCTCGGCGCGAATGCGTTTCCCGACCAGATATTGCAGCGACACCACCACCGCCGCGTTCACCGGCAGCACCACGCCTATCACGGTTTCTGCCAGCCGGTTGTCCGCCACCACCATCACGTATTGCGCGATGCAGGAGGCGAAAGAGCCAAACACCAGCGAGCCGAGAAACGCCGACAGGGTAAAGTAAATCAGCGCGCGATCCTGCAACAGTACGTTGATGGCGCTGCGCTTTTCCGTCTGGCTGTCCGGCTGGGTGTGCAGCGGCTTAACGCAGCACTGGATCAGGACAAAGGGGATCGAACTGCTGATGGCCGCCAGCCAGAACGGCATATTGACTCCGTACAGCAGCAGCCAGGTGCCGAGCGGCGGTCCGACGGTCCAGCCGATATTCAAAAAGGTGTAATTCAGCGAAAAGACTTTGGCTTTTACCGCCGGGGTCAGGGTATCGGAAAAATAGCTTTTCAACACCGTGGCGAACACCGAGTAAGCGCAGTTCACCAGCGAAAACCACGCCACCACCAGCGCGGCGTTGTGGGTCAGGGGGATCGCGATAAAGCCGCCGACAAACACCGCAATGGCCAGCAGCATATAACGTTTTTTCTCGAACCGATCGGCCAGGATGCCGAACCCCAGGCTAAAGAACACGCCCACCGTCAGGGCGATACTCATGGCAATACCTATCTGGTCCACCGGCATCGCGTACTGGCGGTTCAAATAGATGGTCATAAAGGGCAATGTTGCGCCGCGCCCAATGGTTAACAGGAGCGACGAGGCGAGTAGTGCGCCGATAGATAATGTGTGCCTGGGCTGCATATTGTAATCTTTTTGTAATTGGCAGTGAGATGTGCTGCGGTTGGGTTGCCATCAAGCAATACCACGACGTACCGGCGTTGTATACCCAGCCCGTTGTTCTGACGTGCTTTTTAACAAGGCATATTTTGGTGGTCCCTTTTTGTAAAGATTTGCGGTAGGGTGAAGTGTTAACAATTATTTAATTATTTTGGGGCAGGGTATGACACGTAAAGATGGGCTACTGGCGCTGCTGGTGGTGACGGTGTGGGGAGTCAATTTTGTCGTCATCAAGTGGGGGTTGCACGCCATGCCGCCGTTGCTGCTGGCTGGGTTACGTTTTTTGCTGGTGGCCTTTCCGGCGCTGTTTTTCGTTGCCCGTCCGAAAGTGCCGTTGCGCCTGCTGCTGGGCTACGGGTTGACCATCAGCTTCGGGCAGTTCGCCTTTCTGTTTTGTGCGATTAAGTTTGGCATGCCTGCCGGGCTGGCCTCGCTGGTGCTTCAGGCCCAGGCGTTTTTCACCATCATTCTCGGCGCGCTGACCTTCGGCGAGCGTTTGCAGCCGCGCCAGCTGGCGGGAATTCTGCTGGCGGTGGTGGGCGTGCTGGTGCTGATTGAAGCCAGCCTTACCGGCGAGCACGTGCCGTTGCTGGGCTTTATGCTGACGCTGGGTGGTGCCTTTAGCTGGGCCTGCGGCAATATTTTTAATAAGAAGATCATGCAGCATGAAGCGCGCCCGGCGGTGATGTCACTGGTGGTCTGGAGCGCCCTGATCCCCATCGCGCCGTTCCTGGTCGCCAGTATGCTGCTGGATGGCCCAACTACGGTGGTGCTGAGCCTGATGCACATCGATATGGTGACCATTTTATCGCTGCTGTACCTGGCGTTTGGCGCGACGATTGTCGGCTACGGGATTTGGGGCACGCTGTTAGGGCGTTACGAAACCTGGCGCGTGGCGCCGCTGTCGCTGCTGGTGCCGGTAGTGGGACTGGCGAGTGCCGCGCTGCTGTTAGGCGAGACGCTTTCATGGCTGCAAATGTGCGGGGCGGTGCTGATTATGGGCGGGCTGTACATCAATGTGTTTGGCTTCCCGATGGCGCGTAAGGCGCGCAAAGCCTGAATATGCAGGCGGGCGCAACGCCCGCCGCTAAACTCAGTTGTAGTACGCTACTCCAAGCTCATCTGATTTATCGCTGCCCGCGCCGCGATGATTGAAATCATACGGCGAGGTGCAATTGGTGGTGGAGGTCAGCATTGGGTCGCGGGCTTCCTGATGGCTGAAGCCGGTGGATTGCTCCGCCGCAGCAGAGCCTGTCGCCAGTACCAGCAGGGCGCAGGCTGCTAAGACGTATTTCATGGTTTCCTCAGTCACGTACGACACGTGAAGTTGTTGCAGGTTTAATGGTTAATTCTGTGCAGGTACAGCGCATCGTTCGCGGTGGCATTCACGCGGAACTTATGCGGCGGCAGCGAAAAATAGTTCTTAAAGGTGCGGGTCAGGGTTTGTTGCGATTCAAACCCATAGCGCTCCGCCAAAAACAAAATTGGCTCGTTGCTGCTTTTTAACTGCTGTGCGATTTCAGTCAGTTTGCGATTGCGGATGTACTGGCCTAATGAATGGCCGGTTTCTTTTTTGAACATCCGTTGCAGGTGCCATTTCGAGTAACCCGAACGTTCGGACACCTTCTCCAGTGACAGTGGGGACTCCAGATTCTCTTCAATCCAGTCCAAAATGCTATGAATCGTCACCGCATCATTGTTACGTCTGGACATCGTCTTATCTCCGTCGGTTACGGCAGAACCTTCTTGAGCAGGTATTCAAGGGTTGCCACTTCTTCTGCCGTCATATTTTTAGTTAATTCTTGATGCAGGGTTTGCCCTACTAATTGATGACATTGCTCACACAGCGCCGCGCCTTCCGGGGTTAGCTGGATCAGTACGCCGCGCTTGTCGTTGGGGTTCGGCAAGCGTTCGATCCAACCTTTGCTGACCAGGCGGTCAAGCATGCGGGTCAGGGCACCTAAATCTACGGAAAGCACCTTTTTCAGCTCCACCGGCGTAATGGAACCTCCACAGCGGATGGAACACAGCACTTTGAACTGCGCGGCGGTGATATCCAGCGGGGAGAGGTAGTCATTAAGCAAACGATCTTTTTTCTGGTTCACCAGATGGATCAGTCGACCCAGCGGGATGATGTTATTAAACAGATCGTCGGGATTATTCACAGTGATTGCCCAGGCAAGTAGATTAGTCACGGCGGATATTATTGCCCAGGCAAATATAAGTCAACCGAATGGATTTAAGATGACACGATCTGTTAAAACGTTTCGTAAGTTAAACTTTTTACGGCGAAATATTACCCACTCACATATGCATTGGGGCTGCTAACCGGGTTTGTAAAGACGGCGACGAAACCTTACGCTTTGAGGATGGTATCCCGGCGAGCGCCTCCTTATACTCCGCCTGCCATTCACCGTAAGAGGACTGATATGCTGGAATTATTTAAGGCTCTGGGGCTTGGGCTGGTGGTGCTATTACCCCTGGCGAACCCGCTGACCACCGTGGCGCTGTTTTTAGGTTTGTCCGGCCATATGAGCAGCGCCGAGCGTAACCGCACCGCGCTGATGACGTCGATCAACGTGGTGGTGATCATGCTGGTGGCGTGGTACGCCGGCCAACTGGTCATGGATACTTTCGGAATTTCGATTCCCGGTCTGCGTATTGCGGGCGGGCTGATTGTGGCATTTATCGGTTTCCGGATGCTGTTCCCACCGGCGAAAGGCCACGAAGCGCCGGAAGTGCAGAGTAAAACCGAAGAGATCGTTAAAGAACCGGATACTAATATCGCCTTTGTACCGCTGGCGATGCCCAGTACCGCCGGGCCAGGCACCATCGCAATGATCATCAGCTCCGCGTCCACGCTGCGCCATTCCGACGCCTTCCCGGCGTGGATTATCGCCGTCGCGCCGCCGCTGCTGTTTGTGATTGTCGGCATTATCCTGTGGGGCAGCCTGCGCAGCTCCGGAGCGGTGATGCGAGTGGTGGGTAAGGGCGGCATTGAAGCCATTTCGCGCCTGATGGGCTTCTTGCTGGTCTGTATGGGCGTGCAGTTTATTATTAACGGGGTGCTGGAGATTGTGACCAGCTATCACGGAGGCTAAGCAACAACCGGGGAAAATTCACGCTCGCCTGGTCTGGAACCCGTGGTTCAGCTGGCAGGAGAGCGTGATGAAAAGCGTGTTTAGTTCGGGTTAACCTGACGCGCCGGATCCTCCAGCGACACCGGCCAGCGGCGGAAAATAATCACCGCCCACACCAGCGCCGCCAGTGCGGGGATAGCGCCGATATAGCCCACCGATGCCATCGAGAGATTCATACTCACCAGATTGCCCACCAGCGCGCCTGCGCCGATGCCGATATTAAAGATGCCGGAAAACAGTGACATAGCCACGTCGGTGGCGTCCGGGGCCAGCGCCAGCACTTTCACCTGCATCCCCAGCGCGATCAGCATAATCGCAATCCCCCAGAAGGCGCACAGCGCGGTCAGGCTCCAGCGATTAGCGCTGGCGGGCAGCAGCAGCAGTAAACAGAACACCAGCAGAGCTATCGCCAGCGCGATCAGCAGCGAGGCGTGCTGGTTGCCCAGTTTGCCGAAGATCACGCTGCCGATAATCCCGGTAAAACCCAGCACCAGCAGCATATAAGTGGCGAAGTTTTCGCTCAGGCCCGCGACGGTCTGTACAAAGGGTTCAATATAGCTGTAGGCGGTGAAATGCGCGGTGACGACCACCACCGTCAGAATATAGATGCTGATGAGCGCCGGGCGGCGGAACAGCACCGGCAGGCTTTTAAGCGACCCGGAATGTTCGCTCGGCAGTTTCGGCAGCAGCCGCGCCAGGCATACCAGGGTAATCAGCGCGCCCATCCCGATAGCGAAAAAGGTGGTACGCCAGCCGAAATATTGCCCGACCACGCGGCCAATTGGGATGCCCAGCACCGACGCCAGCGCGGTGCCGGTAGCAATCAGGCTCAGCGCCTGGGCGCGTTTGCCCGCCGGGGCCAGGCGTATCGCCAGCGAGGCGGTGATCGACCAGAAAATGGCATGCGCAAAAGCGATGCCGACGCGGCTTATCACCAGCACTTCGAAACTCCAGGCGAGGAACGACAGGATATGGCTGGCGATAAACACTACGAACAGGGCTATCAGCAGTTTGCGGCGCTCAATCTGGCTGGTCAGCAGCATAAAGGGCAGGGACATTAATCCCACTACCCAGGCGTAAATCGTCAACATGATGCCTGCCTGGGCGCTTTGCATATTAAAGCTGCTGGCGATGTCAGACAGTAATCCCACCGGCACAAACTCGGTGGTGTTAAAGATGAATGCGGCGACAGCAAGCGTAACCACCCGCAGCCACGCGGTTTTGCGTGAGACGGCGTTGTTTGTCATAGGAAAGTATCGCGATGGTTAAAAGAATGGTGGGAATGCGGCGATCATAAAACCATCACTCCGTTCAGTTCAATCTTTTTGTGATCCGAATCTCATTTTAACGCGTTTTGCTCCGCTCGGTTACACCCGGAAAAATTCCCTTGCAGAAAAAACGGCGGTTAAAAAACATTCAGACTGCTTATGATCATGAATTCACCCATAAGTAAATAATATGTTAATAATCGGTGAAGTGTGTAATTCATATTTTATTTAAAATCACTGTATTTAATTCGCGAATTAACTTTCGATTTAAAATTAAGCATATTGCCCCTAAAGAGGTATTACTTATTTTATTTAATTCGGATTAGTTAAATTAATCCGAAATTATTAAAATGTCGACCCCGTAGCATTTTCTTAAATAATTACTCACCGAAAACATTGACCGGGGGCGTTTTGACGTGTGTGTCACATTAATGGTGGTGGATGTACCTTAGGATCGCCGCGTCTTGAAAATAAAACTCTGTATCAGACGGCTACGAAAGGATTTACCATGATAACCTACGATAATCTTCCACTGACCATCCATGACATAATGGAAGCCCGCACTCGCCTGAATGGGCGCGTCTATAAAACCGGTCAACCACGTTCCAACTATTTAAGCGAACGTTGCAAGGGAGAAATATTTCTTAAATTTGAAAATATGCAACGCACCGGGTCATTTAAAATTCGTGGAGCCTTTAATAAATTAAGTTCATTAACTGAAGAAGAAAAACGCCAGGGTGTTGTGGCCTGTTCGGCCGGCAACCATGCTCAGGGTGTTTCTCTTTCTTGCGCCATGCTGGGAATTAACGGCAAGGTGGTGATGCCATCCTGCGCGCCGAAATCAAAAGTGGCTGCAACTACTGATTATTCAGCAGAAGTGATCCTGCACGGAAATAGTTTTAACGAAACTATCGCGAAAGCCAGTGAAATTATGGAAATGGAAGGGCGCTTATTTATCCCGCCATTTGATGACGAAAAAGTCATCGCCGGTCAGGGCACCATTGGCCTTGAAATCCTTGAAGATTTGTATGATGTCGACAACGTTATCGTACCCATCGGCGGTGGTGGACTGATTGCCGGCGTGGCGCTGGCGATTAAATCCATCAACCCACGCATTAATATTATCGGCGTCCAGTCAGAAAACGTTCACGGTATGGCGTCTTCTTATTATGCCGGTCACATTACTAATCACCGTAATGCCGGAACGCTCGCCGACGGTTGCGACGTAGCGCGCCCGGGTGTTTTAACTTATGAAATCGTTAAAGATCTGGTCACGGATATTGTACTGGTTACCGAAGAAGAAATTCGCTCCAGTATGGTTCATCTGATCCAGAGAAATAAAATCATCACTGAAGGGGCAGGCGCGTTAGCCAGCGCTGCATTATTAAGCGGCAAGCTTGATCATTATATCCAGGGTAAGAAAACCGTTAGCATTATTTCCGGTGGCAATATTGACCTGTCACGCGTTTCGCAAATTACCGGTCTTGAAACCACTCACTAATAATTTTTGTACAGGATACTTCAAATGAGTTTGGATAATACTATTGCAACTGGTCAGAAAGCGTCGGGCTTCGCCTGGCGTAAATCTGACACCACGTGGACTCTGGGTCTGTTTGGTACGGCAATCGGTGCCGGGGTATTATTTTTCCCGATTCGCGCTGGCTTTGGCGGCTTAATTCCAATTTTATTAATGTTAGTGCTGGCTTATCCGATTGCCTTCTACTGCCACCGTGCGCTGGCGCGCCTGTGTCTGTCAGGCAGCAATCCATCAGGCAACATCACCGAAACCGTCGAAGAGCACTTCGGTAAAACCGGCGGCGTGGTGATCACTTTCCTGTACTTCTTCGCGATTTGTCCGCTGTTGTGGATTTATGGCGTAACTATTACCAACACCTTTATGACCTTCTGGGTCAACCAGCTCGGCATGGCACCGTTGAACCGCGGCTTTGTGGCGCTGTTCCTGCTGCTGCTGATGGCATTTGTTATCTGGTTTGGTAAAGACCTGATGGTAAAAGTGATGAGCTACCTGGTATGGCCGTTTATCGCCAGCCTGGTGCTGATTTCCCTGTCACTGATCCCTTACTGGAACGGTGCGGTGATCGAGCAAGCCAACGTCGCGGATATCTCCCTGCTGGGCCACGATGGCATCCTGGTGACCGTATGGCTGGGCATCTCCATCATGGTGTTCTCCTTTAACTTCTCGCCGATTGTCTCTTCCTTCGTGGTCTCCAAACGCGAAGAGTACGAAGCCGATTTCGGTAAAGAGTACACCGAGAAAAAATGCTCCCAGATCATCTCTCGCGCCAGCATGCTGATGGTTGCCGTAGTCATGTTCTTCGCCTTCAGCTGCCTGTTTACGCTGTCTCCGGCCAACATGGCGGAAGCCAAAGCGCAGAACATTCCGGTGCTTTCTTACCTGGCTAACCACTTCGCTTCCATGAGCGGCACCAAGTCTACCTTTGCGGTGACTCTGGAATACGCAGCCTCGCTGATTGCGCTGGTAGCGATTTTCAAATCCTTCTTCGGCCACTATCTGGGCACGCTGGAAGGTCTGAACGGCCTGATCCTCAAGTTCGGCTACAAAGGCGATAAAAACAAAATCTCTGAAGGCAAACTGAACACCATCAGCATGATCTTCATCATGGGCTCCACCTGGGTTGTGGCTTACGCCAACCCGAACATCCTGGACCTGATTGAAGCCATGGGTGCGCCGATTATCGCTGCTCTGCTGTGCCTGCTGCCGATGTACGCGATTGGCAAAACCCCGGCTCTGGCGAAGTACAAAGGTCGTGCGGATAACGTCTTCGTTACCCTGATTGGCCTGCTGACCATCCTGAACATCGCTTACAAACTGTTTTAATCCCCACTCTGTTTAACCTCAAAGCCCACCCGAAAGGGTGGGCGGAGCAGTGTAATGAACGTAGATTCTGTTGTACTTGTCATCAATTGTGGCTCGTCGTCGATCAAGTTTTCCGTTTTAGACGTTGAGCATTGCGACGTGGTTCTCTCCGGTATTGCCGACAGTATTGGCTCCGACAATGCCCTGCTGGTGGTGGATAAAACCACCGAAATCAAACTTGCTGACAGCACCTACGACGCCGCGCTGACGGCCATCGCCGGGGAGCTGGACAAGCGTCAGTTAATGGACGCGGTGACGTTAATCGGCCACCGCATCGCTCACGGCGGTGAGATTTTTAGCGACGCGGTAATCATCAACGACGACGTGGTTGAACAAATCAAGAAAGTGTCGCCGCTGGCACCGCTGCACAACTACGCCAACCTGGCGGGTGTGGAAGCCGCGCGCCATCTGTTCCCCGGTTTGCCGCAGGTCGCGGTATTCGACACCGGTTTCCATCAGACCTTAAAGCCGGAAGCTTATCTCTACGGGCTGCCGTATCAGTATGCGGAACAGCACGGCGTGCGCCGCTACGGTTTCCACGGTACTTCGCACCGCTATGTCGCCAGCGAAGCCGTGGCGCTGCTTAATCTGGATGCCAACGACGCCGGGCTGGTGATTGCCCACCTGGGAAACGGCGCGTCGATTTGCGCGGTACAGGATGGCAAAAGCGTCGATACCTCCATGGGCATGACTCCGCTGGAAGGGCTGATTATGGGTACCCGCAGCGGTGACGTGGATTTTGGCGCGCTGGCCTATCTTGCTCGCCAGACCGGGCAGAGCCTTGAGGATCTGGAGCGGGTGGTGAATAAATCTTCCGGGCTACTCGGCCTGTCGGGTTTGTCATCGGATTTACGCGTGCTGGAGCAGGCGTATCACGAAGGCCATGCGGGCGCACAGCGCGCGATTGGCGCATTTGTTCATCGCATTGCACGCCATATCGGCGGCCACGCCAGCGCGCTGCGCCGTCTGGACGGGGTGATCTTCACCGGCGGGATTGGCGAGAACTCAGTGCTTATCCGCAATCTGGTGATTGAACGCCTGAAGGTGTTCGGCATTGAGGTGGACGACGCCAAAAACGCCCAGCCAAACCGCGTGGGGCCGCGTGTGGTTTCCGCGCCGCAGTCGCGCGCTGCTGCTGCGGTGATCCCCACCAATGAAGAAAAAATGATCGCTCAGGATGCTATCCGCCTGGGTCGCCAGGTTTCACAGCCTGAATTTGCCTGATATCGAATTATTTAATCTGTACCGTACAGAGGGAGTTTGTAATGAAGGTTGATGTAGCGTTAAACGACACGTATCTCGACGCCTGGCAGGGCTTTGCCGGTTCTGACTGGCAGGAAACGATTAACGTCCGCGATTTTATTCAGCATAACTATACCCCGTATGAAGGCGACGAAAGCTTTCTTGCCGACGCCACGCCAGCCACCGTGCAGCTGTGGGAAAAGGTCATGGAAGGCATCCGCAAGGAGAACGCCACTCATGCGCCGGTCGATTTCGACACCAACGTCGCGACAACCATTACCGCCCACGCGCCGGGGTATATCGAGCAGCGGCTGGAAAAAATCGTCGGTCTGCAAACCGACCAGCCGCTGAAGCGCGCGCTGCACCCGTACGGCGGCGTCAACATGATCAAAAGTTCTTTCGATGCCTATGGCCGCGAAATGGACAAAGATTTCGAGTACACCTTTACCCATCTGCGCAAAACCCATAACCAGGGCGTGTTTGATGTCTATTCCCCGGACATGCTGCGTTGCCGTAAATCCGGCGTGTTGACCGGTTTGCCGGACGGCTACGGCCGCGGGCGCATCATCGGTGACTACCGCCGCGTGGCGCTGTATGGCACCGCTTATCTGATCCGCGAGCGTGAATTACAGTTTGCCGATCTGCAACCGAAACTGGAGCGCGGCGAAGATCTGGAAGCCACTATCCGCCTGCGTGAAGAGCTGGCCGAACACCGGCGCGCATTGCAGCAAATCACCGAGATGGCCGGTAACTACGGCTTTGACGTCTCCCGCCCGGCGCGTAACGCCCAGGAAGCGGTGCAGTGGCTGTACTTTGGCTATCTGGCGGCGGTGAAGTCCCAGAACGGCGGCGCGATGTCGCTGGGCCGTACCGCGACTTTCCTCGACATCTACATTGAGCGCGACATCAAAACCGGCGTGCTGAACGAAGTGCAGGCGCAGGAGCTGATCGACCATTTCATTATGAAAATCCGCATGGTGCGCTTCCTGCGTACCCCGGAATTCGACACGCTGTTCTCCGGCGACCCGATTTGGGCTACCGAAGTGATCGGCGGGATGGGGCTGGATGGCCGCACGCTGGTAACCAAAAACTCATTCCGCTATCTGAATACCCTACACACCATGGGCCCGTCGCCGGAACCGAACCTGACCATTCTGTGGTCGGAAGCGCTGCCGAAAGCGTTTAAAGCCTATGCCGCGAAAGTTTCTATCGAAACGTCCTCATTGCAGTACGAGAACGACGACCTGATGCGCCCGGATTTCGAAAGCGACGATTACGCCATTGCCTGCTGCGTCAGCCCGATGGTGATCGGCAAACAGATGCAGTTCTTCGGCGCGCGCGCCAACCTCGCCAAAACGCTGCTGTACTGCATCAACGGCGGGATGGACGAGAAGCTGAAAATCCAGGTCGGCCCGAAAACGCCGATGATCATGGATGAAGTGCTGGATTATGACACCGTGATGGCCAGCCTCGACAGCTTTATGGACTGGCTGGCGGTGCAGTACGTCAGCGCCCTGAACCTGATCCACTATATGCACGACAAGTACAGCTACGAAGCCTCGCTGATGGCGCTGCACGACCGCGATGTGCACCGCACCATGGCTTGTGGTATCGCCGGTCTGTCGGTGGCGGTGGATTCGCTGTCGGCAATCAAATATGCCCGCGTGATGCCGGTGCGCGATCACAACGGCCTGGCGCTGG
Organism: Atlantibacter subterraneus; assembly: GCF_007570865.1. Taxonomy (GTDB): domain Bacteria; phylum Pseudomonadota; class Gammaproteobacteria; order Enterobacterales; family Enterobacteriaceae; genus Atlantibacter; species Atlantibacter subterraneus. The sequence goes on along the minus strand of NZ_VLPS01000009.1, from coordinate 1,466 downwards.
ATTTTGTGATTGAAGGGGAATACCCGCAGTACGGTAACAACGACGATCGCGTCGACAGCATCGCCTGCGATCTGGTTTCTCGCTTTATGCAGAAAATCCAGGCGCTGCCGACATACCGCAACGCGGTGCCGACCCAGTCGATTCTGACCATCACCTCTAACGTGGTGTACGGCCAGAAAACCGGCAACACCCCGGATGGCCGCCGTGGCGGTACGCCGTTCGCCCCGGGCGCAAACCCGATGCACGGCCGCGATCGTAAAGGCGCGGTAGCGTCCCTGACGTCGGTCGCGAAACTGCCGTTCAAATACGCCAAAGACGGAATTTCTTACACCTTCTCTATCGTCCCGGCGGCGCTGGGCAAAGACGAGATGGCGCGTAAGAACAACCTGGTGGGGCTGCTGGACGGTTATTTCCATCACGACGTGGCGATTGAGGGCGGACAGCACCTTAACGTCAACGTGATGAACCGCGAAATGCTGCTGGACGCTATCGATCATCCGGAGAAATATCCAACCCTGACGATCCGCGTTTCCGGCTATGCGGTGCGCTTTAACGCGCTGACCCGCGAGCAGCAGCAGGATGTGGTGTCCAGGACATTCACCAGCGCTCTGTAATCATGACGTGCGGCGATGGAGCCGCACGTACCACCTTTTTCAAAAGGAGTGAGTATGACCACCACCATTATTTCGACCAACACTGCCCCGGCGGCCATCGGACCGTACGTCCAGGGTGTGGATATGGGCAGTTTCGTCTTTACTTCCGGGCAGATCCCGCTGTGCCCCGAGACGGGTGCGATCGCGGCGGACATTGAGGCGCAAACGCTTCAGTCGTTACAGAACGTCAAAGGGATCATCGAAGCGGCGGGGCTGACGGTGAACAACATCATCAAAACCACCGTATTTGTGAAGGATCTGGCGGATTTTGAGGCGGTGAACCGCGTGTATAACGGGTTCTTTATGGAGCACAACGCGAACTTCCCGGCGCGCTCGTGTGTGGAAGTGGCGCGTTTACCGAAAGATGTAAAAATCGAAATCGAAGCGATTGCAGTACGTCCGTAAATGTAGGTTTTCATTTGTAGTACCCTGGTTGCTCTCGTCGAAAGGCGGGAGCTTTTTTTTGCCGGGGGCAAGGGGCCTTTTTATTTAGTGGGGTTGTTCGGTTTGTTTAGTGGAATTGTTCCGTTCGGTGGAATTGTTCCGTTCGCCTGGGCTTTCGAGTCAGTCTTAAGCGCCAGTGTACGCGAACGGGCCAGTGGGGCTCGCCGCCGCCCCCCTGGCGACCCCGGCTCCCCCGCGCGAAATCGCCGCTTCGCGGATTACTCGGCCCATCCATGGGCCTCGCCCCTTCGGGGCCGCCGCGAGCGGCGTTCAAATTTGCTCCCGGCAAATTTGTCCTCGGCTTATCGCGTCCGGCTTCGGGTCGGGCGCGATGCTACATCCTGTAGCTCGCACCCTCTGGCGGCATCC
>NZ_VLPS01000008.1 GCF_007570865.1 Atlantibacter subterraneus | reverse complement strand
GCTTCGCTTTTTCTCAGCGGCGCGGGGTGCGTATATTACGACTTCCCGCTTCAGAGTCAAGCGTTAATTTTCGCTTTTCTCCGCCGAACTCCCCGGAGGGACTTCGCTGACCGGCCGGCCTGTTCGCCGTTGTTCCGTGTCAGTGGTGGCGCATTATAGGGAGTAATCAGAATCTGACAAGCCTATTTTTAAAAATAATTTCTGACCGTCTTTTTTTTATGCATATGACTCATTAATCCAGCAATTACGTGGGCATTTGCTGTTTTTTGCATCGAACCCTCAAGGCCGATGGCATACTACACCGTAAAACCTCTCTATAAAGGGAATGCACTATGCCTTTATCTGCGCAGCAGTTAGCGGCCCAAAAAAACCTGTCTTACGTCCTTGCAGAGAAGCTGGCGCAACGCATATTAAAGGGCGAATACGCGCCCGGTACGATTTTGCCCGGCGAGATTGAGCTGGGCGAGCTGTTCGGCGTGAGCAGAACCGCCGTACGGGAAGCCGTAAAAACCTTAACCGCGAAAGGCATGGTGCTCCCGCGTCCGCGCATCGGCACCCGCGTGATGCCGCAGAATAACTGGAACTTCCTGGATAAAGAGTTATTAGGATGGTGGATGACCCAGGAGAACTTTTCCGAAGTCATTACCCACTTTCTGGTAATGCGTACCAGCCTTGAACCGCAAGCCTGCGCGCTGGCGGCCCTTCATGGTACGGAAGCACAGAAAGCGGCGCTTAAAAACACCATGAATGAAATGGTGGCGCTGAAGACGGCATTCGATCGGCAACGCTGGGTTGATGTCGACGTTTGTTACCATGAACAGATCTACGAAATGAGCGGCAATCCCTTTCTGACCTCCTTCGCCGCCCTGTTCCATTCCATCTATTACAATTACTTCTCATCTATTACCCATAACGAAGTGATTAAGCTCGACGTTCATCAACGAATTGTCGACGCTATTCTCAGGGGCGATGGCGAAGCCGCCTCTTCCGCCTGTCGTGAACTGTTGCGGGAACCCCACCAACCCTGAACGTGCAAGTAAGGTATTCATGATTAGAAAAGCTCGCAGTATGGCAGGGCTGCCGTGGATTGCGGCGATGGCCTTTTTTATGCAGGCGCTGGACGCCACTATTCTTAACACCGCGTTACCCGCTATTGCCCAGAGCCTGAACCGCTCGCCGCTGGCAATGCAGTCCGCCATTATTAGTTACACATTGACGGTAGCGATGCTGATCCCCGTCAGCGGCTGGCTCGCCGACCGCTTCGGCACTCGCCGGGTGTTTATGATCGCCGTGATGCTGTTTACCCTGGGCTCGCTGGCCTGCGCTCTGTCACAGAACCTGGGCCAACTGGTGCTATTCAGGGTCATGCAGGGTGTCGGCGGGGCGATGATGATGCCGGTCGCTCGTCTGGCGTTGCTACGCGCCTATCCCCGCAGCGAGTTGCTGCCGGTGTTGAACTTCGTGACCATGCCAGGGCTGGTCGGCCCGGTGCTGGGGCCGGTATTGGGCGGCGTCCTGGTCACCTGGGCCAGCTGGCACTGGATTTTCCTCATCAATATCCCTATCGGCATCGCCGGTCTGCTGTATGCACGCAAATACATGCCCAACTTTACGACGCCGCGTCGTGGATTTGATATGGGCGGATTTTTGCTGTTCGGCCTGAGCCTGGTACTGTTCTCCGGCGGGATGGAGCTATTTGGCGAGAAGATTGTCGAAACCTGGATTGCCGGCGTGGTGATCGCCAGCGGTCTGGCGCTGCTGGCTGCTTATATCTTCCACGCCCGCCGTCATCCCAATCCCATCATTGCGCTGCCGATGTTTAAGACCCGTACCTTTTCTATCGGCATCGCAGGCAATATCGCGTCGCGGCTCGGCACCGGCTGCGTACCATTCTTGATGCCATTGATGTTGCAGGTCGGATTCGGCTACCAGGCGCTGATCGCTGGCTGCATGATGGCACCCACGGCCATCGGATCGATTCTGGCGAAATCGATGGTGACGCAAATCCTGCGCAACCTCGGCTACCGGAAAACCCTGGTGGGCGTCACGCTGTTTATTGGTTTGATGATCGGCCAGTTCGCGCTGCAGTCCCCTGCAATGCCGATCTGGGCACTGATACTGCCGCTGTTTATTCTGGGGATGGCGATGTCGATACAGTTCACCTCGATGAATACCATTACCCTTGCGGACCTCACGGATGAAAATGCCAGTAGCGGCAATAGTATGCTGGCCGTAACGCAGCAGCTGTCTATCAGCCTGGGGGTTGCGGTAAGTGCGGCAGTGCTGCGCTTTTATCAGAGCGATCAAACCACCAGCACCGTGGAGCAATTCCACAGCACCTTTATTACGATGGGTGTGATTACGCTGATCTCAGCGCTGGTGTTTATGCTGTTACGCCCGAAAGACGGACGTAACCTGATTAAAGAAAGGCATTAAGCTCAAGACGAGCCGCGCGCGATCAGCTCCGGCGTGAGTTGCAGGCGCTGCTGGGCAAGCCCCGGCTGCGCCATGCGATGGATCAGCACATCAATAGCCAGCTCACCCAGTTCATCTTTTGGTTGATGAACGGTAGTCAGCGGCGGGGTCATATAGCGCGCGAGTTCAATATCGTCGTATCCCACCAGCGCCATATCTTTCGGAATGCTCAGCCCGGCCTGATACAGCGCCTGATATGCGCCCACCGCCATCGCATCATTGCCGGTAAACACCGCCTCGGGACGCTGGGGTAATGCCAGCAGGGCGTTCATGGCGCTAAATCCGCTGGAAAACTCAAAGTCGCCGGTGATCTCATAGCCGTCAGGAATGGCCAGCCCGGCGCGCGCCATCGCATTACGATAGCCGTCCAGCCGCAGGCGCGACGGGGTTTTATCCAGCGGCCCGGTAATACAGGCGATGCGGCGATAACCTTTATCAATCAGGTGCTGAGTCGCGATTTCACCGCCCAGCAGCGAGTTATCCTGGATCAGATCGCTGTCGCCGTCGAAGGGCGCCCAGTCCATCATCACGGTAGGGATAGAAGGATAACGCGTCATGATTTCGGCGGACGGCTGGTGCGTTTCGGTACATAACAGCAATAGTCCATCAACGCGCTTTTGCATCAGCGTTTCCAGATTGCTGTTCATACGCTGTTCGTCGCCTTCGGTATTGCACAGCACCAGGCTGTAGCCGCGCTCAAAGCAGCTGCGCTCCACGCCGCGGACGATTTCTGAGAAGAAGGGGTTACTACTGGCGGTGATCAGCATCCCGATGGTGCGGGTCTGGTTGAGCTTCAGGCTGCGCGCCAGCGCCGAGGGGGCATAGTTCAGGGTTTTTACCGCGTCATTCACTTTTGAACGAATCGCTTCGCTCACGAAGCGATCGTTATTAATGACGTGTGAAACCGTAGAGGTGGAAACGCCCGCCAGGCGAGCAACATCCTTCATCGTCGCCAAGCGTTACCCCTGCTGTTGTAAGAAATCGTCGATTTCATGACGCCAAGGAACGGAAGGCTGTGCGCCGCGCCGGGTCACGGCGATAGCCGCAGCGGCATGGGCGAAGCGAATCGCGTCCGGCAGCGGTTTCTCTTCCAGTAAAGCGGTGACTAACGCGCCATTAAACGTATCGCCTGCGGCAATGGTATCCACGGCATTAACTTTAAAGCCCGGTATGCGCTGCCCCTGGCCGTCACGGCTGGCCCATACGCCACGGCTGCCTAAGGTGATGATCACCGTGCCGATGCCTTTATCGTGTAACCGCTTAGCCGCCTGTGCGGCATCCTCATCAGTTGCGACCTTCACGCCGGTCAGCTTTTCTGCTTCTGTTTCATTGGGGGTGATGATATCGACCAGGCTCAGCAGTTCGTCAGACAACTCGCGTGCCGGAGCCGGGTTGAGGATCACGGTCGTGTTATTCTGATGGGCGATTTTCGCGGCAGCCACCACGCTTTCCACCGGCGATTCCAGCTGCATTAACAGCGCGGAAGCCTGGGCGATAAGATCGTGCCGCGCAGTAACGCGTTGCGGCGTCAGCGCGCTGTTGGCCCCGGCGCTGATGCCAATGACGTTCTCACCTTCCGCGTTAACGAAAATGAGCGCCACGCCCGTGGATTCACCTTCAATGGTTTCCACCGGCGAGATATCAATATTATCGCTGGCTAACTGGGTGCAGACCCGACGCCCGGTATCGTCATCGCCCACGCAGGCGATAAACGCGATATCCGCGCCGCTACGCCCGGCGGCAACTGCCTGATTCGCGCCTTTACCGCCAAAAGCCACCTGGTACTGGCTGCCGGTCAGGGTTTCACCCGGCTGCGGGAAGGATTCAAGATTAAGGATATGATCGGCATTGATACTGCCCAGAACAACCAGCTTGCCAGTAGTCTTCATTTTCGGGTTCCAGTCAAAATGCGCCACCCGAGTGGGTGGCGCGGTGCCCTGCTTTTCTTATTACTTTATGTAACGTCCGGATTATTTGGTAACCAGCTTCAGCTCAACCGGGATTTGCTTCTCAACTTTTTCGCCTTTCAGCACTTTATCCGCAGTTTCCACACCGATAACGCCAATCTGGTCGGCCATTTGCGCCACGGTTGCGCCTAATTTGCCGCCTTCAACCGCTTTTACACCGTCGGCGGTGCCGTCAAAACCCACCACCAGCACGTCGGATTTACCGGCGGTTTGCAGCGCGCGCAGTGCGCCCAGCGCCATTTCATCGTTCTGGGCAAATACAGCCTGCACGTCCGGATGCGCGGTCAGCAGGTTTTGCATCACGTTCAGGCCCTTGGTGCGGTCGAAGTCAGCCGGCTGGCTCGCCAGCACGGTAAATTTATGGGCCGCAGTGGCCTGCTTAAAGCCTTCACCACGCTCGCGTGCCGCAGAAGCGCCTGCAATACCCTGCAGCTCGATCACTTTCGCGCCCTCACCCAGTTTTTTAGCGATAAAGTCACCAGCCATTTTGCCGCCTGCCACGTTATCAGACGCTACGTGGCTGACTACGTCGCCTTTAGAGGCCATACGGTCCAGCGTGATCACCGGAATTTTCGCCTGGTTCGCCATCTTCACGGCGTTACCCACTGCGTCAGAATCGGTTGGGTTGATCAGCAGTAATTTCGTTCCGCGAACGGTCAGATCCTGAACGTTGGCAAGCTCTTTAGCCGGGTTGTTCTGGGAATCCAGCACCACCAGGTTATACCCCAGCTTATCGGCTTCTTTCTGCGCGCCATCTTTTAATGACACAAAGAACGGGTTATTCAGCGTGGAGATAACCAGCGCGATTGTATCTTTCGCCATGGCGTTGGCGCTCACGGTGGCGCTTAATGCAACAGCAGAAACCAGGGTAGCCAGTTTTTTCATGTTCATAGTCAGATGTCCTGTAGAGTAATCAGTTACTGCTTTTTGTTGTCTACCAGTACCGCCAGCAGAATGACGACTGCTTTAACGATCATCTGGTAATAGGAAGAAACACCTAATAAATTCAGTCCGTTGTTCAGGAAGCCGAGGATCAGCGCACCGATCAGCGTACCCACAATACGGCCTTTACCGCCCGCCAGGCTGGTACCGCCCAGCACCACCGCCGCGATGGCGTCCAGCTCATAGCCGGTACCGGCGGTCGGCTGCGCGGAAGAGAGACGCGCCACTTCGATCACACCCGCCAGCGCGGCCAGCATGCCGGACAGCGAATAAACGATGATTTTGACTTTATTGACGCTGATGCCTGACAGGCGCGTCGCCGCTTCGTTACCGCCCAGCGCATAGATATAACGGCCCAGACGGGTGTGATGCAGCATATACCAGGCGGCAAGGAAGACTACCGCCATGATCCACACCGGCGTCGGGATGCCCAGCGGGCGGCCAATGCCGAACCAGCCAAACAGATCGGCATTGTCAGAGAACCCGGTATTAATCGGGCTACCGTCGGTGTACACCATGGTGACGCCGCGCAGTAGCAGCATCATCACCAGCGTGGCGATAAATGCCTGCACGCGCCCTTTAGCGACCACTACGCCAGTCACGCCGCCAATCGCCGCGCCAAGCGCCAGCGCGCCCGCCACCGCCACCAGCGCGTTTACTTCCAGCCCAACAATTGAGGCCGCGACCGCGCCGGTTAATGCCAGCAGGGAACCGACGGACAGATCGATACCCGAGGTGAGGATAACCAGCGTCATGCCTACCGCCATAATGGCGTTGACCGACGTTTGCTGGAGAATGTTGAACAGGTTATTCACGGTAAAGAAGTTCGGGCTCATGGTGGAAACCACCGCAATGAGCACCAGCAGGGCAATCAGCGATTTTTGCTCTAACAGCCACGCTTTGGTGAAATAGCGACGGCCAGTGATAGTCTGGGAACTCATTGTCATACTCCTGCGCGGTTTAGCTTGCCAACAGCCGCCGCCATCAGCACTTCCTGAGTGGCCTGCTCGCGCGTGAATTCACCGCCGAGATGCCCCTCGTGCATCACCATGATGCGATCGCTCATGCCCAACACTTCCGGCATCTCAGACGAGACCAGAATGATGCTTAAGCCATCAGCTTTGAACTGGTTGATTAACTGGTAAATCTCTTTCTTGGCACCCACGTCGACGCCGCGCGTCGGTTCATCGAGGATCAGCACTTTCGGGCGGGTCATCAGGCCGCGGGCAATCGCCACTTTCTGCTGATTACCGCCGGAGAGCAGGCCGATCGCCTGATCCATGGACGGGGTTTTGACGTTAAACAGCCGGATAAAATCGCTGACCGCCTGCTGCTCGTCCTGATGTTTCAGGCCACCGCCGCTGCGGCTGAAATAGCGCAGCGCGGTCAGGGACATATTTTCTTTCACCGACATGCCCAGCACTAAGCCATCGCGCTTACGGTCTTCTGAGATATACACGATGCCGTTCGCCAGGCCGTCCTGCGGCGAGCGGGTTACCACTTCGTGGCCGTCGAGCGCGACGTAGCCGCTGGTGCGCGGCAGCGCGCCGTACAGCACTTTCATCAGCTCGGTACGCCCTGCGCCCATCAGCCCGGCTACGCCAAGGATCTCCCCTTTGCGTAAGCTAAAGGAGACATTGTTGACACCAGGCCCGCACAGGTTATCGACCTTCAGCCGCACCTCGCCCGGCGCTTTGTCCAGATGTGGATACTGGTCTTCCAGCTTGCGGCCCACCATCATTTCAATCAGCGTATCTTCGTTCAGCGTCGCCACCTCGCGTTCGGCAATAAATTGCCCGTCGCGGAACACGGTAACGTCATCACAGATCTCGAAAATCTCTTTCATGCGGTGGGAGATATACACAATGCCGCGGCCCTGGGCTTTTAGCTCCCGGATCACGCGGAACAACGACTCGGTTTCGGTATCCGTCAGCGCGTCGGTAGGTTCATCCATGATGATGACTTTGGATTCAAAGCTCAGCACCTTGGCGATCTCCACCATCTGCTGATCGCCGATAGACAGCTCGCCCACCAGCCGGTGGCTGTTAAAGCGCAGATTGAGTCTGGCGAGCAGTTTGTCGGCTTCGGCATACATGGTTTTCCAGTCGATTTTGCCAAACCGGTTAACGAATTCGCGGCCCAGGAAGATGTTTTCCGCAATGGTCAGTTGCGGGATAAGGTTGAGTTCCTGGTGGATAATGCCGATGCCCGCTTCCTGAGACGATTTCGGACCGGTAAACGTGGTCTCTTGTCCCAGCCATTTCAGCGAGCCGGCATCACGTTGATAGATGCCGGTCAGCACTTTCATCATGGTGGACTTACCGGCACCGTTTTCGCCAACCAATGCCATAACGCGGCCTGAATAGACATTCAGCGCCGCGCCGGAGAGGGCTTTCACACCGGGGAATGACTTATCAATCCCCTTGAGTTGCAGTAATGCGTCCATGTCGGCCTCAGAAGGTTACGCCGGCACAGAGAATAATATTCGCATACGGGGAGCACTCCCCGCTGCGAATGACCGCCTGGCTGGCAGCGGTATTTACTTTGAACTGTTCATGCGTGATGTAACGAATTTCAATGGTGTTTCCCTGGTGTTGTTGCAGTTGCTCAATGTGGCCGAGCAACGTTTCGTGGAGCTGCGGATTGTGTTGTTTAATTTCCTGCGCAAGGATCGCCGCTTCAACCTGCATCTCGGTAGTTACCACATCCAACACCTGCATAAAGGTGGGGACGCCCTGAGTCAGCGCCAGATCGACACGCTCAGTCGTTTTCGGGATGGGCAGCCCGGCATCACACACAACAACCGTATCGGTATGACCGAGACGTGAGATGACCCGAGAGATGTCAGCATTTAAAACGGTGCCTTTTTTCATGTCTTTGCTCCACTAGCGAAACGTTTCGCTGATTGCAGTGTAGTGAAGAAGGCGAACAGGAAACAATCGGCGCGTTATAGAAATGTGATCGCTATCGAAACGTTTCGCTCACGTTTGTTGCAGGACGGCAAAAAGAAAACGCCCCTTCACAGAAGAGGCGTTGGGAAATTAAATTTCGACCTGAGTACCGAGTTCGATCACCCGGTTTGGCGGGATCTCAAACTGGTCGGGGGCGCGCAGCGCGTTACGCTGCAATAGCATGAATAGCTTACCGCGCAGGCGCAGGTACCAGGGGCGCTTGCCGATAATCAGCGACTCGTGGGACATAAAGAACGACGTTTCCATCATTCGGCAGCTCAGCCCTTCCAGCCCACAGCGATGAAACACCTCTTCTACATTCGGCGTTTCGCGCCAGCCGTAACTGGCCACCACGCGCCAGAAGGTGGGCGACAGCTGTTCGATGGCCACGCGGCGCACGTTGTGGACGTAAGGCGCATCTTCAGTACGCAGGGTCAGCAGGATCACGCGCTCATGCAGCACCTTGTTGTGCTTAAGGTTATGCAGTAGCGCGAAAGGGATAACGTTCAGCGCCCTGGACATGTACACCGCCGTGCCCGGCACGCGCACCGGCGGGGATTTTTCCAGCGAGGCGATCATCGCTTCCAGGGAGTTACCGTGCTCATGCATCCGGCGCAGCAGACGGAAGCGCTCGCTTTTCCATGTGGTCATAATGATAAACATCACCAGGCCTAACGTCAGCGGCAGCCAGCCACCGGACAGCAGTTTGGACAGGTTAGCCGTGAACAGCGACACGTCGATACACATAAACCCGATGAACATGACCCCAAGCAGGATCTTGCTCCAGTGCCAGTTTTTATTGGCGACAGTGGTAAACAGAATCGAGGTTAACACCATGGTGCCGGTGACCGCGATACCGTAGGCCGCCGCCAGGTTACTGGAGTGTTCAAAGCTAACGATCACAATCACTACCGCGAAATAGAGCATCCAGTTAATAGCGGGGATGTAAATCTGCCCGGATTCCATTTCCGAGGTGTGAATGATGCGCATCGGCGATAAATAGCCCAGACGCACCGCCTGGCGCGTTAGCGAGAACACGCCGGAGATCACCGCCTGCGAGGCGATAACCGTCGCCAGGGTGGCGATAATCAATAGCGGGATCAGCGCCCAGTCGGGTGCCAGTAAAAAAAACGGGTTCTTAATCGCTTCCGGGGTTTTCAGCAGCAGCGCGCCCTGGCCAAAGTAGTTCAGCACCAGCGAAGGCAGCACCACGCTAAACCATGCAATGCGGATCGGCAGTTTGCCAAAGTGGCCCATATCGGCGTACAGCGCTTCAACGCCGGTAATCGACAGCACCACCGCCCCCAGCGCAAAGAAAGACACGGTCTTATATTCCACGAAGAAATGCACCGCCCATATTGGGTTTAACGCGTGCAGCACTTCCGGGTTGGCGATGATGCTGCGCACGCCCAATACCGCCAGAATCAAAAACCAAGCCAGCATAATCGGCGCAAACAGTTTGCCCACCATGCCGGTGCCGTGCTTCTGGATCATAAACAGCAGCGTCAGGACGATAATCGACAGCGGCACGATATAAGGATCAAGGGACGGTGCGGCAATTTCCAGACCTTCGATAGCCGACATCACCGAGATAGCCGGTGTGATCACCACCTCGCCATAAAAGAAGCTGCCGCCAATCAGGCCGAGAATAACCAGCCAGGATGTCGCTTTGGCTGACGTATTGCGCCCCGCCAGCGACATGAGCGTCAAAATCCCGCCTTCACCGGCGTTGTCGGCGCGCATCACGAAGGTCAGGTATTTAATGGAAACCACTAAAATTAGCAGCCAAAAGATCAGGGAGAGGAAACCAAAGACGGCATCCCGCTCTACGCCAAAACCAAACTGGCCGGAAAGGCATTCTCTTAACGTATAAAGTGGGCTGGTTCCGATATCGCCGTACACCACCCCGATTGCCGCAAGCGTTATTGCCGGCAGCGGTTGCTTATTATCAGCGCTCATAGACTAATCTTTTGGTTGGAAAACAGATGTGTGCTTAGTCCCTTGGCCCACAAAAAGCGCACAGTATGCACGATTAACGGCAAAATCGTACCCCTAAATGGAATCCAGCCTGTCCACGTCAAAAAAATACCCCTAAACTTCGTACTCCTTTTTGACGATAACCTCACTGCCCGTTGTTCATCACTTTGGATTAGCGGATGCAGGTATATAATTGCATCATAAGCCGTTTCCTCAGGGTAAGGACGCAAACTAATTATGGCTCAACCCCATTTGTTGGCTGAAAGAATTTCAAAGCTCGCCTCCGCACTGGAAAAAGGGCTTTTCGAACGCAGCCACGCCATCCGTCTTTGCCTGCTGGCGGCGTTAAGCGGCGAGAGCGTTTTTCTGTTAGGCCCGCCAGGCATCGCCAAAAGCCTGATCGCCCGCCGCCTGAAATTCGCCTTCGAACATGCCCGCGCCTTTGAATATCTGATGACCCGCTTCTCCACGCCGGAAGAGGTATTCGGCCCGCTGTCTATCCAGGCGCTGAAGGATGAAGGACGTTATGAGCGGCTAACCCAGGGCTATCTTCCTGAAGCGGAAATCGTGTTTCTTGATGAAATCTGGAAAGCCGGGCCCGCTATCCTGAACACGCTGCTTACTGCCATTAACGAACGCCGCTTTCGTAACGGGGCGTTCGAAGAAAAAATCCCCATGCGCCTGCTGGTGGCGGCCTCTAACGAACTGCCGGATGCGGATAACAGCCTGGAAGCACTGTACGACCGGATGCTAATCCGGCTGTGGCTGGATAAAGTCCAGGATAAAGGCAACTTCCGCTCAATGCTGATTAGCCAGCAGGACGAAAATGAAAACCCGGTGCCTGCTACGCTGCAAATCAGCGATGAAGAATTTACCCAGTGGCAAAAAGAGATCGGCAATGTCGCGCTACCGGACGACGTGTTTGAACTGGTTTTCCTGCTGCGCCAGCAGCTGGAAAACCAGCCGCACGCACCTTATGTCTCGGACCGACGCTGGAAGAAAGCGATTCACCTGTTGCAGGCCTGTGCGTTTTTTAGCGGTCGCAGCGCCGTCGCGCCCATCGACCTGATTTTACTCAAAGACTGCCTGTGGCATGACGCCGCCGCCCGCAATCTGATGCAGCAGCAGATGGAAATTTTGATGACCGGGCACGCCTGGCAACAGCAGGCGATGCTGACAAAACTCGGCGCTATTCAACAGCGCAGGATGCAGCTGGAGCAGCAAAAGAGCGACCAGAACGCCCTGACCGTGGTGAAACAGGGCGGGATGTTCAGCCGCCGCCCGCAATACCATCTTCCGGAAACCTTGCAGGCGACGGAGCTGACGCTGCTATTGCAAAAACCGCTCAAGCTCCATGATATGGAAGTCATTCATGTCACGATCAATCGCGAACAGCTCGATCAGTGGCTGCAAAAAGGCGGGGAGATCCGCGGCAAACTCAACGGTATCGGCTTTGCGCAAATCCTCAATCTGGACGTAGACGGCAGCCAGCATTTGCAGATCCGCGATGTCAGCCTGCAGGCCAGCCGATTGTCATTGCCCGGCGCGCTGGCGGAAGGCATTCCGGCGGAAATTAAGCAGCAGTTAGACGAGCTGGATAATGAATGGCACCAGCAGCACAGCCGCTTTAGCGATCAGCAAAAATGCCTGTTTATCCAGCCTGACTGGCTGGGACGTATTGAGGCCAGCTTACAGGACGTCGGCGCGCAGATAAAACAGGCGCGTCAATGATCACCCTGGATACGTTAAACACGATCCTGGCCATCAGCGAAGGGGAATTAATAGAAGAATTGATTATCGCGCTGCTGGCCTCGCCGCAGCTGGCGGTGTTCTTCGAAAAGTACCCGAAATTAAAGAAAGCGCTGCATGAGGATATTCCGCGCTGGCGACAGCAGTTAAAAAACCGCCTTCACGATGTGCCGGTGCCCGTGGAGCTGGCGCAGGAGGTGCAGTGCTATCAGCAGAGCCAGCGGCTTTCCACTTCACAGCTGCTGGTTCAGCTGCCGCAACTATTATCCCGTCTGGAACAGCTGAACTCGCCGTTTGCCGCCCAGGCGGCGCAGCTCACCCAGGCCAGCCCCACGTTTACACCGGCGCTGCATACTTTATTCTTACAGCGCTGGCGGTTGAGCCTGATAGTGCAGGCCACTACCCTGAATCAGCAGCTGCTGGAAGATGAACGCGAACAGCTGTTAAGCGAAGTGCAGGAACGCATGACCCTCAGCGGCCAGCTGGAAAAGGTGCTGGTAGAAAACGATCACGCGGCGGGCCGGTTGTGGGACATGAGTGCCGGGCAGTTGAAGCGCGGCGACTATCAGCTGATCGTGAAGTACGGCGATTTTCTTGCCAGCCAGCCGGAGCTGGAAAAGCTCGCGGCACAGCTGGGGCGTTCCAGGGAGGCAAAATCCGTCCCAAAGAAGGATTCCCCAATGGAGACCTTCCGCACCCTGGTGCGCGAACCGGCGACGGTGCCGGAGCAGGTGGAAGGTCTTCACCGCAGCGACGATATCCTGCGCCTGTTACCCCCCGAGCTTGCCACGCTGGGCATTACCGAGCTGGAATATGAGTTTTACCGGCGGCTGGTGGAGCATGAGCTACTGACCTATCGGCTCCAGGGCGAAGCCTGGCGAGAGCGGGTCATCGAGCGCCCGGTCACCCATCAGGACGTAGACGAACAGCCGCGCGGTCCGTTTATCGTCTGCGTGGATACCTCCGGCTCTATGGGCGGCTTTAATGAACAGTGCGCCAAAGCGTTTTGCCTGGCGCTGATGCGCATCGCCCTGGCCGACAGCCGACGTTGCTTTATTATGCTGTTTTCCACCGAGGTGGTGAGTTACGAGCTCTCCCGACAGGACGGCATCGAACAGGCCATTCGGTTTTTAAGCCAGCAGTTTCGCGGCGGCACGGATATCGCCAGCTGTTTCAGGTCGATCGTTGAAAGGATGCAGAGCAGCGTATGGCAGGATGCGGATGCGGTGGTGATCTCGGATTTTATCGCCCAGCGCCTGCCGGATGAGGTGGTCAACCAGGTAAAAACATTGCAGCGGGTGCATCAGCACCGGTTTCATGCCGTGGCGATGTCCGCTCACGGCAAACCCGGCATCATGCGGATATTCGATCATATCTGGCGCTTTGATACCGGGATGCGTAGCCGCCTGCTGCGACGCTGGCGGCGTTAAGCATTACAGCAGTTCGCTGACCTCAGCCTGAACGTGGGCTGGCCATACGCCGCACTGTACCTGGCCGATATGCGGCAATTGCAGCATCAGCATGGTCAGGCGCGACTGGCCGATACCGCCGCCGATGGTCTGCGGCATTTCGCCGTTGAGCAGCGACTGGTGCCATTCCAGCGCCAGACGATCTTCATCGCCAGTGATCGCCAGCTGGCGTTTCAGCGTATCGGCGTCGACGCGGATGCCCATAGAAGAAAGTTCAAACGCATCTTCCAGCACCGGGTTCCACACCAGAATATCGCCGTTCAGGCCAGCAAAACCGCCTTCGCTGGACGTTGACCAGTCATCATAATCCGGTGCGCGGATGTCGTGACGTTTACCGTCCGCCAGTTTGCCGCCGATGCCAATCAGGAATACCGCACCCAGTTCTTTGGCAATGGCGCGCTCACGGCCTTTGGCATCCAGATCCGGGAAGCGCTGTTGCAGGGTTTCGCTGTGAACGAAGTGGATCTGCTCCGGCAGGAACGGCGTTAAGCCAAACTGCTCGCTTACCGCGGTTTCCGTGGCTTTCATGGCGGACCAGATGGCTTCCACGGTCTGCTTCAGGGTGCCGAGATGACGTTCGCCATCACCCATCACACGTTCCCAGTCCCACTGATCCACGTAAACCGAGTGGATAGGCGACAGACGATCTTCGTCCGGACGCAGCGCTTTCATATGGGTGTACAGCCCTTCACCGGCGCTGAAGTCGTGCTGGCCGAGGGTTTTGCGTTTCCACTTCGCCAGGGAGTGCACCACTTCAAACTGCGCGTCCGGCAGGTTTTTCACCCGTACCTGAACGGCTTTCTCGCAGCCGGATAAGTTATCCTGAGTCCCGTCGCCGATGCGGCTCAGGATCGGTGCCTGAACTTCAATCAGGCCCAATTTTTCTTCGAGCTGGCGAGAGAAATGGGACTTCACGAAACTAATCTGACGCTGTTTTGCGATGTAAGCCGTTTTCATTATGTTTACTCCTGTCTGTCTGATAGCAAACATTTAGCAATAAAAAGGTTACTCAATTCAATAATCATCAATAAAAAAGGCCAGACGGTTTTTAATTCGCTAATTTAAACGCCATAATGAAGGCGAATCGTCATTATCCATAAGGAAAACATATGGAAAATTATCAGATCGACAATCTGGATCGCGGCATCCTAGAGGCCTTAATGGCTAATGCACGTACCGCGTATGCCGAACTGGCGAAACAATTCGGCGTCAGTCCGGGGACTATTCACGTGCGGGTGGAGAAGATGAAGCAGGCGGGAATTATCACCGGCGCGCGTATTGATATCAGCCCGAAGCAGCTGGGTTATGACGTGTGCTGCTTTATCGGCATCATCCTGAAAAGCGCCAAAGACTACCCTTCCGCGCTGGCGAGGCTGGAAAGCCTGGACGAGGTGACCGAGGCGTATTACACCACCGGTCACTACAGCATCTTTATTAAAGTGATGTGCCGATCCATCGATGCGTTGCAGCAGGTACTTATCAATAAGATCCAAACAATTGATGAAATTCAGTCCACTGAGACGCTGATTTCGCTGCAAAACCCGATCATGCGAACGATCAAACCGTAGAAATAGCGCTATTTATCAACGGCTTTATTCATAAATTCTACCGATCGTCGGGCTATTCTCTAAAAGTCTGCGATCGGGCTCCTTCCTGCTATACCCATATTATCCACAGGTAGATCCCAACCCTTTCACAGCGTACAATACGCGACGTTTTAAAAAAGGTGGACGATCATGGCAGAGATTACCCTTATTAGCGGCAGCACCCTGGGCAGCGCGGAATACGTTGCCGAACATCTGGCGGAAAAGCTGGAAGATGCGGGGTTCACCACCGACACCCAACATGGCCCGATGCTTGACGACCTGCGGGCTGACGGGGTTTGGCTGATTGTTACCTCGACGCATGGTGCAGGCGATGTCCCGGATAATCTGGAACCTTTTTATACGGCAATAAAGGAACAGCGGCCTGACCTCAGTGATGTGCGTTATGGCGCAGTAGGCATCGGCAGCCGTGAGTACGACACCTTTTGCGGAGCGATTGATAAAATCGACACGCTGCTGACTGAATGTGGGGCCAAACGTATTGGCGATCTGCTGAAGATCAACGTTCACGATCATGAAATTCCGGAAGATCCGGCTGAAATTTGGCTGGGATCCTGGAAAAATTTACTCTAATTGCTGAAAAGATCGCCGGTTGAATGTGGATAAGTCTGCTTATAAGCTTGGATCAACCGGTAGTTATCCAAAGTATAACCTTCGGGGCTTTCTTGCCCTGTGTATAAATAGCCATTCTGCACCCAGCTAATACCGCGTGGGATCACCGATCGTTCACAGCTAATGATCCCACGTAATGCATTGATCTTGATTGGCGATCGTCAGTTATCCACAGATATCGGCGATCCTAATAAGAGATCACAATAAAACAGATCTCTAAATAAAAAGATCTTCTTTTAAATACCAACGATCCTGACGCTTTCTCGAAAGGCTAAACTTGAGTAGAATCCACGCCCCGGGATCGAAAACCCATTTGCCACACCACGAGGTTTATCCACCATGTTTTATCCGGATCCTTTCGACGTCATCATCATTGGCGGGGGTCATGCAGGTACTGAGGCCGCGATGGCCGCAGCCCGTATGGGTCAACAGACCCTACTTTTGACACACAATATCGACACGCTGGGGCAGATGAGCTGCAACCCGGCGATCGGCGGTATTGGTAAAGGACATTTGGTTAAGGAAGTGGATGCCCTCGGTGGCCTGATGGCGACCGCGATCGACAAAGCCGGTATTCAGTTTAGGATACTAAACGCCAGTAAAGGCCCGGCCGTTCGCGCCACTCGCGCCCAGGCGGATCGCGTGCTGTATCGCCAGGCGGTGCGTACCGCGCTGGAAAACCAACCGAATCTGATGATCTTCCAGCAAGCGGTGGAAGATCTGATTGTGGAAAACGATCGCGTCGTCGGCGCAGTGACCCAGATGGGCCTCAAGTTCCGCGCCAAAGCGGTGGTGTTAACCGTCGGGACTTTCCTGGACGGCAAGATCCACATCGGGCTGGATAACTACAGCGGTGGCCGTGCAGGCGATCCGCCGTCGATTTCTCTGTCGCGCCGTCTGCGTGAACTGCCGCTGCGCGTGAACCGCCTGAAAACCGGTACGCCGCCGCGCATTGACGCCCGCACCATCGATTTTAGCGGGCTGGCGCAGCAGCATGGCGATACGCCGCTGCCGGTATTCTCGTTTATGGGCGACGTCAGCCAGCATCCGCAGCAGGTGCCGTGCTATATCACCTACACCAACGAAAAAACCCATGACGTGATCCGCTCGAACCTCGATCGCAGCCCGATGTATGCCGGGGTGATCGAAGGCATCGGCCCGCGCTACTGCCCGTCCATCGAAGATAAAGTGATGCGCTTTGCCGATCGCAACCAGCATCAGATCTTCCTTGAGCCGGAAGGCCTCACGTCGAACGAAATTTATCCGAACGGGATTTCCACCAGCCTGCCGTTTGATGTGCAGATGCAAATCGTGCGCTCAATGCAGGGGATGGAGAACGCCAAAATTGTCCGTCCGGGTTACGCCATTGAGTATGATTTCTTTGACCCACGCGATTTGAAACCGACGCTGGAAAGCAAATATATCCAGGGCCTGTTCTTTGCCGGACAAATCAACGGCACCACCGGCTACGAAGAAGCCGCGGCGCAGGGGCTGCTGGCTGGCCTGAACGCGGGTCGCTTCTCTGCCGAGAAAGAGGGCTGGGCGCCGCGCCGCGATCAGGCTTACCTCGGGGTGCTGGTGGACGATCTGTGCACCCTTGGCACCAAAGAACCGTACCGCATGTTTACCTCCCGCGCCGAATATCGCCTGATGCTGCGTGAAGACAACGCCGATCTGCGACTGACCGAAGCGGGCCGCGAGCTGGGCCTGGTGGATGACGCCCGTTGGGCGCGCTTCAACCAGAAGCGCGAAAACATCGAACTGGAACGCCAGCGCCTGCGCGGTATCTGGATGGCACCGTCGTCTGAAGGCGTACAGGACGTCAACGCCCAGCTGGCCTCGCCGTTATCCCGCGAAGCCAGCGGCGAAGATCTGCTGCGCCGCCCGGAAATGACGTACCAGCAGTTGGTCAATCTGACCCCGTTCGCCCCGGGTCTTGATGATGCCCAGGCCGCTGAGCAGGTGGAAATCCAGGTCAAATACGAAGGGTACATCGCCCGCCAGCAGGACGAGATCGAGAAACAGCAGCGCAATGAAAACACGCTGCTGCCCGCGACCCTGGATTACCGCCAGGTTTCCGGCCTGTCGAACGAAGTGATCGCCAAACTCAACGATCACAAACCGTCTTCCATTGGACAGGCGTCGCGTATTTCAGGCATCACGCCTGCCGCCATCTCCATTTTGCTGGTATGGCTCAAAAAACAGGGTTTACTGCGCCGCAGCGCGTAACCGGACGTTAAATTCGGGCCAGCCTTATGCTGGCCCTTTTCATGGATATCGTTGTGCTGAATAAATTAACGCGTCTGCTGGACGCCGCCGCCATCACGCTGACCGACCATCAAAAACAGCAGTTGCTGGCCTATGTCGGCATGCTGGATAAGTGGAACAAAGCCTATAATCTGACATCCGTACGCGATCCGGCACAGATGCTGGTGCGCCATATTCTCGACAGCATCGTGGTTGCCCCGCACCTGGAAGGCGAGCGGTTTATCGATGTGGGCACCGGACCTGGCCTGCCTGGCATCCCGCTGTCGATCGTCTGCCCTGACAGGCATTTCACGCTGCTGGACAGCCTGGGAAAACGCGTACGCTTTTTGCGTCAGGTGCAGCATGAGCTGAAGCTGGAGAATATCGCGCCGGTACAGAACCGCGTTGAAGAATTCCCGGCGGAACCGCCGTTTGACGGCGTGATCAGCCGCGCGTTTGCCTCGCTGACCGACATGGTGAACTGGTGCCAGCATCTGCCTGCGCCGCAGGGGCGCTTTTATGCGCTGAAAGGCGTGCGTCCCGATGATGAAATCGCGGCGCTGCCGGCAGGGTTTGAGGTGGAAAAGGTCGTGGCGCTGAACGTGCCGGGGCTTGAAGGCGAACGCCATTTGGTTATGATTAAGCCAAACAAATTTTAAGAATTGTAAAAAATAGTAGAAAAAGTGCGATCGGGAAATTGTTAAACGCCGCCTGTCATTCGGATGATGAATGACAGGAAATTTAACCCTTTTTTTACCAGGGTACTGAGCAGGGCAGGGGAGAGACGGTTAAAACCGTTTTAAAATAATCAACCCTGAAAATATCAGCCTGCTAAAAATCCTTCTGATGGCGCATTCGGGGTTGTTAAAACTTCGGTTGATATGTCAATGAAAGGTTTTGATGGTGTATGGACTGATTTTAAAAAACTCCCGACTAATACTATTAATTTTCAATAAGATGCATTTTCGGGTTTCAACTCTGATACAGAATATTTGTTGGTTTAATTGTTTATTGTGTGATCTCCTGCACGCTTTAGAACAAGGTCTTTGCGGATATTCCGCTTTTTTAGCGAACATAGCGCGTTTAATGAAAAGTTTAAAAATGCGCGTGCCGAAATTTATTTAAACATTTATTCACCTTTTCGCTACTTATTGTTTGAAATCACGAGGCCGCACCGTATAATTTGACCGCTTTTTGCTGCTTGACTCTGAGCCTTAAAGAACGTTTTATACGACACGCGACATACCTCTTAGGGAGCAGGAGTAAACGTGATGTTTGTGTCGCTGTTTAGTGTCAATGTGGCTCGCAAGCTTCTGTTCATTCAGTTACTGGCAATAATGGCGATGGGATTGCTGTTTTGCTTCAAAGACCCCAGTTGGGGCGCGTCCGCCGTCGGCGGAGGCCTGGCAGTGTGGCTGCCAAACGCATTGTTTATGATTTTTGCCTGGCGTCACCAGGCGCAAACACCCGCTAAAGGCCGCGTGGCCTGGTCGTTCGCCGTCGGCGAAGTGTTTAAGGTGCTTGCGACCTTCGCGCTTTTGGTGGTGGCGTTAGCGTACTTCCACGCGGTATTTTTGCCGCTGATAGTGACGTGGGTTTCGGTGCTGGTTGTGCAGATACTGGCACCAGCTGTAATCAACAACAAAGGGTAAGAGGCATCATGTCTGCAGGAGAACTCTCTTCACCACAGGAGTACATTGGTCACCATCTGAATAACCTTCAGCTTGACCTGCGTACTTTCTCACTGGTGGATCCGCAAAACCCCCCGGCTACCTTCTGGACGCTTAACATAGACTCCATGTTCTTCTCGGTGGTTCTGGGTCTGTTGTTCCTGGTTCTGTTCCGTCGCGTGGCCAAACATGCCACCAGCGGCGTACCGGGTAAATTCCAGACAGCGGTCGAGCTGATTGTCGGTTTCGTACATGGAAGCGTAAAAGACATGTACCACGGCAAGAGCAAAGTTATCGCTCCGCTGGCCCTGACGATTTTCGTCTGGGTATTCCTGATGAACCTGATGGATTTGCTGCCAATCGACCTGATTCCGTACATCGCTGAACATGTACTGGGTCTGCCGGCTATGCGCGTGGTGCCGTCTGCTGACGTGAACATCACCCTGTCTATGGCGCTTGGCGTGTTTATCCTGATTCTGTTCTACAGCATCAAAATGAAAGGCATTGGCGGCTTCGCTAAAGAGCTGACGCTACAGCCGTTCAATCACTGGGCATTCATTCCTGTCAACTTAATCCTTGAAGGTGTGAGCCTGCTGTCCAAACCGGTTTCTCTCGGTCTGCGACTGTTCGGCAACATGTATGCCGGTGAGCTGATTTTCATTCTGATTGCTGGTCTGTTGCCGTGGTGGTCGCAGTGGTTGTTGAATGTGCCGTGGGCCATTTTCCATATCCTGATCATTACGCTGCAAGCCTTCATTTTCATGGTTCTGACGATTGTCTATCTGTCGATGGCATCTGAAGAGCATTGATTTTACACAACACTACTGCGTTTTAACTGAAACAAACTGGAGACTGTCATGGAAAACCTGAATATGGATCTGCTGTACATGGCTGCCGCTGTGATGATGGGTCTTGCGGCAATCGGTGCTGCGATCGGTATCGGCATCCTCGGGGGTAAATTTCTGGAAGGCGCCGCGCGTCAGCCTGATCTGATTCCTCTGCTGCGTACTCAGTTCTTTATCGTAATGGGTCTGGTGGACGCAATCCCGATGATCGCTGTAGGTCTGGGTCTGTACGTGATGTTTGCTGTCGCGTAGTAAGCGTTGCTTTACTTGTTAAGTAAATAAGCAATATCAGAACGTTAACTAGATAAGAGGCATTGTGCTGTGAATCTTAACGCAACAATCCTCGGCCAGGCCATCGCGTTTGTCCTGTTCGTTCTGTTCTGCATGAAGTACGTATGGCCGCCAATTATGGCTGCCATCGAAAAACGTCAAAAAGAAATTGCTGACGGTCTTGCTTCTGCGGAACGAGCTAAAAAGGATTTGGACCTTGCACAGGCCAATGCGACCGACCAGCTGAAAAAAGCGAAAGCTGAAGCTCAGGTAATCATCGAGCAGGCGAACAAACGCCGCGCGCAGATCCTGGACGAAGCGAAAGCGGAAGCCGAACAGGAACGTACCAAAATCGTGGCGCAGGCTCAGGCAGAAATCGACGCTGAGCGTAAACGCGCTCGCGAAGAACTGCGTAAGCAGGTGGCTATGCTGGCCGTTGCTGGCGCCGAGAAGATCATCGAACGTTCCGTGGATGAAGCTGCTAACAGCGACATCGTGGATAAACTTGTCGCTGAACTGTAAGGAGGGAGGGGCTGATGTCTGAATTTGTAACGGTAGCTCGCCCCTACGCCAAAGCAGCTTTTGACTTTGCCGTCGAAAACCAAAGCGTAGACCGTTGGCAGGACATGCTGGCGTTTGCCGCTGAGGTGACTAAAAACGAACAAATGGCAGAGCTTCTCTCTGGCGCGCTGGCGCCGGAAACGCTCGCTGAGTCGTTTATCGCAGTATGTGGTGACCAGCTCGACGCTCACGGCCAGAACCTGATTAAGGTGATGGCTGATAACGGGCGTTTGAAGGTTCTCCCTGATGTTCTTGAGCAATTCATTCGTTTACGTGAGGCCCGCGAGGCCACCGTTGAAGTGGAAGTCACTTCCGCTAATGCGCTTAGCGAAGAACAGCTCGAGAAAATCAGCGTCGCGATGGAAAAACGTCTGTCACGCAAAGTGAAGCTGAATTGCAAAATCGATAAGTCTGTAGTGGCAGGCGTAATCATCCGAGCGGGTGATATGGTCATTGATGGCAGCGTACGCGGCCGTCTTGAACGCCTTGCAGACGTCTTGCAGTCTTAAGGGGACTGGAGCATGCAACTGAATTCCACCGAAATCAGCGAACTGATCAAGCAGCGCATTGCTCAGTTCAGTGTTGTGAGTGAAGCTCACAACGAAGGTACTATTGTTTCTGTAAGTGACGGTGTTATCCGTATCCACGGCCTGGCCGATGTGATGCAGGGCGAGATGATCTCCCTGCCGGGTAACCGTTACGCTATCGCACTGAACCTCGAGCGCGACTCTGTGGGTGCGGTAGTGATGGGTCCGTACGCTGACCTCGCCGAAGGCATGAAGGTGAAGTGTACTGGCCGTATTCTTGAAGTTCCGGTTGGCCGTGGCCTGCTGGGTCGTGTGGTGAACACCCTGGGTGCGCCTATCGACGGTAAAGGTCCGGTTGAGCACGACGGCTTCTCCGCCGTTGAAGCGATTGCACCGGGCGTTATCGAACGTCAATCCGTAGACCAGCCTGTACAGACCGGTTATAAGTCCGTTGACGCCATGATCCCAATCGGTCGTGGTCAGCGTGAACTGATCATCGGTGACCGTCAGACCGGTAAAACCGCGCTGGCTATCGACGCCATCATCAACCAGCGTGATTCCGGCATCAAATGCGTTTACGTTGCGATCGGACAGAAAGCGTCCACTATCGCCAACGTGGTGCGTAAGCTGGAAGAGCATGGCGCGCTGTCTAACACCATCGTGGTGGTAGCAACCGCGTCTGAATCCGCTGCACTGCAATACCTGGCACCGTACGCCGGTTGCGCAATGGGCGAATACTTCCGCGACCGCGGCGAAGATGCGCTGATCATTTATGATGACCTGTCCAAACAGGCTGTTGCTTACCGTCAGATCTCCCTGCTGCTGCGCCGTCCGCCAGGACGTGAAGCATTCCCGGGCGACGTATTCTATCTCCACTCTCGTCTGCTGGAGCGTGCATCCCGCGTTAACGCGGAATACGTTGAAGCCTTCACCAAAGGTGAAGTCAAAGGTCAAACCGGTTCACTGACTGCACTGCCGATTATCGAAACCCAGGCGGGTGACGTTTCTGCGTTCGTTCCGACCAACGTAATCTCCATTACCGATGGTCAGATCTTCCTGGAAACCAACCTGTTCAACTCCGGTATTCGTCCGGCGGTTAACCCGGGTATTTCCGTATCTCGTGTAGGTGGCGCAGCGCAGACCAAAATCATCAAGAAACTGTCCGGTGGTATTCGTACCGCGCTGGCGCAGTACCGTGAACTGGCAGCGTTCTCCCAGTTTGCATCCGACCTTGATGATGCAACCCGTAAGCAGCTGAGCCACGGTCAGAAAGTGACCGAGCTTCTGAAACAGAAACAGTATGCGCCGATGTCCGTTGCGCAGCAGGCTCTGGTGCTGTTCGCGGCAGAACGCGGTTACCTCGAAGATGTGGAACTGGCGAAAATCGGTAGCTTCGAAGCCGCTCTGCTGGCTTACGTCGACCGTGATCACGCTCCGCTGATGCAAGAAATCAACCAGACCGGTGGCTATAACGATGAGATCGAAGGCAAGCTGAAAGGCATCCTCGACTCTTTCAAAGCAACCCAGTCCTGGTAACGTCTGGCGGCTTGTCTTAGGGCAGGCCGCAAGGCATTGAGGAGAAGCTCATGGCCGGCGCAAAAGAGATACGTAGTAAGATCGCAAGCGTCCAGAACACGCAGAAGATCACTAAAGCGATGGAGATGGTCGCCGCTTCCAAAATGCGTAAATCGCAGGAAAGAATGGCTGCCAGCCGTCCTTACGCAGATACCATGCGCAAAGTGATTGGTCACCTTGCTCACGGTAATCTGGAATATAAGCACCCTTACCTGGAAGAACGCGACGTTAAGCGCGTGGGCTACCTGGTGGTGTCGACGGACCGTGGTCTGTGCGGTGGCTTGAACATTAACCTGTTCAAAAAACTGCTGTCGGAAATGAAGGCATGGTCAGATAAAGGCGTTCAGTGCGATATCGCAATGATCGGCTCGAAAGGCGTGTCGTTCTTTAATTCCGTTGGCGGGAACATCGTGGCTCAGGTCACAGGCATGGGGGACAACCCTTCCCTGTCTGAACTGATCGGCCCGGTAAAAGTGATGTTGCAGGCCTATGATGAAGGGCGTCTGGACAAGCTTTTTATCGTCAATAACAAATTTATCAATACCATGTCTCAGGTTCCGACCATCACGCAACTGCTGCCATTGCCAGCGGATGATGATGAGGAATTAAAA
Organism: Atlantibacter subterraneus; assembly: GCF_007570865.1. Lineage (GTDB taxonomy): Bacteria > Pseudomonadota > Gammaproteobacteria > Enterobacterales > Enterobacteriaceae > Atlantibacter > Atlantibacter subterraneus. Next base: position 436,262 of record NZ_VLPS01000008.1, on the reverse strand, counting down.
CGCAAGTCCTGGGATTACCTGTACGAACCCGATCCGAAAGCGCTGCTGGATACCCTCCTGCGCCGTTATGTGGAATCTCAGGTTTATCAGGGCGTGGTAGAAAACCTGGCCAGCGAGCAGGCCGCACGTATGGTGGCGATGAAAGCCGCTACCGACAATGGCGGCAGCCTGATTAAAGAGCTGCAGTTGGTATACAACAAAGCTCGTCAGGCCAGCATTACTCAGGAACTCACCGAAATCGTCGGTGGTGCATCCGCGGTATAACCAGGTTAATTCGTAGAGGATTCAAGATGGCTACTGGAAAAATTGTCCAGGTAATCGGCGCCGTAGTTGACGTCGAATTCCCTCAGGATGCCGTACCGCGCGTGTACGATGCTCTTGAGGTGCAAAATGGTGATGAGCGTCTGGTGCTGGAAGTGCAGCAGCAGCTCGGCGGCGGTATCGTGCGTACCATCGCAATGGGTTCTTCCGACGGCCTGCGCCGCGGTCTGACTGTTGCAGACCTCGAGCACCCGATCGAAGTCCCGGTAGGTAAAGCGACCCTGGGCCGTATCATGAACGTGCTGGGTCAGCCGATCGACATGAAAGGCGATATCGGCGAAGAAGAGCGTTGGGCGATCCACCGCGCGGCACCGTCCTATGAAGAGCTGTCCAGCTCTCAGGAACTGCTGGAAACCGGCATCAAAGTAATCGACCTGATGTGTCCGTTCGCTAAGGGCGGTAAAGTCGGTCTGTTCGGTGGTGCGGGCGTAGGTAAAACCGTAAACATGATGGAGCTGATCCGTAACATCGCGATCGAGCACTCCGGTTATTCCGTGTTTGCGGGCGTGGGTGAGCGTACTCGTGAGGGTAACGACTTCTACCACGAAATGACCGACTCCAACGTTCTGGATAAAGTATCCCTGGTTTATGGCCAGATGAACGAGCCGCCGGGAAACCGTCTGCGCGTTGCGCTGACCGGCCTGACCATGGCTGAGAAATTCCGTGACGAAGGCCGTGACGTTCTGCTGTTCGTAGATAACATCTACCGTTACACCCTCGCCGGTACCGAAGTATCCGCACTGCTGGGCCGTATGCCTTCTGCGGTAGGTTATCAGCCGACCCTGGCGGAAGAGATGGGCGTTCTGCAGGAACGTATCACCTCCACCAAAACCGGTTCTATCACGTCCGTACAGGCGGTATACGTACCTGCGGATGACTTGACTGACCCGTCACCAGCCACCACCTTTGCGCACCTTGACGCAACCGTGGTACTGAGCCGTCAGATCGCGTCTCTGGGTATCTACCCTGCGGTTGACCCACTGGACTCCACCAGCCGTCAGCTGGATCCGCTGGTTGTTGGCCAGGAGCACTACGACACCGCGCGTGGCGTACAGTCCATCCTGCAGCGTTACCAGGAACTGAAAGACATCATCGCCATCCTCGGTATGGACGAACTGTCTGAAGAAGACAAACTGGTGGTAGCACGTGCGCGTAAGATCCAGCGCTTCCTGTCCCAGCCGTTCTTCGTGGCAGAAGTGTTTACCGGTTCTCCGGGCAAATACGTATCGCTGAAAGATACTATCCGTGGCTTTAAAGGCATCATGGAAGGCGAATACGATCACCTGCCGGAGCAGGCGTTCTACATGGTTGGCTCCATCGACGAAGCCGTGGAAAAAGCCAAAAAACTTTAACGCCTTAATCGGAGGGTGATATGGCAATGACTTACCACCTGGATGTCGTCAGCGCTGAACAGCAAATGTTCACAGGGCTGGTGGAAAAAATCCAGGTTACGGGTAGTGAAGGTGAACTGGGGATTTACCCGGGCCACGCTCCGCTGCTCACCGCCATTAAGCCTGGTATGATCCGCATCGTGAAGCAGCACGGTCATGAAGAGTTTATTTATCTCTCTGGCGGCATTCTTGAAGTGCAACCGGGCAACGTGACTGTGCTGGCAGATACCGCGATTCGCGGTCAGGATCTCGACGAAGCGCGAGCCCTGGAAGCGAAGCGTAAGGCAGAAGAGCATATTCGTAACTCTCACGGCGACGTGGATTACGCTCAGGCTTCTGCTGAACTGGCTAAAGCGATTGCCAAACTGCGCGTTATCGAGTTAACCAAAAAAGCGATGTAACACCGGCTTGAAAGATAAAATGCCAGTCTGATGACTGGCATTTTTTTTTGCCCGATATCGGGAAGATATTCACATTCTCGATCGTCGCGTCATTATCACCTGTTCGGGTGGTTTCCTTCCTGTGATTGCCATTTACAGTAAAACCAACGGGATAATCATTCGCGTTGAACCCGCTTTGCTTTGCAAAGCGACAACGTCATTTTCCCAGATAATTTTTTATAAAAACTAAGTGTTGAATTACCCTTATGGCAATGAAATCGTCGCGTAAAAATGTCCAGAAAACCCGATCGGACACATTAAGCAACCGTCCGGGAAAGCAATATTCACCCTGAGCGAGTAATATATCGTCAATCCATTTTACCGCGAAAAATATGTAGAATTTTCAAACGTAAATCGTTTTACTTCACTCACTTTATAGAGACAGGACGCGTATGGCGAACAGTGTGATGAGCGTGGTTATCCTTGCCGCAGGCAAAGGCACCCGCATGTATTCCGATCTTCCAAAAGTGTTGCACACGCTTGCCGGCAAGCCGATGGTGCAGCATGTGATTGATGCGGCGACAAAAGTCGGTGCCCAGCGGGTGCATCTGGTGTACGGCCACGGTGGCGATCTGCTAAAACAGACCCTGAATAATGACGCCGTAAACTGGGTATTGCAGGCCGAGCAGTTAGGCACCGGCCATGCCATGCAGCAGGCCGCGCCGTTCTTCGCGGATGACGAAGATATTCTGATGCTTTACGGCGACGTACCGCTTATCTCCACCGATACCCTGGCGCGGCTGCGGGATGCCAAACCGCAAGGCGGTATTGGCTTACTGACGGTTAAACTTGACGACCCCACCGGCTATGGCCGCATCACCCGTGAAAACGGCCAGGTGACGGGCATTGTTGAGCATAAAGACGCCAGCGACGAACAGCGTCAGATTAATGAAATCAATACCGGTATTTTGATTGCCAACGGCGCGGATTTAAAACGCTGGCTGTCGAAGCTCACTAACGACAACGCCCAGGGTGAGTATTACATCACTGATATTATCGCCCTCGCCTGGCAGGAAGGGCGCGAAATCGCCGCCGTGCATCCCGAGCGCTTAAGCGAAGTGGAAGGGGTAAATAACCGTCTACAGCTGGCACGCCTGGAGCGGGTCTATCAGTCCGAGCAGGCGGAAAAACTGCTGCTGGCGGGCGTGATGCTGCGCGATCCGGCGCGTTTCGATCTGCGCGGCGAGTTAACCCACGGGCGTGACGTCGAAATTGATACCAATGTGATCATCGAAGGCAACGTCACCCTCGGCAACCGGGTAAAAATCGCCGCTGGCTGTGTAATAAAAAACAGTGTGATTGGCGATGACTGTGAAATCAGCGCCTACTCTGTAGTAGAAGATTCGCGTCTTGAGGCGGCCTGCACCATCGGTCCGTTTGCGCGTTTGCGCCCGGGCGCGGAACTTGAAGAAGGCGCGCACGTCGGTAATTTTGTAGAAATGAAAAAAGCGCGTCTCGGTAAAGGGTCCAAAGCGGGCCATCTTTCCTATTTGGGCGATGCCGATATCGGCGCGAACGTGAATATCGGCGCGGGCACCATTACCTGTAATTACGATGGCGCAAATAAGCATAAAACCATTATTGGCGACGATGTGTTTGTCGGTTCCGACACGCAGCTGGTGGCCCCGGTGACCGTGGCGCGTGGCGTGACGATCGGCGCGGGCACCACGGTTACCCGTAATGTTGAAGAAAATGAATTAGTCATCAGCCGCGTGAAACAGACCCATATTCAGGGCTGGCAGCGTCCGGTGAAGAAAAAATAATTATCCTTGCCGTGAGGCGAGGCTGGGGTGAGAGGAAATCATAATTTCTCCACCCCGAAAGCAGTACCACAAAAATAACCCCACTCTCTACAAGGCTCGGGGCGCTCGAAAAGAGCAACAAAGGTCGACTGACAACCTATGGCATACCGCCATTATCAGGAAACAAAACTATGTGTGGAATTGTTGGCGCAGTCGCGCAGCGTGATATTGCAGAAATCCTTCTCGAAGGATTACGCCGTCTGGAATACCGTGGTTATGACTCTGCGGGACTTGCGGTTATCAACAGCAGCGGAGAGATGACGCGTTTACGTCGTCTGGGCAAAGTTCAGATGCTGGCGCAGGCCGCAGAAGAGCAGCCCCTGCATGGCGGCACAGGTATTGCGCATACCCGTTGGGCGACCCACGGCGAACCGTCGGAAATTAATGCGCACCCGCATGTATCCGACCACATCGTGGTGGTGCATAACGGCATTATCGAAAACCATGAACCGCTGCGCGAGCTGTTGCAGGCGCGCGGTTACGCATTCGCTTCCCAGACCGATACCGAAGTGATCGCGCATCTGGTGCACTGGGAGCTGGAGCAGGGCGGTACGCTGCGTGATGCAGTGCTGCGCGCCATTCCGCAGCTGCGCGGCGCGTATGGCACCGTTATCGTCGATACCCGCAACCCGGACGTGCTGTTGGCCGCACGTTCCGGTAGCCCGCTGGTTATCGGCCTCGGCATGGGCGAAAACTTTATCGCCTCCGATCAGCTGGCACTGCTGCCGGTGACCCGCCGCTTTATCTTCCTGGAAGAGGGCGATATCGCGGAAGTGACCCGCCGCACCGTCACCATCATGGATAAATCCGGCGCAGAAGTGAAACGGCCTGATATCGAATCCAATCTGCAATATGACGCGGGCGACAAAGGCGTTTACCGCCACTACATGCAGAAAGAGATTTACGAGCAGCCGAACGCGATTAAAAACACCCTGACCGGGCGCATCAGCCACGGTGAGGTGGATTTAAGCGAGCTGGGCCCTCAGGCTAACGATCTGCTCTCTCAGGTTGAGCACATTCAGATCGTCGCCTGCGGCACGTCTTACAACTCCGGTATGGTGTCACGCTACTGGTTCGAAGCGCTGGCGGGCGTCTCCTGCGACGTGGAAATCGCCTCTGAATTCCGCTATCGCAAATCTGCCGTGCGTCGCAACAGCCTGATGATCACCCTGTCTCAGTCTGGCGAAACCGCCGATACCCTGGCGGCGCTGCGTCTGTCTAAAGAGCTGGGCTACCTCGGCTCGCTGGCGGTGTGCAACGTTCCGGGCTCTTCGCTGGTGCGTGAATCCGATCTGGCGCTGATGACTAAAGCCGGGACTGAAATCGGCGTGGCGTCCACCAAAGCGTTTACCACCCAGTTAACGGTGCTGTTGATGCTGGTGGCGAAGCTGGCGCGTCTGAAGGGCCTGGATGCCTCTGTCGAGCACGACATCGTCCACGGCCTGCAGGCGCTGCCAAGCCGTATTGAGCAGATGCTGTCTCAGGACAAACGTATTGAAGCGCTGGCAGAAGATTTCTCCGACAAGCACCACGCCCTGTTCCTGGGCCGTGGCGATCAGTATCCGATCGCCCTGGAAGGCGCGCTGAAGTTGAAAGAGATTTCCTATATCCACGCCGAAGCCTATGCTGCTGGCGAACTGAAACACGGCCCGCTGGCGCTGATTGACGCTGATATGCCGGTGATTGTGGTAGCACCGAACAACGAACTGCTGGAAAAACTGAAATCCAACATCGAAGAAGTGCGCGCCCGTGGCGGCCAGCTGTACGTCTTCGCCGACCAGGATACCGGTTTCACCAGCAGCGACAACATGCACATCATTGAGATGCCGCATGTGGAAGAGGTGATTGCGCCAATCTTCTATACCGTTCCGCTACAGCTGCTGGCGTACCACGTTGCGCTGATCAAAGGCACTGACGTGGACCAGCCGCGTAACCTCGCCAAGTCCGTTACCGTAGAATAATCCTGCAAGCCTCACCGTCCTGGTGAGGCTTTTTTGGCTGATTTTTAACCAAAAAACTTGCCGATTTTTTATGACAATCGGCCATCCCGAACTACATTTTATCTTGTCACAAAAATAAAATTTCACTGCAATGTCAGTGTCATAATTCTTATTATCTCTCTGATTTTTAATAATTAATTTGAAGATAATTCCGCAGGATTTTGCTTGTCATAAAACTGTCATAATTCGTACATTTAACTGTCACCAAAGTGTCCTATTTTGCTCATCGTAGCCACTAAACAACGAATTACGATCCAGCAGGAGACATTATGAAAGTTATGCGTACCACCGTCGCAACTGTTGTCGCCGCGACCTTATCGATGAGCGCTTTTGCCGTTAATGCTGCGGCGAGCCTGACTGGCGCCGGTGCAACCTTCCCTGCGCCGGTGTATGCCAAATGGGCAGATACCTACCAGAAGTCCACGGGCAGCAAAGTGAACTATCAGGGTATCGGCTCCTCCGGCGGCGTTAAGCAAATCATCGCGAATACCGTTGATTTTGGTGCCTCTGATGCGCCGCTGAGCGACGAAAAGCTTCAGCAGGAAGGCCTGTTCCAGTTCCCGACCGTGATTGGCGGCGTGGTGCTGGCAGTGAATCTTCAGGGCGTGAAATCCGGCGAACTGGTGCTGGATGGTAAAACCCTGGGTGATATCTACCTGGGTAAAATCAAAAAATGGGATGACGAAGCGATCGCTAAACTCAACCCTGGTCTGAAACTGCCGTCTCAGAACATCGCCGTGGTGCGTCGTGCTGACGGTTCCGGTACCTCCTTCGTATTCACCAGCTACCTGGCGAAAGTAAACGAAGAGTGGAAATCCAAAGTAGGCTCTGGCTCTACCGTTAACTGGCCGACCGGTCTGGGCGGTAAAGGCAACGACGGCATCGCCGCGTTCGTACAGCGTCTGCCTGGCTCTATCGGCTATGTGGAATACGCTTATGCCAAGCAGAACAACCTGGCGTACACCAAACTGGTTTCTGCTGATGGCAAACCGGTAAGCCCGACCGAAGAGAGCTTCTCTAACGCCGCCAAAGGCGTTGACTGGAGTAAATCCTTCGCTCAGGACCTGACCAACCAGAAAGGTGACGAGGCGTGGCCGATTACGTCCACTACCTTCATCCTGGTGCACAAAGAGCAGAAGAAACCGGAACAGGGCGCTGAAGTGCTGAAGTTCTTCGACTGGGCGTTTAAAGATGGCGCGAAACAGGCCAATGACCTGGATTACGCCAGCCTGCCGGACAGCGTGGTTGAGCAGATTCGTGCTGCATGGAAAACCAACGTGAAAGACAGCAGCGGTAAAGCGTTGTACTGATTTGCCCCTGAGCCGCCGGGAATAAATTTTCCGGCGGACGCATCACGGGTAATGGCAATACCCTGAAAACTGGCGATAATGCCGGCTTTCAGGGTTCTGACAAAAGAGTGAATTATGGCTGCCACTAAGCCTGCATTTACCCCTCCGGGGAAAAACGGTGACATGATATTCAGCGCGCTGGTAAAACTGGCTGCGCTGATTGTGCTATTGCTGATGGGCGGCATTATCGTGTCCCTGGTCATCTCCTCATGGCCAAGCATTCAAAAATTCGGCTTCTCGTTCCTGTGGACTAAAGAGTGGGATGCGCCGAATGACATCTACGGCGCGTTAGTGCCGATCTACGGAACCCTGGTAACCTCGTTTATCGCCCTGCTGATTGCGGTGCCGGTGAGCTTTGGTATCGCCCTGTTCCTGACCGAGCTGGCCCCCAACTGGCTGAAGCGCCCGCTGGGTATTGCGATTGAATTGCTGGCGGCTATCCCGAGTATCGTTTACGGCATGTGGGGCCTGTTTATCTTCGCCCCGCTGTTCGCCACTTATTTCCAGGAGCCGGTGGGCAATGTGCTCTCCAATATTCCGTTCGTTGGCGCGCTGTTCTCCGGCCCGGCGTTCGGTATCGGTATCCTGGCCGCGGGCGTCATCCTCGCCATCATGATCATTCCGTACATTGCCGCGGTAATGCGTGATGTGTTTGAGCAAACGCCGGTGATGATGAAAGAGTCGGCCTACGGCATCGGCTGTACCACCTGGGAAGTGATCTGGCGTATCGTGCTGCCGTTTACCAAAAACGGCGTGATCGGCGGCGTGATGCTCGGACTGGGCCGCGCGCTGGGCGAAACCATGGCGGTGACCTTTATTATCGGCAACACCTACCAGCTCGACAGCGCCTCGCTGTATATGCCGGGCAACAGTATTACCTCCGCGCTGGCCAACGAATTCGCCGAAGCGGAATCCGGCCTGCACGTAGCCGCGCTGATGGAACTGGGTCTGATCCTGTTCGTGATTACCTTTATCGTGCTGGCGATCTCTAAAGTGATGATTATGCGTCTGGCGAAAAACGAGGGGGCACGCTAATGGCGACCATCGAATTGCAATCCTCTCAGGAACTGGCGGAATCGCGCCGCAAAATGCAGGCGCGCCGCCGGACTAAAAACCGCATCGCGCTGACGCTGTCGATGGCCACGATGGCTTTCGGCCTGTTCTGGCTGATCTGGATTTTAGTCTCGACGATCACTCGCGGCTTTGACGGCATGTCGCTGGCGCTGTTTACCGAAATGACCCCGCCGCCGAACACGGCGGGCGGCGGTCTGGCCAACGCCCTGGCGGGCAGTGGGTTACTGATCCTGTGGGCTACCGTATTTGGTACGCCGCTGGGCATCATGGCGGGCATCTATCTGGCTGAATATGGCCGTAAATCCTGGCTTGCCGAAGTGATCCGCTTTATTAACGATATCCTGCTTTCTGCCCCGTCGATTGTGGTTGGCCTGTTTGTCTATACCATCGTGGTAGCGCAGATGGAGCACTTCTCCGGCTGGGCAGGCGTGATCGCGCTGGCGCTGCTGCAAATTCCTATCGTTATCCGCACTTCCGAGAACATGCTGAAGCTGGTGCCGGATAGCCTGCGTGAAGCGGCCTATGCGCTGGGTACACCGAAGTGGAAGATGATTTCCGCGATCACCCTGAAAGCCTCGGTCTCCGGGATTATCACCGGCGTTCTGCTGGCGGTGGCGCGTATTGCAGGTGAAACGGCTCCGCTGCTGTTTACCGCGCTGTCTAACCAGTTCTGGAGCACCGATATGATGCAGCCTATCGCTAACCTGCCGGTGACCATCTTTAAATTCGCCATGAGCCCGTTTGCCGAATGGCAACAGCTGGCCTGGGCCGGGGTACTGATTATTACCCTCTGCGTCCTGTTACTGAACATCCTTGCGCGCGTATTGTTCGCGAAGAGCAAACACGGTTAATTACTGCGGCGCGGCGGATGCGGCGTCGATGAGGAAAAGAAGACGATGAGTATGGTTGAACACACCCCCGGTAAAATTCAGGTTCGTGATTTGAACTTCTATTACGGGAAATTCCATGCCCTGAAAAATATCAGTCTGGATATCGCCAAAAACGAAGTGACGGCGTTTATCGGCCCGTCCGGCTGCGGCAAATCCACGCTGCTGCGTACCTTTAACAAAATGTTCGAGCTTTACCCGGAGCAGCGTGCGGAAGGCGAAATCCTGCTGGATGGCGAAAACATTCTGAATCACTCTCAGGACATCGCGCTGCTGCGCGCCAAAGTCGGGATGGTTTTCCAGAAGCCGACGCCGTTCCCGATGTCGATTTACGACAACATCGCGTTTGGCGTGCGCCTGTTTGAGAAGCTGTCGCGCAGCGATATGGACGAGCGCGTGCAGTGGGCTTTGACCAAAGCCGCATTATGGAATGAAACCAAGGATAAATTGCACCAGAGTGGGTACTCTCTCTCGGGTGGTCAGCAGCAGCGCCTGTGCATCGCGCGCGGTATTGCCATCCGCCCGGAAGTCCTGCTGCTGGATGAACCCTGTTCGGCGCTCGACCCGATCTCCACTGGCCGTATTGAAGAGCTGATCACCGAGCTGAAGCAGGATTACACCGTGGTTATCGTGACGCACAACATGCAGCAGGCGGCGCGTTGTTCTGACCATACTGCGTTTATGTATCTTGGCGAATTGATCGAGTTCAGCAACACGGATGACATCTTTACCAAGCCGAAGATGAAGCAAACGGAAGATTACATTACTGGCCGCTACGGTTGATGGGGAGTTAACCATGGACAATCTGAATCTCAACAAACATATTTCCGGTCAGTTTAATGCGGAGCTGGAACATATCCGCACCCAGGTGATGACAATGGGCGGGCTGGTGGAACAGCAGCTCTCTGACGCGATTACCGCTATGCACAACCAGGACGGTGAGCTGGCGAAGCGCGTGATTGAGGGCGATCAGCAGGTCAACATGATGGAAGTCGCCATCGATGAAGCCTGCGTGCGCATCATTGCCAAACGCCAGCCTACCGCCAGCGACCTGCGTCTGGTGATGGCGATCATTAAGACCATTGCCGAGCTGGAACGCATTGGCGATGTGGCGGACAAAATCTGCCGTACCGCGCTGGAGAAATTCTCCCAGCAGCACCAGCCGCTGCTGGTAAGCCTGGAATCCCTGGGCCGCCACACCGTGCAGATGCTGCACGATGTGCTGGATGCGTTCGCCCGTATGGATCTGGACGAAGCGGTGCGTATTTACCGCGAAGATAAAAAAGTAGACCAGGAGTATGAGGGCATCGTGCGCCAGCTGATGACCTATATGATGGAAGACTCGCGCACCATTCCCAGCGTGCTGACCGCCCTGTTCTGCGCCCGCTCTATCGAGCGTATCGGCGACCGCTGCCAGAATATTTGCGAGTACATTTTCTACTTCGTGAAGGGCCAGGATTTCCGTCACGTCGGCGGGGATGAGCTGGATAAGCTGCTGGCGGGCAAAGACCCGAAAGAGTAAAGCTACAACGCCAGCGAACGCTGGCGTTGTTCATTCAGGCTAGTCGGTAATATCCCAACCGCGCGCGCGCCACAGCTCAGGCAACTGCGACAGGGCGGTAAAAGAGGTGACTTTTGGATGATCGATCGGCTTGTTGTGCGGATCGGCGCAGAAGTAATACACCTCCATGCCCGCCGCCACACCCGCCATCGCGCCTGCGGACGAGTCATCTACCAGCACGCAGTTTTTCACATCCACCTGCATCGCATCGGCGGCGTGATGCATGATGGCCGGGTCCGGCTTCCAGCGTTGAATGTCATACCCGCTGTACAGCAGATCCGGGAAGTGGTCGAGCATGCCGGTTTTGCCCAGCGAGTGCTGCATTTTGGTGATCGGGCCGTTAGACACGATGCACATCGGCACTTTCATCTTCTTCAGCAATTGCGCAGCGCCGTCGATTTCCACCAGTTCGCTTTCAAACAGCCTGGCGACTTCAGCGCGATACACCGCTTCCAGATCGGCTTTGTTCAGGTTCACGCCGTGCTGATTGCTGATGGTATCGATGATTTCGTAGAGCTTTATCCCCTTGAAGGTCTTATGCACCTCCTCCAGATCGAGCTGGATGCCATATTGCGCAAACATATGCACGTAAGCTTTAGAGCAGATCACTTCGCTGTCGACTAACGTGCCATCACAGTCAAAAAATACCGCATCAATCCGGGACATGCCGTTTCCTTTTTTGAGAATGAAACGGCATTTTACCTGATTGCGCAAATTTTTGCCCCGCGCAAACGATCCCGTATAAGCAAAATCAATGAAAAAAAGTCTGTGACAGCCGTCAAACTGACGCTTTTTTGGTATAGGATAACCGGCGAATTTTCCCTCCTCATGTTCGGAAACTGATAATGAGCCAACAAAACGCTACTCCGGCTTCGCAACCGGGGGTGCTTGAGCGCGTGTTTAAACTGCGTGAACACGGCACAACCGCCCGTACCGAAGTGATTGCCGGTATCACGACTTTCCTGACGATGGTGTATATCGTTTTCGTAAACCCGCAAATTCTGGGCGCGGCTGGCATGGATACCAGCGCCGTCTTTGTGACGACCTGTCTGATCGCTGCCTTCGGCAGTATCCTGATGGGTTTATTCGCCAACCTGCCGGTGGCGCTGGCACCTGCGATGGGCCTTAACGCCTTTTTCGCGTTTGTGGTGGTGGGCGCAATGGGCCTTTCCTGGCAAATCGGCATGGGCGCGATTTTCTGGGGCGCGGTCGGCCTGCTGATCCTGACTATTTTCCGCGTGCGTTACTGGATGATCGCCAACATCCCGGTCAGCCTGCGCGTGGGCATTACCAGCGGTATCGGTCTGTTTATCGGCATGATGGGTCTGAAAAACGCCGGGATCATCGTGGCGAACCCGGAAACCCTGGTCACCATCGGTAATCTGACGTCCCACTCCACGCTGCTGGGCGCGCTGGGCTTCTTTATCATCGCCGTTCTGGCGTCGCGTAATATTCACGCTGCGGTACTGGTGTCTATCGTTGTCACCACGCTGCTGGGCTGGATGCTGGGCGATGTGCAGTATCATGGGATTGTTTCTGCGCCGCCGAGCGTGATGAGCGTAGTGGGCCAGGTGGATCTGGCGGGCTCGCTGAACATCGGCCTGGCGGGCGTTATTTTCTCTTTCATGCTGGTAAACCTGTTCGATTCCTCCGGTACCCTGATTGGCGTGACGGATAAAGCGGGCCTGACCGATGAAAAAGGCCGCTTCCCGCGCATGAAGCAGGCGCTGTATGTCGACAGTATTTCGTCGGTAACCGGTTCGTTTATCGGTACGTCGTCAGTGACCGCTTACATCGAATCGTCTTCCGGGGTGTCCGTAGGTGGCCGCACTGGCCTTACTGCCGTGATCGTCGGGCTGCTGTTCCTGCTGGTTATCTTCCTGTCACCGCTGGCGGGCATGGTACCGGGCTATGCGGCTGCGGGCGCGCTGATTTATGTGGGCGTGCTGATGACGTCAAGCCTGGCGCGCGTGAAGTGGGATGACCTTACCGAAGCGGTGCCGGCGTTTATCACTGCCGTGATGATGCCGTTTAGCTTCTCTATCACCGAAGGCATCGCGCTGGGCTTTATCTCCTACTGCGTGATGAAAGTGTTCACCGGCCGCTTCCGCGATCTGAGCGCCTGCGTGGTGGTGGTGGCGCTGCTGTTCACCCTGAAAATCGTGTTTATCGACGCGCATTAATCAACAAGGGCCAGCATTGCTGGCCCTTTTCACATCAGTTACGCACTCGCTGAATATACTCCCCAAACGCCGTTAACTGCCCGGTCAGATGGTCAAGGGTACTCTGGTCAATCACTTCGCCCGTCTGAGTATCCACTTTATTCTGGATCACCCCGCCCATAAACTCCGGCTTGTTCATCACCATGGCGTCAAGGAACACCAGGATCTGGCGCAGATGATACTGGCAGCGCGCGCCGCCAATGGCACCCATAGAACTGGTCTGGATCAGCACCGGCTTGCCCGCCAGCGGCTGGTTGGGCAGGCGCGACAGCCAGTCGATGGCGTTCTTCAGGCCGCCCGGCACCGAATAGTTATATTCCGGCGTGACAATCACTACGCCGTCGGCTTCGCGGATTTGCGCCGCAATCGCTTCCACGCTCTGCGGAAAACCTTCGTCCTGCTGGATATCAGCGTCATACAGCGGGATATCCGCGATGGTCGGCAGCGCGGCGATGTCCATCCCTGCCGGTGCCAGCTTCGGCAGCGTACGCGCAACCATGGCGTTAAACGAGCCTTTACGCAGGCTTCCCAGTAGTGTCACAACTTTTAGTGATTCAGACATGATGACTCCCTGACGTTACGGAATGCGGATGATTGAGTATATGAGCTTTTTCAGCCGGCAGGCTGGTAAAACGCATCAGGCGCGAGGCCTCATCGTTGCGACGGGTCGGAATGTCCGGCAGGATTTTCCAGTTCTGCTGATGGTATTGCCATAGCGTCAGCTTTTCGATGGCGGGCGAGGCGGCAACCGACCAAATCAGGATATCCTCCGCATCGCAAATCGATTCTACCTGAGGGCAGTTTGCCACCCGCAATTTACCGGCAGCGGGCTGGAGCTGTACCGTATCCGAGGCTTGATCCTTTTCACCCATCATTTTCAGCACGCTATGGCGTAACGTCACCAGCTGGGTTTTGGCTTCGATGACGTCGTGTTGCCTGGCGATCCACGTCGATTCATTACTGGTAAACGGATACGCCTGATCGCCGGTATTGGGTAACGAAAACCCGCGCGTGGTGCGCTGGAGCGCCATATCCAGGCCGCAGCGTCCTTCCGTTGTCAGCGCGACGCCTACTATATTCCCGGCGTAAGCGATGGAGAAATCCGCCATCTCGCGATCCCTAAACTGTGGTTTACCCTGCGGCGTGGTGTGAAGAGGAGGAAGGGTCTTAATACCAAAAAAGCGGAACATCATTTCGGCGAGCAACGAACGGGAAGCTAAAAAGCGCTGGCGTCGGTGTTCGGGTAACTGTCGCGCCAGCTCAAGACTTGCGGCGCACAGTCGTGGAGATAAGGGGGCGTCGGGGCTTAACAGTCCTCGAGCAAAATGCGTTGCCATTTGTCGCTCCATGATAATGGTCAGGGTAGGGAAACGATAATCAACATTATCGCGCATAGTTCTTAGGTTTTAATGCGGAATTAAGGTTTCGAAAAGCCCAAAACGTCACTTTTACAATTCATTAAGCTGAATGCTGTCGCTTTAACGAATCAGGAAACCGTGTCGATAGACCAGAATAGCCGCTCCGGGGAGGAGCGGCTCAGTAAGACGGGAAGTTGGCGAGCGTTGTGATTAACCGAATCGCGGCAACAGATGGAACACATTACCGAACCAGCAGAGGATGACGACAACACCGAACAAGATAACAATGGAAGGGATCAGGACGCCGCCCCATACGGTAAACATTTGATCTGGGAATTTTTTCCGCGCCTTTAAAGCGAGTGCGGCAGGAATGATTACCGCCCATACCGTTGCACACAATCCTGCGCCACCAATGCCATAGATAAAGCCATTAGGGAAAATCAGGTAGAGAACCGCAGGGGGGAGAAAGGTTAATAAAACGGTCTTCAGACGACCTGATGGCGAATTATCCATTTTGAATAAGTCTGCCAGATAATCAAATAATCCTAACGTCACGCCAAAGAACGAACTGGCTACGGCGAGGTTAGAAAACACCAGTAAGCAGAATTCTATAATCCCGTGTTGTTTAGTGCCGAGGAAAGATTTGACCAGCGAATCGACATTTCCGCCCGATGAGATAATTTCCTTGAAACTTTCCCGAGTAATATTACCCATCGTGCAATATAACCAGAACAGGTAAATAACCAGCGCCAACAGCGAGCCTAAAACGATACTTTTTATAAGTTTATCTTTTCGCTTTCCATAACAAATGATCAGGCTGGGAATATTTCCGTGAAAGCCAAAAGAGGCCAGGCACACGGGCATTGCCATGAAGATATACGGGAAGTAGGATGCATCAATGCCGCCGGTTCCACCAGCGTCCCGTAATATTGAATAGTCAACCTGGAAGAAAAACGAACCAAAAACAATAACAAAAGCAATGATTTTTATCCCCAGAAACAGGGAAGTGATCCTGCTTGCGGCTAATGAACTTATCCATAAGACGCTGGCAACAAACACGGCGGTACAAATACCAATAATTCGCGGATTGACGTGCGACCCCATGTTAATGGCGATAGTTTCGCTAATGATCGCGCCATTAGCAGAGATATAAGCATAGGTGAGGATATAGAGAACAAAGGCGACGGTAATACCGCTGACGATATTCCAGGTGTTGCCAAGTAAATCTTTAGTAATGGTGTTAAAACTGGAACCGACGGGATAGTTTAAGTTGGCTTCTAATAATAATAGCCCCGAGTGCAGCATTGAAAACCAGGCGATTATTAAAATGAAAGCGGCCCAGAAAAACCAGGCGCCTGCGAGATCAACAGGTAAAGCAAACATCCCCCCGCCAATCACCGTCCCAGCAATTACCATAACGCCCCAAAACGCTGAGTGTTTAGGATTCGAATTTTCTTCCATGATGCCTCATTAATTATAGCAAGCTATAATTGATAATGTTTGCAATAACTCAATGAAAGTTTATGGTTTTGGGTGGTTATTGCTAACCACCCAATCTCTTTGCTATTAAACTTCTTTAAGTTTAGCCGTGAAGTGACGTAATACTTTAGGCTCGTAGGTAAACGTCAGGCCTTTAATATTCGCCGCATTTTCTTTTACATGCTGGAATGCTTCAATGATGAAGTCCATATGCGTCTGGGTATAGGTTGCACGTGGAATCGTTAAGCGGAGCAATTCTGCCGGGCAGGGTAATTGTTTGCCGGTTTTGGGATCGCGACCCAACAGGAACGATCCAATTTCAACGGCCCGGATGCCAGCCACTTTATATAATTCGCAAGCAAGCGCCTGAGCAGGGAATTGCTCAGCAGGAATATGCGGTAATAATTTACCGGCATCAACAAATGCCGCATGGCCGCCCGCTTGCTGGCAGGTTACGCCAATGGCTTCAAGACCATCAACTAAATACTGTACCTGAGCGATACGGTAAGCCAGCCAGTCTTGCCCCATGCCATCATACAGGCCGGCCGCCAGACGCTCCATTGCGCCGCCTTCTAAACCGCCGTAGGTAGGGAAGCCTTCCTGGACTACGCAAAGGGTTCTGCACTCGGTATAAACATCCAGGAAACTGTCATCCTTGATGCAGAGTAATCCCCCCATCGGCACCATGGCGTCTTTTTTCGCGGACATGGCGAGCATATCTGCATATTTATAAGTTTCGCGGGTAATTTCCTGGATGCTCCAGTCTTTATATTCCGCTTCACGCTTCTGAATGAAATACGCGTTTTCTGCAAAACGTGCCGAGTCCATGACTACTGGAATATCGTATTTTTTAGCGATACGGTACATGGCTTTCAGGTTTGCTAACGATACCGGCTGGCCACCCGCAGAGTTACTGGTAATCGTTGCGACAATATACGGTACGTTATTGGCACCGACTTCATCAATCCCGCGCTCTAATCCTTCGAGATCGAAGTTACCTTTAAAGTCGTAGCGTACAGCGGTGTCGAAAGCTTCTTTAATATAAACGTTGCGAACAGTGCAACCGTTAATTTGGCTATGGCCTTGCGTGGTATCGAAGAAATAGTTTGAGAAAGCAACCATTTTGGTCCTGTCTAAACCTTTTTCCTGCTCACGTTTTTTGATTAACACCGGAATATAAATTTGTTCAGCGCCACGTCCCTGATGCGTAGGAATGGTGTGCTGATAGCCAAAAATATTTTTTACCGCGTCCGCTAACGCATAATAGCTGCGGCTACCGCTATAAGCTTCGTCACCGCGCAGCATCGCCGCTTGCATATTTTGCGTGACCGCGCCGGTACCGCTATCGGTCAATAAATCGATAAATACATCTTCGCTATCCAACAGGAATGGGTTCATCCCTGATTTAATAATGGCGCTTTCGCGATGCTCTCTGGTAGTGCGTTTAACGGGTTCGATCACTCTGATGCGGAACGGTTCAGGTAAATGCTTAAAGTTTTCCATTACATAATCCTTGGGTAATTCGATGATAAAGAACCTGGTGACTATTTATCGAGAAATAATCAAGAAAAAGTTTTTGAGTATGTCTTTTATAATCCGTAGCGCATTTATTGCTATTGCAGTGATTCACCTGAAATACGCGGCGTAAGCGTATCCAGGGCTGCATGCTGCAACCAAAATAATGAGCGGATTTATTCAGGGCATACCAAATCAATAGATTGTATGAAATCTATTTTATTTTTTGGTAGAGGTGGAGCGAAGAGAATTAAGGATGATGATAGGCAATGGTATTGTCAACATTAAACCATTTAGAGATGATGTATGTATTTAAGATAATCATGATTGAGTTATCCTGATTAGACACATTGCTACATTATGTTAATCAAAATATTTGTCCATCAGTGATTATTTTAATTGTGATTAATATCACAGTTAAAATCCAGAAAATAAACGCACATCACTTATTTATTAATCCAGGAAAATATCAGGAATCTCCTTGATTCAACGGTTTGGTTTGTCGCGATATTTATAGCGGGGAAAGAGGACGTGAAGCCGCAATAGCCTTCGGCTACTGCGGCATCGTGAAGCATTACTTGCCAATACAAAAGCTGGAAAAAATCCGTCCCAGCAAATCATCAGACGTAAATTCCCCGGTGATTTCGCTCAGGCTCTGCTGGGCGAGACGCAGTTCTTCCGCCAGCAGCTCGCCCGCCCATGCGCCCAGCAGCTGCGCTTTACCTTGCTCCAGATGCTGGGCGGCGGTTTCCAGCGCCTGCAAATGACGACGGCGCGCCAGGAAGCCGCCTTCCATATTGGTATCAAAGCCCATGCTGCGTTTCAGATGGTCGCGCAGCACGTCGACGCCATTGCCGGTACGTGCCGACAGGCGAATAAGTGAGTGACCATTCACTTCGCTTAGCCCCTGGGTTTCGCCGGTGATATCCGCTTTGTTACGCACCACGGTAATCGGCAACTTTTCCGGTAAGCGGGCGATAAAATCGGGCCAAATCGCTGCCGGATCGGTGGCATCGGTGGTGGTGCCGTCCACCATAAACAGCACCCGGTCCGCCTGCTCGATTTCCTGCCAGGCGCGTTCAATGCCAATGCGTTCGACTTCATCGCTGGCTTCGCGCAGACCGGCGGTATCGATGATATGCAGCGGCATGCCGTCAATGTGGATATGCTCGCGCAGTACATCGCGCGTGGTCCCGGCGATATCGGTGACAATCGCGGCCTCACGGCCCGCCAGTGCGTTCAGCAGGCTCGATTTTCCGGCGTTTGGCCGCCCGGCGATCACCACTTTCATCCCTTCACGCAGCAGGCTGCCCTGGCGCGCTTCGGCGCGTACCGCGTCGAGATCGGCCATTACGTCGTTAAGCTGCGCTTCGATTTTGCCATCGGAAAGGAAGTCGATCTCTTCATCCGGGAAGTCGATGGCCGCTTCCACGTAGATTCGCAGGTGAGTAAGTGCTTCCACCAACTGATTCACGCGGGTGGAAAATGCACCCTGCAATGAGTTGAGCGCCGAACGCGCCGCCTGCTCTGAGCTGGCGTCGATCAGGTCGGCAATCGCTTCGGCCTGGGCTAAATCGAGCTTATCGTTCAGGAAGGCGCGCTCGGAAAACTCGCCGGGCTTTGCGATGCGTACGCCGGGAATAGTCAGGATGCGCTTTAACAGCAGGTCAAGGATCACCGGGCCGCCGTGGCCCTGTAATTCCAGCACGTCTTCGCCGGTAAAGGAGTTAGGGCCAGGAAACCACAGGGCGATGCCCTGATCGAGCGCGGCGTTATCCACATCGCGAAACGGCAGATAGTCGGCATAGCGCGGCTTCGGCAGTTTGCCCAGCACCGCCTGCGCCACATCGCGCGCTTTCAGGCCGGAGATACGCAGAATGCCCACGCCGCCACGTCCCGGAGGGGTGGCCTGGGCGACGATAGTGTCGTTATGGCTCATGAAATTTCTCTGTGGTTTCTGTCTGTTAATACTGAACAATAAAAAAGGCGGTCTATCGACCGCCTTCCATATTAGCTTTTACCGACTATCGGATTAAGAGCTTTTCTTCTCGCGGCTATGTAGACCACGTTTCTCCAGACCACGATAAATCAGCTGCTGCTGAAGGATGGTCACCAGGTTGCTGACGATATAGTACAGCACCAGACCTGACGGGAACCACAGGAAGAAGACCGTAAAGATGACCGGCATAAAGGTCATGATCTTCTGCTGCATCGGGTCGGTCACGGTGGTCGGCGACATCTTCTGGATGAAGAACATCGTCACGCCCATCAGGATCGGCAGAATGTAGTACGGGTCCTGGGCTGACAAGTCATGGATCCACAGGGCGAACGGCGCATGGCGCAGCTCCACGGAACCCATCAGCATGTAGTACAGCGCAAGGAAGATAGGCATCTGAATCAGCAGCGGGAAGCAGCCACCCAGCGGGTTCACTTTTTCCGACTTGTACAGCGCCATCATTTCCTGGCTGATGCGTTGCTTATCATCGCCCAGACGCTCGCGCATCGCCTGAATCTTCGGCTGCAGCAAACGCATTTTCGCCATCGAGGTGTACTGCGCTTTAGTCAGCGGGTACATCACGCCACGAACGATAAAGGTGATAGCGATGATCGAGAAGCCCCAGTTGCCCAGGAAGCTGTGGATCCACTTCAGCAGCTTAAACAGCGGCTGAGAGATAAACCACAACCAGCCGTAATCCACGGTTAAATCCAGGTGCGGCGCAACGGCAGCCATTTTGTCCTGAATTTCCGGGCCAACCCACAGGGTGCTGCCCAGCGTGCCAGTCTGGCCAGGCTGAACCAGAACCGGTGCAGATTTATAACCAATTGCCGCTACGCCGTTACCCAGGTTAGCGGTATAGAAGTTATTCGCGCCGTCGTTACGTGGTACCCACGCGGTGGCGAAGTACTGTTGCAGCATCGCAACCCAGCCGCCGTTAGAGCTGACGTTCAGGTTCTCGTTATCGGCGATGGTGTCAAACTTGTATTTTTCATACTTCGCGTCAGGGGTCGAATACGCCGCGCCACGGAAGGTGTGCAACGCAAAGTTGTTGCTGCCGGTATCACGATGGGTTGGCAGATTGATGGTCTGCTTCAACTGGCCAAAGGTAGACAGCTCAAGCGGCTTCTCACTGGCGTTCTGCACGTTGTAGCCCACGTTCACCGCATATTCACCGCGCTTCAGGGTGAAGGATTTGGTAAAGGTGTTGCCTGCGGCATCGGTCCAGGTCAGCGGGATCACCAGCTCGTTCTGGCCGTCAGCCAGCGCAAAGCTATCGCTCTCAACGTTATACAGCGGACGCGCGCCGTTAGCCGGGTTATCCGGGCCGTCGCGGCCAGTCAGGCCACTTTGTGCCTGATAGATAAACTGCGGCGTGGTTTCCAGCAGTTGGAACGGTTCGTTAGAACCCAGCTCTTTCGGGTAGCCCAAAAGCAGAGCCTGCTCAATATCACCACCACGCGTGTTGATGGTAAGAGACAGGACGTCGGTTTTAACCGTAATGAGTTTCCCCTGGCCACTGGCTGGTACGCCCTGGCTGGCACTACCCGCTGCGGTGGTCGTAGTCTGCGTGGTCTGCTGTTGCTGGGGCTGAGGATTTTTATCCTGCTCCCAGGCTTGCCAGATCATGAAAGACACGAACAACAAAGCGATGAGAAGGAGATTGCGTTGCGAATCCATCGTTAGTGTTCTCTGGTATCAAAAGGTCCTGGCGGGACGGGGTCGTCGCCACCTGGGTGTAAAGGGTGGCATTTTAATACGCGTTTCACTGTCAACCAACTGCCTTTTATCACTCCAAACCTGCGCAATGCCTCAATTCCGTAGTGAGAACAGGTTGGTGTGAAACGGCAGTGCGGCCCGAGAAGCGGACTTATCAGGCGTTGATAGACCCGGATGAGACCGATCAGGACTCGCGAGCCAGGCGACAATGGCGGCGCCATAACTTTTCCAATGCTTCCGAAAGCGCCCGATTATCGAGATCGGCAATACCGCGTTTCGCGACCACCACAAAATCCATCGGCGGGAGTTCATGCTGACGTAAACGAAAGCTTTCACGCGTCAGACGTTTAATCCGATTGCGCTCATGGGCACGTTTTACGTTTTTTTTCGCGACGGTAAGACCGATACGGGGATGCCCCAGCGAGTTAAGGCGGCCGAGGATGGTGATTTGCGGCGTGCCAGCCCGAAGTGGCTGCTGGAAGACGAAAGTGAAATGATTGGGAGTTAACAAACGTAACTCCCTGGGAAATGCGAGCTTAACCACCAGGCGGTTAGCTTTTATTACTTAGAAACGGTCAGACGAGCGCGGCCTTTAGCACGACGACGTGCCAGAACCTGACGACCATTTTTAGTAGCCATACGAGCACGGAAGCCGTGAGAACGGTTGCGCTTCAGTACAGACGGTTGAAAAGTGCGTTTCATGGCGATTTCTACCTAAACTTGAATAAATTCACTGACTTTGCGTATGCGCGGACGGGCTGCCGAACGACTCACGTCGAAGTCATGGATGATTAAAGAGGCCGGATTGTAATAATTGTACACTCCGGAGTCAATTCACTTTCCTTATTTACCGCGCTTTTCCGCCCCGTGGAGCACGAAAAACAAGCAGGAAACAGGCCGTAAAATCCGCGCCATAACGCGCCGGGTGGGGAATTATACGGGCATGACAATAAAGTGCAAGGATCCGGCGGGATCCCCGTTAGATCGTTTCTCCCATTTTTATACGATCGTCATTAAATTTTCCGATATAGCGGGCAATAAGACACACGCGCCCGCAACGATCGATTACACTTAGTCGGCCCGATCCCCCCTGTGGATAAATCAGGAAGAATCTGTGAGAAACAGAAGATCTCTGGCGCGCTTTACGCTATGATCCGCGGTCCCGATCGCGATCCGTTGATCCAGACATCGGGGTAATACCGCAGATAGCGGTTCACGCGCTCCCTCTTCGGGCTTGTCAGCGCGTGTCAACAATCATGAATGTTTCAGTCTTCGTCTATCGACGTTGTTCGAGTGGAGTCCGCCGTGTCACTTTCGCTTTGGCAGCAGTGTCTTGCCCGATTGCAGGATGAGTTACCAGCCACAGAATTCAGTATGTGGATACGCCCCCTACAGGCGGAACTGAGCGACAACACGCTGGCTTTGTATGCGCCAAACCGTTTCGTGCTCGATTGGGTCAGGGATAAGTACCTCAATAATATTAACGGCCTGCTGAATGATTTCTGCGGTGCTGACGCCCCGCTGCTGCGTTTTGAAGTGGGAACCAAGCCCGTGGTGCGCAGTAATGCCATCCCGGCAAGCCAGGCCAAACCCGCCCAGGTTGCGCCTGCCGCACCGGCGCGCCCGGCATGGGATAATGTGCCTGCGCCTGCGGAGCCGTCATATCGCTCCAACGTTAACGTTAAACACACCTTTGATAATTTCGTTGAGGGTAAATCCAACCAGCTGGCGCGCGCGGCGGCCCGTCAGGTGGCGGATAATCCTGGCGGCGCGTATAACCCGCTGTTCCTGTATGGTGGAACCGGCCTGGGTAAAACGCACCTGCTGCACGCGGTAGGCAACGGCATCATGGCGCGTAAACCCAATGCCAAAGTGGTTTACATGCACTCAGAACGCTTCGTTCAGGACATGGTGAAAGCGCTGCAGAACAACGCCATTGAAGAGTTCAAACGCTATTACCGTTCGGTGGACGCGCTGTTAATTGACGATATTCAATTTTTCGCCAACAAAGAGCGTTCGCAGGAAGAGTTTTTCCACACCTTTAACGCCCTGCTGGAAGGCAATCAGCAGATCATTCTTACCTCGGATCGTTATCCAAAAGAGATCAACGGGGTGGAGGATCGTCTGAAATCGCGCTTCGGCTGGGGGCTGACGGTTGCCATTGAACCGCCAGAGTTAGAAACGCGCGTCGCGATCCTGATGAAAAAGGCCGACGAGAACGATATTCGCCTGCCGGGTGAAGTGGCGTTCTTTATCGCCAAACGCCTGCGATCCAACGTGCGTGAGCTGGAAGGCGCACTGAACCGGGTGATCGCCAACGCCAACTTTACCGGGCGGGCGATTACCATCGACTTCGTGCGTGAAGCCCTGCGCGATCTGCTGGCGCTTCAGGAAAAGCTGGTCACCATCGACAATATTCAAAAGACGGTGGCGGAGTATTACAAGATCAAGGTGGCGGATTTGCTCTCCAAACGGCGCTCCCGTTCGGTAGCGCGTCCGCGCCAGATGGCGATGGCGCTGGCCAAAGAGCTAACCAACCACAGCCTGCCGGAAATCGGCGATGCGTTTGGTGGCCGCGACCATACCACGGTTCTCCACGCCTGCCGTAAGATTGAGCAGTTGCGTGAAGAAAGCCATGATATCAAAGAAGATTTCTCCAATTTAATCAGAACATTATCTTCGTGACGCTATGAAATTTACCGTTGAACGTGAACATTTATTAAAACCGCTCCAGCAGGTTAGCGGCCCGTTAGGCGGCCGTCCGACGTTACCGATCCTCG
Source organism: Atlantibacter subterraneus (assembly GCF_007570865.1). Classification (GTDB taxonomy): domain Bacteria; phylum Pseudomonadota; class Gammaproteobacteria; order Enterobacterales; family Enterobacteriaceae; genus Atlantibacter; species Atlantibacter subterraneus. The sequence goes on along the minus strand of NZ_VLPS01000008.1, from coordinate 412,368 downwards.
GAAACCTGCTGTTGCAGGTGACGGACGGGACCCTTTCGCTGACCGGAACCGATCTCGAAATGGAGATGATCGCGCGCGTGGCGCTGTCGCTACCGCACCAGGCGGGCGCGACCACCGTGCCGGCGCGCAAATTCTTCGATATCTGCCGTGGCTTGCCGGAAGGGGCGGAAATCGCCGTTACGCTGGAAGGCGACAGAATGCTGGTGCGCTCCGGGCGCAGCCGCTTCTCGCTGTCTACGTTACCGGCGGCGGACTTCCCGAATCTGGACGACTGGCAGAGCGAAGTGGAGTTCACGCTCCCGCAGGCCACCATGAAGCGCCTGATCGAAGCGACCCAGTTCTCCATGGCCCATCAGGACGTGCGGTATTACCTGAACGGGATGCTGTTTGAAACCGAAGGCGAAGAGCTGCGCACCGTGGCGACCGACGGACATCGTCTGGCGGTATGCGCGATGCCGGTAGGCCAACCGCTGCCAAACCATTCGGTGATCGTGCCGCGTAAAGGCGTGCTGGAGCTGATGCGTATGCTCGATGGCGGCGACAGCCCGCTGCGCATTCAGATTGGCAGCAACAATATTCGCGCTCACGTTAACGACTACATCTTCACCTCCAAGCTGGTGGATGGCCGTTTCCCTGACTATCGTCGCGTATTGCCGAAAAATCCGGATAAACACCTGGATGCGGGCTGTGACCTGCTGAAACAGGCATTCGCCCGGGCGGCTATTCTCTCTAACGAGAAGTTCCGCGGCGTGCGTCTGTACGTCAGCGAAAACCAGCTGAAAATCACCGCTAACAACCCGGAACAGGAAGAAGCCGAAGAGATCCTCGACGTGACCTACGCGGGCACCGAGATGGAGATCGGTTTTAACGTTAGCTACGTGCTGGACGTGCTGAATGCGCTTAAGTGCGAAAATGTGCGCATTCTGCTGACGGACTCGGTATCGAGTGTACAGATTGAAGATGCCGCATCGCAGTCGGCTGCTTACGTTGTTATGCCAATGAGACTGTAATGTCGCTCACCCGCTTGTTAATCCGCGACTTTCGCAACATCGAAAGCGCGGATCTCCAACTTTCTCCCGGCTTTAACTTCCTGGTTGGCGCGAACGGCAGCGGCAAAACCAGCGTGCTGGAAGCTATCTATACGCTCGGCCATGGCCGGGCGTTTCGCAGTTTGCAGATTGGCCGGGTCATCCGCCACGAGCAGGACGCGTTTGTGCTGCATGGCCGCTTACAAGAGGGCGAGCGGGAAACGGCGATCGGCCTGACCAAAGATCGCGACGGCGACAGTAAAGTGCGCATCGACGGCACCGATGGCCATAAAGTGGCGGAGCTGGCGCTGATGATGCCGATGCAATTAATTACCCCCGAGGGGTTTACTTTGCTCGGCGGCGGCCCCAAATACCGTAGAGCGTTCCTGGATTGGGGATGCTTTCACAATCAGGCGGGCTTCTTTGTCGCCTGGAGCAATTTAAAGCGGCTGCTCAAGCAGCGTAACGCCGCGCTGCGCCAGGTAACCCGCTACGAACAGCTTCGCCCGTGGGACAAAGAACTGATCCCCCTGGCCGAACAAATCAGCCAATGGCGTAGTGATTACAGCCGCGCCATCGCCGAAGATATGGCAGACACCTGCCAGCAATTTTTACCTGAATTCACGCTTACCTTCTCTTTCCAGCGCGGCTGGGAAAAAGAAAGCGATTATGCCGACGTGCTGGCGCGCAATTTTGAGCGCGACAGAATGTTGACCTATACCGCGCACGGGCCGCATAAAGCGGATTTTCGGATCCGTGCCGACGGTGCCCCGGTAGAGGACACGCTGTCCCGCGGGCAGCTCAAACTGCTGATGTGCGCGTTGCGTCTGGCGCAGGGTGAGTTTTTAACCCGAGAGAGCGGACGCCGCTGTCTCTACCTGATAGATGATTTTGCCTCTGAACTGGATGATGCACGTCGTGGCCTGCTGGCGAGCCGCTTAAAGGCGACTCAGTCACAAGTCTTTGTGAGTGCGATAAGTGCAGAACATGTGATGGATATGGCGGACAAAAATTCGAAGATGTTCGCCGTGGAACAGGGTAAAATAACGGATTAACCCAAGAACTAATGAGCGAGAAACGTTGATGTCGAATTCCTATGACTCCTCGAGTATCAAAGTCCTGAAAGGGCTGGATGCGGTGCGTAAGCGCCCGGGTATGTATATCGGCGACACGGATGACGGCACCGGTCTGCACCACATGGTATTTGAGGTGGTAGATAACGCTATCGACGAAGCGCTCGCCGGACACTGTAAAGACATCGTCGTCACGATCCATGCCGATAACTCCGTTTCCGTAACGGATGATGGCCGTGGTATTCCGACTGGCATTCACCCGGAAGAAGGGGTGTCTGCGGCGGAAGTGATCATGACGGTGCTCCACGCGGGCGGTAAGTTCGACGATAACTCCTATAAAGTTTCTGGCGGCCTGCACGGCGTAGGCGTATCAGTGGTCAACGCCCTGTCCCAGAAGCTTGAACTGGTGATCCGCCGTGAAGGCAAAGTTCATCAGCAAACCTACGTACACGGTGTGCCGCAAGCGCCGCTGGCGGTAACGGGTGAAACAGAAGCAACGGGCACCCAGGTGCGTTTCTGGCCGAGCCATGAAACCTTCACCAATGTGACCGAATTTGAATATGACATCCTGGCGAAACGCCTGCGTGAGCTCTCCTTCCTGAACTCCGGCGTGTCCATTCGTCTACGCGATAAGCGTGACGGCAAAGAGGACCATTTCCACTACGAAGGCGGCATCAAGGCGTTTGTTGAGTACCTGAACAAGAACAAAACGCCTATCCACCCGAACATTTTCTATTTCTCCACCGAGAAAGACGGCATCGGCGTGGAAGTGGCGCTGCAGTGGAACGATGGTTTCCAGGAAAACATCTACTGCTTCACGAACAACATTCCGCAGCGCGATGGCGGTACGCACCTGGCAGGCTTCCGTGCGGCGATGACCCGTACTCTGAACGCCTACATGGACAAAGAAGGCTACAGCAAAAAAGCCAAAGTCAGCGCCACCGGCGACGATGCGCGTGAAGGCCTGATTGCCGTGGTATCCGTGAAAGTGCCGGACCCGAAATTCTCCTCCCAGACCAAAGACAAGCTGGTCTCTTCCGAGGTGAAATCGGCAGTAGAACAGCAGATGAACGAACTGCTGGGCGAATACCTGCTGGAAAACCCGAACGACGCCAAAATCGTGGTGGGCAAAATCATCGATGCCGCCCGTGCCCGTGAAGCGGCGCGCCGCGCCCGTGAAATGACCCGTCGTAAAGGCGCGCTGGATCTGGCTGGCCTGCCGGGCAAACTGGCGGATTGCCAGGAACGCGACCCGGCCCACTCTGAACTTTACCTGGTGGAAGGGGACTCGGCGGGCGGCTCTGCCAAGCAGGGGCGTAACCGTAAGAACCAGGCGATCCTGCCGCTGAAGGGTAAAATCCTCAACGTAGAGAAAGCCCGTTTTGACAAAATGCTGGCTTCTCAGGAAGTGGCAACGCTGATCACCGCGCTGGGCTGCGGCATTGGCCGTGATGAATACAACCCGGACAAACTGCGCTACCACAGCATCATCATCATGACCGATGCGGACGTCGACGGCTCGCACATTCGTACTCTGCTGTTGACCTTCTTCTATCGCCAGATGCCGGAAATCATTGAGCGCGGCCACGTGTATATCGCCCAGCCGCCGCTGTACAAAGTGAAAAAAGGCAAGCAGGAACAGTACATCAAAGATGATGAAGCGATGGATCAGTACCAGATTTCCATCGCGCTGGATGGCGCAACCCTGCACACCAACGCCAACGCGCCTGCCCTGGCGGGTGAAGCGCTGGAGAAGCTGGTGGCCGAGTTCAACGCCGTTCAGAAGATGATCAACCGCATGGAGCGCCGCTACCCACGCGCCCTCTTAAAAGAGCTGGTGTACCAACCAACGCTGAGCGAAGCGGATCTGTCTGATGAAGCCAAAGTGACCCGCTGGATTTCCCAGCTGATCACCGAGCTGAACGAGAAAGAAACCCACGGCAGCGTCTGGAAATACGATATTCGTGAGAACCAGGAACTGCATCATTTCGAGCCGGTGGTGCGCGTGCGTACTCACGGCGTTGATACGGATTATGTACTGGATAACGAGTTCGTTATCGGCGCGGAATACCGCCGTCTGTGCACCCTCGGCGAGAAGCTGCGTGGTCTGATTGAAGACGATGCGTTTATCGAGCGCGGCGAACGCCGCCAGCCGGTAGAGAGCTTCGAGCAGGCGCTGGACTGGCTGGTGAAAGAGTCGCGTCGCGGCCTGGCAATCCAGCGTTATAAAGGTCTGGGCGAGATGAACCCGGATCAGCTGTGGGAAACCACCATGGACCCGGAAAGCCGCCGTATGCTGCGCGTTACCGTTAAAGATGCGATTGCCGCCGATCAGCTGTTTACGACTCTGATGGGCGATGCGGTTGAACCGCGCCGCGCCTTTATCGAAGAGAACGCCCTGAAAGCCGCAAATATCGATATTTAACGTTTTTCCGGTCATCAAAACTCGCCGCTCACCCGAGCGGCGTTTTTTTTGGCTACCCTTAGAGGGCGCTCACTGCCGAATGAAGTGGTTTTTTTGTGAGCGGAATCGCGTTAGCATGAACCAAACCCACTACCTCAAAAGATCCCCATGACGATAAAACTCATCGCAATTGATATGGACGGCACGCTTTTGCTGCCCGATCACACCATTTCGCCCGGTGTTAAAGACGCTATCGCAAAGGCGCGTGAACAGGGCGTTAACGTGGTGCTCACCACTGGCCGCCCTTACGCAGGGGTTCATAGCTACCTGAAAGAACTGCATATGGAGCAGCCGGGCGACTACTGCATCACCTACAACGGCGCGCTGGTGCAGAAAGCCAGCGACGGCAGCACCGTGGCGCAAACGCCGCTGAGCTATGACGATTATCGTTATCTGGAACAACTCTCCCGGGAAGTCGGTTCGCATTTCCACGCTCTCGACCGTAACACGCTGTATACCGCCAACCGCGATATCAGCTATTACACGGTGCATGAATCCTTTGTCGCCACCATTCCGCTGGTGTTCTGCGAAGCGGAGAAAATGGACCCGAACATGACGTTCCTGAAAGTCATGATGATTGATGAGCCAGCGGTGCTCGACAAAGCCATCTCGCGTATTCCGGCGGAAGTGAAAGAAAAATACACCGTGTTGAAAAGCGCGCCGTACTTTCTGGAGATCCTGGATAAGCGCGTCACCAAAGGCACCGGCGTGAAATCCCTGGCGGATGCGCTGAACATCAAACCGGAAGAGGTGATGGCGATCGGCGATCAGGAAAACGATATTGCGATGCTCGAATATGCCGGTATTGGCGTGGCGATGGGTAACGCGATTGATTCCGTCAAAGCCGTGGCGAATTTTGAAACCAAAACCAATCTCGAAGACGGCGTGGCGTACGCCATTGAGAAGTTCGTCCTGCAATAACCACCGCTTATCCTGCCGCCTGGAGCCTTCCCGGCGGCCTGCTTCTGTGTCTGCCTGGCGCTTTTACTCTCCCCCTATTCACGTTGATCGCCTCCCGATCCCTTCTCGAATGCGGATTGCTGTTTTTGTGATCTAAATTGTAGTACAACAATATTGTGTTGTACTACATTGTTACCGTCGTCATGGCTTCTCGCTTCACGTTTGTACTTCAAAACTGAGGCGGAAACCGGCGGTCACGGTAAAGTAAAGGGATGTGTGGATTACCAGGGAAAAGCCATGACACTGACCAAAACCGATCGCATCGCGATTACGCTGGGCCGCCAGATTGTGAGCGGAAAATATGTACCGGGCGCGGCGCTGCCCGCAGAAGCGGACCTATGCGAGGAGTTTGAAACCTCGCGCAACATTATCCGCGAAGTGTTTCGCACCCTGATTGCCAAACGGCTGATCGAAATGAAGCGCTACCGGGGGGCGTTTGTCGCGCCGCGCAACCAGTGGAACTACCTCGATACCGAGGTGCTGCAATGGGTGCTGGAAAATGACTATGACCCACGGCTGATTAGCGCCATGAGCGAGGTGCGAAATCTGGTGGAGCCGGCCATCGCCCGCTGGGCGGCGGAACGCGCCACCTCAAGCGATTTGGCGCAAATCGAAGCGGCGCTGAACGACATGGTCGCCAACAATCAGGATCGCGACGCCTTTAACGAGGCGGATATTCGCTATCACGAGGCGGTGCTGGCCTCGGTGCATAACCCGGTTTTACAGCAGTTGAATGTGGCGATCAGCTCATTGCAGCGCGCGGTATTTGAACGGACCTGGATGGGCGATGAAGCCAACATGCCGAAAACCCTTCAGGAGCATAAAGCGTTATTCGACGCCATCCGTCATCAGGATAGCGACGCGGCGGAGCAGGCGGCGCTGAATATGATCGCCAGCTCCACCCGCAGGCTTAAGGAAATCACATGACATCTCGTTATATCGCTATCGACTGGGGGTCAACCACTCTTAAGCACAGGCATTTATTCATGCGTATCGAGAGGCAATGAAATGAAAATAACCAAACTCACCACGTACCGGCTACCGCCCCGCTGGATGTTTTTAAAAATCGAAACCGACGAAGGCATCGTCGGCTGGGGCGAACCGGTAATTGAAGGCCGCGCCCGCACGGTTGAAGCAGCGGTTCATGAACTGGGCGAAATGTTAATTGGCCAGGATCCGGCGCGTATCAACGACCTGTGGCAGATTATGTATCGCGGCGGATTTTATCGCGGCGGCCCGATATTAATGAGTGCGATTGCCGGTATCGACCAGGCGCTGTGGGATATTAAAGGCAAAGTATTAAACGCGCCGGTCTGGCAATTAATGGGTGGCCTGGTGCGCGATAAAATTAAAGCCTACAGCTGGGTGGGCGGCGACCGTCCGGCGGAAGCGATCGCCGGGATTGAAACGCTGCGTAAAATTGGCTTCGACACCTTTAAATTAAACGGCTGCGAAGAATTAGGCGTGATTGACGATTCCCGTAAAGTTGATGCCGCCGTGAATACCGTGGCGCAAATTCGCGAAGCTTTTGGCAATACCATCGAATTTGGCCTGGATTTCCACGGTCGCGTCAGTGCGCCGATGGCGAAAATATTAATTAAGGAACTCGAACAATACCGCCCGCTATTTATTGAAGAGCCAGTATTAGCCGAGCAGGCGGAATATTACCCGCGCCTGGCCGCACAAACCCATATTCCGATTGCCGCAGGTGAACGTATGTTCTCGCGCTTTGAGTTTAAGCGGGTGCTGGAAGCGGGCGGCATCGCTATTTTGCAGCCGGATCTCTCCCACGCGGGCGGCATTACCGAATGCTTTAAAATCGCCGGGATGGCAGAAGCTTACGACGTCGGCCTGGCACCGCACTGCCCGCTCGGCCCGATTGCACTGGCGGCGTGTCTGCATATCGATTTTGTTTCCCGTAATGCCGTGCTACAGGAACAGAGTATGGGCATTCATTATAACCAGGGCGCAGAACTGCTCGATTTTGTTAAAAATAAACAAGACTTCGCGATGGATGGCGGCTATTTCCACCCGTTAATGAAACCGGGGCTCGGTGTGGAAATCGATGAACAACAGGTTATTGAACGCAGTAAAAGCGTGACTGACTGGCGTAATCCATTATGGCGACACGCGGATGGCAGCGTCGCGGAGTGGTAATCACGCGCTCAGCGAAAGTGAATTAAAAACGCCTCAGTAACAGCCGTAAAAAAATAATTCGATACATCACCCTCTGTATTTCACAGGGCATGGTGAGGGGCTTCGCCATGCCAAAATCTGGAGACAGAACATCATGGATATTTCCGTAACTGCGGCGAAACCTACACGCCGCCGCTATTTAACGCTGGTTATGATCTTTATTACCGTCGTGATTTGTTATGTCGATCGCGCCAACCTGGCGGTGGCCTCTGCCCATATTCAGAAGGAGTTCGGCATTACCAAAGCGGAAATGGGTTATGTCTTTTCCGCCTTTGCCTGGTTATATACGCTATGCCAGATCCCCGGCGGCTGGTTTTTGGATCGCGTCGGGTCGCGTTTAACCTATTTTATCGCCATTTTCGGCTGGTCGGTGGCGACCCTTTTCCAGGGCTTCGCCACGGGATTGCTGTCGTTAATTGGTTTACGCGCTATCACCGGCATATTTGAAGCCCCGGCGTTTCCTACCAACAACCGCATGGTAACCAGCTGGTTCCCGGAGCATGAGCGTGCTTCGGCGGTGGGCTTTTATACCTCCGGGCAGTTTGTCGGCCTGGCGTTTTTGACGCCGCTGCTAATTTGGATTCAGGAGCTGATGAGCTGGCACTGGGTGTTTATTGTCACCGGCGGGATCGGCATCATCTGGTCGTTTATCTGGATCAAAGTCTATCAGCCGCCGCGCCGCAGCAAAGGCGTTAACCAGGCGGAGCTGGAGTACATCCGCGACGGCGGCGGTCTGGTGGATGGCGATGCGCCGGTTGAGAAAAAAGCACGTATGCCGCTCACCCGCGCCGACTGGAAACTGGTTTTTCATCGTAAATTACTGGGTGTTTATTTAGGCCAGTTTGCCGTGACCTCGACGCTGTGGTTTTTCCTGACCTGGTTCCCGAATTACCTCACCCAGGAAAAAGGCATTACCGCGTTAAAAGCCGGATTTATGACCACGGTACCGTTCCTGGCGGCCTTTTTCGGTGTGCTGCTGTCCGGTTGGGTCGCCGATCGGCTGGTGCGACGCGGGCATTCGCTGGGCGTGGCGCGCAAAACGCCGATTATCTGCGGGTTGTTGATTTCCACCTGCATCATGGGCGCAAACTACACTAACGATCCGGTGTGGATTATGGCGCTGATGGCGCTGGCGTTTTTCGGCAACGGGTTTGCATCCATCACCTGGTCGCTGGTTTCTTCACTTGCGCCGATGCGCCTGATTGGTTTGACGGGCGGGGTGTTTAACTTCGTTGGCGGCCTGGGCGGGATTACGGTGCCGCTGGTCGTGGGCTATTTAGCGCAGGGTTACGGCTTCGCCCCGGCGCTGGTGTATATCTCGGCGGTGGCGCTGATGGGTGCCTGCTCATACATTTTGCTGGTTGGGGATGTGAAGCGGGTCGGTTAATAAAATCAGACGCCTGCCATCGGGCGCCTGTTTTTTTAGCGTACTATGATGGGCATTACCGCCATCTGAACGAGCCTGTTTATGAAACAACTCACTTTTGCCCCCCGTCACCATCAGCTCACCAATATCAATACCTGGACGCCGGACAGCCGCTGGCTGGCGTTTGACGTGCGTCCGTCCGGCGCGTCATTTACCGGTGAAACCATTGAGCGGGTTAATGTCGAGACGGGGGAGGTGGATGTGCTCTACCGGGCGACCGGGGGTGCGAATGTCGGCGTGGTGACGGTAAACCCGCAGAAAGCACAGTATGTGTTTATCCACGGCCCGGAAAACCCGGACGCAGGCTGGCAGTATGATTTCCACCATCGTCGCGGCGTGATGCTGGAAAATGGCATCGCCCATAACCTGGATGCCATGGATATTACTCCGCCGTTTACTCCCGGCGCGCTGCGCGGTGGTAGCCACGTGCATGTATTCAGCCCGGACGGTGAGTGGGTGAGCTTTACCTATAACGATCATGTGCTGCATGAGTATGATCCGGCGCTCGATTTACGTAACGTCGGCGTGGCGCTGCCTTTCGGCCCGGTGACGCCGCCCTGCGTTCATCCTCGTGAATACGCCGGGCAATACTGGTGCGCGTTAGTCAGCCGTACTACGCCAGCCCCCAAACCGGGCAGCGATGACATCAACCGCGCCTATGAAGAGGGCTGGGTGGGCGCACACGGCTATCGCAAGCCGGATGGCAGCGTGCAGCGCCGCGCGCTGGCGTTTATTGGCGATACGCGCAGCGCGACGGGCGAGAAAATCCCCGAGCTGTTTATAGTTGATTTGCCGGAGCACGAAGCCGAGTGGAAACAGGCTGGCGCTGAGCCGCTTGCAGGCACAGAAACCACGCTGCCCGCGCCGCCTGCAGGCGTGGCCCAGCGGCGGCTAACCTTCACGCATTCTCGTGCATATCCTGGTCTGGCGACGACCCCGCGCCACTGGGTGCGCAGCAATCCACAGGGCGATGCCATCGCGTTTTTAATGCGTGATGAACGGGGCGTGGTGCAGCTGTGGCTGATCTCGCCAAACGGCGGTGAACCGCAGCAGTTAACCGCTGGCGAAGCGGGCGTGGAATCGGCGTTTAACTGGCACCCGAGCGGTGAGTGGCTTGGTTTTATTCAGCAGGGTAGCGTGGTGCTGTGTGACGCAAAAACCGGCGCGATTACGCCGCTGACGCAGCGGCATTCACCTTCTGGGGACGCGGTGGTCTTTTCACCGGACGGAAAAAACGTGGCCTGGATGGCGCATAAAGACGGTTATCAGCAGCTTTGGATGGCGGAAACCGGTCATAAATAATTTGCCGGAGGGATCACGCTGTTAACGGCGTGATTCTTCTTTTCACTCTCCTCAACACGCGACTTTACTGATTTATCGGTACGAAAGATGTCCCAGGGTAATAAAACCGTGTCCATCACCACGGTAAAAGGTAAGTCCAGTGCGATCAACGGCTTAAAGCCCCAGCTGATATTATCATCGCCAAGGTGCGCGGCGCTGGTGCGCGTTCCGGGATAGACGCCTTTCTCACCGCCGCCGGTATGCGTCATCACGCTGGAGCAGCCGCCCAGTAGGGTGAGCGTGTAGCTAAACAGCAAAATTCGTATCAAAGTTTTCATTGTGGTTGTTATCTACAGTCGTGGCATCGTATCGATCAAGCGGAGACATCGTTTTCTCCCCATCCCCGCAGGCTGCGGTTATGTCACTTAATCGGCTTTTTCCCATTGCGCTAAAACCAGTCTACGCAAAGAAACGTAAACCAACAAAAAATGATCGGTTTTAAGACTTGAAACGGCGACCTGCACCACCATTTTAGGAATACAGTCATCGAAGACGTGCCGACAGGACGTTGTGACTTACCGCCTGTCCCGCCGGGAAGGCAAACAATTTCTCGCTGATTTCAGGAGCTTATTTTTATGCGTAATTTCGATCTCTCCCCGCTGTACCGTTCCGCAATTGGTTTTGACCGCCTGTTCAACCTGCTGGAAAACAACCAGAGCCAAAGCAACGGCGGCTACCCTCCGTACAACGTAGAGCTGGTTGACGAAAACCATTACCGCATTGCGATTGCCGTCGCCGGTTTCGCCGAGAGCGAGCTGGAAATCACTGCCCAGGACAACATGCTGGTGGTGAAGGGCGCGCACGCAGCCGAACAGAAAGAGCGTACCTATCTTTACCAGGGTATCGCCGAGCGCAACTTCGAGCGCAAATTCCAGCTGGCTGAAAACATCCACGTTCGCGGCGCGAACCTGGTTAACGGCCTGCTGTATATCGATTTAGAACGCGTCATTCCGGAAGCGAATAAACCGCGTCGTATCGAAATCAACTAATTCCCTGGGCCGCGCCGCGCGGCCTTAATCCCCGTGCTTGCCGATTGGGAGCACACTGCGAGCGTGAGCTTGCAGGTATTTACTCGCTTCATTGAAGGAGAATAACCATGCGTAACTACGATTTATCCCCGCTTCTGCGTCAGTGGATTGGTTTCGACAAACTGGCTAATGCGCTGCAAAGCACTGCGGAAACCCAGACGTTTCCCCCGTACAACATCGAAAAAAGCGATGATAACCACTACCGCATCACCCTGGCGGTGGCCGGGTTCCGCCAGCAGGATTTAGATATCCAGCTCGAAGGCACGCGCCTGACCGTAAAAGGCACCCCGGAGAAGCCGGAACAGGAGCCGAAGTGGCTGCATCAGGGTTTGGTGACTCAACCGTTTAACCTGAGCTTCACCCTGGCCGAGCATATGGAAGTTTCCGGTGCCACCTTCAACAACGGTCTGTTGCATATCGACCTGGTGCGCCATATCCCGGAAGCCATCGCGCCGCAGCGTATCGCCATCAGCGAACGCCCCGCGCTAAATAGCTAATCCGTACCGCGCGCTCCCCACTTCGGGAGCGCGCCTCTTCGAACTACCCCAATCGTAGTACATCCCCCCGCAAACTGTGCGCTAACCCCCATTCATTCCGCTATAGCTCTGCCAGAATCCCGGATAACAATCGTGTGTTTCACAGGGAATCGGTATGAGTGAGATAGCGTTAACGGTTTCGATCCTGGCGCTGGTGGCGGTAGTGGGGTTATGGATCGGCAATGTCAAAATTCGCGGGGTCGGGCTTGGTATCGGCGGCGTGCTGTTTGGCGGCATTATCGTCGGTCATTTTGTCGAGCAGGCCGGGATTGGCCTTAACGGCCATATGCTTCATTTCATCCAGGAATTTGGGCTGATCCTGTTCGTGTATACGATAGGCATCCAGGTCGGTCCGGGCTTCTTCTCCTCACTGCGCGTTTCCGGGCTGCGGCTTAATTTGTTCGCGATTCTGATTGTGGTACTCGGCGGCGTGGTCACCGCCGTTCTCCATAAGCTGTTTGATATCCCCCTGCCGGTGGTGCTGGGAATTTTCTCCGGCGCGGTCACCAACACGCCTGCGCTGGGTGCCGGGCAACAGATCCTTTCGGATTTGGGCACGCCGACCGCTATCGTTGATCAAATGGGGATGAGCTACGCCATGGCTTATCCGTTTGGCATTTGCGGTATTTTGCTGACCATGTGGCTGATCCGCATGGTCTTTCGCATCAATGTCGACCACGAAGCGGCCCAGCACGACGCCAGCAACGGCTTCAGCCATGCCCAACTGCATACCATTAATATTCGCGTCGAAAACCCGAACCTCAATATGCTGGCAATTCAGGATGTCCCGATCCTGAATAGCGACACCATTATCTGTTCGCGGTTGAAGCGTGAAGATGTGCTGATGGTGCCGTCGCCCACCACCGTCATTCAAATCGGCGATTTGCTGCATCTGGTAGGACGCGAAAACGATTTGCACAACGCACAGCTGGTGATCGGCAAAGAAGTGGATACCTCGCTGTCGACTCACGGCACCGAATTGCGCGTTGAGCGGGTGGTGGTGACCAATGAAAAAGTGTTCGGCAAGAAAATCCGCGATCTGCAATTTAAACAGCGTTATGACGTGGTGATCTCGCGGCTTAACCGCGCCGGGGTGGAGCTGGTGGCAAGTAGCAATGCCAGCCTGCAATTTGGCGATATTTTAAATCTGGTGGGGCGCCCGGCCTCTATCGACGCCGTGGCGGCGGAAGTGGGCAACGCCCAGCAAAAATTGCAGCAGGTGCAGATGCTGCCAGTGTTTATCGGTATCGGGCTGGGCGTGCTGTTAGGCTCTATCCCGCTGTTTATCCCCGGTTTCCCGGCGGCACTGCGGCTGGGCCTGGCGGGCGGGCCGCTGATTATGGCGCTGATCCTGGGCCGTATCGGTACCATCGGTAAGCTGTACTGGTTTATGCCGCCCAGCGCTAACCTCGCCCTGCGTGAACTGGGAATTGTACTGTTCCTGTCGGTGGTGGGGCTGAAATCCGGCGGCGATTTTGTCGATACGCTGCTGGCCGGCAGCGGCGTCAGCTGGATTGCCTATGGGGTGATGATCACCGCCGTGCCGTTAATCACCGTTGGCCTGCTGGCGCGGATCTTCGCCCGCATGAACTACCTGACCTTGTGCGGGATGCTGGCAGGTTCGATGACCGATCCGCCCGCGCTGGCGTTCGCCAATAACCTTCACGCGACCAGCGGTGCGGCGGCGCTCTCTTATGCCACGGTTTATCCGCTGGTGATGTTTTTACGCATCATCACGCCACAACTGCTGGCGGTGCTGTTCTGGGGAATGGGATAACGCGCGTCTTTCCCCCCTCAAAAACCGGCGTTAACAGCGCCGGTTTTTTTATCGATAAAATAATGCCAGGCTATAAAACATTTCCGGCTCCGTCGTGCCGGGCATAAGGAATGAACATGAAAATTTCGCAGATCGGAGAAGCGCCGGATTACCGTTTCTCACTCGCCAATGAGCGCACATTTTTGGCCTGGATCCGCACCGCGCTGGGGTTCCTGGCGGCAGGGGTAGGGCTCGATCAGCTTGCCCCGGAGCTCGCCACGCCGCTGGTACGGGAAATCATGTCGCTAATGCTGTGTCTTTTTTCCGGCGGCATCGCGCTGTACGGCTATTTGCGCTGGCTGAACAATGAAAAGGCGATGCGCCTGAAGCAGGATTTTGTTTATACCCGCAGCCTGAAAACCATCAGCGTCGCCATGATGCTGATTGCGGCAGTGGTGATAGCGATGGTGATACTCGGTGGTTGACCCGCAGCGCGATCCGGGGTTACAGCCCGAGCGCACCTCGCTGGCCTGGCTGCGCACCCTGCTGGGCTATGGCGCGCTACTGGCGTTAGCGCTGCGCCACAGCTGGTATCAGGCAGGGGCGCTGTTCTGGCTGTCGTTAGCGATCATGGCGCTGGTCAGCGCGCTGATTTATGTGTTTGTTCATAAACGCAACCTGATGGACATTGCGCGCTGCGACTTTTCAGACCGCCGTTCGCTGCGCGGCAAATTGCTTATTGCCCTGGCGGTGGTGATGCTGGCGCTGCTGTTTTGCGTATCCCACCTGCATAACATCCTGACGCTGTTGGGTTAAACCAGATGGCTTTGCTGCTGCTCGCGATGCGCCAGTGGCAGCCAGCACAGCAGAATCACGCCGCCCATCGCCGTCATCAACATACCCAGGCTGCCTTGCCCGGTTTGCGGTAGCAGCGCGGAGAACCAGGCCAGCAACCCGGAACCCACGTTTTGCAGGCCGCCGACCAGCGCGCCAGCGGTGCCAGCCAGGAATGGAAACGGCTCCATCGCGCCGGTGGTGGCGAGGGGGAACAGCATCCCCGCGCCAAAGAAAAACAGCGTGGCGGGTAACAGTAGCGTCCAGATATTCATGATGCCGAACCAGCCGGGGAGCCACATCAAGACGCCGGCCAGCAGGCAGCTCATTACCGATTGCCACATCAGCGAGGCAAAGCGTTTATTCTGGCGGCCTGCGTACCACGCGCCAAAAAACGCCGCCGGGATTGGCAGAATGAACAGCACGCTAACCACCATGCTGTTCAGCCCCAGCACCGCGCCCATCAACACCCCGGCGCAGGCTTCAAATACCGCAATACCCGCCAGCCCACCAATCAGCATCAGTAAAAAGCAGTTAAACGCGGCGTTGCCGAACAGGGTTTTATAGCTGGCGATCAGCCGGGTGCGTGGGGCCTGCGCCGGTCGGGTTTCCGGCATCCAGCGCGCCATGCTGAAGGTGACCATCACGCACAGCGCCAGTAAAAACGCAAAGCAGGCGCGCCAGCCCCAGAACGTATCCAGTACGCCGCCAATCAGCGGCGCAAGCAGCGGGCTGACTAAAATACCCATATTTAACAGGCTATTGGCATGGCGCAGCGCCGAACCTTCAAACAGGTCGCGCGGCATGGTGCGCGCCATCACGCCCGCCACGCCGGTGCCCATGCCCTGTAACGCACTGGCGGCGATCAGCACCGGTAAACTGCTGGTACGCAGCGCAATCAGCGTGGCCAGCATAAAAATGCTCATCCCCACCAGGATAACGGGGCGGCGGCCAATGCGGTCTGAGATCGGGCCATAAACCAGCTGCGAAAGGCCGTAAGTCAGTAAATAGGCGGCCATAACGCTTTGCATCGTGCCTTCACGCACCTGTAAATCGCGGGCCATATCGGCGATCGCCGGGATATAAATGGTTTGCGCCATTTGCCCGACGGCAATCAGCATAATCAACATTAACAGCAGATGAGAGTTCGTCAGCTTTTTCATAACGATAAAGAGGGTTTCTTATTTTTACGATGGAGTATTTTTCTGGATAGAACTTAAAAGCGAGAGGAATCTACCACAATACAGAGATATCGCCAGATCATCGCGGGCGACAGGGAGGGGCGGGATGTAAACGCCTTTCGGCAACAAATATTGCCAGAAAGCGCCAGATTACAGCAGATTACCGTTCAGCAGATGGGTTGCCAGACCCCAGTTTTCGATCTCCAGCGACTGGCCGTGGCGAATCAGCGTTGAGTAACTACAATTGTGCGGGCTGTAGCGGGTAAAGGGCACACGGAAATCCGCGCCATCCAGAAGCCACAGCAGCCCTGCCAGCGTATTGCCGTGGGTAACCACGCAGGTATCGCCTTCCACTTCCCAGCCGAGCAGCGCCTGACGCAGCCGGTTCGCCGCTTCCAGCACGCTTTCTCCGCCGGGCGGGACGACCGTCACATCCCCCGCGAACAGCGCATCGCCCACGGCGGGATCGCGTTCCAGAATCTGCGCGGCGGTAAGCCCCTGAAAATCGCCAAGGTGCTGTTCATGCAGACGTGGGTCAAGATAGAGCGTGGCGGAATGCGCCTGTGAAATGGCCTGCGCGGTGGTGAGCGCGCGCCGGGAAGGGGAGCTTATTACGGCGCTGAAGGCGTAACCGGCTAACGCCCCAGGCAGCGCATCGATTTGCCGAAGCCCGCGTGCGCTGGTGGGGCTTTCAAGCTGCCCCTGCAAAATACCGCGCTGATTCCACTCGGATTCCGCGTGGCGCACCACAATAAACCGCATTGACTCGCTCACAGACCTTTCCTTCGTCGAAAGGGGCTACCTTAGCACGTCAGCGAAACCTGAAAAAAGGCGGTGTTAAAGGAGGGCGGTTGCCCGCCCTCCTTTGGTGCGACTTGACCCTGAATCACCGGAGGTATTTCAGGACTGCATCAAGCAGTTGCAGCAATGCAACAATGAGTTTAAGGACAAGGATAACCCAATCCATTCCGCTCATACGCGTCTCCTCTGGTCAAGGAGCACGCCGCTGACGTACCTTTCCGTTGCCTGTTGCCAGCAGCTTTGTTGGCGTAACACAGTGTGCTCTCACGGGGTTAAGGCACTGACGGCACCACCCGTTTCAGCCAGGACTTACTTTGCGCCGCACATCACGGCCCCGTATCGCACACGGTGAACAGCAACTTCAGTATAGATAAATACTGTATAAATGAACAGTATTTTCTGGACGACTTACTTACTGAGACCTATAGTTAACCTGCCTGAAACCGCCGCAATGTTTGCGATAGCGGTCAATTGGTCGTATAGTTACTAAGTTGACGTAACACAGTGTGCTTTTGCGGCGACCATCCGCAAAACCGCTCCAAAAAACCTCGCTTCTGGCGGGGTTTTTTGTTTTTCAGTTCCGCCTGAATTTCTCCGTTTCTTAAGCGTTAATCCGGATTTTTCTCTGCTGCGTTGGGTTGAATCCGTTTGTGATAAATCTCACGGATTTTTTTCTGAACGCAATAAACCCCTTGTCAGCAACGCAACGCTGTGTTTGTATAAATTTTACCGTTGATAGAGAACTGAGATCCCATGACCGCATTCATGCACGCTTCTGACCTACTACTAACCGCGCAACCTGCCGCGGTGGTCGTCGTGCGTGTGGTGGTGGTCGTCGGCAATGCGCCGTAGGGTCCCGAGTCAACGCATCGATTCCAAAAACCCCGCCGGCGCAACCGAGCGGGGTTTCTTGTTTATCTCGCCCGGAAAGTAAAGCTGGCCCAGAAAGAGAAAGGACTGGAGCATGGCGACAATGGGCACAACTTCCCCAACACAACGCTTTACCGGCGCGCAACTGATCGTTCATTTGCTGGAGCGTCAGGGCATTACCACCGTTACCGGCATCCCCGGCGGCACCGTTCTGCCGTTATACGACGCGCTGAGCCAGAGCACGAAAATTCGCCACGTTCTGGCGCGCCACGAGCAGGGCGCGGGCTTTATCGCCCAGGGCATGGCGCGGACCCAGGGTAAACCGGCGGTGTGTATCGCCTGTAGCGGACCGGGCGCGACGAATCTGGTGACGGCGATTGCCGACGCGCGGCTCGATTCGATTCCCATGGTCTGCATCACCGGCCAGGTCGCCACCTCGATGATCGGCGCGGACGCGTTCCAGGAAGTCGACACCTACGGCATCGCCATCCCCATTACCAAACACAACTATCTGGTACGCCATATCAGCGAGCTGCCGCAGGTGATCAGCGACGCGTTTCGCATCGCCCAGTCAGGCCGTCCGGGGCCGGTATGGATTGATATTCCGAAGGATATCCAGAACGCGGAAATCGATATCGAGAGCTTCCCGGAGCCGGGCCGCTGTGCGCCAGCCCCGGCGTTTAACCCGCAGCAGGTGGCCGATGCGGCGGCGATGATCAACCAGGCGAAGCGCCCGGTGCTGTATCTGGGCGGCGGCACCATCAACGCCGCGCCGCAGGTGCGCAAACTGGCGGAACAGGCCAATTTACCGACCACCATGACGCTGATGGCGCTGGGTGTATTGCCCACCGATCACCCGCTGTCGCTCGGCATGCTGGGGATGCACGGCGCGCGCAGCACCAACTTTATTTTGCAGGAAGCGGATTTGCTGATTGTGCTCGGCGCGCGTTTTGATGACCGGGCGATTGGCAAAACCCAGGAGTTCTGCCCGAACGCCAAAATTATCCATGTGGATATCGACCGCGCCGAGCTGGGCAAAATCAAACAGCCGCATATCGCCATTCAGGGCGACGTGGCCGAAGTACTGACTCAGCTGACGCCGCGCATTATGCCCACTGAACGTGCGCCGTGGCGTGCGCTGGTGGCGTCGCTGCAACAGGAATTCCCGTTCAATATGCCCAACGCCGACGATCCGCTGTGCCATTACGGTTTGATTAAGGCGGTGGCGGCCTGCGCGGACGAGGATGCCATCATCACTACCGACGTGGGGCAGCACCAGATGTGGACGGCGCAGGCCTATCCGCTGCGCCGTCCGCGCCAGTGGCTGACGTCAGGCGGCCTCGGCACTATGGGCTTTGGCCTGCCTGCGGCAATTGGCGCGGCGCTGGCCGAACCGGAACGCCAGATTATTTGTTTTTCCGGCGACGGCAGTCTGATGATGAACATCCAGGAGATGGCGACCGCTGCCGAAAACGGGCTGAATATCAAAGTGATCCTGATGAACAACCAGGCGCTCGGACTGGTGCATCAGCAGCAGAGCCTGTTTTACAAGCAGAACGTGTTTGAAGCCACTTATCCAGGCATGACCAATTTCATCAAAATTGCCGAGGGCTTCGGGATGAACAGCTGTGATTTAAACGAGGCGCAGGACCCCCAGGCAGCGCTGCGTGAAGCCATGGCGCGCCCGGGCCCGACCCTTATCCACGTAAGAATTGATGCCCAGGAAAAAGTGTACCCGATGGTTCCGCCAGGTGCGGCCAATACAGAGATGGTAGGAGAATAAGCCATGCAACAACAAAACGTAATTCTGGAACTGACGGTACGCAACCACCCTGGCGTGATGTCGCACGTGTGCGGGCTGTTCGCCCGCCGGGCGTTCAACGTGGAAGGCATTCTCTGTTTGCCACTGCCGGACGGCGACCACAGCCGCATCTGGCTACAGGTGGCGGAGGACCAGCGTCTTGAGCAGATGGTCAGCCAAATCGACAAGCTGGAAGACGTGATCCAGATTATCCGTCATCAGGACGATCCCGGCGTGTTCAACAAACTGGAATTGTTCTTCCAGTAATGCGCTGGCGATAAGAGAGGAAGAGAGACGCAGAAGATGCGTCTCTCACAGAAGGTTAATGCAGTATCGCTTCGCCGGTCAGGTTTTCTAACGCGCTGAGCATATCGCGCGCTTCGTCCTCGTCGAGAATGCTCATGGCAAACCCGACGTGGACCAGCACCCAGCAGCCCAGCAAATCTCGCGGATGGTCTTCACAGACCAGTGCGATATTCACCTGGCGCTGGACGCCGCTGACTTCGACCGTCGCCAGCTCGTGGATCTCTTCGCCGACGGCAATAATTTTCCCCGGAACGCCCAGGCACATAATTCACTCCTGTAATGCTTAACTCAGGCAACTTTGCCGCGCAGTAAGGCCCGACGGCTCATATTAACCGGCGCGTCGCGCCGAACCGGTAACGACAGTGCCAGGCTGACACTGTTTTCCGCCAGCGTAATGGCCTGTTCGGCGTTGAGATGCGGATCGAGCGGCGACATCAGCGAACAGGCGACGTAATGCAGCTCCGGCGTTAACTCGCCGACGCGAAACGCCATATCGCCCGCCGGAAAGGTCAGCGCCAGCCGGGAACCCACCTGACGGCGCGGCCACTGCTGGTCCGGGCCAGGCAGTACCACTAACTCCAGCATCCACGGTGTTAACATCGCCCCGACCCACTGGCCTTCAAACAGCTGAAAACCGCAGGCTTTGATCGGCATATGCGCCTGATAAAACGGCAGATCGGCCATTTGCTGTCCGGCGACGCGGTTAAACTGCGCCTCGAGCGCCGCCGCCGGGCTGCTACGCCAGCCTTCTACGTCCCAGATTAGATCGTCGCGCATGGTTCATCCTGCCGTTGTATTTCCATTCCGTGTTCCGCCAGCAGACGCTGCACTTCACGCAGCGCCACGTCCAGCGCCCGCTGCGCGGTAGGGGTCAGCGACATGCCCGGCGCGAGAGACGCCGGTTCGATGCCAATCAGAATTAACTTCCGGGGATACTCCCCGGTCATTTTCAGCGCCATCAGCACATCGCACAGGCCAAGCTGGTGCGGGGAAAGTTTCTCGGTAAACAGCGCGGGCACCTCGTCATCTTCGAGGATAAATACGCTGCCCGCCTCGTGATTGCTGCGCACCGCATCCACCACGATCAGCAAATCCCGATCCGCCATGGCTTCCATCAGCTCCATGCCGGAGGTGCCGCCGTCAAACAGCTCGACCTCCGGGGGGATCTGATAGTGCGTTTCGAGGGCCTCAATGGCGCGAACGCCAATGCCCTCGTCGCTCAGCAGCAAATTCCCTATCCCTAATACCAGTGTGCGCATTACAGCACCTTAACCTTGCTCAGTTCTTTGCCGGTGAGATCCACCATATGTACCGCGCAGGACATGCACGGGTCGAAGGAGTGCACGGTGCGCACCACTTCCAGCGGTTTTTCCGGGTCGGCGACGGTGGTGCCGATCAGCGCGCGCTCGTACGGGCCCGGCTCATCGTTAAAGTTGCGCGGTCCGGCGTTCCAGGTGGAAGGGACCACCGCCTGATAGTTGGCGATCTTGCCGTCTTTAATCACAATCCAGTGGGACAACATGCCGCGCGAGGCTTCTTCAAAACCGACGCCGCGAATTTCGCCCGCCGGGAATTCCGGCTTCACGAAGGTTTCATAATCGCCGCGCTTAATGTTGTCGATCAGCAGTTGATATTGCTGGGTCAGCGAATCCTGCAATACGCCGGTACGCACGGCGCGGCCCAGAATACGGCCCCAGGTGGATTGCAGCTGGTCCGGCGTCAGCGTCTGGCCGGTCAGCGTCTGGTACAGCTTACTCATACCCTCGTAATGGGCGACGGTGCCTTCGTGCTTCGCCGCCAGGCCGCACAGCAGCCAGGCCAGCGGGCCGACTTCCACCGGTTTGCCGTAAAACGTCGGCGCTTTTACCCACGAATATTTGCCATCTTCCTGCCAGCCGGTGTATTGCGGATTGGTTTCGCCTTCCCACGGTTTCAGCGGTTGGTCGTCTTTGTACCAGGCGTGTTTGCCACTCTCTTCGATGCCGTCGATGAGATATTTATCGGTGTGGCTGGTGATGGGGCGGAAAGTGGTGAAATCTGCACCTTTCATATAGCCGCCCGGGATAGCGAAGGTCTCGCCTTTGCGATCGACCGGTAAATCCGGTACCGCCAGGTAGAAATCGGCGGCTTTACCCAGTTGCAGCCACTGCGGATAGCTGGCGGCGAAAATCACCGCGTCCGGCTTGTACACCTGCTCGATAAAGTCGCCCAGCTTGTCGATAAACGACTTCACGTACATCAACCGCTCAAGGTTCAGCACGCTCGGCGCATCGAGGTTAATCGGGTTCGCCACGCCGCCTACCGCCAGGTTCTGGATGTGCGGCGTTTTACCACCAAGGATGGCCACGATGCGGTTGGCATCGCGCTGGCACTCCAGCGCCTGTAAATAGTGCGCCACGGCAATCAGGTTCACTTCCGGCGACAGCTTCATTTCGCTGTGGCCCCAGTAGCCGTTGGCGAAAATGCCCAACTGGCCGCTGTCCACCAGCGCCTGAATTTTCTGCTTCACTTTGGTGAATTCCGCCGCGCTGTTCAGCGACCAGCTGGAGACGCCTTTCAGCATCGCTTCGGCTTTTTCCGGATCGGCCTTCAGCGCCGAGGTGATATCCACCCAGTCGAGCGCCGAAAGCTGATAGAAATGCACGATATGGTCGTGGATCTGGTGGGCGGCGAGGATCAGGTTGCGGATGTACTGGGCGTTAACCGGGATCTCCATTTTCAGGGCGTTTTCCACCGCGCGCACCGAGGCAATGGCGTGGATTGTGGTACACACCCCACAGATACGCTGCACGATAATCCACGCATCGCGCGGGTCGTGGCCTTTAACAATCTCTTCCATGCCACGCCACATGGTGCCGGAGGACCACGCCTTAACCACCTTACCCTGCTCAATTTCACAGTCGATCCGCAAGTGGCCTTCGATGCGAGTAATGGGATCAATAGTGATACGTTGACTCATAATTTTATCTCTTCCTTAATGCGTTCTGACCGGCCCTGTTGCGCAGGTAAAATTGGCAGTAAACGGGTAAGTAATACGTATGCGGCGATTTCAACGGCGACAAAGCCGATAGAAATCAGGATTTCGCTGGCGGTGGGGAAATAGTGATAGCCATTGCCCGGGTCGTAAGCGAGCAGCGAATAGTTCATACGCCACAGCGCTGCACCGAGCAGCAGGCAGACCGCGCTGATAAACAGCCCGCGCGCGCTATGGCGCATGGCGCTTTGCAGCATCACCAGCGGTAACGCCAGCAGCACGATTTCGGCAATAAACAGCCAGGAGTAGCGGTCGCCGGCAAACACCAGCGGCAGCTTGCCGTGCCACACCACTTCGCCGATGCGCAGCACCAGGAACAGGCACAGGAATACCTTGATCACATTGGTGAGCTTACGGAACAGCGGCGTTTCATCCTGTTGGATGGTGTTGCTGGCTTTCAGCAGCGAGCCTTCGAAAATCACAATCGAGAAGCCCATGATGAACGCCGTTAACAGCGAGAACAGCGGCAGCAGCTCATAGCTTTGCCACAGCGGATGCACCTTATAGCCCGCCACGATCATCAGCGAACCCATTGAGGACTGGTGCATGGACGGCAGCAGTGCCCCGAGGCCGATGATGAAAAACATCACGCTATTCAGACGGCGCAGCGACACTTTCCAGCCCAGCCGCTCCAGCAGCGCAGGCAGCAGTTCGAGGCTCATCACGCCGATGTAGATGGTCATACAGACTGCGGTTTCAAACAGCACCGAGTTGGGGTTGAAGTGCGCGGGCATAAAGAAGTTGGGCATATTCCAGTAGCGGCCCAGGTCGATGGTGATCGACAACCCGCCCATGGAGTAACCAAACAAACTTGCCAGCAACGCCGGACGTACCAGGTCGTGGTACTCGCCGCGGTTGAACACATACACCGCCCAGGCGAGCGCCCAGCCGCCGCAGGCGAAGCCGGTGCCGATCAGCAGGTCGAAGGCGATCCAGATGCCCCACGGGTAGCCGCCGTTGAGATCGGAAACATCGCCAATCCCCATCACCAGACGTTTGGCAACCAGCAGGAAACAGATAATCACCAGCGGCGCGAGCACCTTGATGCTGAAGCTAAACAGCTTACCGCCGAGGGGACGAAGCGCATGGTTACTCATGGCCATCCTCCTTGTTATGTTCATGCTGAATACGGGAGTTGCGGCGCACCAGGAAAGTGATGCCCGCCAGCGCCGCCACCGGCAAAATCATGCCCTTGTACAGCGAGTGCTGGACGTGCTCGGAGCGCGCCCCGGTCGCCAGCGGATCGAGCGCAGGCAGCCCAAAGTGTTCAAACTGAACGCCCGACAGCACCAGTACCTGGGTGCCGCCGCCTTCCATTTCGCCATAAATATGCGACTGATAATGGGCAACCGGATGCAGATAGACATCCTGGCCATTCACCCGCTGGCGCGGGTAGGGGTACTCGCTGCCAGGCTGTTGGGCGAGACGTTTTTTGGCCTCCGCCATCAGCTCCTCGCGAGTGCCGAAGATCACCGCGCCGGTGGGGCAGACTTCGGTACAGCCGGGCAAACCACCTTTATCGAGGCGCTCAACGCCTTTCTGGTTGCACAGTTCGCACTTGTGGATATAGCCGAACGGATGATCGTAATCGTATTTCGGCACGTTGAACGGGCAGGCCACCATGCAGTAGCGGCAGCCGGTGCACACGTCTTTGTCGTACTGCACGATGCCGGTTTTCGGGTTTTTGGTCAGTGCCGAGACCGGGCAGGCGGAGACGCAGTTCGGGTCGACGCAGTGCATGCACTGTTTCTTGATAAACGCGTAACCGTCTTTTTCCTGATTCTTGTGGGTGCCGTCGCCGCTGCGCCAAATCTGGATGATGTTATTGGTGTAGGGGCTGAGCTTGTCGTTCACCGACCAGGTGTTATCGCCGTGGGCATAGGTCTCCCCACGGTATTCATTGGTTTGTGGATGGTTAATTTCCTGGCATTTGCTGACGCAGGCCTGGCAACCGACGCACAGGGTCGAGTCAAACAACATGCCGAGCGCACCGGGGATCGGTGGGCGGTTTTCTGCTGCGGCTTGTACGGCGGGAGCCATCCCTGCTAATACTGCGCCCCCGGAAGCCAGCTTAAAGAAGTGACGCCGGTTCAATGCTTCTCCTCCCGATCCGCAGCGGATTTATCGGCTGGATTTTTACGGCCAAGCTGTTTCACCGCCATTACGCTGACGCCGCCTACTGCGCCAACTACCGCGCCCAGCAGCCCAACCGCGCTCATGGAAACCGCGCCGCCTTCCGGGCGATTTACTTCCGGCACCTGCGCGCGCGGCGTGGGCTGGTGCACTTCGGCAAGCTGGAAGATGCCTTTCTTAAAGCCGATGCCTTCTTCGTTACAGCCGTAGCAGGGGTGCCCGATGCCTACCGGCCAAATCCCGCCGCCCACGTCGCAAAATTCCAGCGTCGAGCAGTTGCCGTAGGTTTCCGGCCCTTTACAGCCCAAATGATACAGGCACCAGCCCTGGCGGTGGCCCTCATCGCCGAACTCACGGGCAAAGCGCCCGGCGTCGAAATGCGGGCGACGCTCGCAGTTTTCGTGGATCAAACGCTCATAGGCGAACAGCGGACGGTTTTTGGCATCCAGCTTCGGCGGACGGTTAAAGGTGATCACATGCGCCACGGTCGCCAGGAAGTTATGCGGGTTCGGCGGGCAGCCCGGAATATTGATGACCGGAATGTTGGGGATCACATCCTGTAGCGAAACCGCGCCGGTTGGGTTCACCCCCGTCGCCGGGACGCCGCCCCAGGCCGCGCAGGAGCCGATGGCAATCACCGCCGCCGCATTGGCCGCTGCTTCGCGAATATGCTCGACGATAGGTTTACCCGCCACCATGCAGTAAATGCCGCCGTCTTTCAGCGGAATCGACCCATCCACCACCAGCACAAATTTGCCTTTGTACTGTTCCAGGGCGCGGTGTTTGTTTTCTTCTACCTGATGACCAAAGGCGGCGGAAAGCACCTCGTGGTACTCAAGTGAAATCACATCCAGTACCAGGTTTTCTACCGTGGGATGCGTTGAGCGTAAAAGTGATTCGGTGCAACCCGTACATTCCTGCGCACCAATCCAGACCACTGGCGGACGGGACGGCGAAGACATTGCTTCAACCATTTCCGCGGATGCGGTGCCTGTTAACCCCATCGTTGCCGACAATGCTGCACACAGCGTCATGAAATCACGACGTGAAATACCATTATGATAAAAAGCCTGTTGTCCTTCGGACATGCTGTTCTCCCGAAAGCCTCTGCTGTGAACACCCCGGATGCAGGAAAGCCCTCTCCCCTGCGACGTGAAGTTTCACGAGCATAAAGTCCTTGTTTTCGTTGTGGGCTATACAGTGAAACTTTTGATAATTATTTTTTTGACACTTATCAACGAAACTTTAATTGATTCCGCGAGATGAACAATATTGTGAGACTGAACGTTTCAGTCATCGCTAAAGATGAATATTCCGATAAATAAAAAAGTTAATCCTGCGCAAAATATAACCCGTAATGGGTAGCTAAAAATAATAGCCGCTCAATTGAGAAGAATTATTGACAACGCGCTTCAGGACGGCTTATCACGTGGGTTGATGATAACCTAGTTAAATAATGTTATTGGCTTTTAGTAATTTCAACTTGCTATCCATCAATGAAAAATAAATGGATATCGCACAATCTATATACATAGAATCTTAATTTTAAATTCACACTTTAAAATATGCATGAATTATCGTTAGCCCAGGGTGTTATTCAGTTACTGGAAGATCAGGCCGCCACCGGACATTTTCAGCGCATTACTCATGTCTGGCTGGATGTCGGCGCGCTGGCGTGCGTGGAGCTATCCTCATTACAGTTTGGCCTTGAGGTGGCGCGCCGGGGAACCGTGGCGTCGGAAGCGCAGTTTCATATTGATATTGCGCCGGCGAAAGGCTGGTGTTTTGCCTGCGACAGCGCGTTTAGCGCCGAGCAGCACGCTTCGCCCTGTCCGCACTGCGGCTCCTGGGAGATTCAGATTGATAAAGGTAACGCGATGCGAGTGCGTGAAATGGAGGTTGAATGACCCAGACTCCCGGCGTTCAGCTGCATATTCGCGGTAAAGTCCAGGGCGTCGGATTCCGGCCTTTTGTCTGGCAGCTGGCGCAGCAGATGCACCTCAAGGGCGATGTCTGCAATACCGGTAACGGTGTGGTGGTGCGTATTGCGGGCAGCGAAGGGGATTTTGTCGCGCAGCTGTACGCGCAGTGCCCGCCGCTGGCCGCTATCCATTCCGTGGCGCGCAGCGAATTGGTCTGGGATGCCGCGCCGCAGGATTTCATCATCGTGCCAAGCCAGCAGTGCGCCATGGATACGCAAATCGTCCCGGATGCCGCTACCTGTCCGGCTTGCCTGGAAGAGATCAACACGCCCGGCAACCGGCGTTACCGCTACCCGTTCACTAACTGCACCCACTGCGGCCCCCGGCTCACCATTATTCAGGCGATGCCTTATGACCGGGCGTATACCGTCATGGCGGCGTTTCCGCT
Organism: Atlantibacter subterraneus; assembly: GCF_007570865.1. Classification (GTDB taxonomy): domain Bacteria; phylum Pseudomonadota; class Gammaproteobacteria; order Enterobacterales; family Enterobacteriaceae; genus Atlantibacter; species Atlantibacter subterraneus. The sequence goes on along the minus strand of NZ_VLPS01000008.1, from coordinate 385,230 downwards.
CTGTCCGGACTGCGAGCGTGAATACCGCAACCCGCTGGACCGTCGATTCCACGCCCAGCCGCTGGCCTGCCCGGTTTGCGGTCCGCAACTCTTCTGGCGGCAGGGCGATGAAACTTTTCATCGCGATGACGCGCTGGAGGCTGCCGTCGCGGCGTTGCGGCGCGGCGAAATCGTTGCCATCAAAGGGCTGGGCGGGATGCACCTGGCGGTGGACGCACGCAGCGACCGCGCGGTATTACGCCTGCGTGAACGCAAACAGCGCCCCGCGAAACCGCTGGCGGTGATGCTGCCGGATGGCGCGGGCCTGCCCGATGCGGCGCTGTCTCTGCTGCGTTCTCCCGCCGCGCCGGTGGTGCTGGTGGATGCGCAATCTGTTTCCGGCCTGAGCCGCTATATCGCCCCCGGCCTCGGCGAAGTCGGCGTGATGCTGCCCGCCAACCCGTTACAGCATCTGCTGTTGGAGGCGGTTGGCGCGCCGCTGGTAATGACCTCGGGCAATCTGAATGGCAGACCTCCCGCTATCACTAATCAGCAGGCGCTGGACGAGCTGGCGGATATCGCCGACGGCTGGCTGCTGCACAACCGCGATATCAACCAGCGGATGGATGATTCCGTGGTGCGTCAGAGCGGCGAAGTGATGCGCCGCGCCCGTGGCTATGTGCCCGACGCCATTGCGCTGCCGCCGGGTTTTGACGGGCTGCCGCCGATACTGGCGGTAGGCGCAGATCTGAAAAACACTTTCTGTTTGCTGCGCGGCAACAGCGCCGTGCTGAGCCAGCATCTGGGGGATCTCACCGAAGAGCGCGTCCCGGCGCAGTGGCAGCTGGCGCTGAAAATTATGCACGAGCTGTATGACTTTACCCCGGCGCGGATCGCGGTGGATGCCCATCCCGGCTATATCAGTAGCCAGATGGGCCGTGATATGGACCCGTCTGCGGATGTGGTGTTGCATCACCACGCCCACGCCGCCGCCTGCCTGGCGGAGCACCAGTGGCCGCTGGACGGCGGCGCGGCGATCGCGCTGACGCTCGACGGTATCGGCTACGGCGCAGATGACCAACTGTGGGGCGGCGAATGCCTGCTGGTGGATTATGCCCGCTGCGAGCGGCTGGGTGGGTTACCGGCGGTGGCGCTGCCCGGCGGCGATCTGGCAGCGCGCCAGCCATGGCGTAATCTGCTGGCGCAGTGGCAGGCGTTTGTGCCTGACTGGCAGGGTTATCCCGAAGCTGAAGTACTGCTTTCCCATGCCTGGGAGGTGCTGACGCGCGCCATCGCGCGGCAAATCAATGCGCCGTTGGCCTCGTCGACCGGACGGCTGTTTGACGCGGTGGCCTGCGCGCTGGGCCTTGCGCCGGACGCGCAAAGCTATGAAGGCGAAGCCGCCTGTCGGCTGGAAGCGCTGGCGATGCAGGCGATGCATACCGCGCATCCGGTCACGCTGCCGTTTATCAATGATGAACTGGATATGGCCGCGTTCTGGCAACAGTGGCTGGCCTGGCGAGCGCCGGATGCTGAGCGGGCGTATGCCTTCCACGACGCGCTGGCGCAGGGCTTTGCGGAGATGGCGCGCCATCACGCCCGGCAGCGGGGCATTAACATCATCGTGTTTTCCGGCGGCGTGCTGCATAACCAGCTACTGAAGGCGCGCTTTGCTCATTATCTGGCGGATTTCGATCTGCGCTTCCCGATGCAACTTCCGGCAGGAGACGGCGCAGTATCATTCGGCCAGGCGGTGGTGGCAGCGGCGCGCTGGCTGCGTAATCAGCCCTGATTTTGCAGCATCTTCGCCATGTTGATGGCTTCGATCAGCTTCGCCCGGTTAACGCGCGGTGAATTGAGATCGAGCAGGCGCTGCCACTGGCTAATGGCTTCGGCGTAATCGGCATGCATAAAGGCATCGGACGCCAGCAGCATACGGGCGGTTACTTCGTTGCCGTCCAGTGCCAGGGCGTTGTCGATAAGCTGGCGGGTTTCTTCGGTCATCTTCTGCCCGGCCTGGTAATAACGCACCGTGGCGAGCGCCGACCACAGTTCGGCATTTTCGCCGCGCAATAGCATCGCGCGCTGATACGCCTGGTACGCGTTCTGGTAGCTGTTGCGGTAAAGATAATATTCGCCCAGCTCCGCCCACAGCGTGCTGTCCTGCGGATTAGCGCGGATTTTTTGCTGGAGTGCCGCGAGCTGCTGTTCGACCCTTTCTTCGTCGGTGAAATTCAGCAGCGGATCGGCAAGCCGTTTGTGCTCAGCCATCACCGCCGGGGCGCGGCCCGTTAACGCGTAAATTCCCCCGCTAATAAGCAGTACCGCGGCAAGCGATACCCACACCGCGCGCAAAGGCAGCGCGCGCTGCGGCTGCCAGTTATCTGCTGGCGTATCGGGAATATCCTGCGCCAGCTCCTGTTTTAACGCCTCGTCCTGAGTTTGCGACTGCGCATGGCGGGCAATGGCGCCCTGGGCGCGGTGGATCACATCGCCCTGCCTGCGCGCACCGCGCCGCCGCATCCACACCATCGCCAGACCAATGCCCAGTAGCAGGACCAGCGGCGTAAACCACAGAACGCTGGTTTCACGCTGTAGCCGTGGGTTATAGCGAACAAACTCTCCATAGCGCGACGTCATAAAGGCCATGATTTCCGCTTCGGATTTGCCCGCTTCGGTCAGGGCGTAGACTTCATGGCGCATACTGACCGCCACCGGGGAGTTGGACTCCAGCAGGCTCTGGTTCTGGCACTGGGGGCAACGCAGCTGCCCGGCGACTTTCAGCGCCTGCTGCTGCTGTTCCGGGCTGTGGAATTTCCAGGTATCCACCAGTTGCGCCTGGCACAGCGGCGCAAGCAGCGCCCACAGCAGGATGATTAGCTTACGCATAGGCTTTTCTCCCGCGCCACCAGCCCAGCAGGGCGCCTGCCATCATGATCCCGGCACCAAACCATATCCAGCGGATGCCGCTCTGCACGTAAAAGCGCATGGCGTAACGGTTATCACCGGTTTTCTCACCCATCACCACATACCACTCGCTCAGCAGATCCCAGGCGATGCCCGGCTCGATCATCAACTGGCTACGGGCAGTGTAAAAACGCCGTTCCGGGGTGACCTGGGCAATCGGCTGGTTATCCCGGCTGATGTCGATTACCGCCTGCTCGGCGGTGTAGTTTTTTCCGGCCAGCAGATTCAGGGTGTGGAAGCGGAACTGGTAACCCGCCACGCTGACCTGTTCGCCCTGGGTGACGTTAAGGCTCATTTCCTGTTTTTCGCCGGAGGAAAACACAATCCCCAGGGCGAAAATCCCGACGCCGGTGTGGGCCAGCAGCATCGGCAGCTGGCGCGTTAACAAAGCGGGTGCGGTCAGCCACTGGGCGCTCAATACCCAGCACACCAGCGCGGTGGCGGAGGCGACGATGAATCCGTGAGAATGCAGGGCAACGGCGGCCAGCGCGGCGATGATGAGTGAGCCGAACAGGCGCAGGCGCGTCCAGCGCGGGCTGCGTTTCCAGTAACTTCCTGCCGCCAGCCCGATCACCACTAGCATCACCAGGCCAAACGGCAGCAGCACGGTATTGAAGTAGGGCGCGCCGACTGAAATTTTGCCCCAGCCGAACAGGGTATACAGCATCGGATACAGGGTGCCTAACAGCACAATCACTACCACGGCGGTAAACAGCAGCAGGCACAGCAGCAGCCAGGTTTCCCGCGACCAGCCCGCGAAGCGCGCCGCCGGTTTCCACTCTTTGGCGCGCCAGCCGTACAGCGCCAGCGCACCGGCGCTCAGGGCGATAAACAGGGTGAACAGCGGCGCCGCGCGTTCGTTATCCAGCGCGAAGGCGTGGACCGACACCAGCACGCCAGAGCGCACAATCAGCGTGCCCAGCAGGCTGAAAATAAACCCGAAAATCGCCAGCAGCAGCGACCAGTGGCGGAATACGCCGCGCGCGCGGGTGGCGTACAGGCTGTGCATCAACGCGCTGGCGGTAAGCCACGGCAGTAATGAGGCGTTTTCCACCGGATCCCAGAACCACCAGCCGCCCCAGCCCAGCTCGCTGTATGCCCACCAGGAGCCGAGCACGATCCCTGCGGTTAACGCGCTCCAGGCAGGAACCGTCCAGCGCCAGCACAGCCCGGCTATCGCCGCGTTAAATTCGCCGCGCAGCAGGGCGGCAAGCGATACGGCGGCGGCAACGGTCAGGCCGCCGTAGCCCAGATACAGCAACGGCGGGTGCAGGATCAGCCCGATGTGTTGCAGCATCGGGTTTAAATCGCGCCCTTCAATGGCGGGCGGGAAAATCCGGGTAAACGGGTCGGAGTACAGCAGCACGAAGATCAGCAGCGCGGCGGTAATGATGCCGAGCAGCGCTAACGTCAGCGCGAAAAAGGGATCAGCGGCGTGGCGATAGCGCCAGGCGAACAGGGCGCTCCAGCCGGATAAGCACAGCACCCACAGCAGCAAAGAACCTTCATGACCACCCCAGACGGCGGCGAGCTTGAGGCCAAACGGCAACTGGCGGTGGCCGTGCTGCGCCACATACACCAGGGTGAAATCGTCAATCAGGAACGCGAGGATAAGCAGCCCAAACGCCAGCAATAACAGGCCGAACTGAACGAGGGTAAGCGAGCTGGCCAGGCGCGAAATGCCGGACCAGCGAGATCGGTATCCGGCAAGCGCCAGCCAGGCTGTCGCCGCCGAGATACCACAGGCAAGAAGCAGTGCTATAAACCCAATTTCGGGCAACATCAGTTCCACGCTTCACCCTGATCACACAACGGTTAATTGCCCCGCATAGAGAATAAAAAAGCGCAGTAGCAATACGCCGGTCAGGCTGGCTCCGCTGATCAGCAGCACGCCGGAGGGCGTCGCCGCCTGCGGCAGCAGGCGTTTCAGCAGCATCGGGATTAACAGCCCAATGCCCACCACGCCGATCCAGAACCACCAGGTCCAGAACCCGCCGCCGAGCGCCGCCGCCAGCGAGCGCATTTTCCCATCATCCCCTAACGCCAGGCCGACGAAAAACGCCGCCAGCAGGAAGATTTCCAGCCAGACCACCGGGGTTTCCAGCTTATGGATAAAGTGTGCTTCTTTGTTATGCGGGTCGCGGAACATGGCGAGCAGCGCCACCGCCGCGCCGGAAGAAATCCCCGAAAACAAAAACAGCGCCGGAAGGATCGGGTTGTTGAGCAGCGGATAGGATTTCAGCGCCGACAGCAGGAAGCCGGTATACGCACCCAGCAGCACCGCCAGCACCAGCATCAGCGTTTCGATGGGGCGCTGGAACGGCGTCAGCCAGCCGAGCACCGTGCGCACCAACGTGAAGCGCGGCAGCCAGCGCTGTTGCAGCTTCAGCACGTCGCTTTCAAAGATTTTCGCCAGCCACACCACCATCACCGCCATATAGACCTGGAATAGCATCACGCCCATCGACATCACCGAAGTCAGGCTGTAATGGAACATCAGCTTCCAGAAAGTCCAGGGCCGCGTCAGGTGCAAAATCAGGATCAGCAAGCCGAGAATAATGGTGGTCGGCGCGAGGACCAGCGTGGTGCGGATCAGGGTACTTTGCGCGCCGCCCAGCGCCGGATGGTAACGGCGCAGCAGAATCGACAGCGTAACCAGCCCGGCCGAAATACCAATCAGAAACAGATAGACGGCAATCGGCCAGTCCCAGACCAGTGACTCAAAATGGAACGGGGTTGGATTCACGGGGTTCATTGGGTGACCTCCCCATATTTAAACGGCACGCGGTACACTTTGGGTTTGGTGCCCAGCGCCAGCTTGTAACGGTAGGTCGGTTTCTTCGCCAGCATCAACGAAATCTCGCTGTTTGGATCGTCGAGATTGCCGAAGGTCAGTGCGCTGGTAGGGCATGACAGCACACAGGCCGGCAGTTTGCCTTCCTTGAGGTTAGTTTTACGGCAAAAATCGCATTTATCCGCCGTTTTGTTTTCCGGATGGATAAACCGCACGCGGTAAGGGCAGGAGGCGATACAGTACTGGCAGCCGACGCACAGATCGGGATTCACATCCACGATGCCGGTCGCCGCGTCGCGGAACGATGCGCCGGTCGGGCACACGTCCACGCACGGCGCGTGATCGCAGTGCTGGCAGGATTTCCGGAAAAACTGGTACTTCACATCCGGAAACTCGCCGATGGGTTCGCTCTGAATAATCGTCAGACGCGATACCCCTTTAGGCACGTTGTTCACTTCGCGGCAGGCGTCCATGCAGGCCGTGCAGCCAATACACTTCGACTCGTCGTGGATCATGCCGTAGCGCACGCCGTTGATGGTGAGCGCCTGAGCAATTGAAACCCCCATCGTTCCGCTCACGGCGATCAATGCCCCCATTCTGGTAACGAATTGACGACGAGAGCATGTCATGGATGATCCTTACCCAGATGAACCGAGGAGGGATTGAACGCGGGATTGTCACGCTGTTCGCGGTGGCAATCGACGCAAAGTTTGATCCGACTCTTATCGTTCAGGGTCTGCATCGTGTCCTGCTTCGGATGCAGATTGTGGCAGCTGGCGCAGGCGACTTTGGTGGCATGCACGTTATGCGGCCAGAACGCTTTTTGCAGCTGTTCCGGCAGGTGGCACGCCATACAGACGCTGTTCTGCTGCTCGACGGTGTACATCGGATCATTAAACCGCATGGCATCTTTCACGCCGTTGCGGTGTTCCGGCGAAATATTGCCGTGGCAGTTGGTACAGGTGACCGGCAAATTGTTGTTCGGGTTGATGGCTTCCGCGTGCTTCCCGTGCATCCCTTCTTTTTCAGGCTTATGGCAATCCAGGCAAGCCTTATCGGGATTGCGCTGTTGCGTCACGGTCCACTGCGAATCGGTGTCTGCCTGGGAAGACGGCGCAGCCTGTACGGGTAATATCCATAAACAGCCTAACGCCAGCACCCCAGCAGTAAATAACGAACGTAGTACGCTCATATTGACTCCAAATTTTTGCCACCCCTTGCGGGGCGGCATTAGGGGTTATTTGCCTTCGGTTCCCAGCAATCCGTTTTTACGCGCCTGATCGTCCCATTGCGGTACCACGGTTTTCAGGAAGTCCTGTTTCTCTGCGTTGATTTTCTGCATATCCAGGCCAATCGCCGCCTGGGCTTTGGCTTTGGTGGAGATATCCGGCAGTTTCACCTCTTCGGTGATGCCTTTGGTGGCCAGCAGGCGAATCAGCTTAGCGCGGGCATCGGCGGCTTTATTCAGCGCGGTGCCGAGCATACGCAGCGCTTCATCCGGCGCGTGCATATGAACGCCGTGCGACGCGATCGCCAGGTCCCAGCGCCATTGCGCGTGGCGGATATCGGTCTGAATCGGCTTCATCTCTTCATCGGTCGCACCGGCATCCAGCGCGGCTTTGGCTTCAAAGTGCGCGTGAACCAGCTGAACTTCCACTTTACGTTTCAGATCCTGAATCGCGGCTTTACGCTCGGCGACCACGGACTGCAACGCTTCTTTGGTCTGGGTATGACAGTTTTTACAGGTCTGATCGAAAGTATCGAACGGGTTGCCAATCTTATGGCTGGTAAACATTTTGCCTTCGGCGTTCTGCATCTTCGGCATATGGCAGTCGATACAGGTCACGTTATTCTTGCCGTGAATACCTGCGCTCCAGGTTTCATATTCCGGGTGCTGCGCTTTCAGCATCGGGGTTTTAGACAGCGGGTTCACCCAGTCGGAGAAGGCGATGTCGTCGTAGTATTTTTCCATACCGTCAACGTTCGGACCGTTATCCCACGGGAATTTCACCGCTTTGTCTTTGCCGTCAAAATAGTATTCAACGTGGCACTGACCGCAGACCATGGCCTGCTGATCCAGACGGCTGGCTTTGTCGAACGGTTTGCCGATGGTTTCCATGGCGCGCGCCGCATAAGGACGGGACAGGGTTAACGCCGGTTTGCCTTTAGCAAAGTCTTCAGAGGCGGTGTTATGGCAGTCGGCACAGCCTAAATCGTTAACAATTTCCGGCCCGCCGCGCGCCCATTTACCATGGAAGTAACCCGCTTCGCCCTCTTTCTGGATCAGGCGGGCGACATCCGGGCTTTTACAGCTCCAGCAGGCCATTGGCAGCGGGCCGTCCTCGGCGGTTTTCGGCGCGCCGGTACGCAGGGTTTCACGTACATCGGTGAGCGCATAAGCGTGGCCGCGCGGTTTGTTGTAATCCCGCGAGAACGGATAGCCCGCCCACAGGATCACCATATTCGGGTCTTCCGCCAGCGCATCTTCACGTTCAGATTGCTCGCTGGTGGCTTTCCATGAATTGAATTGATCGGGATGTTTATTGGCGAAAACTTCGTTATGCGCTTCAATTTTCGCGGGTGCGGTTGCAGCAGGAGCTTGTTCTGCGTGTGCCGGGCTTAACAACAATAAGCCGGCGAATAGGCTCCAGAAGTAGGGAAGAAATTTGCTTATCCTGGCCATGAGCGTTCCGTCCAAAGTAAGCCGCGTCTGTGCGGTTATTTTTATTCACTAAAGGGAATGGCAATAATTGCCATCTCGACATTGCTCTGAGCGTAAATTAGCAAAAACCCCATTAAAAATATTGTTTTCGATCAAGAGTAAAGATGAGTAAGTAAATATATGCGTGGCAGGAGAATGCGCATTGATAACAAGCAGTTAAGTAATTTTTATTTATTGCAGTGAAATAAATGACGGTGATTACAGAATTAATAAAACGACGGGATCGGCGATCACGAAATATTTAAAATACCCATAAAGGGGTATTGAATATGATTTGTATCAAAAACGCATGTTTAGCCGAATATTTAATTTAATGAGACTTAACATGCCGGGTTTTAGAAAAGAAAAATAGAGGGTTTCGTCATTTTATTATCAATTAACAGCGTTAAATGCATAACATCCCGTTCTGGTGCTGAAAGCGATCTGCGCCGACAAATCTCCCTTCCTGAAGCAAATTTTTGCTGCTTTTCACGCGCCAAATAACACGGCTTTCCGTAATGGTTAACAGCCTGTTTACTAATAACTTTTTTGTATGTGTTAAGTCATTTTTGGCATTTGTCGAAGCGAAAAAGTTATGGGAGCGTAATACCACAAACTAATAAATACAGGGTAATCAGAGGAAACTATGGCACATCAATTTGGCGTACAGCGCAAAGCACTGCTGGCTCTGGCAATGGTGGCATTAGGCGGTTTCGCCGCCGCATCCGCGCAGGCCGATCAATTAGCGGATATTAAAAAAGCGGGCGTCGTAAAAGTGGCGACCTTTGATGCTAACCCGCCGTTTGGTTCCGTGGACCCAAAAAGCCATGAAATCGTCGGTTACGATGTGGACTTCGCGAAAGCGCTGGCGAAATCGCTCGGCGTGAAGCTGGAACTGGTTGCCACCAACCCGGCGAACCGTATTCCTTTATTGCAGTCCGGCAAAGCGGATCTGATTGTGGCGGATATCACCATCACTCCGGAACGCGCCCAGGTGATCGATTTCTCCACGCCATATTTTGTTACCGGCCAGCAATTCCTGGTCCCAGCCAAATCCCCGGACAAGCTGGATGATTACAGCCGCGCGCGCATTGGCGCAGTAAAAGGCACCACTGGCGAGCAGGCGCTGCATCAGCGTTACCCGCAGGCTCGGGTGCTGGCGTATGACGATATACCGCTGGCTCTAACTGCGCTACGTAACGGCAACGTGCAGGCGATCACCCAGGACAGCACCATTCTGGCTGGCCTGCTGGCGGGCGCGCCGGATAAAGCCAACTTCAAAATTTTGCCGGACCTGCTGAGTAAAGAAGAGATCGGCGTCGGCGTGAAGAAGGGTGAAACCGCGCTGCTGAAAGCGGTAAACGATGAACTGGTGAATCTCGAAAAGAGTGGCGAAGCCAGCCGTATCTACGACACCTGGTTTGGCCCGTCTACCCAGACTCCGCAGCCGCGTTCCTTTACCATAGAAGCGAAGTAATATGCTGTCTGGCCTCATTACACGCTCCGCGGCATCGTCCGCGGATTTTTCACATCTGGAGCAGGCGAGCGTTGAGTTTCGCGATGTCGTGAAACAGTACGGCGATCACCGGGTACTGAACGGCATCAACCTGACGATCAATCAGGGTGAAGTGGTGGCGATCCTCGGTCCGTCGGGCTCGGGTAAATCCACGCTGATCCGTCTGATCAACCAGCTTGAGCCGCTGAGCGGCGGCGATATCCTGATCGACAATAAACCTACCCACGGCATTCAGGGCCGCGCGCTGCGCCAGTTGCGCAGCCGGGTTGGGTTTGTGTTCCAGCAATTTAACCTGTATGCCCACCTCACCGCGCGCCAGAACATCACTCTGGCGCTGGTGCAGGTTCACGGCTGGAAACAGGCGGCGGCGGACCAGCGTGCCCGCGAGTTATTGCAGCAGGTCGGTCTGGTGGATAAGGCCGATCAACTGCCCGCACAGCTTTCTGGCGGGCAGCAGCAGCGCGTGGCGATTGCCCGTGCGTTGGCCTCTTCGCCGCAAATCATTCTGTTTGATGAGCCCACCTCGGCGCTGGACCCAGAAATGATCGGTGAAGTGCTGTACGTGATGAAATCCCTGGCACACAGCGGCATCACCATGATTGTGGTGACCCATGAAATGCAGTTCGCCCGGGAAATCGCCGATCGCGTGGTGTTTATCGACGGTGGCGACATTCTCGAAGTGGCCGCCCCGGCGCAGTTTTTCTCCGCGCCGCAACACCCCCGCGCCCAGCGCTTCCTGAAGAAAGTGCTCGACCCTTTACACCAGGAGCGGCCCGACTGATGTTTGATCTGGACTGGCAGGGGGTGCTGACCGGGCTTCCCCGGCAATGGATTATTTCGGGCTTTCTGACCACGGTGTGGGTGTCGCTAATCGGCATGGCGCTGGCCACCGTGCTGGCGGTGCTGTTTCTGGCGCTGCGGCTGGCGGGCGGCGGTGCAGGGCGCGCCGTGGTGGCAGGCTGGGTTTCGGTATTCCGCAATACGCCGCTGCTGGTGCAACTGCTGTTCTGGTACTTCGCGGCCTGGAACCTGCTGCCGCTGGCGCTGCGCGATTTTATTAACGCCGATCACGGCTGGTCGATTTTGCCGGGGGATGTCTGGTGGCTGACGCCGGAATTTCTCTGCTCGGCCTGGGGACTGGGCGTCTTCACCTCAGCGTTTTTAATCGAGGAGATTGAAGCGGGCTTAAGCGCCGTGCCCAACGGTCAGCGCGAAGCGGCGCTGTCTCAGGGATTTTCTACCTGGGCGCTGTTTCGCTGCGTGCTGTTGCCACAAGGGCTGGCGAACGCCTGGCAGCCGATTGTCGGCCAGTATCTGAATCTGATGAAACTGTCGTCACTGGCCAGCGGCATCGGCTTTGCCGAGCTGACGTATCAGGTGCGCCAGATTGAAAGCTACAACGCTCATGCGCTGGAAGCGTTTGCCGTGGGCACCGTGCTCTATTTATTACTCGGCGTGGTGATGGGCGTGGTGCTTGGCAGGATCGGGCCGGGGAGATCGCGCCGCAAACCCGTAACCCAACCCGCCATCGCGCAAAGCGAGGTGCAACGTGATCGCTAATATCACCGTGATTACCGATAACCTCGATTATCTGCTGTGGGGCCGGATGGCGCAGGGCGAGCCGGGGGGCGTGCTGTTAACCTTAATGATGGCGCTCGGCGCGGGCGTGCTGGCCTTGCCCGGCGGAATAGCGCTGGCATGCCTGGCGTGGCGTTATTCCGGTATGGTGCGGCGCGTGCTGTTTGCCTGGGCGGAGCTGATCCGCGGCATTCCGCTGATCTTCGTTATCTTCTGGCTGTGGTATTTACTGCCGATGATGATGGGCATCGACCTGCCAGGTGCGGTAACGGTGACGCTGGCGCTGGCGTGGTTTACCTCGGCGTCGGTGATGCATTCGACGCTGGCCGGGCTTCAGGCTCTGCCGGGCGGGCAATATGAAGCGGCTCAGACCCAGGGATTCAGCCCGTGGCAGGCGCTCAAGCTGATCCTGTTGCCGCAGGTGCTGCGCAACGTGCTGCCATCGCTGGTGGGGATTTTTATCGGCCTGCTGAAAGACACGTCGCTGGCGTTTATCGTCAACGTGCCGGAACTGACCACCGTCGCCGGGCAGGTGAACAGCCGGGTGCAGATATACCCGGCGGCGATTTTTATCTTCGTCGGCGTGGTCTATTACCTGCTGTGCAGCGGGCTGGGCGTACTGGCCCGACGCTGGCAGCGGCAAGCCCTTCAGCCATAAAGCAAAGCGCGCCTCGGCGCGCTTTTTTACAGGGGCGCGTAGTTGCCGACGCCGTCCGGCCAGGGTGTGAGTAGATCATAACCGGTGTCGGTCACCGCCACGGTATGCTCCCACTGGGCCGACAGCGAGCGGTCTTTGGTCACCACCGTCCAGCCGTCGCTCAGTACGCTGGTAGCGGGTTTACCGGCGTTAATCATCGGTTCGATAGTAAAAATCATCCCCGGCTCCAGCACAATGCCGGTGCCCGGAATACCGTAATGCAGGATCTGCGGTTCGTCGTGGTATTCACGACCCACGCCGTGGCCACAATATTCCCGGACCACCGAGAAACCGGCGTCTTCCGCCACACGCTGGATCGCCGCGCCGATATCGCCAAGCGTGGCACCCGGACGTACGGTTTTAATGCCCGCCACCATTGAATCATAAGTGACATCCACCAGGCGGCGTGCCCGGATCGATGGTTCGCCCACGAAGTACATGCGGCTGGTATCGCCGTACCAACCCTCTTTGATAATCGCCACATCGATATTGACGATATCACCCGCCTTCAGCAGCTTGTCAGAGGGGATGCCGTGGCACACCACATGATTTACCGAGGTACACACCGTTTTGGTGTAGCCGTGATAGCCGATATTAGCCGGGATCACTTTTAGCTCGTTCACCAGATAGTCATGACAGATCCGGTCAATCTCATCGGTGGAGATGCCAGGACGCACATAGGGCGCGATCATCTCCAGCACCTTCGCGGCAGCGTGGCCGGCGGCGCGCGCCATTTCAATTTCCTGTTGGGTATGCAAAACGATAGTCATTGCGCGGCACCCTCTTTGGTTTCGGGAAGCGTGTCATCCAGTAACGCGGTGATATCCACACCGCCTTTCAGTTCCGCCTGCACCAGCGCGCGGGCCAGCTGCTGGTGGGTAAGATGCGGGTAGAGTTCCGCCAGCATGCCGATTTTCATCCAGTGTTCCGCCTGGGCGTTGATAGAGCGGCTCATGGCATTACTGGCGACACGCAGATTTTCATGCATCAGGTCAGAGATCTTAACGATACCCATAGGTCACCTATACGAATCATATACGTTTCGTATATTACCATGGGCTCGCGCGACTGGCGACTGCCGTTTAGGGGTCACGGATACAGGATATATTTGTGGAAACTATAAGAAATTCTGATAGATCATTTTTTTAATAACGAATATTTAGATTGATTTTAGCGAAATACGATCTCCAAAAATATTAAAAATTATTAAAACGGCACAATTCTAAGGAGTTAGATTTTTTGTCCACATATTTAATGCTGAGATAAATCTTATTTGCAGGATATATTACCTGACGGCAGTAGATTTTATTCTTGCGCGAAGTGTGATGCAGGCTATAGTTAACACTGCTTGACGGGAATAATGCTTCCCAATTTATTAAAACTTTCACCAAAACATAATGAGGAAATTATTATGACTCAGCATCGTGGCGGTTCAGGTAATTTTGCAGAAGATAAACAGCGTGCTTCTGACGCCGGTAAAAAAGGCGGTCAAAACAGCGGCGGTAATTTCAAAAATGACCCGCAGAAAGCATCCGAAGCGGGTAAAAAAGGTGGTAAAAGCAGCGGCGGCAGCCGTTAGGCCTGATACCGTTGGGTGAGTTAACCCACCTTTGAAATGAGCAGTCGTTTAATTACCTAATTAAATGAAGATTATTTCTATTATCTGCTTAATTCTTTATTAAGCGAAGCATACAAACGGTATCCCTTACGCAGAAAGTTTGCGTTCAGTGAAAAGGGGTGCCGTTTTTTATGCACCATAATTAACCGTAACGGCAAAGATGACGAGACGAGGAATATATTATGCCTTCAGTTAAGACACTTGAAGATCTATTTATTCACGAACTGTCAGATATTTACAGCGCGGAAAAACAGATTACCCGCGCGCTCCCTAAAATGGCTCGTGCAGCAACCGATAAAAATCTGAAAGCGGCGTTTGAGGCTCACCTTGAAGAGACCCGCGGTCAGATTGAGCGTATCGACCAACTGGTTGAATTAACAGAGGGTGTTCGTATTCGCCGCATGAAGTGCCATGCGCTGGAAGGCCTGGTCGAAGAGGCGCAGGAGATCATCGAATCGGTGGAAGCCGGTACGCTGCGCGATGAAGGGCTTATCGGTGCCGCGCAGAAAGTGGAGCACTACGAGATCGCTTCCTACGGTACGCTGCGTACTCTGGCGCTGAAGCTGGGTTACAAAGAAGCAGCCAAACTACTGGAAGAGACCCTCAATGAGGAGAAAGCCACCGATACCAAACTGACCGGTATCGCGGAAGGCAACAAATAGCAGCAAAGCGGGCCTGCGTAAGCAGGCCGTTTTGTCACTATTTCCAGTCCAGCGCCTCAACGATCGCCCGGCGATAGACCGTATCAATCTGTTCTGGAACGCGCTGAACATAATCCCGCGCGTGTTCGCGCGTATCGCCTGTCAGGCTATCGAGATATGCCACGGCTTCCGTAACCGTTGGTGCCCGGCCTTCCATTTCCGCGCTTCGCACCGGCAGCGCCGTCCAGACCACAGCTTCAATCCCGCGTTCTTGCGCCCATTCCGCCAGCTCGCCTTCCGGCGCGTCGTCTATGATCAGTAGCCCGATACCGTCTACGCGATCTTCATCGATACCTTCGCGCTGGCGCAATGCATCACAGGCGACAGTAACATCTTCAATGTCCAGCCAGGCCCAGAGTACCTGAACGGGTGCGGCATTGACGCAGAGCGCCGTTGCCAGCTCGCCGCCGTCGCTGACCCGGGAGAACTCCACAGGCAGCATTGGACCGTCGGTTTTCCATTCTCCGACAACGGGTAAACTTTCCGGTTTCCAGATAAGCGATCCCCAACCCAGACAAGCAATTTTCATGTGCGGTTCCTGAAACTCAACGACATCAGAAAAACTGTAGCAAAGCTGCGTCGGTTCGCATCAGTTATTGGAATGATCAGGAAAATAAAGTGGGCGCAGTGGGGAAAGCGCTGATTGTGGAGTCAGCGCGTTGTGTTTCAGGTGACAGCGTGGTGGGTAAGCAAAGCAGTAGTTCGGCAATAATGAACAATTGTATTTAGGAATATCAGAGAATGACAGACATCGTGAACGGGATAATATAGTCAGCAATAAGAGGGTGAGTAATGTTTAATGGAGGATATATCAAATATAATAGTTCTGATGTTAATTATTATCATTAATAATGATGGTTTTTATCAGTTGCAGAAAAAAACTTATTTTCTTTCCCTATCCTGAATGATTCCTGCCAATTATTATCTTCTTGCTTAAAATATTCACGATCATCACATCGTTAATGAAATCAAGTTGCCCATCTCTTTATTGCTTGCCTAAGATAAATGAAGTTAAGAAGTCACGTCCGAGAAAAAATATGATATTTCCTGAAACACCGCCTAATGAAGCAGAACGCCTTAAGTCACTCTACTTAATTGATCTGTTAGATAAAAATAACGATGAAAGATTCGACAGGCTGACGCGCCTGATGAAATTGACCTTTGATGTGCCTGTGGCCTCGCTAAGTTTACTGGACAGGGAGCGTCAGTGGGTGCTGTCCAGCGCAGGCGTGGATATACGCGAAACCCCGCGCAGCACTTCATTTTGCGCCCATGCCATCCTGTCAGAAGGGGTGTTTGTGGTTAAAGATACCCTGAAGGATAAACGATTCCACGATAATCCTTTCGTAACCGGCGAGCCGCACGTGCGTTTCTATGCAGGGTATCCAGTACGGTTGCCAGACGGCATGATTGCCGGCACGCTTTGTATCGTTGACAGTGTTCCACGCGATTTTTCAATGGATGAAGCGAACGCGCTGATTGATTTCGCAGCGATTGTTGAGGATGAGTTTCTTATTATCAGCAAGACCATGGCGGATAACGTCACCGAGCTTATGAATAAACAAAGCTTCCTGAAGCTTGGCCAAAAACGGTTCGAGCAATTTACCCGATACCAGCTACCGTTCAGCCTTATTTATTTGGAAATTGATAATATTAAATCGATCCGGGATGTTTTGGGCGACAAAGAAGCCGACGCTATCCTGAAAGCCTTTTCAGGCTATATAAAATCATCACTGAAAAAACATGATACTGGCGCATATTTAGGGCGGGGCGATTTCGCTGTATTGCTGGAGCATGACGTGCACAATGCGGAAGAGCGCTACCTGTTTAATCTGCACTCTTTTATGGATGATTTTAATAATAAATCCAGGAAATCTTACCATATTAATTACGCCTATGGCCTGACCAATTATGAACCCTCGACGCATGGCTCGCTGATGGCGATGCTGGAACTTTCCAGCAGAACGACATTTGCCGAGAAGCGCAAAAAACAGCCGCAGTAAGCTGTCAGGGAATGATCAAGTTAGCAAAACGGATAGCTGGCACCAAACAAATGCCAGCTTTTGCCGATACTGTTTTTACTGGTGAGGCCGTTTTGCGGGCAAACTTATACTCACCCGTTAAGAGATGGAAAAATGAACTGGCAGCGCCTTAATAAAGTAAGCAGTGTTTCAGGAGAAACCAGCGGGATAGTAAAGAAAACGTTTATTGTTACCGTGGCATTGCTAAGTTGTCTTTTTCTGGCAGCGATAGTGAGTCTTTTTTATATTGCCGACAATCTCAATGAAAAAGCGGACGCTCGCAGCCGTTTTCTTCTACAAAAAGCCCTCACCAGTCGGCAGGAAAAAATTCGCTCTAATTTGATGGACAATGCCGACTGGGGAGAGGCCTATAACCATCTTCATAAGCAGGTTAACGTGCAGTGGGCGTGGGATAGCCAAAACCTTGGCGAGTCGCTTTACACTAACTACCACTACGAAGGCGTGTTTGTGCTCTCCCCGGCCGGTGAAACCCGCTACAGCGTGATTGAAGGGCGTCTTGTTAGCCAGGCTTTCGATCAATGGCTGAACCGGAATGTCACCGCCGAGTTAATCAACGATCTCTCACAAACCCGGGGCAAAGCCGTCTCACGACTGCTGATGGCTAACGGTCAACTGACCTTACTGGCGGCGGCCTGGATCACAGCAGGGGATGATGAAAGCATAACGCCAGTGGCGGGCAGTGCATCAATGATGGTCTTCGTTGATGTGCTGACGCCCGCCAAAATGCGGCAAATGGGCAACGAATACGGCATTCAGGATGCGCATACCTACGGCAGCATGTCGCAGATGAAACCAAATTACCGGGAGGCGCAGATTATTCTGCCCATCGATCGCGGTAATGTGTTGGTGGAGTGGCGAAGCGATAATCCCGGCAGGGAGCTTATGAGCCGCGAACTGCCGTTAATCCTCCTGCTGATGCTGTTGACCGTGACGTTCACCTGGGTAATGCGACGCAACGCGATAATCAAAGCGCAAAGAAACGATGAGAACGTGTTTCTCCTGGAGCAGAGCCGCCAGGCGCTGGCGGCAGGCGAAAGGCGCTTTCGCGACGTGATTGAAGCCACTACGGACTGGATTTGGGAAGCGGACAGTCAGTCGCGCCTGACGTGGCTGTCTGACCGCTTTTCCGGCATTACCGGCCATCATTCAGAAAGTTGGCTTGGCAGAAGCATGTTGGATTTCATCCCGAGAGATAAAATCGCTTTTACTCAATGGCTGCTTAATCCGCAGGCAGGCGGTACGTTCACCATCAAGAAGGCCCGCTATTTTTCCGCTCAGGGCCATCAGCGGTACTGCAATCTGGTGGCGAAACGCGCCATTATGGATGACGGTTCGATGGGTTTTCGCGGTACGGTCACCGATGTGACGCTGGAAGTCGAAGCGCAGGAACGCGTGGAATATTTATCGCGCCATGATGAGTTAACGGGGTTACCTAACCGGCTAAGAATGAAAGAATTTTTAGAGGGTAAGCTGCGCTCGCTGCCCGATCCGGCACATCCGCTGGCCATGATTAGCCTCGACCTCGATAAATTCAAACCCGTTAATGATTTATTCGGGCATAACGCGGGTGATGAATTACTGAATGAGGTCGCCAGCCGGTTACGCGCCTGTACCCGTAAAGTCGATCTTGTCGCCCGGCAGGGTGGTGATGAATTTATCCTGATCCTGCCGGATATTTATGTCGAGAAAGATATCGAGACCCTGTGCCAGCGCATTACCACTGAAATAAGCCGTCCTTTTCAGGTTAACGGTAACGATGTGCATATTAGCGTGAGTATGGGTATTGCGTTAGCGCCGCAGGATGCCATGGATGCCAGCGATCTGATTCGTTATTCCGATATCGCGTTATATAAGGCGAAAAATTCCGGACGTAATAACTGGGTATTCTACAAGCCGGATATGGGCGAGTATTTAATTCAACGCCGGGAAATGGAAAAAGAGTTTCGCGAAGCGTTGAGCGAAGGGCAGTTTCAGCTGGTTTATCAGCCGCGTTACGATATTAAAACCTCGCGTATTGCCGCCGTAGAAGCGCTGGTCCGCTGGCAGCATCCGCGTCTGGGATTGCTGATGCCCGATCAGTTTATTCCTCTTGCGGAAGAGACGGGCCTGATTATCGACATGAGCGACAGGGTGCTGGAAAAAGCTTGCCTCGACGGTTTGCGCCTTGCGCCGGATTTAAAGATTTCGGTTAATATTTCGGCGGTGGAATTTAATACCGGTGGCCTGGCGAAGCGGGTAAAAGCCATTCTGCAAAAAACCGGACTTGAGCCGTCACGGCTGGAGCTGGAAATAACTGAGAACGTTACGCTATCCAACCCCGATACCACGCTGGAAACGATGACGCAGCTAAAAGAGATCGGCGTGCGTTTCTTGATTGATGATTTTGGCACGGGATACTCGGCGCTAAGCTATCTGAAACGCTTCCCGTTTGACGGCATTAAGCTGGATAAATCCTTCGTCTTCGCCATGGAGGAATCCGATAACGCCAAAATTATCGTTGAGAATATTATTGGCCTCGGCAAAGCCTATTCGCTGGCCATAACCGCCGAAGGCGTGGAAACAGCGGAGCAGTTAAAGCGGCTGAAAGAGTACCAGTGCGATGAGGCGCAGGGGTATTTTATCGGGCGGCCCGTGGCGCTGGATAAAGTTGATTTTAACGTGGAGTTTGGTGTTTGAGTGGTAATAACGTAACGGTTATTAAGGCAGGCTTTTCGCCTGCCCCGGTGCTTAATCAGGCGGCTTTAAATACATTGCCGAGCGAGCGTTTCATTTCCGTCAGTTTGCCGCGTGTGGTTTCTAACTCGGCGAGTAATTCTTCCTCACGCGAATTCATTGCCATGACTACGAGGCAGCCATCGCTGATTTTTACAGTGTAATGCTGCCCGGGCTCAAACCCCGCCTCGCTGAGCCATTTACCGGAAAGGGTAATTTGCGGCGTGCTGGTGTCTCCGCCCTGCGGCCGATATCCCACAATGAGAGGTTTGTCTGTTCTGGAAGTGCGGGGGGATTTGGTAGAATGGTTGGTAGCCATGATCAACTCCGTATAAGTTGGTGGTGGTTAGCTCCAGCCGGGTACTGGTAATACTCGGTTGGGGCGCTAAGGAAAAAGAAATATTTTTAAATGTTTGTACGTACAACGATGTAAATCTTATGGCGAAACAAGAGGGATAAACAATGGCCAAGCGTGATGTAAAACACTCTAAAAATGGACCTTCGCCAACCTTTCAGATTCGGATTACCCCCGAGTTAAAAGCGCAATTTGAAGCGGCTGCAAAAGCGGAAGGGGTGAGTTTGGGCAATTGGTTTAAAAACCTGGGAAGAAAGGAATTAATGAAGCTGGGAGTAATTAATACTGATTCTAACGAGTTCTAAATATTTAAATGGATATGTAAATCCTCCCAGACAATGTCGGCACTTGAAAAATATACCGGCTTACTTTTCCCAGCCTAATAACCTTGAAATATCATTTTCTCCTTCAGCCTCTTTTAACTTCCGCTGCTGCTCAGCAAACTGAACATATTCCGCCTGAGCCTTATCATCAGCCATCTTCTTGCTGATCTTTCCCGCACCCTGCAAAACGTCACGGTCATTAAATTGCAGAAACTGGTCCAGCTTTTCCTGCCAGTCGCGCAATAAAACCTGCTGTCGGCGTCGCGCCTGATCCTCAGCAAAATCCAGCCACATGTTAACGACGCGGTTAAGTTCGCTGACTTCATCCTGGTTAAGGTAATTCTTCGCGACGGTAACATCGCATTTATGTACGTCATCGCCTTTATAGCTGGTCAGGCCCATATGCGGTTTGCTGGCGTCCGCCCGTTGATGAATAAGTTCAGCTGCGGTATGGCCGGTGCAAGCGAAATGGAGCTTGTTCTGAATAATCTGGAAAAATTGTGTGGTCTCTTTAAGTGAGGGCTGATAGTCGGCGGCTAAGGCAAAGATCTCCCGAACCCGCAAATACACCCGGCGCTCGCTGGCGCGAATGTCACGGATGCGTTCGAGCATCTCATCGAAATAGTCAGGTACAGCGGACGTTCCAACAGGCGGATTTTTCAGCCGCTCATCGTCCATCACAAACCCTTTGACCAGGTATTCCTGAAGCGTTTGGGTTGCCCACTGACGGAATTGCGTACCCCGGGTTGAGCGGACGCGATAACCAACGGCGAGAATAACGGGCAGACTGTAGTGAAGAGTATTACGACTTACTTTACGTATTCCTTCCTGTCGAACCTGTAAGTAAGACTTACAGGTTGAGGTTTGTTCAAGCTCGCCTTCTTCATAGATTGCCTTGATATGTTGCGTAATCGCCTGTGGAGTAACCTGATACAGGTTGGCAATCGTAGCCTGAGGGAGCCACAATGTTTCTTGCTCAAAACGGCATTCAACACGCACTTCACCGTCATCGCTGGTAAACAAAATAAATTCGCCTGCCGGGGATGGGATCAAATGTTTATCTTCCATGTGCCGCCTCCGCGTTATCCGGGCTAAAAACGTCTTAGTGGCTAAGTATGACAGAGAACCAGGATGAAACTCATCGCCAGTGATGTGTTTATTTGCTGGCAATCTTTTCTGGAAACAGGAGGAAGTAATCAAGCGGAAAGAGCGAAAAGTGGCGGAGATCACAGGAGTCGCATTTGGTGGTTAATCATGTTGAATTTATTGATTATTTTCATATGCGCTTTACTGACATGCCCCCGATTATGCCCCCACATGTTTTTCCTTAATGATCAGCTGGCTGATTTATGAGCGTTTCAAGCCAAGGTTGAACTGTGCCCGATGAACATCCAAAGATGTTATCCAGTGTTCTTGATCCTGCCAGGAGAAACCCTTCTGGTCAATGCGCACAAGATCGAATCGTTCCACAAGGAAATTAACAGCATCAGTAAGATTCACTCCCGCCTCTATATGTTCCTGAATCGTCGTATCGTTACTGAACGGTGTATCGTTGATCGTGAGGCCGTAATGATGCTCTAAAATATACGTTAATAGTTTTTGCCAAACTTGGACAGGAGACAGGCGTGACGAAACCGTCACCGTTGCCGGTACAGTTGAAATATGCATGAGTTGAGTCCCTGATAAAAGAAGAGGAAGGTGTTATCTGGTTAGAGCTGACTGGGGATATATGGCAATGTAAACGTAGCCATGAGAGCCGAGAGTGTCAGCTTCACAAGTAAGTCCGTTGTGATGCCTTGTGACGCAGTGCTGGCTGCGAGGATCAAGCTCGCCAGTCGTGAGCATCCGCTCAAGCTGTTTCATCATCAGTGGAAATGCCTGGTCCAGACGCAAAGCTTCATCGTCACTGAATGAGCCATCAAACCCAGCCCGATCAGTCAGAAAGTAGAGGCGGTTGCCTTCCTGTACCAGGCGAGCGCCGAAGCACGGCTTGATATTACGTTTTAATCCCCACTGAAGGCAGGATGCGTTCTCCGTTGATGAGCCGGATAAGGTGG
Source organism: Atlantibacter subterraneus (assembly GCF_007570865.1). Lineage (GTDB taxonomy): Bacteria > Pseudomonadota > Gammaproteobacteria > Enterobacterales > Enterobacteriaceae > Atlantibacter > Atlantibacter subterraneus. The sequence goes on along the minus strand of NZ_VLPS01000008.1, from coordinate 363,190 downwards.
TCGATTGCATTAACATATTCCTTAATGACTGAGAGAAGTGATTAATTCATCGTCACGCTGCGAAGGATGGCATATGGGCCTGCCCGGTCCTGACGACGCTCAATAAAAACAGCGAGTACACCGCCGATGTCCTGAACTTCACGTCCGTAGTAATGGCAGACACTGCCATGCCACTGGTAATGACCTGTACAGAAGGCAGATAACCGGGATTCGGGATGCTGACGATAAATATGCATCGCCTGGCGCTTACTGATGATTTTCATTCTGCACCTCACAACCAACCACATTCAGCAAAAGACACCACTTCGTTCCCAACAACCAAATGATCCAGCACTCGCACTTCTACCAGTGCTAACGCTTTCATTATTCGCTGGGTGATGTGTTTATCCTGCTGACTGATTTCTGTCGTACCGGACGGATGGTTATGCGCCAGAATTACTGCAGCGGCGTTGTGCTTCAGGGCCGACTTCACAACTTCGCGTGGATGTACTTCGGTATGGCTGAGCGTGCCGGTAAACAGCGTTTCTCGCCCCAAAAGGCAGTGCTGGTTATCGAGATACATCACGATAAATACTTCCCGCTCCTGATGAGCCATCTGTAGCTGAAGCCAGGTCTTGGTGAAGCTGGTGGAGGTAAAAGACTCACTCGGTTGACGCTGATATTTTTCCAGCAGTCGTAACGCCCGACGAATAACGCGCTGCTCATTTGGCAGGAATATTGGGGATAAATTGAGTGCCGACATAATTGCTCCTTAAAACAAAATGCCCCGCTTGCTTAGTGGCAGGGCATGAAGAGATGGATGGTAAAAAGGTTCATGAAGCAAGCTGCAGCATATTCTCGGCCATCACCCAAAGTGCGCGGTTCAGCTTCACATCCCCGTCGATGCCTTTAACGGCACGTGTATGGGAGCGTTGACCTTTGGTCGTTCGCCCCGACAGACCGCCTTTAATCAGGTTTTCCTGAATACGCTGGTAAGTGGTCCAGAGATCATTGCTTTCGTCCTGCCAGCGGCGTGGGGAAAGTATCTGCGATTCTGTCACCGGCTGATGCTCTTCACCAAAGCGATAGGTTAATGCCGCTTTAGCCATTGCCTGCTGAGCGGGAGGCGGCAACAAAAGCGACTGCATGGCATCGCGCTTCTCTTCTACGCGGTCAAATATCCCCAGTACTTCGTATGCTCCTTCGATTACTTTCTCTACTACGTTGCCTTTATGTGGCACACGAACTTCACCAAAACTCTCACCGCAAATCAGCCCATTCTGGCAAACCGATCTGAATAACCCCGGTAACATCTGATATGAGCTAGAGCCGTCGTGGCTGTTTAGTAGAATAATTTCTGGAACCTGTTTGCCAGTAATCTGACCTTCACGACGCAGGCGCAGCATGTGCTTCGTATGCTCTCGTTTGCTCTGGTCTCGAACTCGGGTCTGGCAGGCAAAGAATGGCTGGAAGCCTTCACGTTGTAGGTTATCGAGCAGGGAAATAGTTGGGATATAGGTGTACCTGTCACTTCGGGATTCATGTTTGTCTTCGCTGAAGACACTCGGCACATAGTGCGCCAGTTCGTCACGGGTTAGCGGGCGGTCGCGGCGAACAAGATTGACTGAGCCGAAGCGGCTGGCTAAACGGGTCATAAAAACTCCTGTAGAAAATGGACATAAAAAAGGCCACCCTGAAGGATGGCCCTGTCTGTTATTGATTAGTCTGATTAGGTCGCTGGTGGTAACGTGGGCTCCAGGGCAGGCGGCACCATTTCTGCTGAGCCGTGCCTTTCGGCCCGGTAGAGCTGGAGCTGCGCCAGTAACGGGGCTTTCCGTGACTGGAGATAATCCAGACACCATTCCCTTCTAACAACCAGTCTGACCGGCACAGGCAGAAGCTCATAAGCCTTACTGAACATCGACTCGATAAACACATCGTCACTGAGTTTATCCTCGGCAATGGTCAGCAAACCGCTGATAACGATATTGTCGAGCAATCGCTTATATCGGGTAGTACGGGATTCTGGCCCTTCTGTAATTTGCTCACTGACATTTTCTTCTACCTGCTCATCCTTGTTATCAGTGGGGGAGATATTTCCCCGCAGATTTAATTTCTCTTTCAGTCCCTTGAGTTTTCCTTGGGTATTTTCAGACATATTGCTTTTTTCCTCTGAGCTTGCAGCAAGGGAGATCAGGCAAGTGTGGCGAGTTTTTTGATGATGCGTATCAGACTCATTGTGGTGAGGCTGGCACCCAGTGCTTTAACCGCAACAGAATTGCTGCGCATCAATGTCACACCGGCAACACTCAAAACAAGTTGCCAGGTACAGTCCACGGTTGGTAGCGTTTCCTGATGTAATGTTTTTCCCACTGAACCTCCGTTAGCTGAATGCCGGTTAAAAATTTATCTCACTGATAATGTTATTTATAACCATTGGGAATCCACTGGCCTTGCTTACGGATATCAGTAATGATGTCTCCCTGGTCGACCGAAATTGTGCGCCAGCCCGGCTCTTTACTGGAGGCATTACCGTAGGTGTACCCTACTGTCATAGTGAGAGCTTCACCCGTTGTGGTGGTTAAGTCAGCTTCATATGCCGCTTCGGTATTTTGTTTGCGGATGAAACGCACGGTATTAATGGCACGACAACGCAGACTACTTTTGGCATGTTCAAATGAGTTATCCGCCATCTGGCAACCTTCAGATTTAATTTCATCCGTCAGGCTTGTCGAAGCATTAAAGTTTTTAGGAGCAGGTACGAAATTCGCCATATCGCTGCGCATGGTTGGCGGATCTGTCTGAAGCACAAGATAAACAGGACAATCTGATTTTCCGACTTCACAGGCTTTTGCCACATAATCACGTACCAGCCAGCCTTTATTGCCGAAATACTCAGCACCACTCTCGTCTTTACATTGTGACCACGTGGCTTTTTGTCCCATCATCACGCCGTCTACCAGGACGCAGGTGACAGCTTTTACAGGCTTCCCGTCCCAGCGAACAGCGTCAAAGGGTTGAATGCCGGTGTGATTCACATCAAGCGTATAAGCCTGCGGGTTCTTCGCTATCCGGTCATTTGCCTGTTTCAGTTGATTACTGCCTTCCTGAGTCAGAAAGAAGGTATAGCGTCCGGGATGTATGTCGCCGTGAATTGTCATTGCAGACGAGACCAATGGAATAAACAGTGCTGCAGAGCTGAGAGATAAAACAACGAGTTTACGCATAAGGTTTCCTTTCAGTTTATTAGTGATTAATACAGTCCTGCCATGTGGTATCAGCCAGTGCTTCACTCAGCCCTTTGGCGCTGAATTTTTTAGAGATAGCGGCATTCATTGAGGTCATTTTTATTACGTCTTTTTCACTTGTCGCTTTTAGCGCAGTAAAGGTCGTTTCATTCAGAGGATGGTTTGTACCATTGATACTGACTCCAGGATCAGAAAGCCCTGTTTGTGACGAGACGCGGTAATCCTCCGCAGGTACGCTGTAAGCAGCAGCCAGCTTTCCGCTTGTGCAGGTCAGTGTGAGCACTTCGCCTGAAGCATTTTGAGTATTGAGTTCAAACTCCATGGCACTGATGTTCCCGTACCAGTCACCCCATTGCTGGTCAGCCTGTACGGCGCTGGCACTGTGGCTAAGCAGCAGTAATCCAGCCAGAGTTGCATAATAGTTTCTGAGCATTTTGGTTTCCTTTCCTGATGATTTAGATACAAAAAAGCCCGCTTCCGTGTTAAGGGGAGCAGGCTGATCGTATTGATAAAATGAGCTAGCAGATAATCGTTAATACAGATCAGTTTCAGAAAATTGATCGTTTGAATCTATCATTAAAACGATCGATACGCCATTATCAATAGTCATTGGCTATCATGATTTAAGTATCGATCGGTACAACAGATCAATGTACAGAAGCCACACCAGTAATACATACCGGCGCGGCTTCATGGGGGTAATATAGGTGTGAAAATATGTGGAGTACTTTCAAGGCACTTTTATGGGGTAATTTATCCTGAGTAATAAGATCGCCAATTCCCCACTAGCTAATTTATTAGCTGTAGTTTGTTACTGATTCTTTTTATTTTTTTCTTTTACGGGTAAGGTATGTATCCCTGGCACGCTTAAACTGCTGATACAGTTCTGGTTCGATGTAAGTTCCTCCAACATAGAAAATCCAGACTGCATGGATAGCTAAATATGTTTCTTTTGGTGTCGATGGCTGAATGATCTCAAATGCATCATGCCAGCCAATTTTGTTAAAACTGGAAAGTAGACCGCCATCTTCCGGGGAAAGGTCTATGGTTCTGTAACTAACCTTTTTTGTGCCACTTTCATGCCCTGAATTCTTATCACTAGCGGCGTCATTGCCGGCTGATTTATCGTAATCTTCCTGTGAAGTACTTTCTGACATATTCTGATTGCAGATATCATCTTTGTTGTCAGCAGTGCATACTGAGTGGATATTATATTCACCAGATAATGCAACACTCTTCTCCGGGGTGTCTGTGCTTTGGTCGTAAATACGCATTCTCCTGGACGGTTTGTTTTTCATATATTCCCAGGCCCACTGGCATAACTCTGTATTGTCCATGGGAATGCTTAACTTACGTTTTGCTTTAAATTTACTATCCCATTGGGATCTTATGTTTTTTATAAATGATAATTTATCAATGAAGTATGCTGGGACTAAATCCATAAAATACAGAATGGAGTTATAACGTTCTTTATGGGATGTGGGATGTGTATGCAGCGATTTTATTTCTGAAAGAAAAGATTCTAACGCAATCGCATACTGAGTATTTGGGTTGAAATTATCAAAAACGGATAGATCAGTCAGGGAATGGACATGACTAAATTTTTGTGGCGCAACCTCCTTTTGGATATTGATCATTTCAGAAGATAGTAGAGGACAATATTTTTTAATGCTTAACCACACAAAATAGCAGGCATGTTCATTTTTCCTGAACCATTCAAACTCTGACTCCGGAAGAAGTGAGTCAAGAAACAACTCTATTTTTCTTTCATAATAAAGTATGGCATCAAGGACACCTGAATAATAATCGCTGACAATTTCAGATAATAGTAAAGGGGCATCCCGTATATTCATACGGTAAATTGAATTTATTCTTTTCATGTTTTTTAGAGGTGAGGAACGGTAACGATCGACCATAGGTTTATTTTCCATTACAAACCAATAAAAAACGGATAGTTCTCTTTTTGTTTTTATTTTTAGCCGGTAATCCTCATTCTTACCTTTGCTTAAACTCATCTTTTACCTCATCGAATGGCGGACTCAATTCACAGCATATCCATTATTTTTATACTGATAATAGATGTAGTGTATTACGTAGTCAACAAGTGGGTTTTTCATAGTTTTTTTGTAGTGTTTTTTTTGATAGAAAGTCCAGCATTACTGACAAATTACACAGAAAGTAGCTTTTTTTAGACAGGTATGTAAGGAGAGTTTCCTTATCGCCATAGTGAAAGGCCATAACCTGTCCCTGCATGCCTTCAGTAATGACTCTTCAACCACTATGGGGACTCTCCTTAGAAATGTAAAACCATACATACATGACCTATCCATTTGAAAGGATGCCGCCCGGCGTCCTCATGATAAATTCTTTTGGAGAAGTCATGAAAGAGATTGATATTTATAAAGACCGATTCGTTGATATGGTTTTCATTACCGAGCTGACCAGTCTGTCTGATAAGTGGTTTTATAAAATGGCACAGCAAGGAAAGTTTCCAAAACCTGTAAAATTTGGCCGTAGTTCCCGCTGGATAGAGCGTGAAGTAAAAGAGTGGCTGGAAGCTCGTGTTAATGAGCCGAGAACATAAAAGACTGCTTAAGATGGTGATGGTGAGGGTTACTAACTTTACACCATGTTTATATACTCTCACGCCTTATGCCGTGTGAGTTTAATGTGATTTATAAAGTCGGTTTATTTATTATTGTATTCAATGCATTATCAATTATTCTTTAATGCACTCAATCACAAGTCAATATCACTTCATATAAACACGTTTTATCACACTCATTATAGCGTCATACACTTACACTTTGTTATCACACATACTCTACCTCTGATGTCACTATTCATACTGAATATCAGACAAAGACACTCATCCAATAACCACACAAATACATTGCCAGTCAGTCATTCCTGACTGGCTTCAGAGAAACACATCATGGACTTACCTGAATCATTCCTTTTATCTCATGCTGAATATCACATTGAAAATAACACTCCATACCTAATCATATCTGATGACAATGCATTCAGATTCAGATTAGAACAACTGGACAGTTGTCTTAAAACTATCAGCAGAGGACGTAAGTTACCTTTCACTATTCTGTATAACCGTTCAGGATACAAAGAGAGTGCTGAGTCAGCCACCATTCTTGATGCCATCCGTTATCTCAATATGTTGCCACAAGATGCAATGAAAGCACGAATAGCTAATCCACGTATAGCTACCTTCCAGCGTTTATTTACTAGCGCCGATTTATATTCGCGTGTCCATAACGGGAAAATAGCAGGGGCAGACACTGTTACCACAGCAGAAATGCTGAATAAGCTGATACAGGATTACCGGTTTACTGTGAGCCAGGCAGGATTTAAAAAAGCATGCAGAAAGTACCAGAGGGCTTCGGTTAAAAATCTGAAGGGAGTGATGAATTACATCAGACATCTGCAGGAGCGTCATTCGCGGCTGCTGGTCTTGCGGGTTGATTTATCATGGGCAAATGAGCACAAAGCTGATATCACTGCTGATGATGCCCGTAAGCACCGTCAGCAGCTGTTTCGCAATATGCAAAAGAATCCAATGTTTCGCCATGTCCTCGGGACGGTATGGAAACTGGAATATGGCCCACAACGTAAATTTCATTACCACATGCTATTTATCTTAAATGGTAATAAGGCACAACAGGATGGCGTGATTGCTCATGCTTTCGGGAGATACTGGAATGAAACTATTACTAAAGGTAAAGGCATGTTCTACAACTGCAACGCTTACAAAGAGCGTTATGAGGACTGCTGCCTCGGCAAACTGAAACGCGGTGACAGTAGTAAGGACAAGGGGTTACTTAAGGCGCTAAGTTACATCACCAAAATCGATGCCTGCGCACGTCTGGTTCTTCCGGGTAATGCCAGAACCTTTGGTCGTGGAGAAGTACGTTCATTGAAAAAAAGGAAGAGAGCATAAATAGGCCGGTAAACCTAAGCTGTTGTAACAGTCGGTAATGCTTCCTTCCCCCCTCTATCTACAAAGCCAGCTAACCATGCTGGCATTTTTCATTTGTTACGGAGTTCATGATGAATTACTTCGTCTTAGCCACTAACGCCGTCACCGTAGATGGTGAATGGGTTACACCAGAATCTGTTTAACAGGTTGATTTTGATTCATTGCTTTGTATTTACTGCAAACTGCAGATCGGTGTTCAGTTTGATCCTCTGACATCTACAAGAACGTTTGTGCACATACCAAGGCATATCAACAATATTGCTCGGCTTAAAACATGTCGATTTAACAAGCTCCAAACAGTACCAGAACAAACCTCGCCAAAAACTATCCCGCCTTCAGAAATGCGCCTTCGACCTACTAACACGACGATACGGCAATGGCGATGCTGCTGGTGCGATACTCACTGGCATGGGGACAAGGTTTGTCCGAAATGTAGCGACTTGATTTATGTGTTAGACGTTTAAGAGACAGTTTCGGCCGGTAGAGTTCGTAGATTAAATCTGAGCGTGCCGACATCGACCATTGTCCCTCTTTTACCAGGAAAGGAAATTAGATATATTTCTACAATTCCGGAAATATAGAAATGAGATACAAATGGAGCTTTCAAAAGCAGCAGATACCCTGAAAGAGCTGGGTCATCCCACGCGCCTTAGCGTTTACAGAGAGCTGGTTAAAGCCGGGCATGAGGGGTTACCGGTTGGCGAACTGCAGAAGCGGCTCGAAATCCCTGCGTCTACGTTGAGCCATCATCTCTCATCGCTGATATCAGTATCTCTGGTACGCCAGGAGCGCCAGGGTAGAACGCTCTATTGCCATGCTCGATATGAGAACCTTGAGGCTCTGATTGCCTTCCTGACAGAAGAATGCTGCTCAGGAACTGACGATTGCCTCACCATGCCCCAGAAGACGGAGAAGTAAAATGACAGGTGATCTTAAGAATGTTGATTCGGGTTTGTTCGACACCTCAATCACAGAGGCAAGATTCGGTATTCCTGCCGTTCCCCATCCACCACGTATCCTCATGTTGTACGGCTCTGTGCGCGAACGTTCCTACAGCCGACTGGCAACGGAAGAAGCGGCAAGGTTACTGACCGCGATGGGCGCAGAAGTGCGGATCTTCAATCCTTCTGGCTTGCCTCTTCCTGATGATGCGCCTGACTCGCATCCTAAAGTCATGGAATTGCGCGAGCTGGTTCGTTGGTCCGAAGGGATGGTGTGGTGTTCCCCTGAACGCCATGGTGCGATGAGCGGCATCATGAAGGCCCAGATTGATTGGATACCGTTATCAGAGGGTGCAGTTCGCCCTTCACAGGGTAAGACATTGGCCGTTATGCAGGTCTGCGGTGGCTCTCAGTCTTTCAATGCCGTAAACCAGATGCGCATTCTTGGCCGATGGATGCGGATGATCACCATCCCGAATCAGTCCTCTGTGGCAAAAGCCTGGCAGGAGTTTGATGAAGATGGACGTATGAAACCGTCGTCTTATTACGACCGCATCGTGGATGTAATGGAAGAACTGGTGAAATTTACTCTGCTGACCCGAGGTAACTCAGCCTATCTCGTTGATCGCTACAGCGAACGAAAAGAGTCTGCAGAAGAACTTTCCCGGCGGGTTAATCAGAGCAAAATTTGAGGGCTGGTATGAGTGATGTAACGGCATTCAACAACTGCATGAGCGTGTTCTGGCGACAACATGAAGCCGAACTCTCTCGCTTTCTGACATCGAAGACAGGTGATAGCGAAAAAGCAGCAGACCTTCTGCAAGAGCTATTCCTGCGTGCCCGCGCTCATTCAGACAGTTTCTGCGAGATGGAGAATCCACGAGCCTGGCTGTATCGGGCTGCGAGGAATCTACTAATTGATGAGTACCGCACCACCAGGGAATTCGTTGAGCTGGAAGAAGATGCCCCATTAACAGACGCATCCCCTGATGCAATCTCGACGCTGGATATTTGCCTGCCTGAAACATTGCAGGCATTACCTGAAGATGAGCGGTGGTTGATTGAAGAATCCGACCTTCACCGGCGTCCCCAGCAGTCCCTGGCCGATGAACTGGGGATCACGCTTACGGCGTTTAAATCCCGTTTGCTACGGGCCAGAAAGCACCTGAAAGAAACGATGACAGAACTTTGTCAGATTGAGGCGGATGACACGTCACCCGTCTGCTGCCACAAAAAAATGAATTAATCGCGCATCTTTTCCCCACCACCTTCGTTTACCTCAGTGTAAAGCCAAATGACTAAACACTGAGGTAAACAGTCCATGTCAAAAATTGAGATCTTTGAAGCAGCAGGCTGCTGTGCAACCAGCAGCGTTGTAGTCAGTGACAAAGCCGTCAAATGGAACGCCAGCGCCGAATGGGCGAAAAAGAATGGCGTTGATATACAGCGCTACAGCCTTGCGAAGAACCCGCAGCAGTTCCTGAATTCGCCGGTCATTAAAGAGTTTCTGAACACATCAGGGATGGAGTCTCTCCCTGTCACCTTGCTCGACGGCAAACTTGTGATGGCAGGCAAACTCCCGACTCGTGAAGATATCGCCCGTTGGGCAGGTATTCCGCTTAGTCAGGACTGGAGTGAAGACAGCACGCAACCACGCTGCTGCAGCATTCCACGTATGCCTTAATTCCAGAGGAGCAATCACTGATGAATATGCCATTTTTAAAAGACATTCCCCCGTTCATCTTCTTCACTGGCAAAGGTGGCGTGGGTAAAACATCCCTGGCCTGTGCTACTGCGGTATGGCTGGCCGATCAGGGTAAGAGAACGCTTCTGGTGAGTACCGATCCGGCTTCCAATGTCGGCCAAGTTTTTAGCCAGACTATCGGCCACCGAATCACAGATATCAGTACCGTAGAAAATCTTGCCGCGATGGAAGTTGATCCGATGGCTGCAGCACAGGCTTATCGTGACCGAGTACTCGACCCGGTTCGCGGGCTGATGCCAGCCGATGTGGTCAGCAGCATTGAAGAACAGCTCTCCGGTTCATGCACTACGGAAATCGCGGCATTTGATGAGTTTACTGGTCTTCTTACCAACCATGAGTTGCGGGAAAAGTATGACCATATCGTATTTGATACTGCGCCAACCGGTCACACCATCCGCATGCTTGAGTTGCCGGGGGCCTGGAGCGGTTATCTCGAAGCGAACCCTGATGCCGCCGCTAACCTCGGGCCGCTGGTGGGGCTGGAGAAACAACAGCACCAGTACTCCGATGCGGTTAAAGCGCTGTCTGATGCAGCTCTTACGCGCTTAGTGCTGGTTGCCCGTGCCCAGGCCTCAACGCTGAAAGAGGTTTCTCATACGCACGATGAACTGTCTGCTATCGGTTTGCAGCATCAACACCTTGCCATTAATGGTGTGTTGCCGCCATTTGTGGGTGAAAATGATCCGCTGGCGCAAAGTATTCTGGCTCGGGAAGAAAAAGCATTACAGGCCATGCCTGATAATCTGGCGAACCTTCCCCGCTCGCAGCTGTATCTGAAGCCATTTAATCTGGTCGGTCTGGAAGCCCTGCGTCAGTTATTTACGGAGAACAAAGCCTCGCTGCCGCTCCCTGCTACCACGCTGAATAGTTTGGATTTACCGAAACTTGCCTCACTGGTAGAGGAACTCAGTCAAACAGGAAAAGGGCTGGTCATGACGATGGGTAAAGGCGGGGTGGGTAAAACGACCGTTGCGGCATCGGTGGCGGTATCCCTGGCTAAGCTCGGTCACAAAGTTCACCTGACTACATCCGATCCGGCGGCACATCTGTCTTACACGTTGGATGGCTCGCTGCCAAATCTTCAGGTTAGCCGTATCGACCCGAAGGTAGAAACAGAACGCTATCGTCGCTTTGTTCTGGAAAACCAGGGGAAAGGGTTGGATGCGGAAGGGCTGGCGGTGCTGGAGGAAGATCTCCGCTCGCCATGTACTGAAGAGATCGCCGTCTTCCAGGCATTCTCGCGGATCATCAAAGAGGCCGACGACCATTTTGTCATTATGGACACTGCGCCAACGGGCCACACACTTCTGCTACTGGATGCGACCGGAGCCTATCACCGGGAAATGGTGCGCCAGATGGGGCAAACACATGACCATGTGATGACGCCAATGATGCAATTGCAGGACCCGGAGAAGACAAAGGTGATTATCGTGACGCTTGCCGAAACGACACCGGTACTGGAAGCGGCAAACTTGCAGCATGATTTACGTCGCGCTGGCATCGAGCCGTGGGCATGGGTTGTTAATAACAGCCTGGCGGCAGCTGAACCGTCTTCACCTTTCCTGAAGACCAGGGCGAACCGCGAGCTGCCTCTCATCTCTGATGTGGAAGAGCAGTATGCAAAGCGTATTGCACTGACAGCTCTGCAGAGTGAAGAACCAGTAGGTATTAACCTTCTGGCTGAAATGGCTAAATAGCGAAACTGATAAGGGGGCGCTTGCCCCCTTAATGCTTTGTTGTCGTTATGTTTACCGGGTCATTAAACTCTGGGACCTACAACTTCCCAAATAGAATTTTTTCGAGCTCGATTAACTGTTGCTGAGATTGCTCATTTAGATGAGCCTCGGCCTGATCATACCAGGTCAGCAGGTTACGTCCCAATGGAGTCAGCACTGTACCACCGCCTTTATTGCCACCTGTAGATGTAGTCACAACAGGCTGGCCGATCCCCTTATTCAAGGTATCAATTAAGAGCCATGCTCTTTTGTAGGGTATCCCCAAATCTTTAGCTGCCGCCGAGAGAGAGTGAAAACCATCAATTGCTCTTAAAAGGTCAACCTTCCCCGGCCCCAGAGAAATGTTGTCATTAATATAGATCCGTGGTCTGACTAATATTAAGTTTGATTTAAGGGGCTTACTTTTCATCCTGATACCTTTTCAAAATCATTTTCTCTGTGATGCGGAATGGTCCAAAGCGTAAGCCACCATCATCTTTGCCGGGTATGCTTAAAGGTTTTGATTGCGGAAATAAGCAGTACCACGCCCAACAGCGTCATAAGTACTCTTACCGGGAACATACCGAGCATAAGGCCCCCAACAGCAGCCCCTATAACGGAACCGATGACCATCCACACAAAAAGTTTTTTCTCTTTTCTCAGGATCTGGAAAGCATCAGCATTGGTGTAGCGAGAAAAACCCACAATCATCGTCGGTAAACTAATCATTAATGACAAACTGCCTGCCAGTTTAATGTCAGCCCCAAAAAGGATAACGATGGTTGGTATAAGGAGTTCTCCTCCTGCAACACCCAGCAGAGCCGCAACATTCCCGATGAAGAAACCAGCAATGACACCAGCAATGATGGTGGCGATTCCTGGCTGGAATAATCCAGTTGAGCTGTCATGCAGAGGCATCCATGCTTCTGAAAGCATTACGAATGACAAGATAACAAGCAGGATCAGAATGATTCTGTCCAGCCAGATACGTGACATTTTTATAGCTCTTCCAGCAGCCCACCATGCTCCGATAAGGCTACCAGCAAGCAAATTGATAACAATATCAAGATGTGCCAACAGCTGGTCGACTGCAATCGACTTTGTGCGGAATATCAAAGCAACGGCAACGACAGTAAGGCTCATTGCTTTGTTAAATATAACCGCTTCCAGCGTGGGCATTTTGAAACTGCCAATCAGGACCGGAAGGCGGAATTCAGCACCACCAAGACCAATCAAGCCACCTAAAGCACCTATTAACGTGCCTGATAAAAAACCTTTCCCATTCCGTTTTAATTCTGATGACATGTGTTACCTTTCCCGTTATGTCTTTTTTGACATAACGGGAAAGGTAACACAGAGAGTAAGGATTCTGGAAGCGTAGATTTGACTATCTGGATGGATAATAAAAAAGATGATTTGAAAGGGCTATGGAATTAGCCCTTTCATAGGTTGAATTACTTGTTGTCGATTCGTTTTCCGCTGGCGTCAACAACCTTCTCACCGTCTTCCTTGGTGAAAGCCGCTTTCTGGGCATCTGGAAGGATATCCAGAACAACCTCCGAAGGACGGCAAAGTTTAGTTCCGAGTGGAGTCACAACAATCGGACGGTTGATCAGAATCGGATGCTGCAGCATAAAGTCGATGAGCTGGTCGTCAGTAAATTTATCTTCTGCAAGACCCAGTTCCTCATACGGCTCGACGTTCTTACGCAGCAAAGCACGGACGGAAATGCCCATATCTGCAATGAGTTTGACCAGCTCATCGCGTGAAGGTGGAGTCTCAAGGTAAAGAATAACGGTCGGTTCAGTACCACTATTGCGGATCATCTCCAGCGTATTACGCGACGTGCCGCAGGCTGGGTTGTGATAAATGGTGATGTTGCTCATATCAGTATCTCATTACAAAGTGAAAGAGAGACGTAGCGCCAGCGCTGCCAGCGTTACAAACAGCACAGGCAGAGTCATGACGATCCCGGTGCGGAAATAGTATCCCCAGGTGATGGTCATATTCTTCTGTGAAAGGACATGCAGCCAGAGCAGCGTTGCCAGGCTACCAATCGGTGTGATTTTCGGCCCCAGATCGCAGCCAATCACGTTGGCATAGATCATCGCCTCTTTGATAACGCCTGTTGCGGTGCTGCCATCAATAGAGAGAGCGCCAACCAGCACGGTAGGCATGTTGTTCATGATGGAAGACAGGAAAGCCGTCAGGAAGCCGGTACCAAACGTCGCAGCCCAAAGTCCTTTATCTGCCAGCACGTTCAGTACGCCAGAGAGATATTCTGTTAGACCGGCGTTACGCAGGCCATAGACCACCAGATACATCCCCAGAGAGAAGATGACGATCTGCCATGGCGCACCGCGAAGCACTTTGCCAGTGTTAATGGCATGGCCTCGTTTCGCCACCGCAAACAGAATGGAAGCCCCTACAGCAGCAATCGCGCTGACCGGGATACCCAACGGCTCAAGGACGAAAAAGCCAACCAGAAGAAGGATCAACACGATCCAACCGGTTCTGAAGGTTGCCAGATCTTTAATCGCTTTTGCCGGTGCTTTCAGGAGAGCCAGGTCGTAAGTCGGCGGAATATCCTTGCGGAAGAAAAGATGCAGCATAACCAGCGTGGCAACAATGGCTGCAATATCCACCGGCACCATTACCGACGCATATTCGGTGAATCCCAGACCAAAGAAGTCCGCCGAGACGATATTCACCAGGTTCGACACGATAAGCGGCAGGCTAGCCGTATCGGCAATAAACCCGGCAGCCATGACAAATGCCAGTGTCGTGCCTTTGCTGAACCCTAATGCCAGCAGCATGGCGATAACTATCGGCGTCAGAATAAGTGCCGCACCATCGTTGGCAAACAGTGCCGCCACCGCTGCGCCGAGCAGAACGATATACGTAAAGAGCAAACGTCCACGACCGTTACCCCAGCGGGAAACATGCAGCGCTGCCCATTCGAAAAAACCGGACTCATCAAGCAGCAGGCTGATAATAATTACGGCAATAAAGGTCGCCGTCGCGTTCCAGACGATATTCCACACCACCGGAATATCGCCAACATGCACAACGCCAGATATCAGAGCCAGTACCGCACCCAGCGTCGCGCTCCAGCCGATGCCTAACCCCTTCGGCTGCCAGATAACCAAAACAATGGTCAGGACAAAAATAGCGCCTGCCAGTAACATAAAACCTCCTGACAGGGCGACTTTGCCGCCCTGTATATGCAAAAAAATTAACTCATCAACTCTCTGAGCTTTTCAATACCGGCGGGTTCTAACGCCAATACCGGAACAAGCGCTATACGGTCAGCGTGCTGATTCTTAACAGCCTCAATCTGAGGCAGTTCCTGCTGGGCGCGCTGGCAAAGCAACGGAGAACGCGTATCCGCAATGGAAAGGCTGTTATTGATAATCCAGCCCCACGGATGAATCCCCGCACGCTCAAGATCGGACTGCAGGTTTGCTGCTTCCAGTACCGGTGTGGTTTCAGGCAGAGTGACCAGCAGGACTTTGGTGCGTTCCGGGTCCTGAAGCTGCATCATCGGAGTGGTAAAATGACCTTTATCTCCCATCTTCCTGGCAATCTCACGGTGATAAGCCCCGGTAGCATCAAGCAGTAATAGCGTATGCCCGGTGGGTGCCGTATCCATGACCACAAACCGTTTGCCTGCTTCACGGATTACGCGTGAGAACGCCTGGAACACCGCAATCTCTTCCGTGCAAGGAGAACGTAAATCCTCTTCGAGCAGCCGTTTCCCTGCTTCATCCAGATCCCTGCCTTTCGTCTCAAGAACATGCTGCCGATAGCGTTCAGTTTCATCGTGAGGGTTGATTCGGCTGACCTGCAGATTTTTGAGACTTCCATTGAGCGTTGCACTGAGATGTGCAGCGGGATCTGAGGTGGTGAGATGGACATCAAATCCCATATCCGCCAGCCTGACGGCGATGGCAGTAGCCATCGTGGTTTTACCTACGCCACCTTTACCCATCAGCATAATCAAACCGTGTTCACTACGGGCGATATCATCAACCATGGCAGACAGCGACACATTCTCTGGCTTGATCTGCATGCTCTCGCTCTGTACAGGAAGCGATGCTGATTCAGCATATTCGTTTAGCAGGCCTTTCAGCGCGGAGACACCAACCATGTTCAGCGGCTGAAGGTATAAGCTGTCTGTCGGCAACTCAGATAACCCGGAAGGAAGATTTGCCAGCGCTTCTTGTTCCCGTTGCCATATCGCAGCGGCCAGGGCGTCATGTTCAGCTTCAGTTGTAGGCAGCACACCATTAATCACTAGGTACTGGTTTTTCAGCCCAATCGCAGCCAGTTCTTCATGGGTGCGGGCGACTTCCTGCAGCGTAGATTTTTGCAGTCGTGCAACCAGAACCAGTCGGGTACGATCAGGATCGGATAACGCCTCTACTGCATGAGCATACTGCTCACGCTGCTTTTCCAGCCCGGCCATTGGGCCAAGACAGGAAGCACCATCTGGATTGCTTTCAATGAAGCTACTCCAGGCACCGGGAAGCTGGAGAAGGCGAATCGTGTGGCCCGTCGGCGCTGTATCAAAAATGATGTGTTCAAAGCGGGTCAGCAGAGAAGCGTCGGTCAGTAAGCCAGTAAACTCATCGAACGCCGCAATCTCAGTCGTACAGGCTCCTGAAAGCTGTTCGCTGATACTGTTAACAACGTCATCAGGCAGAAGACCTTTGATAGGATCAACGATTCTGGAGCGGTATTGCTGGGCGGCTTCCTGCGGGTCAATCTCCAGAGCAGAAAGCCTAGGAACTGCCGTCACAGGGCGAATGGTGTTACCGATAGCCTGGTCGAATACCTGTCCGACATTCGAGGCAGGATCGGTACTGACCAGCAAAACCCGCTTACCCTGTTCAGCAAGGCGGATTGCCGTCGCGCAGGAAATAGAAGTTTTTCCTACACCTCCCTTACCGGTAAAAAACAGGTAAGGCGGGATATTCTGTAAGAATTTCATATGTCCTCCTGACATACTCAGCAACAGGAAGTATTACCACCACAGCAACTGGTGGGAGCTAACCCTACCTTCTCCAGAGGAATACCAAACCAGCGAGCTATCTCAGCACGTTTTGGGTACCGCCCTGCCATCACCGTTTCGCCATCCAACAGCAGTAGCGGAAGCCCTTCTGCTCCAGATGCTTCCAGGAATGCTTTCGCTTTCTCGTTCTGAACAAAGCTCATAGGCTGCTGTGCCAGATTGTAACGTTCAACCTGTACGCCACGTCCTTTCAGCCACTGCACATCTGCAGAGAAATCAACCAGAACCTGATCGACATCTGAGCCACATACGCCGGTACTGCAGCACATTGCCGGGTCAAACACCGTTAACGTCTTCATTCTAAATACCTCACATTCGTAAAATCATATATGTTCAGGCAAATTTTTTAGATGCAAACAGCCTTACCGCTACTTGAGCAGTTTGCCGATGCCAGCTTACGGGCGATGGCCTGTACGTCGTCCTGTTGGCTTAACCAGGCCTGCTCAATCACCTGAGCGGCCCAGGAAGGAATATGCGGGGATAAGCGGTAGTGAACCCACTTACCCTGTTTACGGTCCAGCAATAGACCACTTTCCCGGAGCATTGCAAGATGACGGGAGATCTTGGGCTGCGACTGCTCCAATGCCGTGCAAAGATCGCACACGCACAGCTCTCCCATCTCCCTGAGTAGCAGCACGATACCCAGACGTGTTTCATCAGAGAGATTTTTGAAGAGTTGTAGATTGGTAAGTTTCACTGATACCTCCGACAAATATTTTTAATGATAAACAGGTTAGTACAGGAGTCAATGTCATATTCGATTTTTCATATGTGTTTTGGGGGTGGGTTGGTAGAATTTAAGAAAGTTTGGTTTTGTAAAGTGGAAGTAGTCCCAATTTTCAAAATAACAAGTTTACATCACTGAAAGAGAGGATATTATCATCAAAAATTGTTCATCAAAGATGCAGGTCGTATGAGTTCTACACACCAAGAATATATTTACAGGCAGTTATTTCGACTGAAGATTCATGAAAGCATGGGCGATGCTTTTCAGGCTCTTTTTTCGAAGGTTATGCAATATACGACCCCTGGATTCCAGGCTGTATCACCGTGGGGAAACTGGGGAGATGGTGGAAACGATGGATGGATAGAAACCGAAGCTCACTACTTCCAAGTTTATGGCCCCAAGCCTTCTAATCAAATCAAAGAGCTAGAAGCTGTTAATAAATCGATTGGCGATTTTGACAAGTTAGTTGTTAAGTGGGGAAAGGTATCAAAGTATACTTTTGTTATGAATGATTATTTTAAGGGGATTCCTGCACCTGTAGGAAATTCCCTAAAAAAACTTGCGGACGAAAAATGCCTTGACCATGCAGGAGCTATGGGAGGGATGGAACTCCTCAAAGAGTTTATGTCTTTGTCTGAGTGTGATAAGCAAGATATTGTAGGTTTAATTCCAGACGTAGACCTAGATTTTATTGATAGTCGTGCTGTCGGCGAAGTTTTGAATTATTTGGCATATAAATCATCTTCAGACTTGGCTTTTTTAAGCGAAACAGCACCTGATTTTGATGAGAAAATAAAAATAAATGGTATTTCTAAGCCTATAAAATTAAGGCTTGAAATGAATAGCTATCAATTATACCTAATAAACGAATTTCTCAATTCTGTAGATAATGGTTTAGAACAACGCATAGCACAGGAAGTCAAAGAGACTTATGCACTAAGTAAATTAGCCATATCTTCCGAAATTCCTGAACGAGCGGACTTGAGATATCTTTGGATGATTGATAGATTACTCCCATCAGGAATTCATGAAAATGCTAAAGCTAGCTATAGATTTGCCGCTGAGCTGATCTTAGCAAAATATTTTGAGACGTGCGATGCGTATGAACATCCAAACAATGCTTCTGCCACATAAACATATTAGATTTAGCAATTCTTTAGTAGCAATTGCTGGGTACATCCGGACAATTATAGATGAACCACTATCTGTCGATGAGCTCTGGTCGAAAATTGAACAAAAAAAATCCACAGAGCTGATAACTCCATCATTTACACAATTTATATTTGCTCTAGATATTCTATTTTGCATCAAGCAGATAATTGTTGATGAAGAAGGCAGATTAACTTTGGAAGTTTGCAATGATAATGAACTATAGTAGAAGAGAAGTTTAATGAAACTAATCCGCTTAACTTGCGATCAACCAACTTTTCACCCTGTATATTTCAATGAATCTGGATTAACTCTAATAATAGGGGATAGTTCAACTGAAAAAGAAGGGAGTAGTAATGGCGTTGGCAAAACGTTAGTACTTGGCCTTATACAGCATTGTTTAGGAGCAAATGCTGATAAAAAATTATCCTCTGCTGTTCCTGATTGGTGGTTTACATTAATTTTTTCACACGACGGGACTGAATACTTAGTTTCGAGAACAGGTAATGGGAAAAAAATAATATTAAACGATCAGCCTATTTCTTTAAAGGCATACAAAGAGTTATTGGATAAATCTGGCATATTTAACTTAAATGATAACATTCCTTATTTAAGCTTTAGATCATTATTTAAGCGGTTTACACGGTATACAAGGGATGACTGCATTAGCCCAGTTCGCACAACTAAAGAGCCTGATTTTGAAGCTTTACTCCGAACGGCATTTTTATTAGGTATTGATCATACCTTAATTTTGTCTAAAAGAAATAATAAGCATGAATTAGACAAGGTTAGTCAATCTTTAAAAAATTGGCAGAACGACGATATATTAAAAGATATGTTTAGAGCTGGTTCTCAGCCCAAAGTTCGTTATGAGTGGCTTGAACGTGTCATTCCGAAATTAAAAGATGAGCTAGATGAATTCCAGATTCATGAAAAATATCGAGCTATAGAAGAAGAAACAAATATATTAACAAAGAAAGTGCGAGAGTTAGAAAAAAATAAAAACATTATTGAATTTAGAATAAGTAATATTGATAAAACTCTTTTAGAACATCCAGATATATCAAGAGAAGATTTGCTTGATTTATATTCTGGTTTGCAAAATATTTTCAAACCAGAAACATTAGCTCATTTTGAAGCGGTTGAAAATTTTCATAATTCACTTTCTTTCAATAGAAAAAGGCGATTAGAGAAGGATAAAATAAATCTGCTTTCTGAATTGGAAATTCTCAAGTTCAATATTGCTGAAGTTTCAGAGCTTCGAGATCTAAATCTGCAATCTTTGCATGGTAAAAAAGCGCTTGATGAATATTCCGTCGTTGCAAGGCAACTTGCTGAATTAGAGGAAGAAAAATCAAGGTTGCATGAATACTTAAACTTCGCAACTAAACTCCAAGAAAAAGCACAAAAATTAAGAGAAAGAAAAGTTGAACAAGATAGACTGGCGGTTGATTATACTTCCACCAATCCTTTATCAGAATATGATAGAATTTTTGCCGAGCTTGCTGAAATATTGTATCCGAGAGTACCGGCTGGTATAGTCTTAGATGTTAATACCGGTGATAATCAAATTCGTTATGATTTAAGCATTCAAATAGAAGGAGATGATTCTGATGGTATTAATGATGCAAGGATATTATGTTTTGATTGGTTAGTATTTATGTATGGTCAAAATCATTCGATGAATATGTTGTGGCATGACAACCGCCTGTTTGCTGATATTGACCCCGGGGTGCGTTCAAGATGGTTTGCATTCATAAATGAATCTGTGAAATTTAATGGAAAACAGTATATAGCGTCGTTAAACACAGAAAACTTCCAAGCTATGGCCGAAACACTCTCCAAGTTCGAAATGGATGATTTAAGGTCAAAAGTTGTACTCACCTTGCGAGGAGATAAAGCTGAGAATAAGCTTCTTGGCATTCAATTTGGAAGCAAAAAATAAAAATAAAGTGGGCTCTTAAAATGCCCACTTGAAAATTAATTAAAGCTGATATTTTAATTACTTTATCGATATACATTTCACTTTAATAAAGTTTGAATACCACTGCATCATCTCCCTCCGTCCCTCCAAATACTGTGCATGGTTGTAAGTCCCACGTATCGCGTTCTTATCCACATGTGCTAGCTGCGTTTCTATCCAAGCTGAGTTAAAACCTTCTTCATGGAGGATGGTACTCATCGTGTGGCGGAAACCATGCCCCGTCAGCCTTCCTTTATATCCCAATAACTCAATCACCTGATTAACGCTTTCCTTTGAGATCGGCTTCGTTCGATCATTGCGTCCGACGAATACCAGTGGGTATAGCCCAGTAATAGGCTTAAGTGACTCAAAGAGCTCGACAACCTGATCCGACATCGGAACGATGTGTGGTCGTTTCATCTTCATCACTTCAGCAGGGATCTCCCAAAGCCGCTTTTCAAAATTGATATCCTCCCAGCGGGCAAAACGTAACTCCTGAGTTCGTACCCCTGTAAGCATGATGATTTGAGTCGCAGTCTTGGTAATAACGCTACCGGTGTAACCGGCAAGATCCATAAGAAAGTGAGGAAGCTCTTCGGCAGTCAGGAAAGGAAAATGTGTTTTCTTTGGTGTTGCGAGGGCTGTAGCGAGATCGGGTGCAGGATTGTATTCAGCGCGTCCGGTCACGATTGCATGACGGAATACTTCACCGCAGCGCTGTCTGACTTTGCGCATCTTTTCTAATGCCCCACGCTTTTCCATACGACGAAGGGTTTCCAGCAATTCCATGGGCTTAATTTCAGCTATGGGACGCTTACCGATATAGGGGAAAATATCCTTTTCAAAGGTATCAATAATCTCATCGCGATAACGTAATGACCAACGATCCGCTCTCAGCTGGTGCCATTCACGGGCAATAGCCTCGAAGGTATTTTCGTAGTTTAGTTTTTGAGCGATTTTCTCTGCTTTCTTTAGCTCTCCGGGATCGCTTCCAGCAGATAGTAACTTTTTCGCAGCTTCACGCTTTTCACGGGCTTGAGCGAGAGAAACCTCAGGATAAACGCCGAAAGCAAGGCGCTTTTCTTTACCCGCATAACGATACTTTAAACGCCAATAGCGTGAGCCGTTGGTGGTTACTTCAAGGTAGAGGCCTCCACCATCAGATAGCTTGTACGCCTTCTCTTTGGGCTTGGCTGTGTCGATTTGTCTGACTGTTAGCTTCATTGGGGGCATCTCAAAATGGGGCTATAAATCATGCCCCCCATTATGCCCCCAGAATGCACTTGATTCTGGTAGAGACAGTTGACCTCGGGAGAACATAATTAGCAGTAATTTCGGGTATTATAGGGGATTTACTTGAGACAGTGGAGTTCAGGAGAGGCAAATTGGCGGAAGATCACAGGAGTCGAACCTGCCCGGGATCGCTGGCGACCCCAACTGGATTTGAAGTCCAGCCGCCTCACCGGAGACGACGATCTTCCGAGCCTTCATTGCTACATGGAGGCCGGCGCATTATAGGCGCGTTTCAGGCGCTTACCAATACCCGCTGCGTTCTTTTTTCTCCCCTTACGCGTAAACAAAAATCATCTACCGTGTGAATACAAAAAACTTATCCGTCATTAAAAGTAATTGATTTAAATATCAATGAGTTAAACAGATCACAGAAAACAATTAACATAAATAAATAACCAGAAAACACAATTCCACGCGGCGTCGTGCGGGGCTAAAACACCTTAAGCGAAATTTTACGCTGTGTGATAAGGATGGCCGCCATGAGCGATCAAGTGTTATCGGTTAAAGAGAAGATTGGCTACGGCATGGGAGATGCCGCCAGCCATATCGTATTTGATAACGTCATGCTTTATATGATGTTTTTTTATACCGATATCTTCGGTATTCCCGCCGGCTTTGTCGGCACCATGTTCCTGCTGGCCCGCGCGCTGGATGCTATCTCCGATCCGGCGATGGGCCTGATTGCCGACCGCACCCGCAGCCGCTGGGGCAAGTTTCGTCCGTGGGTGCTGTTCGGCGCGTTGCCTTTCGGCGTGGTGTGCGTGTTCGCTTACAGCTCGCCGGACCTGAGCATGAGCGGAAAAATGATTTACGCCGCCGTCACCTATACGCTGTTGACCCTGATGTATACGGTGGTCAACATCCCGTATTGCGCGCTGGGCGGCGTTATCACCAGCGACCCGGAGCAGCGCATCTCCCTGCAATCCTGGCGCTTCGTGCTGGCGACCCTCGGCGGCATGCTCTCCACGGTGTTGATGATGCCGCTGGTGCAGTTGATTGGTGGGGACGATAAGGCGTTTGGGTTCCAGGGCGGTATCGCCGTGCTGGCGGTGGTCGCTTTCCTGATGCTGGCGTTCTGTTTCTTTACCACCAAAGAGCGCGTCGAAGCGCCGCCCAGCACCTCCACCATGCGCGAAGATTTGCGCGATATCCTGCAAAACGACCAGTGGCGCGTCGTCGGGCTGCTCACCATCCTCAACATCCTGGCGGTGTGCGTGCGCGGCGGGGCGATGATGTATTACGTCACCTGGATTATGGGCGATGCGGCGCTGTTCTCCTGGTTCCTCGGGCTTTACTGCGTCGGCAACCTGATTGGCAGCGCCCTCGCTAAACCCCTCACCGACTGGAAATGCAAAGTCAGCGTGTTCTGGTGGACCAACGCCGCGCTGGCGGTGCTGAGCGTCGCGATGTTCTTTGTGCCGCTGGGATCCACCGTGCTGATGTTCGTATTTATCTTTGCCATTGGTGTGCTGCACCAGCTCGTCACGCCGATCCAGTGGGTGATGATGTCCGATACCGTCGACTACGGCGAATGGCGCAACGGTAAACGCCTTACCGGCATCAGCTTTGCGGGCACGCTGTTTGTGCTGAAGCTGGGCCTGGCGCTGGGCGGCGCGCTGATCGGCTGGATGTTGGCAGGCGGAGGTTATGACGCCTCCGCGTACGCACAAAATAGCACCACCCTCACGATTATTATCGCGCTGTTCACTCTGGTGCCGGGCATCTGCTACGTGCTGAGCGCCATCATCGCCAAACGCTTCTACACCCTGAAAACGCCGCTGCTACGCAACATCCTTAACGAGCTGGGTCAGAGCGCGCGCAGCCATCAGCAGGAATTTGAAAAGTCACCGGTCAGTAAAGACCTGAACCATTCAGAGGGATAACAGATGAAAATCAGCGATGGAAACTGGCTGATCCAGCCGGGCTTGACGTTAACTCACCCGCTTCAGGTGTTTGACGTTGAGCAGCATGGCAACGAGATGGTGGTGTATGCCGCGCCGCGCGACGTGCGCGAGCGCACCTGGCAGCTCGACACGCCGTTATTCACGCTGCGTTTTTTCTCGCCGCAGCAGGGCATTATCGGCGTGCGCATCGAGCATTTTCAGGGCGCGGTAAATAACGGCCCGCACTATCCGCTTAACGTGCTGGGTAATGTGCAGGTTGAGATGCGCAATACGCCGGAATTCGCCGAACTGAAAAGCGGCAACCTGAGCGTGCGGGTCACTAAAGGTGAAAACTGGGCGCTCGATTTCCTGCGCGACGGTGTGCGCATCACCGGCAGCCAGGCGAAAAACAATGGCTATGTGCAGGACGGCAATGCCTCGTGCCAGTATATGTTCGAGCGGCTGGATCTCAGCGTGGGTGAAACCGTATACGGCCTGGGCGAGCGCTTTACCGCGCTGGTGCGCAACGGGCAGGCGGTGGAAACCTGGAACCGGGACGGCGGCACCAGCACCGAGCAGGCGTACAAAAATATCCCGTTTTATCTGACCAATCGCGGCTACGGCGTGTTGGTGAATCATCCGGAATGCGTGTCGTTTGAAATCGGCTCTGAGAAAGTCTCGAAAGTGCAGTTCAGCGTGGAGGGGGAGTATCTCGAATATTTTGTGATCGACGGACCGACGCCGAAAGCGGTGCTCGACCGCTATACCCGCCTGACGGGCCGCCCGGCGCTGCCGCCTGCCTGGTCGTTCGGGCTGTGGCTCACCACCTCGTTTACCACCAATTACGACGAAGCCACCGTGAACCGTTTTATCGACGGTATGGCCGAGCGCAGGCTGCCGCTGCACGTGTTCCATTTTGACTGCTTCTGGATGAAGGCGTTCCAGTGGTGCGATTTTGAATGGGACCCGGCGACGTTCCCGGATCCGGTAGGCATGTTGCAGCGCCTGAAAGCCCGCGGCCTGAAAATCTGCGTGTGGATTAACCCCTATATCGGCCAAAAATCGCCGCTGTTTCGTGAAGGGATGGAAAAGGGCTATCTGCTGAAGCGTCCGAACGGCGCGGTGTGGCAGTGGGATAAATGGCAGCCCGGCCTGGCGATTGTCGATTTCACCAACCCGGCGGCGAGCGCGTGGTATGCAAACCATCTGAAACGGCTGGTGAAGATGGGCGTGGACTGCTTCAAAACCGACTTCGGCGAACGCATTCCTACCGATGTGGTGTGGCATGACGGCTCCGATCCGCAGAAAATGCATAATCATTACGCCTTTATTTACAACGAGTTGGTGTGGGAGGTGCTGAAACAGACCGTCGGTGAAGAGGAGGCGGTGCTGTTTGCCCGCTCGGCGTCCGTGGGTGCGCAACAGTTCCCGGTCCACTGGGGCGGTGATTGCTATGCCAACTATGAATCTATGGCGGAGAGCCTGCGCGGCGGGCTGTCTATCGGGCTGTCCGGCTTTGGGTTCTGGAGCCATGATATCGGCGGGTTTGAGAACACCGCGCCTGCGCACGTCTACAAACGCTGGTGCGCCTTTGGGCTGCTCTCCAGCCATAGCCGCCTGCACGGCAGCAAGTCGTACCGGGTGCCGTGGGCGTATGATGACGAAGCCTGCGACGTGGTGCGCCACTTCACCGAGCTGAAATGTCGCTTAATGCCCTATTTATATCGCCAGGCGGTCACGGCGAATGCCAGCGGTACGCCGGTAATGCGCGCCATGATGCTCGAATTCCCGGACGATCCGGCCTGCGATTACCTCGATCGCCAGTATATGCTGGGCGATTCGCTGCTGGTGGCCCCGGTGTTCAGCGAGGCGGGCGATGTGGCGTTCTGGCTACCGGAAGGCCGCTGGACGCATCTGTGGCATAACGACGAACAGTCAGGCAGCCGCTGGCTGAAACAGCGTCACGACTTCCTGAGCCTGCCGGTGTACGTGCGCGACAACACGCTGCTCGCCCTCGGCAACAATGACCAGAAGCCCGATTACCCCTGGCATAACGGGACTGCGTTCCAGCTGTTCAATCTCGACGATGGCCGGGAAGCGCAGTGCGACGTGCCGATGGCGAACGGCTGCGTAGCCTTTACCCTGCACGTAAAACGCGAGGGCAATAAGCTGATGGTGCATGGTGAGGGCACCGCCACTAACTGGACGCTGTGCCTGCGCAATATTCACCAGCTTAAAGAGGTCGCGAACGCCAGTTCGTGTCCCGGTGAATTGGGCATTGTTATCACCCCGATTAGCGGCGAACTGTCGTTTAGCGTCACACTGTAAATCTTCTTCACCGCCGCCTTCGGGCGGCGTTCTGTTATCTTCGGTTTGCCACTCGCCATGCCACATCACGCATCAGATCCCGGGCGCTCTGGCTGATGCCACCAAGCTGAAAGAAACCGTGGATCACGCCAAGCCAGCGCTGGCAGGAGCAACTTACGCCTTGCTCCGTCAGACGTGCAAAAAGCGCTTCACCTTCATCGCATAGCGGATCGAATTCTGCGGTGACGATATGTACGGGCGGCAAACCGGCAAAATCGTCGCGCCATAGCGGGCTGGCTTCAGGATGGAGGCGATTGCAGGTGGTCAGACAGGCATCATAGCCAGTCAAAAGCATCTCGCGAGTAATGACATAATCCAGTCCGTTGCGGGTATAACTTTCGAAGTGCGCCGTCGCGTCCAGCATGGGATAGATCAGCAATAGCTGCGATGGCTGCCAATTGCTACTGGCTTTAAGGCGCAGCGCGGTGACCAGCGCGAGATGTCCGCCTGCGCTGTCGCCCGCAAGGGTGATGCGGGCGGCATTAATTTCCAGCGTATCGGCATGCTGAGCAATTAACCGCGCGGCGCGTTCCGCGTCATCATGCGCCGCCGGGTATACATGTTCAGGTGCGAGACGATAGCGTACGGCGATAATTCGGCAGCCGCTATAAAACGCCAGTTGGCGCAGTTGATTATCGTGAGTGTCAAACCCGCCGCTGACAAAGCACCCACCATGGTAATAAATCACTGCCGGTAAATTACCGCTGCTGCTGAGCGGCGACACCACTCGCAACTGCATGCCTTCGAGCGTGATGTCTTTTACATCGACGCGCTGCTCGGTCTCGCCGGCAAGCACGGTGCTGGCGATGTATTCTGCGCGCCGTTCAGCAATGGTTTTATCCCGCACCGAGGGCCTTCCGGCAGCAATAAATTCATCGACCAGTGTTGAGATTCCCGTTTCTAACGCCATTTTTCACTCTGCTCATCTGTATGGATATACAGCAATCTAGCCTGGCAAAACAGCGGATAACAAGTCCGGTTTGCTAAAAAAACAGCTTCTGGAAAGCATCTCGCAAAACGTCGCGAGCTTTCTCATGAAACGTTATTGCATGAAGCAATTGAGCAATACCTTGATCAACAAACTAATGAGGCGATATCTCACGCTAAGGGATTATGGGGGAAAGGCGTTGAGGACGGTCTTGCATATGAACGCAAATGGCGTGAAGAATGGTAATAACTGACAATGTGCTAAAAAAAGCAATTAACTGAATATTGTTCGGTAAACGCTGCAAGCCTGGCGAAGTTGTCATCTAAATTAATCCCCGCCCTCAACCGAAGACGGGAATCAACTTAGCAGGAGAATTACTCCCCTTCACCCGGGAACAGGAACGGGTTGATGGAGCTACGGGCAAAGCCTTCTTGCTCCATACGCGCGTCCAGCACCAGCGAGGCCAGGTCGTCCGCCACGGCGTCGACTTTCGGGTCTTTTTCCTGATACAGGATCTTCAGGTAAGTGCCGCAGTCACCGCAGCTTTCCGCTTTAATCGCTGCCTGCTCGCTGTCGAGCGACCAGTAATGCAGGTCGCGGGTTTGCTCGCAGTTGCTGCATTTGACGCGCACCACGTGCCATTCGGTTTCGCACAGGTTGCAGTGCAAATAGCGCAGGCCGTTGGTGGTGCCAATTTGCACGATGCTGGAAACCGGCATCGAACCACATACCGGGCAGAACTGGCGCTGTTCGCCGTATTCCGCACGCGCTTTGCCGGGGATCAGGCTGGCCATTTGCGCCCAGTAGAGCGACAGCGCCGCCCAGATAAACGGGGCTTTATCGCTGCTGACGGTGCCGAAATCAGCCGCAAACAGCGCGCTCGCCATCTCTTCCAGTTCCGGGCCGGAGGCCTTTTCCAGATTTTCGATGACGGCCAGCGCCGTGCCGCTCATTTCTGGCTTCAGCTCGGCAATCATCGAGTGCAGCAGCTTCTGCCAGTGGGCGTCGCGCGGCAGGATATGGATATCCAGCGGCGGTTTACCCTGCGCGGCGGCTTCTTTAATGCGCGCCGTTAAGTCCATCTCCAGCGGGTGGTCGTACAGCACCACTTCCTGGGCGTGGGCGATCAGCGCGGCAAAGCGCAGATAGTCGCCCAGCGGGTTGCTTTCAGCCAGCTCGCGCAGACGCTCTGCGCGACGGTTATAGAGGTTTTTCAGCCTGGGGAACAATAACGGCGGAATCATATCCGCCGTATGTTTTTCGCCCTTCTCCAGCTGATCTTGCGGGATGATGCGAATACTCATTCAGTCGATTTATCCTGTTTTTCGCGCACTTCGCGATACCAGCGCGGGTGATGTTTCTTCGCCCATGCGGAGGTGACCCAGCCTTCGACCATTGCGGTAATGGTGCCTTTCACCCACAGAGCGGCGTAAATATGCACCATAATAACCACAATCAGGGCGACCGCGGCAAACGAATGTACCATTAGCGCCACGCGGATCACCGGAATCGAGAAGACGGGAGCGAAATACGGGCGCCAGATGATGACGCCGCTCACCAACAGCAACACCAGGAAGATAATCGCCGCCCAGAAAACGCACTTCTGGCCGAAGTTATACCGTCCGGTGTCACCTACTTCGTCGTTAACGATGATCTTACGAATATTCTTCGCCCAAAAGATATCCTCACGATTGATTAGATTGTGGTGCCAATATCTAAAAAACATGATGATAAACGACGCAAACATCACCACCCCGACAAACGGGTGGACGATACGCGCCAGCTGTGGCGTCCCCATGATGTGCATCAGCCAGTTGAAGGAGGGGAACAGGAACCCCAGCCCGCTCACCGCCGCCAGGATGAAGCAGAAGGCGGTGACCCAGTGGTTGATGCGCTCGGGCGCGGTGTAGCGCACGATGGTGTTACGTTTCCTCATTTGCGCCCCTCCTCACGATCGTCACGAGTCTGGTCTTTCTCCTCGTGAAGATTGTCTTCTTCATCATCCGCCCGGTTCGGGCCGACGCCGACATAGTGGAACACGCTGGCGGCAAAGGTCGCGGCAAAGCCAATCGCGGCCAGCGGCTTCCAGACGCCTTTCCAGAATTTAACGGTGTCGCTGATTTCCGGGTTCTCCGGCAGCCCGTGATACAGATTCGGGTTATCGGCGTGATGCAACACGTACATCACGTGCGTCCCGCCTACGCCCGCCGGATCGTACAGGCCCGCTTTGTCGTAACCACGGGTTTGCAGTTCCGCCACGCGCTCGCTGGCCAGCTCTTTCATGTCCTCTTTCGAGCCGAAATGAATCGCCCCGGTCGGACAGGTTTTCACACACGCCGGTTCCTGGCCCACGGTGACGCGGTCTACGCACAGGGTGCATTTGTAGACGCGGTTGTCTTCCGGGTTCAGGCGCGGCACGTCGAACGGACAGCCGGCGATGCAGTAGCCGCAGCCGATGCACTGCTCGGACTGGAAATCGACGATGCCGTTAGCGTACTGAATGATTGCCCCTTCCGCCGGGCAGGCCTTCAGACAGCCCGGGTCGGCGCAGTGCATACAGCCGTCCTTGCGGATCAGCCACTCCAGTTTGTCGTTCTGCTCCACTTCCGAGAAGCGCATCACCGTCCAGGATTTCGCAGTGAGATCCGCCGGGTTGTCATACACCCCGACGTTGTGACCCACTTCGTCACGCAGGTCATTCCACTCGGAACAGGCCACCTGACAGGCTTTGCAGCCGATACAGGTGGTCACATCGATAAGTTTCGCCACCTCTTGCTGGTGTTCCCGCGCGTGGGGCGCGGGAGTGAAACCGTTAGTCGCGGAACGACGGATAATGTCTTGCGATTGATAAGCCATAAGTCGTCTCCGTTACACCTTTTCCACGTTCACCAGGAACGCCTTAAATTCCGGCGTTTGGGTATTGGCGTCGCCGACGAACGGCGTCAACGTGTTCGCGATAAAGCCTTTTTTCGCCACGCCCTCGTAGCCCCAGTGAATCGGAATGCCGATGGTATCGACGTCCTGATTGTTCACTTTCAGGGTGCGAATACGCTTGGTCACCACCGCCTTAGCTTTGATATAGCCGCGGTTGGAGGAGACTTTCACGGTATCGCCCTGGACGATGCCCAGCTTGTTAGCCAGCTTCTCGCCGATTTCCACAAACTGCTCCGGCTGCGCGATGCTGTTGAGCAGCGCGTGCTTGGTCCAGTAGTGGAAGTGCTCCGTCAGACGATAGGTGGTCCCGACGTACGGGAACTTATCGGCTTTACCCATCGCTTCCAGGTCATGTTTAAAGACGCGGGCGGCAGGGTTGGAGACCACATTCGGGTGAAGCGGGTTAGTGCCGAGCGGCGTTTCAAACGGCTCGTAGTGTTCCGGGAACGGACCTTCGGCCATCTTATCGATAGCGAACAGACGCCCCATGCCTTCCGGCTGCATAATGAACGGCCCGACATCGCTGCCAGGTGCCGCGGCGCTGTAGTCCGGAATATCCGCACCGCCCCATTTCGCACCGTCCCAGCGCAGAAGCTGGCGTTTGGGATCCCAGGGTTGGCCCTGCGGATCGGCGGAGGCGCGGTTATACAGGATGCGGCGGTTTAGCGGCCATGCCCATGCCCAGCCCAGCGTGTTGCCAAGACCAGATGGGTCAGAGTTATCGCGGCGCGCCATCATGTTGCCTTCCGGCGTCCAGCTACCGGCGAAAATCCAGCATCCGCTGGAGGTGGTGCCGTCATCGCGCAGTTGCGCGAAGCTGCTGATCTGCTGGCCTTTCTTGACGATCACCGCGCCGGTCGCCGGATCGGTGATATCCGCCAGCGCTTTACCGTTGCTTTCCATCGCCACTTCTTCCGGGGCCGGGTTATGCGGCGTCAGGAAGTTCCAGGTCATGTTCAGCACCTGTTCCGGGCACGCGCCACCTTCTTCGGCGTACATTTTGCGCAGGCGCAGGAAGATACCCGCCAGGATCTCGCCGTCGTTCAGTGCGATGCCCGGTGCGTCCTGGCCTTTCCAGTGCCATTGCAGCCAGCGGCCGGAGTTAACGATAGATCCGTTCTCTTCGGCGAAGCACGTAGACGGCAGACGGAATACTTCGGTCTGAATCGCCGCCGAATCCACGTCGTTCTGCTCACCGTGGTTTTGCCAGAAGGTGGAGGTTTCCGTGTTCAGCGGATCGATGGTCACCAGGAACTTCAGTTTCGACAGCGCTGCCACAACCTTGTTCTTATTCGGGAACGAGGCCACCGGGTTAAAGCCCTGGCAGAAGTAACCGTTCACTTTGCCCTGGTGCATCATGTCGAAATACTGCAGCACGTCGTAGCCTTTGTCCCACTTCGGCAGCCACTCGTAACCCCAGCTGTTCTCCGCCGTCGCTTTGTCGCCATAGAAGGCTTTCATCAGCGAGACGAAGAATTTCGGGTAGTTGCCCCAGTAGTTAACCTGGCCTTCCAGCAGCGGTTTCGGCGTATTGGCGGCGAGATAGGTCTGGATATCCGGCTGGTTCTCGTTCGGCAGCGACATATAGCCGGTCAGGCTCTGGGACAGCAGGCCGAGGTCGGTCAGACCCTGGATATTGGAGTGACCGCGCAGGGCGTTAACGCCGCCGCCTGCCATACCCATGTTGCCGAGCAGCAGCTGGATCATCGCCATGGTGCGGATGTTCTGCGCGCCCACAGAGTGCTGCGTCCAGCCCAGCGCGTACAGGAATGACGCGGTTTTGTCGTGAACGCTGGTTTCTGCGATGTATTCGCACACCTTGAGGAAATCCGCCTTCGGCGTACCGCAGATGTTTTCAACCACATCCGGCGTGTAGCGGGAAACGTGCGTTTTCAGCAGATTCCACACGCAGCGCGGATGGCTCAGCGTGGTATCGCGTTTTGCGAAGCCGTTCTCATCCAGCTCGTAGTTCCAGGAAGTTTTGTCGTACTTGCGTTTTTCGGCGTCATAGCCGGTAAACAGGCCGTCGTCGAAGCCGTAATCTTCACGCACGATCAGGCTGGCGTTGGTGTACGCCTCAACGTATTCACGGTTGAATTTGTTATTGGTTAACAGGTACAGCAATACGCCTGACAGGAAAGCAATGTCAGTCCCGGAGCGGATCGGGGTATAGAAATCGGCCACCGATGCAGTACGCGTAAAGCGTGGGTCAATAACAATCAGCTTCGCGCCATTGTGGATTTTGGCTTCCATCGCCCAGCGGAATCCCACCGGATGCGCTTCTGCCGCGTTCCCACCCATCACGACGATGAGGTTGGCGTTCTTCATATCTACCCAGTGGTTGGTCATCGCACCGCGACCAAATGTTGGAGCAAGACTTGCTACCGTTGGTCCGTGTCAGACACGCGCCTGGTTATCCACGGCTAACATGCCGAGGGCGCGGGAAAATTTCTGGGTTAAATAGCCGGTTTCGTTACTGGAGGCGGATGCGCACAGCATACCGGTGGTGAGCCAGCGGTTTACCGTCACACCTTTGTCATTTTGCGCCACAAAGTTGGCGTCGCGGTCCTGCTTGATCAGCTTAGCGATGCGGTCAAATGCCTCATCCCAGCTGATATCCTGCCATTTATCAGAGCCTGGCGCGCGGTACTGCGGGGCTTTGAGACGGCTTTCTGAGTGAATAAAATCAACTAAACCTGCGCCTTTCGGGCACAGTGCGCCACGGTTGACCGGGTGGTCCGAGTCGCCTTCAATGTGAAAGATGGATTCTTTCGCGTTTTTTGCGCCGTCGCCGAGGCTGTACATCAACAGCCCACAACCAACGGAGCAGTATGTACAGGTGTTACGGGTTTCGCGGCTGCGCAGCAATTTATATTGCCGTGTTTCCGCAAGCGCGACGCTGGGGGCAAAGCCCAGCGCTGCTGCCGTGGTGCCTGCCATACCGCCAGCGCAGATCTTAAAGAACTGCCTTCTGCTGACCTGCATGGATCGCTCCTTGTTTTGACATTGTCACTTCCCCGCCGTTTTTCGCTATCCTGCGCACGAAATTCATTGGGTCTTTGTTTTTATTTTGCGGTTGTATCCGCAAAGGTTCAGAATTGCTGGATTAACCCTCCTGCAAGGAGGGAAAGTCCCCCCAGAATACCACAATAGTGTTAAGGCTGTTCCAATACGGTTAACAAAAAGTGAATAACAATCCTCTTGATAGTGTTGAAAATGTGACCGGGTTCACCGGCGTGCGCGAGTGTGAATTGTGGAAGCACGATGATTTAGCTCACCCGAAAAGCGACTGGCTGGCGGAAGAGGTTCCCGTTGCGCTGGTTTACAACGGCATTTCCCATGTGGTGATGATGGCGACGCCGAAAGATCTTGAGCTTTTTGCGCTGGGCTTTTCACTATCGGAAGGCATTATTGACTCCCCCCAGGATATTTTCGGGATGGATATTGTTAACAGCTGCAACGGTATCGAAGTGCAAATCGAGCTGTCCAGCCGCCGCTTTATGGGGCTGAAAGCGCGCCGCCGCGCGCTGGCGGGCCGCACCGGCTGCGGCGTTTGCGGCGTCGAGCAGCTTAACGATATCGGCAGGCCGGTTGCGCCGCTGCCATTTACCCAGACCTTTAACCTCCATAACCTCGACAGCGTGGTCAGCCAGCTGCGCGGCGTGCAGCCCATCGGGCAGATCACCGGCTGCACCCATGCAGCGGCGTGGTTAAACCCACAGGGCGATATGCTCGGCGGGCACGAAGATATTGGCCGTCATGTGGCGCTGGATAAACTGATGGGCCGCCGGGCGCGCGAAGGCTGGTGCGATGGCGCGGTGCTGGTTTCCAGCCGCGCCAGCTATGAGATGGTGCAGAAATCGGCGCTGTGCGGCGTCGAGATTTTGATTGCGGTGTCTGCCGCAACCACGCTGGCGGTAGAGGTGGCGCAGCGCTGCAATCTGACGCTGGTGGGCTTCGCCAAACAGGGTCGGGCCACGGTTTATACCCATCCGCAGCGTATCTTTTCGTGATTCGTATAAGCCGCCTGAGGGCGGCTTATTTCGGTCTACGCCTTATGGAAAAGCCCCTAAAAGTAATTCAATTTATTTGAATGATATTCGCAAAATGTTCCGCTTTTTAATTCCCTCCTTCAGCTCTATCATTTATCACATCAAGGCAAAACGCCTTACTTAACCAAACAACCTGAAGGAATTATCTTATGAAAAACATCAAAACTTTTGTTGCTGCTATCGCTCTGGCTACTTCTTTTGGCGCCTTTGCTGCACAGACCGTGACCGCAACCGGCACCACCATGGATAGCGCAGAAGCAAAAATTGCCGCTCAGGCTCAGGAAGCGGGCGCATCGTATAAAATCACCGAAGCGTTTACCGGCAACCAGGTCCATATGACTGCCGTACTGACTAAGTAAGCGATTGATACTGTCGAAAGAGCGCCTGAGGGCGCTTTTTTAGTTAATGCCCGCCAGGCGCAGCAGCGCCGTGATCGCCGCCGCCGCGATAATCACCACGATTAACGGCATTTTGCGCCAGGCGAGGAACACCGCAAACGCCACGCCCAGCACCCGCGCCATCCCGGCAAAGTGTTCGCCCTCATAAAACGTGGTTGCCAGTGCGACTGAAAACAGCAGCACCGTTGCCGCGTCGGAAAGCAGCGCCTGGGCGCGTTCCGACAGCGCCAGCCGGCTGCCGAGCTTCGCCCCGCCGAGGCGCATCAGATAAGTACCTGCCGATAGCACTGCAATCCCGACGATAAACAGCGACATTTTTTCCATTATTTCTTCCTCGTCAGTAAGCCAAACAGCGACAGTAAAACCGGCAGCCCGACGGGGGCGAAAGGCACGGCGGCAAGGGAAATCGCCGCGCCGCTACAGGCGCGGATCAGGGTGGTGCGATTCTTAAAGGCCGGAACCACCAGAGCCAGCAGGATGGCGGGGAAGACCGCGTCCAGGCCGATGGTTTCCGGCGCGGGCAACAGTTTGCCGACGCCCGCGCCGAGCAGCGCGCCCAGCGGCCAGATAATCGCCACGCCGAGGCCGCACAGCCAGTAGGCGGCTTTGCGCTGTTCCGGGGTCGGCTGCGACAGGCCAAACACCACGCTTTCATCATTCATGATATGGCAGCCCAGATAACTGGCGGCGCGTTTACCCACCAGATCGCGCACCGTTACGCCGAACGGAATATGCCGCGCGTTAACCAGCAATCCTGCCGCTGCCGCGGCCAGTGGGTTACCGCCGCTGGCGACAATGCCGATAAACAGGAATTCCGACGCGCCTGCCAGTACCGATACCGATAGCACAAACGGCACCCAAATCGGGAAGCCATACGCCATCGCCAGCGAGCCGTAGGACATGCCCACGACGCCGACGGCCAGACAAACCAGTAGGATCGCTTTGATGGTGTCGCCTTTGAGGGAAGAGAAGGGATGTTTCATACACTTTTAGCCATATCGAACGTTTATCCATTATAATGAACGCATCCGAATAGTTAATCAAGATGAACGATTCGTTCGTTTTATCGAACAAGAGGCCGTTTTATGACGCAGCCAATCAGCGTTATCGCCAAAAGCCTGGTGCGGGAACGCCTGCGTACCGGGCTGTCGCTGGCGGAAATCGCCCGCCGCGCCGGGATCGCTAAATCCACCCTGTCCCAGCTGGAGTCTGGCAACGGCAACCCTAGCCTGGAAACCCTGTGGTCGCTGTGCGTGGCGCTGGATATTCCGTTTGCCCGCCTGCTGGAGCCGCAGTTGCCTACCACGCAGGTGATCCGCCGTGGCGAGGGGATGAAAGTCATCGCCGGAGAGGCCAACTATCAGGCGATCTTGCTGGCCGCTTGTCCGCCGGGGGCGCGGCGCGACGTGTATTTACTGCTGACGCAGCCGGGAGCCGATCGTATTTCCCAGCCGCATCCGCCGGGGTCGGTTGAGCATATTATCGTGACGAAGGGGCGCGCGATGGTGGGGCTGACGGAAGCGCCGGAGGAGTTAGGCGAGGGGGATTACATCTGCTATCCCGCCGATCGCCAGCACATCTTTAAGGCGCTGGAGCCGGATACCCAGGCTCTGCTGGTAGCGGAACAGAATTAAAAAAGCCCGGCTTTTTTGCCGGGCTAATTGACTCACTCCAGGTAAAACACCTCTTTAAGTTCCTCACTCACCGGGCTGTTATCCGGATTGCTCGGCATCACGTCGCACATATGTTTCCACCAGCGTTGGCATACCTCGGTCTCCGCCACCGCGTTCCAGCGGGCTTCTGACTCGATCTCTACGGTTGCAAAAAGCAGGTTACGCTGTGCATCGAGATAAATAGCGTAGTGATGAGCACCGTGCTGCTTAAGAACCGCCTCCAGCTCTGGCCAAATCGGCGAATGGCGGCGTTGATACTCTTCATGGGCATCGGGGTTCACCTGCATCACAAAGGCTTTGCGGATCATAACGCCTCCAGGTACAGCGCCCGCACTTCTTCACGGGTGGCGGTACGCGGGTTGCACGGCGCGCACGGGTCGGCGAGCGCTTTATCCAGCCAGTCTTCGATATCTGCATTAGTCACGCCCAGTGCAGCGAAGCCTGACGGAATGCCGACGCGGGCCGACAGGGTGCGGATCGCTTCGATGGCCTTATGGCTGGCCTGCTCGTCGGTTAATCCGTGAATATCCACGCCCATCGCCTGGGCTATGCGCGCAAAACGCGCCACGGCGTTCGGTCGGTTAAAATTCTCAATCACCGGCAGCAGGATCGCATTGCAGACGCCGTGCGGCAGGTTATGAGTCGCGCCCGGCTGATGCGCCAGCGCGTGCACCAGGCCAAGCCCAGCGCTGTTAAACGCCATTCCCGCCAGATACTGCCCGTACGCCATCATTTCGCGCGCTTGCAGGTTGTGACCGTTGTCCACCGCCTGCGGCAGCCACTGGCTGATTAAACGGATGGCTTCCAGCGCGTTGGCGTCAGTCAGCGGATGCGCGCCCACCGAGACATAGGCTTCCACCGCGTGGGTCAGGGCGTCCATACCGGTTGCGGCAGTGACGGCAGCCGGGATATCCAGCATCACGCTGGCATCATCCACAGCGATATCCGGGATGATATTCGGGTCGATAATCACCTCTTTTACCTGGCGTTCGCTGTCGATGATCACCGCGTTGCT
This sequence comes from Atlantibacter subterraneus, assembly GCF_007570865.1. Taxonomy (GTDB): domain Bacteria; phylum Pseudomonadota; class Gammaproteobacteria; order Enterobacterales; family Enterobacteriaceae; genus Atlantibacter; species Atlantibacter subterraneus. Next base: position 326,092 of record NZ_VLPS01000008.1, on the reverse strand, counting down.
GGTCATCTCCGCCGCCGTACCGGCGGTAGTGTTAATCGCCACCAGCGGCACGCCCGGATGAGTGACTTTGCCAACGCCGGAGTAAGCGGTGGATGGCCCTGGATTGGCGGTCAAAATCTTCACCGCTTTGGCGGTATCAATCGGGCTGCCGCCCCCGAAAGCGATGATGTAATCACACTGCGCCTCGTTAAACGCGGCGAAACCCTGCTGCACCAGCGCTTCTGTCGGGTTAGGGAACACCTTATCAAACAGCTGGTATGAAAGCTGATGGGCGTCCAGCGCGGTAAACAGGCTGTCCAGCAGGCCCATTTTCACCAACTGACCGTCGGTGACGATCAGCGCTTTGCCCCATTTTTTCCCGGCGATCAGTTTGACCATATCGCCAATCGCGCCTGCGCCGTGCAGGCTGATTTTCGGCAATGCTAATAAAAAGCTCATGGCTGTCTTCCTTTACAGTTCCAGCGCGCTGGCGAGCGGGGTAACGCCAAAGCGTTTGCCCAGCGCGATCAGCTCATCGCGGGAGATGGTTTGTTTCATGCCGCCCATGGAGATCACTTTCACCAGGATTTCGGCGGATTTCTCGGCGGTATCAATCAGGCCGAAGGCTTCATCCAGCGTCGGGCCGCTGCCGAAAACCCCGTGGAACGGCCACAGTACCAGCGAATGCTTGCTCATTTCGTGCGCGGTGGCCTGGCCGATTTCATCGGTGCCCGGCACCATCCACGGCAGAATGCCTACGCCGTCCGGGAACACCACCAGGCACTCGGTGCTGCCTTCCCACAGTTTGCGGGTGATGACGTCGGTGCGGTTTTCCAGCACATAGGTCAGCGCAATCAGGTTGGTGGCGTGGCAGTGCATAATCACGCGGTCTTTGCCCTGGGTAGCTTTGATGCGCTCGCAGTGGGACAGGAAATGCGCCGGAAGCTCAGAGGTCGGCACCGCGCTCTCTTCCAGACCCCACAGGATGTGATAACCCGCGCCGTCGCTGTCGATTTTTACAATGCCGAGGTTGGCCGCCGGGGCCAGTTGCACGTTGCGGAAGAATTTGCCGGAGCCGGTGACGATAAACGGCGTGTTCGCCAGCAGCGGCATCGGTTGGCTGAGAGCGATATAGCGCGGTTTGGTATGGAAATCGGCCTGATAATCCGCGATATCCGCCTCATCCAGGCGCAGCGTTAAGTTACCGCCGTTGCGCTCGTCCCAGCCCTTCAGCCAGGCGTCGGTGGTGGCTTTGATCATGCCCTGAACGAACCAGGAATTAATAATAGTCTGCATAGTGTTGTTTCCTTTACGGGGCCAGCCAGCGGCCCCTGTGAACCTGAGTCGTTGCGCGTTATGCGCGTTTGCGCAGAACGCTTTCTTCGTAGGCGCGGACGCTTTCCAGCCATTCGCTGCCCGCCGGGGTATCGTTGCGCTGGCAATACATCTCCCACACCGCCTGCCACGGCAGGGATTTCTGCTCTTCCATCAGCGCCAGACGACCGGTGTAATCGCCGTTCAGCTCCAGCTTGCGCAGGTGATCGGTGGGTTCCAGCAGGGCGCGCAGCAGGGCTTTTTTCATGTTGCGAGTGCCGATAACCCACGCCGCGATGCGGTTAATCGAGGCGTCGAAGAAGTCGAGGCCGATATGCACGCGGTCGAACAGGTCATGGCGAATGATTTCGCTGGCGATGGCCTGAGTTTCATCATCCAGCAGCACCACGTGGTCGCTGTCCCAGCGTACCGGGCGGCTGACGTGCAGCAGCAGGCGCGGCACATACAGCATGGCGGCGGAAATCTTGTCGGAAATCACTTCGGTCGGATGGAAGTGACCCGCGTCGAGGCACAGCGCGGTCTGGCGGCTGGCGGCGTAGCCCATATAGAACTCATTGGAGCCGACGGTGTAGCTTTCTGCGCCAATGCCAAACAGTTTGCTTTCAACGGCGTCGATATGGTGGGCATCGTCGAACTTCTCGCTGATGACTTCGTCCAGGGCGGCGATCAGGCGCTGGCGCGGGCCAAGGCGGTCAACCGGCACATCTTTCATGCCGTCCGGGATCCAGATGTTCATCACTGACGGGGTACCCAACTGTTCGCCGAAGTAAGCGGAAATGCGGCGGCTGGCTTTGCAGTGGTCGATCCAGAACTGACGGATTTCATCGTTAGCGTGGGACAGGGTAAAACCGTCGGCGCTCAGCGGATGCGAGAAGCAGGACGGGTTGAAATCGAGGCCAATGTGCTGTTTTTTGGCCCACTCCACCCAGTTTTTGAAGTGCTCCGGTTTAATGGCGTTGCGCTCTACCGGGGTATCGGATTCCAGATAGATCGCGTGCAGGTTCAGGCGTTTCGGGCCAGGGATCAGGCTCATCGCCTGCTCCAGATCGGCGCGCAGCTCGGTAGCGTTACGCGCTTTGCCCGGATAGTTTCCGGTGGCCTGGATGCCGCCGGTCAGCGAGCCTTCCGGGTTTTCGAAACCGGCGACGTCATCGCCCTGCCAGCAGTGCATGGAAACCGGCAGACGATCGAGGGCCGCGAGAGCCTGTTCGGCATCAACGCCAACGGCGGCAAAACGCTGTTTAGCCAGTTCCCATGCCTGATTAATAGAAGTAGTCATGCGCAAAGCTCCTTTGTTTGATGGGTTTGCTGAAACTGCGCAGCAACGCGGGCAATTTCGCTATGTTGATTGGGCGTAAAAGTGGTGAGTGAGCTGGTCTGTTTGATCACCTGGCGGAAGTCGTCGACGTCAGAGATGTCGTCCAGCGCCATCAGCTGGCAGCCGATGTTGCCAAGGGTTGAGGCTTCAATGGGCCCGGCGGAAACCGGCAGCCCGCAGGCATCAGCGCACAGCTGGTTGAGAAAATGGTTCTGGCTGCCGCCGCCAACAATATGCAGGCGGGTAAACGGCTTGCCGCGCAGCCGCGCCAGTTCGTGCAGCACATCGGCATACAGCAGCGCCAGGCTATCGAAAATGGTGCGCGCCAGTTCCGCCTCGGTTTGTGGGACGGGCTGATTGCTCTCCCGGCACGCGGCCTGGATTTCCTTGCTCATGTTGTGCGGATTGATAAACCGATCGTCGTTCGGGTTGATCACACAGCGGCAGGCTGGTAGCTGGCGGGCGCGTTCAATCAGCGCAGGCAGATCGGTGATGTTGTGCTCTTTGGTGACGCGCTGGAGCAGCCACAGCCCCATGATGTTTTTCAACACCCGGTAGCGGCCTTCCGCACCGCCTTCATTGGTGATATTGGCAGCCAGCGCATCGGCGTGGGCATAAGGCGTTTTGCTCTCAAAGCCCATCAACGACCAGGTGCCGGAAGAGAGATACGCGGCGTCTTTGCCCTCCAGCGGCGCGGCGATCACGGCGCTGGCGGTGTCGTGGGTGGCTACAGACACTACCGGGATACGGTTGCCCTGGGCACACACCCAATGGCCGACCACACTCCCCGGATGGCTCGGTTTGCCGAACCAGCTTGCCGGTACGCCCGCCCATTCCAGCAGCGTATCGTCCCAGCTATCAGTATTGATATTAACCAGTTGGGTGGTAGTGGCGTTGGTGTACTCCCAGTTCATCACCCCGGTCAGGCGATAGCACAGGTAATCGGGCATCAGCAGGGCATGCGCCACGCTCTCCACCCGCTCCGGCTGCTGCTGGGTCAGCGCGCGCAGCTGGTACAGGGTATTGAAAGGCAAAAACTGAATGCCGGTGCGGCGATAAATCTCTTCACGGCCCAGGGATTCGCACGCCTGCTGCATGATGCCGTCGGTGCGGCTGTCGCGATAGGCCACTGCCGGGCCGACGCGCTGGCCCTGTGCATCCAGCAGCACCACATCCACACCCCAGGTATCAATACCAATGCTGTCGATGGCGACGCCCTGTTCGCAGGCTTTTTGCAGGCCGAAACGAATTTCGCTTTCCAGCGCGTCCACGTCCCAGCAGTCAAACTGCCCGTCGCGGATCAGCGCGTTGGTGAAGCGGTGGATCTCTTTTAATTGCAGATCGCGGCTGGCGGTATCGAAGCGCGCCAGCATCACGCGGCCGCTTGAAGCGCCCAGATCAACCGCAACGCTATGTCGAATAGACATGATGGGAATCCTTATCTGAATCATTGCCCATCAGTCTAAAAAGAAGCCTGGCGCGTCACCTTCTCGCCACTGACAACGTCAAACCCGCGCTGGCAAGAAGTCAAAGGTGAACGTGAGTGAACTCACAGTTTGCATTTCAGGCAGGTTGTGAGCCTTGCCGCAATTCCCGATCTTTCCCGTGGATTCTTAAAAAACGAACACAATTTGCGCCGTTTAGCGTCGAAAAATTAAGGTGCAGGGTGGGGCGGTTATCTACTATCAAGCGAAATTTCATTGGTGGGAGGTGAAAATGACCGTCTTAACATGCAGCGATTTTTTCCCGTGTAGCGCCGCGACCGTGGCGATTGAACCACGCTTGCCGCAGTCGGCTTTCCCGGAGCATCACCATGATTTTTATGAAATCGTTATTGTTGAGCATGGCACCGGGGCGCATATTTTTAATGGTCAGCCCTATACCCTGAGCGGCGGTTCGGTGTGCTTTGTGCGCGATCGCGACAGGCATCTGTTCGAACATACCGAAAATCTGTGCCTGACCAACGTCCTCTATCGTTCGCCCGACGCGTTCAGCTTTCTCGCCGGGCTGGATAAACTGCTGCCCCAGGAGCAGGACGGTATTTACCCGTCGCACTGGCGTGTGCCGTCGCAGGTACTGGCGCAGGTGAAAAATCTTCTGGCCGATCTGGAAGTATTAGGAAATGCCAGCGACACCCATAGCCTGGCCCAGCGTGAAATCCTGTTTATGCAGTTGCTGATTCAAATCCGCAAAGGCAGTCTCACCGACCAGTCCGCTGGCGCGGATAACCGGCTGAATATGATGATCGGCTGGCTGGAGGAGCACTTTTCCAGCGAGGTCTGCTGGGAGACGCTGGCTGAGCAGTTTGATTTATCGCTGCGAACCCTGCATCGCCAGCTCAAGCAGCAAACCGGGTTGACGCCTCAGCGTTATCTGAACCGGCTGCGTTTGATGCGCGCCCGCCACCTGCTGCGCCACAGCGAGGAAAGCGTTACGGATATCGCGTATCAGTGTGGTTTCGGCGACAGTAACCATTTTTCCACCCTGTTTAAGCGTGAATTTTGTTTCTCTCCGCGTGATATTCGCCAGGGCCGCGATCGCCAGCTCCAGTAACGCGAACGGCATCACCGTTTTTTGTCTCCGGAAATTCAATAATTTCCGATTGCGTCCAGGCCCGCCGCGCCGCCCTGACAGGTTGCGCGGCGGGTGACTTGCGTACTTCCATTTTGACTCACTCCGGGGGCAAATATTGGCCGCTCAGCTGATCCTCAAAAAAGCCGATTTTTTCGCTTCGCCCATGCAGCCGGTGGCGGTGGCGGATCGCTACCCGCAGAATGTGTTCGCTGAACATACCCACGATTTTTGCGAACTGGTGATGGTGTGGCGCGGCAACGGCCTGCACGTTCTTAACGACCGGCCCTGGCGCATCACCTGTGGCGATCTGTTTTATATCAAAGCGGAAGATCGCCACAGCTATGAATCGGTGCACGATCTGGTGCTGCACAATATTATTTATTGCCCGGAACGGCTCACGCTCAATGTGGACTGGGACGCGTTACTGAAACCGCAGGAGCTTAACCCGCGCTGGCGGCTGAACAGCCAGGGCATCGCCCAGGCGCGGCAAATTATCAGCCAGCTCGAACATGAAAGCCCGAAAGATGATGCGCTGTCGCGTACCCTCAGCGAGAGCCTGTTTCTCCAGCTGTGCATTACGCTGCGTCGTCATCGCTATCAGCCAGACAGCGCTGGCGCGCCAGGCCAGGGAGAGATATTGGATCTGCTGATTGCCGCGCTGGACAATAGCGTCAATAACCCCTTTGATTTACAGGCGTTTTGCCAGCGCCACCAGGTGCAAGAGCGCCCGCTGCGCCAGCGCTTTCGCCAGCAAACCGGAATGACCATCAACCATTATCTGCGCCAGTTGCGGATCTGCCAGGCGCAATATTTGCTGCGTCATACTGAGATGCTGATTGGCGATATTGCCTCGCGCTGCGGCTTTGAGGACAGTAACTATTTTTCGGTGGTGTTTACCCGTGAAACGGGCGTGACGCCACGGTTGTGGCGTCAGCAGTGTCATGAATGGTTAAAACGCGAGGGCGTGCGGGAGGGTTAGTTCGCCATCCCCAGGCCCACAATGTTGGCGGCGATGATAATCACCACGCAACCGATGCTCAGTACGCCAACCGGACGGCGTCCCGCCGATTTCCACTCTTTCATAATCAACCCGACCAGGCCACCGCACAGCACATAGAAGCTCATGTGCAGCATCCAGCTCATATAATCGTACTGCGCCGGGATTTTGGCGTGGCCCCAGGCGTAGAAGAAGAACTGCAAGTACCACATCAAACCGGCCAGCATTGAGAACAGCACGTTGCTGATAATTAACGGCTTAGCCAGCGAGAAGTCTGCGCGGACCGACAGGTTCTGCACTTTCGCCAGGCGGATAAAGCAGAAGCCAAGGTTAATCACCGCGCCGCCGCCCATGATGACCACGTAGCTCGGCAGAGCGACATACAGCGGATCGACGCCTAATGCGGCTGCGGCTTCATGCATTGGTTTGGCCGCATCCATCGCAAACGACATCCCGGCGGAGAAAATCCCACACATTACCGCCAGAATCAGCCCTTTTTTGAGGTTGAACTCTTCGGCTTTAATGCCCATCTGGCGTTCTTTGAGCTGGCCCGCGCGGGTTACGATCGCGACGCCAATCAGCGCCACAAACACGCCGAGCAGCGTCATCTGTCCGCCAGGGGTGCCGACCAGTACGCCGAACTTGCCGTTAAGGATTGGCGTCATCAGGGTGCCGACGATTAAGGTGATACCGATGGCGATGCCGATGCCCATCGACATGCCGAGATAGCGCATGGTCAGGCCGTAGTTGATGTTACCGATGCCCCACATCGCGCCGAACAGGAATACCGGCAGCAGCGTGGAGGCGCTAAACGAACCGTAGTAGGACCAGAAATCAGGCAGCAGCGCGGCGCTGACTGCCCAGGGCAGCACGATCCACGAAACTATCCCGCCCACTGACCACATGGTTTCCCATGACCAGTTTTTTACCTGTTTAAAAGGGGCGTAAAAACAGGCGGCGCTGGCCGCGCCAATAAGGTGCCAGAGGATCCCCATCGTTATTGCGTTACTCATTCTTTAATTCCTCATTTTGTCGAATGGCCAGGGGTTCGAGCACACCCCCCAATGACGACGAGTTTAGGGATCCAGGGAAAGCGCTACCTTCGGGCAACTGCCGCGCGCACATCATAAATGGCAAAAAACAGCGGGTGGGTAAGACCGGGATCACAGTTCGAATTTTCTCCTCCCGGCTCGCGCCGGGAGGAGGAGGAGTCAGGCGATTTTCACCGCCGGGATGGCCAGCAGCCAGGCAAGTTTTTCCAGCAGCGCGCCCTGATGGCCAATGCCAATGGCGCAGTGATGTGACGGGCCGCCGAGGCTCCAGCGGGTGGTAAACTCCCGGGCGCTGACGGGGAAGCGGTAGCGGCTATTGGTATTGCCGATATCGAGCGTTTCGCCCGCTACGGCTTCGCCTTCGGCATATTGCAGGATCACCCGGTTCTCTGCGTCTTCCACCACCGACAGGAACGTGACCGGGCCGGGCTTGACCGTCATCTGAATCGACACGCCCTTACCGGGTTTACCGTGATAGACCGGCAGCGGCACCAGCCGTACCTCGCCGTCCGCCATCAGCGGATGCGCCGGCCCATCATGGCCCCACAGCACCACATCATCCTGAAATTCGATCCCATAGGGTTCCGAGAACGAACCGCCTGCGCCCAGCAGCTGCATGATTTTCATCGCCAGTACGTTTTTGATTTCGTACTCGCCCGCCACCGGGATGCCGCGCCCGGTGAGCAGCGTGGTCCCCATGATCACGGAGGTAATGATGTTTTCGTAGGCGTTGCCGTTGCGTCCTTCGTAGTAATAGGCCAGCGCCGCCAGCTGGTTATTTTCCACCAGCGCATCCAGCGCGCAGGCGGTTTGTACCGCGCGATCCAGCTCCGTCTGTTCGCAGGCCGGATCGATATGCATCGCCTGCTCCAGCTCCTGCCATTTGGCCTGGGTCTGGGCCAGCGTGACGTTTTCCCGGTACTCGGCGACCTCGCACATCTCCAGCGGCTTAAAGCGCACGCCGAGCCTGGCCGACAGATTAGTCATATTGCTGTACACATCCACCATGCCGTCATAGTAGTGCCCCAGCACGCCTACTTGCGCAGCCGCCAGCGCCCGCTGCACTTTCACCGCGTCAAGCCACGCGTCGGTTTCCTGCCACACGGCGTCGTCACCTTCCAGCGCGCCGACTAACAGCTGATAGCGAATACCGGCGCGATTAAATACGTTCGCCAGCTCCGGCGCGCTGCATGCCTGGCAATGCGCCAGCCACTCACCAGTACGAGCACCGCGATCGGCAAGGGCGCGAATGGCGCTATAGGGCAGGCCGGGTTCAGGTTGAAGCGCCAGAATCATCACCGGCTTGTTGATACGCTGCACCAGCGGCAGCACCGTAGCGCTGAGCGCATAGGTACTGATATAGAGGCAAATGACATCAACCGGCTGGCTGTTGAGTTCGGCAGCAAAGGCATCGGCTTTATTAACGCTGTCGATCAGACCGCCATTGATGATATGGCGGTCAGGGGAGGAAAGGCGCTGGTGGATGCGCGCCAGATAGCCCGTCAGACGCTGTTCGAGATCGTGAAACTGCGGCCAGTAGGTGTCCAGACCAATCCCAAAAAGTGCGATATTTATCGTCATTTTGTTGCTCCAGGGAACATGAGGAGCATCGACTATGGCCGGTTTACCGGGTGGCTACCTTCGTATTTTTGCCACGACGATAAGTACCTGGCAGAAAAACCGTTATTGCTGTGAAGCTCCTCGCAAACTGACTTATTCCTGTTGTGAATAACCTTATAATAAATGCGGCATTGATAAACATTTTCAATATCATTTAATTAACTATAATGATCCCACTGATTACGCGGCGTTAACACACCGGTTCTGAAAAGGTCCGTTTGCCGCCCGACAATAATGGAGATGAAAAATGAGCTATACACTGCCATCCCTGCCTTACGCTTACGACGCCCTGGAACCGCATTTCGATAAGCAAACGATGGAAATCCATCACACCAAACACCACCAGACCTACGTCAACAACGCTAACGCAGCGCTGGAATCCCTGCCTGAGTTCGCTAACCTGCCGGTAGAAGAACTGATCGCTAAACTGGATCAGGTTCCGGCTGACAAGAAAACCGTACTGCGCAACAACGCAGGCGGCCACGCTAACCACAGCCTGTTCTGGAAAGGCCTGAAAACCGGCACTACCCTGCAGGGCGACCTGAAAGCGGCCATCGAGCGCGATTTCGGTTCCGTGGAAAAATTCAAAGAAGATTTCGAAAAAGCAGCGGCAACTCGCTTCGGCTCCGGCTGGGCGTGGCTGGTACTGCAGGGTGACAAACTGGCTGTGGTCTCTACCGCAAACCAGGACAGCCCGCTGATGGGTGAAGCGATCTCCGGCGCATCCGGTTTCCCGATCCTGGGCCTGGACGTGTGGGAACACGCTTACTACCTGAAATATCAGAACAAACGTCCTGACTACATCAAAGCCTTCTGGGAAGTGGTGAACTGGGACGAAGCTGCTGCACGTTTTGCTGCCAAAAAATAAGGTTGCAATATTGCAGTGATAAAGCGAGCCTGAGGCTCGCTTTTTTTGTATCCGCATAAGGAGCAGCAGATGCATTATCCCGCAGACATTTACATCGGGCAGGTGCGTGATTACCCCGGCAGCCGCCCCAGCGCCATCGCTAAAGTTCAGGTCGAAGGCGCGTTAACCCTGACCGATTTGGGTCTGGAAGGCGATCAGCAGGCGGAAAAAGTGATCCACGGCGGCCCGGATCGCGCGCTTTGTCATTATCCTCGCGAGCATTACGCCCAGTGGGCGCGCGAGTTCCCGGCGCAGGCGGATCGGTTTATCGCCCCGGCGTTTGGCGAAAACCTCTCAACCGTCGGGCTGACCGAAGAGAACGTCTACATCGGCGATATTTTTCGCTGGGGCGAGGCGCTGATTCAGGTCACCCAGCCGCGCTCGCCATGCTTCAAGGTGAATTTTCATTTTGCCATCAGCGATTTGTCATTGCTGATGCAACAAACCGCGCGCACCGGCTGGTTATATCGCGTGGTCCAGGCCGGTGTGGTCAGCGCCGATGCGCCGCTTGAACTGGCATCCCGTACCAGCGACGTCAGCATCCGCGACGCCGCCGCTATTGCCTGGCATATGCCGTTTGACGATGATCAGTATCATCGCCTGTTAAGCGCGGCTGGGTTATCGGTGAGTTGGACCCGAACCATGCAAAAGCGCCGTATTTCAGGACAAATCGAGGATTATTCGCGTCGGTTGTGGGGGAGTGTAAGGCCAGCGGGGTGATGTTTTTTTAGCCTGGCGCTTGTTTAGTGACTGTTTTAAGCCCATCATCACCTCAATTTCAGTTGATTTTGAGGTGAAGCGTGAAGGTTACCCCACCGCCGCAGCGGTTGCCCCTTAGCGGTATGACGCCAAAGTTCATCATGGAATATCTGGTGGACTACCGTCTTAAAGGCACGCCATACCTGCATTACGATCAACTCAAGCGCCGCATCCGCGACCCGGAAAAATTAATTTCCCTTTGGCAACATATCGTGATGGCGCGCCGGATTTCCGCCACGCAACTTCCCTTATTACGTACCCGAGATCTGTCGGTCAAAAATTGCATCCCCCGGATTAATGTAACCGCGCTGATTCAAAAATCGTGTTCTGTCGTTGATCGCTTAACCTCGTCCGCGGCTGAAACCGAACGCTATGAAAAATTCGACGCGGCAGATTATTTAATGGATGAGTTAACGCTGGCTGAGGCCATTGCCTCCAGTCAGCTGGAAGGCGCGGCCACAACCAGCCGGGTGGCGCTGGAAATGCTTAAAGTTGGGCGCATGCCGCGCGACGAGGGCGAGAAAATGATCATGGGGAATTACCGCATGATGAATTATGTCTCCGGGCGGGGAAGTGCGCCGTTTAACGTAGAAGAAATACAGGCGCTGCATCGGGTGGCCATTGCGGGTATCAGCGATGATAAATATACCCCCGGACAGCTCAGAACGGCGAACGATAAGATTGTCGTCGCCGATCATCAGGGCAATGTGATCCATACGCCTCCTGACGCGGACACGCTACCCGACGCGCTAGAATGTTTATGCATGTTTATCAATACGCCCCATGAAAGCGCAGACGATGAAACCTATCTCCATCCGCTGGTAAAAGCCTGCATTATTCATTTTATGATTGGCTATTTGCATCCTTTTAAAGACGGTAACGGCAGAACCGCCAGGGCAATGTTTTACTGGTATATGCTGAAATGTGGCTATACCGCGTTCCGCTATATCTCAATCTCGAAATTGTTAAAAAACGCACCGGCCAAATATGTGCGCGCTTATCTTTACTCTGAAACTGATGAGATGGATTTAACCTATTTCGTCAACTATCAGTGTGAGATTGTGTCACGCGCCGTTCAAGAATATCTGGATTATATTCAACAGTTTATTCATACCCGCGTTGAGTTGCGCGCCTGGTTATATGACTCAGGGATTTTTAGCCAGATTAACGCCCGTCAGCGCGATTTAGCAACCATCGCCATTAATCAACCCGGCATTTTGTTTACCGCTGCGGAAGTCTGTGCGCGGATGGGCGTATCAGAAAATACGGCCCGCGAGGATTTAAAGAAACTCACTGCGCTGGGCCTGATGAAAGCGATGAAAGAGGGGAAAGGCAACGTCTATCTTTCACCGCGTAATTTGCATGAACTTAAAAAGTGGCGCGGGAAAAACGATAAAGCCGCGTCTGCTCAGGACTGGTGATTTTCTGTACTCATCCCTGAGCGCGACCCAGCTTTACGCTGCATCCACGCGCTTCGACACGCTGGCGCTGGAGGCTGGCAACGATGCCAGCACCGAAGTAAATTCCGGGTCCGGTACCAGCGAATCACGGCTGATTTCTTTAATCGATTTCGCGCCGGTCAGGGTCATCGCGACCCGCATCTCTTTCTCGATCAGATTCAGCAGATTCGCCACGCCCGCCTGGCCGTGGGTCGCCAGCGCGTAGAGGTAAGCGCGGCCCAGCAGTACGGTATCCGCGCCCAGGGCGATCATTCGCACCACATCCAGACCGCTGCGAATGCCGCTGTCGGCCAGAATAGCGATATCGCCTTTCACCGCGTCGGCAATGGCGGGCAGCGCGCGTGCCGAGGAGAGCACGCCGTCGAGCTGGCGGCCGCCGTGGTTAGAGACCACAATCCCGTCTGCGCCGAAGCGCACCGCGTCTTTGGCGTCTTCCGGGTCGAGAATGCCTTTAATCACCATCGGGCCGTCCCAGAATTCACGGATCCACTCCAGGTCTTTCCAGGATATCGACGGGTCGAAGTTGTTCGCCAGCCAGCCGATGTAATCTTCCAGCCCGGTGGGCTTGCCGAGATAGGCGGAGATATTGCCTAAATCGTGCGGGCGACCGTGCAAACCTACGTCCCACGCCCACTGCGGATGGGTCGCCGCCTGCCAGTAACGGCGCATCGCCGCATTGGCGCCGCTCATCCCGGAGTGCGCGTCGCGATAACGCGCGCCAGGGGTCGGCATATCCACGGTAAACACCAGCGTTGAGCAGCCCGCCGCTTTGGCGCGCTCCAGGGCGTTGCGCATAAACCCGCGATCGCGCAGCACGTACAGCTGGAACCACATCGGGCGCTGAATTTTCGGCGCGACTTCTTCAATCGGACATACCGATACGGTGGACAGCGTAAAGGGGATTCCTTTGGCGTCTGCCGCTTTCGCCGCCTGCACTTCGCCGCGCCGCGCGTACATGCCGCACAGCCCGACCGGTGCCAGCGCCACCGGCATCGACAGGGTTTCGTCGAACAGCTTTGTTTCGAGGCTCAGGTCGGACATATTTTTCAGTACCCGCTGGCGCAGAGCGACTTGCGACAGATCTTCCACGTTGCGGCGCAGGGTATATTCGGCATAGGCCCCGCCGTCGATGTAGTGGAACAGGAACGGCGGCAGGATACGTTGGGCGGCGGCGCGGTAGTCGCTGGCGGCGGAAATAATCATCATTCGTTCTCCCTGGGATTGTCGTCGATGTCGGGCAGGCGGGTGACTCGCGCCTGACGCGCCACATCTTCATCAAGACGTTTAATGGTGGAATGGACAAAGCCGAGGTGATGGGTGACGGCTTTGCGCGCCCGCTCGGCATCCCCGGCTAAAATGGCGTCCAGCACCTCGCGGTGCTGTTCGGTGAGCTGTGAAAAAATCGGCGGTTCAAGGTACATGCGCTGGCGGCTCTGCATCACCGAGGATTGCAGCAGATCGAAAAAGCCGCGCATGGTCTGGAGCAGCACCACGTTGTGCGAAGCCTCCGCCACGGCCAGGTGGAATCGCACGTCGGCCTGGGCGGCGAGATCCGGGTCATCGCGCTCGGTAAACTTCAGCGTGGCGTCGAAGCAGTAGCGCAGCTTCTCTTTATCCGCGTCGGTGGCGCGTAGCGCCGCGTGCCAGGCGGTGCTGGCCTCAATGGCGTGGCGGGCTTCCAGAATGTCATAGCGATAGCCCGGATCGTCCGCCAGCAGCGTTTTAATCGGCTGGACGATGCGTTGTTCCGACCACGGCTCAAGCTGATAGCGCACAAAGGTGCCGCCACCCCGGCGGCTGACCAGCGTGCCTTCGCGAATCAAAATCTGTATCGCCTCGCGCACGCTATTGCGCGAGACGCCGAGGATCACCGCCAGCTGGCGCTCGGACGGCAGGCGCATCCCGCCGTCGAGCTGCTGGTCCGCGATCAGCGCCTGAATACGCTCGACCAGTTGGTCAGCCAGGCGCAGCGTGGTTATCGTCATGGAATCATCCAGGTTAAGACATAGGCCTGAAGCGTGGTGATCACGCCCACCATGCAGGTAAAGATCAGGCTGTGTTTCACCGTGAAGCGGAACAGATCCGATTCTTTGCCCACCAGCCCTACGGCGGCGCAGGCGATGGCGATGGACTGCGGCGAAATCATTTTGCCGGTGACCCCGCCAGTGGTGTTGGCGGCGACCATCAATACATCCGATACGCCAATCTGCTGCGCGGCGGTGGCCTGAAGCGCGGCGAACAGGGCGTTAGACGAGGTATCCGACCCGGTCAGGAATACCCCCAGCCAGCCGAGGAACGGCGAGAAGAAAGTGAACGCCGAACCGGTGTGCGCCAGCGCTAAGGCAAGCGTAGACGACAGCCCCGAATAGTTGGAGATAAAGGCGAAGGCCAGAACCATCCCGATGGAGTAAATCGGCAGCGCCAGCTCTTTCAGCGTTTCACCAAAAGTTTTGATCGCCGCAGCGGGTTTCATTTTCAGCCAGACGATGGAGATCAGCCCGGCGAACAGGATCGCGGTGCCGGTGGCGGAGAACCAGTCGAATTTGTACACCGCAGCATACGGCGTGGCGGCGCTGACCACCGGCGGCATACGGGCAACCAGTTTATCCAGATACGGCACGGAAACGTTAATCACCATGTCGTACAGCGCGCCGCCAGGGGCGAACAGCGCTTTAAACGGCGGGATACTCCACAGCGTGACGGTCGCAGTCAGGAACAGGAACGGCGACCATGCGCGAATCACCTGGCGAGCGGTGTAATTTTTACGGGCCAGCGTTTGATCGACCACCGATGCGCCCATATCGCCGAAGCGGAAGATGCGCGTCGGCTGCCAGCGCTTCAGGAACAGGGTCAGGCACACCAGCGAAACCAGCGAGGAGATAATGTCCGGCAGTTCCGGGCCGATAAAGTTGGAGCTGAGGTACTGGGCGATAGCGAAGGAGCCGCCTGCGACCATCACCGCAGGCCAGGTCTCTTTAATGCCGCGCCAGCCGTCCATAATTCCCATGATCCAGAACAGCACGATGATGGTCAGGAACGGTAGCTGGCGGCCCACCATCTGGCCGATTTCAAAGCTGTCCAGACCGGTCACCTGGCCTGCCACCAGAATCGGGATGCCCATCGCGCCAAATGCCACCGGCGCGGTGTTAACAATCAGGCACAGCCCGGCGGCGTACAGCGGGTTAAAGCCGAGGCCCACCAGCAGGGCGGCGGTAATCGCTACCGGCGCGCCGAACCCCGCAGCCCCTTCAAGGAAGGCCCCGAAGCAGAAGCCGACGATCAGCATTTGCAGGCGCTGGTCCGGAGTAATCGACAGTATTGATGAACGGATGATGTCGAACTGCCCGGTTTTTACCGAAATTTTGTAGACAAACACCGCCGCGATGATGATCCAGGCAATCGGCCACAGGCCGTAGAAGAAGCCGTAAATCACCGATGCAAACGCGTTATCCGCAGGCATCTCGTAGAAGAACAGCGCAACCGCCAGCGCGATCGCCACGGTCCAGGACGCAGCGACATAGCCTTTCAGCTTCAGCTTAATCAGCGCGAAGAAGAAAAACAGGATCGGTAACGATGCGATAAGACTGGAAAGCCAAATGTTGCCAGCCGGATCGTAGTTTTGTTGCCAAAGGCTCATGCAATTCTCCCGAGGACCGCAAATGCGCTTACGCAAGGAGTCTCCGCTCGGCTTTGCGTCACGTTATTTGTAAATGTGGTCCTACCAATAGTGTGATGTAGGGTTGGTGTCGATGAATGGTTAACCAAATGTTGCTTGTATGCAATGTGGTGGTAACGGGTATTTTGTGGCTTTGTGATTTTTGAGGGGAAATTTTTGCGAATTGGTTGGGCCAATTAGACCGCATTCAGGCTTGCGTTTAAGGTGATTTATCAGGAGGAGAGGAGAACAACGACTGGAGGAAGAAGCAGAAAAATGCGCTGCACCAGCGTTTGCCCCTGGTGCAGGATGAGAGAACGTTAAAACTCGCTCTTCGCAAAGCCGGTCATGACTTTCAGACCCATTTCCCGGCCCAGCGCCGTCATCGGGTGAACCACCACCAGGCCGCGGACGCTTTTTTTCAGCTTGCCCATATCGGCCTGCTCTTTTTTAGTGATGGCGCGCTTAAAGGGCATATCCATCAGCTTTTGCGCTTCTTTGCTGAGCTTCTGGCTGACCACCCCGTGCAGACGGGCGATTTCGGTTTCCAGGGTTTCTTTTTCTTTGTCCAGCTCGGCGTATTTATCCGCGTGCTCAACCAGCGACAGGCCTGCCTGCTGGTGGCGAATGGCGTCCAGACGATCGCTAAGACGTTTGATTTCGTTTTTTTCGACTTCTTTCATGATGATGACTCAAAACTGTGGGAATTAACTACAAGGATACACTATTGTGCGCAGGCTTACTTCTGGAAGGCTTTTTTTAAGCTTACCCGGGAGATAAGCTCAGTCAGGGAGAGAACCATGGTGGAGCGGACGATTTGCTGGTAGCGCTGTTTCTGCATCGCGTTAAGCGCCGGATCGCCGCCAACGTCAAAAACCGGCGCGGGAGGCAGGGCACTGACGCAGTGCAGTTCGCCAAACGGGCCGAGGATTTCATCGTCAGTGAAAGCGTATTCGTTGCCGTCGTGATTCAGCTCTTCGCGCAGCGCCATTAATAACTCGCAGTCTTCATATTCGGCGCGGCTGATCACGCCAAGGCCGTAGATGAGTTTTAATCGCACGGAGAGATCGCCCAGCGGGCCGTCGCCGTCCAGCAGGGGCTCAACGGCGTATTTCACCGCGTAGTCATCTTTGCGGAAGACCTGAAGCACCAGGATATTAACCGCCTCGGTCAGTAATTCTACCGCGGCGATTAACAGGCTTCGGACGGTTTTGCCAGCATTCAGACGCTCAAGCACACGGTTTTCAAAAGCCTGTGTTTCTTCCATTTTTGCCTGCATATCTGACAATCTAAAAACGGGTGCGGATTGCACCGCACCCGGACACATCATGGTTGCGCGTTGTACGCGTTAACTGCCGCTGCCACAACCTCGCTGTTGGCATCCAGACCGGAGATCTCAGCCAGCGTTGCCTGCGGGCCTCTCTCTGCCAGCAACTGCGCCAGCTCCTGGGCCTGCGGGTCCTGTTCGCTGCGATAGTGCATCGCGGCGGCAATCCCCAGCACCAGGTTATCGTGCGGCAAACCGTATTCCAGCGTGCCCAGCAGCGGTTTGATCAAACGATCGCCCGCGCTCAGCTTACGCAGCGGCTGGCGGCCCACGCGCTCAACGTCGTCTTTCAAATACGGGTTTTCGAAACGACCGAGGATTTTCTGGATGTATGCCGCATGTTTATCGGCATCAAAACCGTAGCGCTTAATCAGCACCGCGCCGCTCTCTTCCATCGCACCTTTCACCACAGCGCGGATTTTCTCATCGAGAATAGCGTCGCGAATGGTCTGATGACCCGCCAGTTTTCCGAGGTACGCGGTTATAGCATGCCCGGTGTTAAGGGTGAAGAGTTTGCGCTCGACAAACGCCATTAAATTGTCGGTCAGTTCCATGCCCGGAATGTTTGGCAAATCGCCTTTAAACTGGGTTTTATCGACAATCCACTCGCTGAAGGTTTCTACCGTGACTTCCAGCGGATCGTTGGTGGCGGATTCGGACGGCGGAACGATGCGGTCAACGGCGGAGTCCACAAAGCCGATATGCTCATCCACCCACTCCTGATCGTCAGCCGCCAGCGCCGCCATCACGTGGCCTTTCAGCTGGCTGGTGCCGCGCACCATGTTTTCACAGGCGATGATGTTCAGCGGGGCGGTGTTGCCGTTGGCTCTGCGCATCATCAGGCCTTTGGCGATGGCGGGCGCGATGCGCTCTAATACCACCGGGCCGACCGCCGTGGTGACTAAATCCACTTCAGAAATCAACGTAACCACATCGTCGCCAATGCTGCTGACCGCGTTCACGCCGGATACCGTGTCGACCTGTTCGTTTTCGCCGACAACGTGTACCTGATAGCTGTGACGCGCGTTCAACGCATCCAGGACGGTTTGGTTTACATCGGCGAAAGTGAGGCTGATACCCGCATCTGCGAGCAGTTTGCCGATGAAACCACGTCCAATATTACCTGCGCCAAAATGTAATGCTTTCATTGTCTGAACCTTCCTAAATTTGAATCACCCGAGAGGGTTGGGGTGAAGAGCCGAACGTCGTGCCCCTCACCCAAACCCTCTCCCGTGAAGGGAGAGGGAAAGGAATTACGCTTTCTTACCGCTTAACAGGTCGAGAACTTCCTGAACGCTGGAGGTATTCGCCAGACGCTCAATCACGGTTTCATCATCCAGCGCATTGGTCAGGCTGGTGATGACCTGGATGTGCTCGTTGTTGCGGGCCGCGATGCCGATAACCAGACGGGCAATATCGTCTTCCTCTTCGCCAAAACGCACGCCTTGCGGGTACTGGCAGAAGACAACGCCGGTTTTCAGTACGCGATCTTTCGCTTCTACGGTGCCGTGCGGTACCGCGATGGACTCACCCAGATAGGTCGGGGTCAGTTTCTCACGCTCCAGCATCGCATCCACGTATTCTGGCTGCACGTAGCCGCCTTTTACCAGCTGCTCGCCGGCAAAGCGAATCGCTTCTTCTTTGTGGCTCGCGGTGCGGCCCAGGAAGATGTTTTCCGCGCTCAGCTTAAACAGGTGGGTGTCGTTGGCGTCAAAGCTGTCCTGCAGGCTGGTGCGGACTTTCGCTTCGTTGTCAGTATGACGCTGCGCGGCAACCAGACGTTCGGTCAGGCTGGTGTACAGGCCGCTGTCCAGGAAGTTGGTCAGCGAAATATGCTGGGCCTGCGGAGCCTGGCGCATCGCACGCTCGGTCAGATCGCGGTGGGTAATGACCACATCCACATCAGACGGCAGGCTGTTGATCGCGCTGTTGGTCACGGAGATATTGGTCAAACCCGCATCCTGCACTTTCTTACGCAGCACGCCTGCGCCCATGGCGCTGGAGCCCATACCGGCGTCGCAGGCCACGATGATTTTACGCACGTGGCTCAGGTCGTTAGTCACTTCGCCAGCAGACAGCGGAGTCGCCGCGCCTTTGGACTGTGCTTTCATATCCTGCATACGGCGGGTAGCGGCTTCAATGTCGTCTTCTTCTTTCACCTTGCTGGTTTTCAGCAGGATGGCTGCGATCACGAAGGATACGCCCATTGCCGCGAAGATCGCCACCAGGTTAGCGAAGTAGGCACCTTTTGGGGTCATGGCCAGTACCGCCAGGATAGAACCCGGAGAAGCCGGAGAAACCAGGCCGCCGTCCAGCACGCTCAGGCAGAACACGCCGGTCATACCGCCGAGGATTACGGCGATCAGCAGACGCGGGTTCATCAGCACATACGGGAAGTAAATTTCGTGGATACCGCCCAGGAAGTGGATGATTGCCGCACCGCCCGCAGACTGTTTGGCGCTACCACGACCAAAGAACATGTACGCCAGCAGGATACCCATACCCGGGCCCGGGTTAGCTTCAATCAGGAAGAAGATAGACTTGCCGAGTTCATGAGACTGCTGAATACCCAGCGGCGAGAAGATGCCGTGGTTAATCGCGTTGTTCAGGAACAGAATTTTTGCCGGTTCAACGAAGATGGACGCCAGCGGCAACATATCATGGACAACCATGAAGTTAACGCCTGCCGCCAGTGCTTTAGACAGCACTTCAACCATCGGGCCAATGCCGAGGAACGCCAGAATCGCCAGGATCATACCGATGATGCCAGCGGAGAAGTTGTTCACCAGCATTTCAAAACCGGATTTGATCTTACCGTCTACCCAGCCATCGAAATGTTTAATCGCCCAGCCGCCCAGCGGACCGGCAATCATTGCGCCGAGGAACATCGGCATATCCGCGCCCACAATCACGCCCATGGTGGTGATGGCACCGACCACGCCGCCGCGGTCACCGCCAATCAGACGGCCACCGGTGTAACCGATCAACAGCGGCAGCAGATAGGTGATCATCGGGCCGACAAGTTTCGCCAGCGTTTCGTTCGGCAACCATCCGGTGGGAATAAACAGCGCCGTGATAATACCCCAGGCGATAAATGCGCCGATGTTTGGCATTACCATGTTACTTAGAAAACGACCAAAGCTTTGCACTCTGATCTTGATATCGGATGACATAAAACACCCCTTCTTATGTTTACGCGCAGGCTTGCGGCCCGAGGTTTATTGTGAACGTGGCGGCAGAGGTAGCCGGCTCAATGTCCTGGTGATGCGAAATCTGGCATTGAATCGTTCAACTGTCCAGTCGGTGGGGAATAGTGTGATTTAGATCTCCTTTTGCAGGGGGTAGGCCAGCCATATGGGGTGATCAGGA
The DNA here is from genome assembly GCF_007570865.1 of Atlantibacter subterraneus. Classification (GTDB taxonomy): domain Bacteria; phylum Pseudomonadota; class Gammaproteobacteria; order Enterobacterales; family Enterobacteriaceae; genus Atlantibacter; species Atlantibacter subterraneus. The sequence goes on along the minus strand of NZ_VLPS01000008.1, from coordinate 305,740 downwards.
TCACAAATACCCTGTGTAGAAAAAGAACAAAGGTAAAGAAAGCGCCGCATCAGGAGTATAAATGTGATAATAATCACAATTTATGGCGGCTGGTTTGTTATTTGTTTGTGATGATGATCACAATAAATTTTGACTCGGATTTAACTGAATGTGATCAACAGCAAACCTGACTAAGGCTCAGTCGAGGTCTGTAATTTTGCGACATTCAGGACGGTCATCATCCTTCAGCATGATGCAAAGCACCCGTGGCTAAATTATTCTATTATTGAATTATCAAGCGGTACGGGCCTGCAATGGGCTACTTAATAACAGTAAATCATGACAGCCAGATAACAGCGTTATCTCCTCTCTTAAACGCTGGCTGGCGCATTCCACATCACGGATAGCAGACGCATTGCGCCTGATGCCACGGTATCGGGTTGGTTTCTCGTGGGAGGCCGGCATGTTTCTTAATTATTTCGCTCTCGGTGTGTTAATCGTGGTCTTTCTGGTGATTTTCTATGGGGTGATCATTATTCATGACATTCCCTATGAAATAGCCAAAAAGCGTAATCATCCTCATGCGGACGCTATTCATGTGGCAGGCTGGGTTAGCTTATTTACCCTGCACGTTATTTGGCCGTTCTTATGGATTTGGGCCACGCTTTACCGTCCAGAGCGGGGCTGGGGAATGCAGGATGCCCAACGAATAGATGCATTAAATCAGCGTATTATCGCGCTGGAAAATGAACTGGCGCGCCAGGAAAACCTTCAAAAACCAGATGAAACGGGTGAATAATCATGGACCTGCTCATTATCCTCACCTATGTCGCGCTGGCCTGGCTAATATTTAAAATTTTCAAAATACCGGTAAATAAATGGACCATCCCCACCGCAGCCCTGGGCGGCGTATTTCTGGTAGGGGCGTTAATTTTATTAATGAATTACAACCACCCTTATACGTTTACTGCGCAAAAAGCGGTGGTCTCTATTCCCATCGTTCCCCAGGTTACCGGTGTGGTTGTTGACGTGACGCAAAAGCAAAACCAGCTCATTAAGAAAGGTGAGATGCTGTTTAAGCTTGACCCGACGCGCTATGAGGCCCGGTTAAGAAAATTGCAGGCGGATTTGGTTACCGCGGAGAACGCCACCAAAGTGCTGGAGTCGCAATTGCAGGAAGCCGTAGCGATTACCGATCAGGCTACTGCCGAACGCGACAAATTCTTCAAGGATTATCAACGCTATTTGCGGGGCAGCCAGGCGAAGGTTAACCCGTTTTCCGAGCGGGATATTGATACCGCCCGCCAGCAGTATCTGGCTCAGGAAGCGGTGTTAAAAGCGTCGCTGGCCGACCAGCAACAGATTAAAAGCCAGATTAACAGCCGTCTGTTCGGCGATCGGTCCGAAGTGGCCAGCCTGCGCGCCCAAGTGGCGGAAGCAACCTATAATCTGTCGCAAACCGTGGTGCGCGCCCCGGAAAATGGCTATGTCACGCAGGTTCTGGTACGCCCCGGCACCTATGCGGCGGCGCTGCCGCTACGCCCGGTGATGGTGTTTATCCCCGAGCAAAAACGCCAGGTGATTGCCGCATTCCGCCAGAACTCGCTGCTGCGCCTGCAACCCGGCGATGACGCGGAGGTGGTATTTAATGCGCTGCCGGGACAGGTTTTCCACGGCAAGCTGGCAATGATCAGCCCGATTGTGCCAACCGGCGCGTATCAGTCGCAGGGCACTCTGCAAACGCTCAACATTACTCCCGGCGGCGACGGCGTGATTGCGACGATTATTCTCGACCCCAGCGAAGATATCGATGCGCTGCCGGACGGTATTTACGCCCAGGTCGCCGTCTATTCCCAGCATTTCACCCATGTTTCCGTGATGCGCAAAGTGCTGCTGAGGATGACCAGCTGGATGCACTATCTCTACCTCGATCACTAATCCAGAAAACGGGACGGCAAGTTGCATTGCCGTCCTGCCATTTCGCCCGATCTGCGCCATACTTATCGCTTTATTGGCGTTTATCCAGGGAGTCAGTCATGAAGCTTGTCGGTAGTTATACCAGCCCGTTTGTACGCAAGATTTCGATAATCATGCTTGAGAAGGGGATTACGTTTGAATTCGTCAACGATGCCCCGTATGAAGCGCAGAACAAAATCGTCCAGTACAACCCGCTAGGCAAAGTGCCGGCGCTGGTGACCGACGACGGCGAGGTGTGGTTTAACTCCCCCATCATTGTGGAGTACCTGGAACTGCTGGGTATCGCCCCGGCGCTGCTGCCGCGCGATCCTATGGCCTCGTTAAAAGTACGCCAGATTGAAGCGCTGGCCGACGGCATTATGGATGCGGGGCTGGTCTCGGTACGCGAGCAGGCTCGCCCGGCTGCGCAACAGTCCGAGACCGAGCTGCTGCGCCAGCGCGAAAAAATCAGCCGCAGCCTGGATACCCTGGAAAAATACGTGGCGGACGGCACGCTGAAAGCGGATGAACTGAATGTCGCCACCATTGCCGTCGCCTGCGCCATTGGTTATCTCAATTTCCGCCGGGTATCGCCGGGCTGGTGCGTGGACCGCCCAAAACTGGTGAAACTGGTAGAAACGTTATTCCAGCGCGAGAGCTTTGCCCGCACCGAACCGCCCACAGCTTGATCTCCTGATATGACAGGGGGTAGTGCCCCCTGTACACTGATGGGTATTTTCACTAACCCATTCAGCGCCATGACTACAGAAAACCGTTCGCTCTATAGCCAGATCCCCTCTACGGACAGCCTGCTGCGGGATGCGGCTTTTCAACCGTTACTTGAACACTGGGGCCATACCCAGGTTGCCGATATGCTGCGCCAGCTTCAGGACGAGGCCCGGCACAGCGTGCGGAAATGCCATGCGTTGCCGGACTGGTGCCAGCACTGGGCTGCTGCCTGCGAACGCCGGTTAAGCGCCGCCGCGCAGAGTGCGTATCGCGCGGTGTTCAATCTCACCGGCACCGTGTTGCATACCAATCTGGGGCGCGCGTTGCAGTCAGAAAGCGCCATCGAAGCCGTGGCGAATGTCATGCGCTCGGCAGTCACCCTGGAATACGATCTGGACGATGCCGGGCGCGGCCACCGCGATCGGGCGCTGGCGCAGCTGTTGTGCGAGATGACCGGCGCGGAAGATGCCTGCATCGTCAATAACAACGCCGCCGCCGTATTGCTGATGCTGGCAGCCTGTTCCGATGGCAAAGAGGTGGTGGTATCACGCGGCGAACTGGTGGAGATCGGCGGTTCATTCCGCATTCCGGATGTGATGCGCCAGGCGGGTTGCCAACTGGTGGAAGTCGGCACCACCAACCGTACCCATCCTGCGGATTACCAGCAGGCGATAGGCGAAAATACCGCCTTAGTGATGAAAGTTCACACCAGTAATTACCATATTGAAGGCTTTACCCGGGCCATCAGCGAAGCGGAACTGGTGCAGTTGGCCGATCCGCTCGGCGTGCCGGTAGTATCGGATTTAGGCAGCGGCTCGCTGGTAGATCTGAGCCGTTACGGCTTGCCCAAAGAACCGATGGTACAGGAGCTGGTTGCCGCTGGCGTCAGCCTGGTGAGCTTTTCCGGCGATAAACTGCTGGGCGGGCCACAGGCGGGCATTATCGTCGGCAAAAAAGCGCTGATCGAACGCGTGCAGCGTCATCCGTTAAAACGCGCGCTAAGGGCGGATAAAATGACGCTCGCCGCGCTGGAAGCCACGCTGCGCCTGTATCGCCATCCGGAAGCGCTCGAGCAGCAGCTTCCCACGCTGCGGCTGTTAACCCGCGATGCCGGGTCGATCCATCAGCAGGCGCAGCGCCTGCTGCCCGGTTTGCAGAAGCGTTTTGGCGAGGCGTTCGACGTTGCCGTCATGCCGTGCCAGTCACAGATCGGCAGTGGCTCGTTGCCGGTAGATCGCTTGCCCAGCGCGGCGATAACCTTCACGCCGCGCGACGGACGGGGCAGCACGGCGGAAAAACTGGCTGCCGATCTGCGCAATTTACCGACGCCGGTGATTGGCCGCATATACGATGGCCGGGTATGGCTGGATTTACGCTGCCTTGAAGATGAAGCGCGCTTTATGGAGATGTTGACCAAATGATTATTGCCACCGCAGGACACGTTGACCACGGTAAAACCACGCTGTTGCAGGCGTTGACCGGCGTAAACGCCGACCGTTTGCCGGAAGAGAAACAGCGCGGCATGACCATTGATTTGGGCTACGCCTACTGGCCGCAGAAAGATGGCCGGGTGATAGGTTTCATCGATGTGCCGGGCCATGAAAAATTCCTCGCCAATATGCTGGCGGGCGTGGGCGGTATCGACCATGCGCTGCTGGTGGTGGCGTGCGATGACAGCGTGATGGCGCAAACCGAAGAGCACTTAACCCTATTGCAACTGGCCGGACGCCCCACGCTCACCGTGGCGCTCACCAAAGCGGATCGGGTTGATGACGCGCGCGTTAAGGAGGTGAAAGCCGAGGTGGAAAACCTGCTGGCGCGCATGAACTGGCCTGCGGCGGCGCTGTTTGTCACTGCCGTCACGCAAGCTGAGGGTATTGACGCCCTGCGCCAGCACATCCGTGAACTACAACCGCAAACGCATCCCGTTGAGCACCGTTTTCGCCTGGCGATTGACCGGGCGTTTACCGTTAAGGGCGCGGGCCTGGTGGTGACCGGCACAGCGCTAAGCGGTGAAGTCAATGTCGGCGATACGCTGTGGCTGACGGGCGTCGATAAACCGATGCGGGTGCGCGGTTTGCACGCGCAAAACACCGATACCCAGCAGGCGCGCGCCGGGCAACGTATTGCGCTCAACATCAGCGGCGACGCTCAAAAAGAGCAGATCAGCCGTGGCGACTGGCTGCTTTCCACCGCGCCGCGCCGCCTGTGCGATCGGGTGATTATCGAGACGCATGCCCTGGCACCGTTCCAGCAGTGGCAACCGCTGCATATCCATCACGCCGCCAGCCATATCACCGGGCGTATTTCCCTGCTCGACGAGCGCTTTGCCGAGCTGGTGCTGGATACCCCGCTGTGGCTGTGCGACAACGATCGGGTGATTTTGCGCGATATCAGCGCCCGGCACACGCTGGGCGGCGGGAGAGTGCTGTTGACCGATCCGCCGCGTCGCGGCAAGCGCCAGAGCGAGTTTCTCGACTGGCTGGCGCGGCTTGCTGATGTGCAGGACGATGCCGAAGCGCTGACGTTGCACCTTGAGCGCGGCGCGGTATCACTGCCGGATTTCGCCTGGCATCGTCAGCTGACGCCGCAGGGTCTGGCTGCGCTGTTAAACCGGCCTGAGCGATTGCAGGCAGGCGAGCATCTGTTAAGCGCTGAAGTGGCGGCGTGCTGGCAGCGCAAACTGCTGGATACCCTCAGCTATTATCACGATCAGCATAGCGATGAACCCGGGCCGGGGCGCGAACGCCTGCGCCGTATGGCGCTGCCTTCGCAGGAAGAGCCGCTGGTACTGGCGCTGATTGAGAAGATGCGCGAGGCGGGGCTGATCGTCAGCTATCAGGGCTGGCTGCATTTACCGGGGCATCAGGCGGGCTTTACGCCCGAACAGCAGCAGCGCTGGGAGAGTATTGCCGGATTGTTTGGCGACGACCCGTGGTGGGTACGCGATCTGGCCCGTGAAACCGGCACCGACGAACAGGAGATGCGTAAATTTCTCCGTCAGGCGGCGTTACAGGGGCTGATTACCGCGATCGTTAAAGATCGCTATTACCGTAACGATCGGATTGTGATGTTCGCTGACCTGATCCGCCGGCTGGACAGTGAGAAAGGATCCACCCAGGCGGCGGATTTCCGCGACAGCCTGAATGTGGGCAGGAAACTGGCGATTCAAATCCTGGAATATTTCGACCGCATCGGTTTTACTCGCCGACGCGGTAATGAGCATTTATTACGGGATGCGGCATTATTTGGCCGTCAGTAACACGGCTTTGGCGAAGTGATGTATTTGTATAAATAAATGCATCACTTCGATTCATTAATATTAATAATAAATAACTTCTTAATTTTTCTGTATTGTTATTCATGGCGTAATTTATTATTTCTTTTTATTGGTTGCCGCTATCTTTTTAAATGGCGCAGGTATATTACGGAAAAACTTTTTAAATCCACCAAGGAAAGAAATGATGACATCCGTATTTTATATTCCTGCCGTCAATATTATTGGCACGAACTCGTTAAATGATGCGTTAAATACTGCCCACGATTATGGTTATAAAAGTGCGCTGATCGTTACCGATATCATGTTGGCAAAACTGGGGATGGCGGAGCAGCTTCAGCACGCGCTGACTGAACGCAATATTAAAAGCGTGGTGTTTGACGGTACTCACCCCAACCCGACGACGGCCAATGTGAAAGCGGGCCTGGCGATATTGCGCGCTAACCACTGTGATTGCGTTATTTCACTGGGTGGCGGCTCTCCTCACGACTGCGCAAAAGGTATTGCTCTGGTTGCAGCGAACGGCGGCGATATTCGGGATTATGAGGGCGTCGATCGCTCGCCGAAACCACAGCTACCGATGATTGCCATTAATACTACGGCGGGCACGGCGTCAGAAATGACCCGTTTCTGTATTATCACTGACGAGCAGCGCCATATAAAAATGGCGATTGTTGATAAACACGTGACGCCGGTCATGTCGGTTAACGACCCGGCTTTAATGATGGGAATGCCTAAATCCCTGACGGCGGCTACCGGTATGGATGCGCTGACCCACGCGATTGAAGCCTATGTCTCTATTGCCGCCACGCCGATTACCGATGCCTGTGCGCTTAAAGCCATCACCATGATTGTCAAAAACTTGCCGATTGCCGTCGATGAAGGCGATAACATGGTCGCGCGTGAAGCCATGGCGTATGCGCAATTTATGGCGGGTATGGCTTTTAACAATGCCTCGCTCGGCTATGTTCACGCTATGGCGCATCAACTGGGCGGTTTTTACGACCTGCCGCATGGCGTCTGTAACGCCATTCTGCTGCCGCACGTGGAGCATTTTAACAGCCGTGTGGCTGCGGCACGTTTACGCGATTGCGCCGAGGCGATGGGCGTTGATGTCAGCGCCATGAGCGCTCAACAAGGGGCGAAAGCCTGCGTAGAAGCCATCCGCCAACTGGCGAAACGCGTCAATATTCCGGCTGGCCTGCGCGATCTGAACGTCAAAGAGCAGGATTTTGCGACGCTTGCCACCAATGCGCTGAAAGACGCCTGTGGTTTAACCAATCCTGTTCAGGCGTCGCACGATGAGATTGTGGCTATCTATCAAGCGGCATTTTGATTTTTAGCCACCACGCTCGCGCCTCATTTCCGGGGCGCGATTTTTTTCTTCGCCAGCCAGACCGCGCCGAGGCGTCCGGCCTGATTCCCCAGCTGGCAGGGCTGGATCGGCACCTGCAAGTCATCCCAAAGTTCGAACGTTTCCAGATGACGTCCTAACAGCTGGAAAACTTTCTCCTCTTCGCTAATGCCGCCGCCGATCAATACCACCTGCGGATCAAACATCGAAATCACGCTATAAACGCCGCGCGCCAGATTGCGTGCCCATTCATCGATGGCTTCGCGTAAATGAACATCGCTGTTCATACGATCAAACAGCTCTTTGCCGTGTGGCATTTCGTCTACTGACAGCGCCAGCGCCTGGCGGCAGGCTTCCATCAACCCGCTGGCGGAGGCCACTTCATGCATGCATTCACCATTATTGCCCACCGGGATGACGCCAAACTCACCGGCGCGGTAATGCGAGCCCCGGTAAAGTTCGCCGTCGAGAATAATCCCGCCGCCAATACCGGTGCCGACGGTAATGCACACAAAGTTTTGATACTCTTTTCCCGCACCGCGCCACAGTTCGCCCAACGCCGCGCAGTTGGCGTCGTTTTCGACAACGGCGGGAAGATCGGTCAGTTCGGCGAACAGTTCCAGCAGATTAACGCCGTCCATATAGTCCAGCGCGCCGGCTTTGGCGGCCTCGCCGGTATGAGAGTTAATGTGGCCGGGAAAGCTGACGCCAATGCCGACAATCTCGTGCTCTTTCTGATACGCCTCAACCACTTCCTGCCATTTTTTGCGAAACGTTTGCTCGTCTTCCGGCGTGTCGTACTCATCGGAAGTTAACTCATTACCTTCTTCATCAATCACGCCATGTTTGATGTGCGTTCCACCTACATCGAAGCCAATGAAATGCTGCATATGATTTTCCTTTCAGGGAGGCATACGACTAATTATGGCTGAGGCCCGGCAGCGGAATGTAAATAAAGGTAATGGTTTAAAAACAGGAGGCTAGCGAAATCTGGCCTGTTTACCCGCCAGGATCAAAGAGAAAGGCGGACGTTTTCTGGCAATCTGGCTCTTTTAGGGTCTGATGGAGTGGGAAATGAACCGCTTTATTGTTGCCGAAGCGAATAAATGTATTGGTTGCCGTACCTGTGAAGTGGCCTGCGTCGTCTCGCATCAGGCCGCGCAGGATTGCTCTGAGGTCAGTCCGGAAGCCTTTCAACCGCGTATTCGGGTCGTCAAAACCGGTATGCTGTCTACGGCGGCGGTATGTCGCCAGTGTGAAGACGCGCCGTGCGGCGCGGTTTGCCCGACCCAGGCGATTTCCCGCCGCAATGATTTTGTCTTTGTGGATCAGGCGCGCTGTATCGGCTGCAAAACCTGTATGGTGGCATGTCCTTACGGAGCGATGGAAGTGGTCACCGTCGCCGCGCATCAGGTGCAGGCGCTGAAGTGCGATCTATGCTGGCATCGGGACGCGGGCCCGGCCTGCGTTGAGGCCTGCCCGACATCGGCGTTGCGCTGTATGGACCCGCAACAGCTCGAGCAAATCAGTGCAGAAAAACGCCGCCGGGCGGCGGCGTGGTAATCGATTATGCGCTGGCCTCTTGCCAGGCGAGCGCAATCTCTTCCGCGAGGATTTTCACTCCCGCCTCTATTTTTTCCAGCTCTGGCACGTAATTCATACGCATACACTGGTGAGTATGCGGCCACGGTTTATCGAGACCCGGGAAGAAGTAATCCCCCGGTACCATCAACACGCCGCGTTTTTTCAGGCGCTGGTACAGCAGCTCGGTGGTAATGGGTAAATCTTTAAACCACAGCCACAGAAAAATCGCGCCTTCCGGCTTGTGGATCAGGCAACGCTCTTCCGGCAAATAGCGACGAATAACGGCAATCGTTTCCTGAACGCGCTGCTGATAAAACGGCTTAATCACTGTTTCCGACAGGCGCAGCAGATCTTTACGCTTAATCATTTCACAGGCGATGGCCGGGCCGATGCCGCCGGGTGCCAGGCTAATAATGCCGTTCATATTGCTGACGGCGGAGATGATCTTTTCATTGGCGATAATAATGCCGCAGCGGCTGCCCGGCAGGCCCAGTTTCGACAGGCTCATGCACAGAACAATATTCGGGTTCCACAGCGGGCGCGCTTCAGAAAAGATAATGCCCGGGAACGGGACGCCATAAGCGTTATCAATGACCAGCGGGATGCCGTGCTGGTTGGCAAGGGCGTCCAGCTTCATCAGCTCGTCATCGGTGATCACATTACCGGTCGGGTTGGTAGGGCGCGAGACGCAGATCATCGCGGTTTCATCGCCAATATGCAGATGCTCGAAATCCACGTGATATTTAAACTGGCCTTCCGGCAGCAGTTCAATGTTCGGACGCGCCGACACGAAAAGTTCCTCTTCCAGGCCGGAATCCGCGTAGCCGATATATTCCGGTGCCAGTGGGAACAGCGCTTTTTTAGTCGAGCCGTCCGCCTGGCGGCCTGCGAACAGGTTAAACAAGTAGAAAAACGCGCTCTGGCTGCCGTTTGTCAGGGCAATATTCTGTGGTTCGATATCCCAACCAAATTCTTCGCGCAGCATACCGGCGAGCGCGTCCAGCAGTTCGCTTTTACCCTGGGGGCCGTCATAATTACAAAGCGCTTCAGTGACTTTGCCGGTTTCCAGCATCTCACCCAGTAGTTTCTGGAAATAGTCGTTCATCTCCGGGATTTGCGCCGGATTACCACCGCCCAGCATGATTGCGCCAGGAGTACGTAACCCGTCGTTAAGGTCTTCCATCAGGCGCGTAATGCCTGCATGGCGGGTGAATTTGTCGCCGAAAAGAGAAAAAGTCATAGCCGTCTTGATATCGAATACTTATAAAAGAGGCTCACGATAACGCTACCTGTGCAACGGCGCAAACAGGCCAGTCCAGACAAGGATTGCCGATTATGCCAGACACAGGTGATTTGCTGGCATAACCTGCTGCATCACTTTTGCGATTCGCCTGCCCAGATCACCATCACCGTGTCGTCACCCTGAACGCGGCTAAAACCATAGATCTTGTCGTCGCTCAGCGGGATGTGTTTCCCTTCGCCAATCGCCGGGTGGCGGGCGCGGAACTGAGCGATTTTCTGCCAGTGCGCCAACGTCGCGGCCTGTTCGCCCTCAACGTCCTGCCAGTTCATCGACGAACGGGTACCCTGCAGTGGATCGGACCCGGTGGGGCCAAACGGACGGGCCGTCTCGTCACCATAAAAAATTTGTACCGCACCGGGCGCTAACAGCAGCAGTTCTGCCGCGCGGGTCCCGCCTTCACGGAATAACCGGGTATCATGCGAAGAGAGATAGCTTAAGACATTAAACTGCTGAAGTTTGTCCGCCATCTGTTGCCAGATGGGGTCAATATTCGCCAGACAATCTACCGCGCTCGCCGCCTGTTCCTGATAATCAAAATTGATCATCGCGTCAAAGCCGTTGCGGTAGTAATCGCTCTGCATGACGCCATGCCCCCAGGCTTCGCCCGTCATCCAGAAAGGGGCGTCGTCCAGCTTTTTATCCGGATTAGCGGCTTTCCATTCCGTCAGCGCGTCGTTGGCCTGATTTTTTAGCTGCTGCCAGGCACCCATCTCGACATGCTTTGCCGTATCGACCCGGAAACCGTCAATGCCGTAGTCCCGCACCCACTGGCTGAGCCACTGGGTCAGGTAATCACGTGGCGTATAGTTGGGGCGCTCTTTGGCGCGGGTGTCAGGTTTTTGGCTATAAAAGTTGGGCAGCCCGGTGGGCGTAACGGATTCGGTTTTCAGGTCTGGCAGAAACGCCAGCGACATGGTGAGATCGTCAAAGCCGGGGCTGTCGTAGTCGCCAATATCGGTGCGGATCCAGTTTTTACCCCACCATTTCTCCCAGGCGGCCTTATCGCTAAAGTTGATATAGTCGTTAAAGCTGTGCCAGCTCTGGCCCGGGCCGGGTTTCCAGTCGGTCCAGTTCTCGCCGAGGGTTTTGGCGATCTCATCGCCTTTCAGATACAGCGCGCCAAACTGGTATTGCTGCATATCTGCCAGAGTGGCGTAACCGGCGTGGTTCATGACGATATCGAAAAGAACGCGGATGCCGCGCTGATGCGCGCCGTCTACCAGCTTCTGGAGATCGTCGCGCGTACCCATATTGGCGTCGAGCGTGGTCCAGTCCTGAGTGTAGTAACCGTGATAGGCATAATGCGGGAAGTCGCCTTTAGTGCCGCCGCCGACCCAGCCGTGGATCTGCTCAAAGGGTGCGCTTATCCACAACGCATTGACGCCGAGTTCCTGCAAATAATCCAGTTTCTGAGTCAGCCCCTGTAAATCACCGCCGTGGAAGGTGCCGATCTCCTCCATGCCGTCCTTGTGCCGCCCGTAGCTGTTGTCGTTATCCGGATTGCCGTTTTCGAAGCGGTCGGTGAGCACAAAGTACAGGGTGGCGTTATGCCAGCTAAAGGGCGCTTTATCGCTCGTATCCTCCGCTTCCAGCAGTAGCAGCCCATTGCTGGTTGCGGCGGGCATCAGGGTAATTTTGCCGTCGGTGACGGTCGCGGTGTTGCCGCTGTAAAAGTCGCGTACCTGTGAACCCTCTTCAAAGCGATCGTTAACCGAAACGGTCACCGGGCCGCCGTCCCATTTTGGGCACTGGCGAACAGCTGCCGCGACGGTTTGTGGCTCATCCTGTTTCACGCTCAGCATCAGGGTCGGCGTACCCGAGCGGGTATCGATTTGCACCTGATAATTGCCGCTGCGGAACAGTCGCCATTCAGGCGCATCGCCCGCGCAGGGCGTAAGCGACAGCATCTGATTTAATTTAATTGCCCCGCTCGGCTGCCAGCATTGTTCACCCTGAGTTAAGCGCAGGGGGCGCTCGCCTTTTTCCAGAGTGCCCTGGGCGATAAATACGCCGGGGCTTTGTTCCACAAAAGCAGGTAAGTCGGGCAGGCTCCACTGCGCGAATGCAGCGCCGGGCAGTAGTAGCAGGGCAAGAATACTTTTCTTCATCAGGCGGCTCCCATTAGGGTTTTTGCTATTTTGGCAAAATTTTCGCCAGCCGGTCTCCTCCCTGTTTCAGCCTTGCGAGGCTGAATCCACAGGATGAGTGAGCCATCTCTCATTTTTGCTTTTTTCTGCGATAAGCATCAGATAAATCATTATTTTTAACTACGATAAGAAGGTCGTACGTGACAAGGTTTCAGATTTGTATTATTTCTTTTACTGCTCTTGAAGGTTATTTTTGGTAAGATTTGAGATTCGGTTCACAAATTTTTCTCATGAATAAGGTGTTGGAATGCATTTATCCGACCAGGAGACCTAATGATATCGACTCGATTACGACGAATCGGGGCGGCGATACTCATCTTTTTCACCTATGCAGTTTCAGGTGAAGTGCTGGCAAAACAGCACACGACGACGAGTCACACAGCTCAGATTAAGAAAACCAGCGGTAAGCACCAGGCAAGCAGTAAGAAAGAGTATTCTCGCAATAGTGAAATAAGCGGTTCACTTCCTGATTTGCGAAAATACCCTTCCGGGACCCCAAGAAAAAAAGCGTTTCTCCGGACAGTCATGCCTTACATTACCAGCCAAAACGCGGTGATTACTGCGGAACGTAACTGGCTTATCTCTAAACAATATGACGGACGCTGGGCACCGAGCGAACGCGCGCGCCTGAAGAAAATCGCCCAAAACTATGACGTAAAGTGGAACGGAAATACTAAACGTATTCCGTGGAACACCTTGCTGGAGCGCGTAGACATTATCCCAACCAGCATGGTTGCGACGATGGCGGCGGCAGAAAGCGGTTGGGGCACCTCCAAACTGGCCCGTAGCAATAACAACCTTTTCGGCATGAAGTGTGCAAAACGCCACTGCAACAGCGGGACAGGTAAAGTGAAAGGCTATTCGCATTTTGATTCTGTAAAAGAGTCTGTGTCGGCGTACGTGAACAATCTGAATACCCATCCGGCGTACTCATCGTTCCGTAAGTCCCGCGCGCAGCTGCGAAAAGCGGACCAGGAGCTGACGGCGAGCAACATGATCCACAAGCTCAAAGGCTACTCCACCAAAGGACAGAGCTATAACAATTACCTGTTTGCCATGTATCAGGATAACCAGCGGCTGCTGGCGGCGAATATGTAATTAATAACAGCGAACCGACAAAACCCGGCTAATCAGGCCGGGTTTTTTATTGTCTAACGGGAAAACTCGCTGTGCCGTTCGCGGTAATCTTTCGGCGTGGCGTCGTACTCTTTTTTGAACACCGAATAGAAATATTGCAGTGACGGGTAACCGCAGATTTGCGAAATCTCGTTAATAGACAGCGAGGTTGAAATCAACAGGCTGCGGGCTTTGTGGAGTTTTTCCGCATGCAGTACGGCGTGAATAGTCTCGCCAACCTCTTCTTTAAATCGCTTCTCAAGATTAGAGCGCGACATGCCGATGGCATCCAGCACCTGTTCTACTTTGATCCCCTTACAGGCGTGATTACGGATGTAATGCATCGCCTGAATCACTGCCGGATCGTGCAGAGAGCGGTAATCCGTAGACTGACGCTCAACCACCTTGACCGGCGGCACCAGCAGGCGCTGCAGCGGCAGGGTTTCATTGGCTAACAGACGGTGGAGTAATTTGGCCGCCTGAAAACCCATCTGGCGGGTGCCCTGCGCCACCGACGACAGCGCCACCCGTGACAGGTAGCGCGTCAGTTCTTCGTTATCGATGCCAATCACGCAAATCTTCTCCGGCACCGGAATATGTAAATGCTCGCAGACCTGCAAAACGTGGCGCGCACGGGCATCGGTTACCGCGATAATGCCGGTTTGCGGCGGCAGGGTTTGCAGCCAGTCCGCCAGCCGGTTTTGGGCGTGCTGCCAGTTGTCTGGCGCAGTTTCCAGGCCCTGATACACCACGCCACGGTATTTTTCCTGGGCGACGAGCTGGCAGAACGCATGTTCACGTTCCGCCGCCCAGCGTTTACCACTGGACGCAGGTAAGCCATAGAAAGCAAAACGATGTACGCCTTTTTCTTTTAAATGGAGAAAGGCCTGTTCAACCAGCGCGTGGTTATCGGTGGCGATGTAATGAACCGGAGGATAGTGCTCAGGCTGATGGTAGGAGCCGCCCACGCCGACAATCGGCACGTTGACATCTGCCAGCAGTTGCTCGATTTCCTTATCGTCAAAATCTGCGATGACGCCGTCACCTAACCACTCTTTAATATTATCGATACGCGCCCGGAAATCCTCTTCGATAAAAATATCCCAGCTCGATTGGGTCGCCTGAAGATATTCTCCCACACCCTCAACGACTTGCCGGTCGTAGGCTTTATTAGCGTTAAACAGCAAAGTAATGCGGTGACGTTTTTCAAACATGACGTAGCCCTGACAGTTCTTCCCTTTCCTGAATAGCATAAACGACAAGATGCCGGAGATTTTACCCTCCGGCATTGCGATCGGTTACGCAGTTTATTAGCCGCGTCGCTTGGTTGCAGAATCCATCCAGACAGCCAGCAACAGAATCGCGCCTTTAACGATGTACTGCCAGAACGTCGGTACGTCCATCATGCTCATGCCGTTATCCAGCGAGGCCATGATAAATGCGCCCATTACCGCGCCGGCCACGCTGCCGATACCGCCAGCCAGGCTGGTGCCGCCGATCACGCAGGCGGCGATGGCGTCCAGCTCGGCGATGTTCCCGGCGGAAGGCGAGCCTGCGCCGAGTCGTGAACTTAATATCAACCCGGCAATCGCCACCATCAGGCCGTTAATGGCAAATACCGCCAGCTTGGTGCGCTCGACGTTAATACCAGATAAGCGCGCCGCTTCGATGTTGCCACCGATGGCGTAAATGCGGCGGCCAAAGGCTGTGCGTGTCGCCATAAACATCCCGCCGAGCAGTAAAAATGCCAGGATCAGCACCGGGGTCGGCACACCGCGATAGTCGTTAAGCAGCCAGATTGCGCCCAGCACGATCACGGCAATTAACGCCTGCTTGCCCACCGTACCGCTGGCAGCGTTAACCGGCAGTCCTAAGGTCTGGCGGCGTACCCGGCCACGCCATTGCCACGCCATAAACGCCATCAGCCCGAGCGTGCCGACGACAAAACCAATGCCGTTAGACAGATAGCTTTGACCGATTTGCGACATCGCATTACTGGTCGGCGACACGGTCGTCCCGTTGGTGATGCCAATTAAGATGCCGCGAAACGCCAGCATGCCCGCCAGCGTGACGATAAACGACGGCACTTTACGATAGGCCACCCACCAGCCGTTCCAGGTGCCGAGCAGCAGGCCGAGCGCCAGCGTGACCACCACGGTTAGCGGCAGGGGCCAACCCAGCCAGACGTCGAATATCGCCGCCGCCCCGCCCAACAGCCCCATCATTGAGCCAACAGACAGGTCGATTTCCGCCGAAATAATCACGAACACCATGCCTACCGCCAGGATGCCGGTAATAGCGGTCTGGCGCAGCAGGTTCGAGACATTACGCGCGCTGAGATATGCGCCTTCGGTCATAAAGGTAAAAAACAGCATAATCACGATAATGGCGGCAATCATGACAAACACTTGTAAGTTAAGCGCTTTCAGGCCACCGGGTGTTTTCGCCAGCGGAGCAGCGAGTTTTATTTCAGACAGGTTGCTTTTCGACATGGGGTTCGCTCCTCAGGGCCGCTTCCATTACCTGCTCCTGGGTCAGGTTTTGGTTGATCAGATTGGCTTTCAGACGTCCTTCATGCATCACCAGTACACGGTCGCTCAGGCCGAGTACTTCTGGTAATTCTGAAGAAATAACGATGACGGCGATGCCTTGTTGCACCAGCTGGTTAATCAGCTTGTAGATTTCGTATTTGGCTCCGATATCGATGCCCCTGGTCGGTTCATCAAGGATCAGAATGCGCGGATTGAGCAGCAGGCAGCGGGCCAGAATGGCTTTTTGCTGGTTACCGCCGCTTAACCGGCCAATCGCCAGTTCCGGTGACGAGGTTTTCACCTTCAGCCGGGCGATGGATTGCAAAATGCACTGCTGTTCCGCCGCATCATCCAGGGTACTTACCGGCCCGGTAAAATCGTGTAATGAGGCCAAAGTGATATTTTTCCCCACCGCCATCACTGGCACGATGCCGTCTTTTTTGCGATCTTCCGGCACCATCGCGATACCGTGGGCAATCGCCTGCTGGCAGTTTTTAATCGAGACCGGCGCGCCATCGATACTAATCTGGCCTTCCCAACGCCCCGGCCAGACGCCGAACAGGCATTGCACCGCTTCGGTCCGGCCTGCGCCGACCAGGCCTGCAATGCCGAGGATCTCGCCGCGCCGCAGGCTGAACGAGATATCGTTGACGCGTTTGCTATGGCGATTCACCGGATGCCAGGCGGTAAGATGCTCCACGCGCAAAATTTCATCATGAACCTGATGCGGCTCGTTGGGGTAAAGCGAGGTTAATTCGCGGCCCACCATCATGGTGATAATGTCGCTTTCACTCATCTGCCCGGCATCGCGGGTGCCGATATGCTGGCCGTCGCGGATCACGCAGATGGTATTAGAGATGGCTTTCACTTCGTTCAGCTTGTGGGAGATATAGATGCAGGCGATGCCATGGTTTTGCAGGTCGCGAATAATATTCAGCAACACCGTGGTTTCCTGCTCGGTCAGCGATGCCGTCGGCTCATCAAGGATCAGCAGCCGCACCTGTTTATTCAGCGCCTTAGCAATTTCGACCAGTTGCTGGTGGCCAAGACCCAAATCTCCCACGCGGGTATCGGGCGACAGGTTCAGATTCACCTGCGCCAGCAGTTTCTGGCAGCGCAGCGTCATGGCATCGTAATCCATCACGCCGTGACGGGTAATTTCCGCGCCCAGAAAAATGTTTTCCAGAATGGTGAGGTGTTTAACCAGCGCCAGCTCCTGGTGAATAATCGCGATGCCTTTGCGTTCGGTATCGCGGATATGGCTCGCTTCGAGCTTTTCCCCGGCGAACCAGATTTCGCCGTCAAAGCTGCCATGCGGATAAATGCCGCATAACACTTTCATTAACGTGGATTTACCGGAGCCGTTTTCTCCGCACAGAGAAAGCACGTCGCCTGCGTTGACGTTCAGGCTGACGTTATCCACCGCTTTCACAGCACCAAAAGCTTTGGTGATGTTTTTCATCTCAAGTAAGTAAGGCATGCCAACCCCGTTGTTCACGGTTGAATTCAGGCCGATAGCGCCCGCAAATGGCTGCGGGCGCCCAGAGATTACAAATCGCTTTGCTTGTGGAAGCCGTCTTTGATGACGGTAGATTCGATGTTGGTTTTATCCACTTCGATAGGGTTCAGCAGACGAGCCGGCACATCTTTCAGCCCGTTATTTAACTTCGCGTCAGATTTCGGTGCTTGCCCATTGCCCAGCTCCACGGCGATTTGTGCGGCGGTATTAGCGAGCTCGGTAATTGGTTTATACACCGTCATGGTCTGCGTACCGGCGATGATGCGCTTCACGCCAGCCAGATCCGCATCCTGCCCGGAAATGGCGACTTTGCCCGCCAGCCCCTGGGCGCTCAGCGCCTGGATCGCGCCGCCTGCGGTGGCGTCGTTAGAGGCGACCACGGCATCGATTTTGTTGTTGTTGGCCGTTAAGGCGTTCTCCATAATTTTCAGGGCGTTTTCTGGCAACCAGCCGTCTACCCACTGATCGCCGACGATATGAATTTTGCCGTCATCGATAAACGGCTTCAGGACTTTCATCTGCCCGGCGCGGAACAGTTTGGCGTTATTGTCCACCGGCGAGCCGCCCATCAGGAAGTAATTGCCCTGCGGCACTTTATCGACCAGCGTTTTAGCCTGCAATTCACCGACTTTTTCGTTATCAAAAGAAATATAGAAATCGATGTCGGCATTATTAATCATTCGGTCATAAGCTAATACTTTAATTCCTTCGCGTTTGGCTTCGGCCACCACGTTGCTTAATACCTGGCCGTTGTAGGGGATTATTACTAATACATCGACGCCGCGGTTTATCATGTTTTCAATCTGCGACATCTGGGTTTCTTCGTTGCCATTCGCTGATTGTACAAAGACTTTCGCGCCGAGCGCTTCCGCTTTATTGACGAAAATATCGCGGTCTTTTTGCCAGCGTTCCAGACGAAGGTCGTCAATTGCCATGCCGATTTTCACTTCTTTGGCGATGCCGCTCATGCTGGTCAGCAGCAATGAAGCGCACAGGGTGAGGGCAAGGTTCTTTATCTTCATAGTGTTAATACCTGTTGTAGGGTGATAGTGGCGTATTACAACTCAGAGTAAAGAGACGTTCTTTCAGTAGACGTTTAGAGTTTTGACCTGGAAGCGGCGAACCTTCAATTACAGATTTTCGTCCCGGCATTACGTTTTTTTGTTTGTTTTCTGTTTTATGACCGCGATCGAATTTTAAATTTAACAATTAACGCGGATTGCCTGGGGCTGGATAATTCCTCGCACTTTTGTCATTTCTGTAAATATAGTTTTTGTGACCGGTGGCGCGTTTGTGCATTATCTTAATGGCAGTGTGAAATAACGTAATTGAGGAACGAGCGGGTAATATCCAGGATTATTTTACACAGTGCTCGAACCCGCTCTCTGATTACGGAGTTAATTATGCAAAATTATTTCGACCAGCTTGAACGTGTGAAATATGAAGGACCAGAGACGTCGAATCCTCTGGCGTTTCGTCATTACAACCCGGACCAAAAAGTGCTGGGTAAACGCATGGAAGATCACCTGCGGTTCGCCGCGTGCTACTGGCACACGTTCTGCTGGAATGGCGCAGATATGTTTGGCGTCGGTTCTTTCGACCGCCCCTGGCAGCAGCCGGGCGATGCGCTGGCGCTGGCGACCCGTAAAGCGGAAGTGGCGTTTGAATTTTTCCATAAGCTGAACGTGCCGTACTACTGCTTCCACGATGTGGATGTCTCGCCGGAAGGGGCGTCGCTTAAAGAGTATCTGAATAATTTCAGCCACATGGTTGATGTGCTTGAGCAAAAACAGCAGCAGTCAGGCGTGAAATTGCTGTGGGGCACCGCCAACTGCTTCACCAACCCGCGCTACGGCGCAGGCGCGGCAACCAGCCCGGACCCGGACGTGTTTTCCTGGGCGGCCACGCAGGTGGTGACGGCGATGAACGCCACGCACCGTCTGGGCGGCGAAAACTACGTGCTGTGGGGCGGTCGCGAAGGGTACGAAACGCTGCTTAATACCGATTTACGTCAGGAGCGCGAGCAGATTGGCCGCTTCATGCAAATGGTGGTCGAGCACAAACATAAAATCGGCTTCCAGGGTACGTTGCTGATTGAGCCGAAACCGCAGGAGCCGACGAAACATCAGTACGATTACGATGTGGCGACGGTATACGGCTTCCTGAAACAGTTCGGCCTGGAAAAAGAAATCAAGGTCAACATCGAAGCCAACCACGCTACGCTGGCCGGACACTCTTTCCATCATGAAATTGCTACCGCAATCGCGCTGGGCGTATTCGGCTCCGTTGACGCCAACCGCGGTGACCCGCAGCTGGGCTGGGATACCGACCAGTTCCCAATCAGCGTGGAAGAGAACGCGCTGGTGATGTATGAAATCATCAAAGCCGGCGGCTTTACCACTGGTGGGCTGAACTTCGATGCCAAAGTGCGCCGTCAAAGCACCGATAAATACGATCTGTTCTATGGGCATATCGGCGCGATGGATACCATGGCGCTGGCGCTGAAAGTCGCGGCGCGCATGATTGAGGACGGCGAGCTGGATAGTCGCGTCGCCAAACGCTACGCCGGCTGGAATGGTGAACTGGGCCAGCAAATTCTGAAAGGACAACTCTCGCTGGAGCAATTAGCGAAGTACGCTGAACAGCAGAACCTGGCGCCGCGTCATCAGAGTGGGCATCAGGAGCTGTTGGAAAATCTGGTGAATCACTATCTGTTTGATCGTTAAACCCCTGCGCCACAACGGTGGCGCTGATTAAGGAGTTGCCGCCATGTATATCGGGATTGATTTGGGGACCTCGGGCGTGAAGGTCATTTTGCTGGACGAGCAGGGCGACCTTTTAGCGACGCATTCCGAACCGCTGACGGTATCGCGCCCACATCCGCTGTGGTCAGAGCAGGATCCCGAATCATGGTGGCAAGCTACCGACAAGGCAATGCAGGCGCTTGGCGCGCAGCACAGCCTTAAAGCGGTGAAGGCATTGGGCATCGCCGGGCAGATGCATGGCGCAACGCTGTTGGATAAACAGCAGAAGGTGCTGCGCCCGGCTATTTTGTGGAACGATGGCCGCTGCGGTGAAGAGTGTCAGTTGCTTGAGGCCATGGTTGCCAATTCCCGATCTATCACCGGCAACCTGATGATGCCGGGCTTTACCGCGCCCAAGCTGCTATGGGTGCAACGCCATGAACCGGCGGTATTTGAGCAGGTTGATAAGGTTTTATTACCAAAAGATTATTTGCGCTTGCGGATGACCGGCGAGTTTGCCGGCGATATGTCTGATGCCGCAGGGACGATGTGGCTGGATGTCGGCAAACGCGACTGGAGTGATGAAATGCTGGAGGCATGCGGCCTGACGCGTCAGCACATGCCCGCATTGTTTGAAGGCAGCGAGGTGACCGGGCGTTTAACGGCGGAAATCGCCAGCCGCTGGAATATGCCTGCGGTGCCGGTAGTGGCAGGCGGCGGCGATAACGCCGCAGGCGCAGTCGGCGTGGGCATTGCCGATGCCGGGCAGGCGATGCTCTCCCTGGGAACGTCCGGCGTATACTTCGCCGTCAGCGAGGGTTTTCTGTCGAAGCCGGAAAGCGCGGTTCACAGCTTCTGCCACGCGTTGCCCAAACGCTGGCACCTGATGTCCGTCATGCTAAGCGCCGCGTCCTGTCTGGACTGGGCGGCCAAACTCACCGGTTTGGGCAGCGTTCCGGCCTTAATTGACGCGGCAAAACAGGCCAACGCCGATGCGGGCGCGGTATGGTTTCTTCCCTATCTCTCCGGCGAGCGGACCCCCCATAACAACCCAAACGCTAAAGGCGTGTTTTTTGGCATGACGCATCAGCATGGCCCGGCAGAACTGGCGCAGGCGGTGCTGGAAGGGGTGGGGTATGCGCTGGCTGACGGGATGGACGTTGTACACAGCTGTGGATTACAGCCAAAGAGCATCACGCTGATCGGCGGCGGAGCGCGCAGCGAATACTGGCGGCAAATGCTGGCGGACATCAGCGGGCAAATCCTCGATTACCGCACCGGCGGCGATGTCGGCCCGGCGCTGGGTGCGGCACGGCTGGCACAGATTGCGCTTTCACCCGGGCGTCCGCTCCAGGATTTACTCCCGCCGCTGCATCTGGAACAGCAGCATCACCCTGACGACGCTAACGTCGCGCGCTATAGCGAAAGACGCGAAACCTTCCGGCAGATTTATCAGCAGCTGGAGCCGTTGATGAAGTAACGGCGCGAGACGTCCTGGTTTAACCGTTCTTTGTCCGTTTTTGGTATTACCGACCTTCAGACGCCTTGCCAGAATGGGGTTACACCCACTGAGTAAGGCGTCCTGAAATGTCACATTCCGCATTGATTAACATCGATACCCAGGTTTCTTTCTTTCATCGCGATTACTGGGAAGATATCGACTTCTCTGATTTCCAGCTGGCGATTTGCCAACTGATTACCGGTTGTCAAAAGCGGGAAATGCCGGTGGTGGATATTTTCCACGTTGCCGACCAGGGGCCGTTTTCGCTGGAGTCCGGCTATGTGAAACCGATGCCTTTTCTGACTCATCAGGCAGATGTCACTTTTCATAAGCATGTTCATAACGCCTTTACCGACACCGGGCTGGATCACTGGTTACGCGTCCGCGGAATTAACCATTTGATTATTTGTGGGATTCGTACCGAACAATGCTGCGAAACCACGGCGCGCGTGGCGTCTGACCTGGGATATCGGGTGAGTTTTGTTTCTGAAGCGATGCTGACCTTTGCGATGCGCTATAAAGACATTACTCTGGATAGCCAAACCCTGCGGCATCGTACTGAAACGGTGCTGGAAGGCCGCTTCGCCACGGTGCAGACGGTCTCTGAATGCCTGGAGTCGCTGAGATGAAAACAGATGTCTGGTTTTTAGTGTTGCCCGGTACGCTGGCGCTGGACATGATCGGGCCTGCGGAAACGCTGGGCCTGGCAAGCGATGCCTTCACTCTGCATTACATCGGGCCAGAGCCGGAAGTTAGCACCTCGATTGGGTTGACCATGGGCGGCATCGGCCCGCTTCCTGAGCATCTACCGAAAAAAAGCCTGCTGGTGCTTTCCGGCGTTAGCGACTCCACGCGCTACTTCGATACGCCGCAGGCGGTGGAGGCGCGTCGCTGGCTGGGCCGCCAGCTCGCCGCTATCCAGCGCGGGGATATCCAACTGGTCTGCGTCTGTTCCGGTTCGCTGTTGGCGGCGCGATCCGGGCTGCTGCACGGCGTGGAATGCACCACTCATCATGATGTGATAACACGGCTGAAAGCCGCCGAACCGGGCGCTATCGTGCGTGAAGGACGGATTTTTGTTGAAGATCGCGGCATCTGGACCAGCGCGGGCATTACCTCCGGCATCGATTTATCCCTGCATCTGATTAATCGGCTGCATGGCCCGCAGCTGGCGCTAGACGTGGCCCGGGAAATGGTGGTGTGGTTTCGCCGTTCCGGAGAGGATCCGCAGCTTTCGCCCTGGCTGCGCTATCGTAACCATATGCATCCGGCGGTCCATAAAGCGCAGGATTTACTGTCGGATTCCCCGGAATCTGAATGGCGGTTGCCGGAGATCGCCGCGCGGGTGTTTGTCAGCCCGCGTCACCTGTCGCGCTTATTCCAGCAGCATCTGGGCATTAGCGTGCGCGATTATCTGGAGCAGCTTCGCCTGGCCCAGGCTGAACAACGCCTGCTGCAAGGGCAGGGCGTTGAACAGGCTTCCCATGCGGCAGGATTTTCATCGCCGCGCCAGCTATATCGCGCCCGCCAGCGCGCTAGCTAACCAGCCTGCGCGTATCAATCCGCTGCAACAGCATGGAAAGTATCAGCGAACCCACCAGCGTGGCGCTAAAAATCCAGATGATATCCAGCACCGGCCAATGGGTGACTTCAATATGACGAGTCCGTAACGCATGAATAAACAGGGCATGGAAGCCGTAAATGCCGAGCGAGTGGCGAGATATCAATGCCAGCCCCGGCAATGGGCGCGCGTGAAGGGAATTTTTGACCACCACAAACAGGCTCAGGGCGGCGATAAACACCAGCGGCCCGCAGTAGAGATAAAAAGTGTCGCTAAAATTGCCTTGCCGCGCCAGTTCCGAATGCGTTCCCAGGCTGATTAACGTGACGCAGGCGATAAACAGCAGCGCGGCAATAGCGGTGTAGCGACGATACTGCGTTTCCAGCATGCCGATGGCGCGGCCAAGTAACCCGTAGAGTACGTAATAAAACGTATCGCCGTTGATATACAAGTTCACGGGTAGCCATTTCATTCCGTGGAAGTTTTGCGGCACCGTGTTCGGGTTCGCGATCACGCCGGCCACCAGCAACAATCCAAAAATCACCGGCAAACCGACCTTTTTTACCGAAATTAATGGAGATAGCAGGTAAATAACGATAATCGCGAAGAAGAACCAAAGGTGATAAAACACCGGTTTTTGAAACAGATTGATTAACGATAAACGCGGGCTGATTGAGGTAAATAGCGCGATATAGAGGAACGCCACGGTGCTGTAAAACAGCAGACACAATCCGATGCGTAAAAAGTGGCGTCGTTCGGCGCTGCGCTCGCCAAAAAACAGATAGCCTGAAATCATAAAAAACAGCGGAACGCTGACGCGCGAGGCGGAATTCAGGACGTTGGAAAAATTCCAACTAAACGGCGTAACGACATCGGCGTTGGTAATATACCAGGTCGTGGTATGGATCATAATCACCATCAAACAGGCGATGCCGCGCAGGTTATCTATCCAGTTTATTTTTTGCTGCATTTTCTCCCCGGCTCACACTTTGCTATTCCGCTAGTGTCGGTCTATTAATTATCACTGTACTCCGGATCATTCCGAGTTTGCTTTCCAGAGCTTGCGACGTGCCGCGCGAGCCAGCCACAATGCATTCTGACCTGAATGCACGGAAAACCCCTTAAATACGGATAGCAAAGTATAATGACTACGACACCCATACACTTATCTATGCTTGCCGCCGTCATCCTCCTCGCCGGTTGCGCCAGCCAGGAAACGCAGCCGCAACACGCTCAAAAAGCAAAAGTCACGCCGATGCATTCGCTGGCGATGGAAAACCAGTGCCGGGAGAACGCCGCTCATCGCTATAACCTTACCAGCCAGAATATCCGCATTACCGATTTCGATGCTTTCCAGGGGAGTTACGAAATGCAGGGCAGTACCGCACGCCAGGAAGGGTTTACCTGCGCGTTCGATATGAATGGGCAGTTTTTACATCTGTCGATGCGTTAATTCTCTGAACTACACTAAATAACCCTACTTAAAACACCGCAATTCCATCCTGCAGCTCGATTAGACGCCCCGTTCCGTTGCCCCTGTGATGCAACGTTTAGCCTTTTGAGTATATACTGGTCGCTTCCACTTAAACCCACTCGTATCGCGTGCGAAATCAACATGCAAAAGTTTGATACCAAGACCTTTCAGGGCTTGATCCTGACCTTACAGGATTACTGGGCCCGCCAGGGCTGCACCATCGTTCAACCGCTGGATATGGAAGTCGGTGCCGGCACTTCACATCCAATGACCTGTCTGCGGGCGCTCGGGCCTGAACCTATCGCTGCCGCTTATGTGCAGCCTTCCCGCCGTCCGACCGATGGCCGCTACGGCGAAAACCCCAACCGTTTACAGCACTATTATCAGTTCCAGGTGATCATCAAACCATCGCCGGACAATATTCAGGAACTGTACCTGGGATCGCTGAAAGAGCTGGGTATGGACCCAACGATTCATGATATTCGCTTCGTGGAAGATAACTGGGAGAACCCGACGCTGGGTGCCTGGGGCCTCGGCTGGGAAGTGTGGCTCAACGGTATGGAAGTCACTCAGTTTACTTACTTCCAGCAGGTCGGTGGCCTTGAATGTAAGCCGGTGACCGGTGAAATCACCTACGGTCTTGAGCGCCTCGCCATGTATATCCAGGGCGTGGACAGCGTTTACGATCTGGTATGGAGCGACGGTCCGCTGGGTAAAACCACCTACGGTGATGTGTTCCATCAAAACGAAGTGGAACAATCGACCTACAACTTCGAATATGCGGACGTGGACTTCCTCTTCACCTGCTTCGAGCAGTATGAAAAAGAGGCCCAGCAGCTTCTGGCGCTGGAAAACCCGCTGCCGCTGCCAGCCTATGAACGTATTCTGAAAGCCGCCCACAGCTTTAACCTGCTGGATGCCCGTAAGGCCATCTCGGTAACCGAGCGTCAGCGCTATATTCTGCGCATTCGCACGCTGACCAAAGCTGTGGCGGAGGCCTACTACGCTTCTCGTGAAGCGCTGGGCTTCCCGATGTGTAACAGAAACAAATAAGAGGCTGCCATGTCTGAAAAAACTTTTCTGGTGGAGATCGGCACTGAAGAGCTGCCACCAAAAGCCCTGCGCAGCCTGGCGGAATCCTTCGCTGCGAATGTTACTGCTGAACTCGATGCGGCCAATATCGCCCATGGCGACGTTAAATGGTTTGCTGCGCCGCGTCGTCTGGCGCTGAAAATCGCCAATCTGGCGGAATCTCAGCCGGATCGTGAAGTAGAAAAACGCGGCCCGGCAATCGCCCAGGCCTTTGATGCCGAAGGCAAACCGAGCAAAGCGGCGGAAGGCTGGGCGCGCGGCTGCGGTATTACCGTCGATCAGGCCGAGCGTTTAACCACCGATAAAGGCGAATGGCTGCTCTATCGCGCCCATGTGAAAGGCGAAAGCGTTGAAGCGCTGCTGCCCGGCATGATCGGCGTGTCGCTGGCGAAACTGCCGATTCCGAAATTGATGCGTTGGGGCGCGTCTGACGTTCACTTCGTGCGTCCGGTGCATACCGTTACGTTACTGCTGGATGACAAACTTATCCCGGCTAATATTCTTGGCATTCAGTCCGATCGCGTGATCCGCGGCCATCGCTTTATGGGCGAGCCGGAATTTACCATTGAACGTGCCGATCAGTATCCGGACATCCTGCTGGAGCGCGGTAAAGTCATCGCCGACTACGAGCAGCGCAAAGCCAAAATCAAAGCCGACGCTGAAGACGCCGCGCGCAAAATTGGCGGCAATGCCGATCTGAGCGAAAGCCTGCTGGAAGAAGTCACCTCGCTGGTGGAATGGCCGGTAGTGCTGACTGCCAAATTCGAAGAGAAGTTCCTGGCGGTACCGGCTGAAGCGCTGGTTTACACCATGAAAGGCGACCAGAAATACTTCCCGGTCTATGACAATAACGGGAAGCTGCTGCCTAACTTTATCTTTGTGGCGAACATCGAATCCAAAGATCCGCAGCAGATTATCTCCGGTAACGAAAAAGTGGTGCGCCCGCGTCTGGCGGATGCGGAGTTCTTCTTTAATACCGACCGCAAAAAACGCCTTGAAGACCATCTGCCGCGTCTGGAAACCGTGTTGTTCCAGCAGCAACTGGGCACCCTGCGCGATAAAACCGATCGCATTCAGGCGCTTGCCGGATGGATTGCCGGGCAGACCGGTGCGGATGTAAATCATGCGACGCGTGCGGGCCTGCTGTCTAAATGCGACCTGATGACCAACATGGTGTTCGAGTTTACCGACACCCAGGGCGTGATGGGGATGCACTATGCCCGTCACGATGGCGAAGCGGAAGACGTTGCCGTGGCGCTGAACGAGCAGTATCAGCCGCGTTTCGCGGGCGACGATCTGCCGTCTAACCCGGTGGCCTGTGCGGTGGCGATTGCCGACAAGATGGATACCCTGGCGGGTATTTTTGGCATCGGCCAGCATCCGAAAGGCGATAAAGACCCGTTTGCGCTGCGTCGCGCTGCGCTCGGCGTGCTGCGTATCATCGTTGAGAAAAACCTGCCGCTCGATCTGCAAACCCTGACAGAAGAAGCGGTGCGTTTGTATGGCAGTAAGCTGACCAACGCCAACGTGGTTGATGACGTTATCGACTTTATGCTGGGCCGTTTCCGCGCCTGGTATCAGGAAGAAGGCCACAGCGTGGATACCATCCAGGCGGTGCTGGCGCGTCGTCCGACCAAACCGGCGGATTTCGATGCCCGTATGAAGGCGGTATCGCATTTCCGTTCCCTGGAGGCGGCTTCTGCGCTGGCAGCGGCCAACAAGCGCGTATCAAATATTCTGGCGAAATCCACCGAAACGCTGCACGACCATGTTCGCGCCTCGGTATTGAAAGAGCCGGAAGAAATCGAACTGGCGCGCCAGTTGGTTATTCTGCGCGACAAACTGGAGCCAGCCTTTGCTAAAGGCGAATACCAGCAGGCGCTGGTGGAACTGGCAGCCCTGCGCGCGCCGGTCGATGCTTTCTTCGATAAAGTGATGGTAATGGCAGACGATCAGGAGTTGCGCGTTAACCGCCTGACGCTGCTGTCAAAGCTGCGCGAATTGTTCCTGCAGGTAGCGGATATTTCTCTGCTGCAGTAACGGTTGCTGTAACAAATGAAAAACCCGCTAAGCAAGGCGGGTTTTTTATTTTTAACGTTATCTTAAAACAAGATTATTTATTAAAAATAGCCTTTCTGTTACCGGTTGTGCTAATTATGCGTGAGTTAAACATCGGTATTATTATCACCGGGTGCTCAAGGCTATTTAGCCGGAGCATGACGCAAGGGTTGGATAGACAAAAGCCCCGTAATTAAATCCATTTAATTAACGGGGCCGCAATCCCAACCGAAACAGTTGGATTGTAGCCTCTTCCAACGAAGGAGGCAATTATGCCTGTAAAGCATAAATACACATTTTTGAGTGTATTAGTGATATGTGTAACCATTCTCTGTTTTATCTGGATAGTGCAGGATCGCCTTTGCGAGCTGAGCATAAAAGAGAAAAGCAGTGAATTACGGGCAGTGCTTGCCTGCGAAGCAGGGAGGTAAGGCAGTGCGGGAGAGTCATCTCCCGCATTTCAGTCAACTGACGGGCTGGGCCTGAAGGCACCCAAATTTATTCCTGGATATCGTTTTAGCCATTATCTGAAAACAATTTCATTTGTTTAAAATAAGCACGCTATTAACGGTTCCGTTAATTATCTGCGCTACAAAAATCATTATTATGCTATCCGGGTGCTCAAGGCTATTTAGCCGGAGCATGATGCAAGGGTTGGATAGACGAAAGCCCCGTAATTAAATCCATTTAATTAACGGGGCCACAATCCCAACCAACACAGTTGGATTGTAGCCCCTTCAACCGAAGGAGGCAATTATGCCTGTTAAGTATAAATACACATTTCTCTGCTTATTAGTGATATGTGTAACGCTGCTTTGTTTTATCTGGATGGTGAAAGATCGTTTGTGCGAATTCACTCTCAAAGAACAAAACAATGAATTACGGGCGGTCCTTGCTTACGAAGCAGGGAGGTAATTGCAATGCGGGAGAGCGATCTCCCGCATTTCAGTCAACTGAACGGGTTGGGCCTGAAGGCACCCGCACTTATCCTTAAAAACACACAACCCCCGTTTAAGACGGGGGTTGTCACGACCAGGAAAACCTAAAGGATACAGAGCAATAAAATTATTCCATCAACTGCTTACTGAGCATCGGGTTCGCCTGAATCAGGCGCATCAGCTTCAGTTCGGTGCTGGAGGGTTTTACGCGTTTTGATTCCCATTCATGCACCATGGCAACACTCACGCCCATCACCCGGGCCAGGTCATCAACTTTCAAACCGGTACTCTTTCGCAGCTGCTCAAACTCGGAAAAAGCGGACGGTTTATGGGTCAGGGTCACTTTCTGTGAATCATCTTTAAAAACAATCTGCTCAAGGCTGCTGAGCAACTCAACCATTGGATCTTTATATTCCATTGAGAACTCCTCATAAATCACACTGCGGGATCGTGAACGCTAAGAAGCACATTAAGAATAGTCCCTAAACGCAATCAGGGATCGTTACGCTGGTGATTAATCGCGCGATTAGATTTTTTTAAGCGGCAAAGCGCGCTAAATTTCAGGCTAACTCGCTGATTATGAAAGCCAATAAAGAGTAAGAAAATTTATGTCTTTGGGTAGAAATAAATGGTAAATCAGCGGGGCGTCCGGGATCTGGCCTGCCGGGAAGATCGCCGGCAGGCCTGCACGTTACGCAGCGCGTTCAATCACCATCAATAACTGCCCTGCCTGTACCTGATTTCCCTGCTGGCGCTGGAAAGTGCGGATGGTTCCGCTAACCGGCGCGGTAATTGGGATCTCCATTTTCATGGATTCGAGAATTCCGATCAGTTGGCCTTCCGCAACCTGTTCTCCCGGCTTCACCAGCCACTGCCAGACGCTGCCTGCCACCAGGCTTTCAACGCCGCAGCAGCTGTCGGGAATAGTGTCGTCGCTGTCGTTTTGCGCGTCGGATTCACTTTCGAAGGTGAACTGACCGTCGGCGCGCCAGCGTGCCAGCTCCTCATCAAAGGCTTTCTGACGTTTATCCTGGAAGGCGGCGATATCCGTTGCGTCCTGCTCCAGCCTCTGTTGCCAGTCGCTCAGGCTGAACTCGCCGTGTTCGATACGCAGGGGATGGTCGCCCCACGGGAAACGCTCGCGCAGCGTTAATAACTCCTCATGGCTGACCTGATAGAAGCGGATCTGGTCAAAAAAGCGCAGCAGCCACGGCTGGGTAAAGGCTTCCGTTTTGCGATCGCGATTCCACATCTGTACGGTACGGCCCACGAACTGATAGCCGCCAGGCCCTTCCATACCGTAGACGCACAAATAAGCGCCGCCGATGCCCACCGAGTTTTCCGCCGTCCAGGTGCGTGCCGGATTGTATTTCGTGGTCACCAGACGGTGACGCGGATCGACCGGCGTGGCGACCGGCGCGCCGAGATAGACATCCCCCAGGCCCATCACCAGATACGAGGCGTTAAAGACAATCTCTTTAACCTGCTCCACACTATCCAGTCCGTTGATGCGACGGATAAATTCGATATTGCTCGGGCACCACGGTGCGCCGGGGCGTACCGACTGGGTGTAACGGGTAATCGCCTCGCGGCAGGCGGCATCATCCCAGCTGAGCGGCAGCCAGACGGTGCGCGACGGCACTCTGGCGTCACGCAAATCCCGCAACTGGAGATCGGCCTCGCGGATAATGGCGATCAGCGCATCGCGCGGGCAGCGCGCCGGATCGAAATGGATCTGCAAGGAACGGATCCCCGGCGTCATCTCCAGCCGCCCGGCGATCGTTATTGCTTCCAACTGCTGCATCAGCGCGTGGACGCGAAAGCGCAGGGCGATGTCCAGCCGCTGCTCGCCATATTCCACCAGCAGAAAGCGGTCGCCCGCCGCCCGAACGGCAATCGCAGGCATACCGTCACGGGCGTCGTCCTGCCATAAAATCGGCGACGGCAGCGCGTTGAGCGCAACGTCAGCAGACGCGCTGGCGGTTTGTTGGGTGCTGTCGGCCTCTTCCAGCGTGACCGGCGCAAAGGAGATCGTATCGCCGGCTTTCAACTGGCCGAGCTTCCATAAATCCTGATGGATAACCGTGGCCGGGCAGACGAATCCGCCCAGCGACGGGCCGTCCGGCCCGAGGATCACCGGCATGTCGCCGGTAAAATCCACCGTGCCAAAGGCATAGGCGTTATCGTGAATATTGGACGGATGCATTCCCGCCTCGCCGCCGTCCGGGCGTGCCCAGCTGGGTTTGGGCCCTATCAGACGGATGCCGGTGCGGCTGGAGTTGTAATGCACCTGCCAGCGGGCCGCGAAAAATTCTTCGATATCCTGCCCGGTAAAGAATTCCGGCGCGCCGTGCGGACCGTAAATCACCCGCAGCTGCCAGTGGCTGGAGATAACCGGATAAGCATCGGCGGGCAGCGTAGCGTCAGGGCGGATTTCCGGCGCGGCGAGGTGAATAACATCCCCGGCACGCAGCGCCCGTCCGGCATGGCCGCCGAATTTTCCCAGCGTAAAGGTACTGCGGCTGCCCAGGTAATGCGGGCAATTCAGGCCACCGGCAATCAGCAGATAACTGCGGCAGCCCGCGCCCTGTACCGCGCCAAGTTTGAGGGTCTGGCCTGCCAGCACGTTTATCACCCGGCGCATCGCGACTGGTGCATCATCTAATGTGGCATCGATATCCGCGCCGGTCAGCACGATGGAACATGCCTGATTAACGCGCAGCGTCGGGCCGCGCAGCGTGATTTCCAGCCCGGCGGCATCGCGCGGGTTTTGCAGCAGCTGGTTCCCCAACTCAAACGCCAGACTATCGAACGGACCGGAGGGCGGTACGCCAACGTCCCAGTAACCCACGCGCCCCGGTAAATCCTGAATCGTAGTCATCGTGCCGCCGCTCAGCACGTCCAGGGTGGCGGGCTGCCAGCTCACATCGCCTAAAGTGGCAGTAATGACCTTGCCTTCGCGCACCTGCGGCAGCGTCAGCAAATGACGCAGCCATTTCAGGTTAGTTTCGATGCCGTAAAGCCGGGTTTGCGCGAGGGCGTCTTGCAGCGCCGCTAACGCCTGTAGACGGCTGTCGGCATGGACAATGACTTTTGCCAGCATCGGATCGTAAAAGGCCGATACCTCGCAACCGCCGGAAATCCAGCTGTCGATGCGCAGTTGCGCCGCCTCCACGCTTTCCGGAAAAACCACTTCGCTGAGCAACCCGGCCACTGGCTGGAAGTTTTTCGCCGGATCTTCCGCATACAGCCGCACCTGAATGGCGTGGCCTGTTGGCGCAGTCACCAACGTATCCAGCGCAGGCAACGTTTGCGCGCCCAGTTCCACCATCCAACGGACAATGTCCACGCCGTACACCATCTCGGTGACGCCGTGCTCTACCTGCAGACGGGTGTTTACCTCCAGGAACCAGAACTGTTCAGACACATCGTCATAGACGTATTCCACGGTTCCGGCGCTGCGATAATTGACTGCCTGGCACAGGCGGATTGCGGTGTCGTGCAGCGCCCGGCGGTTAGCGTCCGAGAGACGCGGCGCAGGCGTTTCTTCGATCACTTTCTGATTGCGGCGCTGGGCCGAACAGTCGCGTTCACCCAGCGCGATAACGTTGCCATTGCCGTCGCCGAAAACCTGCACTTCAATATGCCGCGCCCGGGCGATAAATTTCTCTAAAAAGACGCCATCGTCGGCGAAGTTGTTGCCTGCCAGACGTTTGACGCGGGTAAAGGCGTCGTCAAGCGCCGCCGCATCGTCGCAGCGCTGCATCCCGATGCCGCCGCCGCCCGCCGTGCTTTTCAGCATCACCGGATAGCCGATTTTCTCCGCTGCTTGCTGCGCGGCTTCCGGGGTAGTCAACAGGCCGCTGCCGGATAGCAGCGGCACGTGATTTTGCTCCGCCAGCTCGCGGGCGCGGTGTTTCAGGCCAAAAGCCGCCATTTGCGCGGTTGTCGGGCCGAGAAACACCACGCCTTCGCGTTCGCAGCGCTCAACAAAGCTGGCGTTTTCACTTAAAAATCCGTAGCCCGGATGTACCGCCTGCGCGCCGTTTTCACGCATGATGGTGAACAGTTTGTCCTGATTGAGGTAGGTTTCGCGCACGTTGCCTTCACCCAGCGATACGGCGATATCCGCCTGGCGAACGTGCTCGGCGTGTTTATCTGCTTCGGCATACACGGCAATGGCGGTGATGCCCATCTGCTTCAGGGTGCGGATGATGCGCACCGCAATTGCGCCACGGTTGGCGATAAGAATTCGAGTTAACATAACCGGCTCTCCGGCGGGCAGGTCGTCCTGCATCATTAATTGCGCTGTGTTGCGGGTCGTCCCGCAGCGCCGGATCACCACACCGTGACGGCAATGGGGGTCGGGTTATACCCGTTGCAGGGATTGTTGAGCTGCGGACAGTTGGAGATCAGCACCAGAACGTTCATTTTGGCGACCAGTTCGACGTATTTCCCCGGCGCAGAGATGCCATCGGCGAAGCACAGCCCGCCGTCCTGAGTGACCGGCACGTTCATAAAGAAATTGATGTTGTGAGTGATATCGCGGCGCGTCAGGCCGAACTGCGGATGTTCGGCAATTGCCAGCATCCACGAGTCGCGACAGGCGTGCATATGGCGTTTTTCGAGGTCATAGCGCACGGTGTTGCTTTCGGTGGCGCAGGCACCGCCGAGGGTATCATGGCGGCCACAGGTATCGGCGACGATCTCCAGCATCGGGCGATCGTCGTTGGAGCGCAGCACCGTGCCGGTGGTCAGAAAGACGTTGCCCTGGCTGCGTACCGTGTCTGACATGCTGTAGCGTTCTGCGGTGTCATCGGCATTGAAAAACAGCGTATCCGCCGCCTGGTTGCCTTCCAGATCGGTAATGCGCAGGGTTTGCCCTTCGGTGATGTTATACAGCCAGTAATCCCCGGCCTTAACGGTGGCGTGATAGACCGCATCCGCCGGATTGCGCGCGCTTTCGGTCAGCATGAACAGGCTCCTTCGCTGAGATGATAGAGATGGTTGTTGCACAGACCGCGCTGGTTTTCGGCGCGTTCAAGGCAGTGAGCGGGAAGGGGTTTACGTTCGCTGTCGATGCGGATGCCCAGCGGCTGGCGCGGGTACGCCGTCGCGTTGCTCAGCGGATGCGGACAGGTGTGTAAAACGACCAGCGTATCCATCGCGAAACGCAGGGTGACGCTCGCGCCCGCTGCGCCCTGGCGCACCAGCTCCAGTTTGCCATCATCGTTAGCGGCGACGTGGGCGAACAGGTTCAGGCAGGCCGCCATATCGCGTTTGCCGAGGCCGTATTTCGCCAGCTCTACCAGAAAGCTGTCGTAGCCGTTCTGGTGGCGATCGTTACGCGCCTGCTGGTAATCGCGCGCGCCGAACTGTTTTTCTGTGAGCGCCGCATTGGCAGTGCCGCAGACCGACTCATGCCAGCCGAAACTGTCCTGTTCAATGCCGCAAAAAATCCGCCCCATATCGGAATAGAGGCAGTGGCCCGCCGTCAGCCGAAAGGTGTGCTGGCACTTCAGGGTATCGGGGGCGTTATAGCGCTCCAGCAGGTTTTCCGGGTTGTAAAACAGCACGCCTGCGTTGACCCCGCCCGCCAGGTCGGTCAGGGTCAGGGCGGTGCCCTGGCGCATCATCAGCGACCAGTGGCTGCCCGCCGGTAATTGGGTTTGATAAGCGTTCATCATGGCTCCTTGTTAATGGCCAAACAGCGCGGCGGGCTGTTCGGCGAGGGGATAGGGCGCGTGAGGGAACAGCGGCGTGACGCTGCCAGCGGGTTTGCGGTCTAATGGGATGTCATAAGTGATGCTCGCGCCGTACGCCTCCGGTGCCTGCGGGTCGTGGCGCACTTTGTCGAACACCCACAGCCGCGAGCCCAGCGAGAACCCCTCTTTCAAATCGTGGGTAATCATAAAAATGGTCAGCTTATGGCGTTCCCACAGCGAGCTAATGAGTACGTGCATTTCCGCGCGAATGCCGGGGTCCAGCGCGCCAAACGGTTCGTCAAGCAGCAAAATACGCGGTTGTTTCATTAACGCCTGTGCCAGCGCCAGGCGCTGCTGCATCCCGCCGGAAAGCTGATGCGGATATTTATCCTGCGCGCCCAGCAAGCCGACCTGTTTCAGCATCATCCGCGCCTGCTCGCGGATAGCGGCGCGCTTGCGCCCCCAGACGCGGCCCAGCCATCGCGCCTGGCTGAACTCTTCCGCCAGCATCACATTTTCAATCACCGTCAGGTGCGGGAATACCGAGTAGCGCTGGAACACAATGCCGCGTTGGGCATCGGGCTCCTGGGCCAGCGGCTGGCCGTCGAGCAAAAAAGTCCCTTTAGAGGGCGATTCGGTGCCGAGCAGCATTTTCAGAAAGGTGGTTTTACCGCAGCCGGATGCGCCGACAATGGTGATAAATTCTCCCTCTTCAACGCTGACGTTCAGCCGCTCCAGCACCACCTGGCTGTCGTACTCTTTTCCGACGTTTTTCAGTTCTAATAAAGGCATAGCGGCTCCTCAGCGGGCGTAGTACCAGGGGAAACAACGGCGGTTCACGACTCGCAGCAGCAAATCGAGGGCAAAGGCGAGCAGGGTGATCCAGGCGACGTAGGGCAAAATCACGTCCATTGCCATATAGCGGCGCATCAGGAAGATGCGGTAGCCCAGCCCTTCAGTGGCGGCGATGGCTTCCGCAGCAATCAAAAACAACCATGCCGAGCACAGCGACAGGCGCACGGCGTCAATCAGGCGCGGCAACAGCTGCGGCAGAAACACCCGCCACAGGATTTGCCCGCTGTGCCCGCCCAGCGTCTGGGCTTTGATCAGCTGTTCATGGGGGATCGCCATCGCCTGCAGCTGCAAATCGCGGATGATAAACGGTGTAATGCCAATCACGATCAGCACCACTTTTGACACTTCCCCCAGGCCAAAGCAGATAAACAAAATCGGCAGAATGGCCAGCGGCGGGATCAGCGCCAGGGTGGTGATCAGCGGCGACAAAAAGGCGCGCACCGCAGGCAATGCGCCGCAAAACAGGCCGAAAGTCAGGGCGATAATCGCGCTGAGCACCGCGCCGCTCAGCAGACGCAGCAGGCTGGCGGCGGTGTCGGTCCACAACAGGTATTCCCCGGTACGCGGGCTGGGGGTAAACGCCATCCGGTCGATGGCGCGGAACATGGCATCAAAACCAGGCAGCAGTTTATCGGCGCTGTTGGCCGCCAGCCGCGCGTCGGAGGCGATCAGGTAGACAAACAGCATCGCCAGTAGCGGAAGGGCGCCCAGCAGCACCCGGCTCATCGGCTGCGGTTGTAGGTTGATGATTTTGCGCATGGGACGCCTCCGTGATTACAGTTGGTTGTTGGCCGCCAGGCGGACAAACTCGTCGCTAAAACGTAATTTGACGTTCTGGCTGTCGCCCCAGACGCCCGCGGGCGTTTCAATGCCCACTACGTCAGCAGACGGTGCGGCTTCGCCCAGCAAGCCGTGGTTAAAAGAGAACTCCGCGACTTTCTGCATGGTGGTTTTCAACTGCGGGCTGCTGGTGAAGGCCAGCGCCAGCTGTGGCGTGGTGAACAGATGCGTGGCGGCTAATTGTGCGTCAAAGCCCGCCAGGTTCGTGCCCGCCGCTTCCCCCATCCGGGTACGCGCCGCTTTGGCGGTTTCGCTGTCGCCCTGCATGGTTTGCAGGGTTTCGAACCACGCGCCGGTCAGCGCTTTGCCCAGTTCAGGGTGTTTTTTCAGGGTGGCGGTATTCACCACCAGCAGGTCGAGGATCTCGCCGGGGATTTGCGCCGAGGTAAAAAGCGTTTTTGCGCCGGGCTGCTTTTGCGCTTCAGCCAGCAGTGGGTTCCAGGTGACGATGGTTTTGACGTCCGGCGTAGTAAAGGCCGATACCAAATCCGCATCCGCCGTGTTGACCACCTTGATGTCTTTCTCGCTCTGGCCCGCGGTTTCCAGCGCCCGTGCCAGCAGGTAGTGGGAAACGGAAAGCTCCACCAGATTCACCGGCTGGCCTTTCAGCGCCGCGA
The DNA here is from genome assembly GCF_007570865.1 of Atlantibacter subterraneus. Taxonomy (GTDB): domain Bacteria; phylum Pseudomonadota; class Gammaproteobacteria; order Enterobacterales; family Enterobacteriaceae; genus Atlantibacter; species Atlantibacter subterraneus. Next base: position 268,860 of record NZ_VLPS01000008.1, on the reverse strand, counting down.
CGCTGTCGGCGGATTTGGTCAGGATGCCGTCGTTGCCGTTAGAGTAGTCGCCGATAATCAGCGCCGTGGAGTCCACGCCGCCGCTGGCGGGCAGGGTCAGCGCATCCATATTGGTCATGGTGCAGCCGTCAAATCCGCCTGCGGTGTACTGATTTACGGATTCGATATAGTCGTTAACCTGCACAAACTGGATATCGATGTCGTATTTGTCGGCCCATTTTTTGATGATGCCGCTCTGCTGGGCGTAATCCCAGGGCATCCATCCGGCATAAATTGACCAGCAGAGTTTGAAGGCGGGTTTCGCCGCCGCGGCGGTGGCGCTAAACAGGACCAGCGCGGCGAGCAGAATTCCTTTATGGCAGGCTTTAAGCATGATGGTTCCTCTGACGTTGACGGAATAAGCAGGAGGGCGCGAGCCAGTCGCGTATCCTCCCGGGCTTTTGTCCCGCCGTGTAACCGCCAGAGGGCGGTCGATCGCTCTCGGACCAGCGTCTTGCGACCGGAACCCTAGCGATCCATTTCCAGATTTTCTGGCGACGGCGGCGTACCGCCTGTCCCCCCTGCATAGTCATCAGAGCAAGATGAATGCCAGTTTCGGTAAATCGTTAAAAAAAGGTTGCGTTACAATAGGCTGCGCGGTTTTTCGCTAATCACGGCGTAAAAACCGCTGCGTCATGGCGGTGCAATGCGGCTTCATACCGCGCACCGCCATGACGCAACGGGCAAAGAGTTTGCGTTATGGGGGTATCATGCAGGGCGTGACTGCACTATCCTTGTCAACGTTGAAGGCATACGGGTTGTCGTGTGCATATTTTGGGTGAAGGAGTTTAAAGATGGCGACAGGTAAGTCCTGCTCTCGCTGGTTTGCGCCTTTGGCGGTGTTACTGATGGTGGTCAGCCTGAGCGGTTGCTTCGATAAAGAGGGCGATCAACGCAAAGCGTTTATCGATTTTCTGCAAAACACGGTGATGCGCAGCGGCGAACGTTTGCCGACGCTGACGGCGGATCAGAAAAAGCAATTCGGGCCGTTTGTCTCGGATTACGCCATTATTTATGGCTATTCCCAACAGGTTAATCAGGCTATGGATGCCGGTATTCGTCCGGTGGTCGATAGCGTTAACGCCATCCGCGTTCCGCAGGATTACATGACGCAAAGCAATCCGCTGCGCCAGGCTAACGGCTCGCTGGGCGTGCTGAGCCAGCAGTTGCAGAATGCGAAAATGCAGGCCGACAGTTCTAAAGCCTCCCTTAAACAAGCGGATGATTTGAAACCGGTTTACGACAAAGCCTATGAAAAAGTCGTCACCAATCCGGCGAATGCGCTGCAACCGCTGATCCCGGCGGCACAGACCTTTACCCAGCAACTGGTGCAGGTGGGCGATTTCATTGGCCAGCAGGGTACTCAGGTGAGCTTCGTGGCTAACGGGATCCAGTTCCCAACATCGCAGCAGGCAAGCCAGTACAACCAGCTGATTGGACCGCTGGCTGCGCAGCATCAGGCGTTTAATCAGGCTTATTCCGCCGTGGTTAACTCGCTGCAGTAATCCCTCCGCTTCCTCGTGCTATACGCGTGAGGAAGCTTTTTTTTGCCCCATTCGCGAAACAGGTGTGCATTTCCTGTCGCTTTGTGCCTATTTAACCGGCACATGTTTCATTCCCTCGCCCCGCTTGTTATAACAATCTCACTGGAAGTAATAAAAAAACGCACCTCTACCCTAACAAAAGCGTAAGGACATCCTATGTCTGAAATTCGGCAACGCACCGTGGAAAATATGCAGAAGTTTTCCAGAGCGATGATCGGGGCAGTATTATTTTTACCGGTAATCGGTTTAATTCTCGCACTCAGTTCGGTATTAACTAATCCCTCGCTGATCCCTGAAAACAGCGTTATTCATAACATCGGCCAGCTATTAGGCGATACCTTCTGGCCGCTGTTTGGAAATTTAGGTTTATTATTTTGCGTGGGAATTAGCTACGGCCTGGCAAAAGATAAAAAAACCGAAGTCGCCCTGGTGGCGGTAATGTGCTTTATCATGTTTTTGGGCGCTAATCACTCCTGGCTGGAATTAACCCATCAGGTTGCGGAAACCATCAATGGCGAATATTACGGCACCGGGCAAACGCGGTTGCTGGGTTTTGTGGTGGTGGATATGGGAGTATTTCTCGGCATTATTCTGGGCTGCACCATTGCGTGGGTTCACAATAAAGTGTCGCAGATTGAATTACCTGGCGCGCTTTCCATGTATGGCGGGGCGAAATTAACCCTGATTGCTATGACGCCGGTGGTGCTGCTTTACGCCATCGCCTTCACCACCATCTGGCCGGTAATGACTCACGGCATTACCGCGCTGACCGGCTTTATGAAAAACGCCGGCGTGGCGGGCGTATTCGTCTATGGCTTCTTTGAAAAATTCTTGATCCCGACCGGCCTGCATCACTTTGTCTGGTCGCCATTCCAGTTAACCCAGATTGGCGGCACCCTGACGGTAGACGGGCAGACGGTATCCGGCACTCAGGCGATTTTCCTCGCCTATATGCGCCACCCGGATTTAACGCCGATGATGAACGACGCGCTGCGCTTCTCTCAGCAGGGGATGACCACCATCTTTGGCTTGTCCGGCGCGGCGCTGGCGTTTTATCACACTGCCAGCCCGGCGAAAAAGCAGATGGCGAAGGCAATACTCTTACCGGCGATCATTACCTCTATTTTAACCGGTATTACCGAGCCGATTGAATTTACCTTCCTGTTTGTTTCTCCGTTGCTGTGGGTGATCCACGCCACATTAACGGCGGCGTCTCAGGCGATTTGCGATTTGTTCAGCGTCCGTCCGTGGGGAGCGTCCGGATTAATTGAGTTTGCAATCTATAACCTGCCGCTACCGGTGGCATTAACCCGCTGGCCGTTATATATCGTGATCGGCATCGGGCAATTCGCCGCCTATTACGTGATATTCCGCACCCTGGTAGTGAAACTGAATCTTAAAACACCGGGCCGCGAAGATGACGATGAAGTGAAGCTTTACAGCAAGCAGGATTACCAGGCGAAGAATAAGCAAAAAAATAAAGATGTAACCGACGACATTATTAAAGGCCTGGGTGGCCGGGAAAATATTCTCTCGGTCGATAACTGCTTCACCCGCCTGCGCGTGGAAGTAAAAGATTTAACGCAGGTTAATGACGCCATCCTTAAATCGACCGGGGCTAACGGCGTCGTGCGAAATAACCATGAAGTACAGGTAATTTATGGCGTGAGAGTAGGGCAGATCCGCTCACGAGTGGACGTCTGGCTCGCGCAAACACCAACCGGGAGTAACGTATGAAATTAGCAGTATTAGGTGGCGGCGGCGTTCGCTCGGCATTTCTGGCCAAATCTCTGGCGTACAATGCCCATCGCATCAATCTTAAAGAAGTCGTTTTCCTGGACAGCTCTGAACAGAACCTGGCGCTGTTTGGCGAACTGGCGCGCTATGTGTTTACCACTATTCGCCCGGACATTGATTTCAAACTGACGCATGACCCGCTGGTGGCGCTGAAAGATGCCAATTACATCATCACTACGCTGCGCGTCGGCGGGGATGAAAGCCGCATTCGCGACGAGCGTATCGCGCTGAATTTCAATACTCTCGGCCAGGAAACCACCGGCGCAGGCGGCTTTGCCATGGCGCTGCGCTCGGTGCCCGCCATTCTGGAATACTGCCGTCTGATTGAAGAACATGCGGCCAGCGACGCGATCCTGTTTAACTTCACCAATCCGTCCGGGCTGGTGACGGAAGCGATTGTGAAGTCCGGCTTTAAGCGCCGCGTTTACGGCATTTGCGATGCGCCGTCCGAACTGATCCGCGAATTACCGGCGCTGCTCGGCTGTGAAGAGCGCGATCTGCGCGTGGAGTGCTACGGTCTGAACCACTTCTCCTGGTTTACCAACATCACGGTTAACGGCGAGTCGGTGACGGAAAAACTGGTCAATATGCCTGAGCTGTATGCCCGCACCGCCATGCAGTATTTCTCGCCGGAGTTGGTGCGCCTGTGCGACAACCAGTTACTGAACGAATACCTCTATTACTACTACTACAAAGAAGAAGCGCTGGCGGCCATTCAGGCATCCGGCGAGACGCGCGGCGAGCAGATCGCCCGCATCAACCGCGAAATGCGTGAGGAGCTGTCGGGCATCAATGTTAAAGCCGAGCCGCAACGCGCTTTTGGCGTGTGGATGAAGCACTATTTACGCCGTGAAAACAGCTACATGCAGAATGAATCGCAGCAGGAGAAATTCCACACCAGGGAACCTCTTACGCTGCAACAGTTCATCGAAGAGCCGGATACCGGCGGCTATGCGGGCGTGGCGCTGGATATCCTCGAAGCGGTTAACAGCGAAGAGACCAAGCGCATCGTGGTGTCGATCCCTAACAACGGCACCCTGGACTTCCTGCGCCCGGACGATGTGATTGAGATCAGCTGTGACCTGAGTAAAGACGGGCTGAAGCCGGTCACGCCAGCCCATGTACCGCAGGCGCAGAAGAACATGATTGCCTGTGTGAAAGAGTACGAGCGGTTGGGCGTGGAGGCAATTCTCACCGGCGATCGCAGCCTGGCGGTGCGGGCGCTGATGGCGCATCCGCTGATTGGTTCATGGAGCCTGGCGGAAAAACTGGTTCATGCCTACATCGATGAACCGAACAAGGCCTGATAATAAAGGGGCGCTAAGCCCCTTTCGTTTTTTGGTTAAACCACAGCTTCAACAAATGCTCAAAACCTAAAATGCAGTAGCCAAAAAACGGATTGGACCAGTAAATATCATCATCGAACTTTTGCGGGTCGTGAATAATAAACGCGGTATCCGCCTGAGTTGCCAGCGGGCTTTGGTAATCCCCGGTAAAGCAGACGATATTGATATTTTTATTCTCCAGCGCTTTTAGCCAATTTAACGCCGAGCTGCTGCGTCCGGATTTGGATATTATCCAGATAGAATCGAATCTTGCGGCGGTCTTTTGTTCGAGAATTTCATAATCTGGCCACAGCGCCAGGCTGGCATTCACGCCGGTAACCAGGAATTTATTATAAATATACTGGGCGATAAGCTGAGAAAACCCGCTACCGTGAATAAGGATCTTTTCATGGTTCAGGCCCTGAAGCAGGGGATCAAGCGATGCGGCGGGCTGGATGTTCATAAAGTCGACATCATTAGTAACATCCCGTCGCGGCATTGTAATATTGAATTTGATGAAATAAACCATTTCCAGCCAGCCGCTAAATTTTAGCTTTTTAGCCAGCCGGACTAAGGTAGAAGGGTTGCTGTAACATTTTTCTGCAACGCTGCGCACGCCTTCTTTCAGACATAACTCAGGATTATCCTGAATGTAATTCAGTACCAGTAATTCAGTTCGGGTGAATTTAATATCACGGAATAAATTTTGGATGTCCATTTTGCGCTCCCGATAATTGTTAAAACTTTATCACAAGATGGCGCGGGGCGGCATAACGCGTAAAGGAAATAACGGCAGATGGCGAAAACAACAGGGGTGTTAATTCTGGTTTTCTTTTTATGGGGAACCATAACCGCAATCAATAGTACCTTACCGCTTTATTTTTTAGATTATTTCCAGCTCACCTGGCAACAGGCCATCAGCATGAATACGCTGTTTTATCTGGCACCGTTTCTGACCTGTTTACCCTGCGGATGGCTGTTATCCCGGATTGGCTATCGGCGCATGCTGTATGGCGCGCTGCTGTTAACGGCGGCAGGGGCAGTGCTACTGGCGTGTGGCCTGATGATCTACCAGTTTCGCCTCAGCCAGGCTGCGGTATTTGTGATGGCGTCTGGCGTGGCGGCGTTACAGGTGGTGACTAACCCTTATCTGGCGGCGTTAAGCGGGCCGGAACGCCAGGTCAGCCAGCTGTCGCTGGCCTCGGCGCTCAATTCATTGGGCACTACGCTTGCGCCATTAGCCGTCGCCGTCCTGCTGGCGAATTTCCCGCTTAACAGCACGCTGCATCAGGAGCCGCTGCGCTGGCTGTGGATGGCGCTGGCGCTGTTTGCGGTGCTGATTCTCGCGCTGGGTAAAGCCAGCCGTCTGCCGGATGTCAGGGTACACGTGGCAACACCGAGTTTCCGCGCACTGTTTCAGCGTAAACGGATGATTTTCCATATTCTGGCACTATTTATTTACGTTGGCGTCGAGGTGTCGCTGGCGACCAGTACCGCCAACTGGTGGGTGCAAACCGGCGGCAAGCGTATCGATCAGGCGATGTCGCTGATGGCGATTTACTGGGGCGGAGCGCTGGTCGGGCGCTTTGCATTTAGCGGCCTGGCGCATCGTATCAGCGTGCGGATGGCGACGCTGTGCATGACCTGGAGCGCTATGCTGCTGGTGCTGGCGGCGGTGATCCTGAATAACGCCCACGGCGGCTATTTATTACTGATAACCGGCTTAGCGAACGCCATTCTTTACCCGGTGATTTTTAGCCAACTGCTGAAAGACGCGCAGGATCAGGCCGGTCTGGCTTCGGCGCTGGCGATTATGGCGGGAATAGGCGGCGCGGTGCTGCCGTGGTTGCAGGGCGTGTTAATCGACGGAGTGACGTTGCGGTATAGCTTTTTACTGCCGGTGGCGCTGTATGGGCTGCTGGCGCTGTGGGCCGGTTTTCTGTGCCCGTCGCCGCGCGCTCAGCCGCTTTCCGAGGTAGAAAGCGGCTGAAAAGCACGATTAGCCGTTAAGCACCTGCGGATTAACGCAGTTCTTTTCGACTTTACCGTTTAGCGCATCGATCAGGTTATCCACCGCGCAGGCCGCCATGTTGTAGCGGGTTTCATGCGTAGCGGAGCCGATATGCGGCAGCGCCACCACGTTCGGCAGCTTCAGCAGCTCAGAGTCTACCGGCAGCGGCTCTTGCTCGAATACGTCCAGACCGGCAGCGTGGATTTCACCGGCTTTCAACGCCGCAATCAGGGCTTGTTCGTCCACTACCGGGCCGCGACCGGCGTTAATAAACACGGCGGTCGATTTCATGGCTTGGAACTGTTTTTCGCCGATCAGATGATGCGTTTCATCAGTCAGCGGCAGCACCAGGCAGACAAAATCGGATTCCGCCAGCAGGGTGTCGATATCGCAGTAGCGGGCGTTAAAGCGCTCTTCCGCTTCGGCGTGATGACGGCGCGCGTTATACAGGATCGGCATTGAGAAGCCGAAATGCGCGCGCTGCGCCAGCGCCAGGCCAATGCGGCCCATGCCGATAATGCCCATGGTTTTATGGTGCACATCAATGCCAAACCAGTCCGGTCCGATGCTCTGCTGCCATTCGCCTTTCTTGACGCGTTCCGCTACTTCTACCGCGCGGCGGGCGGTCGCTAACACCAGCGTCATCATGGTATCGGCCACGGTTTCGGTCAGCACGGTCGGGGTGTGCATCAACGCCACTTTGCGGGCAGTTAACGCGTCGACGTCAAAGTTGTCGTAGCCCACTGAAATGGTCGAGGCGGCGCGCAACTGCGGCATTTTTTCCAGCAGGGCGGCATCGACGTTCTGGCTGGAGCCCAGCAGGCCCACCGCATTAGCGAACAGCTGCGCATGTTTCGCCTGGCTCTCGGCATTAATGCTGTCGAGCTCGGTAACCTCAAAGTGGTTTTGCAGACGGGTAAGCAGGTCATCGGGTAAGGATTTATAGAGAATTACAGACGGCTTCATTCACTCTCTCCGTGGAACGTGTCGGATGTGATGGCAAAGCGGGCGGCCTGTCGCCGCCCGTCGCCTTTAAGCATGGCGTGCGCCTGCCGGAAGTTTTTGATGATTAGCAGGCTTAACAATCAGAGTAAGCCACACTGAGGCGAAAAGCGCTACACCCATAAAAATGTAGGAAGCGGATGGGCTGCCGGTCGCGCCGTTGAGATAGCCCACGAACCACGAGCCGACGAACGACCCCAGCGCGCCCATACTGTTGATCAGCGCCATTGCGCCGCCTGCCACGTTCTTCGGCAGCATCTCCGGGATAATCGCAAAGAACGGGCCATACGGCGCGTACATCGCGGCACCGGCAATCACCAGCAGGGTGTAAGAGAGCCAGAAGTTATTCGCACCCACCGCCCAGGAGCCGATAAAGGCGAATGCGCCGATCAGCAGCAGCGGCCACACGAACAGTTTGCGGTTCTGCATTTTGTCCGATGCCCAGGAAACCACAATCATCGCGATAGTGGCCGCCAGGTAAGGCACCGAAGAGAGCCAGCCCACTTCTACCATCCCCATGTTTTCACTGCCGTTGCGGATAATCGACGGCAGCCACAGTACGAAGCCGTAGACGCCGATGCTCCAGGCGAAATACTGCATGCACAGCAGCACCACATTGCGCGAGCGGAAGGCTTCGCTGTAGTTGCGTACCGGTTTAATGCCTTTCTGCTCTTCTTCCAGCTGCGCCTGCAAGGCGGTTTTTTCGCTCTCCGCCAGCCAGTTCACCTGGTTCGGTTTGTCTTTTACCAGCACCCACCAGCAGAAAGCCCAGATAATTGCCGGAACCCCTTCGATGATGAACATTTCACGCCAGCCGAAGGCCTGAATCAGGTAGCCGGAGACCACCGACATCCACAGCACCGTCACCGGGTTGCCGAGGATCAGGAAGGTGTTGGCGCGCGAGCGTTCCGATTTGGTGAACCAGTTACTGATGTAAATCAGCATCGCTGGCATGACCGCCGCTTCCACCACCCCGAGGATAAAGCGGATTGCCGCCAGCATCGGGATATTGCTGACCATCCCGGTCAGTGACGCGCAGCCGCCCCACAGGATCAGGCAGATGAAAATCAGTTTGCGCACGCTGCGGCGCTCGGCGTACATCGCGCCAGGGATCTGGAAGAAGAAATAGCCGAGGAAGAACAGCGCACCCAGCAGCGACGATACGCCTTTGGTAATGCCGAGATCCTCGTTAATGCCAGCCGCAGACGCAAAGCTGAAGTTGGCGCGATCAAGGTAGGCCAGGCTGTAGGTGATAAATATGATGGGCATGATATACAGCCAGCGTTTTGGCGCATTCGTTGGGCTTTTCATAAGCATCTCTCTGTAGTCGTAGGGTAAAAGGCCGAAACTAAATCAATTATTTAAACGGTTTATACGCACAGCGTCGGTTCGCGTTCGGCCAGTTCGGCGCGGTCAGGCAAGCCTTCGCTGTCTCCCTGCACCTGAATCGCCAGCGCGCCGATGGTATTGCCCCGGCGTACCGCGTCGCGAATCGAGAGTCCATCCAGCAAGCCGCTGATCACGCCAACGGCAAAGCCATCGCCCGCGCCAACGGTGTCCACCACCTGCTCAACGCGGCAGGCGTCCACGCTCCCTTGCTCACCCTGAGCCGTTTTGAACCAGGCGCCATCCGCACCGGTTTTGATCGCCACGCACTGTACGCCGTGGTCGAGATAAAAGTCGGCAATCGCTTCGGGCTGGCGATAACCGGTGAGAATTTCGCCCTCTTTGATGCCCGGCAGCACCCAGTTGGCCTGGAACGCCAGCTTGTTAAGCTGCTCCACCATCTGCGCTTCGCTTTTCCATAGCACCGGGCGCAGGTTCGGGTCGAAAGAAATGGTTTTGCCCTGGTTGCGGAACAGCGAGGCGGCATGGTTCAACAGCGCCAGTGACGTTTCGGACAAGGCGGCCGCCACGCCGCTCAGGTGCAAATGCCGTGCCGTGTTAAAGCCGATATAACCCGCGTCTTCCACCGACAGATGGCTGGCAGCTGAGCCCTTACGGAAATATTCCACAATGGGATCGGTTCCATTTTCAGCTTTAGATTTCAGCTGGAATCCCGTTGGATAGCGGTCGTCAATCGTCACGGCACGGGTATCAATGCCCTCGCGCTTCAGACATTCGAGCACGTAACGGCCATGAGAGTCGTTGCCGACGCGGCTGACCCAGCCGACGTTAAAACCGAGGCGGGCCAGGCCCGTCGCTACGTTAAGCTCCGCGCCTGCGACGCGCTTAATGAAGTGTTCGACGTTTTCCAGCGGGCCGGTTTCGGTGGCGACGAACATCGCCATGGCTTCGCCGACGGTGATGATATCCAGAGAGTCAGACATCGCTTAAACCTCGCGTAACAGATTAACGTAATGACGGGTGACCGCCGTGAGATCGTCGCCTTCCAGCGGGAATTCGATCCCGCGTGGCGCATCGCCCGGTAGCTGGCGCAGCAGCTCCAGCCAGCGCGGCTCGGCGTCATCCAGCGCTATCGCGTGGAAGCGGGTATGACGGGATTCGGCGGCTTTAACGTGGATATAGCTGACCAGCGGGGCCAGCTTGCTGGCAGCCACTTCCGGTGATTCGCCGACCCACAGCCAGTTGGCCATATCAAAGGTCAGCGTGACCGGCAGATTCATCACCGATACGGCAGCCTGAAAGCGCTGCATTGGCGCAAGCTTGCCGTAAACGGTTTGATCGTTTTCCACCACCAGCACCACCGGCGACGCTGCCAGCAGCTCGCGCAGCGGTTCGGCGGCGTGATTTGACTGGAAATTGCCCAGCGACAGCTTCAGCCAGGCTGCATTCAGGATGTGCGCTTCTTCCAGCAGGGCGGGAATATTGGGATTGAGCGCGCCGTCATCGCTAAACAGCGCCTGCGGCGCGGAATAACAGGTTTTCAGGTGGTGAGACGCGATAGCGGCGGCAAGCGTCGGGAGCGCATTCAGTTCCGGCCCGGACAGCAGTTCCCGGCGGATTTCCACGCCGTCCGCGCCTGCGCCAGCAATAATTGGCAGCAGCGCCTGTTGGCCGCCCATGGCAGTCACGCGCGAGTTCCCGTAGGCCGCCGTGACAACAATAATCGCGTTTTTCATGGTTATTCCTCAGCGACGTTTTTTTCATCGATAAGGAATACGCTAGTTGGAACCGGTTCCAAAGAAAAGGTGAGCATGACGAATTTATGATCGCCATCACGAAGCTGTTTAACGGGACGTGGAGCCGCGCACGATAAGCTCGCCGGAGAAAACCTGCTCGCGAACGGCGTCGCTGACGCCTTCAATACGGCGCACCACCTGTTCCAGCGCGGCGTAGCCGATCTGCCAGGTGGGCTGTTTCAGGGTGGTAATGCCGACGCCCGCCAGTTCGGCCCATTCCAGCTCGTCAAAACCGAGCAGGCCGATATCGCTGCCCCAGTGCAGGCCAATGCGCTTCAGGGCGCGGGCTACCTGAAGCGTGAGCGCGCCGTTGGCGGAGATCACCGCTTTGCGCATCCCGCGCCAGGTCTGGTGAAACTGACGCAGCGTGTTATCGAGCTTTTCCGCTTCATGCAGCGGAATTTCGGCGTTTTGCGCCACGATGCCAGGGTAGCGCCGGGCAGTGTGCTCAAACGCCTGTAAGCGCTCGCGGCGGGTATTCACGGTGCCGAGCGGCTCGCTCAGGAACAGCAGCGCCTCAAACCCCTGTTCGATCAGGTGTTCGGTGGCGGTGGTGGCGGCCTGGATGTTGTCTAATCCCACCACGTCGCAGGCGAAATCCGGGATTTTACGGTCAATCAGCACCATCGGCAGCGAGGATTGTTGCAGGCGGTTCAGCCCCTCTTCGCGCATCCCCACGGCGTTAACCACAATGCCTTCCACCTGATAACTGCGCAGTAAATCCAGGTAATGCAGCTCCTGATCCACTTCGTTATTGGTGTTACAGACCAGCGGCGTAAAGCCTTTTTCGCGGCAGGCGGCTTCAATGCCGCTGAGGACGTTCACAGAATAGGGGTTGGTGATATCGGCGATGATCAGCCCAATCAGCCGGGTGCGTCCGCGCTTAAGGCCGCGCGCCATCTGGCTGGGGTGGTAATCGAGGGTGGCGATAGCGTGTTCGATGCGCGCCAGCAAATCGTCGGAAAGCAGGTGCTTTTCGCCGTTTAAGTAGCGTGAGACGCTGGTTTTACCGGTTTTCGCCGCTTTGGCCACATCGCTGATGGTTGCGCGCGCCGTAGATCGTGTCATCGCTGCCCCTGTGCCGTTATGCTCCAGACAATCCCTGTTTGCCTCCCGTTATGGGAGGCAAGGGGGAGGCAACAGTATCACACTTTTTGCGCCGGGCCAGCCAGCGCAGCGGTTTACTGGATCGGGGTGAGGGTAATTTCGACGCGGCGGTTTTGCGCTTTGCCTTCAGCGGTATCGTTGCTGGCAATCGGGTTCGCCGGGCCCATCCCGCGGGTCTGGATGCGGTTTGCCGCCACGCCCTGGGTGATCAGCGCGCTGGCGACGGAATCCGCACGCTGCTGCGACAGACGCATATTCAGGTCGCTGCCGCCGGTGCTGTCGGTGTAGCCCAGTACGTTAACCGCGGTTTTCGGGTACTCTTTCAGCACCATCGCCACGCCGGTCAGGGTGTTTGCGCCCGCCGGTTTCAGGTTAGCCTGATTGCTGTCAAAGGTGACGTTATTCGGCATATTGAGCACGATGTTATCGCCATTTCGCGTCACGCTGACGCCGGTTCCCTGCATTTTGTCGCGCAGTTTGGCTTCCTGCACGTCCATGTAATAGCCGACGCCGCCGCCGAGGGCTGCACCGGCCGCTGCGCCAATCAGCGCGCCTTTGCCGCGATCTTTTTTCGAGGAGGAGAGCGCGCCGACGCCTGCGCCGACTAACGAGCCGATGCCCGCGCCGATGCCGGAGCTGCCGGCTTCACGCTCGCCGGTATAAGGATTAGTGGTACAGCCAGAAACTGCCAGTGCGCCGCTGATCACAGCCGCAAGAACCATTACGCGTTTTTTCATTATCAAATCCCAATGATTTATTTCGTTGCCACAACCGGGCGTCGCGGTTGATTATGACCTGTGAATAGTTAGAAAATTTTGGGAAGTCGTCTGATTTTGTCAGCGAAAGTAACGATGGGGTCGTCAGAACCCCGATTTTGACCTGCAAACACCGCCAGGAGCTGCTTTGGCCACTACATCGCAAACCACATCCGTGTTAACCGCCGCCCACTGGGGGCCGATGCGGGTAGAAACCGACGGGCAAACCGTTCTCTCTTCCGGCAGCGCGCTTAACACCCCGCACCCTAACTCGCTGCAAACCGCCGTGCCGGATCAGGTGCACAGCAAAACCCGCGTGCGTTATCCAATGGCGCGCAAAGGCTTTCTGGCCAACCCGCAAAACCCGCAGGGCGTACGCGGCGATGACGACTACGTGCGCATCAGCTGGGACCAGGCGCTGGCGCTGATTGACGCCCAGCATCACCGCATCCGCGAAACCTGGGGCCCGTCGGCGATTTTTGCCGGTTCCTACGGCTGGCGATCAAACGGCGTGCTGCATAAAGCCGCGACGTTATTGCAGCGCTATATGAGCCTCGCAGGAGGCTATACCGGCCATCTCGGGGATTACTCCACCGGTGCCGCCCAGGTGATCATGCCCTACGTGGTGGGCGGCAATGAGGTGTACCAGCAGCAGACCAGCTGGCCGCTGATCCTCGAGCACAGCGACGTGGTGGTGCTGTGGAGTGCGAATCCGATCAACACCCTGAAAATCGCCTGGAACGCCAGTGACGAGCAGGGCATCGGCTATTTTGACGCCCTGAAAAACAGCGGCAAGCGGCTGATTTGCATCGATCCAATGCGCTCAGAAACCGTCGAATTTTTTGGCGATCGCATGGAGTGGATTGCGCCGCATATGGGCACCGACGTGGCGATGATGCTGGGCATTGCCCACACGCTGCTGGAAAACGGCTGGCACGACGCGCAATTCCTCAATAACTGTACCGAAGGCTTTGAGCGCTTCTCCGCCTACCTGACGGGCGAGCAGGACGGCGTGGCGAAATCCGCCGACTGGGCCGCGCCGATTTGCGGCGTACCGGCGCAGACGTTGCGCGAGCTGGCGCAGCTGTTCAGCCAGAACCGCACTATGCTGATGTCGGGATGGGGGATGCAGCGCCAGCAGTACGGCGAGCAAAAACACTGGATGCTGGTGACGCTGGCCGCGATGCTTGGGCAAATCGGCACGCCGGGCGGCGGATTTGGCCTCTCTTATCATTTTGCCAACGGCGGTAACCCGACGCGCCGCGCGGCGGTGCTCGGCTCAATGCAGGGCTCGGTGAAAAACGGTACCGACGCGGTGGAGAAAATTCCGGTCGCGCGCATTGTGGAAGCGCTGGAGCGCCCCGGCGAAACCTATCAGCATAACGGCGAAGCGCGGCGCTTCCCGGATATCCGCATGATCTGGTGGGCGGGCGGCGGCAACTTTACCCACCATCAGGACACTAACCGCCTGATCAAGGCCTGGCAGAAGCCGGAGCTGGTAGTGATTTCCGAATGCTTCTGGACGGCGGCGGCGAAACACGCCGATATTGTACTGCCCATCACCACCTCGTTTGAGCGTAACGATCTCACCATGACCGGGGATTACAGCAATCAGCATCTGGTGCCAATGAAGCAGGTAGTGGCTCCGCAATATGAGGCCCGTAATGATTTCGACGTGTTCGCCGAACTGAGCGAGCGCTGGGAGATGGGCGGTGGCGTGCGTTTCAGCGAAGGTAAAAGCGATCTGCAATGGCTGGCCGAGTTTTATGCCATAGCGCAGCAGCGCGGCGCGGCCCAGCAGGTGACGCTGCCGCCGTTTGAGGAATTCTGGCAAGCCAATCAGCTGATCGAAATGCCAGAGAGCCCGCAGAATGCCGGGTTTATCCGCTTTGCGGCGTTCCGCGCCGATCCGCAGGCCAATCCGTTGAAAACCCCGAGCGGCAAAATCGAGATCTTCTCCCAACGTATTGCCGATTACGGTTACGCCGACTGCCCGGGGCATCCGAGCTGGCTGGCCCCGGACGAATGGCACGGCAACGCCGAGCCGGGCCAGCTGCAACTGCTTTCTGCGCATCCCGCGCACCGGTTGCACAGCCAGCTGAACTACGCGCAACTGCGCGAACAGTATGCGGTAGCCGGACGCGAGCCGCTGACCCTGCATCCGGACGACGCGCACTCGCGTGGCATCGCAAATGGCGATGTGGTGCGGGTATGGAACAGCCGTGGGCAGGTGCTGGCGGGCGCGGTAGTGGACGAGGGGATTAAGCCTGGCGTGATCTGCCTGCATGAAGGCGCATGGCCGGATTTAGATAAACAGGTGGGCGGCCTGTGTAAGCACGGGGCGGTTAACGTGCTGACCAAAGATATTCCCACCTCCCAACTGGCTAACGGCTGCGCGGGGAACACAGCCCTGGCGTGGGTAGAGAAGTATCAGGGGCCAGCGCTTACCGTGACGGCGTTTGATCCGCCTGCCAGTGCATAATCCAGGTCGGGTGCTGGGTTTCTTCCTGCCAGGCGCTGTCTTCAATACGAAAACCCTGGCGGTGATAAAAATTCACCGCCAGGGTGTTTTTCTGATACACCTCAAGGCTTAACGCGGCGTAGTGCCGCTTCGCCTCATTTAACAGCGCGCTACCGATACCGCGCCCTGTCGCCTGTTTCGCCACAAACAGCGCCCCGACAAACGACGCGTTCATCACGCTGATAAATCCCAGCAGTTTCCCAGCTTCCAGGTAAACCCAGGTATGCGCGTCGGGCAGGTAGCTGTCGCGCACCAGCGGCAGGCTTTGCTGCCAGTAAAGCGGATCGATGAACGGGTGCGCCGCGGTGGTGCTCGCCAGCCAGACGTCCAGCAGCGCGGGCAGATCGGAGGGCTGGCATTCACGGATCATGTTTGATTCTCCGGATGGCAGATGCAGCCGGTGATGTGGTCATTCACCAGCCCACAGGCCTGCATAAACGAGTAGCAAATGGTGGAGCCGACAAACTTAAAGCCGCGTTTCTTCAGCGCTTTGGAGAGCGCATCGGAGGCGGGCGTGGTGGTGGGGATCTCGCTCATGGCGGCGGCCCGGGTCACCTGCGGGGTATTATCGACAAACGACCAGACAAACTCAGAAAAGGGTTCTCCGTTGGCTTCCATCGCCAGAAAGGCTCTGGCGTTATTGATGATAGCTTCGATTTTGCCGCGATGGCGAATAATGCCCGCGTCCTGAAGCAGCGTTTCTACGTCTTCGGCCTGCATCTGCGCAACGGCAACAGGGTTGAACTGGTGAAAGCAGCGGCGATATTTTTCGCGCTTCTTCAGTACCGTAATCCACGAGAGCCCGGCCTGCTGTCCTTCCAGGCAGATCATCTCAAACAGCTTCTGGCCGTCGGTTTCCGGGATGCCCCACTCGTTATCGTGATACGCAAGATACAGTGGGTCCTGAGTCACCCATCCACAACGCTGCATAAAATATCCCTCTTTTTGAGTCACCCTACTTGACGTCTGAGTGAAAAAGACAATAGTTAATTCAGGGCTATACCCTTCGTAATTCAAGCCACCGTTGCGCAAATTATTCGGGGAATAAGCCTCTCACTCAGGCAAAAAAATAAAAAACGCCGGATTTTGGCTCTTTCTGGAGTCGCATAATGATGACAACTATAGGTAGTGGCCGCCGCACGTTAAGCAGTGTGGCGATTTTTGCGTGTTGCATTTGTTCACAAGGTGCTTTCGCCTGGCAGCAAGAATATAGCGTTGATGACCCTGAAAGTAATACGTTTGAGCGCTATACCTGGGACAGCGATCACCAACCCGACTACAACGACATTCTGGCGGAACGCCTTAACGCGCCGCTGGATATGGCCTATTCGTCGGGTTTTAACCTTATCACTTCATCACAAAACAGCTATACCACGCAGCCGTCTACGCTGGGCGTCGGGCTGGCGATCCCGGTATACAAAAATGTGACCACCGGGCCAGTCGCGTCCTGGCACTGGGACGGCAGTACCGCGTCGATGTTCAATGACTATGGCGACAGCGTGGGGCGCTCCGGCGGCGCAGACCAGCTCTGGCATGCCAGCGTCAGCACGCTGGGCTGGCGGGTTGATTCGTCCTTCGGCTATGTGCGTCCGTGGGCGCAGGTGAGCTACAACCAGCAGTACGGTGAAAACGTCTGGAAATCCCAGTCGGGTATGCATGCCGTGCCTGCCGCGAATCAATATGGCAACTGGATGGACGTCACGGTGGGCGCTGATATGCCGCTGAATAAAAATCTCGCGGCCTATGCCTCATTTTCCCAGTCTGAAGGGATTATGGCCGGGGATATGACGTCGTATAACCTCGGTGTGAATGCCCGTTTTTAACTAAAAATCGCTTTCCAGAAGCGAAACGGGAATGGAATACAAGGCGTTTCATTCCCGTCTCGCGGCAGTTCATTCCGCAATTACGGCACTTCATGGCGTTTCACCCCCTGGTTTGAAGGGCTTTCGTTAGGCTTACAGGCAGATAACTTTCCCTTTCTGGATGAGATGACTGCCATGAACGCCCTGCAAAATCGTACCCGTTGGCTTACCCTCTTCGGCACTATTGTGACTCAGTTTGCGCTGGGTTCTGTCTATACCTGGAGTTTGTTTAATAGCGCGCTTTCCGAAAAGCTGGATGTGCCCATCAGTCAGGTGGCGTTCTCCTTCGGTCTGCTGAGCCTTGGCCTGGCGATTTCGTCCTCGGTCGCCGGGAAACTGCAGGAGCGTTTCGGCGTGCGCCGCGTGACCATCGCTTCCGGCCTGCTGCTCGGCCTGGGTTTCTTCCTCACTGCCCATTCCAGTAACCTGATGATGCTGTGGCTGAGCGCCGGGGTGCTGGTGGGCCTGGCGGATGGCGCAGGCTATCTGCTGACGCTCTCCAACTGCGTGAAATGGTTCCCGGAGCGCAAAGGCCTGATTTCCGCGTTGTCTATCGGCGCTTACGGTCTTGGCAGCCTCGGTTTTAAATTTATCGACAGCCACCTGCTGGCCAGCGTCGGCCTTGAGCACACCTTCATTATTTGGGGCGCGATTGCCCTGGTGATGGTGGTATTCGGCGCGATGCTGATGACCGATGCGCCGAACCAACCGGTACAGTCGGTGAACGGCGTGACCAGCAATGATTTCACTCTCGCAGAATCCATGCGCAAACCGCAATACTGGATGCTGGCGACCATGTTCCTGACTGCCTGCATGAGCGGCCTGTACGTGATTGGCGTGGCGAAAGATATCGCCCAAAATCTGGTGAATCTGGATGTGGCCTCCGCAGCGAATGCCGTGACGGTGATTTCCATCGCCAACCTTAGCGGCCGTCTGGTGCTGGGGATCCTGTCCGATAAAATGTCACGTATCCGCGTTATCACCATCGGCCAGGTGATCTCCCTGGTGGGCATGGCTGCGCTGCTGTTCGCGCCGCTGAATGAAATGACCTTCTTCGCCGCTATTGCCTGTGTGGCCTTTAACTTCGGCGGCACCATCACCGTGTACCCGTCGCTGGTCAGCGAGTTCTTCGGTCTGAACAATCTGGCGAAAAACTACGGCGTGATTTACCTGGGCTTCGGTATCGGCAGCATTTGCGGTTCCGCCATCGCCTCGCTGTTTGGCGGCTTCTATATCACCTTCTGCGTAATTTTCGCGCTGTTGATTGTCTCGCTGGCGCTGTCCACGACTATCCGCCAGCCGCAACGGCAGGTGCTCAAACACGCCCACGCCTGAGTCGTTTTACAGACCACCATGCCGCCCCGGACTACCGGAGCGGCATTTTTTATGTCTGCCCTTCTTCATTCTGCGGTTTTAGTAGCATTAATTTGTAAATTAACCACCTGAATGCTAACTCAGCACAACTTTTTCTGGCCGTTATGGTCTACTAGCCGCGCTCTCACCAAGATTGTTCCCGTTTATCTGGTGATTTGTTGGTTGTTAGAACTCGACGCCCGGTAACGGGTCAGAGAATTTTGTACCTGTTCCAGGGGCTTTGCATGAAATACCTGAATTCGATGTCGCATCAGAAACTGAGCTTTCTGATTGCGGTCTACATCGGCCTGTTTTTAAATTGCGCGGTATTTATCCGTCGCTTTGACGGATACGCTCAAAACTTTACCGCCATAAAAGGAATTTCAGCCGTCGTGGAGCTGGTCGGCACGGTATTAGTCACCTTTTTCCTGTTGCGCATTCTTTCACTATTGGGGCGGCGCGCCTGGAAAGTCCTCACCACATTGATTGTATTATTCTCGTCTGGCGCAAGTTACTACATGACCTTCCTGAATGTGGTCATTGGCTACGGCATTATCGCCTCGGTGATGACCACGGATATTGATTTATCCAAAGAGGTGGTTGGCTGGGGCTTCTTCGTCTGGATGGCGCTGGTGAGTGCGGTTCCGCTGTGGTTGATTTGGTTTAACCGCTGCGATGACACCTTGTGGAAACAGCTCACCACGCGCGGCGTCCGGCTGCGCAGCGCGGGCATCGTGGTGATGGCGGGCCTGCTGGTTTGGGCGCCGATTCGCCTGCTGGATATGCAGCAAAAACGCGTTGAGCGTAGCTCCGGCGTGGATATGCCGAGCTACGGCGGTGTCGTTGCGAACTCCTATCTGCCGTCTAACTGGCTGTCAGCGCTGGGCCTGTATGCCTGGGCGCAGGTGGATGAATCCAACGATAATAAATCGCTGATCAACCCGGCAAAGAAGTATAGCTATCAGGCACCTGCGGATATTGATGATACCTACATGGTGTTTATCATCGGTGAAACTACCCGCTGGGATCATATGGGTATGCTGGGTTATGAACGCGATACCACGCCGAAACTCGCGAAAGAGAAGAACCTGGTGGCTTTCCGGGGCTATTCCTGCGACACCGCGACCAAGCTCTCTTTGCGCTGCATGTTTGTGCGCGAGGGTGGGGCGGAAGATAACCCGCAGCGTACCCTGAAAGAGCAAAACGTCTTTGCGGTACTGAAGCAGTTGGGTTTTAGCGCCGACGTACTGGCGATGCAGAGCGAACTGTGGTTTTACAGCAACACCATGGCGGATAACATCGCTTACCGCGAGCAAATTGGCGCAGAGCCGCGCAACCGCGGCAAGCAGGTGGACGACATGCTGCTGGTTAACGAAATGCAGAATTCTCTCGCCCAGCATCCGAACGGCAAGCACATGATTATTCTGCATACCAAGGGATCGCATTATAACTATGTTCAGCGTTATACCCGTGATTTCGCCAAATTCCAGCCGGAGTGTATGGGTATTGATAAAGACTGTAGCAAACAACAGCTGGTCAATGCGTTCGACAACACCGTGCTTTATGTCGACAGCTTTATTGATGACGTGATTGATCAACTGCGTGATAAGAAAGCGATTGTGTTTTACGCGGCGGACCATGGCGAATCCATCAACGAGAAAGAGCATCTGCACGGCACGCCGCGCAACATTGCACCGCCGGAACAGTTCCGCGTGCCGATGATGGTCTGGATGTCGGACAAATATCTGGAGAATCCGGATCACCAGCGTTCGTTCCAGCACCTCAAGCAGCAGGCGGAGATGAAAGTGCCGCGTCGCCACGTGGAGCTGTACGATACCATCATGGGTTGCCTGGGCTACACCTCGCCGAACGGCGGCATTAATGAGAACAACAACTGGTGTCACGTCCCGGAAGGGAAGTAAGGTTGCTGGCTTTTCAGCCGATCGGATGGCTTTTTTTGATTAAGGGATTGACGGTTGGGGTGTGCGGCAGTAAGATGCGCCCCGCAATTCGGTGATTGGCGCAGCCTGGTAGCGCACTTCGTTCGGGACGAAGGGGTCGGAGGTTCGAATCCTCTATCACCGACCAAATTCAGAAAAACCCAACCGTAAGGTTGGGTTTTTTGCTTTCCGGGGCCGATGAGGATTTGAACCTCCGGGGGCAGGAGGTTCGAGTCGAGCGCAGCGAGACAACGTTGCGCAGCAACGGCCCGCAGGGCGAGCCGCGCAGCGGCAAGTCATCCTCTATCACCGACCAAATTCAGAAAAACCCAACCGTAAGGTTGGGTTTTTTGCTTTCTGGGGCCGACGAGGATTTGAACCTCCGGGGGCAGATCGGCAGATCAAGCGAAGTAACTCTCATTCTTTATCACCATTCTAATGCAGCAACCTCAACCACAGGGTTAGGCTTTTTTCTTATAATTTACTGATAAATAATATTTTTATTACCTGTATTCAGGCGCGGGTGGTATGAATTCTGGACGTAGGATGAAATTTCCGGATGCGCCTGGGGCCTTTTACATTGTTTATACGGTCAAATATTCGCTCAGGTTATCCTTATCGCTTTCTGGATTGTTAACTTAAACAGGTGCCAGATTAATTATGCTTTCTGTCAGTGACCTGGTGGATTTACAAACACTTTCTGAATCAGTTGAACTCGAGTTTAAGTTGGCGCAGGGAGCGGAGGGCAAAGGTAAGCTCCCGGAGGATTTCTGGCGTACATACAGTGCGATGGCGAATACCCGTGGGGGTTATGTTGTTCTGGGCGTCAGAGAAAAGAAAGGAATCTTTATCATTGAAGGAATCAGCGATATCGCCATCGTGACGAAACAGCTGTTTGATACCGTAAATAACAAAAAGAAAGTTAACGTCAATTTATTAACCGAGCATTCGGTTCAGATAATAAACCTTGATAATAAATCGATTATTGTTATCGAGATCCCTGCCGCAAGGCGCGAGCAAAAGCCTGTCTATCTTAACAATCAACCCATGACGGAGACATATATCCGACGCCATGAAGGAGATTGTCATTGTTCGGAAGAGCAAATTAAAAGAATGTTGGCTGAGCAGGTTGAGGATAGTCGTGATGACAGGATACTTGTCGGGTTTAACTTCAGTGATATCGATCAGGATAGCTTGCGTGCATACCGCAATCTCTTTGCTATTGCGAAGCCTCAGCATCCGTGGCTGGAACTGGAGCTGATCGATTTATTCTGGAATATAGGTGGCTGGCGAAAAAATCGTCAGAGCGGAGAAGAAGGGGTAACCCTTGCCGGTATTTTGATGTTTGGTTCCTGGAACGCAATTCAGGAAGCTGTCCCGAACTATTTTGTTGATTATCGTGAGCGAGATGATGTGCAACCTGACTCTCGCTGGATCGATCGTATCTATCCTGATGGATCATGGTCAGGCAATATCTTCGATTTTTTCCGTCGGACCTATCGAAAACTCATCACCGATCTGAAGGTACCTTTTGAATTACAGGACGGCATTCGTTTGGATGAAACGAAAGTACATGAGGCTATCCGCGAGGCGCTTGTTAACACACTGGTTCATGCTGATTATACGGGGAGAAGCTCGATTTTAGTGGTCAGGCGACCAGACCTTTTCGGTTTTCGTAACCCTGGCTTGATGCGTATACCGCCGGATATTGCCGTTAAAGGTGGAGAAAGTGATTGTCGTAATCGTCGAATGCACCAAATGTTTTTAATGATCGGCGCTGGCGAGCGTGCAGGTTCTGGCGTTCCCAAAATTATGAGCGGCTGGAAATGGGCAAACTTGCGCACTCCAAAGCTGTATGAGAAAACGGAGCCTTCAGAACAAACCCTGCTTGAACTTTCCATGATAAGCCTGGTATCACAGGAAGTGACGGAACGGCTCAATGTACTGTTTGGCCAACGTTTTTATCAGCTTGATGAACTCGAACGAATGATCGTTATTACCACGGCGACAGAAGGTTGGGTGAACCATGAGAGAGTCTGTCAGTTAACAACGCGGCACTCTCGAGATGTGACCCTTGCATTTCCAAAGTTAGTGGATAAAGGCTTTCTTATCGCCAGTGGTGAAAAGCGAGATAAATCATACAGTCTGCCTGGTATGGCATTGCCCTCTCCTGAAGAGGTGTTTGCTAATGCGTTAAGCTCTTCCTCTGGCTTAACGCATAGCGTGCAGGACTTAACGCATAGCGCAAATAACTTAACGCATAGCGATCCTGTCTTAGCAGATAGCCATCATAGAAGGGATGAACATGGGCGGTTTATCAGCCACCTGTTAGATAAACCTTTCATTGATGATCTTGACGAATTAAGCATTGAGTTCAGAGAAATGCTCGAGGCGTTGACGGCACCCGCACGAAAACAACGGCGGCTGGATACTGAGGTGATGGAACAGCTTCTTGTCAGATTGTGCGATGGTCACTACCTGTCAGTCGCGGTAATGGAAATATTACTGGGGCGTAAGGCGCAGAGTATTCGTCAGAATTACCTGAAGCCTATGGTGGACTCGAAGCAGCTGAAACTGGCATTTCCCAATAAACCTAACTCACCAAGGCAAGGATATACGCTTATTTCGTTTTCTGACTGAGTGTATCCGACCCGCACGTCGCCCGATTTCGCCCCTGCTTCTTCGACTGATACAACGCGCGGTCTGCGCCCTGGATCAGCGCCGCCACATCCTGTTCTGAACCGCTGCCGGTAACCGAATAGCAGCCCGCGCTGATGGTCACGATATGCTCCTCATTATCCGTTGCCGGATGGGGTATTTTTTTATCGCTCACCCTGCGCACCGCCCGCCAGGCCACCTTAAGCGCATCTTCCGCCGCGGTATTTGGCAGGATAATGGCGAACTCCTCACCGCCGTAGCGGGCTACCAGGTCGTCGGTACGCAGCGCCGCCGTTTCCAGCACATTTCCGGCGATACGCAGGCAGGCGTCGCCAGCTACGTGGCCACAGGCATCGTTGTAACGCTTAAAGTAGTCGATATCGAGCAGGATCAGCGAAACGGGTTTTCCGGTAATTGCTGAATCCGCCAGCGCCTGTTGCAGCGCGATATCAAATTTCCGGCGGTTGGCCAGGCCGGTAAGCCCATCCACCATCGCCATGGTCTGGAGCGTCTGGTTTATTTTCACCAGGTCGTCTCTCAGGTGTGACATCTCAAGCTGGTCGTCGCTGTTGATCCGTACCTGCCTGAACATCACGCGCCCCATTACCAGCAGCCCGGCAAGCAGCAGCACGTTAATCAGCCAGTCGGTAAGGTTCGATTCTACCCAGTGGCGGCGCAGCGCAGAGCGATCGAAGCCGGCGACCACCACCAGCGGGTAGTTTTCGATGCGGGCAAAACCATACACGCGCACAATGCCATCCAGCGCCGACAGCCAGGTGGCGCTCCCCTGGTCCACGCGCACCAGTTCCCGTTTAAACAGCGGGCTGTAAGAGAGGTTCCGGTTGATCACCGTTTCAGTAAACGGGCGGACATACAGTGCGGTACCGTCCAGCAGCAGTAACGCCAGCAGATCTTTGTTGCCCATTTCGAAATAAGCATAAAACTTTTTAAAGTAATCCAGCTTGATGGTCGCCAGGATCACCCCGGCGAAAGCCCCATCCGGATCGTTAATGCGCAGAGAAACGGGAATGATCCAGTCGCCGGTGGTGCGGCTGCGAATCACATGGCCGATATGGGTGCCCGTCTGCCGGTTCTGCTGGTGATAAGTAAAATACTCGCGGTCTGAGTTATTCACATCCGGCGGGGCGTAGTTAAACGAGGTGCTTTTCCAGTTGCCCTGAGCATCAAACACAAACAGGCCATGCAGCTGCGGCAACCGGTCTTTCAGGTCGGAAAGCAGATAGTTATAGCGCGCGTCCGGCGCGTCATTGCCCACGGCGCGCCGGATCTGCTGGAGCGCCAGATCGGTTTGCAAAAAAGTATCTTCGGCCTGCCGGGCCTGGGAAATCGACAGGTTAATCGCCTCGCTTTCCGCCTCTTGTACGGTTCGTTCCCAGGAGAGGTATAACGATAAAATATTGGCGGCGAGGGTGCCGATCAGCAAACAGGCGATAAAAATCGTCAGGGTTCGGCCAAGAGAAGTATCAAGCGCAAGCGTTCTGCTTATGTTCTGGCGAAAAGACAAATCACAGCTCCCGTCGAAAAAGTCTCCTCCTACAGCTTACCCATACTTAAGCATTTTTGCGGAGTTAAATAATAAAAAGCCCAACGCGAAGGTTGGGCTTTCAGGTCACGGTCTGCTAATCAGTGCATCGGTTCATCGCCGTTATCAATCGGCGACCAGTCGGTTTTACCGTCGGCTTTGCTTTGTTGCAGGGCCATCACGATAAAGATCAGCGTGGCGACGCCATAGCCAAAGGTCACGGTCGGCGAGGCGTTAAACGCCATCTGGTGCCCGTGAATAAAGCCGAAGAACGACAGAATGGTGGCGGCGGCGGAATAGACCGCCGCCCAGTTGAAGCGCCGGTCGATAATGAACGCCGCAATCGCGCCGAGCATCAGGCCCGCCAGCACCGCGCCGCCGCCGGTGGTCGCCATGCCGTGATACAGCACGCCGTTATTGGCCATGCTGGCGGCGATCTCTGCAGGTAGCTGTACGGGATTCGCGCCCGCCGCAGACAGCGCGCCGTCTACCTGGGTTTTCGCCCATTCAGCGATGTTCGGTACCAGCGCCAGCACAATCGCCGGAGCATGGCGTTTTGGCGACACCTGGAACGCCTGCGCGCCAATCACCAGCCCGATAAACAGCAGGATCGGTACGATAGCCACCAGAGGAATAATCGACAGCAGCAGGGCGGTTAAGCCGAGGAAGCACACCAGCGCCATACAGATGCCGGTGCCGAGAGAGTAACCGATGCGCCCGCCCATGGCTTTCCAACCCGGATGGCCGATATACACCGCTGGCGGGAACGGCGAACCCAGCAGCGCGCCGACGATAGCGCCCACGCCGTCTGCCGCCAGTACCGCGCGCAGGTTGTAGCTGTCGCCGCCCACGGCGGCGGATTCGACGTTATTAAGAATTTCGGTGAAGTTGAAAATACCCAGCGGGATGGCGGTGACCAGCAGCGGCCACACCAGCTCCATCGGCACCGAGAACACATCCCCGGAAATCGACGGCAGATGCAACGAGAAGCGCTGTGCCGCTTCGCCCACCGCCGCCGGGTTCATGATGTCGCTAAAGCCCAGCAGAGTCGCGCCCCAGCCCAGCACGCAGCCCACCAGCACCACCGCCAGGCCGCCCGGCAGGCCGAACGGCAAACGCACGTTACCCACCCAGTTCAGCAGGATGATGGCGAAACAGACCACGCCGATCCACGCGGTATCGAACATCTGATACGCCGGACGCATGGCGATAAACGCAATGGCGATGCCGGCCAGCGTGCCCAGCATGGCGGCGCGCGGCGTGTATTTACGGATGGTTGGCCCCACGATCACTCCGGCCAGCACAATCACGCCGACGATCATCGCCCAGATCAGCCCGAGCTTCCAGGCCAGCATCCAGTCTTTGTGGATCAGCAGCGTCGGCAGCATCACCACGAACACCACGATAAACATATGCGGCACGCTGGGGCCGTAAGGCAGGGCGGTTACATCGTTGCGCCCTTCGCGTTTCGCCAGTTTCCAGGCGAGCCAGGCATAAAACAGGTTGCCGAGAGGCAGGGCGATGCCCAGCGCGGGCAGAATACGGCCAAACACCGTTTCCGCCGGGATTTGCGCCACATACAGCGCCAGCCCGCTCAGCACCAGCACGTTTAACAGCACGTTAGTGAATAGCCCGAAAAAGGCGTTGAGATCGCCCGGCACCCAGAGTTTGGGGCGAAAAGCAGAAGACTGAGAACCCATGATGCTCTCCTTATCTGTTATTCGTCCAGGAGCTGGCCGGTGTACGCGCGCCAGCCTCCCAGTTCGGTAATTTCCTTTTGACCTTCAACCAGCCAGGGCTCCGCTAACACCCCCAGCACCTCGCGCCCGTCGTCCAGCGCCACTTTGCCGATGCACAATCCGGCGGGTTCGTTTTGCAGGATTTGACCCAACCCGGCGGGCGGCACCGCCCACAGCTCCAGCGCGATGCGCGCGCCTTCGCCCGGCGTGCGCAGCATGCCGGGATGGTCGTCGTTGATCGTCCAGCAGCGGTAACACGGCGCGGTGTTAGCATCGCTGACGAATTCGGCACCGACTGCCAGCATGTTGGGGTTGAGCTTCAGTCCCCGCATCAGCGTGCCGTTTACCGCCAGAAGAATGTTGCCGTTCATCATTACTGTTCCTTAAGTGTGTAGAAATGGGTTCCCTGGTGTTGGAAAAAGAGTGCGCAATCAATCGGTAATACGCGTGCCTTTGCGGCCTGCGACGGCATCGCCCATGGCTTCCGGGCTGGTGATAATGCCGGTTTTCCCCGGTGCGTGGCGTAGCCAGCTGACAATCGCCTCGACTTTCGGGGCCATACTGCCCGCGCCGAATTCACCGGAATCCAGCAGCGCCTGCGCCTGTTCGCAGGTTAGCGTGTCGAGCCAGCGCTGCTCCGGCGTGCCGAAATTGATGGCCACTTGCTCCACCCCGGTTGGAATGAGCAGCATGTCGGCATTCAATTCCTGTGCCAGCAGTGCGGAGGCACGGTCTTTATCGATCACCGCCTGTGCGGCGCTGAGCGTGCCGTCTTCGTTGCGGTAAACCGGAATACCGCCGCCACCGCAGGCGACAACCAGCACGTTGTCCTCCAGCAGACGACGGATCACCGGGCTTTCGATGATTTGCAGCGGTTTCGGCGAGGCCACCACGCGCCGCCAGCCGCGTCCGGCGTCTTCAGCGATTTTCCAGCCCTGGCTGGCGGCCAGTTTTTCCGCCACGTCGCGATCCATATGCGCGCCGATGGGTTTATCCGGCGCGTTAAACGCCGGGTCGTTGGGGTCAATCAGCGTCTGGGTGACCAGCGCGCTCACCGGCGTGTCGCCGATGCCGCGCCGTTGTAGCTCGTTGTACAGCGCATTCTGGAACATAAAGCCAATCGCGCCCTGGGTATCGCCCACGGCGTATTCCAGCGGTACCACCGGCACGTCATCCCGGGCGATTTCGCTGCGCCGCAGGATGAACCCCACCTGGGGGCCGTTGCCGTGAGTCAGCACTACGCGCCAGCCCGCTTCGATCAGCGCCACCACGTGGTGAGCGGTCTCTTTGACCGCCTGGTACTGCGCGTCCAGCGACACGGCATCGCGGCTGCGGATCAGCGCGTTGCCGCCCACCGCCACAACGGCGATTTTTTTCTGGCTCATGGTTTTCCCTCCAGAGTTTCTGCCAGCGCGGCGAGGGCGTCGATAAAGCACGGCAGCGGCGCGGTGGTGATGCCTGCACCGATCTGGCCCACGCCTGCACGCTTATGGGCAATCCCGGTGTTAATCACCGGCAGGATATTGCGGTCGATCACCCGACGCGCGTCGATGCCGCTGCCGGAACCGGCGAAGTTAAGCGCGGGCAGGGTAAAGGCCGGGTTTTGCGTCAGGGTGATTTCCTGCATGGTCATACTGTGGCGGGTGGCGTCCACCGGCGTACCGCCAACGAATTTAACTATCGCCGGGGAGGCCGCCATGGCGAAGCCGCCAATACCCGCGGTTTCCGTGATGGCCGAATCACCGAGATCCGCCGCGGCGTCTTCCACGCTAAAGCCGGGGAAGAACAGGCCGTCTACCGGGTTGGCCGGAGCCTGGAACCAACGGCTGCCGGTGCCGGAAAGCTGAATGCCGAAGTTAACGCCGTTGCGCGCCATCACCGTGACCATCGAGCTGAACGGCACATCGCGCGCGGCGTCGAGCATCGCTTTACAGGCCGCCATCGACAGGTTCAGAAAGAAGTGGTCGTTAGCGGCGATAAACTCCAGCGCCTGCGGGCCGTTTTCGATACGCGCCAGCGCCGGGGCCACGCGTTTGAAGAACAGACCGCTGGCGGCGGCGTTGCGGTTATGGCACTCGTCGCCCATATGCAGCGCCTGGGCAATCATCGGCTTCAGCTCAATACTGCCGGTGCTTTCCAGCGCTTTAGCGAGCGCCGGGGCTAATACATCGCCCATCCAGCGCAGGCGGGTTAACACCTCTTCGCCGTTCGCGCCAAAGCGTAAAACTTTGCCCAGCCCTTCGTTGAAGTTACAAAAGGTGCGGTTGCCGTGGGTGCGGTTTTCCACCACCCATACCGGCATCGACGGGCTGATAATTCCCGCCATGGGCCCGACCGCGCCGTAATGATGGCACGGCTCCAGGGCGATATCCCCGCGCGCCGCCATTGCCATTGCCTGGTCGACATCGCTGGCCCAGCCTTCATAAACAATCGCACCGGCAATCGCGCCTTGCACCGGGCCGCACATTTCCTGCCAGGCGATAGGCGGGCCGGAGTGGAGGATACGTTTCTGCCCGTTAAGCGCCGGGATAGCCGCGCTGGCGGTGCTGATACCCACCAGTTCCGGCTGCGCTTCCAGATAGCGGGCAATCGCCTGTTCGTTGGCGGCGTTGATGCGCGGATCGTTAAGCAGCGTGGCGAGTTGCCAGTTGGCCTGCGCGTCGCCGTCGGCGACCGGTTTCCAGTTCAGGTGCAACACGTCGCCGCCCGCTTCGCGAAGGTTGTCGGCAAAACTGCTCAGCCCGAGGCTGATCACGTTGAGCGGTTTTTGAAAAAGCGTAGTCATAATCTATTTCCGTAATTGAGCGACAAACGCCGCCATCTGTGCGGCCTGTACGTTGCTGTCTGCGACCAGCACGCCTGCGTCGGTGAGTGCGGCGATCTGCTGCTGGCGCGACTGCGGGTCGCGTTCGGTGCCGCAAACGTGAGCGATAATCAGCAGATGGCGGCCCTGCTGTTGGGCGTTCTGCTGCGCCTCGCGCAACAGCGGCAGCAGACCGGCACACGGATCGGCGCTGGCACCGTAGCCGAGCACCACGTCAAACAGCAGCACGGCGGTTTCCGGGCTGGCGGCCTCGCGTTTTAAGCGCTCATCGCGCAGGGTCGGGTCGATCATCGGGTGCGGGCGGCCCTGGGTGAATTCGTCGTCGCCCATGTCGACAAAACTGTGGCCCTGGCCGCGGTGGCTGTCGTGAAGCGGCGTTGCGCCTTTTACCGGCGAGTTGGACTCGCAGATTAAACCGGTGGCAATCAGCGCCAGTTGGGCTTCGTAGCAGAAGGTGCCGCCGGCAAATACGCCGCGAATATCACGCTGCCCGGCGGCCATTTTCCCGGCTTCAATGCGCAGACGATCGCGCTGCTGCGCGGTCAGATCGTCCGGCGCTGGCGGCGTCTGGCCGCGCAGCATCGCCACGGAGACGGCGGCGGCATGTTGCAGGCTACTGGCTGCCGTTACGCCATAGCGGGCAATCTCCTGGCTGTCCGCCCCGAGGAAATGCACCACCACCGGCTTGCCGCAGCCTGCGGCGAGACGCAGCACCGTCCCGGCGACCGCAGGTGCGGGAGGTTTGGAGATCAGGGTGATGAGTCGGGTGTCGGGATCGTCGGCCAGCATGCGGATCGCCTGGATCATACTCAGGCCGCCGATCTCCTCATGCAGATCGCGCCCGCCGGTACCCAGCGCCTGAGAAACGCCTTCGCCGAGATGGTGGATGGCGCAGCTCACTTCCTGAAGCCCGGTGCCCGAGGCCGCTACCAGGCCGATAGCGCCGGGGCGGATTACGTTGGCGAAGCCCAGCGGCAGGTGGTTAACGATAGCGGTGCCGCAGTCCGGCCCCATCACCAGCAGGCCCTGTTCGGCAGCGTACTCTTTAATGGCGCGCTCTTCGTCTTCCGGCACGTTGTCGCTAAATAGCATGACGTTCAGGCCGTTCTGCAACGCTTTCATCGCTTCGCCGCCCGCATAGCGGCCCGGCACGGAGATCAGTGCCAGGGTGGCGTCCGGCTGATCTTCCACGCCCATACTGATGCTGGTGGGCTCGCGCTGTTCAAGGCTCTGCTGGCCGTCGCGGCTGTTATCCGGGCGCAACAGCGCATCGGCCATCTCCAGCGCCGCCGCGCCGGTTTCGTCGTCCGCCATCAGGGCGATCAGTAGGTCGTTCGGGCGCGCGTCCATCTCAACATTCATCCCGGCGTCGCGCATCCGCTCGATGTTGGCGTCGGTCGCCATCGCCACCGAGGCCTGGCTTACGCCTTCAAAGGCGTTGAGTTTGGCGGAGACCTGCATCAAAGAAACCGAGTCTTTGTACAGGTTGGGGTAACTCTTGCAATGCAGTTTCATTATCAGTTCCTGAGATAATAGGGTGCCTGCACCGCAGCGAGCGGCGCAGAAGAACAGCCTTAGCGAGGGATTAACGCAGGGCGTCGATAACGGCGTCGGCGTCGCTCACCCAGCCAACAATCGCGCCCTGGGCTTTGATCATCTCAAGGGCGGCCCGGTGAAATTCCGGGAAATACGAAGCGCAGCAATCTTCGGGGATGAGCACTTCATAGCCCCGGTCATTGGCTTCCCTGGCGGTGGTTTGAACACAGACTTCGGTGGTCACGCCGCAAATAATCAGCGACGTAATGCCCCGGGCCTGAAGAATGAGGTGAAGATCGGTGGCGAAGAATGCCCCTTTGCCGGGCTTATCAATAATCGGCTCGCCTGCCTGTGGGTAGAGTTCGGGAATGATGTCGTGGCCGGGTTCGCCCTGAATCAGAATGCGGCC
This sequence comes from Atlantibacter subterraneus, assembly GCF_007570865.1. Classification (GTDB taxonomy): domain Bacteria; phylum Pseudomonadota; class Gammaproteobacteria; order Enterobacterales; family Enterobacteriaceae; genus Atlantibacter; species Atlantibacter subterraneus. Next base: position 237,752 of record NZ_VLPS01000008.1, on the reverse strand, counting down.
CATGGTGCCCTGCTGGCCGATAAAAGTTTTACCGCCACGCGTCAGTTTGGCTGCCGGACAGTTGCTGAGGTCCGGGCGGTGCCCTTCGCGGGTATGGACCACAAACAGCCCGGCATGGCGTGCCGCTTCCAGCAGGCGGCGGCAGGGATCAATAGCCCGGCGCAGCAGAGAAACGTCATTGCCCAGCGCTTCACCGAAGCCGTGGGGCTCGACGAAATCACGTTGCATATCAATCACGATAAGCGCAGTGGTCGCCGGGTCGAACGAATACGCAAAAGGTTGTGCATCAAGGGTTTTCATACCTGCTCCTTGCTGGTGTATGTTCTTTGGTCAGTGTAGGAAAGCGCTATGACGCGCGCCCAAAAAGGATTTCTGCTTAACCCTCAAAAAAACTGAGGGCAGCGGCGTTTTAATGCAGGCACAATGGCTCAGGCCTTGCGGCCTCTGGCCTGGCGAAAACATCGCCCATAGACCATTACGGTAAACGTGGAAAAAGCAAAGCGCGAATTTGTGATCGCGATAGAAAAAGGCGGGGAAACGTGAACGGAAAACTGAATGATTTAACGGCCATTGTGATGTGCGATAGCGTACCGCAGCAGCTGAACGGCGGGGTGCTGGTGGTGCATTCGGTGTTTCATCACGCCTGCAATTTCACCACGCCGGACAATCAGTTATTGACGCTGTTAACCCAGGACACCCCGTTGGCCCCTGGCGCGGTGCGGATGGCGTGCGCGGATTTGCGTCCGCGGTTTTCGGCTGGCGAGACGCTGAGGCGGCAGGCAGACGGCACGTTTGCCGCTGCGGGCTGTCGTTTATCGCTGACGAACGTTCCCTGCCAGTCCACCTGCGTGCCGCACGACGCGGTTTTCCCGGAAAACTTACTGGCACAGCTGCGGGTATTTTTACCCGTCATCGCGCCGGAGTACGGCATCTGGAATATTCTGCACAGCAGTAATGAACGGATGATGCAGGCGGTGCGGCAGCTGGCGGCCTGGCTGGATGATGACGGGCAAACGCCTGGCGACGCGCTAAAAACGCTGATCGGCGCGGGTGCGGGGCTGACGCCCTCCGGGGATGATTTTTTGCTGGGTATGCTGTTTACGCTGAAAGCAACGCGTCATCGCCGGGCCGATGACCTGGCGGCGGCGATAACCGCTCTGCTGGATCGCACCACTACCATCAGCCGGGCAATGCTGTCCTACGGCTGTCGCGGGCATTTCGGCGAGCAGCTGCTGGCGCTGACCACGCCTGGCAACCTATCGCTGAATCACCGGTTATTGCGCGTGGCGGAATACGGCCATTCGTCCGGGCACGATATGTTGACCGGCCTGTTCTTTACCCTGCGCGCGCTGTCAGGCCAGCGGCTGTAAAAACTGCTGCTGGATAGCTGGCTTGCGTAACTGTTCCATCCACCAGGAAAAACAGGGGCGCGAATGCTCCGACGACCACGCGAGATAGAGCGGCGTCGGCTGTTTGGCTTCTTCGATGGTCATGCAGACTAAGCGCCCGTCATCCAGCCACGGCTGACAGATGTGGTACGGCAGAAAACCGATCCCCAGCCCCGCCAGATGCATGGCGATTTTGCTGTGATAATCCGGGGCGACCAGCGCTTTTTGGCCGCGCAGCAGCCAGGCGACCTTCGGCTCCAGCCGCACCGAGGTATCGCGGATACAGACCGCCGGCCACGGGCGTAAATCCTCGGAGCGCAGCGGGCGCTGGTACGCGGCCAGCGGATGATCCGGGCTAATGGCGAACACCCATTCCGCAGTGCCAATATCTTCACAGCGAATTTCGTTTCCGGCTTTTAAATTCGGCGCGCCAATAGCGATATCCGCGCGCTTATCCAGCAGCGCGTCCCAGACGCCGTCATGCACATCAATGGAAATATGAATTTCGGTTTGGGGAAAATGGCGCTCGCTGTCGCGCAATAATTCATAAATCGGCTTCATGCTGATGATGTTATTTAGCGACAGGCTCAGCCGCGTTTCCACGCCTGCGGAAATACGCTGGGTGGAAAAACTTAATTCATCCAGCTCCGCCAGGATTAATTCACCCTTTTTAATAAAAAAGCGACCCGCTTCCGTCAGGCGCAGTTGTTTTCCGTCGCGCTCAAATAAACGCACGCCCAGACTGCTTTCCAGTTTATGCACGGTATAGCTCAGGGCCGTCGGGACCTTATGTAATTCCTCCGCTGCAGCCGCAAAACTTCCGCAGCGCGCTGTGGTAATCACCACCTGGAGAGCCTGGGCCGTAATGTGCATAAACCTTCCTCCGGATTACGTTATAAAGGGCTATCAGGCTACCAGAATTAAACGGCTGAAACTGGAACTTAATTCGTTATCGATAATTAGCAACGTTTTTACCGCGTCATCACCGTTTTGTGACATTTTTCATTGAATTTTATTATGAAAGCCGGTGTGGGTTTTCCGCTCTACTTATGGATAGCCTCAGGATTTTTTGCTGAAAGGCACAAACTTTTCGGCATTTAGCGTTCATATCTTCGCCATTGCTCAAGAAATTTCAAATATCGTCAACAAATGGATATAGCTAGTCAGAGCAGAGAAGCAAGACGATTATTCTGCCAGGTTGCCGGTAGCATAATTTTCCGTGCTGGAAATAGCGGTGCGAAGTTTTTTTAATCTTTGTCTGCCGTTTCTCACCCCGGTTGTAAATAACGGAGTCCTGTATTGACGTTTTCACATTCTGTTGACAGATTGTAGGGCGTGAGGGGCACTTTATGGACGATCTGTACTGCAACTCAGACATTCAAATGAAAGGATTCCCCATCCTCACATTGCCCTTCGGGCAGATTCCGTTAAGACCGGTAAAAAACAAAAAAAGGTCTGACGGTAATTACTCAACGTATTTCGGTTTACAGCTACGGTAACGCAGCCACACCCGGAGTTTTTCCCGGTGCCTACGCGTCTCCGCAGAGAAGTAAAACGGACCAGGGCGAGTAAACACAACACAAATCACATTGGAGCAGAATAATGAGTATTTCCTTGAAGAAGTCAGGGATGCTGAAATTTGGTCTTAGCCTGGTGGCGATGACTGTCGCAGCAAGTGTACAAGCGAAAACCCTGGTTTACTGTTCAGAAGGTTCCCCGGAAGGCTTCAACCCGCAGCTTTTCACCTCTGGCACCACCTATGACGCCAGCTCTGTGCCAATCTACAACCGTCTGGTTGAGTTCAAAACCGGCACCACCGAAGTGATCCCGGGCCTGGCTGAGAAATGGGAAATCAGCGAAGACGGTAAAACCTATACCTTCCACCTGCGCCAGGGCGTGAAGTGGCAGGACAGCAAAGAATTCAAACCGACGCGCGAATTTAACGCCGACGACGTGGTGTTCTCTTTCGATCGTCAGAAAAACGAGCAGAACCCGTACCACAAAGTATCTGGCGGCAGCTATGAATACTTCGAAGGCATGGGCCTCCCGGCGCTGATTTCTGAAGTGAAAAAAGTCGACGACAAAACCGTGCAGTTCGTGCTGACTCGCCCGGAAGCGCCGTTCCTGGCGGACCTGGCGATGGACTTCGCGTCGATCCTCTCTAAAGAGTACGCTGACAACATGCTGAAAGCCGGTACGCCGGAGAAAGTGGACCTGAACCCAATCGGCACCGGTCCGTTCCAGCTGCAGCAGTACCAGAAAGACTCCCGTATTCTGTATAAAGCGTTTGAAGGCTACTGGGGCACCAAACCGCAGATCGACCGCCTGGTGTTCTCCATTACTCCGGACGCGTCCGTGCGTTACGCCAAACTGCAGAAAAACGAATGCCAGGTGATGCCGTACCCGAATCCGGCAGACATCGCGCGCATGAAGCAGGACAAAAACATCAACCTGATGGAGCAGGCCGGTCTGAACGTGGGCTACCTGTCTTTCAACACCGAGAAGAAACCGTTTGATGACGTGAAAGTGCGTCAGGCGCTGACTTACGCGGTAAACAAAGAAGCGATCATCAAAGCGGTTTATCAGGGTGCTGGCGTTGCGGCTAAAAACCTGATCCCGCCGACCATGTGGGGCTATAACGACGACGTTAAGGACTACACCTATGACGTTGAGAAGGCCAAAGCGCTGCTGAAAGAAGCCGGTCAGGAAGGCTTTACCGTTGAGCTGTGGGCGATGCCGGTACAGCGTCCTTACAACCCGAACGCGCGCCGTATGGCAGAGATGATCCAGGCTGACTGGGCGAAAATCGGCGTTCAGGCCAAGATCGTGACCTACGAGTGGGGCGAGTATCTGAAGCGCGCCAAAGCGGGCGAGCATCAGGCAGTGATGATGGGCTGGACCGGCGACAACGGGGACCCGGATAACTTCTTCGCTACCCTGTTCAGCTGCGATGCGGCGAAAGACGGTTCCAACTACTCTCGCTGGTGCTACAAGCCGTTTGAAGATCTGATCCAACCGGCACGCGCTGCGGAAGACCACAACAAGCGTATCGAACTGTACAAACAGGCTCAGGTAGTGATGCATGACCAGGCTCCGGCGCTGATCATCGCTCACTCCACCGTTTACGAGCCTGTGCGTAAAGAAGTTAAAGGCTATGTGGTTGATCCGTTAGGCAAGCACCACTTCGAAAACGTTTCTGTCGAATAATAAAAGTTAAAAGAGCTTTTATTCCCCTTCTCCGCCAGGAGAAGGGGTGAAAGATTTGTGAGCAATACAATCCTGGCGCGGCAACGCGCCGGGAGATTACTGAGAATTCGGGATATGCTGCAGTTCATCCTTCGACGCCTGGGGTTGGTTATTCCCACCTTCATAGGCATCACCCTACTCACCTTCGCATTCGTTCATATGATCCCAGGCGACCCGGTCATGATTATGGCTGGCGAACGCGGGCTCTCCCCGGAGCGTCACGCTGAAATGCTGGCAGCGCTCGGCCTTGATAAGCCGCTGTGGCAGCAGTACGTCAATTACATCTGGGGCGTAATGCACGGTGATTTAGGCATTTCATTAAAAAGCCGTCTCCCGGTTTGGGACGAATTCGTGCCTCGCTTCCAGGCGACCCTGGAACTCGGGGTGTGCGCCATGATTTTTGCCGTTGCGGTGGGTATTCCGGTTGGGGTACTGGCGGCGGTAAAACGCGGCTCCATCTTCGATCACACCGCCGTTGGCTTGGCGCTGACCGGCTACTCCATGCCGATTTTCTGGTGGGGCATGATGCTGATCATGCTGGTCTCGGTGCAATGGAACCTGACGCCGGTTTCCGGACGTGTGAGCGACATGGTGTTCCTCGACGACGCCAATCCATTGACCGGTTTTATGCTGATCGACACCGCGATTTGGGGCGAAGAGGGCAACTTTATTGATGCACTGGCCCATATGATTTTACCGGCCATCGTGCTCGGCACCATTCCGCTGGCGGTAATTGTGCGTATGACGCGCTCCTCGATGCTGGAAGTGCTGGGTGAAGATTACATCCGCACCGCGCGCGCCAAGGGCCTGACCCGTATGCGCGTCATCATCGTCCACGCGCTGCGTAATGCAATGCTGCCGGTGGTAACGGTCATCGGTTTGCAGGTCGGCACGCTGCTGGCGGGCGCGATCCTTACTGAAACCATCTTCTCCTGGCCGGGCCTGGGGCGCTGGCTGATTGACGCGCTGCAACGCCGAGATTATCCGGTGGTGCAGGGCGGTGTACTGCTGGTGGCAACCATGATTATCCTGGTTAACCTGCTGGTCGATTTGCTGTACGGCGTGGTGAACCCGCGTATTCGTCATAAGAAATAAGGGGCCATCATGACGCAAATGACAGAAAACAAGGTGGTGGCCGCACCGGTGCCGATGACGCCGATGCAGGAATTCTGGCACTACTTTAAACGCAACAAAGGTGCGGTCGTTGGGCTGGTGTACGTGGTGGTGGTGCTTTTTATCGCCGTGTTCGCTAACTTTATCGCGCCCTATAACCCGGCGGACCAGTTCCGCGACGCGCTGCTGGCACCGCCTGCCTGGCAGGACGGCGGCAGTCTGGCGCATCTGCTGGGAACAGATGACGTGGGCCGCGATGTGCTGTCGCGCCTGATGTATGGCGCACGCCTGTCGCTGCTGGTGGGCTGCCTGGTGGTGGTGCTGTCGCTGGTGATGGGTATCGTGCTCGGCCTGATCGCCGGTTACTTCGGCGGCATCGTCGATAACGTCATCATGCGCGTGGTCGATATCATGCTGGCGCTGCCCAGCCTGCTGTTGGCGCTGGTGCTGGTGGCGATTTTCGGCCCGTCGATCGGTAACGCCGCGCTGGCGCTCACCTTCGTGGCGCTGCCGCACTACGTGCGCTTAACCCGCGCGGCGGTGCTGGTAGAAGTGAACCGCGATTACGTGACCGCATCCCGCGTGGCGGGCGCTGGCGCAATGCGCCAGATGTTCATCAACATTTTCCCTAACTGCCTCGCGCCGCTGATTGTTCAGGCATCGCTGGGCTTCTCTAACGCCATTCTCGATATGGCCGCCCTTGGCTTCCTCGGCATGGGTGCGCAACCGCCAACACCGGAATGGGGCACCATGCTCTCCGACGTGTTGCAGTTCGCACAAAGTGCCTGGTGGGTAGTGACCTTCCCGGGTCTGGCTATCCTGCTGACGGTGCTGGCATTTAACCTGATGGGTGACGGCCTGCGTGATGCGCTCGATCCCAAACTCAAGCAGTAAAGAGGCACGAGATGGCGTTATTGAATGTAGATAAATTATCGGTGCACTTCGGCGACGAAGGCACCCCGTTCCGTGCCGTTGACCGTGTCAGTTACAGCGTGGAGCAAGGCCAGGTGGTGGGTATCGTCGGCGAATCCGGTTCCGGTAAGTCGGTAAGCTCGCTGGCGATTATGGGGCTGATTGATTATCCGGGCCGCGTCATGGCGGACAACCTGGCGTTTAACGGCCAGGATTTGAAACGCATTTCTGAAAGAGAGCGCCGTAATCTGGTGGGCTCGGAAGTGGCGATGATTTTCCAGGATCCGATGACCAGCCTGAACCCCTGCTATACCGTGGGTTTCCAGATTATGGAAGCCATCAAAGTGCATCAGGGCGGCAACAAGAAAACCCGTCGTCAGCGGGCGATTGATTTGCTTAACCAGGTGGGGATCCCCGACCCGGCCTCGCGGCTGGACGTGTATCCGCACCAGTTGTCCGGCGGGATGAGCCAGCGCGTGATGATCGCCATGGCAATTGCCTGTCGGCCAAAACTGCTGATCGCCGATGAACCGACCACGGCGCTGGATGTGACCATCCAGGCGCAGATCATCGAGCTGCTGCTGGAACTGCAACAGCGCGAGAACATGGCGCTGATCCTGATCACCCATGACCTGGCGCTGGTCGCGGAAGCGGCCCACAAAATCATCGTGATGTACGCGGGCCAGGTGGTAGAAGCGGGCGACTCGCGGGATATTTTCCGCGCGCCGCGCCATCCGTACACCCAGGCGCTGCTGCGCGCGCTGCCGGAGTTTGCTCAGGATAAAGCGCGTCTGGCGTCATTGCCGGGCGTGGTTCCGGGTAAATATGACCGCCCGAACGGCTGCCTGCTAAATCCGCGTTGCCCCTACGCCACCGACAAATGCCGCAGCGTAGAACCCGATTTGAATACCGTCGACAACGGTCGTCAGTCGAAATGCCACTACCCACTCGATGACGCCGGGAGGCCAAACTATGAGTACGCTTGAGGCCACCACGCAACCGCTGTTGCAGGCTATTGATTTAAAGAAATACTACCCGGTCAAAAAAGGGATGTTCGCCCAGGAGCGGCTGGTAAAAGCGCTGGACGGCGTGTCGTTCAGCCTGGAGCGCGGCAAAACGCTGGCAGTGGTGGGCGAGTCCGGCTGTGGTAAATCCACCCTGGGCCGCCTGCTGACCATGATTGAAACGCCCACCGGCGGCGAGCTGTATTATCAGGGCCAGGATCTGCTCAAGCACGATCCGCAGGCGCAGAAGCTGCGCCGCCAGAAAATCCAGATCGTGTTTCAGAACCCGTACGGATCGCTCAACCCGCGTAAAAAAGTGGGCCAGATCCTCGAAGAGCCGCTGCTGATCAACACCGATCTCAGCAAGGACGCGCGCCGCGAGAAAGCGCTGGCAATGATGGCGAAAGTCGGCCTGAAAACCGAACACTATGACCGCTATCCGCATATGTTCTCCGGCGGCCAGCGTCAGCGTATCGCTATCGCTCGCGGTCTGATGCTCGATCCGGACGTGGTGATCGCCGACGAACCGGTCTCCGCGCTGGACGTGTCGGTACGCGCCCAGGTGCTGAACCTGATGATGGATTTGCAGCAGGATTTGGGGCTGTCTTACGTGTTTATCTCCCACGATCTCTCGGTGGTAGAGCACATCGCCGATGAAGTGATGGTGATGTATCTGGGCCGCTGCGTGGAGAAAGGCACCAAGGATGAGATTTTCAATAATCCGCGTCATCCGTACACTCAGGCGCTGCTCTCCGCGACGCCGCGCCTGAACCCGGACGACCGCCGCGAGCGCATCAAACTCACCGGCGAGCTGCCAAGTCCGCTCAACCCGCCACCGGGCTGCGCGTTTAACGCCCGCTGCCGCCGCCGCTTCGGCCCCTGTACCCAGTTGCAGCCGCCGCTTAAGTCTTACGGCGGGCAGCTGGTAGCCTGCTTTGCGGTGGACCAGGATGAGAACGGGGAAAGACCGCTGCCGTAAGGTAACGGAGCGTGAACGAACCGGGGCTATTGCTCCGGTTTTTTTTATAGGCAGATATGCTTATAACAAACCTTCAATGGGTCATATATAAACTTTATATTGGTTTTAGAAAGAAAATAGACTTTATATGGCCTGGTTGCTTTTTTTATGTTTCTTATTTGAGCTATAAATTATTCATCGTCCTCATAAGGCTCATTTATGAACGAAAACACCCTTGCCTCTGTCACCTGGAAACTGCAAGCGCTGAGCGAAGAGCTTAATCATGTTCGTCAAAGTCTGCTAAACCATGATGCTGCCGCACCGTCGGGTAGCGCGCAGGCGATTGAAACTCCCGCTGAGCTTGGCGCTTTACTCAATGACCGACGTAAACAGCTGGGCATCGATCTGGCCATGCTCGAGCTTCAAACCGGCGTATCGGTCTCTACCCTCAAACGACTGTTTAAAGATCCTGAACAGGTTAAATTCGGCACCGTCCTGAACGTCGCCCGGGTGCTGGGAGTAAAGCTATGCACCGCCGTGTAACCGTGCTGCTGTATGGCGAACCGGTTGGCGAACTGGTGCAGGAGGCAACTGGTTTTCGCTTTACCTATCGCGATGACTATCAGGGGCCGCCACTGTCGCTGAGTTTACCGGTCAGTCAGCGCACATTTCACTGCACCACGCTGCACCCTTTTTTTGTCTCACTGGCTCCGGAAGGCTGGCTCAGGAATCGCTATAGCCAGCTTCAACAGCGGGATGAAAAAGATCTGCTGGGGATGCTTATTGATAACGGTAAAAACCTGATTGGCGCGGTGCAAATCAGGGCTGAGGAGGCGTAATGGCAAACTGTCGAATCTCTCTGACGCCGCTGCATCCGCGCGATGAGGCGACGGGTTATTCCTCGCGCGGTTTAAAACAGCTCACCGGCAATGGACGGGCCGATCCGCAGCTTCCTTTCTCCCACAGCGAGTTTATTGCTGAACTGCCGAAAGCGCAGGCGGGGATGAGTATTTCCGGCTATCAGCCGAAATTACAGGTAGTACAGCAAAACGGCGCGTTTAACGTGGTCAATCATCAGGGCGACTATATTCTCAAGCCCTCTCCGGCGGAGTTTCCTTTCCTGGCGGAAAACGAACACGCCACCATGACGTTGATGTCGCGTCTGGGGTTTGCCGTGCCGCCGCACGGGTTGGTACGTTTTGCTAACACCCAGCCTGGCGATGCGGATGAATATGCCTTTATCGTGCGCCGCTTCGACCGGGACGCCCATGGAAAAGCATTACATCAGGAGCAACTGGACGCTGCGATGAACGTGGGCGAAAAGTACGGCAAAATTCGCGAAGACGGTAAACAATATGTGAGTTATCAACAGCTGGCTGAGTTCCTGCTTGCTCACGTTAATGACAACCTGGCGTTCAAAATCGACCTGTTCCGGCGCATTGCTTACGCTTACCTGCTGGGCAACAACGATATGCACTTGCGTAATTTCGGGCTGATCCTGCCGGTTGCGGGCGCGCCTGAACTGGCACCGGTTTATGATTTTGTCAGCGTTGCGCCTTATCCGGCCGCGTTTAACAGAGGATTTTTAGCATTGCCGCTTCTGCGCTGCGAAGAAGGGGAACAGGATCTGGCCCCGGGCATGAAAACCCAGTACGGCGAATATCTCGGCAAAGATTTTTTACTGCTGGGCGAGGCGATGAGGCTGGCGCGTGCCGTGGTGTTACGCCTGTTTGCACAGATGCAGAAAGAGGCGGTGACGGTTGAGAAGGTTTATCGCGCGTCGTTTATGCCTGAAAGCGATGTGGCGCGGGTATTACAGTGCTATCGGCACCGGCTCCATCGGATAATGAATGTGGATGTGGTGGGGCTGTAAAAACGATATTGGTAAATGCTGCAACGTTGCAGGCAAAAATCTGATAACTGTCTTACCCCTTCGGCTCAATTCCTTTCTGCCGTAACGCCTCACGCGCCAGGTTTTTAAACCAGTTCGCCAGACTTATGCCTTGTGCTGCGGCCTCGGCGTCAAGTTGCTCTTTTAAAGCAGGATCAATACGCATTTTGAATTGTGGGGCCTGTCCCCCAATTGTCGATTTTTTATCTCTTTTGATAATTGACAAGAGGCCACCTACGGAATAATTTAGGTTTCATTGGTGGCCACTTTAGCATAGTAAAACCACCATAAACAACGCCCCGGAGTGCTTGCAACCACTACCGAGGCGTCTAACCACAAACGTTAATCACGGAGTAACGCTATGGCTAACGCTAATAGTACCACACTCGCTCGTCCTGAAATCGTGCTCCCCGAATCAGATACCCACTCTGCGATCCCGCTTCTGCTTTCTGCGCCACTGGGTAACAGCCTGGATTTATTCGACTTACTCGACCGCTGCCGTCACCATGCCGACGCGTTGATTGAAAGCGACAACCACACCGAGCGTATGGCGCTGTGCGGGCGGTTGCTGGCCGGGCTGGAAGTGTTAAGAAGCGTATTACAAGCGCCATTACCGCCGCATCTCATCGACAGGCTAACCACTGATGCAGCCACGCCGGGCAATTATCGCTGCCCCCTCGCAACGGATTCCGAAACATTACGGGAATACTGCGCGGCACTCGCTCAGTTGTTATTACAACATCAGCAGACGGCGCAACAGCAAGAATCGGTGACCGGGCTGTTATCTGAATTAGTTTCGGTGCTGGTAACGGATCTTAAAGCGCCGCGCTATGTACGGACTGAAGCCGGGTTAATGATGATTGGCGGTGAAGGCGGAAAGGGCGTTCATTAATCTGCGCCACTTTTCGAAAATTCCCGTGTACTGGCAGTAATGTATCCACTATCGGTACATTACTGTTAGCGACTTGATTGATAAATAAAAGCTTATTGTGCGGTCCAGTCTTCAACCCGTAATCCCGGCACGCGATCGAATTCGCGCCGATTATTCGTCACCACAATCAACCCCTGAGAACGTGCATGGCCTGCAATCATATAATCGTAAGCACCAACAGGCGTGCCTTTTCGCTCCAGGTCGGCCCTGATTTGGCCTGTATGATTAGCGGCACCCACATCGTAGGGAAGTACCACCAGACGAGCAGTAAATCCTTCAATTGCGCGCAAATTTCTCTCGACCTGTAATGATTTTTCCGCCCCCACAATAAGTTCCATCAACGAGACTGAGCTGATACACATTTGTCCGTCATGCCGATTGAAGGCATCACGGACAATTTGTGGTTTGTTCTTCATCGTAAAAATACAAATATTGGTATCAAGGAGATATTTCAGCATCAAAAATCATCCCTGCTTTGCGCTGCCGGTTGTTCCCTGTCGGACATAAAGTCATCGCTGACACCCTCGCCATCAAACCAGCTGTCCCAGCGTTCTCCCGCGGGTGTGATGATACGGGTACGACCCACCGCGACGATCTCAACATGCTTTACGTCTTCCGGCAACGAAACGGCTTTTGGCAAGCGAACCGCCTGACTGCGGTTGCTTTTGAATACAGTCGTTTTACCCATGATGGCCTCCGGTATGTGTACGTCTTTTAATCTAAAAGCATAAAATCCTCATGGGATATGTCAATGGGATATACAATTTATTGCGGCCATGATTCCAGACAAAAACGCCAGCGTCTCGCTGGCGTTTTCCCTTACGGCCCCTCTACAACGTCGCCGGTGACGTTTGGCGCAGCGGTGGGGGCATCATTTGTAGCTTTAGCGGCGGGGCAGGCAGCAGGTTATCATTAATCCCCTGCTTAATATCGACATACGATATCCCTCCCATCGAGTTATGATGAACCGTCAGCACCCGCGCTTTATTCAGTTCAGTCACCAGTTCCGGCGTAATATGGAAACTGACCGCCAGCTCTTTGGGAGCCAGCGCCGGGCGGCGCTTACGGCGCTCCACGCGAAAGCGCAGCTGGTTATATTTGGCCCACAGGATCAGCACTAACCCGTTCACCAGCGCGATCAGAAAATAGAGCGCCAGAGTGACCAGCGTTGATTCAAACGGGCGCGGTCCCATAAAGGCGTTTTCCGATAGCGCCTTCACCAGCCCCAGATAAATCAGGTAGCCAAAACCCAGCCAGGCGGCAATGGTCAGCACCGTATCGATAAATTTTGGCAGCTTACGCTGTTCAGTGAAAATTAACGGTTGTTCAATCATTATATCCTCCCAATACCACGGTCAGGACTCACCCAACGCGCGCGGGCGCGCTGGCGTTTCAGCATGACTTTCGGGAATGCCACAAGGGTAGTGAACAGGCTGAGCATCCAGTACACCACCGGGAACCAAATCACCCAGAACAGCGAACCGGCGATGCCTTTTTCGTAACGGCGCTCAATCAACAGGCTGACCAGGAACTGCAACAAGCAGACCACGCCGAGCATCAGGCCAGTAAAGGCCGGAGGGAACAGGCTGTGGATCTGTAAATCTTCCGGCATCGGCACCAGGTAGCCCAGTACAAACAGCACCACGCTCATGGCGTAGGCGAAGGCCCAGGTGGTGGACAGCGTAAACTCCCAGTACAACGGCCACATGCGGCGATATTCCCAGGCCGCCAGGCGGCGCATATTCACCAGAAACACCTCCGCGCCGCCCTGTGCCCAGCGCAAACGCTGTTTCCACAGACCCTTTAACGTCTCCGGCATCAAAATCCAGCACAGCGCACGCGGTTCGAAGAATATCGACCAGTGGCGTAGCTGCAATTTCCAGCTGATATCAATGTCTTCGGTGATCATATCCGGGCTCCAGTAGCCCACTTCCGCCAGCGCACTGCGGCGGAATGCAGCGATCACCCCGGAAACGGTAAACACCTGTCCGTAAATACGCTGGGTACGCTTAATCAGCCCGATAATGGAAGAGAATTCCCCCACCTGAACGCGGCCAATCAGCGTGGAGCGGGTACGGATGCGCGGGTTACCGGTTACCGCACCGACGCGTGGGAACTGCAACAGCGGTGCGACCAGATAGGCGGCGGTATCGCGATCCAGCAGGGCATCGCCGTCGATACACACCAGGAAGTCGCTGCGCGCGGCGGCGGCCCCGGTTTTCAGCGCCACCGCTTTGCCCTGGTTTTCCGCCAGGTGGATCACACGCAGGCGCGGATACTCCGCAGCCAGCTGGTCGAGCACGTCGGCGGTGTTGTCGGAAGAACCGTCGTTAATGGCGATCACTTCAATGTTTTCATAGCGCTGCGCCAGGGCGGCTTCGACTGTTTCCCGCGCGTTCAGCCCCTCGTTGTAACAGGGGATCAGAATGGAAATCAGCGGATTGCCCTCCAGCGCAGGCGGCGGCACCTCTTTGCCCCACGGCCATTTGCGCTCGCGGTAAAACCAGAAGTAAATCCCGCCGGTGATCCAGATGGCGGACATAAACAGCGGCCAGAAGAACACGAAGTTCAGCATCATTTCGCCGGTAAAGATCACCGCTACGCCGAGCGGGATGCTGAATACCAGGCAAAGAACGAGAAAAGCTATTAAGCGATCAATCATTTTTCGGATACCAGAAAGATGAGAATGCCGGTCTGACCTGGGACATCTCAGGCTTATCGTTTATGAAATCATCAGGGTAGTAACCAAAGTGTCTGGCGCCGCTCATCTGGAGCTGCTTCATCCATTCGGCTAACTGCGCACCGCTGATTTCCGAGTGATTGTCATCCTTGCTCCAGTCCCTGGCTTGAAGTTCAAAGACCGTCTTATTCAACGCTTTCGGGTCTTTCGCTATCGTTCGTACCAGCTTGTCCAGCCAGGCATTACTCTCATTCAAAGGGACGCCTTCCATAAGCGGCATTGCCATCGGCGCGGTCCAGTCATAGGTCGAGAGGAAATCGTTAAGGTTTTGCGCGAACCAGGCTTCGCTTTCCGGTTCGAGGATCGGCATCGCGTAGATATTGCGCGACGTTTTGACATACGGGCCGCGGATATCCCGCACCGCCTGAGTCAGGGAGCGGGTATAGTCGATCAGGTAGCGGCTCTTATAGCGCGTCCAGCGCTGGAACGTCTCCGGGTTGCTGCGAATATCGCTGATGGTGCCGTTGAAACCAGCGGCGCGATAGGCGTTCATCGCCACCGGGCTGGCGTCTTCAAAATCCGTCAGCATCGCATCGTCATGGAACAGCACGCCGCGGAACGAGGCGTAGCGCGCCAGGTCCTGGTAAAGCTGAGTGATTTGCTGGCGGCCTTGCTGGCTCCACGGCGAGATCCGCTGATAGTGCTGTTTACTGGTCTCTACCCGATTGGTTTTCGGGTTCCAGGCCTGCACGCGAGGGATTGATTTCTCGAGGTCAACGGCCAGCACCGGCATCCACGCATACACCACAACCCCGGCTCGGGTTTGTAGCTGCCAGGCCATATAGTTAAACAGGTCTTCGCGTACCGGCAGAACGCTGTTATTGAAGTACACCGAGCGCACGGTGCCGTCGCCCGTCGGGTCGGCGAAGGCTTGCAGATAGACATGGGTGATTTTCATGTCGTACACGCGCTGGATCAGCTTGTCGATATTGCGTTTTTGCTGTGCCGGATTTTTGTCGTAGACGTAATCGAGATCGATGTGCATCACGCGCTTCGGCCAGATTTCCTGCACCTGATTCAGAGTGTTGGCGAATTCGCGGATATTTGGGTTACCGGAAATCAGTACGCGCGGAATACTGCTGAGATCGCTGGCGTTCGCCAGGCCATCCTGCAGCGTAAACGCCATCTGGTAGCCATGCTTTTTGGCGATTGCCAACGAGGTGCCGTTGGACGCCCCGTAAGGCCAAACCCAGGCGCGTGGCGCTTTGCCGGTGACTTGCGTGATTTTATCGGTGATGCGCACCACATCGCTTTCGATACGCTTAGTGAACTGCTCATCGGTTTCATATTTACCGGTGTTTTTGTCATACAGACGGTTTGCCACAGCGGGTAGTTGGCTCCCCTGCGGGTTGGCCTGGCTGCCATAGTGCGAGTTCCAGGTATGCGAGCCGATTTCTACCAGATGCGACCGGCTCAGCTCGCGCACCATATCCCAGGTGGCGAACTTATTACGCTCGGTCATTAAGCCGCCGAAATTCACCTTTTGATTCGGCGGCGCATCGACCCAGCTTCCCACCGGGGCCCACAGCGCAGGGAATTTATAGGCCTGTAACAGCGGCCAGACGCGGTCATAGAAGCTGCGGTAACCGTCATCGAAAGTCAGTAACACCGCTTTAGCGGGCAACGGGCGGACGCCGTTATGGGCATCGAGGATTTGCTGAACGCTGACCGGGTGGTAGCCATGGTCACGTAGCCAGGCCATTTGATCGTTCAGGGCGCTGGTGCGCACCGACAGATAACGCTGATCGGCGGCGTTATCTTCCACGTCATGGTATCCGAGCACTAAAAAACTGTTCTGCGGCCAGGGGCTGTTCGCTTCGAGCTGCGGACGTTGATCCGGCGGTAAGAAGCGTGGTTTTTGCGCATTGCCGCAGGCGGTGATCAGTAACCAGGACGCCACCAACAGTGCGATACGGAACACGTGTTTCAGCATGATTAATCCTTAAAACCGTACATTCAGATCAAAGGCGACGCCAAGGTTTTGCTCACGTTTCCCGTCGTAGGGACGTTTGTCCCAGGTCAACATGACGCCGGCGTCGAAGGTATTGTTTAACTGCAACCGCTGACCGTATCCCGCCTGGGTAATCAGACCGGTGTCGTAATTTTTCTGCCAGTAGGCACCCACGCCCGCGACCAGACGCTGGCTCCATACGGTTTCGTAATGGCGGTACATGACATGTTCCGCCTGAATGGCTGGCGTAACGGAAAAATCCTGTTTCGGGTTGAAGTAAGGCACGTTCTCTTTGCTGTTTACGCTGCCGTACAGGCTGGGGGTGAAATCGAGCGTTAAGTTCGGACGCGTCAACATCCGCTCTTTGCCGCTCAGGCCAAATTCCCACCGGTTGTTGCCGTCGGAGAACCAGCTCGGCGCGACGCTGAACTGATATTCGCGGCGTTCGTTCTGGTACCAGCGCACATACGCGGTGCCGCCATCCGCCGTCACGTCGTTACGCATTGCGCGCAGCGGCGTGTTTTGCGATAGCCGCTCGGCAGAACCGCCGACGCGCCAGTTGTCGTTGAAGTCGTGCCAGCCTGAGAGCCGTGCGCCTAATTTGTCGCCGCCGTTGTAGTTGCGGTTCGACAGTTCGGCTTCAATCCAGTAATCGCGGGCGCGCCATTCGATGCCACCCAGCGCATCGCGGGTGATACCTTTCCCTTCTTCAAATTCGCTGTTGGCATAGTTGAACCCGGCGAACAGCCGCCAGTTATCGCCCATTGGCGGGCCATAAATCGCCGAGTTGAGCGTAAAGTCATGGCTGCCGCTCACCGGGCTGTCGGAGTCAATGCCCTGCGAACCGCTGATGCGCAGTTCCGATTTATGATGAATATCGCGGATGCGGTCGAGCCGCTGGGAAGCCGGATCTTCACCGCTGCGATCAACTACATCGTCGGTCAGCAAGTCCATCTGCCGAAACTCCTGAAGATCCAGCGCAACGTAGGCCTGCTGGCGCTCCAGCTCCAGGTTAGAGGGCTCCAGCGCCTCGGCGATTTTCAGTTCCCGTTCGGCGGCGCGGGGCAAGCCGCGCGCGTCCAGCACCGAGGCATAGTTTATGACCAGCCCCTGGTTGCCCGGCGCGCTGCGCGCCAGGTTATAGCTAAGTTTCTCGGCGGCGGGCAGGTCGTTGGTCATCACCT
This sequence comes from Atlantibacter subterraneus, assembly GCF_007570865.1. Classification (GTDB taxonomy): domain Bacteria; phylum Pseudomonadota; class Gammaproteobacteria; order Enterobacterales; family Enterobacteriaceae; genus Atlantibacter; species Atlantibacter subterraneus. The sequence goes on along the minus strand of NZ_VLPS01000008.1, from coordinate 220,434 downwards.
CGTACTGCACCAGCAGGGTGCGGCCCAGTAACCATTTATCGTTCGGGCCCGGCGTCGGTGAGCCGTAGAAGTGACGCTGGTACGGGCTTTTTTCGAGGATCTGCACCACTTCCTGTTGGGCCATGGCGTAGTTTTCGCTTTCCATGTAGGCGTAAAACAGATCCTGTTCATCATCAGTCGGCAGGTTGACGGCGTTGGTTGGGCCGAACAGTTCGCTAAATAATTTCTGCGCTTCCTGCGGCTTACGATCGGCCAGATATGCCGAGGCGGCCCAGCGGCGCGCGTAGTCTGGCACCGGTTTACCGTCAGCGAGCAGGGATTCATATTCGCTGACCACTTCGCTGTAACGATTACGGTTCAATAGCGCACCGAGGCGGTCAACGCGGGCGCGGCGATATTCCACGGCGGCAGCGGGATCGTCTTTCCATTTCTTCAGTAAAACGTCGTAACGGGCGAGGGCTTTGTCGGCCACTAAAAAGCGATCGCGCTCGCTGCGTGTGGAGGTGAAAGACATGCGCACCAGCTCGGCGGCGGCGTCGGCTTCCAGGGTGCGTTCGAATTGCGGAGAAATTTTGGCGGACTGCGACATATTCAGCGCCGGGCCGGAGATGCGGTTGGCCGACAGTGTACCGAGCAGCGACTGTTCCAGCTCGGCGTTGGTTGGCTCAATCCCCTCGGCTCGGGTGGTGGCGAACAGCGTATCCCAGCTTTTACCCTGTGAGCGATACACATAGGCCAGCAGCTGATAGTTCCTGGCGCTCGGATCGGCGACCAGCATCGCTTCGGCTTCCTGCAGAGCGCGATAGTTTTGCTTCGCGTCCGCCAGCGTCATTACCCAACCGACGTGCAGGTCATCGTTCCTGGGCTCAAGCTGGCGGGCCTGCTCCCATAAACTGAGCGAGGTATTCCACTGCTTTTGATTGCGGTACGCGCGCGCGGCGGCGGCCACGCCCCTGACCGGGATGTCCATGCTGGTGTGATAGCGCTGCCAGACGCGGGTGACTTCCGCATCATTGCCGGACCATCCTGCCACCTGTAGCCAGTCGGCCACCTGGTTGGCATTCAGCTCGCTTTGCTGTTCCTGAGCATGCATATAATCGAGCAGCCCGCGCGTATTCCCTTCACGCGCCTGAATAATAAGTTGGTCGTAGTTTGAATCCGCTGCGCTTGCCAGGACGGGAAAAAATAAACATAGACTCAGAGCGCAGGACGCTCGTAGACCTTGCCTGAAGGCAATCTTTTTATATTGCTGTGCGATACGCATAACACCCCTTATATTTTTTATTCCTGCCCGAGACAGTCAACGCTACACATTGCATATTGCAATACGTACAAAAAAACGTTGGAGAATTACTGAGTTTCTCCATATTTCATAAGTAAATTCATACGAAAGGCTTATTGACCACCCGGTCAGAGATATTTGCGACGCTCCATGTTGCAAAGATGAAAACGCAAAAAGTATATCAAGCGAAACTTATGTGTCCAGATTATTTACAGCATCAAAATTATTTCTTAACAAAGTCACCCAAGATTATAGTTAATCTTTCGTGACTAAAAGTATGATTCTTGAAAAATTAATTTTTAAACAATCTCTTTTTATTCAAGTGGTTAATTGGCTCCTTACCTTAAGGAAAATTAATAATTATTAATTTTAGTCGCTGTAATGTTGGCCAGAAAAGTGATGCCGATCATGATCTCAAACAAACTCGACCGGCCAGGGAAAGCCCGTTCGCTTATATAATCACGCTCTCTGTTGTACAATTTTGGACATGTTTAACGGGGCGTTGTACACGTTTTTTTAGCATTATTTTGCTATTGCTTTTTCGCCATAAATGAAAAACGGGTGTAGTTATATCCATAGCCGCTAATTAATTGGAGTGAGGTGTAGGTTGGCTGGTGCAGGCTGAAAAAATTATTCAAACTTCGTATTGCATATTCTCCGTAATAAGCTACTCGCTATTTATTCATACTCATTATTAATTGGTCTGTGATTATTGCGGGCGGCCAGCAATTATAATCCTGAACTGTTCCCGGCGTTTTCCTCGCTCCGGGTCCTGAATACAGTGTCTTACACTGGCGATAACCGCTAATGATGATGGACTTAGCGGCTATACTTTCCGCCAGAGGATGACAACAGGCGCAGAAGATTCACGTGCGGCGATCCGGGTTTACCTGCCGGGCATAGCAACAAAACAGCTGATGCCAGCGCAGCGGCTAACCAATAGCCGGAATAATCTTTAAAGCCCCGGCGGGCCTGATTAAAACCCACCGCAATGCAGTATACTCTGCCCGCGCAGGATAATGATGAGCGTATCCTGCGAGTAGCCGTGTCTTTGGAGAAAGAGCTTGCGAGTCAGTCGTTCGTTAACGATAAAGCAGATGGCGATGGTTTCAGCCGTCGCTGTGGTTTTTATTTTTGTTTTTGTAGTGATTTTGCTTTTCCATTTTGTGCAGCAAAATCGTTATAACACTGCGATGCAGATGGAAAGCATCGCCCGTTCTGTGCGCCTGCCGCTTTCTGCTGCTGTGCTGAAAGCCGATATCCCGGAAGCCGAAGCCATCCTTAAGCAGATCAAGCCTGCTGGGGTTATCAGCCGCGCGGATGTGGTGCTGCCTAATCAGTTTCAGGCATTGCGGTTGAGTTTCACCCCTGAAAGACCGATTCCGGTCATGATTGCGCGTATTTTCGAAATACCGGTACAAATTTCGTTGCCGCTCTATTCACTGGAGCGGCCCGCCAATCCGCAGCCGCTGGCCTATCTGGTGCTGCAGGCCGATTCCTGGCGGATGTACAAATTCATCATCAGCGCCATTTCGACGCTGGTGACGTCGTGGCTGCTGCTGTCGCTGATGCTCTCTGTGGCGATCACCTGGTGCATCAACCGGCTGATGGTGCGTCCGCTACGCAAGCTGGCGCGCGAGCTGAACCATCTGGATGCCCAGGACGTGCTGGGGCATCAACTGACCCTTCCGCGCCTGCATCATGACGATGAGATCGCCATGCTGGTGCGCAGCTATAACCGCAATCAGCAAACGCTGCTGCGCCAGCATGAAGAGATGACTTCTCAGGCCACGCGCTTCCCGGCCACCGAATTGCCTAATAAACCGCTGCTGATGGCGTTGCTGGATCAATCCACCGGCAACAGTCACCCGCTGGCGCTGCTGGTGATTGCCTGCGAAACGTTGCAGGACGTCGCAGGCGTATTAAATGAAGAACAACGCGAAGTCCTGCTGCTGACGCTGGTGAGCAAACTTAAAGCGGCGCTGCCGCCGCGCATGGTACTGGCGCAGGTGAGCCATTACGATTTCGCCGTTATCGCCCACGGCGTGAAAGAGCCCTGGCACGCCATTACCCTGGCGCAGCGCCTGCAAAAAGAGCTGGGCGAAAAGCTGCCGATTAACGGGATCCAACTGCGCCCCACCGCCAGCATCGGTATCGCCATGTTTTACGGTGGCCTGACGCCGGAGCAGTTATATCGCCGCGCGATATCCGCCGCCTTCAGCGCCCGCCGCAAGGGCAAAAACCAGATCCAGTTCTTCGATCCGGTGCAGATGGCACTGGCACAAAAGCGTCTGACCGAAGAGAGCGACATTATTACTGCGCTGGACAGCGATCAATTTGCCATCTGGCTACAGCCGCAGGTGGATTTACGCAGCGGCGAACTGGTCAGCGCGGAAGTGTTGCTGCGCCAGAAGCAGCCGGATGGTCAATGGGAGTTGCCGGACGATTTAATCGAACGCATTGAGTCCTGCGGGCTGATGGTCACGGTGGGGCACTGGATCCTGGAAGAGTCCTGCCGGCTGCTGGCGGCCTGGCAGTCGCGCAATATCGCGTTGCCGCTGTCGGTGAACCTCTCGGCGCTCCAGTTATTGCATCACAATATGATGAACGACGTGCTGGAGCTGCTGTCGCGCTATCACATCAAACCGGGAACCCTGATTCTGGAAGTGACCGAAAGCCGCCGCATTGACGATCCGGATGCGGCGGTCAATATTCTCCGTCCGCTGCGCCAGGCCGGCGTGCGCATTGCGCTGGATGATTTTGGCATGGGTTACGCCAGCCTGCGCCACTTGCATCATATGAAGTCGGTACCGGTAGACGTGTTAAAAATCGACAAAAACTTCGTGGAAGGCATCCCGGACGACCACAGCATGGTCTCGGCGATTATCGCGATGGCGAAAAGCATGGAGCTGGACGTGATTGCCGAAGGGGTGGAAAACGATGCCCAGCGTCAGTGGCTGGCCGACGCGGGTGTGGTTGTTGCCCAGGGATATCTGTTTGGCAAAGCGGTGACGCCAGCCGAGTTTGAAAAAAACTGGTTACCTAACCCGAAAGTATGAGGTTTTAGCGCAGCGCGACGTCATGGGCTGGTGCGAGTCAGCTCATGTTTCTTAACATTTATGTTTCAATTTTGATGCATTGTTATATCTGCGCTGTTTGGCGGGTGTTATTTTTAGCGCCACGGGTTGCATAAAGACCTTATGCAATCTGTGGACTTTTCCTCGCAAGGACACCCTATGAAAATCTCATTATTCAAAAGTCTTTATTTTCAGGTTCTGACCGCCATCGCTATCGGGATTTTACTCGGTCACTACTACCCTGAACTCGGCGCGCAGATGAAGCCGCTGGGCGATGCATTCGTTAAGCTGATCAAAATGGTTATCGCCCCGGTTATTTTCTGTACCGTGGTAACCGGCATCGCAGGTATGGAGAGCATGAAAGCGGTGGGGCGCACCGGCGCGGTGGCGCTGCTCTACTTTGAAATTGTCTCGACGCTGGCGCTGATTATCGGCCTGGTGATCGTCAATATCGTGGAGCCAGGCGCGGGCATGAACGTCGACCCTGCAACGCTCGATGCCAAAGCCGTCGCCGTGTATGCCCAGCAGGCGGAACAGCAGGGAATTGTCGCGTTTCTGATGGACGTGATCCCGAACAGCGTCATCGGCGCGTTCGCCAGCGGTAACATCCTGCAAGTGCTGCTGTTCGCGGTGATGTTTGGTTTTGCGCTGCATCGTCTGGGCAATAAAGGCCAGCTGATTTTCAACGTGATTGAAAGCTTCTCGCAGGTGATTTTCGGCATCATCAACATGATTATGCGTCTGGCCCCTATTGGCGCGTTTGGCGCGATGGCGTTTACCATCGGGAAATACGGCGTCGGCACACTGGTACAGCTGGGCCAGCTGATTATCTGCTTCTATATCACCTGTATCCTGTTCGTGGTGGTGGTGCTGGGCAGTATTGCCCGCGCGACCGGCTTCAGCATCTTCAAGTTCATCCGCTATATCCGTGAAGAACTGCTGATCGTCCTCGGCACCTCCTCATCAGAATCCGCGCTACCGCGTATGCTCGATAAAATGGAAAAACTCGGCTGCCGTAAATCGGTGGTGGGGCTGGTTATCCCGACGGGTTACTCGTTTAACCTCGACGGCACGTCGATTTACCTGACCATGGCGGCGGTGTTTATCGCCCAGGCCACCAACAGCCAGATGGATATTTTCCATCAGATCACGCTGCTGGTGGTGCTGCTGCTCTCCTCAAAAGGCGCGGCAGGGGTGACCGGCAGCGGGTTTATCGTGCTGGCAGCCACCATTTCCGCCGTTGGGCATTTGCCGGTGGCGGGCCTGGCGCTGATCCTCGGCATCGACCGTTTTATGTCTGAAGCGCGTGCGTTAACCAACCTGGTGGGCAACGGCGTAGCAACGGTGGTGGTGGCGAAATGGGTCAAAGAGCTGGACCAGAAAAAGCTCAATGACACCCTGAATAACCGTGACAGTAACGAAACGAAACAACAATTATCCTCTTGATATCACTCATTTGCCCGCGGCGGCTTGCCCTGGCCGCGGGCTCCTGCGCATAATTGCCCTAATTTTTACTTTTTAACGTGACGTTTTTCAGTTTGCGCGGTCAAACGCTGTAGCGAAACGTTACCTTAGGTGGCCCACGTAAAAAGGACGGGCCGCCTTTGCTTGTTTTTAACCAGGAATGTTGATCAGGGGTTCACATGCAGGGCACATTTACTCGAATTTTCACCGGCGGTTTGCTGTTAGCCATCGTCGGTAACGTGCAGGCAGAAGCGCTCCAGCCGGACCCGGCATGGCAACAGGGCACACTTTCAAATGGGTTTCAGTGGCAAGTTCTGGCAACGCCGCAGCGTCCCAGCGACCGCATCGAAATCCGACTGTTAATCAATACCGGTTCACTGACCGAAAGCACCCAACAAACGGGTTATAGCCACTTTCTGCCCCGGGTTGCGCTGACCCAAAGCGGCAGCCTGCAGCCGGTACAGGCTCGCTCCATGTGGCAGCAAAGCGTCGATCCTAAACGCCCTATGCCGCCCGCTATCGTTTCTTATGACTTCACGCAATACAATCTCAGCCTGCCGAATAGCCGCAATGACCTGCTGAAAGAGTCGTTGACCTGGCTGGCGGATGCCGCTGGCAATCTGACGATCACCCCGCAGAGCGTGACTCACGCGCTGCAAACCCAGGATATGGTGCTGACCGCCCCCGCCGACACCAAAGAAGGCAGCTGGCGCTACCGCCTTAAAGGCTCGACGCTGTTAGGCCACGATCCCTCTGAATCGCCGAAGCAACCGGTGGATGCCGAGCATTTGAAGGCGTTTTATCAAAAATGGTACACGCCGGATGCTATGACGCTGATCGTAGTGGGCAATATCGACAGCCGCGCGGTCGCAGAACAAATCAACAAAACCTTTGGTAGCCTGAAGGGTAAACGTGAAACACCAGCGCCGGTGCCGACGCTTTCTCCGCTGCGCCATGATCCGGTCAGTATCATGACGACGGCGGTGCGCCAGGATCGCCTGGGCATCACCTGGGATACACCCTGGCAGCCGATCCGCGAATCCGCCGCGCTGCTGCGCTACTGGCGCGCCGATCTGGCGCGTGAAGCGCTGTTCTGGCACGTGCAGCAGTACTTGACCCGCAGCAACGTTAAAGATCTCAATCTGGGCTTTGACTGCCGGGTGCTGTTCCAGCGCGCGCAGTGCGCCATCAATATTGAATCGCCGGGCGAGAAGCTGGACAGCAACCTGAATCTGGTCGCCAAAGAGCTGGCGAATGTGCGCAGCAACGGGCTGGCAAAAGAAGAGTTTGACGCGCTCATCACGCAGAAAAAAGCCGAACTGCAAAAGCTGTTCGCGACCTATGCGCGCACCGATACCGATATTCTGATTAACCAACGGCTGCGCACGCTGCAAAACCAGGTGGTGGATATCGCGCCAGAGCAATACCAAAAGCTGCGCCAGGATTTCCTCAACGGCTTAACGGTTGATCAACTGAATCAGGATCTGCGCCAGCAGTTATCCCACGAGATGGCATTGATTCTGTTACAGCCGCAGGGCGAACCGGAATTTGATATGAAGGTGCTGAAGGCGACCTGGGACAAGATTATGGCGCAGGAACCTGTTGTAGAAGAACCCACGCCTGAAGGCGATGCGGGCGCGCCAGCCGCTCAGTAATTAACAAACCCGGCTCTTAACAGAGCCGGGTTTTTTCTTGTTACTTCTTCATCTGCGACAAAATCACCTGACACTGATTCGCTTCGCCTTCCGACGGAGAGATCAGCGCCAGTAGCGCGGCAGCCGGTGTGACCAGCGTTGCCAGCGCCGCGGCCACCGCACCGCGGGCAATCAGCGGCCCCGGCTTCACGCCGTAATCCGGGTTTTTAAAGGTGCCGCGCACGTACAGCGGCGAGCGCAGCGTGACAATGCGTATCCCTTTACTTTCCGGATCGATGGTTAAATCGAGCTGCTCCGAGGCAAAGCTGGCGGTGCCGGTAATGTTGACCACCGCGTTTTCGGTGTCGAACGCGAAGATTTGCGGGCGCGCCACGCCACGGCGGATATCCAGGTTGGCGGCGGCGCAGTTGACGCGCACTTCTTCATCACCAAAGATTTGCCCGACCAGGAAATTGCCCACGTTGAGACCGAGAATTTCCATCAGGTTGCGGCTAATCAGCCCGTCGTTCATCAGCAGCTTGAGATTACCGTCGCTGCTGCCCAGCAGGGCGGCGATGGAGTTGCCGGTGCCGCGGAACTCCGCATCACCGTTCATTTCGCCGAGCGTTTTCTGCATCAATTCCACGTCCGGCATCAGCTGTTTGAGCTTCAGGCGGCGCGCCTGAATATCGGCCTCGCCCCGCATCGGGTTTTTCCGGCCATCGAGGTGGATGTTGGAGGCAATAGTGCCGCCCGCCATGCCGAACTTGAGTGGCTTAAGACGTAAATCGCCGTTATTCAGCAGGATATGGGTAGAGAGATCGCTCAGTGGCAGGGTGGAGCTGTGCTCGATGCGCCGTCCTTTAAACCGCACATCGGCATCCATGGTATCCCACTTATCCGTCTCGAATTTGTCATACGGTAAAACCTTGCCTGCCGGTTGCGCGGATTTCTCGCCTTTTTTCTGCTCGGACTGGCGGCTCTTCTCTGCGCCTTTACCGGAATCCACCCCAATCAGCGGACCTAAATCCGCCAGCCGCAGCTGGCGCGATTCCAGATCGCCTTCCAGTTTCGGGCGCGGTTCACGCTGGCTGTAGGTTAGCGAGCCGCGAATGTCACTGTCGCCGATACGGCCACGGAAGCCGCGATAGTCGAAAACTGAGCCTTTTTCGGCATCGATTTTCGCCACCAGACGCCCGTCGGTTTCAAAAGGTGGGGTATCCGGCAGCAGTACGCCGGTCAGTTCATACAGTTCCCCTAATGAATCCCCGCTGAATTTGAGCTGGAGATCCACGCCGCCCATTTTCATCGGATCGTTCACGGTGCCCTGAAACGCCACCCGCGTATTGCCGGAGCGAATATCGGCCTGCACCGGGAACGGCGTACCTTCGCTGCGCAGCGCCAGCATTCCGCCAATTTTCCCGCTACCCTGCACGCTCTGCTCGTTATAACGGCCCTTCATTTTTAAGCCGAAAATGTAATCACCGGGTTTTTTATCGTCGTCTTTGGCTTTCTGGCCGCTGACTTCGCTGTACGGCAGCGGTTTGCCCAGCGGGTCGACCAGGATTTCCACATCGGCCTTAGAGACGCTGTCATCCACCGCGATGCGGCCTTCATCGAACAGAATATTGTCCAGACGGAACGACCAGGATGAGGGCTGCTGCGGCTCGTCTTCGCTATCGCTTTTCGCCATATCGAAGGTCCAGTTATTGGTTTTTTCATTAATGCGGATCAGCCTGGCATCGGGTTTAACCAGCTTAATCCAGGGTAGATACACGGTTTTCGACAGCAGCGCCAGCGGGGCCAGCGTGGCTTCCACGCGCGGCAAATGCACCATGGTGATGGCAGGGATATCGGGCGGGTTACCGAGGATAATATCGTTGGCGTACACGTGGGGCCACGGTACCCAGCTGCGCCAGCCCGGCTCGTCGCGGTTGCGCGCCCAGGCGACGCTAAGATCGCCGCGAATAGCAAACGGACGGTTCAGTTCAGTAGAAACTTTTTGGTTGATGGTTGGCTTCAGCCTGTTCCAGTCAAATGTCGCAATAACAATCACAACCACCACAACCAACAACAAAAAAGCGCCTGCTACTCCGCTTATAATTTTTCCGGTTCGCGTCATGCCCACCTCTGTTTGATTATCTTTTTTAATAAAGATAGTTCAGCACAGAGAAAGGGCATCAAAGCAGCAGCATTTCTACCTCATCCAGGGTGCTGAAACAGACCGGACGCGACAGATAATAGCCCTGTGCTGCCAGCGCGGGCGATCCCTGAACGTCCTGCCACTCTTCTACGGTTTCGACGCCCTCGACAATCACGCCGTTGCAGTAGCGGTTCATTAGCTGGAGTAGTTGAGTAAACAGATTGCGCCCTTCCGGGGTGGTGCGCAGCATGATAAACAGCTCGCGCGCCACTTTGATGTAGTCATAGCGCACCTCGCTTAAGGCCGAGAAATTCGCCATGCCGGTGCCGAAATCGTCCAGCCACAGCGGGCCAAATTCGCTCATCCCCGCAAGGTTAGAGTCTTCCGGCAGGCGGATATGCTCTACCAGTTCAAAGCGCACCCAGGGCAGTTGGTTGACCAGTTGCAGAATATCGCTGCGCTCGCGCATGGCGATAAGCGTGGGGCCATCGACATTCACCGACGCCAGCACCTCGTGGCGCAGGAAGAAATGTTCCCGCTGCTGGAGCATCCGCAGCTGTTCTTCAATCACGCTCAGGCGCAGGCGTACCGGGATCGCGGCGAAATAGCGATCCGGCGCGATGCGCTGTTGGGGATTGGCAGGATGCGTGACGACCGTCAACAGCTCCACGGCCAGCAGTTTGCCGTTGGTTTTATAGATTGGCTGATAAGTATAAGCACGCTCACACTGCAACCAATATCGATGCTCTTCTAAATTTTCGATACTCGCGGCGGGCATTGTCAGCCGGTGAGTGACCTGCTTTAACTTCATCGTCATCGTCCTGTTAAACGGGGTGACATACCTGGACATTGGGATTATCGGCCCCGCGCTTGAGAACTTTATGTTTCGTTCGTAACCAATTCTGGCAGTTTTTTGGGGATTTAGTTTCGGGATCGCCACCTGGCTCAAAAAAATTATCGGAACATTGTTTTAAAATATTTGACGACTTTTCGTTCGCAGCACACACTGCGCATAATATTGATAATCCGGGTTGGCCACTATGTCGTTGAAAAAGATTGCCGTCATTGGCGAATGCATGATTGAACTGTCGCAGAAAGGCGCGGAAGTAAACCGCGGATTTGGCGGCGATACGCTGAATACCTCTGTTTATATCGCGCGTCAGGTTGATGCCGAAGCGCTGGGCGTACACTACGTAACCGCGCTGGGCCAGGACAGCTTCAGCCAGCAGATGCTGGAAGCGTGGCAGGCCGAGCAGGTTCAGACATCGCTGATCCAGCGTATGGAAAACCGTCTGCCGGGCCTGTACTACATCGAAACCGACGAGACCGGCGAGCGCACCTTTTACTACTGGCGCAACGAAGCTGCCGCGCGTTTCTGGCTGGAGAGCGAGCAGGCACCGGCAATTTGCGCCGAACTGGCGCAGTTTGATTACATCTATTTAAGCGGCATCAGCCTGGCGATCTTAAGCCCGGAAAGCCGTGAGAAACTGCTGGCGCTGCTGCGCCAGTGCCGCGCCAACGGCGGGAAAGTGATTTTCGACAACAACTACCGTCCGCGCCTGTGGGCCAGCAAAGAAGTGACCCAGCAGGTTTACCAGCAGATGCTGACCTGTACTGATATCGCCTTCCTGACGCTGGACGACGAAGACGCGCTATGGGGCGAGAAGCCAGTTGAGGAGGTGGTTGCCCGCACTCAGGCGGCTGGCGTCAGCGAAGTGGTGATTAAGCGCGGCGCGGATTCTTGCCTGGTGGCGATTGCCGGCGAACCGCTGCTGGACGTCCCGGCGGTGAAACTGCCGAAAGAGAAAGTGATCGACACCACCGCAGCAGGCGACTCGTTCAGCGCCGGTTATCTGGCGGTGCGCCTGACCGGCGGCGATGCCGAAGCGGCGGCGAAGCGTGGTCACCTCACCGCCAGCACCGTGATCCAGTATCGTGGCGCGATTATTCCGCGTGAGGCGATGCCGCAGTAATTTCTGCCAGCGGCGGATAAATATCGAAGCGATGGCTTTTGGTCGTCACCGCCGACTGGGTGGCGACGCCCGCCAGCGGCGGCGCATAGTCGGGGCGTTTGACCACAATGCGTTTAGTTGCCAGACGTCGGGCGGGTTCCAGTAATCCGTCCGCGTCGATATCCGGCCCTACCAGCGACTGAAACACCCGCATCTCTTTCTTTACCAGCGCGCTTTTCTGCTTGTGGGGAAACATCGGATCGAGATACACCACCTGCGGACGCGGAGTGATATTTTCCAGCGCCGTCAGGCTGGAGGCGTGGATCAGATGCAGCCGTTCCCGTAGCCAGGAGCCGATTTCCGGGTCCTGATAGCCGCGCGCCAGACCGTCATCCAGCAGCGCCGCCACTACCGGATTGCGTTCCAGCATCCGCACATGGCACCCTACCGACGCCAGCACAAAGGCATCGCGCCCCAGGCCCGCCGTGGCATCCACCACATCCGGCAGATAATCGCCCTTAATGCCGACCGCTTTAGCGACCGCTTCGCCGCGACCGCCGCCGAATTTACGGCGATGGGCCATCGCACCGGAGACAAAATCGACAAAAATCCCGCCGAGTTTAGGTTCATCGCGCTTACGCAGTTCCAGATGTTCCGCCGTCAGCACCAGCGCCATCGGGTTATCAGCGTCGTGGTTGAGCCCCCAGCGCTGCGCCAGAAGTGATAAGGCGCCGTCTCCGGCGCCTGTTTCATCAATTAAACAGATGTTCACGAGAAGGGTTAACCCTTAATGCCGTAGTGTTCCAGCATCGCATCCAGCTGCGGTTCGCGGCCCCGGAAGCGTTTGAACAGCTCCATTGGCTCTTCGGATCCGCCGCGGGTCAGGATGTTGTCGAGGAACGCCTGGCCGGTTTGACGGTTGAAAATCCCTTCTTCTTCGAAGCGGGAGTAGGCATCCGCCGCCAGCACATCGGCCCACAGGTAGCTGTAGTAGCCCGCCGCGTAGCCGCCAGCAAAAATGTGGCTGAACGCGTGCGGGAAACGGCCCCATGATGGACCCGGGATCAGCGCCACCTGGCTCTTAATTTCCGCCAGGGTTTCGAGGATTTTCGCTCCGAGATCCGGGCTGAACTCCGCATGCAGGCGGAAATCGAACAGGCCGAACTCCAGCTGGCGCAGGATAAACATCGCCGCCTGGTAGTTTTTCGCCGCCAGCATTTTCTCCAGCAGTTCCTGCGGCAGCGGTTCGCCGGTTTCATAATGGCCGGAGATAAACGCCAGCGCGTCCGGCTCCCAGCACCAGTTTTCCATAAACTGGCTCGGCAGCTCTACCGCATCCCACGGCACCCCGCTGATGCCCGCCACCCCTGGGGTTTCGATACGCGTCAGCATATGGTGCAGGCCGTGGCCGAATTCGTGGAACAGGGTGATCACTTCGTCGTGGGTAAACAGCGCCGGTTTGCCGTTCAGCGGACGGTTGAAGTTACAGGTGAGATAGGCCACCGGTTTTTGCAGCGAGCCGTCGGCTTTGCGCATCTGGCCGACGCAGTCGTCCATCCACGCGCCGCCGCGCTTGTTTTCGCGGGCGTACAGGTCGAGATAGAAACTGCCGCGCAGTTCGCCGCTGTCGTCATACAGCTCGAAGAAGCGCACGTCCGGATGCCAGACGTCCACGTCTTTACGCTCTTTGGCCGTTATGCCGTAAATGCGTTTAACGACTTCGAACAGACCGTTGACCGCTTTGTTTTCCGGGAAGTACGGGCGTAGCTGTTCGTCGCTGATGCTGTACAGATGCTGCTTCTGTTTTTCGCTGTAGTAGGCGATATCCCACGGATGCAGTTCATCCACGCCGTACTGCGCTTTAGCGAAATCGCGCAGCTGGGCCAGCTCTTTTTCACCCTGCGGACGGGCGCGTTTTGCCAGATCGGTTAAGAAATCCAGCACCTGCTGCGGGTTTTCTGCCATTTTGGTGGCGAGGGATTTATGGGCGTAGTTTTCAAAGCCCAGCAGTTCCGCCAGCTCATGACGCAGCGCCAGGATCTCCGCCATAATCGGGCTGTTATCCCATTTCCCGGCGTTTGGACCCTGGTCAGAGGCGCGGGTGCTGTAGGCGCGGTACATCTCTTCACGCAGCGCCTGGTTGTCGCAGTAGGTCATTACCGGCAGGTAGCTCGGGATATCCAGCGTCAGCAGATAACCCTGCTGCTCTTTGGCTTCGGCCTGAGCTTTGGCGGCGGCCAGCGCGCTTTCCGGCATCCCGGAGAGTTCAGATTCGTCAGCGACCAGTTTGCTCCAGCCCATGGTAGCGTCGAGCACGTTGTTGCTGTAGGTGGAACCCAGCTCGGACAGACGCGCGGCGATCTCGCCATAGCGCTGCTGTTTGTCTTTCGGCAGACCAATGCCGGAGAGTTCAAAATCACGCAGCGCATTATCCACTGCTTTTTTCTGAGCGGTGTCGAGGGCGGCGTAGTGCTCGCCGTCACGCAGATCGCGGTACGCGTTATACAGCCCTTCATGTTGGCCGACCCAGGTGCTGTATTCGGACAGCAGCGGCAGGGTTTGCTCGTAGGCTTCGCGCAGTTCCGGGCTGTTCTGCACCGAATTGAGGTGGCTGACCGGCGAGAAAATGCGCCCTAAACGATCGTCCACTTCCGCCAGCGGCTGGCACAGCGTCTCCCAGCGGTACGGCGCGCCTTTCGCGACCACTTCTTCCACACGCTGACGGCAGGCATCCAGCGCTTGCGTCACAGCGGGCACCACATGTTCAGGTTTAATAGCGGAGAAGGGCGGCAACTCGAAAGGGACGAGTAATGGATTGGTCATAAGCGCGTTCCTGATTAAAAGGTAAGTGAAGCGCGTCGATTGGCGCTTTGTTCATTGTGTGGTGATCTGGGGTTTAGTGTAGTGGATTTCAATGGTCGCCGTCGGCAATCCCCGGTCGGGTTAACTTTCCGGTATACTGTCGCCATACCCTTAAGATCCCATCTGGAAACGTTCTACATGCTTAGCTATCGCCATAGCTTCCACGCCGGTAACCACGCCGACGTGCTGAAGCACACCGTACAAAGCCTTATCATTGAATCCCTTAAAGAAAAAGAGAAACCGTTTCTCTATCTGGATACCCATGCGGGCGCAGGGCGTTATCAGTTAAGCGGCGAGCATGCGGAGCGTACCGGCGAATATCTGGAAGGCATCGCGCGCATCTGGCAGCAGGACGATTTACCTGCGGAGCTGGAGCCGTACATCAGCGCGGTGGAACATTTCAACCGTGGCGGGCAACTGCGTTATTACCCCGGTTCACCGCTGATCGCGCGCCAGCTGCTGCGCCCGCAGGACAGCATGCAGCTCACCGAACTGCACCCCAGCGATTTCCCTCTGCTGCGTGCTGAATTTCAGAAAGACGACCGCGCCACCGTCAGCCGTTCCGACGGCTATCAGCAGTTAAAAGCCAAACTGCCGCCGGTGTCGCGCCGTGGGTTGATTCTTATCGATCCGCCCTATGAAATGAAAACTGACTATCAGGCGGTAGTGACCGGTATTAAAGAAGGCTACAACCGCTTTGCGACTGGCGTATACGCCCTGTGGTATCCGGTGGTGCTGCGCCAGCAGATCAAACGCATGGTTCATGCGCTGGAAGAAACCGGCATTCGGCGTATTCTGCAAATCGAACTGGCGGTACTGCCGGACAGCGATCGTCGCGGCATGACCGCGTCGGGGATGATTGTGATTAACCCGCCGTGGAAGCTGGAACAGCAGATGAACAGCGTGCTGCCCTGGCTGCACAAAAAGCTGGTGCCAGCGGGAACCGGCCACGCGACCGTCAGCTGGATCGTGCCGGAATAATCGCAGCCATCGATGGAACCTATTGATTTCAGGTATACAATCGCGGCAATCAGACATTAAGGACCAGAATCATGACCAGACATTATGACTACCTCGCTATCGGCGGCGGCAGCGGTGGTATTGCCTCCATTAACCGGGCAGCCATGTACGGGAAGAAGTGCGCGCTGATTGAAGCCAAAGAGCTGGGCGGCACCTGCGTCAACGTGGGTTGCGTGCCGAAAAAAGTGATGTGGCATGCGGCGCAAATCGCGGAAGCTATCCATCTGTACGGCCCGGATTACGGTTTCGATACCACCGTGAATCATTTCGACTGGAAAAAGCTGGTCGCCAGCCGTACCGCCTACATCGACCGCATTCACACCTCTTATGAGACGGTGTTAAAGAAAAACATTGTTGATGTGATCCGTGGCTTCGCGCGTTTTGTTGATGCGCATACCGTGGAAGTGAACGGCGAGACCATCACCGCTGACCATATTCTGATTGCTACCGGCGGCCGTCCGTCTATCCCGTCAATTCCGGGTGCGGAATACGGCATTAATTCCGACGGCTTCTTTGAGCTGGACGAGATGCCAAAACGCGTTGCGGTAGTGGGCGCGGGTTACATCGCCGTAGAAATCGCCGGCGTGGTTAACGCGCTGGGGGCGGATACCCATTTGTTCGTGCGTAAACACGCGCCGCTGCGTAACTTTGATCCGCTGATTGTCGAAACGCTGGTGGAAGTGATTAACACCGAAGGCCCGACGCTGCACACCCAGGCGATCCCGAAAGCGGTGGTGAAAAACGCCGACGGCAGCCTGACGCTGCAACTGGAAGATGGCCGTAGCGAAACCGTTGACTGCCTGATTTGGGCGATTGGCCGCGAACCGGCGAACGACACCTTCAACCTGGAAGCGACAGGCGTTAAAACCAACGAAAAAGGCTATATCGTCGTCGATAAATTCCAGAATACCAGTGTTGATGGCATTTACGCGGTAGGCGATAACACCGGCGCGGTAGAACTGACGCCGGTCGCGGTTGCTGCCGGCCGCCGTCTCTCCGAGCGCCTGTTTAACAACAAGCCGGAAGAGCATCTGGATTACACCAACGTCCCGACCGTGGTGTTCAGCCACCCGCCGATCGGCACCGTGGGCCTGACCGAACCGCAGGCGCGCGAGCAGTACGGCGACGACCAGGTGAAAGTGTATAAATCGTCGTTCACCGCGATGTACACCGCCGTGACCTCTCACCGCCAGCCGTGCCGCATGAAATTAGTGTGCGTCGGCCCGGAAGAGAAAATCGTCGGCATTCACGGGATTGGCTTCGGAATGGATGAAATCCTGCAAGGTTTCGCGGTGGCGCTGAAAATGGGCGCGACCAAGAAAGACTTTGATAATACCGTGGCGATCCATCCGACAGCGGCGGAAGAGTTTGTGACGATGCGTTAAGCACAGAGCATTGTTTTTGATATCTGCTTATCTGAAAAACTGGCCGTAAGGGCCAGTTTTTGTTTTTCCGGACCGGAAGTCATTATCAATTTAGCGCGGTAATAACTTACCTCTTTTATAAGCCCGTTAATGCGTATTAATGTGGATCCTCGAATAAAGTGCTCGCCATTTCTTTGGCGTTACGCCTTTGTATTTTTTAAATATTTCCCGGAAATAGGCTGTATCTGTAAATCCGCATCGGGTGGCAATATCGGGCAGAGAAAACAGACTTGTAACGAGTAAACTTTCTGCCGTTTTTACCCGTTGTTGATTGATCTCATCGGTGACCGTAAGACCACGATATTGTCTGAATAAGCGTCCGAGGTAATCAGGGTTGCATTTCAATTTCGCCGCTACGGATGAGGTGGAAATTTTTAAATGATAATGTGTCCGAATGTAGGCTGCTGCCTGTTGAACCAGCACGCTTTCATTTTCGGTATGTTTATCAAACGGTACAGAAGCGGCGAGTTTTTTCAAAATTAACAGAAAAATTGTGTTCAGCAATTCAACGGGCGCGTTTGCCGTTTGTTCACTGAGAAATAAGCGGAACAAGGAGGCAACCGAATTTGAGTCTTTTACTCGTATATAATTAGCTAACGTTATGGTGCTTTCACCGGGTAGCAAAGCGGGCAACTCTGAGGGTAATAAAGTGAAATGGATCCAAAAGAATTTTAAGTCAGCAGGAAAATTATCGGTGCCTTCATGGGTTTTTCCGGGAGCCAGAATAAGGCACTGTCCTGCCCCGACGGTATAATAGTCATTATCTTCACGAATGGATAACGAGCCAGATTCAACAAATATTAACTCCCAGGAGTGAATAATCCGCCGGGGGTGGATCCCCTGGCCGCGTGAAATAAATAATCCGCCATTTTCTATTTTAAGACCAATATTGCTGATGACTTCGATCATGTCGTCTCCTGCAACACCACGGAAAATCCGCGGAGTTGAAAAGGATGAGTGCACCTGATTAACGCCGTTTTTGTTACATGACGTATGGTCAACGCCCATAATACAGGCTGAGATATCGCCACAGCGGTATCGGATTCACAATATTCCTTTTTGTTGAACTGTATCACAAAAATCTATGGCAAGTCGGAATCGTCGCGTTTTTATGCTTTTTGCTCCCTATCCCGAGTTACGCCTTCACCCCTAGAATCATCTCAAGGAAATTTCTTTATGTTCTCGTCAAATATACGCAATCAATTTATTAATAATTGAGGTAAGGCTATGACAGACACCCGGATTGATTCTGGACATCTCGTTTCTCCGGAAATTAACGACAAACTTTCAATAAAAGAAAAAATTGGTTATGGGCTGGGTGATGCCGGTGGAACAATCATCACCTTTTTGATTGGGAAGTTTTTAACCTTTTTTTATACCGATATTTTTGGATTAACGCCTGCTGTCGTGGGCACGCTGTTCGTTGTATTGCGTATTTTTGATGCGATTACCGACCCGATGATGGGGTTGGTTGCTGACCGAACTCGCAGCAAATATGGGCGTTTTCGCCCCTGGCAACTCTGGGTGGCGCTGCCGTTGGGGATGGTGGTGGTATTAACGTTTACCGTACCCGATCTTAGCTACAACATGAAACTGGTCTGGGCGTTTGGCACTTACCTGATGCTATCAATTGGTTATACCGCCATTAACGTGCCTTATTGCGCGCTCATTAACAGTATGACGACTAAACGTGAAGAGGTGATTGCGTGTCAGACCTGGCGTTTTGCTTTGTGCGGTATTGCCGGGCTGATGGTTTCAGCTGGCTTACCCTATCTGGTAGCAAGCCTGGGCCAGGGCAATACTGCACAGGGCTATCAGTATGGCGTCTCCGTACTGGCTTTAGCGGCTATTGCGATGTTTCTGTGCTGCTTCTACTGGGTTCAGGAGCGGACATCCAGCAGCCTGATGGGGCAGGTCTCTTTACGCCAGACGTTCGCGCTGGTGAAGCAAAACGATCAGTTGTTATTAATGCTGCTGATGTCATTCGTCATCATTAACTGCTTCAACATTCGTGGCGGTAGTTACATGTATTTCATTACTTACGTCCTGGAGGGGAAAGTCGGTTATTCGTCGCTGTTCTTTACCTCACTGGCGATGTCTTCCATCCTCGGAGCAATGGTTGTTAACCGTGTTACCCGCAAATTTGATGCCGTTAAGGTTTATTACTACACCAATTTGTTTTTAGCGGCAGCAGCGCTTTTGATGTGGTTTTTACCCGCCAGTCCAGCCTGGCAGACGCTGTGGCTGGTGATCATTTTCACCAATGGTGTAGTGCTGGGTTTTACCTTGCCGCTGCATTTTTCCATCATGGCTTTTGCCAATACCTATGGACAGTGGAAAACGGGGGTTAAGACTTCGGGTTTTAATTTCGCCATCAATTTATTCTGCATCAAAATGGCCTGGGCATCCGGGGCGGCCATGATCAGCCTGGTACTGGTTATTGTGGCCTATAGGCCCGGCCTGGAAAACCAGACGGCATTTTCGCTTCAGGGGATCACCGCGCTGCAAACTTTCTTACCCGCCATATTCCATCTGCTGCTGGCTTTATTGGTACGCCGCTGCAAATTAACCTCAGACACAATGCGCACAATAAGGCTGGAACTGGATACGCATTCTGTACGCTGATCATCATGAGGAATGACCATGACTTCGCTGTTTGATTTTCACAAAATTAAAATTACCGATACGTTTTTCGGCGACTACCAGCGCCTCACTCGGGAGGTCGTCATCCCTTATCAGTGGGATGCGATTAATGACCGTATCACCGATGCCGAACCCAGCCACGCGCTGCGTAACTTCAGGATTGCCGCAGGACTTGAAGAAGGCGAGTTCTACGGCATGGTTTTTCAGGATAGTGACGTAACCAAATGGCTGGAAGCGGTTGCCTGGTCTCTGAGCCAGTATCCGGATGCGGCGCTTGAAGCAACCGCCGATGCGGTCATCGATCTTTTAGAGCAGGCGCAGTGGGAAGATGGATACCTTAACACCTGGTATACCGTTAAAGAGCCTGGTCAGCGCTGGACAAATCTGGCAGAAAACCACGAGCTTTATTGTGCCGGGCATCTGTTTGAAGCCGCTGTGGCCTACTATCTGGTCACCGGGAAACAGAAAATTATCGATATCTCCTGTCGCTTTGCCGATCATATCGACAGCGTATTTGGACGAAACAGCGGACAGATCAAAGGCTATCCAGGGCATCCAGAAATTGAGCTGGCGCTATTAAAACTCTACGAAGTCACCGCGAATCGTCGGTATCTGGATCTCGCCACTTACTTTATTGATGAGCGGGGTACGACGCCGCATTTCTACGAGAGTGAATATGAAAAACGCGGTTTTACCTGGCGTTCCGTGACTAACGGACCCGGCTGGATGTTTAAAGATAAAGCTTACAGCCAGGCGCATGCCCCTTTAAAAGAACAACAAGAAGCCATCGGGCATGCGGTACGCTTCGCCTATCTGCTGACCGGAGCGGCGCATCTGGCGCATTTAAAACAGGACGATGCCCGCTATCAAGTGTGTCGTCGCTTATGGGACAGCATGGTTCAGCGCCAGATGTATATTACAGGCGGTATTGGTTCCCAGGCGCGTGGTGAAGCATTTAGCTGTAATTACGACCTGCCTTCCGATACGGCTTATACCGAAACCTGTGCCTCTATCGCCGTGATGATGTTTGCCCGACGAATGCTGGAATGTGAAGGGGATGCGGAGTATGCGGACGTGATGGAACGCGCATTGTACAACACGGTGCTCGGCGGGATGTCGCTTGACGGCAGGCACTTTTTCTATGTGAACCCGCTGGAAACAGCCCCGGTTGCTATCCGACACAATCATAAATATGAGCATGTAAAACCGGTTCGCCAGCGCTGGTTTGGCTGCGCCTGTTGCCCGCCAAATATCGCCCGGACGTTATCGGGCATCGGACAATATATTTATACCGTTCATCCAGAAACGCTGTTTATTAATCTGTTTGTGGGCAATACCTGGACGCATCAGATTGATGGGCAGCCGTTAACGCTGACGCTCGAAGGTCACTATCCTACCCAGGATAAGATAGCCATCACCGTCGACTGCCCGAAGGAAATAACGCATACCCTGGCCGTGCGTATCCCTGGCTGGTGCGCCAATGCCGTGGTGAAAGTGAACGGCGATCCGGTAAACTACGAGCCGATCAAAGGTTACCTGCATCTTCACCGATGCTGGAAAGCGGGCGACATCATCGAAATGCAGTTACCGATGTCTGTCCGACCGGTGTATGCCCATCCGCAAGTCAGACAGCTTGCCGGGAAAGTGGCGCTTCAGCGTGGGCCTTTGGTCTATTGCCTGGAGGAGGCGGATAATGGTTGCGATTTGCACAACCTTTGGCTGGATGAGCGCCTGCCGTTCACATTGATTTCTGGCACCGGCCTGATGCAAGGAAAAACGCTTATTCAGGCGAGTGGCGTCCGGCTTCGTGCGTTGTCGGACGATACAGGGTCGTTATATCGGTTTGATCAGCCTGCTACCGAAGGCGAATCCGTGGCGCTAACATTTATTCCCTGGTATGCATGGGCCAACCGGGGAGAGGGTGAAATGCGAATTTGGGTAAATAGCCAGCGCTACCAGTAACGTTGTCCGTTCCCTTCAGCAGCAAGGGGCTGGAAAAGGTTTTCGATGGCTTGAGGCGTTTGCTTCAAGCCATTTTTATTTTAACGTCCCACCCGCATAAACTGCTGCTCCAGCATCTCTCTCCCCCACTGATCGCCCTGCCATTCGCGGGCCAGCGTAAATCCAAATGACTCATACAGCCTACGCGCCGCATCAAGCCCGCTAAACGTCCAGAGCTGCGTGGCTGCGAACCTCTGGCGGTCGCAAAAATCCATCGCCTCACTCAGTAACCGGCGGCCCATGCCGCTGCCGCGACAGTCGTCGTCGAGGATAAACCAGCGCAGGTGCGCTTCGTTATTACCCAGGTCTTCGCCGTCGATAGCAACCGACCCGACAATCCGCCCGTGATGCTTCACCAGCCAGATCTGATTGCACGGCCTGTCCAGCCGCGTGCAAAATTCCGCCAGACCCGACGCGACTTTGCCTTCAAAGAAGTGCCCGAAATCATAATGTTTAGCGTAGTAACTGCCGTGCATTTCGCTGATGCGGCCAATCATGCCGGGATGATACCCGGTAACAATTTCAAACGGGCTGGCCTCGCTAACGCGTGCGCCGTTCCGGCAGGCTTCCAGCGCGTGGGCATAGGCCGCCAGCCCACGGGCCACGGACTGTTGCTGGGAAGGGTTAAGCTGTTCCAGCGCCTCGACTACCCGCATCGCGCCGTACTGGTTTATCCGCGCAACGCTTTCCCGCCCTTGTTCAGTGAGTTGCAGTTGCTTGACCCGCCCGTCCTGCGCCGAAGGCGTTTCCTGCAACTCACCGGCGGCGATCAGTTTGCTGACCATCCGGCTGACGCTGGATTTTTCCAGCCCAAGGATTTGCACCAGTTGCGCGGCGGTAAGCGCGCCGTGAGCGTCAATTTCCACCAGCGTATGGACGGCGGAAGGAGAATAGTCCGTGGCGGCAAGCGTGGCATTCATAAAGCCCAGCTCGCGAACCATCAGGCGCGAAGAGACACGAATGTCGTTGATAATGGCGGAGTCGATCATAAAGGCATCTGAGAGCGGTAAATGGTTGTGCAATACAACCATTTGTTTGAATCGCTGTCAACGATTCATCCTGAGGGATAACTGGCGATGCATTCCCACTGTTCCCCTTCCACCCGATACACCGATTCCGTCAGCCCGGCCATGACCCACTCCTGGTACCCGTCTTCCGCGCAGGCGACCCAGACACACAGCCCGCAGCCGCCGCGCAGCTGGCGCGGGATATCAGTGACGCGAAAATCGATTCCCGCCGCCTGGAGCGCCCGGCGGGTTTTCACCACGCCGAGGGTACTGTGGAACAGAAACAGGTATTCGGTCATCGGCGTTTCCCCGGCTGCTGGCCGATCAGCGCTGCGCCTACCGCACCGGCATACTGGGCGTCGGGATGGGTTTGTACCGTCATGCCCACGTGTTGCGTCAGCTTCTCGACAAACACGGCGCAGTGGCTGACGCCACCGGTAAACAACACCGGCCCCTGTGCCGACAATCTGCCGATAAAGTTTGCGCTGCGGCGCGCCATGGCGTTGACGATCCCGGCGAGAATCGCTTCCGGGGCGACGCCCGCCGAGCGCAGGCTGATGACTTCTGATTCGGCGAATACCGTACACATGCTGGTGATGGCGTGCGGCTCCACGCCGTGGGTAATCGCGTCGAGCTGATCAACGCTGGCACCGAGGGTGCGCGAGATGACTTCCAGAAAGCGTCCAGTGCCGGCGGCGCATTTGTCGTTCATCAGAAAATCGGTCAGGTTGCCCTGCTCGTCGAGCTGGATGACTTTACTGTCCTGGCCGCCGATGTCGATCACCGTGCGGGTGTCCGGCACCAGCAGGCGCGCGCCCAGACCATGGCAGGAGATTTCCGTAACCTGTTTATCGGCGAAATCCACCAGTTGTCGTCCATAGCCGGTGAGGGTGAGGAAAGGGCGTTCGTCCAGCCCGGCGCTGAGGTTTTGCCAGGCTTCGCTTATTGCCGTTTCCGGGCGGAACGGCGTCGGGCACAGGAAGCGGCGCACAATCGCGCCGTCCTGTAACAGTACGCCTTTGGTGGTGGTCGAACCGGAATCAATGCCTACTGATACAGCCACAACCGCTCCTTAAAGCATTTCGATAAAGGCCGCCACGCGGGTGCTGAGTTGCCCGATATCCGAGGTAGAGTAATCGGTCTCGATAGCGATATACGGGATGTTGTGGTTTTCACGCACGTGGCGCTTAATTGCCAGCGATTCTACGGCGTATGTATGGCAGGCCTGCAAAATCACATCCACCACGCCGTCGGCCTGGTACTCTTCCACCATCTGGCTAAGCAGTTTCAGGCGTTGGTCGTTAGGGGAAATGCAGGAGCAGCCAATCGCCAGATATTTGTCGGTGAGCGCGTCGTACACATCGCCGGTTTCATCCACGCAGTGTTCGGTCGCTTTCGCGCCGGTGCAGTTTTCAAAGCCCACCACCCAACCGCCGTTCTCCTCGATGGCGCGCACCACTTTTTCCGCCGCGCCGCCGATGGGGCAACCGGTGATCAGAATCCGCGGGCGGGCTTCCAGCCGTTTGCCGTCCTGCCACTCCTGACGCACGCGTGCCGCCATGCCGTTCAGTTCGTCGATCAGCGCTTTTTTGTCGAAGCGGAAGGTCGCGCCGTATACTACTTTGAGGATATCCATGCCGCTGAGCGCGGGCGGATTAAGCTGCCCGACGTGATAAAAATTGGCTGTGGCGCGGCGTTCCTGGTTTTTCAGCGCGATGGCCTCGCGCAGCGCCTGCTCGGTGATTGTCGTGCCAAAACGCTGTTCAACGGCGTCCTTCAGACGATGGATTTCCGCCTTCCATAACGCGCGGGACGCGGCATCAGTGGCGCTGTTCGGGAGTTGCATGACGTGCACGGCCTTAAAATCGGCCATGTATTCGTACATCTTTTTCTTGCCGTCGCAGGTGGTTTCACCCACCACCAGGTCGGAGAAATAGAAGTAGGGGCATTTATCGGTTTTCCCGAAACCGTAGCTGCTTTTAATCAGTGGGCACAGGTTGCGCGGCAGGTCTTTTTCAGCTTCCTCGATGGTCTCATCGGAGGTGGAGCACAGCGAGACGACCACCGCGCCGGCAGCCATGGGGATCTCCTGAGGCATAAAGGTGCAATAGGTTCCCACCAGCGGAACGCCTTGCTCTTTGAGATCCATGACGGTGATAAAACCTTTCTGACGGGCTTCGGAGAACTGATCGAAAATGGCGGGTAATTCAGTGATAAGAGACATATTTTTCCTTCCCCGTTACACGGGCGAGAGTAAAATTGGCCCCGCATTATAGGCACACTGAATGAATGGTTTTGTTGATCTCTGGCGGGTAAAGGGTACTTGCATGGGGAGGTTGTGACGGCTCTGAGAGCCGTCACCGGTTGCGTTATTTCTTCGGCTTTTTCGCCGGGGATTTTTTGACTGCGGCTTCATTTTCGATCGGCGGAACCGAACCGATATCGGTGCCGGTCACCGGGTTAACCGAAGGATCGGACGCGGTACGCGCAATCATGCTGTCGAGATTGGCTTTCTGCGAGGCAGGCAGTTGAACGCTTGCCAGGCCATCGCCGCCATCTACCGCCGGTTGTGGGTCGGCGACATAGGTGAAGTTCTCGTCGGAATTCCAGCTGCCGCGCATGTCGTCGCCTTCGGACATATTGAAGTAAACGTTGGAGTATTGTTCGATCGGCGGCAATTTCCCGGCCGGGAAATTATTGCGGATCGAATACAGCGCTTTCTCAAATGAAATCTGGTGCGCCACTTCGCGGGTCATCAGGAAGCCCAGCGCGTCTTTTACGCCAACGTCGTCGGTCAGGTTAATCAGGCGCTCATAGATGATTTTGGCGCGGGCTTCGGCCGCAATGTTGGAGCGCAAGTCGGCGGTGACTTCGCCGATGGTATCAATGTAAGCCGCTGTCCAGGGCACACCCGCAGAGTTGACCAGCGCCGGACCGCCGCCATACAGCAGCGAGGTCAGATGGCTATCGTTACCGTTGCCGGTGATGGTGCGGTAGAGCTCGCCTTCTTTTTCTGTACCTTCGGCCAGGTCGCCTTTGGCACCTTTGTTCAGCATCCCCACCAGCGAACCGATGATTTCCAGGTGGCTCAACTCCTCGGTAGCGATATCCATCAGCATATCTTTACGGCCCGGATCGTCATCTCCCAGCCCCTGAGTAAAGTAGCGGCACGCCGCCGCCAGCTCGCCCTGTGGGCCGCCAAACTGTTCGAGCAGCAGGTTTGCCAGGCCGGGATTCGGTTCTGATACGCGTACTGTGTACTGTAGTTGTTTAACATGTCTGAACATAGCTCACTCCGCAAAAGTAAAAGGCAGTAAAATGCCCGCGTTAACGGCGGGCATCCTGCAAAAGAAGGGATTATTTTTTAGCTTCGACGCCAGGAGCGGCGTCACGAACCAGGAACTGTTCGGTGACATCAGGAATATGATTTAACGCCCACTCCGCCATGGCCATTTCCTGCTCGCGGATCTGTTCAAAGATGCGTGCGCCTTCCTGGTCACCGACCAGCTGCGCCGCCGCAATCAGCGAGGTGTAGCAAGCGACTTCAAAGTGTTCAAAGGCATAGCTGCTGAGCGCGCCTTTCACCACTTCGTCATCAGCAAACATACCGCCCATCGCCTGGCCGGTAGCCGCCATCTTGCCCATCACGTCTTTGAAGGTGGAGTTGGAGGTGTTGTGACGATCGATAACGGATTGAATCAGCGTTTGCTGCTGGCGAGTTTCTTCAATGTGCTGCTCAATGCGCGCTTTCAGATCCGGATAGTGCTCCAGTCGTCCGGCCATTTTCTCAAGCATGGATTCAGCCTGTTTCTCCATCGCATGCGCATCTCTTACCCAGTCCAGATAGTTTTCTTCGTAAGTCGTTGCCATGATTATTCCTCTTAGATTAAACACCTGATCGAAAATAACAGTCGGGATATTCTCCGCTCTGTTCTGCAATAGCAGAACCCACTACGGATAAATATCAGCGCTTCGATTCCACGGTAGTTTTCTCAGACCGTAACCATCGTTTTCTGATAAAAATAATGAGTATTATCGTCGTACCAGTTTTTTACGCTGGCTGGATAAGGATAGACGTCAAAGTGCGATTCATCCTCGGTTGAAGACACTAAGAATAGTTTCAGGATTTTTCTTAACCCCCGATAATATATCGTTAGCGGTGTGGCGCAACGGCAGTCAGGCGTTATGATTCTCATATTTTATATATCCTGGCTATCGCGGTTGGCTGCAAGCGAAGCGGCAAATAAATTATTCGGGAAATAATAATTTTCGCGTCTCGTCGGGCTTAAATCTCCGGATAAAAAATGATGCAGTGAAACGCCCTGCCGCAGGAAAGTTTTCAGATTATCGTTGATAATACAGACTTTATAAAACCAACGAGATGACCCTATGAAAGGCACACTCTCACCGTTTATGCATCAGGCCGTTTCCTTTGCCATCTGGATGCTGATTTATTATCTCTCCGGCCTGATCTCGCTTCAGCTTGACGATCCGAGCCTCGATTTTTCCATCGTCTGGTTCCCGGCGGGCGTGGCGACGGCGGCGTTCCTGTGCGCGCCATGGCGGCAGTGGTGGCTTTTTCTCGCCGGTTTTGTGGCGCTCAATCTGGTGCTCAACAACACCACCACGGAAAACTTTCCTACCAACCTGATGTTCGCCGTGTTATCGATGCCGTCTACCATGGCTATCGCCTGGCTGGTCAGGCGGCTGTCGCGCGAAGGCGACGACCTGCATCAAATTGTGATGTGGTTAGTGATGACGGTGCTGGTGAGCGTGGTAGATGCGCTGGTGCTGTCGTCCGGGCTGTGGTTCTTCCGCAATGAATCCTTTACCAGCACCTTCTGGCCGGGGTTAATTGCCGACGTCACCGGTATTTTCTTTGCCACCACTATTATTATGGGCTTCCTGAATAATCATCTGCGCACCGAAGGGATGCACCGCAGAATAATGATTGCCGGATGCTTCGTCTGGGTGCTGCTGATCCTGATTACCACCTGGATATTCAGCGATTCGGTGAAATATGTCACCGATGCGTTTTATACCCACCGCTACGATGTACTGCGTTTTGCCGCAGCCTGTATTCCCATCGTGTTAACGGTGGCGCTGGCGATATTATGGGGCAATCGGGGCGGTTCCTTTGCGCTATTAACCCTCGGCGCGATTGTTATTTGGTTCTCGATCCAAAAAATGGGACCGTTCTTTATTAAAGGGCTGCGCACCGGCGAACCGCTGCTTATTGCCCAGTGTTATTTAACCGCGACGGCGTTATTAATGGTGTTTATTCGGGTATTAACCCGCAGCGCCCAGCGGCTGGATAATCGCACTGGCGTACAAAGCGCGCGCGATGCTATTTATCAGCTCAATCTGGTTACCGGGCAGCTGTACTGGGATCACTCGCTGGATGTGCTGGACGACATCGCCACCGACGAACTGACCGATAAAGAAAAAATGCTGGCGCGCGTTCATCCGGACGACCGCGAGAAATTCCAGCGCCAGTGGAGCGATATCGGGCAGGCGCATAAGCTGCCGACTATCTCATTTCGCTTTAAAGATAAAAATGACCGCTGGGTAACCATCACCGATAGCGGCAACGTGCTGATTAATCATCAGTCGCAGCCGATTATTATTGGCAACTGGCGAATCAGTGGCACCACCACATTCAGTTAAGCGCAGAGAGGCGGAGAGTCGTTATGTTACAAATCGCATTATTGCTTTTCGGTGCTCAGTTTGTCCGTGATAAAGCCAAATATCTGTGGATAAGCGGCTTATTGTGGGGTATCGCAGGGGTATTAATTTTTATTGATGGTTTTGACGGACAAACGTATTTCCCGCTGAAAACCTTTGGCATCGTTTTGTTATTAGAGAGCCTGATCACCCTGAGCGTGGCGGCAAGTGGGATCGGCGCGCAAAAAGCGGTGCTTTATTTTAAAGGCGGAGTATTTTTCTTCGTCTCGTTAATTATGCTGGTGGACGCCCGCTACAGTAATATTCTGCTGTCGGTGATTTTCGGCTTCTCATATTTTGTTATCGGCCTGTTCGTTATTGCCTCCGCCTGGGTGGTGCGTTTCCCGCGCTGGCGCGCGTCGCTGATTATGGGCTGCCTGCAAATTGCCTTTGCCGGGTTTTTAATCACCCATTCCAGCGCGACGGTGTCATTTTTCCTCGGGGTATTGATGATAGCGGGCAGCATTAATACCCTGCGCGTGGCGATGCGGGCAAGGCAGTTGAAAAATGCCACTTCGGTGTTCCAGCTGATGGTGCCGCGTGAATTTGCCAAAGGCTTTACCACCAAAGTAAAAGGCAGCCCGGCACCGGAAAAGGTCGCCGAAACGGTGACGCCGCCGCTGGCGTTTACCTCGCCGCTGACGGTGCATATCTGGACGCCGGAGGGCTCCGCCAGTGAACCGGCGGTGCCGCGCCCGGTCATCAACCGCTATATTGCCGCCGTGGATGCCCACGGCGTGATCTCTACCGGCCATGCGGCGCTGGAGGCCTCGCCCCATGTTTACGTGAGCCTGTACCCGGCGGAGGACATTGACCGCTCGCCGTCCGAGTTTTTCCGCCTGCTGAAAGCCACCCACGACAACGACATCGCCGGGAAATACCAGCCGGATTACGTTACCGAATCCGGCAACTGGTGCCATTCCGATAAGAAAATCCATTTCCACGGGTTTAACGGCGAGGCGCTGCACCGCTTCTGGACGAACTATCGCAAAGATGAAATTTATAATCTGACCTACCGCAACTGTTCAAGCAGCGTGGCGTATTCGCTGGAGGCCGCGCTCGACGGGGTGTTAGCCAACCGGCGGGGCAACTGGCTGACCACCCTGAAAGTGTTGTTTATGCCGGAGCTGTGGATTGCATCGCAGGTGCGTAAAAGAGCCTTAACCATGGCCTGGACGCCGGGTCTGGTGATGGATTACGCCCGGGCGCTGCGCGCCATCGTGCATCCGGTTCCCCAGCCCTGGTATAAACGCATGCCGTGGAAATGGCGTTCCACGGCGCGGGACCAGGCGAGTTAAAACGACCAAACCAGCCCGGATTCGATGTCGGCGAGGACATTGTCGTCCACCATCGGGCTGTGGCGAATCGTTGAGGGCAGGAAGGTGATACGCGGTTGCAGATAGAAATGCAGATTGTCGGTCACCTTCCAGTCTGCCGCTACCGCCAGCCAGGGCGCGAAGGCGTCATTCGGCGACCAGGCGTCTAAGCCCGACTTCGCGGATTCCCGCTCGCTGATACCGTAGTAATAGCGCGCCAGCTTGTCGCTATACCAGTCGACGCCCGCCTGAGGATAAATCGTCACCGGCTCGGCAACGATCTGTCCGGCCCAGGCCAGCGTTGCCATCAGGCCGTTGCTGGTATTGAGCGTGTCGCCGGAAAACTCCCCGCGAAACGCGCCGATGTCGGTGATGCGCTGATAGCTCACCCCGGCCATCATTGTGCTGTGGCGGGTATCCAACTGGCGGATCGCCCACTGGCGGGCGTTGTCCGGATCGAATTCCACATCCAGATACCAGACGCGCGCTTTGAATTCGTTTTTGTCGTCATTCACCAAATAGACGCCCGCTTCGGTCCCGTCCAGATAAACGATCTTATTGTCATAGCTCAGATAGGGGATAAGCGAATAGTCGGTTTTATAGCTTTTGTAGGGGTTGAACTGCGCTTCGCCTTCAACGCCCAGGCCGATTTCCGCCGCCAGGGCTTCGCTCAGCGGCAGTAATAACGTTATCCCCAAGACGATAAATTTTTTCATCATATTGTTATCCTGAAAGAATAATCCTTTAGCCACCCGCGCTCCTTATTTTTAACGCTGCATTGATAATTGGTTGATAAAGCCAGGCGTAAGCTTCAATCATTAAGCCAGTACGCTACTGAGTGGTGATTGTGATGAATCGTAATAACCGTAAAGTTAATGCCTTTACTCAACCAAAATTTTTAGTGCTGATGGCCTGTATTTATTTCGTCATTATCCTGAGCTGTGACTATCTTTCTGAAATTGTACAGAAAAATACCGGGCATAATGTTAACCCGCATATCGTTGCGCCGCTGATAATTGCCCTGGTAACGTATTTTGTTTACAAAGCCGCTACCGCTAAAAAAACATCATAGCGGAAAGGAGAAAGAATATGATCTTTTGAAAGCATACGTTGTATATCAATCTCCCGAGTTAATCATGCCCGTCACTACCAGAATCCTGACGGGCTATTTTATTATTTCCACACCCCGTCAAATATATAATATTTCATTTAAATACTGCCCTGTGTATAACATTAACTCGCCGCCAGCCCACGTACTCCGTGCGCGCTGCGCGCGGCGCGCACCCCATCCAGCACCGCGGCGGCCATGACTTCCGCCGCCAGCATCCCGACGATGTTAACGCTGGACTCCACGCCGCCGGTGGTGGCGGCAAACAGCGTATCACCGTCGCTCAGGGTGTGAACCGGGTAAATGGTGCGCGCCAGGCCGTCATGGGCCATTTGCGCCACTTTTTGCATCTGGCTTTTGGTGAAGGCGGCATTACAACAAATAATCCCGATCGTGGTGTTGGTGCCCGCGCTGAAGTGGCTGTCGCGGCTGTTTAATACGCTGGCCTGTAAATCAAGCAGATTGCCCTGCGCATCGCACGCGCCGGCGATAGTTTGCCCGGTATGCGGATCGTGAATTTCGCCAACCGCGTTGACCGCAACCATCGCCGCGACGATTAACCCATCCGGCCCGCTTGCCGACGCCGTACCTAACCCGCCCTTCATGGCTTTCTCCATCCCCGCCATTTTGCCGATGGTGGCCCCGACGCCTGCGCCGGTGTTGCCGGACGGGAACGGATTTTCCGATGCGGCATTCACCGCGCGGTAGCCCATCTGGGCATCGGGCCGCACCGCCGGGTCGCCGAAGGTTAAATCAAACAGCACCGCCGCCGGAACAATGGGCACCACCGTTACGCCGACGTCAAAGCCGATTTTGCGCTGCTCCAGCCACTGCATCACGCCAGAAGCGGCATCCAGCCCGAAAGCGCTGCCGCCGCTCAGCACGACTGCGTGAACCTTGTCGATCAGATTGGTGGGATTGAGCAGATCGGTCTCGCGGGTACCAGGTGCCGCGCCGCGAACGTCCACGCCGCACACCGCGCCGTCTTCAAACAGCACCACGCTACAACCGGTCTGTTTTAGCGCATCGGCGGCATGGCCGACTTTCACCCCAGGGACATCAACAAGGCTGCCGTGTGCGTTTTGCATCTGCTTACCCTCTGGCTATTTGATTTCGTTATAGATGGCTTTCTGGATCGCCGCCCATTTTTCATCGCTTTTATCGCGGGTGGCGGCGGCACGCGCCTGGGCCTGAGCAGCGTCACTGGCCTGGCGCTTCACCACGGCGGGCGTGGCGCAGAACGCTTTTAAATACGTCTTACGAATTGAGGTGAATGACTGCCCCTGCGCCAGCGCGTGCCCGAGGTTAGCGATCATCCGCCGACAGGGTTTGGGCTCGTTCATTTGCACACGATAGCTGAGCAGCAGATCCAGCACCTTATGCTGTTTGCTCGCCAGCGCCTGTTCGGTCCAGGAAACTTTCCATTCCATGCCAGCCTGTAAAAATAACCGGGCTATACGGTCATCATCGCGGTCAATTGCGGAGCGAAAATGGTTTTCGTCCCAGGGAATGCCCATGCGGTTAAGCTGCTGGCGCGGGGTGCTGTCACGCGGCTCTTCCCGCTCAACCGGCGCGGCATAGGCTGTCGACGGGCTTGCCACTGCAGGTTTCTGGGTCTGGTTTACCAGGTGCAGCCAACCCACGGCAATCGCCACCGCCACCAGCCCCACTGCGCCCCATAAAACACCGACCACCAGCTGCTCGCGCTGTTCACGGGTGCGCGGCGGCTTGTGGCGCGGCGAATCAACTACATCCCGGATCTCGAAAATATCGCCGCTCATCGCCTGATGTTTTTGCTCGGCATCGGCAAACCAGGCTTCCAGTTCGTTATCATCACAGGCGTTAAAGCTGGCCGGATTAACCAGGGTTTTCCCCTGCACATGGCGTTGCTGTAGGGGCGCAGTAATGGCAGTGGCGTAATTATCCAGCAGCGTCATCTGTACCGGGGAAAGCGGCTGCTGGCCCAGTGCGTGGTTGCGGATCAGCCGTACATCGTCCAGAAACGTCAGCAGGGATTTACGCGGTTCAATCAGGAAACTTAACGCGCCGCTTTCCGGAAAATGGGCGGCGTAATGTTTGGCGAACTCTTTTTTATCCACCACCAGCTGCGCCAGTTCGCTGAACTGCATTCCGCTGAGAATGTCGCCAGGTTTGGCGAATTTAAGCCAGCTCCGCACTTTGTTAGCCCCAAAGAGCAGTTTGAGATGGTTCACCAGGGCGACCTCATCCGGCCAGGCTTCACGGATAAGCCCCTTTAGGGTCAGCTCCAGGCTTCGCAGCTGAACGCGCGCGGCGCGTGGCTGCGGCGGCTGGCTGAGCGCCAGTTCCGTATTGTAATGCAGCAGCGGTTGGCGCAGGCGAACCCGTTCCAGGGTGGCGACAAAACGCAGCGCGGCGATCAACGCCGTGGAGCTGACCTCGGCACCGCTTTCATACTGCGGCACCAGTTGCTGGAGGTGGCGCAGCTGGAGGGTAAACTGCGACAGCTCGGCATCATTGATATGCAGCCGCTTCGCCACCAGACCCCAGCTGCCGAGATGCTGCCGGGCGTTATCCATCTGCTGTAAAAACCATTGCGGATCTTTGGCTTCTGCAACCGGGTTGCCGAGCAGGGAGAGGATTGCTTTTGACGCTTCACGGATTGCCTGCAGGGCCGCTTCAAATTGTTCTCTTGCGATAAGCTGTGCTGAACGAGTCATGGTTATCCTTACACTCGTTAATGCGCTACTCCACTCTGTCCGGCATAGCGCCTGATTATTATGATTATGTATATTGCTGTGTTGAGAAGTTCTGACAGTTAACTCAAAGATAGACTATTTACTCGTCATACCATCGGGCGAAAAGCGTTCGATATATTCTTTAATTAACAGGGGCTAGCGTGCAACCGGCAGACTACATAACTTCAACCCGCGTCACTTACCAACAAATTACCTTGCAAGACTGGCCTTTTTTTGTGGCGCTCCAGCGCGATCCGCGAATTTCGCGCTATCTGGCGTCGTCCCGGGATGAAGAAGCCATGCGCGCCGCGTTTGACAGCCGATTACCGCGATGGGAGCCGGGCAGCAGCCACTGGCTGTGCCTGGTGATGCGCGAAAAGCGCAGCGGTGAGCCGTTCGGCGTGACGGGGTTTATCGATCGCGGTGACGGGATTGCGGAAGTCGGGTATCTGCTGGCGACGCGGGTACACGGTCAGGGGCTGGGTTATGAGTCGTTGCAGGCGATTTGCGACTACGCGTTTCAAATCTGCGGCTACCGGAAACTGGTGGCTACGGTGACGGTTGGCAATGAGCCGTCGAAGCGGGTGCTGGAAAAGGCCGGATTTGTGCTGGAAGGGACGCTGCGCGAAAACTACTTTCTCGACGAACGCTGGCAGGACGACTGGTTGTTCGGCCTGCTGGCGCACGAATTTACGCCGGGCTGATAGCGCCGCCCGGCGTGTTCAGGCATCAGATATACATCCCGCCCGAGACCTCAATGCGCTGGGCATTCATCCAGCCGAGGCCGTCGCCCAGCAGCGCGGCGATGGCCTCGCCAATATCATCCGGCAGACCTACACGCCCTAAGGCAGTTTGCGCCGCGATAGCCTTATTCAGTTCGGCGTTATCGCGCACCGCGCCGCCGCCGAAGTCGGTTTCAATCGCGCCAGGAGCGATGATATTGGCGGAGATGCCGCGTGCGCCCAGCTCTTTAGCCTGATAGTGAGTAAGCACTTCCATCGCACCTTTCATGGCGGCGTAGGCCGAATAGCCAGGCAGGGCAAAACGCGTCAGACCGCTGGAGACGTTCAGGATACGCCCGCCATTTTTTATCAGCGGCAGCAGATGCTGAGTCAAAAAGAACGGTCCTTTGAAGTGAATGTTCACTAACTGGTCGAACTGTGCTTCGGTAATGTCAGTAAACGGCGCGTTAATGCCGATCCCGGCATTGTTCACTAAATAATCGAAGCTATCGCGTTGCCAGACGTGTTTAAGCTGTTGCTTCACTTCATTAGCGAATGCGGCAAAGCTCGCGCTTTCGGCGACGTTAAGCTGTAATGCCAGCGCTTTCACGCCTTTTTTCTCAATTTCGCGCACCACATCATCCGCGTCTTCACGCTGGCTGTTGTAGGTGAGGATAATGGCAATTCCCTTCTCCGCCAGCTTTAGCGCTGCGTTTTTCCCAAGGCCGCGGCTGCCGCCGGTCACAATTGCGATACGTTGCGTCATAAAAACCTCGTCTGCGTTATTACGGTGGTTGAGGGAAAGCTTATTAGCTGCTATGAAATCAATAAAGATGCCGCGCTGCGCATCACTGTTTCATTAATAACAACAATAAGCCCAACCAATGGATAAAATTCACGCAATGCAGTTGTTCATTCGGGTGGCGGATCTGGAGAGTTTTTCCCAGGCCGCGCAAACACTCGGACTCCCTAAAGGTAGCGTATCGCGCCAAATCCAGGCGCTGGAAAATGCGTTAGGCACGCGGCTGCTGCACCGCACCACGCGGCGGGTGCAGCTCACCCAGGACGGTATGGTCTACTACGAGCGCTGCCGCGATTTGCTGGCCAATCTGGAGGAACTCGACGGGCTGTTTCTGCACGATCCTTCCAGCGTCAGCGGGCGTCTGCGTGTGGATATGCCGGTAGGTATCGCTAAAAATCTGGTGATGCCGAAATTGCCTGCGTTTTTGCAACAGTATCCGGGAATTGAGCTGGAACTGAGCAGCAGCGACCGGCTGGTGGACGTGGTGCGCGAAGGGTTCGACTGCGTGGTGCGCGTCGGGCATCTGAAAGATTCTGGCCTGGTGGCGCGCCCGCTCGGTAAGCTCACCGTCGTAAACTGCGCCAGTCCGGGCTATCTGGAGCGTTTTGGCTTTCCGGAACGGCTGGAGGATTTAGAGGCCCATGCCGTGGTGCATTATTCCACGCATTTCGGCAGCCGACCGCAGGGGTTTGAATATGGGATGGATAAGCAAACCCACTGGATAAAAACCGGCGGCATCTTAACGGTCAACAGCACCGAAACTTACCAGGCGGCGGCGCTCACCGGGCTGGGCATTATCCAGGTGCCGCGTGTGGGGATCAAAGAGGCACTTCGCAGCGGCACGCTGATTGAAATCCTGCCCCAGTACCGGCCAGAACCGATGCCGGTGTCGCTGCTTTATCCGCATCGCCGCAACCTGTCGAGGCGGGTGCATTTGTTTATGGAATGGTTAGGCGGCGTGATGAAAGGTTACGTTGATTAACGTATGTCTATACTTTTCCCATGATGCTTATCACTGACAAGGAATTGCGTTCAATGACAACACCGGAGAACACCCCGAAACGCCCAACCAACGATCTGGACTATAAGCCGGTACCGCAGCTGGACACCCGGTCTGAAGAGGCGAAAAAAGATCAGCCTGAACAGAGTGATAGTCATGAAAAAGGCGACGGACCGATTGCGAAGGTCACCGAGACGGTTGAGAAACTGGAACGCCGCCCGATGATTGCTCACCTGCTCCGGGCCACTGAGCGGTTTAACGACCGGCTCGGTAATCAGTTTGGCGCGGCGATAACCTATTTCTCTTTCTTATCAATGATCCCGATTTTGATGGTGTCCTTTGCGGCAGCGGGCTTTATCCTCGCGTCTCACCCAACGCTGTTGCAGGATATCTTCAATAAAATCCTGATGAACGTCAGCGACCAGACGCTGGCAACGACTCTGAAAAGCACCATCAATACCGCCGTGCAGCAGCGTACCACGGTGGGGATCGTTGGCCTCGCCGTGGCGCTCTATTCCGGGGTGAACTGGATGGGCAACCTGCGCGAGGCAATCCGCGCCCAGTCGCGCGATGTCTGGGAGCGCAATGCGCAGGATGAAGAAAAGTGGTGGGCCAAATATCTGCGCGATTTCGTCTCGCTGATTGGCCTGCTGGTGGCGTTGATCATCACCATTTCTATCACCTCCGTGGCGGGATCGGCCCAGGAAATGATTATCCGCTGGCTGTATCTCGACTACATTCCGTGGCTGAAGCCGGTGTGGCAGCTGATTGGCCTGGCGATTTCCATGTGCGCCAACTTCCTGTTGTTCTTCTGGATCTTCTGGCGGCTGCCGCGCCACCGTCCGCGTAAAAAAGCGCTGATCCGCGGCAGTATTCTGGCCGCCATCGGTTTTGAAGTCATTAAAATCATTATGACCTGGACGCTGCCGTCGCTGATGACGTCGCCTTCCGGCGCGGCATTTGGCTCGGTGCTGGGGCTGATGGCGTTCTTCTACTTCTTTGCCCGTCTGACGCTGTTCTGCGCGGCCTGGATCGCGACCGCCGAGTACAAAGACGACAAGCGGATGCCGGGAAAAACCCACCGTTAAACAGGCCGGGCTGGAGTAAAACGCAAAAAACTTCAGCCCGAGCCAGCGTTTTAGACGATAAATCCATTCCGTAACTTTTATTTAACCAATTTCTGGTTTTTCCTGCTAATTTAAAATTTGTGTGAAGCATTTCATAGAAGTGAAATTGCGAGCATGAAAATTATCCTCTTTTTGCCGCTTTTCTGAACAACTTCACGTTTTGTGGCGCATTGAAATGTGGCTTTTGCTGTGCGTAATATGGAATTTCGTTTCACATAAATAAGAAAAATATATGCAAGCATCCATCACCACATCCGTTGATCACGACGCACCTCCGGTTAACTCGCGCAGTAAAGTCGTTGTCGCCTCGCTCATTGGCACCGCCATTGAGTTTTTCGATTTCTACATTTATGCCACTGCAGCGGTTATTGTTTTTCCGCATATTTTCTTCCCACAGGGCGACCCGACTGCCGCCACGCTACAGTCGCTGGCAACTTTTGCCATCGCGTTTGTGGCGCGACCTATCGGTTCTGCCGTGTTTGGGCACTTTGGCGATCGCGTCGGGCGTAAAGCCACGCTGGTGGCCTCGCTGTTAACCATGGGTATTTCCACGGTGGTGATCGGCCTGCTGCCGAGCTACGAAACCATTGGCGTATTAGCGCCGCTGTTGCTGGCCCTGGCGCGTTTCGGCCAGGGGCTGGGTCTGGGCGGCGAATGGGGCGGAGCAGCGCTGCTGGCCACCGAGAACGCGCCTGCCGGTAAACGCGCACTGTATGGCTCCTTCCCGCAGTTGGGCGCGCCGATTGGCTTCTTCTTCGCTAACGGCACCTTCCTGCTGCTCTCCTGGCTGTTGACGGACGAGCAGTTTATGTCCTGGGGATGGCGCGTGCCGTTTGTGTTCTCTGCGGTGCTGGTGTTGATTGGCCTGTACGTGCGCGTTTCTCTGCATGAAACGCCGGTGTTCGCGAAAATCGCCAAAGCAAACAAACAGGTGAAAGTGCCATTGGGTACGCTGCTGACCAAACATCTGCGCGTCACCATCCTCGGCACCTTTATCATGCTGGCGACCTATACGCTGTTCTATATCATGACGGTGTATTCCATGACCTTCAGCACCGCGGCGGCCCCGAACGGGCTGGGCTTCCCGCGCAACGAAGTGCTGTGGATGTTAATGATGGCGGTAATCGGCTTTGGTGTGATGGTGCCGATTGCCGGCGTGCTGGCGGATAAATTTGGTCGCCGCAAGAGCATGATCGTGATTACCTCCCTGATTATTCTGTTTGCGCTGTTCGTGTTCCCGCCGCTGTTGCAGTCCGGCAATCCGGCGATGGTGATGGCGTACCTGCTGATTGGCCTGAGCATCATGGGCCTGACCTTCGGCCCGATGGGCGCGCTGCTGCCGGAGCTGTTCCCGACCGAGGTGCGTTACACCGGGGCGTCATTCTCGTATAACGTGGCGTCGATTCTCGGGGCGTCCGTGGCACCGTATATCGCCACCTGGTTGCAGGCGAACTACGGGCTGTTTTATGTGGGGATTTATCTGGCATCGATGGCGGCGTTGACGCTGATTGCGCTGCTGCTGACCCATGAGACGAAGCATCAGTCGCTGTAAGTGTTGAAAGGGCGCAGGCCGCGTGTCGCCTGCGCCCACACTCCTTTAGATTTTCTCTTCCGGCGTGGCGATCATCCGGTTCAGCCACGGCACCATTAATCCCATCACGATTGAAACGCCCAGCGTCACCAGACCAATTTTGCTGAACACCCCGGTATAAATCGGCAGGGTTTGCAGCGGATCGGTGATCCCTTCCGGGACAGCGGTAAAGGTGGCGACGTAGCCGCCCAGCAGAAACGCGGCGGCCTGGGTCAGGAACCACATCCCGAGGATAAAGCCCATCAGGTGCTGCGGCACCAGTGCGGCGACCATCGCCAGCCCCAGCGCGCTAATCAGCAGCTCGCCCAGGCTCTGGAACAGATACACCAGCACGATAAACCACGGCGACGTTAGCCCCTGGGCGTCGGCGAACCACATACCTGCGGCGGCAGCGGTTAAGAAGCCAAGGGCGCATAAGAACATCCCGAGCGTAAATTTCATCGGCATGGTCAGGTCTTTGCCCCGGCTGCCCAGCCGGGTGTAAATCATCGCCAGCACCGGGCTTGCCACCACCACCCAGAACGGATTCAGCGCCTGGAAGCTCACCGGGTTAATGGTGAAGCCGAGGATCTCATGGTGCACGTTGTTGATGGCGAAGAAGTTCAGCGAGGTGGGCATCTGGGCGTAGAGGATGTAAAACAGCACTGCTTCCAGCATCAGAATAAACGCCACAAACATCCTGTTGCGCCCGGTTTTATCCAGCCGGAACGCTTCGCGGAAAAAGAAAATAATCACCACGATGGAGAGCACAATCAACACCAGATTGGCGACCTGCACGTTATGCATCAGCCAGGCGCAGAGGAAAATCATCGCCACCGTGCCCACCAATACCAGCAACAGATTTTTGACGCTCATCGGCGCATGGTCTGGTTCGGAGCCGATATGCTTCACCATCCCCCGGCAGGCAAAGTAAACCAGCAACGCGATAATCAGCCCAATGCCGCACAGGTTGTAGGTCACCGCGTAACCGTAACGCTCGGCGATCACCGGTGCCAGCGATAGCGACAGCAGCGACCCGATGTTGATCGACATATAAAACAGCGTAAACGCGCCGTCGAGACGCGGGTCTTTGGGCGGATAGCATTTGGACAGCAGGCTGGCGGGGTTAGCTTTAAACAGCCCGTTGCCCACTGCGATGGTGCCTAAGGCGATGAAAATCAGGTCAGGCTGGTGCAACGACAGCCCGGTCATAAAATACCCGATGGCCAGTACAATCGCGCCCAACACCAGGGTGCGCTTGGTACCGAGCAGATGGTCGCCTACGTAGCCGCCAATTGAAATTAGCCCATATACCAGCGCGGCGAACGCCCCGAAGGTGACGAAAGCCTGTTCCTGGGAGAAGCCGAGCTGCTGGACGAAGAAAACTGCCAGAATGCCCTGCACGCCGTAGTAGCCAAAGCGCTCCCACAGCTCGACAAAGAAGATCATAAAAAAGGGTTTCGGCTGTTGAAGTAAGCCGACAGGTGCAGTGTTGTTCATTTTTCCGTTGCCTTAACGTGACGCCAGTAAAAGTATGTACGCGGTGTCAGGATCGCGCCGCTTTGTCATTTGTCGGCGGGTAATGCCGATTATGACCTTTAAATTAGGTTATTGTATTGGTTGGTGACGATCGCAGCGGCAGATCACACTAATGAATTTATTGAAGTCAGTGATTTACGTTGGCAGGGCGGAAATAAAAACGCCCGCATCAGCGGGCGTTGAGAGCAAGAAAGGGCGATTATTCCTCTTCTTCGTCGCGCAGCGGCACAATCAGCATATCGATGTGCACGGTGTTGATCAGCTGACGGGCGGACGACATCAGTTTGCTCCAGAAATCCTGGTGATGGCCGCACAGCACTAAATCAACGTCGTATTTTTTAATCGCATCCACCAGCACCTGGCCCAGATCGCCGCTGCCGCTAAGGGTTTCCGCAATCGGGTAACCGGCATTAGTGGACAGCTCGGTCAGCGCGTGGTGGGTTTCTTCAGAAATGCGTTTCTGCATATCGCCCAGGTTCACGTCGATCAGGCCGGTGTAGAGATCGGAATAATTTACATCGACATGAATCAGTGAAACTTTGGCGTTATACGGGCGTGCCATGGAGACGGCTTTTTCGACCAGCACTTTGCTTTCAGGGGAGAGGTCGACTGCGATAAGTATATGTTTGTAAGCCATAATTTTACTCCTTCCATAAGATGTCGATGACAATGGATCAGACAACGCTTTAGGTTATCGATGATGTCCTTGCCCCGCGTCCTGCATACCGCTCTCGCGGGAACCTGTAAACGATATCCTTCAGCCTGAAGCATGAGGATATAGAAAGACTTAAGCATAACGGTCTCTTTTTACCTTATCGCCCAGGAAGAAATCCGTCAATCCGCTGCGTCCGCATTCATTCTAAATCGAAATACAGTTATCACGAACGATTGACCAGAACGATGTGGCAAAAAAATAACCTGATCTTCTACACTATTAAATGAGTCACTCGGGTAAATAAATGTGAACCCGATCGACTTTTGGTATCTCTCTCATTTGGAACGAGTTGACTGACTTGGTATCGGGGGTGCGGTTGTCCCGGGGGGTGTCTCCGTGGCTATCGCCGGGGAGGTGTTATGATAAGCACTGTTGCGCTGTTTTGGGCCTTATGTGTGGTATGCGTCGTCAATATGGCGCGCTACTTCTCATCGTTGCGTGCGCTGCTTGTGGTGCTTCGTGGTTGTGATCCCTTGCTCTACCAGTATGTAGATGGCAGCGGTTTTTTCACATCCCATGGTCAGCCAAATAAGCAAGTGCGACTGGTCTGGTACATCTATGCTCAACGTTACCGCGATCATCATGACGACGAATTCATCCGCCGCTGTGAGCGAGTACGGTGTCATTTTATATTAACCAGTGCGTTGTGCGGTCTCGTAATGGTCTGCCTTATCGCTATGATGATTTGGCACTAATAAAAAAGCGGGCAGTGCCCGCTCTTTTTTTGATATTTAACGCTGTCAGATAAAGTGCAGCGAAATCCAGTACAGCGCGCCGGAGAGGGCAATTGAGGCCGGCAGGGTGAACACCCAGGCCATCAGAATGCTTTTCACCGTGCGGCTCTGCAATCCGCCACCGTCAACCAGCATGGTGCCCGCAACGGACGACGACAGTACGTGCGTGGTGGAGACCGGCATACCGGTATAACTCGCTACCCCGATAGAAATCGCCGCGGTCATCTGCGCCGACATCCCCTGAGCGTAAGTCATGCCTTTCTTACCGATTTTCTCACCGATGGTGGTGGCGACGCGACGCCAGCCGATCATGGTGCCGATACCTAATGCCAGCGCTACCGCCATAATGATCCACACCGGTGCGTATTCGATGGTGTAGAGCAGGTCGGCTTTCAGCTCTTTCAGGTAGCGTTTGTCATCTTTAGAGGTTTCCGGCAGGCCAGCCACTTTGTCGGCGGTATCAGAGATACACAGCAGCATACGACGCATATGGCTGCGCTCTTCAATGCTCAGCTTGTCGTAGCTCTCAAGGCCGGTCAGCATGGTTTTGGCGCGCTGCAGGGCCAGCATGGCGCGGTTAGCGTCACAGTGGAATTCCTGCGGTTGGCTCTTCACCTCTTCCGGCGTCGGGATCACCGGATTCATATCAATCACGTGTTTGATGGCTTCACCGTGCTGCTGGAAATAGCTCTCAACGTGATTGATGGCGTCGCGGGTACGGGTGATGTCGTAGCCAGAGGCATTCATGTTTACCACGAATCCCGCCGGGGCCACGCCAATCAGTACCAGCATGATCAAGCCGATGCCTTTCTGGCCGTCGTTAGCGCCGTGAGAGAAGCTCACGCCAATGGCTGACAGGATCAGCGCGATACGGGTCCAGAACGGTGGTTTTTTCTTGCCGTCTTTTTTCTCACGCTCGGCAGGCGTCAGGTGGATACGGGCGCGTTTTTTGGTGCCGCTCCAGTAGCGACGCAGCAAAAACACCAGACCGCCTGCGAACACCAGACCGACAATAGGAGAAATAATCAGCGAGCCGAAAATGTTGATCACTTTCGGGATATTTAACGCATCCACCACTGACGTGCCGGTCATCAGGGCGTTGGTTAAACCAATACCGATAATCGCGCCAATCAGGGTGTGGGAACTGGACGCTGGCAGACCCAGATACCAGGTACCGAGGTTCCAGATGATCGCCGCCAGCAGCATAGAGAACACCATGGCCAGGCCATGTGCGGAACCTACGTTAAGCAACAGATCGGTGGGAAGCATATGAACAATGGCATAGGCTACGCTTAACCCGCCCAGCAAAACGCCGAGGAAGTTAAACACCGCTGCCATGACCACTGCCAGTTGCGAACGCATCGCTCGCGTATAGATTACGGTTGCAACTGCGTTCGCTGTGTCATGAAAACCATTAATGGCTTCATAAAACAGGACAAAGCCCAGAGCAAGCAAAAGCAAAAGGCCGGTATGAAGATCCAGGCCGGCAAATAAATGTAGCATAGACGTTACGCCATCTTGAGGACATGAACGCGCCGCATTATCAGGGACTTTCGCGGCAGGGGCAAAGTGAAATATAGACTTTTTTTGATGCCACGTCGCTTAACGTCAACGATTGAAAAGATTTACCCTTTAAAAAACAAGTGGCTGCATTCTTGCAGGGGCATATTGCTGGTGCGACCAGCTAAGAAACTTTACAATTCGCAGCCTTACTTTCAGGGGAGCAGGGTGTGGAACAGTTTGATGCAGTGATTATCGGCGCAGGCGCGGCGGGGTTATTTTGCGCGGCGCAGGCCGGGCAGGCGGGTTTACGGGTGTTGCTTCTCGACAACGGCAAAAAGCCGGGACGCAAGATCCTGATGTCCGGCGGCGGGCGCTGCAACTTCACCAATCTGTATGTCGAACCGGCGGCCTACCTGAGCGCCAATCCGCATTTCTGCAAATCCGCTCTGGCGCGCTACACCCAATGGGATTTTATCGATCTGGTGGGCAAATACGGGATCGCCTGGCATGAGAAAACCCTCGGCCAGCTGTTTTGCGACGACTCGGCGCAGCAAATCGTCGATATGCTGGTGGCGGAGTGCGAGAAAGGCAACGTCACACTGCGCTTGCGTAGCGAAGTGCTGAGCATCGAGCGCGACGAGCAGGGCTACCTGCTGGCGCTTAATGGCGACAGCGTGCGGACGCCAAAACTGGTGATCGCCAGCGGCGGGCTTTCGATGCCGGGGCTGGGCGCGTCGCCGTTTGGCTATAAAGTAGCGGAACAGTTCGGTCTGAAGGTATTGCCGACCCGCGCC
Organism: Atlantibacter subterraneus; assembly: GCF_007570865.1. Classification (GTDB taxonomy): domain Bacteria; phylum Pseudomonadota; class Gammaproteobacteria; order Enterobacterales; family Enterobacteriaceae; genus Atlantibacter; species Atlantibacter subterraneus. Next base: position 176,554 of record NZ_VLPS01000008.1, on the reverse strand, counting down.
GGACTGGTGCCGTTTACCCTGCATAAACCGCTGCTGGCGTCGCTCCAGGTGCTGTCCGGCGTCTCCGTGCCGTCGGTGGTTAGCGCCCAGGACGGCACCGTTTTTCGTGAAAACGTGCTGTTTACCCACCGCGGGCTATCCGGCCCGGCCATTCTGCAAATTTCCAGCTACTGGCAGCCGGGGGAAAAGGTCACCATTAACCTTCTTCCCGACTGCGACCTGAATGCGTTTATTGATGAGCAGCGCAACGCGCATCCCAATCAGAGCCTGAAAAACACCCTGGCGATGCAGCTGCCGAAGCGGCTGATCGAGATCCTTCAGCAGATGGGGCAAATCCCTGACTGTACCCTGAAGCAGCTTAATGTCCGTCAGCAGGAGGCGTTAATCGAACTGCTGACCGCCTGGCAGGTGCAACCGAACGGTACCGAAGGCTATCGCACCGCTGAAGTCACGCTGGGCGGCGTCGATACCCACGCGCTCTCCTCGCGCACCATGGAAGCCCGCAATGTGCCGGGGCTCTATTTCATCGGTGAAGTGGTGGACGTGACCGGCTGGCTGGGCGGATATAACTTCCAGTGGGCCTGGGCATCGGCATGGGCCTGCGCCCAGGCATTGAGTGAGTAAAAAACACCTGCATAGCAGGTGGCATTGATTGCGCCCCCGAGGGGCGTACTAAAAGTTCTGATAAAAAGTCTCTGCCTGCGCTGAACATTCTAAATCCAAAGACAATAAGGCAAAGCCAAAAATGGTTGCTGACCACCTCCTCAGGAGGTGGTGTTTATGCAGGGATAAAAACGGCGCCTTGATTAAGGCGCCGTTTTACTTGTCAAACCCGCTCGTTACTCCTGAGCGTCTTCCGCTTTCTGAACTTTGCGATACCAGCGCGGATGGTGTTTAGCCGCCCAGCGGCGGCTGACTTTGCCTTCGATCATGCCTTTAATCGATCCTTTGACCCAGAACGCCATATACATATGGATCAGGATCGCATGGATCAGCACGATGGCCGCCAGCGCGTGCACCAACAGGCTCCAGCGCACGATCCACATCGGGAAGAAGTGCGTGAAGTAAGGACGCCAGATAATAATGCCGGTCACCAGCAGCACAAAAATCATGCTCATGATGCTCCAGAACATCATTTTCTGCCCGGCGTTGTATTTGCCCACGTCCGCTACATGGTGTTCGTTGCCTTTCAGCACTTCCACAATGTTCTTCAGCCACGGCAAATCCTGCTTATCCGGGATGTTATGTCTGACGAAGCGGACAAACATAAACATCAGCGCGAAGAAGATCAGCACGCCGAAGAAGGGGTGCAGAATACGCCCCATCTGCGGTGTCCCGAAGGTTTGCGTCAGCCATTGCAGAGTCGGGAAAAACAGCGCAATGCCCGATAACGACACCAGGAAGAAGCAGATCACCACCGTCCAGTGACACGCCCGGTCGATAAAGCTGGTCCGAACGATCATCTTACTTTTCTTAGTCATGGTGCTCCTCCTCTTCGTCGTCATCGACTTCCTTGTTCGGACCGACGCCCACATAGTGGAAAATCAGACCGGCGAAGGTGGCGATAAAGCCCGCAGCGGAGAGCGGTTTGAGGATCCCTTTCCACAGGCTAATCGGCGTATCGATTTGCGGATCTTTCGGCAGGCCGTGATACAGCTCCGGCTGGTCGTTGTGGTGCAGCACGTAAATTACGTGAGTGCCGCCCACGCCCGCCGGGTCGTAAATACCCGCGTGCGGGTAACCGCGTTTTTTCAGCTTCTCCACGCGCTCGCTCGCCACTTCCAGCATCTCTTTTTTGGTGCCGAAGTGGATTGCGCCGGTCGGGCAGGTTTTCACGCACGCTGGCTCCTGGCCCACGCTCACCCGGTCGACGCACAGGGTGCATTTATACACCCGGTTATCTTGCGGATTGAGGCGCGGCACGTTGAACGGGCAGCCCGCGATGCAGTAACCGCAACCGATGCAGTGTTCCGACTGAAAATCGACGATGCCATTGGCGTACTGGATAATTGCACCCGCCGACGGGCACGCCTTCAGGCAGCCCGGATCTTCACAGTGCATACAGCCGTCTTTGCGGATCAGCCATTCCAGTTTGCCGTTGGCGCGGGTTTCGCTAAAGCGCATTACCGTCCAGGCTTTGGCCGTCAGGTCCGTCGGGTTGTCGTAGACGCCCACGCAGTGACCGACCTCAGCGCGGATGTCATTCCACTCCGAGCACGCCACCTGGCAGGCTTTACAGCCGATACAGGTGGAGACGTCAATCAGCTTGGCGACTTCTTCCTTGAAGTCACGCGCCTGAGGCGGCGGGGTCATTCCGTTGGTGGCGGAACGTTTAATAATGTCCTGAGATTGCATTGACATGAGTTCGCCCCTTACGCCTTCTCAATGTTAACCAGGAACGCCTTGTACTCCGGCGTCTGTGAGTTAGCATCACCGACCGGCGGCGTCAGGGTGTTCGCCAGATAACCCTTGCGCGCGGTGCCTTCAAAGCCCCAGTGCAGCGGGATACCTACGGTTTCAACCTGCTTGCCGTCCACGTTCAGAACCTGCAAACGCGGCGTCACCACCGCAACCGCCCGGATAAACCCGCGCTTGCTGCTGACCTTCACCGTATCGCCGTTGGCGATGCCTTTCGCTTTCGCGAGGGTTTCGCTGATTTCCACGAACTGCTCCGGCTGGGCGATGGCGTTGAGCAACGCATGCTTAGTCCAGGTGTGGAAATGCTCGGTTAAACGGTAGGTGGTGCCCACATACGGGAACTCACTGCGATCGCCGATACGTTTGGCGTCTTCCGGCAACAGGCGCGCCGCCGGGTTAGAGATCACGTTCGGGTGCAGCGGGTTGGTGCCAATCGGCGTTTCCACCGGCTCGTAGTGTTCCGGGAACGGCCCTTCCGCCATTTTGTCGATGGCGAACAGGCGGCCCAGCCCTTCCGGCTGCATGATAAACGGACCGGTGCCGCTGCCTGGCGCGGCGGTGTTGTAGTCCGGGATATCGTTCCCGACCCACTTGCTGCCGTTCCATTTGATCAGCATGCGTTTGCTGTCCCAGGGTTTACCCATCGGATCGGCGGACGCGCGGTTGTAAATGATGCGGCGGTTGAGCGGCCATGCCCAGGCCCAGCCCAGTGTGTTGCCCAGACCGGACGGATCGCTGTTATCGCGGTTCGCCATCTGGTTGCCTTTCTCGGTCCAGCTACCAGCGTAAATCCAGCAGGAAGACGCGGTGGTGCCGTCGTCGCGCATCAGCGCAAACGAACTCAGCAGCTCGCCTTTCTTCGCCAGCAGGTTGCCGTTCGGATCGTAAAGGTCCGCCAGCGCCACGCCGTTGTTCTCTTTGGCCACTTCCGCCGATTCCGGATGATCCGGGCGTTTGTACGTCCAGCTCATTTTCAGCAGCGGCTCGACGCCTTTGCCGCCTTCGCTGCGATACATCTCGCGCAGGCGATGGTACAGGCCCGCGAGGATTTCCCCGTCGTTCAACGCTTCGCCCGGGGCGTCCGCCGCTTTCCAGTGCCACTGCAACCAGCGGCCGGAGTTGGCGATAGACCCGTCCTCTTCCGCGAAACAGGTCGACGGCAGACGGAACACCTCGGTCTGAATGCTGGCCGGATCGACGTCGTTCATGTCGCCGTGGTTCTGCCAGAAGTTACTGGTTTCGGTAACCAGCGGGTCGATGACAATCAGGTACTTCAGCTTGCTGAGGCGGCTGACGATCTGGTTTTTATCCGGCAGTGACGCCACCGGGTTAAAGCCCTGGCAGATATAACCGTTCACTTCGCCGCGATCCATCATGTCGAAGTACTTCATGGCGTCGTAAACCTGGTCCCACTTCGGCAACCAGTCATAACCCCACTGGTTCTCTTTCTGGGCATCATCGCCGTAGAACGACTTCATCAGGCTGACGAAGAACTTGGGATAGTTGCTCCAGTAGTTCACCTGATTCGGCAGCGTTGCGACCGGCGTATTGGCCTTCAGATAGCTTTCCAGATCGGCTTGCTTCTCCGACGGCAGCGTCAGGTAGCCCGGCAGGCTGGTGGACAGCAGGCCGAGGTCGGTCAGACCCTGAATATTGGAGTGGCCGCGCAGGGCGTTCACGCCGCCGCCTGCCATACCCATGTTGCCGAGCAGCAGTTGGATCATCGCCATGGTGCGGATGTTCTGCGCGCCGACGGTGTGCTGCGTCCAGCCCAGGGCATACAGGAAGGTGGTGGTACGGTCCGGGGCGCTGGTGGAGGCCAGCACTTCACACACTTTCAGGAAGTCCGCCTTCGGCGTGCCGCAGATGTTCTCCACCATGTCCGGCGTGTAACGGGAAACGTGCTGTTTCAGCAGGTTCCAGACGCAGCGCGGGTGGGTCAGCGTCTCGTCGCGCAGGGCGTAGCCGTTTTCGTCGAACTGATAGTTCCAGGTGGTCTTATCATATTTACGTTTTTCAGCGTCATAGCCGCTGAACAGACCGTCCTCAAAGGAAAAGTCTTCCCGCACCAGCAGATTCGCGTTGGTGTAGTGCTTAACATATTCGGCGTTAATTTTGTTGTTTTCGATCAGGTACAGCAAAACCCCTGACAGGAAGGTAATGTCAGTACCGGAACGGATAGGGACGTAGAGATCCGCAACCGACGCCGTGCGCGTAAAACGTGGGTCGACCACGATCAGCGTCGCGTCATTGTTGTTTTTCGCTTCCATCGCCCAGCGGAAACCCACCGGATGCGCTTCAGCGGCGTTACCGCCCATCACCATCACGACGTTGGCGTTTTTGATATCAACCCAGTGGTTGGTCATCGCACCGCGACCAAATGTTGGAGCAAGACTTGCTACCGTTGGTCCGTGTCAGACGCGCGCCTGGTTATCTACCGCCACCATGCCTAAGGAACGAGCGAATTTCTGGGTCAGCATCCCGGTTTCGTTGCTGGCGGCAGACGCGCACAGCATACCGGTAGTGGTCCAGCGGTTCACCGTGGTGCCCGCCGCGTTTTGCTCGATAAAGTTAGCGTCGCGGTCCGCTTTCATCAGCCGCGTGATGCGGTTGAAGGCGTCGTCCCAGCTGATGCGCTGCCATTTATCCGAGCCAGGTGCCCGGTATTCCGGGTAGCGCAGACGGCCTTCGCTATGAACGTAATCCAGCAACCCTGCGCCTTTCGGGCACAGCGCGCCGCGGCTCACCGGATGGTCCGGATCCCCTTCGACGTGGAACAGCGCGGATTTCGCGTTCATTGAGCCGTCGCCAAGGCTGTACATCAATAATCCGCAGCCAACGGAACAGTAGGTACAGGTATTGCGGGTTTCGGTAGAGCGCAACAATTTATAGTCGCGAATACCCGCCAGTGCCGTTTTGGGCGCAAATCCCAGAGCGGCAACGGTGGTACCTGCCAGGCCACCGGCGCAAATCCGGAAAAATTGCCTGCGATTCACATCCATTGTTTACCCCATGTGATGGTGAATGTTTTTGTTTTGAACCTCATTCCTTAACCAAAAACAGACGTTATTTTTCTGTTCATGTTTATTGGTAAAGGGTGATGCCAGTTAAATAATCCCGCCGCTAACTAAAATTAATTACTCATTAATGGTTAGTTATTGGCCGGAGAAATTTCCCAGGTGTTGGGTGTTGGAAAAGCACCACATTGCAGAAATTGCCGTGCGAAAATTAACACAGACAAAAAGTTCTATTTTTGTTCAAGGTCAATTTGTAGGGTGAGTGTTATAGAGGAGTGGGGGTTTTGTGATCTCAAATAGTGTTGTTAAATCGGATTAAATGTTGAGCATGAGGTAAAAATAGCCGGACGCAACAAGTTTAAATGACTACGTGACAATTTTATCGTGTTAATGTCATGAAAATTAAAGCATTTAAGTGAAATCTTTAACGCTATTTTTTAGCGATTAAACGGCGTGCTTTATTGCGCAAAAAAATATACTTAAAAGGGAGTATTTTTCGCAGGTAAATTATTCATCCATTTTGCTTTTTTAATTGCCGATGAATTGTTAAAAAAACTGGCTTGCAGTAAATATCTAAAAAAATAACGGCCTGTTAGCGGGTGATAATGCCGGGGCAAATCAACGTTTATTCCGGAAAATAAACCCGCGAAGCGCGGCAATGTGACTCGATTCAGCGTGATAGCAGTTATTTTTCTTATCAGGAGGCATTCGCCGTGATGGGATCGTCAGCCAGGCAAATGCCCAAAATTTTACGCCAGGCAGAACGCGACCTGACGCCCCGATCCGAATCCCTTATACTGGCGAAAAACGATTAAAAAATTACCAACTTCGTGATTCAGGCAGGGATAAGAATGGAATCGATCGGCTTTTTTGGGCAACTCTCGCATCAGGTTGTGCTTTCGGCACCGCTGTTTTTATTGATGGCAACCGGATATGGCATTGGGCGCTTCGCCGGCTGGCCGGATTCCGTGGCGGAAGGGCTTAACCGCTTCTGTTTTACCGTGGCGTTGCCGTGCATGCTGTTTAAGGTCATGAGCAAGTTCTACGAAAGCCCGCCGGTGGACATGCGTTTGTTGATCGCCTTTTTCGGCAGTTGCTTCGTGGTCTACTTTATTGGCCGGCTGGTGGCGAAGCATCTGTTTCACCTCGATCCCGTTTCCTCGTCGGTGTTCAGCCTCGGCGGGATTTTCTCTAACAACGTAATGCTCGGTATTCCGGTAGCGATTATTCTGCTGGGGCAATCCAGCCTGCCATCAGTGGCGCTGGTGCTGGTGTTTAACAGCCTGATCCTCTGGACGCTGGTGACGGTCTCGGTGGAGTGGGCGCAAAGCGGCAGTTTTTCTCTGCGCGGCATCGTGAAAACGCTGCTTAACGTGGTGCGTAACCCGATCATTATCGGCATCTTTACCGGCTTCGCCTGGAGCCTGCTGCATCGCCCGCTGCCGTATATCATCGATTCGCCGGTCACCATGCTGGGCCAGGTGTCCGCGCCGCTGACGCTGGTGACGCTGGGCATGAGCCTGGCGCGCTATAAAATCCGCCACGGCTTGCGGGAAAGCGCGGCAATCAGCATTCTAAAATTAATCGTCATGCCGCTGATGGTCTGGGGCGCGGCGATTTTACTGCATCTGCCGCAGCAGGAAAGCCAGGTGGTGGTGCTACTGGGGTCGATGGCCGTTGGCGTCAACGTTTATCTGATGGCGCAAAAATTCAATGCGCTCCAGGGCGCGACGGCGACCAGCATGCTGCTGACCACGGTGCTTTCCACGGTGACCACGCCACTGCTGATGCTGATGATGGCGCGCTTTTATCAGTAGCGACGACGCGGCGTGATTTCGGTTAAATGATTATTTTATCTTGATTTTAACCGGGCCGCGCCGCTGAGATAAAACTGTCACAATTGCCTCATACCCTAAGATAATTCTTACGGTAATGAGTCATCACCCATCATGGATTTACCTCTGGCAATGGTTTCTTCGTCACGCGAGCTGAACGCAGGGATGCTGCGTATCGTGGTGCCGCACGTGACGCCCTCGTCCAATAACCAACAGGTTATGGCGCTGTTTAATCACCATAAATCGCTGATTGGCCTGCCGGTACTGGAGCTGAACCGGCCTATCGGCATGATTAACCGCCATATTTTTCTCTCCCAGATGAGCCGCCCGTTCTTTCATGAACTATACGATCAGAAAAGCTGCATCGCGTTTATGGATAAAACGCCGCTGATCGTCGAAGCCGACGCCGGGCTGGATTATCTGGCGGATCGGGTGATCGAAACCGGCGATAAGGCGGTGACGGAAGGCTTTATCCTTACCGACGACGGCCATTATGTAGGTATTGGGCTGGGTATCGACCTGATTAAAACCGTTTCTGAACTCCAGGCGAAGCAGCATCTGCAGATTATGCAGAGCATCGAATATGCGCGGGTGATTCAGGAATCGATGCTCAACCGCTCGCGCCAGTCGATGGAAAGCCATCTTGACGACTGGTGCCTGTACTGGCATCCGCGCGACTGCGTGGGGGGCGACATCTACGCCTTTTACCCGTTCGAACACGGCTGGCTCCAGGTGGTGGCGGACTGTACAGGCCACGGCGTGCCGGGCGCGTTTATGACCTTTATTTTCTCCTCGGCGCTGGAAAAAGCGTTGACCCAGGTGCCGCCCCACGAGCCGGAGCGCCTGCTGAGCATCATCAATCAGCACATTAAACAAACCCTGAGCCAGCTTCATCCCAGCGCCGAGAAAAGCCAGTCCAACGACGGCTGTGACGCAATCGCGCTGTTTGTCGACACCGACAACCAACAGCTGATTTGGGCCAATGCGCAGATGCACGCTTTTCAACTGGCGAGCGACGCGGATGCGGTGGCCGTACTCGACGGCGACCGCCAGGGTCTGGGCTACATCGACACGCCGTCAGACTATCAGTGGCAGCGCCATCAGTGCCCGCTCGGGCGCGACGATCAACTGCTGATTGTCAGCGATGGCATCACCGATCAGATAGGCGGCGAGCGCGGGATCATGTTCGGTAAAAAACGAATCCAGGCGCTGCTGTTGCAGGAGCGCGAGCGGCCTATGGCGCAACGCTCCGACGCGCTGCTGGCCGCGCTAAAACGCTGGCAGGGCGAACAGATGTGCCGGGACGACATGACATGGTTTGGCTTTCGCTGGTGAGATGCAGATGAAAATGAACGACATTCAGGTAAAAGAAGCCGTGCTGATGCCCCTGTTCGGGCTGTCGCGCCACAGCGACGTCGCGCTGTTTTATACCGGCTATTTTTCCCAACAGAACATTATTGCGATGGGGGAGGTGATTCGGGTCTGGCTGGATAAGCACGAATCCTCCTCGGCGATCCGCCGTCGGCTGTTTTCGGTATTTGTCGAGATGGGGCAAAACATCGTCCGCTACTCGTCAGATGAACGCTATCTGTGTACCGGCCAGGAAGAACTGCGCTTCGGCTCGCTGTGCCTGCACACCGATCATCGTCACTACTACCTGGAAACCGCCAATCTGGTGGGCGAGGAGGAGTCCTCGTTGCTCCAGACCAACCTGGAAGTCTTGCGCACCATGACCCAGGACGAAATCAAACAGGCCTGGAAACAGGGCTTGCGCAGCGAAGCGCCGCCGACCAGCAAGGGGGCCAATATCGGCTTGCTGACTATGGCGCGAGACACCAGCGAACCGCTGGAATATCGCTTACATCCACTGGCGGCCAGCCCGTTGTCCGCCTTCCACCTGAAGGCAACCTTTTGCCATGACTGATACTACGTTAACGCCGTCCATTGCGCTTGCCGCCACGCACTCCACGCCGGAAGTCCATTTTGACTTTGCGGCCTGCCGCCTGATGATGAAAGGCGAAGCCTACCCTGAAAACGCCGCCGCGTTTTTTCGCCCGCTGCTGGAAGCGGTTGAGGCCTGGCTACAGGAGAGCGCCACCGCGCCTCAGTCCGTGGAGATTCACGTGGCGCTGAGCTACTTCAACAGCTCCAGCACCAAGCTGCTGTTTGAATTATTCGACTGTCTGAACCGCTTTGCCCAGGCCGGTAAACCGTGCCATCTGCACTGGTATTACGACGCCGAGGATGATATTTCCGAAGAGTTCGGTCAGGAGTTGAGTCTTGATTTCCCGGCGCTGAACGTCACGCCCATCGCGGATTTGAGCGCATGCTAGATATTAACGAGCTGTTCAGGGATGAATTTTCGGTGCTGGAAGAGGCGCGGGAAGCCGCCGCTAACGTCACGCTGCCTGCGGACGCCTGCCGCGAAGAGTTGCTGGTGCTGGCACTGCGCTATCAGCGCCTGATCCGCGAATCCTACCGGCTGATTTCGCGCAGCGACCGCGCGGAGCGCGAGCTAAACCGCATCAATGAGCAACTGCAACAGCTGGCGAAACAGCTGGAATATGAAGCCACTCACGATCCGCTTACGGCGGTGTTTAACCGCAGCGCGATCATCAATCAGATCAATCAGGCGCTCACCCAGGGCAACGTGGCGCTTATCCTGCTGGATATCGACCATTTCAAACGGATCAACGATGAACACGGGCACCCGATGGGCGATAAAGTGATTTGCTCGCTGGTGGCCCGGGTACGCCGCGCGGTGCCGGAATTTGCCGCCATCGGGCGGGTAGGCGGCGAAGAGTTCACCATTTTGCTGCCCAACGCGCGGGTTGAGGATGCGATGATTACGGCGGGTTATATCCACGCGTCGTTAAACGCATCGCCGCTGGATGCGCTGCCGGATCAACTGGTGACCGCCAGTATTGGCGTCAGCCTGGGATTACGCGGCAGCGATTTTGAATCGTTATACAGCGCGGCGGATACCGCGCTCTATTCTGCTAAGCACCGGGGGCGAAATCAGGTAGCGCTGCACGATGCTTTTTTTCGCGGGGTCTGTGAAACCCGGACACTCAAAATTTATTCAGCCTGAACAGATGATGTTTTTCCTTTTTTAGCCAGCCGGCTGGTTTATATATTACGCCGCCTTTGCGCAGGATCAGGCACAGCTTATTGCCAATGCGTACCGGGAAAAAAAGATCGTTTATCGCGCCCTGTTTATGAACCAGCCAATGTGAAAACATAATAATCTCCATTACCAGGTTGATGGTTAAGTATCAAAGTGTTAACGGAAACAACAAAACGTGAATTTTAATCAAATTTATTTATAGAATGGAATGGGTATTTTTGTATCAGAACAATCCTGAAGCCAGCCCCAAATAAACGAAGCGGCAAATACAGAGCGTGGCGAGAATAAATTTTGGGTATGACAAATCTGCCAGTCTGGACCATACTTTTTAGGCTGAAAATATTTTGTCAGAATATATCGTCGTGAGTTCAGGCAATCATTGAGGAGGCAAAATGAAATTATTCGCTAATTTGCAGGTAGACGAAAAAGAAAAAGACGATCCGACTAATGCGCCGGAATCGGGTGATAAAAAACCCGAGCAGAAATAACGTGTATAAGCTTATGCCACCGGGATATATCCCCCGGTGGTTTACCTTATTTCACTTATGTGATGAAATAATTTCAGTTTAATGACATTTTCCCTTTCTTTTCATATCGCTATCCCCCGCTAAAACCTAAAAACCGGGCCTTTATCCCTTAATTGATTATGGCTTTTATGCGCATACTCCTCTGATTACTTTATTTCTTAGCCCGGCTGGTTGTTATTTCCAAAAAATTAAAGGTATTCTGAGACGGCTTTCACTCGCTACACTTAGCTTATCTCCTTAGCACGTCTCTTACGCAAAAGGACTTGATTTGATGCTTTCGACGTTAATCTACCGGAGTCGCTTACATTCAGGGTTTAATCCTGAACAATTACCGCCACTGGTGGCCAGAGCGCAGGCGAAAAATGAAAGCTTACAGGTCACAGGCATCCTGCTTTTTGACGGTACGCATTTTCTGCAAGTGCTTGAAGGACCACTGGAATCGGTTAATTTCCTGTACCAGACTATCCGCCTGGATCCCCGGCACGACAGCGTGGTGGAGCTGATGCGCGATTATGCGCCGCGCCGGCGCTTTAATAATCTGGGCATGGAGTTAATCGACCTGCGCAGCGCGCAGCAAAGTGCGGTGTTTCGCACGCCGGTCGTTAAACGCTCGCGATTTTTTGACCTGGCTGGCGAGGATCGCGTCTATAAGTTTATTAAAGCCTTTATTAAAGGCGACTGGAAAACGCTCGTCACGCACAGTACCGAACCGCGAGACTGGTCGTTCATCCAGGACAGCCGCGCCTTTGAGTCTATTACCGTGCCGCTGACCACCGCGCAGCCCTGCCAGTTTGCGTTACAGCCCATCGTTGAGCCGCTGGAAGGCAAAATCAGCTCCCTTGAAGCCCTGATCCGCAGCCCGGATGGCGGCTCTCCTCAGGATTATTTCAACGCCATTCCACAAAATAAGCTCCACGAGGCCGATCTCTACTCCAAAGCCTGGGCCTTTGCGCTGGCCAGTAAAATTGGCATTGGCGACCATAAAATTTCCATCAATTTGCTGCCGATGTCGCTGGTGACGGTGCCGAACGCGGTGAATATTTTGCTGGAGCAGATTGCCCGCAACGGCCTGGTGCCGGAGCAGGTGATTGTCGAAGTGACGGAAGATGAGGTGATTTCCCGCTTCGATGCTTTCCAGGTGGCAGTGCGCGAGCTGCGTTCGGCAGGCATCGGCCTGGCGATTGATGACTTTGGCTCCGGGTTTGCCGGGCTGTCGCTGTTAACCCGCTTCCAGCCGGATAAACTCAAAATCGACCGCAGCATCGTCAGCGATATCCACGTGCACGGGCCAAAGCAGGCGATTGTGCAGGCGATCCTGAGCTGCTGTTCGGCGCTGGAAATCAGCGTGGTCGCCGAAGGCGTGGAAAAGGTCGAAGAGTGGTGCTGGCTGGAGGCCGCTGGCGTTCAGCGCTTTCAGGGCTTTTTATTCGCCCGACCGGTGCTCAACGGCGTGCCACATGTGGTGTGGCCGGAAAGGGTACTGTAGAAAACACCGCCGTTACGCGTATAGCGCAATGGCGGCATCACGGTTACTCGTCGTCTTTCACCCAGAAGCGGTTCCCGGCGATGCCGTCCGCCGCGCAGATCAGCGCCAGATGGCTTAAGCCCTGCGGCACGTTGCCGCGCCATTCACCGGTGCGAACGTCGAACATCTCATTAAAGGTTTCGACGTTGCCTTTATCGCACAGCGTTTCCAGGATTTGATTCATATAATCGCGCGCTTTTTGCCGATCGCCCAGCCGCGCCCAGGCTTCCACCAGCCAGAACGAGCAGGCGACAAAGGTGCTCTCTTCGCGCTCTACTTCGCTGTAGCGGTAGAGCATCGGGGTGCCGTGCCCTAACTCTTTGACCATCGCGTCATAGGTGGATTTCATGCGCTCCGGGTTAACCTTCAGCCCGTAATACCACACCAGCCCCAGCGCGGCGTCGAGTTTGTCGGTCCCGGCGTAAAAGGTATAGGCCTGTTTTGCCTCGGACCAGCAATGGCTCTCCACCCAGTCGCTGATGCGGGTTTTTTCCCGTTCCCAGCGGTGCAGCCAGGTGGTCTCGATATGGCCTTCCTCCGCCAGGCGAATGGCGATGTCCAGCGTGATCCAACAGGCGATTTTCGAATGGGTGTAATGACGGCGTTCGTGCAGTTCCCAGATACCGGAATCGTCCTGCCGCCACAGGTCGGCGCATTCGTTGGCGAGCTTGGTCAGCAGGCGCGCGGTCGTCAGATCCAACACGTGCCCGGCGTTGACGAACAAAAACGCCGTTTCCAGCATATCGCCATACATACTGAGCTGCTGCTGGCTTTGGGCGTTATTGCCAAGCCGTACCGGCTGGGAACCCATATAACCTTCCAGCGGCAGAAATTTTTCGTCCGGCACGATATCGCCATCCAGGGTGTAGCAGGCCCGCAATGCGCCTTCGTGGCGCAGGATGGTGGCCGTCAGCCACGAGAACGCCGCTTTACACTCCGCCAGCGCGCCGATAAACGCGAAGGCACGAATAATCAGGCAGGCGTCGCGTATCCAGGCGTAGCGGTAATCGTAATTCTTGATCCCGCCAATGCCTTCCGGCAGCGATGTGGTCGGGGCTGCCGCCAGCGCGCCGGTTGGGGAATAGAGCAGGAATTTTAGCGCCAGCGCCGAGCGGTTGACGTGCGGTTTGAACTCGCCCTGATAGGTCAAATTCTCGGTCCAGTGCCGCCAGGCGTGATCGCTGTTTTCAATACGCTCGTCGATGGATTCCATGGTCGGCACCGCCAGCGGCTCTTTCTGGCTGACCAGCAGCGCCACCAGCGTGCGCTCGCCTTCCCGCACGGTAAACGACCCTTCAATCATCTGGTCGTCTTTCAGCGTGCAATCCATATCATCCGGGGTACGCAGCATCGCCATCAAATCCCCGATATGCAGGACATCGCCCAGCCGGGAAGGGGCGATCCACGGGGCGCGGGTGCAGGCTGCGGTGCCAGGCGCGAAGGTTAACGTAAGCTGTACTTCACCCTTTATGCCTTCGATACGCCGGGCCAGCTCGCACCAGGGCAGGCGGCCAGCGAAGGTACTGTTCAGCGACTCGGTGAAGCGCACCTCGCCGGTAGCGGTTTTAAAGCAGGTTTCCAGCACATTGCTGTTTTCGCGGTAGCGACGTTCAACCTGATATTCGCCTGACGGCGCAATCTGGAAATAGCCGCCTTTGTTTGCATCCAGAATACGGTCAAACAGCGGCGGCGAATCCATATTGGGGGCACACCACCAGTCGATAGCGCCGTCTGGTGCTATCAGGGCGACGGAACGTCCGTCGCCGATGGCGGCATAATCGCCCAGGCCCGCATAACCGTTGATGCGTTGGTGATTGTGATACGACTGGTTTTTCATCAGGCAATCCCCTAGCGCCAGCAACGGCCGTCGGTAGCGACGACCGTCTAATTATAGCGTTCCTGTACCGCCGTCTGAGCACCACACCTGGCCGGACGCAAACGAGCAGACGTCAGAGGCGAAAGTCACATACAGCGGCGCGATTTCTGCCGGCTGGCCCGGACGGCCCAGCGGCGCGGAGGCACCGAACTGCATCACTTTCTCCTGCGGCTGACCACCGCTGGACTGCAACGGCGTCCAGTATGGGCCTGGCGCAACGGCGTTCACGCGGATGCCTTTCTTGCCTAACTGCTTCGCCAGCGATTTCGTGAAGGCCACGTTACAGGCTTTGGTCTGGGCGTAATCGAGTAAGATATCGCTCGGATTGTAGGCCTGTACCGACGAGGTATTGATGATCACTGCGCCTTCCTGAAGATGCGGAACAGCGGCTTTGGTGATCCAGAATGGGGCATACACGTTGGTTTTAAAGGTGTCGTCGAAGGCTTCGGTTGTCAGGTCTTCAATCGACTCACAATATTGTTGGCGACCGGCGTTGTTCACCAGAATATCCAGGCCACCCAATTGTTGAACGGCTTTTTCAACTAACTGTTGGCAAAAGGTTTCTGAACGAATATCGCCGGGGATCGCCACGGCATTTTTTCCTTCTGCGGCAATTAACGCAATAACCGCAGCAGCATCGGTTTCTTCTTCCGGCAGATAATTAATCGCCACGTCTGCGCCTTCACGGGCAAAGGCAATGGCTACCGCGCGACCAATACCGGAATCACCACCGGTAATTAATGCTTTTTTTCCTTCCAGTTTACCCGAGCCGATATAGCTGGTTTCGCCATGATCCGGCAGCGGCTTCATTTCTGATGCCAGTCCCGGCGCTTTTTGCGGTTGTTCAGCAAACGGGGGGCGGGGATAGTGAAGATGGTGTTTATCATTAATCGTCATGGTTCGCGTCTCGTTTATATGCGGGATTAATAAAGGTAGACGTCATGCTGCGAACCCGCGAATAGTTTTGATTTTTGTTCGGATATTTAATTGACTTTACATAGCTTTGCTTGAGTAATTTTCAGAATGTTCTATGCGGTGAAAATAAATGCTCTGGTTTTAGCGATGGTTAACCAGCAATAAAAACGAAAAAGTGGGTAGAGAATATATTTTATTTTAACGGCGAATAATCTTAATTTTATTTGGCCCCGTCCATTTGCTGCTATTTTAAAACCGAGCGCGAGACACCCTGATAAGCAAGTAAAGCCAAAAATCCACATATCATACATCATATATCTTCAGGCAATTATTAACCCTTGATTATTATAAGGAATAATTATTCATCCAATTAATCAGTCTGATTAATAAATAAACGTATATTTCCCCGTTATAAAGGTCCACAATGGTCATCCATCCCCGGATTAAATCCGACGGCCATTCCCCTCACTAAGGGGTTCGAATGAAAACTTTTTCAACCGAAGCGATTTGCGCGATTACTGGCAGTCACCCTGCCTGTATTCTGCGCTGGTCAAAAGCGGGATTAATCAGCCTTCATGATTCACAAACTGGATGGAAGGTTGAGCAGATCGGCGATATTCATCGCGTCGTTAATATGGCCGCCAGCGGCGCATCGTTAAATGAAATCCGCGTCTGGCAATTAGAAGGCAAGCGCAGCTGGACGGCAGGCTGGCCCGCCCATCGCGGTGAATTATTATGGCAGCTCGAATATGGTTCCGATCGGGCGCTGGCGCGCCTGATGCGTAAAATTGACCATGATTATTGCGGCGATGATTATATTAATCATGTACTGCGTCCTTTAAATAAGTGGCTGCGCGAACAAGATACGATGGCAGGCGCGACGCGACGCCTTACCCGATTCCATGCGGCGGTATTACATCGCGCCCATTGCGTGATGCGCGATGGTTCCCGAAATAAATGCGTGCCGCTGTTTCTGGAAGCGATAAGCGTCGCCGACGAAACCGACGTCTGGATGGAGGCCATTCGCCTGACGCGCCAGGGATTCGATGTTGAGCTTTCCTCGCAAGTCTGCGATAGCCCGGCGGTATCTACCCAGAGCTATGAGCATCACCTGCTGTGGTGCGGCCGCGGGATCAGCAGTAATAAACACAGCCAGTTCCTGGAAAAACTCAACGCCGGGCAACCGATTCGGCTGTGCGGGCCGGACACCCGCGTCACGCTGTCATGACGGCGCGTGATGAACGTTCTGTTGCTGAGTAAGCTGGCGATAACGCACGTCAGCTTGCTCCAGCATCTCCTCCGACACGGAGACTTCCCATCCGCAGTGAAACAGATACCAGGCGACTTCATCCACCAGGGTGTATTCCATAAGCCGTGTGTCGTTACCGCGCAGAAATAATCCCAGGGTTAAAATTCCCGGTAAATCCTCCAGAATGCGGATTTCCGACACGCGCGCCGGCAGATAACTGAAAAAATGATTCATCAGATTCTGGATGACGCTCTCCAGAGGAATCCCCGGCGTAATGTACTGTGTGGGAAGCGGCATCGCTACCGAAAGCAATGAATCTTCGATAGCGTAGGTTTTACCATAGACCGTAAGCCTGGCATTGGCCTTATCAAAATTGCGTGCCAGCCAGGTCAAATTAATTAACGCCATTTTTTTACGCGCACGTTTTTTAACGTGCCGCAAATGTAACGCGTTTCGAATGATATCCAACTTCATGAAATGTTGTGCCTTGCCAATTGCTAAATAAGACTTAATATTATTTTGTCGCGATTAAGCGATTATTTTTGGTATTTTGCCGCAAACCGGCAATAACGCGAATGAAATTATGACGGGCGGCTTTAACTTCAGATTAATCTGGAGCGGCCAAAAAAGAACAGCCAAACACTTTTGCGATTATTCGTTGTTAACTGATTGAAAGAAAAAACAATAATGCATTGCTTAATCACTTTTTTAGTGGATATAAATTGAGCAAATTATAGTCTGCTGTTAGTGTTCGTTCCTCGAAAAGGTTATTCGAAAGCGGGAATTACCCTTTAGTAAGGAGCGAATCACTCAGCGATTAATGGTTATGGTTAAGTTATTATTTATTGTTTTATTGGTTATTATTTCACGAGTAACTTTTGCGGCTGAATTAGTATCGCCTTTTATGGTCGATCGCATGCACAGCGGGCAAATGTTTATTGCCCGCGATATGACAAATGAAGTTTTAAAAGCACGGTTATTAAAACAATACTCTGCCTGGAAAGGCACCCGGTACCATATGGGCGGCAGCAGCCACCGTGGGGTAGATTGCTCGGCGCTGATGCAGCACCTGTTTTCTGAATCCGCTGCCCTGTCATTGCCGCGCACCGCCGCAGAACAGATGCGGCGTGGGAAAGCGGTTTCGCGTAGGGAACTCAAACCTGGCGATCTGGTATTTTTTAAAACGGGCCGTAACCAGCGTCACGTTGGGGTGTTTATTGGCGGCGATGAGTTTATTCACGCCTCGACCAGCCAGGGCGTAACGATTTCATCCCTGAGCAATGAATACTGGGGCGCGCACTATCAGGCCGCGCGGCGCGTGGCGGTGAAGACGATAGGTTAATCCCCTGTCATCACGCTAAGATTGAGATCAAACGGATGGGCGGCACAGACGGCAATCATTGCCGTCGTGCTCTGATGCCAGCCGGTAAATAAATTCTGCTGGCTAAGCGCGTCGGGCGAGACGTCCAGCGTCGCCATTTGCCAGACGCTGCCGCCACGCTGTTTCAACACCGCTTCGCGCAGGGTCCAGCTGTGCCAGAATGCCAGCAACTGCTCGGCCTGCGGCAGTGCCGCTAAGCGGTGAGATTCTTCCTCACCAAAATAGTCAGCGGCGATGCGCTGCCAGGCGCGGCGCGGGCGCAGGATCTCGATATCCACACCGACCGGCGCGCGATCGTCAACAGCCAGCACAATCCGGTCGCCGCTGTGGCTCATATTGAAATGCGGCGCACCGGGGCGGGCAAACGTGGGTTTGCCGTGCTGATTGTAAGTGAGTGCCTGCAAGCTCTCTGACGGGCAATTTGCCGCCAGCATTATCCGGCCCGCCAGCCAGCTCTGGCGGCGCGGGCCTTCGGGCGCGGCGGCGGCGATATCCACTGGCAGCCAGCGCGCCACGGCTTCCGGCGCGCTGAGGCGGGAAATCTCACCTTCAATCAGCCGCAGCATGGTTACGGCCAGCGGCGGATCACCAGCGATGTGTTGATGCCGCCAAAGGCGAAGTTATTGCTTTGCAGGAACTCGCAGTCGATATAGCGCGGCTCGCCCATGATGTAATCCAGCGCGCCGCACTGCTCGTCAGGCTGCTGGAGGTTCAGGGTCGGGGCAAACCAGCCTTCACGCATCATCTCCAGGCTCATCCAGGCTTCCAGCGCGCCGCACGCGCCCAGGGTGTGCCCGAAGTAGCTTTTCAGCGAGGAGATCGGCGTCTGCGCGCCGAACAGCGCCGCGGTGGCCTGGCTTTCGGCGATGTCGCCGCGATCGGTCGCGGTGCCGTGAGCGCTGATATAGCCGATATCGCGCGCTGCGAGGCCCGCCATCGTCAGCGCTTTTTCGATGCAAATCTGCATGGTTTCCCGCTGCGGCTGGGTGATATGCGCCGCATCGCAGTTGGTGGCAAAGCTGACGATCTCCCCGTAGATGGCCGCGCCGCGCGCTTTGGCGTGCTCCAGCTCTTCGAGAATCAGCGTTCCTGCGCCTTCGCCAATCACCAGGCCATCGCGGTTTTTATCAAACGGCGACGGGGTGGTTTTCGGCGCATCGTTGCGCTGGCTGGTGGCGAACAGGGTATCGAATACCGCCGCTTCTGACGGGCACAGCTCTTCCGCGCCGCCCGCCACCATTACCGTCTGATAACCGTGGCGAATTGCTTCCCAGGCGTAACCAATTGCCTGGCTGCCGGAGGTGCAGGCGCTGGAGGTGGGGATCACCCGGCCTTTCAGCCCGAAGAACAGCCCGGTATTCACCGCCGTGGTGTGCGGCATCATCTGCACATAGGTGGTGCCGGTGATGTTGTTGGTGTGCTTCTCGGTCAGCATGGTGGCGAATTCACTCACCGGCCCGGTGCTGCCGGTGGAGGAGCCGTAGGCGATCCCGGTTTCACCATTAGTGAGCACTTCCTCACCAATTAACCCCGCCTGTTCAAGGGCCAGTTCGGTGGCGCGGGTCGACATCAGCGATACCCGGCCCATGGAGCGAATACGCTTGCGGGTGTAGTGCTCCGGCAGTGCGAAATCGTCAATCGGCGCGCCCAGCAGGGTGTGCAGCCCGTCGTAGACCTGCCATTCCGGCATCTGGCGCACCGCGTTTTCGCCCTGTTTCAGCCGTGCTGCCACCTGTTGCCAGGTTTCGCCAAACGCGGTGACACCGGCCATACCGGTAATAACAACGCGACGTGTCATAACATGCCTCCGTTTACAGAGATAACCTGGCGGGTGACGTAACCGGCGATATCCGACATCAGGTAGCTGGCGAGCCCGGCGACTTCGTCCGCCTGGCCCATACGTTTCATGGGGATGATGCTCATCGCTTCTTTCAGCGCGGCCTCTTCCATGTCAATCATCCCGGTATCGATCAGGCCGGGGGCGATGCAGTTCACGGTGATTTTGCGCTTCGCCAGTTCGATCGCCAGCGCTTTGGTCGCGCCGATAATCCCGGCTTTGGCAGCGCTGTAGTTCACCTGGCCACGATTGCCCATAATGCCGGACACCGATGACAGGGTGATAATGCGCCCGCCGCTGCGCAGGCCGATCATCGGCATCACGCAGGGCTGGATCACGTTATAAAAGCTGTCGAGGTTGGTATGGATCACCCCGTCCCAGTCTTCGTCGCTCAGCGCCGGGAACGCGCCGTCGCGGGCGATACCGGCGTTGCTGACCACGCCGTACCACGCGCCGTGGGCCTCGATATCCTGTTCAATCGCCGTGCGGCACTGCTCCCGGTTGCCGACGTCAAAACTCAGCAAACGGCCCTGGCCGCCCGCCGCCGCGATCTGCTCCAGGGTTTGCTGTGCGCCTGCCTGGTCGCGATGGTAATGCACGCCGACGGTAAACCCGTCCGCAGCCAGTTTTACGGCGATGGCCCGGCCAATGCCTTTGCTGGCCCCGGTGACCAGAACTGAACGACTCATTGTGGTGATCCCTGATTAAATAACTGTGCTAATTCAGCCTCGTCCGGCTGAAATGTATTAATACGCCCCGTCGCCACGGGCTGTTCGCTTTGGTAAATGGTTGCCTCAAAGCTGCCGAAACGGCTGTCCTGCATCAGCAGATGTACCGCGATATCCAGCGTAGCGTCGGCGGGGAAGTGACTGACTTTCGCTTCCAGATCCCGCGCGCCCAGCACCATGCCGAGCGAAATCCGCTTTTCGCCCTGCTGGTGGCGGTGCCAGCCAGACCAGACGCCGACGGTTTGCGCCATCAGCTCCAGCGCGTACCAGCCGGGCAGACGGCCTTCGCTATCCAGAAACGGCGCAAGCACGCCGTCAGCCTTCAGCGTTACCCGGCAGCGGGCGCTGTCGGCGCTGACGTTGACCACGTCATCCAGCAATAACATTGGCGCGTCGTGGGGTAAATAATCGCCGGGTGTGAGGTAACCGCTCATCAACATCTCCCAATAATCAGGCTGGCATTATTACCGCCGAACGCGAAGGAATTCGACAGGATAACCGGGCGGGCCAGCGGCGCGGGGGCGTGCAGCAGCCCGCACGGCGGCAGGCTGTCGTCCGGCGTCGAGTCGCGGAAGTCCTGAGCCGGTAAATCCAGCCCGCGCAGCAGTATCAGCGCGCTGAGCGCCGCTTCGGTCACGCCCGCCGCGCCCAGGGTGTGCCCGGTTAAATGTTTGGTGGAGCTGCCCGGCGTATCAGCGCCGAAAATCGCGTTCACCACTTTCGACTCAATCTGGTCGTTAAGCGGCGTGGCGGTACCGTGCAGGTTGATATAGCCGATATCCTGCGGCGTTAATCCGGCATCCTGTAACGCCTGGTGGATGGCGCGGATCGCCCCTTCGCCTTCAGGATGCGGCGCGGAAATATGAAACGCGTCGCTGGATTCGCCTACCCCCAGCAGCGCCAGCGGCTGCGGCTCGCGGGTGAGCATCAGCAGGCCCGCCGCCTCGCCGATGGTGATGCCGCAGCGCTCGCGGGCGAACGGCTGGCAAAGCGTGGTGGAAAACGACTCCAGGCTGTCGAAACCGTTGACCGGCATCCGGCTCAGCGAGTCCGCACCGCCGACAATCGCCACGTCAACCAGACCGGCTTCAATCAGGCGGCGACCGCTGATAATGGCGCGGGCGCTGGAGGAGCAGGCGGTGGAAAGGGTGTAGGCCGGGCCAGACAGATCCAGATACTGGCTCAGGAAACGCGACGGATCGCCCAGCTCCTGTTGGTAATAGTGCCAGTTATCGTCGCGTTCGAGATGGTGGTGATGGCTCACAAACCGGTCGCCCTCATCCAGCCCGGAAGTGCTGGTGCCGAGGATCACCGCCACGCGCTCGTTGCCGTAGCGGGCAATGGCCTCATCCACCTGCGGCTGGATCTGCGCCAGCGCCGCCAGCAATAGCTGGTTGTTGCGCGAGCGGTGGGCGGCAAGATGCGCGGGAATGGCGGGCAGCTCGCCCTCCACGCCGCCCAGTACCGCATCCTCGCCGTTAACCAGCCAGCCCTGGCGCGGCTTCATGCCCGGCGCAACGCCGAGCGTCAGCTGGCGGGCGATATCGTCAAGCGTGTTGCCCAACGCGTTAACCATGCCGATAGCAGAGATATAAATCATGTCAGTCACCAAGGTATTGAATGGTGATGTGGTAGTGGAACACGTGCTGCTGGATGCTAATCGGTTCGCGTTTGCCTTTGCGCAGCAGGTAGGTGATTTCCGTGACAAGGTTGCCGCTGGCATCACGCAGCTCGCGGCGATCGCCGATATCGCGCAGCGTCCAGCCTTTGGGCAACTGGGTTTGCCAGGCGGCGAGCGGCCAGTGGCTGAGCATCACGTCCGCCAGCACCTGGCTGGCAGGCGGCAGCTGCGGCACCACAATCGACTGCTCGGTATGGATGCCTGCGTTGTCATAGGTTAACAAAAACAGGCGGATGCCCACGGACGACAATCCGGCCAGCGAGAGCTTTTGCTCATCGGCATTCAGCAGCACCAGCAGCGACTGGGTTTGCCCGTTAAAGCTGCCGGTCAATAACTGCTGGGAACTGACCGCCGGGGTGATGCCCGGCGGCGGTAGCGTGACCTGCACCCCAGGCTTCAGCCAGGCTTTCGGGCGCGTTTCCGTGGGCGTGGAGTGGCTGCAACCGGCAAGCCACAGCGCCGCAAGCAACAGGCCCGCGCGCCAGAATATCTGCTTCATCGTTTCTTTCTCTCTTTTCGGTCCGGCATCGCCAGCGGCGATAGCACGAAGGCGGTAAATATGCCGCTGCACAACACAATCCCAAAGCTGGCAATCGCCTGGGTGCTGCTGAACACCAGCATGCCGAGGGTCAACAGCGCGGTGATCATCGCCACGGTGACGGCGAGCAGCGAGGTCAGCGGCGTGCCGCGTGGATTGCTGAAAAACAGCGTGTAGTTAATGCCTATCCCTAATACCAGCACCAACGCCAGCAGGGAAAACAGATTCAGGCTGTGGCCGGTCAATGCCAGCACCGCCAGCCCGGTGGAGAGCGACAGCAGCGACGGTACCAGGCTTATTGCGCCTTTGCGCAGGCCCAGCCGCGCCACCGCGCCGATGGCGATGATCGCCAGCGCCACGCCCAGCAAGCCGCCCAGCAGGGTGCGGTACAGTGCAAACAGGCTATCAAAGCTGGCTTTGCGATCCACCCACACTACGCCGGTGGCCTGTTCCGCCAGCTGATTCAGCGCGTCGCTGGCCTTCACGCCGTTGACCGGCACCAGTACGCCGCTCTGGCCGTTTTTCAGGGTGATCCACATCAGCCGCCAGCCTTCGCTTACCGGGCTGCTCAGCCACTGCTCCGGCGTGACCGGCATCGGGCGGGTATCCGGTTCATTCAGCGTAATGCCCGCCTGGCTCAGTACCTGGCGTACGGTTGGCACGCTCTGTTTAATCAGCGCCACATCCTGCTGTTGGCGGGCGAGGGAGTTGAGCGGGATCTGCCGCCAGCTGTCAATCAGCCCCTGGTCTTTAGCCTGCGCCAGCACAGGCGTAAAGGCTTCCAGGCGCTGTAGCGTCTGCTCGGGATTATCGCCGTACACCACAAACCACTTCTGATCGACGCCCTGGCCGGTTAGCGCGGTGATGGTTTTCTCCTGGGCCAGAATATCGGCGGGCAGCGCCTGGAGTTGGGCGATATCGTCGTTCACTTTCAACAGGCTGAAGCCTGCGACAGAAACGGCGACCAGCGCCACCGGCAGCCCGATGCGCAGCGCGTTGTTGCGCCGCCAGGCCGCCAGCCAGCGCATCAGCCATACCATGCCCGGCACCGGGCGCACCGGCAAACGGCGGCACAGCCACGGATGCCAGAAAATCACCGTCAGGCAGGAGGCACTCAGGCCCGCCGCCGCGAACAGCGCCATCTGGCGGATGCCAGGGAACGGCGCGAGCATCATAATCAGATAGGCCGCCACGGTGGTAAGCAGCGCCAGCAGCAGCGCGTTGCGCACTTTGGCGAGGCTCTGCCACGGCGACATCTCCGCGCCGTGCACCATGCGTTCGGTCAGATAGTAAAGCGTGTAATCTGCCGAGATGCCGATGATGCTCATGCTCATCACCAGGGTCATCAAATGCAGCTCGCCGAACACCAGCAGCACCGACACGCTGCCCGCCAGCGCGCCGACGCCCACCGACAGCAGGCACAGCAGCAGCGGCGTCACCGAGCGGAACACCGCGACGATCAGCAAAATCACCCCCAGCACCGTGGCGACGCCGAGGGTCGAGACATCGTGCTTCGCCTGCTGGCTGGCGTAATCGCTGTAGAACAGCGTGCCACGCGACAGCACCTGCGCCTGTGGGAATTCGCTTTTCAGTTGAGCTTGCAGGGCATTCAGCGTCTCCACCATCTGATGGGTTTGCTGCATATCAAAGGATGACCCGGCCAGCTCGCCGTGCAGCAGATACCAGTAATCACCCTGTGCGTCTTGCGCCACCAGCCAGCCGTTGAGCAGCCGCAGATGGCTGGCGTTTTGCGCCAGATTCATCTGCGCGCCGCGGACCAGCATCAGCGGATCGTGCTGTAGCTCCTTGCCGCTGACCCCGGAAAATGCCGAATAGACCTGGGATAAAATCCACTGCGCCTGAGCGTTACCGCCGTCCTGCAACCGGGCGCGGGTCGCGCTATCGAGGCTGCCGTTGCGGTGGGTAAAGAAAAATTCGCCCCACGCCTGCTGCGCGGCGGCATCCACCGGGCCGCCGACTTTAGCCAGCGCGGGCTGCTGGCGCAACAAATCCAGATAGCGCCGGGCGGCAGCCGGATCGGCCTGTTTGCCGGGGCTGACCATCCACACCAGCTGCTGGTCGAGGCGCTGCATAAAGCCGTCGTTAAGCGCAGGCGGCACCGCGCCCAGGCTCTGGCTCGGCAGCAACGCCAGCACCGAACTGTTGATCCGCGCGCCGGGCAGCAGCGCCGCCAGCGTCGCCGCGAGGAGCAGGCAGACGGCCAGCCAGATCAGCGCGCCGCTGCGCCGCGGCTCAGAATGCAAAACGTTGGCGTTCGTCATCGGTCAGGGTCGCTGGCGTCAGGCGGTGTTGGCTAAAGGTAATATTGGTTTTATCACCCTGTTTGTCGTCTAACTGGATAGCGTCGAGATACGCGCTGCCGTTCAGCGTGATAGCGGCGAAAATTTTATCCAGCGGCGTGGTGATGGGCGTTAACACCAGCTGCCACGCGTTGTTGCCTTTGTCCTGGAAATCGAGCCGGAAATTCTGCTCCAGCACCTTGCGGTCAGCCTGGAACAGGGCGCGCAGCAGGTGGTTGAACTGGAACATCTGCGGGTTGGTTTGCGCCGTAATCACTTGCGGTGCCTGGCCGTTGATCACCTGAACCATCTGGCTGTCGTTGAGCATCAGCGTCATTGGGAACGGCGCGGTTTGCTGCCACAGCAGGCCGTTATCCCGGGCGATGATCATCTCGCCGGAAGAGCGCAGCGGCTGGGGCATATCTTTAATCTGCCGCTCCTGCACGAAGTGCGCGCGCACCACCGGTTGCGAGGTGAAGCGCTGTTGCAGGTCATCCAGCGTGACGGCGTGAACCAGCGGGCTGAGTAATAACAGGACAAGGGTCAGCGCTCTCATGGCGTCACTCCCATACGTTCGAAAAGAATGGCTGGGCTCACGAAGCAGAGTTCGCGGGTGGCTTCTTCCACCGCTACCTGGATGGTGTAACCGGTGGTGGTGCGTTTGCCGGTGGCGGCGTCGAAAATTTCATAGCCGATGCGCAGCCGGTTCTCATACTCCTCGATGCGCGCCCGTACCCGGATGCGCTGCTCAAAGGTCAGCACATCGCGGTATTTCACCCGGGTATCGACCACCGGCCACAGATAGCCGGATTCCTTCATCTGGCGGTAGCCGTAATCAAACTGATTCAGCAGCGCCTCGCGGGCCACTTCGAAATAGCGGAAATAGTTGCCGTGCCACGCCACGCCCATCATATCGACATCGTGAAACGGGATAGCCAGCTCAACTTCGGCGGTAAAACGCGGATCGTTCAGCACCTGTTACTCCTTATCTTGCTGGCGCGCCGCGTCGGGCAACTGCCAGAAATCGAAAAAATTAAACCAGTCGAGCGGCGAGCGCAGGGCGTAGTGCTCCAGGCGCGCGGCATAGCGATCCACCGTCTCCTGCAACGCCTGCTGGCGGGTGGCGCGCGGCAGCGTCAACGGGTTGGCAAACGGTTCGCAGTGCAGCACCAGACGCCCCTGCTCACGCAGCGCGAACAGCACCACCACCGGGCAGCGCAGCGCCGAGGCCAGGATAAACGGCCCCTGCGGGAACGGCGCGGGGCGGCCCATAAAGCGGCTCCAGATCACCCGCCAGTCGCCGCCACGCTGCGGATTGACCGCGATGCGATCGCCGACTATCGCCACCCATTCACCGGCATCGAGCTTTTGTTTCAGCAGCATGGCGGTGTCGGGGCCGATATGGCTCACCGGGATTAAGTTAACGCCCGCCTGGGGTGCCATCTCTTCCATAATCTGCTTAAAGCGCCGGGCGTTATCGGTAAACACCAGCGCGTTAACGGTGCGCGCGCCGCTGCGCTGGGCCAGCGCCCGGCAGGCTTCCACATCGCCAAGATGCGAGGCGAGGATCAGCTTGCCGTCCGGCCCGGTAATATCCAGCGCTGCTTCCGCGCCCGGCGCAAACACCACCTGCTTGCCGAGCTGCAACTCGCCGCGCCAGCCGGCGACTTTATCGAGCATCGCGCTGCCGAAGCGCAAAAAGTGGCGATAGCTGCTCAGGCGCTGATCATCGCGGATCTGCCGCGCGGCCCGCTGTTGCGTCACCGAGTCGATCCACTGCTGCGAGGCGCGGCGCGCGTCGTGGGCCAGCAGCCAGTAAACGCCCACCACCGGGCGCAGCAGCAGTTCAAACGCGCCGCGTCCCAGCAGCCGCCAGACGGTGAGCATGATGCGCATGCCCAGCAGGCCCTTCACCTCTTCGGTGCGGGCCCAGTGCTGGCGGCGCTTGCGTATCAGCAGGCCCGGCGCGCGCGGCAGCATGCCGAAAAATAGCCGGGTGTGCATCCAGGAGATGCGCAGGTTGTCGCGCAGGGCGTCGAAATGCGACAGCCCGTCCTGCGGATAGGTGACGCGGGTCGGGATGAAATAGCTCGGATGGCCGCGCCAGTAGAGGCGCACCATCACTTCGGTATCAAAATCCATGCGCCTGCCGAGGGCGATATGCTGCGCCAGCGCCAGCGTCGGCGCGACCGGGTAGACGCGAAACCCGCACATACTGTCTTTCAGGCTCAGGGACAGGGTTTCGATCCACACCCACACATGGGTAACCCAGCGGCCATACAGGCGCGAGCGCGGGATGGAATCGTCGTAAATCGGCTGGCCGGAGATCAGCGCCTCGGGGTGGCGTTCAGCCTCAGCGAGAAACTGCGGGATGTCTTCAATGGCGTGCTGCCCGTCGGCGTCCACCTGAACCGCATGGCTGTACCCGGCGTCGCGAGCCACTTCCAGCCCGCGGATCACCGCCGCGCCCTTACCGGCGTTTTGCGCCAGCCGCACCAGCATCAGCGCCGGGAAATCGGCCTGCAATTGAGCCAGCGCCTGCTGAGTGGCGGCATCGCTGCCGTCGTCCACCACAATGCACGGCAAACCGAACGGCGCGAGGCGCGTCAGCACCTGTGCCATCATCGCACCGTGGTTGTAGCAGGGGATCACCACGCAGGGCGAGAACGCGTCGCTTACTGGCATAACCGGATTTTCCCGCTGCTGGCAGGCAGACGCTGTTCACCGCACAGGCGCTGATAGCTAAAGGAGAGCGTGTGGCGCTCCGGCTGCCAGTCGAGGGTTAAACACACCTCGTTTTCCGGCAGCAGCGGAGCCTGAAATTTCACGTTGATGATTTTATGGAACCGGGCCTCCGGGACCAGCAGTTCCCGGGCGTAATGCATTACCCAGTCGAGCTGGGCCACCCCCGGCAGCAGCGGCTGCACGGCGAAATGGCCTTTAAACCAGAACAGCGCCGGATCGAGGCGCAAGTGAAGCTCCCAGCGATGGGGAGCCAGCCGCGTGCGGGCGATTTCATGCGGGGTCATGGAAAAACTCCTGCAGTTGCGCATAGACGCGTTTATTCATGCTGTTAACCGGGATCGTGTCGATCACCCGCCAGTAGCGCGGGATCGCCACCGGCTCCAGCCAGGGAATTAGCGCTTTGCGCCAGGCCAGCTCCAGCTGTTTGCCTGCGGCGGCGCTGAGACGGGCGCGGGTAGCGTCATCCACCACCACCAGCACGCCGATGCCCTGGCGACCGTTACGGGTGATGGGCAGGGCGGCGGCCTCAACGATGCCGTCCAGCGCCAGCAGCCGTTGTTCCACTTCGCACAGCGAAATACGTTTTTCTTCGATTTTCACTACCCGGCCCCGGCGGCCATGAAGGCGAAACAGGCCGTTGTCTTCAAAGGCCAGATTATCGTCCAGCAGCAGTCCGGCGGGATCGGGGATCAGCGGGGAGAATGCCCGCCAGGCGTCGTTTTCCTGCTCGAAGCGCATCCCGGTGAAGGGCAGCCAGGGCGTATCGTCATCGGAGCGATAGCGCCAGGCGAGAATGCCGGTTTCGGTGCTGCCGTAAATTTCATCCGGCGTGACGTTGGCCCATGCTTGCGTTTGCACTACATCGCCCCAGGGCAGCATGCCGCCCGCGGAGACAATCAGGGCAATCGGCGGTGGCGTCAGGGTGTGATCGAGCCGCTTTAAAAACGCCGGGCTGCTGATAAAGCCGTAGCGGTGGGTGGCGGGCAGCGCCACCAGCTGTTCGGCGTAATAGGTCATGGCGGCGTGCAGCGGCAAACCGAGAGACATCGGCAGGAAGATGCGGAACGTCAGCCCGTAAAGATGCTGCGGCACCACCGAGGCGACAATCCGGCAGCCCGCCAGCCGTTCA
Source organism: Atlantibacter subterraneus (assembly GCF_007570865.1). Taxonomy (GTDB): domain Bacteria; phylum Pseudomonadota; class Gammaproteobacteria; order Enterobacterales; family Enterobacteriaceae; genus Atlantibacter; species Atlantibacter subterraneus. The sequence goes on along the minus strand of NZ_VLPS01000008.1, from coordinate 147,726 downwards.
GCGAAGCGTTCCGCCAGCAGCGCGGCTTCGCGGTCAAGCGACGCGATGGGCTTGATCACCCGGCGCGGTGTACCGGTGGATCCAGAGGTGAAGATCTCGACGTAACTCTCGGGATCGATCGTCGGCAGGTCGATCGCCCCGGACGAACGCTTCGCCGAGGCCACCACCACCATCGGGCCATTCCAGCCGAGGGTGCGGTCGCTCAGGACGCCGTTAAACAGTTCACGCTGCTCGTCCAGCAGCGACAGGCGGCTGTGGCCGGGGATCACCGGCGTTTTGCCCGCGTGCAGCGCGCCGAGCAGCGCCACGATAAACAGATAGCTGTCTTCAAAGCACAGCGCCCAGCGTGCCCCGGTCTGCGCCCGCAGATGGTGGGTGAGCGTTGCCACGTCGTGGCGCATCTGGCCCAGCGTCCAGGTGTGGTCGCCCAGCCAGGCGACGGGCGTGTCGTCGGGGCGCTGCGTGCTCAGCCACTGCCCCAGAGGTAAGGTGCTTATCATGATACGTCCCGCTGGATCACGCGTTGGCGCACCAGCCATTCCCCCGCCATCAAAGCGCCCATCAACAGATAGGCGATCATGCCGTTCCACAGGGTCCAGAGATCGGTGTCGCCGTACCCGCAGGTAAAGGCCGCGACACTGCCGTTAACAATAAAAAAGCCGCACCAGACCTGCGTCACGCGCCGGGTATAGCGCACGCCCGCAGGGGGCAGGTCGGGTTCTTTCAGGCGGGCGATGCGCTCCACCAGCGGCATGCTGCTCCACAGCGACGCGCCGAACATCCCCAGCAGCAGCGTGTTCACCACCACCGGATACCACAGCAGCAGGTGATGGCTGCGCAGTACCAGACTCGCCACGCACAGCACCACGCCGGTCAGGGCCACGCCTTTGGCAATCAGCCGCAGCGGGCCGCCGCGCAGCCGCGCCTGGCGCAGGCGAATCAACAGCAGCAGCACCATCACCGGCAGCAGCCAGGCGAGGGCGTGATGCGTGATGCCGAACCAGATAATGAACGGCCAGGCGACCATCACCAGGGCGATGGCCGGCTGCGTCAGACGCCGCGCGACCGTAAGGGCAGCGTGCAGCATCGGTTACGCGTCGTTCAGCAGACGCTCAACCGCGTCCACCACGTCCTGAACGGTACGCACCGATTTGAACGTTTCCGGTTTGATTTTTTTGCCGGTTTTCTTTTGCAGATGCACCACCATGTCCACGGCGTCGATGCTGTCGAGTTCCAGATCCTCGTACAGACGCGCCTCGGGGGAGATGTCCTCGGCGGGAATTTCGAAAAGCTGGGTCAGAAGTGCGGAGACTTCCTGGTAAATCGCGTGTTTATCAACCATATCGTGCTCGTCTTCAGGCGCGTTGAGAATCAATGAAAGCAGCCAGCGTGGCGACGGAATAGAAATGCTGGCGCATCTCTTCGCTTTCGGCGGAAAGCACCACGCCATACTGGGTCTTCACGGCCAGCCCTAATTCCAGCGCGTCGATGGAGTCCAGGCCCAGACCGTCGCCAAACAGCGGCGCATCGGCGTCAATATCATCGGCGGACAGTTCGTCGAGGTTCAGGGTAGTGATAATCAGATTTTTGATTTCAGAGTAGAGCGCTTGCATCGTTGTTTCCTGGGCCAGGCGTCAGGCCTGGTGTTAATTGGTGCAAAAGGTGTCGATTAAGTTTGCGAGCCGCCAGCGCGGGCTCTTGATCCAACGTCGGATCGTAAAAGTGTTGGGTATGAATACGCTCGCGCACCACCACCTCGAACAGCGGCTTGCGGGGCGGAACGTCATACCAGCGGCTGTGCTTGTCCAGCAGGTGTTCGCTGCAAAGGATATGCACTACCCGTAAGTCGCTGTGGCAGCGCACCGCGATATTGGCCGCGCCGCGCTGGAGCGTCAGCGGCTGGCCGGGCACGCTGCGGGTGCCTTCCGGGAAAATCAGCACGGTTTCGCCCCGGGCGAGCCGTTCACGGCAGGCGGGCAGCAGCGCATCCGCCTGGTCGTTAACCAGGTAATCCGCCGCCCGTACCACGCCGCCGAGAAACGGGTTTTTCAGCAGCGCGTTCTTCACCAGACAGTCGGTTTCCGGCATCACCGAGGCGATCAGCACGTAGTCGATCAGTGTCGGGTGATTGGCCACCACCAGGCAGCCGCGCTCGTTATCCAGCACCGATTTGCCTTCGATGCGGTAATCCAGCACGCCTACCGCTCGCGCCGCGCGCAGGAAGAAGCGGAAGCTGGCCGCGATGCTGCGGCGCGCAAGGCGGCGGCGCGTGTCCGGATTGCGTTGCACCAGCAGCAGAAGATTGAACCAGACCACGGAGAGCAGCAGCCCGCCGAGGCCGAACAGCGCAAAGCAAACGCCGGTCATCACCAGGCGCCACAGCCAGTTCATCTGCGCCAGAATGCGAGTCATGATTTGCTCCACCGCCAGTCCGCGCGTTCGCCGTCCACGCTGAACGCTGCGTCGTCTTTCAGCCAGCCGCGCAGGAACTGTAATCCCTGCGGCAGCGGCGCTTCACGGCGCAGATCGTGGGGGTGGGTTTCGCAGCGCAGTTGGTTACCCGCTTCCAGCACCAGTGCCAGCGACCACGCCCAGGTGGGCATGTTGGCGGGCAGGTGAGGGTGGTAAAACGCGGGCAGCAGACCGTCGAAATCCACCATCAGCACCCGCTGATAGCCCGCCTGGAACAGCGTCAGCGCTTCAATCAATCCTTGCTGGAAGGTGTCCTGGCCCGCGGAGAGCGAGGACGACGTCAGCGGCTGCTTCGCGGTAATGGTCAGATTGCCTACCGACGAGTTATGCACTGACATGGCGAAGTCGGTGGGGGAGATGGGCTGCGCGGCGGCGATGGCGTCCAGAATGCGCAGATTGCGCTCCAGCTCGCCGTGACGGCTGGTAAACAGCACCGCATCCGGCGCGTGGCGGCGCAGCATCGCCAGACCGCTGTCCACCGCCAGGCGGCTGCCTGAGTTAAGACGGCGGCTGGTCATCATCGGCAATTCGCTGGGTTTGGCATACGGGGACGCCGGATCGATTTCCCGATCCTGTTGCGCCCAGGCGCGCCAGTCTGCGGCATCGCTGAGCCCCGGCGCTCTGGCTTGCCAGTCAATGATGTTGAGTGAAAATTTCATCTACACGCTTTCCGCGCTTTTTGTTTCTGTTTATGCAGCTACGCCGCCCGTTACGCTTTTTTGCGACACACTAACAGCGTGTGCCCAACGCCCAGATCGTCGAGCCGTTGTTCAATTTCAAACCCTGCCTGCTCCACCAGTTTGATAAACGTGGCGGCGCTATAAAAACGACTGTTGCCATTCGCCATCGTGGTGAAATAGAGCGATGACGCGTTCAGGCTGAATGCGGCGGCTTCAAATTTTTGCGCATCCCAGAACAGCTCCATGATGCAAACGCGGGCACCGGGCTTCATGACGCTGGCGATATTCCCCAGCAGGACCATGATTTGTTGTGCCGAGAAGCAGTCGAGGAACTGGCTCATCCACCAGACGTCGGCCTCATTGGGCAGCGGCGCGTCGCTGAGCATATCCACCGGATGGAAATCGATACGATCGCTCAGACCGTTGGCCGCAATATTTTCCTGCGCCAGCGCAATTTGCTGCGGCAAATCCAGAATAGTGACGTTTACCGCCGGATTATAACGGCAGCAGCGAATGGCCCATTTGCCGGTATTTCCGCCCACGTCGTACAGTTTTTCTGGTGCCAGCTCAAAGACATGCGGCAGTGCCGCGTTAAAAGCCGCGTCAGAATAATAGTGATCGAAGGCGAACCAACTGCTGCGCGCCGGTTCGGGTAATTGCGACAGCGCTGGATAGATTGTCGGCCAGTCGCCAAAAACTTTTAGCCCTTCCGGCTTTCCGTTGCGCAATGCATCCTGGAGAAAAAACAGCCCTTGATAACAAACATCGCGGGTGAAATCCATATTCACGCGGGTCATCGGGTCGTGAAGTAAGAAATGTCCGACCTTAGCGATGCGATAATGTTCGTTTTCCTGGGTGACAATACGGCCACTCAAACCCATATCCAGCAGTACGCTAACCGCATATTTATCGAGAGTACAATTTTCTTCGATGTTTTCTAATGTGGCTCCCGCTTTTCCCTGTTTATCGAGAAAACCGAGAATGCCGCTGTCGCGTAATATCACCGCCGTTTGAAATAACATCGGCGCAAACGCGATGCGTTGCGCTTCGGTAATAGCATCCAGCGCGGAGAGTGTATCCCGATCGTAGTGATGACGCACGGTGCGTTCCTTAACCAGAGGTAAACAAAAAAACCGGCCTTACCAGGCCGGTTGTTAATTCATTGAAATTACAGGTTCGCGCCAGCGGACAGATTGATCTGAATATCCTGGTTCAGGTTATTAACCCAACGGTTGTAATTCTTGTGAATTTTACCGTCAGCGGCTTTCAGGTTCAGGCTGCTGTCATAAATAATAGAGTAACTATTAGCAGAGTAAGGAATACGCACTTCAGCAACGTGATCGCGCGCCTGCAGACGGCCTTTGATCACGCCAGCGCCCGCATCGGTCATCACCCACTTGCGCTGTACGCCCGCTTTCAGGATCGCGGTACGCACTTGTTCAGCGGTGTGTTTGCCAGCAACGGTGGCGTTAACTTGCTGGACCGGTGCAGTATTTGCGCAACCTGCCAGAGCCCCTGCGAAAGCGATAGCGGTTAAAAGCTTAACGATTTTCTTCATACGATCTCCATAGACGTTTCATCAATACAACCCAATTACCCACTGCGACAAATTGCAATGAGCAAAAATGATTTGCTGGCTCACAAATACCAGTCAGTGAAACTGTGTAATGGACGGCGAAAACAGATGCGTTAGCTTTTATAGGTCATTAAAAATAATGATTTTTTCATCCGTGTAGGTTTTCGCTGTTCCTTCTGCTAATACATGCTGATTAACCTGAAGAGGTGTGATGGTAAATTATCAAAAAACATGACGCAATATTTTGTCTGGCATAAGGTCATTCTTAAGTGAAATAACCGTAAGTTTGTTAAGCTTAAGTAATAATATTCATAAAAATTCTCAGCTTAATTTTGTGTTGTCTGGTATTTACCAATAAACAAAACCTGTTTTGCAGAATAAGATCGCAGTAAATTTCCATCAGGGCGAATTTTTGTTCCGGCAAAAAATAACGCGCCAGATTTATTTCCTGACGCGTTATTGTTCAGCTACCAATACAGGTAGGTGACGCTACCCGGGAAGCCGGCTTTTGGGTCGGCCTGGTCCCAGCAGGACCGCGACTTTACTGCCGCCCACCGTGGTTTCCATCCAGATTTTACACACGCTGGTTAACGGCACCGACAGCAGCATCCCTACCGGCCCCAGCAGCCATCCCCAGAACAGCAATGACAGGAACACCACCAGCGTCGACATCCCCAGGCGGTGGCCCATCATGCGCGGCTCCACCATGTTGCCCAGCACCATGTGCACCACCAGGAACAGCGCGCCGACCAGCATAAATTCGTAGAAGCCGTTGAACAGCAGCGCCTGAATCATTGGCGGGATCGCCGATATCACCGAGCCGATATTGGGTATGTAGTTGAGCAAAAAGCCCAGTACCCCCCACATCAGAGCAAACTGGATGCCCATTAACTGAAGACCCAGCCAGATAATCACCCCGGTCCACAGGCTGATTAACGTTTTCAACGCCAGATAATGGCTGACCCCTTTTAACGCGCGGTGCAGACCGGCGATATGAATTTGCGGATTAGACAGGGCGAAACGCAGTTTGTACGGCACGTGGCGCACTTCAAACAGCATAAACACCACCGTCATCACCAGCAGCACAATGCTGGCCATCGCCCCGGAAAGCTGGGTCATCAGCGCCGTGGCGAAAGTCATGACTTTTTCGGAGTCCATGCGCTTCAGCATGCGCTCAGGGGAGACATGCAGGTTCAGGAACGGAAAGATTTCCTGCAAATCAAGTAATTTACGTGTGAGCTCCTTATTGTACTTGGGCAACAGCGCGATAAATTCGTTGAGCGATGCCGCCAGCACACCGAACAGCAGCGTCAGGCCAATCAGCATCACCACCACCACAATGGTAATCGCCATGGTGCGATTAAATCCCCGGCGCAAAAACCAGGTGACTAAGGGGTTAAGAACAATGGCGAAAAATAGCGCCAGTAACATCGGTACTAAAATATCGGCGGCGGCGTGAATGCCGGCCAGGATGATCACCAGCGCTGCCAGTTTTTGCAGCATATGCAGACCTACTTTATCGGGCTGCGGAGAGGTTATTTGGGGGTTCATTCTTGCCATCTGCGTGGAATATCCTTAATTCGCCTGGCGCAGGGGATCTGCAATTAATGGGGCGACGGATAAAGTGTAGTGCGTGGCGCATAAGGTGATGGAGCAGATCGCTCCGAAAGTGGTGGGAGTGAAGCGCGGCGCTATCAAGGTTATACTGAACCCTCGTTTTACAATTCTGGTGATTGTCATGCCCGAAGCCGCTGAACCGGCAATAAGTGGATTGCGTTTAAATCTGCGCATCGTTTCTGTCGCTATCTTTAATTTTGCCAGCTACCTCACTATCGGCCTGCCGCTGGCCGTTCTTCCCGGCTATGTTCATGATGTCATGGGATTTAGCGCCTTCTGGGCCGGGCTGGTGATCAGCCTCCAGTATTTCGCTACCTTGTTGAGCCGTCCTTATGCCGGACGCTACGCCGACCTGTTTGGGCCGAAGAAAATTGTTATTTTTGGGCTTTGCGGCTGTTTTCTTAGCGGTCTGGGCTATTTTGTGGCGGGGCTGAATACCGACACTGCGCTGCTCAGCCTTGTCCTGTTGTGCGCCGGGCGGCTTATTTTGGGGATTGGGCAAAGTTTCGCCGGGACCGGATCGACGCTGTGGGGCGTGGGCGTCGTGGGTTCGCTGCATATTGGCCGGGTAATTTCCTGGAACGGAATCGTCACTTACGGCGCGATGGCGATTGGCGCGCCGCTTGGGGTGTGGATTTTCCATCTTGGCGGGATGCAGCTGTTGGCCGGTGTGATTATGGCCATCGCGCTGGTTGCCATCCTGTGTGCGCTGCCGCGCAAGCCGGTTACCGCCAGCAAGGGCAAGCCGCTGCCGTTCCGGGCGGTGCTGGGCAAAGTCTGGCTGTACGGCATGGCGCTGGCGCTGGGGTCGGCGGGTTTCGGGGTGATCGCCACCTTTATCACGCTGTTTTACGACGCAAAGGGCTGGGATGACGCGGCCTTCGCCTTGACCCTGTTCAGCGCCGCTTTTGTCGGCACCCGTTTGCTGTTCCCCAACGGCATCAACCGGTTTGGCGGTTTAAACGTGGCGCTGGTCTGTTTTGCTGTGGAGATCGTCGGCCTGCTGCTGGTGGGCATGGCGTTCAGCCCGTGGATGGCGAAAATGGGCACCTTCCTGACCGGCGCAGGCTTTTCGCTGGTGTTCCCGGCGCTGGGCGTGGTGGCGGTGAAAGCCGTTCCGGCGCAAAACCAGGGCAGCGCACTGGCGACGTATACGGTGTTTATGGATATGTCTCTCGGCATCACCGGCCCGCTGGCGGGCTTGCTGATGGCCTGGGCGGGGGTATCGAGTATTTATCTGGCGACGGCGGGGCTGGTGGCGCTGGCGGCAGGGTTGACGCTGAAGCTGCGGGCGTCATCCCGCCACTCAGGCGCTGGCGCGAACCTTTAAGATCACCGGTAACAGGGTTTCGCTGGCGGTTGACTGGGCAAGCAGCTTTTCAACTGCCGTCCTGGCCAGGGCCTCTTTATCCACCGCCAGCGTGGTTAACGCTGGCGTAATATGCGCCGCTAAGTCAATGTCATCAAATCCGGCGATAGCCAGATCGCCGGGGACGTTTATCCCCCGATTCTGGCAATAATTGATCGCCACCATGGCTGCTGCATCGTTGTAACAGAATAGCGCATCCGGCGGTTCAGGAAGCGCCATCAGCTCATCCAGTGCATACTCCAGCGAGGTGGTTAAATCGCTTAATGCCGGAGCCGTGGCCTCATATTGCGGCGATAACAGGATCCCGGCGTCGAACAGCGCCTGTCGATAACCCCGCTCCCGCTGATAGATACTGTAATGCGCCATGCTGCTGGCAAGAAAGGCGATCCGCCGGTGCCCTTGCTCAATCAGATAGCGGGTCACCATTCTGCTTCCCTGATAATTATCGGGATTGACGCAGGTGAGTCCGGGAATAGCATGGTCTACCAGTACCATCGGCAACGGCATTTTACGCAGCACGCCAATGATTTCCGGCTCGATAAAACCGACGCACAGCAGGGCATCCGGAGCATGTTTGGCAATCTGCTGGGCTACATTGTCCGTCGGCCCCAGCGCCAGAAAACTTAACGCAATGTTGTGTTCCCGGCAGGCGTTTTCTACCGCCAGCAGAACCGGGGAATAAAAATTCATTGCCCGGCTGGTGTTGTGTTGACGGTGCAGCACAAAGAGAATTTTTTTGATTTTTTCTTCATGCAGCCGGGAAAAGTCATACCCCATTTCCTGTGCGGCTGCGATGATGCGCTGGCGGGTTTCTTCACCCAGCCCGGGCCGAAAATTCAATGCACGCGATACCGCGCCAACGGATACGCCTGCTCGTTGCGCAATATCCCTGACTCTGACTGCCTTCGACATAACTTCATCTGTCCTTTGGTTAACCCATCGCGCGTGCGCCTAACCAGGCGGCCCCGCGTACGCCGCTGCTATCGCCATGTTTCGCTGCCACAATCGGTGTTGAGCAGGCGGTGTTGAAAACGTATTTTGCGACATCCCGATCCAGCCCGTCAAAAATCGCCGGGATCCGCGACAGGCCGCCGCCGACCACAATGACATCCGGATCGTAGATGTTGATGACCGCCGCCAGCGCGCGCCAGCTGATTTTTATACAGGCTGAACAGCGCAGCCGCATCGGCTTCGCCGCATTCCAGACGTTGAAAAAATTCTTTTGCATCCAGAGTAAGGGCGTGGCGCTGATGGTACTGCCGCGCCAGGCCGGTGCCAGAGATAAAAGACTCGGTGCAGTTCCATTGCCCGCAGTAGCACTTAACCGCCGGGCCATCCTGTTCAGGCGCGTAATGGGGCAGAGGATTGTGCCCCCATTCACCTGCGTTGCGGTTACGGCCCGGCCACAGCGTTTTATACATCGACAGGCCGCCGCCGCAGCCGGTACCGAGGATCGCGCCAAAGACGATATCGGCCTGTGCCGCCGCGCCATCTGTGGCTTCGGAAAGCGTAAAGCAATTCGCGTCGTTATCCCAGGCAACCGGACGCTGTAAGGCATGTTCCAGATCGCGAATTAACGGTTGTTGATTCAGTACCACAATATTGGAGTTTTTGATTACCCGCGTGTCAGCGTCTTCCGTGCCCGGTAAACAGAGCCCGATGCTGACCGGCTGGTTAAATCCCTCGGTGACATGGCGAATAAAATCCACCAGAGAGTGCAAAAACGCAGGGTAGTCCGTTTTTACCGTAGCGATACGCTGCGTGCTAAGCGCTTCCCCCTCACGATTGAGTATTACCGCTTCCGTTTTGGTTCCGCCGATATCCAGCCCAAGATTTAACATGCCGTTTTTCCCGTAAATTGTTTACTAAACAAAACAATGTTAATCGGATTTTTTGCCGCTTAAATCTTATCAAAATCTGAATTGATTGCTTATTTAATCGGTCTCACATAATTGAATTAAGTGAAATCAATCATGTTTACTAAACAAAATAACCGGGAATAGTATCTGTTGAAGATACTTAGCGTAACCAGGGAAAAATATGAGCCTCGACAGTTTTGATTATGAACAAACGGTGATGGGGATCATCGTCAATGCAGGGATGTGCCGTAGCTGCGCGATGCAGGCTATCCAACAGGCAAAAAATGGCCAGCAGCAAGAGGCGTCACAGCTTATGGCGCAAGCGAATGACGCGCTGCGCCTGGCTCATGAAGTACAAACTCAGCTGATTGGCATGGATGAAGGCGTCGGAAAAGTCCCGGTGCATTTGATTATGGTGCATGCGCAGGATCACCTGATGAACGCCATGCTGCTTAAAGAGCTGGCAGCGGAGTTTATTGATATTTACCGTCAGCTAGCCGTGCGGGAGGCGTAATGGACATGCAGCCTCGTTTTTTAGCGTTTCCGCAGGGTTTTTGGTGGGGCAGCGCCTGGTCAGCTGAACAGGCGGAAGGGCGCGGTAATACCGGTAAAGGCCGTACCCAGTGGGATATGTCGTGGGATCGCGACCCGCACCGCTTTTATCACGGCGTGAATACGGACATCACCACCGACTTCTTTCACCGCTATCGCGACGACATCCAGCTGATGAAACAAACTGGCCATAATTCGTTTCGCCTGTCTATTTCCTGGGCGCGGCTGTTCCCTCAGGGCGACGGCGAGATCAGCCCGGCTGCGGTGGCGTTCTACCGGGATATGCTGCAAGAGATGAACGCCAACGGCATTAAGCCGTTTGCCAACCTTTACCATTTCGATATGCCGGAAGCGATGATGCTAAAAGGCGGCTGGGAAAACCGTGAAGTGGTGGCAGCCTATGTCAATTTCTGTGACGCCTGCTTCCGGGAATTTGGTGATTTGGTTTTCCACTGGTTTACTTTCAACGAACCGTTAGGGCCGGTGCTTGGCGGCTATATGGAAGATTTCCATTACCCGAATGTGATTGATTTTAAACGCGGGGTACAGGTGGGTTTTCATACCCTGCTGGCCAGTGCTCTGGCGATTAAAGCCTTCAAAACGCATCAGTTGCCCGGCAAAATTGGCATTATCCTTAACCTTAGCCCTACCTATCCGCGTAGCGAACACCCGGCTGATGTTCAGGCCGCGAAATATGCCGATCTGTTCTACAACCGCAGCTTTCTCGATCCCGCTGTGAAAGGCACGTTCCCGCCCGAGCTGGTGGATACCCTTCGTCGGCACGATCTGATGCCGCAATACACTGAACAGGATTTGCAGGATATCCGCGACAACCGGGTACAAATCCTCGGCCTGAACTATTACGAACCGCGCCGCGTGAAAGCCCGCGCCAGCGCGGTAAATCCAGATGCCCCGTTTATGCCGGACTGGTATTTCGACAGCTACGTGATGCCGGGCCGGAAATTCAATCCGCATCGCGGATGGGAAATCTACGAAAAAGGCATTTACGACCTGTGCGTCGATATTCGCGATAACTACGGCAATATCGAAGCTTTTATCTCCGAAAGCGGCATGGGCGTAGCGAACGAAGAGCGTTTTATTCGTGAGGGCCAGGTGCAGGACGTTTACCGCATCGGTTTTATTCAAAACCATCTGGCGTATCTGCATCAGGCGATCCAGGAGGGCTGCAACATCAAGGGCTATCACCTGTGGACGTTTATCGACTGCTGGTCCTGGATAAACGCCTATAAAAACCGCTACGGCCTGGTCAGCCTCGACCTGGTGACCCAGCAGCGGACGGTGAAAAAAAGCGGCGAGTTTTATAAAGCGCTAAGCGACGAAAACGGTTTTTATTTCAACGGATTGTACGTTGATTTTTAAAGCAGGATGCAATGATGAAAATTCTTGATCAAGCGGTCATGGTGGCGCAGCGTATTGGCGGCCAGGTCCATTTACGCTCTTTGCGGGACGCTTTCGCCACGTTGATGCCGTTCTTTGTGCTGGCCGGTCTGATGGTGCTGATTAATAACACCCTTATCAAACCGGACGGCATTCTCTCCGGGTTTATCAGCAACGATTCGCTGCTTCACTGGCAGCAGGTGGGCAACGCCATCGTTAATGGCTCACTGAATTTTATCTCGGTGTTAATCGCCGGGGCGATTGCCTATCACCTTTGCCAGAATAAAGGCTATGGCGACCCTATCGCGCCGGTGCTGCTTTCTATCGCCTGTGTGGTGATTTTTATGCCGGAGAGCGTGCAGTTAACCGATGTCGTCAGCCAACAACGCGTCACGGTGACCGGCGGCATCTCTTTTGCCTCTACCGGCTCGGCAGGGATGTTTGTCGGTATCCTCACCGGCCTGATGGTGACTTCGCTGTTTATCCGCCTGGCGAATGCACCAAAATTGCAGGTTAACATTAGCGGTGGGGCAATCCCGCCTGCGGTGATGCGTTCGTTTAACACCCTGATCCCAATCATGCTGACGATGGTGTTCTTTGCGCTGCTCTCTTTCGCGGTACAACGCCTCAGCGGGATGGACGTCAACACGCTGATCGCCACGTTAATCCAGCAGCCGCTGAAATCCGTGACCACCAGCCTGCCGGGCTTTCTGCTGATCACCACCGTTGCCAATCTGTTTTTCTCTGTGGGGATCCATCAGGGCGTGATCTCCGGCGCGCTGCTCGACCCGTTCCTGCTTAACAATATGCAGGAAAACACGCTGGCCTTCGCGCAGCACCAGGATATCCCCAATATTATCTGCATGGCGTTTAAAGATACTTTTGGCGTGATGGGTGGCTCTGGCAACACCATCGCCTTGCTGATCGCAATTTATCTGTTCAGCCGCAAATCGGATTACCGGGATATCGCCAAACTCGCTACCGCGCCGTGTCTGTTCAACATCAGCGAACCGATTATTTTTGGCCTGCCGATTGTCTTTAATCCGGCGCTGATCGTTCCGTTTGTCCTCGCGCCGGTGTTTAGTCTGACAACCGCTTATTACGCCACCGCATGGGGGCTGATAAATCACGTTACCGTGCAAATCCCCTGGACGACGCCACCGATTATCTCCGGCTTCCTGGCGACCGGCGGCGACTGGCGCGCAGCGGTGCTTCAGGTGCTGATTATTACGATTACCGTGTTTATCTATCTGCCATTTCTGAAGTTTGCCGAACGCGTCGCGATGGCGCAGGCAACATCATCCTGAGGGAAAAATTATGATTAACATTATGCTTGTCTGTAACGCCGGTATGTCTACCAGCATGCTGATGAATAAGATGATTGAGGCGGCAAAACAGCAGGGTATCGAGGCTGCAATCTGGGCTATCCCGGATGCGAAACTCAACGAAGAGTGGAAAAAGGCGGATGTGATCCTGCTCGGGCCGCAGGTAAGCTATTTACAGGCCCGCGTTGATACCATTACCGGCGGCAGCGTCCCGGTTAAACCAATCCCGATGCTGGATTATGGCCGGATGAATGGGCCGGGCGTGCTGGCAATGGCGATGGAAATGAAAAAGTAGGTGACTGAATACCGTCAGAGCAAACCGGGAGCATAAATGGAATCATTTTATTCGCAGACAGCGCAGTGTCATGTGCGCTGGCATGATTTTCCGGGCGAGGGCACGCCGATAGTGTTTATTCACGGGCTGGGATGCGCGTCCTCTTATGACTATCCGCGCGTGGCATCTGACCCGACACTTGTTGAACATCGAACCATCCTTGTCGATCTTCCCGGCAGTGGCTACAGCGAGAAGCCTGACGAGTATGATTATTCAACGACGTCACAGGCGCGAGTTGTTATTGAACTACTGCGACATTTGCAATTGCCATCCTGCTGGCTCTACGGGCACAGCATGGGTGGCAGTATTGCGATTGAGGTCGTCAGTAATGCTCCCGAACTGATTTGCGGGTTGATGGTATCTGAACCGAATTTCCATTCGGGTGGCGGGGAGTTTAGCCTGGCGATTGCGTCTAACTCGCTCCCGGAATTTGAGCAAAACGTCTGGCCAGGATTTTTAAAGGATGTCAGCACACCGTGGGCGGGATGCCTGTTAAGCCATACGCCTATGGGCATTTGGCGATCGGCGAAAAGTCTTATCGAAGGCGTTAACCCTTCGTGGTATCAGCGCTTTCAGGCCATCGCAAAACCGAAGTTGCTTATCTTTGGTGAACACTCGTTGCCTGATAATGACTTTACGACGTTAGCTGCACAGGGCATCTGTACGGCTGTTATACCCAACGCGGCGCATTCAATAGCATGGCAAAACCCTCCTGCGCTGGCTGCTGCTATCCATCACTTCATCAAATAAAAAAGCCTGCCGGTTTCACCGGCAGGCTTTTTCACGAAAGCGAATCGCCTTACTTCACTTCCAGGGTATTAATAATGTTTTCAGCGGTTGCCTGTGCCTGCTGCTGGTTATCCGCCGGCAGGGTGATTTGCAGGGTCAGCAGTTTGTTATCCACTTTGCCCAGCACCACGGAAGAGTACGCGGTCTGGCCTTTGGCGGAAATAATGCTGTCCAGCTGCTGCAGAGTGTGGCCTTTAACCTCGATGGATTTATTGGTCACGACCTGCAATTGTGGGTCGCGGCTGCGCTGCTGATCTTCCAGGCGCTTCGCCAGAACGTCAAGCCCTTCGGTGGTATCGTCGCCGACAATCACAATCACCGCTTTCTGGCCGGTGGCGTCAGAGTAAACGTGCATATTGTTGGCCTGGGTACCCAGCTTCCCGCTCTGATCCGTCATATCCGCCGGTAGCGAAAAACTCAGTTTGCCGTCCAGCAGCGTCACCTGCTGCGCCGCTGCGTTGCTTTCGGCTGCGGCACCTTCCGCCGGCTTGCTGCTGTCATTGTTGTCACAGGCCGCCAGCCCCATCACCAGCAGGCCAATCCCGACATATTTAACCAGATTGCGCATTGAATTCTTCCTTTACGATAACGGTCAAGTGACCTTGTAGCGCATCTTATCACAAGAATTCCTGGCGACCGTCAACCCGGCTGGAAGCGCGCGAAATCAGATTTATCTGCCAGTTTTTTCAACAGCATATTCAGCAGTACGCCGTACATCGGCAGGAAGAACACGATGCTGATAAGCACTTTGAAGCAGTAATCCACCAGCGCGATTTCCACCCAGTGTTCGGCCATAAAGGCGTCCGGGCTGCGCCAGAAGGCGATAAAGAAGAATGCGAGGGTGTCGCTGACGTTACCGAAAATGGTTGATGCGGTGGGTGCCAGCCACCAGCGGCGGTTTTTACGCAGTCGGTTAAACACATGCACATCAAGAATTTGGCCCAGCGCATAAGCCATAAAGCTTGCGGTGGCGATACGCGCTACGAACAGGTTGAAGTGGGTTAATGCTTCAAAACCCTGCCAGCTTCCCATATAAAACAGCGAGGAGATGCCATAGGAAATCACCAGCGCCGGGATCATTACCGCAAAGATAATGCGTCGCGCTAACGGTGCGCCAAAAATCCGCACGGTCAGGTCGGTAGCCAGGAAGATAAAGGGAAAGCTGAACGCACCCCAGGTGGTGTGAAAACCGAAAATGGTGATCGGCAACTGCACCAGATAGTTACTGGACGTGATGACCAGCAAATGAAACAGCGATAGCCAGATAAGCGCATTGCGGCGCTGGCGTAATGTAAACGTCGTCATATTGTGACCTTTTTGTCGGATGGGGTGAGGGAACCCAGAATCAAAACCGCCGCATCATACTGCTTCAGCACAGCTTTGCAATGGTTAATTTTAACGCAATCGTTAACCTCGCTTGCACCGACTCAATCGCAGGGTAAACTAATGCCGTTTTTACATTTCCCCGAGATAACCATGACCGACCTTTTTAACCATCCCGACCATACCCTGGATGCCCAGGGACTACGCTGCCCGGAACCGGTGATGATGGTGCGCAAAACCGTGCGCGGTATGCAGACCGGCGAAACGCTGTTAGTCATTGCCGACGACCCTGCCACCACCCGCGACATTCCAGGTTTTTGCCGTTTTATGGAGCACGATCTGATCGCTTCGCAGACGGAAGCACTGCCTTATCGCTATTTACTCCGCAAAAAACACTGATTACTCGGGCGCAGAGGAATAAGACTCTGCCCTGAACTCCCGGTACATTCTCTTTAAACCTTCGTTTCATTATTTACCGCTTTTGTGAGGCGCTTCACCGCGTCTTTTTCCGGCTTCAGCTAGTTTATAAACTGAAAATCAAAACAGTGTTTTACTCTCTTACCTACCGTACCCTTTGGAGCTGACCCGATGAAAAAGACTTTTATACCGGCTTTAGCCGGGCTGTGCCTCTCCACCGTGTTATTTGCACCAACCGTACTGGCGCAGACCATCAAAGCCGCCGACGTTCATCCGCAGGGTTATCCCAACGTGGTGGCCGTGCAAAATATGGGTGAAAAGCTCAAACAACAAACCAATGGCGATCTCGAAATCAAAGTCTTTCCGGGCGGCGTACTGGGCGATGAGAAGCAGATGATCGAGCAGGCGCAAATGGGCGCTATCGACATTATTCGCGTCTCGATGGCCCCGGTTGCCGCTATTCTGCCGGATATCGAAGTATTTACCCTGCCGTATGTCTTCCGTGATGAAGACCATATGCACAAAGTCATTGATGGCGATATCGGCAAACAGATCGGTGAGAAGCTGACTAACAACCCGAAATCGAAACTGGTGTTCCTGGGCTGGATGGACTCCGGTACCCGTAACCTGATCACCGTAAAACCGGTGGTGAAACCGGAAGATCTGAAAGGGATGAAAATCCGCGTTCAGGGTAGCCCGGTAGCGCTGGCTACGCTGAAAGACATGGGCGCGAACTCCGTTGCCATGGGCGTGAGCGAAGTGTACAGCGGTATGCAAACCGGCGTGATTGACGGAGCGGAAAACAACCCGCCGACCTTTATTGCCCACAACTATATGCCGGTCGCGAAAAACTACACCCTGAGCGGCCACTTTATCACCCCGGAAATGCTGCTTTATTCCAAAGTGAAATGGGACAAACTCAGCGCCGATCAACAGCAAAAAATCCTGACCCTGGCCCGCGAAGCGCAGATGGAACAGCGCAAACTCTGGGATGCCTATAACGCCCAGGCGCTGGAAAAAATGAAAGCCGGCGGCGTTCAGTTCCACGACATCGATAAAGCCGTTTTCGTTAAGGCCACAGAGCCGGTGCGCGCCCAGTTTGGCGACAAGCATCAGGATCTGATGAAAGCGATAGCAGACGTACAGTGATCTCAGGCGCCGGTTACTCCGGCGCATCTTCCCGGAGTATTTATGACCCCTTTCTATGTTAAATGGATGGATCGCCTGTACCTGTTCGCCATGTTTGTGGCCGGGTTTTCGCTGCTGCTGATGACGATTGTCATCCCGATTGGCATCTTTTCCCGCTATGTCCTGAACCGTGGCGAATCCTGGCCGGAGCCCATCGCGATTATTTGCATGGTGACGTTCAGCTTTGTGGGCGCAGCGGTAAGCTATCGCGCCAATTCCCATATCGCCGTCAACATGCTGATCGACCGTATCCCACCGGCCATGCAGCGCCTGTGCGCAAAGCTGGTCGATCTGCTGATGCTGACCATCTCCGGGATTATGTTCTGGTACAGCGCCCTGCTGTGTATAGAGCTCTGGGAGCAGCCGGTGGCGGAATTCCCGATTTTGACCTCCGGGGAAAGCTACCTGCCGCTGCCGATAGGCTCGGCGATCATTATTCTTTTCGTTATTGAGCGGCTGTTGTTCGGTTCCCAGGAGAATCGTCCGGTAGTGCTTATCGGCAATCACGGCTAACGGGGGCTTCATGGACGCGTTCGTTTTACTTTTTACTCTGGGCGTATTGTTGGCGGTCGGCATGCCGGTGGCCTTTGCGGTGGGTCTGAGCGCCGTGGTTGGCGCGCTGTATATTGAACTGCCGCTGGAAGCGATCATGATTCAAATTACCAGCGGCGTGAACAAATTTAGCCTGCTGGCCATCCCGTTCTTTATCCTGGCGGGGGCGATTATGGCGGAAGGCGGTATCGCACGCCGCCTGGTGAACTTCGCTTATATTTTCGTGGGCTTTATTCGCGGCGGGCTGTCGCTGGTGAATATTGTCGCCTCGACCTTTTTTGGCGCGATTTCCGGCTCGTCGGTGGCAGATACCGCTTCTATCGGCAGCGTGATGATCCCGGAAATGGAGAAAAAGGGCTATCCGCGCGAGTACGCGGCGGCGGTTACCGCCAGCGGCTCGGTGCAGGCCATTTTGATCCCGCCGAGCCATAACTCGGTGATTTACTCGCTGGCGGCGGGCGGTACTGTGTCAATCGCCACGCTGTTTATCGCGGGGGTTCTGCCGGGGCTGCTGCTGGGCGTCAGCCTGATGGTGCTGTGTATGGGCTTCGCCCACCGTCGCGGCTACCCGAAAGGCGAGCGCATTCCGTTTAAACAGGCGCTGAAAATTTTCTTCGACGCGCTGTGGGGCCTGATGACCGTGGTCATCATCATGGGCGGTATTCTCACCGGGGTGTTCACGGCAACGGAATCGGCGGCGGTGGCCTGTATCTGGTCATTCTTCGTGACCATGTTTATCTACCGCGATTACAAGTGGAGCGAACTGCCAAAACTGATGTTCCGTACCGTGAAAACGGTGACCATCGTGATGATCCTTATCGGTTTCGCAGCAGCCTTCGGCGCGGTGATGACCTATATGCAGCTGCCGATGCGCATTACCGAATTCTTCACCTCGCTGTCGGATAATAAGTACGTCATCCTGATGTACCTGAACATCATGCTGCTGCTGGTAGGTACGCTGATGGACATGGCACCGCTGATCCTGATCCTGACGCCGGTGCTGCTGCCGGTGACCAATATGCTGGGGATCGACCCGGTGCATTTCGGGATGATCATGATGGTGAACCTGGGCATCGGTCTGGTTACCCCGCCGGTGGGCTCGGTGCTGTTTGTGGCGAGTGCGGTGAGTAAGCGTAAAATTGAAGAAGTAGTGCGCGCGATGCTGCCATTCTACGGCATGCTGCTGGTGGTGCTGGGGCTGGTAACCTACGTCCCGGCAATATCGCTATGGCTACCGAAAATACTGGGAATGATGTGATTTGACTGGAGCCCGGCCCTGTTGCCGGGCTTTTTTGTCTTCAGACAAAAAAGCCGCAGGTTGTTACGCCTGCGGCCAGTTCGGGCGCATGTTGCCATCACAGCAGCGGTGACGCCCAGGTTAGCTTAGAAGCTGAAGAAATAACGGATCAGCGCGACCACAATCGGCCCGATGATCGACGTTAAGACCGCAAGCCAAAAGGCCTGTTTGAACGTCATATAACCGCCTGCGTTGCAATGGCAACTGTTCGCGGCTATCCTTAACTTGTCTAGAGATAGGATCGCCCCCGTTATGTTGCCAGGTTTAATTACCAAACAACGTGCGGGGGTTTTCTTTATCCTGCGACTACGCCGCCGGGGAAGAAGCCCCCGCAACGTTGCGCCTCACCAGTAAAACTGGCTGAAAATATCCTACGGAAAGCGTCCTTTAGAAACCATGGGTTATTATCTGTTTATTTCCTGCCCAACAGCCTTAATGCACTGGCGGTCATCAGTACCGTCGTGACCAAAAACATCTTCTTTAACTCCAGCGCGATGGCGATATTTTGCCGGGCTTTTTATCTACATACAAAAAAGCCGCAGGTTGTTACGCCTGCGGCCAGTTCGGGCGCATGTTGCCATTACAGCAGCGGTGACGCCCAGGTTAGCTTAGAAGCTGAAGAAATAACGGATCAGCGCGACCACAATCGGCCCGATGATCGACGTTAAGACCGCAAGCCAAAAGGCCTGTTTGAACGTCATATAACCGCCTGCGTTGCAATGGCAACCGTTCGCGGCTATTCTCTTGTTGTCGAGACAAGGAATGGCCCCCGTTTAGTTGCCTGGTTTAATTACTAACAACGTGCGGGGGTTTTTCTTTATCTAGCGACTACGCCGCCAGGGATCAAGCCCCCGCAACGCTGCGCCTCACCAGTAAAACTGGCTGAAAATATCCTACGGAAAGAGTCCTTTAGAAACCATGGGTTATTATCTGTTTATTTCCTGCCCAACAGTCTTAACGCATTGGCGGTCACCAGTACCGTTGCGCCAGTATCGGCCAGCACCGCCAGCCACAGACCGGTGATGCCGAGCAGCGTCGTGACCAGGAACAGCCCCTTTAACCCCAGCGCGATAGCGATGTTTTGCCGGATATTGGCATGGGTCGCGCGGGCAAGGGCGATAATGCCCGCCAGTTCCGTTAGCCGGTTATGGGTGAGGGCGGCGTCGGCGGTTTCCAGCGCTACGTCGGTGCCGCTGCCCATGGCGATGCCGATCGTTGCCGCTTTCATCGCCGGAGCATCGTTAATCCCGTCGCCCACCATCGCCAGCGGCGCGCGTTGATTCATCCGGTCCACTTCCGCCACTTTATCGGCAGGCAGTAAACCCGCGCGGAATTTCAGCCCCAGTTCGCCAGCAATCGCAGCAGCGGCGCGTGGGTTATCGCCGGTGAGGATCACCCCCTGAACGCCCAGCCCCTGCAATCGCTGAACCGCCTCTCTGGCATCGGGTCGCAGCGTGTCGCGCAGCGCCAGCGTGCCCAGTAATTGATTGTTATGCACCAGCGCTACCACCGTCTGGCCCTGGGCTTCCTGTTGCTGAATGGTGGCCCGGGTTGCCTCGTCCAGAATGGCGGCGGGGAGCTTATCCGGCGCGCTGAGCAAATACGTTTCGCCGTCAACCGTCGCCTCAATTCCAATACCCGCCAGGGTACGCTGGTTGGTTGCTACGGGCAGGATCATCCCCTGATTTGTGCAGCGTTCGATAATTGCCAGCGCCAGCGGGTGCGTGGAGCCTTGCTCAACCGCTGCCGCCAGCCGTAACAGCGCGTTTTCGTCCAGTCCTCGCAGCGGAGAAACGGTAGTAACCTGCGGTTTGCCCTGCGTCAACGTACCGGTTTTATCAAACGCCACCTGGCGGATCTGGCCGAGCTGTTCCAGCGCCGCGCCGCCTTTAATCAGCGCGCCGCGCCGTGCGGCGGCAGCCAGCCCGGAGGTAATGGCCGCTGGCGTGGAGATCACCAGCGCGCACGGGCAGCCAATCAGCAGCAGCGTCAGTCCCTTATAGATCCACGGCAGCCATGGCGCACCAGTCAGTAGCGGAGGAAGCACGGCCACCAGCAGCGCAAACAGCATGATGGCGGGCGTGTAGATCCGACTGAAGCGGTCGATAAAGCGCTCAATAGGCGCGCGGCGCTCTTCGGCTTCTTCAATCAGCCGTAAAATCCGGTCAATAGCGCTATCGCCCGGCTCGGAGATCACTTCCAGCCTGACCAGCCGGTCAACGCTGGTTGCCCCGGCGGCGACGCTATCGCCCTGGCTGCGTTCCACTGGCAATGATTCCCCGGTCAGGGCGCTTTCATCAAAGCTGGCAAAAGGTGAGAGCAGTTTGCCATCCGCAGGCAGCCTGCCGCCCGCCGCCACTTCAATCACATCGCCGGGACGCAGCGCGCTTAGCGCCACCGTTTCGCGCTGCTCGCCGTTGAGACGTGTCGCGGTTTCCGGCTTCAGCGCTATCAGCGCGCTGACCCCCTGACGGGCGCGGTTTGCCGCCCAGCCTTCTAACCGTTCGCCGATCAAAAATAGCAGCAGTACCATCGCGGCCTCGGCGGTCGCGCCGATAAACAGCGCGCCGATGGCCGCCACGCTCATCAGGGTTTCGATAGCGAACGGGTTGCCGCTGCGCATCAGCCGTAACGCCTGACGGGCGATGGGCCACAGGCCAACCAGGGTAGTGGCGATAAACGCGATTTCGCCCAGCGGTGGATTAAACTGCGCGACGCCCCAGCTCAGCGCCATCAGCACGATCAGGCCGATAAGCGGCAGGTTGTCGCGTAAGGCAAAGGGGTGGGAAGCGGTGGGCGCTGGGGAATCGCTGTCGGACAGGGTATAGCCCGCCTGACGGATTGCCTGCTCAACCTGCTCGCGCACGTCGGCGGCGGCATCTACCAGCAACTTTTCGGTAGCGAACACCACCTGCGCCTGGCTGACGCCGGGAATCTGGCGCGCCGCATTTTCTACTTTGCGCGCGCAGGCGGCGCAGTCCATGCCCTGCACGTGCCAGCTAAAGCGATGGGTGGCATCAGAAGGGGGTGTTACGGGCTGAGGCGCGGGCTGGCTGCATTGCCCGTCGGCGCAGCAGGGCGTCTGCGCATCAAGCGGCTTAAATTTAACCGAACCAAACTGGGGAACAGGTTTGCCATCTGGCGTTGGGGTAGTCATGGCATCCTCCGGTAACGATAATTTTCTCATTACCGGAAGGGTACACTCTGGAGTGGACTCCAGAGTCAAGCCATTGATCAACTTTTCTGCAAAAATTACAGGTACAGCGAACGCACAATCAGGAAATGCCCGGCGAAATAGCAGGCCGAGGCGATGGCGTTATCTGCCGTGAAGCGCTTGCGGTAATGGCTGCCCAGCCAGACTATGTTGCTTAACAGCAGCAGCGCCGCGCCGACAAATGCCGACAGGCTGGTGTCGGTTGGGCGGAAGAACCACAGTTCGCCCGCGAGCCACACCATCACCAGCGTCATGCCGATAAAAGTGCAAATCGGCCAGCGCAGCTCTTCAAGCCGCGTCCAGATCACAGCAATCAGCGCCACGCCAATCACCACCAGTGCCAGCGGCAACGGCCAGTAGAACGACAGGGTCATCTGGCTGGCGAAGTAAATGGTGTACAGCAAATGGGACAGGAAAAACGCGCCGATAGCGTACAGCAGGCGTTCACGCGGCAGCAAAGTCAGCGTATCGCCCACCAGCGTCGCCAGCAGCCCGGCGACCACCAGGTAGCCCAGCGCTTCAAACATCGGCGCCTGCCAGGCCAGCAGCAGTAACAGTAATAATGTGACGGGTTTAAATACCCAGCGTTGCCAGACCGGGCCGCGATAGGAGGCATCCACATACAGCCAGGCGGAAAAACAGACAGCAATAAACGACCAAAGCATGATAAGTCCCTGATTCAGTTATTGTAACGCGCACCCATTGTGCACGGCTCTGTCTTTCAGTCTAGTGTCCCGCCGGGGCAGATGACAATGCTTATCAGGCCAGAGTATTCTAAAAAGCGTGTTATTGATAAGAGTACCGTTATGAGTAAGGTTCCGTTTTTCCTTATAATTATCATGGCGATAATCGTCGTTGCTGCCTCTTTTCGCTTTATGCAACAGCGACGGGAGAACGCCAGTAATGATGCTGCGCCGCAGTTGCAAAAACAGGTCGTCATCACTAACAAGCGAGAAAAGCCCGCCAATGACCGCCGCTCGCGCCAGCGCGAAGTTACGCCTGCGGGCGAGACGATGCGTTATGAAGCCAGCTTTAAGCCGTTACAGGGCGGGATGGAAATGACTTTCCGGCTACAGGCGGCGGAATATCATCAGCTCACGGTGGGGGAGAAAGGGATGCTGGTGTATCAGGGCACACGCTTTGTGCGTTTTGAGGCGCAGCCGTAGCCGCGCCTGCGCCAGCATTATTTCAACTTTTGCTTTTTCTGCCACGCCAGCAGTTCGAATACGCCAAACAGAAAGATGCGGATCTGTTCCGGTTTACCCATCGGCGGCGCGTTTTTGGGCTGGGTGGCTTTCAGCATCGCCAGCTGTAAGCCGTGCATCAGGACCATAAACACCAGTGCCACGTTGACGAAAATGTTCAGCGGACGCGGGAAAGGCTGGATCAGATTCAGGATCAAAAACCCCCACACGCACAGCATTAACAGACGTCCCAGGTTAATCAGCATGTTCCGCTCCTTGCGTTTCACGTAAATAGAGGCGATAGGCCACCTGGCCCGCCACTTTTTCCCGATGCAGCTGCCAGCTTGCCGGAACCGGCGGCATGCCGTTCTCTACTTCGCTTTCGACGTAGATTAACGCGCCGTCTGCCAGCCAGCCGTTTTTCTCCAGCAGGCTTAATGTTTCGTCGAGTAACCCCTTGCGAAATGGCGGATCAATAAACACGATGTCGTGCGGCGTACCGGTTTGA
The DNA here is from genome assembly GCF_007570865.1 of Atlantibacter subterraneus. GTDB lineage: Bacteria > Pseudomonadota > Gammaproteobacteria > Enterobacterales > Enterobacteriaceae > Atlantibacter > Atlantibacter subterraneus. Next base: position 124,072 of record NZ_VLPS01000008.1, on the reverse strand, counting down.
TTAAGGTAGTTCAGGGTATTGGTGTTGACCACCTTGCCGTGGGCGGCCTTTAGCGTCGCGAGGTTTTTCTGGAGTTGCTGCGCCACGGGGCGCTCCATCTCCAGCAGCGTGGCGCTAGCGGCATAGCGGGACAGCGACTCCAGCCCTAACGCGCCGCTGCCGGCGAAGCAGTCGAGACAGCGTGCATCCACCATGTAAGGAGCCAGCCAGTTGAACAGCGTTTCACGCACCCGATCGGTGGTTGGGCGCAGGCCGGGGCTGTCGGTGACCGGCAGTTTTCGGCCTCGCCATTGGCCGCCGATAATACGAATCTGGCCGCTGCCAGAGGAGGTGGGTTTCTTCATGCTGTTCACTGGGCTTAATAATTTGGCCTGCTATTCTAGCGGCGCAGGCCGCCAGGTGAAACCTGAATCCGTCGGCGTGATGCGCTGGCGGGAAAGTGATAGAATAACGTATTCATTCGTAAAAAATTTAGCGCCCGCGATGTGATTGCGCGGAGATGCTGCCAGGATTCAACAGCGAGGGGTGTAGTCGCCAATGGCAAAAGATAAAAAACGGGGCTTTTTTTCCTGGCTGGGTTTCGGCCAAAAAGAGCAGGAACCTGAAGTTGAACAGCAGCAGGTAACGGAACAAGAGGTCGAGAATCAGGTTACCGAGCTGCCGCCGGAAGCCGTCGAGCAGCCCGTTGCCGAGGCTGACGCACCTGTTGCAGAAGACGTTGAAACGCCTGCCCCGCATACGCTGGAAGAATCGCAGGTCTTTGCCGAAGATCTGGTTGAAATCACCGAGCAGCAGGCGGCGCAGGCGGAAGAACCGCAGCCGGTGGCTGATGAAGTGGTTGAGGTGACTGATCCTGAGCCGCAGGACGTTGCCGTTATCGAACATGAAACCCTGCCGCTGCCGGAAGAGGTGCAGGCGCAGGAGATTGAGCCGGAAGAGTGGCAGGTGGAACAAGAGCCGCTAACCGAAGCCGAGCCGGAAATCAGCGACGAAGAGCTGGAAGCCCAGGCGCTGGCGGCGAGCCAGCAGGCAGAAGAACCGGTTGATGAGTTCCAGCAGTCTGACGTGGTGGTTCCCGTTCAGGAAAAACCGACCAAAGAAGGGTTCTTCGCACGCCTGAAGCGCAGCCTGATTAAAACTAAAGAAAATCTCGGTTCCGGATTTATCAGTCTGTTCCGCGGCAAGAAAATCGATGATGATCTGTTTGAGGAACTGGAAGAACAGCTGCTGATTGCCGACGTGGGCGTGGAAACCACCCGTAAAATCATCGCCAATCTTACCGAAGGGGCCAGCCGCAAGCAGCTGCGTGACGCAGAGGCGCTGTACGGTTTGCTGAAGGAAGAGATGGGCGAAATTCTGGCAAAAGTCGACGAGCCGCTGAACGTTGAAGGCAAAACGCCGTTTGTTATTCTGATGGTCGGCGTCAACGGCGTGGGTAAAACCACCACTATCGGCAAACTGGCGCGTCAGTTCGAGCAGCAGGGGAAATCGGTGATGCTGGCGGCGGGGGATACTTTCCGCGCGGCGGCGGTTGAGCAGCTCCAGGTCTGGGGCCAGCGCAACAATATCCCGGTGGTGGCGCAGCATACCGGCGCGGATTCCGCGTCGGTGATCTTTGACGCGATTCAGGCGGCGAAGGCGCGCCATGTCGACGTGCTGATTGCCGATACCGCAGGTCGTTTGCAGAATAAATCGCACCTGATGGAAGAGCTGAAGAAAATCGTCCGGGTAATGAAAAAACTCGACGAAGACGCGCCGCATGAGATTATGCTGACCATCGACGCCAGCACCGGGCAGAATGCCATCAGCCAGGCCAAACTGTTCCATGAGGCGGTAGGGCTGACGGGTATTACCCTGACTAAGCTGGACGGCACGGCCAAAGGCGGGGTGATTTTCTCTGTTGCGGACCAGTTCGGTATTCCGATTCGCTATATTGGCGTTGGCGAACAAATTTCTGATTTGCGCCCGTTTAATGCGGGTGACTTTATAGAGGCACTTTTTGCCCGAGAGGATTAACAATGATTCGCTTTGAACAGGTCAGCAAAGCCTATCTTGGTGGGAGACAGGCTCTGCAGGGGGTGACATTTCACCTGCAACCTGGCGAGATGGCATTCCTTACCGGCCACTCCGGCGCCGGTAAGAGTACGCTGCTGAAGCTTATCTGCGGCATTGAACGCCCCAGCGCGGGGCAAATTTATTTTGCCGGTCATGAGATCAGCCGTTTAAAAAATCGTGAAGTGCCGTTTTTACGCCGCCAGATTGGCATGATCTTTCAGGATCACCATCTGCTGATGGACAGAACGGTATTTGATAATGTGGCGATCCCGCTGATCATCGCCGGGGCCAGCAGCGAAGATATCCGCCGCCGCGTCAGCGCCGCGCTGGATAAAGTCGGCCTGCTGGATAAAGCCAAAAGCTTCCCGATCCAGCTATCCGGCGGTGAACAGCAGCGCGTGGGCATCGCCCGGGCGGTGGTGAATAAGCCCGCGGTTCTGCTGGCGGATGAACCGACCGGCAACCTGGATGAAGCGCTGTCGGAAGGCATTTTGCGTCTGTTCGAAGAGTTTAACCGCGTGGGCGTTACGGTACTGATGGCTACGCATGATATGGGGCTGATTTCCAGCCGCCACTATCCGATGTTGACCCTGAGCGAAGGGCATTTGCATGGAGGCCGCCCCGGTGAATAAACGTGATGCGCTGAATGAAATGAAGCGCTTTGGCAACAAGCTCAGCGGTTTTACCCGCCAGAAAATGGGCGGCGACAGCAACCGTCAGCCGCCGAAACGCGCCAAAGGCCAGCCTGCGAAAGCGAAATCCCGCAAAGGCGGCGTTAACGAGCAGTTCCGCTATGCCTGGAACGGCGCGCTGCAGGATTTGAAAAGCAAACCGCTCGCCACGTTTTTGACCGTAATGGTCATCGCCATCTCCCTGACGCTGCCCAGCGTCTGCTACATGGTTTATAAGAACGTCAACCAGGCGGCGACCCAGTATTATCCTTCCCCGCAGATCACCGTTTATCTTGATAAAGCGCTGGACGACGATGCGGCCCAGCAGGTGGTAGGGCAATTGCAGGCCGAGCAGGGGGTTGAGAAAGTCAATTACCTGTCGCGGGAAGAGGCGTTAGGCGAGTTCCGCAACTGGTCTGGCTTTGGCGGCGCGCTGGATATGCTGGAAGAAAACCCGCTGCCTGCCGTGGCGGTGATCGTGCCGAAGCTGGATTTCCAGGGTACTGAAGCGCTGAATACGCTGCGCGACCGGGTTGCGCGCGTGCAGGGCGTGGACGAAGTGCGTATGGACGACAGCTGGTTTGCCCGTCTTGCGGCCTTAACCGGCCTGGTGGGGCGCGTAGCAGCGATGATCGGCGTATTGATGGTCGCTGCGGTATTCCTGGTGATTGGCAACAGCGTGCGGCTGAGTATTTTTGCCCGTCGCGACACGATTAACGTGCAAAAGCTGATTGGTGCTACCGACGGATTTATCCTGCGTCCGTTTTTATACGGTGGCGCATTACTCGGTTTTAGCGGCGCATTTTTGTCACTGATTCTTTCAGAAATTTTGGTGATGCGGCTGTCATCCGCCGTCACTGATGTGGCGCGGGTATTCGGGACAGCCTTTGATCTCAATGGCTTATCCTTTGATGAATGCCTGCTGCTGCTGCTGGTGTGCTCAATGATCGGCTGGCTGGCAGCCTGGCTTGCCACTGTGCAACATTTACGTCACTTTACCCCCGACTAAAAAAAGTTTGGTATACTTCTCCCCTGCTACGAGTTCCCGTCTGCAGGGGAGAATCACTGAATACCCTGCCTCGCTTTTTCATAGCGTTGTCACACTCTGTGTGTAAACTATTCACAAACCGACATGGAACTTGTGGATAAAATCACTGTCTGAAAAAAGAGTGGATGATATTCTCGTTGCTCATAAGAACTGGCCTGGTTGTTGCCTGATGGGGACAACGTACCGCCAGTCTGATAATGATTGAGAGGATTTGAATGACCAAAGAAATGCAAACTTTAGCGCTCGCTCCGGTAGGCAACCTGGAATCCTATATCCGGGCCGCCAACGCCTGGCCGATGTTATCGGCCGAGGAAGAACGGACACTTGCTGAAAAGCTGCATTACCAGGGCGATCTGGAAGCAGCGAAAAAGCTGATCCTGTCTCACCTGCGATTTGTTGTTCATATCGCTCGTAACTACGCGGGCTATGGCCTGCCGCAGGCGGATCTGATTCAGGAAGGCAATATCGGCCTGATGAAAGCCGTGCGTCGCTTCAACCCGGAAGTGGGCGTGCGTCTGGTGTCCTTCGCGGTGCACTGGATCAAAGCGGAAATTCACGAATACGTGCTGCGTAACTGGCGTATTGTGAAAGTGGCAACCACCAAAGCACAGCGCAAGCTGTTCTTTAACCTGCGCAAAACCAAGCAGCGTCTGGGCTGGTTTAACCAGGATGAAGTAGAAATGGTGGCTCGCGAGCTGGGCGTAACCAGCAAAGACGTGCGTGAAATGGAGTCGCGTATGGCGGCCCAGGACATGACGTTTGATATGTCGCCGGACGACGATGCGCCGGACGGACAGCCGATGGCCCCGGTTCTCTACCTACAGGATAAATCCTCGAACTTTGCCGACGGCATTGAGGATGACAACTGGGAAGAGCACGCGGCGGATAAACTGTCTGATGCGATGCAGGGGCTGGACGAACGTAGCCAGCACATCATCCGCGCCCGCTGGCTGGATGAAGACAGCAAAACCACCTTGCAGGAACTGGCCGACCGTTATGGCGTCTCCGCCGAACGTGTGCGCCAGCTTGAGAAGAATGCAATGAAAAAACTGCGCGCCGCTATCGAAGCCTGATAGCCGCTGGCGATAAAAAATACCCCGTGAGAGATCATGGGGTATTTTTGTTTTTAGCGTTGGATAAATGCTTGCGGGCAAAACAGCCGCACCGATTCCACCAGCCGCTCAAAGGCTTCCGGCATCTGCTCTTCGGTAATGCTGGCGAATCCCATCAGCAATCCCCGCCGTTTTTTAGACCCCACGTAATAGCGCGACAGCGCCCGCACCAGAATGCCCCGTGCGTTCGCATGGGCCGCAATCGCTACGTCATCCGCCTCGCCCGGCAGATGCAAAACCAGATGTAGCCCAGCGTTGTCGTTAAAATCATTCAGCGCCTGCGGGCCGAACGCATGGGTAATTAACTGGCACAGCAGCGCCCGGCGTTTGCTGTACAGCAGCCGCATCCGGCGAATATGGGCACTGTACTGCCCGGTTTCGATAAACTCGGCTAAGGCGGTTTGGATCAGCGAATGCCCGCTGCGGTACAACTCGGCATGGGCTTTTCTGAACGATTCGGCCAGGGCCGGCGGCAGTACCAGGTACCCGAGCCGCAGACCGGGATAGAGCGTCTTGCTGAACGTGCCGATATAAATCACCGGCGCGTCGGGCACCAGCCCCTGGAGCGCCGGGATCGGCTGGCCAGAAAAGCGAAATTCGCTGTCGTAATCATCTTCCACTATCCAGCACGGCTGGCGCGCCGCAACGTTCAGCAGGCGCTGCCGCCGTTCCAGGCTCATCACCGGCCCCAACGGGTACTGATGCGAAGGGGTGACGAAGATCAGGCGCGGGTTTTCATCAACGGTTTCCGGAGGGTTCATGCCGGCCTGATCGACATCGACCGGGCAGAGCGTCACGTCATTCATCTGCAAAATATGGCGGATGCCCCAGTAGGAAGGTTCCTCAATCCAGGCGCGGTCGCCGGGGTTGGTGAGCATTCGCGTCACCAGGTCAATGGCCTGATGCACGCCTTCGACGATCAGGATCTGTTCAGCGTTGCAGTTCACCGAACGGGCTACCCGCAAATACTCTACCAGCGCCTGTTGCAGCGCCGGTGAGCCGCCATTATTGCTGTAAGTAAGCTGTCGCGGAGCGGGGCGGCGGCTGATGCGCGCCTGAATTTTGCTGAAGCGCTGATGGGGAAAGGCGCTGACGTCCGGCACGCCGGGAATAAACGCGCCCCACTGGCTTGGGCTGGCGCTGATGTTATCCAGCAACTGCTGCCCACGGCGAGAAAACGCGGGTACCGCGGCGGGTTGCGATAGCGCATTGGCACACGCCTGCGGGTGAAACACGTTATCCGGCAGGGTTTGCGCCACCCAGGTGCCGCTGCCCTGGCGTGAAGTGACATAGCCTTCCGCCAGCAGCTGCTCGTACACCGTAATCACGCTGTTGCGCGAAATGCCCAACTGCGCGGCGAGATCTCGCGAGGCGGGCAGGCGCGTCTGCGGGGCCAGGCTTTTATCCAGAATCGCCTGGCGCAGCGCATTATATAAACGTCGATGCAAAAGCCCATCCCGCTGCGCCGCAAAGCGCACCAGCACTAAGTCGCCCACCAGAGAATGCAATTGGATCCCTCAATCAGTCAGGATTGGTACTCGATTATAGAACCAAAGCGCGCTAAATAAACCACAATGTAGTGTACATGTTGCATCAACGTAAAAAAGCTGCGGAGAGACGAAAGTGAAAAATTCAGAACTAAATCAACGCCGTCAGAATGCAACGCCGCGCGGTATCGGCGTGATGTGCGGGTTTTACGCTGAGCGTGCGGAAAACGCCACCCTGTGGGATGTGGAAGGCCGGGAAGTGATTGATTTCGCCGCCGGGATTGCCGTGCTGAATACCGGGCACCGCCATCCGCGCCTGGTTGAGGCGATTGAAAAGCAGCTTAAGGCCTTTACCCATACCGCCTATCAAATTGTGCCTTACGAAGGGTACGTGTCGTTGGCGGAGCGCATCAACGAGCGCGCCCCCATTGAAGGGCCGGTGAAAACCGCGTTTTTTACTACCGGCGCGGAAGCGGTAGAAAACGCCGTGAAAATCGCCCGGGCCAGCACTCGTCGCCCCGGCATTATTACCTTTAGCGGCGCGTTTCATGGCCGAACCTTTATGACCATGGCGCTCACCGGCAAAGTGGCCCCGTATAAGCTCGGCTTTGGTCCGTTCCCCGGTTCGGTGTTCCATGCCCGCTACCCGAATGACCTGCACGGCGTCAGCGTTGAGCAGGCGCTGGAAAGCCTGGAATATCTCTTCAAAGCCGATATCGCCCCGGACCAGGTGGCGGCAATTGTATTAGAGCCCATTCAGGGTGAAGGCGGATTTAACGTTGCGCCGCCGGAATTTTTCAGCGCGCTGCGGCAGATTTGTGACCAGCACGGCATCCTGTTGATTGCCGATGAAGTCCAGACCGGCTTTGCGCGTACCGGTAAGCTGTTCGCCATGGAGCATTATCCGGTGAAAGCCGATCTGATCACCATGGCGAAAAGCCTGGCGGGCGGGATGCCGCTATCCGCCGTCGCGGGGCGCGCCGAGGTGATGGATGCCCCCGCGCCGGGCGGGCTGGGCGGAACCTACGCCGGTAACCCGCTGGCGATTGCTTCGGCCCATGCGGTACTGGACGTCATTGACGATGAAAAACTGTGCCAGCGCGCGAATGAACTTGGCGCGCAGTTGAAAGAGGTGCTGGAGCAGGTGCAGAGCAAAGCAATAGCGCAGGTGCGCGGGCTGGGTTCGATGATTGCCATCGAGTTTAACGACCCGGCAACCGGCAAACCGTCACCGGACATCACCCGCGACGTTCAGCAAGCGGCGCTGGAGCAGGGGCTGCTGTTACTCACCTGTGGTGTGTACGGCAACGTGATCCGCTTCCTGTATCCGCTGACAATCCCGCAAGCGCAATTCACCCAGGCGCTAAATATTCTTAAACAGGTTTTACCGCGCTAACCCTGACGCGGCGGGCATTGTTGTTGCACTAATGTTGCAATAAGACACCGCCGCGCTCACTTTCTGTTATTCACCCCACAAAATTGTTGTTCCAAAATCAGAAAAATGGGGTATGTTTTAGCAGAGTATGCTGCTCAGGCACCGGTGGCGTCCCTCCTTTCTACTATCTAATGCTGCGCCTTAGTGCGATAGCGATATAATGTGCCAAATCAAAACAACAAAACAACTTCAACAACCACAACAATGGGGATCCTCAGGATGAAAATGACGGGTAAAGCGTTACTGGCGGGATGTATCGCTCTGGCGATGAGCAGCGCGGCAATGGCGGAAGATATTAAGATCGCCGTCGTCGGCGCAATGTCCGGCCCGGTCGCGCAGTATGGAGACCAGGAGTTTACTGGCGCAGAGCAAGCGGTTGCCGATATTAACGCTAAGGGCGGCATCAAAGGCAACAAACTGGTTGTGACCAAATACGATGACGCCTGCGACCCGAAACAAGCGGTAGCGGTAGCGAACAAAGTGGTTAACGACGGCATCAAATATGTTATCGGCCACCTGTGCTCTTCTTCTACACAGCCAGCGTCTGATATCTACGAAGACGAAGGCATTCTGATGATCACGCCAGCGGCGACCGCTCCGGAACTGACTGCGCGGGGTTATCAGCTGGTGCTGCGCACCACCGGTCTGGATTCCGACCAGGGCCCGACCGCGGCGAAATACATTGCTGAGAAAGTGAAGCCGCAGCGCATCGCAGTTATCCACGACAAACAGCAGTACGGCGAAGGCCTGGCGCGTTCCGTGCAGGATAACCTGAAGAAAGCTGGCGCGAACGTGGTGTTCTTTGACGGTATCACCGCTGGTGAGAAAGATTTCTCTACCCTGGTAGCGCGTCTGAAGAAAGAAAATATCGACTTCGTTTACTACGGTGGCTACCACCCGGAAATGGGCCAGATCCTGCGCCAGGCGCGCGCGGCAGGTCTGAAAACCCAGTTTATGGGCCCGGAAGGCGTGGCGAACGTGTCTCTGTCTAACATCGCCGGTGAATCTGCCGAAGGCATGTTAGTAACCAAGCCGAAGAACTACGATCAGGTTCCGGCGAACAAACCGATTGTGGACGCGATCAAAGCCAAGAAACAGGATCCGAGCGGCGCGTTCGTGTGGACCACCTACGCTGCGCTGCAATCTCTGCAGGCCGGTTTGAACCAGTCTGACGATCCGGCTGAAATCGCTAAATACCTGAAAGCTAACTCTGTTGAAACCGTGATGGGTCCGCTGTCATGGGATGAGAAGGGCGATCTGAAAGGGTTTGAGTTTGGCGTGTTTACCTGGCATGCGAACGGCACGGCGACTGACGCCAAATAATTTGCCTGTCGCCTTTCACGCCGTAGCGGCGTTGACTGCGTTCGAAAACCCCGGTCACTTACTGATGTAAGCTCCCGGGGATTTTCTCACTTGTCGCCTTGCTACAACGTGAAATGCTCGGGCAAAGAGTGAATTGCCTTTCACGCCGTAGCGGCGTTGACTGTGCTCGAAAACCCCGGTCGCTGATAGCCAGCGACCGGTTTTTTAGCGCTTCTCCCAACCGCCTTCCTCGATCGAAAAGCCCAGCGCCTGCATAAACGCATTCATTACGTTGCGGTCTTCGACGCCAACGTCGGAAATCCACCAGTGGTTGATGGCGGGGTTATCGCGGATTACTTCTTCGATCAAATAGTGCCCGACGCCGCGTCGGCGCGTCACTTCCCGGACCCGCAGTGAATCCATCGCGCCCTGATCGCCGGTTAACGTCACACGTACTGCGCCCAGCAGCCGCTCGTTAAAACGCGCGGCGTAAATGCGGTGGCCTTCATCAATCTTCAACGATGCGCTGGAGTATTCCGGCCAAATTTTGCCCAGGTCGATATGGTCCTGCGGCGTCAACGTCTGCAAACGAATAATAGTGAGTTTCATAGTGGCATCCCGAAGGCAGTTTGTCGGAGTGTATCCAAATTATTGACCATAACGCCTACTCTTTTTTAATGGATTCAGTAGTTGAATAGTTTTTATCACGTATCAAAAGCAGTGCGAATCTTCCGGGAATGAAATTTAACCAGGTTTTTACTCTGAAAGGTAGTGATTTGTTCGGCTTATTGCACCAATATTTTATGCTGAAATCTCTGCTTTTTTTTGTTTAACTCTGGCTGAATCCAGAATATTATCTTTGCTTAATGTCATGATATATAGACGTTTTAGCCTGTTGAGCAGCGAAATTTAGCGCTAACTCATTAAAGAGACAGGTAAAAATAGTGTTGTTTACAAAAACAGCAGAACATTTTTTAACCATAATAAAACCAGAAATTTACAACTGGCATGAATGGGGATGTACGGAATGAAATACAACGCGAAAACAGTAATCGCAGGGATGGTCGCGCTGGCACTGACTCACACGGCAGCAGCGCAGGAGATTAAGGTCGCGGTCGTGGGGGCGATGTCCGGCCCGGTCGCCCAGTGGGGCGATATGGAATTTAACGGCGCGCGCCAGGCGATTAAAGACATTAACGCCAAAGGCGGGATCAAAGGCGACACCCTGGTGGGTGTGGAGTATGACGACGCCTGCGATCCGAAACAGGCCGTCGCCGTCGCCAACAAAATCGTTAACGACGGCATTAAATATGTGATTGGCCACCTGTGTTCATCATCGACCCAGCCGGCTTCCGATATCTATGAAGACGAAGGCATTCTGATGATCACCCCGGGCGCGACCAACCCGGAACTGACCCAGCGCGGCTATCAGATGATCATGCGTACCGCCGGGTTAGATTCCGCACAAGGCCCAACGGCGGCGAACTATATTCTGGAAACCGTGAAGCCGCAGCGTATCGCCATCATCCATGACAAACAGCAATACGGCGAAGGCCTGGCGCGTTCCGTTCAGGACGGCCTGAAAAAAGGCGGTGCCAACGTGGTGTTCTTTGACGGCATCACCGCAGGCGAGAAAGATTTCTCCGCACTACTGGCGCGCCTGCAAAAAGAAAATATCGATTTCGTGTATTACGGCGGTTACTACCCGGAAATGGGCCAGATGCTGCGCCAGGCGCGCGCCACCGGCCTGAAAACCCAGTTTATGGGCCCGGAAGGCGTAGGTAACGCGTCGCTTTCCAATATTGCGGGCGATGCGGGCGAGGGGATGTTAGTGACCATGCCGAAACGCTATGACCAGGAAGCCTCCAACAAGGCTATCGTGGATGCCCTGAAAGCCGACAAAAAAGATGCCAGCGGCCCGTATGTGTGGATCACCTATGCCGCCGTACAGTCACTGGCGACTGCGATGGACAGAAGCGGTTCAAAAGAACCGACTGATTTGATTAAGGACTTGAAACAACACGGGGCTGATACCGTGATTGGGCCGCTGAACTGGGATGAAAAAGGCGATCTGAAGGGATTTGAATTTGGTGTATTCCAGTGGCATGCCGACGGGTCGTCAACCAACGTGGCGAAATAAACGCGCACCGTGGATCGCTGACCTGAACGAGTGAAAAAGGTTACGTTATGTCCGAGCAGTTCCTCTATTTTTTGCAGCAAATGTTTAATGGCGTCACGCTGGGGAGTACCTACGCGCTGATCGCCATCGGCTACACCATGGTGTACGGCATTATCGGCATGATTAACTTCGCCCACGGCGAGGTGTACATGATCGGCAGTTACGTCTCCTTTATGATCGTGGCGGCGCTTATGATGATGGGTATCGACGCCAGCTGGCTGCTGGTGGGTGCGGCCTTTATCGGGGCGATTGTCATTGCCAGCGCCTACGGCTGGAGCATCGAGCGGGTCGCCTATCGCCCGGTGCGTAGCTCCAAGCGCCTGATCGCGCTGATTTCCGCCATCGGGATGTCCATTTTCCTGCAAAACTACGTCAGCCTGACCCAGGGTTCGCGCGATGTGGCGCTGCCGAGCCTGTTTAACGGCCAGTGGCTGGTGGGCAGCAGTGAAAACTTCACTGCCACCATCACCACCATGCAGCTTGTTATCTGGATCGTCACCTTCCTGGCGATGCTGGCGCTGACCCTTTTCATTCGTTATTCCCGCATGGGCCGCGCCTGCCGCGCCTGTGCCGAAGACCTGAAAATGGCCAGCCTGCTCGGCATTAATACTGACCGCGTCATCTCGCTGACCTTCGTGATCGGCGCGGCGATGGCGGCGGTTGCTGGGGTTCTGTTGGGCCAGTTCTACGGCGTAATTAACCCGTACATCGGCTTTATGGCGGGGATGAAAGCCTTTACCGCTGCGGTATTGGGCGGCATCGGCAGCATTCCGGGCGCGATGATCGGCGGGCTGATCCTCGGCCTGACCGAAGCGCTGACCTCTGCCTACCTGAGCACCGAATATAAAGATGTGGTCTCTTTCGCCCTGTTAATTGGCGTATTGCTGGTCATGCCTACCGGTATTCTGGGCCGCCCGGAGGTAGAGAAAGTATGAAACCGATGCATTTTGCCATGGCGCTGCTCTCTGCCGTGATGTTCTTCGTGCTGGCTGGCGTGATGATGGGCGTTCAGTTAAGCCTGTCCGGCACCAAACTGGTGGTGGATACCGCCTCTGCGATCCGCTGGCAGTGGATTGCAGTGGGTACGGCAGTGGTGTTTCTGTTCCAGCTGCTGCGCCCCTTGTTCCAGAAAAGCTTCAAAAAAGTCTCCGGACCGAAGTTCATTCTGCCCGCGATTGATGGTTCCACGCCGAAACAAAAACTGTTCCTGGTGGCGCTGCTGGTACTGGCGGTGGCCTGGCCGTTTATGGTGTCGCGCGGCACGGTGGATATCGCCACCCTGACCATGATTTACGTGATCCTCGGCCTGGGCCTGAACGTGGTTGTGGGGCTGTCTGGCCTGCTCGTGCTGGGTTACGGCGGTTTCTATGCCATCGGCGCGTACACTTTTGCGCTGCTGAACCACTATTACGGTCTCGGCTTCTGGACCTGTCTCCCGCTGGCGGGCCTGGTGGCTGCGGCGGCAGGCTTCCTGCTGGGCTTCCCGGTGCTGCGTTTGCGCGGCGACTATCTGGCGATTGTCACCTTAGGCTTTGGTGAAATCGTCCGTATTTTGCTGCTCAACAACACTGAAGTGACCGGCGGACCGAACGGCATCAGCCAGATCCCCAAACCGACGCTGTTCGGCCTGGAGTTTAGCCGCATGCCGCGCGAAGGGGGCTGGGATACCTTCAGCAACTTCTTCGGCATGAAGTACGACCCCAGCGATCGCATTATTTTCCTCTATCTGGTGGCGCTGCTGCTGGTGGTGATCACCCTGTTTGTGATTAACCGCCTGCTGCGTATGCCGCTGGGCCGCGCCTGGGAAGCGCTGCGTGAAGATGAGATCGCCTGCCGTTCCCTGGGCCTCAATCCGACGCGCATCAAGCTGACCGCGTTTACCATCAGCGCCGCGTTTGCCGGTTTCGCCGGGACGCTGTTTGCCGCACGCCAGGGCTTTGTTAGCCCGGAATCCTTCACCTTTGCCGAATCGGCGTTTGTGCTGGCGATTGTGGTGCTTGGCGGGATGGGCTCGCAGTTCGCGGTTATCCTGGCGGCTATCCTGCTGGTGGTGTCGCGCGAGCTGATGCGTGATTTCAACGAGTACAGCATGCTGATGCTGGGCGGTCTGATGGTGCTGATGATGATCTGGCGTCCGCAGGGGCTGCTGCCGATGACGCGTCCTCAGTTGAAGTTGAAGAATGGGCACGCCGCTGAAGGAGAGAAAGCATGAGTCAGCCACTTTTAAGCGTTGAAGGCCTGATGATGCGTTTTGGCGGCCTGCTGGCGGTCAACAATGTCTCTCTGGAGCTGCGCGAACACGAAATCGTGTCGTTAATCGGCCCGAACGGCGCAGGGAAAACCACGGTGTTCAACTGCCTGACCGGTTTTTATAAGCCGACCGGCGGCACCATCAAACTGCGCGACAAGCATCTTGAGGGCCTGCCGGGCCAGCAAATTGCGCGTATGGGCGTGGTGCGTACCTTCCAGCACGTGCGTCTGTTCCGCGAAATGACGGTGATTGAAAACCTGCTGGTGGCACAGCATCAGCAGTTAAAAACCGGTCTGTTTTCCGGCCTGCTGAAAACCCCGGCGTTTCGCCGCACCCAGAGCGAAGCGCTGGATCGCGCCGCCACCTGGCTCGACCGTATCGGGCTGCTGGCGCACGCCAACCGCCAGGCCAGTAACCTGGCCTACGGCGACCAGCGCCGTCTGGAGATTGTGCGCTGCATGGTAACTCAGCCGGAAATTCTGATGCTGGATGAACCGGCGGCGGGCCTGAACCCGAAAGAGACCAAAGAGCTGGATGAACTGATCGTCGAGCTGCGCGACCACCACAACACCACCATCCTGCTGATTGAGCACGATATGAAACTGGTGATGGGGATTTCCGATCGCATTTACGTGGTAAACCAGGGCACGCCGCTGGCTAACGGCACGCCGGAGCAGATCCGAAATAACCCTGATGTAATCCGCGCATACCTGGGCGAGGCATAAGATGGAAAAAGTCATGTTGTCTTTTGACAAAGTCAGCGCCCATTACGGCAAAATCCAGGCGCTGCACGACGTCAGTTTGCAGATTAAGCAGGGGGAGATCGTTACCCTGATCGGGGCCAACGGCGCGGGTAAAACCACGCTGCTCGGCACGCTGTGCGGCGATCCGCGTGCTACCAGCGGGCGGATCGTGTTTGACGGCAAAGATATTACCGACTGGCATACCGCCAAAATCATGCGTGAAGCAGTAGCGATTGTGCCGGAAGGGCGCCGCGTGTTCTCCCGGATGACGGTGGAAGAGAACCTGGCGATGGGCGGCTTCTTTGCCGATCGCCAGCAGTATCACGAACGCATCGAGCGGGTATATCAGTTATTTCCACGCCTGCACGAGCGCCGCATCCAGCGCGCGGGCACCATGTCCGGCGGCGAACAGCAGATGCTGGCGATTGGCCGCGCCCTGATGAGCCAGCCGCGCCTGCTGCTACTGGATGAACCGTCGCTGGGTCTCGCGCCGATCATCATCCAGCAGATTTTCGACACCATCGAACAGCTGCGCGAAGAGGGGATGACCATCTTTCTGGTAGAGCAGAACGCCAACCAGGCCCTGAAGCTTGCCGATCGCGGCTATGTGCTGGAAAACGGCCACGTGGTGCTATCCGATACCGGTGATGCGCTGCTGGCGAACGAAGCGGTGCGTAGCGCGTATTTGGGTGGGTAAGGTTTTTATCCTCTGAGCAAGGAGCCGCCAGGCTCCTTTTTACGTCTCAGTTGTAAAACTGATTTGCATGTATAAGGAGGTTCTATGCAAACCATGAATTACAGCGAAGCACGTCAAAATTTGGCAGCTGCTCATGATAGCGCCGCGTCACTATTATCCGACGGGGTCACAAACCCGTAGTGATCATTAGCGTAGAAGAGTTCGAACGCTATCAGTCCACAAAAATGGATATGGAGTTTGCAGACATTATGACGGTTCACGGCAATGAAATTCAGGAACTGGCGGATAAATAACAGTTCTGTTTATCTCAGCGGAAGAGATAATGCGTTTTCACGACAGCCAGCCAATTGCAAGCATCGCAGTAAGGCAAGCCCTTTTCCGAAAAAAGAGCCGAAAGGCTCTTTTCTTTGTCTCATTTGCTATTGTCCCGGAGGGAAATTATTCACCTTGCAAAGGAGCGTCGAATGACCCTTTCTTCTGTAAAACGCGTTTTATACCTATCGCTTATTGTCGTTGTGCCTGCCGTCGCTAATCCTGTTGAGACATCCAAACCCGATCTTCACGACCCGCAAATATGGCAAACGTCGCCGGAGCCGCTCAGCGCGCAAGAAAAGGAAGAACAGTGCCGGGTATTTCAGACCTCCGCTTGCCCGTATGCTCAGGACACGCAGTCTGATATTCAGCGTGAAGCGCAGCGCCGTGAACAAAGCCGTTATGACAATATTCAGAAAGAAGGGGAGTGGCGTCAGGTTAAACCGCGTTAGCCGTCATTTTACATATGCAATAAACGGCTCTACTGGAGCCGATATAGCAACGTGTCAGGGGCAATGACAGACTGCACAAAGCCGTAATACTGATAAAATTCTCGTGCTTTCTCATCAATGGCATGGACCATAATAGCCTTAATACCTACGTGTTCAGCGATTCTGATGACACGGTCCGTCGCATCTTTTAACAGCCATTTACCCATATTATGCCCCTGATATTCGGCATCAACTGCCAGCCGACCCAGCAAAATTACGGGAATAGGATCTGGCATATTCTGGCGCAAACCACGCGATGCATGAATATGATCGACTGAGCCCGACGCCAGGCAATAATATCCCACAACAATATGGGTTCCCGCCTGGCAGCTGACAAAGGTTCGGGATGCATTGAGTGTCTGATTCTTGTAAGCGCGGCGCACTAACCAGTCATCCAGCACAGGGTTACCGCAGCGAAATTGAGTTAAGTCATGCTCGCCAGTTAGTAAGACTGGTTGCGTTACGTTTATTCCCATTCCGGCTTCACATCCCTTAAACGGTTGCGTCCTTCCGTGTTTTCCAGCGGCGCTTCAAGCTGTTCGATAAAAGCGGCGTAGCGCTCGTCGTCCAGCATAAACATCCGTTGATCGAGAATGATGTTTTGCGCCTCGTTGTAAGCCAGTTCCAGAATAAAATCGGTGCGCGATTTATTTACCAGGCTGGCGGCATAATCGATGACCGCGCGCTCTTCAGCACTGGCGCGCAAATTGATTTGGTTTTCACGCGGCAGCTTTTTAGTGCCCGCGTAGTAGCGAGGTGAAGGCATACGTCCTCCTGTTAAAACGCAATCTTATGGATAAATAATAACCAGATGAATAGCAAATTGCTATACATAAAAATGGCATCTTAAAACCCGCTGTATAGCCACATTCATGGTTCCTTCATCTTGCTGGCATCTCTGTGTCACCGTTTTGTAATCAAAAAGTTATTTTTCTGTCATTCGCGCATGTCATGTTACCTCGCGAGCATAAAACGCGTGGTTTCGCGCATCCGGCACAACAAGAGAGATAACCGCATGACATCGTTACGTACAGCTTCAGCTCTGGCGATTGGGATGGCGTTGGCCAGTCAGTCTTTCGCTGCTACCCCTATTCCGTTCTGGCATTCCATGGAAGGCGAACTGGGTAAAGAAGTGGAATCCTTAGCGCAACGCTTTAACCAGACCCACCCGGATTACCAGATTACCCCGGTGTATAAAGGTAACTACGAGCAGAGCCTGGCGGCCGGGATTGCGGCGTTCCGCACCGGGAATGCGCCGGCGATTTTGCAAGTGTATGAAGTGGGTACCGCGACCATGATGGCATCGAAAGCCATCAAACCGGTGTACGAAGTGTTCAGCGATGCGGGCATCAAGTTTGACGAATCCCAGTTTGTGCCGACGGTGTCCGGCTATTACACCGACGCGAAAAGCGGCCATCTGCTGTCCCAGCCGTTTAACAGCTCCACTCCGGTGCTGTACTACAACAAAGACGCCTTCAAAAAAGCCGGTTTAGACCCGGAGCAGCCGCCGAAAACCTGGCAGGAGCTGGCGGAATACACCGCGAAACTGAAAGCCGCCGGGATGAAGTGCGGCTATGCCAGCGGCTGGCAGGGCTGGATCCAGATTGAAAACTTCAGCGCCTGGCACGGCCTGCCGGTCGCCACTGAGAACAACGGCTTTAACGGCACTAACGCGGTGCTGGAGTTCAACAAGCCGGAGCAGGTGAAGCATATCGCCATGCTGCAAGAGCTGAACAAGAAAGGGGATTTCACCTATTTTGGCCGTAAGGATGAATCCACCGAGAAGTTCTATAACGGTGACTGCGCCATTACCACCGCCTCTTCCGGTTCGCTGGCAGACATCCGCCACTACGCCAAATTCAACTACGGCGTGGGGATGATGCCGTACGATGCCGACGCCAAAGGCGCGCCGCAAAACGCCATTATCGGCGGTGCCAGCCTGTGGGTCATGCAGGGTAAAGACCAGGAAACCTATAAAGGCGTCGCCGAGTTCCTCGACTTCCTGGCGAAACCGGAAAACGCCGCCGAATGGCACCAGAAAACCGGCTATCTGCCGATCACCAAAGCGGCCTATGACCTGACCCGCGAGCAGGGCTTTTACGATAAAAACCCCGGCGCGGATATCGCCACCCGTCAGATGCTGAACAAGCCGCCGTTGGATTACACCAAAGGGCTGCGTCTGGGCAATATGCCGCAAATCCGCACCGTGGTTGACGAAGAGCTGGAAAGCGTCTGGACCAACAAGAAAACGCCTCAGCAGGCGCTGGACGCCGCCGTTGAGCGTGGCAATCAGCTGTTGCGCCGCTTCGAACAATCCACCAAATCCTGATAAGTCTCGCCCCTCACGCTGGCCGCGCGCCGGGTGAGGGGTTTTTTATTGAGTAACGCTATGTCCTCATCACGCCCGGTATTCCAGTCCGGCTGGTTGCCGTATCTGTTGTTATTGCCCCAACTTGCTATCACGGTGGTATTTTTTATCTGGCCCGCCGGGGAAGCGCTCTGGTACTCGGTACAAAGCGTCGATCCCTTTGGCTTATCCAGCGAGTTTGTCGGCCTGGATAACTTTCACCAACTGCTGAACGACAGCTACTACCTGGACTCGTTCTGGACCACCATCAAGTTCAGCGCCATGGTGACGTTTTTCGGCCTGGTCAGCTCGCTGTTTTTCGCCGCGCTGGTGGATTATGTGGTGCGCGCCAGCCGCCTGTATCAAACCCTGATGCTGCTGCCCTACGCCGTCGCCCCCGCGATTGCCGCCGTGCTGTGGATTTTCCTGTTTAATCCCGGACGCGGGTTGATTACCCACTGGCTGGAGTTGATGGGCTATCAGTGGAATCACGCCCAGAACAGCGGGCAGGCGATGTTCCTGGTGGTGTTCGCCTCGGTGTGGAAGCAGATCAGCTATAACTTCCTGTTTTTCTTCGCCGCGTTGCAGTCGATACCCCGCTCGCTGGTGGAAGCGGCGGCCATAGACGGTGCCGGTCCGGTGCGCCGGTTCTTTAAGCTGTCGCTGCCGCTGATTGCCCCGGTGAGCTTCTTCCTGTTGGTGGTGAATCTGGTTTACGCCTTCTTCGACACCTTCCCGGTGATCGACGCCGCCACCGCCGGTGGGCCGGTGCAGGCCACTACCACACTTATCTACAAAATCTACCGGGAAGGCTTTGCCGGGCTGGATCTGTCGGCCTCGGCGGCGCAGTCGGTAGTGCTGATGGCGCTGGTGATTGTGCTGACGGTGGTGCAGTTCCGCTACGTTGAAAAAAGGGTGCGATACCAATGATAGAACACCGTCGCGGGCTGGATATCTTCAGCCATTGCATGCTCATCCTCGGTATCGCCGTGATCCTGTTCCCGATGTACGTGGCTTTTGTGGCCGCCACCCTGGACAGCAAAGCGGTATTCGAGACCCCGATGACGCTGATCCCCGGCGGCCATCTGTGGGAAAACCTCAGCCATATCTGGCAGCACGGCGTGGGGGCCAACAGCGCGCCGTTCGGCCTGATGCTGTTTAACAGCCTGGTGATGGCACTGACCATTACGGTGGGCAAAATCGCGGTATCGATCCTGTCGGCATTCGCCATCGTCTGGTTCCGCTTCCCGCTGCGCAATCTTTGTTTCTGGATGATTTTTATCACCCTGATGCTGCCGGTGGAAGTGCGTATTTTCCCGACGGTAGAGGTGATCGCCAACCTGAAGCTGCTCGACAGCTATACCGGCCTGACGTTGCCGCTGATGGCATCCGCCACCGCCACTTTTCTGTTCCGCCAGTTCTTTATGACATTGCCCGATGAGCTGATAGAAGCGGCGCGCATTGACGGCGCATCGCCGATGCGCTTTTTCCGCGACATCGTGCTGCCGCTTTCCCGCACCAATCTGGCGGCGCTGTTTGTTATCACCTTTATCTACGGCTGGAACCAGTATCTGTGGCCGCTGTTGATCGTCAGCGACGTCAATCTGGGCACCGCCGTGGCGGGTATTAAAGGGATGATTTCAACCGGCGAGGGCAGCACCCAATGGAACCAGGTAATGGCGGCGATGTTGCTGACGTTGATCCCGCCGGTGGTGATTGTTTTAGTGATGCAGCGCGCGTTTGTGCGCGGCTTAGTGGACAGTGAGAAATAACATGGCCGGACTAAAATTACAGGCAGTAACCAAAAGCTGGGACGGCAAAACCCAGGTGATTAAGCCGCTGACCGTGGACGTGGCGGACGGCGAATTTATCGTGATGGTCGGTCCGTCGGGCTGCGGAAAATCCACGCTACTGCGCATGGTTGCCGGGCTGGAGCGCGTCACCAGCGGTGATATCTGGATCGATAATCAACGCGTCACCGAACTGGAGCCGAAAGCGCGCGGCATCGCCATGGTATTCCAGAACTACGCGCTGTATCCGCACATGAACGTCGAAGAGAACATGGCGTGGGGCCTGAAAATCCGCGGCATGGGCAAAGGGCACATCGAGGCGCGGGTCAATGAAGCGGCGCGTATTCTGGAGCTGGATGGCTTACTGAAACGCCGTCCGCGCGAACTCTCCGGTGGCCAGCGCCAGCGCGTGGCGATGGGCCGCGCTATCGTGCGCGATCCGGCGGTGTTCCTGTTCGACGAGCCGCTCTCCAACCTCGACGCCAAACTGCGGGTGCAGATGCGTCTCGAGCTGCAACAGCTGCACCGCCGCCTGAAAACCACCAGCCTTTACGTCACCCACGATCAGGTGGAAGCGATGACCCTGGCGCAGCGGGTGCTGGTGATGAATAAGGGCGTCGCCGAGCAGATCGGGACGCCGGTTGAAGTCTATGAGCGCCCCGCGTCGCGCTTTGTGGCGAGCTTTATCGGCTCGCCCGCCATGAATTTGCTGGAGGGGCGCATTAACGCCCAGGGCACCCATTTTGACGCCGATGGCTTCAGCCTGCCGCTGGGGGCGCGCCATCTGGCGCTGGCCGGGCGCGTGGTGACGCTGGGTATCCGCCCCGAACATATTGCGCTAAGCTCACAGGCCGCAGGCGGCGTGCCGCTCAACGTGCAAACGCTTGAGATGCTGGGTGCGGACAACCTGGCGCACGGGCGGTTCGGCGAGCAAAAAGTGATTGTGCGCCTTGCGCATCAGCACCGGCCTGTGGCGGGCTCGACGCTCTGGCTGCATCTGCCGCCGGAGCATCTGCACTTTTTCGATGGTGAAACAGGAATACGTCTATGAATAACTGGCCTTACCCTGCGATTGTCGCCCACCGGGGCGGCGGCAAGCTGGCTCCCGAAAATACCCTGGCGGCTATCAATGTGGGGGCGCGTTATGGGCACACCATGATCGAGTTTGACGCCAAGCTTTCCAGAGACGGGCAGATCTTTTTACTGCATGACGACACGCTTGAGCGCACCAGCAACGGTTGGGGGATCGCGGGCCATCTCGACTGGGATGACCTGGTGAAAGTGGACGCGGGTAGCTGGTACAGCGGCGAGTTCAAAGGCGAATCCCTGCCGCTGCTCAAAGACGTGGCTGCGCGCTGTCGCGAGCACGGCATGATGGCAAATATCGAGATCAAACCCACCACCGGCGTGGACGCGCAAACCGGTAAAGTGGTGGCGCTGGCGGCACGTGATTTATGGCAGGGCATGACGCCACCGCTGCTTTCGTCGTTTTCCGTAGCCGCGCTGGAAGCCGCACAACAGGCCGCGCCGGAACTGCCGCGCGGATTATTGCTGGATGAATGGCGCAGCGACTGGCGTGAACTGACGGCGCGCCTTGAGTGCGTGTCGATTCACCTGAATCATAAACTGCTGGATGAGGCGCGGATCGCGGCGCTGAAGGCGGCGGGGCTGAAAATCCTCGTCTACACCGTTAACAATCCCCAGCGCGCCGCCACGCTGCTGCGCTGGGGGGTTGATAGCATTTGCACCGATCGCATTGACGAGATCGGCCCGCATTTTAACGCTTAAGGCCCAATGGTTTTCAGCGGGATATTCGGCTGTGGCATGGTGGTGACGCCCTGATTGCTCAGGGTGCCGTTATTGGGCCGCAGCATATCGCCGTTGGTTTTATCGGGTAGCATATGCTGCTGATTATTCAGCATCCGGTCCTGGCTGGATGAGCCGTTATTCAGCATACTGCCGCTGGTATTGGGCAGCATCTGCTGGGTTTGCGGATTCAGCTCGCCCGGCGCGGATTCTCTGATGCGCTGCGTATTAGTGTTGATCTGCGATTCCAGATGCTGCTGCTGAACCCGGGTCTGGGTCTGCAATTGCTGGTTCAGCATTCCTTTCTGCTGGATTTGCTGGCTCTGCATCTGGTTTTGCATCCGCTGCTCGCTTGGATTGACGAACCCCGGCTGATTCGGGTTATTCAACACATTAATCGGCTGTGCAAAGCTACAGGGCGACAGAAGCGCCGCCAGAATTAACAGTTTTTTCATCATCATTCCTCCTCGTGAAGGATCTTCTAAGTTTACTCGCTTTCCGGCAGTACGATGATTTTTTAAGAGTTGTGAACCAGGCTTAAGCGGGGGACGAGCCCCGTGAAACCCGGAGAACAACAATGAAGATGATGTGGAAAGCCCTGCCTGCATTACTCATGGGTCTGTGTCTGTCGGCGTTTGCCGCGCCGCCCCCTACAGCCGCACCCGTTTCCTATGGCGTGGAAGAGGATGTGTTTCATCCCGTTCGTGCCCGGCAGGGGATGGTCGCCTCGGTGGATGCCACCGCCACCAGGGTCGGCGTCGAGATCCTGAAAAAAGGCGGCAATGCGGTGGATGCCGCCGTGGCGGTAGGTTTTGCGCTGGCGGTGACGCATCCCCAGGCCGGTAACCTCGGCGGCGGCGGGTTTATGATGCTGCGTACCAAAGACGGCAACACCACTGCCATTGATTTCCGCGAAATGGCCCCGCAAAAAGCCACCAAAGATATGTTCCTCGACGCTGCGGGTAACGCCGACAGCAAAAAATCCCTGACTTCACACCTCGCGACCGGTACGCCGGGCACCGTGGCGGGCTTTGCGCTGGCGCTGCAAAAATACGGCACCATGCCGCTAAACCAGGTGGTGCAGCCAGCGATCCTGCTGGCGCGTGACGGCTTCATGGTCAACGACGCGCTGGCAGACGATCTCAAAACCTACGGCAGCGAAACGCTACCCAATCATCCCAACAGTAAAGCCATCTTCTGGAAAACCGACGGTAACCCGCTGCAAAAAGGCGACAAACTGGTGCAGGCCAATCTCGCCAAATCGCTGGAGATGATTGCCGAAACCGGGCCGGATGCGTTTTATAAAGGCGCAATCGCCGATCAGATTGCCGATGAGATGGCAAAAAACGGCGGGCTAATTAGCAAGGAAGATTTAGCCAACTACAAAGCGGTAGAGCGCAAACCAATCAGCGGCGACTACCGTGGATACCAGGTATTCTCTATGCCACCGCCGTCCTCCGGCGGGATCCACATCGTGCAGATCCTCAATATCCTGGAAAACTTCGACCTGAAGAAATATGGCTTCGGTAGCGCCGATACCCTGCAAATCATGGCCGAAGCGGAGAAATTCGCCTATGCCGACCGTTCGGAATACCTAGGCGATCCGGATTTTGTGAAGGTGCCCTGGCAGGCGCTGACCGATAAAGCCTATGCCAAAACCCTGGCGGACCAGATCGATCTGGCGAAGGCGCGCCCGTCGAAAGAGATCAAACCCGGCAACCTCGCGCCTTACGAGAGTAATCAAACCACCCATTTCTCGGTGGTAGATAAAGACGGCAACGCGGTGGCGGTCACCTATACCCTGAACACTACTTTTGGCAGCGGCATTGTTGCTGGCAATACCGGGATCCTGCTGAATAACGAAATGGACGACTTCTCGGCGAAGCCGGGCGTGCCTAACGTTTACGGCCTGGTTGGCGGTGAAGCGAACGCAGTGGGGCCGAATAAACGCCCGCTGTCGTCGATGTCGCCCACCATCGTAGTGAAAGATGGCAAAACCTGGCTAGTCACCGGCAGCCCAGGCGGCAGCCGGATTATCACTACCGTATTGCAGATGGTAGTGAACAGTATTGATTTCGGGATGAACATCGCCGAAGCCACTAACGCGCCGCGCTTCCATCATCAGTGGCTACCGGACGAGCTGTGGGTTGAAAAAGGGTTTAGCCCCGACACGCTGAAGCTGCTGAAAGATAGAGGCCAGAACGTGGCGGTGAAAGAGGCGATGGGCAGCACTCAGAGTATTGTCGTCGGGCCGGATGGCGCGCTGTATGGCGCATCCGATCCGCGTTCCGTGGATGATTTGACGGCGGGTTATTAATCCGCCAAAAAACAGGCTGGGCGGTGAAATTCCGTCCAGCCCTCACTTTTCCTTATAATTAATGGGTATAAGACTTACCCCTTATTTACGACGTAAACGTGAATTTCCCCGCCTCGCTTGTATACCTTTTGTTCATCCTGCCGATAACTGCTGTATCTGGTGGAAAATCCACCTTGTATACAAAGGAAATAGTTATGGGTTTACTTCAACATTTCACCATTCGTTCCGTCATGGTCGCCATCCTGGGGCTACTGTGCTTGTTGTGGAGCGGTGCCGGGCTGTTTAGCGTGTTTTCGCTGAACCAGATGAGCCAGGGAAATGATGTGGATCGGCATCTGGTGCGCCAGATGACGGTGCTCAGTAAAGGGAACGATCAGTACTTTCGTTTCGTTACGCGGCTGGCACGCGTGATGGACGGAACCAAACCGGGCATGCAGCCTGATGCCACGGTGATGAAGCCGGTGCAGAAAGCGCTGGAGAATATGGCGCAGGAGCTGGCGCGATTTAAAGAGCTATCGCCAGGGCCAATGGATCAGGTTACCTCTGATAACGTCATTGCCAGCTGGCAGAAGCTGCTCGACGAGGGCATTACCCGCCAGTTCCAGCTGGCCCAGCAGGGCGATCTGGATGCGTTTCGCGCCCACGCCAACAACATCACCCCCGCGCTCAGCCGTGCGTTCGGTGCCAGCGCTGAGGAGTTTAACGCCAATGCGGGCCGGATGCTGGATGAAACCCGCGTAACGGTGGATAACCAGACCTCGCTGACCCGCACTATCATCATCGCCAGCGTGGCGCTGGGCGTGCTGATGCTGATCCTGGCTGACCGCTATCTGGTGACTATACTGGTGCGCCCGCTTAATCGGATTCGCGATCACTTCCAGCTTATCGCTAACGGCGACCTCAGCCAGCCGGTACCGCTCAAGGCTAGCCGCAACTGCGTGGGTAAACTGGTGCCGCTGCTGACGGCGATGCAGGACAGCCTGCGCGATGCGGTGAGCGCCATCCGCCAGGGCAGCGAGCATATCTGGCACGGCGCGCGGGATATCTCCGCCGGCAACCAGGATCTCTCAACCCGTACCGAAGAGCAGGCGTCGGCGCTTGTGGAAACCGCCGCCAGCATGGAGCAACTGACCGCCACCGTACAGCACAACGCCGATAACGCCCACGAAGCCAGCCAACTGGCGCAAAAGGCCTCGGCGACCGCCAGCAAAGGCGGGAAGCTGGTGGGCGATGTAGTAACCACCATGACCGGTATTTCCGGCAGTTCGAAGAAAATTGCCGATATCACTACGGTGATTAACAGCATTGCCTTCCAGACCAATATTCTGGCGCTTAACGCCGCAGTGGAAGCCGCGCGGGCGGGCGAGCAGGGGCGCGGGTTTGCGGTGGTGGCAAGTGAAGTGCGCAACCTGGCCAGCCGCAGCGGGCAGGCGGCGAAAGAGATTGAAACGCTGATTGCCGATTCTGTTCACCGGGTCGAGAAGGGCGCGGAGCTGGTCAATCAGGCGGGGATCACCATGGCGGAAATCGTCGATGCGGTGGCGCAGGTCACGGCGATTATGGAGCAGATCGCCTCGGCGACCGACGAACAGAGCAAAGGCATTGCCCAGGTTGGCGTGGCTATCACCCAGATGGATAGCGTGACGCAGCACAACGCGGCGCTGGTGGAGCAGGTATCCGCCGCTGCCGCCAGCCTGGAACGCCAGACGGCGGAATTGCAGCAGTCGGTGGAGCATTTCCGTCTGGGAGGCCATGCGCCCGTTGTGGTGGAACAAAAACCGCAGTCAGGGACGCAGGCTGCGTGGGCGGCATTTTAATCGTGGTTGCGAGGGCTGAGGTAAATTAGCGTGATGAGCGCAGGCGAGCCATAAAATAAGCGTCAACGTTTTCGCCATCGCTCATCCCTTTTGTCGTCAATAAGTTATAAAACCCTTTAAACATCATTGACTTTTAAATTTTCGGCAATCTGATTTTTTTCAAAAAAAAGCTGGACACATGCGAATGATAATGATTATTATTGTCATGCGTTCAGGGAGACCCTTACAGTGTTAACCTGAAAGCACGACATTGCTCACATTGCTTCCAGTATTTCTTAGCCAGCCTCGAGCTGGCTTTTTTTTATCCTGAATTCGCCCCGACAACTCATTCACATTTTTTGAACAGAGGCGTCAATTTTCGCCCTCTATCATCAACGACGCTGCCGGTCCACACTACTTCCATCGCAAACGAACTGGGGGTACACAATGATTTATTTACGCAAAGCAGCCGAACGCGGCCATGCCAATCACGGTTGGTTAGACTCATGGCATACCTTCTCTTTTGCCAACTATTACGATCCAAATTTTATGGGCTTTTCCGCCCTGCGCGTGATTAACGACGACGTGATCGACGCTGGTCAGGGCTTCGGCACTCACCCGCATAAAGACATGGAAATCCTGACCTACGTGCTGGAAGGCGCGATTGAGCATCAGGACAGCATGGGCAATAAAGAGCAGGTGCCTGCGGGCGAGTTCCAGATTATGAGCGCCGGGACCGGGGTGCGTCATTCCGAGTACAATCCCAGCGAAACCGAGCGTCTGCGCCTGTATCAAATCTGGATCATCCCGGAAAAAAATGGCATTGAGCCGCGCTACGAGCAGCGCCGCTTCGACGCAACACAGGGCCGCCAGCTGGTGCTGTCGCCTGATGCCCGCGACGGTTCGCTGAAAGTGAACCAGGATATGGAACTGTCGCGCTGGGCGCTGTTGAAAGACGAGCAGGGCGTGTATCAGATTGCCGCTGACCGCAATGTCTGGATCCAGGTGGTAAAAGGCAACGTGACCATTAACGGTACCAAAGCCACCACCAGCGACGGTCTGGCGATCCGTGACGAGCAGGCGCTTTCTATCCACGCCGACAGCGACAGCGAAATCCTGCTGTTTGATCTGCCGCCGGTCTGATATCTGCCTTAACAGCGCATCGTCAAAGCGGTGCGCTGCATTCAAAAATCCGCGCTTTTTCCCGGGCTTCCGCTGTATACAGAGGAAGCCCGGGCGTCGTCCATGATAAACTCGCTGAACAGATCCATTTTGCGCCTTCGAGACGATGAAAAAGAAAAGACCGGTACTACAGGATGTGGCTGATCGCGTAGGCGTGACGAAAATGACCGTCAGCCGCTTCTTGCGCAATCCCGAACAGGTGTCCGAGGCGCTGCGCGGTAAAATCGCCGCCGCGCTGGATGAGCTGGGCTACATTCCCAACCGCGCGCCCGATATTCTTTCCAACGCCACCAGCCGCGCCATCGGCGTGCTGCTGCCGTCGCTCACTAACCAGGTGTTTGCTGAAGTGCTGCGCGGTATCGAAAGCGTGATTGACGCCCATGGCTACCAGACCATGCTGGCGCACTACGGCTATAAGCCCGAGCTGGAAGAGGAGCGCCTGGAATCGATGCTCTCCTGGAATATCGACGGGCTAATTCTTACCGAACGCACCCACACGCCGCGCACGCTCAAAATGATTGAAGTGGCGGGGATCCCCGTGGTCGAGCTAATGGACAGCGTTTCTCCGTGCCTGGACATCGCTGTCGGTTTCAACAATTTTGAAGCGGCGCGCCAGATGACGGCGGAAATCATCGTACGCGGCCACACCCACGTGGCGTATCTGGGGGCGCGTCTGGATGAGCGAACCATTCAGAAGCAGCGCGGCTATGAGCAGGCGATGCGCGATGCGGGCCTGACGCCGTACAGCGTGATGGTCGAGCAATCCTCTTCTTATTCCACCGGCATTGAACTGCTGCGCCAGGCGCGGCGCGAATTCCCTCAACTTGACAGCATCTTCTGCACCAATGACGATTTAGCTATCGGCGCGGCATTCGAGTGCCAGCGGCTGGGGCTGCGTATTC
Source organism: Atlantibacter subterraneus (assembly GCF_007570865.1). GTDB lineage: Bacteria > Pseudomonadota > Gammaproteobacteria > Enterobacterales > Enterobacteriaceae > Atlantibacter > Atlantibacter subterraneus. The sequence continues at coordinate 96,149 of NZ_VLPS01000008.1, read as the reverse complement.
CTGACGATATGGCGATTGCCGGTTTTCACGGCCACGATATCGGGCAGGTGATGGAACCCCGGCTGGCGAGCGTGCTGACGCCGCGTGAACGCATGGGGCGAATTGGCGCGGAACGCCTGCTGGCGCGCATCCGGGGCGAAATCGTGACGCCTAAATTGTTAGATTTAGGTTTCACATTGTCGCCAGGCGGATCGATTTAACCTCGCCAAATTTGAACTAGCTCACACTTATTAACACTGGCGACGCACGGAGATTGCGTCGCCCTCAGTGCCGCATGACAATGTTACCGATAACTGTTACCCGTAACATTCCCCTTCCAACGTTTTGTGCCAGTGGAGCAACGCGATGAGCACGACTAACCATGATCACCACATTTACGTCTTAATGGGCGTATCCGGCAGCGGTAAATCCGCCGTAGCCAGCGAAGTGGCGCACCGCCTGAAGGCCGCTTTTCTGGATGGCGATTTCCTGCATCCGCGCAGCAACATTATGAAAATGGCCTCCGGCGAGCCGCTAAACGATGACGACCGCAGACCCTGGCTGAAAGCGTTGAACGACGCGGCATTCGCCATGCAGCGCACCAATAAAGTGTCGCTAATCGTCTGTTCATCCCTGAAAAAAGACTATCGCGACCAGCTGCGCGACGGTAACCCGAACCTCTCTTTCATCTATCTGAAAGGAGAATCTGCGGTAATCGAAGAGCGTCTGAAAGCGCGTAAAGGCCACTTCTTCAAACCCCAGATGCTGATAACTCAGTTCCAGACTCTGGAAGAACCAAAAGCCGACGAGACCGATGTCATTGTGATTGATATCGATCAGCCGCTTGAAGGCGTGGTGGAAAGCACTATCGCCGCAATTGGAGAAGGCAAGGCGGCGTGAATACTTTAACATTGGTGTTAACAGCAGTCGGCTCCGTGCTGTTGCTGCTGTTTTTAGTGATGAAGGCCCGTATGCATGCCTTTGTTGCTTTGATGGTGGTGTCTATTGGTGCAGGACTTTTCTCTGGTATGCCGCTCGATAAGATTGCGGCAACCATGGAAAAAGGGATGGGCGGCACGCTGGGTTTTTTGGCGGTCGTAGTGGCGCTGGGCGCCATGTTTGGCAAGATCCTTCATGAAACTGGCGCGGTCGACCAGATCGCCGTCAGGATGCTCAAATCCTTTGGGCACAGCAAAGCGCACTATGCCATTGGCCTCGCGGGCCTGATCTGCGCGCTACCGCTATTCTTCGAAGTAGCGATTGTTCTGCTGATAAGCGTTGCGTTTTCCATGGCGCGCCACACCGGGACCAACCTGGTGAAGCTGGTGATCCCGCTATTTGCCGGCGTGGCGGCGGCAGCGGCGTTCCTGCTGCCAGGGCCTGCACCGATGCTGCTGGCCTCGCAGATGCACGCCGATTTCGGCTGGATGATTTTGATTGGCCTGTGCGCCGCGATACCCAGCATGCTGATCGCCGGTCCGCTGTTCGGCAACTTCATCAGCAAGCATGTTGAACTGCATATTCCGGACGACATCAGCGAACCGCATTTGGGCGAAGGCAAACTGCCGTCGTTTGGCTTCAGCCTGGCGCTGATCCTGCTGCCGCTGGTGCTGGTGGGCCTGAAAACCATCGCCGCGCGCTTCACCGAACAGGGTTCGCAGCTCTATGAGTGGTTGCAGTTTATCGGCCATCCGTTCACCGCCATCCTGATTGCCTGCCTGGTGGCGATGTATGGCCTGGCGATGCGTCGCGGCATGCCGCGCGAGCGGGTGATGGAAATCTGCGGCCATGCGCTGCAACCCGCCGGGATTATTCTGCTGGTGATTGGCGCAGGCGGCGTGTTCAAACAGGTGCTGGTGGATTCTGGCGTGGGTCCGGCGCTGGGTGAAGCGTTAACCGGCATGGGCTTGCCGATTGCCATTACCTGCTTTGTGCTGGCAGCGGCGGTGCGCATTATCCAGGGTTCCGCCACGGTTGCCTGCCTGACGGCGGTTGGCCTGGTGATGCCGGTGATTGAGCAACTGCATTACTCCGGCGCGCAGCTGGCGGCGCTGTCAATTTGCATCGCGGGCGGATCGATTGTGGTGAGCCACGTTAACGACGCCGGGTTCTGGCTGTTCGGGAAGTTTACCGGCGCGACTGAAGGGCAGACCCTGAAAACCTGGACACTGATGGAAACCATCCTTGGAACGGTTGGCGCGATTGTCGGCATGATCGCGTTTGCGATAGTCAGCTAAGCGTTAACCCACTGGCGTGCCTTGCGCACGCCAGTTTTCCCACGTTACCCCTTCATCCACGCCCGAATACCGTCCAGGAACATCTGTGTGGAAAGCATCACCAGCACCAGTCCCATCAAGCGCTCCAGCGCATTAACCCCTTTTTCGCCGAGCAGCCGCAAAAACAGCGATGATTGCAGCAGAATCGCCACCGTACCGCCCCAGGCAATCAGCAGCGCGATAACCAGATGCCCCATCTGATTAGGATACTGGTGCGACAGCAGCATCAGCGTCGCCAGAATCGTCGGGCCCGCCACCAGCGGGATCGCCAGCGGGACGATAAACGGCTCTTCACCGGCGGGCAGGCCGCTGGCGTTGCCCTCCTGGCTGGGGAAAATCATCTTAATGGCGATCAGGAACAGAATAATCCCGCCGGAGATAGAGACCGTCTCGGCGCGTAAATTCAGAAAAGCGAGTATTTTTTCGCCTGCGAACAGGAAAATCAGCATCAGCAGCAGCGCGATCAACAGCTCGCGTATCATGATTGCCCGCCGCCGCTTCGGTTCTGTGTGTTTCAGGACAGACATAAAAATAGGCAAGTTGCCCAGGGGATCCATAATGAGGATCAGCAAAACGGCGGCGGAGATAATGTCATTCATGTACGCATTTCCTGTTTTCCGGGTCCACTGCCCGCTTAAATAAGTTGCTTTACTGATGATCGCGCGATCATTGATTTATTTCACTTGCGACTTTAGCTGCATTTTGTAAGGTGAAAGGATGCCCGGCTTCTCCCGGCACGCACAACACGCACACACCTCGCAGGAATGATTCGCTATGAAAAATGTTGGTTTTATCGGCTGGCGCGGAATGGTTGGCTCCGTACTCATGCAACGCATGGTTGAAGAGCGCGATTTTGACGCCATTCGTCCCGTCTTCTTTTCCACTTCCCAGCTTGGGCAGGCTGCGCCGTCTTTTGGCGGCCATCAGGGCGGCACGCTTCAGGACGCGTATTCTATCGACGCGCTGAAGGCGCTGGATATCATCGTGACGTGCCAGGGCGGCGATTATACCAACGAAATTTACCCAAAGCTGCGTGAAAGCGGCTGGCAAGGATACTGGATTGATGCCGCCTCGTCGCTGCGTATGAAAGATGACGCCATCATTATTCTGGATCCGGTCAACCAACATGTCATTACCGAAGGCTTAAACAAAGGCGTGAAGGCGTTTGTCGGCGGCAACTGTACCGTCAGCCTGATGCTGATGTCGCTGGGCGGCCTGTTCGCGCAGAATCTGGTGGAGTGGGTGTCCGTGGCGACCTATCAGGCGGCGTCCGGCGGCGGGGCGCGTCATATGCGCGAGCTGCTGGCACAGATGGGCCAACTGTACAACGGCGTGGCGAGCGAACTGGCCGATCCGGCCTCCGCCATTCTGGATATCGAACGTAAAGTCACGGCGCTGACCCGCAGCGGCCAGCTTCCGGTGGATAACTTTGGCGTGCCGCTGGCGGGTAGCCTGATCCCGTGGATCGACAAACAGCTGGATAACGGCCAGAGCCGCGAAGAGTGGAAGGGCCAGGCGGAAACCAACAAAATCCTCGGCACCTCGTCTGTGATCCCGGTTGATGGCCTGTGCGTTCGCGTCGGCGCGCTGCGCTGCCACAGCCAGGCGTTCACCATTAAACTGAAAAAAGATGTTTCGCTTTCCTCTATCGAGGAAATGCTGGCGACGCATAACGACTGGGTAAACGTAGTGCCGAATGACCGCGATATCACCGTGCGCGAACTGACCCCTGCGGCGGTGACCGGTACGCTGGCGACCCCGGTTGGCCGTCTGCGTAAACTCAATATGGGCCCGGAATACTTGTCCGCCTTCACGGTTGGCGACCAGTTATTGTGGGGCGCCGCCGAGCCGCTGCGTCGTATGTTACGGCAGTTGGCGTAATCGAAACCTGTAACGGGAGTGCATAAGCGCTCCCTTTTTTTTGGCGCGGGAGGATGTAAACCAGTTTGTTGCAATTTTTCTCAGGAGTGAGATAGCGCGTTGGCTATGCTTAAGGTTCGGGTGGTTTTTACCGCTAAAACTTGTAGGTGGGAACGATCGGCCAGAGGATGACGAAGTGGCTGCTCGTTCAGGTCAAGAAAAGTATTGCGGCCTGACGCTCAGGCGTAGGGCGATACATAAAAACAGGATGACAAAACCATGTCTGATCGCATCGATAGAGACGTGATTAATGCGCTTATTGCGGGCCATTTTGCGGATCCCTTTTCCGTACTGGGCATGCACAAAACCGAGGCCGGGCTGGAAGTCCGCGCGCTGTTACCGGATGCCACCGAAGTGTGGGTTATCGAACCGAAAACTGGCCGCAAGGTCGGCAAGCTGGAATGCCTTGATTCCCGAGGGTTCTTCAGCGGCGTGCTGGCGCGCCGTAAAAACTTTTTCCGTTACCAGCTGGCGGTGCTGTGGCACGGTCAGCAAAACCTGATTGATGACCCATATCGCTTCGGCCCGCTGTTACAGGAAATGGATGCGTGGCTGTTGTCGGAAGGGACGCACCTGCGTCCTTATGAAACGCTTGGCGCGCACGCGCAAACCATGGATGGCGTGACCGGCACCCGCTTTACGCTCTGGGCACCCAACGCGCAGCGCGTTTCCGTGGTCGGCCAGTTCAACTACTGGGACGGACGGCGTCACCCGATGCGTTTTCGCAAAGAGAGCGGCATCTGGGAACTGTTTGTTCCCGGCGCGCATAACGGTCAGCTCTATAAATTCGAAATGATTGATGCCAACGGCAACCTGCGAATTAAAGCTGACCCTTACGCGTTTGAGGCGCAGATGCGCCCGGAAACGGCGTCGATGATTTGCGACTTGCCGGAAAAAACCACCATCAGCCCGGCGCGGCAAAAAGCCAACCAGATGGATGCGCCGATTTCCATTTATGAGGTGCATTTAGGTTCCTGGCGTCGCCATACCGATAACAACTTCTGGCTGAGCTACCGTGAACTTGCCGAGCAGCTGGTGCCATACGTGAAAGGCATGGGGTTTACCCATATCGAACTGCTGCCGGTTAACGAACATCCCTTTGACGGCAGCTGGGGCTATCAGCCGCTGGGGCTGTATGCGCCGACCCGCCGCTTCGGCACCCGCGACGACTTCAAATACTTTATCAATGCCGCCCATGCTGCCGGGCTGAACGTGATCCTGGACTGGGTGCCGGGGCATTTCCCGAGCGATGAATTTGGTCTGGCGAATTTTGACGGCACCGAACTTTACGAGCACAGCGACCCGCGCGAAGGCTATCACCAGGACTGGAACACGCTGATCTATAACTACGGTCGCCGTGAAGTCAGCAACTATCTGGTGGGCAACGCCCTGTACTGGACCGAGCGTTTCGGCATCGACGCCCTGCGCGTGGATGCGGTGGCGTCAATGATTTATCGCGATTACAGCCGCGCCGAAGGGGAGTGGATCCCTAATGAATACGGCGGGCGCGAAAACCTCGAAGCCATTGAGTTCCTGCGCAATACCAACCGCGTGCTGGGCGAGCAGGTACATGGCGCGGTGACCATGGCGGAAGAGTCCACCGATTTCCCTGGCGTGTCGCGCCCTCCTTCAACGGGCGGCCTTGGGTTCTGGTTTAAATGGAACCTGGGCTGGATGCACGACACCCTCGACTATATGAAACTCGACCCGGTGTACCGTCAGTACCATCACGACAAAATGACCTTTGGGATGCTGTACAACTACACCGAAAACTTTGTGCTGCCGCTATCGCACGATGAAGTGGTCCACGGTAAAAAATCAATTCTCGACCGTATGCCGGGCGATGCGTGGCAAAGATTCGCTAATCTGCGCGCCTATTACGGCTGGATGTGGGCGTTCCCGGGTAAAAAGCTGCTGTTTATGGGCAATGAATTCGCCCAGGGCCGCGAGTGGAACCACGACTCCAGCCTCGACTGGCATCTGCTGGAAGGCGGCGATAACTGGCATCACGGCGTTCAGCGGCTGGTGCGCGACCTCAACCATACCTATCGCCACCATAAAGCTATGCATGAGCTGGATTTCGATCCCAATGGCTTTGAATGGCTGGTGGTGGAAGACAAAGTTAACTCGGTATTTGTGTTTGTGCGTCGCGACCGCGAGGGCAACGAAATCATCGTCGCCGCTAACTTTACGCCGGTACCGCGCCATGAGTACCGCTTCGGCGTCAATCAGCCGGGCCGCTGGCGTGAAGAGCTGAATACCGACTCGATGCACTATCACGGCAGCAACACCGGCAACGGCGGCGTGGTGCAGACCGACGCCATCCCGAGCCATGGCCGCGATAACTCGCTGTGCATCACCATTCCGCCGCTGGCGACCATCTGGCTAGTCCGGGAGGGGGAATGAGCCTGCTGGCTACAGGGAATCCAGCGCCACTCGGCGCGCATTTTGACGGAAAGGGCGTGAATTTCACGCTGTTTTCTGCCAACGCGGAAAAAGTCGAGCTGTGCTTGTTTGATGAGCAGGGGAATGAGCATCGTTATGATTTACCGGCGCGTACCGGCGATATCTGGCACGGCTACCTGGCCAATATCCGCCCTGGCCAGCGCTACGGTTATCGGGTTCACGGCCCCTGGGCACCGCACCAGGGGCATCGTTTTAACCCGGCTAAATTACTGCTCGACCCCTGCGCGCGCGCCGTTGACGGCGATGTTGAAGATTCGCCGCTGCTGCATGGTGGCTATCAGGAACCGGATCATCGCGACAGCGCCTCCGTCGCGCCGAAAGGCGTGGTGATTCAGGATGATTACGACTGGGAAGACGATGAATTGCTGTATACGCCCTGGGGAGAGACGGTGATTTATGAAGGCCACGTGCGCGGCCTGACGCAGCTGCATCCGCAAATTCCCACCGCCATGCGCGGAACCTATTCCGCGCTCGGGCACCCGGTGATGATCGACTATTTCAAACGCTTAGGGATCACCGCGCTGGAATTATTGCCCATCGCTCACTTTGCCAACGAGCCGCGCCTGCAGCGTCTGGGGTTAACCAATTACTGGGGATACAACCCGTTTGCCTTATGGTGCGTATCGCCGCGCTATGCAATAAATCATGATTTTACCGCCGCCATTGATGAGTTCCGTGATTCAGTGAAAGCGCTGCACCGCGAGGGGATTGAAGTGATCCTCGATATTGTCCTCAACCACACGGCGGAGATCGATGAACATGGGCCGACCTATTCCATGCGCGGAATCGATAACCGTAGCTATTATTGGTTACAGGATAACGGCGACGATCACAACTGGACCGGCTGCGGCAACACCGTGAATTTGAGCCATCCCGGCGTGGTGGATTTCGCTATGGGCTGCCTGAAGTTCTGGGTGGAAGAGTGCCACGTCGACGGCTTCCGCTTCGATCTGGCGTCGGTGATGGGGCGCACCCCTGAATTCCGCCAGGATGCGCCGCTGTTTGAGGCCATCCGCCAGGATCCGGTGTTGTCGAAAGTGAAGCTGATCGCTGAGCCGTGGGACATCGGCGCAGGCGGCTACCAGGTCGGGAACTTCCCGCCGCTGTTCGCGGAGTGGAACGACCATTTCCGTGACGGGATGCGCCGCTTCTGGTTGCAGCAGGATCTTTCATTAGGCGGTTTCGCCTGCCGGTTTGCGGGCTCCAGCGACATCTTTCGCGACGATGGCCGCCCGCCGTCCGCCAGCGTTAATTTAATCACCGCCCATGACGGTTTTACACTGCGCGACTGCGTGAGCTTTAACAGCAAACACAACGAAGCCAACGGCGAAGACAATCGAGATGGCACTACCCACAACTACAGTAACAACTATGGTTTTGAGGGTCTGGAGGCCGGGCAACATATCAAAGAGCGGCGGCGCGACAGCATTCACGCGCTGCTAACAACGTTATTGCTTTCTCAGGGCACCCCGATGCTGCTGGCCGGTGATGAACATGGCCATAGCCAGCACGGCAACAATAATGCCTACTGCCAGGATAACGAACTGACCTGGCTGGACTGGGCCCATTGCAATGACGGTTTAACGACCTTTACGGCGGCGTTAATTCACCTGCGCAAGACGATTCCGGCGTTGACCGCGAACCGCTGGTGGGATGAAGGTGATAACAACGTCCGCTGGTTGAATCGAGAGGGTCAACCTCTCCGGGCTGATGAGTGGCAAGGGGGTCCGCGCTATCTGCAGATCCAGCTTTCCGATCGTTGGCTTATTGCGATCAATGCAACCGATGTGGTGTCAGAGATCGTCTTACCCCAAGGGGAATGGCGTGCTATCCCCCCATTTGCCGGAGAGGACAATCCGGTAGTAATGGCTGTATGGCATGGGCCCGCGCACGGAGTGTGCGTATTCCAAAAGTCATAATAAAAGGAGTCAGTCATGGTTAGGTTTGAAAAGAACGATCCTCTGATGTTAGCGCGGCAACTGCCGATAAAGTCTGTCGCATTAATACTGGCGGGTGGACGTGGCACACGCCTCAAAGATTTAACCACTACCCGAGCTAAACCCGCCGTGCACTTTGGTGGCAAGTTTCGCATCATCGATTTTGCGTTATCTAACTGCATCAACTCGGGCATCCGCCGGATTGGGGTGATCACTCAGTATCAGTCGCATACGCTGGTACAGCACATTCAGCGCGGCTGGTCGTTCTTCAGCGAAGAGATGAATGAGTTTGTCGATCTGCTGCCCGCGCAGCAACGCGTGCATGGTGAAAACTGGTATCGCGGCACGGCAGATGCGGTCACCCAGAACCTCGATATTATCCGGCGCTATAAGGCTGAATACATCGTGATTCTGGCGGGGGACCACATCTATAAGCAAGACTACTCGCGCATGTTGATCGATCATGTGGAAAAAGGCGCGCGTTGTACCGTGGCCTGTATGCCGGTTCCTAAGGCAGAAGCGACGGCATTTGGCGTAATGGATGTGGACGAGCACGACAAAATCATCGATTTCGTCGAAAAACCGGCCGATCCGCCGACCATGCCGAACGACCCGAGCAAATCGCTGGCCAGTATGGGGATTTATATTTTTGACGCCGAATACCTGTATGAACTGCTGGAAGAGGATGACAACGATCCGAACTCCAGCCACGATTTCGGCAAAGATATTATTCCTAAACTGACGGCGGCGGGGGAAGCCTATGCCCACCCGTTCCCGCTCTCCTGCGTGCAGTCCGATCCGGACGCAGAGCCCTACTGGCGTGATGTAGGGACGCTGGAAGCCTACTGGAAAGCCAACCTCGATCTGGCCTCGGTCACCCCGGAACTGGACATGTACGATCGCGATTGGCCAATTCGTACCCACATGGAACCGTTACCGCCTGCTAAATTTGTACAGGACCGATCCGGCAGTCACGGGATGACGCTGAACTCGCTGGTGTCCGGCGGATGCATTATTTCCGGTTCCGTGGTGGTGCAGTCGGTGCTGTTCCCCCGGGTGCGGGTAAATTCATTCTGTAATATTGATTCTTCAGTATTGTTGCCAGACGTCTGGATTGGCCGTTCGTGCCGCCTGCGTCGCTGCATTATTGACCGTGCCTGCGTGATCCCTGAAGGTATGGTAATTGGCGAAAATGCGGAAGAAGATGCTCGCCGGTTCTATCGCTCCGAAGAAGGGATTGTCTTGGTTACGCGCGAGATGCTCAGGAAACTGGAAGGGTAATTGCGCAGGGAATAACCGCGCGCTTGTCGCGCGGTTAAATTTCGCGTTTGGCGCGCTTTTTCGCGCCGGGTAATTGAACGGGAGCCATAATGCAGGTTTTACACGTTTGTTCTGAAATGTTTCCGCTACTGAAAACAGGTGGTTTGGCGGATGTGATTGGGGCGTTGCCCGCCGCGCAGATTGCTGATGGCGTGGATACCCGCGTGCTGTTGCCCGCGTTCCCTGATATTCGACGCGGCGTCACCGATGCCCAGCAGGTCGCGCACCGCGACACCTTTGCCGGGCCGGTTACGCTGCTGTTCGGGCATTTCAACGGCGTCGGTATCTACATGATTGACGCACCGGATCTGTATGACCGCCCGGGGAGTCCTTATCACGACACCAATCAGTATGCATACCCGGATAACGTTATCCGCTTTGCACTGCTGGGGTGGGCAGGCTGTGAAATGGCGTGCGGATTCGATCCCTTCTGGAAGCCAGATGTGGTGCACGCCCATGACTGGCATGCCGGCCTTGCGCCAGCGTACCTTGCCGCGCGCGGCCACCCGGCGAAATCGGTGTTTACGGTGCATAACCTGGCCTATCAGGGCATGTTCTATGCGCATCACATGAGCGAGATTGGTCTGCCTTGGTGGTTCTTCGACATTAACGGTCTGGAGTTCAACGGACAGATTTCATTCTTAAAAGCCGGGCTTTACTACGCCGACCATATCACGGCGGTCAGCCCGACTTATGCCCGCGAAATTACCGAGCCGCAGTTCGCTTACGGTATGGAGGGGCTGCTGCAACAGCGTCATCGCGAAGGCCGGCTGTCCGGCATCCTCAACGGTGTGGATGAGAACATCTGGGACCCGTCAACGGACCTGCTCTTGTCTGCGCGATATAACCGCGATACGTTAGAAGAGAAGGCAGAAAACAAACGCCAGCTGCAAATTGCCATGGGACTGAAGGTGAATGACAAAGTCCCGCTGTTTGCGGTGGTGAGTCGACTTACCAGCCAGAAAGGTCTCGATCTGGTGTTGGAAGCGCTGCCGGGCTTGCTGGAGCAGGGCGGGCAGTTGGCATTGCTTGGCGCGGGTGATGCGGTGTTGCAGGAGGGTTTCCTTGCCGCCGCTGCCGAACATCCGGGCCAGGTTGGGGTACAGATTGGTTATCACGAAGCGTTTTCCCACCGCATTATGGGCGGCGCGGATGTGATCCTGGTACCCAGCCGTTTTGAGCCGTGTGGTTTAACGCAGCTCTACGGATTGAAATATGGCACGCTGCCGCTGGTGCGCCGCACTGGTGGTTTAGCGGATACCGTGTCAGATAGCTCGTTGGAGAATTTAGCCGATGGAATGGCCAGTGGTTTCGTGTTTGAAGATAGTAATGCCTGGTCGCTGCTACGCGCGATTCGGCGTGCTTTCGTGTTGTGGTCGCGTCCATCCCTTTGGCGATTTGTTCAGCGTCAGGCGATGGGCATGGATTTTAGCTGGCATGTTGCGGCGAAGTCTTACCGCGAACTTTATCAACGCTTGATGTAACTATCCTGGAATCACATGTATGAATGCACCCTTTTCCTATTCATCCCCCACAGTCAGCGTTGAGGCGCTAAAGCATTCCATTGCTTATAAGCTGATGTTTACCATTGGTAAAGATCCGGCTATCGCCAACAAACACGAATGGCTGAACGCAACCCTGTTCGCCGTGAGGGATCGCCTGGTGGAGCGCTGGTTGCGCTCCAATCGCGCGCAGCTCTCGCAGGAAATGCGCCAGGTTTACTACCTGTCGATGGAATTTCTGATTGGTCGCACCCTCTCTAACGCCTTGCTGTCGTTGGGTATTTATGACGACGTTAAAGACGCGCTTGAAGAGATGGGGCTCGACCTGGAAGAATTGATCGATGAAGAGAACGACCCTGGCCTCGGCAACGGCGGCCTTGGGCGTCTCGCCGCCTGCTTCCTGGACTCGCTGGCGACCTTAGGGCTGCCGGGCCGCGGCTACGGTATCCGCTACGATTACGGCATGTTCCGACAAAATATCGTCGATGGCCGTCAAAAAGAGTCCCCGGATTACTGGCTGGAATATGGCAACCCGTGGGAGTTCAAACGCCATAACACCCGCTACAAAGTGCGTTTCGGCGGACGTATCCAGCAGGAAGGTAAGAAAACCCGCTGGATCGAAACCGAAGAGATCCTGGCGGTAGCGTATGACCAGATCATCCCCGGCTACGATACTGACGCCACCAACACGCTGCGCCTGTGGAATGCTCAGGCGAGTAGCGAAATCAATCTCGGTAAATTTAACCAGGGCGACTACTTCGCGGCGGTGGAAGATAAAAACCACTCCGAAAACGTCTCCCGCGTGCTTTATCCCGATGACTCGACCTATTCCGGGCGCGAACTGCGGTTGCGCCAGGAGTATTTCCTGGTGTCTTCCACTATCCAGGATATCCTCAGCCGTCATTACCAGATGCATAAAACCTATGCCAATCTGGCGGATAAAATCGCGATTCACCTGAATGACACTCACCCGGTGCTGTCGATTCCGGAACTGATGCGTTTGCTGATCGACGAACATAAGTTCGGCTGGGATGAGGCCTTCGAAGTCACTTGCCAGGTGTTCTCCTACACCAACCACACGCTGATGAGCGAGGCGCTGGAAAGCTGGCCGGTGGATATGCTGGGCAAAATCCTGCCGCGCCATCTGCAAATCATTTTCGAGATCAACGATTACTTCCTGAAAACCGTTCAGGAGCAGTACCCGAACGATACCGCGCTGCTGAGCCGCACCTCGATTATCGACGAATCCAATGGCCGTAAAGTGCGTATGGCCTGGCTGGCGGTGGTGGTGAGCCACAAGGTCAACGGCGTGTCGGAACTGCATTCAAACCTGATGGTGCAATCGCTGTTTGCCGATTTCGCGAAAATCTTCCCGGGCCGTTTCTGCAATGTGACCAACGGTGTCACGCCGCGCCGCTGGCTGGCGCTGGCGAATCCCGCGCTTTCTAAGGTGCTGGATGACAACATTGGCCGCAACTGGCGCACCGATTTGAGCCAGTTGAGCGAGCTGAAGCAGCATATCGACTATCCGTTGGTGAACCAGGCGGTGCGTCAGGCCAAGCTGGAAAACAAAAAGCGGCTGGCGAACGTCATTGCCCAGCAGCTGGATGTGGTGGTAAATCCGAAAGCGCTGTTTGATGTGCAGATTAAGCGTATTCACGAGTACAAACGTCAATTGATGAATGTTCTGCACGTGATCACCCGCTATAACCGCATCAAAGCCGATCCGAATGCCGACTGGGTGCCGCGCGTAAATATTTTTGCCGGTAAAGCCGCCTCGGCGTATTACATGGCCAAGCACATCATTCACCTGATCAACGATGTGGCGGAGGTGATCAACAACGATCCCGACGTGCGTGACCATCTGAAGGTGGTGTTTATCCCGAACTACAGCGTCAGCCTGGCGCAGGTGATCATCCCGGCAGCGGATCTCTCTGAGCAGATCTCTCTGGCGGGCACTGAAGCGTCCGGCACCAGTAACATGAAGTTTGCGCTCAACGGCGCGCTGACGATTGGCACCCTGGATGGCGCGAATGTGGAAATGCTGGAGCACGTTGGCGCGGAGAACATCTTTATCTTCGGCAATACGGCGGAACAGGTCGAGGAATTGCGCCGCAAAGGCTACAAGCCGCGCGAGTACTACGAGCAGGACGAAGAGCTGCATCTGGCGTTAACTCAGATCGGCACCGGCGTCTTTAGCCCGGATGAAGTTGGACGCTATCGCGATCTGGTGGACTCCCTGATCAATTTCGGCGACCACTATCAGGTGCTGGCAGATTATCGCAGCTACGTAGACACCCAGGATAAAGTTGACGAGCTGTATCGCCAGCCGGAAGCCTGGTCGACCTGCGCGATGCAGAACATTGCCAATATGGGGTATTTCTCGTCTGACCGGACGATTCAGGAATACGCCGAAAACATCTGGAATATCAAGCCCGTCAAGCTGTAAATAGCCCGAAAAAAACGGCGGAGATTCTCCGCCGTTTTTATTTTAAGAGGCTAATGACAGCTCTTGTTTGGTGTATTGGGTGAGCCAGGCCGCAATGCGCGATTCCTGCTCGGCATTGAGCCACATGCCTAATTTGGTACGACGCCACAGGGCGTCATCCAGACGGCGCACCCATTCGTGGTCCACCAGATAACGCAGTTCCGCTTCGTAAAACTCATGCCCGAAATCTTCGCCCAGCTCGTCGAGACGGCTGCTGTTGCCCAGAATCAGTTCGCTGTTGGAACCATAGGTCCGCGCATAGTGGCGTGCCAGCGATTCGCTGATGAACGGATAACGACGGCGCAGCTTCGCGGCATAGTCATCGCGATCGCCATTCAGTTCTCCGCCGGGCAGAACACAGCTTTTAGTCCAGGCCGGGCCCATAGAAGGATAGTAGTTAGCCATTTTCTCCAGCGCATGTTCCGCCAGTTTACGGTAGGTGGTCAGCTTGCCGCCGAACACCGACAGCAGCGGTGCCTGGCCATTTTCATCGTGAATATCCAGGGTGTAGTCGCGGGTGATGGCCTGCGGCGAATCCGATTCGTCATCGCACAGCGGGCGGACGCCGGAGTAAGTCCACACAACGTCATCGCGGCTAAGCTGCTTTTTAAAGTGCAGGTTATAAACCTTCAGCAGGTAGTTGATTTCGCTTTCATCAATTGCCACCTGTTTCGGATCGCCTTTATACTCCACGTCGGTGGTGCCGATGATCGAAAACTCGTCCATCCACGGGATCACAAACACGATGCGCTTATCTTCGTTTTGCAGAATATAAGCCTGCTTCTGTTGATGAACGCGCGGCACCACGATGTGGCTGCCTTTGATCAGGCGGATACCGTACGGCGACGGCAGTTTCAGCCCGTCATCAAAGAAGTTTTTCACCCACGGGCCGGTAGCATTGACCAGGCCGCGCGCGCGCCAGCTGTAAGTTTTACCGGTATCGATATCCTCTGCTTCCACCACCCACAGTCCGTTTTCGCGGCGGGCGGAGGTGGCTTTAGTGCGGGTCATCACTTCGCCGCCTTTCTTTACCACCATCTGCGCATTGGCGAGCACTAAACGCGCATCGTCTACCCAACAGTCAGAATATTCGAAACCGCGCACGATCTCTGGCTTCAGGACCGAATCTGCGCCAAAGCGCAAACCGTGCGAGCGCGGCAGGCTGGTGCGTTTACCCAGGTTATCGTACATAAACAGGCCTGCGCGGATCATCCAGGCCGGGCGTAAATGCGGGCGGTGCGGCAGCCGGAAACGCATCGGGAACGCGATATGCGGAGCCATTTTTAGTAATACTTCGCGCTCCGCCAGCGCCTCGCTGACCAGGCGGAATTCGTAATGTTCCAGGTAGCGCAGGCCACCGTGGATCAGTTTTGAACTTGCCGATGAGGTGGCACAGGCCAAATCCTGCGCTTCCAGCATCAGCACGGATAAACCGCGCCCGGCTGCATCCACCGCAATGCCTGCGCCGTTAATGCCTCCGCCTATCACAATCAGATCTTTGGTTTCCATGCTTGCCTCTTGCACTTTCGTTAAAGCTCAAAAATGTTCGTTATCGCTCATAATAGCAAATCTCCCGGTCGTTTGGTAACAAGAAAAAAACAATTTCGCGTGATACACATAACAATATGGCGCGTCGGCCTGCTCAGCACGTACACTTGAACGGTAAAATGAAGCAACCGGTCTACGATCGGGCAATATGATCAACTGAAGAAAATGAGAGCGACCATGGATCACTTTGAATGTATTGGTGTTGAAGAAGCACACCAGAAAATGCAGCGCGGCGCCGCCGTACTGGTGGATATTCGCGATCCGCAAAGTTATGCGATTGGTCACGCGCCCGGCGCGTTTCATTTAACCAATGACACGCTGAACAACTTTATGCAGCAAACGGATTTCGATACTCCGGTGATGGTGATGTGCTATCACGGCAACAGCAGCAAAGGCGCAGCGCAGTATCTGCTGCAGCAGGGCTATGAAAATGTGTATAGCGTGGACGGCGGTTTTGATGCCTGGCACCGGCACTTTCCTGCTGAAGTGGCTTATAAGCTCGGTTGAATAGCGTATATACTCCCTTTCTTTGTGTGGAAAACGGCGTTTATTGATGGTACTGATTACGACTTTTGCCAATCCGCGAATGGCCCAGGCCTTTGTGGACTATATGGCCACGCAGGGCGTTGTTCTGACCATTCAGCAGCACAGCCAGACCGATGTCTGGCTGGCGGACGATCAACAGGCCGACCGGGTGCAGGCCGAACTGGCGAAATTTCTTGAAGACCCGAACGATTCGCGCTATCTGGCCGCCAGCTGGCGCACCGGCCATACCGACAGCGGCCTGCACTATCGCCGCTATCCGTTTATGGCGACGCTGCGCGAGCGCGCCGGTCCGTTCACCATTGGGCTTGCCAGCGTCTGTATCGCGGTTTATGTCCTGATGCTGATGGTGGGCGACCAGGCGGTGATGATTTGGCTGGCCTGGCCTTATGACTCAAGTCTCGATTTTGAATTCTGGCGCTACTTTACCCACGCGCTGCTCCATTTCTCGATCATGCACATCACCTTTAATTTGTTATGGTGGTGGTATCTCGGTGGGCCGGTAGAAAAACGTCTCGGCAGCGGCAAGCTGATTGTGCTGACGCTGGTTTCCGCGCTGCTGAGCGGCTACGTGCAGCATAAATTCAGCGGTGCCTGGTTTGGCGGCTTGTCCGGCGTGGTCTATGCGCTGATGGGCTACGTCTGGCTGCGCGGCGAACGCGATCCCGAAAGCGGGATCGTGATGCCGCGTGGTTTAATGGTTTTTGCGCTGCTGTGGCTGGTTGCCGGTTGGTTCGATCTGTTTGGGTTCTCAATTGCCAATGCCGCGCACCTGACCGGGTTGCTGGTCGGTCTGGCAATGGCGTTCGTTGACTGCCTTAATTTGCGAAAACGAACATAATTCAGCGCAGTTCAGGAGAAAAGAGTGAAGCAAACACAGCGTCATGACGCCATTATTGAGCTTGTAAAAAAACAAGGATACGTCAGCACTGAAGAGCTGGTGGAGCAATTTTCCGTTAGCCCACAGACCATTCGCCGCGACTTAAACGATTTGGCCGATCAGAATATGATTTTGCGCCATCACGGCGGCGCGGCGCTGCCATCCAGTTCGGTCAACACCTCCTGGCACGACCGCAAGGCGACCCAGACCTCAGAAAAGGCGCGTATCGCCGAGCGGGTCGCCAGCCAAATCCCTAACGGTGCCACGCTGTTTATCGATATCGGCACCACGCCGGAGGCGGTGGCCCACGCGCTGCTGAATCATGAAAACCTGCGCATCGTGACCAACAACCTCAACGTCGCTAACACGCTGATGGTGAAGGACGATTTCCGCATCATTCTGGCAGGCGGCGAACTGCGCAGCCGCGACGGTGGGATCATCGGCGAGGCGACCCTGGATTTTATTTCCCAGTTTCGGCTGGATTTCGGCATTCTCGGCATCAGCGGCATCGACAGCGACGGCTCGCTGTTAGAGTTTGACTACCATGAAGTGCGCACCAAGCGGGCGATTATTGACAACTCGCGCCACGTGATGCTGGTGGTGGATCATTCGAAGTTTGGCCGTAACGCCATGGTGAATCTGGGCAGCATCAGCCTGGTGGATGCGGTTTACACCGATACCGCGCCGCCCGCAGGCGTGTTGCAGGTGATCCGCGAGCATAATATCCAGTTGGAACTCTGCTAGAAATACCCGGCGTTGCCGGGTATTTCTACACCCCGTATCCCATCATTTTAAGCAGCTGCTGGGCATGCTGCACCGCCGCCTGGCGATGGGCCACGCCCAGTTTCTGATACAGATTGCGAATATGGGTTTTGATAGTGGTGGCCGCCACGTCCAGCTCGCCGGCGATTTGATCGTTGCTGTAACCAGAATAAATCAGCCCCAGCACCTGCCATTCGCGCTGGGTGAGCGGGCTGGTGCGGATCAGTTCCGGCACTTCAGGATGAGTTAATAAACGGGTGACAAAATTCTCGTCAAAATGGGCGAACTTGTGCCGATGATGCTGATTGATTTCGCGCAGAATCAGCTGCGCGCGATGCTGTTCCAGCTCCGGCAGGGTATTGAGTTGGATCAGCTGGCGTAGCTGCTGCGCCATCGCTTCGCCCTCAATCACGAAATGGCTGACGAAACCGGTACGGTTGGAGAGCGTGAGCGCTTCCAGCAGCACGCGCTGGGCGTCGCTTTTGCGGCCCGACTGCCAGTAAAGCTGGTTCAACAGCAGCAGATTGCGGTTGATATCGCTCATCAGGCGCAGGCTACGCGCGTTTTCGTTCAGCTCTTCCAGCACCATCTCCGCCGGATCGAAATCCCCCAGCAGAATTTGCGCGCGGGCGATATTGCGCCACTGGCTTTGCAGAAAATGGTTATCGGCTGAGCCGGGCTTCGGCGTCTGGCGCAGCCAGGTGGCGGCAGCGGTTTTATCGCCGGTCATTTGCCAGTAGATCACCCGTACTTTGTCGGCGTTCGACACCCAGTCGCTGTGATACGGACCGTTGCCCAGCAGGTTTTCCAGACGGTTGAGGTGGCTGCGGGCATTATCCAGCGCGCCACGCGCCAGCGAGCTTTGCACCAGCAGCGCCAGGCACTGTAGCTGCTGTTGGGGCTGATAGTTCGCCAGTACCTCAATGCCCTGACGGGCGCAGGCTTCCGCCTCATCCAGACGCGCCCAGGCCCACAGCAGCTGCGCCCGGATGCGCAGCAAAAATTCATGCAGCGGTAGCTGTTCCAGATGCTGTTCGCGGATCAGGGTGAAAGCTTTATCCTGAGTTTCCCAGGCGGCCTGTAAAAAGCCCTGGGCGAACAGGATTTCGCTTTGCTGGATCAGGCTCCACAGGGCGTAGTGCCAGACGTCATGGCGACGGGCCATCATTTCGGTTTGCTGCATTACCGCCAGCGACTGGCTAAGCTCGCCTTTGCAGTGCAGCACTTCGCCGTGTACCGATGTCGCAACGATGCGGCTGTAGTAGCTCGCCAGCGGCAGCGTTTCCAGCGCGATAATCGACAGCCGCTCCGCCTCTTGCGGATCGCCATCGTTAATCGCCACCTGGGCGCGCAGCGCGTTAAATTCGCCCTGCAGCGTTTCGTCCATCTCGCCGTTCATTTCCTGTTCGGCGCGGGCGAGTAGGGTGTTCACTTCGCCGTAGCGATGCTGGCTTTGCATCAGCCAGGCCTGTAGCAACACCAGTTTCGGGTTAGCCAGCAGGCTCTCCCAGGGCAGCGCTTTCAGGGACTCTTCCAGCAGCGTCAGTTCGCTGTGGTTGAACAAACCCCAGGCGTGATTGAGCAGAATATCGCGCAGCATGGCGGCATCGCCTGCCGCCAGCGCGTGATGAATGGCTTCGCCAGGGAAACCCTGCGCCATCCAGCCTTCGGCGGCGGCGCGATGAATTTCCGGCAACTGCGTCGCCAGTTCCCACTGGCAGCGCTGGCGCAGGAAGTTACCAAACAGGGGATGATAGCTGAACCACTCGCCGCTATCGTCCATGCGTTGCAGGAACAGACCCTGGCGCTCAATCTCTTCCAGCCGCATCTGGCCGTTTTCTTCGCCAGTGACGCGCACGATCAGCGCATCGTTCATCGAGCGTAGCAGGGCGCTTTTCAGCAGAAATTTGCGTACATCCACATCGATGTTATCCAACACTTCATCCACCAGATAATCAGACAAATGGCTGGCATTAATTCCCGCCAGGCGACGGGCGGACTGATGCGCCGAGGTGTTGTTTTGACGGGCGGAAAGGGCGATAAGCTGCAATGCAGTCGCCCATCCGGCGACGTCATCGCACATTTTGTTGCTTTCAGCCGGTTCGATAGGGGCATTCAGGCGACAATCAAAAAATTGTCTGGCTTCCTGATGGGTAAAAGCCAGTTGCTGGCTGCCGATTTCCAGCAGTTGGTCACGCACCCGCAAGTTAGCAATGCCGAGCTGCGGCAAATTACGCGATAACACCACCAGGCTGACATTTTCCGGCTGATGGCGCAGAAAGAAACGCATGGCGTCGTGGATCACCGGGTTAGTGATGAGATGATAATCGTCAATCACCAGATACAGCGGGTGTTCCCAGTCGGAGATCTCAATAAAAAGCTGGGCAAACAGGGAGTTAAGGCTGGCGTACTGGCGTTTTTGCGCCATCACTTCGCTGGTGGGGCAATGGCCGCCCGTGGCCTGTTGGATCGCCGCAATCAAATAAATGGCAAAGCGCTCTTGCTGGTTATCTCCTTCATCCAGAGAAAACCATCCGAGATACTGTTTACCGGAAGCCCACTGGGAAACCAGCGTAGTTTTGCCATAGCCCGCCGGGCTGGTGACAAGAGCCAGTCGATAGTGATGCGCGCTACTCAATTTCGCCAGAAGCCGTTCACGTAAAACGGTATTTTCCAGGCGAACCGGGCGACTTAATTTAGACGGTATCAACATAGATGGTCACTTCACTGTGTAATCCAGGCCGAAGGATTTATTTTGCGCCTCGTAATTAATGCAGGCATGTAGGGTCGGACACCCTATGAAGTATTGCAAGTTATGTCGATTTTAGAAGCGGCTAAAGTTGCACTAAGTCACATTTCGATAACTAATATGAATAGGTGCTAAGACATTTGGGCGAGGTAACAAGCGGCCTGTAGAGGGCGTTGAGACTGGCGTCTCATTTTTTGAGACTCATCGCTAATGTAAATATTCAGATAGTGAATTATGCACCGGCGTAGACATGGGCACTTACAGATTGTTATTGCTGATGAGGTTTACACCAAGCGGCTGAAAAGTAATTTGAGATTGTGTTAAGTGTCTGGGATCACATTTTTGCCTACTCCCCACTACTCCTCCCTGCCTAATCCCCGGCAGGATGAGGAATTTGCCGTGGCTGCCAGGCACACTAGCGCTAATGCCACTACTTTTTTACAGGACCCTTGTTTCTATGTCACAGACGACGTTTGACACTACCCAGTTTGAGGCCGCCCTGACGCGTCAGTGGCGACATTTTGGTTTATCCGCCGCCAGCGAGATGACGTCTCGCCAGTGGTGGCACGCCGTCAGCGCCGCGCTGGCGGAAATGCTGCACGCCCAGCCGCGGGTTCAGCCTGAAACCAACCAGCGCCATGTGAATTATATCTCGATGGAATTCCTGATTGGCCGCCTGACTGGCAACAACCTGCTCAACCTGGGCTGGTATCAGGCGGTGAGCGACGCGCTGGCGACCCACAGCGTCAACCTGACCGATCTGCTGGAAGCGGAAACCGACCCGGCGTTGGGCAATGGCGGTTTGGGTCGTCTGGCGGCCTGTTTCCTCGACTCCATGGCGACGGTCGGCCAGGCGGCCACCGGCTATGGACTGAACTATCAGTACGGCCTGTTCCGCCAGTCGTTCGAAGACGGCAAGCAGATGGAAGCACCGGATAACTGGCATCGCGAAAGCTACCCGTGGTTCAGCCACAACGAGGCGCTGGATGTGCAGGTAGGCATTGGCGGCAAACTGGTGAAAAACGGCGACCAGCAGGTCTGGGAGCCGGGCTTTACCATCACCGGTCAGGCCTGGGATTTGCCGGTGCTGGGCTATCAGAACGGCGTAGCACAGCCGCTGCGCTTGTGGCAGGCCACCCATGCGCATCCATTCAATTTGACCAAATTCAACGACGGCGACTTCCTGCGTGCCGAGCAGCAGGGCATTGATGCGGATAAGCTCACCAAAGTGCTCTATCCGAACGACAACCATCAGGCCGGTAAAAAGCTGCGTCTGATGCAGCAGTATTTCCAGTGCGCCTGCTCGATTGCCGATATCCTGCGCCGCCATCACTATCTGGGTCGTTCGCTTAACGAACTGCCGGATTACGAAGTGATTCAGCTCAACGATACCCACCCGACCATCGCTATCCCTGAGCTGCTGCGCGTGCTGATTGACGAGCATCAGATGAGCTGGGATGAGGCCTGGGCCATCACCAGCAAAACCTTTGCCTATACCAACCATACCCTGATGCCTGAAGCGCTGGAGTGCTGGGACGAGCGGCTGATCCGCACCCTGCTGCCGCGCCACATGCAAATCATTAAAGAGATCAACGCGCGCTTCAAAGTGCTGGTGGACAAGACCTGGCCGGGCGACGAGGCGGTGTGGGCTAAACTGGCGGTGGTGTATGACAAACAGGTGCGCATGGCAAACCTGTGCGTGGTGAGCGGCTTCGCGGTCAACGGCGTGGCGGCGCTGCACTCAGATCTGGTGGTAAAAGATCTGTTCCCGGAATATCACCAGCTGTGGCCGACCAAATTCCACAACGTGACCAACGGCATCACGCCGCGTCGCTGGATCAAACAGTGCAACCCGGAACTGGCGGCGCTGATCGACAAGACGCTGAACAAAGAGTGGGTGAACGATTTAGACGCGCTGGCGGAACTGGAAAAATATGCCGATGACGCCGATTTCCGTAACCAATACCGCGCCATCAAACAGCGTAACAAGGTCAAGCTGGCTGCTTTCGTAAAAGCGCGTACCGGTATTGAAATCAACCCGGAAGCCCTGTTCGACATCCAGATTAAACGCCTGCACGAGTACAAGCGCCAGCACCTGAACCTGTTGCAGATTCTGGCGATGTACAAAGAGATCCGCGAAAACCCGCAAGCCGACCGCGTGCCGCGCGTGTTCCTGTTCGGCGCGAAAGCCGCGCCGGGGTATTACCTTGCCAAAAACATCATCTACGCGATCAACAAAGTGGCCGATGCGATCAACAACGATCCGCGCGTGGGCGACAAACTGAAAGTGGTGTTCCTGCCGGATTACTGCGTGTCGGCGGCGGAGAAAATGATCCCGGCGGCGGATATTTCCGAGCAAATTTCTACCGCCGGTAAAGAAGCCTCCGGCACCGGCAACATGAAGCTGGCGCTTAACGGCGCGCTCACCGTCGGTACCCTGGACGGCGCGAACGTTGAAATCGCCGAGAAAGTGGGTGTGGAAAACATCTTCATCTTTGGCCTGACGGTAGACGAAGTCAAAGTGCTGAAAGCCAAAGGTTACGACCCGGTGAAATGGCGTAAAAAAGACAAACTGCTGGATGCGGTGCTGAAAGAGCTGGAGAAGGGCGTCTATGCTGATGGCGACAAGCACGCTTTCGACCCGATGCTGCAAAGCATCGGCAAAGCCGGCGGCGACCCGTATCTGCTGATGGCCGACTTCGCTTCCTACGTGGCGGCGCAAAAACAGGCGGATTTACTGTACCGCGACCAGGAAGCCTGGACGCGAGCTGCTATCCTGAATACCGCACGTTGCGGCATGTTCAGCTCTGACCGCTCGATTCGCGACTACCAGACCCGTATTTGGCAGGCCAAACGTTAAGGATATGCCATGGATAAACGCCTGAATAATGCCGCCCTCGAGGCGGGTATTAGCGCTAATTACATTAATGCTCACGGCAAAGCTCAGGCGATTGGTGCGGAAACCAAGCGCCGCCTGCTGGAAGCGATGAACCGCACCCATGCGGTTAAAAAGCCGGCTGCGGCGCCGATCCCCGGCGTAAAGGTGCTGCGTTCCAGCACCCGCATGGCGATTACCCTTGAGGGGAAAGGTGAATATGAATGGCTGCTGACCACGGAAGCGGGCAAGCAGCATAAGGGAAGCGCGACGGGCGGCGAAAGCCTGCGGCTTCCCGCCAAATTAGCGTTGGGTTACCACACCCTGATGCTGAAGCAAAAATCCCAGCAGTGGGAATGCCGGTTGATCGTCGCGCCGAAACGCTGCTTTGAACCGGAAACCCTCGTTAAAGGCGAAAAAATCTGGGGCGCGTGTGTACAGCTGTATACCCTGCGCTCGCGCACCAACTGGGGGATTGGCGATTTCGGCGATCTGAAACGGATGCTGGTCTCTGTGGCGCAACGGGGCGGCAGCTTTATCGGCCTGAACCCGATCCACGCGCTTTATCCCGCTAATCCGGAAAGCGCCAGCCCTTACAGCCCGTCATCGCGCCGCTGGATGAACGTCATTTATATCGACGTGAACGCCATTGACGATTTCCAGCAAAGCGAAGAGGCGCGCGCCTGGTGGGAAATGCCCACTACCCAGCAGACGCTGAAAGCGGCGCGGGATGCGCAGTGGGTTGATTATTCTGCGGTGACCGCGCTGAAAATGGCGGGCCTGCGCATGGCCTGGAAACAGTTCTCCCTGCGTGACGAGGATGATGAACAGGTGCGCGGGTTTCGCGATTTTGTCGACAGCGAAGGCGACAGCCTCTACTGGCAGGCCGCGTTTGATGCGCTGCACGCTGAACAGGTGAAAGAGGACGAGCTGCGCTGGGGCTGGCCGGTCTGGCCCGAGGGCTATCAGTCCATCGACAGCCCGCAGGTGAAAGCCTTTTGCACAGCGCATGCCGACGACATCGAGTTCTATCTGTGGCTGCAATGGCTGGCCTGGAAACAGTTCGCCGAGTGTTGGGAAACCAGCCAGCTACACGGTATGCCGGTCGGCCTGTATCGCGACCTGGCGGTGGGTGTGGCGGAAGGCGGCGCGGAAACCTGGTGTGACCGCGAGCTGTACTGCCTGAAAGCGTCGGTCGGCGCGCCGCCGGATATCCTCGGGCCGCTCGGTCAAAACTGGGGATTGCCGCCGATGGACCCGCACGTGATGACCGCGCGCGGCTATGAGCCATTTATCCAGCTATTGCGCGCCAATATGACCCACTGCGGCGCGCTGCGTATCGATCACGTGATGTCGATGCTGCGCCTGTGGTGGATCCCTTATGGCGAAACCGCGGATCAGGGTGCTTACGTGCACTATCCGGTGGACGATTTACTGGCGATCCTGGCGCTGGAAAGCGAGCGCCACCAGTGCATGGTGATTGGCGAAGATCTGGGCACCGTGCCGGTGGAGATCGTCGGCAAACTGCGCCAGAACGGGGTCTATTCCTACAAAGTGCTCTATTTCGAAAACGACTCCCGCAAGCACTACCGCGCGCCGCAGGCCTGGCCTGAGCAGGCGATGGCGGTGGCGACCACCCATGATTTGCCGACCCTGCGCGGCTACTGGGAAAGCGGCGATTTAACGCTGGGTAAAACGCTGGGCCTCTACCCGGATGAAATTGTGCTGCGCGGGCTGTATGAAGATCGCGAACGCGCCAAACAGGGGCTGCTGGACGCGCTGCACCAGTACAACTGCCTGCCGAAAAGCGTGGGACGTAAAGCTAAAGGGATGAAGATGACGCCGCTGCTTAACCGGGCGATGCAGCGTTATATCGCCGATACGCACTGCGCCTTGCTCGGTTTACAGCCGGAGGACTGGCTGGACATGGCGGACCCGGTCAATATTCCCGGCACCAGCTATCAGTATAAAAACTGGCGACGTAAATTATCCGCGCCCCTTGAGAAGATGTTCGCCGATGAAGGCGTCAACAAGCTGATTAAGGATCTGGATAAACGGCGTCGCGCGGCTTCGCGCAAGCGTGAGGTGCCGAAGGCGAAGTAATCGGCAGACATAAAAAAGCCGCTGAACGACATCAGCGGCTTTTTTGTCTGCGGCGGTCAGCAGATTAGTAGTAAGAGTGCTCGCCACGCTGGTGTTCAGTCAGATCGCGCACGCCTTTCAGTTCCGGGAACTCGTTCAGCAGCTGCTTCTCGATCCCTTCTTTCAGCGTCACGTCTACCATCGAACAACCGTTACAGCCGCCGCCGAATTGCAGGATGGCAAAGCCTTCGTCGGTGATTTCCATCAGCGACACGCGGCCACCGTGACCAGCCAGCTGCGGGTTGATCTGCGATTGCAGCAGGTACTCCACGCGCTCCATCAGCGGGGCATCATCGGATACTTTGCGCATTTTGGCGTTCGGCGCTTTCAGCGTCAGCTGCGACCCTAACTGGTCGGTGACAAAGTCGATTTCCGCGTCTTCCAGATACGGAGCGCTTAACTCGTCCACGTAAGCGGTGAGATGTTCAAACGTCAGCGCCGTGTCGCTGGCTTCGACCGCATCCGGCGGGCAGTATGACACGCCGCATTCTGCATTCGGCGTACCTGGGTTAATCACGAACACGCGGATTTGGGTGCCTTCTTCCTGGTTAGCCAGAAGTTTGACAAAGTGCACCTGGGCAGCATCGGAAATACGAATCATAGCAATGGCCTAATAGTTGACTATTTTACCTGGTTATAATACGCCCATCATCGACCCTCTACAAGGTTCGACACAGGCACCATACCTGGACAGTCGCCGCGCCATGGCGATGCAATAATTTGGCAATTTCTCCCACCGTACTGCCCGTTGTAACGACGTCATCCACGATAACGATATGGAGATCGCGCACGGGCAATTCAAGGCGAAATGCCGCGCGCAGGTTTTTTTTTCGCAGCCGTGCGCTGAGATGGTGCTGAACCGGTGTGTTCCTGACGCGCTTTAATGCTCGTGCCTCATAGCGACAGCCCAGCCAGCGGGCAAGCGGTTTTGCCAACAGCGCGCTCTGGTTAAATCCCCGTCGCCACGCCCGTCGCCGATGCAGCGGCACGCTGATGATTAAGTCGGGAAGCGGTAGCGCCAATTCCTGCTGGGCCTGACGCACGCGCAGCAATATCAGCCGCGCCAGCGGTTGGGCCAGGGCGGTTTGCCGGTAAAACTTCAACCCCTGTACCAGCGTGCTCAATGGCGGGCAGTAATCCGTTACGTAGAGCAGCCGTTGCCACGGCGGGGATTTTCGCAGGCAGCGTCCGCAGGGCAATGTGGTTACGACGGCGGGCAATCCGCACACCGGGCAGCAGGGCGGTGGGGCGGGCAGCGCTGTGTAACAGCAGGAGCAAATCCCCCACCGGGAAACGGCAAGCGGCATCCTGCATAGCCAACACAAGGCGGGTACTGTTAGCATCGTGGTCTTCCTGACAAAAATGAGACTTTAGCGAATGAATGACATCTGGTGGCAGACCCGGGGAGAGGGAAATATTGATCTTGTGCTGTTGCACGGATGGGGACTGAATGCCGGCGTGTGGGATTGCATCAGCGAGCAATTAGCCTCGCAATTTACCCTGCATCTGGTGGATTTGCCGGGTTATGGTCGCAGTACCGGTTTCGGCGCGATGGATCTCGACGCGATGGCAAAGTGCGTGCTGCGTCAGGCCCCCAAAAATGCCATCTGGCTGGGCTGGAGCCTGGGCGGGCTGGTGGCGAGCCAGATCGCGTTAACGCACCCGGAACGGGTAGACGCACTGGTAACCGTCGCATCATCACCATGTTTCAGCGCCCGCGAAGAGGAGCAGTGGCCGGGGATCAAGCCCGCGGTGCTGGCGGGTTTTCAGCAGCAGTTAAGCGAAGACTTTCAGCGTACCGTCGAGCGCTTCCTGGCGTTACAGACTCTGGGCACGGAAAGCGCCCGGCAGGATGCCCGCAGGTTGAAATCCATCGTTCTTGATGCGCCGATGCCATCCGTCGACGTGCTGAACGGCGGCCTGGAAATCCTCCGGTCGGTCGATTTGCGCGACGATCTCGCCGCATTGACGATGCCGTTCTGGCGTTTATATGGTCGGCTGGATGGGCTGGTGCCGCGCAAAGTTGCGGTGTTGCTGGATGAACGTTATCCGGACAGCCGGTCGGTGATGTTTGATAAAGCCGCCCACGCACCGTTTATCAATAATTCTGAAATGTTTTGCGAGGTGCTGTTTAGCCTGGGTGAGTCTCTGGCAAAAGTATAAATAACGGTCAATACTTAGAAAGTGGTTGTCCCACGGGCAATTTTTATTTTTCGGCGCAGAGTCGCCCCCGCCAGGCATCACAAAACAACAAACCTTTCTAAGGAGTGTGAAGCTATGAAATTAGTCACTGGCATTGTTACTTCTTTAGTTATCGGCTCGCTTTCTTTCGGCGTATTCGCAGCGAAAGAACTCGAGAAAGATAAAGTGGCAGGAATGAATTTGACCAAGATTGGCACGATTTCCACCAGCGATGAAAGCGCGCCGATGGACGCCAGGAAAGAACTGTCGAAAAAAGCCGATGAAATGGGCGGCACTTACTATGTGATCACCAGCGCCGATAAGAAAACGCAGGATATCCGCGCAACGGCCGACGTCTACAAATAATGAAAAAGGCGGGGTAACCCGCCTTTTTTAGTGCCACTGCTTTCTTTATTTTGTGGTGCTATTGAAGCGTCCAGAACGTTTTTTGGCAAGCATTTCCTTCAGGGCAGCGTTTACAACTGCCTGACAAACACCCGCTCAAGTCTTCCGTCACGCGTTTTACCCGACCCATTGCTTCCAGTCGTCCCAGCATTGCGTCAATCATCGGACGCGGAGTGGCGAGCAACTCACTCATCCGGCTGGCCTCCAGACGTCCCTGTAACGCCAGCAAATCGCGAACTTGTATCAGCGTCGCCATACGTTCACCTTAATGACAGTGGCTGGATGAGGCTTCACAGCAGACTTCCGCCGCCTTGCGCTGCCCCAACACGCCGAGGTCAACGCGGCTGCGCGCCCGACGTAACAGCGTCAGCACCAGCACGTTAAACAACACGACCGCCAGGATGCATACCAGGCTGTATTGCGGATGCTGCTGGAACGACACGGTCTGGTAGTAAAGCGTCGAAAGCGAGTAAGCGATATTCAGTCCCCACAGAATAGAGAAGCCCATCCAGCTGCGGCTGGTTTCGCGGGCGATCGCCCCCATCACCGAAATGCATGGAATATACAGCAGGACAAAAATCAGGTAGCTGTACGCCGACGCGCTGCTACCAAATTTGGCGCTCATCACCCCCATGGTGCCGCTTTCCATCTCGCCGTCGCCTTTGCTGGCCTCAATCGGGTTCATCAGCACGCTCAGGCTGAAGGTGTCTTTCAGGCTCTGCCAGGTTTCTTCTACCGCGCCGCCCAGTTCATCAAGCAGGTTAAAGCTGGCAGCATCAAATTCTTCCTGATGAATATTTTCGGCGGTGTACAGCGTGTTTAATGTGCCGACCACCACTTCTTTTGCCATCGCGCCGGTAAACAGCCCCACGGTGGCCTGCCAGTTATCTTCCTGGACGCCGATGGGCTTCAGCAGCGGGGTGAGCACCTGGCTCACCGACGCCAGCGCAGAGTCATTGATGTTATCCACTGGCTTGCCGCTAAACGAAAAGCTGTTTAACGCGCCGACGAAAATACTGACTACCACAATCACCTTCCCGGCGCGCATCACGAAGGATTTCAGACGCTGCCAGGTTTGCAGCACCAGGCTTTTCAGATGTGGGACGTGATA
This sequence comes from Atlantibacter subterraneus, assembly GCF_007570865.1. GTDB lineage: Bacteria > Pseudomonadota > Gammaproteobacteria > Enterobacterales > Enterobacteriaceae > Atlantibacter > Atlantibacter subterraneus. The sequence goes on along the minus strand of NZ_VLPS01000008.1, from coordinate 67,065 downwards.
AACCGGCAGTTCCATCACGAACGGCGTCGCTTCGCCGCGCATGATGGTGTGCTTCAGCATCAGGCCGGTGAGGATCGCCATCACAATGCCCAGCAGATACAGCGAAAACACCACCAGTGCCCCCTGCTGCCCGAAGAACGCGGCGGCAAATACCGCGAATATCGCCAGCCGCGCTCCGCAGGACATAAACGGTGCCATCATCACGGTCATCAGCCGCTCGCGCGGCGCATCCAGGGTACGCGCGCCCATCACCGACGGCACGTTGCAGCCGAAGCCGACAATTAGCGGGACGAAGGATTTGCCGGGCAAGCCGAGGGACTGCATCAGGCGGTCCATCACAAACGCCGCGCGCGCCATATAGCCGGAATCTTCAAGGAACGAGAGGAACAAATACATCATGCCGATTTGCGGCACCAGCGGCAGAACGGTATTGATACCACCGCCAATCCCCTGGGCGAGGAATATCGTCAGCCACTGCGGGAAATGGAACGTTGCGCCAACCCACTGCAAACCATGAATAAAGATCGCTGCCGAACCGACGTCAAACAGCGGCTGCAACGCGCCGCCAATGTTAATCGCCAGCAGGAACATCAGGTACATCACCAGCAAAAACACCGGAATGCCGAGGAAACGGTTGATAACGATTTTATCCAGCGCGGTGGTTAAGTAGTGGGGCTCTGCGGTTAAGCTGTTGCTGACGCTGTCGCAAATGGCGGCGATGCTCTGGTAACGCGCATCGGCGATATGCAGCGCCGGATCGTCCATTTCTTCGGTGAGTCGCGCTAACGCCACGTCCAGCTTTTGCGCCGCATCACCGGCAAACGCGCGGCTATAGATATCGCCTTCCAGCATCTGCAAACCCAGCCAGCGGCGCTGGGTAAACGGCATCTCACCGGGCATATGTTCCGCCAGATGCTTAGCCTCGCGGCAAAGCGGCGCGGCGTAATGCACGTCGATCGCGTTTTGGGCATGGTGGTCACGATCGATAATCCGTTTCAGGGTATCAATGCCGCGTCCGCGCGTGGAAACCAGCGGCACTACCGGGCAGCCGAGGCGATTCGCCAGCGCGTCCACATCAATGCGAATTTGCTGTTTCTCGGCGATATCCAGCATGTTCAGGGCAACAATGCAGGGAATGCCCAGCTCGCGCAGTTGCAGCGTCAAATAGAGATTGCGTTCGAGGTTCGAGGCGTCCACGACGTTAATCAGCAGGTCGGCGTCGCCGCTCAGGATGTAATGGCAGGCAATTTGCTCATCGAGCGAGGTCTGAGAGGAGATCGTCGTCAGGGAGTAGGTGCCGGGTAAATCTACCAGCGTGACCTGATGCTCGGGCGTGGTAAAAAAGCCCTCTTTACGTTCAACGGTGACGCCCGCCCAGTTGCCTACCCGCTGCCGGGAGCCGGTTAACTGGTTAAACAGAGTCGTTTTACCCGAGTTCGGGTTGCCGATTAATCCAATGGTTAGCTTTTTCATAGGTCAATTTGAGCTCAAAAATCAGGACGATGCTTCAACCTGTACCAGCGCTAAATCCTTTTTGCGTAACACAAGGTTTACCCGACGAGTGGAAATATGAATCGGATCGCCCAGCGGGGCGACGCGCACCACGTCAAAAGAGGAGCCGGGGAGTAAACCTAACGAAAGTAATTTTTGGCGGTAAGCCGGGCTAATTTCCCGGGCAAAGCCGGTGATTTTCCAGGTACTGTTAGCGCAAAATTGCATAGAGCCTTCTTGTCTTTCGTAGTCGGGAACAGGGTTTCCATGACTGGAGGGCAGGCACAGGAAACCAGATTCATTGGCAGAAAAGGAATAATCTTGATGGAAAGGTATGATAATGAGAATGGTTTTTATCTTCAATGCAGAATATGTTGCTAAATACAATATTTAACCATTCATTGTTTTGGCGCAAAGAATGAAAAATAAACGCTTGAAATGCGAATTTATTAAGAAATATTAATAATATCAGCTTGTTAAAATAAAATGAGGCGCACTGATTTTTATCGGTCGAATGCGGTATTGACGGTTTTTTTGTTATTAAAATGAGAATGACGCGTATATTTTATGATAATCAGCGCCGGGAAAACCAATAAAATCAATAATAGAAAATATTCCGCGATTCTCATATTGCGAAATATTACAGGGGAAATAAAAGGCCGGTTTCCCGGCCTCTGTTGTTAACGTTTTTTACCCAAAGCGGCGGCAAGGGCATCGCCCATGGCGCTATTGCCTGCGGGTTTATTATCGCGCGCGCGGGGCTTTTGCTGCTGCGCCGGACGGGATGCGGGCCCGCCTGCGCTGCGGCGAGGGGTGCTTTCGCCCGGCTGCTCGTCCAGACGCATGGTCAGCGCGATGCGCTTACGCTGCAAATCCACTTCCAGCACCTTAACCTTCACGATATCGCCCGCTTTCACTATTTTATGCGGATCGTCGATAAACTTGTCCGACAGCGAGGAGATATGCACCAGGCCGTCCTGGTGGACACCGATATCCACAAAGGCACCAAAGTTGGTCACGTTGGTCACCGCGCCTTCCAGCACCATGCCCGGCGTAAGATCGTTGAGGGTTTCCACCCCTTCGGCGAACTGCGCGGTTTTAAATTCCGGACGCGGATCGCGGCCCGGTTTTTCAAGCTCTTTGATGATGTCGCTAACCGTCGGCACGCCGAAACGCTCATCGGTGTAATCCACCGCTTTCAGACTCCGCAATTCATTGCTGTTGCCCATCAGATCGCGCAGCGACTGCTGGGTGGCGGCCAGGATACGCTCAACGATGGGATAGGCTTCCGGGTGAACGGTGGAGGCGTCCAGCGGGTTATCGCCGTGGTTGATGCGTAAAAATCCAGCGCACTGTTCAAAGGCTTTCGGCCCCAGACGGCTCACTTTCAGCAGTTGTTGACGATTCTGGAACTGGCCGTTTTCGTCGCGCCAGCTGACGATATTTTGCGCCATCATGCGCGTCAGCCCGGCGACGCGGGTCAACAGCGGCACCGACGCGGTATTCAAATCCACACCCACGGCGTTTACGCAATCTTCCACCACCGCATCCAGCTTGCGCGCCAGCTGCGACTGGCTGACGTCATGCTGATACTGGCCGACGCCGATGGATTTCGGGTCGATTTTTACCAGCTCCGCCAGCGGATCCTGCAAACGACGGGCAATAGACACCGCACCGCGCAGCGAGACATCCAGATCCGGGAACTCCTGCGCTGCCAGCTCAGAGGCGGAATAAACCGACGCACCCGCCTCACTGACAATCACTTTCTGGGCGGTGATTTGTGGATACTGCTTCTGTACGTCAAGGAAGAAGCGTTCGGTTTCGCGGGACGCGGTGCCGTTGCCGATGGCGACCAGCTCAACGTTATGTTTAGCGCATAGCGTGGCGACCGCCACGGCGGCTTTAGCAGCCTGCCCGGTGTGAGGATAAATGGTATCGGTCGCCACCAGTTTGCCGGTGCCGTCTACCACCGCCACTTTCACCCCGGTGCGCAGGCCCGGATCGAGACCCATAGTGGCGCGCAGCCCGGCAGGGGCTGCCATCAGCAGATCGTGCAGGTTGCGGGCGAACACGTTGATGGCCTCTTCTTCGGCGCGTTCGCGCACGGTGCTCATCAGCTCGGTTTCCAGATGCATCAATACCTTAATGCGCCAGGTCCAGCTCACTACCGCGCGACGCCAGCTGTCTGCCGGGGCATTGTTCAGGCGTAAGCCCAGATGATCGATAATGATTTGCTCGCAGTGGCTTTCACGCGGCGGCTCGTCGAACTGCGGATCGGCATTCAGCGCCAGTTGCAGCACGCCTTCGTTACGGCCCCGGAACATTGCCAGCGCGCGGTGCGAAGGTACGGTTGCAATCGGTTCATGATGGTCGAAATAATCGCGGAATTTCGCGCCTTCCTCTTCTTTACCGCTGACTACGCTCGCCACCAGATGGGCGTTTTTCCACAAATAGTCGCGGACTTTCGCCAGCAATGCGGCGTCTTCGGCGAAGCGCTCCATCAGGATATAGCGCGCCCCGTCCAGCGCGGCTTTGCTGTCGGCCACGCCGTTATCGGCATCGATAAACTTCGCGGCTTCGGTCTCAGGATCGTGAGACGGCGTATTCCACAGCAGGTCCGCCAGCGGTTCAAGGCCCGCTTCAATGGCGATTTGTCCACGGGTGCGGCGCTTGGGTTTATACGGCAGGTATAAATCTTCGAGTTCGGTTTTGCTGAGCGTGCCGTTGATGGCGGAGGCCAGTTCCGGGGTGAGTTTCCCTTGTTCTTCAATCGATTTGATAATCGACTGGCGGCGCTCTTCCAGCTCGCGCAAATAGCCCAGACGCGTCTCAAGTTGACGCAATTGCGTGTCGTCCAGACCGCCGGTCACTTCCTTACGATACCGGGCGATAAACGGTACGGTGTTCCCTTCATCAAGCAGGCGAACGGCGGCGGCGACCTGTTCGGCTCTGGCCTGAAGTTCACCGGCGATAATACGGCTGAGTGAATCATTCATCATGGCAATTTCATCTGTTGGATGCGAAAATTTCAGGGCACAGTTATACGGATTGCCGGAACAAAATGCCAGTCGCTGCACGATGCGGTCATGGATTCGGACAGTTCCGTTTATGTTTAATCAACCGAGAGTGAACGCGTGGCGACCAAACTGATTACCCGCGAAGGGTATAACAAGCTTAAGCAAGAGCACGACTATCTCTGGAACGAGAAACGCCCGGAAATCACCAAAATCGTCTCCTGGGCGGCGAGTCTCGGCGACCGCTCCGAAAACGCCGATTACACCTTCAATAAGCGCATCCTGCGCCAGATTGACCGGCGGGTACACTTCCTGCGCAAATTGATGCCGCAACTGCAAATCGTTGACTATTCACCCCAGCAGGAGGGCCGGGTTTTCTTTGGTGCCTGGGTGGAAATTGAAAACGAAGCGGGGGATGTGAAAACTTTCCGCATCGTCGGCCCGGAAGAGATTTACGGCGAGCGCAAAGATTACATCTCCATCGACTCGCCGATGGCGCGCGCCATTCTGAAAAAGCAGGTCGATGAAGAGTTTGTGGTAAAAACCCCGGAAGGGGAAAAGATGTGGTTTGTGAACAGTATTCGGTATGAAAAAGGGGAAGGGCAGTAATTAGTCTGCTAATGCTGACATCTTGGTGTAGTCTTAAAGGTGTACTTAGTACACATAAAAACGCTGAGCCATGTACCCAGTACATGTACTATGTCGCAAAGACCTTAACGAGTCAGGGAGCGACATGTTCACATTTATCGAACTGTATGGTTTTGCCCGGCGTCGAGCTGCGTTAATGCATGATGATGAGTTCCGCTGTTTACAGGAGGAACTGATTAACGATCCGGAAACTGGCGATACGATTTCCGATACGGGTGGTTTTAGAAAAATGCGTTGGAGCCGCACCGGAATGGGTAAGCGCGGCGGCTTGCGGATAATTTATTACAATTTAACCCGCAAAGGCCGCCTTTATCTGGCGCTGATATACCCTAAGAACGAACAGGATGATCTAACGCCAGAGCAAAAAAAGCAGCTCAGGCAGCTTGCTGATATGCTGATTTGAGGCAGCGTTACCAGGGCAACGAGGTACAGATGAAAGAAGAGTTATTTGCCGATCTGCTGGCAAGTGCAGAAGAAATGGTGAACATCGAACAAGGCAAGCAAAGCCCAGGGCCTGAGCATGTCCATATCTATAGCGATATCGATGTGAAAGCCATCCGGGAAGCGGCTGGTTTGAAACAACAGGATTTCGCGCTGGCCGTTGGCGTTAGCTATGACCTGGTAAAAAGCTGGGAAACGAAGCGGCGTCAGCCGACTGGCGCGCCGCGTAAACTCTTACTTCTGCTCCAGGCAAATCCTGGGATCATCAAGCAGCTCATTGCGATAGGCCGTTAACCGTTCACATTATCCAGCGGCCATGAATCGAACAGGTAGCCATCAAAGTAGATATCATCCACGTTGGAGAACTCCAGCAGCCGCAGTTTGACGTTTTCGAGGTGCTGCCACATCGCCAGCTTGGCGGCTTTAGCATCTTTCTTGATCAGCGCCGCCAGGATCTGTTTATGGTCCGACAGCCACTCTTTGCGGTAGTGGGTGTTATCCAGATGGCGGTGAAGCTGGATCCACATCGGGTTATTCTCGCGCCACTGCCATGATTGCTTAAACAGCTCCACCAGCATGCTGTTGTGGGTGGCTTCGGCAATCGCCAGATGGAACTGCATATCGCCGCTCTCGGTTTCGTCCGGCGCGTCGGATGCCAGCTCCTGCTCTTCCAGCAGCAGCGCCTGGCGCATTTTGACGATATCTTCCCGGGTCGCCTGTAGGGCGGCGAATTCGGCAATGTTGCTCTCCAGCAGCTGGCGCGCCTGGAGCAGTTCAAACGGCCCGGCATCGTTGCACTGCGCCGCGCTGCCTGGGGAGTTTGACGGTGCTGAAGGCGTAGATATCACAAAAATGCCCGCGCCGCGCCGCACCTCAATCAGTCCTTCGATTTCCAGCATGATCAACGCTTCGCGCACCACGGTACGCGTCACGTTGAGCATTTCCGCGATCTCACGTTCCGGCGGAAGCCGCTCGCCGACGGCGTACTGTTTTTGCGCAATCATATTGCGCAGCATCACGCCGACTTCCTGGTAAGGGCGCTGTTGAGGAGTGTTTGATTTCATAACGTTACTGTCAGAATTGATTCGGTGGCGAACGGTGTCGAAAACCGCCCGGAATTGGCCTGACTATAGCATATCAACCCGCAGAGTCAGCGAAGAAACAGGCCGCGCCAGAAAGCTGAGCGGCCTGTTGATGGGTTACCGGTTCAGCGCGGCGACCGCGGCGCGCGCACCGCTGGCATTCAACTGCTGTAACGCTGCCACGACGGCAGAAACGAACGCGGGATTTGCCGGTAAATCCTGACCGAAAATCGCGCTCAGGCCGAGTAGCGCCTGCACGCGCTGTTCGGCGCTGGCGCTGGCAACAATTGCCTGATAGTCCGCTAACAGCGGATCCACTACCTCAATGGCATTGCCATGTTCATCCACGCCCGCCACGTAGCGCATCCAGCCCGCCACGCCCAGCGCAAGGTGCGACCAGTCATGGCCGTCTGCCAGATGGCGGCGGATCGGGTCCAGCATACGCTGCGGCAGCTTCTGGCTGCCGTCCATGGCGATTTGCCAGGTGCGGTGGCGCAGGGACGGGTTGCTGAAGCGCTCGATCAGCAGGTGCGCATAGGCCTCCAGATCGGTGCCTTGCGGCATAGCGAGCGTCGGTGCCTGTTCGCGCAGCATCAGCGCCAGCGCCGCATTGCGATAATCCGGGTTGGTCATGGTCTCGGCGATGGTCTCATAACCGCCCAGATAACCTAAGTAGGCGAGGAAAGAGTGGCTGCCGTTGAGCATCCGCAGTTTCATCATTTCAAACGGCACCACGTCCGCTACAAACTGCGCGCCTACGCGGTCCCACTCCGGACGACCGTTAACAAAGTTATCTTCAATAACCCACTGGCGGAACGGCTCACAGGCGATGGCACACGGATCGTAAACGCCGAGCTGGCCAGCGATATCGTCCAGGGTTTCCGCCGTCGCGGCAGGCACGATGCGGTCAACCATCGTGCACGGGAAGGTGACGTGGGTTTCAATCCAGTCCGCCAGCGCGGCGTCGCGTGCTTTCGCCAGCCCCAGCACGGCGGCGCGCGCCACGTGGCCGTTTTCCCGCACGTTATCGCAGGACATCACGGTAAACGCCTTCAGCCCCTGTTCGCGGCGCAGGCGTAGCGCTTCCACGATATAGCCAATGGCGGATTTTGGCTGGTCAGGATGGGCCAGGTCGTGCTGGATCAGCGGATTATTAAGGTCAAGTTCGCCGCTGGCGGCCTCGGTGCAGTAGCCTTTTTCGGTTACGGTCAGGGAAACAATGGCGGTTTGCTCACGCGCCATGGCGGCCAGAATGCCCGCGCAGCCGTCAATTGCCGGGTGCAGCGCCTCTTTCATCGAACCGATAATTTTCAGTTCGGTGCGCTGTGCACCTTTTTCCGCCACGGTATACAGCAGATTTTGTTTTTTCAGGTTTTCGATCAGCGTCTGGTCGTTGCCGGGCATCAGGTTGACTTCGCAGATGCCCCAGTCGCTGTCGGACTGCTCCAGCAGATGATGGGTATATAACGCCTGGTGGGCACGGTGAAACGCGCCGCAGCCAAGGTGAACAATACGGGATGACAGACGTGCGTTATCCCACAGCGGACGCGCCACGGGCAGCGTGCTGTTAGCAATAGTCGGTTCCATTTTAAACTCCGGGCAGTGGGCCTGCCTGAATGCAAACTTGAAAGGAAGCAGGGCGCGACGAAGGCCGCGCCCTGAGAAGATTTACTTACTGAAGAAAGCGCGCTGGATTGCCAGTTCCACGCCACGGACTTCAGCCAGGCCTTTCAGGCGGCCAATGGCGGAGTAGCCGGGGTTGGTCTTTTTCTTTAAATCATCCAGCATCTGATGACCGTGATCCGGACGCATTGGGATCAGGTCTTCCACGCCTTCAGCTTTACGACGATGTTCTTCTTCAACGATGGCTTTCACCACTTCGTACATATCCACATCGCCTGCCAGGTGCGCCGCTTCGTGGAAAGTCTTCGGGTTATCTTCGCGCATCGTTGAACGCAGGTGAGTAAAGTAAATACGCGGGCCGAACTGTTTGATCATATCCACCAGGTCGTTGTCGGCGCGGACGCCGTAGGAGCCGGTGCACATGGTAAAGCCATTCGCCATGCTGGCGACGGTATCGACCATCCACTGCATATCTTCGATGGTGGAAACAATACGCGGCAGGCCGAGGATCGGGCGCGGCGGATCGTCCGGGTGGACCGCCATACGCACGCCCACCTGTTCGGCGACCGGGATAATGCCGTTGAGGAAGTAAGCGAAGTTTTCGCGCAGTTTGGCTTTATCGATATCCGCGTAGCGTTCAAGGTGTTTGCTGAACTGCTCCAGCGTGTAACCTTCTTCGGCACCCGGCAGACCGGCGATGATATTGCGCGTCAGACGCGCTTTGTCTTCATCGCTCATGGCGGCGAAGCGGGCATTGGCCTGCTCAACTTCTTCCGCGGTGTAATCCGCTTCTGCGCCCGGGCGTTTCAGCAGGTGAATTTCGAACGCGGCGAATTCAATCTGATCGAAACGCAGCGCTTTGGAGCCGTCCGGCAGCACGTATTCCAGGTCGGTACGGGTCCAGTCCAGTACCGGCATAAAGTTGTAGCAGACGGTATAGATGCCGCATTCAGCCAGATTGCGGATCGACTGCTGGTAATTTTTGATCCACAGATCGTACTGGCCGCTATGGGTTTTGATGTCTTCGTGGATAGGAATACTTTCCACCACCGACCACACCAGCCCGGCCTCTTCCACGATGGCTTTACGCTTGAGGATCTCCTCAACCGTCCAGACTTCACCGTTAGGAATATGGTGAAGTGCGGTTACCACGCCGGTCGCGCCGGCTTGTCGGACGTCTGAAAGCGTTACCGGATCGTTGGGGCCGTACCAGCGCCATGTCTGCTTCATGCTTTACCTCTGCTCAGTCTTCGGGATGCCGTTAAGGCATTTTACCGGGGATTTATTGGTTGACCACTTCGCCGAGTTCATTGCGCTTTGCCAACGTAGTGGTGTAACAACTCTCTTTGTTGGCATACAACTTCGACTAAAAAGGGCAAAAAGTCAATGCGTGGCGCTGAATTGGTTAACCGTGTCACAGTTTGATTTGGCATGTTAAAAGGGCGTTACAGCAATAAAAAGGCGCTTTAACGCCGCGATGGCGGATATTGGTCAACCAATTTTCATGCCAGGAAACCGCTAACGGCTGCGAGATCTTGCCCCTGTTGATAAAAACTATGCCGTGATGACGTCATGAAGTGACGAAATTGTGATGAAATAGGCAGATAACCTGCTGTTAAATATGCTTTGTAACAATTTCGACTAGAATATATACCAGTTAAGTCTGGTGGTCGGCGCAGCCTTTTTTAGAATACATGTAGTTAAAAATGGCTTCATCGTGTAAACACGCGTGTCCGTTTTGCAGATAACAGTATTCGAACCTTTGGGAGTTAAATCGATGCAAGAGAATTATAAAATTCTGGTAGTGGATGACGATATGCGCCTGCGCGCGTTGCTTGAGCGTTATCTTACCGAGCAGGGCTTCCAGGTTCGTAGCGTAGCAAACGCTGAACAGATGGATCGCCTGCTGACCCGCGAGTCCTTCCACTTAATGGTGCTGGATCTGATGTTGCCGGGAGAAGACGGCTTGTCGATTTGCCGCCGCCTGCGCAGCCAGAGCAACCCGATGCCGATCATTATGGTGACGGCAAAAGGCGAAGAGGTCGATCGCATCGTGGGCCTGGAGATCGGTGCCGACGACTATATCCCGAAACCCTTTAACCCGCGCGAGCTGCTGGCGCGTATCCGCGCGGTGCTGCGCCGCCAGGCAAACGAACTGCCAGGCGCGCCTTCCCAGGAAGAAGCGGTGATTGCCTTCGGTAAATTCAAACTCAACCTTGGCACCCGCGAGATGTTCCGTGAAGACGAGCCGATGCCGCTCACCAGCGGAGAATTCGCGGTGCTGAAAGCACTGGTCAGCCATCCGCGCGAACCGCTGTCCCGCGATAAGTTGATGAACCTGGCGCGTGGCCGCGAGTATTCCGCCATGGAACGCTCCATCGACGTGCAGATTTCCCGCCTGCGCCGCATGGTAGAAGAAGATCCGGCGCATCCGCGTTACATCCAGACCGTCTGGGGTTTAGGCTACGTCTTTGTACCGGACGGCGCTAAAGCATGAAGCGACTGCGCTTCTCGCCGCGTAGCTCGTTTGCCAGAACCCTGTTGCTCATCGTCACCTTGCTGTTCGTCAGCCTGGTGACGACCTATTTAGTGGTGCTGAACTTCGCCATTCTGCCGAGTTTGCAGCAGTTTAATAAGGTGCTGGCCTACGAAGTGCGTATGCTGATGACCGACAAGCTGCAGCTGGAAGATGGGACGCAACTGGTGGTGCCGCCTGCTTTCCGGCGCGAAATCTACCGTGAGTTGGGGATATCGTTGTACTCCAATGAAGCGGCGGAAGACGCCGGGCTGCGCTGGGCCCAGCATTACGAATTCTTAAGCCAGCAGATGGCGCAGCAGCTCGGCGGCCCGACGGAAGTGCGCGTGGAGGTCAATAAGAGCTCGCCGGTGGTGTGGCTCAAAACCTGGCTTTCGCCCAATATCTGGGTGCGCGTTCCGCTGACGGAAATCCATCAGGGCGATTTTTCCCCGCTGTTCCGCTACACCCTGGCGATTATGCTGCTGGCGATAGGTGGCGCGTGGCTGTTTATCCGCATCCAGAACCGACCGCTGGTGGACCTGGAGCATGCGGCGCTTCAGGTTGGTAAAGGCATTATTCCACCGCCGCTGCGCGAGTATGGCGCGTCGGAGGTGCGTTCGGTGACCCGCGCCTTTAACCATATGGCGGCAGGCGTGAAGCAGCTCGCCGATGACCGCACCCTGCTGATGGCGGGCGTCAGCCATGATTTACGCACGCCGCTGACCCGCATTCGTCTCGCGACCGAAATGATGAGCGCGGAAGATGGCTATCTGGCGGAGTCGATTAATAAAGATATCGAAGAGTGCAACGCCATCATCGAGCAGTTTATCGATTATCTGCGTACCGGCCAGGAGATGCCGCTGGAGCTGGCGGACCTGAATAGCGTGCTGGGCGAAGTGATCGCGGCGGAAAGCGGCTATGAGCGCGAAATCGATACCGATCTCCAGCACGGGGTGATTATGGTGAATATTCACCCGTTATCCATCAAGCGCGCGGTAGCCAATATGGTAGTTAACGCGGCGCGCTACGGTAACGGCTGGATCAAGGTCAGCAGCGGCACAGAACTTAACCGCGCCTGGTTCCAGGTGGAAGATGACGGCCCCGGTATCAAGCCCGAACAGCTGAAGCATCTGTTCCAGCCGTTTGTGCGTGGCGACAGCGCCCGCAGCACCAGCGGTACGGGTCTGGGGTTAGCCATCGTTCAGCGTATTGTTGATAATCACAACGGCGCGCTGGATATCGGGCGCAGCGAGCGCGGCGGGTTGCGGATACGGGCTTATTTACCGGTGCCGGTCGCACGGATCGCGCATCCGGTAAGAGAAAGCTAAACCGGATAAATTGCGCCCATAAAAAAAACCACCCTCAGTCATTCAGGGTGGTTTTTTATTTATCGTCACGTCAACTTACAGCTTCGGCCCTGCGCTAACCAGCGCTGCGCCAGCAGGCGTGTCGGTATACTTCTCGAAGTTAGTGATAAACAGCTTCGCCAGTTGAGTGGCTTTTTCCTGCCACTGCTCCGGTGAGGCGTAGGTATTACGCGGATCGAGAATATGGGTATCGACGCCCGGCAGCGTGGTGGGGATCGCCAGGTTAAACATCGGCAGATTAAAGGTTTCGGCGTCGTCGAGCGAACCATCAAGGATAGCGTCGATAATCGCGCGGGTATCTTTAATCGAGATGCGCTTGCCGGTGCCGTTCCAGCCGGTGTTAACCAGATACGCCTGCGCGCCCGCGGCCTGCATGCGTTTTACCAGCACTTCGGCGTACTGCGTCGGATGCAGCGACAGGAACGCAGCGCCAAAGCAGGCAGAGAATGTTGGCGTCGGTTCAGTCACGCCGCGCTCGGTACCGGCCAGTTTGGCGGTAAAGCCGGACAGGAAATGGTACTGAGTCTGGTTAGCGGTCAGGCGCGATACTGGCGGCAACACGCCAAACGCGTCCGCGGTGAGGAAAATCACCTTGGTGGCGTGGCCCGCTTTGGAAACCGGCTTAACGATGTTTTCGATGTGGTAAATCGGGTACGACACCCGGGTATTTTCGGTTTTCGAGGCGTCATCGAAATCAATCACGCCATCTTCGCCAACGGTGACGTTCTCTAACAGCGCGTCACGACGGATGGCATGATAGATATCCGGCTCCGCTTCTTCAGAAAGACGGATCGTTTTGGCATAACAGCCGCCTTCGAAGTTAAACACCCCGTCGTCGTCCCAGCCGTGTTCATCGTCGCCAATCAGGCGGCGTTTCGGGTCGGTAGAGAGCGTGGTTTTACCGGTGCCGGAGAGGCCGAAGAACACTGCCACATCGCCTTTTTCCCCGACGTTCGCCGAGCAGTGCATCGACGCAATGCCCTTCAGCGGCAGCAGGTAGTTCATGATCGAGAACATCCCTTTTTTCATTTCGCCGCCGTACCAGGTACCGCCGATTAACTGCATCCGCTCCGTCAGGTTGAACGCGACAAAGTTCTCGGAATTCAGCCCCTGGGCTTTCCAGTCAGGGTTGGTGCATTTCGCACCATTCATTACCACAAAATCGGGTTCGAAGCCTTCCAGCTCTTCGTCAGTGGGGCGAATAAACATGTTTTTGACGAAGTGCGCCTGCCAGGCCACCTCGGTGATAAAACGCACCGAAAGCCGGGTATCGGCATTGGCACCGCAGAACGCATCAATGATAAACAAGCGTTTACCGGAGAGCTGGCGGGTGACTAACCCCTTGAGGTGTTGCCAGGTTTCAGGCGACAGCGGCTTGTTGTCATTTTTTCCTTTGCCATTATCCGCCCACCACATCGTGTCCCGTGTTGTGTCGTCGCGGACGATATATTTATCTTTCGGCGAACGGCCGGTAAAGATGCCTGTATCGACTGCAACGGCCCCTAAATTGGTTAATACGCCGCGCTCGTAGCCTTCCAGTTCTGGGTTAAGCTCTTCGCGATAAAGCGTATCGTAATCAGGGTTGTAGACCACGTCCTGGGCGTCGTTGATACCATAAGCCTTGAGTTCTTGCGGGGTTAAACCTTTAACGCGCATATCACTTCTCCTTAGCCAATTTGTACTGCCTGAAATTGTAGGGTTGTTTGTAACATGTTAACCGGGACGTGCTTCATAGATTTACGTATCGACGCTTTTAAGACAGCGGAAAATACTGTGATTCAGCTCACGACGCGGGATAGAGTAGCGGAGGAGTGTATAACGGAAAGAGGAAAATGTTCTGATTATGTTAATGAATGGAAGCGTTAATATGACATTTTGTGAGTGTAAGCGCTTTCTTAAAGGTAAATTTTATGAAAGATTATCGCGTTTTTATGGACGAATCGATTTTGCAAACAGGGGCAGTGGGAGTGAAAAATAGCGAGCGCCTGACGTCGCAGGCGCTCGTTGTGGTTTTAATGGATCTGCGGATCCGCCGGTGAGGCGTTATTGCGGATCGCGGCAATGTCCATAGCATCGAACAGATAGTGTGTACCGCAGTAATCGCAGTGCATATCAATCTCGCCATCTTCCGCCAGGATGGTTTCAATCTCTTCATCCGGCAGGGTTTTCAGCGCGCCCGCACAGCGCTCGCGGGAGCAGGTGCATTTAAATTCCACATCCTGCGGATCGTAAAGCGTCACTTCTTCTTCGTGATACAGACGCCACAGCACGTCGTTGGCAGGTAAGGTAAACAGCTCTTCCGCCTTGATGGTTTCGGTCAGCGTCGCCAGGTGATTGAAATCGTCCGCCTGAGCATTCTGCGCAGGCAGAACCTGGAGCAGCATACCGCCCGCCGCAGGCTGGCCGTCTACATCGCCGGTGCGAATAAACAGACGCGTCGGCAGCTGTTCGGAGCGCAGGAAATAATCTTCCAGGCATTCTGCCAGGGTATCGCCTTCCAGACCGACCACGCCCTGATAGCGCTCGCCTTCGGCAGGGGTAATGGTGATCACCAGATAGCCGTTGCCGACCAGCGTTTTCAGAGAGGCATCTGCCGGTACGTCGCCCTGAACGCGTGCGACGCCGCGCATTTGCTGCTCGTTATTGCCGTTGATAACGGCCAGAGTCATGGGGCCATCACCCTGCAGCTGTACGGTGATGTCGCCCGCAAACTTCAGCGTGGCGGTAAGCAGGCTGGTCGCTACCAGCAGCTCGCCCAGCACGTTTTTTACCGGTTGAGGATAATCGTGATTTTCCAGAATCTGCTTCCAGGTTTCTGAAACGGTAACCAGCTCGCCGCGGACGGCATAGTTTTCAAATAGATAGCGATGTAATTGGTCGTGTTGAGCCATAATGTTCTCTCTTGCGGGCGACGGTTATTCGTCGTCACCGTATTTAAATTTTATCAAATCACGACGCTCTTTCTTATCCGGGCGGCGTTCCGGATGCGGCATCGTGAGCGCATTCATTTTGCGGGCAAGGGCCAGCTTTTCGCGGTTCTCCACGCTTTGCGCCGTCTCTTCGTAAAGCAGCACGGCTTCGCTCGCCGGGCGACGCTGATCGGTGATCGTTTTCACGATAACGGTGCGCTGATCGTTGCCCTGACGCAGAATAATCTCCGCGTTCAGTTCCACATTTTTGCTGGGGCGGGTGCGTTGTCCGTTGTAATGCACCTTTCCGCCTTCAATCATTTCACGCGCCAGCGCGCGGGTTTTATAAAAACGGGCCGCCCATAACCATTTGTCCAGGCGTACCTCAGACGGCGCTTTCTCTTTCATGGTCGTCACCTGTTTTGCAGTGAGGGTGCAACGCGGGGATTAACCGACGGTAGTCATTGAGCGCGGCGTGGCGCTGATACGCTTTCTCCGCCACGCCGGAGTCCGGATTGGTGACGCCGAGGCAGTAGCGAATGCCAAACTGCGCCGCCGCATCCAGAATCGGTTCGCTGTCGTCAATAAACAGCGTTCGCGCCGGATCCAGCCCGGTATGGGCCCTGACGGCTTCCCACAAACGCTGATCCTCTTTCGGATATCCAAATGTGTGGGTGGAAAGTAATAAATCAAGGTGCGAAGCCAGGCCTGTGTATTCCAGCTTCACCGCCAGATTATGAGGATGGGCGTTGGTCAGCAGTATTCGGCGCTTGCCGCAGGCTTTGAGCGCATCCAGAAAAGGCACCGTATCGTCGCGCAGTATCGCGCGTGGGCCTTGCTGTGTGGTCATCGCACAGATATCGAGGCCAAGCCGCTCGCTCCAGTAATCCAGACAGTACCAGTTTAGCGTATGCTGGACCGCGTGATATTCCTGGCGAATATACTGATGCGCCTCGTCCAGCGTGATGCCGCGCAGCTCGCTTAAGGTTTCTGGCACCAGCTGCTGCCAGAAATGGTTATCGAACGCTAAATCCAGCAGAGTGCCGTCCATGTCCAGTAACACGGTATCGACATCAGGCCAGGCGATATCTACATGCATGGGTCATCTCATCCTGTAAAAAAGTGACGACAGGGTAGCATAAACCCGTCGCCACGTTTTACTCAGGGGAGATGCTGCACCTCGGTGGTGGGAACCAGTTCCTGGTTGTAGCAGCTGGCGTAATACTGCTGAATATCCGCCAGCCGCGAGCGCTGGCGCTGCCAGCGGCGGATCGCCTGCACGCCGTTATACAGGGTACAAACAATCATCGCGAACAGCAGCAGGGTGGTGCTGACATAGCGCCATAAGCCGGCGCTGTCCGGGATACGGTGCAGAGAAACATGCTCGGTGCCGTTGGCGTCGGTGCGGATACTGGTAATCACCCCTTCGGCGTGGAACGGCGTCTGCATCAGCATTTCCGCCAGCCGCTGGAATTCGCTCCACTGTTGCTGGGCAGGGTAATCGTAGAGCGACATCGGCGGCAGCGGTTGATCGACTAAATCGCCGCCTTCTTCGCTGATAATCATAAAGCCGCCGGGAGCCGGGCTGTTCAGCGACTGGGCCGCGCGGTTAGTTTCACGAATAAAAAATGGCGCGGTAGAGGTGGTCACCAGGTTATCCAGCGATTCGGCGCTCACCGGGCGCAACAGCACGTTCACTCCATCGAGTTTTCCGCTGCTGGCGCGCTTAACCAGCGCTTCCCAGTCCTTGGTGTTGCCGAGGTTGATCAACGCGTTTTTCAGCCGGATGCACTCATCGTCTGCGGTACACAGCGCCTGCGTTTTCAGCACGATTTCCGCGAAATCATCCAGCAGTACCATGCCGGATTTCTGGATGGCGGAACGTAACTGCGGATTGACTTTGGAATCATTTTCCTGGGGATGAAGCTGGCGGTTAACCGCCTCGGTCAGCGCCGTGGCGTTGTTGACGATCTCTGATTCAGGCAGCGGCAGCGGTCGTGCGGCGTTCCAGATAATCTGTGAACAATCGAACGGCATAAACGGATAATTCTGGCGTGGCGAGTAGGTGCCGGGAACGTGAATATTGCACATACCGGTACCGGTGACTTTCAGGGTGTCACCCACTTTTAACCCCGATTTTTGCAGCTGCTCTACGCTGGTGGCCTCTACCGTTTGCGCGCCTTTCAACCAGGAAACGGTAAGTTTAATCGGCATATCCAGCGGCACCCAGAACAGCAGCATCATCAGCACCAGAAACGCCGCGCCGCTCAACACCAGGCTGCGCAACCAGTGTTGCAGCGGGAAGTTTTTTACCTCTTCATGGAGCGATAAAAAGCGCCCCTGACGGACGACGCGGCGATCGAGATAAATATCGATACCCGTTTTCTGGCCTAAATCGTAATGGGTGAACGGCTGCCAGTGCGGCGGGTACACTAAATCGACGATGCCCAGCGAAATAGTGTTGATCTGCTCCTGATCGGATTCGCCGAATAAACCCCAGCGTTTTGGCGTACCGCGCAGGCAGTGAATTTCGCGTAGCGTGTTTTTGGCAGGCGGTGCAAATATTCCCCACAAGCCAGCGGCCAGAAGCAGAACACCGCTCCCGGCGAGCCAGGGAATTAACACTTCGGGGGCTACCAGGCAGCTGAAAAAGAAAAAGAAGGAGAGGCCAATCAGCAGAGCCTCACGTAAACCGTCCGGGCGGCTCAGGGCATACTCTTCACGGGTTTCCTGACGAACGTTCAGTAACTCGATTTGCTCGCTTTCTTCACCGCGAATGGATGCCTGAGTACCGGTCACGCGTTCCAGAGCGTAACTGCCGGTATCCTGATGAGAATTGAGCAGCGTATGGCCATTCAGCGATATCACCAGCGGGCGCGTTTCGGTGCGGATAAACTCGACGTTATTATCATCGGTAATGTACTGCTCCCAGAACGGCGGTAAATGCACTTCTACCGAATCGAGGTAGTAACGCCATTTATTGGGATCGTCGGTAGATAAGCCATAGCGGGTGATCGCCCGCGTTACGGCGTATACGGTATTGCTCTGCGGCGTCAGCGTTAGCGTGCCGGGCGACTTGCTGGAGCCGGTTGGGGCGGGCGCACTCTCCGTACGGGACAGCGACTCCAGATAGCTTTCAACGGCGCTGCGCTCTTCCGGCGTCAGCTTGCGGGTGGCCGCGCCAGCAAAGGCTTGCAGCAACGGCAGCGCACGGCGTTGCCCCAGGCGATGCCTGAAAATCAAACCGACTGCTATCCCTATAACCAGCACCGTCACTACTACCGTCAATAAGGTGCCCATGCGTTCCCCATAACCAAAAAAGTCTTCATTCCACGCGCGAAGGTGAACTGTAACAAAAATTATTGTCAGTGAGTATTTATCGACGACTGTAGCGCAAACCGGTTGTTTTGCTGGCCTTGTCGCGACGATTCAGAATAACAGCAATAGAACCGCTGAATTATCAGCAAATTCTTAGCAGGATTTCAAACCCGGCGACATCGCTCATCGGGCTGAGCCTCTAGGAAAATGCCAAAAGTGTAAATAACAAACAATTAACATTGGTCAAACTGTGTGGGATATCGCACAATATTGTCATTCTCCTTATTTCATTCTCCTTACGATGAGTAAACCATTACAAAAGCCTACTATTTTGCGTGTTGAAACCGTCGCCCGTTCGCGCCTCTTTAACGTCGAAACGGTGGATCTGGAGTTCAGCAACGGCGTGCGTCGGGTTTACGAACGTATGCGCCCCTCGACCCGCGAGGCGGTGATGATCGTGCCGATCATTGACGAGAGTCTGGTGCTGATCCGGGAATATGCGGTGGGGACTGAATCCTACGAACTGGGCTTTTCGAAAGGGCTGATCGATCCGGGCGAAACGGTGTTTGAAGCCGCGAACCGCGAATTGAAAGAAGAGGTGGGCTTTGGCGCGCACCAGCTAACGTTCCTCAAAAAGCTGACCATGGCACCGTCCTACTTCTCCAGCAAAATGAATATCGTGGTGGCGGAAAATCTTTACCCGGAATCCCTGCAAGGTGATGAGCCGGAGCCGCTGCCAAAAGTACACTGGCCGTTGAAGGATATGATGGCGCTGCTGGACGATCCGGATTTCAACGAAGCGCGTAACGTTAGCGCGCTGTTCCTGGTGCGGGAGTGGCTGCGAGCGCAGGGCCGACTCTAAACGACAAATAATTAAGGCCCTGAAAAGGGCCTTAATTTTTAGCGCTACCGGTTAAAACAGCTCGTGGGTTTCACCGTTGTCGATAATAGTGGTGCCCACTTCATGAATCGCATGCTGCGTCGGCTGCGTCCCTTCAATGAAATACTCTTCGCGACTGTTTCCGCCGTTCGCCAACTGGCCGGTGCTGCGATCGATATTAACGCTGATAATGCCCGGCGGCGGCGTCAGCGGCTCTTCCGGCACGCCTTCCAGAATCGATTTCATAAAGGCATCCCAGGCAGGCTGGGCGCTTTTCGCCCCGCCTTCATAACCGGAGATCTGATCTTTGATTGCGCCAGACGCGGTGGTGCGGCCAAGGTCACGACGGTGATCGTCAAAACCAATCCACACTGAGGTCACCACGCCCGGACCGTAGCCGGAGAACCAGGCATCCTTCGAGCTGTTAGTGGTGCCGGTTTTACCGCCGATATCCTTACGCTGAAGATCGCGGCCCGCACGCCAGCCGGTGCCTTGCCAGCCGGGTTCGCCAAAGATGTTGGTGTTCAGCGCGCTTTTCATCAGGAAGGCCAGCGGCGTGTTGATCACGTGGGGGGCATATTCCTGCGGCTGGCTTTGCGCCACCAGCGCGCGGTTGACCTGCTCCAGTTGCGGCATCGGCACGGCGGCGTTTTGCTGCTCCTGAGAGATAGCGACATCTTCCACGTTGTTATTATCCAGCACGTTGGATTTCGGCGTTTCGCCATAAATCACCGGCAGATCGCACTCCGGGCAGGCGATTTTCGGTTTGGCTTCGAAAATATTGTCGCCCTGCTCATTGACGATTTTGGTGATGAAATACGGGTCCACCAGGAAACCGCCGTTGGCCATCACCGCATAGCCGCGCGCAACCTGCATCGGCGTAAAGGAGGCGGAACCCAGCGCCAGCGATTCGGTATGCACAATATTCTGCGCCGGGAAACCAAAGCGTTGCAGGTATTCCGCAGCGTAATCCACGCCCATGGCGCGCATGGCGCGCACCATCACCACGTTTTTCGACTGGCCTAAGCCCTGGCGTAAACGGATCGGGCCGGCATACTCTGCCGGGGAGTTTTTCGGACGCCAGTCAGAGCCTGCGCCTGCATCCCAGCGTGAAATCGGCACATCGTTGAGGATGCTTGCCAGCGTCAGCCCTTTATCCATCGCTGCGGTGTAAAGGAACGGTTTGATATTCGAGCCGACCTGACGCAGCGCCTGGGTCGCGCGGTTGAATTTGCTCTGGTTAAAGTCGAAGCCGCCTACCAGCGCCAGTACCGCGCCGTCACGCGGGTTGAGCGATACCAGCGCAGAGTTGACGTCCGGCACCTGCGCCAGCCACCAGTTTTCATCCACCTGACGGACCCAGATTTGCTGGCCCGCCTGCAAAACGTCAGTCACCCGGCGCGGTGTTGGCCCCTGGGCGGTATCGGAACGGTAAGGGCGCGCCCAGCGCACGCCGGCCATTTTCAGCGACACGCTGGAGCCATCGGCCATCAGCGCAGTAGCCTCATCGGCGCTGGCCTGGGTCACCACGGCGGCGCGCAGCGGGCCATAGCCCGGTAGGCCTTTCAGTGAATCGATAATTTTCTTCTGGTCCCACGCCGCTTCGCCGACTTTCCACAGCACGTTAGCCGGGCCGCGGTAGCCGTGGCGCATGTCATAGGCAAGAACGTTATCGCGTACCGCCTGCTGTGCGGCCTGCTGATCTTTGCGCTTAACGGTGGTGTAAACCTTGTAGCCGTCTTCGTAGGCTTTTTCGCCGTAGCGGCTCACCATCTCCTGGCGCACCAGTTCCGCGAGGTAAGGGGAAGAGAACGCGATTTCCGGCGCGTGATAGTTGGCGTCGATGGCTTCACTACGCGCCGTGTCGTACTGCTGCTGCGTGATGTAGCCTTCGTTCAGCATACGCGCCAGCACCACGTTACGACGCGCGGTGGCGCGATCCAGCGAATACAGCGGGTTATAGGTCGACGGCGCTTTCGGCAGACCGGCAATCACCGCAATCTCACTGAGCGTTAACTGATCGACGGTTTTACCAAAATAGACCTGTGCAGCAGCCCCAACGCCATAGGCGCGGTAGCCGAGATAGATCTTGTTGAGGTACAGCTCAAGAATGTCGTCTTTGTTAAGCAACTGCTCAATGCGAATGGCGAGGAACACCTCTTTAATCTTGCGCATCAGCTTGCGCTCGGGGCTCAGGAAGAAGTTACGCGCCAGCTGCTGCGTAATGGTACTGGCCCCCTGGGAGGCATGCCCTGAAAACAGCGCCACGCTGGTCGCGCGGAAAATCCCCACCGGGTCAACGCCGTGATGCTCATAAAAGCGGCTGTCTTCGGTGGCGATAATCGCTTTAACCAGTTCAGGCGGGATTTGCTTAAGCGTTAACGGGATGCGGCGCTTTTCGCCAAACTGCGCAATAAGTTCATTATCCGCGCTGTAAACCTGCATAGGTATTTGCAAACGCACGTCTTTCAGCGTCGCGACGTCAGGCAGTTGTGGCTCGACATATTTGTACAAACCATAAATCGAGCCTGCTCCCAGCAGGATGCAACACACTGCAAGGATGAATAAATACTTTACGAACTTCACCGAGGATTTCTCACCAGATTTCAATTGGGCAGTTTATAAACAACAGCTCGGTAGTATAAAGGCAAGCCAGAAGCATTGATATGTCCTTTTCATTAACAGGGGCTGCAAGGAGTGCAATATGGTGAGTCGCGTCTGGAAAATTGGTCTTCATATTCAAAGGGATGGCATTAGGGCCGTTGCGGTGCAGCGCCGCCGGGAAGGCTGGCAGCTCAAAAAGTGGTGGTATTTTCCGCTTAGCGCTGCGACCGATTGCCACGGCTTAATCATCAGCAACGCGCCGCTCATTCAGGCCCTGCAAACGCTGCGTGCCGAACTGCCAGCGCAGCATCATCTGCGCGTTGCGTTTCCGGCCAGGCGAACGCTACAGCGCACCATGCCGCTACCTGACCAACTTTGCGAGTCTGAATGCCAGGCCTATGTCACGACGGCGACGGCAAAAGCGCTACAAATGGCACCGGAAAGCCTTTTTTCCGATTACCGCCCTGACGCGGCGCAAAAGACGCTTTCCGTCACTGCAGCACACCGTCAGGAAGTGGGGGATGTGATAGCGCTGTTGGAGCGTGGCGGGTTTTCTTATTACGCGCTTACGCCCGATGCGTGCGCATTAACCAGCTTTTTTCCTTACGCCGCGCCGCAGATACAGGGAATTGCCGCCTGCGATGGCGAACAGTGGCTCTGGGCGACACGGGAACGTTGGGGAGGCCAGACTGAAGGCGGCCTCGGCGGCCTGGCCCAGACGCTGTCTATTCCCCTCTCGCAATGGCTTTGCTGTAGCGACACGCCGCAGGAGGGCGCAGCGGTTTGCGATCCCTGGCGCTGGCTGACATGGGTACATCCGCCAAAAGCGCCTGACGAATGGCGTTTTGCCGTGGCGCTTGGCCTGGCGATGGGGAATTACCCGATATGAGCGGGCTAATTAATCTTCTTCCCTGGCGCGCGCAGCGGCTAAAGCAGCGAATGATATTGTGGACCAGCCTGTTTCTGGCGGGCCTTATCACGATTGCGGCGGTGTGCGGCACGTGGCGTGGGTATATCGAATACTGTCTCGAGCAGGGGCGGTTAGTGCAGCCGTCGCCCCAACAGTTGAAAACGCTTCGTGGCGACAATGCCCGGCAACGCCAGCGACTGGACGTGCTGGCGGTTGAGCATCAGCAGCGGCTGGCGACACGTAAGGCGCAGGCCACTTTTCAACGTTGGGGACAGCGGCTGGAACAGCTCGCCGCGCAGTTGCCGGATGCGGTCTGGTTTACCGCGCTGCGTTTTGACGCCGGGCGGCTGGAGATCACCGGCAAGTCTTTAACGTCGGAAGCGTTAAGTCAGTGGGCGGAGACGCTAAAAGCGTTGCCTGGCGCGGGTATGCTTCATCAGGGGGCGACCGCGCGCGATAGTGATGGCGCATGGCAATTTCACTGGTCGTTGACCCTGGAGCCTGACGATGCGCCGACTCTTTGAACAATGGCTTACGGCGGATGCCAGGCTGCGTGTTGCCACATGGGCGGCGTCGATGATGTTGTTGATGGCGCTGGGCTGGCTTTGGGTCATCCATCCGGGCTACCAGGCGCTGGAGCAGCAACGCCTCAGCCGGGCAGCGGGCGTGCGGGCAATAAAAGAAGAGCAACAAATAAGCCGCGTACTCGGCGCGCAACTCAACGCAACGCAACGCAACGCAATTTACCGGCTCTGACATCAGAGAGTTTCTCTGCCATGGCGACGGGTAAACTCCCCGGCGTGACGCTGATGAAATGGCAGCCAGAGGGTGAATCAGCCGAGCTGGAGTTACGCAGCCAATGGTTACCCGTGCCTGGGCTGTTTAACGCGCTATCCCGTACCGATGCGCGCTTAAAACGTTTCTCCGTGGCAGCCGGTGAAGGGGGAGCGCTAACCGTGACCCTGCTGCTGGAGGCTGCCCATGAGAAATAGCATCGCGACACTTTCACTATTGTGCTGCCTGGCGGCGGATGCTGCTCCCCGCGATCCTTTCCAGCCGCCCGTTAATAACTGCCCGTACGCGCAGTGGGAGACATGGCGCTTTCACGGCGCGGTGGGTAACGCGTCGGCAATTAAAGCGTTAATTGAGAACCCGGAAGGTAAATGGCTACGGGTGAGCCCGAACCAGAATTTATCGGCAGAGTTACAGGTTAAGGACATCACCACGGACGCGATGGTGCTCGCCATACCTGCCGGGTGTGATAACGGTGAGATTCGTTGGCAACGGAAGGAAAAATTCTATGGCAAGGATGTGCAGATTAGCCGGGCTGATGCTGCTCCCACTGGGCGCAATAGCCGCAAAGCCGGCAAGTAATATCTCTCTGGTCGTTGATGACGTGCCCATACGTCAGGTTTTACAAGCGCTGGCGGAGACGGAAAAACAAAACGTGATCGTTGCGCCCGAGGTAGCGGGTGACGTGACGCTACATCTGGTGAACGTTCCCTGGCAGATGGCCTTTCAAACCGTTGTGGAGATCGGCCAACTTCACTGGCGTAAAGAGGGCAATATCCTGCGGGTTTATCCAGCGGAATGGCAACAGCGCCAGCAGCAAGAAGAAGAGCAAGCCCGCTTAAAGCGGCTCAGTAACCAGCCGTTAAGTACCCGTACGGTGTCCCTTCGCTACGCCGATGCGACAGAACTGGCGGCGGCGATGACGGCCCTGGGTGACAAACTGCTGGGCCCGAAAGGCAGCGTGATGGCGGATAAACGCACCAACCGACTGCTGATTGACGACAACCGCGCGGCGCTCAAAAAGATAGAGAGCTGGATTGCCAGCATGGATATTCCGGTAGGGCAGGTGGAACTCTCGGCGCATATTGTCACCATCAATCAAACCAGCCTGCGCGAGCTGGGCGTAAAGTGGAGTACGGCGGAGGGCGAAGGCAAAGAGCGGCTGTATCGCCCCAGTGCGATTTCTGCCGATCTTTCTGTTCCTGAAGCCTCAACGCGACTGAGTTTTAACGTTGGCCGGATTAACGGCAACATGCTGGATCTCGAGCTTTCCGCGCTGGAACAAAAGCATAAGCTGGAGATCATCGCCAGCCCGCGCCTGCTGGCTTCGCACCAGCAGCCTGCAAGCATCAAACAGGGCAGCGAAATTCCCTATCAGGTTTCCAGCGGCGAAAGCGGCGCGACCTCAATCGAATTTAAAGAAGCGGTATTGGGGATGGAGGTGACGCCAACCATTCAACCCTTTGGCAGGATCAGGATGAAACTGCGCATCAGCCAGAATATGCCGGGGCAGGTATTAAAGCAGTCGGATGGCGAAGTGATGGCGATTGATAAGCAGGAAATCGAAACCCAGGTGGAAATAAAAGACGGCGAAACGATTGCCCTCGGCGGCATTTTTCAGCAGAAGCGTAAAGGCGGTAAGGACAGCGTACCGTTTTTGGGCGATATCCCGCTGCTGGGCGGCTTATTTAGCTATGACGGGAAAGATGATGAACGACGAGAACTGGTGGTGTTCATTACTCCGCGCCTGATCGCGCCGAAGACGTAGCGTCCTTTATTGTCGATTTCACATTTTTCTTCGGTCGGGCGTTTGACGTCAGACTCGAATTAGCATACAAGGAGTACCGATTTGAGTGTCAGCCCAATTCGGTACTCCCGATGGCGTTTTTCCCTCCAGCTCTTCGGGCGCGGTAATTTAATCGGTTGCCAAACCACCTTGAGTGTTGAGATAATTTTTGGTCTGACTCTCGCACTATCGCATAAAGAGGTTTCAGTTCATTATCCGTAACGCAAACATGAAGCGCAGCGGGTTTACCATCAACGAATTGTCTTAGTAGTACCAAAAAAATGGCAGAGAAACGCAATATCTTTCTGGTTGGGCCGATGGGTGCTGGCAAAAGCACGATTGGGCGTCAGTTAGCTCAGCAGCTCAATATGGAATTTTACGATTCTGATCAAGAGATTGAGAAACGAACCGGCGCTGATGTAGGTTGGGTCTTCGACGTTGAAGGCGAAGAAGGCTTCCGTGACAGAGAAGAAAAAGTCATCAATGAACTCACCGAGAAGCAAGGCATTGTTCTGGCAACCGGCGGCGGCTCTGTAAAATCTCGCGAAACCCGTAACCGTCTCTCCGCTCGCGGCGTCGTGGTTTACCTTGAGACAACCATCGAAAAACAACTGGCTCGTACCCAGCGCGATAAAAAGCGTCCTTTGTTGCAGGTTGAAACCCCGCCTCGCGAAGTTCTGGAAGCGCTGGCCGGTGAACGCAATCCGCTGTATGAAGAGATTGCCGACGTAACCATTCGCACTGACGATCAAAGCGCGAAAGTTGTGGCAAACCAGATTATTCATATGCTGGAAAACAACTGATTCTGGCTAAATAAACACTCGCCCGCGGGTACAAGCAACAGAAGGTGTTGAGCGTCATGGAGCAGTTAACAGTCACTCTCGGGGAACGCAGTTACCCTATCACCATCGCTGCCGGCTTATTCAACCAGCCGGCTTCATTTTGGCCTTTGCGCGCGGGTGACCAGACGATGTTGGTCACTAACGAAACGCTGGCCCCGCTGTACCTTGATAAAGTCCGTCAGGTGCTGGAACAGGCGGGTGTCAAAGTCGATCAGGTTATCCTTCCTGATGGCGAGCAACATAAAAGCCTCGCCGTGCTGGAAACCGTCTTCAGTGCGTTATTAGAAAAACCCCACGGTCGGGATACGACGCTCGTCGCCCTTGGCGGCGGCGTGATTGGCGATCTCACCGGTTTCGCCGCGGCCTGTTATCAGCGCGGCGTACGTTTTATTCAGGTGCCGACGACGCTGCTTTCGCAAGTCGACTCCTCAGTTGGCGGCAAAACCGCCGTTAACCATCCGCTCGGCAAAAACATGATCGGCGCGTTTTATCAGCCTGCGTCGGTGGTGGTCGATCTGGATTGTTTAAAAACCCTCCCTCCCCGCGAACTCTCCTCCGGCCTGGCCGAAGTCATCAAGTACGGCATCATTCTTGATGGCGAATTCTTTAACTGGCTGGAAGCCAATCTGGATGCAGTGATGGTGCTCGACACCACGGCCATGGCGTACTGCATTCGCCGTTGTTGTGAGCTGAAAGCAGAAGTTGTGGCAGCAGACGAGCGCGAAAGCGGCTTACGTGCTTTACTCAATCTGGGCCATACCTTCGGCCACGCCATCGAAGCGGAAATGGGCTACGGCAACTGGCTGCATGGCGAAGCCGTTGCAGCCGGTATGGTGATGGCAGCGCGTACCGCGCAGCGGTTAGGACAGTTTGGCGAACAGGATATTCAGCGCATCATTACGCTGCTTAAACGTGCAGGGTTGCCGGTGAATGGCCCGCAGAGCATGTCGCCTGGCGCTTATTTGCCGCACATGATGCGCGATAAAAAAGTATTGGCTGGCGAGCTCCGTCTGGTGCTGCCGCTGGCAATTGGTCAAAGTGAGGTACGCGGCGGCGTATCGCACGAGCTGGTACTTAGCGCGATTGCGGATTGTCAGCAAGCGTAACTATTAAAAAGGTATTTCGCCGACAGGCGATGTTTAATTCAGGTGATATGGCAGTAGTACTGACATAAGCCTTTTAGTGGGGTGTGAAATGGATGAATTTAAACCAGAAGACGAGCTGAAACCCGATCCCAGCGATCGTCGTACTGGTCGTTCCCGTAAATCTTCCGAGTACGACAACGAACCGCAGCTGAATATCGACGATGTCGATCTTGACGCGGACGATCGTCGTCCGACGCGCGCGCGCCGCGCCCGTGACGAAGAGGCGGAGTATGAAGCGGAAGAAGAATTAGCCGATGACGCCGATGTTGAGCGCCGTCCGCGCAAACGTAAAAAAGCGCCCGCCAAAGGGCCGGTTTCCCGCCAGCACATCATGATGGGCGTCGGCATTCTGGTGCTGTTGCTGCTGATTATTGGCATCGGCTCCGCGCTCAAGGCTCCATCGTCAGATTCCACCACTGCGCAGAATCAACCTGCCGAGAAGAGCGTTAATCTCAACGGCGGCGATAACTCTGCCGCTAACCAGGCCAATGGCACCCAGCCAGCGCCGGGCGCGACCTCCGCTGAGAATCCGTCCAACGGCCAGGATATCTCTTTACCGCCGGTTTCCTCCACCCCGACTCAGGGCCAGGTGACTGCGGCACCTGAAGGCCAGCAACGTGTTGAAGTCCAGGGCGACCTGAATAATGCGCTGACTGCACAGCAGGGCCAGATTGATGCGGCGGTGACCAATTCCACGCTGCCGACTGAACCGGCTACCGTGGCGTCTACCGGCAGCCATGCCAGCCGACAGGCTGCAAGCAATGAAGCGCAGCCTGCGCGTACCGAACGCAAACAGGCGGTGATTGAACCTGCGCCGCGTAAAACGCAGGCCACGCAAACCGCACCGGCTCGCCAGCCAGCCGCGCCGAAAGCGACAGAAACAAAACCGACGGCGACCGTGAAACAAACCGCGCCTGCAGCCAATTCCGGCAGCGCCAGCGCCCCGGTTAAAGCGCCGACGGCAACGGCTACTGCGCCGAAAGCGACCACCAGCGCGCCAGCCGCGACGGCGACCGCATCAGCACCGGCAGCCAGCGCAGGCGCGTCAAGCGGCAACGTCGGTTCACTGAAATCAGCGCCTTCCAGCCACTACACGCTTCAGTTGAGCAGTTCGTCGAACTATAACAACCTGAATGCCTGGGCGAAGAAAGAGAGCCTGAAAAACTACGTGGTGTACCAGACAACGCGTAATGGGCAGCCCTGGTATGTGTTGGTTAGCGGCGTTTATGCATCAAAAGAAGACGCGAAGCGTGCGGTATCTACCTTACCGGCGGATGTACAGGCCAAAAACCCATGGGCGAAACCGATCCATCAGGTTCAGGCCGATCTGAAGTAATGATCAAAGCGCAGGATGCTCCAGGAGCCTTCTCCCTGGATAGAGAAGGTTAATCAGTAAGACAGCATGAAAAAAAAACGCGCTTTTCTTAAATGGGCAGGGGGGAAATACCCCCTGCTGGATGAAATCAAAAAGCACCTTCCTCAGGGTGACTGCCTGATAGAACCTTTCGTTGGCGCAGGGTCGGTTTTCCTCAATACTGACTATTCGCGCTATATTCTCGCAGACATCAACAGCGATTTGATTAGCCTGTACAACATCGTCAAGACCCAGACCGATGAGTACGTGCAGCAGTCGCGGGATTTGTTCACGCCGGAGTCAAACCAGTCCGAGGTTTATTACCAGCTGCGTGACGAATTTAATCAGAGCCAGGATCCGTTCCGGCGCGCGCTGCTGTTTTTGTATCTCAACCGTCATGGGTACAATGGCCTGTGTCGGTATAATTTACGCGGCGAGTTCAACGTCCCGTTTGGGCGTTATCGCAAACCCTATTTCCCGGAAGATGAGCTGTATCACTTCGCGGAGCGGGCGCGTAACGCGCTGTTTATTTGCGAAGGTTACGCCAGCAGCATGGCGCGCGCGCAGCAGGGCACGGTGGTGTATTGCGATCCG
Organism: Atlantibacter subterraneus; assembly: GCF_007570865.1. Lineage (GTDB taxonomy): Bacteria > Pseudomonadota > Gammaproteobacteria > Enterobacterales > Enterobacteriaceae > Atlantibacter > Atlantibacter subterraneus. The sequence goes on along the minus strand of NZ_VLPS01000008.1, from coordinate 37,747 downwards.
CCCTATGCGCCGCTTTCCGCCACCGCAAATTTCACCGCGTACCACACCAACAGTTTTAATTTCGAGCAGCAACAGCATCTCGCCGATCTGGCTCATGGGCTTAAAGTCAGCCAGGTTCCGGTGTTGATTTCAAATCACGATACCGAACTTACCCGCCAGTGGTATCGGCAAGCTGACGACCTGCACGTGGTGCGGGCGCGACGTAGTATTAGCAGCAATGGCGGCACCCGTAAAAAAGTGGACGAACTGCTGGCGCTCTATTCCGCCTGAGCCGTTTCGCCCGCCGCACAACACACTTATGGAGAAGCGGATGAAACAGTTTTTGATTGCCCCCTCGATTCTGTCGGCCGATTTTGCCCGTCTGGGTGAGGATACCGCCGCTGCGTTGGCCGCTGGTGCCGATGTCGTTCATTTCGACGTGATGGATAACCACTACGTGCCGAATTTAACCATCGGCCCGATGGTGCTGAAGGCGCTGCGCAAATACGGGATCACCGCGCCGATTGATGTGCATCTGATGGTGAAACCGGTGGACCGCATTATTCCTGATTTCGCCGCGGCGGGTGCCAGCTATATCACCTTCCATCCGGAAGCCTCCGAGCATGTGGATCGCTCTTTACAGCTGATCAAAGAGCACGGCTGTAAAGCGGGCCTGGTGTTTAACCCGGCGACGCCGCTTAGCTATCTCGATCACGTAATGGATAAGCTGGATGTGATCCTGCTGATGTCGGTTAACCCCGGTTTCGGTGGCCAGTCTTTTATTCCGCACACCCTGGATAAGCTGCGCGAAGTGCGTCAACGCATTGACGCCTCGGGTTATGATATTCGTCTCGAAGTGGATGGCGGCGTCAAAGCCTCCAACATTGGTAAAATCGCCGCCGCAGGCGCGGATATGTTTGTTGCGGGCTCGGCAGTGTTCGACGCCCCGGATTACAAAGCGGTTATCGATGAGATGCGTCGTGAACTGGCAAAGGTAAGCCATGGATAAGTTTAATAATATTCGCGGCGTGGCGTTCGATCTGGACGGTACGCTGGTCGACAGCGCGCCGGGCCTGGCCACGGCGGTGGATATGGCGCTGTATGCGCTGGAATTACCCCAGGCCGGTGAGGCGCGGGTAATTACCTGGATTGGCAACGGCGCGGATGTGCTGGTGGAACGCGCCCTGACCTGGGCGCGCCAGGAGCGCGATATACAGCGTGCGGCGTCGGGTAAACCGGCGGTTGAAGACGCGGATATCCCGCATGCCGATCGTGTACGCATGCTGCGCAAGCTGTTCGACCGCTTCTACGCCGATGCGGTGGATGAAGGTAGCGCGCTGTTCCCGGACGTGGCCACGACCCTGAGCGCCCTGGCGGAAAATGATATTCCAATGGCGCTGGTGACCAACAAGCCGACGCCGTTTGTCGCGCCGCTGCTGGAAGCGCTGGATATCGCCAAATACTTTACCGTGGTGATCGGCGGCGACGATGTGAAGAATAAGAAACCGCACCCGGAGCCGCTGCTGTTGGTGGCGGAAAAATTAGGCATGGCACCAGGCGAACTGCTGTTTGTCGGCGATTCGCGCAATGATATTCTGGCTGCGTCTGCCGCAGGCTGCCGTTCCGTCGGCCTGACCTACGGTTACAACTACGGCGAAGCGATTGAACTGAGCAACCCTGACGTGGTGTTCCATCACTTCAAAGACATTCTGCCCGCACTTGGGCTTCCCCACAGTGAAAATCAGGAATTAACAAATGAGTAAGCCCATCGTATTTAGTGGCGCACAGCCCTCAGGTGAACTGACTATCGGCAACTACATGGGTGCACTCCGTCAGTGGGTCAACATGCAGGACGACTACCACTGCATCTATTGCATCGTCGATCAGCACGCCATCACCGTCCGGCAGGACCCGGCTGCGCTGCGTAAAGCTACCCTGGACACCCTGGCCCTGTATCTGGCCTGCGGTATCGACCCGGAAAAAAGCACTATCTTCGTTCAGTCGCACGTGCCGGAACACGCGCAGCTGGCCTGGGCGCTGAACTGCTACACCTACTTCGGTGAGCTGAGCCGCATGACCCAGTTTAAAGATAAATCTTCGCGTTACGCGGAGAACATCAACGCCGGGCTGTTCGATTACCCGGTGCTGATGGCGGCGGATATTCTGCTGTATCAAACCAACCAGGTGCCGGTGGGTGAAGACCAGAAACAGCATCTGGAGCTGAGCCGCGATATCGCCCAGCGCTTTAACGCCCTGTATGGCGAGGTGTTTAAAGTGCCGGAGCCGTTTATTCCGAAGTCCGGCGCGCGCGTAATGTCGCTGCTTGAGCCGACCAAAAAGATGTCCAAGTCTGACGATAACCGCAATAACGTGATCGGCCTGCTGGAAGATCCGAAGTCGGTGGTGAAGAAAATTAAACGCGCGGTCACCGATTCCGACGAGCCGCCGGTGGTGCGCTACGACGTGGCGAACAAAGCCGGTGTTTCCAACCTGCTGGACATTCTTTCCGCCGTCACCGGCCAGAGCATTCCGGAGCTGGAGCAGCATTTCGAAGGCAAAATGTACGGCCATCTGAAAGGCGAAGTCGCGGAAGCGGTTTCCGGCATGCTGACCGAGCTGCAGGAGCGCTATCATCGCTTCCGTAACGACGAAGCCTTCCTGCAGAGCGTGATGAAAGACGGCGCGGCGAAAGCCCGCGCCCGCGCCAGCGAAACGCTGAAGCACGTCTACGAAGTGATTGGCTTTGTGGCCCAGCCGTAAGTCTGGCTGCGAAAAACGTTAAGAGGGCTTCGGCCCTCTTTTTTATTTCTGGCGCTGATTATCAATCGTCAGGCTGACGCGGTTGGCGCGACAGAACAGCTCTGAGTAGTGAACCGGCTTCGCATTCTGATCGAAGGCGATTTTACTGATGCGAAACAGCGGCTCGCCCAGTTCGCACTTAAGCCTTTGGGCCTCGGCTTTGGTAGCCATAAAAATATCAATCGTTTTTTTATCGCTCACCACGCGGGTGTCGAATTTTTCCTGGAACAACTTATAGGTAGACGCGCCCGCAGTATAAATTTCGTCAAATGCCGGGTAGCGGGACAGCGGGATCCAGGAGCTGTCGATAAACAGCGGCTCGTCGTCGAGATACATGACCCGCATCAGGCGAAAAATCTCGCTGCCGCCGGGGATATTTAGCCGCTCGCAGAACGGATCGGCGCTGATGCGCTCCTGTTCGATCACCTCTTCCCGGGTCGGTTTACCCTGGGAGACGCCGAAATCGGTAAAGCCGCTTACCGTCAGCAGCGCGTTTTCAACCTTTTTACTCTGCACGAAGGTGCCTTTCCCCTGCCAGCGTTGCAGCACGCCGTCGTTAACCAGATCGCTGATTGCTTTGCGAATGGTGATGCGGCTGACGTTATAGAGCGTGCATAACTCGCTTTCAGTCGGGATCTGTTGGCCCGCCCGGTAAACCCCCTGCGCGATATCATCAAGCAGGCGTTGGCGCACGGTGGCATAAAGGAGTTGATGTGAGTAGCGCTCCGTAGCTGGCATGAATCGACCCTGAAGTTGTAGGAAGAGTGGGGTTGATTATATGAGCGTTTTTGGATCAGTAACAGGCGTTGGCGTGCGGATTGTCACGCCAACGCTGACCTTACCAGGCACCATGATAGCCAATGGTGCGCGCGGCGCACTCGGTGCCCTGTTTCATGGCGTCCTGTAGCGGCAACCCGCTGGCGATAGCGCACAGGAACCCGGCAATGTAGGAATCCCCGGCCCCCATGGTATCCACCACCTCAACCTGTTGCGGCGGCATTCGCCAGAACTGTGTGCCGTCCCATGCCAGGCTGCCGTTTTCGCCGAGCGTGGCGATCGCCGTCCCCGCGCCGCACTGCACGATGGTTTGCAGCCGGTCGCGCAGCCACGGGTTTTCTTCATTTGCCGAGGAAAAAGCGTAATCAAGGTGTTCCGGCAGCGTGCGCCACAGCGGGCTTTCCCATTTGTCGGCAAAATCAAAAGACAGGATTTTGCCTGCCGCCTTCAGCGCAGGGAAGGCGGACTCCGCATGGCCCCAGATGGCGGAATGGATAATGTCGAATTGCTGGAGCCACGCAAGCTCCTGCTCGTCGACGCTGAAATCCGCCATCACGCCTTCGGTATAGTCGCCGAGAATACGATCGTTATTGCGCAGCTCCACCTGAGTTTGTGCCGTTACGCCGGGCATCACCCGCAGATGAGAGATATCCACGCCATGCTGCGCCAGATCGCGGCGCAGCATGGTGCCGTAATCGTCTTCACCTACCCAACTGACGCAGGCGGGTTGCATCCCGTAACGCGTGCTGTAGACCGCCACGTTAACGGCGTTGCCGCCGGAAAACGCTTTGCCCAACTGGGGATAGATATCCACGCAGTTATCGCCTACCGTAGCCAGCCGTTTCATTGCGCCTCCTGTGGCAGCAGCTCGCGAAAACGCGCCAGCGCCTGGCGGGCGTAAAGCCGCGGCTCGTTCATATACATCGTTACCAGTTCAATAGTGCAGTAGCCGTTATACCCGCTGTCGATAATATCGCGCATTAACTCGCGCAGCGGCATTTTGCCTTCCCCCGGAATGTAGTGGCTGTCGCTGGCACCGTCGCTGTCGACAATATGCAGATGGCGCAGCTTGTCGCCCAGCTTAGCGAAATAGCTCATCACCGGCTCGCCCTGGACAAACGGGGCGCAGATATCAATCATGCTGAACAGGCGCGGCGAGGGCACCAGCGCCAGCGCGCGCAACACATCGTTGGCGTTGCACACCACGTTGGACTCATACGGCGTCAGCGGTTCCAGCAGCAGATCCATGCCGATGTCTTCTGCATGATCGCAGAGTTCGCGCAGATTATCCGCCAGCCGCTGCCAGATGGCGTCAGGCGGCGTGAGATAGCCGGCGTGAGCAGCGGAAATCAGCGTGAATCCGGCGTCCATTTCTTTCGCCATATCCATACCGAGCTTGATCATATCCAGGCTTTCGCGGCGCATCCGCTCATCGCCCAGCATCATATTGTACGGATAGCCGTTGGTTTCCGGGGTGTAGCCGATGATTGGCATCTGATACACCCGCGCCAGTTCTTTAACGTGCTTAATGCCGCCCGCGTTGAGATCCGGCGCATAAGCGTGGGGTCGACCACCCCACAGTTCCAGCCCGTCATACCCTAATTCATGCGCGTCGCGAAACGCGTGCTCCAGCGGTAAACGCTGATGCCCGCAGGTAAACATACCCGTTTTCATCTTCCTGCTCCTTGCTGTGATGCCCGGCCTGCACGGAGGCCGGGCGAGGGAATTAATACTCGACGATACCGCCGTAGTAACGACGATCGTCCGGGTTATGGTCTTTGTAGATAGAGAGGTAGTAGCAGAGCCATTCCATCGGTACGAACATCAGGAACGGCGCGAGCCACGGGTGCAGCCCCTGGGCGATCTCGGCATAGTCGATCACGATGACGTTATCGGTACGCTCGCGCACGAAACGAATGGCGCGCTCGGTGGTGTGACGGCTTTCGTCGTTGCCGAGCAGGAACAGGAACGGCACGCCCGGCTCAACGATTTCCAGCGGGCCGTGGCGAAATTCACCGCTCTCAATCACCGAACCGTGGGTCCAGGTAAATTCCATCAGCGTGACGATCCCCTCTTTGTAACCCAGCGGGCGCAGTGGACCGGCGGAAACGGTATAGATCATTGGCCACTGGGAGGCCTGCTCGCCAAGCTGACGCCCTTTGTCTTCCCATGTGCGTACCAGATGCCCGAGCGCCTGCGGCAGCTTGCGCAGATCGTTTTTGATTTTACCGATTTCGGTATGTGGCGCGAGGCGGGTAATCATCTCCAGCACCACGCTGTAGCACAGCAGCAGATGGATTTCCCAGATGCAGTCGGCTTCATACGCCACTACATGTTCGGCGGCCTGAGTGATCGGGCTGTCCGGGCGTTTGGTAAAGGCGGCGGTCAGCGCGCCGCACGCCGCGCCCAGCTCCAGCGCTTTAATCACTTCTTCGGTCTTGCCGTAGTCAGAGACGCCGATCACCGCGCAGCGCGAATCCAGGCGGTGCGGGGTGTTATCACAGAATTCCCAGCCGGATAGCGCGTAGACCTGCAAACTGGAGAAGCGGTCCGCCAGATGTTTTGCCGTCTGCGCCGCATTCAGCGGGGAGCCGCAGGCAACAAAGTAAATGCGATCCACGCCGCGCGCGATCATTTCATCAACAATGGCATGCACGCGGGGAACGTCTTTCTCAAGTACCTTCTCCACTTCCTTGACCATGTTTTCGGTTACCAGGAAATCCACCGTGCTTTTATCAATATTCAACATGCAACAACTCTCCAGACAGGGTTAAGAAATATGCGCCAGGCGGCGGTTGCGCTTTTCCCAGAAGGCATAAGCGGGCAGGCCGGTGGCGATAACAATCAGGGCGCAAACCAGCCCCGGGATTGGCGCCCACACGAAGGTGGAGGCCACAAGAATCAAGCTTGAAGCGATAGCGGCGAAGGTCATCAGGCCGAACGCCGGCGTACGCCACAGCGGTTTATAGTCCTCACGCTTGCGGCACCAGATAATCGAGCCAAAGGTCAGGGTGTTTTTGAAGCACATCACCAGCGTGAAGTAGCCCAGCAGGCTGGTCAGGTCAGAAACGAAGATAAAGAAGATGCCGAGGGCGCATTGCAGGATGATGGAGACATCCGGCGTGTTGTATTTCGGGTGGACGTGCCCGAAGCTTTTGAAAAACAGGTTATCTTTCGCCATCGCATACTCGAGGCGCGGCTGGTACATCACGCAGCTGGAGAGCGAGCCAAGGATCACGATGATGGCGGTAATGGCGACAAAGATGCCCGCTACGCTGCCCAGCGCCGGGATGTAGGTAAGCGCATCGGAAATGGGCGTCCCGGAGGCGGCGAGCTTGTCGAACGGCATCAGTCCGGTGATCACCAGCGCCAACAGCGAATAGAGCACCAGCACCAGTAAGCAGGAACCGATCAGTGCGCGTGGCATGGTTTTGCCCGGGTTTTTGATTTCGCCGGTCATGTAGCAGATGGATGCCATGCCGGTGTAGGACCAGCTGGTGGCGGATATCCCGGCCAGCAGCGCCATAATGCCCGCCGCCGCGCTGGTGGTGGCGGTCGCTGGCGCGCTAAAGTTATCGCCTTTGAGCCAGAACACGCCGATACCAATTACGATGGCAAACGGAATGATTTTGGCAATGGTGATCAGCGTCTGGAAAGTCGCGCCGCCTTCCACCGAACGCAGGTGCAGCAGCATAAATGCCAGAATCAGTCCGGTGGCGATGAATTTCCCGGCAAACGGATCGATGGGCACCAGAAAGGCCAGATTACTGACAATCGCCAGCGCCATAATAGAGAGCGAGGGTGCGTCGTTGGCCCAGAAGCTGGCCCAGCCGGAGAGAAACGCCAGCGGACGACTGCCAGCGTTTTTCAGATACACATAGTCTGCGCCGTTTTCGGGATACGCGGTGGAAAGCTCCGCGTAAACGCACATCTGCGGGATCACGATCAGCCCGCCAATCACGAAAGCAAGCACCGTGAGCCACGGAGAGCCTGCTGCTTTTGCTACTTCACCAACCGAAACGAAAATACCGGAACCGACGGTCGTTCCGACGGAAATGGCCAGCACGGCCCAAAAGCCGAGCTTGCGTTGGAGTTCCTGGCCTTCCATATCGTTACCTTTTTAATTATCAAATGGAGTTGTAGGGTTCAGTGCGTCTGAATGAAGGCAGCAGGTCGCCGCACGATCCTGACAGGGGATCGTGGGATATCGCTTTACTGTTTCATTATGAGATGACGCATAATGAATATAACAACATATGATGAATTGTATTGGCGAAGTAGATCACAAAATCGCCATTTGTGAGCGAGGTGTTATGAGTTAATTATTTAAGCGATTGAAAATGAATGATTTAAATTATTTAGAACACTTAAGGAACACAATGGACAGGAAAGACAAATTCGGAAGTGCAACAGGAGCGAGCAGGCTGTGAGCCTGCCCGGGATAATTAAAACCAGCGTAATTTATCGCGCAGCGCCACCACCCGGCCCACGAAAATCAGGCTCGGGCTTTCAACCTCTTGCGCCAGCTCGCCGAGCTGCGTCAGCGTGCCGTTGACCACTCGCTGCTTAACGCTGGTGCCGTTTTCCACCAGCGCCACCGGCATGTCGGCATCCATACCGTGTTCCAGCAGTTTTTGCTGGATGGTCGCCGCCTGGTTCAGGCCCATATAGAACACCAGCGTCTGTTTCTCTGCCGCCAGATTATGCCAGTCAAACTCGCCGCCGCTCTTCAGGTGGCCGGTGATTAACCGCACGCTCTGGGCGTAATCGCGATGGGTGAGCGGGATACCCGCATAGGCAGAACAGCCGGATGCGGCGGTAATGCCGGGCACTACGGAGAACGGGATACCCGCGCCGATCAGCGTTTCGAGTTCCTCGCCGCCGCGCCCGAAAATAAACGGGTCGCCGCCTTTCAGCCGCACCACGCGTTTGCCGCGCTGGGCTTCGCGCAGCAGAATTTGATTAATCTCTTCCTGCGGCACGCAGTGGTAACCGGCGCGCTTGCCGACGAATACCCGATCGGCGTCACGGCGCACCAGATTCATAATCTCATCAGATACCAGCCGGTCGTAGACCACGATATCCGCCTGTTGGATCTGCTGTAGCCCTTTCAGCGTCAGCAGGCCCGGATCGCCCGGACCTGCACCCACCAGCACCACTTCGCCGCGGTTATCCAGCGGCTCCGTGAACAGCGTTTCGGTGATGGTCGCGACGTTTTGCTCATCCTGATTAGCGAGCGACTGCGCCAGCCGATCGTTAACAAACAGCTTTTCCCAGAAGCGACGGCGCTCGCTCATGCTGCCGAAGGTGTTCTTCACGCGGCGGCGCAGTTTCCCGGCGTAGTGGGCGATTTGCCCCAAATGCTGGGGCAGAAGGGATTCGAGTTTCTCACGTAGCAAGCGCGCTAAAACAGGAGAGGTGCCGCCGGAAGAGACCGCCACCATCAGCGGCGAGCGGTCGATAATCGACGGCATGATAAAGCTGGCCTGCTGTGGCGCATCCACCACGTTACAGAAAATACGGCGCGCTTCGGCAGCTTCGCTGACCTGAGCGTTCACCGCGTCGTCGTTGGTGGCAGCGATCACCAGCCAGCAGTCGTCCATCAGGCTGGCATCAAACGGTCCGGCGGCGAGAGTTAATGCGCCCTCGTCACGCCAGACCTGAAACTGCGGGGTAAACGCCAGCGCGTTTACCGTCACCCGGGCTCCTGCCTCCATCAGCAGGCGCGCTTTGCGTTCTGCTACGTCCCCGCCACCGACTAATAAGCAGGGGCGCTGTTTTAACTGACAAAATATCGGCAGGTGATCCACGACATGACCTCTTAGTGGCTGGCTTTCGCCGCAACGGTTGCGATGTGTGCAGGAGTCGGACGCTCCGCTTTTGGCGTAGCATACCAGTAACCTAATCCCATAAACACCGCACCGGAGAAGGTATTGCCGAGGGTTACCCACAACAGGTTATGGCCGATGCCGGAAAGCGTGTAAGCATCGCTGTGGTGGCCGAACCAGGAAAGAGCGAATAGCGTCATGTTGGCAACGGAGTGCTCGTAGCCGGAGGCAATAAACGCCAGCAGGCACCACCAGATCGCCAGGAATTTCGCTGCGCCTTCGGTGCGGATCGCCATCCAGATCGCCAGGCAAACCAGCCAGTTACACAGCGCGCCTTTAAAGAACAGCACCATCGCTGGCGCAGAGGTTTTGGCCAGCGCCACGGTATGTACCAGACTGGTGTCAACCGGCAGCAGGCTACCGCCGCCCCAGCTATACAGCAGTGCCACGAACACCGAACCCACCAGGTTGCCCAGCCAGGTTTGCGGCAGGATCGCCCACATCTGGCCGTGGCTGATGGTGCCCGCTTTGACGCCAAAGGTCAGGAACATGGTGTGGCCGGTAAACAGTTCGGAACCGGCGATGATCACCAGGGTCAACGCGATGCCGAAGGTCGCCCCCATCACCAGCGGACGCACTGACGGGTCGAGCAGGTTGCCCAGGGTGAAAATCAAAATAATCCCCAGGCCGACGTAGGCACCCGCCATCGCGGAGCTAACCCAAAACCCGAACGGATTGCCGGAAGAGAGCCGGGCGATACGCGCCGCATTGGCCGCGCATTTGTTGATGGTGTCTGTAAACATGATGGTTATCCTAATAGATTGAAAATAATAAATTTGGCTGCGCTGGCGTTCGCGGCCGGAATGATTTCCGGTCTGTTTTTATCGCGATGCTTCACGCAAAACGCCCACGGTTTACCGCACATCTTTGCGTGCAAAGAGGCCGGGGACGGAAAAAATTTAAAAAGGGCGAGGAGATTCCTCGCCCAGGGGCATTACGCTTTGAGCTGCACCAGCCCGTCTTTTACGCGGGCTTCATAATGGGCAACGGAGTGGCTTTCGTCCTCCATGCACAAACCATCGCGCAGGCGGAAGCGCTGTTTCTTCAGCGGGCTGGCCACCCACAGTTCGCTCTGGTGTTCGACGATTAAACCGCGCGAGAGCACGCTGGCCTCGAAGAACGGGTCGATGTTGCTGATGGCGTACACGTCGTCAGACGAGTGAGGACGGAAGATCGCCACCTGCTGGTTGTTCAGCAGGGCGCACACGCCGGTTGCAGGCAGGATCTTGTCGATTGGGCAGATGTTAATCCACTGGCTCATACGGTTTCCTCCTCCACAAAGGTGACCGGGATACGTTCATACGGCGTGGCCGGACGATGCTGTTGACGCTCGGAAACCACCTGAACATTCGGGTCGCGAAGCGGGCTATTGATGAAGTGCTGGAAGCGAACCTGGGCAGCCGGATCGTTCACCGTCTCGGTCCATTCGCAGACCACGGCGTCACGCAGGCGGGCCATTTCGGCTTCAAGCTGGGAGTTCAGGCCCAGTTTGTCGTCGATGATTACGCTCTTCAGGTAGTCGATGCCGCCTTCCATGTTATCCAGCCACGGCGCGGTACGGGTCAGTTTGTCAGCGGTGCGAATGTAGAACATCATAAAGCGGTCCAGATAACGCACCAGGGTGTCGCGATCGAGGTCCGCCGCCAGCAGATCCGCATGACGCGGTTTCATGCCGCCGTTGCCGCATACGTACAGGTTCCAGCCTTTTTCGGTGGCGATGATGCCCACGTCTTTACCCTGTGCTTCGGCACATTCACGGGTACAGCCGGAAACGCCAAACTTCATTTTGTGCGGAGTGCGGATGCCTTTGTAACGGTTTTCCAGCTCGACGCCGAAGCCCACGCTGTCACCCACGCCGTAGCGGCACCAGGTGCTGCCTACACAGGTTTTCGCCATACGCAGCGCTTTGGCATAGGCATGGCCGGTTTCGAAGCCCGCTTCAATCAGCTGACGCCAGATTTCCGGCAGGTCGTCTTTCTGCGCGCCGAACAGGCCGATACGCTGAGAACCGGTGATTTTGGTGTACAGGTTGAATTCGCGAGCGATACGGCCCACTTCCATCAGCCCTTCCGGCGTGATTTCCCCACCCGCAGAGCGTGGGATCACCGAGTAGGTGCCATCTTTCTGGATGTTCGCCAGGAAATTGTCGTTAGTATCCTGAAGCGGGGTGTGCTTCGGTTTCAGGATGTATTCGTTCCAGCAGGACGCCAGCAGCGAGCCCACGGTAGGTTTACAGACTTCACAGCCGTAGCCTTTACCGTATTTCGCCAGCAGCTCGTCGAAGGTTTTGATGCCTTCAACGCGGATCAGGTGATACAGCTCCTGACGGGAGAACGCGAAGTGCTCGCACAGGTTGTGGCTGACTTCGATGCCCTGTTTCGCCAGCTCGGCGTTCAGCACCTGGGTCACCAGCGGGATACAGCCGCCGCAGCCGGTACCGGCTTTGGTTTCCGCTTTCAGCGCCGCCACGGTGTGGCAGCCTTTGTTGATAGCAGAGATCAGCATGCCTTTGGTGACGTCGAAGCAGGAGCAGATTTGCGCGCTGTCCGGCAGTTTATCCACACCGATAGCCGGTTTACCCTGGCTGGCGTGCGCTGGCAGGATCAATGCATCCGGGTTTTCCGGCAGTTCGATTTGATTCAGCACCAGTTGCAGCAGGTTACCGTAATCGCTGGTGTCGCCCACCAGCACCGCGCCCAGCAGGGTTTTGTTGTCTTCGCTGACGATAAGGCGCTTGTAGGTTTCTTTGCTTTCGTCCAGGAATACATAGCTGCGGGAGTTTGGGGTGCGACCATGGGCATCGCCGATGCCGCCAACGTCCACGCCCAGCAGTTTCAGCTTGGCGCTGAGATCGGCACCTTCAAAGGCGTTAGTGTGGCCGAGGATATGGTCAACCGCCACCTGAGCCATTTTATAGCCTGGTGCTACCAGGCCATACACGCGGTTGTGCCAGCTGGCGCACTCGCCGATGGCGTAAATATCCGGATCGGAAGTCTGGCATTTGTCGTTAATCACAATACCGCCGCGCTGCGCAACGGCCAGGCCGCACTGGGTCGCCAGCTTGTCGCGCGGGCGAATACCGGTGGAGAACACGATGAAATCGACTTCCAGGTCGCTGCCGTCAGCAAAGCGCATGGTTTTACGCGCGCTTTTGCCGCTCTGAACGATTTCCTGAGTGTTTTTGCTGGTGTGGACTTTCACGCCCAGGCTTTCTATTTTCTTACGCAGCTGCTCGCCACCCATCTGATCGAGCTGTTCAGCCATCAGCATCGGTGCGAATTCAATCACGTGGGTTTCCACGCCGAGGTTTTTTAGCGCGCCAGCAGCTTCCAGACCTAACAGACCGCCGCCGACCACCGCGCCGCGTTTGCTGCGACGGGCGCAGGACTCGATGGCGTTGAGATCTTCGATGGTGCGGTAAACGAAGCAGTCCTGGGTTTCAGACCCTTTGATTGGCGGGATCCACGGATAGGAGCCGGTCGCCATGATCAGTTTGTCGTAATAGACGGTGCGCCCGGCGCTGGAGTGGATCACTTTTTCCTGGCGGTTAATGGTGATGGCGCGTTCGCCCATCAGCACGTTGACGCCGTGCTTCTCATAATAACCTTCACGCACCAGAGAGAGCTCTTCGGCAGTGTGGTGAGAGAAGTAAGAGGAGAGGTGAACACGATCGTAGGCGATACGTGGCTCTTCACAAAATACGGTAATGTCGAACTGGCTGGCGTCAGCTTTATCGAGAAGATCCTCAATAAAACGATGGCCTACCATCCCGTTACCGATTATAGCCAGTTTGACTTTGCTCATTTTTGCCTCAATTTCTATTCTACTACTGCCTACCTTAACGATTCAGCAAACCCCCTTCTTGATTCAGATCAATTTCCGCCCCATATACCCCTTAATGGGTATAGCCTTGATTTTTGTAGGATTTTCTAAGTGGCGGAATTGATTCAGGTTTCGATTTTGCGCGCTTTTTAAACAAATTCGGGTCAGGCCAGACGGAATGTGGTATCACTCTGTAAAAAGCGCTTACAGCGGAGGGAGTATGTCTTCAACGTCTTTGTGGTTAATCCAGAATGTGCGTTTACCGGGGCGGGAAGGATTATGGCAAATCGCTATCGATAAAGGTCGGTTCGGGACCATCGCGCCGATGGAAAATGGCGTTCACAGCAGCCTTGATGTGCTGAATGCGCGCGGCGGATTGGCCGTTCCGCCGTTTATCGAGCCGCATATCCATCTGGACACCACGCAGACCGCAGGCGAGCCCAGCTGGAATCTCTCCGGAACCCTGTTCGAAGGCATTGAGCGCTGGGCCGAGCGTAAGGCGACGCTGAGCCCTGAGGATGTCAAAGCGCGCGCCTGGCAAACCCTGAAGTGGCAAATGGCGCAGGGGATCCAGTATGTGCGCACGCATGTGGATGTCTCCGACCCGACGCTCACGGCGCTGAAAGCGCTGCTGGAAGTGAAAAAAGAGGTCGCGCCGTGGATTGATTTACAACTGGTAGCCTTTCCGCAGGAGGGCATTCTCTCGTATCCCAACGGCGAAGCCTTACTGGAAGAGGCGCTGAGGCTCGGCGCGGACGTGGTGGGGGCGATCCCGCATTTCGAGTTCACGCGTGAATACGGCGTTGAGTCGCTGAATATTGCTTTCGCCCTGGCAAAAAAATATGACCGGCCGCTGGATATTCACTGCGATGAAATTGACGACGAGCAGTCGCGCTTTCTGGAAACCGTGGCGGCGCTGGCGCTGCGGGACAACATTGGCGAACGCGTGACCGCCAGCCATACCACCGCGATGCACAGCTACAACGGCGCATACACCTCGCGGCTGTTCCGCCTGCTGAAGCTCTCCGGGATTAATTTTGTCGCCAATCCGCTGGTGAATATTCATTTACAGGGGCGGTTTGACGATTATCCGAAGCGGCGCGGTATTACCCGGGTGAAGGAGCTATTGGCGGCGGATATCAATGTCTGCTTCGGCCATGACGATGTGTTTGATCCGTGGTATCCGCTGGGTACCGGCAACATGTTGCAGGTGCTGCATATGGGCCTGCACGTTTGCCAGATGATGGGCTATGAACAAATTAACCAGAGCCTGGATCTCATTACTCACAACAGCGCCAGAACCCTGGGCATTGCGCAGTACGGCATTGAAGAGGGCAACCCGGCCAATCTGATTATTCTCCCGGCGGAGAACGGTTTTGAGGCGGTACGACGCCAGGTGCCGGTGCGCTGGTCGGTGCGTCACGGCAAAGCGATCGCCACCACGCAGCTGGCGCAAACCTGGGTGCAGATGGATAACGGCGGAGAGGAGATTTACTTTACGCGCCCTTCAGCAGACTAAAGGGCGCGTTGAACATTACTGTGCTGTGTGGCGGCGATGACGCGTCACGAAGCCCAATACAAAGCACATCACGAACACCACGGCGTACAAACCATTAGCGGTATTGAGCGCCGCCTGCGGGCCGCTGTGGGCGACAATCGGGCCGGTGACCACAAAGGTCAACATGGTTCCGACGGTGCCGCAGGTCAGAATAAAGTTAACCAGCTTCGGCGATGGCACCCTGGTTTGCAGAGAACCGAGGGTGATGATCGAGGTGTAAATGGCGCTGGAGAAGAAGCCCAGCGTCAGAATAAACCACGCCATATGCTGCGGTTCGCCGGAAATAAAGCAGTACATCAGCACCGTAGCGAGGCCCGCCAGCACGGTCAGAATGCGTTGCAGATCGAAGAAGCGCAGGATAAAGCTGAACGCCCACATGCCGAACATGTACGACATCCAGAAATCGCTCACCAGTTTACCGGCGTCGTTCAGGCTCATGCCGAGGCTTTTCGCGTATTCCGGCACCCAGGAGATAAAGCCCAGCTGGCCGAGGATGTAGCACAGCGCCGCCACCGACAGGAACAGCACGCCAATACCCCATTTTTCTTTTTCGACAGGGGTGTCATTCTGTTTGGCGTGCTTGCCCAGCGCCGGGAACTCGCAGCCAAAGGTCAGAATAAAAATCGCCACGTAGACCAGGCCGATGCAGGCGTAAACCCAGTACCATTCGATGGTGCGCGCCAGCAGCCAGGCCGCCAGCATCGGGAATATCATGCCTGCCATGCTGAAAAAGGAGTCGGTAAACAGCAGGCGCGAGCCGCGCTGACGCCCTTCGTACATCTGGGTGACCAGGAAGGTGCCGATAGACATGGTGATACCGCTGACTACGCCCAGTACGAACATACAGGCGGAAAACAGTGCCAGACTGTGGCTAAACATCAGCCCCGCGACTGCCAGCACCATCATCACAAAGCCGAAGCGCAGCTGGGTTTTCAGCGGAACGATTTCCATCAGCCAGGCATTCAGGAAGATGGAAATTAAAATCCCGGCGTTCAGGAAAGTGAAGGTGTTACTCATACTGGAAACCGGCAGGCCGAAGTAGTCGGCGATATTGCCCATCACCATCCCGGTGACAATTACTAACGCGCCGGTCAGGGCGTAAGAAAAGTAACTGATCCATGTGAGCTTGATGCGATTGCTGTTAGTCATGAAGATCCTGTGAAGAGGTAAGTAAGGCATCCCGGGGATGCCATAAGCGCGGGCAGTTTATGTTTTTTTGTGACGCATATAAATGTTTGAGTATTAATTTGCTGCAAAAACCACAAGCTGGTGTGAGTTAAATCACACGGATAACCGATACTTTTAAGAGAAAAATCCCGGATGTTAGCCAGGCATCGTAAAACCAGGTAAATCTCTGGCACGATGCGGTTACGGTCTTTAGAATCAAGCCACTCGCTTTTAACCCTGTTTTCGTAAGGAATGCTTCATGCTCAAATCAACTCTGGCGGCTGTTGCAGCTGTGTTCGCTCTTTCCGCTCTCTCACCTGCGGCGCTGGCTGCTAAAGGCGACCCTCGCGTACTGTTGACGACCTCTGCCGGCAATATCGAACTGGAGTTAAATAGCCAGAAAGCGCCAGTTTCTGCGAAAAACTTCGTTGATTACGTGAATAGCGGTTACTACAACAACACCATTTTCCATCGCGTGATCCCGGGCTTTATGATCCAGGGCGGCGGCTTCACTTCCGATATGCAGCAAAAGCAAGCCAACGCGCCGATCAAAAACGAAGCCGATAACGGCCTGCGCAACACCCGTGGCACCATCTCTATGGCGCGGACCGCAGATAAAGACAGCGCCACCAGCCAGTTCTTTATCAACGTGGCGGACAACGCGTTCCTTGACCACGGCCAGCGCGATTTCGGGTATGCGGTGTTTGGTAAAGTTGTGAAAGGGATGGACGTGGCCGATAAAATCGCCCAGGCCCAGACCCATGACGTGGGCCCTTACCAAAATGTCCCGTCAAAACCGATAGTTATCCAGTCTGCTAAAGTCCTGCCGTAACTGCCTTTCGCGCGGGTTCGCTTAACCCGCGCTTGCCGCTTCCCGGCGTGTCTGTGATTTGCTGCTTATACTTGTGGCAAATACGGTCACGATCAGGGAGGCGCTATGTCTAAAAAACTCACCGATAAACAAAAATCCCGTCTCTGGGAACAAAAGCGAAACGGCAACTTTCAGGCCAGCCTGCGCCTGGAGGGACGGGATATCCCGGTAATCGAGTTAACCACAGACGAAGCCGAGCAACGCCTTCAGGAACTCAGGGGGCACTATGAGCGATAAATTCGGTGACGGGCGTGACCCGTATCTGTATGCCGGTCTGGACGTGCTGAAAAACCGTCTTAATATCCGCCAGGCGCAGCGCCTGGACGCCGCGATGCTGGAGCTGATCGCGTTGCGCGCCGCCACGCTGCCACTGGGGCCGATCCCGCGCGGGTTGCCTCATCTGTGCGCGATCCACCGTCACCTGTTCCAGGACGTGTTCGACTGGGCAGGCGAGCTGCGTGAAGTGGATATTTACCAGGGCGATACCCGGTTTTGCCATTTCGGTTATATCGAAAAAGAGGGCAACGACCTGTTCCAGGATCTGGAAGATGAAGGGTATCTGGCGGGGCTGCCCGCGCAGGAATTTATCCAGCGGCTGGCGCATTACTATTGCGAAATCAACGTGCTGCATCCGTTCCGTCTCGGTTCAGGGCTGAGCCAGCGCATTTTCTTTGAGCAACTGGCGATCCATGCTGGATACAGCCTCGACTGGCGCGATATCGACCCGCAGTTCTGGCGCGAAGCGAACCAGGCCGGGGCGATGGGCGATCTGGAGCCGTTGATTGCCATCTTCAGCAAAGTGGTGAGTGAAGCCAGGGAAAGTGAGTAGAATAGCGCGGTTCATATTTTCGGAGCCGCCATGCTACTGCTGATTGATAACTACGATTCGTTCACCTGGAACCTGTACCAGTATTTCTGCGAACTCGGCGCGGAAGTAGTGGTTAAGCGCAATGATGAAATCAGCGTGGCTGACATCGCCACGCTCGCGCCGCAAAAAATCGTGATATCCCCCGGTCCCTGCACGCCCAACGAGGCAGGTATCTCGCTGGATGTGATACGGGATTACGCGGGCAAGCTGCCGATCCTGGGCGTCTGTCTTGGCCATCAGGCCATTGGCCAGGCGTTCGGCGCGCGGATTGTTCGCGCCCGCCAGGTCATGCACGGTAAGACCTCGGCAATCTCCCATAACGGTAGCGGCGTGTTTCATGGGCTGAATAACCCGCTCACCGTAACGCGCTACCACTCCCTGTTGATTGATCCCGCCACGCTGCCGGATGAGTTCGACGTCACGGCCTGGAGTGCCGGGGACGAAATTATGGGCATCCGCCATCGCGAGTGGGATCTGGAAGGGGTGCAGTTTCATCCGGAAAGTATTCTCAGTGAACAGGGCCACGCGCTGCTGAACAACTTTTTACGGCGCTGATTTTCTGTTGCCATCAACTGATTTTTTATGCATATTTTGTGATTATATTTTCAATCAAGATTTTGCATAAACGGATGGGCGTGAGATGGCTACAGAACAGACGGCAATTACCCGGGCGACTTTTGACGACGTTATTCTGCCAGTCTATGCACCGGCTGAGTTTATTCCGGTAAAAGGCAAGGGCAGCCGCGTATGGGATCAGCAGGGCAAAGAGTATGTTGATTTTGCCGGCGGGATTGCGGTTACGGCGCTGGGTCACTGTCATCCGGCACTGGTGGAAGCGTTGAAAACCCAGGGTGAAACCCTGTGGCACACCAGCAACGTCTTTACCAACGAGCCGGCGCTGCGTCTGGGCCGCAAGCTTATTGATGCCACCTTTGCCGAGCGCGTGCTGTTTATGAACTCGGGCACCGAAGCCAACGAGACCGCGTTCAAACTGGCACGCTATTACGCGTCCACCCGCCACAGCCCGTATAAAACCAAGATCATCGCCTTTCATAACGCATTCCATGGCCGCTCGCTGTTTACCGTGTCGGTCGGCGGGCAGCCGAAATATTCCGACGGCTTCGGACCGAAACCGGCGGACATTATCCATGTGCCGTTTAACGATCTGCATGCGGTGAAAGCGGTGATGGACGATCACACCTGTGCCGTCGTGGTAGAGCCGATTCAGGGTGAAGGTGGCGTGACGGCGGCGACCCCGGAATTCTTACAGGGGCTGCGCGATCTGTGCGACCAGCATCAGGCGCTGCTGGTATTTGATGAAGTGCAGTGCGGCATGGGCCGTACCGGAGATCTGTTCGCTTACATACATTACGGCGTGACGCCGGATATCCTCACCAGCGCCAAAGCGCTGGGCGGCGGTTTCCCGATTAGCGCGATGCTGACCACTCAGGATATCGCCTCGGCGTTCCATGTGGGCTCTCACGGCTCCACCTATGGCGGTAACCCGCTGGCCTGCGCGGTTGCCGGTGCGGCGTTTGATATCATCAATACGCCGGATGTACTGGCTGGCGTAAACCACAAGCGCGCGCGCTTCGTGCAGCATCTTGAGCAGATCGATGCGCAGTACGATGTGTTCAGCGATATTCGCGGTATGGGACTATTGATTGGCGCGGAGCTTAAACCGCAGTTTAAAGGCCGCGCCCGTGAATTCTTATACGCCGCGGCAGAGGCGGGCGTTATGGTGCTTAACGCCGGTCCGGATGTGATGCGTTTTGCCCCCTCGCTGGTGGTGGACGTGGCGGACATTGACGAAGGCATGACGCGCTTCGCGCAGGCCGTGGCGAAAGTCAGTCGTTAACCGCTTTTGGATTATTGAGTCGCCGGTTAAGCCAGATCCCATGATGCGGCCGCTGACGCCATGCTACTGATGAAATGGTATGCATGGTGTCGAGGTGGCCGAGTATCCGCTGCAGGTGCTGTTCCAGTACGCTTAACGGCCCCTGAGACATGGCTTCCGGCATATCCAGTATTACCGCGTCTTTGGTCTCACCCGGCTCGTCATATTCCAGCCGCTGCTGGCAGCGTTGCAGCGCAATTTCGCATGACTGCAAATAGCGCTGCGCCAGATCCGGCGTCAGCATAGTATGTTCCCGCGCCATGGTGGTCATGGCATTAATGTGCTCGACGATAAACTGGCTGTGCGTCACCCACAGTTTCATCTCTTCCAGATAGCGGGTATTAAATCCCGGCTCCTGCATGGCCTGATTCAGCGAGTTGTAGAGGGCATTGTGCGCCTGATTCACCAGCATGCGCTGCCACGCCAGCGGCGTCGGCTGTGGGTCGTCGCTGAGAATTAAGCGTATCGCTTTCTGGTCGGCCTCCAGCGCATCGTGGGCGTTTTTACGCAGCAGGCCGCTTTGCCACTGGGGCCATAGCCAGACCATGCCGCCAAAGGCAATCAGGCAGCCTATCAGCGTATCGATAAGCCTCGGCAGAATATATTGCTCGCCGCTCAGGGAGAGCAACTGAAGGCTGTATACCGCGGTAACGGTAAAGCCGATGGTGGCCCAGCCGTAATTTTTGCGGATGATGAGATAACTCACGATGGTGATGACCAGCATCGCCAGCAGGGTATAACCGTCGGCAACGTGATAGTGCAGGGTGATCCCGGCAATAATCAGCCCCGCCATGGTACCGCCCGCACGGTGGAGAATGCGCACCCGCGTGGCACCGTAGCCGTTCTGGGTTACGAACATCACGGTCATTAAAATCCAGTAGGGTTTCGGCAGATGCAGGGCGCTGCCCACCAGGCTGGCGATACTCAGCATTACGGCAATACGCGCAGAACTGCGCAGCGCGGTGGACTTCAGCGACAGATAGCTTTTTAACGCGCGCAGCACTGGCAGGCGGCGCTGTTTGTCTTCCATCAGATCCCGCGAATAGAGCGGGCGCTGGGATTTTAATACCCTGGCGATACGGCTGAAGTGGTATTCGCAGAACTGGCCTACCGGGTTATCCGGGTGCTGGCGGGCGATTTTCTCCAGCGCGCCGATCTGTTTATCCATTTCGAAGCGTTTGGGATAGCGGTGATACAGAATGTCGTCGGCGCGCTCGCGCAGACGAGCCGCCACGGTTTGGGCATTCCAGCGGATCACCGCTTCGGCATGAGTTTCATGCACCAGTTTCTGCACTTCTTCAGGCTGGTGCAGGCTCACCGAAATATGTTCCTGTAAATCGAGCGCGATCTGGAAGGTGCGCAGCAGGCGCTTATAGCCGTGATGGTTACCGGTCGACAGCATATGCAGTTGCTGGTAGCACTGGGTAATCAGGTCGACGGTTTTTTGCTGGCGCGCCAGCAGCGGCGGCAGCGCGTTTTGCGGATCGGTATGCTGAGTCAACAGGCTGTATTTGGCTTCGCAATACTCCGCTAACTGGCGGTACAGCAGGCTCAGGGTTTCGCGCAGCGGCTGCTCGCGCCACAGCCAGAACCAAAACCAGTTGAACAGCCCGTACCACAGCGTGCCCAGGGCATACAGCAGTAGCGGTTCCCATATCGGCATATAGCCTGCCAGGCTGAGCGTGAAGATTGCCGCGATGAGCGAGGCCGGGAGCAGGCGCGCATGTAACGGACTGATTTCCGCGGTTACGCCCAGGAGCAGTGCCAGCCCGGAGAGCGCCAGCGGCAGCGGCACGGCGTTAAGCAGCAGTAATTGCATCGCCAGGCTGCTGAGCGCAAATAGCGAACCGCCGATAATCAGTCGTTTAAAGAAGCGTTTGTGTGGGGTATCCAGACCCGCGATATTGCAGCAGGCGGGAACGAGAGAGAACAGCAGGCCCTGTTGCAGATGGCCCAGAATCAGACCCACCGCCACAGGCAGACACAGCACCAGAGTTTGACGAAGTGCGTAGTTGATTTCCGGATGGTAGATCAGGCGTCGCCACATGGGTGAGGTCGGATGAAACGGCGTGTCGCCACGCCGTCTCGTAGGGTTTAGCGGGTACCGTAAACCACAATGGTTTTACCGTGGGCGGAGATCAGGTTCTGATCTTCGAGCATCTTCAGAATGCGGCCAACGGTTTCGCGGGAGCAGCCGACGATCTGGCCAATCTCCTGACGGGTGATCTTGATCTGCATACCATCCGGGTGGGTCATGGCGTCCGGCTGTTTCGCCAGATTCAGCAGCGTTTGTGCGATACGGCCAGTCACATCAAGGAAGGCGAGGTTACCCACTTTCTCTGACGTTACCTGCAGACGGCGCGCCATCTGCGAAGAAAGACGCATCAGGATGTCAGGGTTAACCTGAATCAACTGACGGAATTTTTTGTAAGAGATTTCTGCCACTTCACACGCCGTTTTGGCGCGAACCCAGGCACTGCGTTCCTGACCTTCTTCGAACAATCCCAGTTCGCCGATGAAATCGCCCTGATTCAGATAAGAGAGGATCATTTCCTTGCCCTCTTCATCTTTAATCAGCACTGCCACGGAGCCTTTAACGATGTAATACAACGTTTCCGCCTTTTCACCCTGGTGAATCAGCGTGCTCTTCGATGGGTACTTATGAATATGGCAATGAGACAAGAACCATTCGAGAGTCGGGTCTGTTTGCGGTTTGCCAAGCACCATGCGCGGTTATCCTCTGTTTTAAGCTGACTCCAGAGAGCGACAATAATAACCCTCTGGGTTTTTGCAATCGTCTCTTCTCCTGGCCGGAGAAGGGGCCTTTAACGTCCTGTGGCCTGTAATAGGTGTGGTCGTATGCACACATGCATTACATCAATGTATCGCTGTAGCATCCGACTGTTTTAGCATAGCTTTACGTGAGTGTCTCCTATTGTCTCGTTTCAGCTTGACGTGGCTCTCATCCGTTGCGCGTTTTGTTACAGCCGCGTAATCTGTCAGTAATTTTGAAACACTGGAGTAACCAAAATGCAGGCAAGAGTGAAGTGGGTTGAAGGGTTAACTTTTCTCGGTGAGTCCGCTTCCGGACACCAGGTTTTAATGGACGGTAACTCCGGCGACAAAGCACCCAGCCCGATGGAAATGGTGTTGATGGCGGCGGGCGGTTGCAGCGCCATTGACGTGGTGTCGATCCTTCAGAAAGGACGTCATGACATTACCGACTGCGAAGTGAAGTTGACCTCGGAACGCCGTGAAGAGGCACCGCGCTACTTTACCCATATCAATCTGCATTTCATCGTGACCGGTAAGGCATTGAAAGACGCGGCGGTATCCCGTGCGGTGGATCTCTCCGCAGAGAAATATTGTTCAGTGGCGTTGATGCTGGAGAAGGCGGTCAGCGTCACCCATTCCTACGAAGTCGTTGAAGGCTAAAGACTCTTTGTTAAGGCGGCGTTGCCGCCTTAAATTTTTCGCCCTTCCATGATTCTTTTCACCAGCGGCAGCATAATCAGCTCCATCGCCAGCCCCATCTTCCCGCCTGGCACCACTAATGTATTGATGTGGGAAATGAATGAACCCTGCAACATGGCCAGCAGCCAGGGGAAATCGATCCCTTCAAGATTCCTGAAGTGAATCACCACCAGACTCTCATCCAGCGACGGGATGGCTTTGGCGGCAAACGGGTTTGAGGTGTCCACGGTAGGCACGCGCTGGAAATTAATGTGGGTGCGGGAGAACTGCGGCGTGATGAAGTTAATGTAGTCCTCCATTGAGCGCACCACCGAATCCATCACCGCTTCCCGGGAGTGCCCGCGTTCGCTGGTGTCGCGGATCAGCTTCTGGATCCACTCCAGGTTGACGATTGGCACCACGCCTACCAGCAAATCCACATGGCGCGCCACATCGTGATGCGGGGTGACTACGCCGCCGTGTAGCCCTTCGTAAAACAGCACGTCGGTCGGTTCGGGCAGCGGTTGCCAGGGCGTAAAGGTACCCGGCACCTGATTCCACGGCACGGCTTCGTCATAGGTATGCAGATATTTACGCGATTGCCCGGTGCCGGTTTGGCCGTACTGATGAAAGGTCTGCTCCAGCAGGCCAAAGTCGTTAGCCTCCGGCCCGAAATAGCTGATGTGTTTACCCACGTCGCGCGCTTTGCGGATCGCCATATCCATCTCCGGGCGGGTATAGCGATGAAAACTGTCCCCTTCTACTTCGGCGGCATGCAGGTTGAGCTGGGCGAATATCTTGCGAAAGGCGAGGCTGGTGGTGGTGGTTCCGGCCCCGCTGGAGCCGGTAACGGCGATGATCGGATGTTGGGCAGACATAGCGGAACAACTCCTTAGGGTAGCGACATGAAAATAAGACCCGTGCAAGGCGAATGAGTTCTGGCGGTCTGATAAGCCGCCAGTGGTTTTTATTGTTCAGCGAACGGATCAGCCCCGGAATTGGTCGCGCGGCATAATGTTGACCGTTTCATGCAGTTCCGACCACACCAGAACCGCGTCACCGCGTTCCAGTTGGTGCTTTACCTGCGAGACTTTATCGCTGAGCGAGCGTTCATGTTCACCATAATCGGTGCCTTCCCGCAAGACAAAAGCTTCGATGAGGTTTTCAAGCGTTTCCGGGTCGAGGGATTGCCAAGGAATAATCATGCTTTATCCAGATAAGGTGTGAGCCAGTCGGGAATGCGCGCTTCAAGCCACATTGTTGGGCGCAGTGTCGTACCGCCCACAAATCCCACGTGCCCGCCATATTCAGTCAGCTGATATTCGATATTGGCAGGCAGTTGGGCGATGTCCGGGATAACGTGGCTATCCATAAACGGGTCGTCCTGCGCATGAATGATAAGTGTAGGCTGGGTAATCGATGGCAGCAGCGGCATCGCGCTACAGCGGCGGTAATAATCGATCGCGTCGTTGAAGCCGTGGGCTTTTGAGGTGATTAAATCGTCGAATTCGCGCAGGCGGCGAATGCTTTTCAACTGGGTTAAATCCACCGGCAGCGTGCCCGGCCAGGCCAGCAGCTTGCGCGAGGCATTGGCCTTAAGCAGATTCAACAGGTAGTGCTGATAGACTCGCGAGAAGCCTTTTTCCATATGGTAGCAGCAGTGCTCCAGTACAAACGGCGCGGAAACAATCACCGTCGCGTTGACCGGTAGCTGCGGATACTTCGCCAGCATGCAGGCCAGCATATTGCCGCCGAGGGAAAAACCCACCGCCGCGGTGGGTTGTTCGCCAAACTGCTGAGCGATCCACTCCAGAAACCAGCGGCCATCTTCCGTTTCGCCGGAATGGTAAATCCGGTGCATGCGATTCGGCTCACCGCTGCATCCCCGAAAATGCATGACGACTCCCAGCCAGCCGCGGGCTTGCGCCGCCTGGATTAAACCGTGGGCGTAAGGGCTGTTCAGACTGCCTTCCAGACCGTGGAAAATCACCAGCCGGGGCTTATGGCGCGCCTTTTGAGGATCTTCACCCCAGGCCAGATCGACAAAATCGCCGTCCGGGGTATCGAGCCGCTGCCACACCGGGGTGAACTGAAGCCGCCGCCGCAGAATACGCGGCAGCATGGTTTGCAGGTGAGGATTGCGTGCCCCCGGCATAGGCCGAAAATGGCGCGACTTCTCTTGATTATCGGTTAAATCCGCAGGAGTAATTTCAGCCATAGCACAGGTTCATGTTTTATTTAGTGTTTATGATTCCTGAAGCAGTTGCTCTAACTGCTCCTGAGCGTCCAGCCATTCCATTTCGCAATTTTCCAGGTCGGCTTTGGTTTTTGCCTGGCGTTGCAGGCACTCCGTTAAGTCGGCCTTGCGGCTTTGATCGTACAGCGCGCTGTCGCCAAGCTGCTCTTCTACGTCCGCCAGCTGCTGCTGGAGTTTTTCCATCAGCTTTTCGAGACGCATAATCTCTTTACGCAGCGGTTGCGTCA
The DNA here is from genome assembly GCF_007570865.1 of Atlantibacter subterraneus. GTDB lineage: Bacteria > Pseudomonadota > Gammaproteobacteria > Enterobacterales > Enterobacteriaceae > Atlantibacter > Atlantibacter subterraneus. The sequence goes on along the minus strand of NZ_VLPS01000008.1, from coordinate 12,184 downwards.
GGGTGCGCAGCTCCGCCTCGCGGCGTTTCTGATCTTTACGCGACTGGGCGCTGTTGGCGTTCTCTTTCGCCGCCTCCGCCGGCTGGCTCTCCTGCTTTTGCAGGTCGCTCAGCCACTTCTGATAATCTTCCAGATCGCCGTCAAAGGCTTCTACTTTGCCGTCGTGCACCAGATATAAATCATCAGTGGTGGAACGCAGTAAATGACGGTCGTGCGAGACCACCACCAGCGCACCTTCAAATTCAATTAGCGCATCGGTGAGCGCCTGGCGCATATCCAGATCGAGGTGGTTAGTCGGTTCATCGAGCAGCAGCAGGTTAGGGCGCTGCCAGACAATCAGCGCCAGCACCAGCCGCGCTTTTTCGCCGCCGGAGAAGCGTTCAGTGTTCTCGCTGACCTTATCACCCTGGAAGCCGAAACCGCCGAGATAATCGCGCAGCTGCTGTTCCAGTTCACGCGGCGCAATACGCGCCAGGTGCTGGAGCGGCGACTCATCGGCGCGCAAAAATTCCAGCTGATGCTGGGCGAAATAGCCGAGCTTGATGCCCTTCGCCAGGCCAATCTCACCCTGCATTGGGGCCAGTTCGCCCGCCAGCAGTTTAATCAGCGTCGATTTACCCGCGCCGTTACGGCCCAGCAACCCGATGCGCGAGCCCGGCACCAGGTTGAGCTTGATGGAGTCGAGAATCGTTTTATCGCCATAGCCCGCGCTGACTTTTTCCATCTTCAACAGCGGATTGGGCAGGCTTTCCGGGGCGCGAAAACTGAAGTGGAACGGATTATCGACGTGCGCGGGCAGAATCAGCTCCATGCGCTCGAGCATTTTGATACGGCTCTGGGCCTGCTTCGCTTTCGAAGCTTTGGCTTTAAATCGGTCGATAAAGCTTTGCAGGTGCGCCACGCGCTGCTGCTGGCTTTCATACATCGACTGCTGCTGCGCGAGACGCGTGGCGCGCTGGCGTTCGAACGAGCTGTAGTTGCCGGTGTATTCGAACATCGTCTGCTGTTCGATATGAATAATTTTATCCACCACCGGATCGAGAAAGTCACGGTCGTGGGAGATCAAAATCAGCGTTCCCTGATAGCTTTTCAGCCATTTTTCCAGCCAGATAACCGCATCTAAATCGAGGTGGTTGGTCGGTTCATCGAGCAGCAGCAAGTCGGAGCGGCAAATCAGCGCCTGCGCCAGGTTAAGGCGCATCCGCCATCCACCGGAGAAATCGCTGACCGGGCGGTCGAGCTGCTCGTTGCTGAAACCTAAGCCGTGCAGCAGGCTGGCGGCGCGGGAACGAATGGTCCAGGCATTGATGGCGTCGAGCTTGCCGTGCGCGGTGGCAATGGCGTGACCGTCGTTGCGGACGTTGGCGTCGTTAAGCTCGCGCTCAAACTGGCGGTATTCGCGATCGCCATCGATCACGTATTCCATGGCCGGAACGGCGAGGGCAGGGGTTTCCTGATTCACCCAGGCTAACTGCCAGTTGCCCGGAAAGGTATAGCTCCCCCCGTCGGCGGTGATTTCGCTTTTCAGCAGCGATAGCAGGGTAGATTTACCGCAGCCGTTTTTACCCACCAGGCCCACTTTTTGGCCAGGGTTGATGGTAGCGGTCGCGTTATCCAGCAGTACGCGTGTGCCGCGACGAATTTGCAACGAGGAGAATACAATCATAGAGCGCCGTATGTTCTGACTATGTTAATTTGTCATTATGATAATGTAAGGTGTGGGCGATTCGCCGCACCGGGCCGCAATGGTAGCCCAAAAAGAAGACGATACACAAAATCATTCTGGCTGCGCCATTGCGGCAAGAAGATTGGCGGCGCAGGCAGTTGCGTGCCCGTCGGGAAGAGAAAAGTTTTACGCCCGGGAGGGGAATGATGTCAGACACAGCGAAAGTGTTGCTGCTGTATGCCCATCCGGAATCCCAGGACTCGGTGGCAAACCGGGTTCTGCTTAAGCCGGCTTCGCAACTTGCAAATGTTACCGTGCACGATCTCTATGCACACTATCCAGACTTTTTTATTGATATCCCGCGTGAACAGGAATTGCTGTTGGCGCACGACGTCATTGTGTTTCAACACCCGCTTTATACCTACAGCTGCCCGGCGTTGCTCAAAGAGTGGCTCGACCGGGTGCTCAGCCGCGGCTTTGCCAGCGGACCGGGAGGGAATCAGCTCGCGGGAAAGTACTGGCGTAGCGTCATCACCACCGGCGAGCCGGAAGGCGCTTATCGCGGTGATGGTTTTAATCGCTACTCTCTCAGTGAAATTCTTCGTCCCTTCGAACTGACGGCGGCCATGTGCCATATGCAGTGGCTTTCGCCAATGATCGTCTACTGGGCACGTCGCCAGGCGCTGGCAGAATTAGAAAATCACGCCAAAGCCTATGGCGAATGGCTGGCGTCACCGCGTATTCCGGGAGGTCGATAATGGAAGGCGCGGATATGTTGTTAGCGGGCGTGCTGTTTTTATTCGCGGCGGTGGTCGCGGTGCCGCTGGCGGCGCGTTTAGGCATTGGCGCGGTGCTGGGCTACTTGCTGGCGGGGATTGCTATCGGCCCGTGGGGGTTAGGTTTTATCAGCGACGTTGATGAGATCCTGCATTTCTCTGAGCTGGGCGTGGTATTCCTGATGTTTATCATCGGGCTGGAGCTGAACCCGGCGAAACTGTGGCAACTGCGGCGTTCAATTTTCGGCGTGGGGGCAGCGCAGGTACTGCTTAGCGCGGGGATCCTGGCGGTGTTGCTGATGCTCACTAACTTCTCCTGGCAGGCGGCGATTGTCGGTGGGATTGGCCTGGCGATGTCTTCTACCGCGATGGCGCTGCAACTCATGCGTGAAAAAGGCATGAACCGCAGCGAGTCCGGGCAATTGGGCTTTTCAGTGCTGCTGTTTCAGGATCTGGCGGTGATCCCGGCGCTGGCGCTGGTGCCGCTGCTGGCGGGCAATGCCGATGAGCATCTCGACTGGACTAAAGTTGGTCTCAAGGTGCTGGCGTTCGCCGGGATGTTGATTGGTGGCCGTTATCTGCTGCGCCCGGTGTTTCGCTTCATCGCCAGTTCCGGGGTGCGCGAGGTGTTTACTGCCGCGACCCTGTTACTGGTGCTGGGCTCGGCGCTGTTTATGGATGCGTTAGGCCTGTCGATGGCGCTGGGGACGTTTATCGCCGGGATCCTGCTGGCGGAAAGCGAATATCGCCATGAGCTGGAAATCGCCATCGATCCCTTTAAGGGACTCTTGTTGGGGCTGTTCTTTATCTCTGTCGGCATGGCGCTCAATCTGGGGGTGTTGTACACCCATATCCTGCTGGTGGTGGCGGGCGTCGCTATTCTGGTGGCGGTGAAAATGGCGGTGCTGTACGGCCTTGCCCATATCTACGGGTTGCGTAATTCGGAGCGGCTGCAATTTTCCGGCGTACTCAGCCAGGGCGGCGAATTTGCGTTTGTGCTGTTTTCAACGGCTTCATCGCAGCGGCTGTTTCAGGGGGATCAGATGGCGCTGCTGCTGGTTACCGTGACGCTGTCGATGATGACCACGCCGCTATTAATGAAGCGCATTGATAAGCATCTGGCGCGCCGGTTCAATGAGCCAGAAGATGGCGATGAGCAACCCTGGGTTGAAGATGATAAGCCGCAGGTGATTGTGGTGGGCTTTGGGCGCTTCGGTCAGGTGATTGGGCGCTTACTGATGGCGAATAAGATGCGTATTACGGTGCTGGAGCGCGATATTAGCAGCGTCAATCTGATGCGCAAATACGGTTACAAGGTTTACTACGGGGATGCGACACAACTCGAGCTTTTGCGTTCTGCCGGGGCGGAACAAGCAAAATCCATTGTCATTACCAGTAATGAGCCGGAAGATACCCTAAAGATTGTGCACCTTTGCCAACAGCATTTTCCTCATCTGGCGATTTTAGCCCGTGCGCGGGGGCGCGTTGAGGCCCATGAGCTGCTGCAGGCAGGCGTTACGCAATTTTCCCGTGAGACGTTTTCCAGCGCGCTTGAACTTGGCCGCAAAGCGTTAATATCGGTGGGACTGCATCCCCATCAGGCCCAGCGCGCGCAGCTGCATTTTCGTCGGTTGGATATGCGTATGCTGCGGGAATTAATGCCCATCCATACCGATACCGCGCAGATATCCCGCGTGCGCGAAGCTCGCCGCGAACTGGAAGAGATCTTCCAGCGTGAAATGCAGCAGGAGCGACGGCAGTTTGATGGTTGGGATGAATTTGAGTAATAACGAGGTACCGCAGTGCGTAAAAGATTTATAGCCGGGGCGGTTTGTCCGTCCTGCCAGGCGCAGGATTCGCTGGCGATGTGGCGCGAAAATAATGTCGATATTGTTGAATGCGTTAAGTGCGGCCATCAAATGCGTGAGGCGGATAAATCTGCCCAGTCGCATGTGCGCGAGCAAGAGCAAGTGATTGGGATTTTCCATCCCGACTAGCGCGATCGACCAGCTTTTTTTAAGCTTAGGGGTACACAGGCGTCGATTTCCGTTACAATCGGCGCCAGAAATTTTTCCACGCTCAGGAGATATCATGAAAGTAGCAAAAGACCTGGTGGTCAGCCTGGCCTATCAGGTACGTACAGAAGACGGTGTATTGGTGGATGAGTCTCCGGTGAGTGCACCGCTGGACTATCTTCATGGTCATGGCTCACTGATTTCCGGTCTGGAAAATGCGCTGGAAGGCCACGACGTCGGCGATAAATTCGACGTTGCTGTAGGTGCCAACGACGCTTACGGCCAGTATGACGAAAACCTGGTGCAGCGCGTACCCAAAGACGTATTCATGGGCGTTGACGAACTGCAGGTTGGCATGCGTTTCCTGGCTGAAACTGACCAGGGCCCGGTTCCGGTTGAAATCACTGAAGTGGAAGACGATCACGTTGTGGTCGACGGCAACCACATGCTGGCTGGACAGAATCTGAAATTCAACGTGGAAGTTGTGGCGATCCGCGAAGCGACCGAAGAAGAACTGGCTCATGGCCACGTTCACGGCGCGCATGGCCATGACCACGATCATGACCACGGTCACGACGGCTGCTGCGGCGGTCACGGCCATGACCACGGCCACGAGCACGGCAAAGGCGGTTGCGGCGGCAACGGCGGCTGCGGTTGCCACTAAGCGCGAAAACGAAAAAGGCAGCCTGGCTGCCTTTTTTATTGCTCTCAATAATGCGGTGGGGGCGTTTCTTCAGACTGCGACGCGACCATCGAAGGTTGTGTGGCCTTCAGCTTTTCCACTAATAACCTAAGATGCTCCCGCAGCTTAACCATCTCCAGCTCGTGGGCCGTTACCGTCTGGTTTAACTCTTCGATGGTAATTTCCTGAAATGCAAGACGACTTTCAAGCTCTGCCAGCCGTTGTTCGGTCGATTGATGCTGCATGACTAACCTCTCTGACAGCGTTTAAATAAGTTTTGGGATTTTACGCGAAAAAACAGGGTGTTTGCAGCGATGATTTACCGGAGATGAAACTTCTGCATACAAAAATAGTCTCATTTTGATCCTATAACGGGCCCGAAGATTGTGTAGATTTCTTCCTCGACGTTATAGTAAGCCTCTTTGCTGATATTAATCCGGGGTGAGAGGCCCCGGTTCTGGAGAAATGGATGAAATCACTGTTTAAAGTCACGCTGCTGGCGACCACTCTGGCCGTTGCTCTGAATGCACCTGCGTTTGCTGCTCCTGCGGCCGCGCCTGCTGCCTCTGCCGAGAGCAAATCAGCATTCCAAAATGATGACCAGAAATCAGCTTATGCGCTGGGTGCTTCGCTGGGTCGTTACATGGAAAACTCATTAAAAGAACAAGAAAAGCTGGGCATTAAATTAGATAAAGCACAGCTGATTGCCGGTGTTCAGGACGCATTTGCTGATAAGAGCAAACTTTCCGATCAGGAAATTGAGCAGACTCTCCAGGCGTTTGAAGCGCGTGTGAAAGCCTCAGCGCAAGAGAAGATGGAAAAAGACGCGAAAGAAAACGCCGATAAAGGCAAAGCCTACCGTGATACCTTCGCAAAAGAAAAAGGTGTGAAAACCTCCTCTACCGGCCTGCTGTACAAAGTAGAAAAAGCCGGTACTGGCGAAGCGCCTAAAGACAGCGACACCGTTGTGGTTAACTACAAAGGGACGCTGGTTGACGGTAAAGAGTTTGATAACTCATACACCCGTGGCGAGCCGCTCTCTTTCCGTCTTGACGGTGTGATCCCGGGCTGGACTGAAGGCCTTAAAAACATCAAGAAAGGCGGCAAAATTAAGCTGGTTATCCCACCAGAGCTGGCTTACGGTAAAAATGGCGTACCGGGCATTCCTGCCAACTCTACCCTGGTGTTTGACGTAGAGCTGCTGGACATCAAACCGGCTCCGAAAGCCGATGCCGCGCCGCAAGCAGATGAGAAAGCCGCTGCTGGCGACGACGCTAAGCAATAAGCAAGAGTGTGAAACCGCCGCCTGCCAGGCGGCGGTTTTTTATTTGCCGCAGGGAATTTGTCCGTTATGTTTCAGGCCCGGGCACAGGCAACCCGAAAGATGACGGGTATAATTAACACTGGAAAACACGTCTGACGCTGTATTACTTTATCTGTTTGCGTAACAACTGAGTGATGAGTCTGCCCTGACACCGAAATACGACAGGCTCTATGTATAGGGTGGTATTCTTTCATGTCCAATTCGCTTTTAACTAACGAGACCAGTGAACTTGATTTACTGGACCAACGTCCTTTTGATCAAACTGATTTCGATATTCTTAAATCCTATGAAGCGGTAGTGGACGGGTTAGCCATGCTAATTGGCTCACATTGCGAAATCGTGTTGCACTCTTTGCAGGACCTGAAATGCTCCGCCATCCGCATCGCGAACGGCGAACACACCGGGCGAAAAATTGGTTCGCCGATAACCGACCTGGCGCTGCGTATGCTGCATGATATGACCGGTGCCGACAGCAGCGTGTCGAAGTGCTATTTCACCCGCGCCAAAAGCGGCGTGCTGATGAAGTCTGTCACTATTGCTATCCGCAACCGCGATCAGCGGGTAATCGGCCTGTTGTGCATCAATATGAATCTCGACGTGCCGTTCTCGCAGATTATGAGCACCTTTGTGCCGCCGGAAACCCAGGATCAGGAAGTGCCGTCCTCGGTTAACTTCGCCTCCTCGGTGGAAGACCTGGTGATGCAAACGCTGGAATTCACCATTGAAGAGGTCAACGCGGATCGCAATGTCTCCAACAATGCCAAGAACCGCCAGATTGTGCTCAACCTCTATGAGAAAGGTATTTTCGATATTAAAGATGCCATCAACCAGGTCGCCGATCGATTGAACATCTCCAAACACACGGTTTATCTCTATATTCGCCAGTTCAAGAGCGGCGACTTTACCGGGCAAGAACGCTAATGCGATTTGCGCTTATGGTTACCGGCCCGGCGTATGGCACGCAGCAAGCCAGCAGCGCTTACCAATTCGCCAGAGCTGTCATTGACGAAGGGCATCGTGTGGAAAGCGTCTTCTTTTATCGGGAAGGCGTTTATAACGCCAATCAGCTGACGTCCCCTGCCAGCGATGAGTTTGATATGGTGCGCGCCTGGCAACGCTTAAGTGAAGAGCAGGGTGTGGCGCTGCACATTTGCGTCGCGGCGGCGTTACGACGCGGTATCACCGACGACGAACAGGCGCAGCAACTCAATTTGCCTGGCGCTAATCTACAGCCTGGATTTACGTTAAGCGGCCTTGGCGCACTGGCTGAAGCGGCGCTGACCAGCGATCGTATGGTGCAATTCTGATGAACCGTGTCGCGTTTGTTTTTTCTTCCGCTCCCCATGGTACCTCAGCAGGGCGTGAAGGGCTGGACGCGCTGTTGGCGACATCGGCGCTAAGCGATGAGTTGGGCGTTTTCTTTATTGGCGACGGCGTTTTTCAAATCCTGGCAGGCCAACAGCCCGGCGAGATCCTGGCGCGCGACTATATTGCCACTTTCAAACTGCTGGCACTCTACGATATTGAGAACTGCTGGCTATGCGCCGACTCGTTGCGCGAACGCGGGCTGGACCCGAACGCCAGCGAGTTTGTTGTGGAGGCAGAAGCGCTGGACAGTGTGCAACTGCGGGACACGCTTAGCCAGTACGATGTGATTTTACGTTTCTGAGGTTTCAATGCTGCATACCTTAACGCGTTCGCCATGGCAGATGGATTTCACGGGCTTCCTGCGGATGCTTGCGCCCGGCGATGATGTCTTGCTGATTCAGGATGGCGTGGCGGCCGGTATCGCAGGCACTTCCTTCCTTGAATTATTACAGCAGGCCTCCATATCCCTTTACGCGCTGGAAAATGACATTGTTGCGAGAGGTTTGAGTGGTCAAATTTCGACCGATATCGGCAGGGTTAGCTATAATGACTTCGTCAGATTGGCCATTACGCACCCTGGACAGATGAACTGGTAGCCCGAGATCGCTGTATATTTCTTGACTCCTTTTCGACAGAGCCATAAAATTCTGCGTCCTCATATTATATGAGGTCGATTTATTACGTGTTTACGAAGCAAAAGCTAAAACCAGGAGCTATTTAATGGCAACAGTTAACCAGCTGGTACGCAAACCACGCTCTCGCAAAGTTGCAAAAAGCAACGTGCCGGCGCTGGAAGCATGCCCGCAAAAACGTGGCGTATGTACTCGCGTATATACCACCACCCCGAAAAAACCGAACTCCGCTCTGCGTAAAGTGTGCCGTGTTCGTCTGACAAACGGTTTTGAAGTGACTTCCTACATCGGTGGTGAAGGTCACAACCTGCAGGAGCACTCCGTGATCCTGATCCGTGGCGGTCGTGTTAAAGACCTCCCGGGTGTTCGTTATCACACCGTTCGCGGTGCGCTTGACTGCTCCGGCGTTAAAGACCGTAAGCAAGCTCGCTCCAAGTACGGCGTGAAGCGTCCTAAGGCTTAATGGTTCTCCGTTAAGTAAGGCCAAACGTTTTATATTACTGTCAAACTAAACTCGTAGAGTTTTGGACAATCCTGAATTAACAACGGAGTATTTCCATGCCACGTCGTCGCGTCATTGGTCAGCGTAAAATTCTGCCGGATCCGAAGTTCGGATCAGAACTGCTGGCTAAATTTGTAAATATCCTGATGGTAGATGGTAAAAAATCTACTGCAGAAGCCATCGTATACAGTGCTCTTGAGACCCTGGCTCAACGCTCTGGTAAAAATGAACTGGAAGCTTTCGAAGTCGCTCTGGACAACGTTCGTCCGACTGTCGAAGTTAAGTCCCGCCGCGTTGGTGGTTCTACTTATCAGGTTCCAGTTGAAGTTCGTCCGGTCCGTCGTAATGCTCTGGCAATGCGTTGGATCGTTGAAGCTGCTCGTAAACGCGGTGATAAATCCATGGCTCTGCGCCTGGCGAACGAACTCACTGACGCTGCAGACAACAAAGGTACTGCAGTGAAGAAACGTGAAGACGTTCACCGTATGGCAGAAGCCAACAAGGCGTTCGCACACTACCGTTGGTAATCCCTTCGGAATGATAGTCACCAGGCGGGCGCTTCAGTTGGGTTGCCCGCACTGGTTAACTTAATCTGAACGCCTAATGCAATAAACGAGGAATCAAATGGCTCGTACAACACCCATTGCACGCTACCGTAACATCGGTATCAGTGCACACATCGACGCCGGTAAAACCACTACTACCGAACGTATTCTGTTCTACACCGGTGTAAACCATAAAATCGGTGAAGTTCATGACGGCGCCGCTACCATGGACTGGATGGAGCAGGAGCAGGAGCGTGGTATCACCATCACCTCCGCAGCGACTACTGCGTTCTGGTCTGGTATGGCTAAGCAGTATGAACCGCATCGCGTAAACATCATCGACACCCCGGGCCACGTTGACTTCACTATCGAAGTAGAACGTTCCATGCGTGTGCTTGACGGTGCGGTAATGGTTTACTGCGCAGTTGGTGGTGTTCAGCCGCAGTCTGAAACCGTATGGCGTCAGGCAAACAAATATAAAGTTCCGCGTATCGCGTTCGTTAACAAAATGGACCGTATGGGTGCGAACTTCCTGAAAGTTGTTGGTCAGATCAAATCCCGTCTGGGCGCGAACCCGGTTCCGCTGCAGCTGGCGATTGGTGCTGAAGAAGGTTTCACCGGTGTTGTTGACCTGGTGAAAATGAAAGCCATCAACTGGAACGATGCAGATCAGGGCGTGACCTTCGAATACGAAGATATCCCGGCTGATATGCAGGACCTGGCTGAAGAATGGCACCAGAATCTGATCGAATCTGCTGCTGAAGCTTCTGAAGAGCTGATGGAAAAATACCTGGGCGGCGAAGAGCTGACCGAGGAAGAAATCAAGAAAGCTCTGCGTCAGCGCGTTCTGAACAACGAAATCATCCTGGTAACCTGTGGTTCTGCATTTAAGAACAAAGGTGTTCAGGCAATGCTGGATGCGGTAATCGATTACCTGCCGGCACCGACTGACGTACCTGCGATCAACGGTATGCTGGATGACGGTAAAGATACTCCGGCTGAGCGTCACGCTAGCGATGACGAGCCGTTCTCTGCACTGGCGTTCAAAATCGCGACCGACCCGTTCGTAGGTAACCTGACGTTCTTCCGCGTGTACTCTGGCGTGGTTAACTCTGGTGATACCGTACTGAACTCCGTGAAAGCCGCTCGTGAGCGTTTTGGCCGTATCGTACAGATGCACGCTAACAAACGTGAAGAGATCAAAGAAGTTCGCGCAGGCGACATCGCGGCTGCTATCGGTCTGAAAGACGTGACTACGGGTGATACTCTGTGTGATCCGAACTCGCCGATCATTCTGGAGCGTATGGAATTCCCTGAGCCGGTAATCTCCATCGCCGTAGAACCGAAAACCAAAGCTGACCAGGAAAAAATGGGTCTGGCTCTGGGCCGTCTGGCTAAAGAAGACCCGTCATTCCGCGTATGGACTGATGAAGAATCTAACCAGACCATCATCGCGGGTATGGGCGAACTGCACCTGGACATCATCGTTGACCGTATGAAGCGCGAGTTCAACGTTGAAGCTAACGTGGGTAAACCTCAGGTTGCTTACCGCGAAGCGATTCGCGCGAAAGTTACCGATATTGAAGGTAAACACGCTAAGCAGTCTGGTGGTCGTGGTCAGTACGGTCATGTTGTTATCGACATGTACCCGCTGGAGCCGGGCTCGAATCCGAAAGGTTACGAGTTCGTCAACGACATCAAAGGTGGTGTAATTCCTGGCGAATACATCCCTGCCGTTGATAAAGGTATCCAGGAGCAGTTGAAGTCTGGTCCGCTGGCGGGTTACCCGGTAGTAGACATGGGTATTCGTCTGCACTTCGGTTCTTACCATGACGTTGACTCCTCTGAACTGGCGTTTAAACTGGCCGCTTCTATCGCCTTTAAAGAAGGCTTTAAGAAAGCGAAACCTGTTCTGCTTGAGCCGATCATGAAGGTTGAAGTAGAAACTCCGGAAGAGAACACCGGTGACGTTATCGGTGACTTGAGCCGTCGTCGTGGTATGCTGCGCGGTCAGGAATCTGACGTTACTGGCGTTAAGATCCACGCTGAAGTTCCGCTGTCTGAAATGTTTGGATATGCAACTCAGCTGCGTTCTCTGACCAAAGGTCGTGCATCTTATACTATGGAATTCCTGAAGTATGATGATGCGCCGAACAACGTTGCTCAGGCCGTAATTGAAGCTCGTGGCAAATAAGCCCCGGGGTTAAAACTAATGTCCCGTGCTCTCTCCTGTTGGGGAGAGCACTATAGTAAGGAATATAGCCGTGTCTAAAGAAAAATTTGAACGTACAAAACCGCACGTCAACGTTGGTACTATCGGCCACGTTGACCACGGTAAAACTACCCTGACTGCTGCCATCACTACCGTTCTGGCTAAAACCTACGGTGGTTCTGCTCGTGCATTCGATCAGATCGATAACGCGCCGGAAGAAAAAGCTCGTGGTATCACCATCAACACTTCTCACGTTGAATACGACACCCCGACTCGCCACTACGCGCACGTTGACTGCCCGGGCCACGCCGACTACGTGAAAAACATGATCACCGGTGCTGCCCAGATGGACGGCGCGATCCTGGTTGTTGCTGCGACTGACGGCCCGATGCCGCAGACCCGTGAGCACATCCTGCTGGGTCGTCAGGTAGGCGTTCCGTACATCATCGTGTTCCTGAACAA
>NZ_VLPS01000007.1 GCF_007570865.1 Atlantibacter subterraneus | reverse complement strand
GAGCAGTGCCGCTTCGCTTTTTCTCAGCGGCGCGGGGTGCGTATATTACGACTTCCCGCTTCAGAGTCAAGCGTTAATTTTCGCTTTTCTCCGCCGAACTCCCCGGAGGGACTTCGCTGTCCGGCCGGCTTATTTGCCGTTGTTCCGTGTCAGTGGTGGCGCATTATAGGGAGTAATCAGAATCTGACAAGCCTATTTTTAAAAATAATTTCTGACTGCTCACCTTTTAATCACTACGCCGTTTTTTGCCGCGTTTTGATGGCTTCCGGCAGCTTCGCAAGGCTATCCACCACCCAATCCGCTGCTTTTTCCGCTTCTTCGGTCACCGGTTTACCAGAACGCACCAGCACTTTAGTACCCACGCCAGCCGCCTGTGCCGCCTGCATATCTTCAAGTTTGTCGCCGATCATATAAGAAGCAGCCATATCAATGTGCAGATAGTCACGCGCAGAGATCAGCATCCCCGGCTGCGGTTTGCGGCAATCACAGCTCTGGCGAAATTCGTCAACTGCCCCTTCCGGATGGTGCGGGCAATAATAGATGCCATCCAGATCAACACCGCGATCGGCCAGCGACCAGTCCATCCACTCCGTCAGGGTTTCAAATTGGGCTTCGGTAAATTTACCGCGCGCGATGCCAGACTGGTTAGTCACCAGCACCAGCGCGAAGCCCATCTCTTTTAATTCGCGCATCGCGTCGATCACGCCATCGATAAATTCGAACTGGTCAATCTCATGGACATAGCCGTGATCGACATTAATAGTGCCGTCACGGTCGAGGAAAATAGCGGGCATCGATTTAGCCACCGGTAGAACTCCTGCATATAAAGTAATGCGCGTAGTATCGCATGTTTCTTTCTGTGAGAAACAACTCATCATGCACAGCAGATTGATTTAGACGTCTGGATGCCTTAACATCCATTTCATGTACGGTCATCCGCCGTATCTGGCAAGACAAAATGCCACGGCTCACTCTCATACGATAATAAATAGCTAATGATCAAACTTTCGAATATCACCAAAGTGTTCCAGCAAGGGAACCGCACCATTCAGGCGTTGAATAACGTCAGTCTGGACGTTCCCGCCGGGCAAATTTATGGCGTGATTGGCGCCTCCGGCGCAGGCAAAAGTACGCTGATTCGCTGCGTGAACTTACTTGAGCGCCCCACTCAGGGCAGCGTTCTGGTTGATGGACAAGATTTAACGGCGCTTTCCGAGTCGCAATTGACCAAAGCCCGCCGCCAGATTGGCATGATTTTCCAGCACTTTAATTTGCTCTCTTCCCGTACCGTTTACGGCAACGTTGCGCTGCCGTTAGAACTGGATAACGTTCCGCGTGAAGAAGTTAAGCGCCGCGTCACTGAACTGTTGGATCTGGTTGGTCTGTCTGAGAAGCACGATGTCTATCCGGCTAACCTGTCTGGCGGTCAAAAGCAGCGTGTCGCCATTGCCCGCGCGCTGGCCAGCAACCCGAAGGTATTGTTGTGCGATGAAGCCACCAGCGCGCTGGATCCGGCGACCACCCGTTCTATCCTCGAACTGCTGAAAGACATCAACCGTCGCCTTGGTTTAACCATTCTGTTGATTACGCATGAAATGGATGTGGTGAAGCGCATCTGCGATTGCGTCGCCGTGATCAGCAACGGCGAGCTGATTGAGCAGGATACGGTGAGCGAAGTGTTTTCCCATCCGAAGACGCCGCTGGCTCAGCAGTTTATTCAGTCCACCCTGCATCTGGATATTCCGGAAGATTACGCTCAGCGTTTGCAGCCTATCGCGCAGGCAGATTCGGTGCCGCTGCTGCGTCTGGAGTTTACCGGCCAGTCGGTGGATGCGCCGCTGCTGTCCGAAACCGCGCGTCGTTACAACGTCAATAACAACATTATTAGCGCCCAGATGGATTACGCCGGCGGCGTGAAGTTCGGGATCATGCTGGCTGAAATGCACGGCACGTCCGAAGAGACGCAGGCGGCTATCGCGTATTTGCAACAACATCATGTAAAAGTAGAGGTTCTGGGTTATGTCTGAAGCAATGATGTGGTTGCTGGTTCGCGGCGTCTGGGAAACGCTGGCGATGACCTTCGTTTCCGGCTTCTTCGGCTTTGTGCTGGGCCTGCCGGCAGGCGTACTGCTGTATGTCACCCGTCCGGGTCAGATTAATGAGAATGCCAGCGTTTATCGCGTGCTGTCCGCGCTGGTGAATATCTTCCGCTCCATCCCATTTATTATTTTACTGGTGTGGATGATTCCGTTTACCCGCGCCATTGTTGGCACGTCTATCGGCCTGCAGGCGGCGATTGTTCCGCTGACGGTCGGCGCTGCGCCGTTTATCGCCCGTATGGTAGAAAACGCCCTGCTGGAAATCCCGTCGGGGCTGATCGAAGCGTCGCGCGCGATGGGTGCCACGCCGATGCAGATTGTTCGCAAGGTACTGTTGCCGGAAGCGTTGCCGGGTCTGGTTAACGCCGCCACCATTACGCTGATTACCCTGGTCGGCTACTCCGCCATGGGCGGCGCGGTAGGCGCGGGCGGTCTGGGACAGATCGGCTATCAGTACGGTTATATCGGTTATAACGCCACGGTGATGAATACAGTATTAGTATTACTGGTCGTTCTGGTGTATCTCATTCAAATCTCCGGCGATCGTATCGTCCGGGCTGTCACGCATAAGTAACGAACACAACATCAAAAGAGTAAGGAATCGCTATGTCTTTCAAATTAAAAACTTTCGCAGCAGTAGGCGCGTTGATTGGTTCTCTGGCGCTGGTTGGCTGTGGTCAGGAAGAAAAAGATCCTAACCACATTAAAGTAGGCGTGATTGTCGGTGCGGAGCAGCAGGTGGCTGAAGTCGCTCAGAAAGTCGCGAAAGAGAAATACGGTCTGGACGTTGAGCTGGTGACCTTCAACGATTACGTTCTGCCGAACGAAGCGCTGAACAAAGGCGATATCGACGCTAACGCCTTCCAGCACAAACCGTACCTCGATCAGCAGATCAAAGACCGTGGTTATAAACTGGTTTCCGTTGGCAATACCTTCGTTTACCCAATTGCCGGCTACTCCAAAAAAATCAAATCGCTGGATGAGCTGCAGGAAGGCGCACAGATCGCAGTGCCTAACGACCCGACTAACCTGGGCCGTTCCCTGCTGCTGCTGCAGAAAGTGGGTCTGATTAAACTGAAAGACGGCGTGGGCCTGCTGCCGACCGTACTGGACGTGACTGAGAACCCGAAAAACCTGAAGATTGTTGAGCTGGAAGCACCGCAGCTGCCGCGTTCCCTGGACGATGCGCAGATTGCCCTGGCCGTTATCAACACCACCTACGCCAGCCAGATCAACCTGACGCCGGCTAAAGACGGCATCTTCGTGGAAGATAAAGACTCCCCGTACGTGAACCTGATCGTGACTCGCGAAGACAACAAAGACGCGGAAAACGTGAAGAAATTCGTTCAGGCTTACCAGTCTGATGAAGTAAACGAAGCCGCGAACAAAACCTTTAACGGCGGCGCGGTTAAAGGCTGGTAATTCGTTTCTTCAATAAGAACGACATAAATATTCAGGACGGGCGCACGCCCGTCTTGTTATTTGTGCAGGCACCTGATTCAATAACCTACGATTTAATTATGATTGAGGATAAATTATGCGTGCTTTACCGATCTGTTTGCTGGCACTCATGGTGAGCGGCTGTTCAATGATAAGCAGATCCCCTGTTGAACCTGTCAAAAGCACGGCAGCCCCGGCAAAAGTCGAGCCCGCGAAGCCGCAGGCCCCGCGCCCTGCCCCCGTCAGAATTTATACTAACGCGGAAGATCTGGTCGGCAAGCCGTTCCGTGATTTAGGTGAAGTTAGTGGCGAATCATGCCAGGCATCGAATCAGGATTCACCGCCGAATATCCCAACCGCACGCAAACGCATGCAAATTAATGCATCAAAAATGAAAGCCAATGCCGTATTGCTGCACAGTTGTGAAGTGACCAGCGGTACGCCGGGTTGCTACCGCCAGGCCGTTTGCGTGGGTTCAGCGTTAAAAGTCTCTGCCAAATGAGTCAGTTCTGCCTCGAGCAGATAGGCGTTATCCGTTCGCCCTATAAAGAAAAATTCGCAGTCCCCCGCCAGCCTGGTCTTGTCACCAGCGGGGGCGGCGAGCTGCATCTTCTCTCCCCTTACAACAACCCTGACGCGGTGCGTGGTCTGGAAGCGTTCAGCCATATCTGGGTAGTGTTTATTTTTCATCAAACCATGGAAGGCGGCTGGCATCCTACCGTGCGCCCTCCCCGGCTTGGCGGCAATGCGCGGATGGGCGTATTCGCGACCCGTTCCACTTTCCGCCCTAATCCGGTCGGTATGTCGCTGGTTTCGCTGGAAGGGATCCGCTGCCATAAAGATGAGGTGATACTGCAATTAGGCGGACTGGATCTGGTGGACGGCACCCCGGTCATTGATATCAAACCCTATCTGCCGTTCGCCGAAGCGCTGCCGGATGCCCGTGCAGGCTACGCCCAACAGGCACCCGACGCCGCGATGGCGGTCTCTTTTACCGATGACGTGCAATATCGAATCCGCCAACTTGATGCGCGCTATCCTCGCCTGGAACAGTTTATCCGTGAAGTGCTGGCTCAGGATCCGCGTCCGGCCTATCGCAAAACGGAAGATCCCGGTAAAACCTACGCCGTCTGGCTGCTGGATTTCAACGTGCGCTGGCGCGTAACCGATACGGGTTGCGAAGTGTTTGCACTCGAAGCGCGTTAATTTCGCACCCTTCTCTTTTGGCAATCCGGCCTCGCTGGTAAACTAATTCACTTTACTTAAGTCAGGCCATTTGCCTGTATCTGAACCATCTAATGGAATCGTAATAATGCGTACTAGCCAATATATGCTCTCCACTCTGAAGGAGACACCCGCCGACGCCGAGGTTATCAGCCATCAGCTGATGCTGCGCGCCGGGATGATCCGCAAGCTCGCCTCCGGGTTATATACCTGGCTGCCGACTGGCCTGCGCGTCCTGAAAAAAGTCGAAAACATCGTGCGTGAAGAGATGAATAACGCCGGTGCTATCGAGGTGTTGATGCCAGTGGTTCAGCCAGCAGACCTGTGGGAAGAGAGCGGGCGTTGGGAGCAGTACGGCCCGGAATTATTACGTTTAGTCGACCGCGGGGACCGTCCGTTCGTCCTTGGCCCGACGCATGAAGAAGTCATCACCGATCTGATCCGTAACGAACTGAGCTCGTATAAACAGCTGCCGCTCAACTTCTTCCAGATCCAGACCAAATTCCGTGATGAAGTTCGTCCGCGTTTCGGCGTAATGCGTTCGCGCGAATTTATCATGAAAGACGCTTACTCTTTCCATACCTCTCAGGAATCCCTGCAGGCGACTTATGACGCCATGTACGAGGCGTACAGCAAAATCTTTACCCGTATGGGGCTGGATTTCCGTCCGGTTCAGGCGGATACCGGCTCCATCGGCGGCAGCGCCTCGCACGAGTTCCAGGTGCTGGCACAGAGCGGCGAAGATGACATCATTTTCTCTGACACTTCCGATTACGCCGCCAATATCGAACTGGCTGAAGCCGTTGCGCCGAAAGCGCCGCGCGCGCCAGCGACCCAGGAAATGCATCTGGTCGATACGCCGAACGCGAAAACCATCGCCGAGCTGGTTGAGCAACATAACCTGCCGATCGAGAAAACGGTGAAAACCCTGCTGGTGAAATCCGTTGAAGGCAGCGCTTATCCGCTGGTGGCGCTGTTAGTGCGTGGCGACCATGAGCTGAATGAAGTTAAAGCAGAGAAGCTGGCCCAGGTAGCAAGCCCGCTGACGTTCGCAACCGAAGCGGAAATCCGCGCGGTGGTCAATGCAGGTCCTGGCTCACTCGGCCCGGTGAATATGCCGATCCCGGTGGTTATCGACCGTTCCGTGGCTGCGATGAGCGATTTCGCTGCGGGTGCCAATATCGATGGCAAACACTACTTCGGCATCAACTGGGATCGCGATGTGGCTACGCCGGAAGTGGCGGATATCCGCAACGTGGTGGCAGGCGATCCGAGCCCGGACGGCCAGGGTACGCTGCTGATCAAGCGCGGTATCGAAGTGGGCCATATTTTCCAGTTAGGCACCAAATATTCTGAAGCGCTGAAAGCCTCCGTTCAGGGCGAAGATGGCCGCAACCAGACGCTGACCATGGGCTGCTACGGCATCGGGGTAACCCGCGTAGTGGCTGCTGCGATTGAACAGCACCACGACGAGCGCGGCATCGTATGGCCGGACGCCATCGCGCCGTTCCAGGTAGCGATCCTGCCGATGAACATGCACAAATCTTTCCGCGTTCAGGAACTGGCCGAGAAACTCTATAGCGAGCTGCGCGCGCACGGTATCGACGTGCTGATGGACGATCGTAAAGAGCGCCCGGGCGTGATGTTTGCGGATATGGAGCTGATCGGTATCCCGCACACCGTGGTGATTGGCGACCGCAACCTCGACAGCGACGAGATCGAATATAAGTATCGTCGTGAAGGCGAGAAGAAAATGATCAAGACCGGTGAGATTGTGGATTACCTGGTCAGCCAGATTAAGAAGTAAACCTGACGCCCTGCACCCGCAGGGCGTTTTTTTAGCGGCGATTACTCATCGCAATCCGCACCAGGCTTGAACGCGCCAGCGTTATCCGCCACCAGCGTTTTCTGCATTGCCCCGCTATCCGGATTCGCCTGCAACACGAAATGCGCTTCGATATGCAGCAATACCGGTTTCATTTCCCCTTGCTGCGCGGCAGCAAATCCCCGCTCCAGCTGCGCGTTGTTCACTACCGGGAAGCGTTTACCGGTGACACAGTCGGTGAACACCGCCGCATCGGCCATATAGAAATACATGCCTTTCATCGCCATTGGCGTGGCGGGCAGCGCGGCGGTAGAGGGCTTAAGGGTGTAGTTCAACTGCGACTCAATGGGATTGCCCTCGCGGTCGAGCATCTCGAGATTTTCACCCTTCACGCGAAAATAGAGCTTTTCACCGTCGGTATCGGTGAGCACCAGCCTGTCAGCGGTCCGCGCCCATTTCCCCCACGATGCAAACTGGGTCGGCTGCGGCGCGCCCTGATAACGCTGGTTCATCACCCAGGTACCGTCTTTCTCCAGAAACAGTGACGTGTCGATGCCTTCGCAGTCGGCGCAGGGCAGCAGGCCGCGAAAGCTTTGCTGCATCGCTTTGGCTTCCAGCGGCTGGACGGCCTGTAGTGGCTGGCTCTCGCTGCGGTTATTACAGCCAATCAGTAAAAATACCCCGCAGGCGATGGCAGCGGAGATAAGTGGACTTTTTGACATCATATCCCTGATTTTCATTGTTCTTTGCCTCAGTTAGTCTGACGTGCGGCGGATTTTGGCGCGTAGCGCTTTGGTGGTAGATTTTTGCGCTTTCGACGTCAGGCGTCTCTCTTTTGACGCACGTGTGGGTCTTGTTGCTTTTCGATGCTTTTGTTCAGCAGTAAGTTCCCGTACCAGTGCAATAAAGCGAGCAAGCGCCGCTTCGCGATTCATTTCCTGGCTGCGGTACTCCTGCGCTTTGATGATGACGATCCCTTCCGCGGTAATTAAATGGTGGCTGGCCGCCAGCAGACGCATTTTATAACTTTCCGGCAGGCTGGAAGCGGCAATATCGAAGCGCAAATGGATCGCCGTCGAGGCCTTATTCACATGCTGCCCGCCTGCGCCCTGGGCGCGTATAGCGCTGAAGGTCACTTCATCATCGGGTATAGAAACGGTACGCGAAAAAACAATCATTCGGACTGATGCCAGTTATCCAGGGTAATTTCCAGATTATTCTCACCTTCCGACAGCCAGATCAGCCCATCCTGTAGCGTGGCCTGTATCACCATGCTGCGCGACGCCAGGGCGCTCAGCTTCGCCAGCTGCGCGTCATCCAGATACCAGATGGTCAGATTATCGTAAGTGCGAAACTTACTCTGGTTCTGCTGCCGCCAGATGTCAGCTGCCCGGCTGTTGTAGGTAAACAGCGCCACCTGGGCCGCCTGGCTACAGGCTTTCTTCAGGCGGCGCTCATCCGGCAGGCCGAGCTCGATCCACAAATCAATGCCCAGATAGTCGTTGCGCAGCCACAGTTCCGGCTCCTCTTCCGCGCTGAGCCCACGGGTAAACTGTAGCCGCTCGTCGGCGTATTTGATCCACGCCAGCAGGCGCAGCATCAAACGCTCTTCGGTTTCCGACGGATGGCGCGCCAGCGTCAGGTTGGCGTCCAGAAACTGGTTTCTGTCCATGTCGGCAACATTCACGGTTGCTTTATAAATCGTTGCTTTTAAAGCCATAGGTCCCCCGAAAGACAATCGGCGGCTATTGTAGCGAAATTAGCGCGCCCGCGCCTGCCTCACCCGCCGCTTCGAACAGAATTCCCTGCTATGACTGTTAATGCCGCCAGAGCGAGTATGGTATAGTCACCTTGCTAAACAGAGTTAATATTCGTAGGCTTAGACTTGCATCCCACGATTCAGTCTGTAGTCAGGACTCTGACAGGAGGGCATGTGGAAAAGTATTGTGAGTTAATACGCAAGCGATACGCCGAGATCGCCAGCGGCGACCTGGGGTACGTCCCCGACGCGCTGGGTTGCGTATTGAAAGTATTGAATGAAATGGCCTCAGATGAAGCCCTTTCTGAGTCGGTCCGGGAAAAGGCGGCCTATGCCGCCGCGAACTTACTGGTGAGCGATTATGTCAATGAATGAAACTTATCAACCCATCAATTGTGATGACTATGACAATCTCGAACTCGCCTGCCAGCATCACCTGGTATTAACGCTGGAATTGAAGAGTGGGGAAGTACTGAAGGCGCAAGCCAACGATCTGGTTTCTCGTAAAAACGTCGAATATTTGATCATCGATGAAGCCGGCACCTCACGCGAAGTTCGTCTCGACAAAATCGCCAGCTTCAGCCATCCGGAAATTGGTACCGTGGTGGTTAGCGAAGGCTAGCGAACAACCAAAACAACGAGGGCAGCCGGATGGCTGCCCTTTTTTTATGGCTTCTGGCTGGCGTAGTACGCCGCCAGGTTATCGATATCTTCATCGGATAACCCGCTGACATAGGCTTTCATCACTTCCGCCTGGCCGCCGCTGCGCTCGCCTTTTTTATACGCGTGCAGGGAGTGTGCCAGATACTCCTCATGTTGCCCCGCCAGGTTCGGATACAGCGGGACCGAGACATTGCCCGTCGCGCCATGGCAGGAAACGCACATCATCGCTTTTTGCTCGCCCGCTTTCGGGTCACCTTTGGCTAAAACCGGCAGGCTACAGGCCAGTAAGCCCACTAAAACCGCACTACGCATCGTCATTGTTATTCTCCTTTCTGCCAGTCGATATGCCAGCATGCATGATCCTGAGCCTGCCCCTGACGCGTAACGAAGATGCCTGGAGCGGCAATTAATTGCTCACCGTAAAACAGCAGCGGCGTGGTATCCCGTCGCCAGGGCGGCACGGACAGCTCCTGCCACAGTTTCTTAAGGCTTCGGCTGCGCTCGCGTCCGACGATCTGCCAGTTGCCTGGCGCATGAAAGCGCACCGAAACCTGTTCATCCTGCTCTGGAGCCCGGACAGCATAGCCTGTCTGCGCCACGCGTAATATCCCTAATTCGAGTGGGAGCTTTAATGGCGCATAGGGCGGTAGCCAGGCAAGCACCTGTTTTCCCGGCGCGGCCTGGCGTGTGATCCACCACAGCTGCCCCTGATAGCGCCGCACGTCATGCGCACCGATTTGCAGGCGCGGCGCGGCATCCTCCCGGCTTAACGCCACTTCCTGCCAGATCCGCTCCAGCATGGCGCGCGACGGCGGCGGCGCATCCAGTTGAGTGAGCCAGCGGCGCAGTAGCGCATTGCGGCGGATTTGGCTCACTTCCTGCAAAGGCGCAATCGTCAGGCTGCCTTCCGGCGTCATCAGCGACGCCAGTTCATCGGCTAACAGCTCATCAAGCAGCGCTTCCTGTTCGCCGCACAGCGCCGCGCTGCGGGCTACGCTGCGGGCAAAGTGCGGCCAGCGGGCCTGAAGCAGCGGCAAAATGCGCAGGCGCAGGAAGTTACGATCGTAGCGATCGTCCTGATTACTGTCGTCATCGATCCACTCCAGCTGGTGCGCGTGGGCATAGGCTTCAAGCGCTTCACGAGACGTATTTAAAAGTGGGCGAACCAGGACGTTATCACCGAACGGCAGGGTTTCTGGCATCGCCGCCAGGCCTGCAGGCCCGCTGCCGCGCTTGAGGGCCAGCAGCACCGTTTCGCACTGATCGTCGAGATGTTGTGCGGTGACCAGCACCTCGTCCGGCTGGATAATCTGCGCAAAGGCGGCATAGCGCGCGGAACGGGCCTGGGCCTCAATCCCCGAGCCATCGTTTGGCAACGTAACGCGAATAACCTCCAGCGGCACCGCCCAGCGCTCGCAAATTGCCTGGCAGTGCGTCACCCACTCATCAGCAAAGGCGCTAATACCGTGATGAATATGCACCGCCCGCAGTTGGACATCATGCTGTTGGCGCAGATCCGCCAGCTGGTGCAGCAGCACGGTGGAGTCCAGCCCGCCGCTGAACGCCACCAGCACTTTGCGATAGTGACTATCCCAGTGGATCATCCCTCATACAGCTCCAGCGGCAATCCATCGGGATCGTTAAAAAAGGTGAAGCGCTTGTCGGTGTAAGGATCGACGCGGATCGGCTCGCAGGGGACGCCCTGCTGTTCCAGATGCGCCACCGCCTTATCCAGATTTGCAACGCTGAACGCCAAATGGCGCAGCCCGCAGGCTTCCGGGCGGCTTGGCCGCTCGGGGGGGAACGGGAACGAAAACAGTTCGATGACGTATTGCCCGTTCAGCGCCAAATCCCCTTTCCAGGAATCCCGCGCTTCGCGATAGGTTTCGAACTGGAGGGTGAAACCCAAAATATCGCAGTAAAATGCCTTACTGCGCGCATAGTCGGTCGCGATAATAGCGATGTGATGAACCCTGGTTAAATCCAGCATAATGTCTCCTTGTCGGCGTTCTGGCTGCGCGCCTCGCTACTGTTTTAAAACTCTGACCCGGTAAATGCCGTCTTCGCCGAGCTTCGCGCCGTGAATATCGGTTTCGAAACCGGGATAGTGACGGCCAATCGAGCACAGCATCAGCAGGAAATCGAGCACCGCGCGGCTTTCCTGCGTTACCCGCTCGCCGGGCATCACCAGCGGTACGCCGGGAGGATACGGCAGGATCATGTTGGCGGAAACCCGATTAATCAGATTATCCAGCTCTACGGTTTCGATATTGCCTTTCACCTGCTGCTGATACATCTGGTGCGGCGTAAGCTGCATTTCTGGCAGTACGTCGAACGCCTTGAGCATTAGCTGCGGCAGATCGTGCTGTTTGATCAGCCGATGGATGCCCTGCGCCAGATCCTGAATGCGCATATTGCGGTAAAAGTCCGGATCTTCCGCATACAGATCCGGCAGCATGTTTTTCACCCGCAGATTCAAATCGTAGGCGCGCTTAAATTCCATCAGCCCACGCAGCAGCCCCATAGCGCGGGTTTTGTCGATGCCGATGCTAAACAGAAACAGCAGATTGTACGGGCCGGTTTTCTCCA
Source organism: Atlantibacter subterraneus (assembly GCF_007570865.1). GTDB lineage: Bacteria > Pseudomonadota > Gammaproteobacteria > Enterobacterales > Enterobacteriaceae > Atlantibacter > Atlantibacter subterraneus. The sequence continues at coordinate 316,608 of NZ_VLPS01000007.1, read as the reverse complement.
CCACCACGCCGCGCTCATCGAGAAACTTCGCCACCAGCGCAGCAGGAATGCCCTCTTCCGCCATATTGCCGTGTTCGTCCATGCCCGGCGTCAGGATGGTGACTTTCACCGGGTCGAGGAACATATGGTTTTCATCGGCATGGGTAAAACCGTGCCAGTCTTCGCCGGGAGCAATCGGCCAGCAGTCCGCTTCTTCAATCGCTTCGGGCTGCCAGATATCGTAAAACCAGCCGTCGGCCTCTTCACGCAGCCGCTGGACTTCTTTACGGAAATGCAGCGCACGCTCAACCGATCGATTGATCAGGCGCTTGCCCGGATTGCCGCGCAGCATCGCCGCCGCGGTTTCAATGGAGGCCACCAGCGGATAGCTCGGCGACGTGGTGGTATGCATCATATAGGCTTCGTTGAAAGTTTCTTCGTCGTAGTCGCCTTTAATATGGATCAGCGCAGCCTGGGAAAAGGCCGCCAGCATTTTGTGGGTCGACTGGGTTTCGAAGATCACTTTGCCCGGCGTGCGCTCGCCGCTCATGCCGCCCTTGCCGCTATAGATAGGATGAAAATGGGTATAGGGCACCCAGGCGGAGTCAAAATGAATCGACGGCACGTCGAGAGTCTGTTTGATCCAGTTGGTGTTATACAGCAGGCCATCGTAGGTGGAGTTGGTGATCACCGCGTGAACCGGCCACTGGGCGTCAGGGGTCTCACGCACTTTTTGGGCGATAGATTCGCTGGAAAATTCCCGCTTCGGAATGCCGCCAAGAATGCCCAGCGCGTTACGCGTCGGCTTCATCCACAGCGGGACAATGTCGCTCATCATCAGCAGATGGGTCAGCGATTTATGGCAGTTGCGATCCACCAGCATGGTGCTGCCGGACGGCGCGGCGTACATGCCGACGATTTTATTCGAGGTGGAGGTGCCGTTGGTCACCATATAGCTTTGCTCAGCGCCAAAGGTACGGGCCACGTACTCTTCGGCCTCCAGATGCGGACCGGTGTGATCGAGCAGCGACCCCAGTTCGGTCACCGAAATCGACACATCGGATTTCAGCGTGTTGCCGCCAAAGAAATCGTAAAACAGGCAGCCCACCGGGCTTTTTTGGTAAGCGGTCCCGGCCATATGCCCCGGAGTGCAGAAAGTATATTTCCCCTCATGGACGTATTTGAACAGCGCCCGGGTAAACGGCGGCGTGATGTTATCGATGTATTCATCAGTGTACTGGCGGATACGCTGGCCAATATCCTCAGCGGCACCCAGGCCATATTCAAAGAACCAAATCGCCATGCGCATCTCATGCGCGCTGACGTCCATCGTTGAGTGGGTATTGATAAAGGCGTACAGCGGCAGATATTCATTAAGCTGATTAATATCGCTGCACAACTCGATACCGTGCTCGTCCCAGTCGAAAACCACGCCGCAAATGCGCGGGTTATGTTCAATCAGCTTGAGGAGATCGAGATTGTTCTTCGGCCAGATTAACTGGAAGCCCTGCCCTTGCAGCGCCTGTTCCAGTTCCTGCATCGGCTCATCTTTATAAAAGACCCCTTGCGGCCCCATGATGGCAATAATATTCAACACTCACCTCCTGGCAAAAATTCAGCCTTAAGCATAGTTTACGCATCCTGCCCGCCGGACGGCGAATAAAAAAAGGGCCGCTTACGCGACCCTTTTCAGAATGTGTGACTCGCCAATCAGGCGTAGCCGTAGCTCATCAGACGCTGATAACGACGATCCAGCAGTTCGTCTTTGCTCAGTACGTCGAGATCCGCCAGATCCGCCAGCAGCTGCGCTTTGAGGGATTCAGCCATCACTTCCGGATTGCGGTGCGCGCCGCCCAGCGGCTCCGGGATCACGGTATCGATCAGCTTCAGCTCTTTCAGACGCGGCGCGATAATGCCCATCGCATCGGCGGCAATCGGCGCTTTGTCGGCGCTTTTCCACAGAATAGACGCGCAGCCTTCCGGCGAAATTACCGAATAGGTGCTGTATTGCAGCATGTTGACTTTGTCGCCCACGCCAATCGCCAGCGCGCCACCAGAACCGCCTTCACCGATCACGGTGCAGATAACCGGCACTTTCAGGCGTGACATTTCACGCAGGTTGCGGGCGATAGCCTCGGACTGGCCGCGCTCTTCCGCACCCACGCCCGGATACGCGCCCGGGGTGTCGATGAAGGTGATAATCGGCATATTAAACCGTTCAGCCATTTCCATCAGACGCAGCGCTTTGCGGTAGCCTTCCGGTGCCGGCATACCAAAGTTACGACGGATCTTCTCTTTGGTTTCGCGGCCTTTCTGATGGCCAATAACCATCACCGGGCGATCGTCGAGACGCGCAATACCGCCGACGATGGCTTTATCATCCGCATAGGCGCGGTCGCCAGCCAGTTCGTCGAAATCGTCGAAAGCTAAACGCAGATAATCGAGGGTATACGGACGCTGTGGATGGCGCGCCAGCTGCGCAACCTGCCATGCCCCCAGGTCGGCGAAGATTTTACGCGTCAGTTCTACGCTTTTTTCACGCAGACGATGCACTTCTTCGTCGATGTTAATATCCAGTTTTTCATCCTGACGGCTTACCGCGGTCAGGGAATCGATTTTCGCTTCCAGCTCGGCAATCGGCTGTTCGAAATCAAGGAAATTCAGACTCATAATATTCCTGTATTAGTCAAACTCCAGTTCCACCTGCTCCGAACCTATCAGGCCACGCAGATCGTTAAGTAAACGATCGCTCGGAGAGACACGCCACGTTGCGCCAAAACGCAACCTCGCGCGCGCATCCGCCCTCTGATAGTAGAGATGTACTGGAATGGTTCCCGAACGATGGGGTTCCAGAGACTGACGGAGTCGGTTTAAAAGCTGGTCATCAATTTGCCTGTCCGTCAGCGAGATAGCAAGCCCACGCGCATACTTTTCGCGGGCGTCTGCAATGTCCATCACTTCGCGAGCGGTCATTTTAAGGCCTCCGCTGAAGTCATCAAAGCTGACCTGTCCGCTGACGATTAGGATCCGGTCTTGTTCCAGCAGATGCTGGTATTTCTCCAGCGCATCGGTGAATAACATCACCTCAAGACGCCCGGAGCGGTCATCCAGGGTACAGATGCCGATACGATTGCCGCGCTTGGTGACCATAACCCGCGAAGCAATCACAAGCCCCGCAGCCGTGATAACTTTACAACGCTCTGTCGGGTGCATATCTTTGAGACGCATGCCGCCGACATAGCGTTCGATCTCTTTCAGGTACTGGTTGATGGGGTGCCCTGTGAGGTATAGCCCCAGGGTTTCCCGCTCGCCGTCCAGTACGGTCTGCTCAGGCCATGGCTGGCAGTTGGCGTAGGATTTTTCAATCTGTTCCGGCTCTTCCGCCAGCACGCCAAACATATCCGCCTGGCCGATAGCTTCGGCTCTCGCGTGCTGATCCGCTGCTTTAAGCGCATCGCCCAGCGAGTTCATCAGCGCGGCGCGGTGCGGGCCAAGGCGATCGAACGCCCCGGACATGATCAGCTTTTCCAGGACCCGACGGTTAAGCTTTTTGGTGTCGGTGCGCGCGCAGAGATCAAACAGCTCGCGGAAATAACCGTCTTTATTACGCGCCTCGATGATGGCCTCAATCGGCCCCTCGCCCACGCCTTTAATCGCGCCGATGCCGTAAACAATCTCCCCGTCATCGTTGACGTGGAAATGATACAGCCCGGAGTTAATGTCCGGCGGCAGGATTTTTAGCCCCATGCGCCAGCACTCATCCACCAGCCCGACCACTTTGTCGGTGTTATCCATATCCGCCGTCATTACCGCCGCCATAAACTCCGCCGGGTAATGCGCCTTCAGCCAAAGCGTTTGGTAGGATACCAGAGCATAGGCCGCCGAGTGCGATTTGTTAAATCCATAACCCGCGAATTTCTCCACCAGGTCGAAGATTTTCATCGCCAGTTCGCCGTCGACGCCGTTATTTTTCGCGCCCTCTTCAAACACCGAACGCTGTTTGGCCATCTCTTCAGGCTTCTTTTTACCCATAGCGCGACGCAGCATATCCGCGCCGCCAAGGGTATAGCCCGAGAGCACCTGGGCAATCTGCATCACCTGTTCCTGATACAGGATGATGCCATAGGTCGGCTCCAGTACCGGTTTCAGGCTCTCATGCTGCCACTGGATATCCGGATAGGAGATCGCTTCACGGCCATGTTTACGGTCGATAAAGTTATCTACCATGCCCGACTGCAGCGGCCCCGGGCGGAACAGCGCCACCAGTGCGATCATGTCTTCGAAGCAGTCCGGCTGCAGGCGTTTAATCAGATCCTTCATGCCGCGCGATTCAAGCTGGAATACCGCAGTGGTTTCCGAGCGTTGCAGCATGTCGAAGCTTTTTTTGTCATCCAGCGGGATGGCGGCGATGTCGATGGGCTCCAGACCCTGCTTCGCCCGGCGCGGGTTGATCATCTTCAACGCCCAGTCGATGATGGTCAGCGTGCGCAGCCCCAGGAAGTCGAACTTCACCAGGCCCGCGTATTCCACGTCGTTTTTATCAAACTGGGTAACCGGGTGCTGGCCCATTTCATCGCAGTACAGCGGGGCGAAGTCGGTAATTTTGGTCGGCGCGATTACCACGCCGCCCGCGTGCTTACCGGCGTTACGGGTCACCCCTTCCAGTTTGCGCGCCATGTCGATCAGCGCCCGGACCTCTTCGTCGGCTTCATAGATTTCTGGCAGCTGTGGTTCGGCTTCAAATGCCTTCGCCAGGGTCATGCCCGGATCGGGCGGCACCAGCTTGGAAATGCGGTCAACGAAGCCGTACGGGTGGCCCAGCACACGGCCCACGTCGCGGATCACCGCTTTTGCGGCCATGGTTCCGAAAGTAATGATCTGCGAAACCGCTTCGCGCCCGTACATTTCCGCCACGTGATCGATAACCCGATCGCGCTTCTCCATGCAGAAGTCGACGTCGAAGTCGGGCATCGAGACACGCTCCGGGTTCAGGAAACGTTCGAACAGCAGGTCGAATTCCAGCGGATCGAGGTCGGTAATTTTCAGGGCATAGGCTACCAGCGAACCTGCGCCGGAGCCACGGCCTGGGCCTACCGGCACGCCGTTATCTTTCGACCACTGGATAAACTCCATCACGATCAGGAAGTAGCCCGGGAAACCCATCTGGTTGATCACCTGGAGTTCAATATCCAGACGCTCATCGTATTCCGGTCGGCGCTTCGCCCGTTCTTCCGGGTCCGGGAACAGAAACTCCAGGCGCTCTTCCAGACCCTCTTTTGACTTCGCCACCAGGAAATCCTCGGTGGTCATATCGCCGGTGGGGAACTGCGGCAGGAAATACTCGCCGAGGCGCACCGTCACGTTACAGCGGCGGGCAATCTCAACGCTGTTTTCCAGCGCTTCCGGAATATCCGCGAACAGCTCGCACATCTCCTCTTCGCTGCGCATATATTGCTGCGTCGAGTAGTTGCGCGGGCGCTTAGGATCGTCGAGAGTAAAACCGTCGTGAATGGCGACGCGGATTTCGTGGGCATCAAAATCACCGGCATCGATAAAACGCACGTCGTTAGTGGCGACAACCGGCACGCCCTTCTCTTCCGCCAGCGCGACGGCGGCGTGCAGATAACGCTCTTCATCGGTGCGCCCGGTGCGGATCAGCTCCAGATAAAACCGGTCGGCAAAATGCTGCTGGTAGAAGCTCAGGCACTGATCCACCAGCGCCATATTGCCGCGCAGCAAACTTTTACCAACGTCGCCATTGCGCGCGCCAGAGAGCAGGATCAAGCCGTGATTAAGCTCCGCCAGCCATTCGATATCGATAAACGGCCCTGCGGCCCCATACCCGCGCTGGTAGGCGCGGGAAATGAGCAGCGTAAGATTCTGGTAGCCGTCGTTGTTGGCGGCCAGCACGGTAATTTCGTTCAGCTCGTCGCCCATAATCGGGTTATGAACGTTAAAATCCGCGCCGATAATCGGCTTCATGCCCGCGCCGTGTGCGCCCCCGTAAAACTTAACCAGACCACACAGGTTGGTGAAGTCGGTGATCGCCAGCGCAGGCATCCCCAGCGAGGCCGCCTTTTTTACCAGCGGTCCCGTCTTGGCAAGCCCATCGATCATGGAATAGTCACTGTGCACCCGCAGGTGCACAAAACGAGGTTCAGCCATCTCAGTATCCGAATAACGTTGTGCGTGGTGCTTAAGACACCAGATTGAGAGCGCGTCTCACCGGCGCGAAACTGCGGCGGTGATGTTCTGTCGCGCCGTGCTCAGCCAGCCTTTCCAGATGGAAGACGGTAGGGTAGCCCTTGTGTTGAGCAAAACCGTATTGCGGGAAGCTGATGTCCAGCGCCGCCATTTCCGCATCGCGCGTAACTTTGGCAAGTATTGATGCTGCGCTGATTTCCGCCACCCGGCTATCGCCCTTGACCACCGCCATGGACGGCATCGGCAATTGCGGGCAGCGGTTTCCGTCGATCAGCACATATTCCGGCGTCACCGATAGCCCGGCAACCGCGCGCTGCATCGCCAGCATGGTGGCGTGCAGAATATTCAGCTCGTCGATTTCGTGCGGCTCCGCCCGCCCCAGGCTCCAGCACAGCGCTTTTTCAGTGATTTCATCAAATAGTGCCAGGCGGCGTTTTTCCGATAATTTTTTTGAATCGGCAAGACCAGGGATGGGACGGCTGGGATCTAAAATCACCGCCGCCGTGACCACTGCGCCCACCAGCGGGCCGCGGCCCACTTCATCCACACCCGCCACAAGTTGGGTATGCGGATAGATAAATTCGATCATTGCGCTAACTCCAGTACCGCATCCGCCGCCTGCTCGTCGGCATTGCAGCGAATTTGCTGATGCAGCTGGCGGAAGGTTTCATGCATCTGTTCGCTCTTCGCGCCACGATCTAACAGCGGCAGCAATGCGGCGTACAGGTTCTGCGGGGTGCATTCATCCTGAAGCAGTTCTTTAACCAGTTCGCGCCGCGCCAGCAGATTGGGCAGCGAGACATAATCAGTTTTGACCAGGCGCTTCGCCAGCCAGAAAGTGAACGGTTTCATGCGATAGCCGACCACCATCGGGCACTTCGCCAGCATACACTCCAGCGCGGCGGTGCCCGACGCCAGCAGCGCGGCATCGCTGGCGATCATCGCTTCGCGCCCCATGCCATCCAGCAGGTGGATGTGCATGTCCGGCGCGACATCCTGCTTAATCTTTTCAAACTGCTCGCGACGCTTCGCATTTACCAGCGGCACCACCACCTGCAAATCGGGGAAGCGTTCGCGCAACAGCAGCGCGGTTTTCAGGAAATCGGCGCTAAGCATTTCGACTTCCGCACCGCGGCTACCGGGTAACAAAGCCAGGCAGTGAGCATCTTCCGGGATGCCGAGCGTGGCTCTGGCCGCTTGTTTATCCGGGTCCAGCGGCATCGCATCGGCCATAGTGTGGCCGATAAACCGACACGGGACATTGAATCGATCGTAAAACGCTTTTTCGAAAGGCAGAAACGCCAGCACCAGGTCGGTGGCTCTGCCGATTTTGAAAACCCGTTTTTGACGCCACGCCCACACTGACGGGCTGACGTAATGAATGGTTTTAATACCCTGTTTTTTCAGGTTGCCTTCGAGGGTAATGTTGAAATCCGGCGCATCAATGCCGACAAACACGTCCGGCTTAAGCTCGTTGAAACGGCGGATGAGATCGGCACGAATATGCAGCAGGCGACGCAGGCGGCCCAGCACTTCAACCACGCCCATCACGGCCAGCTCTTCCATTTCGTACCAGGCTTCGCAGCCTTCTGCCTGCATACGCGGCCCGGCGACGCCCACGAAGCGTGCGTCCGGAATACGCGCTTTTAACGCGCGGATCAGGCCAGCACCAAGAATATCGCCGGAGGTTTCTCCGGCGACGAGGGCAATCGTTAAGGGTCGTTTTACAGCCATTAACGAATCAGACCGCGCGTGGAACGTTCAAAGAACTCGGTAAACGCCTGCACTTCGGGATATTGTTCCGCCAGCGCAGCGATTTCCGGTTTTGCTTCATCCAGCGTTTTACCACTGCGGTACAGCAGTTTATACGCGTTGCGGATCGCGGTGATCGCTTCACGGCTAAAGCCGCGGCGCTTCAGCCCTTCGATGTTGACGCCAAACGGCGTCGCGTGGTTACCCTGGGCAATCACATACGGCGGGACGTCCTGGGCGACGCCAGAGCATCCGCCGACCATTACGTGGGCACCAATGATGCAGAACTGATGAACTGCGGTCATACCGCCGATAATGGCGAAGTCGCCCAACGATACGTGCCCGGCCAGCGTCGCGTTGTTGGCCAGGATGCAGCGGTCGCCCACTGTGCAATCATGCGCTACGTGCGCGTTGATCATCAGCAGGTTATCGCTACCTACCTTCGTCAGGCCGCCGCCTTGCTCGGTTCCACGATGAATAGTGACGCTTTCGCGGATGCGGTTACGGTCGCCGATCTCCACACGGGTTGGTTCACCAGCGTATTTTAGATCCTGGTTTACTTCGCCAATGGATGCGAACTGATAGATCTCATTATCACGACCAATTTTGGTATGGCCGTTAACGACGACATGAGACTTCAGAACAGTACCTTCACCGATCTCAACGTGTGGACCGACGATACAAAACGGACCAATATGAACGTTAGCACCAATAATGGCACCGTCTTCCACAATGGCAGAGGGATGAACAAAGGCAGTTTTATCAATCACGTATCAGCTCTCCCGGCTGCGCGCGCACATCATCGTCGCTTCGCAGACAACTTTGCCATCGACCAGTGCGACGCCCTTAAAGCGCGTCAGGCCGCGGCGGGTTTTCTCAAAGGTGACTTCCATAATCATCTGATCGCCCGGCACAACCGGACGTTTAAAACGTGCTTCATCGATACCCGCAAAGTAGTAAAGCTCGCCCGGTTCCAGTTTACCCACGCTTTTGAATGCCAGGATACCGGTGGCCTGCGCCATCGCTTCCAGAATCAGCACACCTGGGAAAATCGGTTTACCAGGGAAATGGCCCTGGAAAAACGGTTCGTTTACCGTAACGTTTTTGACTGCCCGCAGGAAGCGACCTTCTTCAAAATCCAGCACGCGATCCACTAAAAGGAACGGGAAACGGTGCGGCAGAAGCTCTAAAATCTCTTCGATGTGCAGAGTATGAGTGTCAGTAGTCAAGATACTGGTCCTGTCTAAATATACTAAATGGCAATAATAACACGGCCTGCGGCAATCCGAAGAATGCCAACAGGCCGCTTAACTTTGTCGCTTGCAGGCGTTAGCCAGAGGGCGTTATTCGTCTTTAATGACTTTCCGCTCAACAGCTTTCAGGCGTTTATTCATTTCATCAATGTTCATTACCAACGCTGCTGTTTTACGCCAAACCTTATTCGGCTGTAGCGGAATACCTGAAGAGTACACGCCAGGCTCGGAAATAGGACGCATCACCATGCCCATACCGGTCACGGTAACTTTGTCACAAATTTCCATATGACCGTTGATCACGCTGGCACCGCCAATCATGCAGTAACGGCCAATTTTCAGGCTGCCCGCCATGATGACGCCGCCCGCAACTGCGGTATTGTCGCCAATCACGACGTTATGCGCAATCTGGCACTGGTTATCAATGATCACGCCGTTGCCGATAAGGGTGTCATCCAGCGCGCCACGGTCGATGGTGGTGCATGCGCCGATCTCAACGCGATCGCCGATAATCACCCGGCCAAGCTGAGGGATCTTAATCCAGTTACCACGATCGTTAGCGTAGCCAAAGCCATCCGCGCCGATCACGGTGCTGGACTGGATCAGGCACTGTTCGCCGATCTGGATCTCATGATAGATGGTGACATTCGCCCACAGACGCGAACCCGCGCCAATGCGTGAATTTTTACCCACGAAGCAACCCGCGCCGATAATGACGTTATCGCCCAGCTCAACGCCGGATTCGATCACCGCATTCGCGCCAACAGAGACGTTGTTGCCCAGCTTCGCGCTGGCGTCAATCACTGCGCTGGGCGCGATATTCTGCGCAGGCTGAGGCGTGGTATCAAGAATTTGGGCCATACGCGCATAGGTCAGATAGGGATTTTTCACTACCAGCGCCGCGCTTTTGGCAAAAGGAAGATCGTCTGCGGCCATCACAACGGCAGACGCCTGGCATGCAGCCAGATGGTCACGGTAACGGGGGTTTACCATGAAGGTGATTTGCCCCTCACCCGCAGACTGCATTGAAGCGACGCCGGTGATGACGATATCGCCATCACCGTGCAGTTCTGCATCCAACTGTTGGGCTAAATCAGCCAGTCGAATTGAAGGCATTACTTATTTAACCTGTTTCAGTACATCAGCGGTGATGTCTTTCACATCGCTACCGTTATAAACAACGGTATTGGCGTCCAGCACCAGATCGACATCCTGGTCGGCAGCAACTTTCTTCACAGCTGCCTGAATACGGGAAACCAGCTTGCCGCGTTCTTCATTAGAACGGCGCGCACGGTCCTGCTCGAACTGCTGGGCTTTAGTACCGAAAGCCTGGCGCTGAGTCATGATGTCTTTTTCCAGCTTGGTACGATCGCTCGCCTTCATCGTGGAACCATCACGCTGTAAACGCTGCATTTTGGCCTGCAGATCGCTTTCCTGACGTTGCAGCTCGCTGCCACGGCTTTTGAACTCATTTTCCAGCGTTTTAGATACGCCAGTGTTCTGAGCAACCTGCTGAAACAGATTTTGCATGTTAACAACTGCAACTTTATCAGCCGCCTGAGCAGACGCTGCCATTGCTAAACCGAGACCTGCAGCACATAACCACTTTTTCACAATAAACTCCTTACCATCCCATTAGTACCCGAAGGTACCGTTCTTTGCGTGGCCTGACGGGTGAAACACCCGCCAAAAGTCATCGCTACACTGCTAATGCATTCCTTCGCAACAAACAATTACCAGGTCTTACCGATGTTAAACTGGAACTGTTCTGCACTGTCTCCATCATACTTTTTAAACGGCTGCGCATAAGAGAACACCAATGGACCCAACGGTGACATCCACTGCAAGGCGATACCCGCAGACATACGGATGTTGGCGGGATCGCTGTAGTCCGGAACGCCTGCCGCACGCATTTCAGCGGTGTTATCCCAGTTGGTATCCCATACGGTACCCGCATCAACGAACAGCGAGGTACGAACCGAGTTGGCATATTTATCGCTGAGGAACGGCGTCGGGGTGATGAATTCCAGGCTGGCGACACCCATCGCGTTCCCGCCTACCGCATCGTCAGATGAACAGTATGCGCTATTTTCGCAGTTATCCTCATTCGGACCTTTATAAACTGCTTTAGGACCAATGTTGTTTGACTGGAAACCACGTACGGTACTGGAACCGCCTGCATAGAAGTTTTCATAGAACGGCATCTCTTTGCCGCCCAGACCATCGCCATAGCCCCAACGGGTACGTCCCAGGACCACCCATTTATGGTCATCATCAATCGGCACATAGGTCGCCGTATCGAGAGTGAGTTTATAGAACTCGTTATCTGAACCTGGAATGGTCACTTTACCGTTCAGGTTAACGCGCGAACCTTCGGTCGGGAAGAAACCGCGGTCCAGCTTGTTATAAGTCCAGCCGTAGTTAAAGGTGAAATCGTCGGCGGTAAAACCGCGATCGCTACCGTCTTTCTGACCGAGCGAATCAAGATAACGATCCATCGCAACCTGCGGCTGCATGTTGGACAGGTCGTTATGGACGTAGCCAACGCCTGCACGCAACGTGTTGTATTCGTTAATCGGGAAGCCCAGCGTGCCGTCTACACCGTAACTTTTGTTGGTATAGGAGGACAGATCGGCGTCATCCGCTTTAAAGTCGTTATAGAAAATGCGTCCGCCAAGACTAACACCATCCACGGTGAAGTACGGGTTAGTGACGGAGAATTCAGAATAGGTCTGATAATCGTTTTTGGTGCCGTTAATGCCGACAGAATAGCCGGTACCTAACCAGTTATCCTGCTGTACGCCAACCTGGAAGCTGACGCCGCTTTCGGTACCGTAGCCCACGCCGAAGTTAAAGCTACCGGTGTTACGCTCTTTGACTTTATAGACCACGTCTACCTGATCCGGCTGGCCCGGCACACGCTGGGTGTCGGTGTCCACGGTTTCAAAGTAGCCCAGGCGGTTCAGACGCTCTTTACCCTGATCGACCAGATCGCTGCCCAGCCACGCGCCTTCCATCTGGCGCATTTCACGACGCAGGACTTCATCTTTAGAGGTGTCGTTGCCTTCAAAACGGATTTTGCGCACGTAGAAGCGGTTACCCGAGTCCACGTTGACATGCAGTTTAACCGTTTTGTCGTTCTCGTTAATTTCAGGCTGTGTCTGCACGCGCGGGTAGGCATAGCCATAGCGACCAAGAAACTTTTTAATGTCGTCTTCCATTTTGGTCACTTTGGTGCCGTTGTAGAGCTCGCCCGGCTGCATTTTGGTCAGCGTTTCGATTTCCGCAGAGTGGCCGGCCAGGTTGCCGCTAACTTCAACGCCAGAGATTTTGTACTGATCGCCTTCGGTGACGTTAACGGTCACGTAGATGCTCTTTTTGTCCGGCGTCAGGCTGACCTGAGTCGAATCAATATTGAAGCGCGCATAGCCGCGATCCAGATAGTAGCTGCGCAGGGTTTCAAGATCGCCCTGCAATTTTTGCTTCTGGTATTTACGGTCGCCCACCACGTTCCACCACGGCACTTCATCACGCAGTTGGAAGTGAGAGATCAGCTCTTCGGTGGTAAACGCGTGGTTGCCCACGATGTTGATTTGCTGGATGGTGGCGGAAACGCCTTCCTGGAACACCAGTTTCAAATCCACGCGGTTACGCGGCAGCGGGGTCACAACGGCTTTTACGCTGGCGCTGTATTTACCCACGCTGTAGTAGAAATCTTCCAGTCCTTTTTCGATATCGGAAAGGGTGGTGCGGTCGAGAGATTCGCCGACGCGAACGCCGGAAGCCTCCAGGTTCTGCTTCAGCATGTCGTCTTTAACCGACTTGTTGCCGGAGAACGTGATGCTGGCAATGGTCGGCCGTTCTTTTACCTGAACAAGCAGCGTGTCGCCGTCGCGCAGTACGCGAACGTCTTCAAAGTTGCCTGTGGCAAAGAGCGAACGGATCGTGTTACTGATGTCTTCATCATTAACCGTATCACCGACGCGGACCGGCATGCTGAGGAGGGCCGCACCAACGGCGACTCGCTGCAGTCCTTCGAAATGAATATCTCTCACTACGAAACCGTCTGCACCGTATACAGTAGCGCTGCTGAACAGCAGCGACGCTATGAGCAATTTTTTAATCGCCATCGTTGTAATGCGCTCTTCCTAACCTGGCTCTCTATAACCGAGAGAAATCATTGAAAAGTGCAAGCCCCATTAACAGCACCAGCAAAATAGAGCCAATGCGATAACTAAAGTCTTGAACTCGCTCGGAAACCGGCCCGCCCTTCAGCTTCTCTATCGCTAAAAAGAGCAAATGCCCACCGTCCAAAACGGGTAACGGGAACAGATTGATAATCCCTAAGTTCACGCTTATCAGCGCTAAGAACATCAGGTAATAAATCAACCCATACTCCGCTGACATCCCTGCCCCTTGAGCAATCGAAATTGGCCCACTGAGGTTGTTCAGTTTGACATCACCGGTTATCAATTTCCCCAGCATATTGACCGTCAGCTTCATCAACTGCCAGGTTTTGTCCGTGGCTTCGATGATAGCGGCAAACGGCCCATACTGGCGCACTGTTTTATACTCTTCTGGCAGCGGGATCACTTTCGGCACCACGCCGGCAAACCCTTCCGCCTTCCCACTACCGGCTTTTGTATCCGGAATCAGGGTCAATGACAAGGGACTCCCCTGCCGTTCAATTTCTACCGCCAGCTTTTGCGCCGGGTTGTCGCGCACCAGCGTGACAAAGCTCATCCAGTTCGCCAGCGGCTGACCATCGACTTTAACGATCCTGTCGCCCGCTTGCAAACCCGCTTTGCTGGCGGCTGAATCAGCCTGAACTTCAGCCAGCACCGGTTCAATCTTCGGTCCGTAAGGTCTGATGCCTAGAGACGCCACCGGATCTTCTTTATCGGGCTCAAAATGCCAGTTTTTGAGATCCAGCATTTTATTGGTTTGTTGCGTACTGCCAAACGGCCCCACGCCCAACGTCACGCTGTCATCGCCGATTTTCGCCACCAGCTCAAGACGAACGCTATCCCAGTCAGGCGTTTCGATACCCTCAACGGACTTAAGTTCCATGCCTGGCGCAATTTGTGCCTGCGCCGCGATGGAGTTGGGCGTTATTTCACCAATTACTGGCTTAACGCTGGGAATACCGATCATGAAAACCAGCCAGTAGGCAACAATAGCAAACAGGAAGTTTGCTATCGGACCTGCGGCGATGATCGCCGCACGCTGGCCGACGGTTTTGTTGTTGAACGCCTGATGACGCATTTCCGGAATAACCGTTTCAACGCGCTCATCCAGCATTTTGACATATCCCCCGAGAGGGATAACGGCGATAACGTATTCTGTGCCCTGGCGGTCGGTGCGTCGCCACAGGGCTTTACCGAAGCCGATAGAGAAGCGCTCAACGCGAACGCCCGCTTTGCGAGCCACCCAGAAATGGCCAAACTCATGCACGGTAATAAGAACACCCAGCGCGATGATAAAAGCGGCCAAATTCCAGAGAATGCTCAGCATAGATTATTCCGTTAAATCGTTCTGAAAACTAACAGCATCAGACACGCGAACACCGGCACGGCAGCCGTCAGGCTGTCGATGCGATCGAGGATCCCGCCGTGGCCGGGAATGAGGTTCCCACTGTCTTTAATACCCGCTTCGCGTTTAAACATACTTTCAGTGAGATCGCCCAATACCGAAGCCAACGCAGCAACCACTGAGCATATCAGCAAAGTCGATGGTGCGACTTCAAGATTCACCACCACGCCATAAATCCAGGATATCACCGCAGCGGTAAACAGGCCGCCAATAAAGCCCTGCCAGGTTTTACCGGGCGATACCTTAGGCGCAAGCTTATGTTTACCAAACAGTTTGCCGAACATATAGGCACCGGAATCTGCGCCCCAAACCAGAATCATTACGTACAGCAGCCAGATAGCGCCGTAGTAATGGTTGGCTTCATAATGCCAGCCGCGCAGCGCCACCATGCCCCAAAAAAACGGCACGATGGTCATTAATCCGAAAGCCAGCCGCAGAGCTTTAGAATTGCGCCAGAACGCGGCGGATGCAGGATAAAAAAGCACCAGCAACAAGGCGACAACCCACCAGAAAAGGGACAGCCACAATGAGCCCTCAACGACCGCAATATCGACGCCATAGTGGTATTCGGGCAGCGTGAATAACATTAGCGCAAGCAGCAGGCCACACAGCACCGCCAGCCACACCCGTTGCGTACGGTTAACAAACCCGCTCAGTTGCCCCCACTCCCAGGCCGCCAGCATGCATACCACCAGCGTGGTGATTGCAAAGCCAATCAGCGGCAAAAAGAACAGTGCGGCAATGACGACCGGAATTAAAATGAAAGCAGAAATCAGGCGATACTTCAGCAAAAGCTACCCCCATCAGGCTTCATTGTCACCGGACACAGTCCCACCAAATCGACGCTCACGATTGGCAAAGGCATTCAATGCACCTTCAAAGTCTTGTTCATCAAAATCAGGCCAAAGAACATCGGTAAAATAAAGTTCCGCATAGGCGATCTGCCAAATCAGAAAGTTACTGATACGATGCTCTCCCCCTGTCCTAATCACTAAATCAACGGGAGCCAGCTCATGCATGCAGATCTGCTCGCTGAGCAAATCTTCACTAATCTGATCCGGGCGCAATAGCCCTTCCTGCACTTGCTCAGCTAAACGCCGCACTCCCTGAATAATATCCCAACGTCCGCCATAATTCGCGGCGATGTTGAGCGTAAGGCCGGTATTTTTACTGGTTAAGGCTTCGGCTTTATGAATACGCTCTTGCAAACGGGTGTTGAATCGACTGGTGTCGCCAATGATGCGCAGCCGGACGTTATGACGATGTAAGTTCTTGACTTCACTATCTAACGCCCAAACAAACAGCTCCATCAAGGCGCTAACTTCCTGAGCCGGTCGATTCCAGTTTTCACTGCTGAATGCATACAGAGTCAGCGCATCGATACCATGATTTGCAGCAAACGAAACGGCACGGCGAACCGACTTAGCCCCTGCCTTATGGCCAAAGGCACGGATTTTCCCCTGCCGTTTCGCCCAGCGTCCGTTGCCATCCATAATGATAGCCACATGGCGGGCACCTGAAGCAGGCAGATTTTCGTTTACTGGTTGATTCGCAGACAACATAACGCGTTCTTTTTCCCCGATAAGGAGTAAACGGTACTCAGAAATACTGAAGCCTCTACACAAAAACGCCGTGTTTACCACGGCGAACCCGGCCTTTACAGCCTTTTACCCCTAATTAGGGTGGCGCAGACTATATCACTGAAGCCAGACGCTAACAAATAACATGGCTTTTGTGGGATGAATAATCATCAGCTTGCGAAGCGCATCACTTCCTGATGCGCAACCCTGCGCGCTTCCTCATCAACGCCTAATACCTCGTCCACCGAGCGCGGTTCAGACAAGATCATCATGCCTAACACCTGGGCATTCAGCGCAGCAATATCAGTGAAGCGAATCTGCTGATCGAGGAAAGCCTGAACGGTGATTTCATTCGCGGCATTCAGGGCGGTGGTTGCCGCCTGGCCTTGTTCAAACGCGTCCATCGCCAGCTTCAGGCATGGGTAACGTTGGTAGTCTGGCTCAACAAAGCTCAACGGGCCCGCTTTGCAAAAATCCAGCGGTTTCACCCCGGAGCTCACGCGCGCGGGCCAGGCCATGGTATGGGCGATGGGGGTACGCATATCCGGTTCCCCCAGCTGTGCGAGCACGCTGCCATCCACATAGCGAACCATCGAATGAATCACGGATTGAGGATGAATCAACACTTCCATACGGCTGGCTGGCGCATTGAAAAGCCAGCGGGCTTCAATATATTCGAGACCTTTGTTCATCATCGTGGCGGAATCGACGGAGATTTTACGCCCCATCGACCAGTTCGGATGCCGACAAGCCTGATCCGGCGTCATACCCGCCAGTTCAGCCAGTGCGGTTTCGCGAAACGGCCCGCCCGACCCGGTAAGGATAATCGACGAAATGCCGTTTTCCTCAAGGTCAGCGTACCCCAGCTGGCGCTGGATTGTTTCCGGTAAACTCTGAAAAATGGCGTTATGCTCGCTGTCTACCGGCAGAAGGCGGGCGCCGCTCTGCTTCACAGCATCCATAAAAAGACGGCCACAGGTAACGAGTGACTCTTTATTGGCCAGCAGGATCTGTTTACCGGCGCGGATGGCGGCAAGCGTAGGCAATAATCCCGCCGCGCCGACAATCGCCGCCATGACCTGGTCGACGTCATTGAGCGCCGCCATATCGCAGGCCGCCTGCCGTCCGGAAAGCACCTCGGTCGCACTCCCCTTTTCACGCAGCAACGATTTCAGCGCCGATGCGCTGGCGTCGTCATCCATCACCGCAAAACGCGGAGTGAATTCGAGGCACTGCTCAGCCATGCGCGTTACGTTTTTGCCCGCTACCAGCGCGGTGACGACATACTGTTGTGGATTGTGGCGAACAACGTCAAGGGTGCTACAACCGATAGATCCGGTAGAGCCAAGAATGGTCAAATGCTTCATCAGGCGCTCGGTGAGGAAAAGGGAAAAGTCATCACGCAAGTTACACGTGGTCTAAATGCAAAACGCCGTAAGAAAACACCGCTAAGCGGCTTTCCTGTACGGCGTTCACATTTGCAAGGCGAGAAATTAGAACTGCATTAACTCAGTTTCTTTCTCTGCCAGCGCGGCATCTACTTTCTTGATAGCGGCATCAGTAGCTTTCTGAACGTCGTCCTGGGAACGGCGGTCATCATCTTCGCTGATTTCTTTATCTTTCAGCAGCGCTTTTACTTTATCGTTAGCGTCACGACGCACGTTACGCACCGCAACACGCGCCTGCTCGGCTTCGCCACGCACCACTTTGATCAGGTCTTTGCGACGTTCTTCGGTCAGCGGAGGCAGTGGAACACGGATATCAGAACCGGCAGAACTTGGGTTCAGGCCGAGGTCAGACGCCATAATCGCTTTCTCAACCGCCGGGCCCATCGAACGATCAAACACGTTGATTTTCAGCGTACGGGTGTCTTCTACCGTCACGCTTGCCAGCTGACGCAGCGGCGTTGGCGTGCCGTAGTATTCGACAATGATACCATCCAGCAGGCTTGGGGAAGCACGGCCAGTACGGATTTTGCTGATTTGGTTTTTGAATGCTTCGACGCATTTTTCCATACGCACTTCAGCATCTTTTTTGATTTCGCTAATCACGTTACGAGTCCTTGAAAACTGGTAGTTGGGCAGGCCACACACGCTCGCCTGACGACGTGAAACGCAGTGTGATAAGTATAGCCCGATTAATTCATGGCACCCGGCAGATAATCCGCCAACTGAACCGACAATGAAACGGAATTTTACCCGGAATTGTCGCTTACGGAAATTATTCCGTGATTAATGTGCCTTCTTTTTCGCCCATCACAACGCGACGCAGCGCGCCCGGCTTGTTCATATTGAACACGCGGATCGGCATTTTGTGGTCACGGGCCAGCGTGAACGCGGCGAGATCCATGACTTTTAATTCTTTTTCCAGCACTTCCTGATAGCTCAGCTGATCGTACAGGGTCGCTGCCGGATCTTTCATCGGATCGGCGGAGAACACGCCGTCCACTTTAGTGGCTTTCAGCACCACGTCGGCTTCGATTTCGATGCCGCGCAGGCAGGCTGCGGAGTCGGTGGTGAAGAAAGGATTGCCGGTGCCCGCAGAGAGGATCACCACGCGGTTATTGCGCAGCAGGCTGATGGCTTCCGCCCAGCTGTAGTTATCGCACACGCCGTTCAGCGGAATAGCAGACATCAGGCGCGCGTTAACATAGGCACGGTGCAGCGCATCGCGCATCGCCAGGCCATTCATCACGGTAGCCAGCATACCCATATGATCGCCGACTACACGGTTCATGCCCGCTTTCGCCAGACCCGCGCCACGGAACAGGTTACCGCCGCCGATCACCACACCGACCTGGACGCCGAGCTCAACCAGCTCTTTTACTTCCTGCGCCATGCGATCCAGTATGCTCGCATCAATACCGAAGCCTTCTGCACCTTGCAGCGCTTCGCCACTCAGCTTGAGCAGAATGCGTTTATAGACGGGTTTTGCATTGGTAGCCATGTTTCTTTCCTGGAACTGTCAACGAATGGGATGGTTTGGAGACGACATGATATGCCGCTTTTCAGTTCGCGCGCATTGGGAGCAAACTGAATGTTTTACTGATAAAACAGAGCCGCCCTCAGGCGGCTCCTTACTGCATTAAGACTGCTTGGACATAGCAGCAACTTCTGCTGCGAAGTCAGTCTCAACTTTCTCGATGCCTTCGCCCACTTCGAAGCGGATGAAGCCAGTTACGTCAGCGTTGTGCTCTTTCAGCAGCTGAGCAACAGATTTGCTCGGATCCATAACGAAAGGCTGGCCAGTCAGAGAAACTTCGCCGGTGAATTTCTTCATGCGGCCTTCAACCATTTTCTCTGCGATTTCTTTCGGCTTGCCAGACTGCATGGCGATGTCCAGCTGAACCTGGTACTCTTTTTCTACCACTTCAGCAGACACGTCTTCCGGCTTAACGAATTCCGGCTTGCTTGCAGCGATGTGCATAGCCAGCTGTTTAACCAGCTCTTCGTCAGCGCCTTTAGCAGCGACCAGAACGCCGATACGCGCGCCGTGCTGGTAAGAACCCAGAACGTCGCCTTCCAGGGAAGCTACGCGACGGATGTTGATGTTCTCGCCGATTTTAGCAACCAGGGCAACACGCTCTTCTTCGAACTGTGCTTTCAGAACTTCAACGTCAGTGATTTTGCCTGCAACCGCTGCGTCCAGAACTTTGTTCGCGAACGCCTGGAAACCACCGTCTTTAGCAACGAAGTCAGTCTGGCAGTTAACTTCCAGAATGATGCCGTAGTTGCCGTCGATCTTGGTGATGATCACGCCGTCAGCAGCAACGTTGCCTGCTTTCTTAGCCGCTTTGATCGCGCCGGATTTACGCATGTTTTCGATTGCCAGCTCGATGTCGCCGTTCGCTTCGGTCAGCGCTTTTTTGCAATCCATCATGCCTGCGCCAGTACGCTCACGCAGCTCTTTTACCAGGGATGCGGTAATTTCAGCCATTGTTAAATCCTCGGGAGATTTGATCTGCCCGGCGGCTAACGCCAGGCAGATATAAAAGAGAAAAAGGGGCCATAAAAAGGCCCCTATCTATACACGGTCAAATAAGGGCTAAAACCTTATTATTCAGCTTCTACAAAGCTTTCTTCAGCCTGAGAAGCCAGGTCCTGAGAGCGTGCTTCGCGAACGGTGGTCGCTACCGCGTTCAGGTACAGGGTCACAGCACGGATTGCATCGTCGTTACCCGGGATAACGAAATCAACGCCATCCGGATCGGAGTTGGTATCAACGATAGCAAATACCGGGATACCCAGGTTGTTTGCTTCTTTGATCGCGATGTGTTCGTGGTCAGCATCGATAACAAACAGAGCGTCCGGCAGGCCACCCATGTCTTTAATACCGCCCAGGCTGTTTTCCAGTTTTTCCAGCTCACGGGTACGCATCAGCGCTTCTTTCTTGGTCAGCTTGTCGAAAGTACCGTCCTGAGACTGAGTTTCCAGATCTTTCAGGCGCTTGATGGACTGACGAACGGTTTTCCAGTTAGTCAGCATGCCACCCAACCAGCGGTGGTTTACGAAGAACTGGTCGCAGCTTTCGGCAGCTTCTTTCACAGCTTCGCTTGCAGCGCGTTTAGTACCAACGAACAGGATTTTGCCTTTGCGAGCAGCAATTTTGTTCAGCTCAGCCAGGGCGTCGTTGAACATCGGTACAGTTTGCTCAAGGTTGATGATGTGAACTTTGTTACGCGCACCGAAGATGAACGGCTTCATTTTCGGGTTCCAGTAACGGGTCTGGTGACCAAAGTGAACACCAGCCTTGAGCATGTCGCGCATGGAAACAGTTGCCATGTTTAAAACCTCTATATAAAAGTTGGGGTTATGCCTCCACGTATCCCATATTACCGACCCCGAAGGGCACCCCGGAATATGTGCCGATACGTGTGTGTTATTACACATAGTGAGAATGTCGCTTCTGCGCCGCAGCGTGTAGTAAATGCGGAACAGAAGTCCGGCGCGCTTTATACCATAAAACCCATTAAGACACCAACAGTAGTTCACGCTGCGTTAGCCAGATTAAATCTCAATTTGGCTCAGCCCTGCCGCCCTGTTAACATTGTTATTACTTGCTTAAATCTTGTCGACGTAACGACATTAGCGGACGTTATTCATGGCTATTTCTATTAAAACCCCTGACGAAATCGAAAAAATGCGCGTCGCCGGCCGCCTTGCCGCCGAAGTGCTGGAGATGATTGAACCTCACGTTAAGCCAGGGATCAGCACCGGCGAACTCGACCGGATCTGCAACGATTACATCGTGAACACCCAACACGCGGTTTCCGCATGCCTCGACTACCACGGTTTTCCGAAATCGGTCTGTATCTCGATTAACGAAGTGGTATGCCACGGCATTCCGGACGATGAAAAACTGTTGAAAGACGGTGATATCGTCAATATCGACGTTACCGTGATTAAAGACGAATACCACGGCGATACCTCGAAAATGTTTATCGTCGGTAAACCAACCATTCTGGGCGAGCGCCTGTGCCGCGTCACCCAGGAGAGCCTCTACCTGGCGCTGCGCATGGTGAAACCAGGCATTCGTCTGCGCACCCTGGGCGCGGCGATCCAGAAATTCGTCGAAGCGGAAGGCTTCTCCGTGGTGCGCGAATATTGCGGACACGGCATTGGCCGCGTGTTCCACGAAGAGCCGCAGGTGCTGCACTACGATGCTGATGACGGCGGCGTGGTGTTGCAGGCCGGTATGACCTTTACTATCGAACCGATGGTCAACGCGGGCGATTACCGTATCCGCACCATGAAAGACGGCTGGACGGTAAAAACCAAAGACCGCAGCCTGTCTGCGCAGTACGAGCACACGATTGTGGTCACCGAAACCGGCTGTGAAATTCTCACGCTGCGTAAGGATGACACCATCCCGGCCGTATTGACCGCCGACGCGTAAGCGCACATTAATGGCCCTGTTTCAGGGCCATTTTTTTATCTTCTATGCGGTATTCCGCCCTCGCCCATCACAAAATGATCCTTTCTATTTGCGCATAACTTTTTTACTTTGTTGTCACAGACCCGGGTTCCCTGAATCGTTGGGCAAACTTATTTTCTTTAGGGTGGCGCCATGAGTAATACCTTACCTGAACCTTTCGTCAGCACCATTATCCCCACCCTGCCCGGCCAGCCTGATAACCCGGGCGTCTGGCCGCAGGCGGACCTGCACTGCCAGGCCATCAAAGCGCATATCGACCAGTTTCAGCAGTGGCTTGCCAGCGCCTTTGACAGCGGGCTGTCCGCAGAAACGCTGATTGAAGCGCGGACCGAATTTATCGACCAACTATTGCAGCGCCTGTGGATTGAGTACGGTTTTGGCGAGCTGAGCGAAGCGGCGTTAGTCGCGGTGGGCGGCTACGGGCGCGGCGAGCTGCATCCATTATCCGACATCGATTTGCTGATCCTGAGCCGCAAGCGGTTAAGCGAGGCGCAGTCCCAGAAAGTCGGCGAGCTGCTGACCCTGCTGTGGGACGTGAAGCTGGAAGTGGGCCACAGCGTGCGCACTCTGGAAGAGTGTCTGCTGGAGGGGTTATCCGATCTCACCGTCGCTACTAACCTGATTGAATCCCGCTTGTTAACTGGCGACGTGGCATTATTCCTGGAACTGCATAAGCATATCTTTTCAGAAGGTTTCTGGCCTTCCGAGCGCTTTTTCGCCGCCAAAGTCGACGAACAACAGGAGCGCCATAAGCGCTACCACGGCACCAGCTACAACCTTGAACCCGACATCAAAAGCAGCCCCGGCGGCCTGCGCGATATCCACACCTTACAGTGGGTAGCGCGGCGGCACTTTGGCGCGACGTCGCTAAGCGAAATGGTCGGCTTCGGCTTTCTGACCGAGGCCGAACGCAACGAGCTGGACGAATGCCAGCACGTGCTGTGGCGCATTCGCTTCGCGCTGCATCTTGAGCTGAACCGCTATGACAACCGCCTGCTGTTCGATCGCCAGCTCAGCGTGGCCCAGCGCCTGCACTATCAGGGCGACGGCAATGAGCCTGTCGAACAGATGATGAAGGATTTTTACCGCGTGACGCGCCGGGTCGGCGAGCTCAACCATATGCTGTTGCAGCTGTTTGACGAGGCGATTCTGGCGCTGCCCGCCGATGAAAAGCCGCGTCCGCTAGATGATGACTTCCAGCTGCGCGGCTCGCTTATCGATCTGCGCGATGAGAGCCTGTTTATCCGCGAGCCGCAGGCCATTCTGCGTATGTTTTACGCCATGGTGCGCAACCGCGACATCACAGGCATTTACTCCACCACGCTGCGCCATCTGCGCCACGCGCGCCGTCATTTAACAGAGCCGCTGTGTTATATCCCCGAGGCGCGCAGCCTGTTTTTATCGATGCTGCGCCACCCGGGCGCGGTGAGCCGCGGGCTGCTGCCAATGCACCGCCACAGCGTGCTCGGTGCCTATATGCCGCAGTGGTCGCATATCGTCGGCCAGATGCAGTTTGACCTGTTCCACGCCTATACGGTGGATGAGCACACTATCCGGGTGATGCAAAAACTGGAGAGCTTCGCGCTGGAAGAGACGCGCCAGAAACACCCGTTATGCGTGGAGCTCTGGCCGCGTCTCACCCATCCGGAGCTGATCCTGATCGCCG
Source organism: Atlantibacter subterraneus (assembly GCF_007570865.1). Classification (GTDB taxonomy): domain Bacteria; phylum Pseudomonadota; class Gammaproteobacteria; order Enterobacterales; family Enterobacteriaceae; genus Atlantibacter; species Atlantibacter subterraneus. The sequence continues at coordinate 292,648 of NZ_VLPS01000007.1, read as the reverse complement.
CGCTGTTTCACGATATCGCCAAAGGCCGGGGCGGTGACCACTCGGTGCTGGGCGCGCAGGACGTGCTGAAGTTCGCCGAACTGCACGGCCTGAATTCTCGGGAAACGCAGCTGGTGGCCTGGCTGGTGCGTCATCATCTGCTGATGTCGGTCACCGCCCAGCGCCGCGATATTCAGGATCCGGAAGTGATCAAGCAGTTTGCCGAAGAGGTGCAAACCGAAAACCGCCTGCGCTTCCTGGTGTGCCTGACGGTGGCGGATATCTGCGCCACCAACGAAACCCTGTGGAACAGCTGGAAGCAGAGCCTGCTGCGCGAACTCTATTTCGCGACCGAAAAACAGCTGCGGCGCGGGATGCAGAATACGCCGGACATGCGCGAGCGGGTGCGTCATCATCAGCTTCAGGCGCTGGCGCTGCTGCGCATGGACAACATTGATGAAGAGGCGCTGCACCGCATCTGGGCCCGCTGCCGGGCCAACTATTTTGTCCGCCACAGCCCGAACCAGCTTGCCTGGCATGCGCGCCACCTGCTGCAACACGATCTCAGCAAGCCGTTGATCCTGCTCAGCCCGCAGGCCACGCGCGGCGGCACCGAAATCTTCATCTGGAGCCCGGACCGTCCTTACCTGTTCGCCGCCGTGTGCGCGGAACTCGACCGGCGCAATCTCAGCGTTCATGACGCGCAGATCTTCACCACCCGCGACGGGATGGCGATGGATACCTTTATTGTGCTGGAGCCGGACGGCAAACCGCTGGCGGCGGATCGCCACGAAGCGATTCGCTATGGCCTGGAACAGGCAATCACCCAGCGCACCTGGCATCCGCCGCAGCCGCGTCGCCAGGCCGCCAAACTGCGCCACTTTACCGTCGAGACCGAGGTCAATTTTCTGCCGACCCACACCGATCGCAAATCGTTTATGGAGCTGATTGCCCTCGATCAGCCTGGGCTGCTGGCGCGCGTCGGCCAGGTGTTCGCGGACCTGGGGATTTCGCTCCATGGGGCGAGAATTACGACAATTGGCGAGCGAGTAGAAGATTTATTTATAATCGCGAATGCGGACCGGCGTGCCCTTAATAATGCGCTGCAACAAGAGGTGCAACAACGGTTGACAGCCGCCCTCAATCCAAACGATAAAGGGTAACGAATTTTTTTACGCAATATGGACAGAGACAATGCAGCAGTTACAAAACGTTATTGAAGCCGCTTTCGAGCGTCGCGCCGACATCACTCCCGCGAATGCGGATACCGTAACCCGTGAAGCGGTGAATCAGGTTATCGCACTTCTTGATTCCGGCGCGCTGCGCGTGGCGGAGAAGATCGACGGCCAGTGGGTGACGCATCAATGGCTGAAAAAAGCGGTGCTGCTTTCTTTCCGCATCAACGACAACCAGGTCATCGACGGTGCGGAAAGCCGCTACTTCGATAAAGTGCCGATGAAATTCGCCGACTACGATCAGGCGCGTTTCCAGAAAGAAGGTTTCCGCGTGGTGCCGCCGGCAGCGGTGCGCCAGGGCGCGTTTATCGCCCGCAATACCGTGCTGATGCCGTCCTATGTCAACATCGGCGCTTACGTGGATGAAGGCACCATGGTTGATACCTGGGCGACTGTCGGCTCCTGCGCGCAGATCGGTAAAAACGTTCACCTCTCCGGCGGCGTAGGCATCGGCGGCGTACTGGAGCCATTACAGGCTAACCCGACCATCATTGAAGACAACTGCTTTATCGGCGCACGTTCTGAAGTAGTAGAAGGCGTGATCGTGGAAGAAGGTTCAGTGATCTCCATGGGCGTGTACATCGGCCAGAGCACCCGTATTTACGATCGTGAAACCGGCGAAGTACACTATGGCCGCGTTCCGGCGGGCTCCGTGGTGGTCTCCGGCAACCTGCCTTCGAAAGACGGCAAATACAGCCTATACTGTGCGGTAATCGTCAAAAAAGTCGATGCCAAAACCCGCGGCAAAGTGGGCATTAATGAGCTGCTTCGCACTATCGACTAAAGATGAATAAAAAAGGCGGGATAACCCGCCTTTTTTGTACCCGGTTGTGGCATTAACGGATTATTTCATTAATTATTTCTGGGTTAATGTTTCGCTAAGGATACCGCTATGTACGATAATCTGAAGAGTCTGGGGATCACCAATCCTGAAGAGATTGACCGGTACAGCCTCCGGCAGGAAGCCAACAACGACATCCTGAAAATCTACTTCCGTAAGGATAAAGGCGAGTTTTTTGCCAAGAGCGTGAAGTTCAAATATCCGCGCCAGCGCAAAACCGTGGTGGCTGATGGCGTAGGGCAAGGTTACAAAGAAGTGCAGGAGATCAGCCCGAATCTGCGTTACGTGATCGACGAGCTGGATCAGATCTGCATGCGCGATCGTACTGAAGTGGATCTGAAGCGTAAAATCCTCGACGATCTGCGTCATCTGGAAAGCGTGGTGACCAATAAGATCAACGAAATCGAAGCCGATCTGGAAAAACTTACCCGGAAATAATTCTCTCAGGGCGGGTTCTCCCCCGCCCTGCTTTCTCTATTAGCGCTGTTCGTCGAGCTGTAACGCAATATACAACAGCAGCCTGTCGTCAAAATTCCCTAAATCCAGCCCGGTCAGCTCTGAGATCCGGTTCAGTCGATATTCCAGCGTATTGCGGTGGATAAACAGCGCCTTTGAGGTCGCCAGCGGCTGTACGTTGTGACGAAACCACGCGGTCAGGGTGCGGCGCAGCAGGCCGTTGTTGTCCATCGCTTTCAGCTTCGCCAGCGGGCGCGCCAGTTCGTTGGCCTGCCAGCCGCCGCGCAAACTGTCCAGCAGCACCGGCAGCATCAGATCCTGATAGAAATAGCTGCGCACGTCCGGCATACGCTGTTTGCCGACCATCATGGTGGTGCGCGCGGTACGCCAGGAGCGGGCAATGCTGCCGGGCCCGGTAAAATAGTTGCCGAGCGCCACACGAAAACGCAGATGCCCGCTCTCTTTCATCCGGGCGATCAGTTGCTCGACGCGGCGACGGTGATCTTCCGCATCCCAGCGGCCAAAGGCATTGAGCGCGGGCTTCAGTACCACCATTTCGGTCAGCGAAACGATCGCCACCAGATTATTGCGTTCAGGGGTCGTGAGCGCGGTTTGCAACTGTTGCAGTTCCGCCATGGCGCTGTCGACGCCGAGCTGGCCGCTGTCCACTTCTACCACGGCGACCACGCGCGGCTGATTGAGATCGATGCCTAAACGCTGCGCCCACTCCATCAGCGCCGGGGTGTGCTCTTCGGTCTGGATCAGGTTCATCACCAGTTCTTCGCGCAGACGCGTATCCTGCGCCAGCATATGCATCAGACGTGACTGCTCCAGCATCATCTCTGCCGTCATGCACACCAGCTCGCCATACTTGCGCAGATGCACCGGATCGCCCGTCAGGCCGATCACGCCGACAATTTCCCCTTCAATACGCAGCGGCAGGTTAATCCCCTGACGCACGCCGTGCAGGCTGCGCGCCACCGCATCGTCGATATCCACCACGCGGCCCTGAGAGAGCACCAGCAGCGCACCTTCGTGCAATTCACCAATACGCTCCTGGTCGCCGCTGCCGATGATACGCCCGCGGGCATCCATAACGTTGATATTGGTATCAATGATTCGCATCGTGCGTGACACGATATCCTGCGCCATTTTGGTATCAAGATGCCAACCCGCCATTGTGCCCCTCCGCTCTATCAATGATTCAGAATAAGGCACAAAAAAAACCCGCGCATTGGGCAATTGCACAATGCGCGGGGTCAGACTATGGAGTTGTGGAAAGGGTCACAAAAAACCCTTCAACTATTACTGCATCAACAGATAAAGCGTGGTATCACCGCGTTTCACGTTCAGCGCCAGCACCGACGGCTTGCTGTCGAGAATTTTGCGCAGTTCAGCGATGTTTTTCACCGGCTGCTGGTTAGCACCCAGGATGATATCGCCTTTTTTCAGGCCGATACGCGCGGCCTGAGAACCGGTTTTCACGCTATTCACTACCACACCCGGATTATTGCCGGTCTGGTTGCTCATCTCCGCGCCTTCAATCCCGTTGAAGATGGAAGAAGAATCTACCTGGTTCTGGCTGCTCTGCTGGAGTTCCAGCGTTACCGACGTTGGTTTGCCGTCACGCAGCAGGCCCAGAGTGAGTTTACTGCCCACCGGCATGGTGCCAACCTGAGCGCGCAGCGCCGCGAAGCTGCTAATCGGCTTGTCATTCAGCGAGACAATCACATCGCCCGCCTTCACGCCCGCTTTGGCCGCAGAAGAGTTCGGCATCACCTGGCTGACGAACGCGCCGCGCTGGGCGTCAACTTTCATCGCTTTCGCCAGTTCGGAGTTGAGTTCAGTCCCCATGATGCCAAGTTCGCCACGGCGCACCTGGCCATATTCCACCATCTGGCTGGTCAGGCTTTTCACCATATTGCTCGGAATGGCGAAGCCGATACCGATGTTGCCGCCGTCCGGCGCGAGGATCGCGGTGTTAATCCCGATCAGTTCGCCGTTCAGGTTGACCAGCGCGCCGCCGGAGTTACCCCGGTTGATCGCCGCATCGGTCTGGATGAAGTTTTCGTAGTTTTCAGCGTTCAGGCCGCTACGACCCAGCGCTGAGACAATACCGGAGGTCACGGTCTCGCCGAGGCCGAACGGGTTGCCGATCGCCACGGTGTAGTCGCCCACGCGCAGCGCGTCGGAATCGGCCAGTTTAATCGCCGTCAGGTTTTTCGGATCCTGGATTTGGATCAGCGCGATATCGGAACGCGGATCTTTACCGACCATTTTGGCGTCCAGCTTGCGGCCATCGCTGAGCTGCACTTTGATGCTGGTGGCGTTATCCACCACGTGGTTGTTGGTCACCACATAGCCTTTAGCGGCATCAATAATCACGCCGGAACCCAGCGCCATAAATTTCTGCTGCTGGCCGCCTTGCGGACCGGCACCGCCGCCCTGGCAGAACGGCGAACTCTGGAACGGCGAACCGTCCTGGCAGAACGGCGAATCGTCACCGAAGAACTGCTGGAAGTTACGCGGAAGGCGCGGGTTGTTAACCGCCGTGGTTCCTTCCACATTAATGCTCACCACTGAAGGCATCACTTTTTCAAGCATCGGCGCCAGGCTTGGCATCGGTTGAGTAACCGGTGCCGCCGAGGCGGTTTCAGCAGCGACAGCGGAGACAGGACTTAACGCCAGGCCCATGCTCAGAGCCAGCGCACTCAATGCTAACGTGGTTTTTTTCATCTGTTTCATTCTCAATTAATTAGTCAGGCAAAATTGCTGTGAACGTGACTATCAGAGTGATTTTATAGCGCGAAGTTCCACGCCTGAATTTCTTGAAAAGTAAAAATTTATTGGCCGTCTTTACAAAACTTTCGGATATTATTCTACCGCCATCAGCTTGCGGTATTCATCCCATGCATAAAGATCGGTCATGCCGCTAATATAATCCTGGATAAGACGGCAGCGATAATAATATTCCCAAACCGGGAAAACGGCATCATTACGATTAACGTGGCTCATCGCCTCAATATAGGCCAGACGGTGCCGACCGGACAACTTATGAAATAGCCGGGTTTCAATGGGTAACCGTCGCCCGCTGGCCTCTTCCACTAATAGCCGGAAGTCGTCTGCGCCCAGCAGCAACAGCGGTTGATATATATCTAACAGTCCCTTAATTACCCGGTAGCCCTGTAATTCGAGCTGTTCAACATCCGGATGGCTAAATACGTGGCGCACCGCGACATTTTTATAAAGCTTCAGAAGACGGCTATATGGGCTGTCATCTTCCAGCAGCGCATGATTAAAACAGCCGGGGAAAATGGTCGGCAAATTATCAATAAAACGCTGGGCGGCATAGGGCACCAGTTTATTCAGGGTGTTCACCCGTAAATACATAAAGAACTGATCTTCCACGCTGCGCTGCATGGAATTGGTCATCGATTTATCCCAGGCGTTTTGCACCACCTGGGCAAACAGATCGCCGGACTGATGGTCGCCCCAGGCGTCGCGCAAATGCTGGTAAAGCTGCTCGGCGCTGAAGATACGTTTCTCCACCGCATCTTCTAAATCGGCGACGCAATAGGAGATGTCGTCAGCGGCTTCCATAATCCACGTCAATGGAAAGCGGCAGTATTCATCCAGTGAGAGTTCTTTACGTAACCGTACAATGTACTCTTCTTCCGAGAGGTAAAATCCCGGTTTTTTCATCAAATAGCTGTGGCTTTCCGGCGTAGGACCGGTAAACCAGGCAGGGCGGGTATACTTTAAAATCCCGCCGACCTGCGCCCAGGTGAGATTCATGCGCAGCAGCGTATGCACCAGCCGGATGCCCTGGGCATTGCCTTCGAACTGGCAAATATCATTACGCACTTTACGCCGCAAATCATTCAGCGCTTCCTCACCTTCGTGCAGTTGCAATACTGCCACCTGGCAGCGATCGCCGCTGAGCGGCTGGCTGGTGGCATCAGCGGGCACCAGCCGCTGGCGAAACCAGTCATTAATCGCCGCTTCGCCAAAGTGGCCAAAAGGCGGATTACCGATGTCATGCATCAGGCAGGACATCTCTACAATGCTTTCGAACGGGCCGGTGAGTTCATCCAACCCGTACTCCGCCAGCAGCCTGCGCTCCTTCAGGCGGCTGAGCACCTCTTTGGCGATATAGCGGCCAACCTGCTGTACTTCCATGGAATGGGTCAAACGGGTGCGCACCGCAGCGTTGCGCTCAAGGGGAAACACCTGGGTTTTCTGCTGGAGGCGACGAATGGCGGGAGAATTAACGATGCGTCCACGATCGCTTTCAAAAATGCGCACAATTTCATGCTCGCTTTTCACGCCCTGCGGCGAGCGGTAGCGGCGACGCCAGTTAATCTTATTGCGAAAGTCGAACTCAGCCATAAGCCCTCCAGCTCATAATCAGAAGCGAATTATTTCCCTGCCATTGCCATGATAGACTATGCCCCTGAATCTAACATTTAGCGAGTATCTCTATGAAAGCAGGCATCATTGGCGCAATGGAAGAAGAAGTTACCCTTCTGCGCGACAAAATCGAAAACCGTCAAACCCTGAACATTGCCGGTTGCGAAATTTATACCGGAACCTTAAACGGAACCGAAGTGGCGCTGCTGAAATCGGGAATTGGTAAAGTGGCGGCGGCGATGGGCGCAACCCTGCTGCTGGAACACTGCAAGCCTGACGTCATCATTAATACCGGCTCCGCGGGCGGCCTGGCGCCGACGCTAAAAGTGGGCGATATCGTGGTGTCGGAAGATGTGCGCTATCACGATGCCGATGTTACCGCGTTCGGTTACGAATATGGCCAGTTGCCGGGCTGCCCGGCAGGCTTCAAAGCCGATGAAAAACTGATTGCCGCTGCCGAAGCCTGCATTCAGAAACTGGATCTCCACGCGGTGCGCGGCCTGGTGGTAAGCGGCGACGCGTTTATCAACGGCGCGGAAAACCTGGCGAAAATCCGCCAGCATTTTCCGAATGCGATTGCCGTAGAAATGGAAGCCACTGCCGTGGCGCACGTGTGCCATAACTTCGGCGTGCCGTTTGTGGTGGTGCGCGCCATTTCCGACGTGGCGGACCAGCAATCCCACCTCAGCTTTGACGAGTTCCTGGCGGTGGCGGCGAAGCAGTCCAGCCTGATGGTTGAAACGCTGCTCCAACAGATCCAGCATGGCTAAGTTCAAACGCCTCGGGGCGCTGTGCGCCCTTTTTCTGTTTCCGGCGTGGCTGTTTGCCGCGCCGCGCGTCATCACCCTTTCGCCGGGCAACACCGAACTGGCGTTTGCCGCAGGCATCACGCCCATTGCCGTCAGTAACTATTCCGACTATCCGGAAGCCGCCAAAAAGCTTGAGCAGGTAGCCAACTGGCAGGGCATGAATTTCGAGCGCATCGTGGCGCTGAAGCCGGATCTGGTTGTCGCCTGGCGCGGCGGCAATCCCGAGCGCCAGGTTAACCAGCTAAAAGCGCTGGGCATCGACGTGCTGTGGCTCGATCCGCTGACCGTGGATGATATCGTTGCCGCGCTGCGCCAGCTGGCGAAATGGAGCCCGACGCCCGGGCAGGCCAATGCCGCCGCCGACAGGCTGGCTGCGGAATTTGCCGCGCTGCGAAAACAGTACGCCGATAAACCGAAAACCCGGGTTTTTCTGCAGTTCGGTGATAACCCGCTGTTTACCTCCGGAAAATCCTCCCTGCAAAACCAGATCCTGGAAGTATGTGGTGGTGAAAATATCTTCGCTGACAGCCGCGTACCCTGGCCGCAGGTCAGCCGCGAACAGGTGCTGATGCGTAAGCCGCAGGCCATCGTGGTAGCCGGTGAACAGCGCAATATTCCAAAAACATCACAATTTTGGCATGACCAGCTCAAAGTTCCGGTTATTGCCCTTCACGACGACTGGTTTGAACGGTCAGGCCCGCGTATTATCCTCGCCGCAAAACAGCTCTGCCAGGCAATGGCGGAAACAACAAACTGAGGGTGAGCGATGCTGGTCTATTGGCTGGATATCATTGGTACTGCCGTTTTTGCTATTTCAGGGGTTTTACTGGCCGGTAAGCTGCGGATGGATCCGTTCGGCGTACTGGTGCTGGGCGTGGTGACCGCAGTGGGCGGCGGCACCATCCGCGATATGGCCCTCGCCCACGGCCCGGTATTCTGGGTGAAAGATCCCACCGATCTGGTGGTGGCGATGGTCACCTGTATGCTGACCATTGTGCTGGTGCGCCAGCCGCGCCGCCTGCCGAAATGGGTACTGCCGGTGCTGGATGCGGTCGGGCTGGCGGTGTTTGTCGGCATCGGGGTGAACAAAGCCTTTATGGCCGGAACCGGCCCGCTGGTGGCGGTGTGTATGGGCGTGCTGACCGGCGTGGGCGGCGGGATTATCCGCGATGTGCTGGCGCGCGAAGTACCAATGATCCTGCGCACCGAAATCTACGCCACCGCCTGTATTATTGGCGGCATCGTTCATGCTAACGCTTTCTATCTGTTCGGCATGCCGCTGGAACAGGCCAGTATGGTGGGCATGGCGGTGACGCTGACAATTCGGCTGGCGGCGATCCGCTGGCACTTAAAGCTGCCGACCTTCGCGCTGGATGACCGGGCCTGAAAACAAAAAAGCCGTGATGCAATCACGGCTTTTTTTATCGGCGTTACGGCTTAAATGCTGAATGAAGAACCGCAGCCGCAGGTGCTGGTGGCGTTCGGGTTCGTCACCACAAAGCGGGAACCTTCCAGGCCTTCGGTGTAATCCACCGCGCCGCCCACCAGATATTGCAGGCTCATCGGATCGACCACCAGCGCGACACCCTGTTTCTCAATGGTCATGTCGCCTTCGTTGATCTGATCATCAAAGGTAAAACCATACTGGAAGCCGCTGCAACCGCCACCGGTGATATACACACGCAGTTTCAGGTTCGGGTTCTCTTCATCGGCAACCAGGCTTTTTACTTTATTGGCTGCTGCATCGGTAAATTGCAGAGGCAGCGCTACGTCATCACTCATTATTTGCTCCCATTGATACGGCGATTCGGGTAATTAACCGAATGCTGGAGGCGGTCCCGGGAAAGAAACGGCCAGAAGTATGACGGATATCACCCAATCTTTTGGCTATTATCTAATACCCTGGTAAATCGTTCAAGTATTCTCCGGTCGGGCAGCCTGCTGCCGCTCCGCTTCCTGTTTCGCGAGCGTACGCGCGAGGATCGTGGAATAGAGCGGCTTGCCGCCCAGGAACTGCGCCAGCAGTGTGGCACCCAGACAGGTAATTATCATTGGCAATATGAGCTGATAATTGTCGGTCATTTCCAGAACCAGCACGATACCGGTCAGCGGCGCGCGCACCGAGGCGGCGAACAGCGCCCCCATTCCGGCGATGGCAAAGGTGCCCGGATCCAGCTGCCACGCCGGGAACCAGGCGATACAGGCCATGCCGAACGCGGTGCCCAGCAGCGTCCCCAGCGCCAGCATCGGCGCAAAAATGCCACCCGGTGCGCCAGAGGAGAAGCACAGCACCGTAGTGATGATGCGGGTGATAAAGATAAACAGCAGCATCCCGACGGTAAAATTGCCCGCTGCGGCAATGGGGATCAGATTAAAACCGCCCCCCGCCGCGCTGGGATCGATCAGCCCCAGCACGCCGCACAGCCCGCCGATCAATCCGCCGATCAGCACCCACTTCGTGGTATTGCCGCCGTGGATGCGGGCGAAGATATCCTGCGCCTTCAGCACCAGCGCGTTAAACAGCGGCCCGACAATGCCAAAAATCATCCCTAATACCAGATACAGCCACAGGGTATGGATTGGCGCGTTGGAGAGTTGACCAACATCGATAATCGCCGCTTCGCCATTAAACACGCGAAACACAATGCTCGACATAATCACGCCGGTGAACACGGCCTTAATGGAGATCAGGCTGTAGCGAAACTGCGGACGCATCTCTTCGATGATAAACAGAATGCCCGCCAGCGGCGCGTTAAAAGCCGCGGAAAGGCCCGCCGCCGCACCGGTCGCCAGTAGCGTATGGCGCGCCTCAGCGCTGCGCATGCGAAAAATATCCAGCACCATGCGCCCGATATTGCCGCCGATCTGCACGGTTGGCCCTTCGCGCCCCAGCACCATACCCGCGCCCAGCGTCCCCATGCCGCCGAAAAACTTCACCGGCAGCACGCGCCACCAGCGCACCGGGCGTAATTCTTCCATCGCGCCTTCGATTTCCGGGATGCCCGAACCGCCCGCTTCTGGCGCAAAACGGCGCACCAGCCAGTAGCCGAACATCGCCAGCAGCGCCGAAACGATAAACGCCAGCGGCCAGACCAGCCATTCGCGGTCTGCGGTGCTGGCCAGTAGCATCATGCGATTCAGCTGCACCCACTCTACGGCTTTATCGAATGCCACGCCCACCAGGCCGGTAATCGTGCCGACCACGGCGGCCATCAACAGGATCGCGACGGGGGTTTTATCGCGGTTAAGCAATTGCCGGATCCGCGCGCGCCGCGTCAGGCGGATAAACTGCTGTGCTTCAAACGAGGAGTTCTCAGAGTTCATACATCATCATTTTTAGGTAGTTTTATAACGCGCGGCATTTTACTCGCCCTCAAGCCAGACGTCGCGAGGAAAATCCCTTCGAATTATGATGCTTTAATCGGGCAAAACTTTTAATACCTTCCGTGGATCCCTTAGAATAGCCCGTTGTTACCCATTCCACGAATCAGGAGCCGATTCATGAGTAAGTCTGAACATCTCTACGCTGCCGCACGCGAGCTTATCCCTGGCGGGGTTAATTCACCGGTCCGCGCGTTTACTGGCGTAGGGGGCACACCACTTTTCATTGAGCGCGCCGACGGAGCTTACCTGTATGACGCCGACGGAAAAGCCTATATCGACTACGTAGGCTCCTGGGGTCCGATGGTGCTGGGACATAACCACCCCGCCATCCGCAACGCGGTCATCGAAGCCGCCCAGCGCGGTTTAAGCTTTGGCGCGCCCACCGAAATGGAAGTCAAAATGGCGCAGCTGGTGACCGAACTGGTGCCGACGATGGATATGGTGCGAATGGTGAACTCCGGCACCGAAGCCACCATGAGCGCAATCCGCCTGGCGCGCGGTTACACCCATCGCGATAAAATTATCAAATTCGAAGGCTGCTATCACGGCCACGCCGACTGCCTGTTAGTGAAAGCCGGTTCCGGCGCGCTGACCCTCGGCCAGCCGAACTCGCCGGGCGTCCCGGCGGATTTCGCCAAACACACCCTGACCTGCACCTACAACGATCTCGCTTCGGTGCGCGAGGCGTTTGAGCAGTATCCGCAGGACATCGCCTGCATCATCGTCGAGCCGGTTGCCGGCAACATGAACTGCATTCCGCCGCAGCCGGACTTCCTGCCGGGCCTGCGTGCGCTCTGCGATGAATTCGGCGCGCTGCTGATTATTGATGAAGTGATGACCGGCTTCCGCGTGGCGCTGGCGGGCGCGCAATCTTATTACGGCGTGGAGCCGGATTTGACTTGCCTCGGCAAAATCATCGGCGGCGGTATGCCGGTGGGCGCGTTCGGCGGACGCCGTGAAATCATGGAAGCGCTGGCACCAACCGGCCCGGTTTACCAGGCGGGGACCCTGTCCGGCAACCCGATCGCCATGGCGGCGGGCTACGCCTGTCTGACCGAAGTGGCCCAGCCGGGCATTCACGCCACCCTGACCGACCTGACCACCCGTCTGGCGGAAGGGCTACGCGAAGCGGCGCAGGAGGCGGGGATCCCGCTGGTGGTGAACCATGTCGGCGGCATGTTCGGCCTGTTCTTTACCGATGCGCCGAGCGTCACCTGCTATCAGGACGTACTGGGCTGCGACGTCGAGCGCTTTAAGCGTTTCTTCCACCTGATGCTGGAAGAAGGTGTATACCTTGCGCCGTCGGCGTTTGAAGCGGGCTTTATGTCCGTGGCGCACAGCGAAGAAGATATCGATAACACCATCGACGCGGCGCGTCAGGTGTTTGCGAAGCTGTAATCCTCAGGCCCGCGCTATCCGGCGCGGGCCGCTTTCCTTTAGCGCTGCAGATGCACGCGCCATCCGCTCTCCCCTTCCGCCAGTTCCGGCCTCAGGATTAGCGATGGGATCTGATAGTCACCGAAATTCTGCCGACGAAACGGCAGCGGGGCCGTCTGTTCGAGAGTTTTCATCCGCGCCTCCAGCTTCTCGCACTCCACCTGAAAACGCGCATCGTCCATCTTATGGACGCGATAAATCACGTGCGGCGGCAGAACATCGAAGCCCGGATACCACAGCATCCCATGCTGGATGGGAAACAGTATGTCGTCGATGCCACCGTTGATGCCGCGCGGGTGGTAATGGCTCTCCCAGCCGCCTGCCGTGACCACCAGCATGGCGCGCTTGCCGGTCATGTTGCCCTCGCCATAGCGGTCGCCCCAGTGGCTATCGGAGTGTTCACCCACGCCGTAGGCAAAACCGTAAGCGTACACGCGCTCAAACCAGCCTTTCATTATCGCGGGCATCGAGAACCACCACAGTGGGAACTGAAAAATCACCGTATCCGCCCAGCGCAGTTTTTCCTGCTCACGAGTGATATCCGGGGTCTGTAATCCCTGCTCGTAACCCAGTTTTGAATCCTCTGCCGGATCGAACGGCTTGCCCTGGCGATCGCGGGTAAAGTCCGCCGCATCCAGCGAGGCCTTCCAGTTCATGGCATACAGATCGGACACCTGAACCTGATGGCCCAGCGCGGTTAGCTGCGTCACCATAACCTGTTTTAGCGCCCCGCTCAGCGAATGGGGTTCCGGATGGGCATAGACAATCAGTACATTCATAATCATTTCTCCTGATGAAAAGTGACGCCAGCATCGCGCTTTGTCAGGTATAGTGGAAGTGAATAACTTATATATCAGGTATAGTTATGAACAATCTCAGCGGTCTGGATCTGAATTTGCTGCTGACGCTGGATGCGCTGCTCACCGAGCAGAACGTCACCCGCGCGGCGGCGCGGCTGAATCTATCCCAACCGTCGGTTAGCGTACAGTTAGCTAAACTTCGCGAATCGTTAGGCGATCCGCTGCTGCTGCCGGGGCCGCGCGGCATGCGCCCTACCGCCAGGGCCGACGCGCTGCGCGAGCCGTTGCGTCAGGCACTGCGGGCGCTGGATCATGCCATCGCCTCGCCGCAGCCCTTCGAGCCTGCAGAGGCGTCCCTTACCTGGCGCATCGCCGCCTCGGATTACAGCGAATATTCAGTCCTGCTGCCCGCGCTGGACGGGCTACGCCAGGCCGCTCCGCACTGCCGTCTGGCGCTGCTGGAAATTCCATCGACCCGCCTCTCCGCCGCGATGGAGCATGACAAACTGGATCTGGCGATTTTTACCCGCACCGGCGCACCGCCGGAACTGCGTAGCCGCTTCCTGTTCGATGAAAATTACCGGCTGGTATGCCGCCGCGATCATCCCGACCTGCAACGCGCGCCGGATCTGGCGCAGTTTTGCCAACTGGAGCATGTGATTGTCTCGCCGGACGGCGGCGGTTTTGTTGGTAGCACCGACGAGGCGCTGGCGAAACTGGGGCTGCGCCGCAACGTGGTGCTCTCGGTGCCGCACTTCAGCTTTGTCAGCGCCGTGTTAAGCCGCACCAGGCTGGTGGCGATGTTGCCGGAACGGCTGGTGCGCGACGATCCGGCGCTGCGCGTGCTGGACGCGCCGATTGAGATTGCGGGGTTTGAGAAGATGATGCTCTGGCCGGAGCGAGTGCACCGCGACCCGGCGCATCAGTGGCTGCGCGAGTTTATCGCCCGTGCGGTTCCGGCAGAATAAGGCCCCTTTGCCGATCAAAGGGGCCAGCGCAATTATCGGCTCTGCTTACGCAGCAGATACACAAAGTACGGCGCGCCAATAAAGGTCGACAACAATCCGGCGGGGATCTGGTACGGGAACATCACCATTCGTCCGCACCAGTCTGCGACCACCAGCAGCAGCCCGCCAAGCAGCGCGGAAATCACCAGCTGCGGCAGCGCGCGGCGAAAGCCCATCATCCGGGTGATATGCGGAGCCATCAGCCCAACGAAACTCAGCGGGCCGATAGTCATGGTGGCCGCCGCCGTCAGGCCCGACGCCAGCATCAGCAACGTCACGCGTGACGGCGTGAGCGCCAATCCCACCGCCCGCGCCGTATCGCCACCCAGCGGTAGCACGGTCAGCCAGCGGCGGCACAGCGGCGTCAGCGCCAGCAGCACCGCCATCACGATAAAACTGTACACCGCGTGCTGGCCGGTTACGCTGTAGGTCGACCCGGAAATCCAGGTGATGACTTTCGCCATACGCGGATCGCCGCTGGCCTGGAGCATCATCAGCAGCATGGTGAAGGCAGTACTTAACGCCATCCCGGCGAGCAGCATCCGGTGCGGAGAAAACCCGCCGCGCCCGGCAGCGATCATGATAATCAGCAGCGTGGCGGCAGCGCCCAGGCTCCCGGCTGGCAGCAGCCAGCCAAAAGCATCTCCCGGCACCAGGAACAGCATCAACACCACGCCAAACGCCGCGCCGGAGCTAATGCCCAGCACTTCCGGGCTCGCCATGGCGTTGCCGGTCAGCCGCTGGATAATGCAGCCCGCCACCGCCAGCATGCAGCCAGCGGTCATCGCCGCCAGCACGCGCGGCCAGCGCCACGGCAGCAGATCGCGCAACAGATCGCCGCTGGCCCAGGTCCAGCCGTGCGCATCACGGCCAAACGTCAGGGCAACGGCAATCATCAGCAGCAGCACCCCGACGCCCGCCAGGCTGAATAGCAGCACGTGCTGGCGCTCTACGGGGATATGGT
This sequence comes from Atlantibacter subterraneus, assembly GCF_007570865.1. Lineage (GTDB taxonomy): Bacteria > Pseudomonadota > Gammaproteobacteria > Enterobacterales > Enterobacteriaceae > Atlantibacter > Atlantibacter subterraneus. The sequence continues at coordinate 277,326 of NZ_VLPS01000007.1, read as the reverse complement.
CGCCCGCGTCAAGCGACGGCGCGCTCTGGGTACGCAAGCGCGGCAGCAGCCACAACAGCAGCGGCGCGCCGATTAACGCTGTTACCGCGCCGGTGGACACCTCCATCCATACCCGCGTCAGCCAGACAATCATCTGATCGGAGAGCCACAGGATCAGCGCGCCAATCAGCGGCGCGAGGATCAGCCGGGACAGCAGGCGGCGCGCGCCGAGCATTTTCGCCAGCAGCGGCGCAAACAGGCCGATAAAACCGATAATTCCCACCGCGTTAACCAACAGGGCGCTAATCGCGATAGCCAGCACCAGCGCCGCCAGGCGCGCCATGGAGAGCGCTAACCCCAGATTGCGCGCCACGCCATCGTCGAGACCCATCAGGGTGAGCGGGCGCAGCAGCAATAGCGTCAGCATCACGCCGCCCAGCAGTTGCGGCCACAGCCGGGAGACAATGCTCCAGTCGGTCTGATTAAGCGCCCCGGTGCTCCACAAAAATACGCTTTGCAGCTGGTCGTGATGGAAAATCACAATCAGCTGATTCACCGCGCCGCAGTACAGACTGACCACCAGCCCCGCCAGAATCAGCGTGATGGGCGATAAGCGTTTATTCCAGGCGACGCCGAAAACGATCAGCCCCACCAGCGCCGAGCCCGCCAGCGCGGCGAACTGCGAGGTCATATAGCCGCCGGGCAGCGCCCACAGCGTGGCGATGGCAACGCCCAGCTGCGCGCCGGTCGCCACGCCAAGCGTGGTCGGCTCCGCCAGCGGATTGCGCAGCACCTGCTGGAACAGCACGCCCACCAGGCCCAGCCCCGCGCCAACCAGCAGCGACAGCGCCAGGCGCGGCAGCGCGCTGTAGTGGAACAGCATCTGATCGAGAGCATCCTGGCTGGGATGCCACAGCGCCGCGCTCCACTGGTCGCGCGGCAGTTGATGATTGAGGTTAAACCAGGTGAGCCACAACCCGGCCAGAAACATCACCGACAGCAGCACCGGCGCGAACAAATTGCTTTTGGCCCTCATGCTTTGCCTCCCAGCGCGGCATCCAGCACCCGGCAGAAATGCATCGACGACAGGGTCGCGCCGTAGAACCACACGGCGGGCACGCGCTGGAAGCGCTGCTGACGGATAAACGGCATCGCGTTCCACAGCGGGGTGACGGCAATACGTTTCATCAGGGCGTCGTCACCGTGTTCAAAGCACAGCACGTCGGCGTCTTTTACCGCCGCCAGCCGTTCGATACCCACCACGGCGCTGCCCCAAAAATTAGTTTCGCCGTGCCAGGCATTGGGAATGCCCATCACATCCATGACCTGCTGGAACAGGCTGTTTTCACCGATCACCAGCACATGGCGCTCGTCCATCAGGGTCATCATCAGGATCGGGCGATTGCCCCGTCCGGCAAAGCGCGGTTTCATCTGCGCCAGATACGCGTCAAACTTATCCAGATGCGCGTGCGCCGCCTGGGAAAGCCCCAGCAGCTCGCCCATCTCCAGCAGCGAGTTGCGCGCTTTGGTCAGCGGTTGTTTACCGTCGCTGAAGCTGAAGCCGCGCCCCGGCGCGATAGGCCGTAATGTCTCTTCCGAGGGGCCGTAGCCCGTGGACCAGACCAGCATCGACGGCTTCATTTGCGCCAGCAGTTCGAGATTCGGCTCGGTACGCAGCCCGACGTCGATCACCGAGTCCGGCAACGCAGGCTCATTGACCCACATTTTGTAGTTAACAATATCCGCTACGCCGTAGGGCATCACGCCAAGCGCCATCAACAGCTCAACAGGCAGCCACTCCAGCGCCACCACGCGATGCGGGTCGACCGTTGCAGCGCGGGCGGACTCCATTTGCCACAGCAGCGGCGACAGCGCCATCGCCGTCACCAGACGACGACGGGAAATCAGGGTTAACAGGGAATCAGACATCAGTAGACAAAGCTCACCGGGGCCGCGCCCGCAGGATGGGGCAGTATCCCCATAGGAATACCGTAGATACGCTCCAGGGTTTCGCTCTGCATCATGGCAGCAGGTTCGCCCTGGGCAATCATTTCGCCGCCGCGCAGCGCCACCAGATAATCACAGTAGCGCGCCGCCATGTTGATATCGTGCAGTACGGCGATCACCGTTAAGCCTTTTTGCTGGCTCAGGCGATGGATCAGCGCCAGCACGTCCACCTGATGGGCAATATCCAGCGCCGAAGTTGGTTCATCCAGCAGTAAACAGCGGCTGTCCTGAGCCACCAGCATCGCAATCCACACCCGCTGGCGTTCGCCGCCGGACAGGCTGTCCACCAGACGATGGGCGAACGGCTTCAGCCCTACCAGCTCAATAGCCTCTTCCACTTTCTCACGATCGGCCACGCCGAAACGGCCTAGCGCGCCGTGCCACGGATAGCGGCCAATCGCCACCAGCTCGCGCACCGTCATGCCTTCGGCGGGCGGCAGTTGCTGCGGCAAATACGCCACCTGGCGGGCAAAGGCTTTGCTGGTCCACTGGTCGAGGGGTAAATCGTTGAGCAGCAGATCGCCGTCGGACGGCTTCTGATGGCGGCCAAGCATTTTCAGCAGGGTGGATTTCCCGGAACCGTTGTGGCCGATCAGGCCCGTCACTTTACCGACAGGAAAGGTCAATGAGAGCGGGTGAAGCAGGGTTCGGCCTGGTACCCGGAAGGTGATATCGCGCAGAGAAAAGGTGGTATCGGGATGCGTCTGTTTATCCTGCATAGTCATCAACTTGATAAAGGGCACGGCGAACCGTGCCCGAAAACGGATCAGAAACGGAAGGTGGCGGTCGCGACAACCTGACGTTCCGCGCCCCAGAAGCAGCCATAGGTGTTGAAGCAGCTGGCAACGTATTCACGATCGAACAGGTTGTTAACGTGCAGCGCCACGTTGGAGCCAGCCATGCCCACGCGAGCCAGGTCATAGCGGACCAGCGCATCCACCAGGGTGTAGCTGCCGACTTTAAAGGAGTTCGCCGGATCGCCGTAGCTGGTGCTGGTATAGCGCACGCCAGTGCCCAGAGTCAGGCCAGAGAGCGGGCCGTCAAACATCGTGTAATCGCCCCACAGGGACGCCATGTGTTTTGGCACCTGAGCCGGGGTGTTGCCTTTGTAGTTGGTGTCAGTGGTGTATTCCGCATCGGTATAGGTGTAAGAACCCACCATGTTGATGCTAGCGGAAAGCGCCGCTTTGGCTTCCAGCTCCACGCCGCGCGCGCGGATTTCGCCGCCTTCAACCGAGAAGAACGAACCCGCAGGATCGGCCATCAGGTTGTTGGTTTTGGTGAGCTGGTACACCGCGCCGGTCAGCACGATCGGACGGTCTTCCGGTACGTACTTCACACCCGCTTCGTACTGTTTGCCTTTCGACGGCGCGAAAATACTGGCATTCGCACCCACGGTAGAGGCCGGTTCGAACGACTCGCTGTAGCTGAAGTACGGGGTCACGCCGTTGTCGAACAGGTAGTTAACGCCGCCGCGCCAGGTAAACTCGTTATCGTTGCGCGAGTGCTGGACATTCGCTTCACGATCCAGCGAATCCTGTTCCGCCCAGTCGTAACGGCCACCCAGGGTCACCAGCAGTTTGTCCCACTGCGCCTGATCCTGCACATATACGCCGGTCTGTTTCTGCTTGTTCAGCACCCGGTACGCCGCGCCTGGACCAGGGTGAGCACCGAAATCAAAGTCGCTGCGATCGAGGTTATAGATATCCGATGACGCCACGGAACCCGCCCAGCCAAACCAGGAGTTGATGTCGTTACGCATGCGCATAAAGTCGACGCCGGTCAGCAGGGTGTGGTCCACGGAGCCGGTAGCAAAGGTGCTTTGCAGTTGGGTATCTACCGCGAAATTCTCTAATTTCTCGTAGTCGTCCACATAGCGGCGGGTCAGGGTATGGCCCCATTCTGACGGCGCGATGGTGGCGCATGGGCCGTTAGCCGGATCGCCGGTGTACAGCGGATCGGAACACATCCCGTAGCCGTAAACGCTGTTCTGCGAGGTTTTGTTCTGCGTGTAACGCAGGTTCTGACGCACGGTAAAGGTGTCGTTAAAGCCGTGTTCGAAGCTGTAACCCACCATTTTCTCGTTACGCGAGTAGGTGTTGTTTTCCGCACCTTCGTTGAAATCGGTCGGCAGGCGGCTGCCGTTTGGCAGCGTTGATACCGTGCCCTCTTTAGGCAACCAGCCGTAATAGCCGGTTTCCGGCTCGTTCTGGAAGTAAGAGAGGAAGGTAAAGTTGGTTTTGTCATCCGGACGCCAGCTAAACGATGGCGCGATGGCGTAACGCTGCTCTTCAGCGCCCTGCTGCTGGGCATTCGCCGAGCGCGCCAGGCCGGTTAAGCGATACGAGTAAACCCCGTCATCGTCCAGCGCATCGCTGAAATCAAAACCGGTCTGATACAGGCTGTCGGTGCCCATTTTAAACTGGACTTCATACAGCGGCTCGGTGGTCGGGCGCTTGCTGACCATGTTCAACAGGCCACCCGGGTTGCTCTTTCCGTACAGCACGGAAACCGGACCGCGCAGCACTTCGGCGCGCTCCAGCATATACGGGTCGATCACCGCATCGTTATAGAAGTTGCCCTGCATCTTCAGGCCGTTCAGATAGTTATTCTGGCTCTGGCCGTCGGCGGCGAAACCGCGAATGATCAGGTAATCATAAGTGTTGGATGCGCCACGGGTTCCCACGGCGACGCCCGGCGTGTAGCTCAGGGCTTCCTTCACGGATTTCGGCTGGTGCAGCGCCATCTCTTCGGCAGTCACCACGGAAATGGACTGCGGTGCCTTCTGGATAGGGGTATCCGTTTTGGTGGCGGTGGCAGACTGTCTGGCCGCGATGGTGGCCGCCGGGCCCCATGCGCTTTCCTGCGGAGCCGCTGCGGTAACGGTGATGGTGTCTTCTTTTTGAGTGGTGTCAGCCGCAAAAACCGGAGCAGAAATGCTGCCGACTGCTGTGGCTATCATCACTGCGATTTTACGCAGTGAGGTATTGACTGGCTGAGCAGTGTCTGGACGCGCCATTGGATTTTCTCTACGTGAATATGACGAATGATAACGTAAACGATAATTATTATTATGACCGCAGGATAATATGCGAAACGGCGTTTATATAGCAAGCAGCACACATCCCTGATTTCGCTAAGGGAACAAGAAATAATCACCTTGCTAAACGTGGGTTATATACGGGTATTACAGGGGTTGCCGGGATGTGAAAAAACGTGGAAATGGCGGCGTTCAGATACACAAAGGGCGGGAAATTCCCGCCCTTTATTAATTGTGCTACGGCGTTAGTTGCCGCCGAACATATCTTTAATCCAGCCCGCTACGCCATCGCTTTTCTGCTCCTGCGCCGGTGCCTGTTGCTGCTGAGGCTGCTGCTGTTGCGGCTGCGATGACTGATCAAACGGGTTACCCGACGGCTCCACCGGGCGGCTCTGCTGGCACAGCGCATCCGGATTGGTGGTCCATACCGGCAGCGAACGCATTCCGCCGCCGCCGCACAGGAAGTACCCCTGATCGTCCACGCCCATATTGACGATGTCTTCCGGCGGCGTCAGATCCAGCGCGATAGGCGACTGGTTGCTGAGGTAGCGCTGGTAAATCGACATCGCACCGCTGGCCCCGTACAGCTTGGTCGGCTGGTTGTTGTCGCGTCCTACCCAGGTGATCACCACTTCACGCCCGTCGATACCGGCAAACCAGGTATCCACCTGATTGTTGGTGGTACCGGTTTTCCCGGCCAGATGCAGGCCAGGGAATTTCGCGCCCAGCTGGCGACCGGTTCCGCGTTGCACCACCTGCTGCATGGTCCACAACGTCATATAGGCTGCCTGCGCCGGGACGGCGCGTTCAGACTGCGGGAAGCTCTGGAACAGCGGGGTGCCGTCTTCGGCAATCACCGAACGCACCGCAGACAGCGTGGCGCGGTTGCCGCCGCTGGCGATGGTCTGGAACGCCTGGGCCACTTCAATCGGCGTCAGGTTCAGCGCCCCCAGCAGCATCGCCGGAACCGGGTTCAGCTGATCTTTCGGCACGCCCAGTTTCAGCCAGGTATCGGTGACCGCAGGCAGGCCAATCGCCATCCCCAGGTTCACCGTCGGCACGTTCATAGAGCGGGTCAGCGCATCCACCAGCATCACCTGGCCGCTGTAACGGCGATCGTCGTTCTGCGGCGACCACACCTTGCCGTTCGGCTGAGGCAGGGAGATCGGCGCATCGGCAATCCAGGTATTCAGGCGGTACTGGTTCGGCTGGCTAAGCGCGGTGAGATAGGTCGCCGGTTTCGCCAGTGAACCGATCGAGCGGCGGGCCTGCATGGCGCGGTTATAGCCAGCAAACTGCGGATTCGCTCCGCCGACCATCGCGCGCACTTCGCCGCTGAAGCGGTCGACCACCACCATCGCGGTTTCCAGATCGCTCAGCTTACGCTGTTTGATCAGCGCCGGAATGCCTTCGATAGCGGCTTTTTCCGCCGCGTCCTGCGCCACCGAGTCAAAGGTGGTGAAGATCTTCACGCCGGAGAGATCTTTAACCTTATCGCCCAGTTTGGTTTGCAGCTCCTGACGCACCATCTGCATAAACGCCGGCTGCGGAGAGATCACCCCACCGCGCGGCTGCACGCCCAGCGGACGGGCGCTCAGCATGTCATACAGCTCCTGGTCGATAACTTTCTGTTCCTGCAACAGACGCAGTACCAGGTTACGGCGCTCCAGCGCCATTTTCGGGTTACGCCACGGGTTGTAAATCGACGCACCCTTCACCATCCCTACCAGCAGCGCCTGCTGGTCAAGGCTCAGCTCGTCGACCGGGCGGCCAAAGTAATACAGGCTGGCCAGCGGGAAGCCGCGAATTTCGTTATCGCCGCTCTGGCCGAGATACACCTCGTTCAGATACAGCTCAAGGATGCGGTCTTTGCTGTAGCGCGCGTCCATGATCAGCGCCATATAGGCTTCGTTAGCCTTACGCCACAGGGTGCGCTCGCTCGACAGGAACAGGTTTTTCGCTAACTGCTGGGTCAGCGTACTCGCCCCCTGAACGGCGCGACCGGCGGTCAGGTTCGCCAGCACCGCACGGCCAATCGAGTAGAGGCTAATGCCGTCGTGCTCGTAGAAATGGCGGTCTTCGGTAGCGATCAGCGTATCCACCAGCAGGTCCGGGTAGCCGCTGCGCGGCACGAACAGACGCTGCTCGCCGTTCGGCGAAGAAAGCATGGTGATCAGACGCGGGTCGAGGCGGAAGAAGCCGAACTGGCGCTTGCTGTCGAGGTTCTCGATGGTCTCCAGACGATCTTTGCTGAACGTCAGACGCGCGCGCACCTGCCCTTCTTTACTGTCCGGGAAATCGAACGGGCGGCGGATCATCTCGATGCTGTTGGCCTGCACGGTAAACTCGCCCGGGCGCGTCATCCGCGTCACCTGACGGTACTGTGTGGCCTCCAGCAGTTGCACCATCTCTTGCTTGCTGACGGGCATATCCGGCTCAAGGTTGACCATCCGGCCATAGACCGCGGCGGGCAGCTGCCACACTTTACCGTCGATGCGGCTGCGGATTTTCTGATCGAGATAAACGCCGTAAATCACCAGCGCCACGAGCAGCACCAGCATGATTTTCAGCAATAGCCATAACCAGCGGCGTTTTCTCTGCGGCTTTTTCCCTTTGCCTTTGCGTGGGGGCATCGGCTCCTCGTCTGCATCGTCTTCATAATCGTCGTACTCATCATCTCTGAGACGACGACGGGTTACTTTCTGTTTCACCGGACGCGAAGGTCGCCCTTTACGCCCGATGGGTTCGCGGTCATTCCCCGCCATGCTTTCTCTCCACTACGTTCAGGCGCGAGGGCCTGATTCTTGGTTCTTTCACGTCGCCGCGAAAGAAGAAATCTCTCAAAAGTACCGCATCTGTTTACGACTGATGCTTTTTGGTGCGCCGCGTCGGCAACGCGCTGGCAGGGTCGTCCGGCCAGACGTGTTTTGGATAACGCCCCTTCATCTCTTTTTGTACTTCCCGGTACGATCCTTTCCAGAACGCGCTCAAATCACGGGTGATTTGCAGCGGGCGCTGGGCGGGCGACAGCAGCTCCAGCGTCAGCGGAATACGCCCTTCGGCAATCGCTGGCGTTGCTGCCTCGCCGAACATTTCCTGCATCCGCACCGCCAGCGCCGGTGGATTTTCCTGATGATAGCGCACGGCTATCCGGCTTCCGGTGGGCACAGTGTAATGAGTTGGCAACGCACTATCCAGACGTTGGCGCTGCGACCACTCAAGCAGATTGCCGAGCGCCGCGCTTAAATCGACGTTCTGCAAGGCGCGCAGCGAATGCACGCCGCCGAGTTGCGGCAGCAGCCAGCGCTCAAGTGTAGCCAAAAGTGCCGAATCTGAAACATCCGGCCAGGGATATTCTGGTAGCCATTGCGCGGCGCAGTGTAAGCGTAGCCGCAATTGCTCGGCTTGCGGGCTCCAGTTCAGCACCGCCAGCCCTTTTTCACGAATGCCGTTGAGCAACGCCTGATGTAACTCTTCTTCCGACGGACGTGCCAGCAGCTGGTTTTTTACTACCAATTGGCCGATTTGCTGGCGGCGAAACGCTTTCAGCGTCCCCTGCGCTTCGTCCCACTCCACGCTGTCCTGCTGGCGCAGCAGCTGCGGGCTCCGGGCGATCAGCGCGTCAATATCCAGCGCCAGCGCCTGCAAAATGCGCGCGTCTGGTGAATGGCTGCCCTGTAACAGCAGCGGCGCGATCAGCCATTCGTGGCGGGTCAGCGCATCGTCAGGGTCGAGACGCGCCCCCATGCCGTTGGCGAGCTGGTAACGTCCGTCCAGCCCGCGCCGCCGGGCGATGCGGTCGCTAAACGCGATAGCGAGCAGGTGCGGTGCAAGCGTGATATCCCGCGCGCCGCCCCGGCTATCCATGCGCTTCAGCAGCTGTTGGCTACGGCTCTGCCAGTTTTGCTGGCTGCGCGAAAACAGGCTGGCTAAATCGCTGCTGCCGGTGCGCGGCGGCTCTTCGAGCAGCGCGGCAAGCCAGGCGGCGGTGGCTTTCTCATCGGCGGATTCCGCCGCCGCCAGCATCGCCGCCAGCCGGGGATCGTTGCCGAATTTCGCCATCTGCTGGCCGCGCGCGGTTAATCGCCCTTCCTTTATTGCGCCTAACTGTTCGAGTAACGCGCGGGCGGCGGCGAGATTGACGTCGGGCGGCGTGTCCAGCCAGTTTAGCTGCGCCACATCCTGGCAGCCCCACTGCAACAACTCCAGCCACAATCCGCTGAGATCGCTTTGCAGGATTTCCGGGTCCGCCTGAGCGGCAGCGCGCTCGCCCTGCTCTTTGGCGGTGAGATGCAGGCAGATGCCCGGCTCCAGCCGTCCGGCGCGACCGGCGCGCTGGATCATCGACGCCTGGCTGACCCGCTGAGTGATGAGCCGCGTCAGGCCGCTGCGCGGATCAAAGCGCGCCACCCGCTCCAGGGTGCTGTCCACCACCAGGCGAATCCCTTCGATGGTTAGACTGGTTTCGGCGATATTGGTCGCCAGCACCACTTTGCGTAACCCGGCGGGCGCGGGGAGGATCGCTTTACGCTGCTCGCTCAGCGGCAGCGCGCCGTACAGCGGGCACAGCAGTACATCGCGCGCAACGCGTTCAGCAAGCTGTTCCTGCACCCGCTGGATTTCGGACTCGCCGGGCAAAAACAGCAGCAACGAGCCGGCTTCTTCGCGCAGCAGCTGCGCCGTGGCCGCGGCAATCGCCTCTTCGCTACGCAACTGGCTGGGTAACGGCTGCCAGCGCCGCTCCACCGGGAATGCGCGCCCCTGCGACGCCACCACCGGCGCACCGGGAAGCAGCGCTTCCAGACGGGCATTGTCGAGGGTGGCGGACATAATCAGCAGTTTAAGATCGTCGCGCAGCCCCTGCTGCACGTCCAGCAGCAGCGCCAGCGCCAGATCGGCCTGTAGACTACGCTCGTGAAATTCATCAAGGATCACCAGACTGATGCCGGTCAGCTCCGGGTCCTGCTGGATCAGGCGCGTCAAAATCCCTTCGGTCACCACTTCAAGACGCGTTTTCGGCCCGACGCAGGTTTCACCGCGCATCCGGTAGCCCACGGTCTCGCCAGGCGCTTCATCAAGCAACTCCGCCAGCCGCTGGGCGACATTGCGCGCCGCCAGACGCCGGGGCTCGAGCAGGAGAATTTTGCCGTTGAGATGCGCCGCCTTCAGCAGCTGTAGCGGTAGCCAGGTGGATTTGCCCGCGCCGGTGGGGGCACTGAGCAGCACCTGCGGGGCGGATTGCAGGGCATCGAGCAGACGGGGTAAAACGGCGGCGACCGGCAATGAGGACACAGCGAGCTCCCTGGGGTTCACATCAAAAGGGTTAACATTAAAACGGGCGCATTGTAGCATCCCCACAAACCATTACCGAGAACTGCCATGTCTGAGCCCAAACGGCTATTTTTTGCCCTTGAGATACCCGCGCCGATCCAACAGCAGGTGATCCAGTGGCGCGCCGCGCAGTTCGCCCCGGAGGCGGGCCGCCCCATCGCGGCGGCGAATCTTCATCTGACGCTGGCATTTTTAGGCGAAATCAGCGACCAAAAACAACAAACGCTGATGACGCTGGCCGGGCGGATTCAGCAGCCTGCGTTTACCCTGACGCTGGACGATGCCGGGCACTGGCCGCGCTCGCGGGTGGTGTGGCTGGGTAGCCGCCAGCCGCCGCGCGGGTTATTGCAGTTGGCGAATCTATTGCGCGCCCAGGCCGCGCGTAGCGGCTGTTATCAAAGCCCGCAGCCGTTTCATCCGCACGTGACGCTGCTGCGTAACGCCGCGCATCAGGTCGCTATCCCCGCGCCAGGCTTTCACTGGACCTTTCCGGTGACGGAATTTGTGCTTTACTCATCGCAGTTCAGCCAGGGACGCACTCAATACCAGCCGCTGGCGCGCTGGTCGCTGGAATAAAAAGGACCGATTATGGAGTTTTCTCCCCCGTTGCAGCCCGCCACGCTGATTAAGCGTTACAAACGATTTCTGGCCGATGTGGTGACGCCCGAAGGCGCGCTGCTGACGCTACACTGCCCGAATACCGGCGCGATGACCGGCTGCGCCACGCCCGGCGATACGGTCTGGTATTCCACATCGCCCAATCTGACGCGTAAGTATCCGCACACCTGGGAGCTTACCCAGACTCAGCAGGGGCATTTCATCTGCGTCAACACCCTGCGCGCCAACCAACTGGTGAAAGAGGCGATCCAGGAAAATCAGCTGGGGGAATTTTCTGAATATCCCACGGTCTTAAGCGAAGTTAAGTACGGCGCAGAGCGCAGCCGTATTGATTTCATGTTACAGGCAGGTTGCAAGGTTAACTGCTATATTGAAGTGAAATCAGTGACGTTATCGGATAATTCGCAAGGGTATTTTCCCGACGCCGTGACGGTGCGGGGTCAAAAGCACCTGCGTGAATTGATGAGTGTGGTGGAGAACGGCGAACGCGCCGTCCTGTTATTCGCCGTATTGCATTCGGCGATTGAGCGGGTCTCTCCGGCGCGCCACATCGACCCCCGATACGCAATGTTGCTCAGTGAAGCACAGCAAAAAGGGGTGGAAATCGTTGCCTGGAAGGCGACGTTAACCGCCGAGAAAATGCAATTAACGATACCCGTACCGGTCTGTTTGTAATGCCGGTTAACCGTTTGAGTCATTATTGTTTCAGGCGCATGCGCAAATACGCTTTTCCTCACAGGGTTGTCAAGTGTAACGTTTATACAATTGCTATCCCGAAAAGCTTCTGCTATTTATAGCGGCCTGATTTTTCCCCCGACAAGGGGATCGATAGTGCGTGTTAAGGAGAAGCAACATGCAAGAAGGGCAAAAACGTAAAACATCGTCCCTGAGTATTCTCGCCATCGCTGGGGTGGAGCCGTATCAAGAGAAGCCGGGCGAAGAGTATATGAATGAAGCCCAGCTGGCACACTTCAAGCGCATTCTTGAAGCATGGCGTAATCAACTTAGGGATGAAGTCGATCGCACCGTTACGCATATGCAGGATGAAGCGGCTAACTTCCCGGATCCGGTCGATCGTGCCGCCCAGGAAGAAGAGTTCAGCCTCGAACTGCGTAACCGCGACCGTGAGCGTAAACTGATCAAGAAAATCGAGAAGACTCTCAAAAAAGTGGAAGACGAAGACTTCGGCTTCTGCGAATCATGTGGAGTGGAAATCGGCATTCGTCGTCTTGAAGCACGTCCGACCGCGGACCTGTGCATCGACTGCAAGACGCTGGCTGAAATCCGCGAAAAACAGATGGCTGGCTAAGCACAGCCCCTATCCATTAATAACAAAGGCGGGTCTCTCCCGCCTTGTTTTTTAGCGCTATGTCCACAGCTTATATCGGGCGTTTTGCCCCTTCTCCTTCTGGTGAACTCCACTTCGGCTCGCTGATCGCCGCGCTGGGCAGCTATTTGCAGGCCCGCGCGCAACACGGCGTGTGGCTGGTGCGTATCGAAGATATCGACCCGCCGCGCGAAGTGCCCGGCGCTGCCGACACCATTTTACGCCAGCTTGAACATTACGGCCTGCACTGGGACGGCGAGGTGCTGTACCAGTCCGCGCGCCATGATGCCTACCGCGAGGCGCTGGCCTGGCTGCGCGAACATCAGCGCAGCTATTACTGCACCTGCACCCGCAGCCGCATTCAGCAGATCGGCGGGATTTACGACGGCCACTGCCGCGACCTGCAACACGGCCCGGAGAACGCCGCCGTGCGGTTACGCCAGACCCAGCCGGTGATGAGTTTTACCGACCGGCTGCGCGGCGAGATTGTCGCCGACCCGGCGCTGGCGCGGGAGGATTTCATTATTCATCGCCGCGACGGGCTGTTCGCTTATAACCTGGCGGTGGTGGTGGACGATCATTTCCAGGGCGTTAGCGAAATCGTACGCGGCGCGGATTTGATTGAGCCCACGGTGCGCCAGGTGTCGCTGTATCATCAGTTCGGCTGGCAGCCGCCCGCCTGGTTCCATCTGCCGCTGGCGCTCAACGCCGACGGCAATAAACTGTCGAAACAGAACCACGCTCCTGCCCTGCCGCAGGGCGATCCAAAACCGATGCTGGTTGCCGCTTTGCAGTTTTTGAACCAGCCTGTAACAGAGCACTGGCGGGATTTATCTACCGAGGCGCTACTGCGCGAAGCGGCGATTAACTGGTCTCCCCAACGCATACCCGTGAATCCAGCATTCTCAAATGCGTTGCGCTGAGCTATGATTAGCCGCTATTTTTTGTCCAGAGTCTGACACACTACCGAGGTGCACCATTTTTACCCGAGTCGCTAATTTTTGCCGCAAGGTGTTAAATCGCGAGGAAAGCGAGGTTGACGATATCGTCAGCCAGCCCACCATTACCGTCATCCCGCGCGAACAGCACGCTATTTCCCGCAAAGATATCAGTGAAAACGCCCTCAAGGTGATGTACCGCCTGAATAAAGCGGGCTATGAAGCGTGGCTGGTCGGCGGTGGCGTGCGCGATCTGTTGCTGGGCAAAAAACCCAAAGATTTCGACGTGACCACCAACGCCACGCCGGATCAGGTCCGCAAACTGTTCCGCAACTGCCGCCTGGTGGGCCGCCGTTTCCGCCTGGCGCACGTGATGTTCGGCCCGGAAATTATCGAAGTGGCGACCTTTCGCGGCCATCATGAAGAAAATGTCAGCGATCGCGCCATTTCCCAACGCGGCCAGAATGGCATGCTGCTGCGCGACAACATTTTCGGCTCCATCGAAGAAGACGCCCAGCGCCGTGATTTCACCATCAACAGCCTGTATTACAGCGTGGCGGATTTTACCGTGCGCGATTACGTCGGCGGGTTGCAGGACTTAAAGCTCGGCATCATCCGTCTGATTGGCGATCCGGAAACCCGCTACCGTGAAGATCCGGTGCGCATGCTGCGCGCGGTGCGTTTCGCCGCCCGTCTGGATATGCAGATTAGCCCGGAAACCGGCGAACCGATCCCGCGCCTGGCGACGCTGTTAAACGATGTGCCGCCCGCGCGCCTGTTTGAAGAGGCGTTAAAGCTGTTGCAGATGGGCTACGGCTACAACACCTATCTGCTGCTGCGCGAGTATTCGCTGTTCCAGCCGCTGTTCCCGACCATCACCCGTTTCTTTACCGAACAGGGCGACAGCCCAATGGAGCGCATCATCGCGCAGGTGCTGAAGAACACCGATACCCGCATTCACAACGATATGCGCGTTAACCCGGCGTTCCTGTTCGCCGCGCTGTTCTGGTATCCGCAAATTGAAACCGCACAAAAAATCGCCCAGGAAAGCGGCCTGAGCTGGAACGACGCTTTCGCGCTGGCGATGAACGATGTGCTTGATGAAGCTTGCCGTTCGCTGGCGATCCCGAAACGCATCACCGCGCTAATCCGCGATATCTGGCAGCTGCAGCTGCGCATGTCGCGTCGTCAGGGTAAACGCGCCTGGAAGCTGATGGAGCATCCAAAATTCCGCGCCGCCTACGACCTGCTGGAACTGCGCGCTGAAGCGGAAAACAACGCCGAATTGCAGCGTCTGGCCCGCTGGTGGGGCGAGTTCCAGGTTTCCGCGCCGCCTGCCCAGAAAGATATGCTTAACGATCTGGATGATGAACCGGCGGCACGCCGCCGTCCTCGCCGCCCACGCCGTCGTGCGCCGCGCCGTGAGGGCAATGCGTGACCCGCGTTTATCTGGCTATCGGCAGCAACCTTGCGTCCCCGCTTGAACAAGTGAATGCTGCCCTGGCGGCGCTGGCTGAGATCCCCGAAAGCCAGCTCGTCGCGGTTTCCGACTTTTATCGCACCCCGCCGCTCGGCCCGCAGGACCAGCCTGATTATCTCAACGCCGCGGTGGCGCTGGAGACCGCGCTGGCCCCGGAAGCGCTGCTGGATCACACTCAGCGCATCGAGCTACAGCAGGGGCGCGAGCGCAAAGCCCACCGCTGGGGGCCGCGTACGCTTGATCTGGATATCATGCTGTTTGGCGAAATGCAGATCGACACCCCCCGCCTGACCGTTCCCCATTACGACATGAAAAATCGCGCCTTTATGCTGTTGCCGCTGGCGCAAATCGCCCCGGATTTACGCTTCCCGGACGGTGATAAACTGTCCGATCTGCTGGCAAATCTTGATCCTTCCGGCATTTCCCGCTGGTAATTGTCTGCCCCTTGTTCCCTGGCTACTCAGCCTGAAAACTATCGTTTACACTGTTCGCCATTTTCAGTTCAGGGGACAGCCATGAAACCAACCACCATTGCCCAGCTCTTACGTCTCAAGGCCAGCGGCCAGAAATTCGCCACCATCACGGCTTATGATTTTAGCTTCGCAAAACTGTTTGCCGACGAAGGCATTGGCGTAATGCTGGTAGGCGACTCGCTGGGAATGACGGTACAGGGGCATGATTCCACCCTGCCCGTCACCGTTGACGATATTGCCTATCACACCCGCGCAGTACGCCGCGGCGCGCCGAACTGCCTGCTGCTGGCCGACCTGCCGTTTATGGCCTACGCCACGCCGGAACAGACCTTCGCCAACGCCAGCGTAGTGATGCGCGCCGGGGCCAACATGGTGAAAATCGAAGGAGGCCGTTGGTTAGTGGATACCGTGCGGATGCTGACCGAACGCGCCGTGCCGGTGTGCGGCCATCTGGGCCTGACGCCGCAGTCGGTGAATATCTTTGGCGGCTATAAAGTGCAGGGCCGCGATGAAGCCGCCGCGCAAACGCTGCTGGACGACGCGCTGGCGCTGGAAGCCGCCGGAGCGCAGCTGCTGGTGCTGGAGTGCGTGCCGGTTGAGCTGGCGCAGCGCGTCACCGAGGCGTTACGCATCCCGGTGATCGGCATCGGCGCGGGCAACGTGACCGACGGGCAAATCCTGGTCATGCACGACGCCTTCGGCATCACCGGCGGCCATATCCCGAAATTTGCGAAAAATTTCCTTGCCGACGCGGGCGACATGCGTGCCGCCGTGCGCCAGTATATTACTGAGGTCGAGTCCGGGGTTTATCCGGGCGAAGAACACAGTTTCCACTGACAGGAGTATGGGTTGTGCTGATTATTGAAACCGTATTGATGCTGCGCCAGCAGATTCGCCGTCTGCGCCTTGAAGGCAAACGGATTGCGCTGGTGCCGACGATGGGAAACCTTCATGACGGTCATATGAAGCTGGTTGATGAAGCGAAAGCGCGCGCCGATGTGGTGGTGGTCAGTATTTTCGTTAATCCGATGCAGTTCGATCGCCCGGACGATCTGGCGCGCTATCCGCGTACCCTGCAGGAAGATTGCGAAAAGCTGAACCGCCGTGGCGTGGAGTTCGTCTTTTCTCCGACGCCGGAAGAAGTCTACCCGCGCGGCATGGGCGAACAAACCTATGTTGACGTGCCGGGTATCTCCACCATCCTGGAAGGCGCAAGCCGTCCGGGGCATTTCCGCGGCGTCTCCACCGTGGTCAGCAAGCTGTTTAACCTGGTGCAGCCGGATATCGCCTGCTTCGGCGAGAAGGATTACCAGCAGCTGGCGCTGATCCGAAAAATGGTCGCCGATATGAGCTACGACATCGAAATTGTCGGCGTGCCGACCGTGCGGGCCAAAGACGGCCTGGCGCTTAGCTCGCGCAATGGCTATCTCACCAGCGATCAGCGTAAAATCGCGCCGGGGCTGAGCAAAGTGATGAACGGCATCGGCGAAAAACTAAAGGCTGGCGAGCGCAACGTGGAAGAGATTCTGGCAGCCGCCGCGCTGGAGCTGAACGAAAAAGGCTTTCGCAGTGATGAATTACAGATCCGCGATGCCGATACCCTGCTGGAGCTGACGCCGCAAAGCCAGCGCGCCGTGGTGCTAATGGCGGCATGGCTCGGCCAGGCGCGTTTGATTGATAATCTGACGGTCGACCTGGCGTAACGGAGCGGGGATAGACAGCGATTATAAAACGGGCAATACTGCCCGGGTAAAATTCCTGGAGCGGGGATGCCCCGCTCTGACAGTGTTGGTGTTAACAGGGTTAAATTTATGATTCGTACAATGTTGCAGGGCAAACTGCATCGCGTCAAAGTGACTCAGGCAGACTTGCACTATGAAGGTTCCTGCGCCATTGATCAGGATTTTCTTGAAGCAGCTGGCATTCTGGAATACGAAGCCATCGATATTTATAACGTGACCAACGGTAAGCGTTTTTCTACCTACGCCATTTCCGGTGAGCGCGGTTCGAAAATCATTTCCGTTAACGGGGCGGCGGCGCACTGCGCCGATGTGGGCGATATTTTAATTATCGCCAGCTACGTCACCATGCCGGATGAGCAGGCCCGCAGCTGGCAGCCAAAAGTGGCGTACTTTGACGGCGACAACGAGATGAAACGCACCGCCAAAGCGGTTCCGGTTCAGGTCGCCTGATTTTTTCGCGCCCGTTCGCGGGCGCTATTACCCCTGCGGCTGATTACTGATCGTCCGCGCCATATCCTCCAGCGAATCGGTTCTCAGAATATACAGCCGCTTCAGCAAATACGGGTTGTCCCCCGGCTTCACCTTCCCTTTCACCGTGGTTACCGCTAACTGAAACCCCGCGTCATGGGCCGCTTTAACCGCCTTCTGGTCGTAACCGCCAAACGGATACGAAAGATACAGCACGTGCGGATTGAACTGCGCCAGCGCCCGGCGCGAACGCTCAAAATCAAACAGGATATTGTGATAGCTGCGGCTTAGCAGGATCGGATGGCGCAGGCCGTCGATGCGATGCAAAAAGTGGGTATGGGACTGCACATCAAACACGTCCTGGATGGATTGCAGCTCGGAGATGCTCATAAACTGCAGGGATTTTGGGTCCCATTTTTGCGGATGCCGCTTGATGCGTGAAGAAATAATAAACGCCGTGGCGCTAAAGCCGTACTGCTTCAGCACCGGATACGCGTAGCGTGATACCGACTTCAGGCCATCGTCAAAGGTAATCGCCACCGCGCGGGCGGGCAAATTGATCCGGTTCTTTACGTAGCCTTCCAACTGATACAGGGAAAGCGTGGTGTAGCCCATATCGCGCAGCCAGGTCATCTGGTTGCTGAAGGCGCGTACCGAGGTGGTGGTAGAGGTATGGCGAAAACGGGTGTTCTCTTCATCGCGCAGAATATGGTGATAAGTCAGCACCGGAATGCCGTTATCTTCCTGCGCCTCCAGGCTGCTGACCCATGCCAGCCGGTTGCCGATGCGGATCTGGAACCAGGTCTGGTTAAGCCGGTCTTTAAGTTTGGAAATAATCGGATAGCGCAGGTTCTCGGCCAGCACGCCCAGCGGTTCGCTTTTATTGTCGGGTTCGTTATACAGCGTGACGGCCTGCCAGGTAAGCAGGTTCTGGTTGCTGAGCGGCTTATTGAGATCGCCCAGCCGGTCCTGAATCCGCGGTTTGCCCTGCGTCGGTTTGAGGTGCCGCTTATCAATAAACCCGGTACCAAACCCAAAGCTAAATTCATAGTAATCGGCTGCGGTCGGCACCACCGCCAGCACCTGGCCCTGTTCAATTCGGCCCACGGAGATGACACGGTTGCCAATATGCGCCCAGATAGCTGCGTCTTCCGTGGTCTGCATATAGCGCGGCGGATTAAAGGTCGGATTAACCAGGATCGCTCCGGCCGGTGCGGTAAACATCAGCACAAAGCAAAAAATAAGGCGTGTCAGCATAGGGGATCGCAGCGGCAAAAGAATTTGCGCTTATTTTGACAAAAAGTGCCTTTTACACCAAGCGGTAAACCGTCTGTCAGGCGTGGTGCAGTAACACAAACGGCGGATTTTTTTGTTGCTGGTGCCAGAGACTACTGACGCTCTCGCCACCGCGCTCGACGATGGTATGGCGGAACGCGCGGCTGCTTAAGCAAAAGCGCAGCGGATAAAGCTCGGTAAGAAGATTGAGAGTTACACCGGAAATCACTTCACAATTATCGTGTTTGTGGCTCATCAACGCGGCTACCCGATACGGCGCGCCACCGTTGCAGTCGGTAAGAAAAATTACGCCGTCTCCGGAATCTGCATGGTGCAGCGCATCGCACATCATACGGCTGAGCATATTGGTGCCGATGCCGTGCCAGTAATTCACCACCCGGCACTGGGGAATATGACCAAAGCGTTTTTCCAGTTGTTCCATTATGCATTGCGCCTTGTCGTCATGACAGGCGATGACCCATCCCAGCATTCGCAGCTCCTTATCCAAAGGGGGTAGTTTAGCGAAGTGACGAACCGCTGTTGTGATACGAATCATGGGAAAATAAAAGGCCCTCATATGAAGGCCTCGTTTTACGATAAAAAGTTACGCGTTTATGTGCGCAAGCCGCGTCCGCGCTGGATTAAATACCAGCAGAGAAGATAAAACGCGAGGATAAACACCACCAGCACGCCCAGGGTGAAGCCGAGCGGCACATCGTTAATGCCCAGGAAGCCGTAGCGGAACCCGCTGATCATATACACAATGGGGTTGAGGTGTGACAGCGCCTGCCAGAACGGCGGCAGCAGCGTCAGGGAATAGAACACCCCGCCCAGATAGGTTAGCGGCGTTAGCACGAAGGTGGGGATCAGGCTGATGTCATCAAAAGTGGTGGCGAACACGGCGTTCAGCAGCCCGGCTAACGAGAACAGGATCGCGGTAAACAGCAGCGTAATGCCGACAAACAACCATGAATGCACCTGAAACGGCACAAAAAACAGCGAAATCGCGGTCACCAGGATGCCAACACATAATCCGCGCGCCACGCCGCCGCCGACATAACCAATAATGATCACATGGGTCGGCACCGGTGCCACCAGCAGCTCTTCAATATTGCGCTGGAATTTGGCGCTAAAAAACGACGACGCCACGTTGGCGTAAGCGTTGGTGATCACCGCCATCATAATCAGCCCCGGCACGATAAATTGCATATAGGTAAAGCCATGCATTTCGCCGATGCGCGAGCCAATCAGGTTACCGAAAATAATAAAATAGAGCGTCATGGTGATGACGGGCGGAACCAGGGTCTGGATCCAGATGCGCATAAAACGGTGGATCTCTTTGGTCCAGATACTTTTCAGCGCCACCCAATACAGCTGCATCATGCGTGGTCTCCTTGCTTTTCGTTCACCAGAGTCACGAACAACTCTTCCAGGCGGTTGGCTTTATTACGCATACTCAGGATCTGAATACCCTGTGCGGTCAGTTGGTTAAAGACGCTGTTAATGCCCTGCTCGCGCAGCACTTCCACTTCCAGCGTCGAGGTGTCCACCAGGCGATACTGATAGCCTTCCAGCTTCGGCAGCGGGCTGCGCGGCGCTAAATCGAGAATAAACGTCTCTGATTTCAGCTTGGACAACAGTGACTTCATTGAGGTGTTTTCCACCAGCTCACCGCGCTGGATAATGCCGATATTGCGGCACAGCATTTCCGCCTCTTCCAGATAGTGGGTGGTGAGAATGATGGTGGTGCCTTTGTCGTTGAGATCCTTCAGGAATCCCCACATTGAGCGGCGCAGCTCGATGTCCACCCCGGCGGTCGGTTCGTCGAGGATCAGCAGTTTCGGCTCGTGCATCAGGGCACGGGCGATCATCAACCGACGTTTCATCCCACCGGACAGCATCCGCGCACGTTCGTTGCGTTTTTCCCACAGATCGAGCTGGTTGAGGTATTTTTCGCTGCGTTCAATCGCATCTTTGCGCTCGACGCCGTAGTAGCCCGCCTGGTTGACAACGATCTGCTGCACCGTCTCGAACGGGTTGAAGTTGAACTCCTGCGGCACCAGGCCCAGCTGGCGCTTGGCGTTGACCACGTCTTTTTCGAGGTCATAACCAAACACCCTCACGCGGCCTGACGTCTTGTTCACCAGCGAACTCACTATCCCTATAGTGGTAGATTTACCGGCACCGTTCGGCCCGAGCAGGGCGTAGAAATCCCCCGCCTCTACCTGTAAGTCGATGCCGCGTAAGGCTTTCACGCCGCCGGGATAGGTTTTTTTTAATCCTTCCAGTTCCAATGCAATTGTCATGGATATACAGTTACCTTGTATCGCACAAAAGTTATGGTGTTTAAAAAATAATTGAGTTGCCTTATATTACATCAACGCAATCCCACGGTTACAGGTTGTTAACCTAAATGAAAGACATTGACGCACTCATCAGCAATAACGCTCACTGGTCCAAAATGCTGGTGAAAGAAGATCCTGGTTTCTTTGAACGCCTTTCTCAAGCGCAAAAACCGCGCTTTCTGTGGATCGGCTGCTCCGATAGCCGCGTTCCCGCCGAACGCTTAACTGGCCTTGAGCCGGGTGAACTGTTTGTTCACCGTAACGTTGCCAACCTGGTGATCCATACCGATCTCAACTGCCTGTCAGTGGTGCAGTATGCGGTGGATGTCCTTGAAGTTGAACACATTATTATTTGTGGGCACTACGGCTGCGGCGGTGTCCAGGCCGCGGTTGAAAATCCGGAATTGGGCCTGATCAACAACTGGCTGCTGCATATCCGTGATATCTGGTTCAAACACAGCTCCCTGCTGGGCGAGATCCCGCAGGAACGCCGTCTGGATACGCTGTGCGAGCTAAACGTGATGGAACAAGTGTACAACCTTGGGCACTCCACCATCATGCAATCTGCGTGGAAACGCGGACAGAAAGTCACGATCCACGGTTGGGCCTACGGTATTCACGACGGTCTGCTGCGCGACCTGGACGTGACCGCCACCAGCCGCGAAACGCTGGAACAGCGTTATCGCAACGGCATCTGCAACTTAACGCAGACGCATACCAGCCATAAATAACACTAAAGGGGCCGCGGCCCCTTTGTTTACTCGTCCAGCAGAACGACTTTGCCGATGTAGGGCAGATGGCGGTAGCGCTGGGCATAGTCGATGCCGTACCCCACCACGAATTCATCGGGAATAGAGAAGCCGATAAACTCTACTTTCACATCCACTTCGCGACGCGACGGCTTGTCCAGCAGGGTGCAGATCGCCAAGGATTTCGGCTCGCGCAGGCTTAAAATCTCGCGCACTTTCGACAGGGTGTTGCCGGAGTCGATGATGTCTTCCACGATCAGCACATCTTTGCCGCGAATATCTTCATCCAGATCTTTTAAGATTTTCACATCGCGAGTCGTGGACATGCCGCTGCCGTAGCTTGATGCGGTCATAAAATCGACCTCATGCCCAACCTGCACTTCACGACACAAATCGGCCATAAACATAAACGAACCGCGCAACAGGCCCACCAGCACCATCTCACTTCCGCTGTCGCGGTAGCGTTCAGTAATCTGACGCCCAAGTTCGACAATACGCGCTTTAATCTCCGCTTCGGAGATCATCACTTCAACAGTATGTTTCATATCGCTAACCATATGATTTAAGAACTAAATCATTAAATACTGGCGTTTATTTCACCAGCACTAATTCGTAAGGCAGGCAGTATAACAGTAATTAGCGCGTCGGGACCTATTCTGAAAAAAAGCTCTTTTTGTGATTAAGATCACACATGTTAATAACTATAATTACTTGCTACTAAAATATTACGAGTGTGATTATGGCGGAAATAAAACATAAACAATCATCACTAATTGTGGTGTTAACAGCCCTGTTCGCAGTTCTGTGCGGGCTGTATTTATTGATTGGCGGGGTGTGGTTAGTCACATTAGGCGGTTCCTGGTACTACCCGATTGCGGGCCTGGTGATGCTTGGCGTTGCCTGGCTGCTGTGGCGCGGTAAACAGTCGGCGCTCTGGCTGTATGCGGCGCTGCTGCTCGCGACCATGCTGTGGTCAATCTGGGAAGTCGGCTTCGACTTCTGGGCATTGACCCCGCGCTGCGATATCCTGGTGTTCTTCGGCATCTGGCTGATCCTGCCGTTTGTCTGGCGAAAACTGCCGGTGATCTCGCGCCCTGCTCTCCCCTCAATGATGGTGACGCTGATTATCACCGCCGGTATTCTCGGATGGGCCATTTTCAACGATCCGCAAGAGATCGACGGCACCCTGAAAACCGATGCGGCGGCAGCCACCACCACTGCTCCGGCGATCCCGGACGGCGACTGGCCTGCATACGGCCGTAACCAGGAAGGGCAACGCTTCTCTCCGCTTAAGCAGATTAACGCGGATAACGTTCATGAGCTGAAAGAAGCCTGGACCTTCCAGACCCGTGATGTGAAATTGCCCACCGACCCGGGCGAAATCACCAACGAAGTGACGCCGATTAAAGTGGGCGATACGCTATACCTGTGCAGCGCGCACCAGCGTCTGTTCGCACTGGATGCGGCCACCGGGAAAGAGAAATGGCACTTCGACCCGCAGCTGAACGCCAATCCGTCGTTCCAGCACGTGACCTGTCGCGGCGTCTCTTACCATGAAGCGCGCGCCGACAGCGCCAGCCCGGACGTAGTGGCCGATTGTCCGCGCCGTATCATTCTGCCGGTTAACGATGGCCGCCTGTTTGCCATCAACGCCGATAACGGCAAGCTGTGTGAATCCTTTGCCAACAAAGGCATTCTCAATCTGCAAACCAACCAGCCGGTGACCACGCCGGGCATGTATGAGCCGACGTCGCCGCCGATCGTGACCGATAAAATTATCGTGATCGCCGGCGCGGTGACCGATAACTACTCGACCCGCGAGCCGTCAGGCGTGATCCGTGGTTTCGATGTCAATACCGGCGATCTGGTCTGGGCGTTCGATCCGGGTGCCAAAGACCCGAATGCGATCCCGTCGGATGAGCATCATTTCTCCCTGAACTCCCCGAACTCCTGGGCGCCTGCAGCCTACGATGCGCAGCTGGACCTGGTCTATCTGCCGATGGGCGTCACCACGCCGGATATCTGGGGCGGCAACCGTACCGAAGAGCAGGAGCGTTACGCCAGCTCGATTGTGG
The DNA here is from genome assembly GCF_007570865.1 of Atlantibacter subterraneus. Taxonomy (GTDB): domain Bacteria; phylum Pseudomonadota; class Gammaproteobacteria; order Enterobacterales; family Enterobacteriaceae; genus Atlantibacter; species Atlantibacter subterraneus. The sequence continues at coordinate 253,479 of NZ_VLPS01000007.1, read as the reverse complement.
CGCTTAATGCCTCCACCGGTAAGCTGGCCTGGGCTTATCAGACCGTCCACCACGATCTGTGGGATATGGATATGCCTTCCCAGCCGACGCTGGCGGACATTACCGACAAAAACGGCAATGTGGTTCCGGTGATTTATGCGCCGGCGAAAACCGGCAATATCTTCGTGCTGGACCGTCGTGACGGCAAACTGGTGGTTCCGGCTCCGGAAAAACCGGTGCCACAGGGCCCGGCGAAAGGCGACCGCCTCTCCCCGACCCAGCCGTTCTCTGAGCTGAGCTTCCGTCCGACCAAAGATCTGAGCGGGGCGGACATGTGGGGCGCGACCATGTTCGACCAGCTGGTGTGCCGCGTGATGTTCCATCAGCTGCGCTACGAAGGGATCTTCACCCCGCCGTCTGAGCAAGGCACGCTGGTATTCCCGGGTAACCTGGGGATGTTTGAGTGGGGCGGTATTTCCGTCGATCCGAGCCGTCAGGTGGCGATTGCCAACCCGATCGCCCTGCCGTTCGTGTCGAAACTGATGCCGCGCGGCCCGGATAACCCGATGGAGCCACCGGAAACTCCGCATGCCGCCAGCGGTCAGGAAACCGGGATTCAGCCCCAGTACGGCGTGCCGTATGGCGTCACCCTGAACCCGTTCCTGTCGCCGTTTGGTCTGCCGTGTAAGCAACCGGCATGGGGTTACATCTCCGCACTGGATCTGAAAACCAACGAAGTGGTGTGGAAAAAACGTATCGGGACGCCGCGCGACAGCCTGCCGTTCTCGCTGCCATTCCCGCTGCCGTTTAACCTCGGGATGCCGATGCTCGGCGGGCCGATCTCCACCGCTGGTAACGTACTGTTTGTTGGCGCAACCGCAGATAACTATCTGCGCGCCTACAACATGACAAACGGTGAAAAACTGTGGGAAGGCCGGCTGCCTGCGGGTGGCCAGGCTACGCCGATGACCTATGAGGTTAACGGTAAGCAGTACGTGGTGATTTCCGCCGGGGGTCACGGCTCGTTCGGCACGAAGATGGGCGACTACATTGTTGCCTTCGCGTTGCCGGATGACGCGAAGTAATCCTCAGCGTTAAACAGCAAGGCCGCGAATCATTCGCGGCCTTTTTTGTTTTACGCGACGGTAAAGCCCAGCATCATGCCGGTATCCTCATGCTCCAGCAGATGGCAGTGCGCCATATAGGCCTGCTCCGCCGACGCCGGATGATCGAAACGCACCAGCACCTCGCTGCGCGCGCCTTCTACCCAGACGGTATCTTTCCAGCCCGCGCGATGAGCGGCTGGCGGTTTGCCGTTTTCACTTAGGATGCGGAACTGAGTGCCGTGGATGTGGAACGGATGCATCATCATGTCGCCCTCCCCGGAAATGGTCCAGCGCTCATACTGCCCGCGCTGGGCGGCAAATGCCGGTTTGGCCATATCAAACGCCAGCCCGTTAATTTTATTGGCATGGTGGAAATCCATATTCTGGTGGCCCATGCCGCCATGGTTCATCTTGCCGTGGCCCTCCATACCGTGGTGCATGCCCATGCCGGCCAGCGCCTGTTTGCCGTATTTTTGCTCCAGCGCCTGCATCCCCATCATGTCGAGCATCGGGTCCATCATCAGCTGTAGCCAGCGTTCTTTAGCATTGGCGCTGTCAGGTATCGCGGGCATGTCGACCAGCTTGTCAGGCAGTTCGCCGGATGCGGTCACTACCAGCGGCTGAATGCGCACCACCGGCACCGGCTTATCAAACGGCGCGACAGTCATGCCGATCTGTTTCACCGGCAGCGTTACGATATCGAACGGCGTGTTGTCGCGGTTTTCTACCAGTACTTCAAAACGCTCGCCCATGATCATCGGCAGTTCGGTGACTTTAACCGGCTCGGCCAGAAAGCCGCCATCGCTGGCGACCACATACAGCGGGCGACCATCGCTGGCGGCGATATTCAACGAACGGGCGTTACAGCCGTTCAGCAAGCGCAGGCGCAGCCAGCCGCGCGGCGCGGCATGTTGCGGATACGCCGCGCCGTTACACAGCAGCGTGTCGCCAAACCAGCCTACGGCGGCGCTCATTACATCCAGCTGATAATCGATCTGGCCGTCGGCCCCGAAGCGTTTGTCCTGGATAATCAGCGGAACGTCATCAATGCCCCACTGCTGCGGCAGACGCAACAGGCGGCTATCGTTATCTTCAATCAGCACCAGACCCGCCAGCCCCATCGCCACCTGATGCCCGGTTTTGCCGTGTTGATGCGGGTGGAACCAGCAGGTGGCGGCGCGCTGCTGCGGCGTAAAAGAGACGGTGCGGGTTTCGCCGGGTTTGATTACGCCCTGCGGGCCGCCGTCTACTTCGCCGGGCACTTCCAGACCATGCCAGTGCAGCGTGGTTTCTTCCGCCAGGGTGTTATGAATATTGACAGTGACGGCCTTTCCCTGGCGCAACTGGAGCGCCGGGCCGAGCAGGTTGCCGTTATAGCCCCAGGTGGCCGCCGCTTTACCGTTAAACAGCGTCTGCCCCGCCTGAATGGTCAGGCGGATGCGGCTCTCGGCATCAGCAGATAACAGATTAGGAATAGGTAAAGCGGGACGATCGGCGGCGAGGGCAAAGCGGCTCCACAGCGGTAACGCGCTTGCTGCGCCCAGCACGGCGGAATATTTTAAAAAGTCGCGGCGATGCATGTCGATTTCCTTATGGTTCGCAGGCGTAATTTTGAGCATAAACCCTCCCCTAAGCGGAAGGTCAAGCCTGCGGCATAATAATAAAGATCGTCGTGAAATACGGAATTGTGCTAACTTTCTCACTTCAGAGAGGAGTTCCAGGCGCGATGATGAAGTGGGTCAGATTGGTGTTGCTCGGTGGGTTGCTCGGATTCTCCGCCAGTAGCTTTGCATTAAGTGAGTCTGAAGCCGAAGATATGGCTGATCTTACGGCGGTTTTTGTATTTTTGAAGAATGACTGCGGCTATCAAAACTTGCCCAACGGCCAAATTCGACGCGCGCTGGTGTTTTTCGCTCAGCAAAACCAGTGGGATCTCAGCAATTACGATAGCTTCAATATGAAAGCGCTCGGCGAAGACAGCTACCGCGATCTCAGCGGCATCGCCATCCCCACCGCCAAAAAATGTAAAGCCCTGGCACGCGATTCGCTCAGCCTGCTCGCCTACGTCAAATAATTCCCTCCGTTCGGCCTGAAGCTTGCTGGCGTTCAGGCTGCGTGTCTCTCCCACCTTTCGTTGATGAAATATTGACCGTGCATCAGAGTAAGATGTTAGCTATCATGTTGCGCCATTTTTCCATGAATGTTAACGAAAGAGGGTTCTGCCAATGGCCGAAGCAAAAGTGTGGCAGGAAACGCTGCACGACCAGTTTGGACAATACTTTGCCGTTGATCATGTGTTGTATCACGAAAAGACCGATCACCAGGATCTGATCATTTTCGAGAACCGCGCATTTGGCCGCATCATGGCGCTGGACGGCGTGGTGCAAACCACCGAGCGTGATGAGTTCATCTATCACGAAATGATGACCCACGTACCGCTGCTGGCACACGGCAACGCAAAGCACGTGCTGATTATCGGCGGCGGCGATGGCGCAATGCTGCGTGAAGTAACGCGCCATAAAAACGTCGAAACCATCACCATGGTGGAAATCGACGCGGGCGTGGTGTCGTTCTGCCGCCAGTATCTACCCAACCATAACGCCGGAAGCTATGACGATCCGCGTTTCACGCTGGTGATCGACGACGGCGTTAACTTCGTCAATCAGACCACCCAAACCTTCGATGTGATTATTTCCGATTGCACCGACCCTGTCGGACCCGGCGAAAGCCTGTTTACCTCGGAATTTTATCAGGGCTGTAAACGTGCGCTGAATCCGGGCGGGATTTTCGTGGCGCAAAACGGCGTCTGCTTTTTACAGCAGGACGAAGCCGTCGGCAGCCATCGTAAACTCAGCCACTATTTTGGGGACGTGAGTTTTTACCAGGCAGCGATCCCGACCTACTACGGCGGCATTATGACTTTCGCCTGGGCCACTGATAACCCCGCGCTGCGCCAGCTCGATCTGAAAACTATCCAGATGCGCTTTGCCGACGCCGGTTTAACCTGCCGCTACTATAACCCGGCAATTCACGCGGCCGCTTTCGCTCTGCCGCAATACTTGAACGACGCGCTGGCTCGCCAGGCATCCTAAGGAGGTGAACAAAATTGAAAAAGCTTAAACTGCATGGCTTTAATAACCTGACCAAAAGCCTGAGTTTTTGTATCTACGATATTTGCTACGTCAAAACGGCGGAAGAGCGCGATGGCTACATCGCTTATATCGATGAACTGTATAACGCAAACCGTCTCACCGAGATCCTGACGGAAACCTGCTCCATCATCGGCGCGAACGTGTTGAATATCGCGCGCCAGGATTACGAGCCTCAGGGTGCCAGCGTGACCATTCTGGTCAGCGAAGAGCCCGTCGACCCGAAGCTGGTCGATAAAACCGAACACCCCGGCCCATTGCCCGAAGCGGTGGTGGCCCACCTGGATAAAAGCCATATCTGCGTCCACACCTACCCGGAAAGCCACCCGGAAAACGGGCTGTGCACCTTCCGCGCGGATATTGAAGTGTCAACCTGCGGGGTGATCTCTCCGCTTAACGCGTTGAACTACCTGATCCATCAACTGGAATCCGATATCGTGACCGTTGATTACCGCGTGCGCGGCTTTACCCGCGACGTCAACGGCATGAAGCACTTCATTGACCATGAGATCAATTCGATTCAGAACTTCATGTCTGAAGATATGAAAGCGCTGTACGACATGATGGATGTGAATGTGTATCAGGAGAATATCTTCCACACCAAGATGCTGCTGAAAGAGTTCGATCTGAAGCACTACATGTTCCACACCAAGCCGGAAGATTTGACTGAACAAGAGCGTAAAGACATTACTGACATGCTCTGGAAAGAAATGCGCGAGATTTATTACGGACGTAATATTCCAGCGATTTAACGCAGATAAAAAAAACGCCTGACACATTACATCAGGCGTTTTTTATAACAGGGCGCATGTCTCGCGATTAACGCAGACCAAACATCCCCGGCAGAGCCAGGCTCAAGGATGGGATAAACGTCACCGCCATCAGCGCAACCAACAGCACCGCGAAGAAAGGCAACATCGGTTTAATCAGCGACTGGATTTTGACGCCGGAAACTGAGCAGCCCACAAACAGCGCGCTTCCTACCGGCGGCGTACATAGACCAATGCAAAGATTGAATACCATCATGATACCAAAGTGTACCGGATCCATGCCTAACTCGTTGACGATAGGCAGGAAAATAGGGGTAAAGATCAATACTGCTGGAGTCATATCCATAAAGATGCCGACAATTAACAGAATGACGTTAATGATCAGCAGAATAACAATCGGATTATCAGAAACCGCCATCAATCCTTCGCTGATGGTGTAAGGGATATCGGCATTGGTCATTGCCCAGGACATCCCTACTGAAATGCCGATCAACAGCAGAACAATAGCCGTAGTAATAACAGAATCCAACAGAATAGCCGGGAGATCTTTCAGTTTAACCTGGCGATAAATCACCACTGACAAAATAAAGGTATAAACAACGGCAATTGCGGAGGCTTCGGTCGCCGTGAAAATACCGCCTAAAATCCCGCCCATCACAACGACGACCAGCATCAGGCTGGGCAGCGCTTCCCAGAATACCCGTAACACCAGGCCCAGGGTCGGACGTTCCGTTACCGGATAACCACGACGTTTTGCAATAAAGCCCGCAACCAGCATCACACTCAGGCCCATCAAAATGCCTGGTACGTAGCCTGCCATAAAGAGCGTAGCGACAGAAATACCACCCGCCGTGAGCGCATAGATAATGAGAACGTTAGAAGGAGGAATCAACAGCCCCGAAATACAGGAAGTCACGTTGATTGCCGCTGAATATGCCGGATCGTAACCCGCTTTTTTCTGCATTGGTGCCATGGTCCCACCCACCGCGACTGCCGCAGCGACAGCAGAGCCGGAAATAGAACCAAACATCATGTTGGCCATTACGTTCACATGGCCGAGCGAACCGGGTACACGGCCCACTAATACCTGAGATAAATTGATCAAACGTTGTGCAATGCCGCCGCTATTCATCAGTGTCCCGGCGAGAAAAAAGAACGGGATCGCCAACAGTGAAAAACTGTCGAGACCGGTAGCCATTTTCTGGCTGATAACCGTCAGGATAGTTTCGAACGGCAGCATCATCGCCCCCGCGGCAAGGGTCGCGAGTCCAATTGAGAAAGAGATAGGTACGCCAGCAAAAACGAGCAGGAAAAACGAGCCAAACATAACCAGTGTAAGCGTCCAGTCCATCAGGATTTTCCTCCTTCAATTTCTGGTAAAGATGATGCATTTGCATGGCGGGTAAGGGTGTCCAACATATACAACGCGCTATACCAACATATCAGTAGCCCGCTAATCGGTAACACAACATAGACATAGGCCATGGGCATTTGCAGTGCTGGCGAAAGTTGACCTGATTTAAAAACACTCATTAAAAGCGCCATTCCGCCCCAGACCATTGCGCAGGCAGCGAAGAGAAAAACGCAGCCATCAATAAACAGCTGATTGATTAATTTCCGGATGCCTGTGAGTTCAGCAGTGAATAAATCAATACTCAAATGACGGCGTTTACCCACAGCAAATGCTGCGCCCAGTAAGCCCACCCAGATCATACTGAAACGCGCTAATTCGTCCGTCGACGTACTTGGCTGTGATAAAACATAGCGACTAAATACCTGCCATACGACGCAAACTACTAACATCACCATGACAAAAATGGAAAACATCGCCAGTAAGCGATCAATTGGCCTTTTATATTTTTCGATATCCATAGGACACTCCCTGAATAAAGGCGGCATTGCCGCCTTTATGTGTTCCTTATTGAGAAATTTCTTTTGCGACTTCTTCTACTTTTGTGATCCACGGACCACGAGCGGGATCGTTTTTAAATTCGTCGTATAGTGGACGTAAGGCCGCGCGGAAGGGCTCTTTATCAACTTCAATAAACGTAGCGCTGGCCTTTTCTGCTTCTTTTTTAGACTCCAGGACCAATTCATCCCAGGCTTTCATTTGGTTTTGTTCAGATTTTCTAAATACTTTTTCCAGCACCGCTTTATGCTCATCACTGAGACGCGCCCAGGCCTTATTAGACACAATCAAATAGTCGGGTACGGCAGAATGCTGGTTATCCGAGTAGAATTTCGCAACTTCAACATGACGCGTCTGAACGTAGGAGGGCTCGTTATTTTCTGCGCCATCAATCACGCCTTGCTGCAATGCGGTATAGACCTCACCGAAGGGGATCGACACCGGCGAAGCGCCTAACAGTTCGATAAATTTAATGGTTGTCGGCGTGGTAATAACGCGGATTTTCATTCCTTTCATATCCGCAGGAGAATGAATCGCTTTTTTAGCATAGAAACTCCGGGTTCCGCCCACATATGCGGCGACAGGGAAGAAACCTTTTTGTTTGATTTCTTCCATCATTTCTTTACCTACCGCACCATGGATCACCGCCTTGAAATGCGCATCGCTTTTGAATAAATACGGCAGACTGAAAATAGAATAGGCAGGGGTAAACGCTTCTAATTCATTTGCCATGGCTTTTGTCATATCCAGCGCGCCATTCTGCAATAATTCCAGCGTCTCGCGTGGGCCGCCCATTTGGCCACCAGGATAAATACGCAGCTTCATTTTGCCGCCCGATTCGGTTTCAAGATCCTTAGCCATTTGAGCCCAGGTTTGATGCACAATATGGGAGGTATCAAGATTATGAGCTAATTTCAGCGTCACCTTCTCCATGGCTGCGGATGAAAAGGCCAGAGTAGCCAGAGGCAATGCGAGAATCATTTGCGTCGCAATTTTTTTCAATTTCATTTCGATATCCTTTTTTATAAATACTCCGAATTGCTGACAACATACCTAATCGCAGGTAAAAAAAACAGATCGGCATCTCATTAAGAATTTTATGAAACAGCATTTTATAAAAGTTGTGAGGATACTCTTAATTATTGAAAACAACTCAGGAAACAATTAGATGACTAATAAAAAACCATTCGTTTTTTTCTTTTAAATAACTCGGAAAAACCAATATCAATTCTGTTAATCATATTTCATTAACACAAAATCAACCCATTTAACCTTAATAACTCAATTAATAAATAACGTGCAGGCAACGCAGGCAAATGCACTAATAAAAAAACCAAAAAGTACAATATGAAAAAATGATGGGCAAAACCCGGGAAAGCGCGCAGCAGGTTGAATACGGCCAGGAAAGTCGGCCAAAGATAGCCGCTGACGGCCGCAGTGGCAGTCAGCAAGCCCGATGATCAAACAGCGTCTGACAGTTACCTGACGCTATTTTTGCTGAATAAATTCACGATAGGCGCGCAGCACCTGAAGAAAATCCTCCACGCCGCACAGCGACAGGCTCTCTTCATCGTAATAGCTCATCCCCTCCTCCATTTCATCGCCAGAGAAGGCCAGCTGATTGGCGCGCACCATGACTTCTTCGCCATCCAGCCACAGCGTGTATTCATGCCCGGCTCTTTGCCATTGACGTTCGCTGCCGATGACCGACTGCGCTGCCTGCTCCACTTCCTCCAGCAGCGCCAGGTTCTCTTTAACTTCTTCATTAAACCAGTGGCCAATCGCTTCATGGCCCATCGACATGCGTACTCTCACCGTACCGGTAACGTCGCGCAGAAATTCATGATCCATAGTGTTTTCCTCTGCTACACGCCGGGCAAACTGCGCCCGAATCTTCTTATCTGTAATTATCGCAGCACGGCGCAAGAAAAACAGCGCGGCGGGCAGAGGTATCAAGAAAAAAGCCAGCCGGGATGGCTGTGCTATCCTGAGTATCTTCTTAAGGCCTTAAATCGTAATCAGTTATGCAAAAATTGAAAATGTCATTGTCCCCAGTCCTGCTGTTTATTTCCCTCGTCTTTCCTTTTTCCGCCGCGTATGCGGGCGAAGCGGTGCGGCTCGACTGCCTGACCCGCCAGAATGTACTGATCTCCTTTTTTAAATATCACCTCACCACCATGCAGTGGGGCAAACATTTTCAGATTGCTTCTGGCGCGCATAAAGATCACACCCAATCGGGCGTGCGTTACCAAACCTATTCGTTTCGCAATGGCGATGATGTGGTCTATTTCCCGGAGAATGAGCGCTGGTTCATTATTTATGCCGACCAGAAAAAGCCGGAGCGCTGCCGGGTTGAAGAGAGCTTTACCTATCCGGTGGTAAGCCTGCCGCGCTACAGCGGCAAAGAGGATGCCCTGTCGTAAGGCATAAAAAAGGGAAGCGCTGAGGCTTCCCTTTTCGTTATGCGAGGTATCAGACCGCCGTCTGGAAAATTACCCCATCCGCTTTCTCGGTGTACTGGGAAAGCTGGTCGAAGTTCAGATAGCGATAGGTATCCGCGGCGGTTTTATCCACCTGGGAAACAAACGTCTGATACTCTTCCGGCGTCGGCAGTTTGCCGATCAGCGCCGCCACGGCAGCCAGTTCCGCAGACGCCAGGTAGACGTTCGCGCCGGTGCCTAAACGGTTCGGGAAGTTACGGGTAGAGGTCGACACCACGGTCGCACCGTCCGCCACGCGCGCCTGGTTACCCATGCACAGTGAACAGCCCGGGATCTCAATACGTGCCCCGCTCTTACCGAATACGCTGTAGTAGCCCTCTTCGGTTAGCTGTGCGGCATCCATACGGGTCGGCGGCGCAACCCACAGACGGGTCGGCAGCTGGCCTTTATGGGTATCCAGCAGTTTACCCGCCGCGCGGAAGTGACCGATGTTGGTCATGCAGGAACCGATAAACACTTCGTCGATCTTGTCGCCCTGTACGTCAGAGAGCAGACGCGCATCGTCCGGATCGTTCGGCGCGCACAGGATCGGCTCTTTGATATCCGCCAGATCGATTTCGATCACCGCAGCGTATTCCGCATCGGCATCGGCTTCCATCAGTTGCGGATCCGCCAGCCACTTCTCCATGCCCTGAATACGACGCTCCAGCGTACGACGGTCGCCGTAGCCTTCCGCAATCATCCACTTCAGCAGCACGATGTTGGACTGCAGGTACTCTTCGATCGGCTCGCGGTTCAGTTTGATGGTGCAGCCTGCCGCAGAACGCTCGGCGGAGGCGTCGGTCAGCTCGAACGCCTGCTCCACTTTCAGATCCGGCAGACCTTCGATTTCCAGAATGCGGCCAGAGAAGATGTTTTTCTTACCTTTCTTCTCAACGGTCAGCAGACCCTGTTTGATGGCATACAGCGGGATAGCGTGAACCAGATCGCGCAGGGTGATGCCCGGCTGCATTTTGCCTTTAAAGCGCACCAGCACCGATTCCGGCATATCCAGCGGCATTACGCCGGTCGCGGCGGCAAACGCCACCAGACCTGAGCCCGCCGGGAAGGAAATCCCAATCGGGAAACGGGTATGGGAGTCACCGCCGGTGCCAACGGTGTCCGGCAGCAGCATGCGGTTCAGCCAGGAGTGGATCACGCCATCGCCCGGACGCAGCGACACGCCGCCACGGTTCATAATGAAGTCCGGCAGGGTGTGGTGCGTAGTGACGTCAACCGGCTTCGGATACGCAGCGGTGTGGCAGAAGGACTGCATCACCAGATCCGCAGAGAAGCCCAGGCACGCCAGGTCTTTCAGTTCATCACGGGTCATTGGGCCGGTGGTGTCCTGAGAGCCTACGGAGGTCATTTTCGGCTCGCAGTAAGCGCCCGGACGGATGCCAGCGACGCCGCAGGCGCGGCCCACCATTTTCTGCGCCAGAGAATAGCCGCGGTTGCTTTCCGCTACGTCTTTGGCCTGACGGAATACGTCGCTGTGCGGCAGGCCCAGCGCTTCACGCGCTTTGGTGGTCAGGCCACGGCCGATGATCAGTGGAATACGGCCACCGGCGCGTACTTCATCGACAAGAACATCGGTTTTCAGCTCAAAGTTTGCCAGCAGCTCGCCCGTTTCATGGTTGCGGACCTCACCTTTGAACGGATAAACGTCGATCACGTCACCCATGTTCAGGTTATTGACATCAACCTCGATAGGCAGCGCGCCCGCATCTTCCATGGTGTTAAAGAAGATTGGCGCGATTTTGCCGCCCAGCACCAGGCCGCCGCCGCGCTTGTTCGGCACGTTCGGGATATCGTCGCCCATAAACCACAGCACCGAGTTGGTGGCGGATTTACGGGAAGAACCGGTACCGACCACGTCGCCCACATAGGCCAGCGGGTAGCCTTTTTGTTGCAGGGCTTCGATCTGCTTGATCGGGCCAACTGCGCCAGGCTGATCCGGCTCAATGCCTTCACGGGCGTTTTTCAGCATCGCCAGGGCGTGCAGCGGGATATCCGGGCGCGACCAGGCATCCGGTGCCGGAGACAGGTCATCGGTGTTGGTTTCACCGGTCACTTTAAAGACGGTAACGGTAATTTTTTCATCCAGCGTCGGGCGCGACAGGAACCATTCGGCGTCCGCCCAGGACTGCATCACCTGCTTCGCATAGCTATTGCCCGCTTTGGCTTTTTCTTCCACATCGTAGAAGTTATCGAACATCAGCAGAGTATGGGACAGCGCTTTCGCAGCAATCGGCGCGAGTTTGTCGTTTTCCAGCGCGTCCACCAGCGGATGGATGTTGTAACCACCCTGCATGGTGCCTAACAGTTCGATGGCTTTTTCAGGGGTGACCAGCGGGGAGGTTGCTTCGCCTTTGGCAATTGCAGCGAGGAATCCGGCTTTAACATAGGCGGCTTCATCAACGCCCGGCGGTACACGATTGGTCAGCAGATCTAACAGGAATTCTTCTTCGCCCGCGGGCGGATTCTTCAGCAGCTCGACGAGCGCGGCCATTTGGGTTGCATCTAAGGGTTTTGGAACAATCCCAACGGCTGCACGTTCTGCTACGTGCTTACGGTATTCTTCTAGCACGACGGTTCTCCTCGCTCTCATTGTCATATGCGGCAGGCGATTCTCTTCACGCTCCTGTGAGACAGCAGTTTGTAGGGTAAATGCCCGATACCGCGTCGGGCAGCATAGCAGGATTTCGAGGGGGTGTTAATCCGTTTACAAAAAAGTAACATAAAAAGATTGGCTGAATCGTTAAGCATGGTGTAGCGCAAGAAAACGGCGTTTTTCGGATACAAAAAAACCGCTTTTCAGCGGTTAGTTTGTGCCATGCGGTGGTAGCAAGCACCGGTCCGGCGGTATTGATTTGTGGCAAACCCTCACGCTGTGCATTTTGCTCCGCTCAGAAACTGAACGCAAGCGGAAAAATGTTTTTTGCGTAACGTTATCCAGATTCGAATGAAAGCCGATGAAATTACTCCTACCCACCTGTTTTAAAAAGTAATCATCAGGTAATGTCCGCATCGGCCTGCTTCGCTGGCGTAGCAACCAGTCACCGGGTCCGGGAGCAGTTCCATTATCTACCTGGCAAATCCTCATTTGCCAGGTTCTGCCTTTCCCGGTGAAGAGGAATCAGCGTAGTCCTGAATAAGGAAACGTACGCAATGGAGATGCGACAGCTATATGCATTAATCATTGTGACAGGTTTACTGCTGACGGCACTGCATGGCGGCTGGAATATTTCCGACATCTCGGTGCTGTTTGTCGTCAACCTCGGCAATTAGCTACTGGCCGCTCGTCAGAGCGGCCTTTCAATAACAGCGCAGCAGCAAATCCATCATCGCTTATAATTTGTGTAATAAATGCTCACACTCTTTATCCGGACTTAATGGCCCGGTTCACCATTTAAGTCAAAAAAGCAAAGTACGGGTGAATATACTCGCGGCAACCTAAACGCCTTACGGCTGGCCTTCGTCGGAGTCATCTATGAAATTGCCCTTTAAGCCACACCTGCTTGCACTATTGTGCAGCGCCGGGCTATTAGCCGCCTCTGGCGTGCTATATGTTAAAAGCCAGACGCCGCCCGTCACGAGCCCCCCGTCATCCCAACCCGCGCCTGTTCAGGCGCAGCCGGCACCCGCCGCGCCGGTTGCCGCCGCCTATACCACCGCGCAAATCGATCAGTGGGTCGCGCCCGTGGCGCTGTATCCGGATGCGCTGTTATCGCAGGTGCTGATGGCGTCAACCTATCCGGCCAACGTCGTACAGGCGGTACAATGGTCGCGGGATAATCCCTCGCTTCAGGGGGATCAGGCGATTCAGGCAGTGGCGAGCCAGCCCTGGGACCCCAGCGTAAAATCGCTGGTGGCGTTCCCGCAGTTAATGGCGTTGATGGGTGAGAACCCGCAATGGGTAGAAGACTTAGGCAATGCCTTTCTGGCCCAGCCTCAGGACGTGATGAATGCCGTGCAAAAGCTCCGCGCACTGGCGCAGCAAACCGGCGCGCTGAAGTCAAACCAGCAGCAGACGGTGACGCAAACGCCTAAAACCTCTGTTGCCGCACCCGCGCCACAAAATTCAGGTGCTGGGAAAACCACCGTGGTAACCAGCGCGCCTGCCGAGACGATCATTAAAATCGAGCCCGCCGATCCGCAGGTGGTTTATGTCCCGACCTACAACCCGAGCACCGTGTACGGCACATGGCCCAACGCCAGCTATCCGCCAGTCTATTTACCGCCCCCTCCCGGGCAGCAGTTTACTGAAAGCTTTGTGAAGGGCTTTGGCTACAGCCTCGGCGTGGCGACCACCTATGCGCTGTTCAGCAATATCGACTGGGATGACGATGACGATCACCACCATCACGATCATGACGATGACTATCATCACGATCATGGCGACGGCTATTACCGCAACGGCAATAACATCAATATCAACGTGGATAACTACAACCGGATATCCGGGGAACACCTCACCGGCGGCGATCGGGTCTGGACCCATAATCCTGCCTATCGCGATAACGTGCCGTACAGGAACGACGCCGTGGCCGCGCGCTTCCATCAAACCAACGTAGCGGGCGGCTTAAGCGCCACGCAAAACGCTGCGGTTTCACGGGATGGGCAGCGCCAGGCGGCGATGCAGCAGCTTCAGCAATCCACGGGGCACAAGCTCAACGCATCCCAGCCCGCAACGCGTGACGCCCAGCGCCAGGCCGCATCAAAACAGCTTAACCAGATAGCCCAGCGCAATAACTATCGCGGCTACGACAGCGCAGATAACAGCGAGCGCCGTGAAGCGGCGAAACAGCATCTTAAAAACCCTACCGCGCAGCAGCAGCAACGCCGGGACGCGGCGAAAAATGAGATGCAGCATCCCACCGCTCAGCAACAGCAGCGCCGGGAAGCGGTGCAACAACATCGAGCGACCATTACCCCGGAGCAGCGACAACAGCGGCGCGAAACGTTAAACGCCAACGCCTTTAGCGGCAACGACAGCCGTTCGCCCTCGTGGCAGGCGCAGCAGCAGCGCGGGCTACAAAGCCGCCAGCATGCAGCAGCGGATCGGGAGCGTCTTTCTCAGGCCCGGGAAAATGTCCCGCGCCATCGTGAATTTCATCGCCAGTAAGCAGGAACGAATATGAAAAACCGAATAACTCTACGCGCCCTTCCCCTGCTTTTACTGCCTGTTCTGGCCCAGGCCCAGCAGTATTTCAACACGCCGGAAGAAGCGGCGAACGCGTTTGCCGTTGCGATAACTCAACAGGATGATGCCGAACTTACCAATCTGCTGGGCAATGACTGGCGAGAATTTTTACCGCCTGAAGGCGTCGATCCGCAGGCCGTTGAACGATTTAACCGCGACTGGAAAGTCAGCCATCGTATCGTGCAAAAAGATAACGTCGCGCATCTCAACGTAGGCAACGAGAGCTGGCAACTGCCGCTGCCCATCGTGAAAGCCGAAAACGGCTGGCGGTTCGATATGAAAAGCGCGGCGGATGAAATCCTGACCCGGGCGATTGGCCGCAACGAACTCTCCGCGATCCAGGCGATGCATGCTTATGTGGATGCTCAGCATAGCTTTTACCAAATGAATCAGGAATATGCGCAAAAATTTGTCAGCAGCGAAGGCAAAAAAGATGGGTTGTACTGGCCCGTGCAGCCAGGCGAAGCACCCAGCCCGTTAGGGCCATCATTCAGTCCGGTGCAGCCCGGTATGGGCTATCACGGATACCATTTCCGTATCATTACCGCCCAGGGTAAAAGCGCAGAGGAAGGTGAGAAAAATTACTTGCAGGACGGGAAAATGGTCGGCGGATTCGCGCTTATCGCCTGGCCGGTTGAGTATGGGAAAACCGGCATCACCACCTTTATGATTAACCAGCAGGATGGGATCTGGCAGAGGGATTTTGGTCCTCAAACCGATGAAAAAGCCAGAGCGATTACGCGTTTCGACCCCGGTAGCGAATGGCAAGCAGTTAACCTTTAAACAGAAAAAGCGGCTATTCAGCCGCTTTTTTATCATCAAAAAAATTATCCCTGATGCGGCATCAGTTCAGGATGCCCAACTACCGGTGGTTTGGTAGTGGAAAGATCGGCTTCATCGGCGCGAATGCTGCCGGAACCGGTGGCCCAGACGCCTTCATGCGTTTTAGTGATTTGCTGGTGCTGGGCATTTAAATCTTCGCCCATGGCGGCGATATGATTCGACTCGGTTCCACCGCTGTTATCAGCCCAGGGGATCTGCTGATCGGCGGCAAGCGTCAGGCCGGAAAATAACGTCGCAGCGAAGGCTGTGGTAATCAAAAGCGTTTTCATTTGTCACCTCTAATTAGTTAGCTGATTATTAATTAGTTCGCTATTAATTTAATCAGTTATTATTTAGCAAAGGGCAACAAGATGTATGGAAATATTCTTCAGGTAACATTTTTCTGCGGGTGATGCAGTCGCGAATACGACATACGGCGGGCGTAAAAAAAGCGGCTATTCAGCCGCTTTTTATCATTTGAAACGAAGGATTACTTCTTCTTCGCTTTCGGGTTCGGCAGGTCGGTGATGCTGCCTTCGAACACTTCTGCCGCCAGGCCAACAGACTCGTGCAGAGTCGGGTGAGCGTGGATGGTCAGCGCGATGTCTTCAGCGTCACAGCCCATTTCGATCGCCAGACCGATTTCACCCAGCAGCTCGCCGCCGTTGGTACCGACAATCGCACCACCGATTACGCGGTGAGTTTCTTTGTCGAAAATCAGTTTGGTCATACCGTCTGCGCAGTCAGAAGCGATAGCACGGCCAGAAGCAGCCCACGGGAAGGTGGCGGTTTCATAGCTGATGCCTTTCTCTTTCGCTTCTTTCTCAGTCAGGCCCACCCATGCCACTTCTGGCTCAGTGTAGGCGATTGACGGGATCACTTTCGGATCGAAATAGTGTTTCTTACCAGCGATAACTTCAGCGGCAACGTGGCCTTCATGCACGCCTTTGTGTGCCAGCATCGGCTGACCGACGATATCGCCGATAGCGAAGATGTGCGGCACGTTGGTGCGTAGCTGCTTGTCAACGCGGATGAAGCCACGGTCGTCCACTTCCACGCCCGCTTTACCGGCGTCGAGGTTTTTACCGTTCGGCACACGGCCGATAGCCACCAGCACGGCATCGTAACGCTGTGCTTCGGCAGGCGCTTTTTTGCCTTCCATGGAAACGTAAATACCGTCTTCTTTGGCTTCAACGGCAGTTACTTTGGTTTCCAGCATCAGGTTGAATTTCTTGCTGATGCGCTTGGTGAAGACTTTAACGATGTCTTTATCGGCAGCCGGGATAACCTGGTCGAACATTTCAACCACGTCGATCTCTGAACCCAGCGCGTGGTACACAGTACCCATTTCCAGGCCGATAATACCGCCACCCATCACAAGCAGGCGTTTTGGTACGGTTTTCAGTTCCAGCGCATCGGTGGAGTCCCACACGCGCGGATCTTCGTGCGGAATAAACGGTAGTTCGATCGGACGGGAACCCGCCGCGATGATCGCGTTGTCGAAGTTGATCACGGTTTTGCCGTTTTCGCCTTCCACTTCCAGGGTGTTGGCCCCGGTAAATTTACCCAGACCGTTGACCACTTTCACTTTGCGGCCTTTCGCCATGCCAGCCAGACCACCGGTCAGCTGATTGATGACTTTTTCTTTCCAGGTACGAATCTTGTCGATATCGGTTTTCGGCTCGCCGAAGACGATGCCGTGCTCAGCCAGCGCTTTGGCTTCTTCGATAACTTTAGCGACGTGCAGCAGCGCTTTAGAAGGGATACAGCCGACGTTCAGACAAACACCGCCCAGGGTGTTGTAACGTTCTACGATGACGGTCTCCAGACCTAAATCAGCGCAACGGAAGGCCGCAGAATAACCTGCCGGGCCTGCCCCAAGTACCACGACCTGAGTTTTGATTTCAGTACTCATCATGACCTCTGTAATTTATATCCGGCGGGTCTGACGCTATTGTTGTTACGCCCATCATCCACCGGGACGTTCTATCCGCCTGTATTTTACAAAATTGTTAACAATTTTGAAACAACAAAACGGCAAACGATTTGTCCTTTATCCTGATAACCGCATAAAGCCTCATGAGATTATCAGAAAAAAGCCGGCCGTCAGGCCGGCTTTTTCGATTACATCACCAGGCGGCGAATGTCGCTCAGCATGTTGTTGATGATGGTGATGAAGCGCGCACCATCAGCACCGTCGATCACGCGGTGGTCGAAGGACAGAGAAATCGGCATCATCAGACGCGGAGTAAACTCTTTACCGTTCCACACCGGTTCCATCGCAGATTTGGACACACCGAGGATAGCCACTTCCGGCGCGTTAACAATCGGCGCGAAGTGGGTGGTGCCCAGGCCGCCGATGCTGGAGATGGTGAAGCAACCGCCCTGCATTTCGCCAGCCGTCAGCTTGCCATCACGCGCTTTCTTAGAAATCACGGTCAGTTCGCGGGACAGCTCGGTAATGCTCTTCTTGTTCACGTCTTTAAAGACCGGAACAACCAGACCATTCGGGGTATCTACCGCAACACCGATGTTGATGTATTTCTTCAGCGTCAGCTTCTGGCCATCTTCGGACAGAGAGCTGTTGAAGCGCGGCATCTGCTCCAGAGCAGCGGCAACGGCTTTCATGATGAACACAACCGGGGTGAATTTCACGTCCAGTTTGCGCTTCTCAGCTTCGGCGTTCTGCTGTTTACGGAACGCTTCCAGATCGGTGATATCGGTTTTGTCGAAGTGAGTCACGTGCGGGATCATCACCCAGTTACGGCTCAGGTTAGCACCAGAGATTTTCTGGATGCGGCCCAGTTCCACTTCTTCAATTTCACCAAACTTGCTGAAGTCCACTTTCGGCCACGGCAGCATGCCCGGGATACCGCCGCCAGTGGCAGCAGCAGGTGCGGATTCAGCGCGTTTCACCGCGTCTTTCACGTAGACCTGAACGTCTTCGCGCAGGATACGGCCTTTACGACCGGTGCCTTTCACTTTCGCCAGGTTAACGCCAAATTCGCGCGCCAGGCGGCGGATCAGCGGAGTAGCGTGGACGTAAGCGTCGTTTTCAGCGAATTCAGTTTTGCCTTCCGCTTTAGCCGGTGCAGCGGCCGGTTTCTCTGCTTTCGCAGCCGGAGCCGGTGCAGCCGCTTCCTGCTGAGCAGCCGGAGCCGCAGCAGGCGCAGCGCCTTCCACTTCGAAGATCATGATCAGGGAGCCGGTAGACACTTTATCGCCGGTGTTGATTTTGATCTCTTTGACGGTGCCCGCGAACGGTGCCGGAACTTCCATAGAGGCTTTGTCGCCTTCTACGGTGATCAGTGATTGTTCAGCGGCCACTTTATCGCCCACTTTCACCATCACTTCGGTCACTTCAACTTCGTCACCGCCGATGTCCGGTACATTAACTTCTTTAGAGCCGGATGCCGCCGCCGGAGCGGAAGCCGCCTGCTCTTTGACTTCAGGTTTTGCAGCCGCAGCCGGCGCAGCGCCTTCCACTTCGAATACCATGATCAGGGAGCCGGTGGAGACTTTGTCGCCAGTGCTGATTTTGATCTCTTTAACCTTGCCCGCGAACGGAGAAGGGACTTCCATGGAGGCTTTGTCGCCTTCCACGGTGATCAGAGACTGCTCAGCGGTCACGCTGTCGCCAACTTTGACCATGATTTCGGTGACTTCAACTTCGTCGCTGCCGATATCCGGTACGTTAACTTCTTTCACGCCGCCCGCTGCAGCAGGTGCTGCCGCCGGAGCCGCTTCTTGTTTCTTCTCTTCTGCCTTGGCAGGTGCAGCGTCAGCTGCACCGTCGGCGGAATCGAAAATCATAATCAGTTTGCCGGTCTCGGTTTTGTCGCCGACAGAGACTTTGATCTCTTTCACGACGCCAGCCTGCGGAGACGGCACTTCCATAGAGGCTTTGTCGCCTTCTACGGTGATCAGCGACTGTTCAGCTTCAACTTTGTCGCCCACTTTGACCAGGATCTCGGTGATTTCAACTTCATCAGCCCCGATGTCCGGTACGTTGATTTCGATAGCCATTATTCTTTTACCTCTTACGCCAGACGCGGGTTAACTTTTTCTGCATCGATGTTGAATTTGGTGATTGCGTCGGCAACCACTTTCTTATCGATTTCGCCACGTTTAGCCAGTTCGCCCAGGGCCGCTACTACCACGTAGGAAGCATCAACTTCGAAGTGGTGACGCAGGTTTTCACGGCTGTCAGAGCGGCCGAAACCGTCGGTACCCAGTACGCGGTAATCATCAGCCGGTACATAAGTACGAACCTGTTCAGCAAACAGTTTCATATAGTCAGTGGAAGCCACTGCCGGCGCGTCGTTCATCACCTGAGCGATGTACGGAACACGCGGGGTTTCCAGCGGGTGCAGCATGTTCCAGCGCTCGCAATCCTGGCCATCACGCGCCAGTTCGGTGAAGGAGGTCACGCTGTAAACATCGGAGCCCACGCCGTAGTCTTTCGCCAGGATCTCTGCCGCTTCACGCACGTGACGCAGGATAGAACCGGAGCCCAGCAGCTGAACTTTACCTTTGCTACCTTCGAGAGTTTCGAGTTTGTAGATACCTTTACGGATACCTTCCTCGGCACCTTCCGGCATTGCCGGCATGTGGTAGTTTTCGTTCAGGGTGGTGATGTAGTAGTAAATGTTCTCTTGCGCTTCACCGTACATGCGTTGCAGACCATCGTGCATGATCACAGCAACTTCGTAGGCGTAAGACGGATCGTAAGAGATACAGTTCGGGATAGTCAGCGACTGAATGTGGCTGTGGCCATCTTCGTGCTGCAGACCTTCGCCGTTCAGCGTGGTACGACCGGAAGTACCGCCGATCAGGAAGCCGCGCGCCTGTTGGTCACCTGCTGCCCAGCACAGGTCGCCGATACGCTGGAAACCGAACATGGAGTAGTAGATGTAGAACGGGATCATCGGCAGATCGTTGGTGCTGTAGGAGGTCGCCGCCGCCAGCCAGGAAGACCCTGCGCCCAGCTCGTTGATGCCTTCCTGCAGGATCTGGCCTTTCTCGTCTTCTTTGTAGTATGCAACCTGCTCACGGTCCTGCGGGGTGTACTGCTGGCCGTTCGGGCTGTAAATACCGATCTGACGGAACAGACCTTCCATACCAAAGGTACGCGCTTCGTCAGCGATGATCGGAACCAGACGGTCTTTAATAGACGGGTTCTTCAGCATCACGTTCAGGGCACGAACGAAAGCGATGGTGGTGGAAATTTCTTTGTTCTGCTCTTCCAGCAGCTGTTGGAAATCTTCCAGCTTCGGCAGTTCCAGCTTCTCAGTGAAGTTCGGAATGCGGCTCGGCAGGTAGCCGTGCAGCTTTTCACGCTGACCGTGCAGGTATTTGTGTTCTTCAGAACCTTCCGGGAAGGTGATGTAAGACAGTTTTTCTACCTGCTCGTCGGTCACCGGCACATTGAAACGGTCGCGGATATAACGCACGCCGTCCATGTTCATTTTCTTCACCTGGTGAGCGATGTTTTTACCTTCGGCGGTATCACCCATGCCATAGCCTTTAACGGTATGGGCCAGGATAACGGTCGCTTTGCCTTTGGTTTCCTGCGCTTTTTTGAATGCAGCGTAGATTTTCTTCGGATCGTGGCCGCCACGGTTCAGGGCCCAAATCTGATCGTCAGTCCAGTCGGCAACCAGTGCGGCAGTTTCCGGGTATTTACCGAAGAAGTGCTCGCGAACGTACGCGCCGTTTTTGGATTTGAAGGTCTGATAGTCGCCGTCAACGGTTTCGTTCATCAGCTGGATCAGTTTACCGCTGGTGTCTTTACGCAGCAGCTCGTCCCAACGAGAACCCCACATCACCTTGATAACGTTCCAGCCAGCGCCTGCGAAGATGCCTTCCAGTTCGTTAACGATCTTGCCGTTACCGGTTACCGGGCCATCCAGACGTTGCAGGTTACAGTTGATGACGAACACCAGGTTATCCAGTTTTTCACGGGTCGCGATAGTGATCGCGCCTTTGGATTCCGGCTCATCCATCTCGCCGTCGCCCAGGAAGGCGTAAACGGTTTGCTGGGAGGTGTCTTTCAGACCGCGGTGTTCCAGATACTTCAGGAATTTAGCCTGATAGATCGCGCCGATCGGGCCCAGGCCCATGGATACGGTCGGGAACTGCCAGAATTCCGGCATCAGTTTCGGGTGTGGGTAAGAAGACAGACCATTGCCATGCACTTCCTGACGGAAGTTGTTCATCTGCTCTTCGGTCAGACGGCCTTCCAGGAAAGCACGTGCGTAAACGCCTGGAGAGATGTGGCCCTGGAAGTACACCAGGTCGCCGCCGTCTTTGTCGTTGCGGGCGCGGAAGAAGTGGTTGAAGCACACATCATATACGGTCGCGGAAGACTGGAAGGACGCCATGTGGCCGCCAAGCTCCAGGTCTTTTTTAGACGCGCGCAGCACGGTCATGATGGCGTTCCAGCGAATAGCCGAGCGAATACGACGTTCCAGCTCCAGATTCCCCGGGTATTCCGGTTCATCTTCAACGGCAATAGTGTTGATGTAGTTGCCAGCTCCGGTACCAGCGGCAACCTGTACGCCTCCTTTACGGGCTTCGCTCAGGAGCTGGTCAATCAGATACTGAGCACGCTCAACACCTTCTTCACGGATTACCGATTCGATCGCCTGTAGCCAGTCGCGAGTTTCAATCGGATCCACGTCATTTTGTAAACGTTCTGACATGGGGGGTATTCCTTATCTATCTAATACGTTGATTTAGCTGGAACCTGTCCCATTGTATTTTCACGGGGTTACTGCTCACAAAAACACAATAAGACAGGTTCTGCGTTTAGTTGCCGCGCTCTAAAAGTTGGCGCTCAATTCGCACTGTTTTCTTACTCTGACGAGCCGGAAAAAGCGCTTAGTCCTTTCGTTGCTGTAGGCGGCGCAGTGAGCGTTCACGACGACTGTGCTCACGGCTGCGGTCCAGCAATATCTCCTCAATAAAAGCGAGATGGCGATGCGACGCTTCTCGCGCCTGCTCCGGCTCTCTCGCCATAATCGCCTCGAATATACGAGAACGATGGTTGCTTACCAGCGGGAGCATCTCCCGGCGGGCATACAGCAATTCAAAATTCTGTCGAACGTTTTGGGCCAGCATTGGCTCCATGCAGCGCAGTAAGTGTAGTAGCACAACGTTGTGTGCAGCTTCGGTGACTGCGATTTGATACTGCATTACGGCGTCGGATTCGGCATCCAGGTCGCCGGATTGCTGGGCAAGCTCAATGGCCTGGTGGAGTTCACGGATACGCTCAAGGTCTTCGTCAGTGCTGCGAAGCGCGGCGTAATACGCGGCGATGCCCTCGAGGGCATGACGGGTTTCCAGCAGATCAAATTGAGATTCAGGGTGATCGGTCAGTAGCTCGACCAGCGGGTCGCTGAAGCTCTGCCATAGTGTGCTTTGAACAAATGTCCCGCCTCCCTGGCGACGAAGCAGTAATCCTTTGGCTTCGAGACGCTGAATTGCCTCTCGCAGTGAAGGACGCGATACGTCGAACTGTTTCGCCAGTTCGCGTTCCGGTGGGAGTTTTTCGCCAGGACGCAAGGTCCCTTCCAGGATGAGAAACTCCAGTTGCTGCTCAATCACATCGGATAGTTTTGGTTGGCGGATTTTGCTGTAGGCCATTATTCCCTGTCTCTGCCATTAGCCCGGAGTCAATTGGTATGACCAATTTCACATTCGTGACGCTAAAGTAACAAAGTATTCACCTTCTGTCCATCCCGGTTTTGATTGAAATCAGTAAAGCAGCCACATTTTAACAACCCTACAGAAATAACGTTTCATTAATGTAACTTTGCACAAATGAGGTATTTACCTCCAAAGAAGTAGTTTTAACTTTAGTGAAACGTCAATATTTGCGATCTGAACCGATTCATCAGATTAAAATATGAATATAAATGCGTAATTTGCGTATAAATTGAAAAAGCAGGCGGGAAAGAATAATAACGAGGCGATTTACAAATGGTTTCTTTTTATTCACTTCTTCTGCATCCGCGTTAAAAGCAGGTGCATTCAACTGCGCTTACCACTATTCTTGGCGCTGTGGTAGAGGAATAGGGAAAATTAAGCCTTCCACTTCGTAAATAAAAAAATACACCTATCGGAATATACAACTTACAACGGTGAAAATTCACACCGATTATGATCACTCACGAGGTTCTATGATGGAAGGTCAACACGACACGCTGAAGCGCGGCCTGAAAAACCGCCATATTCAGCTTATCGCGCTGGGAGGAGCAATCGGCACGGGCCTGTTTCTGGGCAGCGCCTCTGTTATCCAGTCCGCAGGGCCAGGTATTATCCTGGGCTACGCCATTGCGGGTTTTATTGCCTTTTTGATTATGCGTCAATTGGGCGAAATGGTAGTCGAAGAACCTGTTGCAGGTTCCTTCAGCCACTTCGCTTATAAATACTGGGGCGGATTTGCGGGCTTCGCTTCCGGATGGAACTACTGGGTACTGTACGTTCTGGTTGCTATGGCGGAACTGACCGCCGTAGGGAAATACATTCAGTTCTGGTGGCCGGAAATCCCAACGTGGGTCTCTGCTGCCGTCTTCTTCGTGCTGATCAACGCCATCAACCTGACCAACGTAAAAGTGTTCGGCGAGATGGAATTCTGGTTTGCCATCATCAAAGTTATCGCGGTTATCGGCATGATCCTGTTTGGCGGCTGGCTGCTGTTCAGCGGCACGGCGGGCCCGCAGGCTACGGTACGCAACCTGTGGGAACAGGGCGGCTTCCTGCCGCACGGCATCTCGGGGCTGGTAATGATGATGGCGATTATTATGTTTTCCTTCGGCGGGCTGGAGCTGGTGGGCATTACCGCCGCTGAAGCCGATAACCCGGAAGAAAGCATCCCGAAAGCCACCAATCAGGTAATTTACCGTATTCTGATTTTCTATGTGGGCTCTCTGGCGGTACTGCTGTCGCTGATGCCATGGTCGCGCGTCACCGCCGACACCAGCCCGTTCGTGTTTATCTTCCATGAGCTGGGCGACGCGCTGGTGGCGAACGCGCTTAACATCGTGGTGCTGACGGCGGCGCTGTCGGTCTATAACAGTTGCGTATACTGCAACAGCCGTATGCTGTTCGGCCTGGCGCAACAGGGCAACGCGCCGAAAATGCTGCAAAAAGTGGATAAGCGCGGCGTGCCGGTGAACACCATTCTGATCTCCTCGCTGTTTACCGCGCTGTGCGTACTGATTAACTACTTCGCACCGGAAGAGGCTTTCGGCCTGCTGATGGCGCTGGTGGTTTCCGCCCTGGTGATCAACTGGGCGATGATCAGCCTGGCGCACATGAAATTCCGTCGCGCTAAACAGCAGCAGGGCGTTAAAACCCGCTTCCCGGCTATCTTCTACCCGATGGGCAACTGGCTGTGCCTGGCCTTTATGGCGGCGGTACTGATCATCATGCTGATGACCCCGGGCATGGCGATTTCCGTCTACCTTATCCCGGTATGGCTGGTGATCCTGGGCGTAGGTTATATGTTTAAACAAAAAGGCGCGAAGGTCGCGAAAGCGCACTAATTACGCTCCGCTATAACGAAAAATGCCTGGGTTTCCCCAGGCATTTTTTATTGCTAAAGCCGCTGTTACACCAGCGTGCCGTAAATCGTTAGCAGCGCGACCACCACCACAATCACCAGCGTCGTTTTCCTGGCCATTGATACCGCCGCTTTCGGGGTTTCGATCTTATCCAGATGCGGCTCGCGTGCCAGTGAGAACTGCGCCAGACGCGTCAGCACCTGATACTGCGACGTATGACGATCGGCCAGCGACGCGAACCACGCGGGCAGTGCCC
Source organism: Atlantibacter subterraneus (assembly GCF_007570865.1). Lineage (GTDB taxonomy): Bacteria > Pseudomonadota > Gammaproteobacteria > Enterobacterales > Enterobacteriaceae > Atlantibacter > Atlantibacter subterraneus. Next base: position 228,233 of record NZ_VLPS01000007.1, on the reverse strand, counting down.
GTTCGCCATGGCCCAACAGGGCATACACCACGCCCGCCAGACGTACCGGCACCCAGTCCAGCACGTGCAAAATGCTGTCTACGCCAGAATAAAGACGCTGCTGCGGCGAATGGTGGCGCGCCAGCCAGGATTGCCAGGCGCGCAGGAAGGCGTATCCGGTCAATAACACCGGTCCCCAAATCCCGCCAACGATAAACCAGAACAGCGGTGCCAGATAAAAACGGAAGTTAATCCACAGCAGCGCGTTTTGCAGTTCGCGCAGATAGTCGCGCTCGTCGCAGTCGTGCGGAACGCCGTGGATCAGCGTCAGCTCTGCCGACATCGCATCTCTGGCATGGCTGTCGCCCTGGCTCGCCGCTTTCAGATAGGCATGATAGTGCAGACGCACCTGCCCTGCCCCGATGCACAGCAGCGCCAGTAAAATCCAGAACACCAGCAGCGGCACATTGAAAAACAGCCCGTACAGGGCGCGCAGGCAGAGCCAGACAATCAGCATGGCCAGCAGCGTCATGCCGATCGTCCGCCACCAGGAAAAATGGTGGATCCGGCGGAAGACGCCTTCCAGACGGCTGTCCAGTTGCCAGTGCTCGCCCAGCTTGAATAAGCGCTCGGCGATAAGCACCAGCAGCAAGGTGAATAACGTCATGACACCTCCTTATTTGTCGGGCAGTCGACCAGGGCACGAAAGCGTTGCCAGTCGAACGCCGGGCCGGGATCGGTTTTGCGCGTCGGCGCGATATCGCTGTGCCCGGTCATATGTCGGGCAATGTTCGGATACTGTTCGATAAGCGTACGCGTCAGCGCTGCCAGTTGCTGGTACTGCGCATCGGTATAGGGCAAGGTATCGGTGCCTTCCAGCTCAATACCAATAGAAAAGTCGTTGCAGCGTTCGCGGCCCTGATACACAGAGACGCCCGCATGCCAGGCGCGCTTATCAAAGGGGACATACTGAACGATTTCACCGTCGCGGCGAATCAGACAATGCGCGGATACGCGCAAATGGGCGATGTCAGCGAAGTAAGGATGGGCGTCGGGATCTAAGGTTCCGGCGAACAGCGCATCGATCCACGGCCCGCCAAATTCACCCGGCGGCAAACTGATATTGTGTACCACCAGTAATCCAGGTTGTTCATCATCTGGCCGACTATCCTGATGAGGCGAGCACTGATGCCTCACTCCCTGTAGCCAGCCCCCGTTAACCTGCATGCGGAGACCTCCTTTTTATGGTGCTGAAACACGCTTCAGAGTAGCATGTTTACCTCTCAGGATTAGCCACCAATTTGGAGTTTTATGATGTCGCCTCGCCGTTATAATCCCGATCATCGACGTGACGTTCTGCTCGATCGCATCAATCGTGATATCCCGCAAATTATCGCCACCGCGCTGCGTGAAGACCTGGGCGGTGAAGTTGACGCCAACAACGATATTACGGCGCAACTGCTGCCTGAAGACCAGCAATCCCATGCAGTGGTGATCACCCGCGAAGCCGGGGTGTTTTGCGGCAAGCGTTGGGTCGAAGAGGTGTTTATCCAGCTGGGCGGCGACGTGGACGTCACCTGGCACGTAAAAGATGGCGACAGTCTGGTGCCCAACCAGCCGCTGTTTGAGTTGAAAGGCCCGTCGCGTATCCTGCTGACCGGCGAGCGCACCGCGCTCAATTTCGTGCAAACCCTTTCCGGCGTCGCCAGCCTGGTGCGCAGCTATGTCGATTTGCTCGAAGGCACTCAAACCCAACTGCTGGATACGCGTAAAACCATACCCGGCCTGCGTACCGCGCTGAAATACGCGGTGCTGTGCGGCGGCGGCAATAACCATCGTCTCGGCCTGAGCGACGCGTTTCTGATCAAAGAAAACCACATTATTGCCTCGGGATCGGTGCGCAAGGCGGTGGAAAAGGCCTTCTGGCTGCATCCGGACGTGCCGGTGGAAGTCGAGGTGGAGTCGCTGGAAGAGCTGGATGATGCCCTGAAAGCGGGCGCGGATATCGTGATGCTGGATAACTTCACCGTTGACGATATGCGCGAAGCGGTGAAACGCACCAACGGCCAGGCGCGTCTGGAAGTTTCCGGCAACGTCACCAAAGAGACCCTGCGCACCTTCGCGGAAACCGGCGTGGACTTTATCTCCGTCGGCGCGCTGACCAAACACGTTCAGGCGCTCGATCTGTCGATGCGTTTTCGCTGATCGCCAGCCGGGGGGACGCCTCCGGCTCCAGTGAAATTTGCGATCTGTATTCCTGCTAAATGTTTCCCACCTGCAACGGCTAAAATAGCCTGGAAAGCCGCTTCAAAAGCGGTAATTTCGCACTCGTTTGCATTCTCGCGCTCTGCGACAGTGGCGTCCCCACATCAAGGAGCGAGTTATGAACAGACAACACGGTTTTACCCTGATTGAGCTGATGGTGGTGATTGGCATCATCGCTATTCTCAGCGCCATCGGTATCCCCGCCTACCAGAACTATCTGCGCAAAGCCGCGCTGACGGACATGCTGCAAACCTTTGTGCCGTACCGGACCGCCGTGGAGCTGTGCGCTATTGAAAGTGGCGGCATCGGCGGTTGCGATGCCGGCAGCAAAGGCATCCCTTCTCCCAAAACCACGCGCTACGTTTCCGCCATGAGCATCGCGGCGGGCAAAGTCACGCTAACCGGCCAGGAGAGCCTCAACGGGCTAACGGTGACGCTGACACCGGTCTGGAGCAACAGCGAAGGCGTCACCGGCTGGCAGCGCAGCTGCGACAGCGGCAGCGACGGCGCGCTGAAACAGGCTTGCGAAGAAACCTTCCGGTTTAGCGCCGAATAAGGATGCGCCATGGATCGTGAATTCATACTGGCGCTGTGCAAGCGCCATCATGCCCAACTGCTGGATCTCACTGACGCTGAAGTGCGCATCGCCCTTAGCGAAGGGCCGAGCATTGAGCTGCTGGATGCGCTGCGCTTTGCCACGCAGCGGCAGATCAAAATTGAGTGCTGGAGCGCCGAACAGCTGGAAAAGCACCAGCAGCAGGCGCAGCCCGCGCTGCCTGACGACAATACGTCCGCCGTCGCCTGGCTTGATGAGACCCTGCTGCACGCGCTTAAGCGACGCGCCTCCGATATTCATATTGAGCCCGGTGACGCCCACTGGCGGGTGCGGCTGAGGGTTGACGGCGTGCTGCACCCTTTCGCCACTCTGCCAGCAGAGCTGGCGCAGGCGGTGATGGCGCGGCTTAAAGTGCTGGGCGAGCTGGATATCGCCGAACGCAGATTGCCGCAGGACGGGCAATTTTCGGTGCCGCTACAGGGGAAACCGGTCTCTTTTCGCCTCTCCACTCTGCCCTGCCGAAGCGGTGAAAAGGCGGTGCTGCGGCTGCTTGAGCAAAGCGATCGTCCGCTGGCCGTCGAGTCGCTGGGTATGCTGCCGGTCCAGCAGGCTGATTTTTACCGCGCCATCAGCGCACCGCAGGGCCTGATTCTGGTGACCGGCCCGACGGGGAGCGGCAAGACCATTACCCTGTATAGCGCGCTGGGCGCGTTAAATAGCCCCGAGATCAACCTGTGCAGCGTGGAAGATCCCATTGAAATTCCGCTGTCCGGCCTGAACCAGACCCAGGTCAATACCAAAGCGGGGCTTAATTTCCAGAACGTACTGCGCGCCCTGTTGCGCCAGGACCCGGACGTGGTCATGGTTGGCGAAATCCGCGATGGCGAAACCGCCGAAATCGCCATCAAAGCCGCGCAAACCGGCCATCTGGTGCTATCAACGCTGCATACTAATTCCACGGTAGAGACCATTACGCGGCTGGAGCAAATGGGCATTGCGCGCTGGATGCTGGCCTCGGCGCTGGAAATCATTGTCGCCCAGCGGCTGGTGCGCAGGTTATGTCCGCACTGCCGGGTGCGTTTAGCACAGCCTGCGTCCCTGCCGGATGCATTCTGGTCGAGCCCGCTCTATGCCTGGGAAGCGAAAGGCTGCGCCCAGTGCTATTCCGGCTTTTATGGGCGCGTGGCGCTGTTCGAAGTGCTGACGCTGGAGCCGGGGTTACGCCAGGCAATCGTTGATGGCGCTTCAGCGCAGCAGATTGAACAGCAGGCGCGCGAATTGGGCATGGTAACGCTGTTTGAACATGGTCTGGAGGCGGTGGAACAAGGGCTGACCACTTTGCAGGAGGTTTACCGGGTGCTGGGGATGCCCCATGAATGAGCGCCGCCTATGGCAGTGGAGCGGCCTGGACGAAGGGGGAACACCCTGCGGCGGTTTGGCCTGGGCAGCAGATCGTGCAACGGCGCTTCAGCAGTTGTACCAACAAAATATCTGGCCCCTGAAGGTGAAGCGCCAGACCGTTGCGCGCCAGTACTGGAACCTGACCTATAAAATCCATTTTATCCGCCAGTTGGCGACGCTGTTACAGGCGGGCATTGCCCTGCCCCAGGGGCTGGCGATGCTGGCGGAGCAGCATTCCCGTGCGCAGTGGCGGGCGCTGTTACAGGAGCTGGCTCAACAGGTGACGCAGGGCGTGCCGTTTTCCGATGCGTTAAAGGCGTGGCCCGGGGTGTTTCCGCCGCTGTTTATCGCTCTGATCCGCACAGGGGAAATTACCGGCAAGCTCGACGAATGCTGCCAGCGGCTGGCGCTTCAGCAAGAGGAACAACAGGCGCTGCGAAAGAAGGTGGTCAAAGCGCTGCGCTATCCGGGCATCATCTTTGTAATGGCGCTGCTGGTCACCCTCGGTATGGCGGGGTTCGTGCTGCCGGAATTCGCGGCGATCTATCGCGCTTTTAACGCCCCGCTACCGGCGTTAACCCATGGCGTGATGGCGTTCTCTGCTTTTATCACCGGCAGCGGGCACTGGCTGGCGCTGATAACGGCCACGCTTATCACCGTTATCCTGCGCTGCCGCCGTAACCCACACTGGCAGTGGCAGGAGCAAAACCTGCTGCTGCGCCTGCCGCTGGTGGGCGAACTGGTGCGCGGGCAGCGATTGAGCCAGATTTATACCATTCTCGCTATGACCCAGCAGGCGGGCTTGCCGCTGTTGCAGGGGCTGGAGGCGGTGGTGCAAACGCTCTCGTCCCCGTTCTGGCGGCAGATGCTGGAGCGTATCATGCGGAAAATCGCCGACGGCGTACCGTTCTGGAAGACGCTGGAACAGGAAAAGGGTTTTACACCGCTGTGTCGGCAGCTGATTTATACCGCTGAAGAAACCGGGTCGATGGATTTGATGCTGGCGCGGCTGGCGCACTGGCATACCGGGCAAACCCACGAGCGGGCCGATTCACTGTCGTCCACGCTGGAACCGCTGATGATGGTGGTGATTGGGCTGATCGTCGGCACGCTGGTCATCGCCATGTATTTACCGGTGTTCCAGATGGGAGATGCCATGAGCGGCGCGGGCTAGCGGCATAAAAAAAGCAGAAGGTCGCCCCTCTGCTCTTTGTCGCGCTAAGCCAGCTAATTACAGGCTGTTGAACACGCGGTTCTCTTGTTCCTGAACGCGGATAAAGGTGGTGCGCTTGGTCAGCTCTTTCAGGCGTGACGCGCCCACGTAGGTGCAGGCCGAGCGCAGGCCGCCCAGGATATCGAGCGCGGTATATTCTACCGGGCCACGCAGCGGCAGCTTAACGGTTTTGCCTTCTGCAGCACGGTATTTAGCAACGCCGCCAACGTGACGGTTCATCGCTGATTCCGAGCTCATGCCGTAGAACAGCATGAATTTTTCGCCGTTCTCTTCCACGACGGTGCCGCCGCTTTCGTCGTGGCCCGCCAGCATCCCGCCGAGCATCACGAAGTCCGCGCCGCCGCCGAAGGCTTTGGCTACATCACCTGGCGTAGTGCAACCACCGTCGCTAATGATCTGGCCGCCCAGGCCGTGGGCCGCGTCAGCACATTCAATCACGGCGGACAGCTGCGGATAGCCCACGCCGGTTTTCACGCGAGTGGTGCATACGGAGCCAGGACCGATGCCGACCTTAACGATATCCGCACCAGAGAGGATCAGTTCTTCACACATCTCGCCGGTCACTACGTTGCCTGCGATGATCACTTTGTTCGGCCAGGCTTCACGCGCTTTGGTCACAAACTGTACGAAGTGTTCGGAATAACCGTTTGCTACATCAATGCAGACAAAATTCAGGCCCGGGTTGAGCGCCAGGATCTGTTTGGTTTTCTCGAAATCGGCGTCGGAGGTACCGGTAGAAACGATGGCATGCTTCAGCACGTTGGCATCCACGCTATCGATAAACTGTTGCCACTCTTCAACGGAGTAATGCTTGTGCACCGCCGTCAGAATATCGAACCCCGCCAGGGCTTTCGCCATGCCGAAGGTGCCGACCGTGTCCATATTAGCGGCAATAACAGGTACGCCAGACCATTGGATACCAGAGTGCTTGAAGGTAAATTCACGAGCCAGTTCGACATCGGAACGGCTTTTGAGGGTAGAGCGTTTAGGGCGGATAAGAACGTCTTTGAAACCTAACTTCAGATCTTCTTCAATACGCATGAGCGAATTCCTGGTAAATGGCGATGAACGCGTAAATATAAGCGGCGGTACAACTACCAACTCCAGTGACGCTATCATACGCACTAATTGTGGCTCCGCAAGACTGCGAAAACGCTCTTTTTTACGCTACAATCCTATAAATTTACCTGCCGCCAGGCAGAAATTGCCATTTCATGAACAGGGGATTTTTTTCTTGTTTCGCGAGCCTTTGCAAGGCCATGAAAAGACAGGCGATAACTTGTTAAAACATTAATTGGGATTGGTTTATGGTTTACACAGTAGCGATAACGGGCGGCATCGGAAGTGGAAAAACCACCGTAGCCAACAAGTTCGCGCAACTGGGAATTACCATTATTGATGCCGATATCATTGCCCGAAATGTCGTTGAACCTGAAAAACCCGCGCTAAAATCCATCGTTCAACATTTTGGCCCAGCGATGCTGCTGCCCGACGGCACCCTGAATCGCCGGGAACTGCGCGAGCGTATTTTTGCTAATCCACCGGAAAAAGCCTGGCTCAACGCCTTATTACACCCCCTGATCCATCAGGAAACCCAGGACCAAATGGCGCGCGCCACATCTGACTACGTGTTGTGGGTGGTTCCGCTGTTAGTGGAAAACCAGCTGCATAAAAAAGCCGACCGGGTGCTGGTAGTCGATGTCAATCCTGAAACTCAGATAATCCGCACTATGCAACGTGATAATGTGTCACGTACGCATGCCGAACAGATCATCGCCGCCCAGGTAAGCCGCGCAGCGCGCTTAGCCGTCGCCGATGACGTTATAGACAATAGCGGCAGGCCAGACGCCGTTGATGCCGAGGTGAAGCGCTTGCATCAACGCTATTTGCAGCTGGCCGCACAAGCCGTGCAACAGGAAAATCAGTAATGCACAACCACATTCTCTTTGAACACCCGTTGAATGAAAAAATGCGCACCTGGCTGCGTATCGAGTTTCTTATTCAACAGGTGATGTCACGCCTGACCGTGACCGATCATGCTTCAGCCCTGCATTTTTTTCGCAATATCGGTGAATTAATGGATGTGTTTGAGCGCGGCGATGTCCGCACCGAAATGCTGAAAGAGCTGGAACGCCAACAGCGCAAATTACAGAACTGGGCCGAAGTACCAGGCGTGGATAACGATCGTATCCACGCATTGCGCCAGGAACTAAAAGAGCACAGCGTGGTACTGATGGCTGCGCCGCGTCTGGGCCAGGCGCTGCGTGAAGACCGTCTGATCGGCCTGGTGCGCCAGCGTCTCAGTATCCCCGGCGGCTGTTGCAGTTTTGATTTACCAAGCCTGCATTTCTGGCTGCATATGCCGCAGGAGGCACGCGATGCCCAGGTTAACCGCTGGTTCAGCAGCCTCGATCCGCTGCGTTTCGCGCTGGAAAAAGTGCTCGATCTTATTCGCCACTCTGCGCCGTTCCGCAAACAGACCAGCCTGAACGGCTTCTTCCAGGATAACGGCGACGATGCGGATCTCCTGCGCCTGAAGCTGAATATGAACGACGAACTGTATCCGCAGATTTCCGGGCATAAGAGCCGCTTTGCCATCCGCTTTATGCCGATCGATAGCGAAAATGGCCGCGTGCCTGAGCGTCTGGATTTTGAACTGGCCTGTTGCTAAGGAGGCAAAATGACGCAAACCACCACGGTAAACTGCCCGACCTGCGGCAAACCGGTTATCTGGAACGAAACCAGCCCGTTTCGCCCGTTTTGCTCTAAACGCTGTCAGTTGATCGACTTAGGCGAGTGGGCGGCAGAAGAAAAACGCATCCCCAGCCAGAGCGATTTAAACGACAGCGACGAGTGGAGCGAACAGGATCGCTAATAAAAAACCGGGGCGGTATTCAACAATACCGCCCCGGCTCCGTTTGTTAATACGCGGGTAACTTAACGCGCGCGGGCATCCGCAATCAGGCGTGCCACCACGGGCTCATTGGCAGGTGGAAACGCCGCCGCGTCCAGCGCACTGGAGGCAATCCATTCCCCTGGCTGCCCCTCTTTCCCCCAGGGCTCTCCCTGCCACGCTTCGACCAGGTAAAACCACAGCGTGATATGCCGGTCCGGGAAGGCGTACTCCAGCGTTTCGTAAAGTGACGGCTGTTCGGCGGCGATACCGACTTCTTCCTGCAGTTCGCGGATCAGCGCCTGCTCCGGGGTTTCGCCGGCTTCAATTTTGCCGCCGGGAAACTCCCACTTGTTCGCCATGTGGGCATCAGCGGCGCGACGGGTAATAAAAATCGCGTTATCAGCGTTGCGGATGATACCCACGGCAATCTGTAGTTTTTTCATATTCAGATCGCTTTATTTCAGGCTGGTAACCAGCTTCGTGCGCTGATCTTCCAGGGAAATCACGCGCTGGCACACATCACGACCAAACTGCTGGAAGTCCTGCTCCTGGGTTTTCCACTCGTTCTGGATCGCCGTCTGCAATCCGCCCAGGCTGCCCAGCACGCCCTGCAACGGATTACCGCCGCCCTTCAGCACCGCTTTGGCACCCATTTCGTTGATGCTGTCCTGCAGGATGCCGCCCATCGCCTGGTTTACCAGCTGCTGACCATCGGCACGCACCTGGTCGATAGCTTTATAGTGGAACGTCAGTCCGTCGCTGCGCTGCTCAATAATGCGGTTCATTTGGGTTTTGAGTTGGGCATCAAGACTGGTCAGGCGACTGCGCATATTGCTGCTTGCACCGACTTCCTGAGTAATTACCCGGTCCAGCGCCACGCGTCCTTTCTCTACGCGGCTTAACGCGCCCTGCTGGATCCACGGTAAATCGGTCCGTAAGGCTTTCTGATAGTTCAGCGCCTGCTGACGCTGCGCGGCGGTCAGGTTTTTCTGCTGGCCGTTAAACTGTACGCTGCCGTCGGGGCCAATCACCAGGTTGCCGTTTTCGCCAACCACCTGCACGGTTTGCGGGCTGAGCACCACATCGTCACGCGGCGTGACGCTGCATTTGTATTCGGCCTGAGCCTGCATTGCCGTTACCAGCAGTGCGCCCAGAAGCGCTTTACGCATCATATCGACTCCCTATAAAGCAAAACGGGCCAATATCTCGGCCCGTTATCAATTAACTCAATCCCACCACACGTCGAAAAGATCGCTCAAGCGGATCTCTTCGAGCTTGCGATCTTCAAGCCACTTACGTACCAGCGCTTGATCTTCTTCGGTGCACTTACCGATTTCCTGCTTGCAGATCAGTCCTTCCCAGGCGAGATAACCACTGCCGTCAAAGGCCAGACCGTTTGGCTCGATCACTTCGTTGATCAGGTCATCAACGGTTTTATCCACCACCTCTTCGCTGGTGCCTTCCGGGAAACGCCAGGCTACCGAGAATCCCAACTCCTGAAACTCATCGATATGCATCTTTTTACGCAAACGACGGCTGCGGTTCTTTGCCATTATTTCACCCTCTCGAACATTAAGTCCCATACGCCGTGACCAAGACGATGGCCACGCTGTTCAAATTTGGTTACCGGACGCGATTCCGGGCGCGGTACGTAGTCGTTGTTTTCAGACTGGTTCTGATAACCGTCAACAGACGACATCACTTCGAGCATATGTTCGGCATAAGGTTCCCAGTCGGTCGCCATATGGAACACGCCGCCGAGCTTTAATTTGCTCTTCACCAGTTCCGCAAACGGAGCCTGGACGATACGGCGCTTGTTATGACGCGCTTTATGCCACGGATCCGGGAAGAACAGCTGCACCATATTCAGGGAATTATCCGGGATCATGGTTTGCAGCACTTCGACCGCGTCATGGCACATCACGCGCAGGTTTTCCACGCCCTCTTCATGCGCCAGGCTCAGGCACGCGCCCACGCCCGGGGAATGCACTTCAATGCCCAGAAAATCCTGGTGAGGATTGGCTTTTGCCATCGCCACCAGCGAGGCACCCATACCAAAGCCAATTTCCAGGGTAACCGGCGCAGTGCGGCCAAACAGCGCGGTAAAGTCGAGCGGTGCAGGAGTGAACTCAACGCCCATCACCGGCCAGTAGTTATCCAGCGCGTGCTGTTGGCCTTTAGTCAGGCGTCCCTGACGGCGGACAAAGCTGCGGATGCGGCGCAGCGGGCGGCCGCTTTCATCAAATTCCGGTGAAATGACGTCGTTATTCATGGTTTCAATCTGTGTCAGTGAATGGGAAAGCAAACCGGCATTATCCAAAGATAGTCCTGGGATGCAAGCACAGGAAAGTTCCGGTTTACAGCCTTTTCGCTCTGTGCTGCAATCTGGGCCCTGAAACTCTATGCAGGATGCCACGCGTTCATGATGCAAGCGCAGCAATTTTCTCGCCAGGTGCTCGACTGGTACGACAAATATGGGCGTAAGACCCTCCCCTGGCAGATCGAAAAAACGCCTTACAAAGTATGGCTGTCTGAAGTGATGCTGCAACAAACGCAAGTTGCCACGGTTATTCCTTATTTTACCCGCTTTATGGCGCGCTTCCCTGGCGTCACCGATCTGGCTAACGCGCCGCTGGACGAAGTGCTGCACCTGTGGACCGGGCTCGGTTATTACGCCCGCGCCCGCAACCTGCATAAAGCGGCGAAAATGGTCGCCGAACAGTACGGCGGCATATTCCCGCAGACCTTTGATGACGTCGCTGCGCTGCCCGGCGTGGGCCGTTCCACCGCAGGCGCAATTTTGTCACTGTCGCTGGGCCAGCACTTTCCGATTCTGGATGGCAACGTCAAGCGCGTGCTGGCGCGCTGCTACGCCGTGGAAGGCTGGCCGGGCAAGAAAGAGGTAGAGAAAAAACTCTGGTCGCTGAGCGAAGCCGTTACCCCAGCCAAAGGCGTGGAGCGCTTCAATCAGGCGATGATGGATTTAGGCGCGATGGTCTGCACCCGCTCGCGCCCGAAGTGCGAGATTTGCCCGCTCCAGCTCGGCTGTGTGGCCTATGCCACGCAAAGCTGGGCCCGTTATCCGGGTAAAAAACCGAAGCAGGTGCTGCCGGAGAAAGTCGGCTATTTTCTGCTGATGCAGCAGGACAACACCGTGCGCCTGACCCAACGCCCGCCGGTGGGGTTATGGGGCGGGCTGTTTTGTTTCCCGCAGTTTGACAGCGAACAGAGCCTGCGCGAGTGGCTGGCGAAACGTAACATTAAGGCCGATACTCTGACGCAGCTTAACGCGTTCCGCCATACTTTCAGCCACTTCCATCTGGATATCATACCCATGTGGCTTTCTGTGTCCTCGCAGGCGTCTTGCGTGGAGGAAGAGAGCGCACTCTGGTATAACCTGGCACAGCCGCCATCCGTTGGGCTTGCCGCCCCGGTTGAGCGTTTGTTGCAACAATTACATGCGGAGCCGGTTGTGACACAACCCCTTCGCCACGATAGTGAGGACTAACGATGAGCAGAACGATTTTTTGTACCTACCTGCAGCGCGACGCCGAAGGCCAGGATTTCCAACTCTATCCGGGCGATTTGGGTAAGCGCATCTATAACGAGATTTCCAAAGAGGCGTGGAAGCTGTGGCAGACCAAGCAAACCATGCTGATTAACGAAAAGAAACTCAACATGATGAACCCGGAGCACCGCAAGCTGCTGGAGCAGGAAATGATTAACTTCCTGTTCGAAGGGAAAGACGTACACATCGAAGGCTATACGCCGCCAGAACAACAATAAGGGCCTTTGGCCCTTTTTTGACAACACAATTTCAATAACACAACGCACTCCCTTAATGATGAAAAAATTACTCGCGCTGGCTTTGATTGCGCCGTTACTCATCTCCTGCTCCAGTAAAAAAACGGAAAGCTATAATCCGGAACTGGAAAAAGATACCAACGGTTTTGACATCCTGATGGGGCAGTTCGCCCATAACATTGAGAATATCTGGGGATTTAATGAAGTTCTGATCGCCGGGCCGAAAGACTACGTTAAGTACACCGATGGCTACCAGACCCGCAGCCACATCAACTTTGACCAGGGTACGATTACGGTCGAGACCATCGCGGGCACCGATCCCGCCGCCCGCTTGCGCCAGGCGATCATCACCACCCTGCTGATGGGCGACGATCCGGGTTCTATCGATCTCTATTCCGATGTGAACGACATACCCATTTCCAAACAGCCGTTCCTGTATGGGCAGGTGGTGGATAACACCGGTGAGCCTATCCGCTGGCAGTGGCGCGCGGCGCGTTTTGCCGACTACCTGCTGCAAACCCGTATGAAGAGCCGCAGCAACGGTCTACGCGTGATCTACAGCATCACTATTAATCTGGTGCCGAACCACCTTGATAAGCGTGCCCATAAGTATGTGGGCATGGTGCGCCAGGCTGCGCGCAAATATGGAGTGGATGAGTCGCTGATCCTGGCGATTATGCAGACCGAATCCTCCTTTAACCCGTATGCAGTCAGCCGTTCTGACGCGCTGGGGCTGATGCAGGTGGTGCAGCATACCGCGGGTAAAGACGTGTTCCGTTCGCAGGGTAAATCGGGCACGCCGAGCCGCAGCTACCTGTTCGATCCGCAAAGCAATATCGACACCGGTACGGCCTACCTGGCGATGCTGAATAATGTCTATCTTGGCGGTATTCAGAATCCGACCTCACGACGATACGCGGTGATCACCGCCTACAACGGCGGGGCGGGCAGCGTGTTACGCGTGTTCTCAAGCGATAAAATCAAGGCGGCCAGCATCATTAACAGCATGCAGCCGGGGGATGTGTATGAAACCCTGACCACGCGCCATCCATCTGCTGAGTCGCGTCGTTATCTGTATAAAGTAGATACCGCACAAAAGAGTTATCGCCGTAAGTAATTCCTGTTAAATGTTATATCCCTCACATTCTCCGTGAGGGATATTTTTTTGTGCCCCGCCTGGCATGAAGTGGCATTTCTTCATTCGAAACCATTAACCTCATCACATTTCGTATCTGCAAGACGGTTTTTTTTGCAGAATTTTGTCGTAGGTAACATAAAGCCTGGTGGCTGAAATGCTAAAATCCGCACAATTCACAACCTTCAATGTTTTTAATTCAACATAATTTTGGTTTCTCGTGTGAGGAAAATAACATGAATTATAAGCTGCAGCTGAAAGTGCTCTCGTTTCTGCAGTTCTGCTTGTGGGGAAGCTGGCTGACCACGCTCGGCTCCTACATGTTCGTTACCCTGAAGTTCGACGGCGCGTCTATTGGCGCGGTGTACAGCTCACTCGGGATCGCGGCGGTGTTTATGCCGACGCTGCTGGGGATTGTGGCGGATAAGTGGATCAGCGCTAAATGGGTGTACGCGTTCTGTCATCTGGTCGGCGCTGCGACGCTGTTTATGGCGGCCAACGTCACCACGCCCACCGAGATGTTTGTGGTGATCCTCATTAACTCGCTGGCCTATATGCCGACGCTGGGCCTGGTTAATACCATCTCCTACTACCGTTTGCAGCAGGCCGGGCGAGATATCGTTACCGACTTCCCGCCTATCCGTATCTGGGGCACCATCGGCTTTATTCTGGCGATGTGGGCGGTGAGTTTCTCCGGCTTCGAACTGAGCCATATGCAGCTGTATATCGGCGCGGCGCTCTCTCTGGTGCTGGTGCTGTTTACCCTGACCCTGCCGCACGTGCCGGTGTCTAACCAGCAGAAAAACCAGAGCTGGTCGACCATGCTGGGCCTGGACGCGTTCGCGCTGTTGAAAAACAAGCGCATGGCGATTTTCTTTATCTTCTCCATGCTGCTGGGTGCAGAACTGCAAATTACCAATATGTTTGGTAACACCTTCCTGCACAGCTTCGATCAGGACCCGCTGTTCTCTGGCAGCTTTATTGTGCAACACGCCTCGGTGCTGATGTCGATTTCGCAGATTTCCGAAACCGTGTTCATCCTGACCATTCCGTTCTTCCTGAGCCGTTACGGCATCAAGAAAGTCATGCTGATCAGTATCATCGCCTGGATGCTGCGCTTCGGCCTGTTCGCCTACGGCGATCCGAGCCCGATGGGCACCGTGTTGCTGGTTCTGTCGATGATCGTTTACGGCTGCGCCTTCGACTTCTTTAACGTCTCCGGTTCGATGTTTGTTGAACAGGAAGTGAAACCGGCCATCCGCGCCAGCGCCCAGGGTATGTTCCTGATGATGACTAACGGTTTCGGCTGTATCCTCGGCGGCATCGTGAGCGGTAAAGTGGTTGAGCAATATACTCTGAACGGCATTACCGACTGGCAAACCGTGTGGCTGATCTTCGCGGGCTACTCACTGGTTCTGGCCTTCGCATTCGTGGTGCTGTTCAAGTACAAACACGTAAAAGCGCCGGTTGCAGGCGTTCCGCACAGCGCCTGATAGCGCGTTACAATGTAAAAATGCCGACCACAGGGTCGGCATTTTTTTAGGCTTTCAGCACATTTCCGTAGAGCCGTTTAATCCCGTCGGCATCGGTTTCGCTGTACACCCCCTGAAGTTCCGGCGAGAAGCCTGGCAGCAAATTCACGCCCTCTTCCAGCGCCAGGAAGTAACGCTGCACCGCCCCACCCCATACTTCGCCCGGCACCACGCACAGTACGCCTGGCGGATACGGCAGCGCCCCCTCCGCCGCGATGCGCCCTGCGGCTTCGCTGATGCGTACCAGCTCCACGTTGCCACGGATAAACTCACGGTTGGCGTCCTGCGGATTCATCACCACAGGCGGCAACTCGGCTTTGCGGAACATCGCTTTTTGCAGGTCTTTAACGTTAAAGCTGACGTACAGATCGTGCATCTCCTGGCACAGCTGGCGCAACGTATAGCCCTTGTAGCGCAGCGAATATTTTTGCCAGATGGTCGGCAGCACTTCTGACAGCGGCGAATCCTGTTCGATGTGGCGCTCGAACTGCGCCAGCAGCGCTACCAGATGGGCCATTTTCTGTGGGCTTTCCGCCGGGGTCAGCAGGAACAGAATCGAGTTGAGATCGGCTTTCTCCGGCACCAGGCCGTTTTCGCGCAGGTAGTTCGCCAGAATGGTGGCCGGCACGCCGAATTCGGCATACTCGCCGGTTTGTGCGTCGATACCCGGCGTGGTGAGCAGCAGCTTGCAGGGATCAACAAAATATTGCTCATCCGCATAGCCGTCAAAACCGTGCCAGCGCTCACCCGGGATAAAGCTGAAGAAACGGCGTTCGCTGGCAATCTGCGCGGTGGGATGATCCTGCCACGGTTTACCCTCCACCATCGGCGGCACGAAAGGTGCGATCATCGAACACTGGCTGAGAATGGCTTTACGCGCCTCGATGCCCAGCTCCACGCACTCGGCCCACAGGCGGCGACCGCTCTCGCCCTCGTGGATCTTGGCGTTGACGTCCAGCGCGGCAAACAGCGGATAAAACGGGCTGGTAGAGGCATGCAGCATAAACGCGTTATTCAGGCGCTTGTGCGGGCAAAACCGTGCCTGGCCGCGCAGGTGATTATCCTTTTTGTGGATTTGCGAGGTTTGGGAAAAACCGGCCTGCTGCTTGTGAACCGACTGAGTGACAAAAATCCCCGGATCGTTTTCGTTAAGTTCCAGCAGCAGCGGCGAGCAGTCGGCCATCATCGGAATAAACTGCTCATAGCCCACCCAGGCGGAGTCAAACAGGATGTAGTCGCACAGATGGCCGATTTTATCGATCACCTGGCGGGCGTTATAAATAGTGCCATCGTAGGTGCCAAGCTGGATCACCGCCAGGCGGAACGGACGCGGTTCATCAGCACGCGCTGGCTCAGCTTCGCGGATTAACTCGCGCAGATACGCCTCGTCAAAACAGTGCTCATCAATCCCGCCGATAAAGCCGAAGGGGTTGCGCGCCGCTTCCAGATAGACCGGCGTGGCACCCGCCTGAATCAGCGCGCCGTGATGGTTGGATTTGTGGTTGTTGCGGTCGAACAGCACCAGGTCGCCACGGGTCAGCAGCGCGTTGGTCACCACTTTATTGGCGGCGGAGGTGCCGTTGAGCACGAAATAGGTTTTATCGGCGTTAAACACTTTGGCCGCGAACTTCTGCGCATGTTTGGCCGAGCCTTCGTGGATCAGCAAATCACCCAGCTTTACATCGGCATTGCACATATCGGCGCGAAACACGTTCTCGCCGAAGAAATCGTAAAACTGACGCCCTGCCGGATGCTTTTTAAAGAACTCGCCATGCTGATGCCCTGGGCAGGCGAAGGTGCTGTTTTGCATTTCGACATACTGATACAGGGTATCGAAAAACGGCGGCAGCAGGTTCTCTTCATAGCGCGTGGCGGCGGCTTCCAGCTCGAGGAACGACTGGGCTTTACCGTCAATCACGCCGGTAATCGCGTCCAGCGCCAGCGGCGTTTCGCTCAGTACAAACACCGGCAAATTAAATCCGCTGCGTTTCAGCAGCGCCAGAATGCCGCTGCGGGTATCGGCAACGGTCAGCACCACGGCGGCGACATCGGTAAAGTCAGTATTATCCAGCGTCACCACCTCGCGATGGGTAGAAAGCGCGTCGACAATGTCGTGACTGGCTGCGATTTTTAACAATTTCATAAGCAACAAAAGCCTTAAAGGGAGTAAGTGCCAACAGGCAAGCACAGGGAGTTCATCCCGGTATGGCGTCTTTGGTGAAACTGGAAACAGCTCCAACCGCCTGACATCAGTAAAAACAGAATGCATCTGGTCTTACTGATGTCCTGGAGTGAGCGTGCGTTGACCTCACCGCATGGTGAGTGTAGGCAATAACCAACTGAGAGCACGGGCGAGCGGCTGCGTGGCAGAACGCAGTCTGTAAGTGACAGGCGCGGAAAACGACCTCATCATACAAGCCTCGTGACAGGGAAGCGGAAAATTCGCGCAATCATGGCAGCTTTGCCCGGCCCGCGCAAGGCGCAATCGATAAACTGCATAATTCGGCAAAGATTATTCAGTTAAATTATTGATATTATCAGGCCGCGCAACGCATTTATCCGCAGGCGCATTACATTAACACGCATAATTAGCGCATGAAAACGCATTCACCGCACAGAGAATAAGACGGCTTTTTGCGCGCAAAGACGCATCGGGAGAACACATGGTTACTGGTCCTTTTATCAATGGTGCCGCCGTACTGATTGGCGGATTGCTGGGCGCGCTGCTGGGTTCGAAATTACCGGAGCGGCTGCGGGTGACGATGCCGTCAATCTTCGGGCTGGCTTCTCTCGGCATTGGCGTGTTGCTGATCGTTAAATGCGCCAACCTGCCGGTAATGGTGCTCTCTACCCTGCTTGGCACCATTATCGGCGAGCTGTGCTGTATGGAGCGCGGCATCAACGCTGCCGCGGGCAAAGCGCGTTCGCTACTGGACAAAGGCGGTAAAAATGGCGGTCATGACGCGTTTATTCAGAACTTCGTCGCCATTCTGATTCTGTTTTGCGCCAGCGGTACCGGCGTGTTCGGCGCGATGCAGGAAGGCATGACTGGCGATCCGACCATTCTGATCGCCAAATCCTTTCTCGATTTCTTTACCGCGATGATTTTTGCTACCACGCTTGGCGTAGCGGTAGCGTTTATCGCGTTTCCGCTGGTGGCAATCCAGTTAACTCTCGCCTGGTGCGCAGCGATTATTCTGCCGCTCACCACCCCCGCGATGATGGCCGATTTCACCGCTGTCGGTGGCGTACTGCTGCTGGCGACCGGGCTGCGTATTTGCGGCATCAAGATGTTCCCGGTGGTAAATATGCTGCCTGCGCTGATTATCAGCATGCCGATATCTGCGCTGTGGATGCACTTCTTCGGCGGGTAAAGTGGTGGGATTGTCGTCAACCTGGCGGCTTAATGCGCATCTGAACGCAATCGGCGGAAATTTCGTTGACGCGGTACGGTGAATCGGGTTTAATGCGCCCCGTTGCCCGGATAGCTCAGTCGGTAGAGCAGGGGATTGAAAATCCCCGTGTCCTTGGTTCGATTCCGAGTCCGGGCACCAAAATTCAGAAAACCCGCCGAAAGGCGGGTTTTTGCTTTGTATTTTCATAATATTTTCAAAGCGAACTTAATACCCTCTGCCTTATCTCTTTCACTGCCGCCTTTGCCTGTTTTAACTCTTCATGCAGCACCTGCGTTTTATTATTATCGGGAATAAGTACGATGCAATCGTCGGCACTCTTTACCCAGGCCGATATGCTATGCGCCCTGCCGGGTTCGATGTTCTCGGTGTTAATTCCTGGCCGTTGGCATTCGCGTTAGCTAAAAAATCTGATCTCACGATCCTGTAGATCTCCTCGCCTCCAGTCAGTCAAATCAATAATTGCAATCCCGCTCACAGAACCATCAGGTTAATTATCGATCAACATCACATTAATAATTCATTAACATATCTACCATTGGTATTACCACTTAAGACCACCGGTAAAATCATATGGATATCAAACGCGAAAAGACGGAAAGCAGCAGCGGCCATGACCGCGTCGTTAAATTTTTGCGCGAGCAGTTGTTAAGCGGCGCGCTGAGCGCGGGCGACAGCTTGCTCCCGGAGCGTGAACTGTCCGCCCGGTTAGGCGTCAGCCGCCCGGTACTGCGGGAAGCGCTCAGAGCGCTGGCGATGATTGGTGCCGTAGAGATCCGTCACGGCATTGGCACGGTGGTGACAAAACCCGACGTTTCGATCTTCGGTGAATTCTTCACCTTCGTGCTGGCCCACCAGCCGAATGTGGTGGATGACGTGATGCAGGCGCGTATCGCTATTGAACGCCAGGCCGTGCGCCTCGCCTGCCGCCGGGCCACACAAAGTGATTACGATCGTCTGGCCGCCTGCCTGCGCGACATCAGCGATACCATCCATGAGCCGGAATTAGGCGGACGAGCCGACTTTCGTTTTCATGAAACCATCGTCAACGCATCAGGCTCGCCAACGCTTATCAACATTTATCAGTCGATCGGCGTGCTGATGCAGCGCTCCCACCTCGACAGACGTGAACAGATTATTCAGGTGGAAGGCATTGAAGCGTTCCTCATCGATCACCACCGCGCCATTTTTGCCGCCATCGTCGAACGAGACGAAGACAAAGCCGATGACTTACTGAGCCGCCATTTTGAAATTGGCGCCGATTTTCGTCGTCGCGCCACCATTCGCATGGTGGGTTCTCAACCTTTTGCTGACTAAACCCCCTTAATAAGGAAAAGCAGATGCAGATCGTAATTGGCAGTGACCACGCAGGTTTTCACCTTAAGCAGGAGCTCATCCAGTGGCTTGAGCAAGCGGGCCATCAGATTGACGATGTGGGGAGCTATAACCCTGAGCCTGTGGATTTCCCCGATATCGCTTTCGCGGTGTGCAACAAAGTGCGCGAAGGCAACGGTCTGCGCGGGATCCTGGTGTGTGGTACCGGCGTGGGTGCGGTGATTGCCGCCAACAAAGTCAAAGGCATCCGCGCCGCGGTGGGTCATGACGTACATTCCGCCCATCAGTCCGTTGAGCATGATGACGTCAATGTGCTGTGTATCGGCGCGCAAATCGTTGGCCCCTGGCTGGCGCGCGATCTGATTGACGCCTTTTTGCAGGCAACCTTTGTGCAGGATGCCGACTTCATCCGCCGCGTCGAGAAACTGGCGCAGCTCGAACAGCACAACTAACGGCAGGAGAATCCTGATGAAAACAGATACTTCCGGCATCGTTGGCTTTCTTGGCTTAGGTGTGATGGGGCGTGAGATGGCGCGCAATCTCGCCCAGGCGGGCTATACCGTGCGCGCGTTCGATATCGTCAGCGGCGCAGGCGATGCGTTGCGCCAGTTCGGCGTTGAAATCGTTAACGATATCCCTTCCGCAGTAAGCGATGCCGATATCGTAGTTTCCATGCTGCCGGACACCCCGCAGGTTGAAGAGATCGTGCGCGGTCCGCAAGGGCTATTAGCTGTCCCGCCGCGCGGAAAACTGTACGTGGATATGAGCACTATCGCCCCGGAAGCCACGCGTAAGCTGAGCCAGGAGCTGGCGGCGGCGGGTGTAACCATGCTGGATGCGCCGGTTTCCGGCGGGCCGATTGGTGCCAAAAACGGCACCCTGACCATCATGGTAGGCGGTGAAGCCAGCGGCTTTGAACAGGCAACGCCGTATCTGCGCGCCATGGGCACCACGTTAAATCACGTTGGCGCATCCGGTGCCGGGCAAACCGTCAAGCTATGTAACCAGCTGATTTGCGGCATCAATATTCAGGCGATTTGCGAAGCGCTGGCGCTGGCCCGCGCCTGGGATATCAATTTGCCGCAAATGCGTGAAGTGCTGCTGGGCGGATCCGCCGCATCCTGGATGCTCGACAAACTGGGGCCTGCGATGATCGAAGGCGATGACTCCGCCGGTTTTCGCATTGATTTGATGATGAAAGATCTGCGTCTGGTTCTGGAAGCGGCACAGAAGCATCCGGTGCCCCTCCCAGCAACCGCCCTTGTCGCCACCCAATACCAGAATGCGCAGGCTTATGGGGAAGGAGCCAACGGCAACCAGGCGCTTTTCAGAGTCTATGACCGATTAACCGGCCAGCAGACCGCAAAAACCAATTAACCGGGGCGAAAGTCATGATGCTCGATTTCACAGCAATACTTTCACAATGGCAGCTGTTACTGGACGGCGCAACGTTAACCGCCCAACTGGCCATCGTGACGACGGTGACGGGTTTTCTCATCGGCACGCTCTGCGCCGTTGCCCGGCGCTCTCACTCCAAAGTGTTTGCGAGAATCGCGGCAATCTATGTCGAGTCCATCCGCAACACGCCGTTTCTGGTGCAGATCTTTCTGGTTTACTTCGGCCTTTCCAGCCTGGGCTTTTCCTTTACCGCCTTTACCGTCTCGGTGATTGCGCTGACGATTAACGTGGGTGCCTACACCGCCGAAATCATGCGCGCCGGATTTGAGTCAGTGCATAAAGGGCAATGGGAAGCCGCAGAAACGCTGGGGTTAACCAAATGGCAGCAGTACTGGCATGTTGCGCTTCGGCCTGCGATCGAACGCGTTTATCCGTCGCTGACCAGCCAGTTTATTTTGCTGATGCTGGCCTCCTCGGTCACGTCGCAGATCTCTACCGAAGAACTGACCGCGACCGCCAACTTTATTCAGTCAGAAACTTACCGCCCGTTTGAAACGTTCGTGATTGTGGCGGGCATTTACATCGCGATCTCGCTGTTGATGCGCCTGATCTTCTGGCTGTTCGGGCTGGCCATTTTCCCTCGCCGTCGCCGGCTTGGCACCATGATTTAGGGAGGCAAGACGATGAATATTTCCCTCAATTTTGCACACATTCAGTTTCTGCTGGAAGGCGCGGTCTGGACCGCCATTCTGTCGCTGATGGCCTTCGGCGGCGGTGGGTTAGTGGGCTTCCTGCTGGCGCTTGGCCGCATTGCGCCGGTGCGTATCGTCCGTCTGGTGGTGGCGACCTGGGTGCAGTTAATTCAGGGCACGCCGTTGCTGATCATCATGTTTATGGTCTATTTCGGGCTGCCGCAACTGGGCTTTTCTATTTCGCCCCTGCTGGCCGCAGGCGTGTCGCTGACGATTTACGCCAGCGCCTACCTTGGCGAAATCTGGCGCGGCTGTATTCAGGCGGTTCCGCGTGCGCAGTGGGAGGCGGCTGAATGCCTGGCGCTTTCCCGCGTGCAACGCATGTTTAAAGTGATCCTCCCGCAGGCCATTAAGCTGGCTACGCCGCCTACGGTGGGGTTCTCGGTGCAGATCATCAAGAACACGTCGCTGGCCTCGGTGGTGGGGTTTGTCGAACTGGCGCGCGCCGGGCAGCTGATCAACAACTCTATTTTTGAGCCATTCATTATCTATCTCATTGTTGCCACAGTGTATTTTTGCCTTTGCTTCCCGGTATCGGTGCTGAGCCGCCGTCTTGAACAGGCCGCGCCCGAAAAGAAAAACAAGCTTCTCCCCACCGTAAGTCCACGCATCAATTAAGTGCTGAAGGTTAATATTATGTCCATCATTACCCTGAGAAATGTGCAAAAAAGCTTTGGCCATAACCCGGTACTGAAAGACGTCTCTTTTTCAGTGAATCAGGGGCAGGTCGTGGCACTGATTGGCGCCAGCGGTTCCGGAAAAAGTACCGCACTGCGCTGTATTGATCGGCTGGAAACCATCAATAGCGGCAGCATTGAGGTCTGTGGACACAAAGTGGAGGATCCTCACGTCGATCTGCGCAAGCTGCGTCAGGATGTCGGGATCGTGTTCCAGAGTTACAACCTGTTTCCCCATCTGACGATTGAACAAAACATCACCTTAGGCCCGGTATCCGTCAAGAAGCTGGCAAAGACGGAAGCCCGACGGCTGGCGCTGTCGGTGCTGGAGCAAGTGGGGCTGGCGGATAAAGCCGACAGCTACCCCGAGCAGCTTTCCGGCGGGCAGCAGCAACGCGCGGCCATCGCGCGTTCACTGGCGATGAAACCGAAAGTAATGTTGTTTGATGAAGTCACCTCGGCATTAGATCCCAAACTCACCGGCGAAGTGCTGCGCGTCATCGAACGCCTGGCGGGAAGCGGCATGACCATGATTATGGTGACCCATGAAATGAACTTCGCCCGTAAGGTCGCCGATAAAATTATTTTTATGCACCAGGGAACCGTCCATGAAAGCGGTACGGTCGAGATCCTGAAAACGCCTGCCACAGCGGCATTACAGGAATTTATTTCCAACGATTTGTGAGTCACTCAACCCTACAAAATCCCCATGAAGGAGAATAATAATGAGCCCTGCAAAAAACATCTTACTGCTCGCCACACTGCTGTCTGCCGTTGTCACGCTCCCGGTTTCGGCCAATGCTCTGGAGGAGATTCAAAAACGGGGCGAGATCCGCGTCGCCACCGATCTCTCTATTCCACCTTCCGGGATGCTGGATGCGTCGATGAAACCCGTTGGCTCCGACGTTGAAACCGCCGAGCTGTTGGCTAAAGACTGGGGGCTGAAACTGAAGTTCATTGAGACCACCGGCGCGACGCGTATTCCCAACCTGCAAACGGGCAAGGCGGATATCGTGATTTCCACGCTCTCCGTCACGCCGCAGCGTGCGCAGGTGATTGATTTTAGCCGCGCCTATGCGGGCTTACGCTCGGTAATTGGCGCGCCTGCGGCCACCAAAATCAGCGACTGGGCCGACCTGAAAGGCCATGCCATTACCGTGACCCGGGGCACGACTCAGGACTCGATGTTGACCAAAGACGCCGCGAAAAATGGCGTAACTATTCAACGTTATGATGACGATGCCACGATGGTCACGGCAGCCGTCAGCGGCCAGGCGTATGCGGTCGCGACATCCGCTACCCTGGTGAATCAGATCAACAAGCAAAACCCGAAGCTGGCATTTGAACCGAAAATGACGCTAACCGTGTTTGATTTAGCCATTGGCCTGAAAAAGAATGAGCCAGAGCTGAAAGCAAAACTCGACGAATGGATTGCGGCTAACCTGAAAAATGGAAAACTGAATGCCATTTATGAGAAATATCACGGCGAACCGATCCCCGCTGAGATCCTTAACCGTCCCTGATGTAGCGTAATGTAACGTTTCAGGCGTGACGCCAACGTCACGCCTTTCCCCTGCTATTTTCAGCGTTGTTTTTCTTCGCTTTCAGTCGGATAGTATGCCCTTTCCCCTGAGTGAAGGATCGCTAATGAATTCTGCCCGTCCTCTCTATTTGCCCGTCGGCGTACTGCTACTGGCCGCATTGCTTATCGTCACTGGCGTTGCCACCGCCAGCAAACTCACCTGGCTAATGGAAGTGCTCCCGGTGCTGATCGTGGTGCCGATCCTGTGGGCCACCGCCCGGCGCTATCCGCTGACGCCCCTGCTGTACGTGCTGATCTTCTTCCACGCCATTATTTTGATCGTCGGCGGGATGTACTCGTATGCCAAAGTGCCCCTCGGGTTTGAGGTCCAGGAGTGGCTGAACCTCAGCCGCAACCCCTACGACAAACTCGGCCACCTGTTTCAGGGCTTAGTTCCGGCGCTGGCGGCGCGAGAAGTGCTGATTCGCGGCGGCTTTATCAACGGGCGCAAAATGCTGGGTTTCCTGGTGTGCTGTATCGCGCTGGCGATTAGCGCCTTTTATGAATTAATTGAGTGGTGGGTGGCAATGATATTGGGCCAGGGCGCGGATGAGTTTCTCGGTACCCAGGGCGACCCGTGGGATACCCAGTCCGATATGCTGTGCGCCCTGCTGGGTGCGATGATTTCGGTGTTTATTCTCGGCCCATGGCACTCGCGGCAGATTGAAAAACTGTAACGACAACCCGCCGCCCGGCGGGTTTTTACCTTAACAGACGCGAACTCAGGTCTCCAGCCAGGTATCCCACGCCGGGGCGGCAGTGATCCGCTTCACCATAAAATCGATAAAGCTGCGTATTTTGGGGTCCTGATGGTAGCCGGGATGGTACAGCGCATACAGGCTGTATTCATGCTCTTTGACCTCATGATCCAGCAGTACCGGCACCAGCTCGCCGCGGGCAATATAATCGCCCAGCAGATAGGTCGGCAGGCTGACAATCCCCTGATGATGCAGCGCGGCATTCAGTAGCCCCAGCGTACTGTTGACCTCAATAATGTTATTCACCTTTAACGCGCGCGGCTGGTGCTGCTCGTCGATGTAATACCAGTTATCCGAGACGTTGGGATTAATTAAACAGTCGTGCTGTTCCAGATCGGCCAGCGACTGCGGAATACCCCGCCGTTCAAAATAGGTTTTGCTGCCGCAGTACACCCAGTTGATTTTACAGATTTCCCGCAGAGCAAAGTTATTCGGCGGTCGCGCGGTGATCCGCAGGGCAATATCAAAATTCTCTTCGTTAAGATTTACGTTCCGATCGTTGAGATCCACCGACAGCCGCACGTCCGGGTACGACTCCCGGTATTCGCTGTACAGCCGCATCAGATGCGACACGCCAAACGCGATGGAACAGGTGATCCTGAGCTGGCCTTGCGGATGTTGATGAAAGCTGGAGGTGTTGATCAGCGAATCATCCAGATCGCCCAGCAGACGCTGGGCGCGGATCAGCAAATATTTCCCCGGCTCGGTGAGGATAAAAGTGCGGGTGGTTCTTTTTAACAGTACAACCCCAAGGCTCTCTTCGAGCTGTGAAATACTGCGGCTTACCGACGACGGCGTCAGGCTTAGTTTTTGCGCGGCGACGGAGAAACTGTTGCATTCAACCACCTTGATAAAGATTTCCAACTGGCGAAATATCGCGTGGTTATCAATTTTTGCTTTAAATGGCATAAAAACCTTATTCATCACTCTCCCTCGCCCCGCTAATACCTGCTCAACAGCATATCGCGCCGTCACGCAAACAGCGACCCTCATCAACTTTTGCGTTTTACGCACAAGTCTTGTTAATAGTTAGCACCGCCAGCGCCTTTTCGTTTCGCTGTTGATTACGTACCATGATATTGCAGTCAGAAAATGAATGGACTGAATAATAATTATCACCGCCGTTGCAGTCATGCGTCACCATTATTTTAATAAATTGCGACAGGAAAATATTATGAATGACATTTCTCCCTCAGTACCCCGCTCTGAAAAGCTTCATCAATCGATTCCATTTACCAAATATGATGCAGGATGGGTCGTATTGTGTATTGGCATGGCGATCGGCTCCGGCATTGTATTTATGCCGGTGCAAATCGGCATAAAAGGCATTTGGGTATTTATCGCCTCGGTGATCATTGCCTATCCTGCTATCTATTTATTACAAAGCTTATATTTAAAAACCCTCTCGGAAAGTGAAAATTGTGAGGATTACTCTAACGTTATTACCCAGTATTTAGGGAAAAACTGGGGTTTCTGGCTGGGCATCGCCTATTTTTTAATGCTGCTGCACGGTATGTTTTCCTATTCGCTGGCGGTCACCTTCGATAGCGCATCCTATATTCAGACCTTTGGATTAACAGACGGATTACTGTCGGATTCGGTATGGTACGGGCTGGTGATTCTGGTGGTGCTGGTCAGTATCGCCTCACAGGGCGAACGGCTGCTGTTTAAGGTCTCCGGGCCGATGGTCTGCGTGAAGTTCGGTATTATCGTGGCGCTGGGCCTGGTGATGGTTCCGCACTGGAATTTCAATAATATCAGCGCGTTTCCACCGATTGGATCTTTTCTGCGCGACGTGTTTCTGACATTGCCGTTTACCCTGTTTTCGATTCTGTTTGTCCAGATCCTCAGCCCGATGAATATCGCCTACCGCAAAGTGGAGCCGGACCGACGTATCGCTACGTACCGGGCCATTCGCGCTAATCGGGTAGCCTATATTATCCTGGCGGTAGCGGTGCTCTTCTTCGCCTTTTCGTTTACCTTCGCGATTAGCCATGAACAAGCGGTCTCTGCATTCGAGCAGAATATTTCCGCGCTGGCGATTGCCGCTCAGGTGATCCCCGGCTCGGTGGTAAAAGTCATGAGCGCCCTGTTAAATATCTTCGCGATATTAACAGCGTTTCTCGGGATTTATCTGGGCTTTCAGGAAGCCATTAAAGGGATTGTGGTGAATATTATCAGCCGCTTTATTCCTGAAGAGAAAATCAATCACCAAATGCTCAACCTGGCTATTCACGCTGGCGTGGTACTCGGGCTGTGGGCGTGGATTTCCACTCGCTTTTCGATTCTGTTTTTTATGCAGCTCGGCAGTCCGTTATTCGGGTTAGTCTCCTGTTTAATTCCCTGTTATTTAGTTTATAAAGTCAAAACGCTGCATCAGTTTAAAGGTCCGGGCGTTTGGTTCATCACCTTTTTTGGCATCTTGCTATGCCTGTCCCCTTTCTTTAAGTTTTTCGAATAACGCTGGTTAAAGAGGTACCTGATGAGTAAACAATCCGAGTCGAATTTCAGTATCGGCACGCGCATCACCCAGATTGGCAGAAATCCTGCGCAGCAGAAAGGCTTCGTGAACAGCCCGGTGTATCGCGGCTCGACGGTGATTTTCCCCACCGTGAGCGATATTGAGAACAACCGCGCCGAGTTTAATTACGGCACCATGGGCACGCCCACCATCGCCAATCTGGAGAATGCGTGGAGCGAACTGGCGGGCGCGGCGGGAACCGTGCTATCGCCTTCCGGCCTCGGCGCTATTGCCCTGGCGCTGCTCACTACCCTGAAAGCGGGCGATCATCTGCTGATGCCGGACAGCGTGTATAAACCCACGCGCCTGTTCTGTGCGGGTTTGCTGGCAAAAATGGGTATTGAAACCGAATACTACGACCCGCTGATCGGCGCGGGAATCGAGGCGCTGTTCCGCCCCAATACCACCACCCTGTTCCTGGAATCCCCCGGTTCTCAGAGCTTTGAGATCCAGGACGTGCCCGCCATGACGGCACAGGCCAAAGCGCGCGGAATCGCCACCATTATCGACAACACCTGGGCAACGCCGGTGTTTTTCCGCGCCCACGAGCACGGCTGTGATTTATCGGTAGAGGCCGGGACTAAATATCTCGGCGGCCACTCCGATTTGCTGATGGGCGTAGTCTCGGCCAACGAGGCCTGGTGGCCGGCGCTGCGCAAAACCTACGATCTGATGGCGATGCTGCCCGGCGCGGAAGACTGTTTCCTGGCGCTGCGCGGCATGCGCACTATGTATCTGCGGCTCAAAGAGGCGGAAAAACGCGGGCTGGAGATGGCGCAATGGCTGCAATCCCGCCCGGAAGTGCTGAAAGTGCTGCATCCGGCGTTCCCGGATTGCCCCGGCCACGAACTGTGGAAGCGCGATTTTACCGGCTCATCCGGGCTGTTCTCGATTGTTCTGAAACCGGAATACAGCAAAGCCAGCGTCGATCACATGCTGGATAACATGGCGATTTTCGCGATGGGCTACTCATGGGGCGGTTTTGAAAGCCTGATAATTCCGTTTAACTGCGCGGAATACCGTACTGTGACGACCTGGCAGCCCGGCGGCAGAGCGTTACGTCTGCAAATCGGTCTGGAAGATATGGACGATTTAAAAGCCGACCTGGCCGCCGGGCTGGAACGGTTAAAAATGTTTGTCTGAGGTCAACGGCAGTCGGGCTGTTGCTGTAGCAGCGACGGCCACACTGCCGCCCAGTCCGATCCATGCGCCATCCCCCGCACCTGTTCGATACGCACGCACCGTCCGCCCGCCGCCTGCTGAAAACGCCGCGCCGTCTCTGGCGGCACGGTGCTGTCGGCGCTGCCGGTAAAATGGATCTGCGGCAGGTTCGCCAGCCGTGGAGCAACGTCGATAGCGCTTAACGCATCAGGCATCGCAGAAACGTTATGCACGGCGTTAACGTAAGCCACATCCAGATTACCCGCCACGGTGCGCAGCGAGCGCACGTCATCACGCCGCGCGGCAATCAGGGCCGCGATAGCGCCCCCGCCGGAGTAACCCACCAGCTCAATCTGAATGCCTGTCCAGGGTTGCAGCGACTGGCTCAGCGCTTCATCCATCGCCTGCACGACGGTCGGCGAGAAACGATTGTCAGTCCACCACGTCGTACCACAATTGGCCGGAAGCGGCGGGCCGATAAACTGGCAGGGCCGCGCCAGATACAACACGTTGGCTGAAGCATCCGCCGCCGCCAGCATTAAACCCGTGGGCTGCCGCGGCGTGGGATCGTCGGAGGGACGCGTGCGGCTGACCCAGGCGTAGCCATCGCCCTCAATATAGACCCGCACTGGCTGCGCGGGCGCAGTAATGCGCTGCCAAATCCGCAATTCGAAGCGCGACGTTTGTAAATTTTGACTGTTCAGACCAGATTTTTTGGCCAGCAGCGCCGCCCGTTCCCGGCTATCGCCGGTTACACATCCAGCCAATAAAAACATCAGCATTATCAACAAATAATAACGTTTACTTAACAAACACAGCGGCATTACGGCATCCTGATTAAGTGAAATATCATTTTAAAATTTAATTTAAGTCTTGTTTTCGCACTGTGATAGTTAAGAAATTGTGATTGATCTTGTCATGTAAATCGATATTCTGCCGATAAATAACATCGGATAATTCCTGAATTATTTATACCTGCTTTTATCGATAACAATTAGACATCGCAACGGACATTATGAAAAAAAATCATTTTAGCCAGCGTGGCGCTATGCTGGTGGCATTGACGACTGCGCACGGGCTGCTCGCGCCTGCTGCGTACGCCGACCTGGGAAATATTATTGACGACGGGTATTACGGTAACGTCACGATTAATACCACTTATCCTGATTTTACCGTAACGACTGAGGGCCGGGTACAACCCTCTTCAGGCTCTGCGGTGAAAGTAGGGTCAGAAGGCAGCGTCGATCTGTTCACTAACAAGGGCTGGATCTATAGCCAGAATGGCCACGGTATCCAGAACGAAGGTCATATTGGCACACTGGAAAACACTAACTTTATTAACTCGCAAAATAACGCCAATTTGTCTGCCTACAACGGCTTATATCTTGGTACCGAAAGCCAGACCGACCATATCATCAATAAAGGCTCTATTAACGCCAGCGTAAGCTACGACATGAATAATCCTGTCGTGGTGAATAACGCCGCGATCTATAACCGTGGGCATGTAGGTTCGCTGACTAATGAGCAAAATGGCCGAATCAGCGGTAATACCGCGCTCCAGAATAGCGGTGTCATCGATCTGTTGCAGAATGACGGCAACATGGAAAGTTATTCCATCGGTATTATTTCTTCCGATATCAATGCCACGCTAATTAATAACAGCACGATTATTAATAAAGGCACGATCGCTACCTTAAATAACACCGGATCGATTACCAGTTATAACTATTACGATAGCTCTGACTCAACGGCGATTCGTAACTCCGGCACAATTACCGCCCTGAATAATTACGGCACTATTAGCGGCAGTACAACGGCGATCGATTCTATTGGCACCATCACAGATCTTCATAACGAAGGCGTGATTAAGGGTGATATTTACGTTGCGGGTAATGCGCCGCTGAATATCACTGGCGGTAGCGGTACGCAAGGCAAGCTGACCGGTTCAGCCCCTACACCGATCTTTGGCATTTTCGCTATGGGTCCAGTCCCTGTGATTGAAGATACCATCGGCACGTTGAGTGCGGGCGGCGACATCAACTTTAATGTGGGTTCTATCCTGCTGAACGACAACGTGTTCACCGGCGGCACGGTGTATAACAACGCGTCTAAAATTCAGGTGAATGCCCCTATCGCAATTAACGGCAACTATCACCAGAAAAGCGATGCAACGTTGATTATCGGCGTGGCCGACAACGCGGTAGCAAACGGCGACGCGCAGGACAGCGGCTATGGCCGGTTGAACGTAACCGGCTCAGCGATTGTTGACGCGGGTTCGCGTGTTAACCTGGTACAAAAAGCCAGCAGCTATGCCTTTGCGCACGGCCAGCGTTACGTGGTGATTGATGCGGATGTCAGCGGCACCGAGTACAACGCCAGCCAGCTGAAATATAAAGTGTCTGGTTACGAGGGCGCAGTATCGGGTAAAACCCTGCTGGACGGTTCTCGTAGCGCGCTGGTTGTCAGCCTGACGGACGCGCCGGTTGAGCCGGAAGTCCCGGTTACGCCTGAAGTCCCGGTTACGCCTGAAGTCCCGGTCACCCCTGAAGTCCCGGTTACCCCTGAAGTCCCGGTCACCCCTGAAGTGCCGGTTACCCCTGAAGTCCCGGTTACCCCTGAAGTGCCGGTTATCCCTGAAGTGCCGGTTATCCCTGAAGTGCCGGTTACCCCTGAAGTCCCGGTCACCCCTGAAGTGCCGGTTACTCCAGAAGTGCCAGTTACCCCTGAAGTGCCGGTTATCCCGGAAACCCCGGTTACGCCAGCCGAACCGGAAACGCCGACACAGCCTGAGCCAACGGCTCCGCAGCCGGGCTTCGCGACAACCCGTAATGCGACCTCCGCGCTGAACGGTCTGACCAGCTACTCCGGGATTTCTCCGCAGCTGCTGGAGCTGTACAACGCCTCGCTGGCGATTGATAACACCAAAGAAGCGAACCGCGTTGGCGAGCGCTTGTCTCCGGGCCAGAGCATCAGCGCCGGGCAGGCGACGCAAACCGCTACTGCCTCCGCTTACTCGGTGATCGGCAACCATATGGATAATCTGCGCAACCCGCAAACGGCGGGCATGAGCGGCGTATCTACCGGTGATGCTTACAGCGACTGGCTGATGTGGGCGCAGCCGTTTGGCGGCTATGCGCGCCGCGACAGCACCGACCAAATAAGCGGCTACAGCGCTAAATTCGGCGGCCTGCTGATCGGTGCCGACCGCGCGCTGAATGATGCATGGCGTCTGGGTGCAGCGGTGAACTACAGCAACACCTCGGTTCACGGCAAAGATAACCTGAACGGCAACACCTCAACGGCGGACAACTATGGCCTGATCGGCTATGCCAGCTACACCGGCGAACCCTGGTTCATGAACCTGTCCGCAGGCGTTAACCGTCAGAACTACGACACGTCGCGTTACGTCGATTTCACCGGCTTCTCCGGTCACGCGCGCGGTAAGTTCAACGGCCAGTCTGCAACCGTACAGGGCGAATTCGGCTATCCGTTCGCGCTGGGCGCAGACGTGACCCTGACCCCGCTGGCAAGCCTGTCTTACAGCTATCAGCATATCGATGGCTACTCGGAAAGCGGCGGCAACGGTATGGCGCTGGACGTGGATTCTTCCCACAACCAGTCCGTGGTGAGCGATATCGGCGCGCGTCTGGACAAGACGTTTGAAACCAGTCTGGGCAACCTGACGCCGTTTGTTCAATTCTCCTGGATCCACCAGTACGACAACAAGCAGATGAGCAACACCGCGACCTACGCCGCAGACAGCATCGGTGAAACCACCTTTATCACCAAAGGCGCGGCACCGGTTGAAGATATGGCGGGCGTGGCTATCGGCAGCACCCTGTATGATGTGAACTCGCTGAGCCTGGATGCTCGTTACGATCTGCAGGCGGGCGAAGATTATCAGGCACACACCTTCAGCCTGCGTTTACGCAAAACGTTCTAAGTCAGACCCGGCGGTGGGCCACAGGCCCGCCGCCTTATCCTTTAATCTTTACGCCAATCCCCGATACAACCAGCCACACCTGTTCCGCCTGCTCCGCCAGCCGCTGGTTGACGCGCCCGGCGATATCCCGAAAATGACGCGCTAAACGGTTTTCCGGTACGATGCCCATCCCCACTTCGTTGGTCACTAACACCACCGGAGACGGACAGGCCGCGCAGGCCGCCAGCAGTTGCGTGATATGCGCGTCGATATGCGCCTCAATCGCCGTGTAATCCCAGCTTTCTTCCGGCGTATCGCCAACAAAATCAAACAGCAGATTGCTGATAAGCGTGGTAATGCACTCCAGCAAAATGGCTTCCTGCGGATCGTTGTCTGGCGTGATAACGGCGGGCACATCGCGCCACGCCTCCACGGTTCGCCAGTGCGCGGGGCGGCTGAGCTGGTGATGCTTGATTCGCTCGGCCATCTCGTCATCAAAAATCATCGAGGTGGCGATATACAGCACGCGCTCCGCCATGCCCTGCACGAGCCGCTCGCCGTGACGGCTTTTTCCGCTGCGCGCGCCGCCGGTAATCAGGATCATCAGCTTAACTCCTTGTGCTCGCGCATAATCTGATAAACGCGTTCTATATCAATGTGTTCACGCATCTGCTGCGCCAGCAGATCAAACTGCTGCGCTTTATGGGCCGCGTAGTCCAGCACTTCGCCGTCCCACGGCTCGAGGCCTTTACGCTGACGCAGGGTGTCCAGCAGCGCGCGGGTAAAACCGCCGTTATCAAATAACCCGTGCAGATAACACCCCGCCGCCTGGCCGTCCGGGCTGACCGCGCCGTCAACGCGATCGCTGAACCTTAACATTGGCTGAACGCCCTCGCCGCGCGTGGTTTCGCCCATATGGATTTCATAACCGGTGACCGGTTGCTGGCCGCAGTGCTGCAACACGCCGCTGAAGTTTTTGGTTGTCACGCCCGAGACCAGAGTGGTGACTTTTTCCCGGGCGAAGCGGGTGGTGACGTCCAGTAACCCCAGCCCTGGCCGCTCGCCAAGCCCGGACTCCACCTCATCAATAATCGTTGTGCCAAGCATCTGGTAGCCGCCGCAAATGCCTATGACCGGCGTTCCGGCCTGATGCCGCGCCAGCAGCGCCTCCGCCAGCCCGCATTCGCGCAGCCACTGCAAATCGCCCAGGGTATTTTTACTGCCGGGCAGCAACAGCAGATCGGCATCGTTCAGCTGATGGGGCGACGTCACATAACGCACCCGCACGTCGGGCTGCGCCGCCAGCGGGTTAAAGTCGGTGAAGTTGGAAATATGCGGCAACTGGATCACGGCGATCTCCAGCGGGCGTTCCGTGACGTCGCGGTATTTCCCACGCTGGAGCGCCACGCCGTCTTCATCCTCCAGGCTAACGTCCAGCCACGGCATCACGCCAAGCACCGGCACCCCGGTCAGGGCTTCGATTTGCTCCAGCCCGGAGGTCAGCAGCGCCACGTCGCCGCGAAACTTATTGATGATGACGCCTTTGACCCGCCAGCGCTCATGCTCCTGAAGCAGCGCTAACGTACCGTAAATGGCGGCGAATACCCCGCCCCGATCGATATCCGCCACCAAAATCACCGGGCATTGCGCCAGTTCCGCCATGCCCATATTGACGATATCGCGGTCGCGCAGGTTGATTTCCGCCGGGCTGCCCGCCCCTTCCAGCACCATCACGTCATACTCGGCGGCCAGGCTCTGGTAGACCTCGCGCACCGTCTCGCGCAGTTTTGGTTTGTATTGGTGATAGCTCACCGCGTCCATGTCGCTGGCGACTTTGCCCATCAACACAATTTGCGCTTTGCGATCGCTGGTGGGCTTGAGCAGAATCGGGTTCATGCGCACGTCCGGCGCAATGCCCGCCGCTTCCGCCTGGAACACCTGGGCGCGCCCCATCTCTTTGCCATCGGGCGTGATGCCGGAGTTCAGCGCCATATTTTGCGATTTAAACGGAGCGGTGCGATAACCCTCCTGGAAAAAGATGCGGCACAACCCAGCCACCAGCGTACTTTTCCCCACATCCGAGGCGGTGCCCTGCAACATGATTGACAGGCTCATGCCCTCTCCTTGCTGTACTTGTCTAAAATCAATAACACTCAGGTTATCACTGGCGTGTATGGCAATCTTTAATTTATAAATTTGGTTTATTTTATAAAAAAAGGTTCAGGCTTTGCGCTACGCATCAATACCATTTAACCATAACCAACTGGGCTGGCCGGAAGGCGAACAACATTTCGCTCCACATCCTACGCTGCGCGGCGATATCACCGCCGACTGGGTCGTCATCGGCGCGGGTTTCGCAGGTGTGGCATTCGCCCGCCGTCTCGCGGAAATTAATCCAGCCCTGAACATCGTTATTGTCGATGCCCACAGCGCACGCGAAAGCTCCTCGGCGCGTAATTCCGGCTTCGTGATTGGTCTACCGCATAATATCGGCAGTTCCACCGCCGAACTCAAAAAAGCCAATGCCTACCGCAATCTGTTGCAGGATGGTATTCGCCAGTTGGAACGCCAGATTGACCAGCACGGGATTGCCTGCGACTGGGAAAATGCCGGGAAATACCATTGCCAGGTCGAGCGCGGCAACGATCGTGTTTTAAATGAATACGCCAGCCATCTCGATTTAATGCACGAGCCGTATCAAACCTTAGAAAGCGATGCGTTGTATGAAAAACTCGGCACCCGGTTTTACAGCAAAGGCATTTATACCCCGAGCTGCGTGCTGGTGAACCCGGCGCAGTTGATTGCCGGGCTGACCCACTGCCTGCCGGAAAACGTGCAGAGTTTTGATAACACCCCGGTGCTGGAGATCCGCTACGGCAGCGTGGCGGAAGTCGTGACGCCGTATGGCGTCATCAAAACCCCGAAAGTGATGCTGGCAACCAACGCCCTCTCATCCGCCCTGCTGCCCGGCATGACCCGTCAGGCGTCGATGGCGACCTTCGCCAGTATTACCGAGCCGCTGACCGACGAACAGCTGGCGACGCTGCCGCCAATGCAAAGCTGGGGGCTGACGCCGGTTAACGCCATCGCAGGGGCGACGTTCCGCTTTACCCGGGATCGCCGCTTCCTGATCCGCCAGCACGTGACGCCTGCGTTAAAAGGCCAGGTGAGCGTGGAGCAAACCTGGCACGCCACGCAGTTGCACCGCCGGTTATTCAATAAAGTCTACCCGACGCTGCGCGAGGTGAATCTGGAGCATACCTGGTCTGGCACCATCAGCGTGACGCGCAACGGCGCGCCGGTATGGGGGGCATTGAATGAGGTGATCTGTACCGCAGGCGGCTGCAACGGCGCGGGAGTCTCGAAGCAGACCGTAGCGGGCAGCCTGCTGGCAGACGTGATGCTCAAACAGGACAACCCGCTGATTGCCGATATGCAATCGCTGGGCGAGGCCAATTTCCTGCCGCCATCGCCAATTCTGGATATTGGCATTGCGGGCTCGCTGCTCAAAGAGCGCTGGCTGGGGCGCAAAGAAGCCTAATTATTCGCGAAACGGTTGCCGGAAAGCTGGCGATCGTTTTTCGCCATATCCAGTAACAACGTCATGCCAATATAGTTGCTCCAGTTAAAGGCATTTTGCAGCACCACTACCGCGTTGCCTTTTTCTTTATCGAAACCGATAAAGCTGGAGTAGCCGCCGATATATCCCACCTGATAAGTGATTTTTTCCCGGCCAATAAAGTCGGTTGCCCAGGCGATTTCCTGCGATCCTTCCGGGCGCTGATAATACATATTGCTTACCTCGGCAAATACCACGTCCAGCACGCTATTGTCGGTTTTTGATACGTGATAGCGGGCATAGGCAATCAGATCCTCGGCATTACTGTATAAGCTCGCCGCCGCCACCATATTATTGTCAAAGTGCCAGTCCGGGGTTAGCTGGCCGCGCGGAATAAATTTCGGCTGATCCCCGGCGTGGCCCAGGGCGCGCTGCGGAAAGCCTTTTAGTTGTTCCGGCGTAAAGCTGGTGCTGGCCATATTTAATGGCCGGAAAATATAGCGCGCCGCCAGCGTCTGAATATCTTCGCCGGTTTTATATTTCAGGATATAGCCAATCAGCGCATAGCCGAGATTGGAATATTCCGGCACTTTGCTTTGCGGTGCCTGCCAGCGGGCTAAATAATCCAGCACGTTGTCGCTGTCCAGCTCGCCATAAAAGTTTTCGCCGCTGCCTAAATAACCGATGAATTTTTTTAGCATCGGCAGATCCATATTCTGGCGCGGCAGCCCGGAGGTATGGGTCACCAGCTCCAGCAGGGTGATGTTGCGCGCATCCGCGCTGAGCGGCGTGCCCGGCGGCAACAGAGTCGCCAGTTTGGCGTCCCAGCTGAGCCGTCCTTCATTCACCAGGCAGGTGACCACTTCCGCCGTCACCCCTTTACTGAGCGAGCCGAGGGCAAACAGGGTATCTGGCCTGACCGGGTAACGATGGGTTTCGTCGGTGACGCCCCAGCTGTAATACTGCGGTTCGCCGTGGTTATGGATCACCGCTACCGTCATGCCGGAAACCGACTTTTGCGCCATATAGTGGCGGACCACGCTGTCCACATCGCCATCCAGCGATTCATGGGTAAGCAGTTCCTGGGTGCCTGCCGGGGAGGACATTTGCGAGAGCGTACCGCAGCCGCTGAGTAACGGGACAACGAGCAGAAGCCAGCGAAATTGTTTAGTAGTGTTCTGCATACCCGTTGTTATGTAGTGTGGTCATTTATAAGCGCGGAAAATGTAACATATTCCTGGTTGTTAAGCGCACGGCTTGCTACACATTCGCTAAAAGGTCGGCTATCTTCGCTAAACATTTCAGAGTAAAGGCGGAGAAAACGATGTCCGAGCAATCCTGGCAACCCCCGAAAGTCTGGACCTGGCAAAAACAAGGCGGTACCTGGGGCAGCATCAATCGCCCCATTGCTGGCCCGACCCACGAACGTACCCTTCCGGTTGGTAAACATCCGCTCCAGCTTTACTCGCTGGGCACGCCCAACGGCCAGAAGGTCACTATCCTGCTGGAAGAGCTGTTAGCGCTGGGCGAAAGCGGCGCGGAATATGACGCGCACCTGATCCGCATCGGCGAAGGCGACCAGTTCTCCAGCGGCTTCGTGGACGTCAATCCCAATTCGAAGATCCCTGCGCTGATGGACCACAGCATTAACCCGCCGGTGCGGGTGTTTGAGTCCGGCGCGATCCTGCTGTATCTGGCGGAAAAATTCGGCCACTTCCTGCCGAAAGACCACGCCGGGCGCACCGAAACCCTGAACTGGCTGTTCTGGCTGCAAGGCTCTGCGCCATATCTCGGCGGCGGCTTCGGGCACTTTTATCACTACGCCCCGGAGAAAATCGAATACGCCATCAACCGTTTTGCCATGGAAACCAAGCGCCAGCTTGATGTGCTGGATCGCCAGCTGGCTGACCATCGTTATATCGCGGGTGATGAATACACTATCGCCGATATCGCCATCTGGCCGTGGTATGGTGCGCTGGGCCTGGGCGGGATGTATGACGCGGCGGAGTTCCTGGATGTGGCGTCGTATAAAAACTTCCAGCGCTGGGTGCAGGACGTGAACGCCCGCCCGGCGGTACAGCGTGGCCGCAAGGTTAACCGCACCTGGGGCGATGCCTCGGAACAGCTGCCCGAACGCCATGACGCGTCTGATTTTGATCTGAAAACTGAAGATAACAAATAACGCGTCCCGATAAGAGTAAGGGGAACGGGCGTTCCCCTTTTTTAATGCAGATATTTTTCAAACCACGCCAGCGTACGCTGCCAGGCGAGTTCAGCGGCGGCCTTGTCGTAGCGCGGGGTGGAATCATTGTGGAAGCCGTGGTTCACCCCAGGGTAGATATGCGCCTCATAGGTTTTCCCGGCTTTTTTAAGCGCGGCTTCCCAGGCGGGCCAGCCCTCGTTGATGCGCGTATCCAGTTCGGCAAAGTGCAGTAGCAGCGGCGCTTTTACTTTTTCCGCATCCTGCGCAGGCGGCTGGCGGCCATAAAACGGCACCGCGGCCGCCAGCTCCGGATACGCCACTGCCGCGGCATTTGCTACCCCACCGCCATAGCAAAAGCCCGTCATGCCCACTTTGCCGGTCGCGTCTTTGTGATGCATTAAAAACTCAATGGCGGCGAAGAAATCATTCATCAGCTTTGTCGGGTCAACCTTTTGCTGTAGCTCGCGCCCTTCATCATCATTGCCCGGATAGCCGCCCACCGAGCTCAACCCGTCCGGGGCCAGCGCAATATACCCGGCTTTGGCAACCCGCCGCGCCACGTCTTCGATATAAGGGTTTAAGCCGCGATTTTCGTGCACTACCACCACGGCAGGCACTTTACCGGATGCTTTTGCCGGTTTTACCAGATAGCCGCGCACCTCGCCGTGACCGTTCGGTGAAGGATAGGTAATGTACTCCGGCAGGATATCCGGGTCGGTAAACAGCACCTGCTCCGCCAGCGCATAGTCAGGTTTCAGCAGGTCGAACAGCGCCAGCGCGGTTAATCCGCCGACGGCATATTTAGTCGCCAGCTCCAGGAATTGGCGTTTAGTGATTTTGCCGTGGGCGTAATAGTCGTAGTAGTCGAGCAGTTGCTGAGGAAAGTCTTTGGCGGTGAGGCGCGTCATAGCAGGCTCCGGCGTGTCGCTGACGAAAGTTATTTAAGCGAAGCACAACACGGCGGATTTGCACAGAAATTCGCCACGGGATGCCCGTGGCGAACGATTATTTGTGATCGTGGCGGGTGAGCTTATCGAGATAGCCCATCACGAATGCGGAGAGGACGAAAGTCAGATGGATGATGACGTACCACATCAGCTTGTTATCCGGCACGTTGCGCGCATCCATAAATACCCGCAGCAGGTGGATAGAAGAGATAGCGACAATCGACGCAGCGACTTTGTTCTTCAGCGAGCTGGCATCCATTTTACCCAGCCAGTTGAGCTTCTCTTTATGCTCGTCGATATCGAGCTGCGAAACGAAATTCTCGTACCCCGAGAACATCACCATCACCAGCAGCCCGCCGACCAGCGTCATATCCACCAGCGACAGCAGCACCAGAATCAGATCGGCTTCCGCAATCTCATAGATGTTCGGAAGAACGTGGTACATCTCCTGGAAAAATTTTAACGTCAGGGCTAACAGCCCCAAAGACAAACCAAAGTAGACCGGCGCGAGTAGCCAACGTGAGGCGTACATTGCGTTCTCAAAAAAACGTTCCATAAGGTCCTGATAGATAGCCAAGGGGCGCTCAGTATAACGCAGAAATGTTAACCGCTTGCAACAGCCTGGTGCGCCTTGCAAGCAAGTTGTTAAACATCAGCGGGGTTAATTTCCGGGCGCGCATACTCGGGCCAGACCAGCGCCACCAGCGCCGGGTAGGCCTCCAGACTGAACTCATGAAAACAATGGCGCATATTGAGCACTTCGATATCGGAGAGCAGCACTAATTCTCCGTTCAGGCAGCGTTTTTTAATATTTTCGTAATATTTATAAACCGCAGAATTGAGATCGCTACAGCGCCGTTGTGCCTCAAATAACCCTGGCGTGGCGTTCAGTTCATCAAAACGCATCCGCTTTACCGTGGCGTTGATAAAGTCCATGTATTCATGATTAACCCGCCAATACCACACCGGCGTAATGGAATTAAGCAGCGCGGAAAAATGATCCTCGCCCTGTTCTTTGGTAGCGGGACCGTGCGCATCAGGTTCAACCACTGGCGATTTATTGGCTCCATCCTGGCGCATTAATATCAATATGCCGACCATCAGCAGTAATACAGTAAGAATTAAATAAACAACAGTGTTCATGCACCGAACCCATTTTTTTGATTTTAAAATTAGCACATGGTATCGTCAACGCAATCCATCAAAGCCACAACCGTAACAAACTGAAGTATAAGGAAATTATATCATGTTGCCCGATTATCTCGTGGCGGCGCGTTACGTTATTTCTACGCCTGCTACCCCGCCGCAGCCCGACAGCGCAGATGAAAATTTCACTCAAGGAATACCTGATATCAGAGAGCACGAGAAAGATATTTTAAGCCGGACTTCATTGGCGGGGCAACGGAGTCATGCGTTACTTGAGGAGCGCGACCGCCACATTAAAGAGCGCCTGTTCTGTGCGGCTAAAATTGATAGCTTTGCGCAAGTGCTTAATACTCTTCTCGAACAACAGAAAATAAGCCCGGAAGAGATCAGCCAATTAATTCATGAGCAAACGACGTTGATAAACGATCAGGGTAAGAAAATTTGGCTTAATCTTATTACTCGCGAATCAACGGAGCCTGTTTTTTATCAATTAGGGGATAAATAAACAATGGAAAAACAGGAAACCGAAAAATATTTTACTTTGGATAAGCAAGAAGAACAAAAATTTATATTAAGTCAAAACAGACAGGCGCTGATTGATATTCGTAATAATGACATTGCGTACTATACCCAGGAAGTCGCCATCCCTGCCGCGCTGGTGCAGTTGAAGTGGCAAAACCGCCGGGAAATTTACGCGCTCAGGGTCAAAGAAGAGATCTACGGTGCCGTGCTTTGCGCCATCATGAAAAAAAATCCCACGCTGAAAAACGAGCTGGAAGCGCAGATTGAAGCGCGCTATCAGCAATGCAAAACCGACGAAGCCGCCACACTTATGATGAGCCGCCAGCTTGCTGAAAAACAGTATAAAACCCATACCGTCCCGACCCTTCCGCCAGAGGAAATATCGCCTGCCGGGCCCGACGCAGCCGTTCCGCCTGCTCCACCCACTAATCACTGATATATTCAGGAATATCCCGAATCCGCCTGAAAACTTATGGCCGGGCACTATCCTTAAAGGGAATTTTCTACTGATGGAGATCCCTTATGGCTAACGATCAAACCCACATTCAGGACCCCACCACCCAGTATTACACCGGCGAATACCCGAAGCAGCGCCAGCCTGTTCCGGGCATCCAGGCGAAGATGGATCCGGTCCCCGACTGCGGCGAGAAAAGCTATGTTGGTTCGGGCCGCCTTAAGGATCGTAAAGCGCTGGTTACCGGCGGCGACTCGGGCATCGGGCGCGCGGCGGCCATCGCTTACGCGCGTGAAGGCGCTGATGTAGTGCTGAACTATCTGCCCGACGAGCAGGAAGACGCCGAAGCGGTGAAAAAGCTGATTGAAGAGGCCGGGCGTAAAGCGGTGCTGATCCCCGGCGATTTGAGCGATGAGACGTTTGCCCGCAGCCTGGTGGACCAGGCGGTGAAAGCGCTGGGCGGGCTGGACATTCTGGCGCTGGTGGCCGGTAAACAGGTCGCCGTGCAGGATATCGCGGAAATCACCAGCGAGCAGT
Source organism: Atlantibacter subterraneus (assembly GCF_007570865.1). Classification (GTDB taxonomy): domain Bacteria; phylum Pseudomonadota; class Gammaproteobacteria; order Enterobacterales; family Enterobacteriaceae; genus Atlantibacter; species Atlantibacter subterraneus. Next base: position 186,544 of record NZ_VLPS01000007.1, on the reverse strand, counting down.
TCACCAAAACCTATGCGGTCAACGTGTTCGCACTCTTCTGGATAACCCAACAGGCGCTGCCGCACCTGAAACCCGGCGCGAGCATTATCACCACGTCCTCGATTCAGGCGTATCAGCCAAGCCCACACCTGCTGGATTATGCGTCCACCAAAGCCGCGATCCTTAACTTCACGCGCGGGCTGGCGAAGCAGATCGCCGAGAAAGGTATTCGCGTCAACTGTGTCGCGCCAGGCCCCATCTGGACCGCGCTACAAATTTGCGGCGGGCAGCCGCAGGAGAAACTGCCGGAATTCGGTAAGCAGACGCCGATGAAACGTGCGGGCCAACCCGCCGAGCTGGCACCGATTTATGTTTATCTGGCCAGCCAGGAATCCAGCTACGTGACGGCGGAAGTCCACGGCGTGACCGGCGGCGAGCATTTAGGCTAAGCCGCAGGCAACAAAAAGGCGTGGTCTTCGCCACGCCTTTTTTAACGCCCGGAAATCACTTCGCTTTCGCGGTTTCCTGGCCGACTAAACCAATTTTCAGGTATCCCGCCTGGTGCAGGGTATCCATTACTTTCATCATGGTTTCGTAATCAACGGTTTTATCCGCGCGGAAAAACACCGTGGTGTCTTTCTTGCCTTCCGTCAGCGCGTCGAGCTGCGCGATCATAGTCTCCTCGGTAATCGGCTCATTGCCAAGGAACATCGATTTATCCGCTTTCACCGACACGTAAATCGGTTTTTCCGGGCGCGGCTGCGGCTGGCTGGTGGAGGCCGGCAGGTTCACTTTGACGTCAACCGTCGCCAGCGGCGCGGCCACCATAAAGATAATCAGCAGGACCAACATCACGTCGATAAACGGCGTGACGTTGATTTCATGCATTTCGCCGTTGTCGTCGAGGTTTTCGTTAAGACGCATTGCCATAGGGCATTAACCTACACGTAATTTCTGAGCGGTACGCACCGGGCGCGCAGAAGAAGCATTCAGATCCAGATCGCGGCTTTGCAGCAGCAGGACCTGCGCGGCGACATCGCCCAGCGTAGCTTTGTAGCTGCCGATCATACGCGCGAAGATGTTGTAAATCACCACCGCCGGGATAGCGGCCACCAGACCGATCGCCGTCGCCAGCAGCGCTTCCGCGATGCCTGGCGCCACAACCGCGAGGTTAGTGGTTTGCGTCTGGGCAATACCGATAAAGCTGTTCATGATGCCCCAGACGGTGCCGAACAGACCCACGAACGGGGAAATCGCGCCGATGGTGGCGAGGTAACCGTTGCCGCGGCCCATATGACGGCCAATTGCCGCAACGCGGCGCTCAAGGCGGAAACCGGTACGCTCTTTAATCCCTTCGTTGTCTTCGCTGCCTTCGGAGAGCTCAAGCTCATCCTGGGCTTCGTTAATCAACGTGGTGCTGAGACTTTTGCCGTGGAAGGAGGCGGAAATTTCGCTGGCGTCGTTCAGGGAACGGGCTTTCGCTAACAGCTGCTGCTCGCGCTTAAGGCGGCGTTTCTGGCTAATCAGTTCAGCGCTTTTGCTAAAGAAGATCGCCCAGGTCACGACGGAGGCCAGGATCAGGCCAATCATCACCATTTTCACCACGATATCAGCGTGCTGATACATACCCCAGACGGAGAGATCCGTCTGCATCAACTCATTACCCACTCTGTATCTCCAGGACAAAAATCACAAAACTGCTGCTAATAATATCAAAACATCATCGAATTGATAGTAGTTCTCATTAGTATTTGCATAGTGTCGGAAAAAGGCGCGATTTTCCTTGCGCTTACGCAGTAAATCGAATCAGCAGAATATTTTTTAACTTTTTACTGTTTGTTGAAGAAACCCTGACCGCTAACCGTGATAACGTATGGACATCCAGACGTATAAACAGGATCCCGCTCAGATGACAAAACCGCACATCGAAACCGCGCTGGTCAATGCCGGCCGCAGCAAACGTTATACCCAGGGCTCAGTGAATAGCGTGATCCAACGCGCGTCGTCACTGGTGTTTGACAGCGTGGCCGCCAAAAAAGCCGCTACCGCAGGGCGGGCGTCCGGCGAACTGTTTTACGGGCGGCGTGGCACCCTGACCCACTTCTCGCTTCAGGAAGCGATGTGCGAGCTGGAAGGCGGTGCGGGCTGCGCGCTGTTCCCCTGCGGCGCGGCGGCGGTGGCGAATACCATTCTGGCATTTGTCGAACAGGGCGATCACGTACTGGTGACTAACACCGCTTATGAGCCGACACAGGACTTCTGCACGAAAATCCTTGGCAAACTCGGCGTAACCACCAGCTGGTTCGACCCGCTGATCGGCGCGGGGATTGCGGACCTGATCCAGCCGAACACCCGAATCGTGTTTCTGGAATCGCCCGGCTCCATCACCATGGAAGTGCACGATGTCCCGGCGATTGTCGCCGCCGTACGCCGCGTCGCGCCTGAGGCGATTATCATGATCGATAACACCTGGGCGGCGGGCGTGCTGTTTAAGGCGCTGGATTTCGGGATTGATATTTCGATTCAGGCGGGCACCAAATACCTGATCGGCCATTCCGACGGCATGGTGGGCACCGCGGTCGCCAATGCGCGCACCTGGGCGCAACTGCGGGAAAACGCCTATCTGATGGGCCAGATGCTGGATGCCGATACCGCCTATATGACCAGCCGCGGTTTACGCACGCTGGCGGTGCGGTTGCGTCAGCATCATGAAAGCAGCCTGAAGGTCGCTGAATGGCTGGCGGCGCATCCGCAAGTGGCGCGCGTGAATCATCCGGCGCTGCCCGGCAGTAAAGGCCACGAATTCTGGAAACGCGATTTCCTCGGCAGCAGCGGTTTATTCTCTTTTATCCTGAAAAAACGCCTCACCGAGACCGAGTTTGCGGCGTATCTCGATAATTTCAATTATTTCGGCATGGCCTATTCCTGGGGCGGCTTCGAATCGCTTATTCTTGCCAACCAACCTGAAGAGATCGCCGCCATCCGTCCGGACAGCCGCGTCGATTTCGACGGCACGTTGGTTCGCGTTCACATCGGCCTTGAGAACGTCGAAGATCTCATTGCCGATCTGGAGGCTGGTTTCGGGCGCATAGCCTGAAGTTGCCAGTGCTGGACAGCTAAAAGGACGGAATAGTCCGTATTTATTGGGCCCCGGATCAAACCGCTCCGGGCATTTTGCGATTACAATAACCCTATACACGCTGTTCGTCAGGATTACCCATGGTTGTTATTCAGAATATTGTTTCCGCGCTCTGGCAGCATGATTTCGCTGCGCTGGCGGACCCGCATGTTGTCGGCATTGTTTACGGCGTGATGTTTGCCACGCTGTTTCTGGAAAATGGGCTGTTACCCGCCTCATTTTTACCCGGCGATAGTTTATTGCTGCTGGCAGGCGCGCTGGTAGCGAAAGGCGTGATGGATTTCGTGCCAACCATGCTGATCCTGACGTCTGCCGCCAGCCTCGGCTGCTGGCTAAGCTACGTGCAGGGCCGCTGGCTGGGCAATACCCGAACGGTAAAAGGCTGGCTGAAGCAATTGCCGGCAAAATATCATCAGCGCGCCACCTGCATGTTCGATCAGCACGGCCTTCTTGCACTGCTGGCGGGGCGTTTCCTGGCGTTTATCCGCACCCTGCTGCCGACCATGGCGGGCATTTCCGGCCTGTCCAACCGCCGCTTCCAGTTCTTTAACTGGCTGAGCGCGTTTCTGTGGGTCGGCGTGGTGACCAGCTTCGGCTATGCGCTCAGCATGATCCCCTTCGTTAAGCGCCATGAAGATCAGGTGATGACCTTCCTGATGGTGCTGCCCATTGTGCTGCTGGTAGCGGGCTTTATCGGCGCGCTGACGGTGGTGTTGAAGAAAAAATTCGCCTGACAAGTCACCTCGCCGCCAGGCGGGGTGATAGCTATCCCTGCAAGGTGCGCATCCGCGCCGCGTCCTCTCCCGGCGTCACGCCGAAATAGCGTTTAAATTCCCGACTGAACTGCGATGCGCTCTCATAACCCACGCGCATTGCCGCCGCGCTGGCTTTCATCCCGTCGTGAACGATCAGCATCCTGGCCTTATGCAAACGGAAGGTTTTGATGTACTGCAACGGCGAGGTGCTGGTCACCGACTTGAAGTTATGGTGAAACGCCGAGACGCTCATATTGGCGTCCAGCGCCAGTTGGTCCACGGTCAGGTTTTCGGTGTACTGGTTTTCGATGCGCTTCAGCACGCGGCTGATCAGGCTGAAATGGGTCTGGCGGCTGACCAGCGCCAGCAGCGCCCCGCCCCGCGGCCCCATCAGCACGTGGTAGAGGATTTCACGAATAATCGATTTCCCGAGGATCCGCGCATCCAGCGGCTTATCCAGCACGTCAATTAACCGCTCAATGGCGCAGAGGATTTCATCGGAAAGTACGGCGGAATTAATCCCGCTGGCGCACTGCGCCGGGTGAAACGCGTCGTCTTCACCGATATCCATCAGCAGGGTTTGCAGCTGCTGAACATCAACATTGATACAAATGCCCGCCAGCGGCGTTTCTGGCGTGGCGAAGGTTTCACACTCAAACGGCAGCGGCACCGTCAATAGCAGGTATTCGTTGGCATCGTAGCGAAACACCCGATCGTTGAGATAACCGGTCTTATTGCCGGAAAAGAGAAATATGATGCCTGGCTGGTACATCACCGGGGTGCGCGGGTGCGGCTGGGTGCCGTATAGCAGGCGGATCTCCGGCAGTAGAGCGCTGATTTCTTCTTCATTACTTTTCAGAAGGTTAACTTTGTTTGCCAGATGCTGGCAGATTTGCTGACGGTTCATGATTCGCTACGCCGTGGCTACTATTCACGCTTCACATTGTGCGCAAAAAATTGCAGATCCTCCAGCGTCCTGGAGAAACAGGCAAGACACCGGCAGAAATGAGCATTGAGCATCCCGGTAGCCGCGCCCACAATATATCCCATCGCCACGCTGTGGCTCTCTGTTCACCCACTTAACGGGAGTTCCCATGAATAATTTCGATCTGCATACCCCAACCCGAATCCTGTTTGGTAAAAACTCCATCGCTCAGCTGCGGGCGCAAATCCCGGAAGGCAGCCGCGTGCTGATTACCTACGGCGGCGGCAGCGTCAAGAAAACCGGCGTGCTGGACCAGGTGTACGACGCGCTGAAAGGCCTGGACGTGCTGGAATTCGGCGGCATCGAACCGAACCCCTCTTACGAAACGCTGATGAAAGCGGTTGACGTGGCCCGCAAAGAGAATGTGACCTTCCTGCTGGCCGTCGGCGGCGGTTCGGTACTGGACGGCACTAAATTTATCGCCGCCGCCGCGCACTATCCGGACGGCGTCGACCCGTGGGAAATTCTCCAGACTTCCGGCAGCAAAATCACCAGCGCCATCCCGATGGGGTCGGTACTCACCCTGCCCGCCACCGGCTCTGAATCCAACAAAGGCGCGGTGATCTCCCGTCGCGCCACCGGCGACAAACAGGCGTTTCATTCTCCGTTCGTCCAGCCGGTCTTCGCGGTTCTCGATCCGGTTTATACCTACACCCTGCCACCGCGCCAGGTCGCGAACGGCGTGGTGGATGCTTTCGTACACACCGTTGAGCAGTACATCACTTACCCGGTGAACGCCAAAGTGCAGGACCGCTTCGCGGAAGGCATTTTGCTGACGCTGGTGGAAGATGGCCCGAAAGCGCTGTCTGAGCCGGAAAACTATGACGTGCGCGCCAACGTAATGTGGGCGGCAACCATGGCGCTGAACGGCCTGATCGGCGCGGGCGTGCCGCAGGACTGGGCAACCCATATGCTGGGCCACGAACTCACCGCGATGCACGGTCTCGACCATGCGCAGACCCTGGCGGTGGTGCTGCCGTCGCTGCTCAACATCAAGCGCAACGAAAAACGTGCCAAGATGCTGCAGTACGCGGAGCGCGTCTGGAATATTACCGAAGGCAGCGAAGACGCGCGTATTGATGCCGCCATTGCCGCCACCCGTGATTTCTTCGAGCAGATGGGCGTGCCGACGACCCTGTCCGGCTACGGTCTCGACGGTAGTTCTATCCCCGGTTTGCTGGCGAAGCTGGAAGAGCACGGCATGACCAAACTCGGTGAACACAAAGACATTACCCTTGATGTGAGCCGTAAAATTTACGAAGCCGCGCGCTAAGCTTTTTATCGACCGACCTTTCGTTTTCGGCTTTTTCGTCCAGAATTAAGTCACTCGACTTACCCCGCAGCACCTTGCGGGGTATTCCAAAAGGAGGAATTTATGGCAAATCCGACCGTAATTAAGCTTCAGGACGGTAATGTTATGCCACAGCTCGGCCTTGGCGTGTGGAAGGCAGGAAATGACGAAGTCATCCCCGCCATTCATAAAGCGCTCGAGGTGGGGTATCGCTCCATTGATACCGCTGCGGCATACAAAAACGAACAGGGCGTGGGGCAAGCCATTCACAGCGCGGGCATTCCGCGTGAAGAACTGTTTATCACCACCAAACTGTGGAATGACGATCAGCAGCGTCCTCAACAGGCGCTGGAAGAGAGTCTTGAGAAGCTTAAGCTCGATCATGTCGATCTCTACCTGATGCACTGGCCGGTTCCGGCAATCGATCGCTATGTCGACGCCTGGAAAGGGATTATCGAGCTGCAAAAGCAAGGGCTCGCCAAAAGTATCGGGGTGTGTAACTTCCAGATTAACCATTTGCAGCGCCTGATTGATGAAACGGGCGTCACGCCGGTGATCAACCAGATCGAACTGCACCCGCTGATGCAACAGCGCCAGCTTCACGCCTGGAACGCCACGCACAAGATCCAGACGGAATCCTGGAGCCCGCTGGCCCAGGGTGGCGAAGGGGTGTTTGACCAGAAAGTGATCCGCGAACTGGCGGACAAATACGGCAAAGCCCCGGCGCAGATCGTGATCCGCTGGCATCTGGATTGCGGGCTGGTGGTGATCCCGAAATCGGTCACGCCTTCCCGTATCGTGGAAAACTTTGACGTCTGGGATTTCCGTCTGGATAAAGACGAACTCGGCGATATCGCCAAACTCGATCAGGGCAAACGGCTGGGGCCGGACCCGGATCAGTTCGGTGGTTAATCCTTATCAACCCGGTGCCCAGCGCCGGGTTTTTTTTAGAATTTTTTAATCATCGTGGGTGCGACGCCTTCCCGAGCCGTTATAGCCATGCCTGCGGCCCGGTTTTGTTCGGCGCTGGTTACGCCGGCATTGCTGCCGGGCTGATACCCAATTAACTCAGGGAAATGGTCGGAACGCTTTCACCGCATTCAATGACATTTGTTGGCAGATATCGCTTTCGTCATTCGCCTGCTTCGGCGTTGGTAACGTTGCGGGTAGTGTACAGACTACCCCTATTTCAGCAGGTCCCGATCCAAAAGGTCCGCTCATAACAGAGGCCAGCAGGATAGCGTACTGCTGGCCCAAAACCTGAATGAGCAACTCCGTACGATTCATTTTATCAATCGGCCCGATTGGCAAAAAAAACGACCATTCATAGTCAGCGGGAAAAGAAAAAAAACCGTCCTGATCCGAGACCGTGCTTACAGCCGGGCCGTTGCTTTGCAGGATGATATTCGCATCCGGTACCGCATGTCCCTGGTTATCAAACAGTCGGCCTTCAACCCTCGGTTGGGACTGAGTATGTGCAACGCACCCACTTTGTAGAAATGCGCCCACTATCATCATTGGAATAAATCGTCTGAACATCCCTGTTCTCCTTAGCATGAATAGAGCGGTCTATGGAATATCCTACCGTCCGGCCACCTTACTTCTTTTTTTCCCGGCTGCTGGCGTCTGCCGCTGATGCTCCACCGGCGTATGTTTGGTCAGCGCCGGACGGGTATGGCGATTCTGGCGGCGCGCTTCGCGCATTTCTTCAATGGTCGGCGCAGGTACCAGGCAATCGCGACGCGAGCCAATCAGGTGCTTTTTACCCATCGCCTCCAGCGCCTGACGGATCAGCGGCCAGTTGGCTGGGTCGTGATAACGCAGCAGCGCTTTATGCAGACGACGCTGTTTATCCCCTTTCGGCACCACTACATCTTCACTCTTGTAACCAATCTTACTCAGCGGGTTCTTGCCGGTGTAATACATGGTGGTGGAGTTGGCGAGCGGTGACGGATAGAAGTTCTGCACCTGATCCAGACGGAAGCGGCGCTGTTTCAGCCACAGCGCCAGGTTCACCATGTCTTCATCGCGCGTACCGGGGTGCGCGGAGATAAAGTACGGGATCAGGTACTGCTCTTTACCGGCCTGTTTAGAGTAGGTATCGAACAGCTCTTTAAAGCGATCGTAGCTGCCCATACCCGGCTTCATCATTTTTGACAGCGGGCCTTCTTCGGTGTGCTCCGGCGCAATCTTCAGATAACCACCTACGTGGTGCGTCGCCAGCTCTTTGATATAACGCGGATCTTCCACGGCAATGTCGTAACGCACGCCGGACGCGATCAGGATCTTCTTGATGCCTTTCAGATCGCGCGCCCGACGATAAAGATTGATCGTCGGTTCGTGGTTGGTGTCCATATGCTGGCAAATGTCCGGGTAGACGCACGACAGACGACGGCAGGTTTGTTCCGCGCGCGGCGATTTACAGCGCAGCATGTACATATTGGCGGTTGGCCCGCCTAAATCGGAGATCACGCCGGTAAAGCCAGGAACCGTGTCGCGAATAGCTTCGATTTCGTTGATGATCGAGTCTTCTGAGCGGCTCTGGATGATGCGGCCTTCATGCTCGGTGATCGAACAGAACGAACAGCCACCGAAGCAGCCGCGCATAATATTGATCGAGAAGCGGATCATCTCATACGCCGGAATGCGGCTGGTACCGTATGCCGGGTGCGGCACGCGCTGGTACGGCAGAGCGAACACACTGTCCATCTCTTCGGTAGACAGGGGGATCGCGGGCGGGTTAATCCAGATATAACGCTCGCCGTGTTTTTGCATCAATGCACGCGCACAGCCCGGATTGGTTTCATGGTGCAGAATGCGCGACGCGTGGGCGTAAAGCACTTTGTCGCCTTTGACTTTTTCAAACGACGGCAGCAGAACGTAAGTCTTTTCCCACGGCTTCGGACGCGGCGGCTGTACGACAACGGCTTTCGCTTCAGCTTTTTTCGGCTCGACCGGCTTGTTATCCGCACACGGCAAATCTTCGCCGTAAGGATGCGGGATTGGGTCGATCTTGCCCGGCATATCAATGATGCGCGAATCCACCCCGCTCCAGCCCGGCAGCGCCTCTTTCACCATGATCGCGGTATTGCGCACATCGCGGATCTGCCCCACCGGCTCACCCTGGGCCAGACGGTGCGCCACTTCCACCAGCGGACGCTCGCCGTTGCCGAAAATCAGCATGTCGGCTTTGGAGTCCACCAGCACCGAGCGGCGCACGGTATCAGACCAGTAATCATAATGCGCGGTACGGCGCAGGCTGGCTTCAATGCCGCCAAGGATCACCGGCACGTCTTTCCACGCTTCTTTACAGCGTTGGGTGTAGACAAGCGTTGCGCGGTCGGGACGTTTACCCGCCACGTTATCCGGCGTATAGGCGTCGTCATGGCGCAGCTTACGGTCGGCGGTGTAGCGGTTGATCATTGAGTCCATATTGCCCGCCGTCACCCCGAAGAACAGGTTCGGTTTGCCCAGACGCATAAAATCGTCTTTGGTGTTCCAGTCCGGCTGGGCGATGATGCCGACGCGAAAGCCCTGGGCTTCCAGCATGCGTCCGCAAATCGCCATCCCAAAACTCGGGTGGTCAACGTAGGCATCCCCGGTAACCAGAATGATGTCGCAGCTATCCCAGCCAAGTTGATCCATTTCCTCACGGGACATCGGCAAGAACGGCGCCGGGCCGAAACAGGCGGCCCAATACTGGGGCCAGGAGAAAAGGTCGCGATCGGGTTGGATCAGACTTATAGCGCTCATAATGCTTCCGGGGTGGTAAAAAAATAGACAAAGGGCGGCGATTATACGTTGTATCGCCGCCAGAAAAGAAGAGGTAATAACAAAACGTTTACGCCCCTTTTCCCCGTGGGAAAAGGGAACGAAAAGTTTACGGTGCCGGGTTCACCAGAATCTGGCCGATTGAACCGCGATCTGCCATCTCCAGGGTTTGGCTGCCGTACAGGAACGGGAAGTGCTCCCAGGACGGCTGCGAGAAATAAACCAGCAGTTCCACCTGGCCGTCAACCCACACCGTGTCTTTCCAGCCGCGATCTTCCGGGAACGGCGCGGCACCGTTGACATGGCGGACCAGGAACTGGACGCCCTCAATGTGGAACGACTGCGGCGAATCGGAACGCACCGTCCAACGCTCCCAGGAGCCCTGTTGGGTGGTGATATCCAGACGCTTGATATCCCACAGCTGGCCGTTAATACCCGGATCGTCACCCAGCGTGATATCGCGGCTGCGCACCGGGCTGCCGTCCAGAATGTTGTTCGGCAGCAATCGCATCGGCAGCGTATCGGTTACCAGCGGCAGCAAGCCGGTCGGACGCAGCGTCAGCACCAGCGTGGAGATCAAAATGCTCGAAGGCTCAAAGAAGCCGCGCAGGCGATCCATGATGCTCGCCGCTTCACCGCAGGTAACCGAAACTTCATCGCCGTTGGTCATGTCCACCAGGATTTCCCGGCGTTCGCCCGGCGCGAGGGAAAGCTGCTTGACGGAAACCGGCGCGGGCAGAAAGCCCTGATCGCTGGAAATCACGTGTAGCGGGCGGCCATCGCTCATCTGCAACAGATAACGGCGGGCGTTAGAGGCGTTCAGCAGGCGCAAACGCACCCAGCCGCGGGACACGTCCACATACGGGCTTTGCGCGCCGTTGACCAGCAGCGTATCGCCGACAAAACCGCCGCTGCCCGGCTCGCTGTATTCCGGCGTACCGAAGTTATCCAGCCGCTTGTCCTGAATGATGACCGGAAAATCGTCCACGCCGTAGTGGTTGGGGATCGGCAGCGCTTTGCTGACCTCGTCTTCTACCAGCCACATTCCCGCCAGGCCGTTGTAAACCTGCTGGGCGCTGCGATTGGGGGTATTGGCGTGATACCAGAGCGTCGCCGCCGGCTGGCGGATCGGCAGCACCGGTGCCCAGTCGGCGCTGGCTGACATCATGCGCGACGCGCCGCCAATCAGCGGGCCAGGAACCTGTAAACCGCTCACCGTCATCGCCACGTTTTCAGCCAGGCGGTTACTGTAAATCAGTTTGACGTCATCGCCGTTCCAGACGCGGATCGTCGGCCCAAGATAGCGGCCATTGACGCCCCACACCTGCGCCCGGGTGCCAGGCGTAAACGACCAGTGGGTGCGTTGCAGGGTAAGAAATAGCGGCTGGCCGCGCCGTGATTCGAGGAGCGGCGGGATCGGCAGCGGTTGCTGCTGCCCTGCCGCATGTGCCGTCAGTGGCGCTGCGCCTGCACAGAGAACCAATCCCGATGCCTGAATAAACTGACGCCGACTGAATGACATACTTTGCTCCGTGTAAACTGTCAACATCGCGAGGAAGGGCCCCTCGCGAGGTAAAACTTAGATATTGCCTGATGCTTCGCGCTCGGCCACTTCCTGATCCAGCTCTTTGATTTTGGCTTCCATTACTTCACGGCAATGGGTCGCCAGCGCACGCACCTGATCCTTCTGCCAGGCGGAAGTATCGATAGGCGGCATCACCTCAACAATCACCAGGCCGTTTTTCCAGCGGTTGAGATTGATTTTACCGTGGGTGTTGGAGACGCAAACCGGAATGATCGGTACGCCTGCCGCCAGCGCCGCATGGAACGCGCCGGTCTTAAATGGCATCAGGCCACGACCGCGGCTGCGGGTGCCCTCCGGGAACATCCAGATAGAGATGCGGCGCTTTTTAAACTGGTTCACCACCTGAGCGATGGTGCCGTGCGCTTTGGCGCGGTTGTCGCGGTCGATCAGCAAGTTACCGGTTAGCCAGTAGAGCTGCCCGAAGAACGGGATCCACAACAGGCTTTTTTTACCCACCGTAACAGTCGGCGGGATCACAACGTTCGCCGCCGTCACCATATCGTAGTTGTTCTGATGGTTGGCGATGAAAATGGCGTTGCCGAACTGCTCAACCCCTTGCGGGTAGCGCTTTTCGACTTTTAATCCAAAAACGGTAGAGAGGCGGCCAAACATATGGCCAAAGGTAGCGACGTGGCGCGGATTGCGGGGGCTGAACAAGCACCAGATACAACCCAGGATGCAAACCAAAATACAGTAAATCACGACAAAAATAATACGAAGAATAAGTAACATAACTACCTCTGAAGCCCTTGTCGCAGACAAGTATACTGGCTTTGTCGCAAAAACACCGCTCCGGTCGAGGATGACCGCGGCACAATACGGCTAATTTCCCAAACGCGTATTCTTATGCGCGACGCATCAACACACAATGGCTGAGTTATAAAAAAGTTACGCTGACGTACTGCGGGATAACGGCAGCGAGAGAAACTCCCGCTGCCGCGATGACCGGCGCTTGATTACTCTTCGCTATTTCCCGCGTCAGGACGCAGCGGCGAATCCACGTCGATACGGTCGATGCGTTGCAGGCCGCGCATCAGGGTGCCGCGACGCCCGCGTTCTCCGTGCACTTTTTGCAGCTCTTCCGGGCGCATTTTGATTTTGCGTTTGCCGACGTGGAAGGTCAGCGTGCTTTGCGGCGGCAGCAGCAGCAGGTGCGCCAGCTTATCGTCGCCCTTCGCCGCTTCTGCCGACGGAATCGAGATGATTTTGTTCCCCTTGCCTTTCGACAGCTGCGGCAAGTCAGACACCGGGAACATCAGCATGCGGCCTGCAGCGGTGATGGCGAGCAGCATGTCCTGTTCATTGACGATTTCAATCGGCGGCAGCACATGGGCGTTTTCCGGCAGGGAGATCATCGCTTTGCCTGCCCGGTTGCGGGCAATCAAATCGTTGAAGGTGCAGACGAAGCCATAGCCGGAATCCGAGGCCATCAGCAGCTTCTGCTCTTCATTGCCCATCAGCATCTGCTCAACCACCGCGCCCGGCGGCAGCGTCAGCTTACCGGTAATCGGCTCGCCCTGCCCGCGCGCCGATGGCAGCGTAATCGGGTCGATGGCGTAGCTGCGGCCGGTGGAGTCGATAAACACCACCGGCTGGTTGCTCTTCCCTTTCGCGGAGGCCAACCAGCTGTCGCCCGCTTTGTAGCTCAGACCCTGCGCGTCGATGTCGTGGCCTTTGGCGCTGCGCACCCAGCCCATCTGCGACAGCACGATGGTGATCGGCTCCGACGGCAGCATGTCGTGCTCGCTCATGGCTTTGGCTTCGCTGCGCTCGTGCAGCGGCGAGCGGCGGTCGTCGCCATAGGCGTCGGCGTCGGCCTGAAGCTCTTTCTTCAGCAGGGTATTCATTTTGCGCTCGGAAGCCAGAATCGCCTGGATCTGATCGCGTTCTTTTTCCAGCGCGTCCTGCTCGCCGCGAATTTTCATCTCTTCGAGCTTCGCCAGGTGGCGCAATTTCAGCTCAAGGATGGCTTCAGCCTGGGTTTCGCTCAGTTCAAAACGGGACATCAGCACCGGCTTCGGCTCATCTTCGCTACGGATGATGTGAATCACTTCGTCGATATTCAGGAACGCCACCAGCAAGCCTTGCAGAATATGCAGGCGCTTGAGTACTTTTTCCAGACGATAGTTCAGGCGGCGGCGCACGGTATCGCGACGGTACGCCAGCCATTCGGTCAGGATCTCCAGCAGGTTTTTCACTGCCGGGCGGTTATCCAGGCCGATCATATTCAGGTTAACGCGATAGCTCTTTTCCAGATCGGTGGTGGCGAACAGGTGGTTCATCACCTGCTCCATATCCACGCGGTTGGAGCGCGGCACGATCACCAGACGCGTCGGGTTCTCATGGTCCGACTCGTCGCGTAAATCATCCACCATCGGCAGCTTTTTATTGCGCATCTGGGCGGCGATTTGCTCCAGCACGCGCGCGCCGGAAACCTGATGCGGCAGCGCCGTGATCACCACCGCGCCGTCCTCTTTCTTCCACACCGCGCGCATACGTACCGAACCGCGGCCGCTCTGGTAGATTTTGCGGATCTCGGCGCGCGGAGTAATGATTTCCGCTTCAGTCGGGTAATCCGGGCCCTGCACGATATCCAGCACATCGTCCAGGGTGGTTTTCGGGTTATCGATCAGGCTAATTGTGGCTTTCGCCACTTCGCGCAGGTTGTGCGGCGGGATATCCGTCGCCATGCCCACCGCGATGCCGGTGGTGCCGTTTAACAGAATATTCGGCACTCGCGCCGGCAGCATTTTCGGCTCGTCTAAGGTGCCGTCAAAGTTAGGCACAAAATCCACCGTGCCCTGGCCCAGCTCGCTGAGCAGCAGTTCGGCATATTTCGACAGGCGCGATTCGGTATAACGCATCGCCGCGAAGGATTTCGGATCGTCCGGCGCACCCCAGTTCCCCTGACCATCCACCAGCGGATAACGATAGGAGAACGGCTGGGCCATAAGCACCATCGCCTCATAACAGGCGCTGTCGCCGTGTGGATGGTATTTACCCAACACGTCGCCCACGGTACGGGCCGATTTTTTAAACTTGGCGCTGGCGCTGAGGCCTAGTTCCGACATCGCATACACGATGCGGCGCTGTACCGGTTTTAAACCGTCGCCGATAAAGGGTAACGCCCTGTCCATGATGACGTACATGGAGTAGTTCAGATAGGCGTTTTCCGTGAACTCATGCAGCGCAAGACGCTCTGCACCATCCTGAGTTATGTCACTCATTAATCGTTATACCTCGAACAGGGGCCGCAGGGTGAAGTAGCGGCAATATTGCCGCAGATAGTACCTTATCTGAGGAGCGAGTCCCAGCGTGGGATGGGATCTTTCCTGTATTTAACACCAGTAATCAGATAACCGCTCCAGACGTTGATTATTGCGCATCTGGCAAAAGTCTTTGCACTTTTTGCTAATTTTACCGCCCCGCCCGATCCGCTATCATTCATGCCAAATGCAATTATTCGAGGATAAATAATGAGCAACGTGCTTATCATCAACGGCGCGAAACAATTCGCGCACTCTAAAGGCCAGCTTAACGACACCCTGACCGACGTCGCACACAGCTTTCTGCGCGACCTCGGACACGATGTTCAGGTAACCCGCGCTGACAGCGATTACGATATTCAGGCCGAAGTGCAGAAATACGTCTGGGCCGACGTGGTGATTTACCAGATGCCGGGCTGGTGGATGGGCGCGCCATGGACCGTGAAAAAATACATCGATGACGTGTTCACTGAAGGCCACGGCACCCTGTACGCCAGCGATGGGCGTACCCGCTCCGACGCCAGCAAAAAATACGGCTCCGGCGGCCTGATTCAGGGCACCAAATATATGCTCTCCCTGACCTGGAACGCGCCGCTTGATGCGTTCACCGAAGAAGATCAGTTCTTCCACGGCGTGGGCGTCGACGGCGTGTATCTGCCGTTCCATAAGGCCAATCAGTTCCTGGGCATGGACGCGCTGCCGACCTTTATCACCAATGACGTGATCAAAATGCCGGACGTGCCGCGTTATATTCAAGAATATCGCGAGCATCTGGCGGCGATTTTTGCTTAACTGAATGCCTGTTACTCTATCCTGATTAAGAGAGCCGCGGCTTGCCGCCTGCGGCTGCTGTTCTACGGATTTATCACAAGGAGTTTTTGATGCTGACAGTTATTGCAGAGATCCGCACGCGTCCGGGCGCACATCATCGCCAGGCGGTGCTGGATCAGTTCGCCAAAATTATTCCCACTGTGCTGGCGGAGGAAGGCTGCCACGGCTATGCGCCGCTGGTAGACGTTAACGCTCAGGTGAGCTTCCAGTCCACCGCGCCGGACTCCATCGTGATGCTGGAGCAGTGGGAAAGCGTGCCGCATCTTGAAGCGCACCTTCAGACGCCGCATATGAAAGCCTGGAGCGAGGCGGTGAAAGGCGACGTGCTGGAAACCCATATCCGTATTCTGGAACAGGGCGTTTAAGCGCGCATTCAGGATCAAAAAAGGCGATGAAGATTCATCGCCTTTTTTACGTCATCGCGCCGGTTACACGTCCAGATCGGCGAGATCGCCTTTCTCCTGCAACCAGTTACGACGATCTTCCGAACGCTTCTTAGCCAGCAGCATATCCATCATCGCCGTGGTACGCGCATCGTCGTCGTCGCTGATGGTCAACTGCACCAGGCGGCGGGTATTCGGATCCAGCGTGGTTTCGCGCAGCTGGAGCGGGTTCATTTCACCCAGCCCTTTAAAGCGCTGCACGTTCGGTTTGCCCTTCTTACGCTTAAGCTGATCCAGCACGCCAGCCTTTTCTTCTTCCGTCAGCGCGTAGTAAACCTCTTTACCCAAATCGATGCGGTACAGCGGCGGCAGCGCAACGTAGACGTGACCGTTTTTCACCAGGGTGCGGAAGTGTTTCACAAACAGCGCGCACAGCAGCGTGGCGATATGCAGCCCGTCCGAGTCGGCATCTGCCAGAATGCAGATTTTGCCGTAACGCAACTGGCTGAGATCTTCGCTGTCCGGATCGATGCCGATAGCCACGGAAATATCGTGAACTTCCTGAGAGGCCAGCACTTCGTCCGACGAGACTTCCCAGGTATTCAGGATCTTACCCTTCAACGGCATGATCGCCTGGTATTCGCGATCGCGCGCCTGTTTAGCCGAGCCGCCCGCCGAATCCCCTTCCACCAGGAACAGCTCGGTGCGCGCCAGATCCTGCGCGGTGCAGTCCGCCAGTTTGCCCGGCAGCGCCGGTCCGCTGGTGAGTTTTTTACGCACCACTTTTTTGGCGGCGCGCATCCGGCGCTGGGCGCTGGAGATCGCCAGTTCCGCCAGCATTTCCGCCGCCTGCACGTTCTGGTTCAGCCACAGGCTGAAGGCGTCTTTTACTACGCCGGAAACAAATGCCGCGCACTGGCGCGAGGAGAGGCGCTCTTTGGTCTGCCCGGCAAACTGCGGGTCCTGCATTTTTACCGACAGCACATAGGCGCAGCGTTCCCAGATATCTTCCGCGGAGAGCTTCACGCCGCGCGGCAGGATGTTGCGGTATTCGCAAAACTCGCGCATCGCGTCCAGCAGGCCCTGACGCAGGCCGTTAACGTGGGTGCCGCCCTGCATGGTCGGGATCAGGTTAACGTAGCTTTCCGTCAGCAGTTCGCCGCCTTCCGGCAGCCACAGCAGCGCCCAGTCTACGGCTTCGGTATCGCTGGAGAAATTGCCGATAAACGGTTTTTCCGGCAGCGTCGGCAGCCCGTTGACCGCCTCGCTCAGGTAATCATTCAGCCCGTCGAGATAGCACCAGCGCTGCTCGGTGTTGTTCACTTTATCTTTAAAAGTGATTTCTACGCCGGGGCACAGCACCGCTTTCGCTTTCAGCAAATGGCTTAAGCGCGATACCGAAAAACGCGGAGAATCGAAAAACGATTCATCCGGCCAGAAGTGCACGCTGGTGCCGGTATTGCGTTTACCGCAGGTGCCGACCACTTCCAGATCTTTCACTTTATCGCCGTTGGCGAACGCGATGTTGTAGACCTGTCCGTCACGGCGGACGTTCACTTCTACCCGCTTCGACAGGGCGTTGACCACCGAGATCCCCACGCCGTGCAGGCCGCCGGAGAACTGGTAGTTTTTATTAGAGAACTTACCGCCCGCGTGCAAACGGCACAGGATCAGCTCAACGGCGGGCACACCCTCTTCCGGGTGGATATCGACAGGCATACCGCGCCCGTCGTCAATCACTTCAAGGGATTGATCTTCGTGGAGAATGACGTCTACGCGTTTCGCATGGCCCGCCAGCGCTTCGTCCACGCTGTTATCAATAACTTCTTGCCCAAGGTGGTTGGGGCGAGTGGTATCGGTATACATCCCCGGACGGCGGCGAACCGGCTCAAGCCCGGTGAGTACCTCAATGGCATCAGCGTTATAGGATTGCGTCATGGTTTATTCGTTCAGAGAGAAACGGCATCGACTCGGGGCGGAATTACTCAAGCCCCAGGAAATCGACAATCTGTGAGAAATAATCTTCAAAGCCCACAAAGGCGTGATTACCCCCGTCAATCACGGTCTGCCGGCAGGAAGCGTAGTACGCCACCGCCTGGCGATAATCAAGCACCTCGTCCCCGGTCTGCTGCAGCAGCCAAATCAAATCCGGCGCTTCCAGCGGGTCGATTTGCATGACTTTAAGATCGTAAATATGGCGTGACTCTAGCACATATTGCTGCCCGGTGTAGGGGTTCTCGTTTTGGCCTAAATAGTCGACCAGCAGTTCAAACGGGCGCACCGCCGGGTTTACCACCACCGCCGGTAACATAAAGCACTGGGAGAGCCAGGTGGCGTAATACCCGCCGAGAGACGAGCCCACCACCGCCAGCTCTTCGCCGCCGTGCTCCAGCACCAGCGACTCCAGCAGTTCCGCCGCATCGGAGGGAAACGGCGGCAGCTGAGGCACGATCATGTTAATCGCCGGATGATGCTGTTCCAGCCAGGCTTTAAACAGCGTCGCCTTCGCGGAGAGCGGCGAGCTGTTGAACCCGTGCAGGTAGAGAAGTGTGGACATCAGTAGCCTTCGGACGCGGTGTCAGGATTGAACTGCGTCCCCTCCAGGCGTTCGACCTGGGTGGTCAATGTGCCGTCGGCATGCAGTTCCAGCCAGCGCCAGCCAGGGGCGATGGTATCAAGGGTAAAATTCGCGCAGTGGGGTTTGAACTGAACGCAGGTCGACGGCGTCGCCAGCAGACGGCGGCCATTCCAGTCGAGATCCTGCTCCTGATGGATATGTCCACACAGCAGGTGGCGCACATTCGGAAAACGGCCCAGCACCGCGTCCAGCTCGCCCGCATTACGCAGGCTGTGTTGATCCAGCCAGCTACATCCCGCTGGCAGCGGATGATGGTGAAGCAATAATAAGGTGAACCGATCGGCGTTCTCCGCCAGCTTTGCTTCCAGCCACTCCAGCTGATATTCGCTTAACTCGCCGTGCGGCACGCCGAACACCTGGCTGTCCAGCAGCAAAATCTGCCACTTTTCACCGCACAGCACCTGCTTCGCCGGGGAGATGCCCGCATCCTGGAGCGCGCTGAACATAGCAGGCTGGAAATCGTGATTGCCCGGCAGCCAGACGCAGGGCGCAGAAAATGCGGCAATGCCCTGTGCGAAATGCTGGTAGGCCTCAGGCGTATGATCCTGCGCTAAATCACCGGTCGCGACAATCAGGTCGCACGGACGCTGCTGTGCGGTGATTGCTTCCAGCACAGCCTGATAACTACTCCAGGTATTGACGCCCAACAGCGTTTCGCTTTTTTGCGCGAACAGGTGGGTATCGGTAATTTGTAAAATCCTGACGCTCGCCCCATCCGCAACAGGAAGATTCAACAAACTTTCCAAAGGGTGTCCTTAGGTTTCACGACGCTAACAAACCGGAACCGCCATCGCTCCATGCGCCAGGCAGTAGCGCAACCAATCCGCAAGAAACTGGTTAATTTGATGCTTTTCATCGCGTTGATGCAACTTTTTGTTCGGGTAATCATAACGTGCTTTGAAGCGAAAGATCTGCTGGCTTGAACACACTTCCGCCACCATCGCGTCATGATAGAGCCGCACCGACATTGATGGCAGGCTCCAGTAGCTAATTGCGGGCACGGTCTGTTTGATTTCCACCAGCGTAGTGTAGCGGGTGGATTCGAGGATCGTTAATCGGTATTGCGCGCTGCCGACTTGATAGCTCACGGTTTCGCCCACTGCGTCAGTTCGCGGCAGCAAGCGGCGCAAAATTGCAAAATTGGTTTCGCAAAGGCGCATCATTTCTGGAAAGTCGGGGGTGTAGCGCTTCATATTCAGGTGTTCCACTCTTGACGTATTTCTTGATAGTGCAGTTGCAGCCAGAGCAGTGCGATGACTGAGGCTGCGTTATCGATTTTCCCCTCGTTTACCCACTGGTATGCCTGTTCCCGGCTTACCACATGAACACGAATATCTTCGTTTTCTTCCACCAGGCCGTGTATACCTTCGGCCTGGGTGGCATCCACTTCACCCACCAGAATCGATAACCGCTCGCTGGTGCCGCCTGGGCTTGCGAGATAGTTCAATACCGGCTTCGTGCGTCCTACCAGCAATCCTGCTTCTTCCATGGCTTCGCGGCGCGCCACCTCTTCTACGCTTTCGCCGGGCTCAATCATGCCGGCGACCAGCTCCAGCAACCACGGGGTGTCGCTGGTGTCATACGCGGCAATGCGGATCTGTTCGATCAGCACCACTTCATCGCGCACAGGGTCAAAGGGTAGCAGGACTGAAGCATGACCGCGCTCAAAAATTTCACGTCGCACTTCACCGCTCATTTCACCATTGAAAAGGCGGTGTCGAAAACGATACAGATCTAACGAAAAAAAGCCGCGGTACAATTTTTCCCGTGCAATAATTTCTACATCGTTTTTTGTGAAAGTCACTGCGCGATCGTCTGGTTTGCTCATGATCAAAGCCTGTTATAAATGAGGATTGTGGTGAACGTATTCAACTCCAGTTTACCTGTCGTTATAACGCCAATATGGTAGATTGATGAAATTTAATGGCATAAGGCACAGAAGGCCAATCTTCAGATATCGCGGATTCTGCTAAAATCGGCGACAATTTTCGACTTCTGTCAGCGCTAATAAACAAATTCTGCTTCACAACAAGGAATGCAAATGAAGAAACTGCTCCCCATTCTTATCGGCCTGAGCCTTACCGGATTCAGCGCCATGAGCCAGGCAGAAAACCTGTTACAGGTTTATCAGCAAGCACGTTTGAGCAACCCGGACCTGCGTAGATCCGCTGCCGATCGTGATGCCGCATTCGAAAAAATCAACGAAGCTCGCAGTCCTTTATTACCGCAGCTCGGCCTTGGCGCAGACTACTCTTACAGCAACGGTTACCGCGACGCGAACGGCATTAACTCCAACACTACCAGCGCGTCGCTGTCGTTGACCCAGACCATTTTCGATATGTCGAAATGGCGTCAGTTAACGCTTCAGGAAAAAAGCGCCGGTATTCAGGACGTCACCTTCCAGACCGATCAGCAAACCCTGATCCTGAACACCGCGACCGCCTATTTTAACGTGCTGAGCGCTATCGATGCGCTTTCCTATACCGAAGCGCAGAAACAGGCGATCTACCGCCAGTTAGACCAGACTACCCAGCGTTTTAACGTGGGTCTGGTGGCGATCACCGACGTACAGAACGCCCGCTCCCAGTACGATAACGTGCTGGCGAACGAAGTGACCGCCCGTAACAACCTGGATAACGCGCTGGAACAGCTGCGTCAGGTGACCGGCAATTACTATCCGCAGCTGGCGTCGCTGAACGTTGACGCGTTCAAAACCGCGAAACCGGATTCGGTGAACAATCTGCTGAAAGAAGCGGAAAACCGCAACCTGGCGCTGTTGCAGGCGCGCCTCAGCCAGGATTTGGCCCGCGAGCAGATTCGCCTGGCTGAAACCGGCCATATGCCGACGGTAGGTTTGACCGCCTCAACTGGCATTTCCGACAGCTCTTACAGCGGCTCCGCGACCAATACCGCTCAGTATAACGACAGCAACGTCGGCCAGAATAAAGTCGGCATTAACTTCTCCCTGCCGATTTACAGCGGCGGCGCGGTAAATTCCCAGGTTAAACAGGCGCAGTACAACTTCGTCGGTGCCAGCGAGCAGCTTGAAAGCGCGCACCGCAACGTCGTGCAAACCGTGCGCTCCTCCTTCAATAACATCAATGCCTCTATCAGCAGCATCAACGCCTACAAACAGGCAGTGGTTTCTGCCCAGAGTTCATTAGATGCGACAGAAGCTGGCTACGAAGTGGGTACCCGTACCATCGTTGATGTGCTGGATGCCACCACTACCCTGTACAACGCGAAGCAGCAGCTCTCCAGCGCCCGTTATAACTACCTGATTAACCAGCTGAATATTAAATCCGCGCTGGGCACGTTGAATGAGCAGGATCTGCAAATCCTCAACAGCAACCTGGGCAAACCGGTTTCCACCACGCCTGAAATCGTGGCACCGGAAAATGCCCAGCAGGATGCCGCCGCCGATGGCTACGCCGCCACCAATGGTGCGCAGACCCAGCCAGCCGCTCAGCCGGCGAGCGCGGTGCAACCCGCAGCCGCTACGCAGAGCAACGGTAAAAATCCGTTCCGCAATTAAGCCTGCGACGGGGGGTGTGAATCACCCCCCGAAACTTCGTAAGGCAACGTAAAGATCCGCGCCCGGCGCGCCTGCCGCTTTAATTTCGACCGTTCATCCTCTATCCTTTGAAGTTAATTCTTTGCATTATCACTGGGTTCAGGAAGATAAAATGAAACGGACAAAATCCATCAATCATGCGACGTTTCGCAAAAGCTTTAGCGCGCGCCACTTAACTCCGGTTGCACTGGCGGTTTCCGCCGTGTTTATGCTTGCGGGTTGTGAAAAGAGCGATGAGACTGTCTCGCTTTATCAGAATGCCGACGACTGTTCGACGGCTAACCCGGGCAAAAGCGCCGAATGTACCACCGCCTATAACAACGCCCTGAAAGAAGCCGAGCGCACCGCGCCGAAATACGCCACCCGCGAAGACTGCGTGGCGGAATTTGGCGAAAACCAGTGCCAGCAGGCACCCGCACAGGCGGGCATGGCGGGTGAAAACCAGGCTCAGGCCCACAGCGGTGGCAGCTTCTGGATGCCGTTAATGGCGGGCTACATGATGGGCCGTATGATGGGCGGCGGCGCGGGCTTCGCGCAGCAGCCGCTGTTCACCTCGCGCAATCCTGCCAGCCCGGCCTACGGCCAGTACAACGACGCCAGCGGCAAGAGCTATGGCGCAGCGCAGCCGGGCCGCACCATGACGGTGCCGAAAACCGCCATGGCCCCGAAACCAGCCACCACCACGACCGTAACCCGCGGCGGCTTTGGCGAATCGGTGGCGAAGCAGTCCGCCATGCAGCGTAGCTCGGCAACCGGCACCTCCAACCGTTCGATGGGTGGTTGATCGATGGAACGGATTGCCATTAGCGAGCGCCCGGACTGGCGCGAAAAAGCTACCGAATACGGTTTCAACTTCCACACCATGTACGGCGAGCCGTACTGGTGTGAGGAAGCCTATTACCAGTTAACGCTCGACCAGGTGGAACGCCTGGAAACCGTCACCGCCGAACTTCATCAGATGTGTTTGCAGGTGGTGGAGAAGGTCGTCGCCAGCGATGCGCTGCTGACCAAATTCCGCATTCCGAAACACACCTGGGAGTTTGTGCGCCAGTCCTGGCGCAGCCAGCAGCCGTCGCTCTACTCACGTCTCGATCTGGCCTGGGATGGCGTCGGCGATCCGAAGCTGTTAGAGAACAACGCCGATACGCCTACCTCGCTGTATGAAGCGGCATTTTTCCAGTGGATCTGGCTGGAAGATCAGATCAACGCGGGCAAGCTCCCGGCCAACAGCGATCAGTTCAACAGCCTGCAAGAGAAGGTGATCGCGCGCTTCGCCGAGCTGAAAGAACAACACGGTTTTAATCTGGTGCATTTCGCCTGCTGCCGCGACACGGTGGAAGATCGCGGAACCGTGCAGTATTTGCAGGATTGCGCCGCTGAGGCAGGCGTAGCGAGCGAATTCTTGTATATCGACGACATCGGCCTGGGCGAGAAAGGCCAGTTTACCGATCCGCAGGATCAGGTGATCGCCAACCTGTTTAAGCTCTACCCGTGGGAATACATGCTGCGCGAGATCTTCTCCACCAAGCTGGAAGACGCAGGCGTGCGCTGGCTGGAACCGGCCTGGAAAAGCATCATTTCCAACAAAGCCCTGCTGCCGATGCTGTGGGAGATGTTCCCGAACCACCCTAACCTGCTACCCGCTTATTTTGCTGAAGACCAGCACCCGACGATGGATAAATACGTCGTGAAGCCAATTTTTTCCCGCGAAGGCGCCAATATTTCCATCATTGAAAACGGGCAAACACTGGAGCACGTCGAGGGGCCGTATGGCGAGGAAGGCATGATCGTGCAGCAGTTCTATCCGCTACCGAAGTTTGGCGACAGCTATACGCTGATCGGCAGCTGGCTTATCAACGATCAGCCTGCCGGGATCGGCATCCGTGAAGATCGGGCGTTAATCACCCAGGATCTGTCACGTTTTTATCCGCATATCTTTATCGAGTAATAGACCGGGCGCGAATGATATCGCGCCCTTTTGTTAGCCCACCTGCACCGACAGCATACTCAACGATCCCATCTCGATACCGTCCACCGGCACCGAAACCGGCTCGCTGCCGTCCCACGCGCCCAGCACGTACAGCAAAGGTAAAAAGTGTTCCGGGGTCGGGTTAGACAAGCTGCCCCCTTCCTGCTGGAGATAATTCACCAGCGGATGCTGCTCGACCGGCCCTTGCCAGGTGAGATTGGCTTTCACCATATCGTTAAACGCCGTCGCCCACGGATACGGCGTATTTTCACCGTGCCAGCGGGCGGTACGCAGGTTGTGCACCACGTTGCCGCTGGCGATCAGCATAATGCCTTCATCACGCAGCGCCGCCAGTTTACGGCCCATTTCAAAATGCCAGGCGGCAGGCTTCGTGCTGTCTATACTCAATTGCACCATCGGGATGTCGGCATCCGGGTACATCTTGATCAGTACGCCCCATGAGCCGTGATCAAACCCCCAGGCTTCTCTGTCGAGCGCAACGGGCACCGGCGCGAGCAGATCGACCAGCCGCTGCGCCAGTTCCGGCGAGCCTGGAGCCGGGTAATGGGTGTCATACAGCGCCTGCGGGAATCCGCCAAAATCATGGATGGTTTTGGGCTGTTCCATGGCCGTGACGCCGGTACCCCGGGTGAACCAGTGGGCAGACACCACGACAATCGCTTTTGGACGTGGCAGGGTTGCGCCCAACTGCCGCCAGGCCTGAGTATACTGATTGTCTTCCAGCACGTTCATCGGGCTACCGTGGCCGAGAAACAGTGTAGGCATACGCGAAACGTTCATGGTGTTATCCTTTGCTCTTCGGGGTAATGTTGATGGATAAACCTTACGCTGATTCGGGAAAAGAAGAACTCAGATAACCATGATGGAGATCATCAGGAAATTTGAATGTAAGGCTGGTGTAAATCCGCTGACCACGCGTCGATTTTAATCGGCGGGTTCTTTAAGCTTTGAGAATCCAGAACACAAGGAGCTGTTGATGTCGGTCCCTCTTATATTGACTTTACTGGCTGGCGGAGCCACGTTTATCGGCGCGCTGCTGGGCGTGATCGGCCAAAAACCGTCAAACCGGCTGCTGGCGTTTTCGCTGGGTTTTGCCGCTGGCATTATGCTACTGATTTCTTTGATGGAAATGCTGCCCGCCGCGCTGCGCGAAGAAGGGATGTCGCCGATGCTGGGCTACGGCATGTTTATTGTCGGCCTGCTGGGTTACTACGCCCTGGATCGAATTCTACCCCATGCCCATGCCCAGGATCTGCTGGATAAAGATCTGCAGCGCGCGCCGCGCAATCTCAAGCGCACCGCGCTGTTGCTGACGCTCGGTATCAGCCTGCATAACTTCCCGGAAGGCGTCGCCACCTTCGTGACGGCCAGCAACAATCTGGAATTAGGATTTGGCATCGCTTTAGCTGTCGCCTTGCACAATATTCCTGAAGGACTGGCGGTAGCCGGGCCGGTGTATGCCGCCACGGGTTCTAAATATAAAGCGGTGTTCTGGGCGGGTATCTCCGGAATGGCGGAAATTCTCGGCGGTGTGTTGGCGTGGCTGATCCTCGGATCGCTGGTATCGCCGGTGCTGATGGCCTCAATTATGGCGGCGGTGGCGGGGATTATGGTGGCGCTTTCTGTAGACGAGCTGATGCCGCTGGCGAAAGAGATCGACCCGAATAATAACCCCAGTTACGGCGTGCTGTGCGGGATGTCGGTGATGGGGCTAAGCCTGACGCTGCTGCAAACCAGCGGGATTGGCTGATTGCTCTGGACGTAAAAAACCCGGTTGATGTAACCGGGTTTTTTATTATCTGCCTGAAGAATTAGCTGGCTTTACGCTCGTGCTGCTGGCGGTAAGCCACCAGATCTTCAATGGTCACGACCGCCATCTGGTGCTTCACGGCGAAGTCGATGCACTCCGGCGCGCGCGCCATAGAGCCGTCATCGTTGGTCAGTTCGCACAGTACGCCAGCCGGTTTGAAACCTGCCAGCGTCACCAGATCGATAGTGGCTTCGGTATGGCCGCCGCGGGTCAATACACCGCCGCTCTGCGCGCGCAGCGGGAACACGTGGCCCGGACGGTTCAGATCGGAAGGTTTCGCGTCATCAGCGATAGCAGCGCGGATGGTGGTAACGCGGTCCGCGGCGGAAACGCCGGTGCTCACGCCGTGCGCGGCTTCGATGGTCACGGTAAAACCGGTGCCGTACGCGCTGGTGTTGTTTTCAACCATCATCGGCAGGTCGAGCTGCTGACGGCGATCTTCGGTAATGCACAGGCACACAATGCCGCTGCCGTGGCGAATAGTCAGCGCCATTTGTTCAACGGTCATGGTTTCGGCGGCGAAAATCATATCGCCTTCGTTTTCACGGTCTTCATCATCGAGCACCATCACGCCACGGCCTTCGCGCAAAGCGGTCAGAGCGTGTTCTACGCGTTCAAATGCGGTACCGAAAGAGGAAAGAAGCGTCTGATTCATGGTAAAAAAACCTCATTAAAATTATGGTTACCAGAATCAGGGCGGTCTTAGGAGTGCCGTCGTAAAACGGCAAAAAAATAACGTGAGTGGGCCGTATGCCCGACTTGATCGTTACTCTCTCCCATCCGGACTTTAACCGTCGGCCCCGGAATTACACCGGATCTGCTGACCTTCAGGATTGCTCCTGAAGCGCTCGCGGGCTTTCAGCCTAAGCTGATTTACCGCCGGTGGGGAATTTCGCCCCGCCCTGAGAATAAGCGGGATTACTATAACGCCAATGACTATTGTCGGCAATGTATTCAGCAGCCTAAATAAATCGGTTTGTGCTATTACTTAGATTCATACATTTCCGGTTTCTCCTCCCGGAAACAGGCATTACAATAAGAGGTTATGTAACTCACGCACTGGGAAACCGCCATGATTGACCCGAAGAAAATTGAGCAGATTGCCCGCCAGGTTCATGAATCCATGCCAAAAGGCATTCGTGAATTCGGGGATGATGTTGAAAAGAAAATCCGCCAGGTTTTACAGTCGCAGTTGACGCGTCTCGACCTTGTCAGCCGTGAAGAATTTGATGTACAGACTCAGGTGCTGCTGCGCACCCGCGAGAAGCTGGCGGCGCTGGAACAGCGTATCAGCGCGCTGGAAAGCCGCAATACGCCAGTGGAACAATCTGCTGCGCCAGCGCCGGCTATCCCGCCGGTGGACGTGATCCAGCCTGCGCCAGCGGTTCCGCCGATTGATGACGAAAAACCGCAGTAAAAAATCGGGCCTTCTATGAAGGCCCGATTGGTTTTATTTAGCGCTGTCTTTCTGGATCTTTTTAATGATGTTAGTGGTTGAACAGCCGTCTTCGAAGTTCAGTACCATCACCTCGCCGCCGTTGGCCCAGACCTCTTCACTGCCCGCGATCTGTTCCGGTTTGTAGTCGCCGCCTTTGACCAGCAGGTCAGGCAGGATCCCGGCGATCAGGCGCTGCGGCGTATCTTCCTCAAACGACACCACCCAGTCCACGGCTTCCAGCGCGCCCAGCACGATCATCCGCTGTTCCAGCGGGTTCACCGGGCGGGTTTCGCCTTTCAGGCGTTTGGTGGAGGCGTCGCTGTTGACCGCGACAATCAAACGGTCGCCCAGCTTGCGGGCGTTAGCCAGATAGGACACGTGCCCGGCGTGGAGAATGTCGAACACGCCGTTGGTCATCACGACTTTCTCGCCGCGTTTGCGCGCCGCGGCGACAGCCAGTTTCAGCGCCTCTTCGTCCATCACGCCAAAACCGGAATCGGCACGACCTCGTACCGCGTTTTCCAGCTCGATGGGCGACACGGTAGAAGTACCGAGTTTACCCACCACCACACCCGCCGCCGCGTTAGCGAAGAAGCAGGCTTCTTCCAGCGAGTTACCCGCCGCAAGGGTGGCCGCCAGCACGCCGATCACGGTATCGCCCGCGCCGGTCACGTCATACACTTCCTGCGCCTGGGTCGGCAGGTGCAGCGGATCTTTACCCGGTTGCAGTAGGCTCATGCCCTGCTCTGAACGGGTGATCAGTAGCGCGCTGAGGTCATAATCCGCCACCAGCTTCATGCCGCGCTCAACGATTTCCGCGTCGGTTTTGCATTTCCCGACTACGGCTTCAAATTCAGACAGGTTCGGCGTCAGCAGCGTCGCGCCGCGGTAGCGTTCAAAATCGGTGCCTTTCGGGTCGATCAGCACCGGGACGCCTGCTTTGCGCGCCAGTTGGATCATCTGCTGGACGCTGGCCAGCGCGCCTTTGGCGTAGTCAGACAGCACCAGCGCGCCGATATTGCCCAACGCCTGGTTGATGCGCTCGTGCAGCGGCTCCGGATCAACGCCTTCAAATCCTTCTTCGAAATCCAGGCGGATCAGCTGTTGGTTACGGGACAGTACCCGCAGTTTGGTAATGGTCGGGTGAGTCGGCACCGACACAAAATCACATTTCACGTTAACGTTAGCCAGCGCCTGGCTCAGCGCCCGCGCCGCATCGTCGATGCCGGTCAGGCCAACCAGACGGGAGTGCGCGCCCAGCGAAGCGATGTTCATCGCCACGTTCGCCGCACCGCCGGGGCGTTCTTCGATATTATCGACTTTGACCACCGGGACCGGGGCTTCCGGGGAGATACGGCTGGTGGGGCCATACCAGTAGCGATCGAGCATGACATCGCCCACCACCATGACGCCTGCGCGTTCAAACTCGGGCAGCGTTACTTTCATTCCAGACTCTCCTGAGAGATACCAAATTTGCGCGGGATAATAGCACAATTCCCTGCGTACACATTTTTATGCCTTGCCCAGCCATGCCGCCCAGCTTTGGATAACCTGCTGGCGCTCCGCCTGAAACGCGCCGGGCTCTACGTGGCCGGGTAGCTCCTGAAGCGCCAGATGGTGTAGCTCATCGCGCAGCGTGACGTAAGCGTGGGTCAGCGCGCGCGCTTCCTGCTCCGGCATGATGTCATTCTGTGCCAGCAACTCGAGGATGCGCACGTTATCAGACCAGCGGGTCAGCTTCGGCGCATCGTGAGAATAGCGCAGCACCAGATACTGGGTAATAAACTCAATATCGGTAATTCCGCCCTCATCGGCTTTAATATCAAAGCGGTCTTTATGCTTATTGCCAAGGTGGGCGCGCATTTTCTCACGCATTTCGCGCACTTCGGTTTGTAACGCGTCGCCGTCACGCGGTTTACACAAAATCTGGCGGCGGATGGCGTCAAAATCCCGGCACAGCTGCGGATCGCCGTAGACCACGCGGGCGCGCACCAGCGCCTGATGCTCCCAGGTCCAGGCCTCGTTTTGCTGATAATCCGCGAAGGACTCCACGGTAGTCACCAGCATTCCCGCCGCGCCGGACGGACGCAGCCGGGCGTCCACTTCATACAAGATGCCGGACGAGGTGCGGGTGCTGAACAGGTGCATGATGCGCTGGGCAAGCCGCAGATAGAACTGGCGGCCATCGATCTCGCGCTCGCCGTCGGTCATCACGTCTGCCGGGCAATCGTGCAGGAACACCAGGTCGAGATCGGAGCTGTATCCCAGCTCCCAGCCGCCCAGTTTGCCATAGCCCACCACGGCGAAACCGCGCCCTTCCCGGCCCTGAAGATGCGTCGGCGTGCCGTAACGCGCCACCATCAGGGTCCACGCCTGCTGTACCACCGCGTCGATCATCGCTTCCGCCAGCCACGTTAAGTGATCGCTCACTTTCATCACCGGCAGAGTTCCGGCGATATCCGCCGCCGCCACGCGCAGCAACTGGGCCTGTTTAAACTGGCGCATCGCTTCAAGCTGCTGCTCTTCGTCGTCTTCCGGAACGCGCAGCAAATACTGGCGCAGCTCATCGCGATAAGCATTGGTGGCCGTCGGCTGATAAAGGGTATTTGGATCGAGCAGCTCATCGAGCAGCAGCGGATAACGCGCCAGCTGCCCGGCGATCATCGGCGAGGCGGCGCACAGCCGGATAAGATGCTTCAGCGCACCGGGGAATTCGGTAAGCAGTTCCAGATACGTGGTGCGGGTCACGATGCCCAACAGCAGCGGCGTGATGCGCCCCAGCGGGACCGCGGGCATCGGCATGGCGCACACTTCGCTTAGCAGGCGCGGCATCAGCAGATCCAGCACGTGGCGTCCACGCGGGCCGATGGTGCGTTTGTCCACCTCTTTGCGGAAATCCGCCGCCAACGCGATGACCTGACGCTGGCTGTCGCTATCAAGATGGCTTAACACCGGGCTCGTAACATCCGCATCGTGCGCGTCCTGCCACAGTTCGCGCCAGCCTTCGGCCAGTTTATCTTCGCCGGCGTCGGGCTCGTCATCGCCAATCAGTTCGTTAAATATGTGCCGCACCGCCGTCATATGGCTGGCTAACGTTGCCTGGAGCGCCGCCCAGTCGGGCTCGCCCATCGCCCAGGCCAGGCGCGCGCGATTCAGTTCATCGCCCGGCAGCGTCTGGGTCTGCTCGTCATTAATGCTTTGCAGCAGGTTTTCGAGGCGGCGCAGAAACAGATAAGCGCCGCGTAACTGTTGTGCATCGCCCGCTGGCAGCAGATGGAGCGCGTCGATGGCCTCCAGCGTCGGCAGTAGCGAGCGTGATTGCAGCGACGGCTCGCGTCCACCGCGAATCAACTGGAACACCTGGACGATAAACTCGGTTTCACGGATGCCACCCGCACCCAGCTTAATATTGTCGGTCAGGCCGCGCCGCCGCACTTCGCGAGCGATCATCCCTTTCATATTACGCAGCGACTGGATCACGCTGAAATCGATATAGCGGCGGAAGACAAACGGACGCAGCATGGCGCGCAGCTCCTGGCTCCAGCGATCGTCTTTGTCGCCCATAATGCGCGCTTTTACCATGGCGTAGCGTTCCCAGTCGCGCCCCTGCTCCTGGTAATAATCCTCCAGCGCCGCAAAGCTCAGCACCAGCGGGCCGCTGTCGCCGAACGGGCGCAGGCGCATATCCACCCGGTAAACGAAGCCATCCTGGGTCGGCTGATCGAGCACTTTGATCAGCCGCTGGCCCATGCGGGTAAAGAACTGCGCGTTATCCAGCTCGCGCCGCCCGCCCTGGGTAACGCCGTTTTCCGGCCAGGCGAAGATCAGGTCAATATCAGAAGAAAAATTGAGTTCACCGCCGCCGAGTTTGCCCATGCCGAGGATCATCAGCGGCTGCGGCTCGCCCTGCGCATTGCACGGCGTGCCCCACTCGCGACAGCAGGATGCCCACAGCCAGTCGCGCGCGGCGACAATCAGCGTTTCGGCCAGCACGCTGAGCTGCGCCAGCGTGCCCTGGGTGGCAACCAGATTCAGGGTTTGCGCCCAGGCGATACGCACCATGATCCGCCGCCGGAACTGGCGCAGCGTACGCATCAGTTGCGCCTCATCGCTCACCTCCTGCAATGCCTCCTGAAGCCAGAGCGCGTAATGGCGTTCTTCGTCGGCTTCCGGCGGCCTGCCGCGCAGCTCGTCCAGCCATTCGGGATGCGCGGCCAGCCCGTCGCGCACGAAATCGCTGAATGCCAGCATCGCCTGCGCGTCCTGGTCCAGCGCAAGGCCCGATAACGGCTCAGGCAGGTTAGCCAGCACGTTTTCAGCGTGTTGCTGCAGTAAAGGTGAGAGCGGCATCATGGTGGCGTCCTTTTATTTTTTTCCGCTGTGCAGCCAGAACGGCGATTGTGCGATCGCTTCATGACGCAGAGATTCGATATCACTGCGTAAGCCGTTTTCGATAGCGTGACGCAGGGCGTCCCAGGTATCGATCCAGTCAAGCGCCGCCTCGCCAGGGTAAACGCCCGCCAGGGTGCGGATAGCGTCCAGCTCGCGGTATAAACGCGGTAATTGATCGCGGTAGCGTTCGCCGCAGGATTGTAAAAACGCCTGTTTAAGCTCAGCGGCGTGGCGCGACAGATGGATATCGGCGTAGCGCTTAAAGGAATCATCGAGCTTGCGGCGGTCTTTTTCATCGATAAACGGCTGCCAGCCCTGGGTCAACAGCCATTCGGTCAACGCCAGTTTCGCGGTGCTGATTTCACTGCCGAATGCGAGGGTTTCCGCCGAGGCGTCCGAGACCAGCGACACTTCGCACTGGGTCAGTAAATCACGTAAGCGAGCGCTCGCTTTCCTTGGAACAACGCCGCCGAACAGCGCCAGAATATGGCGAACCAGGCCGATGGCCTGCTGGACCTGCGATTTCGCCAGGGTATTTCCGCGCACCCACAACTCTTCATGGTACTGCCAGTGGGATAGCGCGGCTTCCAGCGCCGTTTGCAGCCCCTGCTCAACGGTCGCTTTCGGCTGCATAGCGATCACCGTCAGCGGCTGGATTGCCCGCAGGGCGTTGCCCTGGGCCAGATGATAACCACGTGCGGCCTTGCTCAGGCTGCCCTGGCGCAGGCCGGGGACCGCCACCAGCTGGCGCGCCAGTTTTAAAATATCCGCTAACTGGCCTTCCAGCAGTTCCATTTCCAGCTCGCACAGCGGCTCGCTGTGCTCTCCCGCTTTCACCTCGCCACGATCGAGCGCCAACTCAATGCGGCTTTCACCGTGAGTAACCACCCACTTCTCGCGCTGAAAATCAGTGCTGAACAGCGGGCGAACCTGGCTTTGCAGGGTATCAGCCGTCAGCCCATCCGGCCAGATGTCCGCCGGGAAACGTGCTAAATCCAGCTCGGCGCTGTCCAGCGCGACATTGTATTCCGGATGCTGATGAACGCCTCCAACGACACGTCCCGCAGTTTTCACGGTCATTTCGTAGCGGCCATTGTCCCCACGCACCCGCAATCCAGTGCCATGATTCCGTAACTGGTTATCAGGCGTTTCGTAGTAAACGTTGTGTAACTGACGGGGAGCGTGATGTTCGCCGGAAAGCCCATTAAGGACGTTGCGCACGGCCTCAAGGACCTCGGGTTGTACGATAAATTTGAGTTCGATTTCTTGTGCCATAGCCTTTTACTTACGGTTGCGTCACACCGGTGCGAATGTCCGGCGAACTTACGGGCCTGTTTTTTGTCAGTAGATAGTATTTTCCGCTAAAATGCCACGCCGAAGGCGTTTTAGACGAGCAACAAACCCTTTGGCTGTGCGCCAGTCACTGATGTACCAGGATGATTCTCATTCAGGTTTGCGCTTCGCATCGTCAAACTGTTGCACTACTATCATCCCACGAAAAACGATTAATGAAGACCTGATGCCTAAATTACGCCTGATTTGCCTGACTTTATTCGCGCTTAGCGTTTCTACTGTGGCCCATAGCGAAGAGAAACGCTACGTTTCCGATGAACTGACCACCTGGGTTCGCAGCGGCCCTGGCGATAATTATCGCCTTGTGGGCTCACTTAACGCGGGTGAAGCCGTCACGTTATTGCAGACCAATGAGTCAACGAATTATGGCCAGGTGCGTGACAGCAACGGGCGTACCGCATGGATCCCGCTGAAAGAACTGAATACCGAACCGAGCCTGCGTACCCGCGTGCCGGAACTGGAAAATCAGGTTAAAACACTGACCGATAAGCTGAATAATATTGATGCGACCTGGAATGAGCGCACGTCAGATATGCAGAAGAAGGTTTCTGCCAGCGACAGCATTATTAACGGCCTGAAAGATGAAAATCAAAAGCTGA
Organism: Atlantibacter subterraneus; assembly: GCF_007570865.1. Classification (GTDB taxonomy): domain Bacteria; phylum Pseudomonadota; class Gammaproteobacteria; order Enterobacterales; family Enterobacteriaceae; genus Atlantibacter; species Atlantibacter subterraneus. Next base: position 152,765 of record NZ_VLPS01000007.1, on the reverse strand, counting down.
AAAATGAGCTGATTGTGGCGAGCAAGAAAGTGAACGCCGCGAATCTGCAACTCGACGACAAGCAGCGCACCATTATTATGCAGTGGTTTATGTACGGCGGCGGCGTGTTAGGCGTTGGTCTGCTGCTGGGCCTGCTGCTTCCGCATATGATCCCGCGTCGCAAGAAGAAAGACCGCTGGATGAATTAATCCCCAAAGGGCAACCATACAGGTTGCCCTTTTACTTGGCCTTCTCCTCTACACTTACGTATTATCTCAACGCTAATGTGAACAAGAGAGGTGTGGGTGAAGAGCTATTTGGTCGGTGGTGCAGTACGTGATGGATTGTTAGGGCTACCGGTTAAAGACAGAGACTGGGTTGTGGTAGGCGCAACGCCTGCCCAAATGCTTGAGCTGGGCTATCAACAGGTTGGGCGCGATTTCCCGGTGTTTTTGCACCCGCAAACGCGTGAAGAGTACGCCCTCGCCCGTACCGAGCGGAAAAACGGCTACGGCTATACCGGGTTTGTTTGCTATGCCGCGCCCGACGTCACCCTTGAGCAGGATTTACTGCGCCGCGATTTAACGATTAACGCCATCGCGCTGGACGAAAACGGCGAATTTGTCGACCCGTATAACGGGCGTGCGGATATCGAAAAGCGACTGCTGCGCCACGTTTCCGGCGCGTTCAATGAAGACCCGCTGCGCGTACTGCGCGTGGCGCGTTTCGCCGCCCGCTTCGCCCACCTCAATTTTACTATCGCCGAAGAAACCCAGGCGCTGATGCGGGACATGACCGAGGCCGGCGAACTGGCTCACCTCACCCCGGAGCGGGTCTGGAAAGAGACTGAAAACGCACTGCGCTCCCATAATCCCCATATCTTTTTCAAAGTGCTGCGCGACTGTGGGGCGCTGAAAGTGTTATTCCCGGAACTGGATGCGCTGTTTGGCGTGCCCGCGCCGGAAAAGTGGCACCCGGAAATCGACACCGGCGTGCACGTGCTGATGACGCTCTCTATGGCGGCGATGCTCAGCCCGGATGTAGACGTGCGTTTCGCCACGCTGACGCATGATGTGGGAAAAGGCCTGACGCCGCCGCGCCTCTGGCCGCGCCATCACGGACATGGCCCGGCAGGCGTTCCGCTGGTTGAGAATATCTGCCAGCGGCTGCGGGTGCCGAACGAGATCCGCGATCTCGCCAAACTGGTGGCGGAATTCCACGATCTGATCCATACCCTGCCGATTTTGCAGCCAAAAACTATCGTGAAGCTGTTTGATTCTATCGACGCCTGGCGCAAACCCCAGCGCGTGGAACAAATTGCCTTAACCAGCGAGGCGGATGTGCGCGGACGCCAGGGCTTTGAAGGCTGTGATTATCCGCAAGGCCGGTTGTTGCGCGAAGCCTGGGAAGTGGCGAAAGCGGTGTCGCCGAAAGAGGTCGTCGCAGACGGGTTTAAAGGCATCGAGGTGCGCGAAGAGCTAACCAAACGGCGCATCAGAGCGGTCGCGCAATGGAAAGCTGAGCGCTGCCCCCAGCCCTGAAGCCGGGGGCGTGACATCACATAAAGACCACGTAAACTGCCGCCGCGACGATAAAGCGGTAGATGGCGAACGGAATAAACGAAATCCGCTTGATGATTTGCAGGAAGGTTTTGATAGCCACCAGCGCCACCAGAAACGCAGTGACAAAACCTACGGCGAACATAGGAATATCGGCTGCCGTCAGGAAGTGGTAGCTCTTATACAGATCGAGCGCCGTCGCGCCCATCATCATCGGCACCGCCAGTAAGAACGAGAATTCCGATGCTGCGTAACGGCTGACGCCCACCAGCATCCCGCCGGATATCGTTGCGCCGGAACGCGAAAAGCCCGGCCACAGCGCCAGGCACTGGAAGCAGCCGATAGCGAAGGCCTGGCGGTACGTCATATCATCCAGGCCGGGCGCACGCGGCTCTTTAGGCTTAAAGAGTTCCGCCGCAATCAGCAACACCCCGCCCACGACCAGCGCGTACATCACGTTGATCGGGTTAAACAGCGATTTAATCAGATCGTGAAGTACCAGTCCCAACACTACGGCAGGGATCATCCCCAGCAAGATATGGATCAATGACAGGCGACCCCGCCCCATTCCCTCATGAGAGGGTCGACCAAAATGAATGCCGATGAGACTGAACAAGCGACGCCAGAACATCACCACCACCGCCAGGATCGACCCCAACTGAATGACCACTTCAAACGTCTTGGCCGTTTCCCCTTCAAAGCCCAGAAGATGGCCCACGATAATCATATGCCCGGTGCTGGAAACCGGCAGAAACTCGGTTAAACCTTCAACTACGCCGAGAATCGCCGCAATGACCAGCGAATGCAAATCGCCCATGAAATGTCCTCGTACCCCAAAAAAAATCAAAAAAAAACGGCGGGCGCAACGCGCTTGCCGTAAAAGCCCGAGCTATAAGACAGATATCGCTGCGTTAGGTTTAAAAATTATTAACTTAAATGATTTGATTAGGATTATGGCCACGCTGAATGATTACGCCCACGCTGGCCGCCTGCGCCACCGCGCCAGGCTTGCTGAGTTTAATTTTTACCCACGGCGTATTGAAACGGGTGAGCAATAGCTCAGCTACCTCTTCCGCCACACGCTCCACCAGCGCAAATTTGCCGCCCTGAACGTGGCTGATGATGGCCTCGCTGACGTCGGCATAGCTCAGGCAATCCGCCACATCGTCGCTTTTTCCCGCCGGACGGTTGTCCCAGGCCATTTCGATATCGAACATTAACTTCTGTTCGATGGTTTGCTCCCAGTCGTAAACACCGATAGTGGTGATTATCGAAAGTTGCTCTATAAATACTATATCCATCATCACCTGCCTGTTTTTAGCGCACCCGGATACCACTTCCGGCAAATTATGCGTATTATCCACAGATGCAGAGAATAAAACGACATTTTCAAAACGGAACAGCGTTATGAGTGCAATCGCGCCTGGAATGATCCTCCTTGCGTACCTTTGCGGCTCAATTTCCAGCGCCATTTTGGTCTGCCGTATCGCAGGTTTACCCGACCCGCGTGATAGCGGTTCCGGCAACCCCGGGGCGACCAACGTCTTACGCATAGGTGGCAAGGGAGCAGCCGTAGCGGTACTGATTTTCGACGTGCTGAAAGGCATGCTGCCCGTCTGGGGTGCCTACGCGCTCGGTCTCTCTCCGTTCTGGTTAGGCTTAGTCGCCATTGCCGCCTGCCTCGGCCATATCTGGCCGGTGTTCTTTGGCTTTCGCGGCGGCAAAGGCGTCGCAACGGCGTTTGGTGCGATTGCCCCTATCGGCTGGGATCTCACCGGCGTAATGGCAGGCACCTGGCTGCTGAGCGTGTTGCTTAGCGGCTACTCCTCGGTCGGCGCTATTGTCAGCGCGTTAATCGCCCCGTTTTACGTCTGGTGGTTTAAACCCCAGTTTACCTTCCCGGTTTCGATGCTCTCCTGCCTGATTTTGCTGCGTCATCACGACAATATTCAGCGCTTATGGCGCGGACAGGAAACCAAAATCTGGCACAAGCTGAAAAGAAAGCAAAAAAAAGAAGAGCGCTAGGCTCTTCTCCATTGATTACGCGGCAGGCAGTTCCGCCAGCGGCCAGCGTGGCCGCACCGAGACGCTTAAATCGGTTTCGCCGCCCGCTTTTAAACGCACCATGCCCGCGTAAGCGATCATCGCGCCGTTATCAGTACAAAACTCTGGGCGCGCGTAGAACACTTCGCCACCGCGTTTTTTCATCATCTCAGCCAGTTTCGCGCGCAGCGTGCGGTTGGCGCTGACGCCGCCCGCCATCACCAGGCGTTTAAAGCCGGTTTGCTCCAGCGCGCGGCGGCATTTGATCATCAGCGTATCCACCACGGCATCTTCAAACGCGCGGGCGATGTCCGCGTGGGTTTGCGGATCCGGCGCATTGTCGCGAATAGTGTTGGCGGCAAAGGTTTTAAGACCTGAAAAGCTGAAGTCCAGGCCAGGACGATCGGTCATTGGACGCGGGAAAGTAAAGCGGCCGGGATTGCCATTGGCGGCCAGCTTCGACAGCATCGGGCCGCCTGGGTAATCCAGGCCCAACAGTTTGGCTGTTTTATCAAAGGCTTCGCCAGCGGCGTCGTCAATGGACTCGCCCAGCAGTTGATATTCACCGATGCCGGTAACGGAAATCAGCTGGGTATGACCGCCGGAGACCAGCAGCGCAACGAACGGGAATTCAGGCGGATTCTCTTCCAGCATCGGGGCCAACAGATGCCCTTCCATATGATGCACCGGCACTGCAGGCACGTTCCAGGCAAAGGCCAGCGCGCGCCCGACGGTTGCGCCAACCAGCAGCGCGCCGACCAGGCCAGGGCCTGCGGTATAGGCCACCGCGTCGATATCGCTGGCGTTAAGCCCGGCGTTTTTCATCGCTTCCTGAATCAGGGGCACGGTTTTACGCACATGGTCGCGGGACGCCAGTTCTGGCACCACGCCGCCGTAATCCGCGTGCAGTTTTACCTGGCTATACAGCTCGTTAGCCAACAGCCCCTTTTCATCGTCATAAATGGCGATGCCGGTCTCATCACAGGATGTTTCAATACCCAATACACGCATGCTTATTTTTACCTCTTTTGCCTGCGCCGCAGTGTATGCGCAGAGGTCGCCATTGTAAAACATTGCTCATCGGCCTGCGGGATAGTGTATAATCCCCGCCCCTGTAAGAATGCCACCGAAAAGCGGTTTTTGTTCCTCCTGTTGCTTTACAAAGCATCAGCAGTTGCAGTAAAATTCCGCACCATTTTGAATTAAGCTGGCGTTGATGCCAGCAGCAAACCGATTTAATCAAAGGTGAGAGGCACATGCCGGTAATTAAAGTACGTGAAAACGAGCCGTTCGACGTAGCACTGCGTCGCTTCAAACGTTCCTGTGAAAAAGCAGGTGTTCTGGCGGAAGTTCGTCGTCGTGAGTTCTATGAAAAACCGACTACCGAACGTAAACGCGCCAAAGCTTCTGCTGTGAAACGTCACGCGAAGAAACTGGCTCGCGAAAACGCACGCCGTACTCGTCTGTACTAATCTCTGGAGGGAACTCCCCTCCTTTCAGACCGAGTTGTAGTTGTAAAGGCCGTGCTTCCGAAAGGAATGCGCGGCTTATTTTCGTTTATGAACTGACATCCCTACGCTTTTTGCCCCCGCATCGCCGTCGTGCGATCGCGTTTATGGTTAGCAGAAAGTTAACGGGTAAATGGGGCTTATGGCTGGACGAATCCCACGTGTCTTTATTAATGACCTGCTGGCTCGTACCGATATCGTCGACCTCGTTGACGCGCGGGTAAAGCTCAAGAAACAGGGCAAAAATTATCACGCGTGCTGTCCATTCCATAATGAGAAAACGCCTTCATTTACCGTAAACGGCGAAAAGCAGTTCTACCATTGCTTTGGCTGTGGCGCGCATGGTAACGCCATCGACTTTTTGATGAATTACGACAAGCTCGAATTCGTCGAAACCGTTGAAGAACTGGCGGCCATGCATAACCTGGACGTGCCTTACGAGGCGGGAACCGGGCCGAGCCAGATAGAACGCCACCAGCGGCAGAACTTGTATCAACTGCTGGATGGCCTGAGTGCGTTTTATCAACAATCCCTGACGCAACCGAATGCCAGTGACGCGCGTGAATATCTTTCCCGACGCGGTTTAAGCGCCGATGTCATTTCGCGCTTCGCTATCGGTTATGCGCCTGCGGGTTGGGATAACGTCCTCAAGCGCTTCGGCGGCAATGAGGAAAACCGCCAGTCGCTGATTGATGCCGGCATGCTGGTGACCAACGATCGCGGGCGCAGTTATGACCGTTTCCGCGAGCGGGTGATGTTCCCGATCCGCGATAAACGAGGCCGGGTAATAGGCTTTGGCGGTCGGGTACTGGGCGACGGCCAGCCTAAATATTTAAACTCGCCGGAAACCGACATTTTCCACAAGGGCCGCCAGCTATATGGCCTTTATGAAGCGCAGCAGAGCAGCCCTGAACCGGCGCGCCTGCTGGTGGTCGAAGGCTATATGGATGTGGTTGCGCTGGCGCAATACGACATCAACTATGCGGTCGCGTCGTTAGGCACCTCGACCACAGCTGACCATATTCAGCTGTTGTTTCGGGTGACCAACAACGTGATTTGCTGTTATGACGGCGACCGGGCCGGACGGGACGCGGCATGGCGCGCGCTGGAAACGGCGCTGCCTTATATGACCGACGGACGGCAGTTGCGCTTTATGTTTCTGCCGGACGGTGAAGACCCGGATACGCTGGTGCGCAAAGAGGGTAAAGACGCGTTTGAAGCGCGTATGGAGCAGGCTCAGCCGCTCTCGACCTTCTTGTTTAACAGCCTGATGCCGCAGGTGGATTTGAGTACGCCAGATGGTCGTGCGCAGCTAAGCACGCTGGCGTTGCCGCTGATCACTCAGGTGCCCGGCGAGACGCTACGAATCTATCTGCGCCAGGAATTAGGAAAAAAGCTCGGTATCCTCGATGACAGCGCGCTGGAGCGCCTGATGCCGAAGCAGGCCGACGCTACGGTACGTACCGCGCCAACGCTAAAACGCACAACCATGCGTATACTGATAGGACTGCTGCTGCAGAACCCTGAACTGGCGCCGCAGGTGCCGCCGCTGGACGCGCTGGATAAGGATAAACTGCCTGGACTTGGCTTATTTGCGGAACTGGTCAACACTTGTTTGTCACAGCCAGGTCTGACCACCGGCCAGCTTTTAGAGCAATATCGCGGTACAAAAGAGGCCGCCACCCTTGAAAAACTGTCGATGTGGGACGATATAGCAGATAAAGACATCGCAGAAAAAACGTTCACCGACTCACTCAACCATATGTTTGATTCGATGCTTGAACAGCGCCAGGAAGAGCTGATAGCTCGCGAGCGCACGCACGGTTTAAGCAGCGAAGAACGCCGGGAGCTCTGGAGACTGAACCAGGAACTGGCAAAAAAATGAATTCCGCGGCTTAACTGCCGATTATCGTTCGGGTGAACCCCCGAAGGCCGCAAAGAGGCGCTGCGGCATGAAAATAAATCAGCCCTCGCTCGTTATTGTTGGCGGTCACGCCTGCCGACACAACCCTCATGAAATAAGTGTGGATACCGTCTTATGGAGCAAAACCCGCAGTCACAGCTGAAGCTTCTCGTCACTCGTGGTAAGGAGCAAGGCTATCTGACCTATGCCGAGGTCAATGACCATCTGCCGGAAGATATCGTCGACTCCGATCAGATCGAAGACATCATCCAAATGATTAATGACATGGGCATCCAGGTGATGGAAGAAGCACCGGACGCCGATGATCTGTTGCTTGCTGAAAACTCAAACAACACTGATGAAGACGCAGAAGAAGCTGCTGCTCAGGTGCTGTCCAGCGTTGAGTCTGAAATCGGGCGCACCACCGACCCGGTTCGTATGTACATGCGTGAAATGGGTACCGTTGAACTGTTGACCCGCGAAGGCGAAATCGACATCGCTAAACGCATTGAAGACGGGATCAACCAGGTTCAGTGCTCAGTTGCCGAATACCCGGAAGCCATCACCTATCTGCTGGAGCAGTACGATCGCGTTGAAGCGGGCGAAGCGCGTCTGTCCGACCTGATCACCGGCTTTGTCGACCCGAACGCGGAAGAAGATCTCGCGCCGACCGCGACCCACGTGGGCTCAGAGTTGTCCAGCGAAGAGCTGGATGATGACGAAGACGAAGACGAAGATGAAGACGACGACAGCAGCGATGATGACAACACCATCGACCCGGAACTGGCCCGTGAAAAGTTCGGCGAACTTCGCACCCAGTACGAAGCCGCGCGCGTTGTTATCAAAGCGAAAGGCCGCAGCGATAAAGCCGCTCAGGAAGAGATCCTGAAGCTGTCTGAAGTCTTCAAACAGTTCCGTCTGGTGCCGAAGCAGTTCGATTACCTGGTTAACAGCATGCGTGTCATGATGGACCGCGTGCGTACCCAGGAACGTATCATCATGAAGATGTGCGTTGAACAGTGCAAAATGCCGAAGAAAAACTTCATCACGCTGTTTACCGGCAATGAAACCAGCGAGACCTGGTTCAACGCTGCGCTGGCCATGAATAAACCATGGTCTGAGAAGCTGAAAGACGTGGCTGAAGATGTGCATCGCAGCCTGCAAAAACTGCAGCAGATTGAAGAAGAAACCGGCCTGACCATCGAGCAGGTTAAAGATATCAACCGTCGTATGTCTATCGGTGAAGCAAAAGCTCGCCGCGCCAAGAAAGAGATGGTTGAAGCGAACCTGCGTCTGGTAATTTCTATCGCCAAGAAGTACACCAACCGTGGTCTGCAGTTCCTGGATCTGATTCAGGAAGGCAACATCGGCCTGATGAAAGCGGTAGATAAGTTTGAATACCGTCGTGGTTATAAGTTCTCCACCTACGCCACCTGGTGGATCCGTCAGGCGATCACCCGCTCTATCGCGGATCAGGCGCGCACCATTCGTATTCCGGTGCATATGATTGAGACCATCAACAAACTCAACCGTATCTCCCGCCAGATGCTGCAGGAAATGGGCCGTGAGCCGACGCCGGAAGAGCTGGCTGAGCGCATGCTGATGCCGGAAGACAAAATCCGTAAAGTGCTGAAAATCGCTAAAGAGCCAATCTCCATGGAAACGCCGATTGGCGACGATGAAGATTCGCATTTAGGGGATTTCATCGAGGATACCACCCTCGAGCTGCCGCTGGATTCTGCCACCACTGAGAGCCTGCGTGCCGCTACGCACGATGTGCTGGCTGGCCTGACGGCCCGTGAAGCGAAAGTGCTGCGTATGCGTTTCGGTATCGATATGAACACCGACCACACGCTGGAAGAAGTGGGTAAACAGTTTGACGTCACCCGCGAACGTATCCGTCAGATCGAAGCCAAGGCGCTGCGTAAACTGCGTCACCCGAGCCGTTCTGAAGTGCTGCGTAGCTTCCTGGACGATTAATCTCGCCCGTCACGTTAAAAAACCCTCTTCGCGAGGGTTTTTTTATATCTGCTTATAGCCCACGAAAAATCAGCGCCTCATCCAGTTCCCGGTACGCTTCCACCAGTTTATCCAGTGATGCGCGATTCAACCCGCTGGGATTGGGCAGCACCCACACCTCCGTCTCACCAATGGTTAACGCCTGCTTACCCCATTTCACGCCCCGCTGGCTGAATGCCTGCTCAAACGCCTTTTTGCCTAATACCGCCAGCGCAGCAGGCTGGTAATCATTAATTTTACCAATGAGCTCGCGCCCGCCGGTCCGCAGTTCATGCAAACCGACTTCACTGGCCTGCACCGTAGGGCGTTCCACCAACATGGTGATACCGCAGCGGGTATCCAGCAGTTGCTGTTCCTCTTCGGGGAGGAGTTGCTTGTCGGTAAACCCGGCCTGATGAATCACCTTCCAGAAGCGATTGCCTGGATGAGCGAAATGGAATCCGGTATGGGCGGAAGACTTCCCTGGGTTAATCCCGCAAAACACCACTCTTAACCCTGGCGCTAAAATGTCGCTAATCATAATAACTCCCGATAACTTACGGATTCTTAAAGTATAAAAGACCGCGCTTAAATTGCCGATAAAAGCAGCAGCCGCGCGGTAATGGCTGGATTGAGGGCAGCACATCCATTATAATCCAGCGCCACGGCCCCTTAGCTCAGTGGTTAGAGCAGGCGACTCATAATCGCTTGGTCGTTGGTTCAAACCCAACAGGGGCCACCAGATAAAACAAGGGCTTACGTTAACAACGTAAGCCCTTTGTTATTTCCACCAGTGCCGCTGTTAGCGGTGTTACTCATCAGGTATCGCTTAGCTCGTTTGCGACTCGTCAACGCATACCTGCGCCCGGAGTTGTTCCCGCATATACGCAGTAAAATACTCAGGGTTTTTAACGATCACACGGTCGCCAGCTGCGATTTTATCAGCCCAACCCGCCACTTTTTGCGTGAATCCGGCATTCCACCCCTCCCTGTTGCCTCGTGCCGTCACGTCAGCCGCGCTCGCCGGTACGCCCAGCTCTTTTAAATACTTAAGCAACCCTTTGGTTGTGCTTTCATCCATGGGATGCGGCACTGACGCTGATGTATTCATACCGTTAATGAAGTCCAATGCTTTATCAATTACTGCTGGCATAGTCTTATCCTTAAAATTAACCACGTAATAAATGAGCCTTTAACAGGAACCAAAATAAACGGCAAAATCAAAGGAAGCGCCTTTGATTGGCCATAAGCTCACGCCTCTTTCACCATAACAAATCCACCGCGCGCAAACCCACCGCTCACCGTCGGAATTGAGATGTGGCTTCAGCATTTCCGGGTTAACAAATAAGAGGGCCAGATAATTTCTCATCTGGCCCCTTATGCTCGTTAGCCTTCACTGCGCCCGGATTCATCGCCTGATGCATTAACCCGGTGCCAGACCCACATCAGAACTTCCACGAAACGCTGCCCACGATGCTGCGTTCAGCGCCAAAGTAGCAGTATGAAAGCGAGTTACAGGCCGCCACGTAGCTCTCATCCGTCAGGTTATTGACGTTAAGCTGCGCGCTCAAACCCTTGACGCCCAGTTTTGACAGGTCGTAACCCACCATCATATCCACCAGGGTATACGACGGCAGCGTATGGGTATTCTGGCGATCGCTGGTTACGCCGTTAACATACCGTACCCCGGAGCCGACGGTTAATCCGTCCAGCGGACCGGTTTTCACGTCATAGCTCAGCCAGGCGCTGGCCATATTGCGCGGCGCGTAAACGGCACGTTTTCCCTGCTCTTCCGGGCTGCTCTTCTTGTAACGGATATCGGTATAGGTATACGCCGCCTGCATCCGCAGGCTGTCGGTCAACTGCCCTACCGCTTCCAGCTCCACGCCCTCGGATTCAATTTCCCCGATGGAGCGATACGGGTCGGTTGGCTCCTCTTTGGTGGCGATATTTTCCTGATTGATACGGAACACCGAGGCGCTGAACTGGCTGTTCCACCCTTCCGGCTCGTACTTCACGCCAGCTTCCCACTGTTTGCCTTTCATCGGCTCCAGAATATTGCCGTTCTCATCGGCAAAGCTGGTTGGCGTAAAGGCGGTGGAGTAACTCACGTACGGCGCAACCCCGCTGTCAAACAGATACAACAGCGCCGCGCGGCTGCTGAAATTGTTCTTATCCAGATCGCTGCGGGTGTTATTGAAATTATCGATATTCGACACGCTTACCTGGTCGTAGCGGCCGCCGAGCGTCAGACGCCAGCGGTCAAGCGACATCTGATCCTGAAGGTAATATCCGGTCTGGCGCAGCTTGTGTTTCTCTTTGCTGTACATAGTGATGTAATCAGGCTGTGCGCCGTACACCGGATGGAATGCGTTAATCGGCGGGAACGCGCCATAGTAACCGGTGGTGTGATTGCTGCGATCCTGATAATCCATGCCAATCAATACGCGATGGTTAATTGCCCCGGTATCGAAACTGCCATCGATCTGGTTATCCAGAGTAATGGCGTTCATCTTCTCATCAGAACCGGAATAGCCGCGATTCAGCTCGGTTTCATTCAGCCAGTCCGCCGCATACACCTGGTTCAACTCCACTTTGGTATGCAGATAACGCAGCTTCTGGCGTACCGACCAACCGCTATCAAACATATGCTCGATGTTGTAGCCAACCATATTCTCGCGGCGGTCATATTTGTCGTAATCGTCCTCACCTTCAAAGAAAGTGTTGGAAATTTGTTTGCCGTAATGCGGGACCACCGTACCGTCATAGGGCAAACCAGAATGGCTGCCGCCCTCCGGATCGCGGTGCAGATAGGCCATCACATCGAGGCGCGTATTATCGGTAATGCGCCAGGTCAGGCTTGGCATCAGCGCATAACGCTCTTCTTTTAGCGGATCGAACTGGGAATCGGCGTAACGGGTCATGCCGCTCAGGCGCACCGCCACGCGATCGTTATCGTCCAGCGGGCCGGTGACGTCAAACATCGCCCCGCGCTGCTCATTATTTCCGGCGAAAAGTTTGATCTCCCCGCCCGGATCGAACGACGGTTTACGCGAGGTCAGCGCCACAATGCCGCCGGGCGATGAGCGTCCGTACAGCACAGAAGCCGGGCCGCGCACCACTTCAATATTTTCCAGGAACCACGGGTCGACCACCAGCGAACTGTGGGAGTTGGTATCGCCCATCATCTTCAGGCCGTCGAGATAGACGTTGTCGAGACTCCCGTCCGAGAAACCGCGCAGCACGATGTAGTCAAAGCGATTCGACGCGCCGATCTGGTTACTGTAAACGCCCGGCGTATAACTCACCGCCTGGCGCACGCTGGTTGCGCCCTGCTCTTCAAACTGCCCGCGCGTGACGATGGATACCGACTGCGGTGTTTCAATATCCGGCGTTGCCACTTTAGTCGCACCGCTCAGCAGCTGTGACGTCACCACAACGGTATCGGTTTTTTGCGTATCCTGCGCCATTAAGGGAAAAGTGAGACTGCCGGTAACCCATCCCACCAACAGCGCCAGCCGCGATTTAGCGAACATGTACATCTCCAGAAAGCATTTCTAATTGTTAATAAGAATTATTACCTTTTTTGATCTGCAAACGGCTATGCGCGCCGCCAGATTGCATATGCGCGCTGCCAAACCGTTGTGGTGTGATTCGCAAAGACAGGAAAAATGGGTTAGCCGCCGGGGCGAATATTGCCGGGCGAGACGCCATAACGGCGGCGAAAAGCGGTGGAAAAATTAGTCGCGTGCTGATAGCCCGAGATCCAGGCGGCGTGCTGGACGCTATGGCCTTCCAGTAAATAGCGCCGCGCCAGTGCCAGCCGGCAATCGCGTAAATAATCAAACACCGTGCAGCCATAGGCCTGGCGGAACTTGCTGCGCAAACTACTGGGGCTCATCGCTGCCTGCGCCGCCAGCTCAGCCAGCGAATAATCGCGCTCCGGTGCGCTTTCCAGCAGTTCTCGCACCCGCTCCAGACGGTGCTGTTCACAACGAACCGGCACGCCGCTGCGCTGAGCGTTTTCCTGACGCGCGCTCAACCCCTGCCCCAGCAACTGGAGCATCAGGCCCTCTAGCATTAATTGCCGCGCGACTCCGTGGGCTTTGCTCTGGCGAACGTGCGCCAGCCCGGAAAGCAAAAAGCCCGGAACCTGCCAGACAAACGTCGACGGCCCGTGCATTTCCCACTCCCGCAGCAGCGAATCGAGCATCCCGTTGCGCCAGGCATCGCCTGGATAAACGCCCAGCGACAGGGTTTTCAGCTTACACTCCGCCGTATGCCGCGCATTCATGGTCTGATGCTCATAAAGGCTGGAGCTGAACGCCATTCCGGCGCGGACAACATATTCCTGACCGTTAAGGGTTAAAACAACGCAGCCTTCCAGCACCACCAGGGTATACAGCGGGCTGCTGTAGCGTGAAAACGTTTCATACGGTTGAAGCACTTGCACGTCAGAATGGGTAACAGAAATGCCTGGCGCAAGCGCGATCTCTTCAACATCGCCCTGTAAAACTGGCGCATCGGCCTGATGAGGGGAAGCCAACAGCGGGAAGCGGTAATCAATGCCGTAACGTTCACCAAATCCCTGAAAGTCGCGGACAAAAAAGACTTTTTTTTGCGGGGGCTGGGGAGGATATTGCCTGGTTAGCGTTGCGTCATTCATGCCTGCATCTACCGTAACAGTGGAAGACGAACATTATCATCCCCGGCATTGCTCGGCAATTTAAGTGATAATAATTCTCAGTAACACTCTTGTAAGAAGCCAATGCAGGCGACGATTTATTGAAAGCAATCATGACTTTTTTATATAAGGGAAAATTATTTCCTGGACCTGAATACCGCACTACTCCTTTTATCTGCTGTTTATTCTTTGGTAGTATTTGCTCGAATATTTCCAGATTCCGCGTATTTTATTGGCGTTGGGCAGCCCAGAGTTGCTGCCATTAAGTACTATTTTTACTGTGGATTTATCCGCAGCGTTAAGAAGTTTTGGAGAGGTTCCATGTTTCATCCTAAACAAAGCGGCAAACCTGCTTTGATTTCGCGTGTGCTGGGTAAACGCATCAGTGTGATACTGACTGCCATCGCACGCCATCCGCTCATGGTGGGTGCGTTATTACTTTTATATATTGTCTTTACTATTCCTGAAAATAATCGACTTATTCAGTCTGCGCTTTCTGCCAGTGATTTTCCGGAAACCGCGCTGGGCGCGCTGATATTCTCCGCGCTGCTGATGGCCGTAATATACGCCTTCGCCCGCTTTGTTCGTCAGATCCTGACGGCATTGCGCAACGACGAGTAATGCCATGAAATCTCAGGGACTTGCACTGATTATCGGCACAGTGGTGTTAATTAACGCCGCCAGCTCTCATGCCCGAACCTCATCGGGAACGGTTCGTTTGCTGGCGGGGCTGCATGCCGCCAGGGCGTCGCTGCCGCCCTGGAAATTCTGGCCCGGCGGACCACGTCGCGCTGTACTACCGCAGCGCAGACGTACCCGAGTAGTCCAGAGAAGCTAAAGACATGTTAGCAGGGCGCGAGAAGCGCCTTTTTTATTGCCTTTATGCCAATATTGCGAGCCAGATTCCTGTTTATCCCTTAATAAGAGATTGCGCTTTATCGCTGCCCCGATAATATATCTCATGACCGGATTATTTTAATATTCATTGCCCATAGAAAATTGGCAATCCTCAATCACTTTATATTAGTGGTTCGCATTATAATAATCCCTAACCTAAACCTTGCATATGTTATTAAGATTAATCCAATAGACAAATAAATACCTTTTTTCGTTACATTCAAATAACATCAAAGATACTCCATTAACATGGTTTTTTAAGGCTATTTTTCTTGCCGTGACCCATTTCAATATTTTTTTGAGCCAGATCGTTTATTTTTAAATATGCGATAATGCTGTAAAGATGCGGGCTGAAAGTATGATGAATAAATACAAATTACATGAGTTTTTGGATGTAAAACGCCTTCAGACCCTGCAGGATAACTTTTCAAAATCGATGATGATCGCGCTGGTGGTTGTCGATGAGAACGGCGTCCCGGTAACGAAACCCAGCGGTTTTTCAGACTTCTGCGCGCGCTCGCGGCTCAACCCGACGCTGGCGCACCACTGTTATGAAAGCGACAACGCCGGTGGCCGCGCCGCAATGCATGCTCGTGAACCGGTGGTCTATCGCTGCTACTGCGGTTTTGTCGAGTTTGCTGTACCGATCATGATCAACGACCATTATCTCGGCGCATTTATTTCCGGACAGGTGAAAGTTGAAGAAGAGAAAGAGCAGAGTATTCCCTATATTCTGAATAACAATGAAGTCTGGGAAGAAAATCCGTGGTTAATTAATTTGCACCAGAATACACGTCGTATGCCTTACGAGCGCTTTGAATCCACCGCGTCGACGTTATTACATGTATCCTCTTACCTTGTTGAACAGGCCCACGCCAATAATATTCAACGCGAATTACGTAAAAAAGATCTCGAACTCACTAATGAATTAAGAAAACGCGTAGAGATTGAGCGCTCATTACATGAAGCTGAGTTCAAAGCGCTCTCTTATCAGATAAATCCACACTTTTTATTTAACGTATTAAATACTATTGGCCGGTTAGCTTTTCTGGAAGATGCGCAGCGCACCGAAACCATGGTGCACGATTTTTCTGACATGATGCGCTACCTGTTACGCAAAAATAATCATGGCCTGATTACGCTGCGTAACGAGATGAATTACGTCAACAGCTATATGTCGATACAGAAAGTACGCATGAGTGACCGCTTCGATTACCTGTGCGATATCCCGGAAAAGTATCTGGAGGTGGTTTGCCCGTTTTTGATCCTGCAGCCGCTGGTGGAAAACTTCTTTAACTATGTGGTGGAACCGCGCGACAGCAGTAGTCACTTGCTGATCCGCGCCACGGATGACGGGCAAGACGTCATTATCGAAGTCACTGACAACGGCGATGGTATTGCGCCGGAAGCCATCAGCCATATTTTGTCAGGGGACCAGAATTTGCAGAAAGGCAGTATTGGTATCAACAACATAAAAAACAGATTGAAGCTGTTATTTGGCGAGCGCTATGGCCTGGACATCATGAGCCCTAACAAGCCCAGGATGGGTACAACCATTAAACTTCGGTTCCCGATGCTGGAAGCCTGATATCAGGAAGAGGACATATGTTTAACATTGTTATCGTTGAAGATGAGCCCATCGAATTAGAAGCCCTGCGGCGGATTATTTCCCAGTGCGTGGAAAATGCCGTAATTCATGAAGCCTCGACCGGTAAAAAAGCGATTCAGTTGATCGACCAGTTGAGCCAGATCGACATGATCTTCGTGGACATTAATATTCCGTTGCCGAATGGCAACCAGGTGATTGAATACCTGAAGAAAAAGAACAGCGATACCAAAGTTATCGTCACCACGGCCAATGACGACTTTGATATCGTGCGCAGCATGTACAACCTGAAAGTGGATGATTACCTGCTCAAGCCGGTGAAAAAAAGCATCCTGACCGACACCATCAAAAGAACCCTGGCGTTCGACGAAGGGGACAATGAAAAATCCCGCGCCCTGAAGCAGAAAGTGTTCGCCATGATAGACAACTGCGATTACGCCCAGTGGCACAGCTTTATTTTTGACACCATCAACGGCGCATGTCCGGTGGATATGATGGAAGAAGATAAGCGCAAAGACGTGACTGATTTTCTGGAAATCGTTAGCCAGTATATGACTGAGAAAGGGGAAAAATTAGCCCCGACCAACCGTAAAGTCGCCGCGCTGATCAAAGACATCAATCAGTATGGCGTGATGGAAAGCCGCTATTTCCGTATCATGATCAGCCTGCTGACCATCAGCGAAGAACTCTTTGATTACGCCTTCAAAAGCTATACCGGTAATATCGATTTTATCGAACGGGCGAAATTCCATATTGAGAAAAATATTCTCAGAAACCTGACGCTTGATGACGTGGCGGCAAAATCATTTGTCAGCTCCTGCTACCTGAGCCGCGCCTTTAAGAAAATAACCGGCATCGGGTTTTCGAACTATATTGCCACGCGCAAAATTACTATCGCCAAATCGTTGTTACAGTTCAGCGATTTAAAAGTGAATACCATTGCGCTGGAACTGGCATACCAGGACTCAAACTATTTTTGCCGCATCTTCAAAAAAGAGACCGGCATGGCCCCCTCCGATTATCGGAAAGTCGTGAGCCCGGGGGATTACCCGGCGATGGCGTGATTTTGCGCTGGCCCGGTAATGAAAACAAAATAGTCCAACACACCCGCAATATAGTTTACGCCCACTTGTCTGGTTGCCCCCTAAGATAGGAATAAACCTTCCAGACAAGTGGCCTCGCTTTGAACGATTACCTGTTTACCTCCGAATCCGTTGCCGAAGGGCATCCCGATAAAATGGCGGACCAGATATCCGACGCCATTCTGGATGCTGTTCTCCTGCAGGACCCGTGGGGCAAGGTTGCCTGCGAATGCCTGGTGAAAACCGGCGTTGCTATTGTCGCAGGAGAAATCACTACCCATGCTGCCGTGGATATCGAGCAGATTGTCCGCAACACCATCAAAGAGATTGGCTATGACCATTCGCGATTGGGGTTTGATGGCAACACCTGCGGCGTATTGAACATCCTCGGCAAACAGTCCGCCAATATTGCTGACGGCATTCGCGGCCACTCAATGGAAGAACTGGGTGCGGGCGATCAGGGTATCACCTTCGGTTACGCCTGTGACGAAACCCCGGAACTGATGCCCGCCACGCTGGTTTACGCCCATCGTCTGATGGAGCGCCAGGCGCAGCTGCGTAAATCCCAACGGCTACCGTTTTTACTCCCCGATGCCAAAAGCCAGGTCACCCTGCGCTATCAGGATAACCGCGTTCATTCGGTAGATACCGTCGTGGTGTCTACCCAACACAGCCCGGACGTTTCACTGGAGGTGTTACGGGAAACGGTCATCGAAGAGATCGTTAAACCGGTGATGCCGTCGCGCTGGCTTACGCCACAAACCCGCTTTCTGGTGAATCCGGCAGGCAGTTTTGTGATTGGCGGGCCGGTGGGTGATTGCGGGCTAACGGGCCGTAAAATTATTGTTGATACCTATGGCGGCGCGGCCTGTCATGGCGGCGGTGCGTTTTCCGGTAAAGACCCGTCGAAAGTCGATCGTTCCGCCGCCTACGCCGCTCGCTACGTGGCGAAAAACATCGTCGCCGCTGGGCTTGCCTCACGCTGTGAAGTTCAGTTGGGATGGGCCATTGGCCTGCCCCGCCCTGTTTCCGTCAGGATCAACACTTTCGGTACGCAAACCGTGTCATCTGAGGCGTTGCAGCGAGCTGTTAACCGCCATTTCGACCTTAGCGTGTTCGGCATCATTACTATGCTCGACCTGCTGGTCCCCCGCTATCGTAAAACGGCCTGCTATGGCCACTTTGGTCGCGACAGCTTTCCGTGGGAAGTCACGGACAAAGCGGCGCTATTACGCGAAGACGTTGGACGTTAAGCCGACGACGCGCAGCACAGTTGAATTTATTACAGGAGAAGTTTATGTCCGGGCAAAGTTTAGGCTTAATCGAAACCGTCGGGATGGCTGCGGCGGTAGAAGCCGCCGATGCAGCCATGAAATCCGCTAACGTTAGTCTGGTAGGCTATGAATTGACGAAAGGCGGCGGGATGGTGACCGTGAAGCTGGAAGGTGAAGTGGGCGCGATTAACGCGGCGGTAGCAGCAGCCATCAGCGCGGCAAGCCGGGTTGGCGAGGTGTATGCCCATAAGGTGATCGCCCGCACCGCGCAGCATATCGAGCATATTATTCACTCTAAAGAGACCGTCGGCGTGGCGCAGCCTGAACCTGAAGCGCCTGCTGCGCAACTTGCACCGCAAGCTGAAGACTCGCCTTCACAGACAATCCCGGTGGTGAACCTTGATACGTCAGACAGCGCATCCTGTATGGATGTCACTGATGAAACGCTGAAGTCCGTGGAACAGCAGCAACCGGTTAAACCCGCAACAGAAAACACTGAACCCACAAAATCTGATGTACCGCAGGAAGCAGCAAAGAAAGGTCCCCGTCCCGGCGGCAAGAAAAAATAAATAAACCGCTATGACGCTGCCGCGATAACGATTTCTTTATCGCGGCATTTCTTTGCTTAGCAGATAAAACAAAAAGCCAGCAGGCAGACCCTGCTGGCTTTTTTGCGTGTGGGATTAAAACAGGGGAACCAGGGTAAATAATCCAATGGTCGCCAGCAGATTAATCATCGTGGTCATAATGGCGATGGCCATCGCCGGCGGGTCAATATGGGTATCGCCGTGGATCAGGAAAATACGCGACATCAGTTCACCCAACAGCGCGCAAATAATTCCAACGATTGCGGCCCAAATCAGGCTACCCGATAGTACCGCCACCAGCGCAGCAGGCAGCGCAATATGATGCGACACCGGTACCTGAGTGTTGAAATGCAGGAAAATCAGCGAGAACGCGGAAATACCAAACGCCAGCAGCGCGCCGTTGCCGCCAAACTTCAGGCCTAAAAAGCCTGCCATCAGTCCAATACCCAGGCCCAGCACGGAAAGCTGCGGAATGCGGCTATGGTAAGGCATCCAGCACTTATCCTGCGGCGGATAGCAGTGACGAATTCCCTGTTCCGGTTTGCCAAACAGGCCAGTTTTGCCGAAAACCAGACGCGAGACCACGCCAGAAATCACCACGGTTAGCGCTACAGTATCGGTCCAGGCATTGCCGGACGGGAAGGCCGGGATCTGGTTTAACCCCCAGGCGATGATGTAACCGCCCGCCCCGAAAACCCCACCTACCAGCAGCACATCGTAAGCCGCCAGACCACTCAACCCGGCGGTGATATCACGCCCGGAACCCAGCTTACCTTTCTTCGCTGCATACGCCGTCGCCGCAACCCCAGCGGCAAAGCCGCCGGTATGCGGTCCAAACAGCCCAAACGGAAAAGTAATAAAGTCCGATGGTGCGCCGGTAATAATTTGCACTACCGCCATGGCGATAACCAGAAGCCCAACGAATTCAAATGCCGCCAGCGCGCCAACAGCTGCGCCAAATATGCCGCCGCCGAAGGCAACTAAAATATCTAAGCTATTCATCTAGCTTACCTCTGTAATTGGATTAAATTAAATGACAAGATAAAAATGCAGACTGGCTCCAGGTTTTTATAATTAAAATAATATTCTTGCTTGAGAAACAAAAAAGCGCAGCATTGTCCTGCTGCGCTCTTATTGCATCATTAATTAACCGCCGATATGGCAACTAAATCCTAAGGATTCAACCGTTGCTTTTAAGGTTGCCATTTTTGCTTCTTCAATACTTTTTGCATCACCCATCGGATACTGGCGGCCCAGTAAATTATATTTATTTTCACCGAAGCTGTGATAAGGCAATAAATGAATGGTATCAACGTTTTGCATCAGGCGGGCGAACTCCGCGATATTGTGGATTTCCTGCGGATTATCATTCACCCCGGGGATGACCGGAATACGTACCACCACTTTGGTTAAAAAGGAGATGCGCAACAAATTCTCCAGAATCACGCTGTTATTAACGCCGGTGTTACGCTCATGGATTTCCGGATCGATGGCTTTGATATCGGTTAACGCCAGATCGACATAGGGAAATACCTCATCAATCACCGCTTTAGTGGTAAAGCCGGTGGTTTCAATGGCGGTGTGCCAGCCTTTGGCTTTACAGGCTTTAAGCAGCTCACGGGCAAATTCCGGCTGCGCCAGCGGTTCACCGCCGGACAGGGTAATCCCGCCGCCTGAGCGACGGTATAAATTCTCTTCTTTTTCCAGTTCGCGCATCACTGCGGTTACCGACATGCGCTTGCCCTTCATTTCCAGCGCACGGGTTGGGCAAACTTCGGTACATTTACCACACTGAATACAGCGGTCGCGATCGATAAACCAGGCATTAGTGGTGGAAAGCGCCTGTTGCGGACAAGCCTCAATACATTTTCCACAGCGGATACAATCATTCTTTTTAAATAATAACTCTGGCTGTGGACGTTGTGATTCAGGATTACTACACCATTTGCAGGACAGTGGGCAGCCTTTAAAAAAAGGAATGGTGCGTATGCCTGGACCATCATGCAAAGAATAGCGTTGAATATTAAATATGACGCCTTCGGTTTCGTACTCAACTTTATTCATAACATCACTCTATATTTGCCAGATGAATTACCTTTTCAGGTAAAAATAAAAACCAGGAGCCGTGGAGAGAGTAACGGGCTATATATTGCTATATAGCCCGTTTGGTATTTACGACAGTTGTTGCTCAGTACGGCTGATGATGTCGTCCTGAACTTCTTTCGCCAGAACTACCCACTGGGCGCTATAGCCCGCGACGCGTACTACCAGATCCTGATGTTGCTCAGGATGTTTCTGGGCTTCGATCAGGGTGTTGCGGTCGATAACGTTGAACTGGACGTGCATCCCTTTCTTATCAAAATAGTTGCGCACCAGGCCGCTAAAGTTACGCAGACCGTTCTCGCCAGCCAAAGAAGACGGCAGGAATTTCTGGTTATAGAGCGTACCGTTGGAGGCAATAAAGTGGTCCAGTTTGGCCACCGAGTTGGCTGCGGCGGTTGGGCCCAGGGTGTCTTTACCCTGACGTGGAGATACGCCATCCGCAAGCGGCTCTTTCGCCAGACGGCCATCCGGCAGTGCGGCAACGTCTTTACCAAACAGCACGTTCGCAGACACCGGATAGATACCGGCCTGGAACTGGCCGCCGCGCGGGTTGGTGTATTTCTCGACTTCCTGGCAGTAAATCAGCGCACATTTACGCGCCACTAAATCCACGTCATCGATGTCGTTACCAAAGCACGGCGTGTTCTCCAGAATACGGCGGATCTCTTCGTGACGGGACATCGTGCCGGATTGCACCGGTGCCGCACTGCCGGAAGTCAGCTGGCGGTACACTTCGTTTTTAATCGCCGCCGGATCCAGCGCGCCGTGTTGTTCAATGATGCGTTTCACCACATCATAGATATCCTGCTCGTTGAGCGAGGATTTCGCCGCTGGGGTGTGCGGGTTGGCACCCACCGGATAACCGAAGTTAGCGTCCAGCGCGCTTTTCAGCTCACTGAGAGACAGTTTGCGATCTTCGAATACCTGTTTCTGGATGGCATAAACGGAGTCGCCGGTATCAGCCACGCCGAACGCCTGCGGCCCGGTAAAGTTGTAAATCGCCCCGCCTTCCTGGAGGGATTTACCGCGACCGATACAGTCGTCGACCAGTGCAGACAGGAACGGCAGCGGGCAACGTTCGCCGTGGGCAATATCCACGCTGTTACAGGCTTCAACCAGCTGATGAACGAAGTGCGCCATCTGTTTCTGGAACGCGGTGTAGAAGTCGTCCATGCTGGTGTACTGAGTCAGTTCGCCAGTGACCGGGCCCAGCTGTTTGTTGCCGACGCGACCGTTGTTCAGGGTAATTTCCAGCACTTTCGCGACGTTAAAGAACGCGGCGTCATGCCAGCCCTCGGTGCGGTGCGGTGCCTGCGGCTCTACGCAGCCGATAATGCAGTAGTCACGCGCATCGCGCAGCGAAACGCCACGGTTTTGCAGCGCCGGAATAATCACTTCATCGTTGTACATCGCTGGAACGCCCAGCCCCATACGCACCAGTTCGCAAGCGCGATACAGGAACGCATCCGGGGTGCCCTGCCATACGCGGATAGAGAAGGACGGCTGCGGCAGACGCACGTGCGCAGTCGCTTCCATACACATGTAGCTCAGATCGTTAGTGGCATCGCGACCGTCTTCAGTCTGGCCACCGCAGCACAGGTTCTGGAACACCGCATAACCAGCAAACGCCTGGGCAGAGACTTCGTCACGGGTTTTGTTGATGTCGTTAAGCTTGATCCAGCAGCAGTCCACCAGCTCCTGCGCAAATTCGCGCGAAATGGATTTGTCCGCCGCCAGGTACGGATACATATACTGGTCGAAACGGCCCGGGGAGATAGAGTGACCGCTGGATTCGATTTGCAGCATGCTCTGGATAAACCAGAAGGTCTGGCACGCTTCCCAGAACGTGGTCGCGCCGTATTCCGGTACGCGCGTACAGTTCTGAGCGATTTGCTCCAGTTCGCGTTTACGGGTCGGGTTAGTTTCCTGCTGCGCCAGACGGGAGGCTTCTTCCGCATAGCGATGGGCAAAACGGATCGCCGCGTTGTAACTGATTAATACCGAGTTATAGAACTGCTCTTTCTTGATATAGCCCGGCTCGCTGCGATCTAACCCTTCCAGCGCGCGGCTGACTTCATTGATGATGCCGCGGAAACCGATTTTCAACACTTTACCGTAGTCAACACTGACGTGGCCGACGCCGCCGAAGAAGTAGTTGCCAACGGTAAATACGCCGCTCGCCATACTCTCTTTGGTGCCTTCGGACATATAAGACGCGGCTAGCGAGCTGGTGGTTTTACCCGGCCAGTATTTGAACGCTTCATGCAGATCCTGGGCGGTCTTTTTCGGGATGATGAACGGGTCGGCGACACGGTGCTCCATGGTCTCAAACTCTTTTTCCACCCAGTCATAAGAGAATTCAGGGCAGATTTCGGTCGAGCGAGGATTGACGGTTACCGCGCCAACGATTAATTCGTCCGGGCGAATTGTCACCGGTAATTGATTAAAGATTTTTTCAACGACTTTTGCACGGCGCATAATCGCCGGCAGCTGTTCTGTTTCTTTATATGCTTCGGTTGCCAGTACTGCACGCTCTGATTCCACATACGGCTTCGCCGTCAGGATCATATTTTTCAGTCTTACAACACGGTCAGTCGGATTAGAAAAGCCTTTCTCTAACATATAAAACTCCCGAATATATTTTGTTAACCTTGCGGCGATGCCGGGGTATTAATGAATAATGCTGGTACCTGTCTGAGTAATAAAGTGACGTAATATTTCCGGATGCCCCATCCAGGTGGTGGCAGTAATTAAATTACCATCGACGACGGCTTCATCATCTGCGGCAGTCACCCATAGACCGCCTGCCATCTCTACTTCGGGCTTCACCGTAAAATATCCTGTCAGTTTCCTGCCTTTTAATACCCCCGCAGCGGCCAGAATTTGTGGACCATGACAAATTGCAGCAACAGGTAATGAAAAGTTCATCGCATAATGCACAATATTCAGAACCGATTTATTTAATCGCAGGTATTCCGATGAACGCCCGCCTGAAATATAAATGCCGCAATATTCCTGTAACCTTATTTCATCAAATGATGCGGTTAATCTAAAAAGGTGTCCGGGTTTTTCGGTATACGTCTGATCACCTTCAAAATCATGAATCGCGGTTTTAATAAACTCGCCGGTTCGTTTTCCCGGACACACTACATCCACTCTGAAACCTAACATGCTTAATGCCTGCCATGGCACCATGACTTCATAGTCTTCAGAGAAATCGCCTGCGATAAGTAATATCTTCTTCATAAGCGAACTCTTAAAACTGGTTGTCGTCTTCCTCAATTATTCGCATGGCTTCATGCACCGCCGCGACTTCGCCAAAAATGGCCAGGGTGGTGATATGCTGAGGGCAACTACCAAAGATTTCCGATACCACCACATTGGCGCTTTTGCTGGCTACGTCGGCATAAAAATAGAGATCCGGAACCGGCAGCATTAACAAACCAATGGCGTCGATACGAATCAAATCCAGACGCGAACGAAACTCCCCGGGCATACGCCGTTTCAACATGGCCAAAATATCCGGAGTTGGCGCGTTTATGATTCGTTTTTTCATCTTTGATACCCTTCGCGATGGTTAGCGAATATTCAGCGCTTCAACCATTACGCAGCGACGGTGGCGTGCAAACGCGCGTGCTGACGTAAGCCCTTCGCCGGTCGGCCCGGCAATCGTAAAGGTGGCATGCCCTTCGCCACCCACCCCCAGCCCCGCATAAGAGGGGCCATTTTTAACAAAGATGGTGGTCTGGATCAGGCGCGCCATTTTGGTCAGTTTTTCGACGTTGGTAGAGTGCATAATCGCGGTATGGCGATTGCCGTGCTCCACTTTCACCGCCAGCTCGATGGCTTCATCAACGTTATCGACGCGCACCACCGGCAGGACCGGCATCATCAGCTCGTGCACCACGAACGGATGGGTTTTCTCCGTCTCAATCAAGATGACTTTAATATCGTCGCCAACCGTGATCCCCAGCTGTTGCAGAATGTAACGCGCATCTTTACCGACAAAGGCGGTATTCGGACCGGTGCCTTTTTCGTTAAGCACCAGCGATTGCAGTTGCTGAATCAGCTTCTTATCGCACAGCAGATAGGCACCGCTTTTCTTCATGCAATGAATCAGATAATCCGCCACCTGGTTCACCACAATCACTTCTTTTTCCGCCACACACGGCAGGTTGTTATCAAAGCTACAGCCTTTAATAATGTCGCGGGCCGCTTTTTCGATATCCGCCGTTTCGTCCACTACCGCTGGCGGGTTGCCTGCACCTGCGCCAATCGCTTTCTTACCGGATGACATCACAGTTTTCACGATAGCCGGGCCACCGGTCGCGACCAGCATGTTGATACGCGGGTCGTTGATCAGGGCGTTGGTGTTGTCGATAGACGGTTTGGTCACCGTGACGACCATATTCGCCGGAGCACCCAACTGAGCGAGCCTGTTGTTAATCAGCTCCACCGCATACAGCGATACTTTGCGCGAGCGCGGATGCGGACTGAACACCACGGTGTTGCCTGCTGCCAGCATGCCGATGCTGTTGTTGATAATGGTTTCGGTCGGGTTAGTGGTTGGCGTAATCGAACCAATCACCCCGAACGCGGAGTACTCGATCAACGTTAAACCACCGTCTCCGGTAACCGCACTGGTGGCCAGATCTTCAAGACCTGGCGTTTTCAGCGCTGCGACGCGGTTTTTGATCAGCTTGTCCTCGTAGTTCCCCATGCCGGTCTCTTCCACCGCCATACGGGAAATAGCGCTCAGCACATCTTCCTGCAGGAAAACGTCACGAATGCCATTGATAAACGAAGCACGGTCTTGCATAGAACAGTGGCGATACTGCACCTGCGCCAGGACCGCGGCGGAGATCGCCTCATCCATGGTCTCGAACGCGCCTGTTCCGGCGTTCGCTACCTGAGGTGTTGCACAGGCGGCGCGCCCGGAGGACTGCTGCGCCAGCGCCTTAGCGACGATTTCATCCAGGCCTTCGACTCGCGCCGTTTCTGACGTGGCGGGAGCCGCTGCCGGAACCGCATCCGGTGTTGCTTTGGTGAATTTGCTCAGAATGGTCGAGACAGCCTGAGCGATTTCAATATCATTCATCTTTAAATTCCTTACTACTCTTCCTCTGCCGACCGCGTCGCGCGCGTCGTCACCCGATGCTTAGATATACGGCGTCGTGGTGGATTTGATTTCCGCCGGATCTAACGTGGAGAGCAGTTGTAGGCCGACTTCACGCGCGGCAATCACCGCCTGGCGTACCGCACCGGAATCACCGGAGAAGGTAAAAATCACTTCGTTGCTGAAGCTGGTGCCTTTCGACGGGCTGGCATAACCCACCGGATCGATCACGGCAGATTTCGCCGCTGCGTCGGCAATCACCAGGCCAATCGCCGCTGGCGAGGCGCAGGTCATCCCGAAGGATTTGCCAACCGGCGCGCCCAGCGCTTTGTTCAGCGCATAGCTGGCACGAGCGGTGTATTGAAATTCAAGGTGACCCGCTGGCGAGCCGTAAACGTCGCCCATGGTGCGTTCAATTTCAGACAGCGCCACTTCAACCGCACGTCTGACGTCGGAAACATCAGACGCGCCGAAAATAATTAAGCAACCGTGTCCGCCACCGCCTTCGGTGTCGCGGGCCAGCTCGATAGAAATAATTTCGCTGTTAGTTGCTTTGATTGCTTCGTCAGCCGCAAAAATTTGCGGGCCAGCGCCGGTACGTGCGCCCAGAATACCGATAGAGCGATATTTCTTGTCGATATTCATAACTTCATGTAATTGATTATCGACATTGGCAATCACCAGGCCGATAGTGTGACCCAACGCAGTGCCGACAAATTCCGTAATACCACAACCGGCAAAATTTGCCGCGTTACTGGCTTTCGGTTGTGCGCCGGTTTGTTTATTCATTACGTCAGATATAATCTGCTCAACAAGATTATCTCTCATGATCAGTATCCTTTATTGTTATTAACCGACGGCCTTCGGCAGAATTTTTTCCACCTCAATGTGCGGACGCGGAATAACGTGTACGGAGACCAGCTCGCCCACTTTACCCGCAGCGGCGGAGCCCGCGTCGGTGGCGGCTTTTACTGCGCCCACGTCGCCACGAACCATTACGGTCACCAGGCCAGAACCGATTTTTTCATAACCCACCAGGGTTACGTTGGCAGATTTCACCATGGTGTCTGCGGCTTCAATTGCAGAAACCAGGCCTTTCGTTTCAACCATTCCTAATGCTTCTTGTTGCATAACAACCTCGATATTTCCGATAGAAAGAAAACGTGCACAGAGGAATAGCAATCCACGGATTTACCCATGTGCGTTAATTATTGACTCATCATGATGCTAAGGTTATTCAGACAAAATGTTTTGCGCGCCAGCGGGACTATCTTGTTTTTGCATCGGCCTAATCGACAATAAAATCCACCTGAGATCGGCAATAAAAGTCCTGCTGTTGGTGTGCCTTGCGCAAAATATTCCTGAGCCAAATAGCAATAATAAATACCGTTAAAGCGATCGCATTTTTGCTAATTCGTACCGGCGATCGCCATTGCGTCCATGGCAATCATTTTTTCTTCATTGGTGGGAATGACGGCAATCTTCGTGCTGCCCGCTTTAGAAATGACGCCGCTGCGCCCGCCGAACATCTGCTGGTTGCGTTCTTGATCCAGCACCAGTCCCAGCGCCTGCAGGCGTTGCACGGTGAGTTCGCGGATCAGCGCCGAGTTTTCGCCAATGCCGCCGGTGAAGATCAGCGCGTCGAAGCGTTTAAGCGAGGTGACGTGGCCGCCGATATGCCGCGCGAGGCGATGCACCATCACGTCGATGGCTAACGCTGCCCGCTCATGGCCCTCATCCCGCGCCTGTTGAAGGGTGCGACAGTCGCTGGATAAGCCGGAAATCCCCATCAGGCCGGACTGGTTATTGACCATTTTGTACAGCGCGTCGAGCGTTTGACCGGTGCATTTTGCCAGGTATGCAGCGGCCCCGAAATCAAGATCGCCGCAACGGGTGCCCATCACCAGCCCTTCCAATGGCGTCATGCCCATTGAGGTGTCGACACTCACACCGTTTTGCACCGCGCACAGCGATGAACCATTGCCCAAATGGGCAATCACGATACCGTGATCCGCCGGGTCGA
Source organism: Atlantibacter subterraneus (assembly GCF_007570865.1). Classification (GTDB taxonomy): domain Bacteria; phylum Pseudomonadota; class Gammaproteobacteria; order Enterobacterales; family Enterobacteriaceae; genus Atlantibacter; species Atlantibacter subterraneus. Next base: position 124,403 of record NZ_VLPS01000007.1, on the reverse strand, counting down.
GATCCAGTGATGCCAGCGCCTCAGCGGCGATATAGCGATGAGACGTCCCGTGAAAGCCGTAGCGACGCACCTGATAATCCTGCTGATATTCCAGCGGGATCGCATAAGTGTAAGCCGCCGGAGACAGGGTCTGGTGGAACGCGGTATCGAATACCGCAATCTGCGGCAGCGCGGGCAGCAGTGCGCGCGCCGCTTCGATGCCAATCAGGTTGGCAGGGTTATGCAGCGGGGCCAGCGCTGACAGCGCGCGGATTTTTTCAATCACGTCATCGGTAACCCGTACCGAACGTTTAAAATCGCTGCCGCCGTGCGCCACGCGGTGCCCAATGGCGCTGATGGTGGTCAGCAGCTGTTGCTCATCGAGCTTCGCGAAAAGCACTTTAAGCGCATGCTGATGGCTGGCCTCGTCCAGCGCGACGGTGGATTTATGACCATCACGGTCTTTGAACGTCATGACGGCATGATCAATGCCCAGCCGCTCCGCCAGGCCCGACAGCAACGGCTGGTCGGCATCCTGAGGAATGACGGAGAATTTCATTGATGAGGAACCACAGTTAATCACTAATACACAAGCTAAGGACATGATGACCCCTGAAATGGACTGCTATGAAAATTAACGGCTTGTTGCGAGGGGATAACGCAGCGCGCTAAACCGCGCCAGCGCCTGGCGGGCAATAAGCATATCTTCCTCAACGCTGCCGCCGCTGATGCCGATGCCGCCGAGCAAACGCCCGCCCGACCAGCAGGGAAAACCGCCGCCGAAGCAGCAGATATCTTTTTCTTTCTCAAGGCCGTACAAATCACCGCCCGGCTGCACCAGCGCCGCCAGTTCATGGGTCGCCATTTTGAGCGCCACCGCGGTCCAGGCCTTTTGCGGTGCCAGGGTATGGCTGACCAGCAGGGCGTTATCCATGCTGAAGAAAAACCGCTGCTGGCCGCAGGTATCTACCAGGCTAAAAACAATTGGCACATCACATTCCTGGGCGACTTCCCGCGCCAACTTCGCTAACGCTTCGCTATCGTCCAGGCTCAGCGACATCCGGCGTTCTGGCAGCTGTGTGGCGATAGCCTCGTTAATCCAGTTGTCGAGTGAAGCCTCATTCGCAGACATAAGTATTCCTCCGCGTGCGCGCCGCTATTTGCCGTTAAGTTCGAGCGAGTCGACGATGCCCACCACGGCGGCGTCAATCACCGAGTGATCTTTGCTGTTACTCATACGCGCCGAACTGCCGGTGGTGACGATCACAATCTCGCCATTGCCCGCGCCGACGGTATCGACTGCCACCTGGGCATGGCCGGTCGGCTGATAGTTTTCATCCAGCCGCGCCACCATCAGCAGCTTTGAGCCATTCAGCGAGGCGTGTTTGGTCGTGGAAACCAGTGCGCCAGTGACTTTTGCGAGATACATTTTTCCTCCGGCTATCCGTGGATAACGGTGAGATTGCGCCGCTGGATTTCATCTCTGGCGGCGGGGGTAATCAGGGTATTGCCCGCTATGCGCAACGCTTCGCCAGAAGCCAGCAGACGGATATCGCGCAGGGTAATTAAGCGCTTTTTACCGGCTACCGGCAGGGCGGCAGCGGGTGCCGATTGGCTTACCGGCACAAGGCTGGCGTGAGCTGCTCGTTTACCGGAGAGCGCAATGCCATAGCTCTCCAGCACCTGCGCATAACTTTCCAGACGGGCCAGCAGCGGCAGCGGCAGCGTGCTGTCAACGCACTGCGGATGCAGGGTGGCGATAACCCGCTTACGGTGCTGCAACGCCTGAAATACCGCTTCACAGGCCAGATTATCGCGAATGCCCAGCGCGATTTTGCTCATGCTGTTAACAGAGAGTGCAGGCAGATAGAGCACCTCATAGTGGGGCGGCGACCGATCAAATCCGGCACGGGAACCGCGCTGGTGCAGCGCATCCACGCAGGCGGATTTCAGCGTCGACTGGCTGGCGCTGTGAGAAAAACTGACCCATAGCTGATAGCCTGCCTTTTCAAGCGCCGCGAGACAGCTCAGCGTTTCCGGTAGCGAGGAGATATCGTCACCGGTCACGACCACGCGGACATTTTTCTCGGCGACGGATTGCGCCAGCAATTCGGCGATAACCCGGTCCAGCAGTTGCGATAAGGTCTGGCTGTCCATTGATTTACCCCTGGCCCGCATTCATGGCGATGCCTAACGGCGTGACGAGCAACGGCTCCACCGAAGGAATCACGTTTCTACCGGTTTGTTTGCTGAACACGGCAGCAAACTGGCTAAAGCTGCTCGCGCCGCCCACCAGATAAATATTTCTCACCCGCTGAGTAGCGAGCCACCCCGACACCAGGCTGGCCATCTTCTGGGCTACCGGCAGTACCAGAGTAAAGACCTGCGCTTCCTGCGCCGGGTCTTTTTTCATCTCTTCAGCCTCGGCATAGGGCAGGCCCAGCGCGCCGGCAATCACCAGCGTCATATGGCTACCGCCGGTAGGCTCGTCGGCGCTGAATGTCACTTTGCCGCTTTTCAAAATGCTCATGCCGGTAGTGCCGCCGCCGACATCCACCACCGCGCCGTTTTTGATATTCAGCGCGCTGGCAGCGGCGACCGGTTCGTCGAGGACGCGGGTAACCGTAAAACCCGCCGACTCCACGACGTTCACGATCACTTTTGTGTTGCCTTGCGAGATCCCCGGTGGGATTGCGGTCGCCGCGCGATCCAGCGTGCGGCCCAGTTTCTGTTCAAGAATTTGTTTAAGACGCGTTACTACCCGGCTGGCGGTCAGGTAATCCACCACCACGCCGTCTTTCACCACGCTGGAGGGATACGTTACCCCTGCCACCGGCTGGTTATCTTCATCCACCACTACGATGGCGATATTGGCAGTACCGAGATCTACCCCCACCTTCAACGCGCCGGTGCAGGGCCGACATTCGCCGCTGTCAATCAGCGCGGCCAGTTCATGCAATCGGCGGTTTTCGGGGCTGTCAGCCATGGCACGCATCCTGTTTAATGCCGCGAACGGTGTCGCCGTTACGAAGGCCGAAGCCATTGGCTTCTTCCACATCGATATGCAGTTCCAGCACCGCATCCGCCGTGACGCGCACCACCACATGACTGAGCACGCCGCCGCGCGGGCCATTGGTTTGCACGTCGATTTCCATCCCATCGCGCAGGCCGTGCAGTTCGGCTTCTTCAGGCGAGATATGGATATGGCGCCAGGCGACAATCATGCCGTTGTGTTTCACCACCCGCCCTTTCGGGCCGATGATTTCAATGCCCGGCGAATCCAGCAGATCCCCCGACATGCGCACCGGCGCTTTGGCACCCAGCGCAAAGCCGTCGGCCACGGAGATTTCCACCTGCGTGGTATTACGCAATGGCCCTAACACGCGCACTTTGCTGAGCTCGCCTTTCGGCCCGCGCAGCGTCACCATCTCTTCGGCGGCATACTGGCCGGGCTGTTTCACCGCTTTAAAACGGGTTAGCGTGGAGCCGTAGCCAAACAGAATGTCCATATCTTCACGGCACAGATGCACATGGCGGTTGGACACGCCCACCGGAATATCCAGCGCGACGGGCGCGGCAGCAGGCGCTACTGGTTTTTTGCTGGCGGCAAGTTCCTGCAAAATTTGTTGGGTAATCCACTCGGCTTGTTGTTCGGTGTAATTCATAACGGGTACGACCTGATTATTGAGTTATCTCATGGGTACTGGACGTCTGACGATCAGGATAGGGAGTAACGACGCCCGGTTTTTGTTTATCAGCAGGACTTTTTTGACCGCTTCACGAAGGCTGGACAAAGTTGTCCAGCTAGCCGGTAATCTGGTCGATCAACCCTTCGACATCCTGCGTCGTCGCCTGCCGCGGGTTCGACGCGGTACAACCGTCGGCCAGCGCCGAATTCACCAGTGCGCTGCGCAACCCGATGATTTTTGCTCGGTCGGTGCCCAGTTCGCTGAGCGTGGCGGGGATGCCGAAATGGCGATTGATCTGGCGGATCGCCTGAGTCATCAGCGCGATGGCCTGCTCCGGTACCGCATGGTCAATGCCCATAATTTGCGCGCAACGGTGATAGCGATCGCGGGTTTCGGCGCTGGCCTGTTTGCTGTTGAAGTCGATGACAATCGGCAGCAGCATGGCGTTAATTTTGCCATGAGGAATATGCAGCATCCCGCCGATGGCGTGAGCCATGCCGTGTACCAACCCCAGCCCGGCAGAGTTAAACGCCATGCCCGCCATACAGGAGGCATTGTGCATGTGGGTGCGCGCCGCAATGTCTTTTTCGTCGTTGAACACCTGCGGCAGATAGCGCCAGGTCAACGCGATGGCTTTTTCCGCCAGTGCATCGCTAAAATCATTTGCGCCAGTAGAGACAAAGGCTTCCATGGCATGGGTCAGCACGTCCATGCCGGTATCTACCGCGACATGGCGCGGCACGGTTAACACCAGGTTAGGATCGAGAATGGCGATGTCCGGCACCAGTTGCCCGGAGATCAGCGGATATTTGCGACCATTTTGCGGATCGGAGACGATCGCGTAGGAGGTCACTTCAGAGCCGGACCCGCTGGTGGTGGGAATAGCAATGAGATCAATGTGATGATCGCCAAAATACTCTTCCAGTGTGACCTTAATCCCTTTCGCAGCGTCCAGCGACGAGCCGCCGCCGAGGGCGATAATGACGTCGGGCTTAAAGGTTTTAAAACGCGCCGCGCCGGAAGTCAGAATATCAATATCCGGATCGGGTTTGACCTCGCCGAAAATACACACCGACGCCTGGGGCATGTAATTAATCAGGTAACGGGTTTTGCCTGACGTCACCATAAAATCATCGGTCACGATAGCAACGCGTTTATCGTTAAACTGGCTTAAAGAGGCAATAGCCTCTTCGCCAAACCATACTTCAGGGCAGGAAAACAAATAGCGGGCCATGGGCAACGACCTTCATCACGGTAAACGTTCAAATACGATGCCGTTAACCTAACATGGCGTTTTTTTTATGAGGCTAAGTAACTTTGTGCAGGTAAAGGATTATTTTGCGGTCTTGATTTCCTGCGGGCAAAAAAGTCCTTCACCCAGACAATGATTTCTGAAATCGTACTAACCTGGCGTTATCGCTGAGAAATTTTGCCATCCTGGAATATATTGAGCATCAGCAGAACGTCTAATAACATGCAATAAGCCTCGTTTAGCCCCGTCCCCTGACGGGGCTTTTTTTTGCTGAATGCAGGCTAAAAAAAAGTGCAATCTTTCGATTGCACCTAAAAAATTACACAGCATATAAGCAAATTTAGAACAGCTTAAGATAATAAGATGACGCGCCAACTCTACCGTTATTCACTGCGTCGCGCCTTATTGATCTCATCTGATCGGAACTTTTAAGAATTAATCAAATTCAGCCCACTGGCTTAGTTATTTTCCGCCAAAGCAAACATACCGTAAGGATGAATTTGCAGATAATAGTGCTCGCCCACATCCGGCTGTAAACGCGTGGCGTTAACCTGCAACAGGATCTTCTGGCCGTGCCATTCGACGATCACTTCATACTGCGGCCCCATATAGGCGACGTGTCGAATAACGCAGCGCTGGCTGTCCTCACCCTGCGTGCCGAGGGTGATGGCCTCCGGACGCACGCCCACGGTGCCCTCGCCCATCGGCGCAATGTTCTCCGGGCGCGGCAGGCGGTAGCCGTAGATGTCGACATACTCCGCGCCAAACTGCGCCGGGAACAGATTGGCATCGCCCATAAAGCTCGCCATAAAGCGCGAAGCGGGTTGACGATACAGCGCCTGTGGCGAACCAATCTGCATGATGTTGCCTTTGTTCATCACCAGTACCGTATCCGACACCGCGAACGCTTCGCTCTGGTCGTGGGTCACGTACAGCGAGGTAATGTTGAACTGCTTTTGCAGCTCGCGGATTTTATCGCGCATGCTGCGGCGCAGGTTGGCGTCGAGGTTACTCAGCGGCTCATCGAACAACAGCACTTTTGGCTTGAGGATCAGGGCGCGGGCCAGCGCCACGCGCTGCTGCTGGCCGCCGGAGATCTGATCCACATAGCGATCTTCAAACCCATCGAGATCGACCATCGCCAGCGCCTCTTTCACCCGCTGTTTGATCTCGGCGCGCCCCACGCCGAGCATTTTCAGGCCGTAGCCGACGTTTTCTCCCAGCGACATGTGCGGGAACAGCGCGTAGGACTGGAACACCATACAAATATCGCGCTGCTGAATGGAACGATGGGTCACGTCTTCGCCGTCGATAAAGATCTGCCCTTCGCTGGGCTTTTCCAGCCCGGCCACCAGCCGCAGCACCGTGGTTTTACCGCAGCCAGACGGCCCCAGCAGGGTGACCATTTCCCCGCGCGGGATCGCCAGATTGATGTTGTCGATCACGGTGTTATTGCCAAACCGTTTGGTGACATTACGTAATTCAACAAAATGATGCGTCATGGTTAAGCTCCGTGATTACGCCTGGTTTTTGGCTTTGGAGCGCGAAATGCGCGCTTCGCCAATCAGCCAGTCAAAAAGGAAGATGATGGCCAGCATCACCACAATCAAAATCGAACCGTAGGCAATCGCCACGCCGTATTCGCCGTCTTCCACGCGGTTCAGGATGTAGGCCGTGGCCACGCGGGTGTCCGGCGTCACCAGGAACACGATGGCGCTGACGGTGGTAATGGCGCGCACAAAGCTGTAGATCAGCGCCGACAGGATCGCCGGGCGCAACAGCGGCAGCAGGATATTGACGATGGTCCGCAGCGATCCGGCGCGCAGGCTCAGAGACGCTTCATCCAGCGACTTGTCGATCTGCCCCAGGCCCGCGATCCCGGCGCGAATGCCCACCGGCACGTTACGCATCACCATGGAGATAATCACAATCGCCGCCGTGCCGGTCAGGTACACCGGAGCGCTGTTAAACGCCAGGATGTAGGAAACCCCCGCCACGGTGCCCGGCACCGCGAAGCACAGCATGGTGGTGAACTCGATGGTCTTTTTGCCTTTAAACTGCTGGCGCACCACGATCCAGGCGATCAGCAAGCCGAAGATGGCGGTGATCGGCGCGGCGATCCCGGCGTACAGCAGCGTATCGAGCAGCGAAGGCCACGCGCCGTCGTCCATGCCCTGGCCGAACAGTTTGATAAAGTTATCCAGCGTCAGGGTGTAATCCACGCCCCAGTTGACGGTAAAGCTGCCGTAGAAAATGCTGCCGTACAGCAGAGCGTTGAAGGCAATCCACACCGCCAGCAGCCCGATCACGCTCCACACCAGCGCCACCGGCAGCGGCTGCACGTCGCCGCGATAGGATTTACCGGAGACGGTGACGTAAGAGCGCTTGCCAATCCACATGTACTGGATGCAGAACACCAGCAGGGAGAACAGCAGCAGGAACACGCCGAGGGTACTGGCCGCCTGATAGTCGAGCTGCGAGCCGGTGATGTAGAAGTAAATTTGCGTCGCCAGTACGTCGAAGTTGCCGCCGAGCACCAGCGGGTTACTGAAGTCCGCCAGCGACTGCACGACCACGATCAAAAAGGCGTTGGCCATGGCCGGTTTCAACAGCGGCATAAATACCGAGACAAAGGTCTGCCAGCGGTTAGCGCGCAGCGTGTAGGAGGCTTCTTCCAGCGACGGATGAATGGTTTTAATCGCGCCGTCGAGGATCATAAACGCCATCGGGGTAAACGCCAGCACCTGCGCCAGCCAAATCCCGGTGAAGCCATACAGCCAGTTGGTGTTGGTCAGCCCGAACCAGTCGACCATTAATTCGGTGACGTAGCCCGAACGGCCCATCATTAGCGTTACGCCCAGACCCACCACAAATGGCGGCGTGACGATCGGCAGAATCGAAAAGATACGCCCGATAATGGCGCTGCGTTTGGCGATGCGGGTAGTGTAAATCGCCAGCACCAGCCCGAAGAAAGTACAGCCCACGCCCACCGCCATAGAGAGCATGATCGAGTTGGCAATAACTTGCAGGATATGGGCCTGCCCCAGCACCGCCATAAACGCCAGCGGGGCGAACTCGCCCACGTCGTTGGTGAACATCGGAATAAAGATCGCAATGCTCGGCCAGACGATAAACACGCCGATCAGCGCGATAATGGCAATCAGCGAACCGATAACAAACTGGTCGCCGCCGAGAAATTCCAGCCGGGTCAGCGCCAGAGTGGCGATAGCGCCTAAAGCGATAAACAGCACGATAGTGGCATAGCCCATGCCGCGCCCAACCAGCGTTGCGCTGATCACCACAAATGCCATGCAGCCCAGCGCCCACAGCGCGTCAAACCAGTGGCGCGAGCGCTGCTCGCGGCGCGATTCATGGAAAGGCCGCAGCAGCAACACGCACGGCAACAGATACCACAGCACGCTGACGTTCCAGTGCGACCAGCCATAGGCATCCAGGATCTCGTCAGAGGTGGATTCCATCAGGCCATAGTCCAGGCTCCAGCTCGGCAGCAGCGCGAACGCCAGCAGTCCCAGCAGCACCCAGGCGAAAATAGCCTCCCGCTTCTGCGCGGGACGCAAAAGTAATGTTTCAGACATACACGCCTCGTCGGCAGGGGGAAAAGGCGGGTGAGGAGCTCACCCGCATACGATTACTTGCCCATCTTCACGTCATTGACCCACTTATTGATCAGCGCTTTACGCGTGTCAGTGGAGCCGTATTTGTCCATGTCGTAGTTGATCAGTTTCAGATCGTCGAGCTTCAGGGACAGCGGCGAGGTTTCAGCCGTGGTGTTGGTCAGGATTTGGTAAGACTTGCCTTTCTTCCACGCCAGCTCCTGGGCTTCTTTCGACAGCACCCAGTCCACGAACAGTTTGGCGTTGTCGATGTTGCGCGCGCCTTTCAGAATGCTGACGCCGCCGATTTCATAGCCGGTGCCTTCGCACGGTGAAATCAACTCCAGCGGCGCGCCCTGCTCTTTTTCCAGCGAATAGTCGTGCAGGAAGCCAATGCCGATAGCGGTTTCGCCACGGGCGGCGTTACGCGCCGGGGCAATGCCGGATTTGGTGTACTGGGAGATGTTGCCGTTGAGCTGTTTCAGGTAATCAAACGCCTGATCTTCGCCCCACAGTTGCACAAAGGTCGCGAGCGCGGTGTAAGCCGTGCCGGAGCTCTGCGGATCGGCAATCTGGATTTCGCCTTTGTATTCCGGTTTGGTCAGATCTTTCCAGCACTTCGGCACCGGCAGGTTTTTCTCTTTCAGGCGCTGGGTGTTGACCCCAAAGCCGAGAATGCCCACGTAAACCGCCGACGACAGGTTGCCTTTCACTTTGGCCGGATCGCGGAATTTCTCCATGATCTGCTCCAGGTTCGGCGACTTATAGGCTTCCAGCAGGCCCATTTCACCGGCCTGGGACTGTGGATCCAGGGTGCCGCCGTACCACACGTCCGCCTGCGGGTTTTTCTTCTCGGCATCCACTTTTGCCAGGGTACTACCCGAGCCGTTGCGGATGAACGAGGTTTTCACATCGTATTTCTCGCCGAAGGCTTTGGTTTCCACTTCACACATTTCATTGGTGGCGCTGCAATACACCACTAAACGTCCTTTAGCGTCCGCCGCGTGGCTGAATGTCGCCAGCGTCACGCCTGCGGCAATCAGAGCAGAGAGGGCAGTCAATTTCATTTTGTTATCCTTCTGTCAGGTGTCTGGAGGTAAGCTCGCCGGGTCCGTGGCGTGATACTGGCGGTCCTGTGCGTTGATGCCCGCCATCAGCAGCGGCATCAGCAATAATCCAATCAACACGGCGGCCACCGACAACAGCACAAACATGCCGGACCAGCCGTACACTTCGGTGAGTTTCGACAGCGGCCAACCGGCCAGCGCCGCCCCTAAGTAGGCAAACAGGCCGAGAAAACCGGTAATCGAGCCTGCGGCCCCTTTATGACCGCATTCCACGGCGGCAAGACCAATCAGCATCTGCGGGCCGAATACAAAAAAGCCGATGGCGAAGAAACACATCGCCAGTAACGCATAGTGATGCACTGGCGCGAGCCACAGCGCGGTGACCGAAACCATCAACCCGAGGGTAAACAGCAAAATCATCGGCGCGCGTTGCCCGCTGAACAGCAAATCCGATCCCCATCCGGCAAACAGCGCCCCCAATAAGCCGCCCACTTCAAACAGCATCACCGTGGCGTTGGCGCTGAGTAAATTAACGCCGTGGGTTTCAGACAGCCAGATGTTGCCCCAGTCGTTCAGCGCAATGCGAATCAGGTACACCAGCACATACGACCCGGCCAACAGCCAGATCATCGGGTTTTGCAGCATGGTGGTGCGTAACATGGCCCACAGCGACATCGGCGGACTGCGCTCTTGCTGGCGCAGTTCCAGCGGGTCGTGCCGCCACTCCCCCACCCCCGGTAACCCCTCTTCGTTCGGCGTGCCGGGCAATTGCCGGTACAGCCAAACGCCTAACGCCATGCTGATGATCCCTGGTGTCAGCATCGCGGCCTGCCATCCCCACCAGTGCGCAGCCAGCGCGCTGATCAGCGGGATAATCGCCCCACCAATGTTGATGGAGGTGTTCCAACATCCCCACCAGAAGCCGCGCTCGTTGCGCGAATACCAGTGGGTTAATAATCTTGCGCAGGGCGGCCAGCCCCAGCCCTGAAAAAATCCGTTCAGCGTCCAGATAATCAGCAACAGCGTCAGGCTGTCGCCAAACGCAAACAGCACGTTCAGCAGGCCGGTGGCAAACAGGCCGATGCCCATAAACGACCGCTGCCCGTGGGCGTCATGCCACAATCCCGCCGCGAATTTCGACAGCCCGTAGGAGAGATAAAACAGCGATCCCAACAGGCCGATATCGCTTTTGCTCAACTCTAAATCGAGCTGGAGCGCGGGCAGGATGAAGTTGAGGCTTTTGCGCGTCAGGTAAAACGCCGCATAGCCGACGATCATCACCAGCAGCAGCCGCGGCCTGACGGCGCGATAGCGTTTGGCAATTTCTGCGTTGGACATAGTCAGATGGTCCATGGCTGTCTCCGGCCAGTTGAATGTAGGAAATGGCCCGCGAAAAGGGATGAGAGTCGTTCCAGGGTGACTAAGACTTTTTCCTGGTTACAGCGAGTTTTGTGGCAAAAGTGTGGGCAAGTTAACAGTTACCCGCACGCCAGACTGGCTTTCCAGCAGCAGTTCGCCCCCCAGCGCCTGTACCCGCTCGCTCATGCCCTGGATGCCAAAGCCCGGCGCGCGGCCTGGCAGCACGCCGACGCCGTTATCGCTCACCACCAGATGCACGAAGCCGGGCGACTGGCTGAGAGTGATGTCCACTTCCGTGGCCTGGGCGTGTTTGGCGACGTTGTTCAGCAGCTCCTGCAACAGGCGATACAGGGTAAACACTACGGTTTCGTTGTCCGGCGGCGCGGCGAGTTGATAGTGGAAACGGCAGCGAATACCGCGCTCGGGGAAGGCAAATTCTCGCACCAGATGGTGCAGGGCTTCATCGAACGCCATTTGATCGAGCACTGGCGGGCGCAGCTGGCGCAACAACTGGCGCGTGGAGTGGTGAATGCGCTGGGCCAGTTCGCTGATCTGCTCCCCCGCCATCAGCGCGGTACGGTTATCGCTCACCCGCTTCACCAGCTGCGACTGAATCTGGATCGCCGTGATGTTTTGGCCAATCTCATCGTGCAGCTCCCGGGCCAGCAGCTTGCGGGTATCTTCTTCGGCGTGGATCAGCTTTTCGGTGAGCGCCCGCCGCGCGTCCAGCTCCACTTCCAGCCGCTGGCGGTAGTGGTCGAGATTGCTGGCCAGCTGCTCCTGGCGGCTGATCGCGATGCCGAGACCGATGCCCAGCAGCGCCTGGGTGGAGAGGAAAATTTCCAGTTCCATTAAGTCGCTGAACCCGCTGCCGACCTGGCGCACGGTGGTGATCATCATGCTGCCGAGCAGCGCCGCCAGCACCCCGCCCTGCCAGCCGAATTTCCACGCCATCACCACATTGGGTAAGAACACCACAATCAGCAGCAGCCGTTCGATTTCCGGCGACAGCACCATCTGGGTGCCGATGCCGATAATAAAAAACAGGCTGCACCAGAGCAGCAGCGAGGTGCGCAGCGGCGGGTTGCGCGTCTCCAGCCCTAACAGCTGATAGCGATGCTGCTGACGTAAATAGTCAAAGACCAGATAGACAAACGGCGTCAGCAACACGCCGCCGGTGAACGACGCCAGCAGGATCAGCGTGGCGCGGCTTTCGATAACCGGCGTCAGCAACAGCGTATTGAGCAACGCCGACCCCGCCACCGCGCTTAACAATAGCGACAGCCGTTGCCAGTAAAGCGGAAAGCGGTGCCAGAAATGCTGGGTCAGCAGCGCCGGAATGGCGGTGATAAACGGCGCGAGCGCCATCGCGCCGCCGTTAATTAGCTGCTCGTGCCACAGCCACAGCGACAGGCCGATTTGCGGGATAAACAGCGCAGGCCAGTAGCGGCGCGCCAGCAAAATCAGCAGCGCCAGCTGGACGCCGTGGGGCAGCAACAGCGCCGCCTGCTGGCCGTTGCGCGTGAGGTAAAAACTGATGGTCCAGAGCATCAACCAGCCAGGCCCCCAGGCCAGCATGATAAACAGCGACAGGACAATCTGGCGGAGAGAACGGCGCATCAATGCCCCGTCAGTAGCTGATGTTCCAGGGCAAAATGCACCAGTTCGATGGTGGTGGCGCACTGCAATTTGCCCAATACGTTGGCCCGGTGGACGTGAACCGTTTTATGGCTGAGATCGAGCTGTAGCGCGATGGATTTTACGCTCTCGCCGCGCACCAGCAGATCAAACACTTCACGCTCGCGGGGGGTTAATACCTGCAATACGCGCGCCGGCTCCGCGCCGCCACGCAGCGCTTTTAACGCATCGGCGCACAGGTAATGCCCGCCAAGCCCCACCGAGCGCACCGCGTGCACCAGCTCTTCCGGGCCGCAGCGCTTGGTTAAATAGCCGCACGCCCCGGCGTCCAGCGCACTTTGCACAAACGCCGGGGTGTCGTAAATGCTGAGGATAATGGCGCGAAAACCTGGCTGGCGAGCGCGCAGACGCTTAAGCAAACTTAATCCGTTTTCATCGGGCATCGCCACATCCAGTACCGCCACGTCCACCGGCTGGCGCGATAACACCGGCCACGCTTCGGCAGCGCTGCTGTACTGGCCCAGCACCGTAATGTCCTCTTCCAGGCTAAGTAGCTGGACGAAACCCGATCGAACGACCACATGGTCATCCACTAACACCACACCAATCATGACGCTTCCCCTTACTGAACCGCGCCATAATGCGCCATAAGGTTCAGGAGGCAATATTCATGTTGGTAATATGTAACGGATGTAACAAAACGGCAAGCTATGGACCCGCTTGCCGTACGTTAACGCAAAAGATCAGGCATGCCAGTACGCGACGGCACGCACCAACTGCTGATCGAGCTGATGGGTATAGCGATCGGCCAGGCTTTTCGCCAGTTTGCCTTCTCCGGTGATCCAGACGAAATAATCCTCCGTCGGCCAGGCGATGGCCTGAAGATGCTGCTCTACCACCGCCGCGTCATGACCCACCACCCAGTCGATATTCGCGTCGGGCAAATGGGCCAGATACTCTTTGCAGGCGTCATCGGTGATGCTGACGATAGCGCGGCATTGCGCCTGCACGCCCGCGTCACGCAGCGCTTCAAGACGGCGGCGCAGCGCCGGTAAGCCGGATTCGTCACACACGTAGAGCTGCCACGAATATTCCAGCGGCACCACCAGCGAACCGCGCGGCCCGCCGATGCACAGCGTATCGCCTGCTCGCGCCGCCACGGCCCAGGCGCTGGCCACGCCGCCGTCATGCACCCAGAAATCAATCGTCAGTTGCTGGGTTTGCTCATCAAACAGCGGCGTGTAATCGCGGGACTGCGGACGCGTATCGCCAGGCCAGACAATCCCCGACTCGGTGATTTCCGGTGGGGTAAACGGCTGCCCCGGCTCCGGGAAAAACAGTTTGATGTGATCGTCAAAGCCCTGTGAGGTAAAGCCCGCCAGCGCATCGCCGCCGAAGACGATACGCTGAAAACCGCTGACATAGCTGCTGCTTAAAACGGTAATTTCGCGAAAACGCAGATCGTTGCGCACACGCTGAGGGTAAGAAGTTGTCATAGTCAATCCCGCTCGCTAAGTTTAGATATATCGAATTTTAAATGATAATGATTGTTATCTGAGTGGCTGGCAAGTTTTTTTTAGAGTGGCTAAGCGATTGGGCACGGATCGTTAAAATATCATTAAAAATCACCTAAAAACATGAAGTTAATAGTTTTAAGTGAATCCATTATTGCGTTATCTCTTTTTTTAGATATAAATTAGATATATCTAAATAAGGAGCCAACCATGAGACATCAACACCGGCATACCCATCACTGTCACGCTCATGACGACGAACGCCATCATGAACCTTGCGAAAAACGCGGCCACGGCGGCGAGGGGCGTAAACGCCGCGCGCGCTTTTTTGGTCACGGCGAACTGCGCGTGGTGCTGTTAGATATTTTGACGCGCGGCGCGAGCCACGGTTATGAATTGATTAAAGAGATCGAAGCCCTGACCGGCGGCCACTACACGCCCAGCCCCGGCGTGATCTACCCAACGCTGGATTTTCTTGAAGAACAGGCGTTTATCGCGTTCAGCGACGACGACGCCGGGCGTAAAAAAATCGCCATCACGCCGGACGGCGAGGCCTGGCTTAACGACAATCGCGAGCACCTCGAACACATCCGCGCCCGCATGACTGCCCGCGCCATCGGGCATGAGCTGCGTAAAAACCCGGATTTAAAACGCGCGCTGGATAATATGAAAGCGGTGCTGGATTTGCGGGTTAATCAGTCGGAAATCGACGCCCAGACGCTGAAGCGGATCGTTGGCGTGATCGACAGAGCCGCGCTGGACATTGCCCAGCTGTAAGGCCGCCGGGCGGCGGCCTTCAGGGGTTACAAAAACATCGCCAAAAACGTGTCGATGTCCCGGTGATCCTCCGGACTTAGCGCCCAACCGGGATGACGGCAATAGTCGCTGGCGATAACGCCGCGCCGCTGGAGGATGGTTTTCTCTACCTGGATGATGTACTCGCAGTGGCTCATCCAGCGGGTGATCCAGGGGAGTAAACGCTGATGCAGCGCCTCCGCCTGGGCGATGCGGCCTTCACGCCAGGCGCGGTAGATCTGCACATAAACTTCGCTGAACGAGCAGCCTGGCATCACGCCCTTGCCGCCCGCCGCCAGCATTTGCAGCATATACAGCCCGGCATAGCCGTTCAGCACATGCGCACCGGGTGCCTGCTGCAAAAACTCGCGGGTGTATTCCACCGGCGGATTGCATTCAATTTTAAATACCGCGTGCGGATAGCGCTGCGCCACCTGAGCCAGTTCTTCCGGCGGTATCGGCAGGCCGGTTTCGCCGGGAGCGTACTGCACCATCACCGGGATCGTGACCGCCTCCAGCACCTGGTTGATATGGCTCGCCACCGCCTGCGGGCTGGGCTTCAGGAAGAACGGCGGCAGCAGCATCAGCGCATCCGCACCCATTTGCTGGTAGCGCCGTGCGCGCTTCACCGCCAGTTCCGTTGAATGATCGGTAACCGACATGGCGCGAAACACCCCGCTGCCCGCGAGATCGCTGATAAATCGCGCCGCCAGACGTTCGCGCTCGTCATCCGACAATTTTGGAAATTCGCTGGCAATACCGAACAGCGTGAGGCCGTCGATGCCGGTCCCCGCCAGATGCCCCAGCATGTTGCTGAAGCTGGTTTCGTCCAGCTCGCCGTCGGCGCGAAACGGCACCGCGGCGATGGGGTTTACGCCTTTAATGGCGGCAACGCTGCTCATAGGTTTTCCTCCCGGTCGGCCAGCACCGCGCCCTGTGCGGCAGGAGCGGCCCAGCGGCGATACAACCGTAAAAAGCCACGCGGCACCTGTTTGTCTACCGGCTGCCAGCGGGCCTGGCGCGCCGCCAGCTCGGCGTCGTCTACCTGCAACGTCAGGGTACGTTCAGGGATATTAATGGTGATGATGTCGCCCTGCTCTACCAGCGCCAGTTCACCGCCGTCGCTGGCCTCCGGTGAAATATGGCCGACAAACAGCCCGCGGTTGGAGCCAGAGAAACGGCCATCGGTGATTAACGCGCAGCTGTCAGATAAGCCCATCCCTTCCAGGCACTTCATCGGCTTGTACATTTCCGGCATCCCCGGCCCGCCTTTCGGCCCCTCATAGCGCAGCACCAGCACGCTGCCCGGCTGAATATCGCCGGACAGGATCGCTTCGACCGATTCGTCTTCGCTGTTGAACACCACCGCAGGACCGGTAAAGAGCATCAGATGTTCCGGCACCGCCGCCGGTTTCACCACACAGCCCAGCGGCGAGAGATTGCCGTGTAGTACGGCCACGCCCGCTTCGTTACGCACCGGGATCGCCAGCGTGTGGATCACTTCCGGGCGGCGCGAGCGCGGGACGCCCGCCAGCCATTCGCCTTTGGTCTGGCCGTTCACCGTCAGACAGTCGGTATGCAGCAGCGAGGCGATCTCTTTTTCTACCGCCGCCACGCCGCCTGCTTCCCAGAAATCGATCATGTCATGTTCAGATGCCGGATAGAGCGAGGCCACCAGCGGCACGCTGTAGCTCAGTTGGTCAAACGCGGCGAGCGGCAGCTCGCCCAGTTCCGCTTCGTAATAAATCGCCTGAAGATGCAGGATCGCATTGGTGGAACCGCCGGTCGCCAGCAGATAGACCATGGCGTTATGGATCGATTCCCGGGTGATGATCTGACGGGCGTTAACGCCAGTTTTAACCAGATCCACCGCCCTCAACCCGGTGGCGTAAGCACAGTCGCGGCGCTCGCGAGAGATAGCGGGCAAGGTGCTGCTGCCCGGCAGGCTCATACCCAGCACTTCAGCGATGCAGCACATGGTATTGGCGGTGCCATACATGGTGCAGGAGCCCGGCCCCGGCTCGGCGATATCTTCAATATGGCGGAACTCCGCCTCATCGATTTCGCCGCGCCGCTTCCAGCCGATGGCCTCGGTGACAATATTGCCGTCCCAGTGTTTGCCTTTATATTCCGCCGGATACATCGGCCCGCCGTTCACCAGGATCGCCGGGACATCAAGACGCGCGGCGGCCATCAGCATCGCCGGGACGATTTTGTCGCACGAGCCGAGCAATACCATGCCGTCAAAACGGTGGGCGCGCATCATCACCTCGATGGAGCTGACGATCACCTCCCTGGCCGCCAGAATGTAGCGCATCCCGAGATGCCCTTCGGCGATGCCGTCGCAGGGCGCGATAGTGCCAAACACCATGCCCACCCCACCTGCCTCATCGATGCCTTTGAGCACTTCCGCCGTCAGTTCATTGAGATTGGCATGGCCTGCCGTGGCGTTGGTGTAGCTGTTGACCACGGCGATCACGGGCCGACGCAATTGCTCATCGGTATGGCCCATCGACTTATACAGGGCGCGCTTCAGCGCGCCGTCATCACCACTGAGAACCGGGTTAAAGTGGCCACCACAACCGCCACCGCATCCCGTGCCACAACTGCTCATATATGACCTCTCTTCATCGTGCCTGTTTCTTCACGCTGCGCCGTGGCAGCGGCTTTGGATTTCGGGTTTACCAGCCTGGCGGGCAGTAAGAACATCAGCGGCGCGCACAGCACCAGAAAACCCGCCAGGATATACAGACCGGCGTTGGCGCTGCCGGTGGTGTCTTTGAGATAGCCCAGCACCGTAGGGCCGAAGAAGCCCGCCAGGTTGCCGATAGAGTTCACCAGGGCGATGCCCGCAGCGGCGGCAGTACCGGAAAGCAGCGTGCCGGGCAGGCTCATATAGGTGGGGATCAGCGCTAAAGTGCCGGACATCGCCAGGCAGATCCACGCCATCATCCAGAAGGTGGACCCGCTGCTGGAGGCGCTGAGCGTCAGCCCTACCGCACCGATCAGCGCCGGAATAGCGATATGCCAGCGGCGCTCCTGTTTCAGATCCGAATGGCGGCTGTTCCAGACCATAAACGCCGCGCCAAAGATGTACGGCAGCGCCGCCAGCAGGCCAATGGCGAAGTCGTCCTTCACGCCGGAAGATTTAATGATCGACGGCAGCCAGAAGTTGATCCCGTAATAGCCGATGTTGAAGCTGAAGAAGATCAGCGCCAGTAACCAGACGAACTTGTTGCGGAACATGGCGCTCAGGCTGGTGGGCGCTTTGCCGGCGTTAGCGGCGATCTTATTGATCCGATCCTGCTCCAGATCGCGCGCGATAATGTCCTTCTCTTGCGCCGTCAGCCAGTGGGCCGATTCCACGTTGTTATCCAGGTAGCGCAGCACTACAAACGCCAGCAGGAATGACGGGATCGCTTCCACCAGGAACAGCCACTGCCAGTTATGCAGGTGACCCACTCCTTCGAACATCTTCAGGATGAACCCGGACAGCGGGCTGCCGATAATAGTGGACAGCGGCGTCACCAGGATAAACAGGCCGAGGGTGCGCGCCGAGCGCCACGACGGGAACCACAGGGTGAGATAAAACACGATCCCCGGGAAGAAGCCCGCTTCCGCCACGCCCAGCAAAAAGCGCACGATATAAAACTGGGTCGGGGTGGTGACAAACATGGTGAGGCACGACAGCACCGCCCAACTCACCATAATGCGGGCGATCCAGAAGCGTGGCCCAAAGCGCTGCATCAGCAGGTTGCTGGGCAGTTCGAAAATGAAATAGCCGATAAAGAAGATCCCGGCACCGATGCCGTAAACCGTGTCGCTCAGGTTAAGCGCATCCTGCATGTGGAGTTTGGCGAACCCCACGTTCACCCTGTCCAGATAGGCGAAGAAGTAGCACAGGATCAAAAAAGGGATCAGCCGCCGGGTGACTTTGCGGTAGACCTCATTTTTACTGGCTTCGCTGTGTGTAGAGTCAGTGTTCATACGGACCTCAGTAAGGTTGTAGGGTTGTGTTGTTATCTGTGGCTGTTGCGCCACGCCTCGCGATAGTCGCGGGCTTTTTGTTGTACTTTCTGAGCGTCGTCCGCGCGGCGGTATAGCCCGCCGCCCAGACCAAATCCTTGCGCGCCAGCGTTACGCCAGGCGCGCATTTGCGCAGCATCAGGCTGAATGCCGCCCACCGGCAGGCACACCACTTCAGCAGGCAACACCGCGCGCCAGGCGCTTAACGTGCCTGGCTCGATGCTTTCCGCCGGGAACAGTTTGAGGGCGCTGGCTCCGGCCTGTAGCGCGGTAAAGGCTTCCGAAGGCGTGATCACGCCAGGCATGCTGATTAACCCGCGTTCGCGGCTGCGGCGGATAACGTCCACGCTCATGTTGGGCGAAATAATGATTTGTCCGCCCGCGTCTGCTACCGCGTCCACCTGCTGTGCGGTTAATACCGTGCCCGCGCCAACGTAGCCCCGGCTACCTACGAGTTCGCGCAGTAGTGTGATTGAGGTCAGCGCATCCGGGCTGTTGAGCGGGACTTCAAGCCAGGTAAAACCTTCCGCCAGCAAGCCTTCGGCCACGGCGGGCGCGTCTTCAGGCGTCAGGCCACGTAAAATTGCAACCAGCGGCAGAGTCGTTTGCTGCCACAGTGTCGAAAAGGCGCGGTAATCCATCATTCGATTCCTTGTAGATAAAGACGTATCTGGTTCATCCCGGCGATAAAACAGCGCTCGCCGGACAGGGCTTCCGTCACTAAACCCAGCTGTGACGCGGCCTGCTGATAGCGGGCGTTCAGCGCATCGCTGCCGATGATCCAGTGAGGGGTTGAGGGGCACTGGCGCAATTCCTGGCCGATTAACAGTCCGGACAGATAGTCGCCGACGCCGGATAGCGGCACATCACCGCGCAGACGCAGGGTGCGTACCGAAAACAGCAGCTGGCTCAGCGGGGCAGCCAGGCCGCTGTGCTGTACGCCAAGCGCAAAGGCGCGGCTGTCAGGCTGCTGAGGCGGTAAATCGCGGCCCAGCAGGGAGTGAGCCATTAACAGCTGATACAGCTCGCCAGTCATAAAGGTGGAAAAATCGTGAATAGCCTGATGCGCGACCGTAGCGTGTTTGCTGTGCGTACCCGGCAAAATGGCGTGATGATTTTCTGCCGGCGCGAGCGCCATCAGGCCGACCAGTTGGATCTCTTCACCGCGCATGACTTCCGGCAAGCCCACGGCGCTGTGCCCGGCCACGCCGGGTAAGATCCATCCCTGGCTTCCCCAACGGGTGTGCAGCGCATGGGCACCCTGGGCCAACTGTTGCGCATCAATACGCCCCTCACAGTAGGGCACGTTAACCCACCCCTGCTGCGACCCGACCATGCCAGCCATCAGCAGCGGCAGCGCGCCATATTCGGCAATCCACAAGGCGATATGGGTTTGCAGCGCCGTTTCGAACTGCCCGTTTTCAACCTGCAATAAGCCGCAGGGCGCATTGATGACGGAAACCACGTCCGCGTCGTGCATTAGCCAGGCACGAAAATTCGTCGTGCCCCAGTCCACCGCCAGCCAGCTCTTACTCATCTTGTAATCCAAATAGATTAATCTTGTATGACAAGAAATGTAGACCAAAAACGGGGCTACGATCTGTGATCGGGATCTAAAGCTGGCGTTAAGGGTTATAAAAGGTCGATCTTTAAATGCGGAATACGGTTATGGAAGATGTCTCGTAAAATGAGAACATATTTTACGAGTGTTTTTCTACTCTATTACGGGAAGCGTTAATATATCGAATAAGGAGGAATGATGATTAATCATGACGTATTTCGATGAATGCTCTGAATATGGATCTCCACGATTACATGTCGCGCGATTTACAGTGGCAAACGTTGATTATGAAGTGCGTTTTACACAAATAACGGCGGTAAACCCTTATGATTGTGCAGCATTGTTTCCGGAAGGATTTATATTCCCATTATATGGTCACCATTATGACGTTACCTTTGATACCAAAGCTAACCGAATTAATAAAACACCTTATCAACGAGCAGCAGAATTACCAACAGGCGCGGGTACCCGGGTTCTTAAATGCGTTGAAAGAACAATTATTGACCACTATACTCGCTTCAATGTTGGGCTTTATACCTTCGTTCCCTCAGACCATAAATTATTAAATATCTACTGCCGATTTATAACTAAAAAGAAACATAAGGGATTAACCATTGAGGTTGGGCTGGAGCCCAACGGGAGGGCAAATGTCTTACGAACACCCAGATTCTGGGGACTGGCTTGAACAGTATCGTGCTCGCCAGGCAGCCCGGGCAGAACAACTATTTCGCGCTATTGAAGAAGGAAGGACGCATGTAGTTATTGCTGGTGAAGACGCTGAAGCAACGTCGTCCTGGCAAACTAACTACACAACACCGACATCACAGCAGGACGGGTAATATCGCCTGGTGCTATCAACATGGTTATTGTGATGCTAAAAAGCCCCTTTCGGGGCTTTTTCATTTAAAGATGATGACATCAGCTGGCTGATAAAAAATGTTCCAGCCTGTCCGGCAGCGGATCCCCGAGATGCTTCTTCGCTGCGCTGAGCAGAATATGGCGCATCTGCTGGCGCGCCTGCTCAGGCTGCTTAAGGCGGATACACTCCATGAGTTCGCGGTGCGCGTCCACGGCTTCCAGCGTCAGCGTAACGTCCGGCTCCAGGGTGCGCTTAAAGGAAAACAGCATCGCGGCAGAAAGCGCATTGCCCACCGAAAACAGAAACGGATTGTGCCCTGCTTTAAGGATCGCAGTATGAAACGCCAGATCGCCCTGTTTAAACAGATCGGCGGAATCCTGCTGCTGCCCCTGCGACATGATTTCCCAGGCATCTTCCAGATCGGCCAGATCGCGCCCATTGGCGTTGATCGCCGCCATGGCCGCCGCGTTGGGCTCGAAGATCAACCGTGTGATCATCAGCTGTTCGATCAGCGCGTCGTCAATGCCGATTTCCTCCAGCCAGCTCAGCACGTCAGCATCGAGAAAACTCCACTGCTCGCGGGGTGCCACGGTGCTGCGCCGCTTGGCCTGGATAGTCAGCATGCCTTTCGCGCCCAACACCTGAAGCGCGTTACGCACCGAGGTACGCGAGACGTTGTACTGCACCGCCAGCTCGTTTTCACCGGGAATTGACATGCCCGGTTGCAGCTCGCCGCGCATAATGCGCAGGGCAAGATCCTGGGTCAGGGTTTCGGCTACAGACGCGGTCACGCTTTTCATGAGTATCCGGTTGAAGAGGCAATAAGTGGGTAGTTTATATCAGGTTGATATGAGATGGAATTTTCACGGGTCTGGTGGGGAAGATGCCCTGAGGCCAGGGCATCTGCTGTAAGGTTATTGAAGGACCGTAACCGCATCCTCCAGCCGCGCCGCGCGATGCTTCACCATCGACGAGACGTGCGCGCTTTCTTCGACCAGTACCGCGTTCTTTTTGGTGATCTCGTCCAGCTCCGCCACCGCACGCGTCAGTTCCGACAGCCCCTGCGCCTGCTCAGAGGTAGCACTGCTGATTTGGCTAATTAGCTGCGTCACGTTCTGCACCTGATCGACAATATTTTGCATGGTGCGCCCCGCCTCATGAACCTGCACTGCGCCGGACTGCACTTTACTGGCGCTGGCGTCGATCAGTTTTCGGATATCGTTGGCGGCGCTGGCGCTGCGGCTCGCCAGATGGCGTACTTCCCCGGCTACCACCGCGAACCCTTTGCCCTGCTCGCCGGCGCGCGCGGCCTCCACGGCGGCGTTCAGCGCCAGGATATTGGTCTGGAAGGCGATATCGTTGATCAGTGAAGTAATCGACCCGATGCGCTGGGTGCTGTCGGCAATGTCGTCCATGGTATTGACCACCGTTTCCATCGCCTGCCCGCCCTGACGCGCCGCGTCGCTGGCTTCGCTGGAGAGTTTGTTGGCGTCTACCGCGGTCCGGGAATTGTTCTGCACCGAGGCCGCCATCTGGTTCATGGTGGTCACGGTCTGCTGAACGTTCACCACCGTCTGACGGGTACGCTCATTAAGATCTTCATTGCCGCGCGCCAGAGTTTCGCTGCCGCTGCGCACGTTTTCCACCTGGCTGGTGACGTCATTGATCAGCCAGCGGCACATCAGGCCCAGCTGGCCGATGGCCCGCAGCGTCAGCCCCACCTCGTCAGTGCGATTCATGTGCTCAATGCTGTTGTGCTCCCCGGTTGCCACCTTCAGCGCCTGGCGCGCAACGTTCTCAATCGGACGCGATACCTGCCATTCCAGCGCCAGGCAGCCGAGCGCCATTAACACCACCGGCGCGATCGTTATCAGCCATCCCGGCGCGGCAAACGCGCTTAGCGCCAGCCACAACAGCGCGGCAATCCCCATAATGCTGCGGATGCGCCAGCGCAGCGGCATAGCGGGCAGTTTGCCGAGAAAATGTTTGCGCAGTACCAACCCTTTATAAATGCGGCGCTTCGCCTTGCCCTCGCGCAGCGCCTGGTACAGCGGTTCGACGGCGGCAATTTCATGCGGCGTGGCGCGGGTGCGAATCGACATATAGCCGGTGGTTTTGCCGTTGCGCACCATCGGTACCGCGTTGGCGCGCACCCAGTAATGGTCGCCGTTTTTACAGCGGTTTTTAACGATGCCGGTCCAGGGTTCCCCCTGCTTCAGGGTGTACCACATATCGGCAAATGCCGCTTTCGGCATATCCGGATGACGCACTAAATTGTGCGGCTGGCCGGTGAGTTCCTGAAGTGAATAACCGCTTACCTGTACAAAGGTGTCATTGGCGTGGGTGATGAAGCTTTGCAGATTGGTGGTGGACATTAATGTAGTGTTTTCATCCAGCACTTTTTCGCGCTGGGTAACGCGGTTATGCGACGACATGGCTGCTCCATTTTGCAGGTTATCTTATTGTTAACCATTCCTGTGCCATGTTATGTCGGCGCTAAAATTAATAACTTTAACGGTTAAATATGATAGAGATCGCAAATCTCAGGATAACCACAAAGAAGTAGTGCTAATGCAAAATAATCAACCCGATCAACTATTTGGATATCCCGATTAATTATGCGGTAAAAAAGTGAATTTGGGAGCTATTGCACAAATTTGCAACAATCTGCACCATCATTGTGCATCCGCGCTGGTTTTTCTTCTCCCTCTGCCGCTGTAGATAGCACAAACTGCCGAAACCCCGGTTGCGATGAGATTAAATCGTAAGCGGCACGCGTTCTCCCTGGCGTTTATTCCGTTTATCGGCCTCCACGACGAAGTGGCGCAAATGCTGCAATACTTGATCTGTGTATCGCGTGATACGCCATTCCCAGGAGCACATTTTGAACAGGTTACCGAACAGCGCCTCGGCACTCGCCTGCACCGCGCACGCATTGAATCTCATTGAGAAGCGAACGCTGACCCATGAGGAGATGAAAACACTCAACAAAGAGGTGATCGACTATTTCCAGCAGCATGTTAATCCAGGTTTTTTAGAGTACAGAAAGTCTGTTACCGCCGGCGGGGATTACGGAGCCGTAGAATGGCAAGCGGGAGGTTTGAATACGCTTGTCGACACTCAGGGACACGAGTTTCTCGATTGCCTGGGTGGTTTCGGCATTTTTAACGTGGGGCACCGTAATCCAAAAGTGGTTTCCGCCGTACAGCATCAACTCGAAAAACAACCTCTGCACAGCCAGGAGCTCCTCGACCCACTACGGGCGATGCTGGCGAAAACCTTAGCTACGCTGACGCCTGGCAAACTCAAATACAGCTTCTTCAGCAACAGCGGCACCGAATCGGTGGAAGCGGCGTTGAAACTCGCCAAAGCCTATCAGTCCCCGCGCGGGAAATTTACCTTCGTCGCCACCAGCGGCGCGTTCCACGGTAAATCGCTCGGCTCGCTTTCTGCCACCGCCAAAGCGGATTTCCGTAAGCCGTTTATGCCGCTGCTGCCGGGTTTCCGTCACGTGGCGTTCGGCAATATTGACGCGATGCGCGCCCTGTTCACGGATTGCAAAAAAACCGGCGACGACGTGGCGGCGGTGATCCTTGAGCCGATTCAGGGCGAAGGCGGCGTGATCCTGCCGCCGCCAGGCTATCTGCCCGCAGTGCGTAAGTTGTGCGATGAGTTTGGCGTGCTGCTGATTTTCGATGAAGTGCAAACCGGCATGGGGCGCACCGGCAAAATGTTTGCCTGCGAGCACGAAAACGTGCAGCCAGACATTTTGTGTCTGGCCAAGGCACTGGGTGGCGGCGTAATGCCGATTGGCGCGACGGTTGCGACCGAAGAGGTGTTTTCGGTGCTGTTCGACAATCCGTTCCTGCACACCACCACCTTTGGCGGCAATCCGCTGTCCTGCGCGGCGGCGCTGGCCACCATCCATGTGCTGCTGGAAGAAAACCTCCCGGCGCAGGCGCAGCAGAAAGGCAATCTGCTGCTGGACGGCTTTAAAGAGCTGGCGCAGCAGTACCCGGACCTGGTGGTTGAAGCGCGTGGTCAGGGGATGCTGATGGCGATTGAATTTGTCGATAACGAAATCGGCTACCAGTTCTCCAGCGAGATGTTCCGCCAGCAGGTGCTGGTGGCAGGCACCTTGATCAACGCCAAAACGGTGCGCGTTGAGCCGCCTTTAACGTTGACCATTGAGCAGTGCGAACAGGTGCTTGCGGCGGCCCGCCGCGCGCTGACGGCGCTGCGGCAGACGCTGGCTGCTCCGGCAGCCACAGCAACCAACTAATCGGTGATTCAGGGAAACCACCGTTATACGGTTTCCCTGATTCCCTTATCCCGCCTCACCCATCAAATCCTTCACCAGCTCGACGCAGCGCAGAAAACGACTGTCGTAATCCGGTTCCTGAACGTGCACATAGCTGATGTTGTTCTCGTTGAGCATCTCCACCAGCAGCGCCTGGAAGGTATGGCGGTCCACCGAACTGCCCAGGCTGCGCAGGCCGTCGGCCACCCACGGGGTGTTGTTTTCCAGCAGGATCACCAGGTCAAATCGGTATTCGTCGATCAGCGCCTGCACGAACGGATGTTCGCGCCCTTCGTACTTCTTGCAAAACGCCTGGGTAGTGACGAAATCGGTATCGATAAACGCCACTTTATTGGCGTATTTCACCGCAAAATCAATGTACTGGGCGTGGCCGAGGGCGATTTTGTCATAGTCGGAATACTGTAACGCCATTTCATCGCCACCCAGATGGGAGAACACGTAGTCGCGGCCATATTCCCAGGCGCTGGTGGTGTTGAAGATATTAGCCAGCTTGTTGACCAGCATCGATTTGCCGCTCGACTCACCGCCTAAGATTGCCACGGTGCGCACGAAAAACGGCTTCACTTCGGTAGGAATGTATTCCCAGTAGCGGAACGGGTTTTCGCGGATCTGCCCGCCGCTGATGTTCATAAAGGTGCGTTTCGGGTCGATCAACACCGTTTCGATGCCCAGATGCTGGAGATACTGCGACGCGTCGCTCTCTTCGGAAGTGTAGATCCAGTCCGGCTCAATGCCCTTCTCGGCCATAAACGCGGAGATCCCCTCGCTCCAGACGTCCCAGCCGTGCGGGTAAGGCTCCATGCCCTCTTCGTTAAACGCGTGGATGCGGATGTTTTTCTGGTACTTGAAGGTCTGTAGCAGCCAGCGCAGGCGATCCGGCACCGTCGGCTGCTGGGACATGGCGCTGTCTTCAAACAGCGCCCGGTCGCGGGTTTCATCGAAACCCATAATGATATGCAGTTCATCCACCTGGCTACAGGCGCGCTGGATCAGGTAGATGTGGCCGGTATGCAGCGGATAAAACTTACCGAACACCACACCGACGCTTTTTTGACGGCGCGGGAACTCCAGGCCGAGAAAACGGTGCAGCGCTTCCAGCTTCTGGGCGCTGGGACTTTTGATTTTGGCGTTCAGCAGCTGGCTAAGATAGCCTTTGGTCATCCCGCTGGCGTCCGCCACCTGTTGCAGCGTGCAGCCCTTCTGGCGAATGGCGGTTTTTAAATAGTCGAATGATGACAAGATGCGCTGCCTCCCTTACTTATTCCGCGATCGTTCGCTGCTACTAAGTCTAGCGGCAAACGCGTCAATGCCAGGAGGATACTTGAGTAAACGTCTGAGGTGAATGGTAAATATTCACAGGCGGCGCTGCCGCCGCCTGAATCAGAGCGGGAAAGTCACAGGTCGTTGAAGATATCCAGCGCGTCGGCGAGTTTTTTCACGCCAAACACCTGCATGCCTTCCGGCGCTTTTTTCGGAACATTGGCTGCCGGCACGATAGCACGACGGAAGCCGTGTTTCGCCGCTTCGGAAATGCGTTCCTGACCGCTGGGCACCGGACGGATTTCCCCCGCCAGACCCACTTCGCCGAATACCACCAGATCCTGCGGCAGTGGGCGATCGCGCAGGCTCGATACCATTGCCAGCAGCAGCGCCAGGTCGGCGCTGGTTTCGGTGACCTTCACGCCGCCAACCACGTTCACGAACACGTCCTGATCGGACATCTGCAAGCCGCCGTGGCGATGCAGCACCGCCAGCAGGATCGCCAGACGGTTTTGTTCCAGCCCCACCGCCACGCGCCGTGGGTTGGCCATCATCGACTGATCCACCAGCGCCTGGATTTCCACCAGCAGCGGGCGCGTGCCTTCCCATACCACCATCACCGAGCTGCCGGAGGTGACTTCATCGCCCCGGCTCAGGAAGATAGCGGACGGGTTGCTGACTTCACGCAGGCCCTGTTCGGTCATGGCGAACACGCCCAGCTCGTTTACCGCGCCGAAGCGGTTTTTATGGCTGCGCAGGGTGCGGAACCGCGAGTCGGCATCGCCGTCGAGCAGCACCGAGCAGTCGATGCAGTGTTCCAGCACTTTCGGCCCGGCCAGCGAACCGTCTTTGGTGACGTGGCCAACCATAATAATCGCCACATCGCGGGTTTTGGCGAAACGGGTCAGATAGGCGGCAGTTTCACGCACCTGCGCCACGCTGCCCGGCGACGACTGAATATCCGCCATATGCATCACCTGGATGGAGTCGATCACCATCAGGCGCGGCTGCTCCTGCTCGGCAATCAAACAGATCTGTTCGATGCTGGTTTCCGACAACATATTCAGGTTATCGGTCGGCAAACCGAGACGATGGGCGCGCATCGCCACCTGCTGGAGAGATTCCTCGCCGGTGACGTACAGCGTTTTCATGTTCTGGGCCAGCCTGCACAGCGTTTGCAGCAGCAGGGTGGATTTGCCCGCGCCGGGGTTACCGCCGATCAAAATGGCGCTGCCCGGCACCACGCCGCCGCCCAGCACCCGGTCGAACTCTTTAAAGCCGGTGGAAAAGCGCGGCAGCGCCTCAAGGCTGATGTCGGAAAGTTTCTGGACTTTCGATACACCCGCGCTGCCCGCGTAGCCGGAAAGCCGTTCATTACGCGCAACCGTGGGCGACGCCGCCAGACGCACTTCGGTGATGGTATTCCAGGCGTGGCAGGCGCTGCATTGCCCCTGCCAGCGCGGATAATCCGCACCACACTCATTACACACAAACGCGCGTTTTGGGGCTTTAGCCACCTTTTACCTCGTTTATTTCTTGTTCAGACTGCCTGACAGAATACAGAATACGCCCATCAGGTCCGCATGGCGGATGGTCACTTCGGTTTTTTCATTCACCTTGGGTTTGGCATGGTAGGCAATGCCCAACCCGGCCGCCTGGATCATCGGCAGATCGTTGGCGCCGTCGCCGATCGCCACGCACTGGGCAATCGGCACTTCATATTTTTCCGCCAGATTTTTCAGGGTCTGCGCTTTGAACTGCGCGTCGACGATCTGACCGATCACCTGACCGGTTAGTTTACCATCCCGGATCTCAAGTTCGTTGGCCACCGTGGCGGTTAAGTGCAATTTTTCGCGCAAATAATCGGCGAAGAAGGTGAACCCGCCGGAGGCAATCGCCACTTTCCAGTTCATGGCCTGTAGCTTGAGCACCAGCGAGGTCAGGCCCGGCATCAGCGGCAACACATCGCGCACCTGGCGCAGGATTTCCGCATCCGCCCCTTCCAGCGTGCCGACGCGTAACCGCAGGCTGGCGGTAAAGTCCAGCTCGCCGCGCATGGCGCGTTCGGTCACTTCCGATACCAGTTCGCCAGTACCCGCCAGTTTGGCGATCTCATCAATGCACTCGATCTGGATGGCGGTGGAGTCCATGTCCATCACCAACAGGCCCGGGGTTTTTAAATGGGGGATCTTGCCGAGCGGCGCGACGTCCAGGCCGTTATCGTGCGCCAGACGGGTGGCGCGCGGGGTCAAGGATCCCGCCAGGCGGATCACCTGATAATCTTCCACACACCAGGCGGTAACGATCACCATCGCCGCGCCCAGCTTGCGCTGATATTCGGTCAGACGGCCCTTATCCAGATCTCTGCCATACAGAAGCCAACCGCTGCGTCCGGCGTGATAATCCAGCGGCATCACTTCATCGCCACTTAATGAAAGCGGTAACCCCGGCCAGAGAGAAACATCGTTCGGCAGGTCGCACCAGGTCAGACTGTTAGGCATTAACGCTCCTGAAATCGGTTTGATACGGGTAAAAACAACGCATGAGGCTACCTTGAGTCCGGCGCTTCTGGCAACATTAAGATTCATTTTTTCAGCAGGTGGATTATGGCCCGTACCCGCTTTAAATTTAGACTGCATCGCGCAGTGATTGTGCTTATCTGTCTCGCGCTGCTGGTGGCGCTGATGCAGGGGGCAAGCTGGTTTAGCCAGAGCCATCAACAGTCGCGCAATATCCAGCTGGAAGAACTGGCCCGAACGCTGGCGCGCCAGGTCAACTATACCCTGCTGCCGTTGATGAAAAGCGAAAACCCGGACGAAAAACGCGTTGGCGCGATCCTCAGGCAGTTAACCGATGAGAGCCGGATTCTCGACGCCAGCGTGTACGATGATAAAGGCGAGATGGTGGCACGCGCCGGGGAGAGCGTCGAGGTGCGCGACCGGCTGGCGCTGGACGGCAAACGCGCGGGCAGCTATTTCAGCCAGCAAATCGTTGAGCCGATCGAGGATAAAAGCGGCCCGCTCGGCTACCTGCGCATCACGCTCGACACCCACTCGCTGCCCACCGAAGCCAAACAGGTGGATAACACCACCAATATTTTGCGCCTGATGCTGCTGTTAGCGCTGGCGATCGGCATCGTGCTGACGCGCACCCTGTTACAGGGTAAACGTACGCGCTGGCAGCAATCGCCCTTTTTACTGACGGCCAGTAAAGACGTGCCGGAAGAAGACGTGAGCAAAAAAGAATAACCATTTGATGAAGGGATATCGCTTGTGAGTACCCTGCGGCTACTGATTTCAGACTCGTATGACCCCTGGTTTAACCTCGCGGTGGAAGAGTGCATTTTCTGCCAGATGCCCGCTACCCAGCGGGTGCTATTCCTGTGGCGCAATGCCGATACCGTGGTGATTGGCCGCGCCCAGAATCCGTGGAAAGAGTGCAACACCCGGCGCATGGAGCAGGACAATATTCGCCTGGCGCGCCGCAGCAGCGGCGGTGGCGCGGTGTTTCACGATTTAGGCAACAGCTGCTTTACCTTTATGGCGGGTAAGCCGGAATACGATAAAAGCATCTCCACCGGTATCGTGCTGGCGGCGTTAAACGCGCTGGGCGTGCAGGCATCGGCCTCCGGGCGCAACGATCTGGAAGTCGCCACGCCGGACGGCCCGCGTAAAGTGTCGGGTTCCGCCTACCGGGAGACCAAAGATCGCGGGTTCCACCACGGCACGCTGCTGCTGAATGCCGATCTCAGCCGTCTGGCGAACTACCTCAATCCCGATGAGAAGAAGCTGAAGGCTAAAGGCATCACCTCAGTGCGCGGGCGGGTGGCGAACCTCAACGATCTCCTGCCGGGGATCACCCATCAGCAGGTGTGCGACGCCGTCAGCGAGGCGTTTTTTGCCCATTATGGCGAGCGGGTCGCGCCGGAAGTGATCTCTCCAGACGCCGTCCCGGATCTGCCCGGCTTCGCCGAGACCTTTGCCCGCCAGAGCAGTTGGGAGTGGAACTTCGGCCAGGCCCCGGCGTTTACCCATACGCTGGATGAGCGCTTCGGCTGGGGCGGCGTGGAGCTGCATTTTGACGTCGAGAAAGGCCACATCACCCGCACCCAGGTGTTTACCGATAGCCTGAATCCGGCCCCGCTGGAGGCGCTCGCCAATCGGTTACAGGGCTGCGTCTACCAGGCCAACGCGTTAAAGCAGCAGTGCGAAACGCTGATCATCGACTTCCCTGACCATGAAAAAGAGTTGCGCGACGTGGCGCAGTGGATGGCGGACGTAGTGCGTTAATCCCCCGCAACGCCCTCACGGGCGTTGTTACTCGCTCTCTTTACTCTCCGTAATATCGCCAAAGAACAGCGCGGTGATCAGCTTGTTGTCGATAGGCTCACCGTTCAGGGTACGCACCAGCAGTTCGCTGCCCAGGGTTTGCAGCGAAAACACCATATCCGGCTGAACGCGTTTAATTTTTTGCAGGTTTTTACTGGCATTGACCACCGAGATGGTTTTACAGCCCGCGCCCGCCACGTCTTTGGCGGCCAGTACGATAAACGCGTTTTCGGCGTCATCATCGCGCAGCGCCAGGATGTATTTCGCTTTTGCCGCCCCGGCTTTAACCAGCTCATCGGCGTTCGACGGGTCGCCGGAAATCAGGTCGCTATCCGGCGGGTACTCATGGGCGATATGCGGCGGAACAATCACGGTAACCGCTTCGCCGCGCGCTTTTAAGCCGTGGTAAACGCTAAGCGCCAGCGGCGACGCACCGGCAATAATAAAGTGGTTTTTACGCATCACGTGTGAAATCCGCCCTGTGACGATTCGTTTTAAATTACCGCCAATCACCGGCCCGATAATGGCGCTGATTGACGTCGCAAAGACGGTGATGCCCATAACGATCACCGAGACGGTAAACAGCCGCGCCGTGGAGGTGACCGGGACAATATCCCCGAAACCCACCGTCGACATGCCGACAATCACGAAGTAAAACGCCGTGGGCATATCCATAATCGCTGGCGCGAACTCCTCGCCCAGATACAGCGCGCCCATCACCGCATACAGCAGCAGCGAGACAAAGCTCACCAGCGCGAACAATCCGCCCGCCGCCAGGCTGGCGCGATCGAACTGCCGCCAGAAGCCAATCAACAGCAGCATCAGCGCCAGCGCGCCGAGGCTGAGAGCCGGGTTTCCCTGTGGGGAGAGAAAGTTAAACGCGCTGGTGACCAGCAGCAACAGCAGCGAGAACACCCAGGCGGTGCGGGCGCGCAGCAGCAGCCCGAAGGCCATCAGGATCAAGCCAAGTCCCAGCACAAACTGCGGAATGTCGAGCAAGCCCAGCACCGACAGCGCCTCTTTCCAGGTGCTGAAACTGTGCATCTGGGGCAGCACGTCCACGGTTCTCAGCAGGACCGGATGCAGAAACAGATAGCCGCAGGCCGCCACCAGAATGGCAAGCAGTCCGTGAGGTGAAAACAGGGCCAGGCAGCGGTGGATTATTTTTTTCACAACAAGTGGTTATTCCATGTATCCGTGGTGTGAATGCATGAATGATAGCCGTGCGGCGAGGGGTTTGAAACAGTCGGGCGCGAGAAACCAAATTGCCAGCCTGGGATGGCTGGCATTGAGAAAAAAAAATTACGCTTTGTCGCCTAACAGCACGGATTCCAGCGCGATTTTGATCATGTCGTTGAAAGTGGTCTGGCGTTCTGCCGCGGTGGTCTGCTCGTGGGTACGGATATGGTCAGACACGGTGCAAATGGTCAGGGCTTTAGCGCCAAATTCCGCCGCGACGCCGTAGATGCCTGCCGCTTCCATTTCTACACCCAGGATGCCGTATTTTTCCATCACATCGAACATCTGCGGGTCCGGTGAATAGAACAGGTCCGCCGAGAAGATGTTACCGACGCGCGCTTCCACGCCCAGCGCTTTTGCCGCGTCAACCGCGTCACGCACCATGCCGTAGTCGGCAATCGCCGCGAAATCGTGATCCTTAAAACGCAGGCGGTTTACTTTGGAATCGGTGCAGGCACCCATGCCGATTACCACGTCACGCAGTTTCACGTCAGCGCGTACCGCGCCGCAGGAGCCCACGCGAATGATCTTCTTCACGCCAAAATCGGTGATCAGCTCTTTGGTGTAGATGGAGCAGGACGGAATGCCCATGCCGTGGCCCATCACGGAGATTTTACGGCCTTTGTAGGTGCCGGTGAAACCCAGCATGCCGCGCACGTTGTTTACTTCACGCACGTCTTCCAGGAAGGTTTCCGCGATATGTTTCGCACGCAGCGGGTCACCCGGCATCAGAACAACGTCAGCGAAATCACCCATCTCTGCATTAATGTGTGGCGTAGCCATGAATTTATCCCTTTTTAGAATGGTTAATCAGGGCGGACAGGCCGCCCCGTCAATCACAACATGTTTTTGCCGTATTCCATGTCGGACGTGCCGAAGTATTTGGCGACGGTCTGGCCGATATCCGCGAAGGTTTCGCGGTGGCCCAGCGAGCCTGGTTTGACTTTCGGGCCGTAGATCAGCACCGGGATATGCTCGCGGGTGTGATCGGTGCCTTTCCAGGTCGGGTCGCAGCCGTGGTCGGCGGTCAGGATCAGGATGTCATCCTCACCCACCAGCTCCATCAGCTCCGGCAAGCGGCGGTCAAACAGCTCCAGGCCGCCCGCGTAGCCCGCCACATCGCGGCGGTGACCCCAGGAGGAGTCAAAGTCCACGAAGTTGGTGAACACGATGGTGTTGTCGCCGGCGGCTTTCATCTCTTTCACCGTGGCGTCAAACAGCGCATCCAGACCGGTGGCTTTCACTTTTTTGGTGATGCCGCAGTTGGCGTAGATATCAGCGATTTTACCTACCGACACCACGTTGCCGCCCTTCTCGTCCACCAGCTTCTGAAGCACGGTCGGCGCTGGCGGTTCAACGGCCAGGTCATGGCGGTTGCCGGTACGCTGGAAGTTACCCGCTTTGTCGCCGATAAACGGACGCGCGATCACGCGGCCAATGTTGTAACCGCCTTCGGTCAGCTCTTCACGGGCGATTTCACACAGTTCATACAGGCGATCCAGCCCGAAAGTTTCTTCGTGGCAGGCAATCTGGAATACCGAGTCGGCAGAGGTGTAGAAAATCGGCTTGCCGGTTTTCATGTGCTCTTCGCCCAGTTCGTCGAGGATCACGGTGCCGGAAGAGTGGCAGTTACCGAGATAGCCCGGCAGGTTTGCGCGCTCAACCAGTTTATCCAGCAGCTCCTGCGGGAAGCTGTTGGTGTGATCGCTGAAGTAGCCCCAGTCGAACAGAACCGGTACACCGGCGATTTCCCAGTGGCCTGACGGAGTATCTTTGCCGGACGACAGCTCGTGCGCCCAGGCGTATGCGCCAATCACTTCTGCGTTGCCGTCCATACCGGCGGCAATTTTGCCGGTGGAGCCTTCATGGGCTTTCACCAGACCAAGACGTGTTAAATTCGGTAAGTTCAGCGGGCCTTTACGGCCATGATCCGCTTCACCTTTTGCGCAGGCTTCAGCAATGTGACCGAGGGTATCAGAACCCACGTCGCCAAAACGCTCTGCATCTTCAGTCGCGCCAATACCGAATGAATCCAGTACCATAATGAATGCACGTTTCATATTTTCTCCGTACGTTGCGCTGTTTAACGCCCTGTGGCGTTAAAAAATGCGATCAGATCAGTATACCCGAATGCGGCTCGCCCAGGAAGCGAGGACGGTTACTGGCTGATTCTGCGATAAACCACCGGCGTGTCTTCAGCTGCGGTGTCGCCCACTTCAATCGCTGCTTTAACGGCTTTAGCCGCTTCCTGCCACGAGGCTTCGTTTTTGGCGTGGATAATCGCCAGCGGACGCTGGCCGTCAACGCTGTCGCCCAGGCGCGCCATATCGGTAAAGCCGACGCTGTAGTCAATCGGATCGGAAGCCTGACGACGGCCGCCGCCCATGGACACCACCGCCATACCCAGTGCGCGGGTATCCATGGCAGAGACCACGCCGCTGCGATCGGCGTACACCGCTTTGCTCAGGGTCGCGGCAGGCAGGTATTTGTCGTAATTTTCCACGAAATCCGCCGGGCCTTTCTGGGCGCTGACCATACGGCCAAACACCTCTGCAGCCTTGCCGTTATCCAGCACCGCCTGTAGCTGTTTACGGGCGTCGGCTTCATCACGGGCCAGACGACCAGAGATCAGCATTTCCACGCACAGCGCCATGGTGACGTCGAACAGGCGCGGGTTGCGGTAATCCCCCGTCAGGAACTGCACGGCTTCGCGCACTTCCACGGCGTTACCCGCGCTGGACGCCAGCACCTGGTTCATATCAGTGAGCAGCGCGGTGGTACGCACGCCTGCGCCGTTGGATACGCCGACGATCGCTTCCGCCAGCGCTTCAGAGAGTTCATAAGTCGGCATAAACGCACCGCTGCCCACTTTCACGTCCATCACCAGCGCATCCAGCCCTTCCGCCAGTTTCTTGGCGAGGATCGAGGCGGTGATCAGCGGAATAGAATCCACGGTGGCGGTAATATCGCGGGTCGCGTAGAAGCGTTTATCCGCCGGAGCCAGCGAGCTGGTCTGGCCGATAATCGCCACACCGACGTCTTTAATGATGGCGCGGAAACGGGCGTCATCAGGGAAAATATCAAAGCCCGGAATGGCTTCCAGTTTATCCAGCGTACCGCCGGTATGGCCGAGGCCGCGCCCGGAGATCATCGGCACGTAGCCGCCGCACGCCGCCACCATTGGGCCTAGCATCAGGGAGGTTACATCGCCCACGCCGCCGGTGGAGTGTTTATCCACAATCGGGCCGTTGAGATTCAGGCTCTTCCAGTCCAGCACGCTGCCGGAATCGCGCATCGCCATGGTCAGCGATACCCGCTCGGGCATCGTCATATCATGGAAAAAGATGGTCATTGCCAGCGCGGCAATTTGCCCTTCTGAGACGGTGTTATCGCGGATCCCGTTAATGAAAAAGCGAATTTCTTCGTCGCTGAGCGCGTGGCCATCACGTTTTTTGCGAATAATTTCTTGAGCGAGGAACAAGGTAACCCCCAGAGATAGCAGATTTTAGGCGGCGGTTGCCCGCCGCAGGAAAGGAATTAGTAGCTGCTGGCGCTTTTGCCGTCGCCGTGGCCCAGCGCTTTCAGCAGGCTGGCTAACAGGCTGGACGCGCCAAAGCGATAGTGACGGGCATCCGCCCAGTCCGCGCCGAACAGCTCGTCGGCAATCGCCAGGAATTTCTGCGCGTCTTCGGCAGTACGTACGCCGCCAGCAGGCTTAAAGCCCACGGTTTTCTGCACGCCCATATCGCGGATCACTTCCAGCATGATGCGCGCGCTTTCCGGCGTGGCATTGACCGGTACTTTACCGGTAGACGTTTTGATGAAATCGGCACCTGCTTTGATGGAGATTTCAGAGGCTTTACGAATCAGCGCTTCTTCTTTCAACTCGCCGGTTTCGATGATCACTTTCAGCAGCACGTTGGCGGCGGCGCAGGCGTCTTTACAGGCTTTCACCAGTTCGAATCCTACCTGCTCGTTACCGGCGATCAGCGCGCGGTACGGGAATACCACGTCCACTTCGTCTGCGCCGTAAGCGATGGCCGCGCGAGTTTCTGCCAGCGCGATCTCGATATCGTCATTGCCATGCGGGAAGTTGGTGACCGTCGCGATGCGGATATCCGGGGTGCCCTGCTCTTTCAGGGTTTTACGGGCAATCGGAATAAAGCGCGGGTAGATGCAGATCGCCGCGGTATTGCCCACCGGAGTTTTGGCCTGATGGCACAGCGCGATGACTTTCTCGTTGGTGTCGTCATCGTTCAGGGTGGTTAAGTCCATTAACTGCAATGCGCGAAGGCTGCTTTTGGTTAAATCGGTCATGTGTTTCTCCAGATGGAAGCCGGGTTCGCCGGTTCATTAATCACCGCGCGGAATGTTATTATTCTAACATTTACTCGCGCTTACTCTTAGACAGACGTCACAGTTATGGAAATCGATTCAACTCGCCATACACCGTACATGTGACGCAATTCAAAATTTTCACGACGGTTCCGTCGTTCAGTGCGCGATGTGGGTGACAGGATCAAAAGCACATTGCGTGAATGGCTTTACATTGGCGTCACTGTCAACATGGAAGGAACACATCATGTCTGCACTTTCTCAATCAGGGCTGCTGGAACGTTGCCAAAATATTGTGACCTCGTCAGGGCTTTCCCCGGCGCAGAAGCGCCATTTTCTGGCGCTGGAAGCCGAGAATGCGCTTCCCTACCCTATTCTTCCTGAAGCGGCACGTCAGGCGCTGGCGGACGGCGTCATCTGCGATATGTTCGAAGGCCACGCCCCGTACAAACCCCGCTATGTACTGCCCGATTACGCCAAATTTCTCGCCCAGGGCAGCGAATGGCTGGAGCTGCCGCCCGCCGAAGATTTCGACGATGCGCTGGCGATGCTCACCATTCTTTACCACCATGTCCCGTCGGTAACCTCGATGCCGGTGTTCCTGGGGCACCTTGATTCCCTGCTCACGCCCTATGTTAAAATTCTAACACAAGATGAAATCGATCTGCGCATAAAACGTTTCTGGCGCTATCTCGATCGCGTCCTGCCGGATGCGTTTATGCATGCCAATATTGGCCCGCAGGATTCGATGGTGGCGCGAGCGATATTACGTGCTGATGCCGAGCTCAAGCAGGTTGCGCCTAATCTGACCTTTATTTATGACCCGCAGATTACACCGGACGATTTACTGCTCGCCGTCGCCAGTAACATTTGCGAATGCTCTAAACCCCACATCGCCAACGGCCCGGTGCATGATAAAATTTTCACACCCGGGAATTACGGCATCGTCAGCTGCTATAACTCGCTGCCAGCGGGCGGCGGCGGCAGTACCCTGGTGCGAATTAACCTCAGCGAAGTGGCGGCGCGCAGCCACAGCATTGACGACTTCTTTGCCCGCGCGCTCCCTTATTATTGTGAACAACAACGGGACATCATCAACGCGCGCTGCGCATTTCTGTATCAGGAGTCGAACTTCTTCACGGAAAGTTTCCTGGTGCGTGAAGGGCTGATCGACCCGGATCGCTTTGCGCCGATGTTTGGCATCTACGCGCTGGCCGAGGCGGTGAACGTATTGTGCGATAAAGCCGGAATTGCGGGCCGTTACGGAAAAGACGCCGCAGTCAACGAGCTGGGCTACCGCATCAGCGCCGCGCTGGCCGCGTATGTGGAAAACACGCCGGTCAGGTTTGGCTGGAATCGTCGAGCCCTACTGCATGCGCAGTCCGGTATCAGCAGCGACACGGGCACCACGCCCGGCGCACGTCTGCCGTATGGCGACGAGCCCGATCCGATAACCCATTTGTTGGCCGTTGCGCCGCATCATCGCCATTACCCGTCAGGCATCAGCGATATTTTGACGCTCGACGAAACGGTGAAGCGCAATCCGCAGGCGGTGGTCCAGCTCTGTCTGGGCGCATTTAACGCCGGGATGCGCGAGTTTACTGCTAACGTCAGCGGCAACGATCTGGTGCGGGTGACCGGCTATATGGTGCGTTTATCCGATCTGGAAAAATACCGTGCCGAAGGATCGCGAACCAACACCACCTGGCTGGGCGAAGAAGCCGCCCGCAATACCGGGATCCTGCAACGTAAACCGCGCGTGGTCAGTAATGAGCAGCAGATGCGCTTCGATCAATAAGATCCTGCCGTTCTCCTGCGTGGATGGGCCGGGCAGCCGCCTGGCTCTCTTCCTGCAGGGCTGCAACCTGCGCTGCAAAAGTTGCCATAACCCGTACACTATCGCGCTGTGCGATCACTGCGGCGACTGCGTTCCTGGCTGCCCCGAGCAGGCGTTAACCCTGGCCGACGGGCGGGTGGTATGGGATGAAAACCGCTGCGCCCAGTGCGATACCTGTCTTAAGGGCTGTGCTTCACAGGCCAGCCCGATGGCCCGCACGCTGAGCGTTGACGAAGTCTTAACCCAGATCGAACGCGCCGCGCCGTTTATTGAGGGCGTCACCGTGAGCGGCGGTGAAGCCACCACGCAACTGCCGTTCGTGCGCGATCTGTTTGCGGCGGTTAAAGACCATGCCGCGTTGCGCCACCTCACCTGTCTGGTAGACAGCAACGGCGAGCTGGGCCAGCCAGGATGGGGAAAACTGCTGCCGGTGATGGATGGCGCGATGCTGGATCTCAAAGCCTGGAGTCCGGAGCGGCATCGGTTTCTCACCGGACGCAGCAATGCGCGGATCGTCAACAGTATTCGCTTTCTGGCTGCACAGAAAAAACTGGCGGAACTGCGGCTCTTGCTCATCCCCGAGCACAGCGACTATCTACAGCACATCAACGAATTAAGCGCTTTTCTGAAGGGGCTGGGACCGGTGCCGGTGCGCATCAATGCGTTTCATCATCACGGCACTTATGGCGAGGCGCGGACGTGGCGGGCGGCCAGCAGGCAGGACGTGGAGCAGTTAGCCAGCGCGCTACGCCTGCGCGGCATTAGCGATATCGTGTTACCTGCGCTCTATTTATAAATCAAACACCTGATGGGTATTCGCCAGAATGGCGGCGGCAATCTGATCCGGCGCTTCGCTACGCAGTTCGCACAGCGTTTCAAACACCAGCGCGATCCGCTCCGGGCGATTAGGCTGGCCCTGCCAGCCGTTAAGCGGCATATCCGGGGCATCGGTTTCCAGCAATAATGCTTCCAGCGGCAGTTGCGCCATCACATCGCGGGTTTTGCTGGCGCGCGGATAGGTAATGGTGCCGCCCACGCCGATCTTATAACCCAGACCGATAAAGCGTTCCGCCTGTTGCAGGCTGCCGGCAAAGCCGTGCACCACGCCGGTACGCGGCAGATCGTGGCGCTTAAGGTGCATAGCCAGTTTGTCGTGGGTGCGGCGCGAATGGAGGATCACCGGCAGATCGTAACGTTTAGCGAGCTGGAGTTGCCGGTCGAGATACCATTCCTGGCGCTCGAACTGCGGATTGTCGCGATACAGATCCAGCCCGATCTCCCCCACCGCCACCAGCTTATTCGCACGCTGCGCCAGCCGTCGGTCAAGCGCGTCAAGCGCCGCTTCGGTGTGGTTTTCAATGACTATTGGATGCAGGCCCAGCGCGGCGTAGATTGCCGGATGCTGCTGTGCGAGCTTAAGAACGGTATCGAAACGCGTTTCATCAATTGCAGGCAGGATAAGTTTTTCTACGCCCGCCTCAGCGGCGCGCGCGATGGCTGAGGCTTCATCACCGGTAAACGGCGGAAAATCGAAGTGGCAATGGGTATCGATAAAACGGCGGGTCACGCCAGATCCTCATTTTCAAATGCCGGATCGTTGGCCTGCGGCGCGTTAACCAGCGTGGCGTCGACGGCGTCGTTGGCGACAGTGGCGGGCGGCACCACCACCACCGGCGCAGGGGTAACCACGCGCGGAACGTGACGCAGCACCGGCGGCGTCGGCACCAGCAGTTTACCCACCGTAGCCAGGAAATAGCGCCCGCATAAACGGCCAATCTTATAATCGTCCAGCAGCGTCGGGACGCGGCTGCCCAGCGCCATGCTCTGTAACGGCTTCGGCGGATAGATTTCGAAAATGCGCAGTTTACCCGGCGGCTTTTCAATAAATTGCTGGATTTCCCGATAGGTCTTTTCGTGATGCTGGACCAGATTCAACAGCGGTTGCAGGCTGCTGTCGGTCATCCAGCGCTCCATGCGCTTGAACCACTGCGGGGTGTAGTACATCTGCGACGGCACGGTGCGGATCACCACCAGGGTATTGGCCCCCAGCCGGGCCGCTTCGCGCACCGGAACCGCATCGCTGATGCCGCCATCCTGATAGCTGATGCCGTCGAGCATCACGCCGGTGCGGTAGAAGCCGGGAATGGCGCTGGAGGCGCGCAGGATATCCAGCCAGGTGGCGTTAGTCGGCGAAAAATAGCCCGGCGAGTAGTCATCGCTACGGCAGGCGCACATATAGAAAGCTTTGCCGCCGTCAAACAGTCGCGCGGCGTTGTCCATCGCCAGCGGCATTTTGCTGGCGGTCGCTTCGGTTAACCAGTCGAGATCGATCAGATTGCCGCCGCGCACAAAGCGCACCGGATTGAAAAATTCGCGGCTGGTGGTGTAGCGGGTGATCACCCGGCGCGCGTAGCCCGGTTGATTACAGAGATAAGCTGAGAGGTTTTGCGCACCGGCAGAGGTGCCAAGGAAAGTGTCGAACGGGTTGAAATTTGCGCGCATGAATTCGTCCAGCACGCCGGCAGTGAAAATCCCACGCTGCCCGCCCCCCTCGCACACAAGGGCAAGCTTTCCGGGACGAAACGGTTTTAACGCAAGCGGCGCGATGTTGCCGAGCGTAACGGGTATACGTTGTCCCACCCTGCTTTCCTGATTATTGTTGTGCTGGTAAACGGAATAATCCGCCAGCAATCAACATGTTAGTTTTTCTTACGCCATAAACAAAAAGATACCACGCGAAGGGCAACGCTAACAACCCGCGTGGGGCGCAACGGTAAAACCGTGAAAGCCAGTCGCATTGACTGGCTTTCCGGTTACCTGTTGCTAGTGGTCACACTATGGACGTCTGCGGCCCATAAACAGGCTGACCAGGAACAGAATAATACCGACTACGAAAACAATTTTCGCTGCGCCAGCCGCTGTACCGGCCAGACCACCAAAGCCTAAAGCCGCGGCAATCAACGCAATCACGAGAAAAATAATGCCCCAACGAAACATAAGACTCTCCTTTACCATAGTTTAATTGCTACCGCTTCTGAGCAAGCTCAGCTTGCTGGCGGTGTTATCTGGTGGTGATGCTTACCATCTCTCCCGGCGCTCACCGGGAGAGGGGGTTTCGTGGTGTGAATTACTCAACTTTCAAATCGTTTTTAACGCTTTTCACACCATCAATGGCTTTGGCGATGCTCTCAGCACGCTCGGACTGTGCTTTGGACTCAACCGTACCTGAAAGCTGTACCACGCCATCGGTGGTCTCAACCTTCACTTTTCGTGAAGGAACGATGTCATCGGCCAGGAATTTGGCTTTGATTTCACTGGTGGTGGCGGCATCACCTGCATAGCCTTTTGCAGAGTCGGTTTTCGACTCGGATTTGCCATCACGCACATGCAGTTTGTCGCTTACTGAGTCGACGCCTTCAACGCCTTTGGCGATTTTCACGGCCTGTTCGGCCTGCGCCTGACTTTCTACGAAGCCGCTCAGGGTGACAACTTTCTTATCGGTTTCTACCGAAATATCGGTGCTCTTGATGTTCTCATCGTCCACCAGAGCCGCTTTTACTTTCGCTGTGATAGCACTGTCATCCATGAAATTACCGACTTTATTCATAGAGTTATCGATTTTTTGCCCTGCGCTATCCGCCGTTGATTCGACTTTGTTGGAGGTTTCGGATGCAGCCAGCGCGGAACCGGAAGCCAGTGCAGAGCCCAACAAAACAGCCATCAGAGTTTTTGAAATCTTAGTCTTATTCATCGATTCATTCCTGTAGGTTTGCTCAGAATTTGAGCCTTGAGCTACTTAGTGAGTAGCCTCTCCTTAAACGGCAACGCCATCTCGGCAGTTGCTAAACCACTAAGAATCAACGGATTACAGTAGAAACAGTCCTGTTCACTACTTTATTACATCTCATTGACATTCTTAGTTTTTAATATCGTGATTGAAACCAATATCAGGATTAACGGTCAAAAACCTTAAATTAGATGACACATTAACCCGGCAATCTGTTCTTCACTTTGTTAAATATAGATCACAATCTTGAAAACGCCTGGTTGACTGCGCGAAAAATGAGCAAACCGGCGGCAAACGAAGGAAATTAAGAACAATCCGCAAGGGACTAAAAAGACAGGGAAAGTGACGGGACGCGGCGTGTGCCGCGTCCTGAGAGAGGATTAGTGCTCGCGGGTTTTACGGAACGTGACGTCAGGGTAGCGTTCCTGCGTCAGGTTGAGGTTAACCATGGTTGGCGCGATGTAAGTCAGGTTATCGCCGCCATCCAGCGCCAGCTGAACTTCGTTCTTCCGCTTAAACTCCTCGAACTTCTTAACGTCGTTGCTTTCCACCCAACGCGCGGTCGCCACGTTGACCGATTCGTAAATCGCTTCAACGTTGTACTCGCTTTTCAGGCGCGCCACGACCACGTCAAACTGCAGCACACCCACCG
Source organism: Atlantibacter subterraneus (assembly GCF_007570865.1). GTDB lineage: Bacteria > Pseudomonadota > Gammaproteobacteria > Enterobacterales > Enterobacteriaceae > Atlantibacter > Atlantibacter subterraneus. The sequence goes on along the minus strand of NZ_VLPS01000007.1, from coordinate 81,291 downwards.
CGCCCACGATCAGATCGTTGTTGGCGATCGGACGGAACACCTGTACCGCCCCCTCTTCGGAAAGCTGGACCAGCCCCTTAAGCAGCTGTTTTTGCTTGAGCGGATCGCGCAGACGAATACGGCGGAACAGTTCCGGCGCGAAGTTCGGGATACCGGTGAACTTCATCATTTCGCCCTGGGTAAAGGTATCGCCAATCTGAATGGTGCCGTGGTTATGCAGACCGATGATGTCGCCCGGATAGGCTTCTTCCACGTGGGAACGGTCACCCGCCATAAAGGTCAGCGCGTCGGAAATCACCACGTCTTTGCCGATTCGCACCTGGCGCAGCTTCATACCCTTTTCGTATTTGCCGGACACCACGCGCATAAACGCCACGCGGTCGCGGTGTTTCGGGTCCATGTTGGCCTGGATCTTAAACACGAAGCCGGAGAATTTCTCTTCCTGGGCTTCAACTTCGCGGGTGTCGGTTTTACGCGGCATTGGCGCAGGCGCCCACTCCACCAGGCCGTCCAGCATATGATCCACACCGAAGTTGCCCAGCGCAGTACCGAAGAAGACCGGGGTGATTTCGCCGCTCAGGAACAGCTCCCGGTCGAACTCGTGCGAAGCGCCCTGCACCAGTTCCAGTTCGTCACGCAGCTGCGCCGCCAGATCTTCACCCACCGCCGCATCGAGATCCGGGTTGTTCAACCCTTTAACAATGCGCACTTCCTGGATGGTGTGGCCTTTACCGGTCTGGTAGAGGTAGGTTTCATCTTTATAAAGGTGATAGACGCCTTTAAACAGTTTGCCGCAGCCGATAGGCCAGGTGATCGGCGAGCAGGCGATTTTCAGTTCGCGCTCGACTTCATCCAGCAGCTCCATCGGGTCGCGAATGTCGCGGTCCAGCTTGTTCATAAACGTCAGGATCGGCGTGTCGCGCAGGCGGGTAACTTCCATCAGCTTGCGGGTACGATCTTCAACGCCCTTGGCGGCGTCGATAACCATCAAACAGCAGTCCACCGCCGTCAGGGTACGGTAGGTATCTTCGGAGAAGTCTTCGTGGCCCGGGGTGTCCAGCAGGTTCACCAGGCAATCGTGATACGGAAACTGCATCACGGAGGTGGTAATAGAAATACCACGCTGCTTTTCCATCTCCATCCAGTCGGATTTCGCATGCTGGTTGGAGCCGCGGCCTTTTACCGTACCGGCGGTCTGGATCGCCTGTCCGAACAGCAGCACCTTTTCAGTGATGGTGGTTTTACCGGCATCCGGGTGCGAGATGATGGCAAAAGTGCGGCGCTTGGCCACCTCTTGCAAATAAGGAGACAACGTCATAATTAAATCTTCTTCATAAGGGCATGGGCAGGCCATGCGACTGGAAATCGAAAATGCGGCTATTTTACCTGGCTGGTAATCTCAGACAATCAGTGTTTAGTGTTTACACAACAGCTGCTCCAGTTCACTTAACGACGAAACCTGCCAGGTGGGCTTGATCTCTGGCGGCAAGGTGCGTCCGCTTGAGCTCAGCCAGCAGGTCGCCAGCCCGGCATTGATGCCGCCCAGAATATCGGATTCCGGCGTATCGCCCACCATTAATACGTGCGAGCGCGGCGGGTTGCCCATTTTCTCAAAAGCATAATCGAAGATCCGCGCATCGGGTTTGGCTACGCCAACCTGCTCGGAAATCACTAGTAAATCAAAATAGTCGCGCAGGCCGGTGCGCTCCAGGCGAATTTCCTGCAACGCGGTAAAACCGTTGGTGATGATACCCAGTTTCACTTTGCCTTTCAGGGCGTTAAGCAAGGATACCGCGCCCGGCAGCGGGGCGCAGATTTCCGCCATTGCGTTCAGGAAGGCGTCATTCAATGTGCCTGGGGTGACGTTTAAACGATCGGACCAGCTTTGAAAACGGTTATGTTGCAGCTGCAGCGCGGTAATCGCCCCGTTCTGGTAATCGACCCACAACGGCTTATTGATGGCCTGGTAATCCTGGAAATCTTCAGCAGTAAACGTCACGCTGTAGTCGAGAAACATCCGCTGTAAACCGCCGAACGAGTCAAAAGTAAACAGCGTTTCGTCAGCATCAAACAGTATCCAGTCCCAGTTCATCACATCACCTGTCTTGTTGTGTTATCAACCCAATGGCAGGGCCATGATAATAGCGTCTTCACGGCCATCCGCAGTGGGGTAGTAATTGCGGCGTATTGTCGCTTCGTTAAAGCCGAGGCTCTCATAGAGCGCGATAGCGGCGGCGTTAGAGGCGCGGACCTCCAGCCAGAGCGTAAACACGTCACGCTGTTCCAGTTCGCGAATCAGATGCTCCAGCAGCGCTCGCCCCAGCCCACGGCGTTGATACGCCGGATCGACGGCAATATTGAACAGCGTCGCTTCATCCAGCACCACCTGGGTAATGGCAAATGCGGCCATCTGGTCCGCCACATCCAGCCGAAAATTGAGGTAACGCTCGCCCTGGTTGCTGGCAAAGGTTTTTTGACTCCAGGGGAACGCGTGGGCGCGCTGTTCAATGGCAAATGCCCGGTCGAGGTCACTGCTCGTGAGTAAAGAGATCGTGTTCATGTTCGCAAATGTGTTGCCATAATGCGGCGCGCGCCGCGGGATCTGCACGCAGTTCATCCAGCGTTTGGGTGCGTAGCGCCGTGCCTGCCAGCGACGTCAACGGCTCCACGCCCAGCCACAGGCTTACGCAATGGCTGTCAGGCGGCAGCATTTCCACCCGATCAGGGGTGAGCGCCAGAACCCGATCGGGGCTGATGCCAAGGGCCAGCAGCAGATCGCGGATCAGCGGCGAGGTTAACGCCGGAAGCGTCTGCGCCACCATCACCAGACGAATATGGGCGGGCAGCGAGATGGCGATTTCGCCCTGCAATGCCGTCGGGCGACGCAGCACCCACTGGGTGATGCCCAGTTGCTGTAATTGCCAGTCGCGTCGGGATGTCATCGCAAAGCCTGCCTTATTGCCGGAAGGGCGCAAATATAGCAAATCCACGCCGCCTGCGCCAACAAAGGTGCAGCCGGAAGCGGGTCAGGGTTATAATCGCCGCCTACGTTTATACAGGAGAGTTTCATGTCTGCTTTTACCCCGGCAAGCGAAGTCTTGCTGCGCCACAGTGATGATTTTGCCGAAAGCCGCGTGCTGTTCGCCGGAGATCTTCAGGACGACCTGCCCGCCCGGTTTGAAACCGCAGCCAGTCGCGCTTTCACGCAATTTTATCACCACTGGCAGACGCTCTCCCAGACGATGGGCGACAAGGCGCAGTACGGCCTGACCGTGGATGCCGATTTTATCGCTGACAGCGATACCCTGATCTACTACTGGCCGAAGAATAAGCCGGAAGCGCAGTTCCAGCTGATGAATCTGCTGTCGCTGATGCCGGTCGGCTGCGACGTGTTCGTGGTGGGCGAAAACCGCAGCGGCGTGCGCAGCGCCGAACAAATGCTGGAGACGGTGTGCCCGCTGAATAAAATCGACAGCGCGCGCCGTTGCGGGCTGTACCATGGCCGTCTGGAAAAACAGCCGACCTTCGATGCTGACGCGTGGTGGGGTGAGTATCAGCTTGATGGGCTGACCATCAAAACAATGCCGGGCGTGTTCAGCCGCGATGGGCTGGATGTCGGCAGCCAGTTGCTGCTCTCCACCTTTACGCCGCACACCAAAGGCAAAGTGCTGGATGTAGGTTGCGGCGCAGGCGTGCTGTCGGTGATGCTGGCCAGCCATTCGCCGAAAGTGCGTTTAACACTGACCGATGTGGGTGCCTCGGCAGTCGAAGCCGCGAAGGCAACGCTGGCGGCTAACCAGATGGAAGGCCAGGTGTTTGCCAGCAACGTTTATTCCGATGTGAATGGCCGCTTCGATATGATCATCTCTAACCCGCCGTTCCACGATGGGATGCAAACCAGCCTTGACGCGGCACAGCAGCTGATCCGCGGCGCGGTACGCCATCTGAATATCGGTGGTGAGTTGCGCATTGTGGCTAACGCCTTCCTGCCCTATCCGAACGTGCTGGATGAGGCGTTCGGCAACCATGAAGTGCTGGCGCAAACCGGGCGCTTTAAGGTCTATCGCGCCGTAATGGGCCGTGGCGCGAAGAAGCGCTAAACCTGACGGGTGTCGCTTTTTAAGCCAATCAGGAAAGCGACACCAAATTAACTGTTGACGACGCTCAGAAAACATCTAGAATGCGCCTCCGTGGTTGCAATACTTCTCGGTATTGCTGGTACGCGAAGGTGGCGGAATTGGTAGACGCGCTAGCTTCAGGTGTTAGTGTCTTAACGGACGTGAGGGTTCAAGTCCCTCTCTTCGCACCAACAACCACGCAAAATATCGTTCGCACTGCGCGAAGGTGGCGGAATTGGTAGACGCGCTAGCTTCAGGTGTTAGTGTCTTAACGGACGTGAGGGTTCAAGTCCCTCTCTTCGCACCAATGCGATGACGATATTTATCTTTACCCTGTGCGAAGGTGGCGGAATTGGTAGACGCGCTAGCTTCAGGTGTTAGTGCCTTAACGGGCGTGAGGGTTCAAGTCCCTCTCTTCGCACCACGCTTTACTCCCTCTTGTCTGGCTTCCCTGCTTCAAAACCACCGCAAATTTAACGCTATCAGCATCAGTCCGCTGGTTAATGCTATGCATGACGGCAACAGCACAAAATGACGCAGCCGCTTGTGATAAAGCATGCCCGATGTCGCCAGCAACGCCAGTACGACCACGCCCCGCCACTGTTCAAAGGTTAAACCGCTAAACGCCAGCACGGTAACGACGACGCCCGGCAGCACGATGCCCCATCCACTCTCCAGCGCTTTTTGCAACATGGCTACGCCTCTTTCACTGATAACTCAACCGATAATGATAAATTATATCATATGATATAAATTCTCATTTGCAACCCTTCGTTTGTTAAGTGAACGTTGAGTTTTACGGGCAATTAATGACACGAATTGATGAAGGTGATAGATTGAGCAAATTGATAAAGATCATTAATTCTGGCTCGATCATGACCTACATTCCGCCTGTTAGCCTTTATCTCCCCTCAACCTGACATAGCGCGTGTAAACAACGACTTAGATATGACGTCTCAAACCTGGCGATCGCTACTTCAAGAGAAGTACCAACTCTCATTACGCCTGTTTCTGTTTCTTAATGCGTTGTCGGCATTATTTAGCATGCTGAGCCCATTGTTCCGCGTAAAGATGATTACCGTGCCGCTGGTGAGCATACTGACGCTCAGTATCGGGTTGTTGATATGGCGCTGGGTTAGCCAGGCACGTACCATTAGTCTGAATCTCATCTCCCTGCTCTTCGGCTTGCTCTGGGCCTGGCATATTTATCTTAAACAGCCCCATATTCCCCAGCATGAATCGTCCTATCTGATCATTGCGCTAATGAGCGTGCTGTTCGTCGGCGCACTGGCATTTATTAATAACCTTAAAGCGTTTATCTGCCACTGCCTGCCGGTGATCCTGACGGTACTGTGGCTGGATCAGGGGCAACACACCATCCGGATGCTCTACGCCGTTGCGCTGCCGATGGTGGGCATTGTGATCCAGCATCTGATTCAGAAGCGCAACGACGCCTTCGCTCAGGGCCTGATGTTTAAGCTGATGGAAGAGAAAAAAACGCTCACCGATTTGAGCATGGTCGACCCGTTAACCGGGCTGTATAACCGGCGCGGCTTTCAGAACCGGCTGGAGAACCTGTTTGCGTTAGGGTCTGAACGTAACGTGGTGGTGGTGCTAGATATCGACCACTTTAAAGCTTACAACGACCATTACGGCCATATGATGGGCGACCAGGCGCTGGCCCGCGTGTCGGCAGCGATTCGCGATGCGGTGCGTTCGCGGGATATCGTGGCGCGTTTTGGCGGAGAAGAGTTTCTGGTGCTGTTGACCAATACCGATTTGGAGATGGCGCGCAAAACCGCAGAGCGGATACGCCAGCGGGTATTTGATTTGCGCATCCCCCACCGTTTTAACGCCGAGGTCGCCACCAACGTGACCATTAGCATTGGTCTGGCACCGATGCATGAACGGAATTTTAACGATGCTTTTAAGCTGGCGGATAAGGCCCTGTATAAAGCCAAGCATCTGGGGCGCAATCACATTCTCACCAGCGAAGAGATGGAAACTGAACAGTAACCGATGAATCCGCTTGCCATCGGTTAAACCCATCGTTAGGATTGGCAATCATTATCATTTAGATTTGCTGTTCAGTGCCTATGGCTTACCTCTCGCCTCAGCGACATCGCCCTGCCGTTGCGTCACCTGCCCCGTTTAACAATACGGTCGCGCTGGCGGACGCACTTCGTCACGCCCTGCGCGAGCACCATCCCCATTTACTCGACACCGTAAAGTTTGATGAGCCGACGCCCATCACTGCGCTGACGCTTGCGCACTGGGCGCAACCTGAGACGCTGAACGCGCTGATGGCGACCTACGGCGATCATATTTATGCTCAACATGCAGAGCAGGCTCGGGAAGTAAAGCCGCTGAAATCGCTGTGGGCACAGTGGTATGTGGGCCTGCTCACGCCTGCATTGATGGCGATTGTGCTGACGCATCCGCAAGGCCTGCGCCTTTCTCCGGACGTCATCCGGGCGCGCTTTCATGAAACGGGCCGGGTGGAGTCATTCTGGATTGATGTTTACCCGCATCCCGAGCTGACAAACTACAGCCTGCGCGAGCGGATGGAGTATCTGGTGGGCGACGTGCTGATGCCGGTGGTCGATGCGCTGGAAGAGAGCGGCGATATCAACGGACGCCTGATCTGGGGCAATACCGGTTATCTGATCAACTGGTTCCTGGGCGAATTAAAGCCGCGCCTGGGCGAAGCCGCCTGGCAACAATTACGCCAGGCCTGCTTCTTTGAAAAAACGCGTCTGGATGGACGCGACAACCCGCTTTATCGCACTGTGGTACCGCGTGAAGGTTTACTGGTTCGCCGCACCTGCTGCCAGCGCAATCGCCTGCCAGGCGTTCAGCAGTGCGGCGACTGCACGCTTAAGTAAGCGCATTATTACGCCACCTGCTGGTTATCAGACTCCTGCGCCAGGCTTTCTGCCGCTTCCTGCGCCAGCAGCTGTTTTTCATACACTTTGAAAAACGGGTAATAGATGATGGCAGACACGACCGCCAGCACGATAACCAGCAGCGCCGCACGAAAATCCCAACCCAGCGCCCATGCTCCACCAATCGGCGCTGGCGCAGTCCAGGGCACCACGGAAATCACCCGGCTAATCAGATCGAATTTCATGGCGGCCCAGGCGAGCACCGCATTAACCATCGGTGCCAGCAGGAACGGGATGAAAAACACCGGGTTCATCACGATAGGCGTACCGAAGATCACCGGTTCGTTGATGTTGAACATGCTGGGCACCACGCTCAGTCGGCCAATCGCCCGCAAGTGCGCCGAGCGGCTTCTCAGATAGCAAATCACCAGCCCCATTGTCGCGCCCGAACCGCCAACCACGATAAAAAAGGTCCAGAAAGCCTCCATAAAGATATGGGGCAGCGGCGCACCCTGCGCCAGCGCCGCCTGGTTAGCAGCAAGGTTGGTCAGCCAGAACATTTGCAGCATCCCGGAGACGATTGCCGCGCCATGAATGCCCGCGAACCACAGCAGATGGCCGATCAGCACCGCCAGCAAAATTGCCGGTAACGAATCCGCCGCAGCAACCAGCGGTTTGAATATCGACATAATCGCCTGCGGGATCAGCATATCGAACTGTGACTGGATCAGCAGGCTGAGCGGGTAAAGGGTCAGCACCACCACCAGCACCGGGATCAGCAAATCAAATGAGTTTTTGATCATCGGCGGCACCTGATCCGGCAAACGGATGCCGATATTGTGCGCTTTCAAAAAGCGCATCATTTCAACGCAGTAAATCGCCACCAGAATTGCAGTAAAAATGCCGGTACCGCCAAGGCTATCCCCAGGCAGCGCGCCTTTGGTCTTCGGGGCTGCCACCAGCAAAAACGCCATCAGCGACAGCATGGCACCCATAAAGGGATCGAGCTGATGGCTCTTCATATAGTGTTTGCCGAGGTTGTAGGCGATGGCCACGCAGATGTAAATCGACATGATCCCCATGGTCATATCAAACGGCGACAGGATCTGCCCTTCGAACTGTTTCGCCAGCGCCAGCCAACTGCGGGCAAAGCCCCAGGTGGTATCCGGTGAAAATGGCGGATACGCAAAAACCAGTAGAAATGACCCCACGATCATAAACGGCATTGCGGAAATAAAGCCATCGCGAATAGCCATGACGTGGCGCTGGGAAGAAATGCGCACAGCAACGGGACTGATATAGTTTTCAACAAAACGGAAAATGATATTGAATGCAGCATGATTGGCAGACATCGCAATTCTCCTGTCAGGCGATGAAAGGCAGATGCCAGCACTATTCGATCACTGTGCATCCTTTCTCATACACCCTGCGTAATGCACGGTAAAAGAGAGGGTTAGAAGCGACTTATCGTATGAATCAGAGAGAGATGACGACCTCAGTATTAATCCGCTCTGACCGACCTGCAACCGGTTACAGTGTCCACTTTTTGCCATTGTGAAGAAGATCGCTAATTGTCTGATGTTAACGACAGGTGAAAGATTGTCATTTTACAATCGCAAAGCCGCTGTGCCAGATTAATGGGCGACATGATGCAGGAGCCCATAATGAGTATTGAATCTGTACGTAAATTTTTTGCTGAACACGCCCCGGATATCGACATCATCGAATTAAATCAGAGTACCGCTACCGTAGCTCTGGCTGCGGCTGCGCATAAGGTTGAGCCTGGCCAAATCGCAAAAACGTTATCGCTGAAAGTAAAAGAAGAGATTATCCTGGTGGTCGCAAAAGGGGACGCGCGGCTGGATAATAAAAAACTGAAGGCCGCCTTTGGCGCGAAGGCGCGCATGCTGAACAGTGATGAAGTCGTGACATGGACAGGGCATCCTGTCGGCGGAGTATGTCCCTTCGGGCTGGAGCACCCACTGAAGGTGTATTGCGACGTTTCATTACAGGCGTATCAGGAAGTTTTACCCGCTGCCGGCGCCATCCATAGCGCCGTGCGCATATCTCCCCAACGGCTGGCGGAACTCACCGCCGCGCATTGGATTGATGTTTGCCAGTAATAATAATGCCATGAATGATTCAGGCTTATTCCCGGCCTGAATACCTTACAGAAAGTTGTTGCGATAGCGCAGAATATCCGCCGCATCCAATAACCCGGCATCATTGTTAACGCCCAGTTTGAGCATGGCGTTGAATTTATGCGCGCGTATCGTTTTGATGTTCCGCTCCAGGCACGAAGCGATCTGCGAAACTGAGTAACCATCCGTTAAATAGCGTAGGATCACTCGTTCGGTCGGGCTAAGTAACCGGGTGCTATTGCTAATGTACCAGTGGTTTGCATTCGTATCTGCTGCACGACCTGAGTCATTGAGCAACGCAGAAAGCTCATCATAAAAGCGCGCCACGGGTGAATCTTTATTAACGACACCATTAATTATGGTTTGCGAAAGTTGCGTAATCAGTTTTGCTTCATTGGTGTCATTCACCATAACAATGCGCTTCATGTTCGGCTGCAAGGATGCGATTTCACTAAACAGTTGCAGGCAGTCCCGACGATGTTCACGCGATCCGGATAACGAAAAAATAACGCCATGAAACGGGACATGCGCGCGCATCTGCATAAATTCATCACGGCTGTTAAAGAAAGTAATACGATATTGTGATTGTTTTGCAAAAAGCGCTTTGATTCCCGCAGCTATTAACCCGCAAGTTTCGACAACTGCAATATTCAGTTGATCGCTAAATTGTTCCATTGTTGTGATTCCCTGTGCATAGATAATAAATTCAATTCCTTCAAACCCTGAAAACTATTTATCCACCCGTACATTTCCGCATTGGTTTTGAGTGATAAACGACGCATGGCACTGTGTTTTTGAGCGCTAATGGTTTTATTACTTTTCTTAAGCAGTTGTGCTATCTGATTGATACCCCATCCTTTACCTAATAATCGTAACACCTGCTTTTCTGAAGCTGTTAATAAGGGTGGGTTCTCTTCATCATTACTGCCCTCCCGGCCTGCGGCCAGAAGTGAATGGCTAATCCTGTCAACTTTCTGGCTTCCCAGGAAAATGGCATCAGCCACGGTCTCTATGGATTCACACGTTGATAACAGCGTCGTTTCCGGACGCATGAGCCATTCTACTGCCCTGGCAAAACACACTCTTGGTACTAAAAAAATCCAGTGAACCTCCCGAAAGCGAGTTATTAACGAATAATAAACCTCACATTCTCGCGCAAGCTTCTGCTCATCGCCCCCAAGCTCAGCGATCACGACCGATGTTTGCATTAATTCACTGCTGCCAATGTTCTTAACATCAATAAAATGCAATAACCCCATTCGTTCGATATGGCTATCAACGACTTTCTGGAGGCCGGTATGGATTAAAGGGGTTTCGCTAACGACAATTCCTTGCCTGTTATAATTTGGTAACACGCTTCCTCCATGAATATCTTATAAATATTCTTACCTTGTATGTTTTAAGCTATTACAATTATAAAGCTAATAGATTGCGGCGGCTCTCAGGCATCATCAAACAGCAGAACACGGACATATTCTACCTGAGACAGGGTTAACTTAAGAACATTCTAAAAATGCGATTCCAAAGAGTCAATATGTCAAAATTAAAACTCAATTAAGAATTTATTTATAACGAAACAAAAAAAGAGCTTCACGAAACCATTGGTGTCCATTAATAAACACAATTTAGCATGTTTTTTTCAAACAAGGATGGATAGCAGCTTAGTTTTGTTTCATTGATTATTTAAAAAAAATCACGAGTCTTACCTGTCATTTTTCTTGCCATCCAAAATCATACAAAACAACGGCGATAAATAACGAAATTTATTCGCCGGCCCCTACGTTAGCGCTTCTCCTGGTACGCGTTCCAATAAATGGTTGGCTTATCATCCCCAGTGTAGAACCCCCGTAAAAACGAGTGAAAAAAGCCTACGCCAGGAAAGAAAGTAAGAACTGACGCATCAAAATCAAAATATATTTGGAAATATGCCTCCGGCACTAAAGCCATGTTTAAAACTATGACAGTCGTCTCTTTATGGCATCATTACCAGAAAAAACCGACTTGCCCAACATAAAAAACCATAAATCACTTTCGTTTCAAAATTTCGAAAAACTTAAATTTCTAATTGCCGATCAGGAGCGATAACTTTCTACCAAAAATTTGATCCAGAGACCTAAATGTCCCACAGGCCGATATGTTAAAACCATTCTCCTCTCTTTTTGTTGTCGAGCGTTTTGCCTGAACCATGGAACAAGAAGTTGTTACGCAGCGGGAAGTCACTCGCTTATGCATTCAATGCGGCCTGTTTTTATTACAGCATGGCGCTGAGAGCGCGCTGATAGAAGAATTGTCTACCCGATTAGGGCTGGCGTTGGGTATGGATAGCGTGGAAAGCTCTATTTCTGCGAACGCCATTGTGCTGACGACCATCAAAGACGATCAATGCCTGACCTCAACACGCAAAAACGTCGACCGCGGCATTAATATGCATATGGTCACCGAGGTTCAGCACATCGTTATCCTGGCCGAGCATAAACTCATCGATCTTCAGACGGTTAAGAAGCGTTTTAACCAGATCAAGCCGTTGCGCTATCCACGCTGGTTGGTGGTTACCATGGTAGGGCTCTCCTGCGCCTGCTTTTGCAAACTGAATAACGGCGGCTGGGACGGCGCGCTGGTGACCTTTGTCGCCAGCGCTGTTGCCATGTACGTCCGCCAGGTTTTCACCCAACGTCATCTTCATCCGCAGATTAATTTTTGCCTGACGGCGTTTGTCGCGACCACGGTATCCGGCTTGTTGCTTACGCTTACTCCGTTTCTCAACACCCCTACCGTGGCGATGGCTGCCAGCGTTTTATTATTGGTGCCCGGCTTCCCGCTGATTAACGCCGTGGCGGACATGTTTAAAGGCCATATCAATACCGGGCTGGCGCGTTGGGCGATGGCGAGCCTGCTGACGCTGGCGACCTGCATCGGTGTGGTAATGGCACTGTCGCTGTGGGGGCTGCGCGGATGGGCATAATCGATTTTATTTTCGCACTGATTCAGGACATGATCCTGTCCGCTATTCCTGCGGTGGGATTCGCGCTGGTGTTCAACGTACCGCAACGGGCGCTGCCATGGTGCGCGCTATTGGGCGCTATTGGTCACGGCTCGCGCATGGCGATGATGACGGCGGGCTTCAATATCGAGTGGAGCACCTTTGTCGCCTCGATCCTTGTGGGCATTATCGGCATTCACTGGTCGCGCTGGTATCTGGCGCATCCGAAAGTGTTTACCGTCGCCGCCGTGATCCCGATGTTTCCGGGGATTTACGCCTATACCGCCATGATCTCCGCCGTAAAACTCAGCCACTTTGGCTACAGCGACCCGCTGATGGTGGCGCTGGTCACCAACTTCCTGAAGGCCTCTTTTATTGTTGGCGCGCTGTCTATCGGTCTCTCGTTACCGGGATTATGGTTATACCGTAAAAAGCCCCGCGTCTGATCGCCCCGAATGTCGGGGCAAGCATCAAAAGCCGCCCCCGACTGTGCTACTATGGAAAGAGCATCGCCAGCCTGGGCTGATGCCTGTTAGCCCGTGTAGTTAACCTCCTGTTTTGAGAATGTTTTATGTCTTCCAGAATCCTCACACCCGACGTTATCGGCATTGATGCCTTTAATAACGACCCGCAAGGTGCGCTCTCCCGCGCTGACAACGGGGCGCTGGCGGTATTTAAAGATAACGTTCCCGCATTTTATGCCGTTTCGCCTGCCCGCATGGCGGAACTGATGGCGCTGGAAGCCCGGCTAAACGCGCCGCAGTCGGATGTCGCGCTGGAAGATCAGCTGTTTGATGAACTCACCACGCAAAGCCATCCGGTGCCGGTGCCGCTGGGCAAATTCGCCATGTATCCGGCATGGAAACCCGATGCCGATTTCCAGCGTATGGCGGCGCTGTGGGGCGTTAATTTGATCCAGCCGGTCACCGACGAAGAGCTGGCGACGTTTATCAGCTACTGGCAGGCGGAAGGCAAAGTCTTTCATCATGTACAATGGCAGCAGAAGCTGGCGCGTAGCGTGCAAATCAGCCGGGCCAGCAACGGCGGCGCGGCGCGCCGCGACGTCAACAGTGTGCCGCAACCCGATAACAGCATTCCCGATGGATTCAGAGGTTAACGATGAAACACGTCACTGACCTGATGACGCGCCTGAAAAAGATGATGCCCCGCGATATCAAACCAGCGTTCACTAGCGCTGAAGAGCTGCTTGCCTGGCAACAGGAGCAGGGCAAACTGCGCTCGGCCTCCATCGCTCGCGAAAATCAGGCCATGAAAATGCAGCGCACCTTTAAGCGCTCCGGCATCCGCGAGCTGCATATGAACTGCTCGTTCGATAATTATCAGGTTGAAACCGAAGGGCAGATGAGGGCGCTGGAGCGCGCCAGAAAATACGCGGCAGAATTTGACGGTAACATCGCCAGCTTTGTGTTTTCGGGCCGCCCCGGCACCGGCAAAAACCATCTGGCTGCCGCCATCTGCAACGAGCTGCTGCTGCGCGGCAAGTCGGTAATGATCATTACCGTCGCGGATATTATGTCGGCGATGAAAAACACCTTCAGCGATGGCGCAGACACCACCGAAGAGCGGCTAATTAACGATTTAAGCACCGTGGATCTGCTGGTGATCGACGAAATCGGTATGCAGACAGAATCGCGCTACGAGAAAGTGATTATTAACCAGATCGTCGATCGCCGTTCATCATCCAAACGCCCCACCGGCATGTTGACCAACCTGCCTATCAAAGATATGAATGCACTGCTCGGCGAACGCGTTATGGACCGTATGCGACTGGGCAACAGCCTGTGGGTCAATTTCGACTGGGACAGCTATCGCAGCCGGGTCACAGGCCGTGAAGTGTAAAAGCGCCAGATAACTCCGAAACAGCAGGCGACAGGCTCTGAAACGCCTGCCCCCTCTCCTTCCTTCCCCTGGGCCCGGTATACACTAGCCGCGACTTTTGCCTGCGCCGCAGGCCAACCATGAGATCGTGCCGATGAAATCAGTAAAACAGATGTTTCAGCTTGCCGCCTGCGGGGCAATGCTGATGGCCACCAGCAGCTATGCCGCGACCTGGCAGGAGAGCTTATCCAGCGCCGCCAGCCAGTTGAGCCAGAGCCAGACCACGACCAGCGGCACGCAAAGCAACTCGCTTTCTTCGCTCAGCGGCCTGCTGACGGGCGGCTCTCAGGCGTTAAGCTCAGAAAACATGCCTAACGTAGCGGGTATTCTCGGTTACTGCATGAAGCAAAAGCTGGTTTCTGCGACCAATACCGAAAATGTCAAAAATCAGATTATGGAAAAGTTAGGGCTGAGCACCCCACAAGCCCAGACCACCACGCCGGATTACACCGAAGGTTTGATGGGGCTGCTGAATACCGCGAAAGGCGAACAGCTTGACCTGGCGACCATCGGCAACTCGCCGCTGGCGGAAAAAGTAAAAACCAAAGCCTGTGATCTGGTTCTTAAACAAGGGGTTAATTTCCTGATGTAAATGCCCGGCGGGTGTATTTATGCACCCGCTTCCTCCTTCATTCCCCCACATTTTACCGCTACACTGCCCGCCACCCTGTAATGTGCGCGCAATCAAATAATCCCATAACTAAACCAATTCTTAACCACTGCACACTTTGATGACACTAGAATTGCAGCTGTGTTACTGAAAAGTTAGATTGTGCTGTTAAAAAAGATGATTGATATAAACAGGCGTGATGCCTGCTGGTGAGGATTTGGCGTTGTCAGAACTGCTCTCGGTTATTTTATTTATCGCCTCGATCGTAATTTATTCCCTCAAGGCGGGCCGTAATACCTGGTGGTTTGCCGCCACCCTGGTGGTTCTTGGCCTGTTTGTTATTTTAAATATCACCCTTTACGCCAGCGACTATTTTACCGGCGACGGTATCAACGACGCGGTGATCTATACCCTGACCAACAGCCTGGCTGGCGCGGGCGTCAGCAAGTATTTATTGCCTGGCGCGGGGCTGATAGCCGCGCTGGTGCTGGTTTTTGGCGCTCTGGCCTGGGTGTTGCGCCGCCGCCGTCACCGTCCTTACCATTTTGGCTACAGCCTGCTGGCGCTGGTGATGGCGCTGGCCTCCGTGGATGCCAGCCCGGCGTTTCGCCAGATTAGCGAGCTGGTGAAATCCCAGAGCCGCGATGGCGATCCCGATTTCGTGGCGTATTACAAAGAGCCGAAAAAAGTCATCGATAATCCGACGCTCAACCTGGTGTATATCTACGGCGAAAGCCTGGAGCGTACCTATTTTGACGACCAGGCGTTCCCCGGCCTCACGCCAGAACTGGGCGCGTTAAAAAATGAAGGGATTGATTTCAGCCACACCGCGCAGCTGCCGGGCACCGATTACACCATCGCCGGGATGGTTGCGTCCCAGTGCGGTATTCCGCTGTTCGCGCCGTTTGAAGGCAACGCGTCAGCGTCGATGTCGAGCTTCTTCCCGCAGAATATCTGCCTTGGGGATATCCTGAAAAATTCCGGCTATGAAAACCATTTTGTCCAGGGTGCCAGCCTGCGCTTTGCCGGAAAAGACGTGTTCCTGAAATCCCACGGTTTCGACCACTTATACGGCGCGGATGAGCTGAAAAGCGTGGTGGCCGACCCGCATTACCGCAACGACTGGGGTTTCTACGACGATACGGTCCTCGACCAGGCGTGGCAGAAATTCGAAGCGCTGTCGAAAGAAGGCAAACGCTTCTCGCTGTTTACCCTGACGGTGGATACCCATCATCCCGACGGCTTCGTATCACGCAGTTGCGAACGTAAACGTTACGATATCGATGGCAAAGCCAATCAGTCGTTCAGCGCAGTGACTTGTAGCCAGCAGCATATCGCCGCGTTTATTAATAAAATCAAAGCCTCACCGTACTTTAAAAATACCGTTATCGTGGTCTCTTCTGACCACCTGGCGATGAACAACACCGCCTGGAAATACCTTAATCAGCAGGATCGTAATAACCTGTTCTTCGTGCTGCGCGGCGATAAGCCTCAACAGGAAGTCATGGCGGTGAAGCGTAACACCATGGATAACGGCGCGACGGTGCTGGATATCCTGGGCGGCGATAACTTTATCGGCCTCGGACGCAGCAGCCTGTCGGGGGACTCGCTCTCCACCGTGTTCCTGAACATGAAAGAGAAAGTGCTGGCCTGGAAACCGGACGTGATCCGTCTGTGGAACTTCCCGCGTGAGATTAAAGATTTCACCATTGATCAGGAAAAACAAACCATTGCTTTCTCCGGTTCGAAATTCCGTCTGCCGCTGTTGCTACGAGTATCGGATAAAAGAGTCGAACCGCTACCCGAGAGCGAATATTCCGCGCCGCTGCGCTATCAGCTGGCGGATTTCGCCCCGCGCGATAACTTTATCTGGATCGATCGCTGCTACAAAATGGCCCGCCTGTGGTCGTCGCAGTGGGCGCTGTCTACCGACTGGTGCGTGTCGCAAGGCCAGTTGGGCGGCGAACAGAAGATCGTCCACGTTGATAAACCGAAGTGGCAGGGCAAAGCGGCGTTTCGCGACACGGTGATCGACACCCTGCGCTACCAGGGTAACGTCGATATGCTGAAAACCGTGGATAACGATATTCGCTATAAAGCCGACAGCTTCGTGTTCAACGTCGCCGGTGCGCCGGAAGAGGTGAAAAGCTTCAGCGGCATTTCACGCCCGGAATCCTGGGGACGCTGGTCCAACGCGCAGCTGGACAAGGAAGTGAAGATTGAATACAACCAGCCGCTGCCGGAGAAATTCGAGCTGGTGATCACCGCCAAAGCCTTTGGCCCGAACGCGAATCAACCGATCCCGGTACGGGTGGGTGACAGCGAACAGACGTTGACCCTGGGCAATGACGTCACCACCACTACGCTGCATTTCGACAACCCGTCGCGCAGCAACACTCTGGTGATTGTGCCCCCTGCCCCGCAGGAGACCAACGAGGGCAATATCCTCGGCCATTCGCCGCGCAAGCTGGGTATCGGGATGGTGGACATTAAAGTGGTGAAATCCGAAGGCTGACGGGTATCATGGGCTCAATAACCAGAAGGAGCCCGCATGCCTGCGCCAACTGTCCCGCAACTGCTCAGCCGCTTTCCGCTGCTGCACGATCTTATCGCCCTGCGCGAAACCCAGTGGTTTAACCCTGCCGTCACGTCGCTGGCGGACGGGTTGCCCTGGGTCGGTTTAACCCTTGATGATGTGCAAGATGCCGAAGCGCGCCTGCAGCGCTTTGCGCCCTGGATTGCCCATGTGTTCCCGGAAACTGCCGCCAGCGGCGGGATTATCGAATCCCCCTGCGTCGCCATCCCCGCGATGCAATCGGCCCTGGCATCACACTATGCAGCGCCGCTGCCCGGCCAGCTGTGGCTCAAAAAAGACAGCCATCTGCCGGTCTCCGGCTCGATTAAAGCGCGCGGCGGGATCTACGAAGTGCTGTTTCACGCCGAGAAGCTGGCGCTTGAGGCAGGTCTTCTTCAGCTCACCGATGACTACCGCAAACTGGCGGATGCGCCGCTGCGCCAGCTCTTTGGTCAGCACCGCATCGCGGTCGGCTCTACCGGCAATCTGGGTCTGTCTATCGGCATTGCCTCCGCCCGGCTGGGCTTTCAGGTGAGCGTGCATATGTCGGCAGACGCGCGGGAATGGAAGAAAGCGCTGCTGCGCGCCAATGGCGTCACGGTGGTGGAATACGCCGATGACTACAGCGTTGCCGTGGAACAGGGCCGCCGCGAGGCGGAGCAGGATCCCCGCTGTTTCTTTATCGATGATGAAAACTCCCGCAACCTGTTTCTGGGCTATGCGGTGGCAGGCGGCAGGCTAAAACGCCAGTTTACAGATGCGGGCATCAGGGTGGATGCCGATCGTCCGCTGTTTGTCTATCTGCCCTGCGGCGTCGGCGGCGGCCCCGGTGGGGTAGCGTTCGGCCTGAAGCTGGCGTTTGGCGATGCGGTACACTGTATTTTCGCTGAGCCGACCCACTCGCCCTGCATGCTGTTGGGGGTTCATACCGGGTTGCATGACGCTATTTCGGTGCAGGAGTTGGGGATTGATAACCAAACCGCCGCCGACGGTCTGGCGGTAGGCCGCGCCTCCGGTTTTGTTGGGCGGGCGATGGAGCGGTTAATCGACGGCTATTACACCCTGAACGATGACACGCTGTTCACCCTGTTGGGCATGCTGAATCGGCAGGAAAATATCGCCCTGGAGCCTTCCGCGCTGGCGGGGATGCCCGGCCCGTGGCGCTGGGATGACGCGTATCGCCGCCGCTTTAGCGAGCAGGCGCTGAACCACGCAACGCACCTGGTGTGGGCTACCGGCGGCGGCATGGTGCCCGCTGACGAGATGGCGAAATACCTCGCCCGCAGCCGTTAGTCATTTACGCGGCAGGCCCGCCTGCCGTTATTCACCGCGTTCTTTGAATCCCATCACAATCGCTGATTGCGCTTTTTCCATTCTTTCTCAGGCCAGCTAAATTAGACACTCATCCGACCACATAACAATAATTTTACATTGGAAGAGACTATGAGCTATCCGTCGCTGTTCGCCCCGCTGGATTTAGGGTTCACCACGCTAAAAAACCGAGTCCTGATGGGCTCGATGCATACTGGTCTTGAGGAGCGTCCGGACGGCCCGGAACGGCTGGCGGCGTTTTATGCCGAACGCGCGCGTCACGGCGTGGCGCTGATTGTCACAGGCGGGATAGCGCCTGCGCCTTCTGGCGTGGCGATGGCGGGCGGCGCGATGCTCAACGACCGCAGCCACCTCGATCACCATCGGCTGGTGACCGATGCGGTGCACCGCGAAGGCGGGAAAATTGCGCTGCAAATCCTCCATACCGGGCGCTACAGTTATCAACCCCATCCGGTTGCGCCTTCGGCGATTCAGGCACCGATTAACCGTTTTGCGCCCCACGCCCTGACCCACGATGAGATCCTGGCGCTGATTGATGACTTCGCGACCTGTGCCCAGCTGGCGCGAGAAGCAGGCTATGACGGCGTAGAAATCATGGGTTCGGAAGGCTACCTGATTAACCAGTTTCTGGCGGGGCGCACCAATACCCGCGAAGACGAATGGGGCGGCGATTATCCGCGCCGGATGCGCTTTGCCACCGAAGTGGTGCGCACGGTGCGCGAACGGGTAGGCGACGATTTTATTATTATCTACCGCCTGTCGATGCTCGATCTGGTGGAGGGCGGCGCAACCTTTGAAGAAACCGTGACGCTGGCGAAGGCCATCGAAGCGGCGGGCGCGACGATCATTAATACCGGGATCGGCTGGCACGAAGCGCGTATTCCCACCATCGCCACTCCGGTGCCGCGCGGCGCGTTCAGCTGGGTAACGCGCAAGCTTAAAGGCCAGGTGGCGATCCCGCTGGTCACCACCAACCGGATTAACGATCCGGCGGTGGCCGATGCGATCCTCTCTTCGGGCGATGCCGATATGGTGTCGATGGCGCGCCCGTTCCTGGCGGATGCCGAATTGCTCAGTAAAGCGCAAAGCGGCCGCGAAGATGAGATCAACACCTGCATCGGCTGTAATCAGGCGTGTCTCGACCAGATCTTCGTGGGCAAAATCACCTCATGCCTGGTGAACCCGCGCGCCTGTCATGAAACGAAAATGCCGATCCTCCCGGCAGCGGTGGTAAAACACCTCGCCGTGGTCGGCGCGGGGCCCGCCGGGCTGGCGTTTGCGGTTAACGCCGCGCTGCGCGGCCATCGGGTGACGCTGTTCGACGCCGCCCCGGAGATCGGCGGGCAGTTCAACATCGCCAAACAGATCCCTGGCAAAGAAGAGTTTTACGAGACCCTGCGCTATTACCGCCGAATGCTGGAGATCACCGGCGTGGATGTTCGGCTGAATACGCCGGTTAACCCGGCAATGCTGGCAGAAGCGGACGAAGTGATTCTGGCCTGCGGCATTGAGCCGCGCGTTCCGCTGATTGACGGGATCGATCACCCCCGGGTACTCAGCTATCTGGACGTGCTGCGGAATAAAAAACCGGTGGGCAAACGCGTGGCGATTATTGGCTGCGGCGGCATCGGCTTTGATACCGCGATGTACCTCAGCCAGCAGGGCGAATCCACCAGCCAGAATATCGCCGAGTTCTGCGCGGAATGGGGTATCGACACCAGCCTGGAGCGAGTGGGCGGATTGCGCCCGGAAGGGCCGCAACTGCCAAAAAGCCCGCGCCAGATCGTGATGCTGCAACGTAAAGCCAGCAAACCTGGCGAAGGGCTGGGTAAAACCACCGGCTGGATCCACCGCGCCACCCTGCTGTCGCGCGGCGTGAAGATGATCCCCGGCGTCAGCTATCAGCGCATCGACGATGACGGTTTACACGTCACGATTAACGGCGAGCCGCAAACGCTGGCGGTGGATAACGTGATCCTGTGCGCCGGGCAGGAGCCGCGCCGCGAACTGGCGGAACCGCTGCGCGAAGCCGGTAAAACGGTGCATTTGATTGGCGGGTGCGATGTGGCGCTGGAGCTGGATGCCCGGCGCGCGATTGCCCAGGGCACCCGTCTGGCGCTGGAGATTTAGCGGCTTTTACGCAGCT
Organism: Atlantibacter subterraneus; assembly: GCF_007570865.1. Taxonomy (GTDB): domain Bacteria; phylum Pseudomonadota; class Gammaproteobacteria; order Enterobacterales; family Enterobacteriaceae; genus Atlantibacter; species Atlantibacter subterraneus. The sequence continues at coordinate 60,605 of NZ_VLPS01000007.1, read as the reverse complement.
TCACCGCCTTCAACACCACGAATTTGTTATTGGTGGCGACGGTGGTGCAGTTGCCGAAGATCTTCTTCAGCTTGCGGTAATAATCGAGGTGGCGGTTGCCGACCACGCGTAGCTCGCCGCCGTACTTCAGGCAACGCCGCGCGTCGTTAAACATCTGCCAGGCGATATGATCGGTAATGGTGTGCTGCTGGTGGAACGGCGGATTGCACAGCACCGCGTGGAAACGGTCCGGCTCAATGCCCGCCAGCGCATTGTTTACCACAAACTCACTGCGCTCCAGCGCGTCCGGCAGATTATGTTCGACGTTTAACCGGCTCGACGCCAGCGCCATAAACGATTCATCGACGAACGTTACCCGGCCCTGCGGATTTTGCGCCAGCAGCGTTAAGCCAATCACGCCGTTGCCGCAGCCCAGATCCACCATCTCGCCTTCCACGTTTTCCGGCAGATGCTCCATAAAGAATCGCGCGCCGATATCCAGCCCGGTACGGGAGAACACGTTGGCGTGGTTGTGGAGGGTCCAGGGCGTACCGTCGAGTTTCCAGTTTGTGGTCGCGGGCGCATTATTTAGCGCAGGCAGCGCCACGCTGCCGTAGATCAGCCGCGCCTTTTTCCACGCCAGCGAGGTGGTGGTCGGCCCGAGGATTTTCTCAAACAGCGCCAGGGTGGAGTTATGAATATCCCGCGCTTTGGCCCCGGCGATAATCCGGGTCTCCGGCGTCACCACGTCGCGCAGCGCGCGCAACTGCTGCTCGAGCAGGGCCAGCTGTTTCGGGATCTTGATCAACACCAGCGCCGGGGCCGCAGGCAGCGGCGCGAGGGAGTCCTGGAAGGTGATACTGTCGGCATCAATCTGATTGAGACGCAGGTTATGGCGCGCGGCCTGCTGGGCGATAAACGAATCGCTGATGTTCCACGGACAACGGGCCGCCAGCGCGCAGGTTAACGCGCCGAAGGCATCGTTAAAATTCAGCGTCGGGCCGTCGGTTTGCGACACATCCTGCAGCAGATATTCATCGGCGGCATCCCACGCCTGTAGCGGGGCCTCTTCCGGCATCGGCGGATAGCGCTCAAGCGTTAATTCGCATGCATTTAACTCAACCTGGCTCATCGGCCCTCCACGGTGCTAAAATTCGCGCGATTTATCCCTTAATTACGCATCTGAGTAAACCTTTTTTTCTCTCGCCGAGGCATCCATGAGCGCACTGCTGTATCTCCAGGGCTACCCTGAATCTCTGTTAAGCCAGGTAAACAGCCTGATCGAACAGGGGCGGCTGGGGGAAGTGCTGAATAAACGCTATCCGCAACTGCATGATATCGCGACCGATAAAGCGCTGTGGAACTATGTGCAGGAGATTAAAAACCGTCATCTGCGCAGCAGCTCGCCGCTAAGCAAAGTGGCTTATGACAATAAAATCCACGTGCTGAAACACGCGCTGGGGTTGCATACCGCCGTGTCGCGGGTGCAGGGCAATAAGCTGAAGGCCAAAGCGGAAATCCGCGTGGCGACGGTGTTCCGCCAGGCCCCGGAGCCGTTTTTACGGATGATCGTGGTGCACGAGCTGGCGCACCTGAAAGAGAAAGAGCACAACAAAGCGTTTTATCAGCTGTGCTGCCATATGGAGCCGGACTACCACCAGCTGGAATTTGACACCCGCCTGTGGCTGACTCATCAGGCATTGCTCAGTTCTGCGTAACAGGCCACGTGATTTCCTGCCATCGCATGCTACTCTGACGGGTACATTCCACTGCGGAGTTAACTCCCCGATATGATACGTTTCGCTGTTATTGGCACCAACTGGATCACACGCCAGTTCGTCGATGCCGCCCATGAGACCGGCAAACTCAAACTCACGGCGGTCTATTCACGTACCCTTGAACAGGCCCAGATGTTCGCCAACGATTACCCCGTCGAGCATCTGTTTACCTCGCTGGAAGCCCTGGCGCAAAGCGATGATGTTGACGCAGTGTATATCGCCAGCCCTAACTCCCTGCACTTCTCCCAATCCTGTCTGTTCCTGAGCCATAAAAAACATGTGATTTGCGAGAAGCCGCTGGCCTCTAACCTGCGCGAGGTGGAAGCGGCCATCGCGGTGGCGCGGGAAAATCAGGTGGTGTTTTTCGAAGCCTTCAAAACCGCCAGCCTGCCCAATTTTATCGCCCTGAGCCAGGCGCTGCCAAAAGTCGGCAAGCTGCGTAAAGCGCTGTTCAACTATTGCCAGTACTCCTCGCGCTATCAGCGCTATCTGGACGGCGAGAATCCGAATACCTTTAATCCGGCCTATTCCAACGGTTCGATTATGGATATCGGTTTTTACTGCCTGGCGAGCGCCGTGGCGCTGTGGGGCGAGCCGGCATCGGTTAACGCCTCCGCCAGCCTGCTGGACAGCGGCGTCGACGCCCACGGCACGGTGGTGATGCACTATGGGGACGCAGACGTCACCCTGCTGCATTCCAAAGTCAGCGACTCGGGCCTGCATAGCGAAATTCAGGGCGAGGCCGGCACACTGGTGATCGAGAAGATCTCCGAATGCCAGCGCATCACCTTTATACCGCGCGGCGGCAAAGCCCAGGATCTCTCGCTGCCGCAGCATATCAATACCATGCTGTATGAGGCGGAAACCTTCGCCCGGCTGGTGGAAACGAACGAAGTTAACCACCCCGGTCTGACGGTCAGCCGCATCACGGCGAAGCTGCTTACCGAGATCCGCGCCCAGACCGGCGTCAAGTTTCCGGCGGATGATGTCAACGAACCGCTAACCGCGTAAAGCTCAGTAAAAGCCCCGGCAGCGTCGTTGACGAGATCGCTGGCGCTGCATACTTTTTTATCTGCAAAGGGGAGTCACTTCCTTGCCGGAAGGCGAGACAACATCGCGGCCTCAGCTAAGCGGCTAACGTCTTCCGACGTTGGCCGTTTTTCATTTTTAAGGAATGATGCTTATGAATACCGTGGGTACTCCCCTGCTGTGGGGCGGCTTCGCTGTCATTGTGGTGATAATGCTCGCCATCGACCTGTTGCTTCAGGGTCGGCGCGGCGTACATACCATGACTATGAAGCAGGCGGCGGTCTGGTCGCTGATTTGGGTCGGGCTGTCGCTGCTGTTTAATTTAGGCTTCTGGTGGTATCTCACCGGCACTGAAGGCCGCGCGGTGGCGGATACCCAGGCGCTGGCCTTTCTTACCGGTTATCTCATCGAGAAAGCGCTGGCGGTGGATAACGTCTTCGTCTGGCTGATGCTGTTCAGCTATTTTGCCGTTCCCCCGGCGCTACAGCGGCGGGTGCTGATTTACGGCGTACTCGGCGCGATCGTCCTGCGCACCGTTATGATTTTCGCTGGCAGTTGGCTGATTTCGCAGTTTGAATGGCTGCTGTATGTGTTCGGCGCGTTCCTGCTGTTTACCGGCGTGAAGATGGCGCTGGCCAAAGAGGACGAGGCGGGCATCGGCGAGAAACCGATCGTGCGCTGGCTGCGCGGCCATTTACGCATGACCGATAAAATCGAAAACGAGAAGTTCTTCGTGCGGCACAACGGCCTGCTGTACGTCACGCCGCTGTTCCTGGTGCTGATCCTGGTGGAGATCAGCGACGTAATTTTCGCGGTGGACAGTATCCCGGCGATCTTCGCGGTCACCACCGATCCGTTTATCGTGCTGACCTCTAACCTGTTCGCTATTCTCGGCCTGCGCGCCATGTACTTCCTGCTGGCGGGCGTCGCCGAACGTTTCACCATGTTGAAATACGGCCTGTCGGTGATCCTGGTGTTTATCGGCTTTAAGATGCTGATTGTCGATTTCTACCATATCCCAATCGCCATCTCGCTGGGCGTGGTGGGCGGTATTCTGGTGGTGACGTTGCTGATCAACGCCTGGGTGAATCACCGTAACGACAGACGCAAAACGCTGTCATAAAACCAGGGCGTCTCAACGCGGCAGCGCTGCGTTGGGACGCTTCATCCTGCGAATCATCGCTTACCCTTCACGAAAATTCCGCTTCCTGCCCCCCAGGCGCGTCACCTGTAACGCAACGCCGCCAAACGCCAGAACGTCACGCTATAGCCAGCCATTTTGGCTTTGCAATATCACCCGAATCAGAAGTGCTATTAATGTCACAAGAATGTTAATTTTAAGTTGGAAAGCTGGAGCGATTCGGAAAAAACAGCACTATCCCCTTCCTCTCGGACGGCAAATCCCTATACTCATCCATGCAAACATCTGTTACATCCGGTCACAAAGCTTTTAATAATATTGACGCGGGATGGAACCACATCACATCTGAAGGAATATCTATGAGCACGCAATCTACACCAGGGTTGTTGCGCCGCCTTGCGGGCGGCAGTCTGGTTAAACAAATTCTTGTCGGTTTAGTTCTCGGCATTCTGCTGGCGTTAGTGTCCAAAGACGCGGCGATAGCGGCGGGCCTGCTGGGTACACTGTTCGTCGGCGCACTGAAAGCCGTTGCGCCGGTGTTGGTACTGGTACTGGTAATGGCGTCTATCGCTAACCACCGCCAGGGCCAGAAAACCAACATTCGTCCTATCCTGTTTCTCTATCTGATCGGCACCTTCGCCGCAGCGCTGACGGCGGTGCTGTTCAGCTTCGCGTTCCCGTCAACGCTGCACCTCACCACTGGCGCAACGGAAATCACTCCACCTTCCGGCATTGTGGAAGTGATGCGCGGCCTGTTGATGAGCATGGTCTCTAACCCGGTTGATGCGGTGCTGAAAGGCAACTACATCGGCATTCTGGTGTGGGCGGTGGGCCTCGGCTTCGCGCTGCGCCACGGCAACGACACCACCAAAAATCTGCTCAACGATATGTCTGACGCGGTGACCTTTATGGTGACGCTGGTGATCCGCTTTGCGCCGATCGGTATCTTTGGCCTGGTGGCGTCCACCCTGGCGGAAACCGGCTTCGCGACGCTGTGGGGCTATGCGCACCTGCTGGTGGTGCTGATTGGCTGTATGTTCCTGGTGGCGTTTGTCATCAATCCGCTGATCGTCTGGTACAAAATCCGCCGTAACCCGTACCCGCTGGTGCTGGCTTGCCTGCGTGAAAGCGGCGTGACCGCCTTCTTCACCCGCAGCTCCGCTGCCAACATCCCGGTGAATATGGCGATGTGCGAGAAGATGAACCTGGACCGCGATACCTATTCGGTGTCGATCCCGCTGGGTGCCACCATCAACATGGCGGGCGCGGCTATCACCATTACCGTGTTGACCCTGGCGGCGGTGAATACCCTGGGGATTGCCATGGACATCCCGACCGCGCTGCTGCTGAGCGTAGTCGCATCGCTGTGCGCCTGCGGCGCATCCGGCGTGGCGGGCGGTTCGCTGCTGCTGATCCCGCTGGCCTGTAATATGTTTGGTATCCCGAACGAAATCGCCATGCAGGTGGTTGCGGTCGGCTTTATCATCGGCGTCCTGCAGGACTCCTGCGAAACCGCGTTGAACTCCTCCACCGACGTGATCTTCACCGCGGCAGTTTGCCAGGCGGAAGACCAGCGTTTAGCGGCGAACGCGCTGCGCAATTAATCTTTACAGGCGGGCCTTGCGCCCGCCTCTTCTTCCTTCTGCCCACTCTCTTTTTCGATTTTAAACGGATCGATACCGCGCTTTTGCATCCGCCAGAAGCGAATAATATTCAGGCCGTTCATCACCAGAAAACTCCCCTCAATCAGCGAGCCGCCAATCGAGCCCAGCCAGATATTGTGGCTCACCCAGCAGGCCGTGGAGCACCACATCACGCAGCGCACGGTTAAGCCTTTGCAGCGAAACAGCGCCCAGGTGCTGGCGACGGTGCCGACAATCGGCAGCAGCTCCATGGGGTGATGAAGTTTGGCAAGCCCGAGGAACAATGTCAGCACGATGAATGCCGACATCACCCACAGACTGCGGGTGCGCAGAGAAATCACGGTGCGCAAGGCGTTTAACACCGCGCTCATCCCGGCGGGTGCCGCGCCCATCAGAAAGAAATGACAGCCGATAATGAAGCTGTACAGCGAGAGTTGCAGTTTGAAGCGCTTTTCGTCGCGGTTGATAAACGTTGTTATACCGATTACAAACGCCAGGACGCCAACGCCCTGGGCAAGCCAATACGCGGTCATTCTCTGTCCTTAACATCATAAAAAAACGGCGCTCGTTAACGGAGCGCCGGGGTAAATGAACTCAGGAGTCCACAGATTATAATGTCACGCCACTCTTAAAGATTGCCAGTTCTCTGAAATCATTGCGTTCATTGCAGGTCTGCTTGCCGTTAGCAAACTCCACAATGGTGTCGACAAATTGGTTTAACAGCTGCGGCATGGTCTGACCATGCAGGAGCTGCCCGGCGTCGAAGTCAATCCAGTGCGGTTTTTTCTTCGCCAGCTCGCTGTTGGTGGCGATTTTCACCGTCGGCACAAAACCGCCGTACGGCGTACCGCGCCCGGTGCTGAACAGCACCATATGGCAACCGGCTCCGGCCAGCGCGCTGGTGGCGACGGCGTCGTTGCCCGGCGCGCTCAGCAGGTTCAGGCCATGCTGGGTCAGGCGTTCGCCGTAGCGCAGCACGTCAACCACCTGGCTTTCGCCCGCTTTCTGGGTGCAGCCGAGAGATTTCTCTTCCAGGGTGGTGATCCCGCCCGCTTTGTTGCCCGGCGACGGGTTTTCGTAAATCGGCTGATTGTGGGCGATAAAGTACTGTTTGAAGTCGTTCACCATGGTGACAGTTTTTTCAAACGTCGCTTCATCGCGGCAGTGGCTCATCAGCAGTTGTTCAGCGCCGAACATTTCCGGCACTTCGGTCAGCACCGTGGTGCCGCCGTTGGCGATCATATAGTCGGAGAAGCGGCCCAGCATCGGGTTAGCGGTAATACCGGACAGGCCGTCAGAACCGCCGCACTCCAGCCCAAACTTCAGCTCGCTCAGTTTGCCCGGCTGACGCTGGTCGTGACGCATCACTTCATACAGCGCGTGCAGATGCTCCAGACCGGCTTCCACTTCGTCATCCTGATGCTGGCAAACCATGAAATGTACGCGCTCAGGATCGAAGTCGCCCAGGGTTTCACGGAACGCGTCAACCTGGTTGTTTTCGCAACCCAGGCCAATCACCAGCACCGCGCCCGCGTTGGGGTGACGCACCATGTTCTGCAACATGGTGCGGGTATTAACGTGATCGTCGCCCAGCTGTGAGCAGCCGTAGGTATGGCTGAACAGAAATACCCCGTCGGTGCCTTCGGCATCGTTGGTTTCTTTCAGGAAACGGCTCTGGATCTGACGGGCAATCCCGTTGACGCAGCCCACAGTCGGCAGGATCCACAACTCGTTGCGCACCCCGACGTCGCCGTTGGCGCGACGGTAGATATTAACGTCGCGATCCGCGGCCTGCTGCTCCAGCGTTTGCAGATCCGGTTGATAGCGATAGGTATCCAGATCGCTCAGATTGGTGCGCGCGTTATGGGAATGGATGTGCTCGCCTGGCGCAACATCGCTCAGAGCATGGCCAATCGGCAATCCATATTTAATAACGTTCTCACCTTTCGCAATCGGGCTGATGGCGAACTTATGCCCGCGCGCCACCGCCTGCACAAGCGTCAGGGTAATACCGTCAATGGTGACGACGCTGCCTTCTGCCAGGTCGGCCAGCGCAACCGCGACGTTATCCTGCGAATGGATCCTGATGTATTGCATATCAACCTCAAACGGCCTTAATTAGTTCAGTTCAATGGCGAAGTAATCACGCGCATTGTTAAAGCAGATGTTTTTCACCATCTCGCCCAGCAGCTCGATATCCGCCGGCGCTTCGCCAGCCTGCACCCAGCGGCCAATCATCTGGCACAGAATGCGACGGAAATACTCGTGACGGGTATAGGACAGGAAGCTGCGGCTGTCGGTCAGCATGCCCACAAAGCGGCTTAGCAGGCCGAGCTGTGCCAGTTGGGTCATCTGGCGTTCCATACCGTCTTTCTGGTCGTTAAACCACCAGCCGGAACCGAACTGCATCTTGCCTGGCATCCCTTCGCCCTGGAAGTTACCGATCATGGTGCCCAGCACTTCGTTATCGCGCGGGTTCAGGCAGTACAGGATGGTTTTCGGCAGCAGGTTTTCTTCGTTCTGTTTGCTGAGCAGTTTGGACAGCTCTTCCGCCATCGGACGGTCGTTGATGGAGTCGAAGCCGACATCCGGCCCTAACAGCTTGAACTGACGCAGGTTATTGTTGCGCAGCGCGCCGATATGGTACTGCTGCACCCAGCCGCGACGGGCATATTCTGCGCCCAGCCAGACCAGTACAGCAGTTTTGAACTGGGCCACTTGGTGCTCGGACAAGCTTTCACCCGCCAGGCGACGCGCCAGGATGCTGTCGAGTTCGCTTTCGTTAGATTCCGCGAACAGCACTACGTCCAGCGCATGGTCGGAGACTTTACAGCCGTGTGCGGCAAAGTGGTCCAGACGTTTAGCCAGCGCGGTTTGCAGATCGGCAAAACGGCGGATGTCGGTGTCGGACACTTCGGCCAGTTTGGCCATGTAATCGTTAAAGGTGGCCTGCTCGATGTTGAAGGCTTTATCCGGACGCCAGCTCGGCAGCACTTTAACGCTGAAGCTGCTGTCTTTCGCCACGGTAGCGTGGTGTTCCAGCGAGTCCACCGGATCGTCAGTGGTGCCGACCATTTTCACGTTCATCTGCTGCATGATGCCGCGCGCGGAGAATTGATCCTGCGCCAGCAGCTCGTTGCACTGGTTCCAGATTTCATCGGCGGTTTTAGGCGACAGCAGTTTACCTGTCACACCAAACGGGCGACGCAGCTCAAGATGGGTCCAGTGGTACAGCGGGTTACCGATGGTGTGTGGCACCGTGGCCGCCCAGGCGTCGAATTTCTCGCGATCGCTGGCATCGCCGGTACACAGGCGTTCAGCCACACCGTTGGTGCGCATCGCGCGCCATTTGTAATGGTCGCCTTTCAACCAGATGTCATACAGGTTTTTGAAGCGGTAGTTCTCGGCGATTTGCTGCGGCGGGAGATGGCAGTGATAGTCGAAAATCGGCTCGTCTTTGGCGTAATCATGGTACAGACGGCGGGCGAATTCAGTATCTAACAAGAAATCTTCGGTCATGAACGGGGTCATTGTGAGCTTCCTCTGAGCGAGTGAACCAGATGCGTCCAACTATGCTGACAAAGTTATCACACCAATTTCCAGTCACAGAGAATTATTTAGTGAGCAAGATCAATAAACGCTAACAAATTCTGTCCCACTTTAGGAGTAAATCTCAGGCCAGGCCGCGCCACTACTGGCCTGAGCGGCAATTGTTAATAACCTTATTAAGAAAAGCGCTTTTGTGATGGCTCTCAACTTTTAAAGCTGTATGACAAGTTATCTTTGCAGCCGTCGCAAAAACAGCCTCAAGGTGAAAAGCGACTTTACCGGTATGGACACCGAATTGCCCCACAAACACTTTCTATGGCAAGGAACGGAACGTTTCAGCTACAACCTGAAAATGGTGCCGTTTCAGTTTTCGACACCTGCCGTAATTGGTCAGGCAGGTGACCGTGTTACTACGGTGGATTTCAAAACAATGAGGTTTTCACATGCGTAAAATCAAAGGGCTACGTTGGTACATGATCGCCCTGGTCACCTTAGGCACCATACTGGGTTACCTGACTCGTAACACCGTGGCGGCGGCTGCGCCGACGCTGATGGAAGAGTTACACATCTCCACCCAGCAGTACTCTTATATTATCGCTGCGTACTCTGCGGCTTACACCATCATGCAGCCGGTTGCGGGTTATGTTCTGGATATCCTGGGCACCAAAGTCGGTTATGCCATGTTCGCTATCCTGTGGGCTGTATTCTGCGGCGCAACCGCGCTGGCAGGCAGCTGGGGCGGCCTGGCGCTGGCCCGTGGCGCAGTGGGCGCAGCGGAAGCGGCGATGATCCCGGCTGGCCTGAAAGCCAGTTCTGAGTGGTTCCCGGCAAAAGAGCGTTCTATCGCGGTCGGTTACTTCAACGTCGGTTCTTCTATTGGTGCGATGATTGCGCCGCCGCTGGTGGTCTGGGCAATCGTGATGCACAGCTGGCAGATGGCGTTCATTATCTCCGGCGTGCTGAGCTTCGCCTGGGCGATGGCCTGGCTGATTTTCTACAAACACCCGCGCGATCAGAAAAAATTAACTGATGAAGAACGCGAGTACATCATCGGTGGTCAGGAAGCGCATCACCAGAAAGACAACGGTAAGAAGATGTCCCCGTGGCAAATCATTCGTAACCGTCAGTTCTGGGGTATCGCCCTGCCGCGTTTCCTGGCAGAGCCGGCATGGGGTACGTTTAACGCCTGGATCCCGCTGTTCATGTTTAAAGTCTACGGCTTTAACCTGAAAGAAATCGCCATGTTCGCCTGGATGCCGATGCTGTTTGCAGACCTGGGTTGCATCGTGGGGGGCTACCTGCCGCCGCTGTTCCAGCGTTGGTTTGGCGTAAACCTGATCGTTTCCCGTAAGATGGTGGTCACCATGGGCGCACTGCTGATGATTGGCCCAGGCATGATCGGCCTGTTCACCAGCCCGTATATCGCTATCGCACTGCTGTGTATCGGTGGCTTCGCTCACCAGTCCCTGTCTGGCGCGCTGATTACCCTTTCTTCCGACGTATTTGGTCGTAACGAAGTTGCCACCGCAAACGGCCTGACCGGTATGGCCGCCTGGACCGCGAGCACCATGTTTGCACTGGTGGTGGGCGCACTGGCTGACACCATCGGTTTCAGCCCGCTGTTCGCCGTGCTGGCAGTATTTGACCTGTTAGGCGCGGTCGCTATCTGGACGCTGCTGCAAAACAAACCGATGGCGGAATTGCAAAAGCAGGCTCCAGACCCTAAACCTGCCGCCCAACATTAACCGGCATCACAAATCGTCTCGCAGCCGCCCTCAGGGGCGGCTTTTTTGAGCCCGCAAGTGGAGCGTTTCTCGTAAAAGTGGTATAACAAATCAATGTTGTCCCGCAGTTCATTCCGGAGTTGCATATGGAAATCACAGAATCTCGCCGACTTTATCAGCAGCTCGCGGCTGAGCTGAAAAGCCGTATCGAGCAAGGCGTTTATCTGGTGGGTGATAAATTACCTGCTGAGCGCTTTATCGCTGATGAAAAAAACGTGAGCCGCACTGTGGTTCGTGAAGCCATTATCATGCTTGAAGTCGAAGGCTACGTAGAGGTCCGCAAAGGCTCGGGCATTCACGTGATTTCTAATCAGGCAAAATACCATTCAATGCCGGATGAACAGCAGTTTGAGTTCGCCAGCTATGGTCCTTTTGAGCTGTTGCAGGCGCGCCAGCTGATTGAAAGCAATATCGCTGAATTTGCCGCTACTCAGGTGACCAAGCAGGACATCATGAAGCTGATGGAAATCCAGGATAAAGCGCGCAACGAGAAATGCTTCCGCGATTCTGAGTGGGATTTGCAGTTTCACGTTCAGGTGGCGCTGGCAACTCAGAACAGCGCCCTGGCGGCGATTGTCGAAAAAATGTGGACCCAGCGCGTCTATAACCCGTACTGGAAAAAACTCCATGAACACATTGATTCCCGCACCGTGGATAACTGGTGCGATGATCATGACAAAATCCTAAAAGCGCTGATTCGCAAGGACTCCCACGCGGCAAAACTGGCTATGTGGCAGCACCTCGAAAACACCAAGCAAATGTTGTTTAACGAAACCAGCGATGACTTTGAATTTAATGCCGATCGCTATCTATTCGCTGAAAATCCTGTAGTTCATCTGGATACTGCAGCTAATAGCGTAAAATAATCTCTATTCCCCCAGCGAGGGTAAGCAAACCATGTATAGTGTCAGCGTTTGTAAATACCCTCGCCAGCGCCTCCCCCGGTAAGCAAAATCAATCGTCAACAACGCGCAAATTTTATGACGTATTGCGCCGCGCTTTGTTACAATTAGACGCAATTCTTGGCTACAGTGTAAGTACCCACTCACTTTGCCAACCTGACAGGGAATCGTGCAGGTGCGATGTATGCATAGCTTGAAGTGGCCACCCAATTAATAATCACAATGTCCACGATGCTGTTTCCTTTATAAAACCTTTGGCTTTAACCGATGTGCCAGGAAAATTGAATGGAACTGTTTACCCAACTGTTAAACGCGCTGTGGAGCCAGGACTTCGAGACGCTGTCCAATCCCTCCATGGTGGGTATGCTGTACTTTGTGCTGTTTATGATTCTGTTTCTGGAAAATGGCCTGTTACCTGCCGCTTTCTTACCGGGAGACAGTTTATTAGTGCTGGTAGGCGTGCTGATTGCCAAAGGGACTATGGGCTTTCCGCAGACTATTTTATTGCTTACCACGGCGGCCAGCCTTGGATGCTGGCTCAGCTATATACAGGGGCGATGGCTCGGCAACACGCGGATTGTGCAAAACTGGTTATCCCATTTGCCCGCGCACTATCACCAGCGCGCCCATCACCTGTTCCATAAGCACGGTTTATCCGCGCTGCTGATTGGTCGTTTTATTGCGTTTGTGCGCACGCTGCTGCCCACCATTGCCGGTTTGTCCGGGCTGAACAATGCGCGCTTCCAGTTCTTTAACTGGATGAGCGGGTTGCTGTGGGTGTTGATCCTCACCACGCTGGGCTATCTGCTGGGCAAAACGCCGGTGTTTTTAAAGTATGAAGACGCGCTGATGAGCTGTCTGATGCTGCTGCCGGTGGTGCTGCTGGTGTTTGGCCTGGTAGGATCGTTAGTGGTGTTATGGAAGAAGAAATACGGAAATCGAGGTTAAAAGGATGCGACAAAAACGGTGGACCAGACTCACCCTGGTAACAGGAGGTGCGCTGGCGCTGATCTCACTCTGCGTGGCGCTTTCGGCGCTGCGCAATACCGAGTCGACGCTGGAAATACGCGCCACGGCGCAGGGCGCGGCTATTCCGGACGGTTTCTCCGTCTGGCACCATCTTGATGCCAACGGCATCCGCTTTAAGAGCATTACGCCGCAGGACGATATCCTGTTGATTAAATTCGATTCAAGCGCACAGAGCGAAGCCGCCAAAGAGGTGCTTTACCGTTCTCTGCCGCACGGCTTTACCATCGCTCAACAGGAAGAAGATAACCTGGCCTCCAGCTGGTTATCCCGCATTCGTAGCGAATCCCGCCACTTAGGTTAAGACTTCCAGGATTCTGAATCTTTTCAGTTTCTTTGGGGTTTGCGTCATTACTTACTATGCTTAGTAAGCGCAATCCACTCCACCCGCGCCGTTAATAATCTGGAACATGCAGCGTTTCGCTGCATCACAATGGAAGGTTTATCAATGAAATACCGCACTATCCTGGCATGCATCCTTTTCTCAACGACTGTTGCTGCGCAAGCCGCCTCGTTATGCCAGGAGAAGGAACAGGAAATCCTTCGAGAAATTAGCTATGCCGAAAAGCATAACAATCAAAATCGCATCAACGGTCTGAACAAAGCGTTAAGCGAAGTCCGCGCTAACTGTTCCGACAGCGATTTACGCGCTAAGCATCAGCAGAAAATTTCCGAACAACAAGCTGAGATTTCTGAACGCCGCGCCGAGTTACACGAAGCGCAGCAAAGCGGCGATCGAGAAAAGATTTCTAAACGCGAGCGTAAACTGAACGAAGCTGAAGAGGATTTAAAGGCTTTGAAAGCTCGCGATTACTGAGTTAACACCTCACTCACTTCACTGGAGAGAACTATGTCAAAAGATAATTCAGAGCATTTGCGCGCAGAGTTGAAATCCCTGGCTGATACGCTTGAAGAAGTGTTGAGCTCATCCAGCGATAAATCGAAAGAAGAGTTAAGCAAATTGCGTGGCAAAGCCGAGCGTGCGCTTAAAGAAAGCCGTACTCGCCTGGGCGAAACCGGCGAAGTCCTCGCAGAACAGACCCGCGTAGCGGCGGCACGTGCCGACGATTACGTTCGTGAAAACCCATGGACTGGCGTAGGTATCGGTGCGGCAGTCGGTGTCGTACTGGGCGTACTTCTGTCGCGTCGTTGATATGGCAGAGTATCGTCAACCTCAAGGGCCGGGTAAAGGCGTTCTCGGCATCGGACAGCGCATTATCACCATTATTGTTGAAATGGTTGAAACGCGCGTGCGCCTCGCGGTCGTCGAGCTGGAAGAAGAAAAAGCGAATCTCGTTCAAATTCTTCTGATGCTTGGCATGACCATGCTGTTCGCGGCATTTGGGTTGATGAGCCTGATGGTACTGATTATCTGGGCTATCGATCCGCAATACCGTCTGAACGCCATGATCGCGACAACTGCCGTGTTACTGGTGCTGGCGCTTATCGGCGGATTGATGACGTTGCGTAAAGCGCGTAAATCCACTCTACTGCGCCATACCCGTAAAGAACTGGCGAACGATCGTGATTTACTGGAGGAGGATAAGTCATGAACAAGGCTGAACGCGAATTGCGCAAAGCCATGTTGATAACCCAGGTCCACCAGCAGCGGCTCGACCTGTCGTCGAGCCGACGCGACTGGCTTGAGGCGACCGGTTCTTACGATCGCGGCTGGCATACGTTATTGGGCCTGCGCTCGTGGTTGCTGGTCGGCAGCAGTATTGGCGCAATCTGGACCATCAAAAACCCGAACTTCCTGCTGCGCTGGGGGAAACGTGGGTTTGCAGCATGGAGCGCATGGAAGCTGCTTAAAAATACCGTTAAAGACCAGTCACGCTAATTTCCCCTCTTCCCTCTTAGTTAATAAGAGGGAAATACCCTTTCTCAATATATTTGAAAAACTTCGACAGTTTTCCTTGCTTACAATCGCTCTCCCATCTGTCTATTATCCCTTTCAACGACCGACATGGCCGAAATAACTGAATAAATTAACGCTGATACACACAGCAAAAGAGACAGATCCCCCGGAGAGCAAAATGAAAAAATTTGAAGATGTAGGTATCCTGGTTGCGCGTATTCTGATGCCAATCCTGTTTATCAGCGCTGGCTGGGGCAAAATCTCCGGATATGCAGGCACTCAGCAGTATATGGAAGCGATGGGCGTACCGGGCTTTATGCTGCCGCTGGTGATCCTGCTTGAGTTTGGCGGCGGTCTGGCAATCCTGTTTGGTTTCCTGACCCGTACCACCGCGATTATCACCGCCGTGTTTACGCTGCTGACGGCCTTCCTGTTCCACAGCAACTTTGCCGAAGGCGTGAACTCACTGATGTTTATGAAAAACCTGACCATCGCTGGCGGCTTCCTGCTGTTGACCATCACCGGCCCTGGCGCTATCAGCATCGACCGCGTGCTGAATAAAAAATGGTAAGCCATCTATAATGAATTAAAAAAAGCGAGGGATGTTCCTCGCTTTTTCCATTCCGAGGAGGAGCAAAATGGGACAACTGGTTGACGGCGTCTGGCACGATACCTGGTATGACACAGCCTCAACGGGCGGACGTTTTAAGCGTTCGGAAGCGGCGTTTCGCAACTGGCTGACCGCCGATGGTGCGCCCGGCCCAAACGGCAAAGGCGGTTTCGCCGCTGAGAAAGATCGCTACCATCTCTATGTTTCCCTCGCCTGCCCCTGGGCTCACCGCACGCTGATTATGCGCAGCTTAAAAGGGCTGGAATCGTTTATCTCGGTTTCCGTGGTGCATCCGCTGATGCTGGAAAACGGCTGGACCTTCGGCAACGATTTCCCGGACGCGACGGGCGACACGCTCTACGATCATCAGTTCTTATATCAACTCTATCTCCATGCCGATCCGCACTACTCGGGCCGCGTGACGGTGCCGGTACTGTGGGATAAGAAGAATGAAACCATCGTCAGCAACGAGTCGGCGGAAATTATCCGCATGCTTAACAGCGCCTTTGACGCCCACGGCGCGCGGGCGGGCGATTACTATCCGCCAGCGCTGCGTGAAAAAATCGATGAGCTGAACGGTTGGATTTATGACAACGTGAATAACGGCGTTTATAAAGCCGGGTTCG
Organism: Atlantibacter subterraneus; assembly: GCF_007570865.1. Lineage (GTDB taxonomy): Bacteria > Pseudomonadota > Gammaproteobacteria > Enterobacterales > Enterobacteriaceae > Atlantibacter > Atlantibacter subterraneus. Next base: position 44,680 of record NZ_VLPS01000007.1, on the reverse strand, counting down.
CCACCAGCCAGCAAGCCTACGATGAGGCGGTGGAAAATGTGTTTAGCCACCTGGAACGGCTGGAACAGATTTTAGGCCGCCATCGTTATCTCACTGGCGACCAGCTTACCGAAGCCGATATTCGCCTGTGGACGACGCTGGTGCGTTTCGATCCGGTGTATGTTACCCATTTTAAATGCGACAAATACCGCATTAGCGATTATCTGAACCTGTACGGCTTCCTGCGCGATATTTACCAGATGCCGGGCATTGCCGAAACGGTGAATCTGGCGCATATCCGCAATCACTATTACCGCAGCCACAAGACCATTAACCCTACCGGGATTATTTCCATTGGACCGGAGCAGGACTTAAGCGAACCTCACGGGCGCGATGAGCGCTTCCGCTAATGCATCAGGGCATCCTTCGGGATGCCTTTTTTATTCAGACAAAGAATATTTACCGCTTATTCATTCACGTCTATTCTTGAAGTGATCGCTTACAAAACAAGTGATTATTGCTGAAGAGGCGAAGAACAGATGGATTGGTATTTTAAAGTCATTCGTAACTATATTGGATTTGGTGGCCGCGCGCGTCGTAAGGAATACTGGATGTTCGTGCTGGTCAACGTGATTTTAACCACCGTGTTAAGCATCGTGGACAGTATTCTCGGTTGGCAAACGGAAAGTGGCCAGGGATACCTGGCAGGTATTTACGGCATACTGGTGTTCCTGCCCTGGTGGGCAGTGCAGTTCCGCCGTCTGCACGATACGGATCGTTCCGCATGGTGGCTGTTGCTGCTGCTGATTCCGGTTATCGGCTGGTTAGTGATCGTTATCTTTAACTGCCAGCGCGGCACGCCGGGTGAAAACCGTTTTGGCCCCGACCCGATTCGCGAAATCTAATGGCCGCCGTGCGGCCATCTTCATTAATTAACTGCGCATATGGGCGAACAGTTTGGGGATCTCACGCAGACACCAGGCTTTCGCCTCACCCATGCTGTCGCGACGCCAGGCCATAATGATGTCGATTTCGTGGGTCGACTCCGGGCTCACCACGCGCAGCCGCCCTTCCGCGATATCTTTTTCCACCAGCGGATACGGCATGGTCGCTACGCCCATGCCCGCCAGCAGCGCGTTTCTCTTATCTTCAATAGAACTGACCGTTAAGCGCGGCTGCTTATCCAGCAACTGAACCGTTAACACCGGGCGCTCGCGGGCAGTATCCGCGACCGCCACGCCACGGTACTTCACGCGCGTGACTTCAGACAGCGGCTCCGGCTCCTGGTGGATTGGGTGATCCGGCGCGGCGACGTATACGTTCATCAGGCTGTAGAGCTTGCGGGAGTTGATTTCAGAGGACGAGCGGAAGTGCATATCCGGCGCGATAACGATATCGGCGCGCCCCTGCTCCAGCCGTTCCCAGGCACCTGCCAGCACTTCAGTAATAATGGAAAGCTGGGTGTTGGCTTTATCCGCCAGTTTATCCACCAGCGGAAATAGCGCGGAAGTGGGCACCAGCGCCTCGGTGACGAGAGTGAGATGGGTTTCCCAACCGCGCGCCAGCGCTTCGGCGTCAGTGGTAAGCTTATCGGCGGCTTCCAGCAACACGCGTCCGCGTTCCAGCAGCATACGCCCGACGTTAGTGAATTTGGTGCGGTGTCCGGAGCGGTCAAAAAGCACCACGTCCAGCTCTTCTTCCAGCTTCTGCATGGTGTAGCTGAGCGCTGACGGAACTCGCCCCAGCTCATCCGCTGCGGCGGCAAAACTGCCGCGCCGATCGATTGCATCCATGACGCGTAACGCTTCTAGCGTCAGTGCTCTTTCTTTAGCCATCGGGTGCTCATTCAGGAAATTTGAACATACCCAGCAGATTAACTGGCTAACAATGCAGCGTCCAGAGCCTTAACATAAAAGCTGGTAAAGAGAGGTCAAGAATTATGATTACGACGAGAACAGCCAAACAGTGCGGGCAAGCTGACTATGGTTGGCTGCAAGCTCGCTACACCTTCTCCTTTGGGCACTACTTCGATCCAAAATTACTGGGTTATGCCTCGCTGCGGGTGCTTAACCAGGAGGTTCTGGCACCAGGCGCATCCTTCCAGCCGCGCACGTTCCCGAAGGTGGATATTCTGAATATCATCCTGGAAGGCGAAGCGGAATACCGCGACAGCGAGGGTAACCACGTTCGCGCCTCCACCGGAGAAGCGCTGCTGCTGGCCACCCAGCCGGGCGTGAGCTATAGCGAGCACAACCTCAGCAAAGACCAGCCGCTGACGCGCATGCAGCTGTGGCTGGACGCCTGCCCGGAACGGGAAAACCCGCCGATCCAAAAAATTGAAATTCTGCCCCAGGCGACCCAGCTGCTGGCGACGCCGGACGGCAGCAATAACAGTTTGCAGTTACGCCAGCAGGTCTGGCTGCACCATATCGATCTGTGTGCGGGCGAGCGCCTGTCATTCCAGCTTCACGGGCCGCGCGCCTATCTGCAATCGATTCACGGCACCGTCAATGCGCTATCTCACAGCGATGAGAAACAGATTTTAACCTGCGGCGATGGCGCGTTTATTCGTGACGAAGCTAACGTAACGCTGGTAGCAGATTCACCGCTGCGGGCATTGCTGATAGATTTGCCGGTGTAAGAACTGTCCGGGAAGGATGCTATGAAAAAACACAAAGGAAAAGCGACGCAAACCGCTGCGCCAAAAGAGCAGGAATCGCCAAAACGCCAGGAATGGGGTTATGAAGAGATGCTCACCGAGCTTGAAGCCATTGTCAGCGACGCCGAGCAGCGGCTTGAGCAAGAAGAACAGTAAGACTCTCTACCCCGCGTTGGGTTAATCAAACCACGCGGGTTTATCGCTGACGGCGATGTCGATGCCTGTCAGGATCTCTTCCTTAACGATCCGCGTCAGTGAAAGTGCAGGCAGGTTATCGATATCAAAAAAGCCGATATCCAGCGACTCGTGGCTAATCTGCAGTTCGCCGCCCAGTTCTTCGCACAAGAAAAGCGTTTTATACACGTGCCACGGGTACGGTGGATGGCCGTGCAGGTTGCGATCCCATATGCCTAACAGTTTAGTGACCTTAACATTCAGCCCGGTTTCTTCGAGCACTTCACGGCGAATGGCCGTTGAAGGGCTGTCACCGACGTCAACCCATCCCCCCGGCAGGCTCCATAAACCATCATCCGACTCCTGCACCATCAACAACTTGCCTTCACGCAGCACAATGGCACGTACATCGGTTTTTGGCGTCGCGTAGCCATCATCGGAAAGATGCATGTTGGCAAAGGCCTCCGGGCTCAGGTTAAAACCCGCCGCCAGCATGTCATACGCAATTTTCCGTAGGGCTTCATAGCGTTCTCTGTCAAACACGCCAGGTGAGTATGTCAGCCCGGATTGAGCAATGGCCTGGATGCGCTGGGCGATAAGATTGATATCTTCGTTGCTGAGTTTGTTTGACACTTGCTCCACCTTCTTCAAAAAGCCAGCGACTAACTTACTCTGGTTAGTGACGGATAAACATAAAAAAAAGCCGCAGCACGGTGTGCTACGGCTTATTTTCATTAGCGAAACGCGCTGGGTTACTCGTCGAAATACCAGTAGCCCTGATTAATCAGCCCGGTTAGCTCTGCTGCAAACGCCGGGTTAGCCAGAGCCGCGCCTAGCAGCTCTTTACCGAGAGTGGTGTAACGGCACAGCGCATCCGCAGCCTGCGGATCGACCGTCTCCAGCTTCTCGCTGTTAATAAAGAAACTGTCGCCAATGTGCAGTACCCGCAGCCCGCTAAGGCGCGTCAGCATTTCGCCGTCCATCAGGGCACCAACCACTTCGTCCACCTCATACGGCGGCTCTGCCGGGGCGATATCCAGTTCATGGCGCGGCGTTGTCGCGAAGCGGCCAAACCACTGTTTGAAATCTTCCGGCTGGTTGATCATGGCGATCATCATATCGCGCAGGCGATCCAGTTCGTACTCTTCAACGCGGCCCGGATGCTCCCGGCAGGTCAAATCCGGATCGCTGTAGTGCTCGCCGCCGAGATCGTTTTCCAGCGCATAGTCCGCAAAGCTGCTAATCAAATCGCGGCCATTAGGCCCACGGAAACCAACAGAGTAGTTAAGTGCGGTTTGATGGGTAAACCCGTCGTGCGGGAATCCCGGTGGGATGTACAGAATATCGCCCGGCTCAAGATCTTCATCGATGATCGGCGGGAATGGATCGACATGCAGCAGCGCCGGATGCGGGCAGAACTGGCGCATCGGCAATTTATCGCCCACGCGCCAGCGGCGGCTGCCCATGCCCTGAATGATAAACACATCATACTGATCGATATGCGGGCCCACACCGCCGCCCGGCACGGAAAACGAGATCATCAGATCGTCCAGCCGCCAGTCGGGCAGTACGCGGAACGGTTTTACCAGCTCGGCGGAAGGCATATGCCAGTGGTTCACCGCCTGGGCCAGCAGCGACCAGCCGGTCTCGCCTAAGTTATCGAAATCCTCGAACGGCCCGTTGGCGGCCTGCCATTGACCATTTTTATGGCTGACCAGGCGGCTATCCACTTCGGGTTCCATCGCCAGCCCTGCCAGTTCGTCCGGAGTAATCGGATCGACGAAATTGGGGAAGGCATTTTTCAACACCACAGGTTGTTTTTGCCAGTACTTCTCTAAAAACTCAGGCCAGTTAAGATTCAGTTGATAAGCCATGATGGTGACCATTGTGAAGACAAACGGGCCTGATTATAAAGAGGCGAAGATCTAACCCGCTTTGTCATTGGTCAAGGTCGGATGCGCCGTCCTGTAAAAATGGACAGTGAAGAGGGATGCTGAAAAAGCAAAACCCCGCCGAAGCGGGGTTTCTAATGTGTGAAGCTGACCGATAAGCCGGGTTCTGTCGTGGACAGTCATTCATCTAGGCCAGCAATCGCTCACTGGCTCAAGCAGCCTACCCGGGTTCAGTACGGGCCGTACCTTGTGAACCCCTATTTGGCCTTGCTCCGGGTGGAGTTTACCGTGCCGCGAACTGTTACCAGTCGCGCGGTGCGCTCTTACCGCACCCTTTCACCCTTACCTGATCCCGCTTGCGCGGGCCATCGGCGGTTTGCTCTCTGTTGCACTGGTCGTGGGTTTCCCCCCCAGGCGTTACCTGGCACCCTGCCCTATGGAGCCCGGACTTTCCTCCCCTCCGCCCGTCTCCCCCCGAAAGAGGACGACGACGAAGCGGCGACTGTCTGGTCAGCTTCGGCGCGGAGTATAGAGGGTTTGCGCCTCTCTGTCACGCCTTAAGGCGCGGTATGCATCCCAACATTCAGCGTCGCGGCGATGTTGCGCGAGGCGCGATAGATGTTTTCAAACGCGTTCTTTAACGCCTCTTCCAGCGAACCGATGCTGGTCAGCACGCTGAATACCGCATCGATGCCATACTGATGCACCACGCCAACGTCCGGCGTCAGGCTGCCCGCGATGCCGATCACCGGCTTGTGGTACTTCATGGCCACATTCGCCACGCCTACCGGCACTTTGCCGTGAATGCTCTGGCTGTCGATACGCCCTTCGCCCGTCACCACCAGCGTGCAGTCGTGAATATGTTCTTCCAGATTGAGCGCCTCGGTGACGATCTCAATTCCGCTGCGCAGCTCTGCGTTCAGGAACGCCATCAGCGCTGCCCCCATGCCGCCCGCCGCGCCTGCGCCCGGCACCTCTTTCACGTCCACGCGCAGCGATTTTTTAATCACATCGGCAAAATGGCCGAGATTGCGATCGAGCTCAACGATCATCGCTTCCGTTGCGCCCTTTTGCGGGCCAAAAATCCGCGATGCGCCCGTGTCGCCCACCAGCGGATTCGTTACATCACAGGCAACGCGAATCGAACATTCCGCGAGACGCGGATCGAGCCCGGAAATATCAATGCTGTTCAGCGCGATTAAACTGCCGCCGCCGTGGCCGATCTCTTTACCGGCCGCATCCGTCAGCTTTGCGCCCAGCGCTTGCACCATGCCTGCGCCGCCGTCATTGGTAGCGCTGCCGCCAATGCCGATAATAATATTGCGCGCCCCGTTATCCAGCGCGTGGAGGATCAGCTCCCCGGTGCCGCGCGAAGTGGTAATCAGCGGGTTGCGTAAGTTCAGTGGAACCAGCGACAGCCCGCTGGCTTCCGCCATTTCAATAAAAGCCGTCTTTTTATCGCCCGAAATACCCCAGCTGGCATTCACGCGCTCGCCCATAGGACCGGTCACCTGCGTGGTAATTTTGCTGCCGTCAGTCGCCGAAATCATGGCGTCCACGGTACCTTCGCCGCCATCGGCAACCGGTACGCGAACATACTGAGCGTCAGGGAAAATTTCCCGAAATCCTTTTTCGATGGCCTGGGCTACCTCAGCAGCAGGAAGGCTTTCTTTATAAGAGTCTGGTGCTATTACAATTTTCATCATTATTAAGCCCTTCTTGCCGTGCGGGGCGTGAAACCAAGGGCGCGTCCCCGCGCCCTGTTTTATTACCGGGTGATCTCGATCTTCGCCAGTTTCTCGTAGTAGCACGCCAGCGCGCTGTGGTCGTCGTTGCCATGACCATCGGCACGCAGCGCCTGCATCATCTCCATCACTGCCGCGGTCAGCGGCAGCTGTGCGCCCACGCCGTGAGAGGTATCCAGCGCGTTCGCCAGATCTTTAATGTGCAGATCGATACGGAAACCCGGTTTGAAATTGCGATCCATCACCATCGGCGCTTTCGCGTCCAGTACGGTACTGCCTGCTAGGCCGCCGCGTATAGCCTGGTAAACCAGATCCGGATTTACGCCCGCTTTGGTCGCCAGCGTCAGCGCTTCAGACATCGCGGCGATGTTCAGCGCCACAATCACCTGGTTCGCCAGCTTGGTGACGTTGCCCGCGCCGATGTCGCCGGTGTGCACCACGGAACCCGCCATGGCTTTCAGCAGATCGTAGTATTTGTCGAAAATCGCTTTGTCACCGCCAACCATCACCGACAGGGTGCCGTCGATGGCTTTCGGTTCGCCGCCGCTCACCGGCGCGTCCAGCATGTCGATGCCTTTGGCTTTCAGCGCATCGCTGATTTCACGGCTCGCCAGCGGTGCGATGGAGCTCATGTCGATGACCACGGTGCCCGGCTTCGCGCCTTCGATGATGCCGTTTTCACCCAGCGCCACTTCTTTGACGTGCGGGGAGTTCGGCAGCATGGTGATGATGACGTCACACTGCTGGGCGATCTCTTTCGGGGTGGCCGCGGTGCTGGCACCAGCCTCAACAACTTCAGCAATCACCTCGGCATTGCGGTCGGCAACCACCAGGGAATAACCGGCTTTAATGAGGTTTTTACTCATTGGTTTACCCATGATGCCCAGGCCAATAAAACCAACTTTCAGTGTCATAGCGTTAATCTCTCTCGTTAATTACGGGGGGTGGTTATTTTTTAAAAGCGTCACACAGTTTCTGCGTGGCGGAGCGGAACACGCCTAAATCGCTGCCCACGGCAACAAAGGTCGCGCCCCATTCCAGATAGCGACGGGCGTCGGCTTCAACCGGTGCCAGGATGCCTGCCGGTTTGCCGTGCGCTTTGGCGCGTTCGAAAATGTACTGAATGGCGCGCTGCACGTCCGGGTGATTCGCGTTACCCAGATGGCCCAGCGCGGCGGCCAAATCGCTCGGGCCGACGAAGATGCCGTCTACGCCGTTGGTCGCGGCAATGGCATCAACGTTATCAACGCCCTGCTGGCTTTCGATCTGCACCAGGATGGTGATGTTCTTGTTCGATTCGGTCAGATAATCCGGCACGGTGCCAAACATGTTGGCGCGATGAGAAACCGACACGCCGCGAATGCCTTCCGGCGGATAGCGTGTAGAGGCCACCGCCTGCTCCGCTTCTTCCGCCGTTTCCACGAACGGGATCAGGAAGTTGTAGAAACCGATATCCAGCAGGCGCTTGATGATGATCGGCTCGTTGGTCGGCGCGCGTACCACCGGCGCACTGTGGCTGCCTTTCAACGCCATCAGTTGCGGGATAAAGGTAGTGACATCGTTCGGCGCGTGTTCGCCGTCCAGCACGATCCAGTCAAAACCTGCCAGACCCAGCACCTCGGCGCTGATCGGATTTGCCAGTGCGGACCAGCAGCCGATTTGGGTCTGTTTGGCCGCCAGCGCGGCCTTGAATTTGTTAGGGAAAATAGCGCTCATTCTCTTTACCTTAATGTCATCGATGCTTATTTCTGCAGTTCCATACGCTTGATGTCGCCAACCACGAACAGGTAGCAAACCATCGCCATCAGGGCGGAACAGCCCACGAACAGCAGCGCAGCGTTAAAGGAGTGCAACTCACTCACCAGATAGCCAATCACCAGCGGGGTGACGATAGAGGCAACGTTACCAAACACATTGAATACCCCGCCGCACAGCCCGACAATTTCTTTCGGCGCGGTATCAGAGATAACCGGCCAGCCCAGCGCGCCAAAACCTTTACCGAAGAACGCCAGCGCCATCAGAGCAATCACCAGCACGGTATTGTCGGTGTAGTTACACAGAATGATGGTCGATGCCAGCAGCATGCCCAGCACAATCGGCAGCTTACGGGCCAGCGTCAGCGAATGGCCGCGTTTAATCAGCGAATCCGAGAACACGCCGCCCAGCACGCCGCCGGCGAATCCGCACAGCGCCGGGATAGACGCCACCATCCCCACTTTCAGAATCGACATGCCCTTTTCCTGCACCAGGTAAATCGGGAACCAGGTGAGGAAGAACCAGGTGATAGTGTTGATAAAGTATTGGCCGAAAAATACGCCCAGCATCATGCGGTTGGTCAGCATCTGCTTGATGTAATGCAGTTTAGGGCCGCTGTCAGTGGTGGTTTTTTTGTGGTCCATATCCACCACTGCGCCGCCTTTCTTGATGAACTCCAGCTCAGCCGCAGACATTTTCGGGTGGTCAGTGGGGTTATGGATAAATTTGACCCACATAATCGTCAGCACAAAGCCAATCGCGCCCATCACGGTGAAAACGTGCTCCCAACCCCATGCGAAGGTCAGCCAGCCCAGCAGCGGCGAGAAGATTGCCAGTGAGAAGTACTGCGCTGAGTTGAAGATCGCCGAGGCGGTGCCGCGCTCTTTGGTCGGGAACCAGGCCGCCACAATACGGGCGTTGGCCGGGAATGACGGCGCTTCAGAGAAGCCGAGCATAAAGCGCATCAGGAACATCGACACGCCCGCCCAGGCCAGCGGCACCATATCCACAAACCCTTGCAGGAAAGTAAACAGCGACCAGAAGAACAGGCTGTAGGTATACACTTTCTTAGAACCGTAACGGTCAAGCAGCCAACCGCCCGGAATTTGCATCAGCAGGTAGGCCCATCCAAACGCGGAGAAGATGTAACCCATGGAAATCGCGCTGAGCTGAAGCTCTTTGGCCACTTCGGTCCCGGCGATAGACAGGGTAGCGCGGTCGGCGTAGTTAATGGCAGTAACAATAAAAATAATCAGCAATATATAATATCGGGTATGCATACCCTTTTTTGTTTCACTGGCGGCATCAAGCATCATATTATTTACCTCTGGTTCAGGCACTCTATTCGGAATTAAATTGAACCGGTGCGGGAGTAGTTTTTATATTTTTATATCTTATTCTGGGATATTAAATTCACACCATTACGTTATGGGTCAGTATAAACAGCGCCCCCTAACCTCGCATCATGCATCTGCACAACAAAACATTCTTAAATAGCGTTTTTGTTTTGCCGAAGCCCAACTTCATGGGCGCTAATCCACAGATTTAATCATTGCCGCCCTTGCCAGCGCTGGCTTCGCGGTGTCTGGTGACCTGCGTCACATTTTTATTTTTGAACACCTGACATTCTTACTGCCATTACTGCTTGATACCGATAAAAATAATATTCCTTAATTTATTAACCATGCCTTGAGCACGCGGAGAATACTGGACAATGGCTAATATTGAAATTAAACAACAACCGCCCGGCGCTTTTTATATCAAAGTGCACGACACTGATAACGTCGCCATCATTGTAAATGATTACGGCTTAAAAGCGGGCACCCGTTTCCCGGATGGTCTTGAGTTGATTGAACATATTCCTCAGGGCCATAAAGTCGCGCTGAGCGATATTCCCGCGCATGGCGAAATTGTCCGTTACGGCGAAGTAATCGGTTATGCCGTAAAAGATATTCCGCGCGGCAGCTGGATTGAAGAATCTCTGGTGGAACTGCCAAAAGCACCGCCATTGAATACCCTGCCGCTGGCGACCAAAGTCCCGGAGCCGCTGCCGCCGCTGGAAGGCTATACCTTTGAAGGCTATCGCAACGCGGATGGCAGCGTGGGGACTAAAAATCTGCTCGGCATTACCACCAGCGTGCATTGCGTGGCGGGCGTGGTGGATTACGTGATTAAAATCATCGAGCGCGATCTGCTGCCGCGTTACCCGAACGTGGACGGCGTGGTCGGCCTGAACCATCTCTACGGCTGCGGCGTGGCGATTAACGCCCCGGCGGCGGTAATTCCAATCCGTACCATTCACAATATCGCGCTGAACCCCAACTTTGGCGGCGAAGTGATGGTGATTGGCCTGGGCTGTGAAAAACTGCAGCCGGAACGCCTGTTGCAGGGCACCGAAGACGTGCAGGCTATCGCGGTCGATGACGCCAGCATTGTGCGTTTGCAGGATGAGCAGCACGTGGGCTTCCGCTCCATGGTGGACGATATTCTGCGCGTCGCCGAGCGTCACCTTGAAAAACTCAACCAGCGTAAACGCGAAACCTGTCCGGCTTCTGAACTGGTTGTCGGCATGCAGTGCGGCGGCAGCGACGCGTTCTCCGGCGTGACCGCCAACCCGGCGGTCGGCTACGCTTCCGACCTGCTGGTACGCTGCGGCGGCACGGTGATGTTCTCGGAAGTCACTGAAGTGCGCGATGCGATCCATCTGTTAACGCCGCGCACCGTGGACGAGCAGGTCGGTAAGCGCCTGCTGGAAGAGATGGCCTGGTACGATGATTACCTCGACATGGGCAAAACCGACCGCAGCGCCAACCCGTCCCCGGGCAACAAGAAAGGCGGCCTGGCGAACGTGGTGGAAAAAGCGCTGGGGTCTATCGCGAAATCCGGCCAGAGCGCGATTGTGGAAGTGCTGTCGCCGGGCCAACGCCCGACCAAACGCGGCCTGATTTATGCCGCTACCCCGGCCAGCGACTTTGTGTGCGGTACCCAGCAGGTGGCCTCCGGGATCACCGTGCAGGTGTTCACCACCGGTCGCGGCACGCCGTACGGCCTGATGGCGGTGCCGGTGATTAAAATGGCGACCCGCACCGAGCTGGCGAACCGCTGGTATGACTTAATGGACATCAACGCAGGTACTATCGCTACCGGTGAAGAGACCATTGAGCAGGTGGGCTGGAAGCTGTTCCACTTCATTCTGGATGTGGCGAGCGGGCGCAAGAAAACCTTCTCCGATCAGTGGGGCTTACATAATCAGCTGGCGGTGTTCAACCCGGCACCTGTGACCTGATATCTCATTTCAATTTCCTTGCCATTATGCCAGCCGCTCGCGCTGGCATTTTTTTTGGTTTACCGCGCTTCCCTCATGCGTAGCGTTCCCTTCAAGCCTGATATTCAGCCTTTTCCCACCGATTTCCGGTACATATTCCGAATATTTTTGAAACCTTTCCTTTGTGAACGCAGATCACAATTATTGAAATTCAAAATGATTAAATTCCTTTCGTAAGAAACAAAACGAAAATAAATGTGCGCCTTATTTCGAAGAAATAACAGCGGTTTCCCCGCACAACGAAAGGAGGCCGCAGTTGAGATGTTTCACATCATGGGAATACGGCCATGGGTGGTATGCCCCAGAGGAGAAATCATGACCCAATTGTACGTTCGTACCGGTATTCACTTTGCTAACCGTGAGGAGGCGCTTGAGCACATCGGCACGGAAATGCTGGCGAAAGGCGTAGTGAAAGCGAGTTATCCGCAGGCGCTGAAACAGCGAGAGGCGGTTTTTCCAACCGGCATCGCCCTTGAACACCATGCCGTCGCTATCCCGCACTGTGAAGCTATACACGCTATTTCGCCCGCTATTTATTTGATCCGTTCGGATAACCCCGTCTTTTTTCAACGCGCGGATGACGACGATGAAATCGCGGTATCGCTCATTATCGCGCTGATCGTCGAAAACCCTGATGCCCAACTCAAACTGCTGCGCCAGTTATTTAGCGGGCTCCAAAATCCGCAACGAATGACGGCAATGCTTAATGCGGATTCGGCAGAACTGAGAAAAGTATTCCGGGAAACCCTGATCGAACCGCAGCCTGAAGCGGCTTCGACACGATAAATAAGGAGAACGTTATGAAACGAAAAGTTATTGTCGCCTGCGGCGGTGCGGTTGCGACATCAACCCTGGCAGCCGAAGAAATTAAAGAGCTGTGTGCGGCACAGGGTATAGAACTCGATCTGGTGCAGTGTCGTGTCACGGAGATCGAGACTTATATGGAGGGGGCCGATCTGATTTGTACCACTGCGCGGGTCGATCGGACCTTTGGCGATATTCCCGTGGTGCACGGTATGCCGTTCGTTTCCGGCGTGGGTATCGAAGCATTACAACAAAAAATCCTGGCTATCCTGGAGGAGTAGAAATCATGTTTAACGACATCATGCGTTATATCCTCGATCTCGGCCCCACCGTGATGCTGCCAGTGGTGATCATTATTTTCTCCCTGCTGCTGGGAATGAAGCCAGGAGACAGCTTCAAATCGGGATTGCATATCGGCATCGGGTTTGTAGGTATCGGGCTGGTCATCGGTTTAATGCTTGACTCTATTGGCCCCGCTGCGAAAGCGATGGCAGAAAATTTCGACATTAACCTGAACGTGGTCGATGTCGGCTGGCCCGGCTCATCGCCAATGACCTGGGCTTCGCAAATCGCGCTGGTCGCTATTCCGATCGCTATTGCGGTAAATATCGTGATGCTGGTGACGCGTCTGACCCGCGTGGTTAACGTCGATATCTGGAATATCTGGCATATGACTTTTACCGGCGCGTTGTTGCATCTGGCAACGGGCTCCTACTGGATTGGTATTCTCGGCGTTGTGGTTCATGCCGCCTTTGTTTACAAGCTGGGAGACTGGTTCGCTAAAGACGTGCGCGACTATTTCGGTCTGGAAGGGATGGCAATCCCCCACGGAACCTCCGCCTATCTGGGGCCAATCGCGGTACTGGTGGATACGCTGATTGAAAAAGTGCCGGGCCTGAACCGTATTCACTTTAGCGCCGATGACGTTCAGAAGCGGTTTGGACCATTCGGCGAGCCGGTGACCGTGGGTTTTGTAATGGGTATTCTGATTGGATTGCTGGCCGGGTATGACGCTAAAGGCGTATTACAACTGGCCGTGAAAACCGCCGCCGTCATGCTGCTAATGCCCCGCGTGATTAGACCGATTATGGATGGCTTAACCCCTATTGCGAAACACGCGCGCAAACGCCTGCAGGCTAAATTTGGCGGCCAGGAATTTTTGATTGGCCTCGACCCGGCACTGCTGCTCGGCCAGACCTCAGTGGTATCCGCCAGCCTGATATTTATTCCGTTAACCATTTTAATCGCCATCGCGGTTCCCGGTAATCAGGTGCTACCGTTTGGCGACCTTGCAACGATTGGCTTTTTTGTCGCCATGGCGGTAGCGGTACATCAGGGAAACCTGTTCCGCACCCTGATTTCTGGCGTCATTATTATGAGTATTACCCTGTGGATCGCCACGCAAACCATTGGATTACACACCCAACTTGCGGCAAATGCGGGCACGCTTAAAGCAGGCGGTATGGTAGCGTCAATGGATCAGGGCGGCTCGCCGATTACCTGGCTGCTGATCCAACTTTTTACGTGGCAAAACGTTGCCGGGTTTTGCGTTATCGCCGTGATTTACGTCGCAGGCGTATTTTTAACCTGGCGTAGAGCCAGGGAAAACAGTAAATCGCCGGTCGGCGTCTGACGCTATAAGAATCAGATTTTATCTGCTGATTAGCGGCGGCAGAGTCCTGCGCGCCCTGATAACGCTGAAAACTCGCTCTCTCCACCCTCGTTGACGGCGCAGTGGAAATAACCCAAAGCCAGCGTTTAGCGCTGGCTGTCATCGCCTTTCGAAATGCAACGCTAACCTTTCAAAACGCTTTCGATTACACTAGGGGTAATTATTTTTAAGGATTGAAAAGATGAACTCCTTTGAACGACGCAACAAAATAGTCGAAATGGTCAACACCCATGGCAGCGTGCTGGTGCTTGATTTGTCGAACACCTTCGGCATCTCGGAAGTCACGATCCGCGCCGATCTTCGCCTGCTTGAAGAAAAGGGTCTGGTGACGCGTTTTCACGGCGGCGCGGCGAAGCCGGGCAATAATGGTGCTGAAAGCGATAACCACGAAGTATTGCTGGAAGCACGCTACCAGCTGGCGAAAGATCCCAAGAAACGCATTGCGCAAACCGCAGCGGCGATGATCGAAGAAGGCATGACCGTGATCCTCGACAGCGGCAGCACTACGCTACTGATCGCCGAAGCGCTGGTAAAACGCGCCAATATCACGGTGATCACCAATAACCTGCCCGCCGCCTATCTTCTTTCCGACAATAAAGACATCACCCTGGTGGTGTGCGGCGGCACGGTACGCCATAAAACCCATTCGATGCACGGCACGATTGCCGAGCGCTCATTGCAGGGGATCAGCGCCGATTTGATGTTTGTCGGGGCTGACGGCTTTGATACCACTAATGGCATCACCACGTTTAATGAAGGGTACTCCATCAGCGCGGTGATGGCGGCAGCGGCGCGCCGCGTCATTGCCGTGCTCGACGCCTCGAAGTTTAATCGCCGCGGCTTTAACCAGGTCATTGCGATGGAGAAAATTGACGTCATCATTACGGATGATGGGATCAGTGAAGAAGATAAGATGCTGCTGAATAACAGCGGCGCAAAGATGATGGTGGTGTGAGCAATCACGGTCGGCAGGTTTCTAAAACCTGCCAGTAGCCCCCTTTTCTGGGCCCGACTCGCCGAAGCGCTGATTTATCCTGAAGCAGTTTGAGGTAACGCTCAATGGTCCGCGACGTCACGCCAATGTTGTTGGCCAGTTGAACGGCCGTCATTGCTGGCTGGCGGTCTAATAATTGCAGAATATCGCGCTCTGTCGCCGTCAGATAAAAAGAATTTTCTTCCGACATTTTTCCCGACATTTGTTCCGACACTGCGGGGGTAGATGCCAATCCTTCTTCCAGCGCCTGAGCGACGTTTTGCAGCATAAATTCAATAAAAGCCGTACAGTCGCTTTCCCTGTCGCACTGACGCAGGATCTGATAATAGGCTTCCTGCTGATGATGAATTAACGTTTCAACCGGCAACCATGCCAGTTCTGTACGCCATTGGCTCAATATCAGGGTCTGCCACAAGCGCCCCATACGCCCGTTACCGTCAGAAAAAGGGTGAATGAATTCAAATTCATAATGAAACACCGAGCTGGCAATCAGAGGATGAAGTTCTGTTGTTTGAAGCCAGCCGAGAAGATCCTCAATCAGGCGCGGAACTTGTGAGGCGGAAGGAGCCATATGGATCAGGGTATTATCCCGGTAAATACCGACATCCCCGCGCCGCAATTTACCGGGATTATCCACAAGCCCCATCATCAAAACTCGATGGGCGCTCAGTAAATCCTGTCGTCGCCCAGCCTTCCAGCCGGGCATTTTTTCATAAGCTTGTATGGCGTTACGCACTTCCTGAATATCTTTTTCAGGTGCCAGAACGCGCTTTCCTTCCATAATCGCCGTGACCTGATCGGTGGTTAGCGAGTTATGCTCAATCGCCAGAGAGGCCTGAATGGTGCGAATACGGTTTTCTTTGCGCAACAGGGGCGACGTCCTGCCGGATTGCGCCGCCCAGTGCCCCATCAGTTCGCCAATCTCCACCACCTGGTTAAGCATGGCGGGAGTAAGGGTAAATGGCGGCTGATAGCGGCTCACAGGTTAATCTCCCTGCTGTTCCAGCGCATATTTATACAGCGCGTTTTTCTTCACGCCGTGGATTTCCGCCGCCAGCGCCGCCGCTTTCTTTAACGGCAGCTCGGCCTGCAACAGCGCCAGGGTGCGCAGCGCATCGGCGGGCAACGCCTCTTCCTGCACGTCGAAGCCTTCAACAATAAGCACCATTTCGCCCTTGCGGCGATTTTCATCTTCCTTAACCCACGCCAGCAGCTCGCCGATGGGCGCGCCGTGAATCGACTCCCAGGTCTTGGTGATCTCCCGGGCCAACACCACATAACGTGATTCACCCAGCACGGTGCAAATGTCTTCCAGGCTCTCCAGCAAACGGTGGGTGGATTCGTAAAAAATCAGGGTGCGTGGCTCCTGCTCAATAGCTTTGAGCGCATCGCGGCGCGCTTTGGATTTAGCAGGTAAAAAGCCTTCGTAGCAGAAGCGGTCAGACGGCAGCCCGGCCGCGCTTAACGCCGCGATGGCGGCGCACGGCCCCGGCAGCGGCACAACGCGAATACCCGCCTCGCGGCAGGTGCGAACCAGATGATAGCCCGGATCGTTAATCAACGGCGTGCCCGCATCGGAGACCAGCGCAATATTTTGCCCTTCCTGCAACTTTGCCAGCAGCGTTTGCGCTTTTTGTTGCTCATTATGATCGTGTAATGCGAACAACCGCGCGGAAATAGCAAAGTGTTGCAGCAATAAGCCAGTATGGCGCGTATCCTCAGCAGCAATCAGGTCAACCGACTGCAACACCGAGAGCGCACGCTGGGTTATGTCCCCAAGATTACCGATTGGCGTTGGGACAATATAAAGCTGGCCCTGAGAATTCTCGGTGGAATCGTGTTGTTTCATTGTTTAGTCCGTATTGCCGATTTAATATTGAATATTGATTAAAAAAAAACTCACTGGATACAGTATGGTACCGTCAACCTTAATACGTTCTAAAGCCGCGCGCTGCCTGCCTGTTGTGCTTGCCGCGCTGCTTTTCGCCGGCTGTGGCACCCAGGCGCCGGATCAAAGTACCGCGCACATGCAGGGTGAAGCGCAGGCGAATTCTGCTTACTACTTACAGCAAATGCAGCAGAGCTCGGATGATACCAAGACCAACTGGCAATTACTCGCGATACGTGCCCTGATTCAGGAAGGTAAGCGCCAGCAGGCCACCGAGCTGTACCAGCAGCTACCTGAAAAACTTAATGATGCACAGCGCCGTGAGCGTAGCCTGCTCGATGTCGAACTGATCCTCGCGAACAAAAATTACCAGGGCGCTGCCGCTCAACTGGCTTCTCTGGATACGTCCGATTTTAGCGATGCGCAAAAAGCGCGTTACTACCAGGCGCAAATTGACGCCAGCCAGGGCCGACCGTCGCTGGAACTGCTGCGCGCGCTGATCGCTCAGGAGCCGCTGCTGAAACCCGCCGATAAGCAAAAAAATATCGACGCCACCTGGCAAGCGCTCTCTGCCATGACGCCCGAACAGGCCAACGCGCTGGTGATTAACGCGGATGAAAACGTGTTGCGCGGTTGGCTGGATTTACAGCGCATGTGGTTTGATAACCGCAGCGATCCTGCCATGTTGAAGGCGGGGATTCAGGACTGGCAGACCCGTTATCCGCAGAACCCGGGCGCAAAGCTGCTACCGACTCAACTGGTGAACGTCCAGAATTTCAAACCCGCCTCGGCGGATAAGATTGCGCTGTTATTACCGCTTAACGGCCAGGCCGCCGTCTTTGGCCGCGCCATTCAGCAGGGCTTTGAAGCGGCGAAAAATAGCGGCGTGAGCCCGGTAAACGCCCCGCAAACGCCGGTGGCGGCGCAGCCTGCCGCTGAGACTGCGCAACAGCCGATCGGCACGGACGGCGTGGCAAGCCCGTCCGCCGCCAACGTTAACGATTTAACCCAGGATGCCGTCGCGCCGGCAGCTGTGCCGCAACCCGCAGAGACGCAAACCGCAACCAACGCCCCGGCCAATCCGGGCGCGGAAATTAAAATCTACGACACCAGCAGCCAGCCGCTTAATCAGGTACTGAATCAGGTGCAGCAGGATGGCGCGAGTATCGTCGTCGGCCCGCTGTTGAAGCCTAACGTTGA
Source organism: Atlantibacter subterraneus (assembly GCF_007570865.1). Classification (GTDB taxonomy): domain Bacteria; phylum Pseudomonadota; class Gammaproteobacteria; order Enterobacterales; family Enterobacteriaceae; genus Atlantibacter; species Atlantibacter subterraneus. The sequence continues at coordinate 26,593 of NZ_VLPS01000007.1, read as the reverse complement.
AGAGCTGGTGCGTAGCAACACGCCATTAAACGTGCTGGCGATGAATGAACCAGAGAACGTGCAAAACCGCGCCAACATCTGCTATTTCGCCCTCTCCCCGGAAGACGAAGCGCGTGACGCCGCAGACCACATATGGCAACAAGGCCAACGTAATCCGTTGCTGCTGGTACCGCGCAGCGCGCTGGGCGACCGCGTGACGCGCGCGTTTGCCGAACAGTGGCAGCATCTGGGCGGCGCTGCAGTGTTACAGCAAAAATTTGGCTCCGTGTCGGAACTGAAAATGGGCATCAACAGCGGTTCCGGGATTGCATTAACCGGCTCGCCGGTAGCGTCCAGTCTGCCATCTCAGCAGGCGACCACCATCGGCGGCCTCACTATCCCTGCGCCACCGACGGATGCGCAAATCACTGCCGGCACCAGCGGCAATGTGGATGCGGTTTACATTGTGGCAAGCCAGGATGAAATCGCCTTAATCAAACCAATGATCGCAATGCGCACCGGCAGCCATAACGGCGCGACGCTGTATGCCTCGTCACGCAGCGCGCAGGGCAATACCGGGCCGGACTTCCGTCTGGAAATGGAAGGGCTGCAGTTTAGCGAAATCCCGATGCTGGCCGGAGATAATCCGGGCTTACAGCAGCAGGCACTGGCCGCAGTGAATAACGACTATTCGCTGGCGCGGCTTTACGCCATGGGCGTCGACGCCTGGTCGCTGGCGAATCACTTCTCGCAAATGCGTCAGGTGCAGGGCTTCCAGCTCAACGGCAATACCGGCACGCTGACCGCCGATGGTGACTGCGTGATCAACAGGAAGTTAACATGGCTCAAATACCAGCAGGGACAGGTGGTGCGGGCAAATTAAATTCACAGCAGGGCGCGGCCTGGGAACACCGGGCGCGCCTGTGGCTGGAACGCAAGGGATTGCGTTTTGTCGCGGCAAATGTGCGCGAACGCTGGGGTGAGATTGATTTGATCATGAAGCACCGCCACGTCATCGTGTTTGTCGAGGTGCGCTATCGCCGCTCCGGCTATTTTGGCGGGGCCGCCGCCAGCGTTACCCAGGCCAAGCAACATAAATTATTACAAACCGCGCGCGGCTGGCTCGCCCGTCAGTCTGAGAGTTTTGATACTGTGGATTGCCGGTTCGATGTGTTAGCCTTCACCGGCGATGAAGTCGAGTGGATTGAGAACGCGTTTTCCGCCCATTAATCAATTGACGTATTTTTCAAAGGATCACCGTGTTAGAACGAATCAAAGTCTGCTTTACGGAAAGCATTCAAACTCAAATTGCTGCTGCTGAAGCCCTTCCGGATGCCATCTCTCGTGCGGCAATGACGCTGGTTCAGTCCTTACTCAATGGCAACAAAATCCTGTGCTGCGGCAACGGCACCTCCGCCGCGAACGCCCAGCATTTTGCCGCCAGTATGATCAACCGGTTTGAAACCGAGCGCCCCAGTTTACCGGCGATAGCACTAAATACTGATAATGTGGTCTTAACAGCCATCGCCAACGACCGTTTGCATGAAGAGATTTATGCCAAACAGGTTCGCGCATTAGGCCATGCGGGCGATGTCTTACTGGCAATCTCCACCCGCGGCAACAGCCGGGATATCGTCAAGGCGGTAGAAGCCGCGGTAACCCGCGATATGACCATCGTCGCCCTTACCGGTTACGACGGCGGCGAACTGGCGGGTTTGCTGGGACCGCAGGATGTGGAGATTCGTATCCCCTCTCACCGCAGCGCGCGTATTCAGGAGATGCATATGCTGACGGTGAACTGTCTGTGCGATTTGATAGATAACACGCTTTTTCCTCACCAGGATGATTAAGGAGTACACATGAAGGCATTTTCGCCCCTCGCCGTCCTTATTGCCGCGTTGCTATTACAAGGTTGCGTTGCTGCAGCGGTTGTCGGAACTGCGGCGGTAGGTACTAAAGCCGCTACCGATCCGCGCTCGGTCGGCACTCAGGTCGACGACGGAACGCTGGAGCTACGGGTCAATAGCGCGTTATCCAAAGATGAGCAGATCAAGAAAGAGGCACGTATCAACGTGACCGCTTATCAGGGCAAGGTTCTGTTAACTGGCCAGGCACCCAATACCGAGCTGGCGTCGCGTGCCAAACAGATCGCCATGGGCGTGGAAGGCACCACTGAAGTGTATAACGAAGTGCGCCAGGGCCAGCCGATTGGCCTGGGAACCGCCTCCACCGATACCTGGATCACCACCAAAGTACGCTCCCAGCTGCTGGCAAGCGATCTGGTGAAATCCTCCAACGTGAAAGTCACTACCGAGAACAGCGAAGTGTTCCTGCTGGGTCTGGTAACGGACCGCGAAGGGAAAGCGGCTGCCGATATCGCCAGCCATGTGAGCGGCGTGAAGCACGTCACCACCGCCTTTACCTATATTAAATAACGACTTGCGCCCGCAGGTTACTGGCGGGCGCTGTTTCTATCGCGCCGCCAGCTGCGCTTTTTCCCGCAGTTCAGCAGAGTCCAGAATCGTCACGCCTGGTTTCCCTCCTGTCATCGCATCCTGAAACATCGCCAGCGCGACGTCCCGCGCATGAATCGCTTTCCATTTCCCTGGCAGCAGGCTGAAGAGCGGCGCAAACAGCGATTCGTTAAAGCGTTTTTTATTGCGATGCCCCAGCAGCATCGATGGCCGGGCGATGGTCAAACGCGGCCAGCCCTGGGCGCGCAGCGTCTCTTCCATCTCGCCTTTGACCCGATTGTAAAAAAATGGCGAATGGGCATTCGCGCCCATCGCGCTGACCACCAGCACATGCGTTGCGCCAAGGCGTAACCCCGTCAGGCCGGTATCTACCACCAGGGTAAAATCGGCATGAACAAACGCCTCTTTGCTGCCCGCCTCGCGCCGGGTGGTACCGAGACAGCAGAACACGATATCCACCGGCTCGGTGGCCTGGGCTAACGCATCCGTAAGCTGCGGATCGTGGGGGTTAAACATTTTTTTCATGGGCGCAAGCGGCCTGCGGCTGGGCGCGACGATGGTTTCAATGCGCGGCTCGTCGTTCAGTAGTCTAAGTAAGTGGCCGCCAACTAAACCGCTGGCCCCCGTAATCAATACCCGGCTCATTATTTCCCCCTTGCAGATTAATCCGTGTTGCAAAGCCATGCCCTTCAACCAGGCTTAATAGTCAGTATTCACTATTTTCAGTGATTAGGTGTGTCTAAAACGAACTGAGGAGTAAACATGAGCAAGAAGATTGCAGTCCTGATTACCGACGAGTTCGAAGATTCCGAGTTCACCTCCCCGGCGGAAGAATTTAAAAAAGCGGGCCATGAAGTGATCACCATCGAGAAGCAAGCCGGCAATACCGTAAAAGGTAAAAAAGGCGAAGCTCAGGTGACTATCGATAAAGGCATTGATGACGTAAAACCTGATGAATTCGATGCGCTATTGCTGCCGGGCGGTCATTCACCGGATCACCTGCGTGGTGATAGCCGCTTTGTCGATTTTACCCGTGAGTTTGTTGAAAGCGGCAAACCGGTATTCGCCATTTGTCACGGTCCACAGCTGCTGATTAGCGCCGATGTGATCCGTGGCCGTAAGCTGACGGCGGTAACGCCCATCGTGATTGATGTGAAAAACGCGGGCGCAGAGTTTTTCGACCAGGAAGTGGTGGTCGATAAAGACCAGTTGGTCACCAGCCGTACTCCGGACGATTTACCCGCCTTTAACCGCGAGGCGCTACGCCTGCTAGGCAGCTAACGGTTAACGCTGCCAGATATGTTTTTTGCCAAAGCCAAGGGTGTTGTCGGTGAATTTAAGTTCATCCAGCCGGATCGACCAGACCGGCGCTGACATCGCTCTGGCTATGGGGAAGCGTCGGTTATAGCGCTCGCGAAGGCTTGCTGACGCTTCACCCTCCAACAGCTCAAGCTCGCCTTTAAACTGCACCCCGCGTATTAACGCCACGTTTTTTGTCTGCCCGCTTACGGTGCCCGCCACTCTCGCTTTGCCGCCGCTGATTTGCCCGTGCCGGGTCTGCGGATCGCTTAACAGATAAAACGCGACTGCCTGTGGGCAATACAGGTAAAACGCGTTCGCGCACCACATATCCTGGTCGTTCGCTACGCAGTAGCTCACCACATGCTGTTTAGCGAGCCAGCGGCTGATGGCTTCCAGTGCTTCCATAATGCCTCCTGAAAAGGTTTGCCGACACACTACCACAGTGTCGCTGCCGGGAAAGCGTGATAAGGTGCGGCAAAATCCTCGTCCGAATACGCTTTATGAACTGCTGGTTTCTCTATTTGATTCGCACCGCCGACAATCGGCTCTATACCGGTGTCACTACCGATACCGCACGCCGTCTGCTTCAGCATCAGACCGGTAAAGGCGCGCGCTCGCTGCGGGGCAAAGGTGCGCTAACCCTGGTATTCGCTCAACAAGTTGGTGAGCGCTCACAAGCGCTGCGCATTGAATACCGTATTAAGCAGTTGCCGAAGCGGGAAAAGGAGCGACTGGTGGCGGGAGAAATCGCGCTGGCGGATCTGTTTCCAGATTTACCAGCGCCTGCGATTAGAAACGATTGAAGTGCTCGTGATATTCCACCAGACCGCTTACGCCCTTCATCGCATCGGGAGCCAGCGGATGGATCTGGAATGCCGCTTCCGTCCCCGGCCAGCGGCAGTGTAAATCGTAGTGCGCGGCCAGTTCAAAACCGAAACGGCCATACAGCGCCGGATCGCCCAGCGTTACCACGGCGGCGTAGCCAAATTCATTCAGGGAGTCGAGCCCTTCGTAAACCAGCTGGCGTGCCAGGCCCTGGCCACGCAGCGATTCTTCTACCGCCAGCGGCGCAAGGCCCACCCACTGGAGATCTTCACCCTGCACGCTTACCGGGCTGAACGCGACGTAGCCGACCACCTGACCTTCATCATCGGTAGCCACCAGCCCTAACGTCAACATGCCGTCTTCACGCAGATCGTGAATCAGATCCGCCTCGCCGCCGTCTTTAAACGTCCGGCGCAGCAGCGCGTCAATACCGGGGGCATCTATGGGTATTTCTACACGAATTAGCATGGTTCACCTACTGAGGTTGCTTTGGTCGACGGCTGGTCTTTCAGACCCGCTTCGACGAAGTCAGCCAGTTGCAGAAGCATGATGCGCAGCGGTTTCGGCATCGCCTCCAGCTCAATGGCATCCATCAGGTTTTTAACATACAAACCAAGTTCGGTATCGCCTTCAATAATCAACCGGCGCTGGAAGAATAGCGTATCCGGGTCCTGTTTGCGTGCGGCGATCATTAAAAGATCGCTGGCATCGGCGCTGAAACTGACGTCAGCCGGGGCATCTTCTTTGACCACCAGCCGGTCGTTTTCCACCGAAGTAAACCATCGCAGGCCGATATCCCGTACTTCAATGCATAACCAGCGCCCGTCAAGGAATTCAAGCTCTCCTTCTTCAAGCGCCTGACGGAACTGCCAGGCCAGCACCTGCTCAAGAACCTGTCGTTTCAGAGCAAAGGGCGCCAGCTTAACGGGCGTCCTCATCAGTGAGGGGCCAAGACGAACCAGGCGCGAACGCAGTTGATCTAACACGAGCTCTACTCCTTGATAACTATCGACCCATCATTGTGCCATATCGTTCCTGCGGCATAGCGGCGTAAATCAAGATTTTAAACGTTTTGATTACCTCTTTATTGGTTTCATCAATACGCGTTTAACTGCCTCAAATCAAATCTTGTCGCCGCCAGGTTAACTAAAATCGCCGTTCATTAACAATATGGCGACGATTTATGTCCGCCCCCTCACCTTCAGGAAAGTCTATGGAGTTGCTGTGTCCTGCCGGAAACTTGCCGGCACTGAAAGCGGCTATCGAAAACGGGGCTGATGCGGTTTATATCGGCCTGAAAGACGATACCAACGCCCGCCATTTTGCAGGCCTCAACTTTACTGATAAGAAACTTCAGGAAGCGGTGAATGTGGTCCATCAACACCGCCGCAAGCTGCATATTGCGATTAACACCTTTGCCCATCCCGATGGCTATCAGCGCTGGGAGCGCGCAGTGGACATGGCAGCGCAATCCGGAGCCGATGCCCTGATTCTGGCGGATATCGCGATGCTGGAGTACGCCGCCGAGCGCTATCCGCACGTGGAGCGCCACGTCTCGGTGCAGGCATCCGCCACCAATGAAGAGGCGATCCGTTTTTACCAGCGCAACTTTGATGTGGCGCGGGTTGTGCTGCCTCGCGTGCTGTCTATCCATCAGGTTAAGCAGTTGGCGCGCGTGACGCCGGTGCCGCTGGAAGTATTTGCCTTTGGTAGCCTGTGCATCATGGCGGAAGGCCGCTGCTATCTCTCTTCTTACCTGACCGGCGAATCGCCCAACACCGTCGGCGCGTGCTCACCAGCGCGTTTTGTGCGCTGGCAGCAGACGCCTCAGGGCCTGGAATCACGCCTCAATGACGTACTGATCGACCGCTATCAGGACGGGGAGAACGCGGGCTACCCGACGCTGTGTAAAGGGCGCTATCTGGTTGACGACCAGCGCTATCACGCCCTTGAAGAACCCACCAGCCTCAACACCCTGGAACTGCTGCCGGAGCTGCTGGCTGCCAATATCGCCTCGGTGAAAATCGAAGGCCGCCAGCGTAGCCCGGCATACGTTAGCCAGGTGGCGAAAGTGTGGCGGCAAGCCATCGACCGCTGCATGACGGATCCGCAACAGTTCCAGCCGCAGCAGGCTTGGATGGACACCCTCGGCGCGATGTCCGAAGGCACGCAAACCACGCTCGGCGCGTATCACCGCAAATGGCAGTAAAGGAACCACAATGAAATATTCATTAGGGCCAGTACTGTATTACTGGCCGAAAGCGACGCTGGAACAGTTTTATCAGGCAGCGGCCAACAGCCGCGCCGATATTATCTATCTTGGCGAGTCGGTGTGCAGCAAGCGCCGCGATACCAAAGTGGGCGACTGGCTGGAGATGGCGAAAACCGTCGCGGCCAGCGGCAAACAGGTCGTCATCTCCACCTTAGCGCTGGTACAGGCACCATCGGAGCTTAACGAGCTGAAGCGTTATGTGGAAAACGGCGAGTTTCTGATTGAGGCCAGCGATTTCGGCACCGTGAATATGGCCTGGGAACGCGGGTTGCCGTTTGTCGCCAGCCATGCGCTCAACTGCTATAACGCCGTCACGCTGCGCCGCCTGGCGAAACAGGGCATGATGCGCTGGTGTATGCCCGTGGAACTCTCCCGCGACTGGCTGGTGAATTTACTGACCCAGTGCGAAGATCTGGGCATTCGCCAGCAGTTCGAGGTGGAAGTGCTGAGCTACGGTCATCTGCCGCTGGCCTACTCCGCCCGCTGCTTTACCGCGCGATCAGAGGATCGGCCTAAAGATGAATGCGAAACCTGCTGCATCAAATACCCACATGGGCGGGTGATTCATTCCCAGGAAGGCCAGCAGGTGTTTGTGCTGAACGGTATCCAGACCATGAGCGGCTACGTCTACAATCTCGGCAACGAGTTAACCTCTATGCAGGGTCTGGTAGATGTAGTGCGGCTTTCTCCGATGGGCACGGACACCATCGACATGCTCAACGCCTTTCGTGCCAATGAGGCAGGCGCTGCGCCGCTGGCGCTGGAAGCCAACAGCGACTGCAACGGTTACTGGCGTCGTCTGGCGGGGCTTGAGCTGCAGGCCTAAAAAAAGCTCACTTTGTTAACAGCAATCAGCGGATTTTAATGCAGTATTAAAAGGTACAGCTTTCTGGCGCATGCGCGCCGGAGGCAGACCTTTAATCTGAAACAGTGCTGTGACAAAGTGAGCTGCTATGACCACGCAATCAACTGTACCTTTCTCTTTGCTTGACCTGGCCCCGATCCCGCAAGGGCTCAGCGCCCGGGACGCGTTCCATCATTCTCTGGATTTAGCCAAACTTGCCGAAGCGCGCGGCTATCACCGCTACTGGCTGGCTGAACATCACAATATGACCGGCATCGCCAGCGCGGCGACGTCGGTGCTGATCGGCTATCTTGCCGCGAATACCTCCACACTGCGCCTGGGCTCAGGCGGCGTGATGCTGCCCAACCACTCTCCGCTGGTGATTGCCGAACAGTTCGGCACTCTGGACGCGCTGTATCCTGGCCGCATTGAGCTGGGGCTGGGCCGCGCGCCGGGCAGCGATCAACGCACCATGATGGCGCTGCGCCGCCATATGAGCGGCGATATTGATAACTTCCCGCGCGATGTGAACGAGCTGGTGGAGTGGTTTGACGCGCGCGATCCGCACCCTGCCGTGCGTCCGGTGCCGGGCTACGGCGCGAAAATCCCGCTGTGGCTGTTAGGCTCCAGCCTGTATAGCGCACAGCTGGCGGCTCAGATGGGGCTGCCCTTCGCATTTGCCTCGCACTTCGCGCCGGATATGCTGTTCCAGGCGCTGCATCTGTATCGTACCCAGTTCAAACCGTCCGGGCGGCTGGAAAAACCGTACGCGCTGGTGTGCATCAATATCGTGGCAGCCGACAGCAATCGCGACGCGGAGTTTTTGTTTACCTCAATGCAGCAGGCGTTTGTGAAGCTGCGCCGCGGCGAGGCCGGACAGCTGCCGCCGCCGGTGGAAAGCATGGAGAGTATCTGGAGCCCGGCGGAGCAGTATGGCGTCCAGCAGGCGCTGGGCATGTCTCTGGTGGGCGATAAGGCTAAAGTGCGCCACGGCTTGCTGTCGATCCTGCGGGAAACCGAGGCCGATGAAATCATGGTTAACGGGCAGATTTTCGATCATCAGGCCCGTCTCCACTCCTTCGATTTAGCGATGCAGGTTCGCGAATCGTTGTAACAGAGCGCCCTCCACATCGGAGGGCGTTTTTTTATTGATAAACTGGCAGCAGGTTCGCCGTCGATAACAGATGCACCAGCGCATTACCGATGCCGAAAACCAGGATCAGCACAATCATCGGCGTCCCGCCCCAGACGCGAAACAGCGGGCTGCCGAAGCGCTTACGCGACGCCCTGGCCAACAGCGCAGGTACAATTGCAGCCCAGATAGTCGCAGCCAGCCCGGCATAGCCGATAGCGTACAAAAATCCGTTCGGCCACAGCATGCCGCCCGCAATCGGCGGCACAAAGGTTAACAGCACGGTTTTGAAACGCCCCAGCGCGGAATCATCGAAGCCGAATAAATCCGCCAGGTAGTCAAACAGACCCAGGGTGACGCCGAGGAACGAGCTGGCGACCGCAAAGTTAGAGAAGATGATTAACAGCAGGTCGAGCGTCTTACTGTTGAGCACGCCCGCCAGCGCCTGGACCAGCACATCAATATTGCCGCCTTTTTGGGCAATCTCAATAAACGCCGGACGCGGGATATTCCCCATGGTCGCCAGCAGCCAGACGGTATACAGCGCCAGCGCAATCAGCGTTCCCCACACAATGCAGCGCACAATGGTGCGCGGATCTTTGCCGTAATACTTCATCAGGCTCGGCACGTTGCCGTGATAGCCAAATGACGCCAGGCAGAATGGCAGCGTCATCAACAAATACGGCAGGTAGGATGGCTGAGGCTCCGCAACGTTAAACAGCGTGGCAGGCTCAACGTGGCCCAACAGGCTGCCGAAAGTCAGGAAGAACGTAATCACCTTCGCGCCCAGCACAATCGCCGTCATCCTGCTCACCGCACGGGTGCTAAGCCAGACCACAAACGCCACGATCAACGCGAAGATCAGTCCCGCCAGCCGGGGAGAAAACGACAGCGACATTTCCGACAGCGTGTGATGCAGTATCGAGCCGCTCGCCGAGATATAGGCGTAGGTCAGGATATACAGTACAAAGGCGATGGAGAGGCCGTTGATCCACGTCCAGTTTTTGCCGAGCAGATCTTTAGTCATGGTATCGAAGCTGGCACCGGGCGCGTAGTTGAGGTTTGCTTCGAGGATCATTAAGCCGGAATGGAGCATGCAGAACCAGGTAACCCCTAACGCCGCCAGTGACCAGAAAAACCACGCGCCTGACATCACGACCGGCAGAGAGAACATTCCTGCGCCGATGATGGTGCCGGCAATAATAACAATGCCGCCCAGAATGGAGGGCGAGACGCTGGTGGTGGAGAGGGTTGCCATGTTATGTCCTGTATTAACGATCGGATCCGGAAAGCGGATGCGTCATTGTACCAGTACACGAGTACAATCCAGATAAAAAAAGTCCCAATCATTTTGATCGGGACTGTTTATTAAACTTTACAGTTTGTAAAGCGTAAGGCGTTCAGACCTTATGCGTCGCCGAAACGACGGCGGGACGGTGCAGCGCCATCTTCACGACGCGGGCCACGGCCACCTTCACGACGCTCGCCGCTGAAGCTACGGCCTGCGCCGCCTTCACGACGTTCACCGCTGAAACGACGACCTTCGCTACGACCGCCTTCACGACGCTCGCCACCGAAACCGCCACGGCCAGCACCAGCGCCGCCGCCACGACGTTCACCACCGCGATCCGGACGCGGTTGCGCGTCGCCCAGCAGCTGCATATTCATCGGTTTGTTGAGAATACGCGTGCGGGTGAAGTGTTGCAGAACTTCGCCCGGCATGCCTTTCGGCAGCTCAATGGTGGAGTGGGACGCAAACAGCTTAATGTTACCGATGTAACGGCTGCTGATGTCGCCTTCGTTAGCAATCGCGCCAACGATATGACGAACTTCAACGCCATCATCACGGCCCACTTCAATGCGATACAGCTCCATGTCGCCAACGTCACGACGCTCACGACGCGGACGATCTTCACCCTCGCGCTGAGGACGGTCGCTACGCGGACCACGATCGTTACGATCGCCGCGACGCTCGAAACGATCGTCACGCTCACGGAACTCACGACGCGGACGCATCGGCGCATCCGGCGGCAGGATCAGCGGACGTTCGCCCTGCGCCATTTTCAGCAGCGCGGCAGCCAGGGTTTCGATGTCCAGCTCTTCGTCTTCTGCGGTCGGCTGGATTTTCGCCAGCAGAGCGCGGTACTGATCCAGATCGCTGCTTTCCAACTGCTGCTGTACTTTAGCGGCGAATTTCTCCAGGCGGCGTTTGCCCAGCAGTTCTGCGTTCGGCAGTTCTACTTCCGGAATGGTCAGCTTCATGGTGCGTTCGATGTTGCGCAGCAGACGACGCTCGCGGTTCTCAACGAACAGCAGCGCGCGGCCAGCACGACCCGCACGACCGGTACGGCCAATACGGTGAACGTAGGATTCTGAATCCATCGGGATATCGTAGTTAACGACCAGGCTGATACGCTCAACGTCCAGGCCACGGGCCGCAACGTCGGTGGCGATCAGGATGTCCAGACGACCATCTTTCAGGCGTTCCAGGGTCTGCTCACGCAGCGCCTGGTTCATGTCACCGTTCAGCGCGGCGCTGTTGTAACCGCTGCGCTCCAGCGCTTCGGCTACTTCCAGGGTCGCGTTTTTGGTGCGCACGAAAATAATCGCCGCGTCAAAATCTTCCGCTTCCAGGAAACGCACCAGCGCTTCGTTTTTACGCATGCCGTATACAGTCCAGTAGCTCTGGCTGATGTCCGGGCGAGTGGTCACGCTGGACTGAATGCGCACTTCCTGCGGCTCTTTCATAAAGCGGCGGGTAATGCGGCGAATCGCTTCCGGCATGGTAGCGGAGAACAGGGCGGTCTGATGACCTTCCGGGATCTGCGCCATGATGGTTTCAACGTCTTCGATGAAGCCCATACGCAGCATTTCATCCGCTTCGTCCAGTACCAGACCGCTCAGGTTGGACAGGTTCAGCGTACCGCGTTTTAAATGGTCAAGCAGGCGACCTGGAGTACCCACAACAATCTGTGGGCCCTGACGCAGGGCGCGCAGCTGCACGTCATAACGCTGGCCACCGTAAAGGGCTACCACGTTTACGCCATGCATATGTTTAGAGAAGTCCGTCATTGCTTCAGCAACCTGAACCGCCAGTTCGCGGGTCGGGGCCAGCACCAGGATTTGCGGCGCTTTCAATTCAGGATCAAGGTTGTTCAGCAGCGGTAATGAGAACGCTGCGGTTTTGCCGCTGCCTGTCTGGGCCATACCCAGAACATCGCGGCCACCAAGCAGGTGCGGAATACACTCGGCCTGGATTGGAGATGGCTTTTCGTAACCCAGATCGTTAAGGGCTTCAAGGATAGGAGTCTTCAGCCCCAGATCAGAAAAAGTGGTTTCGAATTCAGTCATGTAGTACGTGTGCCTCAAGATAAATGGCGGCCAGTCTACATAACTCATCATGAAAAAGATCTGCAATTTTCATTGAAAAGTGTGAACCGGCTCAAATTTGGTTGATTGACGAACAAAAACGCCCTCACCCGCTAAGGTGATGACTTTAAAAAAGTTTTGGGCTGATAGATGTCCGTCAGCTATTGCTGGTCCGATTCTGCCAGGTCTTCTTGCTCCTGGCCCAAGAGTGCTAGTTCCAACAATGCGTAACGGTGTTCAACGTAGTTATGTACGTTGTTAGCTACCGCTAACTTGAACAGTGCCGTAGCGCTGTCCGTATCCCCCAGACTTAGGTAGTACTTACCTAAATAGAAGTTGGTTTCACTGAGATGCTCAGCGAGCGAGGTGTTATCCGTTGCGTCCGCCTTGAGCCGATCCATTAACGTTGCTTCGTTAATGTTGCCCAGGTAGAACTCGACAATGTTCCATCCCCATTGCTCTTTATCCGATTTGTCTAAGCGTTGTTGTAACGACGCTTTGGCCTGTTTCTCATCCAGTTTGCGTTCAGCAATATAGAGCCACAGACTACGGAAAGGATCATTGGGATCGTCTTGATAAAACGCCAGCAGATCATCTTGCGCTAACTGGTAACGTCCGCCGTAATAGAGGGCGATACCGCGGTTTAAATGCGCGTAGTTGTAAGTTGGTTCAAGCTCAAGTACAGAATCAAACGCTTCATAGGCAGCATCAAAATTGCCTGCCTGCGTTAAATAAATGCCTAAGTAATTGAATACTTCAGGCATATCGGGGCGGATAGCCAGCGCTTGTGAAAAATCATTTCGCGCCAGTGCCCGCAAACCAAGACTATCATACAACACTCCGCGCTCATATAAAAGCTGAGCGCGTTCATCATCGGTTAAAGCCCGACTGGCAAGAATTTGTTCCATGCGAGCCAGAATGACTTCTTGCTGTAAAGTCGGTTGCAATGGTACCGCGAGGACTTCACTCTTACGCCAGGCAGAGTTGCTGCATCCTGCCAGCGTGAGAGCTGTCGCAACGAAACACCAGCGCAAAAAAGGCTTCATTTCCCACTCCCGAAGACAACAATTGGATGAACGTCCTGTTCCCCGGTTGCAAACCCGGCTTCCAGCCCGGTATCAAAGAGCTCTCCATGCGAACATGGAGAGCCTAATGGCAACCCTTATTCAGCTTGCGGTGCTGCCGGAGCTTCCGGTGCGGCCGCCGGCTGAGACGGCTCGGCTGCTTCTTTAATGCTTAAACGGATACGGCCCTGGCGATCCACTTCCAGAACTTTGACCGGCACTTCCTGATTCATCTGCAGATAATCAGTTACTTTCTCAACGCGCTTGTCAGCGATTTGGGAAATGTGTACCAGGCCTTCTTTGCCGCCACCAATGGCAACAAACGCACCGAAGTCAACGATACGGGTGACTTTACCGTTATAAACGCGACCCACTTCGATTTCAGCGGTGATCTCTTCGATACGGCGAATAGCGTGTTTGGCTTTTTCACCGTCGGTAGCCGCGATTTTCACGGTGCCGTCATCTTCAATTTCGATGGTGGTGCCGGTTTCTTCGGTCAGCGCACGGATCACAGAACCGCCCTTACCGATCACGTCTTTGATCTTGTCCGGGTTGATCTTGATGGTGTGGATACGCGGAGCGAATTCGGAGATGTCGCCACGCGGTGCGTTGATAGCCTGTTCCATTACGCTCAGGATGTGCAGACGCGCGCCCTTAGCCTGGTTCAGTGCCACCTGCATGATTTCGCGGGTGATGCCTTCGATTTTGATATCCATCTGCAGCGCGGAGATACCTTCACGGCTACCGGCTACTTTAAAGTCCATGTCGCCCAGGTGATCTTCATCACCCAAAATGTCGGACAGCACCACGAAGTTGTCGCCTTCTTTCACCAGACCCATTGCGATACCCGCAACGGCGGCTTTGATCGGCACGCCCGCGTCCATCAGCGCCAGAGATGCGCCACACACGGAAGCCATGGAAGAAGAACCGTTGGATTCGGTGATTTCCGACACCACGCGAACGGTGTACGGGAAGCGCTCTGCATCCGGCATAACTGCCATCACGCCGCGTTTCGCCAGGCGACCGTGGCCGATTTCACGACGCTTCGGCGAGCCCACCATCCCGGTTTCACCCACGGAGTACGGAGGGAAGTTGTAGTGGAACAGGAAGTTGTCAGTACGTTCGCCCATCAGCTCGTCCAGGTTCTGCGCATCGCGTGCGGTCCCCAGCGTTGCGGTAACCAGTGCCTGCGTTTCGCCACGGGTGAACAGTGCCGAACCGTGAGTACGCGGCAGTACGCCGGTACGAACGTCCAGACCACGGATCATGTCTTTTTCACGGCCATCAATACGCGGCTCACCACGCAGAACGCGGCTACGTACTACGTTTTTCTCGATAGCGTGCAGAATGTCGTTCAGCTCGTTTTCATCCAGCGCGTCGCCTTCAGCCTGTTCAGCCTGCAGCGCAGCGATGACGTCGGATTTAATCGCGTCGATCTGGGAATAACGTTCTTGTTTGTCGGTGATGCGGTAAGCGTCGCTCAGACGCGTTTCAGCCAGCGCAGCAACGCGGCTGTTCAGCGCGTCGTTAGCGGCTTCCGGCTGCCAGTCCCAACGCGGTTTGCCCGCTTCGGCGACCAGGGCGTTGATGTTTTCGATAACAACCTGCTGTTGATCGTGGCCAAACACTACTGCGCCCAGCATCTGGTCTTCGCTCAGCAGTTCAGCTTCGGATTCAACCATCAGTACAGCGCCTTCGGTACCGGCAACCACCAGATCCAGCTTGCTGTTTTTCAGCTCGTCAGCCGTCGGGTTCAGCACGTACTGGTCGTTGATATAGCCAACGCGTGCAGCGCCGATTGGGCCGTTGAACGGAATACCAGACAGGCTCAGGGCCGCGGATGCGCCAATCATTGCCACGATGTCCGGGTGAACCTGCGGGTTCACGGAAACCACGGTCGCGATGACCTGAACTTCGTTAACGAAGCCTTCCGGGAACAGCGGACGAACCGGACGGTCAATCAGGCGCGCGATCAGGGTTTCGCCTTCGCTCGGGCGGCCTTCACGACGGAAGAAGCTACCCGGGATACGGCCAGCAGCGTAGGTACGCTCTTGATAGTTAACGGTCAGCGGGAAGAAATCCTGACCCGGTTTGGCTTTTTTCTGACCCACAACGGTCACGAATACTGCGGTGTCGTCCATGCTTACCATCACTGCGGCGGTAGCCTGGCGCGCCATCATACCGGTCTCTAACGTGACGGTATGTTGACCATATTGAAATTTACGAACGATCGGATTAAGCAAAATAATACCCTTTCTTAATGAATGACAGCACACCGCTGCGGCGTGCTGTTGAGTATTGACCTTCTTTGCATCCTCGCGACTAATGACAATCCTAACCCCGTCGCGGAGTCAAGCCTCTCATTAGCCGCGCGAACCTCTGCACAAGAAGATCCCTTCAGGCAACAATACAGTAGTTTACTATTGAATTCTGCCATCTGGTTGAAAAAAGGGGCCGTAAAGGCCCCCTTTTCTGAAACTCGCAAGAATTAGCGACGCAGGCCCAGACGTTCGATCAGGCTGGTGTAACGTGCTACATCTTTACGTTTCAGGTAGTCGAGCAGTTTACGACGCTGAGAAACCATGCGCAGCAGACCACGACGGCTGTGGTGATCTTTTTTGTGCTCTGCAAAGTGACCTTGCAGGTGGTTAATCTGAGCAGTCAGCAGAGCAACCTGAACTTCGGTAGAACCGCTGTCGTTAGTACCACGACCGAACTCAGAAACGATTTTAGCTTTAGCTTCAACGCTTAGAGACATTTTCAACTCCAAATTATAGATAAAAAAGAGGGTGCCGATCTCTAATTCAGCCACCCGAGATACCTGCCGGCGTTAAAATAACGACTGGCAGCGTATTTAGCCGCAATATTCTACCTGTCACAGCAGCTTATCGCAAACGTTAGTCGTGGTATTCCACCACCAGACGACGGGGCGCGACGCGTCCCTCGTCATCAATTTCACCCATGCCGATAAACTTCTGTTCATCGCCTTCGGTTACGCGCACCAGGCCGTGCAGCGGCACGTCTGCAACGCGTACCGGCTGGCCATTTTTAAAATAGCCCGCAGTCACAGGTGGAATATTCACCACCGGGAAATCCGAAGCCGGACTGTCCATCGGCATTAACAGCGGGTCAAGAACTACCGACAAATCAACGCCTTCTTCATCCGCCTGAGCGCGCAGCGCAGTCAGCTGCTCCAGCGTCACCATGCGTTCGACAGGGTATTTACTCACCGCAAGCCGACGCAGATAGCTAACATGCGCGCCGCAGCCGAGCTTTTCACCCAGATCGTCAATGATGGTGCGGATATAAGTGCCCTTGGAGCAGTGAACTTCCAGCTCCAGTTCCAGCCCTTCATGACGAATAAACAGCAGCTCATAAACGGTGATCGGACGCGCTTCACGCGGCACCACAATCCCCTGACGCGCATACTCGTACAGCGGTTTGCCCTGATACTTTAGCGCCGAGAACATGGTCGGGACCTGTTGGGTCTCACCACGGAAACTCTCCAGTGCGCTTTCCAGCTCCTGCGCAGAAAACGTTACCGGTCTTTCCTCGACGATATTGCCGTCGGCGTCCGAGGTATCGGTGCGCTGCCCGAGCCGCGCAATCACGCGATAACGCTTATCGGAATCAAGCAAATATTGGGAAAACTTTGTTGCCTCGCCAAGGCAAATCGGCAACATACCGGTCGCCAGCGGATCCAGCGCGCCGGTATGCCCTGCCCGGTTGGCATTGTAGAGGCGTTTAACTTTTTGCAGCGCGTCGTTGGACGAGAGCCCGCCGGGCTTATCCAGCAACAACACGCCATGCACATCGCGACCGCGACGACGAGGACGACTCATCAGTCCTCCTTGCTGTCGTCCGGGTTGACGCGGCGCGCTTCGTCGTCCTTGATGACATTACTCACCAGGTTCGACATGCGCATCCCTTCTACCAGTGAGTTGTCATAGAAGAAGGTTAATTCCGGCACAATACGCAGACGCATTGCTTTACCCAGCAGCGAACGGATAAAACCGGACGCTTCCTGAAGCGCTTTAATGCCCGCTTTGATGGCGTCTTCGTCTTTATCGTTCAAAAACGTGACGAACACCTTCGCATAGGCCAGATCGCGGGACATTTCCACGCCGGATACGGTGGTCATCAGACCTAAACGCGGGTCTTTGATTTCGCGCTGCAGGATAATGGCAATTTCTTTTTGCATTTCCTGAGCCACCCGCTGCGGGCGACCAAATTCTTTCGCCATAGTAAAATCTCCAGACAAATCGGGGGGCACTCGGCCCCCCTAAAATTAAGCAGTCACATCAGCCCGATTAAGCGATGGTACGTTTAATCTCAATGACTTCGAACACTTCGATCATATCGCCAACGCGAACGTCGTTGTAGTTCTTCACGCCGATACCACATTCCATGCCGTTACGGACTTCGTTAACGTCATCTTTGAAGCGGCGCAGGGATTCCAGCTCGCCTTCATAGATAACCACGTTGTCGCGCAGTACGCGGATTGGGTTGTGACGTTTAATCGTGCCTTCGGTAACCATACAGCCCGCGATCGCACCGAATTTCGGTGATTTAAACACATCACGTACTTCAGCCAGACCGATGATCTGCTGTTTCAGTTCCGGAGACAGCATGCCGCTCATCGCCGCTTTCACTTCATCAATCAGATGATAGATGACGGAGTAGTAGCGCAGATCCAGGCTTTCCGCTTCGATAACGCGGCGGGCAGAGGCATCGGCACGCACGTTGAAGCCAACCAGAATCGCGTTGGACGCGGTAGCCAGCGTCGCATCGGTCTCGGTGATACCACCCACGCCGGAGCCGACAATCTTCACCTTCACTTCGTCGGTGGAGAGTTTCAGCAGCGAGTCGGAGATGGCTTCCACAGAACCCTGAACGTCGGCTTTCAGCACGATGTTCACTTCGGACACTTCGCCTTCGGTCATGTTGGCGAACATGTTTTCCAGTTTAGATTTCTGCTGGCGAGCCAGTTTCACTTCACGGAATTTACCCTGACGATACAGAGCCACTTCACGCGCTTTCTTCTCGTCACGTACCACGGTCACTTCATCACCCGCAGCCGGAACACCGGACAGGCCGAGGATCTCAACCGGGATAGACGGACCCGCTTCGGTCACTTCGCGACCCAGTTCGTCACGCATCGCACGCACACGGCCATATTCGAAGCCGCACAGCACGATATCGCCTTTGTTCAGCGTACCTTCGCGAACCAGAACGGTGGCAACCGGGCCACGGCCTTTGTCCAGGAAGGATTCGATAACCACGCCGCTTGCCATACCTTTGCGGACGGCTTTCAGTTCGAGAACTTCAGCCTGCAGCAGGATGGCATCCAGCAGGTCGTCAATACCGGTACCGGCTTTCGCGGATACGTGAATGAACTGGCTCTCGCCGCCCCACTCTTCCGGCATGATACCGTACTGGGACAGTTCGTTCTTCACGCGATCCGGATCGGCTTCTGGCTTATCGATTTTGTTCACGGCAACCACCACCGGCACCTGCGCCGCTTTCGCGTGCTGGATAGCTTCGATAGTCTGCGGCATCACGCCGTCGTCAGCCGCCACAACCAGAACCACGATATCCGTTGCCTGAGCACCACGTGCACGCATCGCGGTAAACGCGGCGTGGCCCGGGGTATCCAGGAAGGTGATCATGCCATTGTCGGTTTCCACGTGGTAAGCACCGATGTGCTGGGTAATACCACCCGCTTCGCCGGAGGCCACTTTGGTTGAACGAATATAGTCGAGCAGCGAGGTTTTACCGTGGTCAACGTGACCCATGATGGTCACGACCGGCGCGCGCGCTTCGGCTGCGGCACCCGTATCACGGTCGCTCATTACCGCTTCTTCCAGCTCGTTTTCACGACGCAGGATAACTTTGTGGCCCATCTCTTCGGCAACCAGCTGTGCGGTTTCCTGGTCGATGACCTGGTTGATGGTGGCCATTGCGCCCAGTTTCATCATCGCTTTGATAACCTGAGAGCCTTTCACCGCCATCTTGTTAGCCAGTTCGCCAACGGTGATGGTTTCACCGATCACAACGTCGCGGTTAACGGCCTGAGCTGGCTTATTAAAGCCCTGCTGCAGTGCGCTGCCTTTACGCTGTCTTCCGCCTTTTCCGCCACGAACAGCCGCACGGGCTTCTTCACGATCGGCTTTAGATTCGGCGTGTTTGTTGCCTTTTTTCTGACGGGCAACTTTAGGCGTGTTACGCCCACGGCCACGGCCGCCTTCTACTTCGCGATCGCTGTCATCTTCAGCCTGACGAGCGTGCTGAGACGTGGTGACGTGGTAATCACTCTTGTCTTCTTCTACGGTTTCAGTGCTGGTCCAGCCCGCAGCGTTTTCTTCAGCCATACGGCGTGCTTCTTCAGCGACACGGCGAGCGTTTTCTTCGAGTTTACGACGCGCTTCTTCTTCAGCCTTACGCTTCAGCTCATTGGCTTCTGCTTCACGGCGGGCTTTTTCAGCCTGAGCGGCCTTGGTTGCTTCGTCAGTTTGTTGATTGCTCACTTTACTATTTTCCGCAGCTTCGCGTTTAGCCTGGTCTGCAAGCTCACGTTTAGCCTTTTCGTCTGCGTCGCGTTTGGCTTTCTCTTGCGCTTCACGCTTCGCTTTTTCCTGAGCCTCGCGCTTTGCAGCTTCCTCTGCTTCACGTTGGGCCTGCTCTTCCGCTTCACGCTGCGCTTGCTCTTCCGCGGCGAGGCGTTCTGCCTCAGCCGGATCACGTTTTACAAAGGTGCGTTTCTTGCGGACTTCGATCTGTACCGATTTGCTCTTACCACCGGTACCTTGAATGCTTAAAGTACTGCGCGTTTTGCGCTGTAATGTCAACTTATCCGGTGCCGAACCATGTTCACGGTTCAGGTGCGCCAGTAAAGTTTGTTTCTCTTGTGCCGTCACAGAGTCTTCAGCGGACTTGGGGATCCCTGCATCAGCGAATTGCTGTACCAGGCGGTCCACCGAGGTCTGAATCTCTGCGGCCAGCGCTTTTACGGTTACATCAGTCATGCTGTTCCTTCCTGCTACAGTTTATTACGCTTCGTCACCAAACCAACAGATATTACGCGCGGCCATGATCAGCTCACCGGCTTTCTCATCCGTCAACTCTTCAATATCTGAAAGGTCATCAACGCCTTGTTCGGCGAGGTCTTCCAGCGTACAAACCCCACGAGCAGCCAGCTTCCAGGCAAGAGCGCGATCCATGCCTTCAAGGGCTAACAGATCTTCACTCGGCTTCTTGTCGCCGAGGCTTTCTTCCTGAGCCAACGCCAGCGTCGTGAGTGCGTTTTTGGCACGTTCGCGCAATGCTTCAACGGTCGCTTCATCCAGCCCGTCGATTTCAAGCAGCTCTTTCATTGGCACGTAAGCCAGTTCCTCAAGAGTCGAGAAACCTTCTTCAACCAGAATCGTGGCGAAATCTTCATCAATATCAAGATGTTTGGTGAAGGTATCAATCGCCGCATGCGCTTCGGCCTGATGCTTCGCTTGCAGGTCTTCAACGGTCATCACGTTGAGTTCCCAACCGCTTAACTGCGAAGCAAGACGCACGTTCTGGCCGTTACGACCGATCGCCTGCGCCAGGTTGCCAGCCTCAACGGCGATATCCATGGTGTGTTTATCTTCATCCACCACGATAGACGCCACATCGGCTGGTGCCATGGCGTTGATCACGAACTGCGCCGGGTTATCGTCCCACAGAACGATGTCGATACGCTCGCCGCCCAGTTCGGTAGACACCGCCTGAACGCGCGCGCCACGCATCCCAACACAAGCGCCAACCGGGTCGATACGCTTATCGTTGGTTTTCACCGCGATTTTGGCACGGGAACCTGGATCGCGAGCGGCTGCTTTAATTTCAATGACTTCTTCGCCAATTTCCGGCACTTCGATGCGGAACAGTTCGATCAGCATTTCCGGTTTGGAACGGGTCACGAACAGCTGCGCGCCGCGCGCTTCAGGGCGTACAGAGTACAGCACGCCGCGAATGCGGTCGCCCGGACGGAAGTTTTCACGCGGCAGCATGTCTTCACGGAGAATAACGGCTTCAGCGTTGCTTCCCAGATCGAGGCTGATGTTGTCGCGGTTCACTTTCTTCACCACGCCGGTAATGATATCGCCTTCGTGCTCGCGGAACTGATCGACCACCATCGCGCGCTCGGCTTCACGCACTTTTTGTACGATAACCTGCTTCGCGGTCTGGGTGGTGATACGGTCAAAAGTGACCGATTCAATCTGATCTTCTACATAGTCGCCGACGTTGAAGTTCGGATCTTCGTACTGCGCCGCTTCTAATGTGATTTCACGGGTCGGCTGAGTGACTTCTTCCACCACCATCCAGCGACGGAAGGTATCAAAATCACCGCTTTTACGATCGATGCTGACACGCACGTCGATCTCTTGTTCGTATTTTTTCTTGGTTGCCGTGGCCAGGGCACTTTCCAGCGCTTCGAAAATCTTCTCGCGCGGAACCGCTTTTTCGTTAGAAACAGCTTCAACAACAGCCAAAATTTCTTTGTTCATCCTGGGCTTCGCCTCAATCCAGACTGTTAAAAATGGGGAACCAGATTCGCTTTCTGAATGTTGCTCAGCGCGAACACTTCGTCTTTGCCCTCAACCGTTACGGTGATCATTTCGCCTTCAACGGCTTTGATGACACCCTGCCATTTACGGCGGTTCTGAACCGCCATACGCAGCACTACCGTGACTTCTTCACCGAGAAAACGCGTGTAATGCTCAGCGGAGAACAGCGGACGGTCGAGACCTGGCGAGGACACTTCCAGGTTATATGCCACAGTGATCGGATCTTCGACGTCGAGTACAGCACTCACCTGGTGGCTAACATCAGCACAATCGTCAACATTGATGCCATCTTCACTATCAATATAGATGCGCAGCGTCGATGTGCGACCACGAAGAAACTCGATGCCGACAAGTTCATAGCCCAGTGCTTCAACCGGCGCTGTAATCATCTCTGTTAATTTTTGCTCTAATGTGGACAAGCCCACCCCCAAGACATAAAAAAAGGGCATAAAGCCCAGTTATTATTAACTCAGATAACAAAAAACCCCGATAAATCGGGGCTTTTAATAACTGAACCCTGTAAGCCGCTTGCGCGACCCGGACACTTCCGAGAGAATTTTCTTTCAAATTTCATAGTGTAAAGCGTCAACCGCTATTCACAGTCTATTTGAAAAAAAACTTTCAGGGAAAGTGGTTGCGGGGGCCGGATTTGAACCGACGACCTTCGGGTTATGAGCCCGACGAGCTACCAGGCTGCTCCACCCCGCGTCCGAAAACGTGGCAAATACTACGCCTAAAACGTCTAAAATGCAAGTTTTGCTTAGATTTGGTACCGAGGACGGGACTTGAACCCGTAAGCCCAATCGGGCACTACCACCTCAAGGTAGCGTGTCTACCAATTCCACCACCTCGGCACTTTGTGTACGGCTTCGTCGATAACCGTACTGAAGCTGACAACTTACTGCGGGATATCGCTGGTCGGTTTAGCCGGCGCTGCGTCCTGAACTTTCTCAGTCTGAGCTGGTGCGTTCAGGTTATCCCACTCGCTTCCTTTATTGGTTTTGTTGCTATTGATATTACCCAGAGCCAGGCTGATGATGAAGAACAGCGTCGCCAGAATAGCCGTCATGCGGGTCATGAAGTTACCAGAACCACTTGAACCAAACAGCGTGGCGGAAGCGCCTGCTCCAAAGGAGGCTCCCATATCAGCGCCTTTACCTTGTTGCAGCATGATCAGACCTACCAGGCCAATGGCTACAATAAGGAAAACTACTAAAAGAGCTTCGTACATAATCAACCTGTTCCTTGCGGGTTAACCGCATACCAATTGCTTCACCAAGTAAAGTGGGAGGCGTTTGTCATTCCCCACTGAAGCGGGTGTGAATACTAACCAAAGCCAGGGTGGCGCGCAAGACCATTTTCACCATCCTGGCGCGTTTGCAGAAAAAAACATCAACCATGTGACTTTCGGGACAATTTCTCCCAACACAGGCTAAGAATTGGGCGATTCTCCTGGCGCTGGCACCAAATCACAATCGCGATTTCGCGCTGCCGGGAGGCATTGTCCGGCCAGAGTTGCACCAGTTCGCCGCTGGCCAGCTGTTCCGCAATGGTGGATTCCGGTAGCCACGCCAGCCCCATCCCACGCAGCACCATTTCGCGAATGCTTTCGCTTAATCCGCTTTCAAAAACTGGCTTAAGCCGGGCGGCAACCTGCTTTTCAGCGGGGGCGATAATTTGCTGTACAAACGTGTAATCACTGTAGCGCAGCCAGGGTATAGGGCTGTGCTCATCGTCAACCAGCGGCATCAAATGCGCGGCCATCACCGGAATAAAACGTTCGTAGCGCCAGACCGTGCGCTTCAGCTGTTCTGCCGTTTCCAGCGAGGGCTGGGCCTGCAGTAAATCGTAAGTGATCAGCAAATCGATCTGGCGATTCAGCAAGGCGTTAAAGTGATTATCGATACCCTGCATACAGGCATTCACCGTAAAGCGGGCTTCAGGATAGGTACGATGCAGGTAATTAATCATGTCTGGCAGCACATTAATCGACAGGGTATGCAGGCTCACCATCACAATAGTGTTATCGGTCTGCGGCAGCATACAGGATAACTCGTGCTGCGCCTCCTTCAGCGCAGAAACTACTTGCCGGGCATAAGGCTCAAAGCGCTCGCCGTAGCGCGTGAGCGTTACGGGCGTGGTGGTTCTGTCAAACAGCGGCGCGCCCAGCGTCTCTTCCAGCGCCTTAACCCGGCGGCTGAATGCCGGTTGGGTAACACACCGCTCACGGGCGGCAAGTGAAAAGTTGCCGTGCCGACTCAGGCTTAAGAAATCTTCCAGCCATTTACTGTCCATGTGTTTCGCCCTGCTATGCCGTTTCGGTATCACCCGATACTAAATCCGCAATAGCCACACAAAAAGTAAAACTTTACCTTTTAGTGCAGCGGCACCGATTTCATTTACCCCCTTTATAAGCCGCCACGCTTTACCTCCCCTTTCTTACACACATAGCAGGCTTGATATGTTTACGTTACTGACCAATGCCAGGGTTTTTGCACCAAAGGATTTGGGTAGACAGTCCGTCTTACTGTACGGCGATAAGATTGTCAGTATTAGCGATACCTGCCCCACGCTCCCTTTCCCTGTGGCCACGCACGACTGTAAAGGAAAATGGCTGGTTCCCGGCTTTATCGATCAGCACGTCCATTTGACCGGCGGTGGTGGCGAGGCGGGGTTTGCCAGCAGAACGCCAGCGTGCAGTCTCACTCGCCTGATTTCCGCAGGCATTACCACCGTGGTAGGCGTGCTGGGCACCGATGGCATTTCGCGTTCACCGAAAGATCTGTATGCCAAAATGCAGGCGCTCAATCTGGAAGGGATCCGGGCATTTATGCATACCGGCTCCTATGAGTTGCCTACCCGCACTATCACCGGCAATGTGCGGGACGATATTGCATTTATTCCTGCCATTCTCGGCGTCAAAATCGCCCTTGCCGATCATCGCGGCTCTTTCCCAACGGTGCAGGAATTGCTGCGGCTGGTGAGTGATATTCGCGTCGCGGCGTTGCTGGCAGGGAAAAAAGGCCTGCTGCATATTCATCTCGGCGGATTACCTGAAGGCTTTGACGCGCTGAATGCACTATGCGATGCCGGATTACCCATTCACCATCTCTCGCCGACCCACGTGGCCCGCACCGCACCGCTGTTTGAGCAGGCGATCGCTTTCGCCCGGCGCGGCGGCATGATCGACGTCACGTCAGGCGGCAGCCGCTATGCGCCGCAGGAAGAGGCGATTGTTCATGCGCTGGAATCCGGCGTCGCGCCGAACTGCATCACCATCAGTTCCGATGGCAACGGCAGCGTGCCGCGCTTCAACGCCAACGGCGTGGTGGAGGGCCTTTCCGCTGCGCCGGTCGACGGCAATATTCAACTCTTGCCGCGGCTTGTTGACGCTGGTATTCCGGTAGAGCAGGCGCTGGCGATGCTAACGTCGAACGTGGCCAACTCTTTAAGCATTAGCGGCGGACGCATCGCCGTGGGCGAGCGCGCCGATCTCTGCGTACTGAACGATGATCTGACGCTTCATCAGACTTACGCCGCCGGACAGCTTATGTTCGCGTCCGGCGAGTGTCTGGTACGCGGCAATTTTGAATGAGGGCCAGGCCATGTCATTACTGATAGCACTTATCGCCGTGATTTTTGCCGGTCGGCTGATCCTTAAAAAATATAATCCTCAGGCGGTGTTGCTGTTAACCGGCCTGGCGCTGCTGTTTATCGCCCAGATTTTCAACATGTCGGATATCAGCGGGCTGGTGAAGAAAACTACCGGGGTCAGCGCCTTTGATGCGTTTGAGTTTATTCGCGATACCCTGAGCGTACGCCTTGGCGGGCTGGGACTGCAAATCATGCTGATTGGCGGGTTCGCAGTGTATATGTCTGCCATCGGTGCCAGCCAGGTACTGGTGCGTCTCACCTCTCGCCCGCTACAAAAACTCAACTCGCCCTATCTGCTGCTGGGGCTGGCCTTGATCCTCGGCCAGTTTTTATCGCTGTTTATCAGCAGCGCAACCGGGCTGGGCCTGTTGCTTATGGCGACGCTTTACCCATTATTGACGCGCCTGGGCTGTAGCCGAGCCGCTGTTGCAGCGGTGATCGCCAGCACCTGCGCCGTGGAATTTGGCCCCGGCTCCGGTAACTCGGTGCTGGCCGCTAAAACCGCAGGCGTAGAAGTAGTGGAATATTTTGTGCGCGACCAGTTGCCGGTGGTAGTCCCGGTGGTGCTGTTTATCGCCGTGTTGCACATTGTGGTGCAGCGCTTTTTTGATAAGCGCCAGCGGGAAGAAACCGCACCACAGTCAGATGTGACGCTGAATGAAAATGAAGGCCCGCAAGCGCCGATTTTTTATATGTTCCTGCCGATGCTGCCACTGGTGCTGATGCTGTTGTGCAGTAGCCTGGCGTTTAGTCAGCTGCGCATTACGCTGGATACGGCGGTTCTGATTAGCGTCTTTATCAGTCTGTTTTGTGAGTACTTACGTCATCGTAACGCGCGCGACGTGATGGCCGGTTTACAGCGGGTATTCGACAGCATGGGCAGCGTGTTTGCCACCGTGGTTACGTTGATTATCGCCGGTGAAGTGTTCTCCGCCGGGCTAAAAGCCACCGGCGCGGTGGATGCGCTGCTGAATATGTCCAGCGAGTTTGGGCTCAGCGCAGCGTCGATCATTCTGCTGATGACGCTAATCACCTTCTCTATTTCTGCGCTGATGGGTTCGGGCAATGCGGCGTTTTTCTC
>NZ_VLPS01000006.1 GCF_007570865.1 Atlantibacter subterraneus | reverse complement strand
ATGCTGCCGATTCAACTTTCTGCAGGGATTGGCCGCACCCTGTCGCCGATTGCCGGGGTCATTATTGCTATCGCGGGGATTGCCGGCGTATCGCCGGTAGAAATCGTGAAGCGCACCGCGCTGCCGATGCTGGGCGGATGGCTGCTGATGCTGGTACTGACGTTTATGCGGGCCGGGCATTTGGTGAATATTCTGCCGTGGCTGGCGGGAATGATAGTGCTGATGCTGATTGGCGCGCTGGCGTTACGAAAACGCCAGGCAAACCCTAAAATCGCCTGATAAAAAAAGCGCCGGAATTCCGGCGCTTCGTTTTTTACGCCGCTTTAACCGCGTCGGCAATCCGGTTGGCAAATGCAGTGACCTGCTCTTCGTCTTCACCTTCGACCATCACGCGGATCAACGGCTCGGTGCCGGATTTACGCAACAGCACACGTCCACGGTTACCCAGCGCCTGCTCGACTTCAGCAGTGATCGCTTTCACCTGATCGCTTTCCAGCGGGTCGCCGCTGCCAGCGGTAAAACGCACGTTAACCAGCACCTGCGGGAACAGTTTCATGCCACTGCACAGGTCGTGCAGGCTCATATGGTTCCTGACCATGGCGGTTAATACCTGCAGCGCCGCGACAATACCGTCGCCGGTGGTGGTCTGATCAAGCAGAATCACGTGGCCTGAGTTTTCCGCCCCAATGCGCCAGCCTTTCTCCTGCATTTTTTCCAGCACGTAGCGGTCGCCAACTTTGGCGCGGGCAAACGGAATGCCGAGCTGCTTCAACGCCACTTCCAGGCCCATGTTGCTCATTAATGTGCCGACTGCGCCGCCGCGCAGTTTGCCCTGGCGCAGACCTTCGCGGGCGATGATATAAAGGATCTGGTCGCCATCGACTTTATTGCCTTCATGGTCAACCATAATGACGCGGTCGCCGTCGCCATCAAACGCAATGCCCAGATCGGCTTTTTCTGCCACCACGCGCGCCTGTAGCATCCGCACATCGGTCGCGCCGCATTTTTCGTTGATGTTTACGCCATCCGGCTCGCAACCCACGGCAATGACCTGGGCACCCAGTTCACGCAGCACGTTTGGCGCAATGTGGTAGGTCGCGCCATTGGCGCAGTCCACCACAATCTTCAGGCTGTTAAGATTGAGTTCGTTCGGAAAGGTGGCCTTACAGAATTCGATATAGCGCCCGGCAGCATCCACAATACGGCTGGCTTTACCGAGCTGCGCGGAATCCACACAGGTGATCTCTTTTTCCATTTCGGCTTCGATCGCTTCTTCGACTTCGTCCGGTAACTTGGTGCCGTCAATGGAGAAAAATTTGATGCCGTTATCGTAAAACGGGTTATGTGATGCCGAGATCACGATCCCGGCTTCCGCACGGAAAGTCCGGGTCATGTAGGCAATTGCCGGTGTCGGCATTGGGCCAGTAAAAGAGGCGGACAAGCCTGCTGCGGCCAGCCCAGCCTCCAGCGCGGACTCCAGCATATAGCCGGAAATGCGGGTATCTTTACCAATAATAATTTTGCGGGAGCCATGACGCGCCAGCACCTTTCCGGCGGCCCAGCCCAGCTTGAGCACAAAGTCAGGCGTAATGGGTGCATCCCCTACGCGCCCACGGATGCCATCGGTGCCAAAATATTTACGGTTACTCATAGCGTTTTTTATCCTTCGCTGAAAGTGTAGCTTCGACAACTCTCATTGCTTCTACCGTCTCTTTAACGTCATGGACGCGAATAATCTGCGCCCCCTGCATCGCCGCGATCACAGCGCAGGCCAGGCTGCCGCTTAATCGCTCCGTCGGCCCGACATTCAGTAACTGACCGACCATAGATTTACGCGACATTCCCACTAAAAGCGGTAGTTCGAAATGATGAAATTCTGCAAGCCTGGCGAGAAGTTGATAATTATGATGGAGATTCTTACCGAAACCGAAACCGGGGTCGAGTAACAATTTCTCTTTTGCGATTCCCGCCGCTTCGCAACGCGCGATTTGTTCAACAAAGTAGCGATTTACCGTCTCAAAAACGTCATCATAATGCGGCGCATGTTGCATAGTGCGCGGTTCGCCCTGCATATGCATCAGGCACACCGGCAGCCCCGTTTGCGCTGCGGCAGCCAGCGCGCCGGGTTCCTGCAACGAACGAATGTCGTTGATGATATGCGCGCCCGCCCTGGCGGACTCAAGGATCACTTCCGGCTTCGAGGTATCGACAGAAACCCAGACTTCGAAACGTTGGGCTATGGCCTCAACGACCGGGATCACGCGCGCCAACTCTTCCTCCACGCTGACTTCATCAGCGCCCGGCCGCGTGGACTCGCCGCCCACATCGATGATGGTCGCCCCGGCATTAATCATGGCGTTGGCATGTTTCACCGCATCAATCAGCTGATTGTGCTTGCCGCCATCAGAAAAAGAATCCGGCGTGACGTTGAGAATTCCCATTACGTGGGGGTGCGTAAGATCCAGCGTGGATCCCTGGGCATAGAGTTTCATCGTTAATCCTTGAGACCAGTTCACATACCAAAAAAAACCCCGGGCATGCCCAGGGTTTTCTCATTACCGCTTCATTAAAACTTACTTGTCGCCCAACTGTTCTGACATGGTATTGCCCGGGTTCGGCGTACGCGGCTCATCAATCGGACGCGGCGCTTGCGGGGTGCCATTGTTATCAGAGTTGTTCGTGCCTGGATCTTCCCAGCCTGCTGGCGGACGCACGTGGCGGCGAGCCATCAGGTCGTCAATCTGCGGCGCATCGATGGTTTCATACTTCATCAGTGCGTCTTTCATGGCGTGGAGAATATCCATGTTGTCATTCAGGATGGTGCGGGCGCGATTGTAGTTACGTTCAATCAGCGCTTTCACTTCCTGGTCGATGATACGCGCGGTTTCATCGGACATATGTTTAGCTTTTGCAACGCTGCGGCCCAGGAACACTTCGCCCTCTTCTTCCGCGTACAGCAGCGGACCGAGTTTGTCGGAGAAGCCCCATTGGGTCACCATGTTACGCGCCAGGTTCGTCGCCACTTTGATGTCGTTGGACGCACCGGTAGAAACATGCTCAGCACCGTAGATGATCTCTTCAGCAAGACGACCGCCGTACAGCGTGGAGATCTGGCTTTCCAGCTTCTGGCGGCTGGCGCTGATTGCATCACCTTCCGGCAGGAAGAACGTCACACCCAGCGCGCGACCGCGCGGGATAATCGTCACTTTATGCACCGGATCGTGTTCCGGCACCAGACGGCCAATAATGGCGTGGCCTGCTTCGTGATACGCGGTAGATTCTTTCTGCGCTTCGGTCATCACCATGGAGCGGCGTTCCGCACCCATCATGATTTTGTCTTTCGCTTTTTCGAACTCAACCATTGAAACGACGCGTTTGTTACCGCGAGCGGCAAAAAGCGCGGCTTCGTTCACCAGGTTGGCGAGATCCGCACCGGAGAAGCCCGGGGTACCGCGCGCAATGATGGCCGCATCGATGTCCGGAGACAGCGGAACGCGACGCATATGCACTTTCAGGATCTGCTCACGACCGCGCACGTCCGGCAGGCCAACCACAACCTGACGGTCAAAACGGCCTGGACGCAGCAGCGCAGGGTCAAGTACGTCAGGACGGTTAGTCGCCGCGATAACGATAATGCCTTCGTTACCTTCGAAGCCGTCCATCTCGACCAACATCTGGTTCAGGGTTTGTTCACGCTCGTCGTGACCACCGCCCAGGCCTGCGCCACGCTGACGGCCTACGGCGTCGATTTCATCGATAAAGATGATGCACGGCGCAGCTTTCTTAGCCTGTTCGAACATGTCACGAACGCGGGAGGCACCCACACCAACGAACATTTCTACGAAGTCGGAACCTGAAATGGTGAAGAACGGTACTTTCGCTTCGCCCGCAATGGCTTTCGCCAGCAGGGTCTTACCGGTCCCCGGAGGGCCAACCATCAGGACGCCTTTCGGGATCTTACCGCCCAGCTTCTGGAAGCGGCTCGGTTCACGCAGATATTCAACCAGTTCGCCCACTTCTTCTTTCGCTTCGTCGCAACCGGCGACGTCGGCGAACGTGGTCTTAATCTGATCTTCGGTCAGCATGCGCGCCTTGCTCTTACCGAACGACATAGCGCCTTTACCGCCGCCGCCCTGCATCTGGCGCATAAAGAAGATCCAGACGCCAATCAGCAACAGCATCGGGAACCAGGAAATAAAGATGGAAGCCAGCAGGCTCGGCTCTTCAGGCGGCTCGCCAACCACTTTTACGTTTTTGGTAATCAGGTTATCAAGCAGCTTCGGGTCGTTAACGGGGATGTAAGTCGTGTATTTGTTACTGTCTTTCTTGGTAACGTTGATTTCACGTCCGTTGATACGCGCTTCGCGAACCTGATCCTGGTTAACTTCCTGCAAGAAGGTAGAGTAATCCACCCTACGGCCATTCGACTCGCTGGGCCCAAAGCTCTGGAATACTGACATCAGCACAACGGCAATGACCAGCCAGAGTATTAGGTTTTTCGCCATGTCACTCAAGGGATTAACCTCATATTACAACTGTGTTAACAAACAGCGTCAGGGTACTATAGTTTGCGCCCAGTCGCTACAATGTAAACTTCACGTGAACGGGCACGGGAAGAATCCGGCTTACGAACTTTCACCTTCGTAAACAGGGAGCGAATATC
The DNA here is from genome assembly GCF_007570865.1 of Atlantibacter subterraneus. Lineage (GTDB taxonomy): Bacteria > Pseudomonadota > Gammaproteobacteria > Enterobacterales > Enterobacteriaceae > Atlantibacter > Atlantibacter subterraneus. Next base: position 266,531 of record NZ_VLPS01000006.1, on the reverse strand, counting down.
CCTTAGATACTCATCGAAACCTTCGCCCTGGAACACCTTCACTACAAAACTACCACCCGGCGCCAACACATCGCGACACATATCCAAAGCCAGTTCGACCAGATACATGGAGCGAGGAATATCAACAGCAGGTGTCCCGCTCATATTTGGCGCCATATCCGACATGACAACCTGTACTTTACTCTCACCTACACGCTCCAGCAGCGCCTTCACGACTAATTCATCACGAAAATCGCCCTGAATAAAGTCCACACCGACGATAGGATCCATAGGTAAAAGATCGCATGCGATAATGCGACCCTGGCCGCCAATCTGCGTGACCACATACTGGGACCAACCGCCGGGTGCAGCGCCAAGATCGACAACCGTCATTCCTGGCTTAAAAAGTTTGTCACTTTGCTGTATTTCATCAAGTTTAAACCAGGCTCGGGAACGTAACCCTTTTTTCTGAGCCTGTTGAACATATTTATCGCTAAAGTGTTCCTGGAGCCAGCGGCTCGAGCTGGCAGAACGCTTTTTACCTGTCATTTCAATTTCCATCCGGGTTCATCGTGATACCCACGTGCCGTCAGGCTGAATACCCTGCGCTTTCGCCTCGCAGTACAATTTGAAATCTGTTGGGTATTAATGGGAGATGGCGGTAGAATGAACCGTTTTCAATCCCAACGTAAGTAAAAAAACCGATGAATCTGAGTACTAAACAAAAACAGCACCTGAAAGGTCTGGCACATCCGCTCAAGCCCGTTGTTATGCTTGGCAATAATGGTTTGACCGAAGGGGTACTGGCCGAGATTGAACAAGCGCTTACGCATCATGAGCTGATCAAGGTGAAAATCGCCACGGAAGATCGCGAAACGAAAACCCTGGTCGTTGAGGCCATCGTGCGGGAAACCGGCGCCTGTAATGTCCAGGTTATCGGTAAAACGCTCGTTCTGTACCGTCCTTCACAAGAGCGCAAAATTTCGCTGCCGCGTTAATCATCATCGGATGAGTCCACATAATTGTAACAATAATGTGGCAGCGCTGAGCAAAATGCCATGCTCTGTGTGATGTTAAAAGGCCGCATTGCGGCCTTTTACCTGGCTTTACAATAGCCGCAAATTTTCATTCCGCAATCACCATGATTTTTATCTAACACCTGCCGTCAAACTTTCAACGCAGACGTATATTCTTTAACCATTCGGATTAGGCCGAAAATGTGCGTGGGTTATCGCCGTTATTAAAGATATTCGACTTTCACGATTTCGAATTCAACCTGCCCACCCGGGGTGTTGATCACCACCACGTCATCGACTTCTTTTCCTACCAGGCCACGCGCAATGGGCGAGTTTACCGAAATCAGGTTTTGCTTAAAATCGGCCTCGTCATCACCCACAATGCGGTAGGTTTGCTCTTCATCGGAATCCAGATTCAACACGGTTACGGTAGAACCGAAAATCACCCGCCCATTGTTCGGCATTTTAGTGATATCAATCACCTGAGCGTTAGAGAGCTTGGCTTCAATATCTTTGATGCGTCCTTCACAAAAACCCTGCTGCTCACGTGCGGCGTGATATTCAGCGTTTTCTTTCAGGTCTCCATGTTCACGCGCTTCGGCAATCGCGGCAATGATCTCCGGACGACGAACGGATTTCAGGAAATCCAGCTCTTCGCGCAATTTATCAGCACCACGTAAGGTCATCGGAATCGCTTGCATTTTTATACCTCTTAAACAGTCCTTTTCGCAGCGGAAACCCCGCTACGGCCAGTATGTCGCCCCGGCCAAAACCCGCAGGCGCCGGGTAACAAACAAAAAAAAACCGACCCGGAGCAAGGCACCAGGTCAGGAACGATTTTGCATTTTGATACGCATTTTAACCTGAAGTTCCCTGAGGGTCATCGTTTACTTTACCGTACGATGCACCGTAGTATGACGGCACGTTTCCAGGCTGTTACCGCGAGATTATGCGATTTACCAGATTTGTCATTGGATTGGCCACAAGTATGGCGTTGACTGCGAACGCAGCAAACGTCGAAGAATACATTAATCAACTCCCCGCCGGCACAAACCTTGCGCTGATGGTGCAGAAAGTCGGCAGCCAAACCCCGGCAATTGATTATCACAGCCAGCAGATGGCCCTCCCCGCCAGTACCCAGAAGGTGATTACGGCGCTGGCGGCATTGCTGCAGCTTGGCCCTGACTATCGCTTTACTACCTCGCTGGAAAGCCGGGGTAGCCAGGAGAACGGCGTACTTAACGGCGATTTGATCCTGCGCTTCGGGGGCGATCCCACGTTTAAACGTCAGGATGTCCGCAATTTAGTGGCGGCGCTGAAAAAAACCGGTATCCAGGAAATTAAGGGAAACGTCCTGATCGATACCTCGGTTTTCGCCAGTCACGATAAAGCGCCGGGCTGGCCGTGGAACGACATGACGCAGTGCTTCAGCGCCCCGCCATCTGCTGCGATTGTTGACCGTAACTGTTTTTCTATCTCGCTCTACAGTGCGCCGAAACCCGGCGATATGGCGTTTATACGTATCGCTTCTTACTACCCGGTCACCATGTTTAGCCAGGTAAAAACGCTGCCGAAGGGATCTCCGGAAGCCCAGTATTGCGAACTGGACGTCGTGCCCGGCGATCTCAATCGCTTTACCCTGACCGGCTGCCTGACGCAGCGCGCCGATCCGCTGCCGCTGGCGTTCGCTATTCAGGACGGCGCAGGCTATGCCGGGGCGATATTGAAATCGGAGCTGAAAACGGCGGGCATTAGTTATAGCGGCACGCTGCTACGCCAGACGCAGCCGAATCCACAGGCGACAGTTATCGCCAGCAAGCAGTCGCCGCCGCTCCACGATCTGCTAAAAATCATGCTGAAAAAATCCGACAATATGATTGCTGATACCGTATTCCGCACCATTGGTCGTGAGTACTTCGGCGTACCGGGAACCTGGCGCGCTGGCGCAGATGCGGTACGGCAAATCCTGCGTCAGAAAGCGGGCGTCGATTTGGGCAACAGTATCGTGGTGGATGGCTCCGGCCTGTCGCGCCATAACCTGATCTCTCCGGCCACCATGATGCAGGTACTGCAGTACATCGCCCAGAATGATGCCCAGCTGAATTATATTTCGATGCTGCCTCTCGCCGGCTATGACGGCTCGTTGCAGTATCGCGCAGGGCTTCATGAGGCGGGGGTAAACGGAAAGGTGTCGGCGAAAACGGGTTCGCTGCAGGGTGTCTACAACCTGGCCGGGTTTATCACCACCGCCAGCGGTCAGAAAATGGCGTTTATTCAGTATTTGTCCGGCTACGCTGTTGAACCCGCCAATCAGCGCAATCGCCGTATTCCGCTGGTGCGTTTTGAAAGCCGTCTGTACAAAGACATTTACCAGAATAACTAAATTAAAAAGGCCGGGAATTCCCGGCCTTTCTATTCACTTATTAACGTTCGTAGATGATTTCGACGCCTTCGTCGTCATCCTCATCCCAGTCGTCGTCCCAGTCATCATCAGCTTCCGCTTCCATCTCTTCGAGCTGCTGACGGTGATAGTCATCCCACATGAATTCGACTTTTTCCGGGCCGTTCTCGGCGTTTTCCTGCGCGATCGGGTTTTCGATGATGAAGTTCATCACATCCCAGCACAGCGGATTCACGCCCTGCTGCGTGGCGGCGGAAATAAGGTAATACTCCCCTTCCCAGCCTAATGCTTCAGCAATAGCTTTGGCGCGCTGCTCCGCATCTTCACGATCGATCAGGTCGATTTTATTGAACACTAACCAACGCGGTTTAGCCGCCAGTTTCTCGCTGTATTTTTCCAGCTCGCCTACGATCACACGGGCGTTTTCTACCGGATCGGAACCGTCGATCGGATCAATATCAATCAGGTGCAGTAAAACGCGGCAACGTTCAAGGTGCTTCAGGAAGCGAATACCCAGACCCGCCCCTTCCGCAGCGCCTTCGATCAGACCGGGAATATCCGCAACCACGAAGCTCTTTTCGTTATCCATACGCACCACGCCCAGGCTTGGCACCAGGGTGGTAAACGGATAGTCCGCTACTTTCGGTTTGGCGGCGGATACCGCGCGAATAAAGGTCGATTTACCGGCATTCGGCAGGCCAAGCATGCCAACGTCAGCCAGCAGCATCAGTTCCAGCTGCAGATCGCGTTTTTCACCCGGCGTACCCATGGTTTTCTGACGCGGGGTACGGTTAACCGACGATTTGAAACGGGTATTGCCCAGACCGTGCCAGCCGCCCTTCGCTACCATCAGACGCTGGCCGTGTTTGGTCATATCGCCCATGGTCTCGCCAGTGCCCTGATCGATAACGCGCGTACCGACCGGCACCTTGATGGAGACGTCTTTACCGCGTTTACCGGTGCAGTCGCGGCTCTGGCCGTTCTGACCGCGTTCAGCGCGGAACGACTTCTCGAAACGGTAGTCGATCAGGGTGTTCAGGTTTTCGTCGGCTTCCAGCCACACGTCACCGCCATCACCACCGTCGCCGCCGTCAGGGCCGCCTTTCGGAATATACTTTTCACGACGGAAGCTAACGCAACCGTTGCCGCCATCACCTGCGACGACCAGAATCGTTGCTTCATCAACAAACTTCATTTTACTTCTCCGTAAATCATTCGCCCGAGCGGGGTAGCGTGACTACCGCTTCGCTTTTACGCCAGCGTCCCCAGAGACGATGACCAATGGCGGAATACATCGCGCCCGCAACCACGACAAACGCACCGACATAACCCAACACGTTGAGCATCGGTTTGGCGAAGAAATCGGGCCAGGCAATGGATAACAAGTCCGAAAACAGCAGGGTAAATAACGGGGTCAGCGTAATCAATGCGCTAACCTGCGCTGCCTGCCAGCGCGCCATCGCCTCAGCGAGTGCGCCATAACCTACCAGCGTGTTCAAACCGCAAAAAACCAGGCATGCCAGTTGCCAGGTACTTAATTGCCCAATGACCTCAGGATCGGCCAGTGGGAACATCGCGATAGTACATAAAGTGTACAGCAAAAAGAGGATCTGTTGCGAGGCCAGGCGTCGCAGCAAAACTTTCTGCGCCACGCCGTAACTCACCCAGACCGTCGCGGCACCCACGCCGAAAATAACACCCCACGTGTAATCCGTTAAACGTGTGAAGATTTCTATCAGGCTGGTGTTAAAAAACATCACCAGACCAGACAGCAGCATAATGGCCCCGATAATCTGGGTACCGCGCATCTTCTCTTTGAGGATAAAGACGCTGGCGACCATCATCCCCACCGGGGACAGTTGGCCAATCACCTGCGACGCCGTCGGGCTTAAATACTGCAGGGAAGAACTGAACAGGATAAAGTTGCCGAACAGTCCTCCGGTCGCGATAGCTAACAGAATCAGCCAACGCGGTTTACGAAACATTTTAAGCGGCGGCAGCCTGCCCTTCACCGCCAGGATTGCACCTAACCCAATCGATGCCATCAGAAAGCGGTAAAACACCACCGTAGGCGGCTCCATTACCGTCAGAACCTGTTTCATCGCAATGGGAAGTGCGCCCCAACAAACCGCGGTGGTAAGCGCCAGAAGAATACCGATGCCAGCCTGCTGTTTCATGAAAATCCCTGGAGAATTTTCCAGATACGGAATGTAAAAAGCCCCGCAACAAGTGCGGGGCTCAATCCGTTACCGGGACACGAAAAACTTATTCAGCAACGATGCTGATGAATTTACGGTTTTTCGGACCTTTAACTTCGAACTTAACTTTACCGTCAGTCAAAGCGAACAGAGTGTGGTCACGGCCGCAACCTACGTTCGAGCCAGCGTGGAATTTAGTGCCACGTTGACGAACGATGATGCTGCCTGCCAGAACTGCTTCACCGCCAAAGCGTTTCACGCCCAGACGTTTAGCTTCGGAATCGCGACCGTTACGAGTTGAGCCGCCAGCCTTTTTGTGTGCCATTTAATCTGCTCCCCTGTATTAAGCGCTGATGCCAGTGATTTTCACATCAGTGAACCACTGACGATGGCCTTGCTGCTTACGGTAGTGTTTACGACGACGAAACTTAACGATTTTAACTTTCTCGCCACGACCGTGAGCAACAACTTCAGCTTTGATTACGCCGCCATCAACGAAAGGAACGCCGATTTTGACATCTTCACCGTTTGCGATCATCAGAACTTCAGCGAACTCAACAGCTTCGCCAGTTGCGATGTCCAGCTTTTCCAGGCGAACGGTCTGACCTTCGCTTACTCGGTGTTGTTTACCACCACTTTGGAAAACCGCGTACATATAAAACTCCGCTTCCGCGCACGCCTTCTATAGGATTCAGAGTGCGCTACAAATATTCACAATAGGGCGCGAATATTACGCAAATCGTGAGCCTTTGACAAGTCCTGTCGTGAAACAGCGCAGAAAAAAAACACAACATTGATGGTGACGTTTATCTGCTACGTTTTTACGGTACAATCAACCCTACAACTTCAACCCTACTATCATACGTTCTTCCATTGTTACTTGTGGTAAACAGGACGATAGCCAGACTTTTGCGATGAATTTAGAAAAAATTAATGAGTTAACCGCGCAAGATATGGCGGGCGTGAATGCGACCATCCTGGAGCAACTCAACTCGGATGTTCAGCTTATCAACCAGTTAGGCTATTACATTGTGAGCGGCGGCGGTAAGCGCATCCGCCCGATGATTGCCGTGCTTTCCGCGCGCGCGCTCAATTACCAGGGCAATGCGCACGTGACCATTGCGGCGCTGATCGAGTTCATTCATACCGCCACGCTGCTGCACGATGATGTGGTGGATGAATCCGATATGCGTCGGGGTAAAGCGACGGCAAACGCAGCCTTCGGCAACGCCGCCAGCGTACTGGTCGGCGATTTTATTTATACCCGCGCCTTTCAAATGATGACTCAGCTCGGCTCGCTAAAAGTGCTTGGCGTGATGTCCGAGGCCGTTAACGTCATTGCCGAAGGCGAAGTCCTTCAACTGATGAACGTCAACGATCCGGACATTACTGAAGAAAGCTACATGCGCGTCATCTACAGCAAAACTGCGCGGCTGTTCGAGGCGGCGTCGCAATGTTCCGGTATCCTGGCGGGTGCCAGCGACGTTCAGGAGAAGGCGCTCCAGGATTATGGACGCTATCTGGGCACCGCGTTCCAGCTTATCGATGATTTGCTGGATTACAGCGCGGACGGCGAGCGGTTGGGTAAAAACGTCGGCGACGATCTCAATGAAGGGAAGCCCACGCTGCCGTTGCTGCACGCCATGTGGAATGGCTCCGAGGATCAGGCGAAGATGATTCGCGATGCGATTCAACAGGGCAATGGCCGTCATCTTCTCGATCCCGTACTTCACGCCATGGCGGAATGCGGTTCGCTGGAGTGGACCCGCCAGCGTGCTGAAGAAGAAGCCGATAAAGCTATTGCGGCTCTGGATGTGCTGCCCGATACGCCTTACCGCGAGGCATTAATCGCCCTGGCGCATATGTCCGTTCAGCGCGATCATTAATCGACTTGCTTCTCTCATTTCTGCGCCATCCGGCGCAGAAATTTTCCCCTAAAACTTACATCGCTTGCATCAAATAGTGCGTATCTGTGCACACTTCTGGTTATATCTAAAACTAACAAGAACCATTCGGAACTTTTCATGTTATACCTGTTGCCGGAGAAAAACAGCAGGCGAAAGATCGCATCATTTTGTATAGAGGGAAAACATGCAAAAGAAAGTCACAGACTGGCATCCGGCCGACATCATTGCCGGGTTGCGCAAAAGAGGGACCTCTTTAGCGGCTGAGTCACGTAAAGCAGGGTTAAGTTCTTCTACACTGGCTAACGCACTGACGCGCCCATGGCCCAAAGGGGAACGTATCATTGCCGATGCACTGGGCGTGGAGCCCTGGCTAATCTGGCCATCCCGTTATTATGATCCTAATACCCACGAGTTTATCGATCGCTCGCAGCTGATTCGATCGCGATAAAAAAAGCCGGGGTAATTCCCCGGCTTACAGGCTGGTTAATGGCGCGATTTAGTGCGCCATTACCAGAATTAACTGGATTTTACACGCTCGATACTGGCACCTAAGCCGCGTAATTTTTCCTCAATGCGCTCATATCCACGGTCGATATGGTAAATGCGATCGACATAGGTCGAGCCCTGAGCGATACACCCTGCCAGCACCAGGCTCGCCGAAGCGCGTAAATCCGTCGCCATTACCTGCGCCCCGGACAGTTTTTCCACACCGTGGCAGATCACAGTATTGCTCTCGATCTCAGCATGCGCGCCCATACGGATCAGTTCAGGCACGTGCATAAAGCGGTTTTCGAAAATGGTTTCGGTGATGACACCGGTGCCTTCCGCTACCAGGTTTAACAGGGTGAACTGTGCCTGCATATCGGTTGGGAATGCCGGATGTGGCGCGGTGCGCACGTTGACCGCTTTTGGACGCTTGCCGTGCATATCCAGGCTAATCCAGTCTTCGCCCACTTCGATATCGGCACCCGCTTCACGCAGTTTCGACAACACGGCATCCAGAGTATCCGGGCGGGTATTGCGGCACACCACTTTACCCCCGGAAATTGCAGCAGCTACCAGGAAGGTGCCGGTTTCAATACGGTCCGGCAGAACACGGTAAACCCCGCCGCCCAGACGTTCGACGCCTTCAATAACGATGCGGTCTGTTCCCATTCCGGTGATTTTCGCACCCAGGGTATTCAGGAAGTTGGCGGTATCAACGATTTCCGGCTCACGCGCGGCGTTTTCAATAATCGTGGTGCCTTCAGCCAGCGTCGCTGCGGACATAATGGTCACCGTTGCGCCAACGCTGACTTTATCCATGACGATATGCGCGCCTTTCAGACGGCCCTGGACGGAGGCTTTTACATAGCCCTCTTCCAGTTTGATCTCAGCGCCCAGTTGCTCAAGGCCGACAATATGCAGATCCACCGGACGTGCGCCGATCGCGCAGCCGCCCGGCAGAGAAACCTGGCCCTGACCAAAACGCGCTACCAGCGGCCCTAACGCCCAGATAGAGGCGCGCATGGTTTTCACCAGCTCGTAGGGCGCACAGAAAATATTGACGTTACTGGCATCGATCCACACGGAACCGTTGCGCTCAACTTTCGTACCCAGTTGGCTCAGCAGTTTCATGGTGGTATCAATGTCTTTCAGCTGCGGCACATTCTGGATTTCAACCGGCTCTTCAGCCAGCAGTGCGGCGAACAGGATCGGCAGCGCCGCGTTTTTAGCGCCGGAAATCGTTACCTCGCCCTGAAGCCGGCACGGACCTTGTACACGAAATTTATCCATGGAAATTTATCTCTTAATAATCACACAGGCTGCCGGCACAAGGCCCACAGCTTAGAAACCACTTAATTTACGATCGCGCGCCCACTCTTGCGGCGTGTACGTTTTGATAGATACCGCATGAATGCGGTTTTCGGCAATCAGGCCCATCAGCGGTCCGTAAACCGTCTGCTGTTTTTTCACCCGGCTCATTTCTGCAAACAGGTCACCCACTGCAATAACCTGGAAGTGGCTGCCGTCGCCGGTGACGTGAACTTCCTGAAGGGGCAGTGCATTCATCAGCACTGTCTGGATTTCATGATTTTCCATGGGGATCTCTATTGGTCGTTAAGTGAAAACAGGCCAAACATTTTAGAGGAAAGTGAGGCGCGCTTAAACAAACAAAAAGCCTCGCAATCATTGTTTGCGAGGCTTTCGGAGTAATGTACTGAAAAGGTTAGGATACCGTAGCAGGTAAAAGTCTGTCAGGCAGGTTATAAAGCTTTGCAAGAGTGGCCAGGTTATCGCTTATCCCGGCCAGGCTCACGGTTCTCCCACCCTGTCGGCCAATATCAACCAAATGCAGTAACAGCGCCAGGCCGGACGTATCAACACGTTGCAGCGCATTAAGATCAATGACCTTAATATCCATCATCGCCGCTTCGCGCTGTTCCCAAAGCGCGACTACCGTATCCTGATCGAGTTCGCCGCGCAGGATTAACCGATCTTCCTCACGTAGCCACTCCAGCGCCTCGGCCATTATTTCTTATCGTCCAGGGTGATAGGTTGACGGGAAATAGACTGCAGTTGCGCGGTCAGGCCATCGATGCCTTTGGTACGCAGCAGGTCACTCCATTCATTTTGCTTGGTGGTGATCATGCTGACGCCTTCGGCAATCATGTCATACGCCTGCCAGTTGCCAGTTTGGCTGTTTTTACGCCACTGGAAATCCAGGCGTACCGGCGGACGGCCGTTAGGATCGACGATGGTGACGCGAATCGGCAAGATCGTCGCATCGCCCAGCGGCTGTTCCGGAGCGATCTGGTAAGTCTGGCCGTGATACATCGCCAGCGCCTGGCCATACGCCTGTTTCAGATATTCGCGGAACGCGGCAAAGTAGGCGTCACGTTGTGCAGGCGTGGCATCTTTATAGTAGCGGCCCAACACCAGTGCCCCGGCGTATTTCACCTGAACGTAAGGCAGCAGCTCCTGATCCACCACCTGGCGCAGGTAATCCGGGTTTTTACGAATTTGCGGTTGCTCGTTTTTAAGACGATCAAAAGTTTTCTGGGCCGCTTCGGTCATCAGCTTATACGGGTTTGACTGATCGGCCGCGTGCGCCAACGGGGCAATCACCAGCATGGCGACCATTAACAGACGTTTAAACATAGTGTGATTCTCCAGTTAGTTCGTCGTGCCGTTTTGAGGCATTGATTCAGTATGTTCGGCGCCAGGCGCTGGCGCATCGCCTGGATTCTGATTCTCGCCACTGTTGTTTTTGTACAAGAATTGACCAATCAGGTCTTCGAGTACGATGGCGGACTTGGTGTCCTGAATGGTGCCGCCCTCTTTCAGAATTGAAGATCCTAGCTCAGGATCGTCAAAACCGATATTCAATGCCAGATACTGCTCGCCTAACAGGCCGGAAGTGCGGATTGACAGGGAACTGGTGTCCGGGATCTGGTTATAGCGCTCTTCAATATCCATCGCGACACGCGGCAAATAGGTTTTCGGGTCAAGTTCGATATCCGCTACCCGGCCAATCACTACCCCGCCAACACGCACCGGCGAACGGGCTTTCAGGCCACCGATATTATCGAAAGTGGCATAGATGCGGTACGTCGGCTCCGTGCGCATTGACGTGACGTTCGCCACTTTCAGGCAAATAAACAGCGCCGCCAGCAGTGCCACCAGCATAAAAACGCCGACCCAGATTTCAGTTTTCTTCGTTTGCATGACTTAATTCCCAAACATCAGTGCAGTAAGCACAAAATCCAGGCCAAGAACGGCCAGCGATGCGTGCACAACAGTACGTGTAGTTGCCCGGCTGATCCCTGCAGAAGTCGGGATAGCATCATAACCATTGAATAACGCAATCCACGTTACCGTAATGGCGAAAACCACACTCTTAATCAGGCAGTTGACCAGATCCATGCGCCAGTCGATGGCGCTTTGCATCGCCGACCAGTAGAAGCCTGCATCGATACCTTTCCAGCTAACGCCTACCAGCGCCCCACCCCAGATCCCGACCGCAACGAAAATAATGGTTAGCAGCGGCAATGAAATGACCCCCGCCCAAAAGCGGGGTGAAATGACCCGGCGTAACGGATCGACGGCCATCATTTCCATACTGGAAAGCTGTTCAGTGGCGCGCATCAGGCCTATCTCCGCCGTTAGCGCCGAACCGGCGCGCCCGGCAAACAGCAACGCCGCCACCACCGGCCCCAGCTCGCGCAATAATGACAGCGCCACCAGCATGCCAAGGCTGGTTTCCGCGCTATAGGTGGTTAACACCAGATAGCCCTGCAATCCCAACACCATGCCGATAAAAACGCCGGAAACCAAAATGATCACCATCGACAGCACGCCAACGTTGTACAGCTGGCGCAGCAAGAGCGGGGTATGCTTGCGGAACTCCGGTTTCCCAATCAGCGCATTGAATAGCATTAAACCGGCACGACCAAAGGACGCGCAGCTTTTCAGCGTGCGGTGGCCTAACGATGCCAGTGCATTTAACAGCATGAGCGGCTTAACTCCCTGTTCCAGGTAAAAGATCGTGCTGGTAATCGCCAGCAGGATAACGGAAGGGTACTGGCCCGTCGGCGTTGCCATCCAGGAACTGCCTGACGCGCGGGTCGGTATTGGTTTGCAGCGTCTGGGCCTGTCCGTGAGCGACGATGCGTTTATCAGCCACAATATAGGCGTAATCCGCGATGCTTAGCACTTCAGGCACATCGTGCGACACCACAATGCAGGTCACGCCCAGCGAGCTGTTCAGTTCGGAAATCAGTTTGACCAGTACCCCCATGGTGATAGGGTCCTGACCAACAAACGGCTCATCAAACATAATCAGATCCGGCTCCAGCGCAATGGCCCGCGCCAGCGCCGCACGCCGCGCCATTCCGCCCGAAAGTTCCGACGGCATAAGCTTTGCGGCACCGCGCAGCCCGACGGCTTCCAGTTTCATCATGACGGTGCTTTTCAGCAGCGGAGCAGGCAGGTGCGTGTGCTCCCGCAGCGGGTAAGCCACGTTTTCATAAACGTTCATATCGGTAAACAGCGCGCCGGACTGAAAAAGCATGCTCATCCGCTTACGCACCGTGTACAGGCGTGAGCGCGTCATGGCGGGAATATTCTCGCCATCAAATAAAATTTCGCCACAATCGGGTTGAATCTGGCCGCCAATCAGACGCAGAAGCGTGGTTTTACCAATCCCCGACGGTCCCATGATGGCCGTAATTTTTCCACGGGGTACGGTTAGCGAAATATCATCAAAGATACAACGGTTCCCGCGGGTAAAACGCATCCCCTGGATCTCAACCAGATTTGAGTCAGCCTGGCTCATCTACTTATCCTTTAAGTGATTTCAGGTTAAGCATGGCGCGTAACTTCACCATAAACCCAATATTTTTACAGAATATTACCCACCAGAGTTAGCCAAAGCTGGCATTTGTTTTACTTTTCGGACGCTAAAAGTCAGAATTAAGAATTCACAACCATCCTGAGTCTTTCCCTCTGAGCGGCCAGTACATCAGGTAAAGTGGGCCGGCGATTATACCTGAAGAAAGGACTTTGCATGCTGTTAGCAACGATGCTGTTAATAATTGGTTTATTTCTGGTGGTTTATAGCGCCGATAGACTGGTTTTCGCGGCTTCGTTGCTGTGTCGCTCCATTAATATCCCCCCATTAATTGTCGGCATGACGGTAGTGAGCGTCGGGACATCGCTACCAGAAATCATGGTATCGGTGGCAGCGGCGCTTCATGGTCAACTGGATTTAGCCGTGGGAACGGCGCTGGGCTCTAATATCACCAATATTCTGCTCATCGTTGGCCTGGCGGCATTACTGCATCCATTTACCGTGCATTCCGATATTCTTCGCCGTGAATTGCCGCTAATGTTGCTGATGAGCGCGCTGGCAGGCTTGTTTCTTTACGACGGCGTACTTTCGCGTACCGATGGCATAGTTTTATTACTGATTGCCGTGTGTTACCTGTGGTTTATCGTTAAAATCGCGAAGCTGGCGCAACAACAGGGTAATGATAGCCTGACGCGTGAACAGCTGGCCGAACTGCCCCGCGGCGGTAATTTGCCAGTCGCGTTTCTGTGGTTAGCTGTGGCTTTGATTATTATGCCCATGGCTACGCGCATGGTGATCGATAACGCGACGGTGGTGGCGCATTACTTTGCCGTTGATGAATTAACAATTGGCCTGACGGTAATCGCTATCGGCACCAGCTTGCCGGAGCTGGCTACGGCAATTGCGGGCGTGCGTAAAGGGGAAGATGATATCGCTATCGGTAACATCATCGGCTCCAGCATTTATAATATTGCCATTGTGTTGGGTTTACCGGCGCTGCTGGCACCAGGTGCTATCAACACCCTCGCCTTCAGCCGTGATTATGGGGTGATGCTGGGGGTTAGCGCCCTTTTCGCTCTGCTTTGCTGGCGGCGCGCTCGCCATATTGGCAAACGCACCGGCGCAGGATTGTTAATCGGTTTTGTATTATGGATGGCGCTGCTTTTTTGGGGCTCATCTTATCTCATTGGATGAATCGGAAACGCATATGTCGCACATAGATTTGCAGCCGGGTTTTGACTTTCAACGGGCCGGGAAAGACGTCCTGGATATTGAACGTGAAGGTCTGGCACAGCTTGATCAGTACATCAATGACGATTTTGTGAAAGCCTGCGAACTGATGTTTTACTGCGCAGGCAAAGTGATCGTAATGGGGATGGGCAAATCCGGCCATATCGGTAAAAAAATGGCGGCAACATTCGCCAGTACCGGTACGCCTGCCTTCTTCGTTCATCCTGGCGAAGCCAGCCATGGCGACCTCGGCATGGTCACCGCCCAGGACGTGGTCATCGCCATTTCTAACTCTGGCGAATCCAATGAAATACTCGCCCTGATCCCGGTGCTGAAACGCCTGCGGGTGCCGTTAATCTGTATGACCAGCCGCCCGGAAAGCACCATGGCAAAAGCGGCGGATATTCATCTGTGCATCCACGTACCGCAGGAGGCCTGCCCGTTAGGACTGGCCCCCACCACCAGCACCACCGCGACCTTAGTGATGGGCGATGCGCTGGCTGTCGCGCTATTAAAAGCGCGCGGTTTTACGGCGGAAGATTTTGCGCTCTCCCACCCCGGCGGGGCTCTGGGGCGTAAGCTATTGCTGCGCGTTAACGATATTATGCACAGCGGCGAAGAAATCCCTCATGTCAGCAAAGCCGCGTCATTGCGCGATGCGCTGTTGGTCATTACCCGTAAAGGGCTGGGCATGGTGGTGATTTGTGATGACCTGATGAAAATCGAAGGCATCTTTACTGATGGTGATTTACGTCGCGTACTGGATATGGATGCCGATGTGCGCGCCCTGAGCATTGCCGAAGTGATGACGCCCGGCGGTGTGCGCGTTCGTCCTGGCACCCTGGCGGTGGATGCATTGAACCTGATGCAATCACGGCATATTACCTCCGTGCTGGTGGCGGATGGCGACCTGTTGATGGGTGTGGTACATATGCACGATCTGCTACGCGCTGGCGTAGTGTAATGAAGGATAAGTCGTTAATGAGTAATCATGATGCTGCCATCACCACCTGCTATGGGCCGGTGAGCGCAAAAGTCATTCACAAGGCGCAGAAGATTCGCCTGTTGATTCTGGACGTCGACGGCGTCATGTCCGATGGCCTGATTTATATGGGCAATAATGGCGAAGAGCTCAAAGCGTTCAATGTGCGCGATGGCTATGGCATACGCTGCGCGCTGACTTCGGGTATTGAAGTCGCCATTATTACAGGTCGTAAAGCGAAACTGCTGGAAGACCGTTGCGCTACCTTGAAGATCAAACACTTGTACCAGGGCCAGTCAGATAAACTGATTGCCTATCGCGAGCTGCTGGAAAATCTGTCGTTATCGGCACAGCAGGTCGCTTATGTCGGCGATGATTTGATTGACTGGCCGGTAATGGCGGAAGTGGGGCTCAGCGTGGCGGTTTCCGATGCGCATCCCTTGCTAACGCCGCGCGCGGATTATGTTACCCACATCGCTGGCGGCCGGGGCGCGGTACGTGAAGTGTGCGATCTGCTACTGCTGGCGCAGGGCAAACTGGAAGACGCCAAAGGGCAATCGATATGAGTAAAACCAGACGTTGGGTTATCATTCTGCTCGCGCTGGTCGCGCTGGTTTTGATCGGCATAAATCTGACAAGCCAGGATGACGCGACGCAGGTCGTTAATAATAACAACGAGCCGACATATCAAAGCGAGCACTCCAACACGCTGGTGTATAGTCCTGAAGGGGCGCTGAATTACCAGCTGGAAGCGCAACACGTTGAATACTTTTCTGATAGTGGCGTGTCATGGTTTACAAAACCCGTCATGATCATGCTGGATGCCAATAAAATTCCGACCTGGTCAATCAAGTCAGATAAAGCCAAACTGACTAATGACCGGATGCTTTATCTGTATGGCAATGTGGTTGTAGACGCGCTAACGCCTGAAGCGCAATTACGCAAAATTACTACCGATAACGCGCAGATTAATCTACTGACGCAGGATGTTGCGTCAGACGATCTGGTGACGTTATACGGCACCAGCTTTAACTCCAGCGGCCTGAAAATGCGCGGAAACTTACGCAGCAAAACTGCCGAGCTGATTGAAAAGGTTAGAACGTCCTATGAAATTCCAAATAAACAAACTCAGCCTTAACCTTGTTTTATCCGGTGCGTTGCTGGCGGCGACTTTTCCTGCGCTGGCCTTGACCGGTGACACCGAGCAGCCGATTCATATTGAATCCGACCAACAGTCGCTGGATATGCAGGGCAACGTGGTGACCTTTACGGGTAATGTTGTCGTGACTCAGGGCACGATCAAAATCAATGCCGATAAAGTGGTCGTGACCCGTCCGGGTGGCGAGAGCGGCAAAGAAGTGATCGACGGCTACGGCAAACCTGCGACGTTCTTTCAGATGCAGGACAACGGCAAGCCGGTGAAAGGCCACGCTGATACCATGCACTACGAGCTGCAGAATGACTTTGTGGTCCTGACCGGCAACGCCTTCCTTGAGCAACTGGACAGTAACATCAAGGGTGACAAGATCACCTATCTGGTCAAAGAACAGAAAATGCAGGCGTTCAGCGACAAAGGCAAACGCGTGACCACCGTGCTGGTGCCATCGCAACTGCAGGATAAGAACAAACCCGCCAATGCGCCTGCGCCCAATAAGAGTAACTAATTTTTTATGGCAACATTAACAGCGAAAAACCTCGCGAAAGCCTATAAAGGCCGCCGCGTCGTCGAGGATGTCAGCCTGACGGTGAATTCAGGCGAAATTGTTGGTCTGCTTGGCCCGAACGGCGCGGGCAAGACCACAACGTTTTATATGGTGGTAGGCATTGTCCCGCGTGATGCCGGGAATATCATCATTGATGACGAAGATATTAGCCTGCTGCCTTTGCATGCCCGCGCCCGTCGCGGCATTGGTTACCTCCCCCAGGAAGCGTCGATTTTCCGTCGCTTAAGTGTTTATGACAACCTGATGGCGGTACTGCAGATCCGTGACGATCTCACCAGCGAGCAGCGCGAAGATCGCGCCGTCGAACTGATGGAAGAGTTTCACATCGACCATCTGCGGAACAACCTCGGCCAGTCGCTGTCCGGCGGTGAACGTCGCCGTGTCGAAATCGCCCGCGCGCTGGCGGCGAACCCCAAATTTATTCTGCTAGATGAGCCATTTGCTGGGGTAGATCCCATCTCAGTGATTGATATTAAACGTATTATCGAGCATCTGCGCGACAGTGGTCTGGGGGTGTTGATTACTGACCATAACGTCCGCGAAACGCTGGCCGTGTGCGAGCGCGCTTATATTGTGAGCCAGGGCAACCTGATCGCGCACGGTACGCCTGACCAAATCCTGCAAGACGAACAGGTTAAACGTGTGTATCTTGGGGAAGAGTTCAGACTCTGATACGGTAGAGCAAATCACAGAGGGTTGAAGCTCCCTGACGAAGCTTCAGAATCTGCCTGTGCAGGTATAATTGACGTATGTACCCCTTGCCGCTTCACTGCGTCCCCCTTCGATGCAGGCGTGGTTAAGACAGTGAGGGTATAAACCTGAGGAATGTTGCTCTGAATATGAAGCAAGGTTTGCAACTGAGGCTGAGCCAACAGCTTGCCATGACGCCGCAACTGCAACAGGCGATTCGCTTGCTGCAGCTGTCTACGTTAGAACTCCAGCAGGAGCTGCAACAGGCGCTGGACAGCAACCCGTTGCTCGAGCAAACCGACTTTCATGATGAAATAGACACCCAGGAATCCCGTGATACTGAAACGCTGGATACCGCCGACGCACTCGAACAAAAAGAGATGCCGGATGAGCTGCCGTTAGATGCCAGCTGGGACGAAATCTACACTGCCGGCACCCCGTCAGGGAACGGCGTGGATTATCAGGATGACGAACTGCCCGTCTATCAGGGCGAAACCACCCAGTCGCTGCAGGATTACCTGATGTGGCAGGTTGAACTGACGCCGTTTTCCGATACCGATCGCGCAATTGCCACCTCTATCGTCGACGCCGTAGACGACACGGGCTATCTCACCGTGTCGCTGGAAGATATCCTGGAAAGCGTTGGCGATGACGAAACAGATATTGAAGAAGTCGAAGCGGTGCTTAAGCGCATCCAGCGGTTTGATCCTGTTGGCGTTGCCGCCCGCGATTTGCGCGACTGCCTGTTGATCCAGCTATCGCAATACGCGAAAGACACCCCCTGGCTGGAAGAGTCGCGGCAGATCGTCAGCGAGCACCTCGATCTGCTGGCGAATCACGATTTCCGTACGCTGATGCGCGTCACGCGGCTCAAAGAAGACGTGCTCAAAGAAGCGGTCAATTTTATCCAGTCCCTCGATCCCCGCCCCGGCCAGTCAATTCAAACCAGCGAACCCGAGTATGTGATCCCCGATGTGCTGGTCCGTAAACATAACGGCGTCTGGACGGTGGAACTGAACGCTGACAGCATTCCCCGATTAAAAATCAATCAGCATTATGCTTCAATGGGTAGCAGCGCGCGTAACGAAGCCGACGGCCAGTTTATCCGCAGCAACCTTCAGGAAGCGCGCTGGCTGATTAAAAGCCTGGAAAGCCGCAACGATACGCTGTTACGCGTCAGCCGCTGCATAGTGGAACAGCAGCAGGCTTTTTTCGAACAGGGCGAAGAATACATGAAACCGATGGTGCTGGCGGATATCGCCCAGGCCGTCGAGATGCACGAATCGACCATTTCCCGCGTCACTACCCAAAAATATTTGCATAGCCCGCGCGGCATATTTGAACTGAAATATTTCTTCTCCAGCCATGTTAATACCGAAGGCGGCGGCGAAGCCTCCTCGACCGCCATTCGGGCGCTGGTTAAGAAATTGATTGCCGGAGAAAATCCGGCAAAACCCCTGAGCGACAGTAAACTGACTTCTATGTTGTCTGAACAGGGCATCATGGTGGCTCGTCGTACTGTCGCCAAATATCGAGAGTCTCTGTCCATTCCGCCGTCGAACCAGCGTAAACAACTGGTCTGACATAACCGATAAGGAAGACACTATGCAGCTCAACATCACAGGACATAACGTCGAAATCACTGAATCTTTGCGCGAGTTTTTGAACACGAAGTTCGCCAAACTGGAGCAGTATTTTGAAAGGATAAACCAGGTCTATATTGTGCTGAAAGTGGAGAAGGTCACTCACATTTCGGATGCGACTCTGCATGTGAACGGTGGGGAGATCCATGCCAGTGCGGAAGGGCAAGACATGTATGCAGCCATCGACGGGCTTATTGATAAACTGGCGCGTCAATTGACTAAACATAAAGATAAACTAAAACAACATTAAGAGTCCGGGCGTTTACCTGGTGTTTCAACGGCTCGTGGTCACTGACGACGAGCCGTTGGCATTGAGAATGCTTAGGTGAAAATATGATGACTTATGATTTAAGCAGTGTCCTTAACCAGGAATGTACCCGCAGCGGCGTTCATTGCCAGAGCAAAAAACGCGCCCTGGAAATTGTCAGTGAACTGGCCGCAAAACAGTTAAGCCTGCCGCCGCAAGTGGTGTTTGAAGCGATCCTGACCCGCGAACGTATGGGCAGTACCGGTATTGGCAACGGCATTGCCATTCCACACGGCAAACTGGAAGAAGATACGTTGCGCGCCGTAGGTGTGTTTGTGCAGCTTGAAACACCTATCGCCTTCGACGCCATTGATAACCAACCCGTAGACCTGCTGTTTGCCTTACTGGTCCCGGCGGATCAAACCAAAACACATTTGCATACCCTGTCATTAGTGGCGAAGCGTCTGGCAGACAAAACCATTTGCCGCCGCCTGCGCGCTGCCCAAAGCGATGAAGAGCTGTATCAGATCATCACTGAAGGCAGCCATGAAAACCAAAGTGAATAATCGGGTGGAGGAAATCACCCTGGCTGTACCGATGCAGCCCGCCGTTTGGGAGAAATCGAGATGGTATTGATGATTGTCAGCGGACGCTCAGGCTCAGGAAAGTCCGTGGCGTTACGCGCGCTGGAAGATATGGGTTTTTATTGCGTAGACAACCTGCCGGTTGTGCTGCTGCCCGATCTTGCCCGGACGCTTTCGGATAATCATATGTCCGCTGCTGTCAGCATTGACGTTCGCAACATGCCGGAATCGCCGGAAATTTTCGAACAGGCGATGAATAACCTGCCGGACACATTCTCGCCGCAGTTGCTGTTTCTCGATGCCGATCGCAATACGCTGATCCGCCGTTACAGCGATACTCGCCGCCTGCACCCTCTTTCCAGCAAAAATCTCTCACTGGAAAGCGCCATCGATAAGGAAAGCGATCTGCTGGAGCCGCTGCGTTCCCGCGCGGATTTGATTGTCGATACCTCTGAGATGTCGGTCCACGAACTGGCGGAAATGCTGCGCACCCGTCTGTTGGGCAAACGCGAACGTGAACTGACCATGGTGTTTGAATCTTTCGGCTTTAAACACGGCATTCCTATTGATGCGGACTACGTGTTTGACGTGCGCTTTTTACCTAACCCGCACTGGGACCCGAAACTCCGTCCGATGACCGGTCTGGATAAGCCCGTTGCGGCGTTTTTAGACCGCCATACTGAAGTACATAATTTTATCTACCAGACGCGCAGCTATCTTGAGCTGTGGCTGCCGATGCTGGAAACCAACAACCGTAGCTACTTAACGGTGGCCATCGGCTGTACCGGCGGTAAACACCGCTCCGTGTACATCGCCGAACAGCTGGCTGACTACTTCCGCTCGCGCGGTAAAAACGTCCAGTCCCGCCATCGCACGCTGGAAAAACGTAAAACATGACCGTCAAACAAACCGTTGAAATCACCAATAAGCTGGGCATGCACGCGCGCCCGGCGATGAAGCTGTTTGAGCTAGTCCAGAGTTTTGATGCGGAAGTGTTATTACGAAACGAGGCGGGCACCGAAGCGGAAGCCAGCAGCGTTATCGGCCTGTTGATGCTGGATTCCGCGCAGGGTGGCCATATCGAAATCGAAGCCAACGGCCCACAGGAAGTGGAAGCGCTGGCGGCGGTCATTGCGTTATTCAACGCCGGTTTCGACGAAGACTAACGCGAAGACTAACGCTTAGCGCAGTTTGTGCAGCGCCATAAACGACTCTCCGCCAAGCTGGCGCATTTGGCGCAGTATCCACGCCTGGCGCGAGCGCACGTAGCCTGACGGCGCATCGGCTTTAAAACGCAGCGGGTTGGGCAGCACGGCGGCCAGTAACGCAGCCTGAGAGGCGCTAAGCTGGCTGGCGGGCTTATTGAAATATTGCTGCGCAGCGGCTTCCACGCCAAAGATCCCGTTACCGAATTCAGCGACGTTAAGGTACACCGTCAGGATCCGCCGCTTGCTCCACACCGTCTCGATCCCTACGGTTAACCCCGCCTCCAGCCCCTTGCGCAGCCAGCTCCTGCCATCCCACAGAAACATATTTTTCGCCGTTTGCTGAGACAGCGTTGACGCGCCGCGAATGCGGGTTTCATTGCGTTCGTTATGGGCGACGGCTTTCTGGATCGCCGCCATATCGAACCCCCAGTGCTCGGGGAATTTTTGATCCTCGGCGGCAATCACCGCCAGCCCCATCCACGGCGAGATCTCATCCATGCCGACCCAGTCAGAGTGCGCCACATAGCCGAAATCACCGTGCAGCCAGGCAGAAAGCTGCCGCTCGATCATCACTGCAGAAAAAGGTACCGGCAGCATGCTGAACAGCAGGATCCCGGCGATCCACAAACTGGCGATCCCGAACAGTAACCGGATAATCCCGCGCTTAAGCGTGCCGACGATCGGCAAGCGGCCCCGCGTCATTCGCACAGATCCAACACCCTGGCGACCAGTTTCTCAATCCCGTCCGCCGCTTCATCAATGCGTTTAGCCAGCATATACGCCGGGGTCGTCACCAGTTTGTTCTCTTCGTCCACCACAATGTCTTCCACCGGGCAAGGCACGTGTTCGCCGCCCATCTCTTCGATGACTTCGGCGGTGTCGATGTCGGTGCCGATGGTCAGGCGCAACGGCGCGGGGATCAGCTTCGGCAGCATAGCGGGAGCGATGCACAGGAACCCCAGCGGTTTACCCGCCGCGTGCATCGCCTGTACCAGCCGCTTGAGCTCAGGATCGACGCTGCATTCGCTGCCCTGGCTGGCGAAATTGCTCAGGTTTTTGGCCGCGCCGAAGCCGCCCGGCACAATCAGCGCGTCCAGCTCGTCGGCATTGGCCGCACTGAGGGGCTCGATCGCGCCCCGGGCAATACGCGCCGCTTCGATCAACACATTGCGGCTTTCCGCCATTGGATCCCCGGTCAGATGATTGATCACATCGGCCTGCGGTTTATCCGGCGCGAAACAGCAGGCTTGCGCGCCCTGCCGCGACAGCGCCAGTAAAGTGATCACCGCTTCATGGATTTCAGCGCCGTCATAAACGCCACATCCAGCCAGCACCACGCCTATTTTTTTCATCGCGATTTTCCTTTCTTCCGGCATCCCGAAGCAGATTAATTACGCTTATAAAACGCTATGCTTCACACATTTAACTGATTCACGTAACAATAAATTTAAGTTTTGCTATCTTAATGCTCGTGCAGTTTCATCTATCCGGCCATGTTACCCGACTAACACAACACCATTAACATGGCCTCGATTTCCCTGGTGTTGGCGCAGTATTCGCGCACCCCGGTATAGCCGGGGTCATTTTTTTGGAACATTCGCTACCCACGCTTTCAACACCGCCACGTCGTTTTGCCACTCCTGCTTCAACTCTTCGATCCATTCGCCAACGTTATCCCACCATGCCGGAAGATCCGGAGACTGGATCTGTTGGGCGACCTGCTGGAGGTGACGTAAGCCGATCGATCCCGCCGCGCCCTTGATCTTATGCCCTTCTTCCACGATCCCCTTTTGATCCCGGGCGGTGAGATTGGAGTCCAGCACGCTCAGGTAACCCGGCATCATTTTCTCAAACACGGCAAGACCGTCAGTAATCAGTTTCGGCCCAACCAGTTCCATGTACTGCTCCAGCATTGCGACATCCAGCAATGCGTTCTGTTTGCTGTGTTGTTCGAGTGACACGATCCTCTCCTCATGGTTTGAACGGGAATCCCAGAATTTCTTGATCATCGCGGTGAGCGCCGGGACGGACAGCGGTTTGCTGAGCACGTCATCCATGCCCGCCGCCAGGTACTCCGCTTTGTCTTTCAGCACGTTGGCGGTCAGCGCCACCAGCGGCGGCAGCTCACTGGCATCGAACTGGCTGGTGAGTTTGCGGGAGATATCCAGCCCGGTCATGTCCGGGAGCTGGATGTCCAGTAGCACCAGATCGTATTCGCCCAGTTTGAACATATCCAGCGCTTCCTGGCCGGTCATCGCCACATCGACGCTGTTGCCCATTTTTTCCAACACCGAGCGGGCGACAATCACGTTTAGCTCGATGTCTTCCACCAGCAGCACATGCAGCGCTGGCAGCGGCATATCGTCATCGTCAGAGGTGCTGTCGATCTCTTCCGCCACGCGCGGTGCCTGAACCGTCAGGGTAAATACCGAGCCTTTGCCCGGATGGCTGCTAACGGTGATATCGCCGCCCATGTTTTTCGCCAGCCGACGCGAAACCGCCAGGCCGATGCCGGTGCCGGTTGCGGGCTTGCCGCCGTGGCTGTCTTTGACCTGATAGTACATGGCGAAAATTTTATCCTGCTCGTTCTGCGGGATGCCGATACCGGAATCCTCCACTTCGAAGCGCAGCATGCTGTTTTCGTAGCTGACTCGCACCGTCACCTGGCCTTTTTGGGTGAACTTCACCGCGTTGCTGATCAGGTTCCAGATAATCTGGCGCAGGCGCGTTCCGTCGGTGATGACCTTATGCGGCAGCGGCAGAGCAGGCTCCAGCACGAAGCGCAGCCCTTTTTGCTGCGCCTGTAGGCCAGAGAGGTTTTCGAGATCCGCCAGGAAACCGGTGAAGTCGATCGGCTGGTTATCCAGCTGCACTTTGCGGCGCTCAATCTTATCCATATCGATAATATCGTTGAAGATATTGCCAAGGGTCACGGCGGAAACGTGGATCGTTTTCAGGTATTTTTGCTGTTCTGCCGTGAGGTCGGTATCCAGCAGAATGCGGCTCAGGCCGACGATGCCGTTCAGCGGCGTGCGCAGCTCGTGGCTGATGGTAGAGATAAAGGTCGTTTTATCGCGGCTCGCGCGCTCCAGCGCATCCTGATAGCGCTTACGTTCGGTGATGTCGCGGCCAAAGCCCATCAGCCCGTGGCGCTTGCCCACGCGGTCGTAGTACGGCACTTTACGGATTTCAAAACAGGCTTTGCGGCCATCAGGGTAATCGAGCCACTGTTCGTAGGTGAGCGAGACGTTGTGACGGAACACCTTCTCATCGGTTTCAATGACCTTTTCCGCCGCTTCCGGCGCATAAACATCGTGCGGCTGGAGGCCGATAAGCTGTTTCTCGCTTTTACCGGTCAGCAGCTCCATGGCGCGGTTGCAGCCGGAAAACGCTTTGTCTTCGTTGCGATAGAACACCAGGTCCGGAGACGCATCCAGAAAGGAACGTAAAAACGACGATTGCTGCTCGAGCTGGATTTGCGTGACTTCGCGTTCTTTCATTTCGACGGTGAGCTGCTCCAGCACCTTCTGGCGCTCGGCCTCCGCCTTTTCACGCTCGGCGTTCTGCTGGTTAAGCTGGGTAATGTTGTCTTTTAGCTGAATATTGAGCTTCAGGTCGCGCTCGCGCATCTCTTCCAGTTTATCCACCAGCTTTGACAGACGCTGGCGCGACTCCTCCAGTTGCTCGACCACCACAGACAGAAAATAAACCGCCCAGGGAGTAATCAACAACCCGAAGAAGATAGAGCGGATCACATCGATACTTTCGACCCGACCATGCAGCACCATGGTCACCGCCATTTGCACAACCATCGCCAGTATCACCAGCACCAGGGCCAGCAATAGCGAAAAACGAACCAGCCCAAGTTTGACCAACAGGTCGACGTAATACTGTGCCAATAAACGGATTTGCTTCATAGGATGTTCCTTTGCTGCGTACCGCTCAATAATACTCAATTCCGGCCGTTACGCTGAAGGTTGTGAAAAAAAGTGCGCGGTGGAATCCATTTATCGCCTTTTCAACGCGGCGTTAAACGGCGATAGCGGGAGGATTTGCCTGCCAGGGCGTCCCTAATGCCGAGCCCTGAACGCCTTCGCGGCTCAGGTAACGGTCTATTTCCACCATCCCGGTCCAGCGGTTCTCGCACCACAGCGGTGCCAGCAGCGTGGGTCGCCGCGCGCTGGCGGAAATACGATGATAGATAATCTCCGGCGGAGTGTGGCGGATCATTTCGCCTGCGATGGTGGTGTAATCCTCCAGTTCGATGGCGCTGAGCCGCCCCGCCGCCCACGCTTTGGCCATAATGCTGCCGGTAACGATGTGCAGCGGATGCAGCTTGATGCCGTCAGTGCCGGTGTCGACCACGCTCTCCAGGGTGTTCAGCGCATCCTGATGGCCTTCGCCGGGCAAACCGACAATCAGATGCGTACAGACTTTAAGGCCGCGCTGACGGGCAAGCCGGGTCGTTTTTTGATAGCAGGCGAAATCATGGCCGCGGTTAATGCGGTGCAGGGTTTTATCGTTGGCGGTTTGCAGACCCAGCTCCAGCCACACTTCATAGCCTTGCTCCCGATAGCTGCACAGTAGATCCAGTACGCTATCCGGCACACAGTCCGGGCGCGTTCCGACACAAAGCCCCACCACGTTGGCCTGTTCAATCGCCTGCTGATACATACTGCGCAGCAGCTGCACTTCGGCAAAGGTGCTGGTGTAGGCCTGAAAATAGGCCAGATAGCGGCGGGCGCGATTAACCAGCCGCGCCTGGTCGGCGAGCTGTTCAGCGATACTGCGGTGCTGCTGCGCTTCGTCAGCAAAAGAGGCCACGTTGCAGAAGGTACAGCCGCCGCGCCCTAAGGTGCCATCGCGGTTAGGGCAGCTAAAGCCGCCGTGCAATGTGAGCTTGTGAACTTTTTGTCCGTAGCGACGTGAAAGATCGCCACCAAACATATTGACTAATTTTTGTAACTGCATAATCTGGAGGGCCGGCCTGAAAAAGGGCCTCAGACTGCCATTTTTACCTCTTTACGGCGATGATGTGGATCAAGCGCCTGCCCTTGCCTTTATCATTTGAATAATCATTCATAATTATCGAAATTTCAGTCACTCCTGAAGCAATTACTTTTACTTATAAACTCCTTCATTATTTAAAGAATATGACACAGCCGCGAAAACAGAGGCATTATGCGGCCCCAGAGCCATATTCAGCACAATAATCTACCAATTTATTTAACAACAGCGCGCTATATAGTTTTTGCGGCTTTTTGATAGTGAGACAGATCACACTTGCCGAGGCTGTTCAGACCACTTCAGGCAAACAAAAAATCCATACATCCTTTTTAAATTCATAGAGTTAACCCTTCGTTAGCACAAATTTGAATAAATAAGAATGCCATTTGACCTGTGTCGCAAATCCCGATAACTTGGAAATCCGCTGGAAGCTTTCTGGATGAGCACTCTGCTCATCATATTTATGCAGTAATTGAGATTCCCTCTGAAGCAAGTCCTCAACACTTGTGTACCGATGCGAAAAGGATATTGAGAGGGCGAATGCGAGGTGCGCGTATGAAACGCAAAACCCCGTCGCCTGCTCTTGCTGTGTCCGCGCGCAATCGGTGTCGGAGCGAGTCCGCAGAGCCTGGGGAGGTTCACTGATATGTTGTACGATAAATCCCTTGAGAAGGATAACTGTGGTTTCGGCCTGATCGCCCACATAGAAGGCGAACCTAGCCACAAGGTAGTGCGTACCGCTATTCACGCACTGGCCCGCATGCAGCACCGTGGCGCGATCCTCGCAGACGGGAAAACCGGCGACGGATGCGGCTTGCTGTTACAAAAACCTGACCGTTTCTTTCGCCTGGTCGCGGAAGAGCGCGGCTGGCGCTTAGCTAAAAACTATGCCGTCGGGATGCTGTTTTTAAATCAGGACCCGGAGCTGGCGGCGCAGAGCCGTCGCATCGTTGAAGAAGAGTTGCAACGTGAAACCCTGTCGATCGTGGGCTGGCGCGAAGTGCCGACCAACGACGGCGTACTCGGTGAAATCGCCCTCTCCTCCCTGCCGCGAATTGAGCAAATTTTTGTTAACGCCCCTGCGGGCTGGCGTCCGCGTGATATGGAGCGCCGGCTGTTTATCGCCCGCCGCCGTATCGAAAAGCGCAATCAGCAAGACAAAGACTTTTACGTCTGTAGCCTGTCGAACCTGGTAAACATCTATAAAGGTCTGTGTATGCCGGCGGATCTGCCGCGCTTTTACCTGGACCTGGCGGACCTGCGTCTGGAATCGGCCATCTGCCTGTTCCACCAACGCTTCTCCACCAACACCGTGCCGCGCTGGCCGCTGGCCCAGCCGTTCCGCTACCTGGCGCACAACGGCGAAATCAACACCATTACCGGCAACCGCCAGTGGGCGCGCGCCCGTACCTATAAATTCCAGACCCCGCTGATCCCGGATCTGCACGACGCCGCGCCGTTCGTTAACGAAACCGGCTCCGACTCCAGCTCGATGGACAACATGCTCGAACTGCTGCTGGCAGGTGGGATGGACATCGTGCGCGCCATGCGCCTGCTGGTGCCGCCAGCCTGGCAGAACAACCCGAACATGGACCCGGATCTGCGCGCGTTCTTCGACTTTAACTCCATGCACATGGAGCCGTGGGACGGCCCGGCGGGCATCGTTATGTCTGACGGTCGCTTCGCCGCCTGTAACCTGGACCGTAACGGCCTGCGTCCGGCGCGCTACGTCATCACCAAAGACAAACTGATCACCTGTGCCTCTGAAGTGGGCATCTGGGATTACCAGCCTGATGAAGTGGTGGAAAAAGGCCGCGTTGGGCCGGGCGAGCTGATGGTGATCGACACCCGCATTGGCCGCATTCTGCACTCGGCGGAAACCGACCACGATCTGAAAATCCGCCATCCGTATAAAGAGTGGATGGAGAAAAACGTGCGCCGTCTGGTGCCGTTTGAAGATCTTCCTGACGATCAGGTCGGCCAGCGTGAGATGGACGACGATACCCTCACCAGCTACCAGAAGCAGTTTAACTACAGCTTCGAAGAGCTGGACTCGGTGATCCGCGTGCTGGGCGAAAACGGCCAGGAAGCGGTTGGCTCAATGGGTGACGACACCCCGTTCGCCGTGCTCTCCAGCCAGCCACGCATTATCTATGATTACTTCCGCCAGCAGTTCGCGCAGGTCACCAACCCGCCGATCGACCCACTGCGTGAAGCGCACGTGATGTCGCTGGCGACCAGCATTGGCCGCGAGATGAACGTGTTCTGCGAGGCCGAAGGCCAGGCGCACCGTTTAAGCTTTAAATCGCCGATCCTGCTGTGGTCTGATTTTAATCAGCTCACCACCATGACCGAAGAGCACTATCGCGCCGATGTGCTGGACATTACTTTCGACATCACCGAAACCTCGCTGGAAGAGACGGTGAAAGCCCTGTGCGATAAAGCCGAACAGATGGTGCGTAACGGCACGGTGCTGCTGGTGCTGTCTGACCGCAACATCGCCAAAAACCGTCTGCCGGTTCCGGCACCGATGGCGGTGGGCGCGATCCAGACTCGCCTGGTGGATAAGAGCCTGCGCTGCGACGCCAACATCATTGTTGAAACCGCCAGCGCCCGCGATCCGCACCACTTCGCCGTCCTGCTCGGCTTTGGCGCAACCGCAATTTACCCGTATCTGGCCTATGAATCCCTGGCGAAACTGGTAGACACCCACGCCATTGAGAAAAGCTACCGCGCGGTGATGCAGAACTACCGCAACGGCATCAATAAAGGCCTGTACAAGATCATGTCCAAAATGGGCATCTCGACTATCGCCTCTTACCGCTGCTCGAAGCTGTTTGAAGCCGTGGGCCTGCATGACGAGGTCTCCAGCCTGTGCTTCCAGGGCGTGGTCAGCCGTATCGGCGGTGCCGGTTTTGCCGACTTCCAACAGGATTTGCTGAACCTGTCGAAGCGCAGCTGGCTGGCCCGCAAACCGCTGGAACAGGGCGGCCTGCTCAAATACGTGCACGGCGGCGAATACCACGCCTACAACCCGGACGTGGTGCGCACCCTGCAACAGGCGGTGCAGAGCGGCGAGTACAGCGATTATCAGGAATACGCCCGGCTGGTTAACGAACGTCCGGCGGCTACCCTGCGCGATTTGCTGGCGCTTAACCCGCAGGGCGATGCGGTCAGCATCAATGATGTTGAACCGGCGACCGAACTGTTTAAACGCTTTGATACCGCGGCGATGTCTATCGGCGCGCTAAGCCCGGAAGCCCACGAAGCGCTGGCGGAAGCCATGAACAGCATCGGCGGCAACTCCAACTCCGGCGAAGGCGGCGAAGATCCGGCGCGCTACGGCACCAATAAAGTGTCGCGCATCAAACAGGTTGCCTCGGGCCGCTTTGGCGTAACCCCGTCCTACCTGGTCAACGCTGACGTAATCCAGATTAAAGTGGCGCAGGGCGCGAAACCGGGTGAAGGCGGCCAGCTGCCGGGCGATAAAGTTACCCCGTACATCGCCAAACTGCGTTATTCGGTGCCGGGCGTAACGCTGATCTCCCCGCCGCCGCATCACGATATCTACTCAATTGAAGATTTGGCGCAGCTGATTTTCGACCTCAAGCAGGTCAATCCGAAAGCGCTGATCTCCGTGAAGCTGGTTTCTGAGCCGGGCGTGGGCACCATCGCCACTGGCGTGGCGAAAGCCTATGCAGACCTGATCACCATCGCCGGTTACGACGGTGGCACCGGCGCAAGCCCGCTTTCCTCGGTGAAATATGCGGGATGCCCGTGGGAACTGGGCCTGGTGGAAACCCAGCAGGCGCTGGTGGCTAACGGCCTGCGTCATAAAATCCGCCTGCAGGTGGATGGCGGCCTGAAAACCGGCCTCGACATCATCAAAGCGGCGATTCTGGGCGCGGAAAGCTTCGGCTTCGGCACCGGTCCAATGGTGGCGCTGGGTTGTAAATACCTGCGTATTTGTCACCTGAACAACTGCGCCACCGGCGTGGCGACTCAGGATGACAAACTGCGTAAGAACCACTATCACGGCCTGCCGTTCAAAGTGACCAACTACTTTGAATTTATCGCCCGTGAAACCCGCGAGCTGATGGCGCAGCTGGGCGTGAAGCGCCTGGTGGACCTGATTGGCCGCACCGACCTGCTGAAAGAGCTGGACGGTTACACGGCGAAGCAGCAGAAGCTGGATCTGTCCCGCCTGCTGGCAACCGCCGAGCCGCACCCGGGCAAAGCGCTGTACTGCACCGAAACCAACCCGCCGTTCGATAACGGCGTGCTGAACGCGCAGCTGCTGAACCAGGCGAAAGAGTACGTTGACCAGAAACAGAGCAAGACCTTCTGGTTTGATATTCGCAATACCGACCGTTCCGTGGGCGCGCTGCTGTCGGGCTATATCGCCCAGACGCACGGCGACCAGGGCCTGGCTTCCGACCCGATCAAGGCGCATTTCAACGGCACTGCGGGCCAGAGCTTCGGCGTCTGGAACGCGGGCGGCGTGGAGCTGTATCTGACCGGCGACGCCAACGACTATGTGGGCAAAGGCATGGCAGGCGGTTTACTGGCGATTCGTCCGCCGGTGGGCTCCGCGTTCCGCAGCCACGAAGCCAGCATCATCGGTAACACCTGCCTGTACGGCGCGACCGGCGGTCGTCTGTATGCGGCGGGCCGCGCGGGCGAGCGTTTCGGGGTGCGTAACTCCGGGGCCATCACCGTAGTAGAAGGCATCGGCGATAACGGTTGTGAATACATGACCGGCGGTATCGTCTGTATCCTGGGTAAAACCGGGGTTAACTTCGGCGCGGGCATGACTGGCGGTTTCGCCTACGTGCTGGATGAAGACGGTGAATTCCGTAAGCGCGTGAACCCGGAGCTGGTGGAAGTGCTGAACGTGGATGAGCTTGCTATCCATGAAGAGCACTTACGCGGTCTGATCACGGAGCACGTGCAGTTGACCGGCTCCCAGCGCGGCGAAGAGATCCTGGCTAACTGGCCAGCGTTCTCGGCGAAATTCGCGCTGGTTAAACCGAAGTCCAGTGATGTCAAAGCATTGTTGGGTCACCGTAGTCGCAGCGCCGCTGAATTGCGGGTGCAGGCGCAGTAAAAATCTCGGCTGGCGCACCGCGTTGCGCTGGCCGGATTTAAGAGGTCATGATGAGCCAAAACGTATATCAATTTATCGACTTACAGCGCGTTGATCCGCCGAAGAAGCCACTCAAAATCCGTAAAATTGAGTTTGTTGAGATCTACGAGCCGTTTTCAGAAAGCCAGGCCAAAGCCCAGGCGGACCGCTGTCTTTCCTGCGGCAACCCGTACTGCGAGTGGAAATGCCCGGTTCATAACTACATTCCGAACTGGCTGAAGCTGGCCAACGAAGGCCGTATTTTCGAAGCGGCGGAACTGTCGCACCAGACCAACACCCTGCCGGAAGTCTGTGGCCGCGTGTGCCCGCAGGATCGCCTGTGTGAAGGCTCCTGCACCCTGAACGACGAATTCGGCGCGGTCACCATCGGCAACATCGAGCGCTATATCAACGATAAGGCGTTTGAGATGGGCTGGCGTCCGGATATGACCGGCGTGAAGCAAACCGGCAAACGCGTGGCGATTATCGGCGCGGGCCCGGCGGGCCTCGCCTGTGCCGACGTGCTGACCCGTAACGGCGTCAAAGCGGTGGTGTATGACCGTCACCCGGAAATCGGCGGTCTGCTGACCTTTGGTATTCCGGCGTTCAAACTGGAAAAAGAAGTGATGACCCGCCGTCGTGACATCTTCACCGGCATGGGCATTGAGTTCCAGCTCAACACCGAAGTAGGCCGCGATGTGCAGTTGGAAGCGCTGCTTGCCGAGTACGACGCGGTGTTCCTGGGCGTCGGTACCTATCAGTCGATGCGCGGCGGCATTGAAAATGAAGATGCGCCGGGCGTATTCGACGCGCTGCCGTTCCTGATCGCCAACACCCGCAACACCATGGGCTTTGGCGAAGATGCGGCATCGCCGTATATCAGCATGGAAGGCAAACGCGTGGTGGTGCTGGGCGGCGGCGATACCGCGATGGACTGCGTGCGTACCTCCGTGCGCCAGGGCGCGACCCACGTGACCTGCGCCTACCGTCGTGACGAAGAGAACATGCCGGGCTCACGCCGGGAAGTGAAAAACGCCCGTGAAGAAGGGGTGGAGTTCAAATTCAACGTGCAGCCGCTGGGCGTGGAAATCAACGCCAACGGTAAAGTCTCCGGCGTGAAAATGGTGCGCACCGAGATGGGCGCGCCGGATGCCAATGGCCGTCGTCGCGCCGAAATCGTCGCCGGCTCCGAGCACGTTCTGCCTGCCGATGCGGTAGTGATGGCGTTTGGTTTCCGTCCGCACAGCATGGAATGGCTGGCGCAGCACAGCGTGGAGCTGGACTCTCAGGGCCGCATCATCGCCCCGGAGCGCAGCGATAACCCGTTCCAGACCAGCAACCCGAAAATCTTTGCCGGCGGCGATATCGTGCGCGGCTCCGATTTGGTGGTAACGGCAATTGCCGAAGGGCGTAAAGCCGCCGACGGCATTATGAATTACCTGGAAGTGTAATTCGGCCAGTAAAAAGCCCGTCAGTGTAGCGCTGACGGGCTTTTTTTATGGCTTCGGTTTAGCTGTTGGACGTTAATCCTGCTGAGCCAGCTCCGCCTTTTTCGCCAACGCATCCAGCAGTTTCTGATGGATGCCGCCGAATCCGCCGTTGCTCATCACCAGGATATGGTCGCCCGGCTGAGCGGTTTTCACGATCATCTCCACCAGCGTGTCGACATCGCCGCTCCAGTGCGCGGGCTGAATGCAGGCATCCGCCACTTCAAACACCTGCCACGGAATATGCGACGGCTGGAACAGAAACACTTCATCGGCGCGGCCCAGCGAGGGTGCCAGGTCGTCCTTACAGTGGCCCATCTTCATGGTGTTGGAACGCGGCTCCAGCACGGCAAGAATACGCGCCGTACCGCCGACTTTACCGCGCAGCGCCGCGAGGGTCGCCAGGATCGCCGTCGGGTGGTGGGCGAAATCGTCATACACCGTTACGCCGTTGGCTTCACCGCGCAGCTCAAGCCGGCGGCGGGCGTTCACGAAGCTGTTAAGCGCCTGAGCGGCATCGGCAGGCATCACGCCTACATGGCGCGCGGCGGCGATCGCCATCAGCCCGTTATTCATATTGTGCTCGCCCACCAGCTGCCAGTTCACTTCCGCCACGCGCTCACCGTCCAGCAGCACTTCCCAGTTGGACGCATCGGCATTGAGTTTTTTCGCCTGCCACTGGCCCTGCTCGCCCACCAGCTCCTGCTCGCTCCAGCAGCCCATTGCCACAGTTTGCTTGAGATTGGCATCGCCTTCCGGCCAGATGATCCT
This sequence comes from Atlantibacter subterraneus, assembly GCF_007570865.1. Classification (GTDB taxonomy): domain Bacteria; phylum Pseudomonadota; class Gammaproteobacteria; order Enterobacterales; family Enterobacteriaceae; genus Atlantibacter; species Atlantibacter subterraneus. The sequence goes on along the minus strand of NZ_VLPS01000006.1, from coordinate 233,000 downwards.
GCCCTGCCCCGGCACAATGCGCACCAGGTGGTGGAACTGCTTCTGGATAGCCCGCAGATCGTCAAAGATATCCGCATGGTCAAATTCAAGATTGTTCAACACCAGGGTGCGCGGGCAGTAATGCACAAACTTGGAACGTTTGTCGAAGAAGGCGCAGTCGTACTCATCCGCCTCAATCACAAAGAACGGGCTTTCGCCGAGCCGCGCGGATACGTCGAAATTGCCCGGCACGCCGCCAATCACAAAGCCTGGCTTATAGCCGCAGGCTTCAAGGATCCAGGTCGCCATGCCTGCCGTGGTGGTTTTGCCATGCGTTCCCGCAATAGCGATCACCCAGCGGTCGCGCAGCACGAAATCATGCAGCCACTGCGGGCCAGACATGAAAGGGATATTCTGCTCCAGCACCGCTTCCACGCACGGGTTGCCACGCGTCATGGCGTTGCCGATGATCACCAGATCCGGGCGCGGATCGAGTTGTTCAATGTCATAGCCCTGAATTAAATCAATACCTTGCTTTTCAAGAAGGGTACTCATCGGCGGGTAAACATTTGCATCCGAGCCGGTGACCTCGTGGCCCAGGGCCCGCGCCAGCATCGCCAGCCCGCCCATAAAGGTGCCACACACACCCAGAATATGAATACGCATACGTTACTGTCCTTTTTTCATCCGGCGCATATTCTACCCGCATGTGGGAGCCTGAAGAAACGCATTTAAGGCGATTCTGTTATTTGCTGTCTCGATTCACCTGTGCGCTAACCTTTATATCTTTGTTACGATTAAACGATCGCTTTACTCAAACCAGGATGCAGGGAAAGTGTTATGAAAACGTTAGGTGAATTTATTGTCGAAAAGCAGCATGAGTTTTCTCATGCTACCGGCGAACTGACTGCGCTGCTGTCGGCAATAAAGCTGGGTGCCAAGATTATCCATCGCGATATCAACAAAGCCGGACTGGTTGATATCTTAGGTGCCAGCGGCGCTGAAAACGTACAGGGCGAAGTGCAGCAGAAACTCGACCTGTTCGCGAACGAAAAACTGAAGGCCGCGCTGAAGGCCCGCGACATCGTCGCCGGGATCGCGTCGGAAGAAGAAGATGAGATTGTGGTGTTCGAAGGCTGTGAACACGCAAAATACGTGGTGCTGATGGACCCACTGGACGGCTCGTCCAACATTGACGTTAACGTCTCCGTCGGGACGATTTTCTCTATTTACCGCCGCGTTACCCCGGTCGGCACGCCGGTAACCGAAGAAGACTTCCTCCAGCCTGGCAGCAAACAGGTTGCTGCGGGTTACGTGGTGTACGGCTCTTCAACCATGCTGGTTTACACCACCGGTTGCGGCGTCCATGCGTTTACCTACGACCCTTCCCTGGGCGTGTTCTGCCTGAGCCAGGAGCGCATGCGCTTCCCGAAAAAAGGCAACACCTACTCCATTAACGAAGGCAACTACATCAAATTCCCGCAGGGCGTGAAGAAGTACATCAAGTTCTGCCAGGAAGAAGATGCCAATACCCAACGTCCTTATACGTCGCGCTATATCGGTTCGCTGGTAGCGGATTTCCACCGCAACCTGCTGAAAGGCGGGATTTACCTGTATCCGAGCACCGCCAGCCACCCGGAAGGGAAGCTGCGTTTGCTGTATGAATGCAATCCGATGGCGTTCCTGGCGGAACAGGCGGGCGGCAAGGCGAGCGACGGGAAAACCCGTATCCTGGATATCATCCCTGAGAGCCTGCACCAGCGTCGTCCGTTCTTTGTCGGCAACGACAGCATGGTGAACGACGTCGAGCGCTTTATTCGCGAATATCCTGACGCGTAAAAACAAAAATCCCCTGTCGCTGACAGGGGATCTGAATATTTCGATACCCCGGCATGCCGGGGTATTTTTATGCCTGCAACTGCACCTTAAAGCCTGACATGGTCTCGACCAGCAGCTGCGACTGCGCTTCCAGCGAATGCGTCGCCGCCGACGACTGCTCTACCAGCGCGGCGTTTTGCTGCGCCGCTTCGTCCATCTGGCTTACCGCAATATTCACCTGTTCAATGCCACGGCTCTGCTCCTGGGAGGCGCTGGCGATTTCGCGCATCAGTTTGGTCATACGCATCACTTCGCTGGCGATTTCATCCATGGTTTCTCCAGCCTGCATCGCCAGATCGCTGCCCTCGCCCACGTGAGTTTGCGAATCGGCAATCAGTGTGCGGATCTCTTTTGCGGCTTCGGCGCTGCGGCTCGCCAAGGTACGCACTTCGCCTGCCACCACTGCGAATCCACGCCCCTGTTCGCCAGCGCGCGCGGCTTCCACCGCCGCGTTCAACGCCAGAATATTGGTCTGGAAGGCAATGCCGTCAATCACGCTCAGGATATCGGCGATGCGATTGGCACTGCCGGAAATATCGCGCATTTTTTCAATCACGTAGCACACCATTTCGCTGCCGCGATCGGCGGTTTCCGACACGTTTTGCGTCAGACGATGGGCCTGTTCGGCGTTTTCGGCGTTCTGCTTCACGGTAGCGGTGATCTGCTCCATGCTGGCCGCGGTTTGCTCCAGCGAGGTGGCGGTGGATTCCGTGCGGCGGGATAAATCGATATTCCCGGCGGTGAGTTCGCGGCTGCCGGTATCGATTTGCGCGCTGGCGTCGCGGACTTTGGTGACCGATACCACCAGCGACTGGCGCATGGCGTCAATGGCGTTCGCCAGGCGGCCCAGCTCGTTGTTCGCGGTTGGGGTGACGGTGTGGGTCAGATCGCCCGCCGCCACGCGTTCAAGCTGGACGATAGCCCGGTTCAGCGGGCTCAGCAGCAGATGGCGCATTCCGAACCAGACAGCGACAATCAGGCCCGCAGCGATCAGCGCCGCCAGCACCATCAGCCCCAGTACGGTTTGTTTGTGTTGCAGCACGCCCGTCACTTCTTCTTTGCCCCGGTTTTCACTCCAGGCCAGGAAGGTGCGCATGTCATTATCGAATTTCTGGGACAGCGGGATCAGGCCGTTTTCCATCAGGGCGTAATAGTCGTCCGGGCTCTGGCTTTTCAGCGACGCCAGCATCGGCGTGATGCCGTTGACGTTAAAGGCGTCGAAGCTGCGCGACAGCTGCCCCAGCAATTGCTGGCCCTGCTCGTCGTTGACGTTGCTTTCCAGCAGGCTTTTTAACGTCTTGCGCCCCTGGCTGATTTCATTTTCGATTCGGGTAACCGACTTTTCCGCGTCCTGCAACAGGCCGACTTCCATCAGGCGTACCGCCTGACCGGATTCATTACGCGCCCGCAGGATCTGGGTGTAGCCATCATTGAGGCGCATGATCTGCTCGCCCTGCAGATGGTTGATGCGTTGCAGCGAAGTAGAGCTTTGGGTTAGCGCATAAATACCGATCCCGCTAACCAGTAATAACAGCAGCGTCATGGCTGCCAGAACGGCCAGCAGGCCCATGCGAATAGAGAGGTTTTTCAACATAGTCATTTCCCGGTGGTTGCCGATAACTCCACGTGAAGCCAGAAGGAAGTTATCGGCATTTACCGGAAAAAGTTTAATCAGCAACGAATAATTTCAATATGTTACTGCTTTGCTATCGCCGGGTTAACGCGGGTGACAGCGGCATTCTGACGGCTTTCCCACAGCACGGTCAGGCCGCGTTGCAGGGCGATAAAGATAAACAGCAAAATGCCGATGGCGATTTTGGTCCACCAGGAGCTCAGCGTACCGTCAAAGTTGATATAGGTCTGGATTAGCCCCTGGATCGCCACGCCGAATAGCGTACCCAGCACCGTACCGACGCCGCCGGAAAGCAGCGTGCCGCCGATCACCACCGAGGCGATGGCGTCCAGTTCTACCCCTACCCCCGCCAGCGCATAGCCCGCCTGGGTATAGACAGAAAACACGATGCCTGCGAGGGTTGCCAGCCCGGTAGACAGCATATAGATCCGGATGGTGGTGCTGCGGGTAGAAATCCCCATCAGATTTGCGGAGGTGGCGTTGCCGCCAATGGCGTAAACCTGGTTGCCAAAGCGGGTGCGATGGGCGAGGAAAATGCCGATCACCACCACGCCGAGCATCAACAGCCCCATCGCGCTTAAACGCCCGCCGCCGGGTATTTTCCAGGCGAGGCTGGAGAGCGTGTCGTAAATCGGGTGGTTAATCGGAATGGACTCTTCGGACACCAGATAGCTGACGCCGCGCAGGAAGAACATCCCGGCGAGGGTGATGATAAACGCCGGAATTTTTAGCGCGTCAATCAGCAAACCCATAAATGCGCCGAAGGCGCAGCCCATCGCCAGCACCAGCGGGAAGGCCAGCAGCGGGGAAATCCCCCAGTAGCCGATGGCTTTCGCCAGGAATACGCCGGTAAAGGCGATCACCGAGCCGACCGACAGGTCGATGCCGCCGGAGAGGATCACAAAAGTCATTCCGACGGCGATAATCCCCAGGAAGGCGTTATCGGTCAGGATGTTGCAAATCACCCGCGTGGAGGCGAAACCGGGGAACTGCGTCAGGCAGTAGAGGTAACCCAGCACAAACACCGCCAGGGTAATCATCAGCGGTAAGTTACGTTTAATCATCGCGGCGTCTCCGACGTAACAGACTAATAAAGCGCGGTGACTGAACAATCAGCACGCATAGCACCACCACCGCTTTCACCACCTGGTTCAGCTCGGGCGGGAAACCGGACAGCAAAATCCCGGTGTTCATCCCCTGAATAATCAACGCGCCCACCACCGACAGGGCGATGTTGAAGCGTCCGCCCATCAGCGAGCCGCCGCCAATCACCACTGCGAGGATGGCGTCCAGCTCCAGCCACAGACCGGCGTTGTTGGCATCCGCCCCGCGAATATCCGCCGTGACGATAATCCCGGCAATGGCGGCGCACAGGCCGCTGAGCACGTAAGTCAGCATCACCATCAGGCGGGTATTCACCCCGGCGTTTTTCGCCGCGCGGATGTTAATCCCCACCGCTTCGATAAACATGCCGAGGGCGGTTTTGCGGGTGAACAGCCAGAATACGATCAGCGTGACCAGCGCGATAATCACCGGCGTCGGGAAAAACAACAGCGAGCCGCTGCCCAGGAAAGAGAGCGCGGGCGAGTTGAACGTGACGATTTGCCCGGAGGTGATCAGTTGCGCCACGCCGCGCCCGGCCACCATCAGGATCAGCGTCGCGACAAACGGCTGGATTTTTAGCACCGCCACCAGAATACCGTTCCACAATCCGGCCAGGACCCCAACGCCAAGCGCCCCCAGCAGCACCACCGGCAAGCTATGACCGGCAACGGTTAATGATGCCGCTGTCGCTCCGGCAATCGCCATGATGGCACCAACCGACAGGTCGATACCCCCGGTGGCGATCACCAGCGTCATGCCAATAGCCAGCAGCGCGACGGGCGCGGCACGGTTTAAGATGTCAATCGGGCTGCCGAATAAGCGCCCGTCCTGAACCACAATCTGGAAGAAATGGTTCGCCACCATGCTGTCGACCAGCAATACCAGCAGCAACGCTATCAGTTGCGGCATTCCCTGCGGCCAGCGGAAACGGCGCTTCGGCGCGCCCACGTCCGGCACTGAACGAGTCATCAAGAGCCCTCCTTATGCCGCGATGGCATTCATAATTGCGCTGACGGACAGCTCTTCAAGCGGGATTTCCGCCACCTGTTCCCGGTCGCGCATGATGATCACCCGGTCGGCATACCCCACCAGCTCTTCCAGTTCTGACGAGATAACCAGCAGGGCCAGGCCGTCGGCACACAGCGTTTCGATCAGACGAATAATTTCGGCATGCGCGCCGACGTCAATTCCGCGCGTGGGTTCATCGAGGATCAGGAACTGCGGACGGGTCAGCAGCCAGCGCGACAGCAGCACTTTTTGCTGATTGCCGCCGGACAAGAACTCCACCGGCTGCTCGGCGCTCGGCGTGCGGATGCCCAACTGGCGGATAAAGCGCTCGGCGATGTCGTTTTGCTCGCGCCGGGGGATCGGTCGCAGCCAGCCGCGCTGGGCCTGGAGCGCCAGAATGATGTTTTCACGCACCGAGGCGGCGGCAATAATCCCATCGGTTTTGCGATCTTCCGGGCAGAAGCCGATCCCCAGACAGGACGCCTGGTGAGGGGAACGCAGCGCCTGCGGTTTGCCCTTGATCAGCGCGTTGCCGCTGTCGGCGGGCTTGATACCAAAGATCACTTCGGCGGTTTCGGTGCGCCCGGAACCTAACAGCCCCGCCAGGCCAACAATTTCGCCGGGGCGGACTTCCAGTGAGAACGGCGCAATCACGCCTTTTTTGCCGTAGTCTTTAAACGCTGCTACCGGTTTTTCGCTCAGCAGCGTGCGCCCGGCGCGTTGCAGGGCGTTCTGGTCCAGCTCGCGCCCCAGCATCATCTTCACCAGCTCGATTTGCGGAAGCTCTTTGGTGTCGCGGGTGCCGATAAACTTGCCGTTGCGCAGCACGGTGATGCGGTCGGTGACTTCATACACCTGGTCCAGAAAGTGGGTAACGAAAATCAGGCTGACGCCCTGATCGCGCAGCTGGCGCATCAGGGTAAACAGCATTTCCACTTCTTTGGTATCAAGGCTGGCGGTGGGTTCATCGAGGATCAGCACTTTGGCGGATAAATCGATGGCGCGGCAAATCGCCACGATTTGCTGCATGGCGACGGAGAAGCGGTTGAGCGGCTCGCGCACGTCGAGGCTGAAGCCGTAAGATTCCATTAGCGCCGTGGCGCGTTTTTCCATCTCTTTGCGGCGCAGTAAACCGAAGCGTTTCGGTTCGCGGCCAATAAACAGATTATCCGCCACTGACATATTCGGCAGCAGGTTCACTTCCTGGTACACCGTCCCGATGCCGAGCTGCTGGGCGTGGGCGGTATTTTTCGGGCGGATGGTTTGGCCCTCTAACCACACGGTACCGCCGTCGGGCTGATACACGCCGGTGAGGGCCTTAATTAATGTGGACTTGCCTGCGCCGTTCTCCCCCAGCAAGGCCATAATTTCGCCACGCCGTAAGCTAAAATCGACGTGATCCAGCGCTTTTACCCCCGGAAAGACTTTACTCAGCCCTTCGGTGCGCAAGATTTCCTGATGTTGTTGTGTTTGCATCACCGGACTCCGAAAAGCGTGTCAGTAGAGCAAAAGGCTCTCCGCAGAGAGCCTTGTCTGCGGCTGGCTTAGTAGCCCATGCCTTTTTTCTTCTCGAGTTCTTCTTTCGCGGTATCCGGCAGGAACAGCGTAGATTTGGTGATGGTAGTTTTCTCAGGCATGGTGCCGTCTTTTTTGAATTTTTCCAGCGCATCGAATGCCGGGCCGGCCATGTTCGGCGTTAATTCAACGCTGGCATTGGCTTCGCCGTCGATCATCGCTTTGAAGATATCCGGTACGCCGTCGATGGAGCCCGTCAGAATATCAGAGCCCGGTTTCAGGCCCGCTTCTTTAATGGCCTGGATGGCACCGATAGCCATGTCGTCGTTATGGGCGTAAACCATGCAGATGTTTTTGCCGTTGTTTTCAGCCTTGATAAAGCTTTCCATGACTTCTTTGCCTTTACTGCGGGTAAAGTCGCCGGATTGCGAACGGATGATTTTCACGTTCGGCGCTTTAGCGATAGCTTCGGCAAAGCCTTTTTTACGGTCGATCGCTACGCTCGCACCCACGGTGCCCTGGAGTTCAACCACATTACAGGGTTTGCCGTCGAGGGTTTTTACCAGCCAGTCGCCAATCAGACGGCCTTCCAGCACGTTGTCAGCAGTAACGGTGGTCATATACAGCGATTTGTCTTTTACATCGATATTACGGTCCAGCAGGATCACCGGGATTTCCGCCTCTTTGGCTTCTTTCAGCACCGGCTCCCAACCTGTTGCCACAACCGGGGCGATAAAGATGGCATCAACGCCCTGAGCGATAAACGAACGCACGGCTTTGATTTGGTTTTCCTGTTTCTGCTGGCCGTCCGCGATCTTCAGCGTGACGCCGCGTTTTTCAGCCTCGCTTTTCGCCACGCTGGTTTCCGCTGCGCGCCAGCCTGATTCAGAACCTACCTGAGAAAAACCCACGGTTAAGGGGGCTGCCATTGCCATAGACGACATGGCTGCCGAAACTGCTGTGACCAGAAGTAAGCGCTTCCACATAAGTGAATCCTCGTAGGGTTATTGTTGGTTAAATCTCCACCTGCGGGAAAACTATAGACAATAAGGGATGTAACAAAATGCGTTACATCACAATTCAAAAAAGTTACATAAAGGTTATGAGCCTGAGAATGCAAGAGTGTGAGCGGGGTAGCGACTTTTCGCCCCTGCGCCAGGTCGCGGATTAGAGAGATTTTTTTGCTTCTGACCGGGCAAAAATCTCACTTTGTAAACGGTTACAAAAATTTATTCAGAAAGCGGCTGAGTTTATGGATTATTCAGCCATAAAAAGACAATAAAACGCGTTGGGATTTATTGGTGACGGGAAAAACAGTCCAGGACTTTCAGGCGCATTTGGCTATAATACCCGGCATTGTTTGCCATACAGTTAAAGGAAACAGACATGAGCTTACTCAACGTGCCTGCTGGTAAAGATCTGCCAGAAGACATCTATGTAGTTATCGAAATCCCGGCGAATGCGGACCCGATCAAATATGAAATCGACAAAGACAGCGGTGCGCTGTTCGTTGACCGTTTCATGTCTACCGCGATGTTCTATCCGTGCAACTACGGTTACATCAACCACACCCTGTCTCTGGACGGTGACCCGGTTGACGTGCTGGTCCCGACACCGTACCCGCTGCAGCCGGGTTCTGTGATCCGCTGCCGTCCGGTTGGCGTGCTGAAAATGACTGACGAAGCAGGCGAAGACGCCAAGCTGGTTGCGGTCCCGCACACCAAACTGAGCAAAGAGTACGATCACATTAAAGACGTGAACGACCTGCCGGAACTGCTGAAAGCGCAGATTGCCCACTTCTTCGAGCACTACAAAGATCTCGAGAAAGGCAAATGGGTGAAAGTGGACGGCTGGGATAACGCAGAAGCCGCTAAAGCGGAAATCGTTGCCTCTTTCGAACGCGCCGCGAAGAAATAATTTTCTGGCGTTAGCTCTCATGATACCGGTCGCCTTTGGCGACCGTTTTTTTTACCACCGCCCGGTTAAATTCCCCGCGCTATTTATAGGTCATTGTAAAAGTTGCCGTGGCATTAGCGACGCCAGCGGTCATTTTGGCAGCGGTCTGATAATAGCGCGCCTCAAGCGGCACCGTAAACGCACCCTGATTAGCGCTGGTGTCGACATAGGTTTCCTTGCCAAAAGTAATCGGGCTTCCGTTGTTGGTCCGTAGCCACAGTTGCACGCCGACGCCGGTAGCGCCGGTATCGCCTGGCGCGCTGTCCAGACTCATCACGCCCGGCGTCCCGGACACGCCGGGCGCATCGACGGTAATGTAGATTTTAATCGCGCTGCTATCGCAGTTCAGCCCAATATCAATATTGCGCCAGTCCGCGACGGTTGAACCGATGCCGCTAAACTCGCTAATGGCATGTTTGCCCAGATCGACTGAAATATCCGGCGTTGTGAGGGCGCAGCTCGGCAACACGATTTGTCCCCCCATAAACTGGACTGGCACCTCAGGCGCCCAGTTGTTGGTCTCATTAACGCCAGCATAAAAGTAACCCGCATTAAAGCTATTAATCGTGCCAGGCTGGACAGTACCGGTTTTTATCAGCATCATCCGCATCCGATCGCTAATGTTCATGCGCTCACCGACGCTATTGGAAAAACTCGCCAGTTGACGGGCTGTTTGTCCGGCGCTCATTCCCAGATACGCGCTCCAGTCTCCCCCGCCTTTCTGCGTGCTGCCCTCCAGCACATAGCCAATGCCGGGAACATTGGTGTCAAAAACCGTTTCACCATTCCAGGTGACGCCAGAATTATGGCTAATGTAACTTTTCAGGCCGGATACCACGTTAAATCCGCGTTGCGCTTCATAATCGTATTCGCAATTCTGATAGACCTGTCCCTGAACGTAGAGCCAGTCGCCAGTAATAGGCATCCCAACCGGTAAATCGGACCGTACCGACGTATTCTCTATACGGTGAATCGAGTAGCTGCCGCTGGCGGTACATCCCGCGCCGGGAGCAGCAAATGCGCCTCTGGACGCGATAAGAAGCAACCATCCCAACAGTAAAATTCGCATACTACATTTCATTATCGACACTCCTGTTCCGTTTCCAGTACCGGTACGTCAGCGCTATTGTCCGGCAGTTGGTAATGTACCCGGCAGCGTTCCGCCCCGCTCCAGCTCACCACAATCTCGCCCCGATCCGGCACGCCGGAGAGATACACCTGGCCGTCATCGCCGACAATACCGCTTCCCCCGTCGCTTAATTTCGCCTCAGCGCCGAAGGGAACCGGCAGCCCGCGGTAAATCAGCGTCATCAACGCGCGGCGGCCCACTCGGGTATTAAAATCGGCCATTACCACCGCCCCCTGGGTTGGAATGACGGTCTGCACCGCCGTATCAATATCCACATCGTCCCTCAGGGTGCTGGGGTCCAGCGCCACACGGTTCTTTTTATAAGGCGTGACATAAGGCACCACCGCGTAACCGCGCCAGTCGGTATAGATGCCAGTATTGTTTTGTATTCGGGTGTCATTCGCACCGGGCGCTTTTACTATCGCCAGCGACTGGCCGAGGGATTGACTGAACGTCACGCCGTGAGGATGCGCCACCACGCCGCCCTTCAGGCCATAGTTGACCTGCCGCATCGCGTCGTCATAGTTATATCCCCCAGAGACTTCGCCATACCCGCCCTTCCAGGTGGCGCTGAGCATACCTGACGCCCCTGCGCCCTGATTGGTATAGCTCTGCTGGACGTTATAACTGAGGTTGTTATCCGCCAGCGCGGTGCCATTAATGCCCAACTGCTGGCGCGTATTTCCCTGCTTCGCGCTAGTGACGCTATAGCTCGCCCAGGCATTCGATAAAAAGCGGCTGAGCGGCACCTGAATGCTGAAAGCCAACTGCTGGTCTGCCGCGGTGTCACTATCCGGCATTTCGCTGTAGCTATAAGCAATGCTGTAGTTAATGCCGTTGATACTGCCGTTCCAGCCGGCGCTGAGCGTGCGTTCATACCCTTTTTCACCCCAATAATCCTGCTGGTAGCCGGAGATGAAAAACGATCCCATCGCCCCCAGGCGCTGGCTGACATCCAGCTGCAATTTTTGGCGTTTGTTATGATCCAGGGCATCTCTGTTGTCGCCATCCTGCCGATCGTTGGTTTCCTGAAAGGAGTAATATCCTTCCGTGGAATAGCGGTAAGTCGCCAGCGTGAAGTTCGTGCCGGTGGCCTGAATATCTTTGGAGTATTGCAACCGGTATGACTGGCCAGAGTGATCCGCACTATTAACAGGCATGGCGCGGGCGACCGTGGCGTCGGCGGAAAGCGAACCCAGTTCGCCAAGGCCGATGCCCAGCCCCAGAGCCCCGGCCTGGTAATTGTCGGCATAGATGACGCCGCCATAAAGGGTGGTGGAATGGGGTAAGCCGTAAATCGCAGTCAACTGCCCGAACTGCGGCTCCGCACCGCCATCGCTGCGGTATTTTCCGGCGGCAAACGCATATTTCAGGCGTCCTTCGCGCTGCATCAGCGGCACCGCCGAAAACGGCTGTACAAAATGGCGCTCGGTGCCGTCGGACTCTTTGATAGTGACATCAAGATCGCCGCTGCCCGCGGTGGGATAAAGATCGTTGATGGTAAACGCGCCCGGTGCGACATAGGTTTGATAAATGGTGTAGCCGTTTTGTTTCACAGTCACCTGGGCGTTCGACTGCGCGATACCGCGAATAACTGGGGCGAAACCTCGCAGGCTATCCGGCAGCATATTGTCGTCGGACGCCAGCTGCGCGCCACGTAACGGTACGCTATCGAAGACATCGGAAGGGGTATAGCTATCCCCCAGCGTCATTTGCGCTTTGAGAGTGCGAATATCCCGCAGTAACTGCGTGTTGATGGAATTCCAGTGGCTACCGTTACGCTCGTCATAGTTCCATGTTGAATCATTGCGCAGCCGCCACGGGCCAAAATTCAGCCCGCTTTGCAAACTGGCATATTGGTTGCTGTCTGCCCCCTCGCCTTCGCTATATTGGGTATGGCTGCCGCTAACATTGTAATTCAACAACGCCGCAGGCACGCCTTCATCCCACTGTGCCGGATCGACCTGACCGCGCGCGGTAGAGTCCATCGCGGCCTGAGGAATACTGACATTGAGTTGCAGCTTGCTGAACCGAAACTCCGTGGCGGCCAGCGGTATGTACTGGCCGATATCCTCCAGCGCATGGTTCGGGGCCAGCGCGGCCAGCGCCGGAAAGGCGTCGATTTTTACTCCCCAGGCACGCAATAACGCCGGCGTTAACTGCGCGTTCAGTTTCTTATCCGCCCCAGCGACAAAGTTGACGTTTTGAACATCGCCCTGCTGCTCGCCATTGACGTAAACCGTTACCTGATACTCGCCGGGCTGTTGGCCTTCGGCTTCAGCAAACGCCGATAAGTCTGCCACTGGCTGGCCGGGATTATCGATTTCAAGGGCATGAATATTGAAGGTTTCGCGCGCCTGTACGCACGGCGCCAGCAACAACGCCATCAGAGACGAATAATGAACGAAGCGCCGCATTATCCCTCCTGAACGTGACGACGTTCCGGCTCGGTAATACCGCCATAATCATTAATCGCCTGCCAGACCACGGAAGAGGCCGTCGCCGCCGGCAGGGCGAAATTTACGCTGCCGAAAGGCGCAACCAGATCCGCTTCTTTGATTTCCTTACCGTCAACGGTAAGCGTAAACAGCGTGACGTAGTACGGCGTGGGATTACGAATAATCAGGCGATTGCCCTGCCGTGCCGCCTGCAACTGTCGGTATGCCTGTTGCGGGTCGCCCGGTAATCCCGTGGGGCGGTAAAACAACTTCACGCGCGTTTTGACGACCAGCTGCAATACATTGGTGTGCGGTTTGCTGCTGTCGTCAGCCGCGATCGACTTGACATTGAGCCAGAAAATGGACTCCCGATCCTGCGGTAAATTGCCGCCGGTGCGGATAATACGCAGCAGATTTTCTTCACCCGAATTAATGCGAAACAGCGGCGGCGTAACGATAAACGGTCCTCGTTCGCCAGATGTTCCGGTATCGACCCAGCTTTGAATCAGGTAGACGCCGGACTTCTCAGGATTTCTTACCGGAAGTGAAACCTCTTTTTTATCGGCCGGATAAATAACCCGGGTGCCACCCGTTACAACACCCGCCCAGGCGGGAATGGCAGACAGCGCCAGAGCTGTCGCCAACAGTACCAATCGGTTCATCGCTTATCCCCTGACAGCGCGCGGAACGCATCCGTGCGCTAAATCCCTGTGAATACCGGGGCGAGCGCCCCGGAAAAGGTTATTTGTAGTTAAAGGTGAACTGGGCGGTGCCGTTGGCGGCCCCGATAACCACGGGCTCGCCTGTGGAGACGTAACGCGCCAGGAAATTGAGGGTGTTAGGCCCGGCGCTCAGGGGATAGTTGGTTGAAGCACTGTGCAGCGGGATCAGATTGTCGCTTGAGTCATAGATACCGATACCGACGCCTTTGGCGGCGGTTGCCCCGGAATCGATTGCAAGCAGAGTGGTATCGCTGGCGCTGGTACCGTCAAACGTCACCGTTGCGCCAGTGACGGTATCCGGGCAACTGCTGACGGCGAGCGCAAACTTCACCGCAGAGGATTTAACGCCTGCCGCATCTGTGCCATCGGTATTTTGCAGCGCGCTTTTCGCGACTTTGCCGAGATCGACATCCAGCCCCTGGGCCGCGCTATCGACGGTACAGGTCTGATCGCTGATGCTGCCGGTAAAATTAATCTGGCCGTCATAAGCCATAGCCGAACCCGTCACGCCGATAGCCGCCAGGCAAAACAGGCTGATAATTGATTTTTTCATGAAAGACTCTCCGCATTGGATATAAATAACAGGCCGCCAGTCGGCCTGAATCCGGTAACAACGTAGAGACGACAATAATATTGCCCTGTGTCACACCGTTGTCATTCCGCCGCGAAAGATACCAGCACAAATAAATTATGCCATTCGGAGTCAATTCAAATTATGTCGGAAATTTTACATAATGAATTATATTTTCATCAATTTATCTAATATTAATAATCCGTTTTTGCGCATTTCATAAAATTGATCTTAGACACTAATATTTATATCACCGATATAAAAAGTAGCCATCCAGGGCATTGCGCCAGGATCTGCTACAAACACGCCGCAAACCAGCGTCGCGCCAGGCATTAACCATTTATGGGTAGGGTACAGATTACTATTTCTTTTCAGTTAGAGCTGTTTGACGGGCCAGTCAATTTTCACGAAAACCAATAATCGAAAAACAAACAAATAATTAAAAATAGAATTTCACACTTCTTTCAGTGGGACATAACCTGCTATTTATCAGGATTTCCTTATCTATATAAAAGTATAGGAAAAGTCTTCAACCTTATTAACGCTATCGACTATAACGCACTAAATTATATTTGACGTTATTAATATCAAATCCCGCAGCCCATTTCAATCACTAAGATTTCAGAGGGCGAGAATTAATAATAAGATTCACATGATAATATTATAAATCATCATTCAATGCACCCTTTGTTTTAAACAAACCGCTGTGGAAAGTAATGGCGCACTGACAGCTAAAAAAAAGAAACCCTACCGAAGCAGGGTTTCTTTTGGCGTTAATACTGTTCTCTATCCAGCCAGTTGCCGCTTTCTATGCGGGTCAGGCCCTCTACTGGCCGCTGATAAACATACATCCAGGCGCTGCCGTAGGGAGTCTGGATCAGCTGACGCCGGTATTCTCCCCCCGTTGTGCGCAGGGCATCCAGCTCGGCAAGAGTGCTGGCATCAATGCGATACACTTCACCCAGCACCTGCCCTTCGCCCGGCACCGCGCCGGGATAGTGGCCAATGCTGAACAACTGGTAGTTCTCTACCGTGTGATCGCCCAGCCACTGGGCGTTGGTCATCCAGTGGCTGTTGCCTTGTTTGCGTCTTAAACTACCGTAGACAAATATTCGCATTGCTAAAACTCGAACTGATAGAGCAAATCGAGTGCCTGATCTACGCCAGACACCGCTTCCAGATATAGCTTAGGCATCAGGCGATAACGCAGCGTAAGCGTCGCCAGCGAATCGAAAATACCTACGCCATATTTCACCTGCAGACCCGGCAGTACATAGCCGCTGACCACTACTTGCGAGGAGTCGCCGACTCCCTGGGTATCCAGCGCCAAATTACTGACGCCAAACGTCTCGCCGATTTTACCCACAACCTGACCACTTTGTGCAACCCCCAGACCAACCAGCATTGAGGTCATTGCTTCGCTATCGCTCTGTCCGCTCTCAAGCCCCTGACCGCGTAACAGATAGGAAAGTGCCTCCTGCTGCGACATTGCCGGATCTGAGAACACCTCAACCCTGGGTTCATCCGGCGTGCCGGTGACCCTCACCCCCGCGGTCACATCGTTTTCCGTGGCCTCAGGATTTCGGATTGCTTCTATGTTTAGTAGCGGCTGATCCGGCGGCCCGGAGAACAGCAGTTCGCCTTTACGCACGATCAGATCCTGGCCGTAAGCGCGGAAACGCCCTTCCGGAATATTGACCTGGCCGTTTAAGCCCAGCCCCTGCTTATCCTGCGCCACTTTCAGGTCGCCCGTCAGACGCGCCCGTAAGCCGAAGGCGTCCATACGCACGTTATTACCGACATGAACCGTCAGATTACTGTTGATTGGGATCGCTGCCGTCGGCGCGCTTTCCGGCTTCAACTGCGCATCCAGCATCACTTCATCGCTGGAAACGTCCACTGCGCTTTCCGGCAGCTCATGCACCACGATACGCGCCCAGGGCACGTCAACCCGGCCATCCAGCGTGATCAGGCTCGGCGTGGCTTCCAGCACCACGTCCGGCGATACATCCAGCCGCACCATCGGCGGCACGCTAATGCGGACTTTATCGCCCTTCGCCGCCACCCGCGCGCGCCAGTTGTCAATCTGGCTCCAGTCGGCGTCGCCGTTCAGGTTGATCTGCCCGCGTCGGGTATTCACCACGCCTTGCAGCGTGGAGCTCATGCCGTTGAAGGCCATCGAGAGCTGGCTTGGCTGCATATCAAACGGCATAAAGTTACCGTCGATATCTACGCCGGTCAGCTGCATCTGACCAAACAGCTGCGGCTGCGCCGCGTTGCCCCCCAGCCGTAAATTGGCGTTTAACAGCCCCGCCGCTTTCTCGCCGCGTGAGAAGATAGCGTTGACCATCGCCAGCGAGAAGTTGCGAATGTTGACGTTGCCGGACAGGTTGCGGCGGTTTTGCGGATCGGCAATCTGCACTTTACCGTCGAACTGCCCGTTGCCCGCCAGGCGCAGCAGCCAGCCCAGCTCCGCCTGATTATTACGCAGCGCGGCGTTCAGGCTCAGGGTATCAAAGGCCACCGGCAGCGCGTTGCCGTTAACGATTTGCGTCACCCGTACACCACGGCCATCCAGCGTCACACTGCCCTGCGGCAGACCCTCTTTGGTAGTGTCCCATGTGACATCGGCTTTGCCGGTGAACACGCCCCTTGCCTGGGTTTCCGGCGGCAGGAACGGTTTCACCATCGCCAGATCAAAGCGGTTAAGCTCCACCACGGCATGGCCTGCCGCACCCGCATCGACCGCCTGCGGCAAGCAAAGTTGCGCATTAGGGTTGGTCCAGCAATGCGGGCCGATAGTGATTTTTTGCTCCTGGCCGCGGTAATCCAGCGCAATAGCGCGGGATTGCGACCATGGGCCGACCGGCGTTTCGAAGCGGGTATTTTCCAGAGTGCCGCGCCAGCGCTGTTCCTCGCGGTCAAAGCTGCCTTTCAGATTAAGCTGCCCGGAAACCGGGTCACCCTGCACCCGCAGCGCCAGTTGATGATCCTTTTCGCTGCCTTTGGCGTTGATGGTCGCCAGCGCGATATTCAGCCCCGGCTGGGCAATACGCTCTACGCGCACGTCCAGCGTGCCGCCAATCTGATCGGTAGATTTGATGTCGCCGTCGACGCGCACCTGGGCAATCGACAGCTCCTGCCAGCGCAGATTGCGGGCGGTAATGTCCGCCAGCACCTGCGGCGCTTCCACCGTTCCACGGATCTTCACCAGTCCTTTGGCAGTGCCGCCTAACCCCGGCAGGGCGTTGTCCAGATTCGGCGCGTCGATACTGGCGTCCAGCTCCAGCTCCTTCACGCCCAGCTCGCCTTTAATGTCGGCAGTGTTACGTCCCAGCGCCACGTGCAGCCCGGGGATCACCCACTGCATATAGCTGTTGCCCTGGAGTTGCCCGTCTACTTTCACGGCGTTCTGTTTAACGTTGCCCGCCAGCTTAATTTCCGGCACGTTCACCTGCCAGCTGCCGCCGTACAGGCTGCCGCGCAGTTTTACTAAGCCATCGAGCTTCGCCGGCCAGTCTGGCCAGGTTTTGGCGGTGTTGATTTTGTTAAGCGTCAGCTCGCCGCGCCAGCTGATGGCCTGCTGCCAGTCAAGCAGCGCCTTCAGTTCAGTGGTACCTTCCAGCGCAGCGACTTTCAGCTTATCCAGATTGATGTTCTGCTCGTTGCCTTTGGCGTCCAGGGTAATCGTGGCGGGCGGGATTTCCGCGCCCTTCACCGCCGTGCGGAAGCTCAGGGTGTAGTCGGTCATCTTCCCGGTCAGCTTGAGCTTGAGATCGTCCGCCTGATACTGTTTTTCACCGGTAAACGGCCAGTAAAGCTGCTCGCTGGTGATATCCAGATTCAACGGCAGGCCCGCTTCAGCCAGCTTAGTCTGGCCGCGCAGCACCAGATCTACCGGGCCGGACAAGTTAATGCCGAACTCCAGCTGTTCGCGCAGCGCCCCGCCGACTTTGATTTTGACCTTTTCGCCTTTAATCGGATCGACGTTCAGGGTGCTGTTGAGCGTGATATCCACCGGCCAGCTGTTGCGCAGCTCGGCGCGCCCTGTGGCGTTTACCGTACCCTGGGTGGAATCAATATCCAGCGCATCAAGAGTGGCTATCCCGTCCACGCTGCTGACTTTAAGCAGCATTGCGTTAATGGTGACGTCGGTATCGCCCGTTAAGCGTAGCTGTTCGCCGCGGAACGATTGAATGGTCAGATTCAGCGGCAGATGGACGTCGGTCATCTCCGGCAGCACCGGCTTCGAGAACAGCTGTTTGAGCGTCTCGCCCAGCGGCAGCTCATCCGGCTGCGGGTTCTCTAT
Organism: Atlantibacter subterraneus; assembly: GCF_007570865.1. Lineage (GTDB taxonomy): Bacteria > Pseudomonadota > Gammaproteobacteria > Enterobacterales > Enterobacteriaceae > Atlantibacter > Atlantibacter subterraneus. Next base: position 214,758 of record NZ_VLPS01000006.1, on the reverse strand, counting down.
CTTCGGTTCAACCACCTCTTCCTGCGCGACTTTAGCCACTTTCGGCAGGGCGATGAGCAGCCCCTGTAAGGTGGTAGGCGTCAGCGTCAGGTTGCGTTCCTGCCAGTTGAGGCCAGACGCGAAATCCATTACCGATACCGTGGTGTCATCAATACGAACGTTAACGTTATTGAGCGTGACGCTGCTTAGCGTAATGGGGTATGGCGTCGAGAGGTCGAGCGGGCCGCTGTCTTCCTCTTCAACCTGAGCCGCCGGGGGCATTTTCTCGGTATCAATCACCACGTTGATGTCACGTAACGCCAGAGCGTTCACGCACAGGCTGCTGTCGCGCAGGCAACCCAGCTTCACGGCGAGGTGGACTTCGCCCGCCAGGACGTTAACACCCGGCTGCTCATAGCGCAGATTTTTGATCGACAGATCGCGCCAGCCGCCGGTCACGCTGCCGATCTCCAGCCCCGGCACCCAGCGATCGGCCGCTTTAAACACCATGTGCAGGCCGGTGGTCGTCCCGACTAAGAACCCGACAACCCCAAGCAGCACCACCAGAAACAGCACCACGGCAAGGGTGATCTTCTTCCATAAACTCATAATTCAGGCCCCAAACCGATGTAGAACTGCAACCCGTGTTCTTCTTTATCGCCAATCGGCACCGCGAAATCGAGTTTGACCGGGCCGACCGGCGATTGCCAGCGCACCCCGACGCCCGCGCCGGTTTTGAAATCGCTGCGGCGGATATCATTCACCGCCTCGCCGGAATCCACGAACATGGCGCCCCACCATTTGCCGGTAACGTTGTACTGGTACTCCAGCGATCCGGTAGCCAGTTTCGAAGCGCCGGTGAGTTTGCCGTCGTCATTCTCAGGGGAAATAGATTTGTATTTGTAGCCGCGAATACTGCGGTCGCCGCCCGCGAAGAAACGCAGGTCCGGCGGGACTTTGTCGAAGTCGCCGGTTTCAATCCAGCCCAGATTGCCGCGCGCGACGAAACGGTGGCGATCGTACAGGGTGCGGATCCAGACGTTTTGCGCCTGCAACACCACGAAATCGACGTCCGAGCCCCAGGCGGTATTGGAGTAATCCACCGAATAACGCTGGGAATCGCCCCAGGTCGGCATTAAACCGCCGCGCGAGCGGGTACGGCTAATCATCACGCCCGGGTAGAGCAGCATGGTGGTATTGGTGACATCCGCCTGGGTAAAGTGGTCGAGACTCCAGCGCAGGTTGATGGCGCGCTGCCAGCCGCTCGACAGATCCCAGTAGCGCGACACCGCAAGCGTCGTGGAGTCGGCTTCGGTATCGTTTAAGTCGGTGCGCTTAAAACCGCCCTGCACCAGGTAATATTGCTCGATGGGGTTTTTCAGCAGCGGCACTTTATAGCTGAAGTCGAGCTGCTGCTCCGGCGCGGAAATGCTGGTGCTGGTGGTGAAGCTGTGGCCGTAAGAGTTAATCCAGGGCTTGTGCCAGGTGGCTTTAACGCGCGGCCCCACGTCGGTGGAGTAACCTACCCCGGTTTCTATCCGGTTCTGAATGCGCGGCGAGAGTACACCGTGCAGCGGCAGCACTTTGGTCTGTCGGGCCTTATCAAATTCCGGAGCCACCACCACCGAGTTGAACCAACCGGTGGCGGAAAGCCGACGGTTGAGTTCCGCCAGGTCTTTGGACTGGTAATAATCGCCCTGCCCGAACGGCACCAGGCTTTGTAAATACTCTTCGCGGATTTGCGATCCTTCGAAGGTCACCGGCCCAAAACGGTAGCGTCCACCGCTGTTGTAATCGATGTCCCAAAACGCCTGATGGCGTTCCAGTGAAACCCCTAACTGACTCTTAGTAAACTCGCTGTCGAAGTAGCCTTTGCGCAGCGAAACGCGAGTGAGACTTTTCTTAAAATTGTCGTAATCACCGTGATCGAGCACCGTTCCGATCGCCGGACGGGTGCTGAGCAGGTCGAGATAGTCCCGATCGGTACGCGCGCCGCCACGTAAAATCACATCGGTTCCGCCGATGCGTACCGGCACGCCAGGGGATACTTTAGCGATCAAAACCTGGCGTCCTTTGGGCGGCGGCGGGCGCAAATCGAAGTCTATTGTCGGCTCGTAATACCCCAACGCCTTAAGCCCATTTCGGATGGCGTCATCCACGCGGGCGCGGAATTGTCGGTCAGGCGTAACTTCATCACTTTGTATTGTAGATAGTTGAGCGCGAACGTTTTTTTCCAGTTCGCCAGACAGGCCTTCCACTTGTAGACGCACGTTCGCCGCGCTGGCAGCGGCGGATACCAGTACCAAACTGGCGCAGAAAAAGAGACGGAATCGTGGCACGTTTTCTCCTGAATTTCCTTTTTCCCACCCCTGGAAGGAAACGTAGTGCCGCTCCGCGGCTTGATGAAAATTCCCGCATATCGGGAATTGAAAAAGAGACGACTACCCAAATATTTCTTATGTTTAAATCTAGACGTATTTATCAACTGTATTGTGTGCAAAGACACGCCGTGTGACAACCTTAGCGAGGCTGTTGCTTATTTCTCCACTTACGGGAGTCGCAACGATGAATTTTTTTGACAAAAAGCACCTGATTGACCCGGATCTGGCTCTGCCTGGACGTAGTACGCCGATGCCGGTCACTGCGTTGCACGCAGTCAACGAGCACTCAATGACCAACGTGCCGGAAGGGATGGAAATCGCCCTGTTCGCGATGGGCTGTTTCTGGGGTGTCGAACGGTTGTTCTGGTCATTGCCGGGCGTGTACAGCACCGCGGCAGGTTATACCGGCGGCTACACCCTGAATCCAACCTACCGCGAAGTCTGTACGGGGAAAACCGGTCATGCCGAAGCGGTGCGCATCGTTTACGATCCGCGCGTTATAAGTTATGAGCAGCTGTTACAGGTGTTCTGGGAGAATCACGATCCCGCTCAGGGGATGCGCCAGGGCAATGATACCGGGACGCAATACCGTTCGGGCATTTATCCGCTGACGCCGGAGCAGGACAGTGCCGCCCGGGCCAGCCTGGCGCGTTTTCAGAAAGCCATGGAGGAAACAGGCGATGATCGGGTCATCACCACCGAAATCGCCAGCGCTAAGCCCTTCTATTACGCCGAAGATGAGCATCAGCAATATCTTCACAAAAATCCCTATGGGTATTGCGGAATCGGCGGGATTGGGGTGTGTTTACCGCCGCGCGGATAGATTAATCTGCTTGCGTTAAATTTCAGATAATGCCAAAAAAAGAATCCTGGCATTATCTGAATTCATTTTTATAAAACCCTATAAATGAATTATCTCTACAATGTTAATTTCTGAATAATAATTTAATTCCTGCCAGTCATCTCAATAAGTAATACCACCTGGTCAATAAACCTTCAGCACTATTCTTATTTAAATTATTTTTAATTAAACGATAATTCAGACAACATTAAAACTCGCCAGTTGACACTGCTCGCGCATAAATATTTAATATCGACTCTACAAAAATATTCATTTCAGCCTGACATGTACAGAGGAAATATGAAGAGTGTAAATAAGGGATATGTATTCACTACTTTGCTGGCAATTTCTTCCCTAGCCAATATAGCGTATGCAACCGACGATCAAGGGACAGTGCATTTTACCGGTAAGGTCGTCAGCGCGCCTTGTGAGATAGACAGCGGTTCTAAAACGGTTAACGTTACGTTTACGCCCGTGTCGACAACATCATTTTCTGCGCTTGGCAGTGAAAACTCACAAACTCAGGATGTGGCGATTAAATTAATCACGTGTCCAGCGGATACCACCGTTAACCTCACCTTCTCGGGTACCACTGATACCACCAATGAAGAATTGAAAGCGATGACGTCAACCGATCCTACCGGTCTGGCGGTTGTGCTTTACGGGACCGGTGCCGCATCCAGCAGCAAAGTGACTTTTGATAATGCGCCGAATAGCGCTTTTGCGCAAACGACACCAACCGGCCCGGCCAGTGATTTAACGTTTAATTATCAGGCCAAACTGGTGGCAACGGTGGCTCCGGCAACCATCAAAGGCGGCGACTTTACCGCGGATGCGACGTACACCATTTATTATCCGTAACCGGATATTCCTACAGCTGTGCTGTCTCCCTGGCGCTGCTGTTTTCACTTGAATTAAATGCCATTATGAAAAGCGTATTTCACTTAGCAGTATTTATTAGCACATTAACCCTTTGTTCATCCGCCCTGGCCGGTGTGCAGATTGGCGCAACGCGAATTATTTACCCGGAAAAAAATGATGAGGCGCAACTCTCGGTTAAAAGCCAGAATACCACCATCAGCCATTTAGTTCAGGCATGGGTGAGTAATATTGACGACCAGGGCGAACCGCCTTTTATCGCCTCGCCGCCAATCATTAAGCTTGGCGCTAATCAGGAAACGATTTTCCATTTTATCTACGCAAAAAAAGGGGCGGAATTGCCTAAGGACCGGGAGTCTGTGTTCTGGGCCAATATTAAATTCATCGCCAGCACCCCTGAAGAGTTACAGAATAAAAGTAAGCTGCAACTGGCTTCAAGAACGCGTATTAAACTTATTTATCGCCCCAGTACGCTGACTGAAGATGGCGCAAGCAACGCTTATAAAAAAATAACTTTTGCCAGAAAAGGGGCCGGGCTAAACATTAGCAATCCCACGCCTTATTACGTCACGCTGAGCACAGTTTCTGTTAATAATGTGAAACTGGCCGCGCCTCGTAATACGCTGGCGGCATTATCAATGATGGTTGCCCCATTTGGAGTAATTACTCTTCCGGCGAATCTGACGGTAAACTCATCTATTAAATGGAATGCCATTAATGACTATGGGAGCGTAACAGAGTCACAACAAACGCTTCTGCCCTAAGGTTATACATCAATGCTCAGCTATGAAATAAAGGGAGGCGCGGTTTTTTATTGCCCGGGGATACGTTATTTTGCACTGGTAATGTTAACACTATTCACCAATGCGCAGGCGCGGGGCGAAGAGCAGTTTAACCTGAACGCGTTGAGCCACGATTCGCCGCTTGCTGATAGCGCCGTTCTGAAAAAATATATTTCAGATAATGAATTACTGGCCGGAAACTATTTATCCTCCGTTTATTTCAATTTGAATTATGCAGGAAAAAAAGAAATAACCTATCAGCTTTCCGCCGATAAAAATCATTTATTTCCCGTTCTCACTAAAGCCGATCTTCGGAGCTATGGCGTGAATGTCGATGCGATACCTGCATTTGATAAACTGGCTGATGACGACACCATCAGCGACATCAGCCAGTATATTAAAGATGCGACATATCGCTGGTCTGATAAAACGCAGCGTCTGGATATTCGCGTTCCGCAAATCGCGCTGACGCATGAGGCGAAAGATCTTGTCTCGCCTGAGCTTTGGGATGACGGCCTCCCCGCCTTTCTGTTGGGCTATTACTACAGCGGATCGCAATCGCGCTATCGCAATGGGTTACAGGCAAATATGTCCAGCAATTTTCTTAACCTGAATACCGGCGCGAACTATGGCGGCTGGCGGGTACGGAATAACGCCAGCTATTCCGATGGCGACTGGGAAAACCTGTCGTCAACGCTGTCCCATGATATTAAAAAGTTGCGCAGCCAGTTTTTGCTGGGCGATAGCACCACCCCTGCCGACCTCTTTGACGGGATCCCGTTTCGCGGCGTCAGGATCTATTCAGATAACGATATGCTGCCGTACAGCCAGCAGGGATTTGCGCCCGTTATTCGCGGTATCGCCCAAAGCGACGCCAGGGTAACCATAAAACAGCATGGCTATACGCTCTATGAAACCTACGTTCCGCCTGGCCCATTCGAAATCACCGATATAACTCAGATTTCTTCCGGCAGCGATTTTGACATAACCGTTACAGAAGCAGATGGCAGCGAGCATTCGTTTACCCAGTCGTCTGCTTCTTTACCGGTTATGTTGCGGCGCGGCGGCTTTAACTACAGCCTGGCGCTGGGCCGTTATCAAAGCAAAGATGTTTCCGCGTCGCCTGACTTTGGCCAGGCGCAACTGGTGTACGGGCTGCCGTGGGGGATCACCGCATATGGCGGCAGCGTCGCGTCGCAGGGGTATTACTCATCCATGCTGGGGCTGGGTGCCGATCTGCATACTCTGGGATCGGTATCATTTGATTCCACGCACGCGACCAGCGTCATTGATGGCGCGACTAATAAAGGTATGTCTTACCGTATCCAGTATGCGAAAAATATCGATAAAACCGGCACCAATTTGACACTGGCGAGTTACCGCTATTCTTCAAAAAACTTTTATACCTTTTCTGAAGCTATTGATCAGCAAACTACCTCCGATACACAAGATGATATGTATGCGTACCGTAACGCTTATAATCGCCGAAGCCGCGCGCAAATTAATATTAACCAGTCACTGGGAAGCTGGGGCAACGTTTATATTTCTGCTTATCAACAGGATTATTGGCAGTTAAATAAATATGAGCGCAATATTTCACTTGGCTATAATATGATGTGGCATCGGATCTCATTTGCATTCAACGCGTCGCAAACTGAGATGCCCACCAGCCAGCGCGATAATCAATTTTCTTTTAACGTCAGCGTCCCTCTGGATAAATGGCTTCCTCAGACATGGGCTAATTATTCATTAAGCCAGTCGCAGCAGGGAAATGCCACCCATCAAACAGGGATAAGCGGTAATGCGTTAACAGATAACAAACTGAGTTACGCGGTTCAGCAGTCCTGGGATGAACAAAATAAAGCGACTAACGGGAGCCTTAATGCGACCTATCGCAGTTCTTCCGGCAGTGTAAGCGGCGGCTATCATTACAGTAATACTAACCAACAAATCAATTACAGCGCCCAGGGGGGCGTTGTCGTTCATCCCTATGGCGTAACGCTGGCGCAGTCTCTGCCCGATACGATGACGCTGGTGCGCGCCCCCGGGGCCAGCGGCGTGAAAATTAACAACGGCACCGGAATTTATACCGATAGCCGGGGTTATGCCATTGTGCCTTACAGTAATCCCTACCGGCAAAACACCATTTCATTGAATACGGCCGGGCAACGAAATATCGATATTAGCGATCCGGTTAACGTGGTTATTCCTTCACGTGGCGCTGTAGCGCTGGCCAACTATAAAGTGCGAACCGGCGCGCGAATCTTGTTTACCTTACGCCATCACAATCAGCCGGTTCCTTTTGGCGCGCTGGTTTCCCTCCCCAATGAAAAAGAAAGCCCATCCAGCCTGGTAGATGACCGCGGCCAGGTTTATATCACGGGCGTTTCCGCTGGCACGAAGCTGGTCGCGCAATGGGGTAATAGCATCGATCAAACCTGCGAGACCGAAGCGCTGCCCTTCGCTGCTGTTTCAACCGCTGATATCCCGGTTATTCAACAAACGCTTGAATGCCGTTAACATTTCAGGAAAAACCATGCCAGTTCAACCTTACTCACTCCTCTCTCTGTTCCGGCTGATGCTTAGCCTGCTATTGCCGGTTATCTGCTGGAGCGCACAGGCCAATTGTGTTTTTCACAACGGCTCCGGTAACGTGATGCAGGAAGTCACCATTCCGACATTAACGGTAGACGCTCATCCTGCCGCCGATACCGTATTATGGGATAGTGGGATCATTAGCTCCTCTGTCACCACCGATATTTTATGCTTAACCGCCGCGACGATTGAAACGGGCTATCTGAATGATAAAACGCCGGTCAGCGGGCTTGCGACGCCTTATGTCTACCAAACCAATATTCCCGGCATCGGCATCGCCATCTATACCAGCAAAGATATGCAAACATTAGTCCCGATACAGTGGCCGAGATATGCCGAAACGGCGGAGGCGGGTGATGAGTTTATCGAACAACATTATTTCAGAGTGCGATTAGTCGCGACGGGTCAACCAATCTCATCGGGGATGCTTATTTTATATGGCTACGAGGCTGACCGAACCTTCGGCACCATCCGACAGTTTCTGCTGTCTTTTAACCCCACACTGGTGCAGGTGCAAACCAGCGGATGCGATATTGAGACCAAAGATATTAATGTGGCGCTTACGCCAGGCGGAGGCGCATCCATCAACTCTCTTTCACGCTCAGGGGATACCACCAGCCCGGTCGATTTTGGTATCAATTTACATTGTGATGAAAACACGGATTTCTCGCTGAAATTTTCCGGCAATACCGCAGGTCAACAGGACATTCTGGCTCTGGATAACCCAGATCAGCCGGATTCTGCCCAGGGCATTGGCGTACAGATATTGTTCGAAAATCAACCTGTTTCGTTTAATCAGACCCGGCAAGTATGGACAACCGCCCATACTCAACAAGTTACCGTTCCATTCCAGGCACGGGTGATACGTCTTTACGATCGCAGTTCGCTTCGCGGCGGCAATATCAACGCTACCGCCACCTTCGAAATGGTCTACCGCTGACGCCCTGCTGGCAGCACCACCCGCCCTTACGCTATACTACCCCCTGAAATTACGGGCTCGCTCATCAGTGAGCCCGTATTTATCGTGTTATTTCTAATGGTATTTTCATTTCCCTTCCGAGGATCCGGCTCAGGCTGGATAAACTATGTTAAACAGTATTTTATTAATACTTTGTCTCATCGGCGTCAGTGCGTTTTTCTCGCTCTCTGAGATCTCGCTTGCCGCCTCCCGCAAGATAAAACTCAAACTGATGGCCGACGAAGGCAACATCAACGCCATGCGCGTGCTGAAGATGCAGGAAAATCCGGGCATGTTCTTCACCGTGGTGCAGATTGGCCTTAACGCGGTCGCCATTCTTGGCGGTATCGTCGGCGATGCGGCGTTTTCGCCAGCCTTTCATAAAATCTTTGACGGCTTAGTCTCCCCTGAACTGGCGGAGCAACTGAGCTTTATTATGTCGTTCTCGCTGGTCACCGGCGCGTTCATTTTGATCGCCGACCTGACGCCGAAACGCATCGGTATGATTGCGCCTGAAGTGATTGCTTTGCGTATCATCAACCCGATGCGCTTCTGTCTGTTCGTGTTCCGCCCGCTGGTGTGGTTCTTTAACGGCCTCGCCAACGTGATTTTTCGCATCTTCAAACTGCCGATGGTGCGTAAAGACGATATCACCTCTGACGACATTTACGCCGTGGTGGAAGCCGGGGCGCTGGCCGGGGTGCTGCGTAAGCAGGAGCACGAGCTGATCGAAAACGTGTTTGAGCTGGAATCGCGCACCGTGCCGTCATCCATGACCTCGCGCGAAAACATCGTCTGGTTCGATCTGCATGAAGATGAGCAGAGTCTGAAGAGTAAAATTGCCGACCATCCCCACTCTAAATTCCTGGTGTGTAATGACGATATCGACCATATCGTCGGTTACGTCGATTCCAAGGAGCTGCTGAATAGAGTGCTGGGCAACCAGAGCCTGGCGCTGAACAGCGGGGTGCAAATCCGCAATACGCTGATCGTGCCCGATACGCTGACCCTCTCCGAAGCGCTGGAAAGTTTCAAAACCGCCGGAGAAGACTTCGCGGTGATCATGAATGAATACGCGCTGGTGGTAGGCATCATTACGCTCAACGACGTGATGACCACCCTGATGGGCGATTTAGTCGGCCAGGGGCTGGAAGAGCAAATCGTGGCGCGCGATGAGAACTCGTGGCTAATTGACGGTGGGACGCCGATTGATGACGTGATGCGCGTGCTGGATATTGATGAGTTTCCGCAGTCCGGCAACTACGAGACCATTGGCGGCTTTATGATGTTTATGCTGCGTAAAATCCCCAAACGCACCGACTCGGTGAAGTTCTCCGGCTATAAGTTTGAAGTGGTGGATATTGATAACTACCGCATCGACCAGCTGCTTGTGACCCGCATTGATAACAAGCCCACCGTACTGGTCCCGCGCAAGCCGGAAGAAACCCCGGCTTCCTGATCCCAGAAACACTAACGGCCCCATCGGGGCCGTTTTGATTACTGCACAGGTAATACTCACGTACGACTTTAAGGGTTAAGCCATCTCGGTCTGGAGACGCAAAACCTGACGGTTGACTTCGGACATCACCGAAAGGTGCTGTTTGTCCTTCACTTTCGGGATAAGGATCTTACCCTTATCAAACTCGAAAGCGCCTACATCCTTGATATATAACCGTCCACGGAACAGGATCTTCACGTATTTAGCCACCTGAAGGGGGTTATAACGTTGGAATATTTTCACTTTTTTCTACTCCTGCTTAGTGTTACGCCCCGGCGGTGCCACAATCGGCCCGTCATGAATAAGGCGCAAATTTTGTTGCCAGTTGACTATAGACCAGTTTGGTCAGGTGACACAGTGTGGTTAAGTTTATTTACCGTTTTATTACAGTTTTTGAGAGTTTTCTTTTCAATAGCCCATAAAAGCCAGTATAAAGCGCGATTTTCTTCAGGATATGTGCGTCCGCCCGCAAAGTGGCATCAAGGTTGCGGGTAAAGAAAGTATTTAGCACATATGCTTAAAAAGTCAGGACCCAGTGGTCCGATCACCTGCTGAGAACAACAATAAGGATCCGTACAATGACCCTTCGCAAAGCCGCGACGCTCGCACTATTGCTGCTGCCTTTCATGGCATCGGCTCACAATTTCCAGGATAATCAACGCGTCCCGCCGGTCGGCGTCTCTGACCGGGGCGAATTGATTCTTACTAACGATAAGTTTAGCTACAAAAACTGGAACAGCGCGCAGTTAAGTGGAAAAGTGCGAGTGGTGCAGCATATTGCCGGACGCACCTCCGCCAAAGAAAAGAACGCCGGGCTGATTGAAGCCATCAAAAACGCCAAACTGCCCCACGATACCTATCAGACCACCACCATCGTAAATACCGATGATGCGATCCCGGGCAGCGCGATGTTTGTGCGCAGCAGCCTGGAGGATAATAAAAAGCTCTATCCGTGGTCGCAGTTCATCGTCGACAGCAATGGCGTAGTGGCTAAATCCTGGGCGCTGGAGCCGGAAAGCTCGGCGGTAGTGGTGCTGGATAAACAGGGACGGGTGCAGTTCGCCAAAGACGGCGGGCTGACCCAGCAGGAAGTGCAGCAGGTAATGAGCCTGCTGCAACAGTTACTTAGTAAATAGAAACCCGGAAGCCGGGGTTCAGGAACGACTCGCGCGGGGTGTAATCCAGCGTGACGCCCTTCCAGTCGTGAACATGTGCCCCGGCAGCCACCGCCACCGCGTGCCCTGCGGCGGTGTCCCAGATGCAGGTTGGCCCGAAACGCGGGTAAAGCTGCGCCTGCCCTTCCGCCACCAGGCAGAATTTGAGCGATGAACCGATGGACGTGGTTTGATGCTCGCCCAGCTGCTGCAAATACTCTTTTAACTCTTCATCGGTGTGCGAACGGCTGATCACCACCAGCGGTGGCCGGGCGTCGCGCACGTGGATTGGGTTACGAATATCGCACTCCTCTTTCCACGCCTTCCCTTCGGCGGCGCTGTACATCACTTTCATCACCGGCGCGTATACCACGCCCAGTACCGGTTTTCCGTTTTCAATCAGCGCGATATTGACGGTAAATTCGCCATTGCGCTTCAGGAACTCTTTAGTGCCGTCCAGCGGATCCACCAACCAGTAACGCTGCCAGTGCTGACGTATTTCCCAGGCGGGCGGATCTTCTTCAGAAAGCACCGGAATATCCGGGGTGAGCCTGTTCAGACTTTCGACAATGATTTTATGGGCGGCGATGTCCGCCGCCGTAACCGGAGAATCGTCAAGTTTATGGGTTGCGTCAATCGGCTTTTCGCCCTGATAGACCTGCATAATGGCGTTTCCCGCCTCGCGCGCCACCTGGCATACCTGTTCTAACATCTTCCACCTCTTCGTGAGCGACAGGCATTTTCTGCCGCTGATTAACCCTTTGTTTTACATAATGACTTTTTATATAGCATTGCGCCTGATTCCGCCATCTGTGATAGAGCCTGGATTTCCTTACATCAATCTATGGCAGGATTCACATTTCTGTAAGCAACAGCCTATACATACATATCTTTTTGCAACAGAGATCTTAAAAAGGGACCTTGATGATGATTAAGTTTAGCGCAACGCTCCTGGCGACGCTTGTGACGGCCAACGTCTATGCGGCAACGGTGGATTTAAGGATCCTCGAAACCACTGATTTACATAGCAACATGATGGATTTCGATTATTACAAAGACGCCCCAACTGAAAAATTCGGCCTGGTGCGCACCGCCTCGCTGATCAACGCTGCCCGTGGCGAAGCCGCTAACAGCGTGCTGGTGGATAACGGCGATCTGATTCAGGGCAGCCCGCTGGGCGATTACATGGCGGCTAAAGGCTTAAAAGACGGCGATGTGCATCCGGTTTTCGCGGCGATGAATACCCTGAATTACGCCGTGGGCAACCTCGGCAATCACGAATTCAACTACGGCCTCGATTACCTGCACAACGCGCTGGCAGGGGCGAACTATCCGTACGTTAACGCCAACGTTATCGACGCTAAAACCAATAAGCCGCTGTTTACGCCGTATCTGATCCAACCCACCGAAGTGAAAGATCGCGAGGGCAAAACCCATACCCTGAACATCGGCTATATCGGTTTTGTGCCGCCGCAAATCATGACCTGGGATAAAGCCAACCTGAGCGGCAAGGTTACCGTCACCGATATCACCGAAACCGCCCGTCGCTACATCCCGGAAATGCGCGCCAAAGGGGCCGATCTGGTGGTCGTGGTGGCGCACTCCGGGCTGTCTGCCGAGCCGTACAAAGCGCTGGCGGAGAACTCGGTGTACTACTTAAGCGAAGTACCCGGCGTGGATGCCATTCTGTTTGGACACGCTCATGCGGTGTTCCCCGGTAAAGATTTTGCCGCCATCAAAGGCGCGGATATTGAGAAAGGTACGCTAAACGGCGTTCCTGCGGTCATGCCCGGCATGTGGGGCGATCACCTGGGCGTGGTGGATATGGTGCTGAATAACGATGCCGGAAAGTGGCAGGTTAACGAGGCGAAAGCCCAGGCGCGGCCCATTTACGACGCCGCAGCGAAAAAATCTCTGGCGGCGGAAGACGCGGATCTGGTGAAGGTGCTGAAGCCCTCTCACGACGCCACGCGGGATTTTGTCAGCCAGCCGATTGGTAAATCCGCCGATAATCTTTACAGCTATCTGGCGCTGGTGCAGGACGATCCCACCGTTCAGGTGGTGAATAACGCCCAGCGCGCCTACGTGGAGCACTTTATCCAGGGCGATCCGGATCTGGCCTCGCTGCCGGTATTGTCTGCCGCCGCACCGTTTAAAGTGGGCGGGCGTAAAAACGATCCGGCAAGCTATGTGGAAGTGGAAAAAGGTCAGTTAACCTTCCGCAATGCCGCCGATCTGTATCTCTACCCGAACACGCTGGTGGTGGTGAAAGCCAGCGGCAAAGAGGTTAAAGAGTGGCTAGAATGCTCCGCCGGGCAGTTTAACCAGATTGATGTGAATAACAGCCAGCCCCAGAGCCTGATTAACTGGGACGGTTTCCGCACCTATAACTTCGATGTGATTGACGGCGTTAACTATCAAATTGATGTGACTCAGCCCGCGAAATACGACGGCGAATGTCAGGTGGTGAACCCTCAGGCTGAGCGAATTAAGCAACTGACGTTTAACGGTAAACCTGTCGATCCGAACGCGACGTTCCTGGTCGCCACTAACAACTACCGTGCTTATGGCGGCAAGTTTGCCGGGACTGGCGACGATCATATCGCCTTCGCCTCTCCGGATGAGAATCGCTCGGTGCTGGCCGCCTGGATTGGCGCGCAAACCAAACAGGCCGGGGAGATCCACCCGGCGGCGGATAATAACTGGCGTCTGGCGCCCATCCACAGCGATAAGCCGCTGGATATCCGCTTCGAAACGTCGCCGGGGGAGAAAGCCGCCGCGTTTATCCAGCAAAAAGCGCAGTACCCGATGAAAAACGTGGGTCAGGATGAGATCGGCTTTGCGCTGTATCAGCTCGATCTGAACGCCCGTTAAGCCGCACTGGCGTCCCGTTCATGGCGGGACGCCATCACCTGCGGCAAATTCATTTCAATCCAGTCCGCCAGCGCCGCGACTTTCTCGCTGACCTGCTCGCCCAGCGGCGTCAGGCTGTACTCCACGTGCGGCGGCACGACCGGATAAGAAACCCGGTTCACAAAGCCATCCTGTTCCAGCCATTGCAGGGTCTGCGCCAGCATCTTTTCGCTGACGCCGCCCATTTTGCGCCGCAGATCGCTAAAACGATGGGTGCCGTCGCGTAGCGCTACCAGGATCAGTACGCCCCAGCGGCTGGTGACGTGCTTTAACACGTCCCGGGACGGGCATTGCTCGGCAAATAAATTTCCGTCGCGCAGCTGCTGCGTCAGGGTGTTGGCAGATGTCATTTTCATACTTACCTTTTTGTGCGTACTTACTAAAAGTTAGTTAGGGTGATAGTGTGCCACAACACCCACCAAATACGAAGGAGTAACATCATGATTGCAGTCACCGGCGCAACCGGCCATCTGGGCCAATGGGTCATCAAAAAACTGCTGGAAACCCATAACGCACAGGATCTTGTGGCGATCGTGCGTAATCCAGCCAAAGCGCAGGCGCTGGCGGATCAAGGCGTTCAGGTTCGCGAGGCCGATTATGGCAATCCGGCGGCACTGGCTTCGGCGCTACGGGGCGTGGAAAAACTGCTGCTGATTTCGTCCAGCGAAGTGGGCCAACGCGCCGTGCAGCATCGCAACATTATTGATGCGGCGAAATCCGCTGGCGTAAAACTGATTGCCTATACCAGCCTGTTGCGTGCGGATACTTCGCCGCTCGGGCTGCACGTGGAGCACGTGGACACTGAAAACTATCTGGCACAATCTGGCGTGCCTTACGTACTGCTGCGTAACGGCTGGTATAGCGAAAACTATCTGGCGAGCGTACCGGCGGCGCTGGAGCACGGCGCGTTTATCGGCAGCGCTGGCGAGGGCAAAATCGCCTCTGCCTCCCGGGAAGATTATGCCGAGGCCGCCGCGAAAGTGCTGAGCCTCGATAATCAGGCCGGGAAAGTGTATGAACTGGCGGGTGACAATGCCTGGACGCTGGCGCAGCTGACAGAAAAAATCTCCGCGCTGAGCGGTAAAACCGTGGTGTATAACAACCTCTGTGAAGCGGATTTCGCCGCCGCGTTGCAGGGCGCAGGCCTGCCGGAAGGCTTTGCCAGACTGCTGGCAGACTCCGACGTTGGCGCATCCAAAGGCGGGCTGTTTGACGACGGCCATCAGCTGAGCCGCCTGATTGGCCGCCCAACGACGACTATCGATGACAGCCTGAAGGCCATACTGTAATTGTTAATTAGCGGTTAATTTTCGTAGCCATGCCACGGCTCATCCCTATAATGAATAACAGGCAGTCTAAGGGGGGTGAGTTGTGCAAGGCGTACCAGAACAGTTTACCGATGAACAAGATCGCGCCCGGTTTCGGCACTTAGCGGCCATTCCGGGCGTTGAGCTTTATCACGCCCATATCGCCAATTATGCCTTTGAACCCCATACCCACGAAGCCTTTGGCATTGGCACCATCGAATGGGGTGCCGAGCGCTTTCGCTATCGCGGTGCCGATCACGTAGCGGCGGTAAATTCCCTGGTGACCATGAACCCGGACGAACTGCACACCGGCGAGGCGGAGACCCAGGGCGGCTGGCGCTACCGGATGATTTATCTCGAACCCGAGTTGCTGGAGCAAATGACCGGCGTCAAACAGTGGTGGTTCACTGACGTTGAGCGTCACGATCCGCTGCGCGCCCAGGCAACCGGGCGGATCATTTACGACCTGTGGCACCAGCCCGATCCGCTGGCTCAACAGGGCCTGGTGTTAGACCTTATCGACAACTTCCGCCCTTACGCCCGCCACGGCGGCAGGCAAATCCCCACCCGGCAAACCCGTTTCGACCGGGTGCGCGAGTATATGTATGAAAACTACATGCATGCGGTGAGCCTGGAGGAGCTGGCGCAGGAGGCGGCGCTCAGTCCGTATCATTTCCTGCGTCAGTTCAAAGCGCAGTTTCACGTTACGCCCCATCAAATGCTGATGGCAGTTCGGCTATGGCGCGCCAAGCAATTTTTAACCGACGGCATGCCCGCAGCCGAAGTCGCCGTCGCAACCGGCCTCAGCGACCAGTCGCACCTGACGCGCGCCTTTACCCGCCGCTACGGCATCACCCCGGTTCGCTATCAGAAGCAGGTCACCAGAGGCTAAAAGCGCAATCTCATACAATAATTATCAGGCATTACTGCGCACACTGGGCGTTACACTGTTTTAACGGGAATGCGTGATGTTTGCTGGAGTGTTGTTCGCCCTCGCCGCAGGGCTGATGTGGGGGCTGATTTTCGTGGGGCCGCTGATCGTGCCGGAATACCCGGCGGCATTACAATCGACGGGCCGCTATCTGGCGCTGGGCCTGATTGCCATCCCTATCGCCTGGCTGGGCCGCCGTCGTCTGATGCAGCTCTCCTCCCGCGACTGGTGGACCGCGCTGTTTCTCTCCGCTGTCGGCAACCTGATTTATTACGTCTGCCTTGCCAGCGCCATCCAGCGCACCGGCGCGCCGGTCTCCACCATGATTATCGGCACGCTGCCGGTGGTGATCCCGGTATTCGCCAACCTGCTGTACAGCCAGCGCGATGGGAAAATCCCGTGGCGGCAGCTCGCACCTTCCTTATTGCTTATCGCCATCGGCCTGGTGCTGGTGAATTACGCCGAACTGCGTGGCGGCGTGGTGGATTTCGATCTCTGGCGCTACGGCAGCGGGATCGCGCTGGCGCTGGTGTCGGTGGTGTGCTGGGCCTGGTACGCGCTGCGCAACGCCCGCTGGCTGCGGGAAAACCCCGATAAACCGCCGATGATGTGGGCCACCGCCCAGGGGCTGGTGACGCTGCCGATGTCGCTGGTTGGCTATGTCGCAGTTTGCCTGTGGCTTTCCCACCAGCAGTCCTCCTTCGCCCTGCCCTTCGGCCCGCGTCCGGCGGTGTTTATTACGCTGATGATCGCCATTGCGGTGCTATGTTCCTGGGTAGGAGCGCTGTGCTGGAACGAAGCCAGCCAGCGGCTGCCAACGGTGCTCCTCGGGCCGTTAATCATGTTTGAAACCCTCGCTGGCCTGCTTTACACCTTCCTGATGCGCCAAAGCCCGCCGCCGTTGATGACCGCGCTGGGCATTCTGCTGCTGGTGATTGGCGTGGTGCTGGCAGTACGCGCTAAGCCGCAAAAATCGCCGCCCTCCATCATTCCCGTCACGCCGGGATCGTGATCGCAAACCGACGCAAACCGCGTCGGTTTTTTTTTGCTGACTCAAAAGGGTTATAGCTTTCCCTATAAGATGCATTTAAAATGCATCTTATATTCTGATGATTGAGGTAAACGCTATGGCCTTCCGTGACCAACCTTTAGGTGAACTGGCTTTAACCATTCCCCGCGCTTCTGCTCTGTTCCGTAAATACAATCTCGACTTCTGCTGCGGCGGCAAACAGACCCTGCTACGCGCGGCGACTCGCCAGGAGCTGGATCTCGATACTATCGAAGCGGAACTGACCGCGCTGGCGGACGAGCCGCTGGAAAAAGAGTGGCGTACCGCGCCGCTGGCCGAAATCGTCGATCACATTATTGTGCGTTACCACGATCGCCACCGCGAACAGCTGCCGGAACTGATTTATCAGGCCACCAAAGTGGAACGCGTTCATGCCGATAAGCCGAACGTGCCGAAAGGCCTGACCAAATACCTGACCATGCTGCATGAAGAGCTGTCCAGCCACATGATGAAAGAAGAGCAGATCCTGTTCCCGATGATTAAACAGGGGATGGGCAGCCACGCGACCGGGCCGATTACGGTTATGGAGAGCGAGCATGATGAAGCGGGCGAACTGCTGGAAGTGATTAAGCACACCACCAATAACGTGACGCCGCCGCCGGAAGCCTGCACTACGTGGAAAGCAATGTACAACGGCATTAATGAGCTGATTGACGATCTGATGAATCACATCAGCCTGGAAAACAACGTTCTTTTTCCGCGTGCCCTCGCTGGAGAAAAATAAGGCGCCCGTCGAGCGCCATCGGAAGTCCTTATTGGGCCATCATTGATGGCCCTTTTTTCGTCTTATTTCTGGAAGTTCGCCAGACGTTTCTTGCCGATAAACAGCCAGCCCAGACCCAGCACGATGAACCACAGCGGCGTAACGATCAGCGCCTGACGGGTATCATCTTCCAGCGTCAGCAGCACCAGCACAAACACGAAGAACGCCATGCACACCCAGCACATCAGCTTGCCGAGCGGCATTTTGTAGATCGATTTCTCATGCAGATGCGGGCGCTGTTTGCGGTACACCAGGTACGAGCACAGGATGATGGTCCAGACGAACATAAACAGGATCGCTGATACCGTGGTGATCATGGTGAACGCGCCGATTACGCTCGGATTGACGTACAGCATCACCACGCCGCCCAGCAGACAGATACAGGAGAAGGTCAGCCCTTTCGCCGGTACTGCGCGCTTAGAGAGTTTTGCGAACGCTTTTGGCGCCACGCCTTCCTGCGCCAGGCCGAACAGCATACGGCTGGTGGAGAACACGCCGCTGTTAGCCGACGAGGCCGCAGAGGTCAGCACCACGAAGTTAATCACGCTGGCGGCGGCAGGCAGGCCCACCAGCACGAACAGCTCAACGAACGGGCTCTTATCCGGCACCACGGAGCTCCACGGCGTCACCGACATAATCACAATCAGCGCAAACACGTAGAACATGATGATACGAATCGGAATCGAGTTGATGGCGCGCGGCAGCGATTTTTCCGGGTCTTTGGTTTCCGCTGCGGTGGTGCCCACCAGTTCAATACCCACGAACGCAAATACCGCTATCTGGAACCCGGCAAAGAATCCGCTAATGCCTTTCGGGAACCAGCCGCCGTCATTCCACAGATGCGCTAACGAGGCTTCAACGCCCGTTGGGGAGGTAAAGTTGGTGGCAATCATCACCACGCCGACAATAATCAGCGCCACAATAGCGACGATTTTGATCATCGCGAACCAGAACTCCATCTCACCGAACATCTTCACGGTAGCGAGGTTAAGCCCCAGCAGCAGCAGAACCACTGCCAGCGACGACACCCAGTCAGAAAGCTCAGGGAACCAGAACTGCGCATAGGCGGTAATCGCCACTACGTCCGCCATGCCGGTGACCACCCAGCAGAACCAGTAGGTCCAGCCGGTAAAATAACCGGCCCACGGCCCAAGCAGGTCCGAGGCGAAATCGCTGAACGATTTATATTCCAGATTAGAAAGTAATAATTCCCCCATCGCGCGCATCACAAAAAACAGCATAAAACCGATGATCATATAAACGAAAATAATCGACGGTCCTGCGAGGCTGATGGTTTTGCCAGAACCCATAAATAGCCCGGTGCCGATTGCGCCACCGATGGCAATAAGTTGGATATGACGGTTTGTAAGATTACGCCGTAGCGACTGCTCAGCCGGTGCCTCAGCAACGTCTGCGTCTTTGACTTGATCTACCATGTTGAATTCCTGTACCTGTCTGTGTTGTTCAGGCTCTGATGGCCTGTAAATGCATAATGAAGTGACGATGCCCCTCAAAAACATCATCGATATTAGGTAACAATCGGAGGGTTGAGTACTGCGATTTTAACGTTATGTTAATTAAATGTTTAAAATGAGTGTTAAATCACTATTACCTTGCAAAGCATCTCATGAAAACACCCGGAACGGGGGCGCAATCAGGAGAAAGCACTACAATTATCATTATTTCCATTATTTACCCCCGTCGAAACGGGGGTGGCATGCGGGGTTACAGAATTTCCAGTAACTCTACTTCGAAAATCAGAGTGCTGAACGGCGGGATGGATGCGCCAGCGCCACGCTCGCCATAGGCCAGGTTTTGCGGGATGGTCAGTTCCCATTTGGAACCTACCGGCATCAGGGTCAGGGCTTCGATCCAGCCTGGGATCACGCCGCTTACCGGGAATTCAGCCGGTTCGCCACGCATCACGGAGCTGTCGAACACGGTGCCGTCGATCAGCTTGCCGGTGTAATGTACGCGCACACGATCTTTACGCGCCGGGATTGCGCCTTCGCCCTGGGTGATGACGCGGAACTGCAGGCCGGATTCAGTGCTGTTCACGCCTTCACGCTCGCGGTTTTCGTCCAGATATTTCTGGCCGTCCGCCGCCATCGCCTGCTGACGCTCACGACGCACCGCATCGGCGCGCTCGTGGATCTCGCGCAGCGCGCGGTGCACCACATCGACCGGCACAGCAGGTTGATTGCCATCCAGTGCGTCACGCAGACCCGCGACCAGCGCTTCCGGCAGCAGACCCTGCAGCCCGGATTCACGCAGTTGCTGTCCAACCTGCAAACCAATGCCGTAGCTTGCCTGGGATTCGATGCTGTCAAAAGAAGGGGTCGTCATGGATTTTCCTTTCATGCTGATAAAAAGTAGCGGGCAGCATAACAGCCCAGCTGTTTAGGGTAAAATGATCCTGCATGAGTGGGATAGATCGCTTTGGTACTAAAACTGATACCTTAAGACCGCAGGATCACAGATAAGATGTGACGAAAGACCACATTGTTACCGCCATCAATCAGTTACATATATACTGGTTAAAAGCGGAGATTGCCGCACGCCTTATAATGCGCAGGAGAAGAGCATGCCCGGACGATTCGCAATCAAACCTACCCTTTCGCGGATTTGGCACGCGCCGGACCATGTTCGGCTGATGGACCCGCTCCCCCCTTTTCATCGTCGCGGCATTATTATTGCGGCGCTGATCATCGTGATTTGTTTTCTCTGGCCCTCGTCGCAGCCCGAACAACCCCAGGTACGGCGCGATGCCCAACTCGATCTTCAGTCTTCGTCGCAACCGCCGATGCAGGCTGAACTCACCACGCCGCCGCCGCCCACACAGGCAACGCAGACGCCCGAGCCGGAACCTGCGCCCGCAGAATCCGCCCCACAGCCGTTCCAGAATAATGATATTGAGCAGCAGTGGCGCACGTATCGCGTGGAAGAAGGTAAAACCATGGCGCAGCTGTTCCGCGACCACAATTTGCCGCCAGCGGACGTTTACGCCATGGCGCAGGTTGAAGGAGATGGCAAGCCGCTCAGTACGCTGCAAACCGGCCAGATGGTGCAGATTCGCCAGAACGCGAGCGGCGTGGTGACCGGTTTAACAATTGATGTCGGCAACGATAAGCAGGTGCTGTTTACCCGCCAGCCGGACGGCAGTTTTATTCGCGTCCGCTGATCGTAATGGGAGTGATCACTCACTCCCCTTCGGCATCTTGTTAACCCACCAGATGCCCGAGCACACCAGAAGCAGCGCCAGCACGTATTTCCACTCGAGAATGTTTTCTGCCAGGAAAATGGCCGACAGCGCGGTGCCCGCCACCGGCACCACAAAGTTAAACGGGGCGATCATGCTGACGCGGTTGTACTTCAGCAGAATACTCCACAGGGCAAAGGCGACCGACGACAGCAGCGTCAGGTAGCCTAAAATCGCCACCGAAGCGAATCCGTGAACCTCCAGCGTCCCGCCCGTCATATAGCCAATCACAATCAGCACCAGCCCGCCAAAACCTAACTGGTAGCCGGTCATCACGGTGGGATCGACGGTTTGCGAAATGCGCTTTCCGTACATGGTGGACGCGGACAGGATAAAGGCCGCCAGCACCACGAAACCATCGCCCATCAGGCTAAACGTGAAGTCGCTCATCCCGCCGTTAAAGTTGACGATCATCACGCCGGCAAAACCCAGCACGCAGCCGATGGCTTTGTTATAGCTCAGCTTGTCGTTGTGATAGATAAAGTGCGCCAGCAATACGCTGAAGAACGTGCCGGTAGCGTTCATGATTGAGCCCTTCACGCCGGTGGTAAAGGCCAACCCGATATAGAAAAACGTGTACTGGAGCGTGGTTTGGGTTAAACCCAGCACTGCCAGTTGACCGCACTGACGCGGGTTCAGGCGGGCGATGGGTTTGCGCTGCGCCATTGCGAACAGCAACAGCAGTAACCCGGCAAACAGGAAGCGGTAACCCGCAAAGACAATTTTTGATGGGATATCGTCGGTTGCGATCTGGAAGATTTCGTAGCCGCTTTTGATGGCCGGATAGGAGCTTCCCCATAGCAGGCAGCACAGCGTAGCACAGGCGAAAGCGACATTTTTACGAGCAAAAACAGGGGTTGGGCAAACAGCGTCCATTCCACTCACCAAAGATAAAATAACGTTTCAGTTTATTATCAATGATTGTTCAGAGAATAGCCACCCTCAAAAATGGCTGCACGGCGGAATTGGGATTTACCCGCCAGAAATGCAAAACGCCGACATACGTCGGCGTTTTTACACGTTGATGTGAATAACGAATTATTCAGCAACCACGTTTACGATCAGCTTAGCAAACACTTCGCTGTGAACCTGGAAGTCCACTTCGTGTTCGCCAGTGGTACGCAGAACGCCGTTCGGCAGACGAACTTCGCTCTTAGCTACTTCAACGCCAGCTGCAGTTACAGCGTCAGCGATGTCGCGAGTACCGATGGAACCGAACAGTTTACCTTCGTCGCCTGCTTTAGACGCGATAGTAACGGATTCCAGTGCGTTGATTTTCTCAGCGCGCGCTTCAGCAGCGGCCAGAACGTCAGCCAGTTTGGCTTCCAGTTCAGCACGACGTGCTTCGAAAAACTCAACGTTTTTCTTGTTAGCCGGAACAGCTTTACCCTGTGGCACCAGGAAGTTACGAGCGTAGCCCGCTTTAACGTTAACCTGATCACCCAGGCTGCCCAGGTTTGCTACTTTATCAAGCAGAATAACTTGCATTACCTTATCCTCTCAAAGTCGTATTAATGGACCGTGTCCGATTACTGATGACGATCAGTGTACGGCAGCAGGGACAGGTAGCGAGCGCGTTTGATAGCGCGAGCCAGCTGACGCTGGTATTTTGCACGGGTACCGGTGATACGGCTCGGGACAATCTTACCGCTTTCGGTGATGTAGTTTTTCAGCGTAGCGATATCTTTATAGTCGATCTCTTGAACGCCTTCCGCGGTGAAACGGCAGAACTTGCGACGACGGAAATAACGTGCCATTTGGCTAGTCTCCAGAATCTATCAATTCAATCTGCTCGGCATGGAGCACCACTTTTGTCAGCCCATTGCGCGCCTTGTGGCTGCTAATGAAACCTGAAACGGTGATCACCGTGCCGACCGTTATACTGTGAGTAATGGCCTGGTTCTGGTGTCCGCTAATAATTACGGGCATCTGGCACCACGCCTGCCGGTTAAAACCGGCTTCCTCCTGCACAGAACGATGCTCAAGCACCAGCTGACAGTGAGGAATTCCTGATGGGCTGACCTTTCGAAGGGGCGCCCTGCACACGGTGCCGGACAACACCAAACGGTTGGCCATCAGAATTACTCTTCAGAATCCCCAGCATCAGCATCATCTGCGGTTTCGTTAGCGAAATCATCGCGACGCTCGCGGCGCTCGTCTTTCGCTTTAACCATCGGAGATGCTTCAGTCACGGCGTGTTTAGTACGCATAACCATGCTGCGGATAACGGCATCGTTGAAGCGGAAAGTAGTTTCCAGCTCATCGATCACTTCCTGCGGTGCTTCAACGTTCAGCAGAACGTAGTGAGCTTTGTGCAGTTTGTTGATCGGGTAAGCCAGCTGACGGCGGCCCCAGTCTTCCAGACGGTGGATCTTGCCTTCTGCACCAGTGATGGCAGCAGAGTAGCGCTCGATCATGCCCGGAACCTGTTCGCTCTGGTCAGGATGGACCATAAAAACGATTTCGTAATGACGCATCGAATTGCTCCTTACGGATTATTCAGCCTCCTGTCTGGGTCAGCCGCGGCCCATGGAGGCAAGGAACGTGATTAAAGGGCGGCTGAAAAATTGACGCGTCATTCTACTTGCGGGCCCCGGCAAACTCAAGGCTGATTGATAAATAATTACGCAGCGCGGCCGCTCAGGGGGCAAAAAGCGGTTAACCAAGTGATTTAAAATAGGTTGTTGGGGAATGCTTAAAAAATTTGAGTAACTCCATCAGAAATGGTCACGTTTTAATCATCAATAAGCCATTACACTTATTCTACACAGACCCCTTACTACGAAGGAGTGACGATTCCGGTTGTATCGCTTGCTGTTGTGGAGTACCGATGATGAAAAACAGTCTTATCGCCGTCTTCGCGGGACTCATACTGACCGCGAATGCCGCCGCCGCCATTAAGATCGATCGCGACCTGGCGCAAAGTATGGATGATGTGCATAGCTTAGGCGTCGTCTACATAAATCATAATTCAGCCGATGATAGCAAAGCCGTTCAGTCACATAGCCAGAATTTCAGCGTGATAACCGCAACGGAAGACTCACTCCAGGTTGCCCGCCAGTAGAGTCCATCACGCGACAACACCGATTTATCGTAGATCCCCTTTCAGGAACAACGATAATGCCACGACAACGTTACTGACGTTATTTTGCCCCCGTCCAGGGGGCTTTTTTATGCCAGATGGCGGGTAAAAAACGCCACGGTTGCGTCCAGCGCAGTGGGCGTAATGCGGTGTTTGACGCCAGGCTCCCACTGATAAGTGAGCAACGCGTCGAGCTGATTTTCCTGTAGCGCGCGCTGCAAACGGAAGGACTCTTGTGCCGGAACCACGTCATCCTCCTCGCCGTGCCAGAGAAAAAGCGGTCGGTCCGCCAGTTTCGCTAACTGGTGAGTGACGTCCCATTCCGCCAGTGGAGCGATAACCGCATCAAGCTGGCGCTGGCGCTCCGGCGTCAGTTCTAATGACGGCGGAAACAACGCGGGCGCGAGGGTGGTGTAATAACCCGATCCCATCAGGCTGGCCACGCTTTTCACCTCAGGATGATGGGTCATGATGCCCAGCGCCGTCATGCCGCCCATTGACGCCCCACCCACGCCGAGCCGCTGGTCGGCAATCAGATTTTCTTCCCACAGCGCGTCACGCAGGCCGGCAAACTCCGTCATATTCTGATGCAGTATTTGCCAGAAGCGCAGCATTCGCCCCTGGGCATCACCGTTAAAACGCGCGCCGTGCTCGGCGGCGTCCGGCATCACGACGCGAAACCCCGCCTGCGCCAAAGCCACGGCAAAATAGCTGTATACTAATTTTGACGAGGTAAACCCGTGATAGAAAATCACCGTGGGTAGCGGCTGTTGGTTTTTTCCGGCAGGCGTAGCGTGCACGGTTTCGATACCCGCGAATTGACGTATTTCCAGTTCAATCATCTCGTCCCCCTTTTTGCTATTGGCAAGGTATGACATGGCGCGGCACGCCGTGCAAGCCTGTGCAATAAACCTAATGAAAAAGCATGATGAGAACCCGGTTACGTTTTTACATTTGAATGCCCGAAAAAAAGCGGCTGAGCTAACAAAATGGGAACCTTCCCTATAGGCTCAAAAACAGACGGCACTACACTCAATGGGTCAGGAAACGAGAAATGCGAATGCAAAGATTACTTCCGGTCTTACTGGCGATGCTGCTTAGCGCGTGCGGTTCCCTGCAGGGTACACCGCAGCCGGCTCCTCCGGTCACGGACCATCCGCAGGAGATCCAGCGCTCCCAAACCCAGGGCTTAATTCGAATGGGGACGGTGAGCGTCATGGAGCGCGGCGCGCCCAGCGACAGCGAGGCTGCCATTAAAGCCAAAGCGATCGCCGCCGGTGCGGATTACTACCAGATTTTGCTGAACGATGAGACAGTGGTGCCGGGTCAGTGGTACTCCCAGGCGATTTTGTATAAGAAACCGCGTTAACTTACCGTTTTATTTAGCAAAATTTACATTGCTTTGCGTCGGCTGATCGTTTTCTGTGCACACTTAATCCCGGGCCGCTATGAAAGGATGGGATAACACACCGCGAAGGATCGCCCTGTTACTCATCGGGGTAATGTGAAATGGAGCTGACTATGAAACGATCAATTGCCTTAACGTCTTTGCTGCTGTCTGCCGGTTTGATTACCACCTCTGCGCAGTCGGCAGAAGATGTCAGTGCTGACCGGGTGACCGGTCTGAATGAAATTGGCATGATTGCAGTCAACAGCGTTTCCGGAAGTCCTCAGGATGTTGAACGCGTCATTGCGATGAAAGCCGATGAACAGGGCGCTTCGTATTATCGCATCGTGCAGATGCAGGAAAACCCACGCGCTGACAACTGGCAGGTAAAAGCCAT
Source organism: Atlantibacter subterraneus (assembly GCF_007570865.1). Taxonomy (GTDB): domain Bacteria; phylum Pseudomonadota; class Gammaproteobacteria; order Enterobacterales; family Enterobacteriaceae; genus Atlantibacter; species Atlantibacter subterraneus. The sequence continues at coordinate 188,583 of NZ_VLPS01000006.1, read as the reverse complement.
TATCTACGCCTGAATGGAAGCAGGCTGACGGCCTGCTTAGCCTGGCAAATATAACATTTGCAAAATACTGACATAAATTTTTACATTTATTGAGTAAATATTATCCCGCCGATGCCGTTTAACCGGGCAACTCAACTCGGTTGGTATAAGGGATAATTATGAAAACCATTTTCCAGCGCATCGGGCTGGGTACCAAACTCTCCCTGTTTGCAGGCCTGTCATTCGCCTGTCTGTTTTTAACCTTCACGCTGGTGTTAAGCCACCAGGCCAGCCAACAGCTGGAATCGCTGGCGCGGGAAGATTTAAAAAGCCAGACCAGCGGCGTAGTGGATATGGTGCAAATGTTCGACGCCACGCTGACTGAAGAGGTCAGCAACTACACCACTCTGCTAAACAGTTTTATCCCCCAACCCATTACGCGCGATGCGGCGCAGATGCAGGCGCTGAATAATCAGAGCGTTCCGCTGCTTAAAGGCGGCGAGCTGTCGCTGCATGAAAACAACGGCTTAACCGATGATTTCCAGACGCGAACCGGCGCTATCGCCACGCTGTTCGTGCGCAGCGGTGATGACTATGTGCGCGTGGCGACATCGTTGCGTAAAGAGGACGGCACTCGCGCGGTGGGCACGCAGCTCGATCGCGCCAGCCCCGCCTGGCTACCGATGAGTAAAGGTGAAATCTATCGCGGGCTGACGCAGCTTTTTGGCAAGCGCTACATTACTCAGTATCAGCCGGTAAAGGATGAGCAAGGGAACGTCATTGCGGTGCTGTTTGTCGGCGTGGATATCTCCTCCTCATGGCAGCTGATGCGTGAAAAAATCCTCAGCCGCAAGCTGGGCGACAGCGGCCACTTTTACGTGATCAACCGCCAGCCGGGTGAACCGTTCGGCCAGTACCTGTTCCATCGCGATGCCGAAGGGCAAAAGCCGCTGCTGCCTGAAGATGTCCGTCAGCACCTGCTGGCCGATAGCGAAGGTGAACTGGCCTGGCAGCGCGACACGGGCGGCACGTCGCTCATGACCTTCACTCACGTACCGGGATGGAACTGGGTGGTGGTAGGCGAAGTGGACCGGGGCACCCTGCTGGCAAACATCGATCGGCTGCGTAACCAGTTTTTACTGGCAGGCCTGGTCATCAGCCTGCTGTTCGCCATTCTGTTTGATTTCACTACCCGCCGTCTGCTTACCGCGCCGCTGCGCAATGTCATTGGCCTGGCGCAGCAGTATGGTGCAGGCGACTTGCGATCCAGCATCACCACGCGCCGTCAGGATGAAGTGGGCGAACTGATCGCCGCCATCAACAGCATGGGCAACGGCTTGCAGCAGATTGTGATTCAGGTACGCGATGCCGCCGCCGACATCAGCCACGGCACCGATGAACTGGCGGCGGACAGCCACGACATCAGCGAGCAGATCAACAAGCAGGCCAGCAGCGTGGAGGAGACGTCCGCCAGCATGGAGCAACTGACAGCAACGGTTGAGCAGAACGCCGAAAACATGGTGCAGACGCAAAATTATATGCAGCAGGCCTCCCACGCGGTGCATATCGGCGGCGATACCGTGACCAACGCGGTATCGACGATGAATGCGATCCGCGATGCGTCGCGGCGTATCGCCGATATCACCCACGTGATTGAATCTATCGCGTTCCAGACCAATATACTGGCGCTGAACGCGGCAGTAGAAGCCGCCCGCGCCGGGGAGCATGGCAAAGGATTCGCGGTTGTGGCGCAGGAAGTACGGGCGCTGGCGGCGCGCAGCGCCAACGCGGTGAAAGAGATTGATGCGTTAATTGAGGACACGCTGCATAAAGTCACCGAAGGGCACCAGCTTTCCGAGCGCACCCGCCAGGCAATGGAGCAAATTATCCAGCATATCGATCAGGTGAACTTGCTGGTGACGCACAGCAGCCAGGCCTCCCATGAGCAGTCTGCGGGCATTCAGCAGGTGAATCTGGCGATGAACCATATCGGCGAAGCAACCCATATCAACGCCGAGCGGGTATCGCGCAGCGAGCAAACAGCGCACACGCTGCGCGATAAGGGCCACCATCTGAATACGCTGGTGAGCGTGTTCCGCTTACGCAACAGTTAACCGATGCCACCCGTGGCGCGCAGCAGGACGTCGGAGAGGCAGTTCTCCGCCACCTGGGCGTCGCCTCGCGGGTCGAGCATCATCTGGCACCAGGCTTCCGCCGTGGGCACCGAGGCGTGGCGTAACAGCTGCGCCCCGGTCGCCAGCCGGTAAAGCTGGCGGGTTATGGCGCGTCCGTCGGCCTCGTGGGGTTTGCGTAACCGCTGGGCCAACTGTCGCCAGGCCCGGTCAAAATGACGATTCTGGCCTTTAACTTCCTCGAACTCGCCGCTCAGCATCTCCATCACGCCAGGCTGTTTGGCCAGAACCCGCAGCACGTCGAGGCACATGATATTGCCGGACCCTTCCCAGATGCTGTTGACCGGCATTTCACGATACAGACGCGGCAGCTCGCTCTCTTCGCAATAGCCGATACCGCCCAGCACCTCCATCGCTTCCGCCACAAACGGGATCCCCGCTTTGCAGACGTTAAACTTCGCGGCAGGCGTCATCAGGCGGCAAAACGCCCGCTCGCGCTCATCCCCCTGCGCTTCCCAGGCGCGGGCCAGACGGAACAGTAGCGCGGTTTGCCCCTCCAGTTGCAGCGCCATCCGTCCTAAAACCTGGCGCATCAGCGGCTGATCGATCAGGTTCTTGCCGAACGCCTGGCGCTGATGGGCGTGATACAGCGCTACCGACAGCGCACGGCGCATCAGGCCGTGGCTGCCCAGCGCGCAGTCGAAGCGGGTCATCGCGCCCATTTTCAAAATCTGGCGCACGCCTTCGCCTTCATCGCCCAGCAGCCAGCCCAGCGCATCGCAAAATTCCGCTTCGCTGCTGGCGTTAGAGCGGTTGCCCAGCTTGTCTTTCAGCCGTTCAAGGCGCACCGCGTTGCGCTGGCCGTCAGGTAAAAAGCGCGGCACCAGGAAGCAGGACAGCCCGCCTTTCGCCTGCGCCAGCACCAGATGTCCGTCGCTTTGCGGCACGGAGTAAAACCACTTATGGCCCACCAGCCGATAGGCTTCGCCGGGGCCGGGGCTACCCACCGGCTCCGCGCGAGTAGTATTAGTAAGTACGTCCGAACCGCCCTGCTTTTCGGTCATCCCCATGCCAATCAGCAATCCGCGCTTTTGTCCGGCGGGCTGTAAATGGGCGTCATAGCGATCGCTGAGCAACGGTTTAGTCCAGTCGCTGAACGCTGAGGGCAGTGACTGAAGCAGCAGCGGCGTGGCGGCAAAAGTCATAGTCACCGGGCACAGCGTGCCCGCTTCCACCTGAGCATGAAGAATAAAGCGCGCGGCGCGGGCCACGAAGGAACCGCGCCGCCGATCCTCCTGCCACGGCAAATTGTGCACCCGATTGGCGAACAGTCCCTGCATCAGCAGATGCCACGCCGGATGAAAGCGCACGTCGTCGAGCCGCTCGCCACTGGCGTCGTAGCGTAGTAACTCAGGGGGATTGGCATTCGCCAGGCGGCCCAACTCCAGGGATTCGGCGGTACCCAGTTGCTGGCCGATGCTGGCCAGAAGCTCCGCATCCCAGGCGGCGTCTTCACGCTGGACGGCTTCGCGTAGCGCGGTGTCAGATAAAAAGAGATTACTGTTGTTTAACGGGATCGGTTGGTTGAAAACGGTATGAGTTTGCCATTGCATCCTGTTTCCCTCCATAAATCGGCAACGCCTTTAGTATGGACGGCAGGAAAAGTTATGCAGGGAAAGGGATCACAAAGCGGGGCGTGCCGATAGTTTATGATGTTATGGAAAGACAGAAACACCGCCTTTCCATTGTGATACCGGCCTGGTAGGCTGCGCTATTTCTTTGCTTTCCGCTCAAGATAATCCGTCAAAAAGTATTCTGCATCCCCCTGGCGGGACAGATCGTCGTTATATGCTACTGAAATCGGTGTTTCACCGGGCAGATAAAGTTCGCCTACACCATTATTAAGCCTCAGCACCATAAACTGCTTCCCGTCAATCTCAGTCGAATAGCCTTTACCGCCATCGCTGATGGGTTGAACCTTGCAGCGCAATATCTTCATGTCAAGTTCATGATCGATGTTTGAAATTTGCAGCAAAGCTTCATTTTCCGATCTTGGCCCGATACGTAAGGTGCATAGTTTAACCCCCTCCAGGCCGATATAGCCCTTAACATGTTTTGCCGTTTCAGGCCTCGCGTTATCCGCGAACACAGGTTGCACAAACAAAGCAGAGAAAATAATTAATATCACTACACGAAACATAGCATTAATTCTTAGTCGTCTGTTTTTCCAATTAATCACTTAACCCGCAATGTAATGAGGTATAAAGCGAGAGGTATCTTTGGTAATGAGCGTGTTATCTTCACGAATCCCCATACCTACCGCTTCGTCATCAATAACCCAGCTACCGATAAGTGTGTAGCTATCACCGAAGCGCGGCAACGGCTGAAATGCCTGAAAAATAACCGGTTCATCCGCGTAATCTCCCTCCGCGCTATCTATTACATTTTGCTGGCCGTCATATATCGTGATGTTTCCACCTTCACGCGAAAAAAGCGGTTTTTTCACGTAGCTATCTCCCGCTTTAATTAACGGCTTTTCATTATCAAACCAGGCAGGTAACAGATTTGGATGCTCAGGAAAATAACGCCATAACAACGGCATTAGCCCTTTATTACTAAGGATGCTTTTCCATAAAGGCTCGATCCATTGTTCACGTCTTTTACACAACAGCGGACCATTTTCATCACGCATCATCCATTCCAGCGGATAGAGTTTGAAAGCCTGCTGAATCACATTGTCTTGTAAATCGGTCAGGCTGCCGCCAACGCCCAATCCGATATCTTCGATATAGATAAAACGCGTTTGCAGCCCAGCCTGCTGTGCACAATCCTCAAGATACAGAACCGTTCCTCGATCTTCTTCAGTATCTTTACAGCAACATAAATACAGCGGTCCGCCGTTGTTCAGTTCACCAAGGCGCGCAATCAACCTATCCTGAATAGCATTGTACTGATCGGCTCCACGCGGTATAAGGCCTTGTTGACGCGCATCCTCCATCCATACCCATTGAAAATAGGCAGACTCGTATAGCGAAGTCGGCGTATCGGCATTGTATTCCAGTAATTTAACCGGACCTTTTCCCGTCCAGACAAAATCCATACGCCCATATAACGAAGGATCATTATTTCGCCAGCTTTCGGCTATTGCATCCCAGTAAAGCGGTGGAATAGCCAACTGCTTCATGACGGATTCGCTTTTTAACGCCCGATCGACAACCTCAAGGCACATCTGATGCAATTCGGCCGTGGGCTTTTCGATCTGCTCTTCTATCTGTCGCAATGTGAATCGATATGCGCGGCTTTCATCCCAATAGATCTCGTTATCGATAATGTGGAAATTAAAACCATGTTCCTTAGCGATACGATCTAAATTTGGCCGTACAGGGACATTATGACGCAGCATATTAACCTCCCCAACTTCCGCGTGCGCTGGAAGAATGACCAAAGCCGCCACGTGAAACGGTGGCTGCGCTTTTTGATGTAACCTTGCCAGAACCCGATGACCTGGAGGTGCCGGTTCGCCAGGTATAATCGCCATGGTTGTTAGACCAGACAGGACGTGAAATATAGCCGCCGCCGCTGCTAACATAATAATTGTCACGGTTTTGCTGAAGCGCTGAAGCCAGCAAAAAGCCCATCATTATTGGAGACCAATTACCCGTTATATTATCCAGATAACAGTTGCCATATGATTTTTCACACGCTTCACGCGTCAGGTTGGTTGGAACTTCTTTAGCGAAATTTTCTTTTGCAGTGTTCCAGGCGTCATTGCAAACCTGGGCAGAGTTCCCGGCGTTGATACATTCAAGCGGCGATGAATAGAATACCCCATCATCTGGTTTATCCTCTTCGTCGCAGCCGTTAAGCGCAATTAACGCCACACCTCCCATGAATACTAACCTTAATACCTTTGAGCTTTTTCTTTGTGGCAAATGCGTCAACATGGCGGCGTCACTAGGCCGACTTGAGCTTCCTGATTGGTTCTTTTTTTTCCGGCTCATAATATTATCCTACCAGGTCATGCATGCTGCATTAAAGATCCCGCCGGCTAAAGCCGAAGTTCCCATAAATAATCCTGCCGCAAGGTTACGATTAATGATCTTTTCGCTGAGCTTCGGCATATACAATCTTACGCTGCCGTAAACAAGGAGTTGTACAACGAGGGCAATCACACCCCAAATTAAATAATCCGGCACGCTCACTGCATTAATCGCTGCGCTGGAAAGCGGAATTATATAGCCAAGGATCGAGCCACTAAAGGCCAGGGCCGCCGCAAGGTTATCATTCTTAATTAATTGCCATTCGTTATGCGGAGTAATTCTGGTGTAGATAAATAAAAATATCGCGACCATAGGTACGCCAGTAAAAAAATATGTACAGAATGCTGATAAACCTATAAATACTTGCATCGTTTCAACCTATGACCTGCAGTCCACTGCGTGATATATCTACACCTAATGACCAGGAAATTAGCCATTCAGGTTCCTGTTGTTCGTTAAATGTCTCTTCGCCTGAAATAAGTAAATATTCAAAGCAATCGGCGTTAACATTTCGTTGATAAAGCATGCAGAAGTTGTTGAGCTCCCACGTTTCCCGGTCGCTATTTTCAACATTTTCCAGCAAATAAATCGGCTCTACTTCTCTATTTTCAAGCGGATTAAATACGCGTCGCCATGTTTTCCCTTTCCAGTTTAAATCAGGTTTTCCTATGGCTCTAGCATCAATGGAATTATGCCAGGCTTCGCGTGTAGAAATGCCTGCACTTTCTGAATAAATAAAAAATTTTATATCTTCGATACATAAATCATCTATCCCCCCGGTAGTATTTATTTGTAAAAATTCATCCCCGGAGGTGTAATAGCGATAAATATTACACCCAGCGCCCATATCAATTATGCCAGTCGCCGCGATGGTATAGTCTTCAGCGGGTATTTCAATAAGATAGTTATTACCTAAAAGACGAAAATCAACCGTATCGATTTCAAATCCTGCGTGAAGGTGTAATCCAAGTGGCCCTTTTTCACAGGCAGAGCTAGTGTCATTGTGAAAAAAATGACGTACTCGGCTGAATAGTGAAGTCATAATTCTTTCCCTATAGTATGCCATTGCACTTCATCTGCGGTGATTCGTTGATTGCCTATCAAGTGCAACCACATACCTCCGCGAATTACGGTAGAAACAATGGGATTCAATTCCATTCCCCGGCCATTTTTGCAATGGCTAATCCCCAGAACAGTGGCGTCATGATGCTGTTTCATATACCGCATTAGCCCCCCGTAGCAAAATTCGTTGACGTGATGGGGGATCTCAAGCACATAACCCGTGTCTCCCAGCATGGGGTTCATAATCGACGCGACAGATTGTGAGGAACCGGGATCCTGTACTGAACGTAATAACTGCTCAGCGGACAAATTACGGACAACTTCAATTTGGTGGCAATGCTGTTCTAACAACCGGGCATAACGCTCGTCTTCTAGATACGCCACGATGTGGCTGGAATCGCTAACCTGTCCCGCGATAGACAGCGCAACCGTAAATGTCTGCTCGTCGTTTTGCGCAAAAATGATAACGCTATTGCAATTCGCCAGGCCGATACGTTGCTGTTCCTCGGGGGCATTGAAGTTACTGACGCTGGCGAAAAAGACCTGTGCATGCCCTTGCATTGGATGATGTTGTAATTGTGCCCCTGACTCGCAGATCAGTATTTGCGAAAACGTTTTGCTTTGATCGTAAAGCAGCAAATTGATCATCTTTTCCGTCTGCTGTCCACGCCAGCCAACAATAATTAGGTGACCGGAAAGGTGGTTAAAGTTGGACAAACCGCGAATTCCTTTTGTTAAAGCTTGCTGAGCTACCGAGATCATTTTTCCCATTAATGCGCCAAATAATGCAACGCTGACTGGAATATGCCAGAGGCCCGTAAACCAGCGTCCCGGCTGATTTTGCGGGCTGAGATCACCAAAACCTAATGTTGAGCCCACTACCGAGCAGTAATAGATAAAATCACCTAATTTCGCAGTGAGATGCGCTTCACCAGCTAAGCGTAGCGCGATGTAACAAATGCAATAATGAGTCAAAAATAAAATCAGTAACCCCGGCCAGGTTAATCTGGCCAGGTGAAGCTGGCAAAGCTGAATGATGCGAGAAAGCAACATTAGCCGTTACGCTGATTTTTAAGACGAGCGAGAACGTCCTGCGCATTACTTTTATTAACGCCGCCAACGCCTGCCTGCGATAACTTTTCATCCAGGTCGCACCCGTTGGCTATTTTCTCCAGCGATTCTGCTGCCTCCAGTCTCGCCTGGCGCTCTGTTTGCCGCGCCTGCAGGCGTTTAAGCGAGTCGGCTGCAGTCGCTACGCTGCTGCTTGCCCCTACTGTAGAGGTTGTTACCACTTGTTGAGCGCGTTGCATCGCTTCAGTGGCTTTTACGACTTCAAGCTGATGTTCAAACTGGGCAATTCGCTGGCTGGTCGCCGCAACGGCTTTTTCAATAGCATCCCGGGAATGCTCAAAATTATGTAGCACGCTTTCTTCTGACGCGATTACCGTTTCAAGCCGTGAGATTTCCTCAGCAACCTCAAGCAACAGGCTTTCATCGACTTGTTTTTGCATCGCTTCTACGGCCCGGCATTCCAGTGTTGCTTTACGCGCATTTAATTCCTGCAGTTTGTCTCTGCTCAATTTAACACGCGCCAGCAGATCGACGCGTGATTCACCGGCTTTATCAAGCTCGGCTCGCGCATCCCGAATGTGTTGTTCAAGTAGACGTATGCCCTGGGTTTCTTCTATCAGGGTTTCGGTCTCATTAACTAACGATCTCCCCAGAGTGAATAATTTTTTTAAAATACTCATCGCATTCCCTCGTAAATAGATTGACGATGCCTTTCGTCTTATGATTCAGCAATAATTTCAGCGAGTTCCAACGCGTTTTCAGCCAGCGTTTCAATCTCAAGGACAATATCAGCGAGGGAGGACGCAAGCGAAAGCGCACCAAACGCCAGGTAATAATCTTTGTGATTGATAATAGAAATACCGACTGAGGAAAGAGGTAATAACTTCTGAATGCGTAATAAACGATAATTTAATTTATTCACATCCTGAATATTTTCAACGGGGCAAATCACCGTTTCAATGAAAATTTGCTTTGATGTCATTGAAATATGAACAACAAGATCGCCGTGTTGCTTCAATGTCAGTTTTAATGCGTTTTGTATGTGAGAAACAGAATAATTGCAATAGTTATCCTGCTTAAGTGCTGCCTCCAGCGCGACGATTGTCCATGTCATATATAAATCCTCCCGATATATTTTGGGTATGAATATACCCCTACGACAATCCCCTTATTGATTTCAAATTATGCAATAAAAAATAATTAAAAAAAAACCATCCCGGAGGATGGTTTGAATAATCAGAAATTAGCTGCGTTGTCTCACCGCCTCAAACAGGCAAATGCCCGTCGCAACGGAAACGTTCAACGACGAGACGCTGCCCGCCATCGGGATGCTGATCAGCTCGTCGCAGTGCTCACGGGTCAGGCGGCGCATACCCTCGCCTTCTGCACCCATCACCAGCGCCAGACGGCCGGTCATTTTGCTCTGGTAGACAGTGTGGTCCGCTTCGCCAGCGGTGCCGACAATCCAGACATTCTCTTCCTGAAGCAGACGCATGGTGCGCGCCAGGTTGGTGACGCGAATCAACGGCACGTTTTCCGCCGCGCCGCAGGCCACTTTTTTGGCGGTGGCGTTGAGCTGCGCGGAACGGTCTTTCGGTACGATCACCGCATGAACGCCCGCCGCATCGGCGCTGCGCAGGCACGCGCCCAGGTTATGGGGGTCGGTCACACCGTCGAGGATCAGCAGGAACGGCGATTCAAACTGGGCCAGCAGATCCGGCAGATCGTTTTCCTGATACTGACGCCCTGGTTTTACCCGCGCGATAATACCCTGATGGACCGCGCCATCGCTTTTTTCATCCAGGAACTGGCGGTTCGCCACCTGAATCACCACGCCCTGGGCTTCCAGCGCGTGCAGTAAAGGCAGCAGCCGCTTATCTTCGCGGCCTTTCAGCACAAAGACTTCCTGAAAGCGCTCAGGCGCGCGTTCCAGTAAAGCCTGAACCGCGTGGATGCCGTAAATCATTTCACTCATGAAAAGTACTCATTTGAGGCGTTATCGCGCCTGGTTTAATACGTTGCCGCTGGCCTTATCGCAACAATAAGGCCAGCCGGGGGTTACGCGTCGTGGGTTTTCTTTTTCGCCGCCCGTTTCGCTTTGGTGGCCGCCGCGATTTTTTGGGTTTTCGACGACGGTTTTTTCACTTTTTTGTCGGCCTGCTCTTTTTTGGCTTGCGGCTTGCGCTTTTCGCCACGGAATTCGCTGTCCGGCTCGAAGTTGGTCCGCTTACCTGCCTGACGGCGTTTGCCGGAGGGTTTCGCCGCGCCGCCCTTGCGGGCTTTTTCACGCGCCGTTTTGCCGACGTTGCGCGGGCCGCGCTCGCTGGAGATCAGCGAGAAGTCGATCTTACGCTCGTCCATGTTGACCGCTTCCACTTTCACTTCCACACGGTCGCCCAGACGGTAGGTTTGGCCGCCGGACTCGCCGATCAAGCGCTGGCCCACCTGGTCGAAGCGGTAGTAGTCGTTGTCCAGTGAAGAAACGTGCACCAGGCCGTCGATAAACAGATCGTTGAGGCGGACAAAGAAGCCGAAGCCGGTGACGCTGGCGATAACGCCAGAGAACGTCTGCCCTACCTGATCCTGCATAAAGTCGCACTTCAGCCAGTCCGCAACTTCGCGGGTGGCTTCATCGGCGCGGCGTTCGGTCATGGAGCAGTGCTGACCCAGTTGCAGCATCGCTTCCACGGAATAGTGCCAGCCGCCGGTCGGCGTACTGTTGCCAACGTGCCCTTCCTGCTTCGCCAGCAGATATTTAATGGCGCGGTGCAGCGACAGGTCCGGATAACGACGGATCGGCGAGGTGAAGTGCGCATAGGACTGGAGTGCCAGACCAAAGTGACCACGGTTTTCCGGATCGTAGATCGCCTGTTTCATTGAGCGCAGCAGCATGGTTTGCAGCATCTCGTGATCCGGACGATCGGCGATAGACTCCAGCAGTTCGGCGTAATCGCGCGGCTCAGGTTTATCGCGGCCCGGCAGCTCCAGGCCGAGCTCTGCCAGCACTGAGCGGAACGAGGTGATCGCCTCGGTGCTCGGGCGATCGTGAATACGGAACAGCGCCGGCTCCTGGTGTTTCTCAACGAAACGCGCCGCCGAGATGTTCGCCAGGATCATGCACTCTTCAATCAGTTTATGGGCGTCGTTGCGCTGGGTTTGTTCGATGCGTTCAATACGGCGCTCGACGTTAAAAATAAACTTCGCCTCTTCGCTTTCGAACGAGATGCCGCCGCGCTCGCTGCGCGCAACGTCCAGCGCTTTATACAGGTTATGCAGCTCTTCGATGTGCTTAACCAGCGGCTGATACTGCTCGCGGAGATCCTGGTCGCCCTGCAGGATGTGCCAGACCTTGGTGTAGGTCAGGCGTGCATGGGAGCGCATCACCGCTTCATAGAATTTGTAGCCGGTCAGCTTACCGCTGGCGGAAACGGTCATCTCGCAGACCATACACAGGCGGTTAACCTGCGGATTAAGCGAGCACAGGCCGTTGGACAGCACTTCCGGCAGCATCGGCACCACTTGCGACGGGAAGTAGACCGAGGTGCCGCGGTTGTGCGCTTCGGTATCCAGCGCGGTTTGCGGACGCACGTAATAGCTCACGTCGGCAATCGCTACCCACAGACGCCAGCCGCCGCCGCGTTTTTTCTCGCAGAAAACCGCATCATCAAAGTCGCGGGCATCTTCGCCATCGATGGTGACCAGCGGCAGATCGCGTAAATCCACGCGTCCGGCGATGGCCTCTTCCGGCACCTCTTCGGTTAATCCGGCAACCTCTTTCTCAACCGCTTTCGGCCAGACGTAGGGGATTTCATGGGTGCGCAGCGCCATATCGACGGCCATGCCGGTGCCCATGTTATCGCCCAGTACTTCGACGATTTTACCAATCGCTTTGGTACGGCGGGTCGGACGCTGGGTCAACTCCACTACCACCACATAGCCCATGCGCGCGCCCATGATCTCTTCTGGCGGGATCAGGATATCAAAGCTTAAGCGGCTGTCGTCCGGCACCACAAAGCCGACGCCCGCATCGGTGAAATAGCGCCCGACGATCTGGCCGGTTTTCGGCACCAGCACGCGGACGATACGCGCTTCGCGGCGTCCTTTACGGTCCGCGCCCAGCGGCTGCGCCAGCACCTGATCGCCATGGATGCAGGTTTTCATCTGTTCAGACGACAGATACAGGTCGTCTTTGCGGCCTTCCACGCGCAGGAAACCGTAGCCATCGCGATGGCCAATAACGGTGCCTTTTAACAGGTCCAGACGCTCCGGCAAGGCGTAGCACTGGCGGCGGGTGAAGACCAGCTGTCCGTCGCGCTCCATGGCGCGCAGGCGGCGACGCAGGGCTTCCTGCTGCTCTTCGCCTTCAATATTCAGTTCGATCGCTAACTCTTCCCGGCTGGCGGGCTTTTCGCGTTTGGTTAAGTGATCGAGGATAAATTCCCGGCTCGGGATAGGATTGGTGTACTTCTCTGCTTCTCGTTCCTGAAAAGGATCTTGTGACATTTCGATTCCTCCGTTGTCATCTCTGGCGGAAATCCTCGGGGGTCAGGCTATGCGATCCCGCGCTGCGCTAAGTGGTGCGCAAAGAAAAGCCTGCTACCCGTAAGGTTTACTTATTCCACCAGCAGTAATTTATACAGCGGCGTATTCTCTTCAACTAAGTCGGCAAGCGTGTAGTTATCAAGCTCAGTCAGAAAACTATTCACCGCTTTGGATAGCGCCTGTTTTAAACGACAGGCAGGGGTGATATGGCAAAATTCGCTGCTACAGTTAACCAGCGAGAGCGGTTCCAGCTCGCGAACCACGTCACCGATGCGGATTAAGGGTGCCGGTCTGCCTAAACGGATGCCGCCGTTTTTCCCGCGTACAGCCATGACATAACCAGCGCGACTCAGTTGGTTGATAATTTTAACCATATGATTACGGGACACGCCATAAACCTCGGTCACTTCGGAAATGCTCGTCATACGACCTTCAGGCAATGACGCCATATAAATCAAAGCACGTAATCCGTAATCGGTAAAACTCGTTAACTGCACATCAACCTCTGAATAAGGGGGGAACGCGATTTGCCTGGGGGCATAGAGTGATGATAAACCAGCCAGCACAAAGGCGGCTAATTTATTTAAATAAGGTTGGGGAAAAAGCGGAAAAAACAAGAAAGGGGCGTCGAAAACGCCCCTTTTCATCATTATGCGTCGAACGGGTCGCGCAGAATCATGGTTTCAGTACGGTCAGGGCCGGTAGAAATGATATCAATCGGCACACCGGTCAGCTCTTCGATACGCTGAATGTAGTTCAGCGCTGCCTGCGGCAGACCGCTGCGCTCTTTCACGCCGAAGGTCGACTCAGACCAGCCCGGCATGGTTTCGTAAATCGGCTCGATACCTTCCCAGTCATCAGCGGCCATCGGGGTGGTGGTCACTTCACGACCATCCGGCAGACGATAGGCAACGCAGATTTTCACTTCTTTCAGGCCGTCCAGCACGTCCAGCTTGGTCAGGCAGAAGCCAGACAGGGAGTTGATCTGCACCGCGCGGCGTACCGCTACGGAGTCCAGCCAGCCGGTACGACGGCGGCGGCCAGTGGTTGCGCCGTATTCGTTACCCTGCTTGCACAGGAACTCGCCAATGTCATCAAACAGCTCTGTCGGGAACGGACCCGCACCCACGCGAGTGGAGTAAGCTTTGATAATGCCCAGCACGTAGTCAACATAACGCGGACCGATACCGGAACCCGTCGCCACGCCGCCGGCGGTGGTGTTGGAAGAGGTCACGTACGGATAGGTGCCGTGGTCGATATCCAGCAGCGTACCCTGTGCGCCTTCGAACATGATGAAATCGCCGCGTTTACGCGCCTGATCCAGCAGATCGGAAACGTCAACCACCATGCTGGTCAGGATGTCGGCAATCGCCATCACATCGTCCAGCACTTTCTGATAGTCAACCGCTTCAACTTTGTAGAAGTTAACCAGCTGGAAGTTATGGTATTCCAGCACTTCTTTCAGTTTCTCAGCAAAGGTGGCTTTGTCGAACAGGTCGCCAACACGCAGGCCGCGACGCGCCACTTTATCTTCATAAGCCGGGCCAATACCACGACCGGTGGTGCCGATGGCTTTTGCGCCACGCGCTTTTTCGCGCGCCACGTCCAGTGCGACATGATAATCCAGAATCAGCGGGCACGCCTCGGAGAGCAGCAGACGCTCGCGAACCGGAATACCGCGGTCTTCCAGCTTTTTCATCTCTTTCATCAGCGCAGCCGGAGAGAGCACCACACCGTTACCGATGATGCTGGTGACATTCTCACGAAGAATACCGGAGGGAATAAGATGGAGGACGGTTTTTTCACCGTTGATTACGAGAGTATGGCCAGCGTTGTGACCACCCTGGTAGCGCACAACATATTTAGCCCGTTCAGTAAGAAGATCGACAATCTTCCCTTTGCCTTCGTCACCCCATTGGGTGCCCAGTACGACGACGTTGTTACCCATTTTTCAAAATCACCGTTTGCTTAAAAATGGATTCTACCATCGGTTTTGTGGATGATCAGCCCTTTTTGTATTCAAAATTCATCGAACTTGAGCAGAATTCACTCAGCCAATCGTTTTCCTCAACATGTAGTAGATAACGCAGCCGGCAACCACTAGACCGCCGCCAAAGCGGCGTAAAATCGTTTCAGGTAATTGTGTCATACTTAACACCATCCGCCGCCAGAGACGCGGAAATAACATCGGCCCGAGACCTTCAAGCACTAACACTAACGCCAGCGCTAACCAGATTGTTGAATTCATTTTTCTCTGTCCAATAAAAAAGAGCCGGTATTCACCGGCTCTTCATCAGGGGTTCGCGTAATTTAGCGCGCGCTGTTGGCTGGCGTCTTCATATAACGGAAGAAGTCGCTGTCCGGGCTCAACACCATCACGTCCTGATTAGAGCTGAAGCTGCTCTCATAGGCGCGCAAGCTACGGATAAACGCATAGAAATCCGGGTCCTGGCTAAACGCGTCGGCAAACAGTTTCGCCGCTTCCGCATCGCCTTCACCGCGCAGGATACGCGCCTGACGCTCAGATTCCGCCAGGGTACGGGTTACTTCGTAATCCGCTGCGGCACGCAGTTTTTCCGCTTCTTCCTGGCCCTGTGAACGGTGGCGACGCGCTACCGCTTCACGTTCTGCACGCATACGGTTGAAGATCGCTTCAGACACTTCGGTCGGCAGGTTGATCTGCTTGATGCGCACATCCACCACTTCGATACCCAGCGCGGCCATACTGTTCGGGTTCACGACCGGCACTTTGCCGTTGGTTTCCGCCGCTACACGCTCCGCCGCTTTGGCAATCGCATCATCCGCTGCCGGGGTAGTGACTTCATCTTCGGTGCCCGCAGAACCGGAGTTCAGGGCATCGCGCACTTCGAGGGTCAGACGGCCACGGGAGTCGGTCACGATGTCTTTTACATCCAGACGACCAATTTCCGAACGCAGACGGTCCGAGAACTTACGTTTCAGCAGTACTTCGGCCTGAGAAACATCGCCGCCGCCTGTCGCCAGGTAGTAACGGCTAAAGTCGCTGATACGCCATTTGATATAGGAGTCGACGATCAGGTCTTTCTTCTCTTTGGTGACGAAGCGGTCCGCCTGGTTATCCATGGTCTGGATACGCGCATCAAGGGTTTTCACCGATTCGATAAACGGGATTTTGAAATGCAGGCCTGGCTCAAAGACCACCGGCTTGTTTTCATCATCACGCAAAACTTTACCGAAACGCAGCGTAATTCCACGCTCACCTTCTTTCACCACGAATACCGAGGTGTAGAGCACCACCAGCACGATGATGATGACTGCAATCACTGACTTACGCATTGTTATTCACTCCCTTCGCGCTGGTAATCGTTACGCTGCGCATTCGCACGGCGCTGATCCATGATGTCGCCAGCGCTGGATGAGGCAGGCCGGTTAGCGCCGCTGTTGCTGGATGAGGACGCAGGCGGCAGGCGCAGTAAGGAATCCGCGCCACTGCTATCGCTCTTTGATGCCGGGGCATTATTGCCTTTCAGCATCTGATCCAGCGGCAGCACCATCAGGTTTCCGCCCTTGTCATTGACCAGCACTTTACGGGTGTGGCTAAGAACTTTTTCCATGGTCTCGATATACAGACGCTCGCGGGTAATTTCCGGCGCGGCTTTATATTCCGGGAGGATTTTCGCAAAGCGTGCCACTTCACCCTGGGCTTCCAGGATAGTCTGGGTCTTATACGCACGGGCATCTTCGATGATACGCTGCGCAGAACCGTTAGCGCGCGGCTGCACTTCGTTGGTGTAGGCTTCCGCCTCACGGATGTATTGCTGTTCGTTTTCACGTGCGGCAATCGCATCGTCAAACGCGGCTTTAACTTCTTCCGGCGGACGTGCGGCCTGGAAGTTGACGTCCAGCAGCGTGATACCCATGTTGTAAGGACGGATCGTCTCTTCCAGTTCGCGCTGGGTATCGCTACGGATCACCGTACGGCCTTCGGTCAGGATACGGTCCATGGTGTACTTGCCGATCACGCCGCGCAGGGCGCTGTCGGTGGCCTGACGCAGACTGTCGTCGGCGCTGGTCACGCTAAACAGATAACGCTCAGGATCGGTGACGCGGTACTGCACGTTCATCTCAACGCGCACCACGTTTTCATCTGAGGTCAGCATCACGCCGGACGCCGCGAGTTCACGCACCGATTCAACGTTAACAGGCTGGACGCTATCGATAAACGTCGGCTTCCAGTTCAGACCCGGTTCAACCAGGTGACTGAATTTGCCGAAACGCGTAACCACACCGCGCTCCGCTTCTTTGATGGTATAGAAACCACTGGCAGCCCAAATGATCACTGCCGCCGCCGCGACAATCACCACCACTCGGCCACCGATCGGGTTACGGGGGCCCGGGGTTGAACTTCCACCGCTTCTACCACCAAATCCACCGAGTTTTTTACTCAGTTTACGGAAGATATCATCCAGATCGGGCGGCCCCTGCTCGCGACCGCCTTTATTTCCATTTCCCCCAGAGTCGCCGCCAGGCTTGCTGCTTCCCCACGGGTCGCGGTCCTGTCCGTTATTACCGGGCTGATTCCACGCCATGTTTGTGCTCCATATTTGTTATGCGGTGATATACCTGTCCTGCTCCGCACTGTCTCTTTATTGCTGTCTTCACGTTTCCCACCGCATCGCGCTTAATGCCGCCGGGAAGTTGCTCCGTTCGCGCTACGAGACAACCCAGACTATTTCAGGTACCCCCCAAAGGGGAAAGTTCTTCAGGCAACCTCAGACCGGTTAGACAACATAGTCAACCAGAGTCGGTTCTTGTTTACAGAGGCGACGCCAGTCAACGATGGGCATACGTACTTCCACCCCCACGCTGCCGTCCTCCTCCATCCACTCTTTTTCTATCGCCTGAAGCTGGTAAAACCGGCTCCGCAGTCGCCCTGCCTCTGGAGGCAAACGCAACGTGTGCTGCGCTATCTCTCCCGACAAACGCTCCGTCAGAGCCTGGAAAAGCAGTGGTACGCCGTCACCGGTCTGGGCAGAAAGCCACACCCGTATCGGCCTGTTTTCATCATCACGATCGATACGCGGTTGGAAATCATCCAGCGCATCGATTTTGTTCATCACCAGCAGGGTTGGGATCTCGTCGGCCTCGATCTCTTCGAGCACCGTATTAACGGCGTCGATGTTGTCCTGCATGCGTACATCCGCTGCATCAATCACATGAAGCAGCAGGGTGGCCTGGCGCGTTTCCTGCAACGTGGCTTTAAACGCGGCGACCAAATCGTGGGGCAGATGGCGAATGAATCCGACGGTATCCGCCAGAACGGTTTCGCCGACATCGGCCACATCAATCCGGCGAAGCGTAGGGTCCAGCGTGGCGAACAGCTGATCCGCCGCATAAACCTGCGCTTCGGTAATCTGGTTAAACAAGGTGGATTTACCGGCGTTGGTGTAGCCCACCAGTGAAACGGTTGGTACATCCGCTTTGCTTCTCGACCGACGCCCTTGTTCACGTTGTTTTTCTACTTTCTCAAGGCGCGAGAGAATTTGCATAATCCGGTTACGCAGCAAACGACGGTCTGTTTCGAGCTGAGTTTCACCCGGTCCACGTAAGCCTATCCCGCCTTTCTGGCGCTCAAGGTGGGTCCATCCGCGCACCAGGCGCGTCGCCAGATGCCGCAACTGGGCAAGCTCAACCTGCAGCTTCCCTTCATGGGTGCGTGCACGCTGGGCAAAAATGTCTAAAATCAAGCCGGTGCGGTCGATTACGCGACATTCGCACAGGCGTTCCAGGTTTCGTTCCTGGGCGGGCGTTAATGCATGATCAAATAAAACAACTGATGCGCCCGTGGCTTTAACGGCATCAGCTATTTCGACGGCCTTACCTTCACCAACAAAATACTTTGGGTGCGGGGCTTTACGGCTACCGGTAATCACCTGTAATGCTTCGACACCGGCGGAAGAGACCAGAGAATCAAACTCCTGGAGATCTTCCATATCTTTGTCTTGCGAAAAATAGATGTGTACCAGCACCGCCTGCTCACCGGCGTCATAACGGTCAAACAAGCGTATAACCTCTCAAAAAGACCAGCGGGGAACACAGCCAGACTGGTTCCCCGTCATGGAAACAGCCACCAACCTTATTCGGCGTCGTCGCTGTCTTGCTGTGGTGCAGATGCACCCTGCGCATTACTGTGGTGGTAGTTACTACCCGTACTGCCACCGGCGTTGTTGCTGTGATGAGAAACCGGGCGAGACGGCACAACCGTAGAGATTGCGTGCTTATACACCATCTGGCTAACCGTGTTTTTCAACAAAATCACGAACTGATCGAAAGACTCAATCTGCCCTTGCAGCTTAATACCATTCACCAAATAAATAGAAACTGGAACACGTTCGCGACGCAGTGCGTTCAAGAACGGATCTTGTAAAGATTGCCCCTTAGCCATTCTATCTTTTCCTTATATGCTTGTTTTGTACTTAAGAACCCTTGGGCTCTGAAAAACTACCTAAAAAAATTCGCGCACGATACGGTTCAATTGTACACATTCATTGACGGTTAGCACCAACAACCTGTAACACTTCCTGTAAGGCCGACTCGGGCTTTTCACTGTCTAACCAGTGAACGCCTTGCCAACCCCGCAGCCAGGTCATCTGGCGTTTCGCCAACTGCCTCGTAGCGCAAATACCGCGATAAACCATGTCGTCATACGGCACTTCACCGGCCAGATAAGACCACATCTGGCGGTAACCGACACAACGAATGGAAGGCATATCCGTATGCAAATCTCCACGGGCGAAAAGCGCCCGTACTTCTGCTTCAAAACCTGAAGCCAACATCTGATGAAAACGCTGCTCAATTCGCTGATGGAGCAGTTCACGGCTCGCCGGGGCGATGGCGAACTGGTGCACCTGGTACGGCAGAGCGTCTCCTGACGTTTGCGTCAGTTCCGTTAAAGTTTTACCCGAAATGAAAAAAACTTCCAGTGCCCGGGAAAGTCTTTGCGGATCATTTGGATGAATCCGTCTTGCCGCGACAGGGTCGATTTCCTGGAGTTCGCGATGCAAGGCGTCCCACCCCTGCTCTGCCGCCTGTTGTTCAATACGCGCCCTGATTTCCGGATTTGCCGACGGCAACGGGGATAACCCCTCCAGTAACGCCTTGAAGTAAAGCATGGTTCCGCCCACGAGCAGCGGAATACGCCCGCTGGCAGTGATCTCCGCCATCTCCTTCAGGGCATCGCGACGAAAATCCGCCGCGGAATACGCTTCAGCCGGGTCCAGAATATCCAGCAAACGGTGCGGCGCTTGCTCCAGCTCCTCTGCGCTCGGCTTCGCCGTTCCGACATCCATTCCTCGATAGATGAGGGCGGAATCGACACTTATCAACTCAACCGGGAGCGTTTTACGCAGATTAATTGCCAGCGCCGTTTTGCCCGAGGCCGTTGGCCCCATTAAAAAAATCGCCTTAGGCAGGCTCGCCTTACTTACTTCAGTCATGTTTCAGGGCATTCATCGCCGGTTGCAGATCGACAGGTTGTAATAAACCACCAGGCGGTGACTTCACCAGGTTTGGACAAAGCCGTTCCACATCCGTTAACAGCGTGATGGCCTGCGCCACGCTCCACTGTTCGTGCTCGGTCGCCAGTTGGCGGGCAAGCCAGCTGGCGAGTTGTACGGAATCGGCTTTCTCGTTTGCCGCCAGGTAGCCTATCAGTTCAGGAATCAAGATTTGTAAATTTTGTTGGCGTAAGGGTAAAGGCACGGTGCGGATCGTAACATGCTGATGATCCAGCACGGTTTGGATACCCATTCCCTCTAATAACGCCGAGGCGTTGCGCATCACCGTCTGTTCTTGCGCATCCACTTTAATACGCACCGGGATCAGCAACGGCTGGGCGCACAGGGTTTCCGCGCCGGGCGTCAGTTGCCCCTGGCGTAGCCAGCGTTCCGCCACGGTAAGATCCAGCAGCATTACGCGTTCGTCGCGCTCCAGTAACGCGTAAGCATTGCTGATTACCGTAAGAACGCGGCCAAAGCTATGGCTGTGCCCTTCCAGCGCGGGCGGCGCAGGTTTGCGCTCCCGCGGCGTTTCCGGTGTCTCCAGCAATTTACGGTAAAGCGCACCCTGCTGCTTACTGTAATCCGCCTGGGCATGAGGCCATGCGCCGCCTGGTGCAGCGCGACCGCCGCCGGAAGAGGCGCTGGCCTGACGCGGCGCAGGCGCAGGGTTTTCCACCGCAGGCTGGGAGAAATGATTCTTGCCCGCCGCCACGCGGTTTTCCGGCTGCCAGCGAGGCGGCTCTTCTTCGGCCTGCCCCAGCGGCAGCGTCGGCTCCGCCTGCTGCTGTTGCAGCACGCTCAGCACGCCCTGATAGATAAAATCATGCACCAGCCGCGATTGATGGAACCGCACCTCATGCTTGGCTGGATGCACATTCACATCCACCTGATGAGGATCGATCTCCAGATAAAGCACGTAGGCAGGCTGCTGATCGACGCCGAGCTTATCTTCGCAGGCCTGGCGGATAGCGTGATTTATCAGGCGATCGCGCATCATGCGGCCATTGACGTAGCAATACTGGATTTCGCTCAGTGCGGCGCTGGCTTTCGGTTCCGCCACCCAGCCGCGCAGCGCGAGATCGCCATGCTGCCACTCTATCGTCAGCGCCTGTTCAAGGAACGCGGTGCCGCAAATCGCGCCAAGGCGGCGCTCTTTCGGCGCGTTGGGCTGCACGCCGCGATACTGGCGGATTAACTTGCCGTTATGGCTCAGATTGATGGTCACATCGAAGCGCGCCAGCGCAATGCGGCGGATGATTTCGTCGATATGGTTAAATTCGGTTTTCTCGGTGCGCATAAATTTGCGCCGCGCCGGGGTGTTGTAAAACAGATCCAGCACTTCCAGCGTGGTGCCGACAGGATGCGCGGCGGGTTTCACCGTCACATCCATATCACGCCCTTCGGCATAGGCTTGCCACGCTTCACTCTGTTCTGCGGTGCGCGAGGTCAGGGTCAGACGCGATACCGAACTGATACTGGCCAGCGCTTCGCCGCGAAACCCGAGGCTGATGATGGCCTCCAGATCGTCGAGCGAGGCAATTTTACTGGTGGCATGGCGCGCCAGCGCCAGCGCCAGTTCATCTTTGTTGATGCCGCAGCCGTTATCGCGGATGCGGATCAGCTTCGCGCCACCGCGCTCAATATCGATATCAATCCGCGTCGCCCCGGCGTCAAGGCTGTTTTCCACCAGCTCTTTGACGACGGATGCGGGGCGCTCCACCACTTCGCCCGCAGCGATCTGATTCGCAAGCTGTGGTGGCAGAACCTGAATCGGCATGAATGCTCCTTATTGCGTCACGGCGAACTGGCCCGTGGTCGTTGAACCAGCGTTAACCGTTTTGCCGGTTCCGCCCTCTCCGGGCGCCGATTGTAACGGATGCGACAGGAAATAGTTACGCAAGCCCTTATAAAGCGCATCGGCGATCTGCTGCTGGTAATCGTCGCTCGCTAACAGGCGCTCTTCGCCGCTATTGCTGATAAACCCGGTCTCCACCAGCAGGGATGGAATATCCGGCGAGCGCAGTACGCCCAGGCTGGCGTGTTCCGGGCGGCGCTTGTGTAAATCACCGACCCGCGCCAGCTGCGACAGTACGTTAGTCGCCACGTCATAGCCTACACGCTGGGAGTGGCCGAACTGCAAATCCAGTACCGCCTGGCTCAGATACGGGTCCGCCTGGCTGTTCGCCAGCACGTCGCCCGCCCCGCCCAGCAGTTCGGATTGCTTCTCGTGCTGTTCAAGCCAGCCCGCCATTTCGCTGTTGGCGCGGCGATTCGACAGTACCCAAACCGACGCGCCCGTGGCGTCGCGGTTCGGCGCGGCGTCAGCGTGAATCGACACCAGCACGTTGGCGTTCTGTTTACGCGCCACATCGGAACGGCCCATGACCGAAATAAAATAATCGCCGTCGCGGGTCAGTACGCCTTTAAACAGCGGATCGTCGTTTAACAGAGTGCGCAGCTTGCGGGCGATGGCGATAGTGACGTTTTTCTCTTTCACGCCGCCAGGGCCGATTGCGCCCGGATCCTGACCGCCGTGTCCGGCGTCAATCGCGACCACAATACGGTCGCCGCTGGCGGAGACTTTGCGCGCGTTGGCTGGCCGCGTCACGGTGTTGCTGCTCACCACTGAGGTCACGCGATCGGATTCCGCTTTAAACGGGTTACGCGCAGGCTCTACAGCACGCGGCGGCGGCGTGATTTCCCGTTTTGCTACCACGGGCGGCGGTGGAGGTGGAGGCGGCGCATCGGCATCGATGGTGAACACCACGGTATAATTGGCTCCGTTTTGCTGCTTCACCGCGCGGGTTTTGCCGTTTTTAGTCAGGTCGACCACCAGGCGTAGCGAGCCCGTGTCTTTCGGTGTTCCTGAGCGGATGCTTTTCACCAGATTATTACCGCTGAAAATCAGCGGCAGCCCCTGGATCACGCCGGTCTGTTTAATATCCAGCGCGACGCTGCGCTGGCCGTCGTGGGAAAACGCGTAATCAGGCTCGCCAAAAAAGCTGAACGTAATTCGCGCCTGGTCATCGCCATTGGAGACCTGGATATCGGATAAGCTTGCCGCCCACGCAGGCGCGCACAGCGCCAGCAAAGCGATAATCAACCACTTTTTCATGAAAGGTATCATCCCGTCATCCTTGTTAAATGGCTGGACGTGTCACACCACAACCCGATCGGTGTTGGGATCTAAACGTGCCAATAACGTGTTACCCGCTGCAGATACGGCTTTGATCTGTGCCGAACGCCCGCGATCGCGATAAGTAAGATGAATTTCGACATCCGGGTCAGGCAGCACACCCGCACCTTGTTGCGGCCACTCCACCAGGCAAATGGCGTTGTCGGCGAAATAATCGCGGATCCCCATAAACTCCAGTTCCTCAGGGTCCGCCAGTCGATATAAATCGAAGTGGTACACGGTCAAATCTTCAAGCTCGTACGGTTCGACCAGGGTATAGGTGGGGCTTTTCACATTGCCCTTATGGCCCAGCGCCTGCAAGAAACCACGACTAAAGGTGGTTTTACCCGCCCCTAAATCACCCACCAGCCAAATCACCGTTGCGCCATTACAGGCCTGCGCCACGGCCTTGCCGAAATCTAACGTTGCCTGTTCATCGGCGAGAGGGATAACACGTTCAATCATGGTTTACATCATTCAGTTCAGGGTTAACAACCAAGTGCAGCGTCGTAAACAGATCGCTTGCGAGCATTCCACGCGTACCAGAACGGCGGGCGACGGCGTCAGCGGCGGCGGCATGCGCCACGCAACCCGCGCAGGCGGCATCATAAAGATCGAGTTTTTGACCTAATAACGCGCCGATGACACCGGACAACACATCGCCCATTCCGCCTGTCGCCATACCGGGATTTCCGGCATCGACAATCGCGAGTTCACCGTTTTCGCTGGCGACCAGCGTACCCGCCCCCTTTAAGACCACAACGCCGCCATAACGTTTCGCCAGGCGGTGGGCTGCGAGTAAGCGATCGCTTTCAATTTGCGCGACGTCACAGTTGAGCAGGCGCGCCGCTTCGCCGGGGTGCGGCGTAATAACCCGATTCTGACGTTTATCGGGATTGAATGCCAGAAGGTTGAGCGCATCCGCATCCCACAGCATCGGTTTTTGCGAATTCTCGACTTTTTGCAGTGCCCGTTTGCCCCATTTCTCCTGGCCCAGGCCAGGGCCGATAATCACCACGTCCGCCCATCCAAGGCCTTTGGCGAGCGATTCATCGGTTAATTCCTGCACCATCAGTTCGGGGCGGGCGGTGAGCAGCGCGGCGATATTCTCCTGGCGCGTCAATACGCGGACCAACCCGGCACCGGTACGCAGCGCCGCTTCGCCCGCCAGACGTATCGCCCCGGCGGTGCCGTGGTCGCCGCCAATCACCAGCAAGCGTCCGTTATCGCCTTTATGCGACGTAGCGCGGCGCGGTGTTAGCCAGCGTACCAGCGTTGCGGCATCGTAACGCTGGATTGCCGCAGGCTTATCCGCCAGCCAGCTTTCCAGCCCGAGCGCGTTCACCTGAAGCTCGCCCACCACATCGCGGGCTTTCCCGGTTAGCAGGCCGGGCTTCAGGGCGATAAAAGTTAACGTTTGCTGCGCGATAATCACACTGCCGGGGGTTGCGCCGGTTTCGGCCAATAATCCGGAGGGGATATCTAACGCCAGAATCGGCGCGGGATCGGCATTGGCGCGATCGATCAGCGCGCTGACCGCAGGACGCGGCGCGCTGGCAAGGCCGGTTCCCAGCAGGCCATCAACGATCAGCGACACGCCCTGCGGCCAGGGCGCGTCCGGGGCGTGGATTTCCCCGCCCGCGTTCAGCCAGGCCTCGCGGGCGCAAGCCGCCTCTTCAGGAAGCGGTTTCTCGCTTTCCAGCGCCAGCAGCGTCACGTCGATGCCTTCAGCCTTCGCCAGCCGCGCGACGACGTAACCGTCGCCGCCGTTATTGCCGTGACCGCACAGCACCAGCCAGTGCTGCGCCTCGGGCCATGTCGCGCGCGCCAGCCGAAACGCGGCGTCCCCGGCGCGCAGCATCAATTCGTACAGGGTGATGCCGAGGCTATCCGCCGCCTCTTTCTCCGCCTTTCTCACCCACTCAGCCGGCCATACCGAGTGTGGTATACTGCTACGGTTATTGGTAAGCCGATGGTCCGTCATGTCTGAACCCCTTGATCTCAATCTTCTCGCGCAAAATATAAAACAATGGGGTGCCGAACTCGGCTTTCAGCATGTCGGTATTACCGACACCGATTTAAGCCCCCATGAACCGGCGCTCCAGGCGTGGCTGGACAAACAATATCACGGCGAGATGGAGTGGATGGCGCGCCACGGTATGATGCGCGCCCGCCCGCATGAGCTGTTGCCCGGCACCCTGCGCGTAATCAGCGTCAGGATGAACTATCTGCCCACCAACGCCGCGTTTGCGCGCACTTTAAAAGATCCCTCGCTGGGTTATATCAGCCGCTATGCGCTGGGCCGCGATTATCACAAGCTGATGCGAAACCGGCTAAAGAAACTGGGGGAAACTATTCAGCAGCAGTACGCGTCGCTGAATTTTAGACCCTTTGTCGATTCTGCGCCCGTGCTTGAGCGCCCGTTAGCCGCAAAGGCGGGCCTGGGCTGGACAGGTAAGCACTCACTTATTCTCGATCGCAACGCCGGTTCGTTCTTTTTCCTTGGCGAATTACTGGTAGATATTCCGCTGCCGGTAGATCAACCTGTGGAAGAAGGCTGTGGCCGCTGTGTGGCGTGTATGACCATCTGCCCTACCGGCGCGATTGTTGAGCCTTACACCGTTGACGCGCGTCGCTGCATTTCTTATCTGACCATTGAACTGGAAGGCGCTATCCCGGAAGAATTCCGTCCGCTCATCGGTAACCGCATCTACGGCTGCGATGACTGCCAGCTGATTTGCCCGTGGAACCGTTTTTCTCAGCTCACCGTTGAAGCCGACTTTTCGCCGCGCCAGGCGTTACACAGCCCTAAGCTGATTGAGCTGTTTGGCTGGAGCGAAGCGCATTTCCTGAAAATGACTGAGGGTTCCGCGATCCGCCGCATTGGGCATGTGCGTTTTCTGCGTAACATCGCCGTCGCGTTAGGTAACGCGGCCTGGGATGAAGCCAATATCGCCGCGCTAACAAAAAGAAAAGGTGAGCACCCACTTCTTGATGAGCATATAGATTGGGCGATTGCGCAACAATTAACCAGGCGAAACGCCGATGCAGTCGAGGTGCAACTGCCGCAAAAACAGCGGTTGGTGCGGGTGATAGAAAAAGGTTTAACGCGTGACGCTTAAGAAAATTCTACTGTGAATAAAATTTAAAAGGCCTTGTCATTCAATCGTAAAAAATACGTCAGTGATCGAATTAACAATTTTAGCCGTTTAAAAATCTTATTAATAAACAACAGACTGGCGAAAAGATGTCAAAATGTGACTTGTAGTCTACGGCGGAGCGGCAAGAAATAACCTGTGGATAAGTCTGTTGAAAGCCCTGTTTCAAAGTCGTGAAAAAGGCTTACAGACAAGTTGACTTGCTGTGGATAATTTTTAATCGGTGAGAAATTTGGAGCGGGAAACGAGACTCGAACTCGCGACCCCGACCTTGGCAAGGTCGTGCTCTACCAACTGAGCTATTCCCGCTTAATCTTCGTCTTTCGCGCTGCTTAGCTGCAACTCGAAATTCTGCGATTGGATGGTGCTGAATCAAATTTTGGAGCGGGAAACGAGACTCGAACTCGCGACCCCGACCTTGGCAAGGTCGTGCTCTACCAACTGAGCTATTCCCGCTTAATCTTCGTCTTTCGCGCTGCTTAGCTGCAACTCGAAATCCTGCGATTGGGTGGTGCTGAATCAAATTTTGGAGCGGGAAACGAGACTCGAACTCGCGACCCCGACCTTGGCAAGGTCGTGCTCTACCAACTGAGCTATTCCCGCCCGACGTGAACTGCATTTCTGCTCTGTCACGGGAGGCGCATTATACGAGAAATCATCGCTGTCGCAATACTTTCAAAGCGTTTTTTTGTGATTTTTATCTGAATGCTGATTTTATCAGCAAGATGGCGAAATTAAAAACAGCGTTGTTACAAAACGGTTATCAAAAAAAATTTACGCTGCTGTGATAAGCGTACAGCGTAGTCCGGCAGTATCAAGCTGCTGGCGAAAAATAGCCGGTAAGTGGCTATCGGTAATCACTTCATGCACCAGCGACAGCGGGCCCAGCGCGTGGGGATGGATCTCCCCAAATTTGGAGCTGTCGGTCAATACGTAATTACTGGCGCACTTATGCAGTGCAGTGACAACGATATCGGCGCGCAGCATATCGCGGCCGGTAAAGCCGGTTTCAGAATGAAAGCCGTCAATGCCGATAAACGCCTTCGCAAAATGGACATGCTCCAACGCCAGCCGCGCCAGCGGCCCTACCATGCTCTCGCTGCGCTTTTGCAGTACGCCGCCCAGCAGGATCACCTCACAGCGGCTGTCACGCAGCAAATTAGCGATATGCACGCTGGCGGTGATAACCGTCACCTGGCGCTCTTTCGCCAGCACGCGCGCCAGAATGGCATTGGTACTGCCGTTCTCAATAAATACCGTTTCGCCATCGTCAATCAGCGAAGCGGCATACTCCGCCAGCGCTTTTTTGGCCGGGAAATTGCTCAGCATCCGCGAATCCACGCTGTCGTTATCTGCGACGACCGCGAACCCGTGCTCGCGCTTTAAATAAGCGCCCTGCTCCAGATAATTAAGATCGTGGCGCACGGTGACTACCGACACGCCTGTCACATCTGCCAGTTCCACAACCGGTACGCGTTTATTGTCGGTGACATATTGCAGGATATGCTGTTGGCGATCGTTCATAAGCTCATAACGTCAGGAAGCGCAGCGGCGTTGCCGCTGCGCGAGGTGGATTACAGGGTGTGCTCGGTACGGGCGATGATATCGTCCTGGGCATCCGGCGACAGCGCGGTAAAGAACGCGGAATAGCCTGCAACGCGCACCACCAGGTCGCGATACTGGTCAGGATGTTTCTTCGCTTCCAGCAGCGTTTCCCGCGACACGATGTTGTACTGAATATGCCAGCCCTTATGCACTTCAAAGAAGGTTCTCAGCATCATCATCAGCTTGATACGGTCGCTGGTATTTTCCAGCGTAGCCGGGTTCAGTTTCTGATTAAGCAATACGCCCCCAAGAATCGATCCGGTCGGCAATTTGCCTACTGAACTGATGACCGCCGTTGGCCCCAGGTGGTCGGTCCCGGACGCCGGGCTGGCCCCTTCCGCCAGCGGCGTTTTCGCTTTACGACCGTCCGGCGTTGCCATGGTTGCTGCGCCAAACGGCACGTTAGCAGAGATAGACGACGTGCCCGCGTAGTAGTTACCGCCAATTGGCCCCCTGCCGTAACGCGGGTTGTGGTACTGCTTAATCTCGTCGATGTAGGTCTGATAAGCCCGCGCCAGCAGTTCGTCCACGCTGTCGTCATCGTTGCCGTACTTCGGCGCGCTGTTGATCAGGCGCTGACGCAGTTGCTCATGGGTCAGCCCGTCGAAATCCTCTGCCAGCGCCTGCGCCAGCTGCTGCTGACCAATAGCGCCCTGCTCGAACACCAGCTTTTTCACCGCCGCCAGGCTGTTGCCCAGGTTCGCGATCCCCACCTGCAAACCGGATACCCAGTCATATTTCGCGCCGCCCTGCTTGATGCTCTTCGCGCGCTCGATGCAGTCATCCACCAGCGCCGAACAGAGAATATCGTGGACGTTCTCCTCCAGCATGGTGTCCACCACGTATTCGATTTCGATAGATTTACGGGTGTAGTAGCGGATTTGGTTATCCCAGGCCGCCATCACTTCGTCAAACTGACTGAAATTACCCTTTGAAAGCGCCAGTTCCTGCGGCAGGAAGACTTTACCGCTGGTGGCGTCTTTGCCCCCTTCCAGCGCCGCCAGCATCACGCGTGCGAAGTTGATAAAGCTCATGCCGGTGCAGCGGTAACCCCATTTGCCGCCCACGGCGGTTTCGATGCAGCCAATGGCGGCATATTGATACGCGTCTTCCGGCTCCACGCCAAGCTTGATGAATTCCGGGATCACAATTTCATCGTTGTTGAATGCCGGCATCCCAAAGCCGCAGCGAATCACCTGTACGCAGGCGTCCAGAAAGTCGTCGCTGATACCAGCGTGATAGCGCACGCTGAGGTTCGGTTGGGTAGAGCGCAGGCGTCCGCAGGATTCCAGGATGGCGTAAGACAGCGGGTTGACCGCATCCGTTGCCACGCCGTTCACCAGATTCTGGCCGCCGATGGTCACGTTCTGGTACAGCGGGCTGCCCGCCGAGGCTTTTGAATGTGAGCCGGAGCGGATTTTGTTCACTTCCAGTAGCTTCAGCCAGCAGCTGTGCAGCATTTCGATGGCCTGTTCGCGAGTCAGCGACTGCTCCAGCTCCACATCGCGGCGATACCACGGGTAGAGATACTGATCCATGCGGCCAAACGACACCGAGTGTCCGTTAGACTCGATCTGCAAAATCAGCTGGATGAAGTAGCACAGCTGCAACGCCTGCCAGAAGGTTTTTGGCGGCTCGTGGGCGATGACTTCACAGTTTTCAGCAATAGCAAGCAGCTCGGCTTTACGCGTTTCGCGAGTTTCCTGCTGCGCCATCTGCTGCGCCAGCGCAGCAAAACGCAGAATATGATGGCTGACGGCTTCAAGGGTTATATCAATGGCTTTCAGGAACTGTTCGCCGTGCAAATCGTCCAGCACGGTCAGATTGATGCGCGAGCGGCGCTCGGCCACTTTGGCGCGCATTCCGTCCATACCCAGCTCCAGCAGCAGCGGGAAATTCACCGCCAGATGGGCGTCGCCGGAGGTCATATTGCCTTCGGCTTTGATGATGCCGGTATCCAACAGCGCCTTTTGCTCGCTGGTAAACATGCCGTAGCAGCGATCCTGCACCGTTTGCCCGCGCCACCACGGGCAAATCTCATGCAGCACGCGTTTATTCTCTTCGCTCACCGCAAACCCTGCGCCCGGACGTTCGGCCAGATCGTCGATCTCTTTTTCGATCCACGATACGGTGTATTCCGGGAAAATCGGCGCGGCGCGCACTTCGCTCGCCTGGTTGCCGATAATCAGCTCGTCGTGTTTGATCCAGATGGTGCGTTCCGCCAGGTGATGGGCCAGCGCCAGCGCGCGGCGTACCGGAATCGGCTTATCCATATTTTGTTGATAAACCGCGGTGTAATGCCGGGCGCGCTCGGTACAGACCGGCGGCTTAACAATATGCACCAGGGCGTTTTTGTGCGCCTTAATACGGTCGCTCAGCACATCCAGTTTCAGGGTGGTCATGACATTATCCTCTCAAGGTAGCCGTCAGGCCCTTCTCACGGGCGCAGGACTGGGCAAAATCAAGCAATTCCGGCGCATCGAGCGGTTTGTCCGGCGCCAGGTAGGGTTGGTTTAACAGGTGATATTTGTTGATGCCCAGAGTGTGATAGGGCAAAAAATGAATCTCTTTGACGTTGAGCTTTTCTGCGGCGAAGTCAGTAATCGCCTGGATTGACGCTTCGTCGGCGTTAAAACCGGGGATCAGCGGGACGCGGATAATCATTTGCTTGCCAGCTGCCGCCACGTTTTCCAGATTCTTCATTACGCGCCGGGCTGAGCCGTCGGTCCATGTTTTAAACGCTGCGTCATCCACGTGCTTAAGATCGGCGAGAAACAGGTCGGTATACGGAAGCGAGGGCTCAACATAGTGCCAGGGCACGTGCAGGCAGGTTTCTACGGCGGTATGAATGCCCTGCTCATGGCTGGCTTTTAGCAGCGCCAGCGCCATCTCGGGGTTCATAAAGGGTTCGCCGCCCGACAGGGTCAGCCCGCCGCCGCTGCGGTCATAAAATGGCTTATCGCGCAGCACCGTCGCCATAATCTGCTCAACGCTTTTCTCTTCGCCGTAAACCGTCAGCGCCTGAGTAGGGCAGCAGTCCTGTAAACGGTCGAGATGTGCAGTTTCCAGCTTTTCACGGTGAATAATCAGCCCGGTCAGGCTACGTTGGATGATGTCCGGCAGCGCCTGCTGGCAAAGATCGCAGCCTTCAAGGCACAGGCGGGGCTCAAACAGCACGTCGCGTTCGCGTGAACGGCTTTCCGGATTCTGGCACCAGCGGCACCCGAGAGAGCACCCTTTCAGAAACACCACGGTACGAATGCCGGGGCCGTCGTGGGTCGAGTAGCGCTGGATATTGAAAATCATAAAATTCACCGTGTATGTTGCGTATGAAAATTAAATGACTTTCGAAAGAAAGTAACATTGATTTCGATCAATCAGTCGGTGAAGGGCGAAGATATACTGCGCTAAGTTGCTGCATTTCACATTTTGAGGACGAAACGATGGAACTTTATCTTGATACTGCCGACGTTGCGGCGGTGGCCCGCCTGGCGCGGATCTTCCCTTTGGCGGGCATTACCACCAACCCCAGCATTGTCGCCAGCGGGAAAAAACCCGTGAGCGTGGTGCTGCCGGAATTACAGGAGGCGCTGGGCGGTAAAGGGCGTTTATTCGCGCAGGTGATGGCTGCTCAGGCGGAAAAGATGGTGGACGAAGCGCTGGCGCTGCGGGAAATCATTCCCGATCTGGTGGTCAAAGTGCCGGTGACGCCGGAAGGCCTGGCGGCAATCAAGATCCTGAAAACCAAAGGCGTTCCCACGCTGGGTACGGCGGTTTACGGTGCTGCTCAAGGCTTGTTAAGCGCGCTGGCGGGCGCGGAATACGTCGCGCCGTATGTGAACCGCGTTGATGCCCAGGGCGGCGACGGGATCAAAACCGTTACCGAGCTCCAGCAGTTGTTAACGCTGCATGCGCCGGGTTCGAAAGTGCTGGCTGCGAGCTTTAAAACACCGCGTCAGGCGCTGGACTGCCTGTTGGCGGGCTGTGAAGCCATCACTCTGCCACTGGACGTGGCGGAGCAGTTTATCAATGCGCCTGCGGTCACGGCGGCGGTAGCGAAGTTCGAGCAGGACTGGCAAAACGCATTCGGCACGCTGGGGCTGAACTAAAAACAATTCAGGCCGCGAAAGCGGCCTGAAGATCAACGCACCAGTTTGCTTTGTACCAACCATTCCAGCATCTCGCTTTTTTGCTGTGGGGTGATAAAGCGGAACCAACGATGGCACACGGCGGATGTGGCGATAAAGTAGTTAAGATAAAAGTTTCTCATGGCGACCTCCTCGTAATCTGTACAAAGTGTCGCCTGAAAACCGGAAATCATAAATTGACGAGTTTTACCGCTTATGCCCTCTTTTAGGCAAAAAGGCGCTGTTATCAAGGTAAAAAGCGCGAATTTTTGTTCAAAAAGGGGATGTCATGCAATTAATCACAAATTCTGGCATCCCCTTTTTATTACAGCTTGATAAAGTGCTCGCGGTAATACGCCAGCTCCGCCACCGACTCACGGATATCATCCAGCGCCTGGTGCGACCCTTCTTTTTTCAGACCCACTAAAATTTCCGGCTTCCAGCGGCGCGCCAGCTCTTTCAGCGTGCTGACGTCCAGATAGCGATAGTGGAAATAGGCTTCCAGTTCCGGCATGTACTTAAACAGGAAGCGGCGATCCTGGCCGATGCTGTTGCCGCAGATTGGCGAGGTATTAGCTGGCACCCACTGTTTCAGGAACTCGATGGTCGCCAGTTCTGCCGCGCGGTCGTCCAGAGTACTGGCCTTCACGCGATCCACCAGGCCGCTGCCGGTATGGGTACGCACGTTCCAGTCATCCATCAGCGCCAGCTGTTCGTCCGACTGATGCACCGCGATCACCGGCCCTTCCGCCAGGATATTCAGATTCGCATCGGTAACCAGAGTGGCGATTTCGATAATGCGGTCGCGCTCGGGATCCAGCCCCGTCATCTCCAGATCGATCCAAATCAGATTATTTTCATTTCCACTCATGCTATTTTCCACCCTTCTGGCGTCTTCAATGTGACGATCGGTTAATTCATATAAAATTAGTGTGTATCATAGAGGTTTTGCCCATTCCGGGCGACCAGGAGCCAGCACGATTGAGCAAAAATAAACTCTCCAAAGGGCAACAGCGCCGTGTGAAAGCGAACCACCAGCGTCGGTTAAAGACGCCGGAGAAGGTGGATTACGACGATAACCTGTTTGGCGAGCCGGGCGAAGGCGTGGTGATCAGCCGTTTTGGTATGCATGCCGATGTCGAGGCACCAGACGGTTCAGTGCACCGCTGTAACATTCGCCGTACCATTCGTTCGCTGGTGACCGGCGACCGCGTTGTCTGGCGTCCGGGTAAAAGTGCGGCGGAAGGCATGGCGGTGAAAGGCATCGTCGAAGCCGTACATGAGCGCACCTCGGTGCTGACCCGCCCTGATTTTTATGATGGGGTAAAACCTATCGCCGCCAATATCGACCAGATCGTGATTGTTTCCGCGATCCTCCCCGAGTTGTCACTTAATATTATCGATCGCTATCTGGTGGCCTGCGAAACCCTGAACGTCGAGCCACTGATCGTACTGAACAAGATCGACCTGCTGGACGACGCGGGCATGGCTTTTGTGAATGAGCAGATGGATATCTATCGCGGGATCGGCTATCGCGTCCTGATGGTCTCCAGCCATCAGCAGAACGGCTTACAGCAACTGCAAACTGCCCTCACCGACCGGATCAGTATCTTCGCCGGGCAATCAGGCGTTGGTAAATCGAGCCTGCTGAACGCCCTGCTGGGACTGACCGACGACAGTATTCTCACCAACGACGTTTCTGACGTATCAGGGCTGGGACAACACACCACAACCGCCGCACGGCTGTATCACTTCCCGCACGGCGGCGATGTGATTGATTCCCCAGGGGTACGTGAATTTGGTCTGTGGCATCTTGAACCGGAACAAATCACCCAGGGCTTTGTCGAATTCCACGACTATCTGGGCCACTGCAAATACCGCGACTGCAAGCATGACACCGACCCTGGCTGCGCCATTCGTGAAGCGGTCGAGCAGGGAAAAATTGCGGAAAGCCGTTTCGATAATTATCACCGCATCCTGGAAAGCATGAGCCAGGTAAAAACGCGTAAAAGCTTTTCTGAATCTGATGACTGACATTTAATCTGGGCGTCGCTAGAATCGCCCCCCTTTGGGTGTTGCCTGGTTTTAAAAACCAGGCCAGGAACAGCATAAAAACATTAGCCTGGAGGCTATCTTGTTAAACAACTTTAAACTTTCGCTTCAATACATTCTCCCGAAACTGTGGCTCACTCGCCTGGCGGGCTGGGGCGCAAGTAAACGTGCTGGCTGGCTGACCAAACTGGTGATCGACCTGTTCGTCAAAGCCTACAAGGTCAACATGAACGAGGCGCAGAAGCCGGATACCGCCAGCTACCGCACCTTTAACGATTTCTTTGTTCGCCCGCTGCGCGATGACGTGCGCCCGGTGAATACCGATCCAAACGTGCTGGTAATGCCCGCCGATGGCGTCATCAGCCAGTTGGGCCGCATTGAAGAAGACAAAATTCTGCAGGCCAAAGGCCATAACTACAGCCTGGAAGCGCTGCTGGCCGGTAACTACCTGATGGCGGATAAATTCCGCAACGGGACCTTCGCCACCACCTATCTGTCGCCGCGTGACTATCACCGCGTACATATGCCGTGCAACGGTATCTTGCGTGAGATGATCTACGTGCCGGGCGATCTGTTCTCGGTAAACCATTTAACCGCCCAGAACGTGCCGAACCTGTTCGCCCGTAACGAGCGCGTGATCTGCCTGTTCGATACTGAATTTGGTCCGATGGCCCAGATTCTGGTCGGTGCAACCATTGTCGGCAGCATCGAAACGGTGTGGTCCGGTACGGTTACGCCGCCGCGCGAAGGCGTGATCAAGCGCTGGACGTGGCCGGCGGGCGAGAGCGAAAACGCAGTCGCGCTGCTTAAAGGCCAGGAAATGGGCCGCTTCAAGCTCGGCTCCACGGTGATCAACCTGTTCGCGCCGGGCAAAGTGAATCTGGTCGAGGGGCTGCAAAGCCTGTCGGTGACCCGCCTTGGCGAAGCGCTGGCGGTTTCCACCGAAACGTTCGAGACGCCGGATACCACCCCTGCGCCGCTGTCGGATGAGGAAATCAACGCTGAACTGGCGGCCAGCCCGTTGGTTGAAGGCTCCCCGAAAGATCAGGGTTAATTTTTTACGTAAAGGTAGACTGACGTGCGCCTGATTATCACAATCCTGATGGCCTGGTGCCTCAGCATGGGGGCGTACGCTGCGACGGCCCCCGACGCAAAACAAATCTCCCAGGAACTGGAGCAAGCCAAAGCGGCGAAAAATCTGCCTAACCAGGCGGAAACCGTGGAGGCTCTTCAGGCCGCGTTGAACGCGCTTGAAGAGCGCAAAGCCTCGCTGGAGCGCGCAACGCAATACCAGCAAGTTATTGATAACTACCCCAAGCTTTCCGAGACCCTGCGCCAGCAGTTGAATAACCTGCGCGACGAGCCGCAAAAAGTCCCGGAAGGCCTCACCTCTGACGCCCTGAGCCAGGAAATCCTGCAAGTCAGCAGTCAACTGCTGGAAAAAAGCCGTCTGGCCCAGCAGGAGCAGGAGCGCACCCGGGAAATCGCCGACTCGCTCAGCCAGCTTCCGCAACAGCAAACCGATGCGCGCCGTCAGCTGAATGAAGTAGAACGGCGGGCGGGCGCGCAGACCGGGGCAAGCAACGCCTTAACCCAGGCCCAGCAGCTTAATGCCCAGGCGGAATCCGCACGTCTTAAAGCGTTGGTGGATGAGCTTGAACTGGCGCAGCTTTCCGCCAGCAACCGCCAGGAGCTGTCGCGGATGCGCAGCGAGCTGGCGCAAAAACAGAGCCAGCAGCTGGATGCTTATCTACAAGCCCTGCGCAATCAGCTCAATAGCCAGCGGCAAAAAGAGGCTGAGCGCGCCCTGGAGAGCACCGAACTGTTAGCAGAAAACAGCGCGGGCCTGCCGCCGTCTATCGAAGAGCAGTTCAAAATCAACCGCGAACTGTCGCAGGCGCTCAATCAGCAGGCGCAGCGCATGGATCTGGTGGCATCGCAGCAGCGCCAGGCTTCTGGCCAGACGCTGCAGGTGCGCCAGGCGCTGAATACCCTGCGCGAGCAGTCCCAGTGGCTGGGCGTGTCGAATATGCTCGGCGAAGCGTTACGTGCGCAGGTCGCCCGTTTGCCGGAAATGCCCAAGCCGCAACAGCTGGATACCGAAATGGCGCAGCTGCGCGTCCACCGTATGCGCTATGAGGATTTGCTGAACAAGCAGCCGCAGCTGCGTCAGCTTCGCCAGGCCGACGGCGCGCCGCTCACGGCGGAGCAAAACCGCATTCTGGAAGCGCAACTGCGCACCCAGCGCGAGCTGCTCAATTCGCTGTTACAGGGCGGCGATACGCTGATCCTGGAATTAACCAAGCTGAAAGTCGCCAACAGCCAGCTGGAGGACGCGCTAAAAGAGGTTAACGAGGCGACCCACCGCTATCTGTTCTGGACGGCGGACGTCAGCCCAATGACCATCGCCTGGCCGCTTGAAATCGTGCAGGATTTACGCCGCCTGGTATCGCTCGACACCGCCAGCCAGATGGGCAACGCCACGCTGATGATGCTTACCAGTAAAGAGACGCTGCTGCCGCTGTTTGGCGCGCTGATCCTGGTGGGCTTCAGCCTCAGTTCGCGGCGGCACTTTACGGCGTTTCTGGAGCGCTCCAGCGCCCGCATCGGCAAAGTTACCCAGGATCACTTCAGGCTGACGCTACGCACATTGTTCTGGTCGATTCTGGTGGCCTCGCCGCTGCCGGTACTGTGGGCAACGCTCGGTTACGGGCTGCGCGAGGCCTGGCCCTACCCTATTGCCGTGGCGATTGGTGATGGCGTGACGGCCACCGTGCCGCTGCTGTGGGTGGTGATGATTTGCGCCGCTTTCGCCCGCCCGAACGGGCTGTTTATCGCCCACTTCGGCTGGCCGCGCCGCCAGGTCGCCCGCGCGATGCGTTACTACCTGATGACCATCGGATTTGTGGTGCCGCTGATCATGGCGCTGATCATGTTCGATAATCTTAACGATCGGGAGTTCTCCGGCTCGCTGGGCCGCCTGTGCTTTATCCTGATTTGCGGCGCGCTGGCTATCGTGACGTTAAGCCTGAAGCGCGCCGGAATTCCGCTGTGGCTGGATAAAGAAGGCAGCGGCGACAACATGGTGAACAAGATGCTGTGGAACCTGATGCTCAGCGCGCCGCTGCTGGCGATTCTGGCATCCGCCGTGGGGTATCTGGCCACCGCCCAGGCGCTGCTGGCGCGTCTCGAAACCTCGGTCGCCATCTGGTTCCTGCTGCTGGTGGTATATCACGTGATCCGCCGTTGGATGTTTATTCAGCGCCGCCGCCTGGCGTTTGACCGCGCTAAACACCGCCGTGCGGAAATTCTCGCCCAGCGCGCGCGCGGCGAAGAGGAGCCGGCCCATAACCACAGCACCGAAGGCAGCAACGAGATCATCGAAGAGCCGGAAGTGGATCTCGATACCATCAGCGCCCAGTCGCTCCGGCTGGTGCGGTCAATACTGATGCTGATCGCCCTGCTGTCGGTGATTGTGCTGTGGTCGGAAATCCATTCGGCGTTCGGCTTCCTGGAGAACATCTCCCTGTGGGATGTCACCTCGACGGTGCAGGGCGTGGAAAGCATCGAGCCGATAACCCTCGGGGCGGTGCTGATCGCGATACTGGTATTTATTATCACCACCCAGCTGGTGCGAAACCTGCCGGCCCTGCTGGAGCTGGCGCTGTTGCAGCATCTGGATTTAACGCCAGGCACCGGTTACGCCATCACCACCATCACCAAATACCTGTTGATGCTGATTGGCGGCCTGACCGGGTTCTCAATGATCGGGATTGAGTGGTCGAAACTGCAATGGCTGGTGGCCGCACTCGGTGTGGGGCTGGGTTTTGGTTTACAGGAAATTTTCGCCAACTTTATTTCTGGCCTGATTATCCTGTTTGAGAAACCGATCCGCATCGGCGATACCGTGACTATTCGCGATTTGACCGGCAGCGTGACGCGCATTAATACCCGCGCCACCACCATTAGCGACTGGGACCGCAAAGAGATAATCGTGCCGAACAAGGCGTTTATCACCGAGCAGTTTATTAACTGGTCGCTGTCCGACTCGGTCACCCGCGTGGTGCTGACCGTGCCTGCGCCGGGAGATGCCGATAGCGAAGAGGTAACGCAAATCCTGTATACCGCCGCGAAGCGCTGTTCGCTGGTGATCGATAACCCGGCGCCGGAAGTGTTTCTGGTGGATTTACAGCAGGGTCTGCAACTGTTTGAGCTGCGTATCTACGCCGCTGAGATGGGTCACCGGATGCCGTTGCGCCATGAGATCCACCAGCTGATCCTGCACGGCTTCCGCGAACACGGTATCGACCTGCCGTTCCCGCCGTTCCAGATGCGTCTGGAAAGCCTGGACGGCAAGCGTACCGCGCGGACGTTAACGTCGACAGGGAAAAGCTCGCGCCCGGCGGGAAGTTTGTAATCAGAGAGCCGGTTACTTCGGGTGACCGGCTTTTTTACCAGAGGCAAAGCTGATAGCGGATAAAAAATTGCCATAGCCAATAACCTGTAAGACATAAGGTTATTAACCAGATAAACCAGTGATGCTTTTTTTTGATAATAAGAGCATAAATTGCAGGAAAGAAAACGGGAAGCGTTACGATAATACCTACATCGCGAGCATCGTCGTTTTCAATCAAATAAACCAGATCGCAGATGTTTTTAATTTCTTCTGAGCCTATCATCCACTCTTTATCCTGGAGAGAAAATACAATAATCCAAAATAACGCAACAAAAAACCAAATTATCCCCAGGGCGTAAATTTTATAGTTCATTCATCTACCCTCTAATATCCGCATTATGGCTTCTTTTTTTTGAAGAATACGCCGTCCGTATTCGCTATATTCACGGGTTGGAGAACCTATCGGATCGTGAATCGAGTTTTTAATATCACTATCAAGTCTTTGAGTTCCCCGATTATAACGTGAACCTGCAAGGATAATTTGTTCATCAGTCAACATAGCTGTATTAATCCCAGGATTATCATAGAGAATTAAGTCCCGCAAATGAAAAGCGACCACTCGAATATTGAAGCTATTGTCTAATAAACAATTAGCAAGTCGGAATTGTTGAAAATGGTCCAGGGTTGTAGGGTCTATCCCTAGGGTTTCAGCAGCAACGCCTAATTGAATTGCAATCGATCCTACTGATGTTTTGTTAGAGTAGTGATTTTCCTCACCTGTCAATTCATCTAATACTTGCCTGGCTTGCAAAACGCCTAATCCTTTGAACCTTTCAGGCATTCCACCGACTTCTGACACAGCGACACCCGCTAATAAAAAAGCTGGGATCTCAGCTTCTTTAGAATATTGCTTAATCATGTTTCGGTGATAGATTAACCATGAAGTTTTATAAAGCCATAAATAAGCATTCCCCGTCATAAATCCCCAATTCGTGGGCAATGCATACCAACGAAATGCATCAAAGCCATTCCAGTGCGGGAAGCCATATTCATCAACATCACAAAACAATAATGATTCATTCATTTTATAAATCTCTCTATAAAATAAAAACATCCTTTAAAATAAAGGACTTTTTTATAAAGAAAAGATAAATTATGTACTTTTATAAACAGAAATAAGTTGTAATTAAACAAACAAATGTCTTTTTTCAGTATATTACAGAAGGATTAAGCTTCAATAAAACTTGTGAAAAGTGGAATAGGCATATTTCTTGTAATATGCCCCTTATAAATTGAGATAAGGGGCTTTTCTATCACGCACGATCCACGCTAAACGCCAGCACGTCAGACAGCCGTTCCGCGCCCAGCGCCAGCATAATCAAACGATCCACGCCTAACGCCACGCCGGAACAGTCCGGCAGGCCCGCTTTTAATGCATCCAGCAAATTCACATCTACCGGCTGCTGCGGCAAACCACGCGCGGCGCGTTTACGGTTGTCCTGCTCGAAACGCTGCTGCTGCTCGCGAGCGTCGGTCAGTTCGTGGAAGCCGTTCGCCAGTTCGATGCCTTTGAAATAGACCTCGAAACGCTCGGCGACGCGATGATCTTCCGTGCTGATCTGCGCTAACGATGCCTGGCTCGCCGGGAAGTGGTAAACAAAGGTCGGACGATCTTTGCCAATCTGCGGCTCAACGCCCATGGTGAACAGCAGTTGCAGCAGCGTATCGCGATCCTCTTCGGTATCGGCGATATTGCTCAAA
This sequence comes from Atlantibacter subterraneus, assembly GCF_007570865.1. Lineage (GTDB taxonomy): Bacteria > Pseudomonadota > Gammaproteobacteria > Enterobacterales > Enterobacteriaceae > Atlantibacter > Atlantibacter subterraneus. The sequence continues at coordinate 147,945 of NZ_VLPS01000006.1, read as the reverse complement.
TCCAGTCTGGCCGCGACTTCACGCAGCTGGGCTTTATCGGCGGACAGCGGATCGATTTCCAGATAGCGCTGGAATGCCTGCTGATAAGAGATCGTTTCCGCCGGGCTGGTTTCCAGCACCTGCTGTAGCAAATCGTCCACTTCGTTCATCAGGCGGTACATGTCGTAATGCGGACGGTACCACTCCAGCATGGTGAATTCCGGGTTGTGATGACGCCCCATCTCTTCATTACGGAAGCTGCGGCACAGCTGGTAGACCGGGCCGCAACCCGCCGCCAGCAGGCGCTTCATGTGGTATTCGGGGCTGGTCATCAAATAAAGGTTGATGCCTTGTGAATGGCCGGGGCCAACAAAACGGGTTTCAAACGGGACCAGATGAATATCCGTAACCGTCGCCTGGCTCATGCAGGGGGTTTCCACCTCCAGCACGCCGCGATCGGCAAAAAAGCGACGAATCTCCGCCATCAGCGCTGCGCGTTTTAACAGATTGGGGATGGATGCGCTCGGCTGCCAGGAGGCCGTATCGCTCATAATTTATTCTCCGACTTCAGATAAGGGCACGAAGTCTACCCGCATCGCGCAGAGGAGACAATTTTTGCGCAGCGAATTTTTGGTTTTGACGGTTAATGAATCATGAATCTTCGGTTTCGTGAGCCAGACATCAATGATTGTGACAAAGGCCACTGGGCACCCGCCAAAAAAATCGAACACGTCAAATTTCCTTAAGATTGACCCCGTTATACTGTTCTACCCATTAAGGAGCAGGGGAATTCGCTTTCGCAAACGTGCCTTGCGTCTGTTCTGGTTTGGTCATAGCGCTTGCGAAATTACAATAATCTGGAGGAATGTCGTGCAAACCTTTTATGCCGATCTCGCCGTCATTGGCGCTGGCGGAGCTGGACTGCGAGCGGCCATCGCCGCAGCACAAGCTAATCCTAACGCCAAAATCGCACTGATTTCTAAAGTCTACCCTATGCGCAGCCACACCGTTGCCGCCGAAGGCGGTTCCGCAGCGGTTGCGCAGGATCATGACAGCTTTGACTACCATTTCCACGATACCGTGGCAGGTGGCGACTGGCTGTGTGAGCAAGATGTGGTGGACTATTTCGTGCATCACTGCCCCACAGAGATGACACAGCTTGAGCAATGGGGATGCCCGTGGAGCCGCCGTCCGGACGGCACCGTTAACGTGCGTCGTTTCGGCGGGATGAAAATCGAACGCACCTGGTTCGCCGCGGATAAAACCGGCTTCCACATGCTGCATACCCTGTTCCAGACCTCCCTTCAGTTCCCGCAAATTCAACGCTTCGACGAGCACTTCGTACTCGACATTCTGGTCGACGATGGCCACGCCCGCGGCCTGGTGGCGATGAATATGATGGAAGGCACCCTGGTGCAAATCCGCGCCAATGCGGTGGTGATGGCGACAGGCGGCGCAGGCCGCGTCTACCGTTACAACACCAACGGCGGGATTGTCACCGGCGACGGTATGGGCATGGCGCTAAGCCACGGCGTACCGCTACGCGATATGGAATTTGTTCAGTATCACCCGACCGGCTTGCCGGGCTCCGGCATTCTGATGACCGAAGGCTGCCGCGGCGAAGGCGGTATTCTGGTGAACAAAGACGGCTACCGTTATCTGCAGGATTACGGCATGGGCCCGGAAACGCCGTTGGGCGAACCGAAGAACAAGTACATGGAACTTGGCCCGCGCGATAAAGTTTCTCAGGCGTTCTGGCACGAATGGCGCGCTGGCCGCACCATCCCGACGCCGCGCGGCGATGTGGTCTATCTGGATCTGCGTCACCTGGGCGAGAAGAAACTGCTTGAGCGCTTACCGTTTATCTGCGAACTGGCGAAGGCCTATGTGGGCGTCGATCCAGTTAAAGAGCCAATCCCGGTACGTCCGACCGCGCACTACACCATGGGCGGCATCGAAACTAACCAGCAGTGTGAAACCCGCATTCAGGGGCTGTTCGCCGTGGGCGAATGTTCTTCCGTGGGTCTGCACGGCGCAAACCGCCTCGGTTCTAACTCGCTGGCGGAACTGGTGGTGTTTGGCCGCATGGCGGGCGAACAGGCGATGGCGCGCTCTGCTACCGCTTCCGAAGCCAATGATTCTGCGCTCAACGCGCAGGCGGCGGACGTCGAACAACGTCTGAAAACGCTGGTGAATCAGGAAGGCAACGAGAACTGGGCGAAGATCCGCGATGAAATGGGTCTGTCGATGGAAGAAGGCTGCGGTATCTACCGTACCCCGGAACTGATGCAGAAAACCGTGGATAAACTCGCCGAACTTCAGGAACGCTTTAAGCGCGTGCGTATCACCGACAACTCCAGCGTGTTCAACACCGACCTGCTCTACACTATCGAGCTGGGCCACGGTCTGAATGTGGCCGAATGTATGGCGCATTCCGCTCTGGCGCGTAAAGAGTCGCGCGGGGCGCATCAGCGTCTGGATGAAGGTTGCACCGAGCGTGATGACGTCAACTTCCTGAAACACACCCTCGCCTTCCGCGACGCCAGCGGCGCGACGCGTCTGGAATACAGCGACGTGAAAATCACCACGCTGCCGCCAGCAAAACGCGTTTACGGTGCGGAAGCAGAAGCAGCCGAGAAGAAGGAGACGGCGAATGGCTGAGATGAAAAACCTGAAAGTTGAGGTGGTGCGTTATAACCCGGAAGTGGATAACGCGCCCCACAGCACGTTCTATGAGGTGCCTTACGACGAGCAAACCTCGCTGCTGGATGCGTTGGGTTACATCAAAGACAATCTGGCACCGGACCTGAGCTATCGCTGGTCATGCCGTATGGCGATCTGCGGCTCCTGCGGGATGATGGTCAACAAAGTGCCGAAGCTGGCCTGTAAAACCTTCCTGCGCGATTACGAGAAAGGCATGAAGGTCGAGGCGCTGGCGAACTTCCCGATCGAGCGCGATCTGGTGGTCGATATGACCCACTTTATTGAAAGTCTGGAAGCGATTAAGCCTTACATCATCGGCAATCCGCGCACCCCGGATCAGGGTCCGAACAACCAGACCCCGGCGCAGATGGCGAAGTACCATCAGTTCTCCGGCTGCATCAACTGCGGTCTGTGCTATGCCGCCTGCCCGCAGTTTGGTTTGAACCCGGAGTTTATCGGCCCGGCGGCAATTACGCTGGCGCACCGTTATAACCTGGATAACCGCGACCACGGCAAGAAAGAGCGTATGGCGCAGTTGAACGGCCAGAATGGCGTCTGGAGCTGTACGTTTGTGGGCTTCTGCTCTGAAGTGTGCCCGAAACATGTCGATCCGGCAGCCGCCATTCAGCAGGGCAAGGTGGAGAGTTCGAAAGACTTCTTAATCGCCACCCTGAAACCTCGCTAAGGAGTGCATGATGACAACAAAACGTAAGCCTTATGTACGGACGATGGGTCCGACCTGGTGGCGCAACCTCGGCTTTTATCGTTTTTACATGATCCGTGAAGGAACGGCGGTGCCGACCGTATGGTTCAGCATCGTGCTGATTTACGGCCTGTTCGCGTTGAAAGGCGGCCCGGAAAGCTGGATGGGCTTTGTTGGCTTTTTGCAAAACCCAATCGTGGTGATCCTTAACCTGATCACCCTGGCGGCGGCCGTGCTGCATACCAAAACCTGGTTTGAGCTGGCACCGAAAGCGGCCAACATCATCGTTAAGGATGAAAAACTGGGTGCGGAGCCGATTATCAAGGGGCTCTGGGGCGTCACCATCGTGGTGACCGTGGTGATTCTGTTTGTGGCATTGTTCTGGTAAGGAGGCCCTGTGATTAATCCCAATCCAAAACGTTCCGATGAGCCGGTTTTCTGGGGCTTGTTTGGCGCTGGCGGTATGTGGGGCGCGATTATTGCGCCGGTGATCGTACTGCTGGTGGGTATTATGCTGCCGCTGGGTCTCTATCCGGGCGACGCGCTGGGTTATGAGCGCGTGCTGGCATTTTCCCAAAGCTTTATTGGCCGGGTATTTCTGTTTTTGATGATTGTTCTGCCGCTGTGGTGCGGGCTTCACCGTATCCACCACGCCATGCACGATCTGAAAATTCATGTGCCGAGCGGCAAGTGGGTGTTTTACGGCCTGGCGGCGATCCTGACTGTCGTGGCGCTGATTGGCGTGATTACGCTGTAAGCACAACCCATTGTGAAACAGGCCTGCCGATGCGCAGGCCTTTTTTATGCCATCAGATGGCGTAATGCATTTAACAACAGCAGCAGCCCGGCGGCGCAAAGGCTGAGCGAAATCAGCGGTTTTCCGACGCGTTGATGCCCGTTAAACAAAATCGACGCCGCCGCGACGCCACACATCAGGGTTGCCGCCCCGTAAAACAGATTGCCGTCGCGGCACCAGCCGCGAAAGCAGAGCAGCGCAAACAGCGCCAGCGAGAAGCGGGTACGTGACCAGGCGAGCCGGGTGCGTTCCGGCTGCAAGCCCGGATCGCGGGCCATCATGGCGCGTTCTGCCAGAACAGAACTGCCAGCAGTATCGCCACCAGCGTCATAAATCCGCTGAGCATCAACAGAAAACGCGTGTAGGGCAGCTCGCACTCAAGGCGCATAGCGTGCTCGTTACGCCGCCATCTGCGCCAGGACGTGACGCTTAGCGCAATGCCGCCCATCACCAGCAGCATCACCAGGCCGAATCGTAAATCCGGCGAGCCGAGATGGGGTGAAAACTGGTCAATGCCGACCGCCCCCGCCAGCAACGCCAAAGCAGTGCGGATCCAGGCCAGAAAAGTGCGTTCGTTAGCTAACGTAAACCGGTAATCCGGGGTTTTGCCCGACAACCACCATTGCCCTTTTCCCGTCGCCTGGGCAGGCGCATTATCCTGTTGATTCACGCTTAATCCGTTCTTTTATCAGTATTTCTTTAATCGATAACCCGGGCGAATCCGTATCCCTGAAATTGTACCGGGTCACCTCCGTACACAAAAACTCGATCATAAACAGCTGCGATACGCGGGTGCCGATGGAATCTCCCTGATAGCGCGCGCTTTCACCGCAGGTCAGTAAAAAGGCGTCTGCCAGTTCATTTAACGGCGAAACGGTGCGATGGGTAATGGCTAAACGGAACGCCCCGGCTTTTTGCGCCAACTTAAACGCGTTGACCACTTCCGGGGTTTCGCCGGAGTGCGAAAACGCCACCACCAGATCATCAGGCTTGAGGTTCGCCAGCTTCAGGGTCATGGTAAAACGATCGGTAAAGGCTTCAGAATCGATGCCGATACGGTTCATTTTGTCCCGCGCTTCCATGGCCGCCAGGCCGGACGCGCCAAAGCCAACAAACATCACGCGGCGGGCGGCAATAAATCGCTCAACGATAGTTTTGAGCTTTTTCATGTCCACCAGGTCGATAGTATCCTGCACCGTGGTTTCGATGGTCATGGCGATTTTTTGCGCCACATCGTTACGCGAATCCCCGACAAAAATATCCGGCGATGAGGGCAGCGTCAGATCGCTCTCCTCCAGCAGCTCGCGTTGCAGCTCTGCTTTAAGGTTAAGCAGCCCGCCATAGCCAATCTTTTTGCAAAACCGCACGATGGTGGCCTCGCTGACCGCAATCTCCTGCGACAGCTTTTTGACCGGCAGCTGCACGAAGCGCCCGGCGTTGTGCAGAATAAACTCCGCGATCGCGCGATCTTTATCCGCCAGCGTGGCCAGAATATTGGCGATATAAACCCTGACGTTTTCTCTGTTGATGCTCATAGACGGCTCTCTGGACGATTCACTGCCCGCTATTTTAGCCATCTCACCGCGCGCCGTCTGCCGGGAATACCATATCCAGCTGCTGTTGATAAACTGCGCCAGCCGCCAACCACTGCATCCCCCGCTTTTCGCGCTGCTGCCCGGAGGCGTCCGGCGCGTCGGTCGTGCCGGACAGCAGTTCGATACACAGCAAATCCGCCCCCGGCACGCCCCATAACGCCACCCAGGGCTGATAAGTTAACCGGCATTGCAGTACCCTGCGCCCCTCTGGCGATATCACGTTAACCCGGCTTCCCTGGCATCCGGCGAAATAAACAGCTCCGTGGCAAAACGCGTCCGGCGTGAGCGTAAATTCGCGCACTGTACCAGCGTTTTGCGTCAGGCTTAGCGTCCGGTCGCGGGTATAGAACGGGCCGGTAACCATCGCGTCGTCAAACGTGACGCGCCAGCCGTGCTCTTGCGCGACAGGCAGGGCGAAACCGGGATGGTAACCCAGCGAAAAGCACAGCGGCTGGCGATCCTGGTTGGTCACCCGCCAGACGATTCGCACACCCGTATCCAGTAGTTGATAGTCCACCTGCACCGAAAACAGAAACGGCCAGATATTTAAGGTTTCATCCGTCGCGTGGCTAATCAGGCTTAGCGTGCCGGGCGAATGCTTTAACAATGAAAACGCCTGATGACGCAAAAAGCCATGGGCGGGCAGCGGGTAAAATTTTTCGTCATCCCATAGCCCGTTATGGATTAACCGCCCTACTACCGGAAAAAGCAGTGGCGCAGTGCTTTTCCACGTTTTGTCATCTGGCATCCAGAGCCACTCCCGGCCAGCAGATTTCTCGGTCAACAGGCGCATTTCCGCGCCTCGCGCACTGACCGCCATCCGCCAGCGCGCATTTTCCAGTGTCCAGGTTTGCGCCATAAATCCTCAGTCAATCCGCAACAGTAGCCGTACCTGATAATTCAGCGCGGCCTGCTTCTCAGCAGCAAATAACCTGTCGATGGCCGTAAACACCGAGGCTTCCGTCAACAGCGTTTCCGGGTCAAAACAGCCAAACAGATCGTCGTCAGTGTTGCCCTGCTCCGCCAGCGCCCGCGCCACAAACTGCAACGCTTCGGCTACGCCACGGTGCTCGCCGCGATAGCCGCGCTGCGCCAGCCACACGTCGCTTTGCCATAACGTCTGGAATGCCTGCTCCTGCTCCACCGTCGGCGCGTCCAGCTGGAAGCGGGTATACAGCTCCTCCGGCGCATCATGCTGTTGCAACACCGGGATCATCGCCCTGGCGAAATGCAGCGCATAACTCACGTTATTGATGTTGTGCTGCTGATGCGGGTCGCTTTGCAGATTGAACAGCTTATCGCCGAAGCGCCACGGATTGAGATACCCGAAGCTTGCCGGGATTTTCATCACCTGCGCGCCCTGGGTGAAATCAAAACCAGGGTGGAGGGTGATATCGGTCAGTTCGCTGATTTTAAACGGGCTATCGATACGCGTCGGCATCAGGGTATATTCGAACAGGTGCCGCTTGCCCTCTTCACGCGGCGCGCGCATATAAACGTACTGGCCGTCGGTGAGGTTGATATGCCCGCCAAAATAACCAAACAGCGCGTAATCGCGGATTTTTTCATCGTTGCGCACCACGGGCAGCAGCGACTGGCCGGTCATCGACGCGGGCTTTTCAACGCCGAAGAAGTCCAACAACGTAGCCGGGATATCAATGGTTTGCGCCAGCGCCCCGCGCCGCTCACCCTGCACTTTGCAGCGCGGATCGCGAATAAAGAACGGTGTGTTAGCGATTTCGTTGTACACCGGCATGATATTTTTGCCCCACCACTGATGCTCGCCCAGCAGGAAACCATGGTCGGTACAGACGATAAACAGCGTATCTTCCCACAGCCCGCTCGCCTTGAGCTTATCCATCACCTGGCCGAGATAGTCGTCACACATGGTGATCAGCGCCTGGTAGAATTTGCGCACCTTTTCATCGTTTTCGCCACCGGGGCTGCCGCAGTAGTACGGCACCCAGCCGTCAAATTCGCCGGGCTTGCAGCCGTATTGGGCCAGATATTTCTCCGGCACGAAAAACGGTTCATGAGGATCGAAACACTCGATTTGCAGGAACCAGTTATCCTGATCTTTATTGGTGTCGATAAAATCTAACCCGGCTTTGATGGTGCGATGGGTATAGTGTTGTTCAATCCCCGGCATCGCCGCGCGGTTGATCAGATCCTGGGTCATGCGCCCGCTGCGCCGCTTAAAGGTTTCTTTGTCTTCCATGCCCTGCCAGGCGATGGTGGGTTTTGCGACCTGGCCAATCCAGCAGTCGCCCTCCTGGCCGCGAATAAACTCAAAGGTGGAATAGCGGGTGTGATACGTCGCCCCGCCGTCGCGCCAGTAGTGCTTATGGTCGGTCACCATATGCGTATGGATACCCTGCCTGTGCAGCGCCTGCGGCATCGAAAAATCAAAGGGTTCGAGCGGCCCCCAACTGCGGTGCAGGAAGTTATAGCGCCCGGTGTGCAGTTCCCGGCGCGCAGGCATGCAGGGCATACTTCCCACAAAGAAGTTGTCAAACTGCACCGACTCGCGGGCGAGCCGGGTAAAGTTTGGGGTGATCGCCGTGCCGCCATACGGGGCCAGGTGATGACGGGTCAGGGTGTCAAACATCAACATTACAGCTTTCATACATTCCTCTCGTCGCGTGAGCGACGCCGTTACAGACCTAAATACTCTTCGACTTCGTTTTTGATCAGCGTGACGTGCGGTCCAAACACCACCTGTACGCCCTCACCGCGCAGGAATGCGCCCCGGCTGCCGGAGGCCTTAAAGTCATCCAGTTTGACCCGACCCGGCTCTTTCACCGTGACCCGCAAGCGAGTGGCGCAGCAATCCACGTCGAGAATATTTTCCCGGCCGCCCAGTGCGGAAACGATCATTGACGGACGGGCGGCTTTATCGCTGACTTCCGCCGCGGCTTCATCAGCCGGTTCGTCTTCACGGCCTGGCGTTTTCAACTGACGCCACTGAATCAAAAAGCGGAAGGAGAAGTAGTAGAGGCAGAACATCACCGCGCCAAGCGGCAGCATCAGCAGCCAGTTGGTTTTGGCATTGCCCTGGAGAACGCCGAACAGCAAGAAATCGATCAGGCCGCCGGAGAAAGTCTGCCCGACGGTAATCGCCAGCACGTGGGTGAGCATAAAGGCCACGCCGGTCAAAACGATATGCACCACATACAGCAGCGGCGCGCAGAACATAAAGGCAAATTCCAGCGGTTCAGTAATGCCGGTAACAAACGAAGTCAGCGCCGCCGACAGCATCAGGCTGGCGACTTTGGTGCGATTTTCACGCTTCGAACAGTGGTAGATAGCCAGCGCCGCGCCCGGCAGGCCAAACATAAAATCAGCAAAACGCCCGGCCATGAAGCGCGACACGCCGATGTAATATTGCGTCACGCTGGGATCGGCCAGTTGGGCAAAGAAAATCTTTTGGGTGCCCTGGACTACATGGCCGTTGACCATCACTTCGCCACCCACGCTGGTCATCCAGAACGGCAAATAGAACAGGTGGTGAAGCCCGAGCGGGATCAGGCATTTCAGGATCATGCCGTAGAACAGCGTACCGATATAACCGGTTTTCTCCACCAGGCCGCCCAGGTGGGTAATGCCCGCCTGCACCGGCGGCCAGATCCAGAACAACAGCACGCCAAGCAGGATCGCGAAAAATGAGGTGACGATGGGAACGAAGCGTGAACCGCTGAAAAACGCCAGCAGGTTCGGCAGCTCGGTTTTACTGAACCGCCCGTGCAGCCAGGCGGTCAGCAAGCCGCTGATAATGCCGCCCATCACGCCGGTCTGAAGCGTCACGATGCCCAACACGCTCGCCTGCCCTGCGGCGGCAAAATTCTCCGTTGCCAGGGTGCCGGTTAAAAACAGCATGGCGTTGATGGCTTTGTTCATCACGATAAAGCACAGCACGGCGGCTAAACCGGCGGTGCCTTTATCGCTGCGTGCCAGCCCGACGGCGATCCCCACGGCAAACAGCAGCGCCAGGTTATCAAACACCACGCTGCCGCACATTTTCATCAGCGTGAAAATGGCTTGCAGCACGGCATTGTCGAGTAGAGAGTAGGTTTCGATAGTAATCGGATTAGAAAAAACGCCGCCGATCCCCAGCAGGAGACCCGCGGCGGGCAGCACGGCAATGGGCAGCATAAACGACTTGCCCAGATTTTGTGCACCAGCAAAAAGTTTGCTCATGGTGTATCCCTGGTGTTGGTATAGTTAATTTGAATATTAAATTTCATTGAAAGATTGCCTTTGTGAAATTATTATTTCTACAGGCGCGACCTACTGTCAATCCTTAATGTCTAAAGGGTGATTAAGATCACTTTCGCGCGTTGGCATACCCACTTCAGGACGGGACAAGTATGAAAAAAGCATTCCACCTTATGGCGAAACCCGTCAGCTACCAGTGCAATATCGCCTGCGACTATTGTTTCTACCTGGAAAAAGAACAGGGCACGCTGAAGCCTAAAAAACCCGCGCGTCATATGGATGACGACACCCTGCGCCGCTACGTTAAACAGTACATTGAGGCCAACCCGGCGCAGGAAGTGGAATTTACCTGGCAGGGCGGCGAACCAACGCTGGCCGGGCTGGATTTTTATCAAAAAGCGCTGGCCTGGCAGAAAGAGTTCGCAGGCGGGAAAACCATCCGCAACAGTATGCAAACCAACGGCGTGCTGATTGACGATCAATGGGCGGAATTTCTGGCACGTAACCAGTTTCTGGTTGGGTTATCGGTCGATGGCCCCGCCTGGCTGCACGATCGCTATCGCAAAACACGCGGCGGAAAGTCGGTGTTTGATAAGGTGGTGCAGGCTATGGCGGTGATGCAAAAACACCGCGTCGAGGTGAACGTGCTGACGGTGGTGAACAATGCCACTGCCGAAGCGCCGCTGGAGATTTATCGGTTTATCACCGAAGAGCTGGGTGCGAGACACATACAGTTTATCCCGGCGGTGGAGCAACGCCCGGTTCATGAGAAGTACGGCGAGCTGCTGTACCCACAAAAAACCGGGGCGGTGACCGAGTGGTCAGTCAGCGGCGAGCAGTGGGGCGCGTTTATCAATACCGTTTTTGACTACTGGGTGCGCCGCGACGTTGGCCGCGTCTACGTTCAACTGTTTGATAGCGCGCTGGCCGCCTGGCTTGGAGAAAAGCCGTCGCTGTGCGTGATGCAGTCGACCTGCGGTTTCGGGCTGGTAGTGGAGCAGAACGGCGATATTTACAGCTGTGACCACTATGTCTATCCGGAGCACCGGCTGGGCAATCTGCGCAGCGATAATCTGGCGGCGCTGGCGGGCGGCAAGCAGCAGCGTAAGTTCGGGATGATGAAAGCGCAGGTGTCGTCGCTATGCCAGAAGTGTGAATGGCGCTTCGCCTGCCACGGCGGCTGCCCGAAGCACCGCATCCGCCAGGTGGGCGATCGCTGGCATAACCATCTTTGCGCGGGGTATAAGGCGATGTTTAGCCATATGGATCCGTATATGCGCTTTATGGCCAATCAGATCCGCCATCAGCAGCCTCCCGCCGCCATTATGGATGTCGCCGCCACCCTCGCCGCACAACAAAAATCTTAACGCGCCTTACGGGCGCGTTTTCCGTGACGCAATCTACACTTAGAAAAAAACGTCTAAGGAAATCTCTATGCGCATTCTCCCGATCATCACTACCGTCGCCGTCGCGTTTCTGGTTGTTGCCTGTAGTTCCCCTACCCCGCCGAAAGGCGTCACCGTGGTGGAGAACTTCGACGCGAAGCGTTATCTGGGCAAATGGTATGAAATCGCCCGCTTCGACCACAGCTTCGAACGCGGTTTAGATCAGGTCACCGCCACGTACAGCACCATGGATGACGGCGGGATCCAGGTGATTAACCGTGGATTTAATCCCGATCGCGGTAAGTGGCAACAGAGCATCGGCAAAGCGTACTTCACCGGATCGCCGGATCGCGCTGCACTTAAGGTGTCATTCTTTGGGCCGTTTTATGGCGGGTATAACGTGATTGCGCTGGATAAAGATTATCAACACGCGCTGGTTTGCGGGCCGGATCGCGACTATCTGTGGATCTTATCCCGTACGCCAACCATCAGCGACGAGGTTAAACAGCAGATGTTAAGCGCCGCGACCCGGCAGGGCTTTAAAGTTGAAAAGCTGATTTGGGTCAGACAGAAGCCTTAATGGGTGCTGAGCTTAAGGCCGATAATGCCCGCCACGATCAGCGCCAGGCTGAGTATGCGTGCAGGGCTGGTGGATTCGCCTAACAGCACCATCCCGGTAATGGCGGCCCCGACGGCACCAATGCCGGTCCACACCGCATACGCGGTGCCGGTCGGCAGCGTTTTCATCGCCCATGACAGCAGCACGATGCTAACGATCATCGCGGTAACGGTAATGATACTGGGGGTTAATCGGCTAAAACCGTGGGTGTACTTCAGGCCAACCGCCCACACGACTTCCAGCAGGCCAGCAATCAGTAGAATAATCCAGGACATAACGGTCTCCATAGTGCGGGGCCGTCCCCTGATGAACAAACGCTAACGGGTCGTCCCGTCAGGTATCGGTAAGAGTGGCATATCATCCTCATCCTTGCAGCCAAAATCAACTAATTTACTTTAAGTTACGTTAACCCCCCTATTTAACGCCAGAATTAGCGGAATATCTCAGCGTAACTCGCTGGTTAATTTTTAGGATTATTCTTTATGATGCACTAACGCGTCCAGGAGGCTAGTACATAGCCGCAGAGTATTCAGAAATCATGTATGCCTAAAATTTTAGTGATAGACCGTTGTTACTACAGCCGTACAGGTTTGGCCCAGCTCATTAGTGAATCTGCGTTATCCATAGACGTCGTCCAGACAGACGATCTCTTGCGGGCCAGGGAGTACATGAAATGGAAACCTGATATCGTTATTGCCGATTTTTATGGCTTCTTACACGATCTGCACCATATCGATCAGCTGTCATCCATTTTTGCCGCCAGTTCTACAAAAACCCGTTTTATTTTATTGCCTTCCGCCAGGTCTGCGCAGTTAGAAAATTATTGTGCTACTCAGGACATCTGGTTCAGCGCCGATAAATCCTGCTCGCTGGAAGCCGTGGATGAAGCGTTACAAAATGCGCTTACCCGAATGCATATCAAAGTGGATAACCGGCATATCGCTTCGCTGCTGACGTTACGCGAAGAGCAAATTTTGCAGTTGTGGAAGAAAGGAGACAGTAACGAGAGTATTGCTGAATGCATGCAGATTACGGTGAAAACGGTCTACACCTACAAACGCAATATCAGAATGAAGTTGGGCGCAAATAATCGCTTTACGCTTTTCCGCCGGGGAACTGAGCTGGCACAAATTTAACGGCACGGCCGCTGATGCGCCGCGCCGCCACGTGGTCTTACTGCTGTGCTTTGGTTGCTGCGCCAGAAATGGCACTACCGCCGTCCTGAATGTCTTCACCAACGCCACGGGTGGTGTTACAGGCAGTCAGCAGTGAGGAAAGGACCACTAATGAAAAGAACGCCGCAATTGTTTTCTTGATCATAATCTTATCCTTTAATAGCCAATGTTTTGTGTATAGCTACTTAAGCATAGACAAAAACTCGGGAAGTAAAGGTTAGGTAAAGATTTTTAGGAGAATTAGAGATTACTTCGCCGCACGCTCGATGGCGCCGCCAAGATGCTGAATGTCATCGCCAAAACCGCGTACGGTATTACAGCCGCTCAGCAAGAGCGAGAAAAGAAGGGTCACAAGCAGAGGTTTCACAATACGGTTCACGTTCAATAGCTTCCTGCATACGGCGGCGTGGAGAACCACGCCGCGAACCAGACGTAAAATTTATTTCACGCGGGATACGTATTCGCCAGAGCGGGTATCCACTTTGATGACTTCACCAATCTGCACAAACAACGGCACTTTAACCACCGCGCCAGTGCTCAGGGTAGCCGGCTTGCCGCCAGTACCTGCGGTATCGCCTTTCAGACCCGGATCGGTATCAACGATTTCCAGCTCAACAAAGTTTGGCGGCTGTACGGCGATCGGACGGCCGTTCCACAGCGTAACAATGCACTCAGCCTGATCCAGCAGCCATTTCGCGTTATCGCCGATTGCCTTCTCATCCGCCGCTAACTGCTCGAAGGTTTCGTTATTCATGAAATGATAGAACTCACCGTCGTTGTACAGGTAAGTCAGGTTCATATCCACAACGTCAGCGCCTTCAGCGGAGTCAGTAGATTTAAAGGTTTTTTCTACGCGGGTGCCAGTCAGCAGACGGCGCAGCTTAACGCGCGCGAAAGCCTGACCTTTGCCCGGTTTAACGAATTCGCTGGATTCTACGGCGTAGGGTTCGCCGTCCATCATGATTTTAAGACCGGCACGAAAATCGTTGCTAGAATAAGTCGCCATAAGGCCCTCTGAATATGTTAACTGGTAGCTTAGCCAAAAAAATGGCAGACATTGTAACCCTAAACCCCTCTTCCAGAGAAGATTGGTTAGCGCAACTCGCCGATGTTATAACCGATCCTGACGAGCTTCTGCATGTTTTAAATATAGAAGCAGATAAAGATCTCCTCGCGGGGCGTGAGGCGAGACGGCTTTTTGCCCTGCGCGTGCCGCGCGCCTTCGTGGCGCGGATGGAAAAAGGAAACCCCAACGATCCGCTGTTGCGGCAGGTTTTAACCTCCCGTGAAGAGTTCGTGATGGCACCCGGCTTTTCTACCGATCCTCTTGAAGAACAGCACAGTGTGGTACCCGGCCTGTTGCATAAGTACCGTAATCGCGCGCTGCTGTTGGTGAAGGGCGGCTGCGCGGTTAACTGCCGCTACTGCTTCCGCCGCCATTTCCCGTATGCCGATAATCAAGGGAACAAACGCAACTGGCAGACGGCGCTGGACTACATCACCGCGCATCCTGAACTGGATGAAATTATTTTTTCTGGCGGCGACCCGTTGATGGCGAAGGATCACGAGCTCGACTGGCTGATCACCCAGCTTGAAGGCATTCCCCATATCAAGCGGCTGCGTATTCATAGCCGCCTGCCGATTGTTATCCCGGCGCGCATCACCGACGCGCTGACGGCGCGGTTTGCTCAATCCAGCCTGCAAATTATCCTGGTCAATCACATCAATCACGCCAGAGAGATCGACGAGGCGTTTCGCGCGGCGATGGCACAGCTGCGTCGGGCAGGCGTGACGCTGCTCAATCAGAGCGTGTTATTACGCGGCGTGAATGATAATGCGCAAACGCTGGCGGCGCTCAGCAATGCACTGTTCGACGCGGGCGTGATGCCCTATTACCTTCACGTGCTGGATCACGTGCAGGGCGCGGCGCATTTCCTGGTAGACGATGAGGATGCCCGCAATATTATTCGCGAGCTGCTGACGCTGGTATCAGGTTATATGGTGCCAAAACTGGCGCGTGAAATTGGCGGCGAGCCCAGTAAGACGCCGCTGGATTTGCAGCTAAGGCAACGGTAATCGCCGTCCGAAAGCGGATTATTTCCACATCCGTCGATGTGCTAGCTTCTTAAAACTATTCACCTTATCTCCCCTGCCGCTGTTTACAGCGGCAGGGGAGATTATTTTGAGAGCCAACATGCCAGCCATCGTTAAAGGAATTAATTCAGGTGTTATTTGCCATAATAAACATTTTGTTTCTCTGGCGTTAAAAATACGCAACATTAACGATAAGGAGAATCTTTTCTTATTTTCTCTCCCGCAATTGCAGGACTTACTGCATGCGCTTGAAAGCCGCATTGAATCTTTTTCACAACCGCAGGACAGCAGCCAGCCAGCCAGAAATGCTGCGCCATGCGCCCGCGCTTAATGAGCAAGAACTCCAGGCTGCTGGCGATACCGCCCACGTTGCACAAATCAGCGCCGCGATGAAAATATCCGGCATCGAGCTGGAGATTGTTTCCCGATCTGCTGAAAAAACTATTTTTTTAATTAATGATAATCAGGTAGAGACGTTTATCCGCGCCATTATTTTTGCCATTAAGAACGCAGGCTTTCAGGATATTTTATTAACCGTTTCTTCCATGCTCGATTTTATTCCCTTATATGACATAGATTTACTTAACGATGGCAAAATGGAATATGACAGTTATAATCCACAGCCCTGGAAATTATCGCTGTTTAGCCGCTATTTATTGGTAGTCTATAAATACCAGCAAGATACCGGACATAACGCTTATTGCGGCGTCGTGATGAAAACCAATGCGCTGTCAGGTTCGCAGGAAGCGGAAGGCGTAGCTCAGCGAGCGATGAAGTTCAGTCGGCGGCTGAGGAAAATCGTAGAGAGGCCCTGTCAGATTTTTTGTACTGAAATTACGCCGTCGGGCAGTGAACTGACTAAACAGCAGTGCCTTGATTCTCTACACCGCCTGTGTATCGCCGCACTTCGGGCTCCGGCGAAAAACTAACGCCTCCGGCATACAAAAGGGAATACATTCCCTTTTGTATTGCGTTATGACCGGGCTAATTTTATTAGTTTGGGCACTTATAAACCTGGCCGACCATTTTGCTGGCGGTGGGCACAAAGCTGGAAAGCAGATTTTGACCCGGGCTGGTTACCCCATACAGCACGTTGCCGCCCATCGCTGCCGCGTTATTACGTAATTCATTTGCCGCGCCGCGCATAGAGCCGCCCTCTTCGCCATGCTGGCCAGATAGCCAGTTGCTTTGCTCGCCCGTAGCAGTACCCAATAGCTGGCACTCCGCGCCCGGCTTATCTTCTACAAAACGAACATTGTGACCACCGCTCGATAATTGATTACCCGTGCTGCATCCCGCAAGCAGCAGCGCCGCCGCAACCATTCCCGCTGAGACTGTAATGCGCATGTCATTCCTCGTTATTAATTGGCCGGAACAAATTTTATCCGTAAGACCTTATACTAAAAACATGACCAAAAGAAAAACCCCCAGCCATTTCTGACTGGGGGTTTCACATTTTTATGCGACAGATTGATTTAACCGACTAATTAAAGCTACGGCAAGGCGGCAAGTTCGAGAGTCCCCGGGAGCTTACATTAGTAAGTGACCGGGGCGAGCGAACGCAGCCAACGCAGCGGTAGCTTTAAGAAGGAAGGTTAAATTACATCATACCGCCCATACCGCCCATGCCGCCCATACCGCCAGCAGCACCTAAGTCCGGCGCGTCGCTTTTCGGCAGGTCGGTAACCATGCACTCGGTCGTGATCATCAGGCCAGCAACAGAGGCTGCGTACTGCAGAGCGGAACGGGTCACTTTGGTCGGATCCAGGATACCCATTTCGATCATGTTGCCGTACTCTTCGGTAGCCGCGTTGTAACCGTAGTTACCGTCGCCCGCTTTCACGGTGTTAGCCACAACTGACGGCTCTTCACCGCAGTTCAGTACGATCTGACGCAGCGGGGATTCCATTGCGCGCAGCGCAACTTTGATACCCACGTTCTGGTCTTCGTTCGCGCCACGCAGTTCGCCCAGTTTGGACGCCACGCGGATCAGCGCAACGCCGCCGCCAGCCACTACGCCTTCTTCAACCGCAGCACGGGTCGCGTGCAGGGCATCTTCAACGCGTGCTTTTTTCTCTTTCATTTCAACTTCGGTAGCTGCGCCCACTTTGATAACCGCAACGCCGCCAGCCAGTTTAGCTACGCGCTCTTGCAGTTTTTCGCGGTCGTAGTCAGAAGTCGCTTCTTCGATCTGCTGACGAATCTGGGTCACACGGCCCTGAATAGCAGATTCTTCACCCACGCCATCGATGATGGTGGTGGTGTCTTTGTTGATCACGATGCGTTTAGCCTGGCCCAGGTCTTCCAGGGTGGCTTTTTCCAGTTCCATACCGATCTCTTCAGAGATAACGGTACCGCCGGTCAGGATAGCGATATCCTGCAGCATGGCTTTACGACGGTCGCCGAAGCCCGGTGCTTTCACCGCAGCCACTTTCACGATACCGCGCATGGTGTTCACCACCAGGGTCGCCAGCGCTTCGCCTTCCACATCTTCAGCGATGATCAGCAGCGGTTTGCCTGCTTTAGCAACGGCTTCCAGCACCGGCAGCATTTCGCGGATGTTGGAGATTTTCTTGTCAGCCAGCAGGATGAACGGGCTTTCCAGCTCGATAGAACCGGTTTCCGGCTTGTTGATGAAGTACGGAGACAGGTAGCCACGGTCGAACTGCATACCTTCAACCACGTCCAGCTCGTCCTGCAGGCCGGTGCCTTCTTCAACGGTGATAACGCCTTCTTTACCCACTTTCTCCATCGCCTGAGCAATCAGGGTGCCCACGGTTTCATCGGAGTTAGCGGAGATGGTACCAACCTGAGCGATCGCTTTGGAGTCAGAGCACGGAACGGACAGCGCTTTCAGCTCTTCAACCGCAGCCAGAACCGCTTTGTCGATACCACGCTTCAGGTCCATTGGATTCATGCCCGCAGCCACGGCTTTCAGGCCTTCGGTGATGATGGACTGCGCCAGTACGGTTGCGGTGGTGGTGCCGTCGCCTGCCGCGTCGTTCGCTTTAGAGGCCACTTCTTTCACCATCTGCGCGCCCATGTTCTCGAACTTGTCTTCCAGCTCGATTTCACGCGCAACGGACACGCCGTCTTTGGTGATGGTCGGTGCACCGAAAGATTTATCCAGAACCACGTTACGGCCTTTCGGGCCCAGGGTCACTTTCACTGCATCTGCCAGTACGTTTACGCCACGCAGCATTTTTACACGGGCGTCGTTACCGAATTTTACGTCTTTAGCTGCCATTGTTTCTTTCCCTTAAATTCGTTCGTTCAGTGAGTTAACGCGTGTAATTACGCTTCAACAATTGCCAGAATGTCGCTTTCAGACATGATCAACACTTCTTCATTGTCGATCTTCTCTGCTTTCACGCCGTAGCCATCGTTGAAAATCACGATGTCGCCAACTTTCACATCCAGCGGCTTCACTTCGCCATTTTCCAGGATGCGACCATTGCCTACAGCCAGTACTTCGCCACGGGTAGATTTGCCCGCTGCGGAGCCGGTCAGAACGATGCCGCCAGCAGATTTGGTTTCAACTTCTTTGCGCTTGACGATCACACGATCATGCAATGGACGAATATTCATTGAGAGCTCTCCTTTGAGAAAGTCCGTATTAGTTTTCGGGTAACGCCGAAACCCACTGGGTTTCCGGCTGGTGCCCTGAGAGATGGGGTTAGGTTTTCCCCCCTTCAAGGGGGGAAGCAGAAAAAAATTTAACTTTTTTAGCGATCGTCGCGATCGCGGTCTTCGAGGCGGTTTGAGGTATCGTCTTTACGCTGGTACTCGCCGTCGAAAGTCTGGCCGCTGTTGCCGCCAGGGCCAAAGCCGCCAGACATTTTGCTAAAGCGTAAATGCGGCATCAGCTTGAGGGTAAGATGCTTTTGCACCGGCGGGAGCAGCAGCAACAGGCCGAGGAAATCGGTAAAGAAGCCAGGCAGCAACAGCAGGAAACCGGCAATGACCAGCGACACGCTTTTGATCATTTCTGCCGCCGGGCTCTCGCCCGCCGCCATTTTCTGCTGCATCAGCATGAAATTTTTGAATCCCTGGTTGCGCACCAGCGACATCCCGATGACCGACGTGAAAATCACCAGCACCAGGGTCATAAAGATGCCGAACACATGGGCAACCTGGATGAAAATCGAAATCTCTATGTAGACGTAGAGAAAAAAGACAATAAAGGGTAACCAACGCACAGTATTCTCCTGTGTATAAAAAAACAGACGCCGACGCGCCTGTAGGAAGAAATTTGCTCACGCATCATCATGAAATGGCGACGCCATAGCCACTTTTCAATCGGATTGCCGAGACATTTTTTTTAGAAATTGTTAACCGGTGACCTATTTCACAGATTAATAAATGTAATGCAACAACGCCCATAATAAGTGATCCAGATTACGGCTTTTCGCGGATAACAGCATATGATCATGGGTATCAGACCGAATAAGGAGATATTTGTCGGTCGTTAATCCTCCATAACCACATATATTCTGTGAGTTTGGTAAAACATTCGTCAGCTTGAGAAAGAAGGTTCACATGTTAAACAACATTCGTATCGAAGAAGACTTGTTGGGTACCAGGGAAGTTCCAGCGGAGGCCTATTACGGCGTACACACTCTGAGAGCGATTGAAAACTTTTACATCAGCAACAGTAAAATCAGCGACATACCGGAATTCGTTCGCGGAATGGTGATGGTGAAAAAGGCCGCCGCGATGGCTAACAAAGAGTTGCAAACCATTCCTAAAAGTATTGCGAACACTATCATCGCTGCCTGTGATGAAGTGCTGAACAACGGGAAATGCATGGATCAATTCCCGGTAGACGTTTACCAGGGCGGCGCAGGCACCTCTGTAAACATGAATACCAACGAAGTGCTGGCAAACATCGGCCTGGAACTGATGGGACATCAGAAAGGCGAGTACCAGTACCTCAATCCGAACGACCACGTTAACAAATGCCAGTCCACTAACGATGCCTACCCGACCGGCTTCCGCATCGCGGTTTACGCCTCCATCGTGAAACTGGTAGACGCGATTAACCAGCTGGGCGAAGGCTTCCAGCGCAAAGCCGTTGAATTCGAAACCATTCTGAAGATGGGCCGCACTCAGTTGCAGGACGCGGTGCCGATGACCCTCGGCCAGGAATTCCACGCGTTTAACGTGTTGCTGAACGAAGAAACCAAAAACCTGCTGCGCACCTCTGAACTGCTGCTGGAAGTGAACCTCGGCGCGACCGCCATCGGTACCCGCCTGAACACGCCGGACGGCTATCAGCACCTGGCGGTACAGAAGCTGGCTGAAGTATCTAATCTGCCGGTGGTTCCGGCGGAAGACCTGATTGAAGCCACCTCTGACTGCGGTGCCTACGTGATGGTACACAGCGCCCTGAAACGCCTGGCGGTGAAACTCTCCAAAATTTGTAATGACCTGCGTCTGCTCTCTTCCGGCCCGCGTGCTGGCCTGAATGAAATCAACCTCCCGGAACTGCAGGCGGGCTCGTCCATCATGCCAGCCAAAGTGAACCCGGTTGTGCCGGAAGTGGTTAACCAGGTGTGCTTCAAAGTTATCGGCAATGATACCTGCGTGACCATGGCCTCTGAAGCCGGTCAGCTGCAGTTAAACGTGATGGAGCCGGTGATTGGCGAAGCGATGTTCGAATCGATTCATATCCTGACCAACGCCTGCTACAACCTGCTGGAAAAATGCGTTAACGGTATCACCGCGAATAAAGAAGTCTGCGAAAGCTACGTTTATAACTCCATCGGTATCGTCACTTACCTGAACCCGTTTATCGGCCACCACAACGGCGATATCGTCGGGAAAATCTGTGCCGAAACCGGTAAGAGCGTGCGCGAAGTCGTCCTTGAACGTGGTCTGCTCACTGAAGCAGAGCTTGACGATATTTTTTCCGTGAATAACCTGATGCACCCGGCTTACAAAGCGAAACGTTATACCGATGAAAGCGAACAGTAACAGTTCTTCATAATACTGCGAAAGGCACGTCACCTGTGACGTGCCTTTTTCGTTTCTGGCAGATACTAAAATACAACAATTTATTATCAACTCGTTAAAACACAAGGAAGCGCATTATGTTTGGTGCTGAACTCGTCATAGTCCTTTTGGCGATCTACCTCGGTGCCCGGCTCGGCGGCATAGGCATTGGCTTTGCTGGCGGTCTGGGCGTTCTGGTATTGACCCTGATGTTTCAAATTAAACCCGGGGCGATCCCGTTTGACGTTATCGAAATCATCATGGCGGTTATCGCCGCTATCGCCGCTATGCAGGTTGCCGGCGGGATGGATTACCTGGTAAGTCTTGCGGAAAAACTGCTTCGTCGTCACCCGAAATACATTACCTTCCTTGCCCCGCTGGTCACCTGGTTTATGACCATCCTGGCGGGTACGGGCCACACCGCGTTCTCCACCATGCCGGTGATCACCGAAGTGGCGAAAGAACAGGGCATCCGCCCTTCCCGTCCGCTGTCTATCGCCGTTGTCGCTTCGCAGATTGCGATTACCGCCTCGCCGATCTCTGCGGCAGTGGTGTTCTTCGCGGGTATCCTTGAGCCGCTGGGCGTAAGCTACCTGACGCTGCTGGGCATCTGTATTCCGGTAACGCTGGTTGCCGTAATGCTGACTGCCGTGCTGTGTAACTTCCTGGGCGCGGAACTGAAAGACGATCCGGTGTATCAGGAGCGTTTAGCCCGTGGCGAAGTGAGCCTGCGCGGCACTCAGGCGTTTGTCATCAAACCGCACGCCAAGCGCGCCGTGGTGCTGTTCCTGATCGGTATTGTGGCCGTTATGCTGTACGCCACCGCTATCAGCCCGACCGTGGGTCTGATCGCGAACCCGGTGCTGCCGCGTAACGAAGCGATCGTGGTATTCATGCTTACCGTGGCGACCCTGATCTGCCTGACCTGTAAAATCAACACCGGCGACATCCTCAACGCGGGTACCTTTAAATCCGGTATGAGCGCCTGTATTTGCGTACTGGGCGTGGCGTGGCTGGGCGATACCTTCGTAAAACATCACATCGAAGATATCCAGGCTGTCGCGGGCGATCTGCTGAACAGCTATCCGTGGCTGCTGGCTGTGGTGCTGTTCTTTGCCGCTACCCTGCTTTACTCCCAGGCAGCGACCACCAAAGCCCTGATGCCGGCTGCGCTGATGCTGGGCGTTAGCCCGCTGACCGCCGTGGCCTCTTTTGCTGCGGTTTCCGCGCTGTTCGTGCTGCCGACTTACCCGACGCTGCTGGCGGCAGTAGAGATGGACGACACCGGCTCGACCCGTATCGGTAAATACGTGTTTAACCACGCCTTCCTGATCCCGGGGGTAGTGGCTATCGCGCTGTGCGTGATCCTCGGCTTTATCGTGGGCGGTATGGTGCTGTAATCACAGCCATTGTCATCAAAAGTAAAAACGGGCCGCATTGCGGCCCGTTTCATTATCCCGCCCCCTTGCCCGTGATATAGTGCCTGCTTTCACTGAGACGAGGATGATTATGACCACGCCCACCGCTGTCGTAGTACTCTGCACCGCCCCGGATGAAGCCACTGCGCAAGAACTGGCGACCAAAGCATTAAGTGAGAAACTGGCCGCCTGCGTCACGCTGTTGCCCGGCGCCTCGTCGCTCTATTACTGGGAAGGGAAGCTCGAACAGGAGTATGAAGTACAAATGCTGCTGAAAAGCGATACCCAGCATCAGGACGCGCTGCTGGCGTGCCTGAGATCCCATCATCCTTACCAAACCCCTGAATTACTGGTTTTGCCAGTGCTCCACGGAGATAGCGATTACCTCTCATGGCTCAACGCATCCTTACGCTAATTCTGCTGTTTTGCAGCACCCAGGTTTACGCCGGATTATTCGATTCTCAGAAAAGCCAGTTTGTCCCGGTGGACAGCGCTTTCGCCTTTGATTTCCAGCAGCAGGGCAACAGCCTGGGGCTGAACTGGCAAATCAAACCTGGCTACTATCTCTACCGCCAGCAAATCAGCGTGACGCCAGCACAGGCCACGGTCGGCGCGTTAAATCTTCCTGCCGGCGAGTGGCATGAAGATGAGTTTTACGGCAAAACCGAAATTTATAAGCATCAGCTCTCCGTCACGCTCCCCATTAGCGAGGCGGTGCAGGGCGCGACGCTGCGCGTCACCTATCAGGGCTGCGCCGAAGCGGGCTTCTGCTATCCGCCAGAAACCAAAGTCGTTCCGCTCAATGCGGTCGCGCCGGGTGAATTTGCCCCCGCGCCGGTTACCGCCCCGGAAGAAAAACCCACTCAACTCCCCTTCTCCGCCCTGTGGGCGCTGTTGATTGGTATTGGTATTGCATTTACGCCGTGCGTCCTGCCGATGTACCCGCTGATCTCCGGCATCGTATTAGGAGGCAAACAGCGCCTGTCGACGGCGCGCGCGCTGTGGCTGTCATTTGTCTACGTCCAGGGGATGGCGCTCACCTACACGGCGCTGGGCCTGATTGTGGCCGCCGCCGGAATGCAGTTCCAGGCTGCGCTGCAACATCCTTATATTTTGATTAGCCTGTCAGTGGTGTTTATCGCCCTGGCGCTGTCGATGTTTGGTCTGTTTACGCTGCAACTGCCCTCTTCACTGCAAACGCGCCTGACGCTGCTCAGCAACCGCCAGCAGGGCGGCTCGCTGGCGGGCGTGTTCAGCATGGGGGCGATTGCCGGGCTGATTTGCTCGCCGTGCACCACCGCGCCACTGAGCGCCATCCTGCTGTATATCGCCCAGAGCGGCAATCTCTGGCTGGGCGGCGGGACGTTATATCTTTACGCGCTGGGCATGGGGCTGCCGCTGATTCTGGTAACGGTATTCGGCAACCGGCTGCTGCCAAAAAGCGGGCCGTGGATGCAGCAGGTTAAAGTCGCCTTTGGGTTCGTGATCCTGGCCCTGCCGGTGTTCCTGCTGGAACGCGTGATCGGCGAAGCCTGGGGATTACGCCTGTGGAGCCTGCTGGGCGTCGCGTTCTTCGGCTGGGCGTTTATCACGTCGCTTAACAGCCATAAAGGCTGGATGCGGGTACTGCAAATCGCCCTGCTGGGCGCTGCGCTAGTCGCCGCCCGTCCGCTACAGGATTGGGCGTTTGATGCGTCGGTGCAGACGGCGCAGGCTCATCTCAACTTTACGCGCATTACCGATATCGACTCCCTGAACAGCGCACTGGCGCAGGCGAAAGGGAAACCTGTAATGCTGGACCTGTACGCCGACTGGTGCGTGGCGTGTAAAGAGTTTGAGAAATATACGTTCAGCCATCCTGACGTGCATCGCGCGCTGGAGAACACTGTGCTGCTACAGGCGGACGTCACGCGCAACAGCCTTCAGGATGTCGCTTTATTGAAGCATCTCCAGGTTTTGGGCTTACCAACCATTTTGTTCTATGACGCAAACGGCCAGGAGCAACCGCAGCAGCGCGTGACCGGCTTTATGAACGCCGCAGACTTTACCGCGCATTTGCACAATCTGGCCCGGTAAACAACACTTGGGATGGGAATAACCGTTGGGACGAACGGAGGAGTGAACCGTGCAACGCGAACAAGTACTTGAGCACGCCCTGCATGTATTAGAAGAAAAGGGGCTTGCCAACACCACGCTGGAGATGGTGGCCGCCAGAGCGAATTATCCCGTTGAAGAGATTATCCGCTTCTGGCCCGACCGTGAGGCGCTGTTTTATGACGCGCTGCGTCATCTGAATGAGCAAGTCGAAGCCTGGCGCAGGCAGCTGCTTCATAATGACGAGCTGAGCATCGAGCAGAAGCTGCTGTACCGTTATCAGGCGCTGACCGAATGCGTCAGCCAGAATCGCTATCCAGGCTGCCTGTTTATCGCTGCCTGTACCTTTTATCCGGATGCCTCGCACCCTATTCACCAGATCGCTGACCGCCAGAAAAAAGCGGCGCTGGATTACACGCACGCGCTGCTCACCCAACTGGAAGTAGACGACCCAACCATGGTCGCAAAGCAAATGGAACTGATCCTGGAAGGTTGCCTGAGCCGCCTGTTGGTGAAGCGCAGCCAGGCCGACGTGGATACCGCTCGCCATCTGGCGGAAGATATTCTGCGCTTCGCGCAGTGCCGCCTCGGTGGCGCATTGACGTGAAAATGTCCGCTTTTGCGGATTTTGCCTGAAAAGCAGTCAATCAACACAGATTTACCGATTTTTTATGACAAAGCCGTTGACGCCATGCGGCCTTTACGGTTTAATTCGCCCCGTTGCCCGGATAGCTCAGTCGGTAGAGCAGGGGATTGAAAATCCCCGTGTCCTTGGTTCGATTCCGAGTCCGGGCACCACTATTTTAAAGAACCCGCCCAAAAGGCGGGTTTTTGCTTTTCTACGTCCCGGCATCTACTTTTCCAGTACAAAATTTCCTTCTCCTCTACCAATTCACCTCTAATCCCGTTAAAAATAATCTTATAAATCAACAGGATTTATTTAACTTAGGGAAAGACATGACCCAACCTATTAGCTGGCCGCCGCTTGTTACTACAGCAGAATTAGCCGCGCTGACCGCAGGCGGTATCGACTACATTCGTACAAAAAATAATATAATCAAAGGCCTGGCGTTAAAATTGACGATTAATCCATTGGGACCAGAAGTGATAGTGTTTGGCGGCGGCAAAAATATGGTGGCGCGGGCGGAGCGTTTTCTGGCTTCTCAGGCTGTGGTTCCGGCTTACGTTAAACTCACCACCAACCGCTGGAAGTTTTACGGGCTCTATCGGGCAATCGCCATTAAACGCGATAAACACACCATCACAAAATATCGTGCCGATCGGTTAGTGCAAAACATTGATGGCGTACTGTTTCTGGAAAACGTCGCAGAACCAGCGACAGACAGTTTCGATGGACAATATGGGGATGCGAAAACCAGAAAAGCTGTAGAAGAAGCCGCCATCAAAGCCGTCTGGAAATATCTTGAAGATAACGGCTATACGGTAAAAGATCGGCAAAGCGATAATTGCGGGTACGACCTCTATGCCCAGAAGGGCAAAAATTTCATTCTGGCCGAAGTTAAAGGCACTGATTCATCGCAGCCGCGTTTTCTCCTTTCACGCAACGAAAGAGCGCACAGCGAAACCGATGCAGGATGGCGGTTGTTTGTGGTCTGTAAGGCCAGGACATCGCCTGAGATAATGCAATATACCGCCGATGAGATGGAAGCCGCTTTCTCCTTCAGCCCAAAGTCATGGGAATGCCATCCCAAAATACGTTAAGCATGAAGACCAAAGAAAATTATAAGGGCTTACTTTTTCCGCACTATTATCAGGGGGTAAAAGCGCAGCGGTAATCTATTTCAAATTATCCCTGGTTAACCAGACATTAACCGCGTCCGAAATATAAAGCGCCCGCGTAATAATTAGCAGGCGCTTTTTGTATAAACAAGTGTGAAATATCAGACGGAGTCTTAACGCAAATCTTTAACCGCTACGTGGTCCATATCGTCAAACACCTGGTTCTCACCCACCATACCCCAAATGAAAGTATAAGCTTTGGTGCCGACGCCAGAGTGAATTGACCAGCTCGGGGAAATGACCGCCTGCTCGTTCTGCATCACAATATGACGCGTCTCTTGCGGCTGACCCATCATGTGGAATACGCAGCTGTTCTCGTCCATGTTGAAGTAGAAATAGACTTCCATACGGCGCTCATGAGTATGGCACGGCATGGTGTTCCACAGGTTGCCTGGTGCCAGTTCGGTCAGGCCCATGCTCAGCTGGCAGGTTTCCAGTACGTCCGGCACGAAATATTTGTTGATGGTGCGGCGGTTGCTGGTGACATCTTCGCCCAGCGTGACCGGTGCGACATCAGCCGGCGTAACGCGTTTGGTCGGATAAGTCAGGTGTGCCGGGGCGCAGTTGTAGTAGTAACGCGCCGGGTTTGCCGGATCGGTGCTCTCGAACACCACCTCTTTCGCACCTTTACCCACATACAGGCCATCACGGTGGTTCATTTCGTAGCAGGTGCCGTCAACACGGATCAGGCCAGGACCGCCGATGTTGATCACGCCCAGCTCGCGACGCTCCAGGAAATAGGTCACACCCAGCTGTTTACCCACTTCGCCGCCCACGCTCACCGTGCGGTTAACCGGCATCACGCCGCCCACAATAATGCGGTCGATATGGCTGTACGTCATGGTGTACTCATCAGCCACGAAAACTTTTTCAATCAAAAACTCTTTACGTAACCCGGCAGTGTCCAGGGTTTTAGCGTGATCGCTATGAATACTTTGGCGTACGTCCATTATGTCTCCTCAGTGACGTTACGGGGGCTAAGAATAACGCCCGTTATTATTAATTCAGCATATTCAACAATAAAAAGTACAAACTCTTTACATTAATTTTCGCTGCTATCGATCTTAACAAAACCAAAAATCAATATTGTGACGAAGATAACTAAAACAACGTTTCATTTCTATTGAATCAATATTCCAATGGATCAATAGTATCACCACTGATTAGCGGGATTCAGATTTTTGCGTAAGCCAGACGGCAAGGTGACCCGTAAAGGCGCGCCTCAGAGAAGACACTACGGCTCGCAACGCACAAAAATTCCTTTTTATTAGCAGCTTGCAGAACCTGCCTGCTGATACCAGAAAATCTAAGTTAAGAGGCTTGTACATGAAGATTAAAGCGACTATGGAACGAATCCCGGGCGGGATGATGCTTATTCCGCTGCTGCTCGGTGCCGTACTCAATACTTTTGCACCTGACACCGGCGCATATTTTGGTTCCTTTACCAAAGGTATGATCAGCGGAACGGTACCGATTCTCGCGGTCTGGTTTTTCTGTATCGGGGCCTCTATCGACTTGCGCGCAACCGGCACCGTTTTGCGTAAATCCGGTACGCTGGTAATCACTAAAATCGGCGTAGCCTGGCTGGTCGCGATGATTGCCGCGTCGTTTATCCCGGAAGGCGGGATTCAGACCGGTTTCTTTGCCGGTATTTCGGTTCTGGCCATCGTATCTGCTATGGATATGACCAACGGCGGTCTTTATGCCAGCCTGATGAACCAGTACGGTACTAAAGAAGAGTCTGGCGCATTCGTCCTGATGTCTCTGGAATCCGGCCCGCTGATGACCATGGTGATCCTGGGTTCCGCCGGTCTGGCATCGTTTGAACCGCACCACTTTATCGGCGCTGTTCTGCCGTTCCTGATTGGTTTCACCCTGGGCAACCTGGACCACGATTTCCGCGCGTTCTTCAGCAAAGCAACGCCGGTCCTGATCCCGTTCTTCGGCTTCGCGCTGGGTAACACCATTAACCTGGGTGTGATTCTGGATACGGGCCTGCTGGGCGTCGTGCTGGGCGTGGCGGTTATCGTTATCACCGGTATTCCGTTGATTATCGCTGACCGCGTGATTGGCGGCGGTAACGGTACTGCAGGTGTGGCTGCGTCTTCTGCAGCAGGCGCAGCGGTCGCTAACCCGGTGATCATCGCGCAGATTAACCCGGCGTTTGAACCGGTCGCCGCTTCAGCTACCGCGCTGGTTGCCGCGAGCGTTATCGTCACCGCAATCCTGGTGCCGATTATCACCGCGCTGTACGCCAAACACGTCGGCGGCTATAAACCCGCTGAAGCGAAACAGCCAGAGCAACAGGTTCAACACCACTAATCGTTAAGCCTGAAAAAAAACGCCGCACTCCCGAGTGCGGCGTTTTGCTTTATAAAGATGAGATAAATCAGGCTGCCAGCGAATCTACCAGCACTTCATCCACCATCGCCCCGGCCAGGCGCGACGCGGAGCACAACCGCGGCATGCCCAACGCCACGCTTTTCCAGCTCTGGGTTACCGACCAGCACACCGGCTGTCGTTCGCTGTCGCTCCAGTTGCCCAACCAACTGAGGGTATCTTTATAGTCCAGCAGGCTCGGCGTTGGCGGCGAATTAAGCCACTGCTGATAAAAATGACGCGTTTGTGTCGAGGCATCGACGCTTTTTGCCAGTAATTCCGTAGCCTGTCGGCGGATCTCTTCCAGCAGCATGTCACGCACGCGCGGAGTACTCAGCCGAACAGCCGCACCGCAGCGTCCCCAGCGCAGCTCTTCCAGCACCACGTAACAACGCCCCGCCGGAGAAAACTCGCCATAATGGCCGGAGCGCCAGCGGGCGAATATCGCATCGATATGCTCGCGCGCTTCATTTTCCAGCCCGCGCGCGGCCAGTTCATCTTCGAGCCGCGTGGCGCACTGCTGATAATAGCTGCCTAGCTGCTCCAGTTGCGTCACCAGGGCTGGCTCCCGGCCCGGAATTTCTGCCAGCAACGCCTGGGCAATCAGGCTCAGCGCCATATGACCGGGTTGGCGATACTGGCTCACGCCGTCCAGCAACCCCGGTAACCACTGTGCGCCCTCGGTCATCGCGGCGGTGGTCCACCAGTTCGGCAAACTGGATTGCGCCAGCAGCTCTTTTTGCAGCCGTTCGCCAATCGCCTGTTGATGCGGAACCGCAGGCATTACGCGCCGCTGCTGCACGGCCAGAGTCGTATCGACCATCCATTTATCCGTAACGCTTTGCAAATGGCGTCCTGGTCCATCAAGTAACGCGGTCTGCCTCATACGCCATACTCCGCTGCAAAGAGGGTTTGAATATCATCACGCAGTAACCGGGCGTCCTCATAAATAAACCCGGCGGTGGAATTGCACTGTTGCAGCTGTTTACGCAGCGCCAGCAGCGCATCTTCGTTTTGCTGCCTCGCAATCAGGCTTTGCTGCAGGCTGGCTTCAATGGAGGACAGCGCGCCGGAAAACTCAGCAAAAAAACTGGTCAGCCCGGCGCTAACGGAGAGGTCGATTTGCGTATCCATCGCCTGGCGCACCTGGCTGCTGAACTGTTCGATGTGCTGATACAGTTTTTGCTCCAGTCCCGGGATATCAATCACGAAGCGCCGGGCGCTGGCGGTGTACCCTTCCCAGCCCCACTCCGAGCTGTTAAGCCAGCGCACGACCGTTCCCTTCATTCCCCCCCGATGGCGGGCGCGGTTAAGCGGTAGCGTTTGCTGATCGATTGCATCGTTAAACAGCGAATGCGCATTAAAGTTAAGCTGATTAGCGCTGAATGCGGGTAGCGTAATGTGCGCTTTGAATCCCGCCTGGACCAGGCCGTCGGAGACGCGGGTTTCAATCGGATGCAATGCCTCGCGCAGTGTGCGTGTCAGAGTGATTTCCAGTTGGCTGAACAGCGTCGCCAGGTCGCGGATCAAGCCTTCCTGGAAGCCCAGCATAATCACATCGCAGGAGGCTCGGATTTTATGCAGCAGGGTACGCGCTTCGTTTTCAGACTCCAGCATCATCTGCTGGCATCCCGGTTCAAAATCGCGGCGACGATGAGGATCGTGACGGCCAATCCCGCTCAGGGAAACCTCCGGAATCTGCCCGCTGCGAAAATAGCTGCTCAGGCTTTCGATCATGCGGCGCTGATAGTCCGCAATGCACGCCGCCCCGCTCTGCAACGCCTGGGCCACTTCATGCTGAACCTCATCGCGCACGCCGTTACGGGACAAATGCAGCTCTTCGATATTCTGGCGCAACCGCACGATGCTTTGCTGAAGCTGGTCGCTGGCGATATCCAACCCCTGGCGGCGGAAGGTCATATAGGTTTGCGCGCTTTGCGCATAGTTGAGCAATTTATGCGACGCAGAGCGCAGCGCGTACAACGACGCGTTGGCGTGGGCCGCATGCAGCACCGTTTTGATCGGCTGCTCGAAGAGGGAATCTTCCCACAGCAGCTCGGCGGCATGGCGCAGCGCGGTGATATCGGTTAACGATTCGGTGCGCCAGCGTCGGCCCAGCGCCGCCTCCGCGAAATCCTGCACCCACAGCTGTTCGGTATGGGGCGGCAACTGGCCTTTATGCATCAGCTCGTGGCGCGCACGATTGGCTAAATACGCCCACATCGACGATACCGGGAAGATATGGTCGGGCTCGATATGCCCTTTCATCAGCGTGCCGGAAATCAGCGCCCGCACCTGACCTTCATCGTCGCTGTTGCGGTCTTTCTGGTCGAATTTATTGACCAGCGCGTACAGCGGCACCGATTTGCCCACCGTTGATAACGCCTGGCGCACTTCCTCATCGGAAACCGACTTAAGCTGGGTGTAATCCATGACTGCCAGCACCGCCGAGGCGCTAGCCAGCTGTTCCCGCAGCATTTTTTGCAGATGCGGCTGGCCAGCTTCGTTAGGCCCGGGGGTATCCAGCAGAGTCAACTGCCCTAACCCCTGGTCCATTCCCGCCAGGTGGACGAACTCCACCTGAATAAACGGGATATGTTCGATAGCGGTGTACGCGCTGAAGGGAAACGCCACATCCAACACTTTTGACAGGCGCACCAAATCGTTGAGACTCTTCAAACAATGAAAAATCGGCTGTGCGCCTAAATACTGCTTCTCGAACCGGGTGCCGCTGGCAATGCGCAACAGCAGGCTGTCCATGTCTTTATCGATTTCCAACTGCGTGGCGAGATTATCACGTGGCCGGGCGTGCAGTTTTTTTTGCAGCTCGGCCATTAACGTTTCAATAGGTCCAACATGGGGAAAATGCAGAATCGGCTCAACCTGGCCTGGCGTATGGCGAATCAGAGTGGGTAACGCGGTCATGGGACGGTTGCGGTTGGGCAACACTTCCGTGCCAACAATGGCATTAATGGTGGTGGATTTTCCCGCTTTCATGGTGCCGACGATCGCCAGCACCATTTCCTGATGTGTCACTTTGCGCAGTTCATTGCGCAAGGTTTCCTGCTGAACCTCCACGCCCTTATGGCTGAAGTGTAACGGATGAATGGTGGCGATCCGTGCGCCATCTAAACCAGATGGATTTTCCTGCACCGCCAGGGGTATTTTTTTCAGCATATCCAGGTTATGCATGGCGAGATGGATTAACCGCTCCGCTTCCTGGCTTAATTCAAAAATTGTCTGTGTATGCATAAAATGTTTCCTTAATGCAAATTTTCTTTAGTTTTATTTGCTTTATCTTTTTATTATCTGGTAACGCCTTTTATAATTACCTGAAGGAAATAAATTCCGAATCGTTAAAACGCCGTTTTGATTGCTGGAAATAACCCGTTTGTCCATCCGGGAGCATTATTAAAATTGCTAATAGTGACGACCAATACTGGATTTTTATTTTGTATCTGCTATAGGCAAAAGCCATCCGGAATGACCAAATAAGCCATTCGGTGATAATGATTCAGCGTGCGTTCAAGTGGCCGATGTGTAGCCCTGATGATTGTCGATAACCATAGAATAATAAATATCACTTAAGAGGCCAGAATAACACCGACAGAAGACAAATCACGATATATGTTTCGCATATTTGCGCTAAAATTTAGGTTATTGACAACCTTCGTGAAGTGCCACCACCGAAGTTACACTGAGTTGCGCCAGTGCCCGAATAATCCCTGATAAGCCCAGGGATTTAGGTTATAATCCTCGGTTTTTGCGGGTGACTACCCGTTTTTCACATTATTGCGGCTTACAGCACGCCACCGTTTTAAGAGGAAATCTCCATGCAACTTCCCCACTGCCCTCAGTGCCAGTCCGAATACACCTATGAAGATAACGGTATGTTCATTTGCCCGGAGTGCGCGCACGAATGGAACACCGCTGAAGAAGCGCCAGAAGCCGATACGCTGATCGTGAAAGATGCTAACGGCAATCTGCTGGCCGATGGCGACAGCGTTACCGTGATCAAAGACCTCAAAGTCAAAGGCAGCTCTTCGATGCTGAAAATCGGCACCAAAGTAAAAGGCATCCGCCTGGTAGAAGGCGACCATAACATTGATTGCAAAATCGATGGCTTCGGCCCGATGAAGTTAAAATCGGAATTCGTTAAAAAGAACTGATGCTGACTCTGCGCCACTATGCCGCGCAGAGTTTTTCTTTCCCTTTATTATGCATTACATCCGCTTATTGTCTCTCAGCATATTTTTGGCTGTCATAGCCATAACTGCCGTATTTTCAAGTCGCTTTTATAATATATTTAATCGCGTTGACGACAATCACAAATTTAAATTTATTCCTTTATTTATCAGTCAGTTAATAATTGTTCATTATTTGTATTATTTTAAAACTATGTATTTTTGGACATTACTTAAACGCATTTAAAACCTAAAGTTAATACTTCCCCCACCGATAAATATTAAATCCGTCCGAAAACCGTATCCGTTTATTAAGGGTAAGTTTATGCGTCATTCACCTCACACAACTGATAAAGAATATATTCTTGCTGATAATGATACGTTGATGTCCACCACCGACCTGCAAAGTTATATTACTTATACTAACGACAGTTTTATTAGCGCCAGCGGTTTTAGCAGCGATGAATTAGCCAATCATCCCCATAATGTTGTACGTCATCCTGATATGCCAAAACAGGTATTTGCCGACATGTGGCAGACGTTAAAACGCGGTGAACCCTGGACCGGGCTGGTGAAAAACCGCCGTAAGAATGGCGATTTTTATTGGGTGCGCGCCAACGCGATACCCATCGTGCGAAATAACCAAACGTGCGGTTATATGTCGATTCGTACTAAAGCCCACCCGGAAGAAATTGCCCATGCCGATGAGTTGTATAAAAAAATTACCCAAGGGAAATTAACCCGCTTCCGGTTTTACAGTGGATTACTGGTGCGCCGTGGCATGGGCCGAATATTTAATTTGTTTAAAACGCTGCCGCTGCGCTGGCGTATCCGCCTGCCGCTCTTAATGCTGTTGCCCTTTACTGCGCTGATGCTCTGGGCTCTCGCGCTGCCGCTGAATAGCGCGCTGACAGTGATGGGCTTTCAGGCCGTCTGCAGCCTGGTGATTTGCCTGTGGCTGGAGGCGCAGGTATCCCGTCCGATGGAAAAGGTTTGCAAACAGGCATTACAGGTGGCGACGGGGGCCAGCCATAGCGTGGATCATATGCAGCGCGCCGACGAAATCGGTACTACGCTGCGCGCGATTAGCCAGCTTGGGCTGATGTTTCGCTGGCTGGTTAACGATGTCAGCAGCCAGGTGGTTACCGTCCGCCAGGGCAGCGACGCGCTGGCGCAGGGCAATGACGATCTCAGCGAGCGCACCCGCCAGACGGCGGTCAACGTCCAGCAAACACTTGCCACCATGAATCAACTCGCCACCACGGTTCAGCACAATACCGCAACCGCCAGCGCCGCCGATAAGCTCTCGCTTTCAACCTGCCACGCGGCCACCCACGGCGGCGAAGTGATGGAAACCGTCATCGCCACCATGGATCAGATTGCGCAAAGTACCTCGCAAATCAGCAGCATTACCAGCCTGATCGACAGCATCGCCTTTCAGACCAATATTCTGGCGCTGAACGCCGCCGTCGAAGCGGCCCGGGCGGGGGAACAGGGGAAAGGTTTTGCCGTAGTGGCGGGGGAAGTTCGCAATCTCGCCAGCCGAAGCGCAACCGCCGCCAGCGACATTCGCAAGCTGATCGAGGCCAGCACCCGTAATGTAGAGTCGGGTTCAGAACAGGTGCAGGTAGCAGGTAAAACCATGCGGGAGATTGTGCAACAGGTAGAAAACGTCACCAGCCTGATTGCGCAAATCAGCGATGCCACGGCGCATCAGGCGCACGGGCTGACTGAATTAACCCGCGCCGTGGATGAGCTGGATAAAATCACCCAGCAAAATGCCAGCCTGGTTGAGGAAGGTGCCGAGGCGTCTGCTACCGTGAAACACCAGGCGACGCGGCTGGTGGATGCCGTGGCGGTTTTTCGCTAGTAAGCAATAGACCAGTTCTTCGGGATACCGCCAGCGGTCATATGTTTTCTCAATGACGCTGGCTGGTATTCACCGAGCTTCCATAGCCCATCGACTGGCGACTGAAACGGCAGCGCGCTGCCGCCATAGATCCGGTCAATCACCGACTGGTGGATCATCAGCGAAGCGTGCACCGGTGCAGAAAACCGCCGTGGCGCGATCTGCTGCCAGGGCGTCGGCGGGAACCAGTTACAGTGCAGCGGCCCTAAACCGTTGCTGATAATTGGTCGTTGATCCAGCGGCAACCCCAGATCGCTCAGCACATCACGCATCCAGCGTAATGTCGTATTGGCCAGCGCGCTTTCTTCGCTCTCCTGGTCGTAGCCGCCACCAATATCTTCATGGATACCGGCAAATAACACCTGCAAAATACGATCGCGGAAATCCCACAGTACCGGCTCAAATTCAATGCGTTCTTCATCTATCGCCAGCGCCTGTAAACCGTACTTTATCCGGGTACCTAACGCCGATGACTCGAAGCGAAACACATCGGTGCGGACATCCTCATAACAGGTGGGAATGCCCCTTTTCCCCACGGTTTCAAACGCAGCGACCGCTTCTACCGGGACATCGGTAATCAGCTCATCATGCCTGGGCGGCTCGCAAAAATAGCCCGGTAGATCGCCGATCACCTGCCCAAGCAACTCGCCATCCATATGAGCAGCATGGGCACGATACTGGGTCCAGACCGCCGCCGCACGCCGCCAGGCATCGGGTTTGTTATGCTCGTTCAAACGTAAACGCGCGCTGTCCAGCAAACCGCGGCTGAGGATCATGTCAGCCAGCGCCCGCACCGTATACGCGCCGCGGCTAAATCCGATCAGCCAGATCCGATCGCCTGGCTGATAATGACGGCTGATAAAGGTGTAACCCCTGACAACGGGAACGATAAGCCGGGCACCAAACGCCCCATCCAGACTGTTCGCAAACGGATTATTCGGGTCGCCCACCCCATGAATATACTTTGCGACCTGTAAGACTTCCCCGTCGGGATCCCGCCAGGTTTTCTCCTGTTCATTGGCCAGCAGCAGGCTGTGCTGATCCACTTCCCCCCGCAGCGCCACAAACAGCTGGTAAACATTGCCTGCCCGCACCGGGCTGTGTTGAACGTCAAGGTCCGGCCCGCCCCAGACCCCATCCGCACAAAAAACAATGTCTTTGCTCATCGTTGATTCCCGCTGCCAGAGGTTAATTTCGCGTCGTGTTATGTGAGGTTAATCGCCCGCATAAAGTACTCCCGCAGCCTTACCCGGAAAAAGCGCACAATCCGCACCCCATAAGCTAAGAAAATCCCATCCCACCTTGCACTACGACAAAAGTGGGTAGCTGAATGCATTCTCTAATATACCCGTCATACTTCAAGTTGCAGATGCGTTGGCTGCGCTCGCTCACCCCAGTCACTTACTTATGTAAGCTCCTGGGGATTCACTCCCTTGCCGCCTTCCTGCAACTCGAATTATTTAGGGTATAAATCCTTTGCATAACGGCCAATCTTCATCCGATTGCCATATCTCGTTAACAGAATCGTCACATTACCCGGTCAACATGAGGCCACTTTTCATGGAGACCGTGTAATGCAAACGATTATCCGCGTCGAAAATTTGACCCGAACTTTCCATAACCATCAGGCGCTGAATGGGGTGAGTCTGGAAGTCAATAATGGCGAAATGGTCGCCCTGCTGGGGCCGTCAGGCTCCGGGAAATCTACCCTGCTGCGCCATCTCAGCGGGCTGATTACCAGCGACAAATCCCCGGAAATTCATATCGAAATGCTGGGCCGCACCGTTCAGCGCGCAGGCCGTCTGGCCCGCGATATCCGCCAGACCCGTGCCCAGACCGGTTACATCTTCCAGCAGTTCAACCTGGTTAACCGCCTGACGGTAATAGAAAACGTGCTGATCGGCGCGCTCGGCGCAACCCCGTTCTGGCGCACCTGTTTCAGCTGGTTCAGCCGCGAGCAGAAGCAGCGCGCGCTGCACGCGCTGTCCCGCGTGGGCATGGCGCATCTGGCGTATCAGCGGGTTTCCACACTGTCCGGCGGCCAGCAGCAGCGCGTGGCGATTGCCCGCGCGTTGATGCAGCAGGCCAAAGTGATCCTCGCGGATGAACCGATTGCCTCGCTTGACCCGGAATCGGCGCGCATCGTGATGGAAACCCTGCGCGACATTAACCGTCAGGATGGCATCACCGTCGTGGTGACGCTGCATCAGGTGGATTACGCCCTGCGCTACTGCGAACGCATTGTGGCGCTGCGCCAGGGCAATGTCTTTTTCGATGGTGCCAGCAGCGCCTTCGACAGCGAACGTTCCGACCATCTCTACCGCAGCCTGAATCGCGTCGAGCAGAACGCGCAGGCCGCCTAACTTACTGAGGACTTTTCATGAATTACAAAGCGGTTGCCGCTCTGGCCTTTACTAGCATGTTCAGCGTGAGCGCCCTGTTAAGCCCGGCGCAGGCGCAGGAGCAGGAAAAGGCAATTAACTTTGGCATCATTTCGACCGAATCACAGCAAAACCTCAAGCCGCAGTGGGACCCGTTCCTCAAGGATATGGAGAAGAAACTGGGCGTGAAAGTGAATGCCTTCTTCGCGCCGGATTACGCGGGCATTATCCAGGGCATGCGCTTTAACAAAGTGGATGTGGCCTGGTACGGTAACCTCTCCGCCATGGAAGCGGTGGATCGCGCCAACGGCCAGGTGTTCGCCCAGACCGTGGCGGCAGACGGATCGCCGGGCTACTGGAGCGTATTGATCGTCAACAAAGACAATCCGATCAAGGACGTTAATGAGCTGCTGGCGAAGCGCAAAGATCTGACCTTCGGCAACGGCGATCCTAACTCGACGTCAGGTTTCCTGGTACCGGGCTACTACGTATTCGCGAAGAACAACATCGCGCCGACCGACTTCAAACGCACCCTCAACGCCAACCACGAAACCAACGCCCTGGCCGTCGCCAATAAGCAGGTGGATGTGGCGACCAATAACACCGAAAACCTCGATCGTCTGAAGGCCACCGCGCCGGAAAAATTCAGCCAGCTGAAAGTGATCTGGAAATCGCCGCTGATCCCAGGCGATCCGATCGTCTGGCGTAAAAACCTCTCCGACGCCACCAAAGACAAGATCTACGACTTCTTCACCACCTACGGCAAAACCGCCGAAGAGCAGCAGGTGTTGAAAGGCCTTTCATGGGCACCGTTCCGCCCGTCCAGCGATCTGCAACTGGTGCCGATCCGCCAGCTGGCGCTGTTTAAAGAGATGCAGAGCGTCAAAGCCAACAAGACCCTGAGCGAGCAGGATCGCGCGGCCAAAACCGCCGAACTGCAGGCGAAGCTCGACGATCTCGATCGCCTGAACGCGGCGCTCGGCGCGATGACCAACGTCACCACCGCCGCACAGTAATCCTCTGTCCTCACGGGTTCGCCCGTGAGGACGCATTACGGAGTTCCTTATGCAAACCATTACTGTTGCGCCCCCGAAGCGAAGCTGGTTCACCCTGCTGAGCTGGGCCGTGCTGCTGGCGGTGCTGATTGCCTCGTGGCAGGGCGCGGAGATGGCACCGCTTAACCTGTTCCGCGACGCGGGCAATATGGCGACCTTCGGCGCGGATTTCTTCCCGCCGGACTTCAGCCAGTGGCAGCACTATTTAGGCGAAATGCTGATTACCCTGCAAATCGCCGTCTGGGGCACCGCGCTGGCGGTGGTTCTGTCTGTTCCGTTTGGCCTGATGTGCGCCGATAACCTGGTTCCCTGGTGGATTTATCAGCCGATGCGCCGCCTGATGGACGCCTGCCGCGCCATCAACGAAATGGTGTTCGCCATGCTGTTCGTGGTGGCAGTGGGATTAGGGCCGTTCGCAGGCGTGCTGGCGCTGTTTATTCACACTACCGGCGTGCTCTCCAAGCTGCTGTCCGAAGCGGTGGAAGCCATCGAACCGGGTCCGGTTGAGGGCGTGCGCGCGACCGGTGCCAACAAAATCGAAGAAATTCTCTACGGCGTTCTGCCGCAGGTAATGCCGCTGCTGATTTCCTACTCCCTGTACCGTTTTGAATCCAACGTGCGTTCCGCCACGGTGGTCGGCATGGTCGGCGCGGGCGGGATTGGCGTGACCTTGTGGGAAGCGATTCGCGGGTTCCAGTTTCAGCAAACCTGCGCCCTGATGATTGTCATCATCATTACCGTCAGCCTGCTCGACTTCCTGTCGCAGCGCCTGCGTAAGCACTTCATCTGAGTTGCGAGGCTTTGATTGCTATGCACTTATCCAGACATCCGACCAGTTACCCCACCCGATATCAGGAAATTGCCGCAAAGCTTGAAGAGGAGCTGAAAAATCACTACCGCTGCGGTGATTATCTCCCGGCGGAACAGCAGCTGGCGGACCGCTTTGCGGTTAACCGCCACACCCTGCGCCGCGCCATCGACCAGTTAGTAGAGCGCGGCTGGGTGCAGCGCCGCCAGGGCGTCGGTGTGCTGGTGCTGATGCGTCCGTTCGATTACCCGCTCAACGCTCAGGCGCGCTTTAGCCAGAATCTGCTGGAACAGGGTAGCCATCCCACCAGCGAACGTCTGCTGGCGGTGCTGCGCCCGGCGTCAAATCAGGTCGCCCAGGCGCTGGACGTCACCGAAGGGCAGAACGTTGTCCACCTGCGCACCCTGCGCCGGGTCAACGGCATCGCCCTGTGCCTTATTGACCACTATTTTTCCGAGCTGGCCTGGTGGCCTGCGTTGCAGGGTTTTAGCCAGGGCTCGCTGCACGATTATCTCGACCAGCAGCTCGATATTCGCCTGCTGCGTACCCAGACGCGTATCAGCGCGCGCCGCGCCCAGGCCAAAGAGAGCAAATTGCTGGAGATCCCCAACATGGCGCCGCTGCTCTGCGTGCGCACCCTTAACCATCGCAACGACGTGGCGGCACCGGCGGAATACTCCGTCAGCCTGACCCGCGCCGACATGATTGAATTCACCATGGAGCACTAATGGACGCGGCACATTACACCCTCGCCCAACGCCAGCGCTGGATGGCCGTGCTGGCCCACAGCCTGCCGGAGGAACTGGCGCGCTACGTTGATACCCTGCATATCGCGCCGGAATACCAGACCCTGCGCCCGGCGGAAACCGGCCTGGTGCAAATCCAGGGCCGCATGGGCGGCACTGGCTCGCGCTTTTATACCGGTGACGCCACCCTGACCCGCGCCGTTATTCGCCTGAACAACGGGCTGTGCGGCTACAGCTGGGTGCTGGGGCGCAACAAACCCCACGCCGAACGCTGCGCGGTCATCGACGCCCTGATGCAGGACCCACAGCACTATCCGTCGCTGCTGGAAACCCTTATTGCCCCGCTGGAAGCCCACCGCGCTGCCCGTCTACAGATGCGTGCCGAACAGGTGAACGCCAGCCGGGTCGACTTTTTCACCCTGGTGCGTGGAGATAACGCATGACCTTAACAACCGCTTTCGCTACTCCGGTTCACGACGCCCAACACAGCTTTCGCCGCCTGCTTAAAGCCATGAGCGAGCCGGGCGTGATTGTGTCCCTGCATCAGCTGGCCCACGGCTGGCCGCCGTTCGGCCAGGCCACCACCAGCGTGCTGCTCACCCTTGCGGATAACGATACGTCGGTATGGCTGAGCGCCAGAATGAGCAACGATATTGTCCGTCAGAATCTGCGTTTCCATACCAACGCGCCGATCACTGACGATCTCGCCAGCGCGCTGTTCGCGGTGGCCGACGAAACGCTAACTTCCACGCAGTTGAATTTGCTGTCGCAGGGCAGCGCCGTTGCCCCGGAAACCAGCGCCACGCTGATTATGCAGGTCGCCAGCCTGAGCGGTGGGCGGATGCTGCGCCTCACCGGCGCGGGCATTCATGAGGAGCGCATGGTCGCGCCGCAGCTGCCGGAGTGCGTGATCCACGAACTGACCGAACGCCCGCATCCGTTCCCACTGGGCATCGATCTGATCCTTACCTGCGGCGATCGCCTGCTGGCGATCCCGCGCACCACCCACGTGGAGGTGTGCTGATGTACGTTGCGGTGAAAGGGGGCGAGAAAGCGATCGACGCCGCGCACGCCCTTCAGGAACACAAACGCCGGGGCGACAGTGCGATCCCGGAACTGAGCGTGGCGCAAATTGACGCCCAGCTGAATCTGGCCGTGGACCGCGTGATGACCGAAGGCGGCATCGCGGATCGCGAACTGGCCGCGCTGGCGCTCAAGCAGGCCAGCGGCGACAGCGTGGAGGCGATTTTCCTGCTGCGCGCCTATCGCACTACCCTGCCGCGCCTGGCGGTCAGCGAGCCGATAGATACCGCCGCCATGCGCCTGGAACGGCGGATTTCGGCGGTGTACAAAGACGTGCCCGGCGGACAGCTGCTCGGCCCGACCTACGATTACACCCATCGCCTGCTGGATTTCACTCTGCTGGCGAATGGCGAAGCGCCCACTCTGGCGCAGGCCGACGGCGAGCAGCCGCATGCGCCACATGTGTTTAGCCTGCTGGAATCGCAAAAGCTGGCGAAGCCGGAGCAGGACAGCGGCGCACAGCCAGATGACATCACCCGCCAGCCGCCGGTTTACCCGTGCTCCCGCGCCTCGCGACTCCAGCAGCTGGTGCGCGGCGACGAGGGTTACCTGCTGGCGCTGGCTTACTCCACCCAGCGCGGCTACGGGCGCAACCACCCGTTTGCCGGGGAAATCCGCAGCGGCTATGTTCCCGTGGAACTGGTCCCCGAAGAGCTGGGCTTTGCGGTTAACGTCGGCGAACTGCTGATGACCGAATGCGAAATGGTTAACGGCTTTGTCGATCCGCCAGAAGAGTCCCCGTACTTTACGCGCGGTTACGGGCTGGTATTCGGCCAGAGCGAGCGTAAAGCCATGGCGATGGCGCTGGTGGACCGCGCATTGCAGACAGTGGAATACGGCGAAAACATCGCCTCCCCCGCCCAGGACGAAGAGTTCGTGCTGGCCCATGCCGATAACGTTGAAGCCGCCGGGTTTGTCTCGCACCTGAAACTGCCCCACTACGTCGATTTCCAGGCCGAACTGGAACTGCTTAAGCGCCTGCAACGCGAACAGGAGACCCGTCGTGACTAATCTTGCCGGCTACAACTTCGCTTATCTGGACGAGCAAACCAAGCGCATGATCCGCCGCGCGATTTTAAAAGCGGTGGCAATCCCCGGTTACCAGGTGCCGTTCGGTGGCCGTGAAATGCCGATGCCTTACGGCTGGGGAACCGGCGGCATTCAGATCACCGCCAGCATCATCGGTGAAGCCGACGTGCTGAAAGTGATCGACCAGGGCGCGGACGACACCACCAACGCCGTGTCGATCCGCAATTTCTTTAAGCGCGTCACCAACGCCGCCACCACCGAATCCACCGAAAACGCCACCCTGATCCAGACCCGCCACCGCATCCCGGAACTGCCGCTGGTGGAGGATCAGATCCTGATTTACCAGGTGCCGATCCCGGAGCCGCTGCGCTTTATCGAGCCGCGCGAAACCGAAACCCGCACCATGCACGCCCTGGAAGAGTACGGCGTGATGCAGGTGAAGCTGTATGAAGATATCGCCCGCTTCGGCCATATCGCCACCACTTATGCCTATCCGGTGAAGGTCAATGACCGCTACGTCATGGACCCGTCGCCCATCCCGAAATTCGATAACCCGAAAATGGACCAAATGCCCGCGCTACAGCTGTTCGGGGCCGGGCGCGAAAAACGCATCTACGCGGTGCCGCCCTATACCCGCGTTGAGAGCCTGGACTTTGACGACCACCCATTCAGCGTCCAGCAGTGGGATCAGCCCTGCGCCATCTGCGGTTCCCATGACAGCTATCTTGACGAAGTGGTGCTGGATGACGCGGGCAACCGCATGTTCGTCTGTTCCGATACCGATTTCTGCCGCACGGTTTGCGAGGCCAACAACCCATGACTCAACCTCTGCTTTCGGTTAATCACCTGACCCACCTGTACGCGCCGGGCAAAGGCTTTAGCGACGTGTCCTTTGATTTATGGCCCGGTGAAGTGCTGGGGATTGTCGGGGAATCCGGCTCCGGTAAAACCACCCTGCTGAAGTCGATTTCTGCCCGGCTGGCCCCCCAGGCGGGCGACGTGATGTATCAGGATCGCTCGCTGTATGGCATGAGCGAAGCCGAGCGCCGCCGCCTGCTGCGCACCGAATGGGGCGTGGTGCATCAGCATCCGATGGACGGCCTGCGCCGCCAGGTCTCCGCCGGGGGCAATATCGGTGAACGCCTGATGGCCACCGGCGCGCGTCACTACGGCGAGATCCGCGCCACCGCCGCGCGCTGGCTGGAGGAAGTCGAAATCCCCGGCTCGCGCATTGACGATTTGCCTACCACCTTTTCCGGCGGGATGCAGCAGCGTCTGCAAATCGCCCGCAATCTGGTGACCCATCCCCGACTGGTGTTTATGGATGAGCCCACCGGCGGGCTGGACGTGTCGGTACAGGCGCGGTTGCTCGACCTGCTGCGCGGCCTGGTGGTGGAGCTGAACCTGGCGGTGGTGATTGTCACCCACGATCTGGGCGTGGCGCGACTGCTGGCCAATCGCCTGCTGGTGATGAAGCAGGGCCAGGTGGTGGAAAGTGGGCTAACTGACCGGGTGCTCGACGATCCGCACCATCCATACACCCAACTGTTGGTTTCATCAGTATTGCAAAACTAGAGGCGCGCCATGACGGTTTCATTACGGGTTGAACAAGTCAGTAAAACCTTCGTTCTTCATCATCAAAACGGCATTCGCCTGCCGGTGCTGGAAAGCGCCACCCTTGAGGTTAACGCGGGGGAATGCGTGGTGCTGCACGGCCACTCCGGCAGCGGTAAATCCACCCTGCTGCGCTCGCTGTACG
The DNA here is from genome assembly GCF_007570865.1 of Atlantibacter subterraneus. GTDB lineage: Bacteria > Pseudomonadota > Gammaproteobacteria > Enterobacterales > Enterobacteriaceae > Atlantibacter > Atlantibacter subterraneus. The sequence goes on along the minus strand of NZ_VLPS01000006.1, from coordinate 104,042 downwards.
CCAACTATCTGCCGGACCAGGGGCATATCTGGGTGAAACATGACGAGCAGTGGCTGGATATCGTCGCCGCCCCGGCGCGGGAGGTGATGGCGGTACGCCGCAAAACCATCGGCTGGGTGAGCCAGTTCCTGCGGGTAATCCCCCGCGTATCAGCATTAACGGTGGTGATGCAGCCGCTGCTGGATTTGGGCGTCGATCGCGAGGTGTGCCGCGCCAAAGCCGCCAGCCTGCTGACCCGCCTCAACGTCCCGGAGCGCCTGTGGCATCTCGCGCCATCGACCTTTTCCGGCGGCGAACAACAGCGCGTCAATATCGCCCGCGGGTTTATCGTCGATTACCCGATTCTGCTGCTCGACGAGCCTACCGCCTCGCTGGACGCCAATAACAGCGCCGCCGTGGTGGCGCTGATCGAAGAAGCCAAAGCGCGCGGCGCGGCCATTGTCGGCATTTTCCATGATGACGCCATTCGCCAGCGCGTGGCTGACCGTCTGCACCCAATGGGGAACACGCATGATCATCAATAACGTAAAACTGATCCTCGAAAACGAGGTGGTAGACGGCTCCATCGATATCAACGATGGGGTCATTACCCACTATGCCGACAGCCACAGCCGCCTGCCGGGCGCGCTGGACGGCGAAGGCGGCTGGCTGCTGCCAGGGCTTATTGAGCTGCATACCGACAATCTGGATAAGTTCTTCACCCCGCGCCCGAAAGTGGACTGGCCCGCCCACTCCGCCATGAGCAGCCACGATGCGCTGATGGTGGCGAGCGGCATCACGACGGTGCTGGACGCGGTGGCGCTGGGCGACGTGCGCGACGGCGGCGATCGGCTGGAGAATCTGGAAAAGATGATCAACGCGGTGGAGCACAGCCAGCGGCGCGGGGTCAATCGCGCCGAGCATCGTCTGCATCTGCGCTGCGAGCTGCCGCATCACACCACGCTGCCGCTGTTTGAACAGCTGATGCACCGCGAACCGGTAACCCTGGTGTCGCTGATGGACCATTCGCCGGGCCAGCGTCAGTTCGCCAACCGGGAAAAATATCGCGAATACTATCAGGGCAAATACCAGCTCAATGACCACGACATGGCGTGTTATGAAGAGGAACAGCTGGCGCTGGCCGAGCGCTGGTCGCAGCCGAACCGGGAAGCCATTGCCGCCCACTGTCGGGCGCGCAATATTGCGCTGGCGAGCCATGACGACGCCACGGCGGAGCACGTGCTGGAATCCCACCAGCTTGGCAGCGTGATTGCCGAATTCCCGACCACATTCGATGCGGCGCAGGCGTCGCGCCAGCACGGTATGAGCGTGCTGATGGGCGCGCCAAATATCGTGCGCGGCGGCTCGCATTCCGGCAACGTGGCGGCCCACTCGCTGGCCCAGGCCGGGCTGCTGGATATTCTTTCTTCCGACTATTATCCGGCGAGCCTGCTGGACGCGGCGTTTCGCGTGGCGCTGGACGAGGGCAACGCCTTTACTCTGCCCCAGGCGATTCATCTGGTGACGCGTAACCCGGCGTGGGCGCTGAATCTCGACGATCGCGGTGTGATTGGCGAGGGCAAACGCGCCGATCTGGTGCTGGCGCACTGGCACGGCGAGCACGTCCATATCGGCAACGTCTGGCGTCAGGGAAAACAGGTGTTCTGATGGGGCGCATCATCTGGTTAATGGGCGCTTCCGGGTCCGGTAAAGACAGTCTGTTAAACGCCCTGCGCGAGCGGGAGCGCCCGACGCTGCTGGTGGCGCATCGCTACATTACCCGCCCGTTTAACGCCGGCAACGAAAACCACATTGCGCTAAGCGAAGGCGAGTTTTTACAGCGCGAGGCTCAGGGACTGTTTGCCCTGAGCTGGCAGGCCAACGGCCATTACTACGGCATCGGCCAGGAGATCGATCTGTGGCTGGAAGCCGGATTCAACGTGGTGGTGAACGGCTCGCGTGCACACCTGAAACAGGCGCAAACGCGTTATCGGGAGCAGTTGCTGGCGGTGTGCCTGTACGTTTCCCGTGACGTCTTGCAGGCGCGTTTACAGGCGCGGGGACGGGAATCCGCCGGGCAAATCGCCGCCCGGCTGGCGCGCGCGGCGCAGTACGCCAGCCTGCCGCCCGGTTGCCAGGTGCTGAATAATGACGGGAGTCTGCTACAGTCAGTCGAGACATTATTAACGCTGGTCGATGAACACCCACAGCCACGGGAGCCGCAACATGCTTTATGACATTCAGCGCGCCGATATCACCCACAGCGACGCCATCTACGCGCTGGTTTGCGAACTGAAACAGGCCACGTTTGACCGCGCCGCGTTCGACGTTGGCCTTGCTGCGAATCTGCGCGACGCCAACTATCACCTGGCGCTGGCCTGGCTCGACGGCAAACCAGTAGGGCTGATTAGCCTGCATCTGCAATTTCATCTGCATCATGCCAACTGGATTGGCGAGATCCAGGAGCTGGTGGTGATGCCGGAAGCGCGCTGCGCGGGCGTGGGCAAGGGCTTGTTAAGCTGGGCGCAGACGGTGGCGCAGCAGCACGGCGCGGAAATGACCGAGCTATCCACCAATGTGAAACGCATCGACGCTCACCGCTTTTATCGTCGCGAAGGCTACGAGCCGAGCCACGTCCGGTTCACCAAACCGCTGTAAGGAGCCGCGATGACCTTAACGCTGACCCTCACCGGCACCGGCGGCGCGCAGCTGGTCCCGGCGTTTGGCTGTTGCTGCAAAGCCTGTGAACGGGCGCGCAGCGATGAGGCTTTTCGCCGCCGCCCCTGTAGCGCGGTGATAAACTGCAACGATGCCATTACGCTGCTGGATGCGGGAATTCCCGACCTGATGGATCGCTGGCCCGCCGGGAGTTTCCGCCAGTTTCTGCTGACCCATTACCATATGGACCATGTGCAGGGGCTTTTCCCGCTGCGCTGGGGCATGGGCGACAAAATCGCGGTGTACGGCCCGCCAGACCAACAGGGTTGCGACGATCTGTTTAAACATCCCGGCATTCTCGATTTCAGCCATACCGTCGAGCCGTTCGTGGTGTTTAGCCTCCAGGGGTTGCAGGTGACGCCGCTGCCGCTCAACCATTCAAAACTGACGTTTGGCTATCTGCTGGAAACCGCCCACAGCCGCGTGGCCTGGCTGTGCGACACCGCCGGTCTGCCGGAGAAAACGTTGAAGTTTTTGCAGGCGGGGCCGCCTGACGTGATGGTGATTGATTGCAGCCACGCGCCGCGCGACCAGACGCCGACTAACCATTGCGATTTAAACACGGTGGTGGCATTGAATGAGGTGATAAAAAGCCCGCGGGTAGTGCTGACCCATATCAGCCACCAGTTTGATGCATGGATGATGGAAAACCCGCTGCCGGAAGGGATTGAAGCGGGTTTTGACGGGCAGGCAATCACTTTTGCTTAGCGATCGTATTCATCTTCCAGCCGCCGTTCTTCCTCTTCCAACTGCTGGCGCTCGCGATCCAGTTGACGCTGACGCTCATCTAACTGACGGTGCCGGTCCTCAAGTTGCCTGCGCCGGTCATTATACTGGCGGCGCTGGTCGTCGGAACGTTGCCAGTCGCGATCGTCGCGCCGGTCATCACGTCGATCGTCATTTTGAGAATACGCGTCGTCAATCGCACGGGTAATCGACGTCACGGTATCGTCAATCACATCGGCGCGCACCGGTTGAGCAATCATCACTAACGCGCCGAGCGTCAGGAAAAGCGGCAAAGTTTTCATCAGGCAGCCCTCGAAAAGACAGAGTATTACTTTGCAAAGGCTGCGGAGAGTAGAGAAGAAGAGAATTCTCAAAGCGTCAGGGGTGGCATGCCCGTCGCAGCGCCTGCGCCAGTTGAACCTGAGTAAAGGGCTTACGCAATAATTCCACGTCTGGCTGCGCTGCCGGATCCTGCGCGGCGCGTAAGTCCTGGCCGCTGATCAGCAGCCGGGCGATATGCGGATGATTAATCGCCGCGTAGTGCAGCACTTCCGCGCCGCTGACTCCGCCGGGTAGCATCAGGTCGCTAATCAGGATGCCGATATCCTCAACGCTATCCAGTAAGGTGATGGCTTCTTCCACGGTCTGGGCTTCGAGGGTGATATAGCCCAGCTGATGCAGCTGTTCGCACAGCGTCTGGCGCACATCGGCTTCATCTTCCAGCAGCAACACCAGTTCGTCCTGTGATGTTACATCGGGGATATCGACCGGCAGCGCCAGCTCGCTGGCCGCCTGCGGCGCGCGCGGCAGTTGCAGGCGTACCGTGGTGCCCTGGCCGGGGGCGGTGTCGATTTGCACGCGTCCGCCGGACTGGCGCACAAAGCCATACACCATCGACAGGCCGAGGCCGCTGCCTTCGCCGGTTTGTTTGGTGGTAAAAAATGGCTCGAACACGTGGGCTTTAACGTCATCCGACATCCCGCAGCCGCCGTCGATCACTTCCAGCGTCACCATATCGTGCCGCCGCCCGTCACCCCGGGTCACGCGCTGATTCCAGCTACGCAGCTTAATGACTCCGCTGCGCCCTTCCATGGCGTCGCGGGCGTTCATCACCAGGTTAATGATGGCGTTTTCCAGCTGGTTAACGTCAATCCACGCGGGCCAGGCGGGCTGCTGCGCTTCCAGCTCCAGCGTCAGGGTCGCGGGCAGCGAATGGCGCATCAGTTCCACCAGGTTTTCCAGCAGCGGCTTGAGCTGTACGGCACGCGGATTCAGGGACTGCTTACGCGAAAACGCCAGCAGGCGCTGGGTAAGCTGCGCGCCGCGTTCGGCGGCTTTTAGCGCCCGGGCGATGCGCGGTGCGTCCGGCGTACCGGGCGCGGTCAGTTCCAGGCTGCCGATTATCACCGCCAGCAGGTTGTTGAAATCGTGGGCCAGGCCCCCGGTCAGTTGGCCGACGGCGTTCATTTTCTGACCGTGCACCAGCGCCTCTTCCAGCCCTTTACGCTCGGTGCGATCCAGCACCACGTTGACCATGCCGCGACCCGGCACCGGGCTAAAGCGCAGCTCTATGGTGCGGTTGTCAGCCAACCGTAACTCCTGAGGATGGGGCAGCGGCAGCGCGAGGTTTTCCTGGATATGGGCATCCTGCGGCGCAACCTGGCGCAACAGCTGGAGATAATGCTGGCCGCGCTGCACCCCTTCCGCATCCAGACCCAGCAACAAAGGGTATTGCGGGTTCCACACCACCAGCTCGCCGTGGCTGTCGAACAGCGCAAAACCGTCGCGCATGGCGTGAAAAGTGGTTTCCAGCTGGGTGCTTTTTTCTTTCAGCAACCGGGAGGTGTGTTCCAGCGACGCGGTATTGCGGGCAAACACGTTAAACGCGCGGGCCAGTTCACCCAATTCGTCGCGCCGCTGCTGCGCCGGGACGGTGACATCCCGCTCGCCGCGCGCCAGCCGCGCCATCGCCGTGGAGATCGCCGTCAGGTTCGAGCCGAGATTGCGGTAGATATACCACCCGGCAAACCCGGTGATAATCAGCGCCAGCGCGGCAAACACGGCGATAAACAGGATCATCGAGCGCAGCTCTTTATGGCTGGCGGCGGTGCGCAGCGCCGACTCCTCAGCTACGCGTTTCACATACTGGTTGATATCGGTGTTGAGAAACGCCACCAGCGCTTTGATGTGGTACATCGACCAGCTAATCGCGAGGTCGCTCTCCGCCAGCGCGGCGGAGAGCGGATCGAGCTGCTGTAACTGCTGCCTGAAATCCTGGTAGATGCCGTTGATCAGCGGATCGCCGAGCTGGCCGGGCAACTGCAGCATCACCGCGTCGATCTGCTCCACCGTCGGGCGCGGCGACGGGGTCTGGATCGCCGCGTCAATCAGTCGATCCATCTCGATCAGCATCCCGGGCGCGGGCGCGGTTTCCCCGGTGCGCTGATTCAGCGTCTGGATATGATGAAGATAACTTTGGTTTTGATACAGGGCGCTGAGCAGCGCGTTGCGCTCAAGATGGCGGCGATGGCCACGCTCCAGCATTTGGGTCACGCTTTGCTGCAACTGATTACTGCGTGAGATGATGTTACCCACCAGCTCCGGCTCCAGCGCGGCCAGCGGCGCTTTCGCCAGCAGCCGCAGCGAGCGCTGCAGCGCCAGTTGCGTCTGCTTTAGCCGATCCGCTTCACTTTGATATTCCAGCGCGCCCACCACCTGGCTTAACCGCACCGCCGCCGTGGCGACGTTGGCGGTATCGCGCGCCAGCGCCATGCTGCCGGTCATATCGCTGAGCGTCTGCTTCTGCACCTGTTCCTGCAACACGCTGGCGTGTCGAAATCCGACAATCGCCACCACGCTCACCATCAGGGTGACTGCCACCACCAGCAGATTAAAAAACAGTAACCGCCCGCGTGCGCTGGTCAGAAATCGGCTGGCTGACTGTGTCATAACCCACTCCACTGGCGAAAACAGAACAGTAGCGCCTCGCGCTGCTCCCCGGCACGGTTGCGTTGCGGGAATGTGATCAATGTTAACTATTCAGCAATATGACAAATATGAATGGGCTTTGACATCTTGCATTTATCTGACAGTGGTCAAGTGAGAGCACCTGACCCCGAATGGAGTGCGCCATGAACGCAACGCCTGTACTGGAGATGCGCGATATTGCCAAAGCGTTTGGCAAGTTTTACGCGCTTAAAGGCGTCAGCCTGACGGTGTATCCCGGCGAGATCCACGCGCTGATGGGCGAAAACGGCGCCGGGAAAAGCACCCTGATGAAAATCCTCGCCGGGGCGTATACCGCCACCAGCGGCGAGATCCTGATTGACGGGCAGCCTTACAGCATCAAAAGCCCGAAAGACGCGTTACAGGCGGGCATCACGCTGATTTATCAGGAGATGCAGCTCGCGCCCAATTTAACCGTCGCCGAGAATATTTTCCTCGGCAGCGAAATTTCCAGCGCCGGGCTGGTGAACCGCAAAGAGATGGTCACCCAGGCTCAGAAGGTCATTGACCGGCTGGGCGCACAGTTCCGCGCTACCGACCGGGTGATGCGCCTGACCATCGCCGAGCAGCAGCAGGTAGAAATTGCCCGCGCGCTGCACCGCAACAGCCGCATTCTGGTGATGGATGAACCCACCGCCGCCCTCTCTTCCCGCGAAACCCACCGCCTGTTCGAGCTGATTATGCGGCTGCGCAACGAAGGCATGGCGATTATCTACATCAGCCACCGCATGGCGGAAGTGTATGAGCTGTCCGACCGGGTCAGCGTGCTGCGCGACGGCCAGTACGTCGGCAGCCTGGAGCGCGACCAGCTGAATGCTCAGGAACTGGTGCGCATGATGGTGGGCCGCCCGCTGAGCGATCTGTTTAATAAAGAGCGCGATATCCCGCGCGGCGAGGTGCGTCTGGCGGTGCATCACCTCACCGACGGCGAGAAAATCCAGCCGGTTAGCCTGCAGGTGCGCGCCGGTGAAGTGGTGGCGCTGGCGGGCCTGGTGGGCGCGGGCCGTTCCGAACTGGCGCAGCTGATTTTCGGGGTGCGCAAAGCCACCGGCGGCAGCATTGAAATCGATGGCAACCCGGCGGTGATCCACTCCCCGCGCGACGCCATCGACCGCGGTATCGGTTTCTTAACCGAGAACCGTAAAGAGCAAGGGCTGTTTCTGGAAATGGCCGCTCAGGAAAATATCACCATGGCGACGCTGGAGCGCGATGCCATGTACGGACTGCTTAACCGCAAGAAAGCGCAGTCGATATCCGATGACGCTATCTCCACGCTCAATATCCGCGTGCCTCATGCTCAGGTGCGGGCGGGCGGATTGTCCGGCGGCAACCAGCAAAAACTGCTGATTTCCCGCTGGGTCGCTATCGGTCCGCGCATTCTGATCCTTGATGAACCGACGCGCGGCGTGGACGTCGGCGCAAAAAGCGAGATTTACCGCATCATGAACCAGATGGCGCGCCAGGGTGTGGCGATCCTGATGATTTCCAGCGAATTGCCGGAAGTGGTCGGTATGAGCGACCGGGTGTATGTGATGCGCGAAGGCAGTATCGCCGGGGAGCTGAACGGGCCTGACATCACTCAGGAAAATATCATGACGCTGGCTACCGGCGTGGACGAATCGCAGCAGAAGGCGGTACGCAATGACTAACTCTTCGCAAAAAGGCCCAACCATGACGCCATCCACTTCACCCGCCCCAAAATCCGCCTCCGTGAAAAAGATGCTGATGGGCGACATCATGCAAACGGTGGGGATTTTACCGATTCTGATCCTGATCGTGGCGGTATTTGGCTTTATCGCGCCTAACTTTTTTACCGAAAGTAACCTGCTGAATATTACCCGTCAGGCGTCGATTAACATCGTGCTGGCGGCGGGGATGACCTTCATTATTTTGACCGGCGGGATCGACCTGTCGGTGGGGTCGATTCTCGGCACCACGGCAGTGGCGGCGATGGTGGTGTCGCTCTCTCCGGAGCTGGCGATGCTGTCGATGCCTGCGGCACTGATGTTAGGGCTGGCGCTCGGTTTGTTTAACGGCGCGCTGGTGGCGTTTGCCGGGCTACCGCCGTTTATCGTCACGCTGGGAACCTACACGGCGCTACGCGGCGCGGCCTATCTGCTGGCGGACGGCACCACGGTCATCAACTCGAATATCAATTTTGAATGGATCGGAAACGCCTACCTTGGCCCAATCCCCTGGCTGGTGGTAATTGCGCTACTGGTGGTGGCGATTTGCTGGTTCATTCTGCGCCGCACCACGCTTGGCGTTCATATTTACGCGGTAGGCGGCAATATGCAGGCGGCGCGGCTGACCGGCATCAAAGTGTGGCTGGTGCTGCTGTTTGTTTACGGGATGAGCGGGCTGCTGTCCGGGCTCGGCGGGCTGATGAGCGCATCGCGGCTGTACAGCGCCAACGGCAACCTGGGGATGGGCTACGAGCTGGACGCGATTGCGGCGGTTATTCTCGGCGGCACTAGTTTTGTTGGGGGTATCGGCACCATCACCGGTACCCTGGTGGGGGCGTTAATCATCGCGACTCTCAACAACGGTATGACCCTGATGGGCGTTTCATACTTCTGGCAACTGGTGATCAAAGGGGCGGTGATCATCATTGCAGTGCTGATAGACAAGTACCGTACCCGTCACCATCAAAGTGCATAACAAAATACCCTACGTGAGGAAAAGAAATATGCGTTTGAAACCCCTTGTCACCGCGCTCTGTGCTGGCGCACTGCTTGCCGCCTCGCCGTTTGTGCAGGCCAAAGAGTTAAAATCTATCGGCGTCACCGTCGGTGACCTCGCCAACCCGTTCTTCGTGCAGATCACCAAGGGTGCGGAACTGGAAGCACGCAAGCTGGCGGGCGATAACGTGAAAGTCACGCTGGTGTCCAGCGGCTACGATCTCGGCCAGCAGGTTTCGCAGATCGACAACTTTATCGCCGCCAAAGTGGACATGATCATTCTTAACGCTGCGGATTCCAAAGGTATCGGCCCGGCGGTAAAACGGGCCAAAGATGCCGGGATCGTGGTCGTGGCGGTTGACGTGGCGGCTGACGGCGCTGACGCCACCATCACCTCGAACAACACCCAGGCCGGGGAGATCGCCTGTAAATACATTACCGATCGCCTGAAAGGCAAAGGCAATGTGGTGATCATCAACGGGCCGCCGGTGTCCGCCGTGCAGAACCGCGTGGAAGGCTGCCAGACCGAATTCAAACGCCATCCGGATATCAAAGTGCTTTCCTGGAACCAGAACGCCAAAGGCAGTCGCGAAGGCGGGCTGGAAGTGATGACCTCGCTGCTGGCGGCGAACCCGAAGATCGATGGCGTATTTGCCATCAACGATCCGACGGCAATCGGCGCGGATCTGGCGGCGAAGCAGGCGCAGCGTAATGAGTTCTTTATCGTCGGCGTGGACGGATCGCCAGACGCGGAAGAAGCCCTGAAGCGCGATAACTCGCTGTTCGTGGCGACACCCGCTCAGGATCCGCAGGTGATGGCGGCCAAAGCGGTGGAGATCGGTTATGACATCCTTCAGGGCAAACCTGCGCCGAAAGAGCCAGTGCTGATCCCGGTGACGATGATCGATAAGAACAACATCGGCACTTACAAAGGCTGGACGGTGAAATAACCTTCAGGTGAGGGTGAGGGGCGCGACTGCTCCTCACGCCTCTTCTTCAGGCAGAGCATCCACTCTACCAGGGAGATGCAATGAAACGTTCTGAAATCAATGAAATCCTCGGCCACACGCGCCAGTTCTTTTCCCGTCATGACGTGCATCTGCCGCCGTTCGCCAGCTTCGCCCCCACCAAATGGCGTGAACTGGATGAGACCAACTGGGCGGAAGTCTTCGAATTAAAACTCGGCTGGGATGTGACCGCCTTCGGCGGCAATAATTTTAGCGCCCAGGGGCTGACGCTGTTTACCCTGCGCAACGGCTCGGTGGATGGCGTCACCTGGCCGAAAAGCTATGCCGAAAAAATCATGCACGTCCGGGATGGTCAGGTGACGCCGATGCATTTTCACTGGCGCAAACGGGAAGACATCATTAACCGGGGCGGCGGCAATTTAATTATCGAAATCTGGAATGCCGACCAGTACGAACAACCTGAACAAAGCGATGTCACGGTGGTCATCGATGGTTGCCGACAGACGCACAGCGCCGGCAGCCAATTGCGCCTCGCACCAGGGGAAAGCATCTGCCTGACGCCCGGCATGTATCACAGCTTCTGGGCTGAAGCCGGGTTTGGCGATGTGCTGGCGGGTGAGGTCTCAACGGTAAACGACGACGACCGTGACAATCGCTTTCTTAAACCCCTTGAGCGGTTCAACGCCATTGATGAAGACGAGCCCGCTCAGCTGGTTTTGTGTAACGAATACCGCATGTTCCGATAATTTCAGGAGGCCAACATGGCATTGATTTCACTCGCAGACGGACTGGCGCATGCGCGTCAATACGGTTATGCGCTCGGGGCGTTTAACGTGCTGGACAGCCATTTCCTGCGTGCGCTTTTCGCGGCGGCAAAACAGGAGCGTTCACCGTTTATCATCAATATCGCGGAAGTGCATTTTAAATATGTATCGCTGGATTCGCTGGTGGAAGCCGTCAAATTCGAGGCGGCGCGTCACGACATTCCGGTGGTGCTCAATCTCGATCATGGCCTGCATTTTGAATCGGTGGTCCGGGCGCTGCGCCTCGGGTTTAGCTCAGTGATGTTTGATGGCTCAACCCTGAGTTATGACGAGAACGTCCGCCAGACCCGGGAAGTGGTGAAGATGTGCCATGCGGTCGGCGTATCGGTCGAAGCGGAGCTGGGCGCGGTAGGCGGCGATGAAGGCGGCGCGCTGTATGGCGAGGCGGACAGCGCGAAGTTCACCGATCCCGCCATTGCCCGGGAATTTGTCGACAGTACCGGCATCGATGCGCTGGCAGTGGCCATCGGCAACGCCCACGGCAAATATAAAGGCGAACCGAAGCTCGATTTCGACCGGCTGAGCGCCATCAGCCAGCAAACCGGCATTCCGCTGGTGCTGCACGGCGGCTCGGGGATTAGCGATGCCGACTTCCGGCGCGCCATCTCGCTGGGCATTCACAAAATCAACTTTTATACCGGGATGTCGCAGGCGGCGCTGGGCGCGGTGGAACAGCGCATGGCGGATCGTAAGCCGATGTATGACGAATTCGCCGAGCTGCTGCTGGGGATTGAAGAAGCCATTACCGACGTAGTGGCGGAACAGATGCGCACTTTTGGCAGCGCGGGGCACGCGTAAGGAGGCGTAATGAGCGAGCGTAAAGGCGTTATCACCGCTGGCAATATGCTGGTGGATCATGTTCATCAGATCGTGAAGTGGCCGGAGCCGGGCTGGTTAACCGAGATCACCCGCAGCGAGCGCTCCACCGGCGGCGCGCCGCTCAACGTATTGCTCACCCTCGCCAAAATGCGCACCGGCCTGCCGCTTCAGGCGGTGGGCCTGATTGGCGAAGATCATGACGGCGATTACATTATGGCGATGCTGGAGCAATACCATGTTAATCGCCAGCACGTGCAGCGCACCTCGTTCGCACCAACCTCAATGACCCAGGTGATGACCGACCCCAGCGGCCAACGCACCTTTTTCCACTCGCCCGGCGCGAACCGATTACTGGATTTACCCGCGTTCGATCGCCTCGACAGCAACATGAAGATTTTCCATCTCGGTTATTTATTGCTGCTCGATAGCCTGGATTTACCCGACACTGATTACGGCACGCGCAGCGCCCGACTGCTGGCGCAAATGCAGCAGCTCGGCTATCAAACCTCGCTGGATTTGGTGTCACGTCAGGGCGATCCGCGCTATCAACCGCTGGTGATGCCTGCCCTACCCTGGCTGGATTATCTGGTGATTAACGAACTGGAGGCCGGCGAGTTCAGCGGGCAGCCGATGCGCAAGGACGATCACACGCCAGACATCGACGCTATCGGCGACGTCGCGCGCAAACTGTTAGAGGCCGGCGTGCGCCAGCGGGTGGTGATCCACTGCCCGGAAGGCGCGTTTGGCGTCGAACATAGCGGCGAGGGTCTGTGGGTGCCATCAATGACGTTGAGCCAGGAAGAGATTGTCGGCAGCGTCGGCGCGGGCGATGCGTTCTGCGCGGGGCTGCTTTACGGTAGCCATGAAGCGTGGCCGCTTACCGACAGTATTCAGCTCGCTCATGCCTGCGCGCGAGCCAGTCTACTGTGCGCGAATGCGATAGACGGAGCGAAAACGTTAAGCGAATTATCCCTTGATATTAAGCAGAAAAATAAATAACGGCGACGCACGTAAGCAATCACGTTTAAATAATAACCGTTTTTAGCAAAAACGGTTATTATCAGAAAAATAAGAAAATAGCCTCTTAATAATTAACAGTTATATTATGTAACAGTCCGTAAATAAACCCATCATAAGATTTCACGTACTGCGTTTTTTCTTACGACGATTTCCTGCTCCATAATCAGAATATTAAAAGAATAATAAAATAAAAGATTATATTCTATGTAAAAATAACGCATATTTTCTCACCAAATCATACAATTAAGATATGATTTGTTTTTAACGCTTCAGGAAATGAATTAATAATACGATCGCAAACAAAAAAAATAGACAGATAAATCAGCGCATTGCAAAATAATAAATCAAATCAAGCCAAATAAAAAAATTAAAATTCATTTAGGATCTCTCAGAGTAATATTAACTCTGATGAAATTATTCAAATAATGAATGCAACCTTACAAAACAGAACACCAGTTAATAACTGGCCTGGCATTCCACTAATTGACAATAATTAAGGCGGGTATAGCCTATACGAAAATTTATTCGGGGTCCGTTTTCGTCGTTAACGTCCCATGACTCTTCTTTCCTCCTTTAACCATATCTGTAAAGGGCAGAGTCAGCGTCAGTATTGGATTTTTCACCAACAAAGGAGGGTCTTACAATGAGGAAAAAGGCGCTACTTCCCGTCATGGCGATGTTACTCGCCGCGGGAGTCGCACAGGCTACCACCAATAGTCCCGCAACGCTTTCTATTACAGGGAAAGTCTATGGGAACGGGTTTGGAGCGGCGCAAAGCTGTTCCGTCAGCCTGAGCAGAAGCAGCATCGATCTGGGTTCGAAAAAATCGATTCTGCTGCCAGTGCAGGGTGCTAATTATTCCGCCTCAAGCGGCTTAATTAGCGTGTCAAACAGCTGCTATCGCCCCGGCATAAATAATAATGCATTCGCGTATAAATTTATGGGGACGGCAGATTCCGTTGAACAAACGGTGTTAGCGAATACCTTAACCAGCGACGATGCGGCGAAAGGCATTGGTGTCGGCGTCTATACCCTGAAAGGGCAGCCGATCGCTATCAACAACGGTACGTTGATCGGCGGCAGCAATGCGTTCTATCTCAGCATGGTTAAGCTGAAAAACACGACGGTGACCGGTGGTAAAGTTCAATCCACCCTGACCGTTCAGGTGGAAAGGCTCTAAGCAGTCATAAAAACCTAATCCGCTCTCTTCATAACGCAGGCGAGCGGATTATATATTGCGTTAATACAGGAAAGTCGGTTCAAAGGAAAATGAAAAAGTTACTGGTTCTCATAATAACGATGTGTGTCGCATGGACATTTAACAGCTATGCGGCGCTGACATTAAATGTCAGCCGAGTGGTTTATAATGAAAAAGACGGCGACGCGCAACTCTCCGTTAATAACGATGAAAACCGTACCTATTTGATTCAGTCCTGGCTGGATGCGGGCGATCCCGTTAATGTCAAAAAGGCCTTACCTTTTGTCGTTACACCGCCGTTATTTCGGCTGGATGGTAATAGCGACAACGTCATTCGCGTGGTGTATTTAGGCACAGGATTACCAACAGACAAAGAAAGTCTGTTCTGGCTAAACGTAAAGGGGATCCCTGGGCTTAATGATGCGGAGAAGAAATTCGAAAACCGTATGGTCCTTGCGGTTGATAATCGTATAAAAGTGTTTTTCCGCCCCGCCTCGCTTAATGGCAACGCCAGCGACGCAATGAAAAATCTCAGCTGGACGCGTAATGGCAACAGGATCACGGTAGAGAATAAACAACCATACCATGTGGTATTGAATAAAATCACCGCAGGCAGTGAAGATATTACTGTCTCGGTATTGGATAACAATTCACTTATTGCGCCATTTGGCCAAAAAACCTTTACGTTAAAACATGCCCCCGCTCAGGGCGAGACCATTGCATGGACCGCAGTCAATGACTTCGGTTTGACATCCAAAAGTTTCTCGCAACGTTTTGAGTAGATTTATTCAGCATGAGAGCGACAGATTTAGCGTTGGCCGGGGTATTTGTTTTTTTTGAAATAGTGAATCAACGCGCTTATGCGGAGGAAGTTTATTTCGATCCTGGACTGCTGTCGCCGGTAAATGGGTCTGAAACCCTTGCGGATACCGCATTATTAGCTCAGGGGGCGCAACCGCCCGGCGAATATAGAGTACACATTTTTGTTAACGGCGAACCTGCGCTGACAAGCAGCGTGAGATTCGAACTGGATGAAAATAAAAAACTTTACCCGTGCCTTGGTTTTTCGGCATTCAGAAAACTGGGAGTGGACATGTCAAAAATAAAATCGACAAGCGGTGACAATGACGCCACAAAAGGTTGTGTTGCGATGCAGGAGTATTTCCCTGATGCCAGCGTAAAGTTTGATTTCGCCAACCTGAAACTGGATATCAAGCTGCCGCAAACCGTGTTGCTCGATGAAGCGCAGGAAGGCGTCCCGCAGGAAGAGTGGGATGACGGGGTTCCCGCGTTGATAACCAGCTATCAGATTTCCGGCCAGCAACAACTTAGCCAGCGTGATGATATCAACGGCAATCAGGCGTATGCCAATTTGACTAACGGCATCAACCTGGGCGCATGGCGCTTCAGAAATAATTCCACGCTGGACAGCGACAAGGGCTGGGAAACGCTCACCAATTATGTTGAAACCGTCATCAAACCGCTGAAAGCCGAACTTACGCTGGGCGATGCCACCACGCCGGGCGATATCTTCGACAGCCTGCTACTGCGTGGCGTGCAGTTAGGTTCCGATACCGACATGATCCCCGACCAGCAGAATGGTTTTGCGCCGGTTATTCATGGCATCGCGAAAAGCAACGCGCGCGTCACGATCAAAGATAAAGGATTTGTGATTTGGCAGCGTTCGGTGCCGCAGGGGCCTTTTACCATCGCCGATTTGGCGCCGATCTCCGACGGCGGACAGCTTGACGTCACGGTGACTGAAGCGGACGGGTCGGAAAGCCATTTCTCCGTGAATTACGCCAGCGTGCCACAGCTGTTACGCAGCGGCCAGGTGCAATTCAACCTTGCTGCAGGGAAGGTTATCGACGACAACGCATCGGGCGTCGATTTGCCGCAGGTGGCGCAGGCCACGATTTCATGGGGCCTGCCCCTGGATTTAACGCTTTACGGCGGCGTCCAGTTCAGCGATATCCATTCGGCGTTTAGCGCCGGGATGGGCGCGGATTTGAAAGCGGCGGGCGCGCTGGCGCTGGATGTCACCCAGGCCAAAATAGACCAGCCGCTCATGATGAATGGCAATACCGAAACCCGCCAACAGGGGAAAATGGTTCGTCTGACCTGGCATCATTCGCTGGGCGACTGGGGCACCAGTATGCAACTGACCAACCGCTGGTATCTGGAAAATTATTTGTCGCTGAAAGATGCGCTGTCTTCAGAATGGCTGTCCGACCACTCGCTTAAACATCGCGAAACCGACCTCAATATTAATCAAACCATTAATGATAGTAACAATTTCTATTTTTCGTTAAATGAAACCGAATACCGGGATAATAACGTTTCCCGTAATGCGCAGGTGAGCTGGAATACCTCTTTTGATTTATTTAGCCTGTCCCTTGCGTTCAGCATGAACCGACAAAGCATTCAAAACGAGTGGGACAAGCAGCTGTCGTTGACGTTAACCGTGCCTTTCGCCTCGCTTTATCCCGAAAGCCGTCCCTCTCTGAGCTATACCACCGGCAGCAATTTAAAGAACTCGCTCTCTAACCAGGTGGGGATGAACGGGACCTTTAGCAATAACCAAAGCCTCAACTGGAATACCCAGTTGAGTTATAACACGCAGCAGGGTCAGGACAGCAGCCAGTCCGCTTCTGCCGGTCTGGATTACCAGGGCAAATATGGCCAGCTTGGCGGCACGCTAATTTCCGATACCCGGCAGTACCTCTCGTGGAATGCGTCCGGAAGTCTTGTGGCCCATCGCCACGGCATTACCGCGGGCCCCTATTCCAACGGCGCGCTGGCGATTGTTACTGTCCCTGACGTCGCCGATTTGCCCTTTGAAAACGGCCTGAACAGCAGTACCGATGGTTCAGGGAATGTGCTGGTGCCGAATATTCGCAACTATCGCCGCAACGCGATCCGCATCGATACCCGCAACGCCGATAAAAATATCGAATTCCCGAGTACCTCGGTCTCTCTCGTGCCGACGCGCGACGCGGTCGTTGCCGCCGTGATTGAACCGCGGGTCGGACGAAAAGTGGTGGCGACCGTGAGCTATCGCGACGGTTTCCCGCCCTTTGGCGCTATCGCCAAAGTCAATAAAGAACAGGAAACCTTTTTTATGGGCGATCAGGGTCAGGTTTATCTGACCGCTATGCCTGATAAAGGGGTTATTCATGTGGAATGGGGAGATAACCAGCACTGCGACGCGCCATTCGTATTACCGCAGGTAGATCGCCAGAAGGCGCTTCCCGTTACGCTGGTTCCAGTGAGTTGTCAGTGATGAAAACTAAACTTCTGCCTTCACTCATTTTAGCCGCGCTTGCTTTTGCTCCCGCGACGTTTGTCCGGGCGGCGGAATGTGCCGCTCAAAACAAAGACAGCCCGGTGAATTTAACTATTCCCCTGACGGCGCAATTCCAGACGAATATTATTACCAGCCCACCTGGCAGCGTTCTCTGGCATAAAGAGGCGACGCTTTCGCAACTGGCGAATAGCCATCGCGAAATTAATATCGATTGCCTGCTGCAAGCCGGCGCGCAGTTCTCCGGGAAATTAAAAAATAATCAGCAAGGCCAGAACACTTACGCTACCTCTATTCCTGGCATTGGCATCCGGGTGAAATTAATTTACGCGGCTCCGGGCGCGGCGCGCAGGGAATGGATGTTACCGTTTAATGTTAGCGTCGCGTCGTTAAACAGCAAAAATATCAATACCGATGCTCTTTCACTGCGCATTGAATTGATTAAAACCGGCGAATTCGGCACCGCCTCCAGCGCGCCTTATATGATGCCCGCCATGCTAACGCTGGGAAATAATGCACTGGTGGTGAATTTAGCCGTGGCGATCGCGCCACCACACGCCCATTGCAATCTGAAGCTCAATTCCCCGCAAATTGTCATGCCGCCAATTGACGCGGGCATGTTACGGCAAAACGTGCATAGCGCGTTGACGCCTATAAACGCTGAATTGCAATGCATTAATGCTTCTCAGGTGGCATTAACCCTGGAAGGTGCAACCAGCCCGACTCGTGGCGTCTTTGAAAATCTGGTGAAAACCAACGGCGCGGGCGGTGTGGGTATGCAAATTATTTATGGCCAGGAGGTGATGTTGCCGAATAGCCCGAAAATTATTCTTGATTCTCCCGGCGCGCCGCAACGCATGCAATTACCGTTAAGCGCGCGCTATGCGAAAACCGGCGACCCTATTACCGCCGGGTCGGTACAGGCAAAGATTACATTAAAGATTAATTATCTATAAGGCGTATTTATTTAATCGTGTAAATACGGAAGGGTTTTTAGGCCATCAGGCCTGATAGCGCTTCGCTTATTTATCAACATGGAAATTAACATAAGAGGAAATATTATGAAAAAGGCATTAATGGCAGTTGCAGTTTCCGCAATGTTTGCAACCGGTGCATCTCTGGCAGATACCAATACACCTGCTACGTTGTCTATTACCGGTACAGTCACTGATAGCACCATTCCAGTAGCATGCGGCGTCTCTCTGAATACCGCCTCTGTTAACCTGACGGGTATGGTTTCCAGCATGAAAACTCAGGGCCAGAATGTATCAGGCGGTACACTTGTGAGCATGAGCGTAACTGGCGGCGCGCAGTGCGATCAGTTAGTTAATAATTACGGTCTTGCTTATAAGTTTGTTGGTACACCAGATAACGCTGACGGCACCGTGCTGGCAAATACCGCGACGGGTGATACTGCCGCAGCTGGCGTAGGCGTGGGTGTATTTAGCGTCACTGGCGCAACGTATTCTCTTGGCGCGAACCACAATGCTAAAGATACTCACGGCTTCTCTCTGGCCCTGGTGAAACTGAACGGCCAGACCGCAACCGCCGGTAACGTTCAGAGCACGCTGACTGTCCAGCTGGATCGTCTGTAATTATTGGCAAATCTGCAAGCATAACCGCCAGATAGACCTACGTTTATTGGCGCGGTAAGCAAGGCCTGGGCCTGAGATAATCCCGCTCAGGCCTTTTTGTTCTATGCCGCCCGCTCCGCCGTAATCACATCCGCAGAAAATACGTATCCCACCCCGCGAATGGTGCGGATTAACGCCGGTTGATGCGGGTTAGTCTCTATTTTGCGCCGCAGGCGCATCACCAGCACATCAATGGTGCGATCGAACACCTCGGTGGTTTCACTGTGGGTCAATTCCAGCAGTTGTTCGCGGCTGAGTACCCGCCGGGCATTTTGCACCAGCGCCAGCAACAGACCGTATTCGCCCTGGGTTAACTCCACCGGTTGCTGCCTGGCGTCAGTCAGCGTGCAACGCCCGGTATCCAGGCTCCAGCCGTTAAACACGATCCCCTTGCCCTGCACCGCCGGTGCCTCGGCATTCAGCACGCCGCTACGTCGCAACACCGCTTTCACGCGGGCGATCACTACCCGTGGGTTAAAGGGTTTGGCGATATAATCATCCGCCCCCATTTCCAGGCCGACCACCACATCAGACTCACTGCCCAGGCCGGTAAGCATAATCACCGGCAATGAAGGATGCTGGCGCTGGATCTGCTGCAGCACCATCAGGCCATTAATATCCGGCAGCATCATATCCAGCAGCACTAACGCGATGTCAGGCTGCGCCGCTAACGTCGCCAGCGCGCTGTTTCCGGTATAGCAGGCATGAACATCAAAAACATGCTCGCTAAATGCATCCCGTAACACATCGCAAATGGCGGGATCGTCATCCACCACCATGATGGCAGGTTTCATCTTTATTCTCCGCAGGGATGAATAGCTAACAATGAGTGTGGGCGATTGTACGGATCGATGCCTGAAAAAGCCCTGCAGGGATGTCGAAAATCTAATCAATATCACAGGGATGAATAATAAGCGGGCGTGATGAATTTACGGCACGCCCGCTTATCATGTCGGGGAGGGAAATTACTGACGTTGCGCTTTACGCGCCCGGCCTACGGCATCGGCGGCGCGCATGGCTGCCAGCACCGTTTCCGGCGTCACCTTATAAGGTTCGTTATGCATGGTTTCGCCTGGCATGCAGGAGGCTTTCGCGGCTTCCAGCAGATCGCTGTCGCTCACATCCGCGAGGCCGATATCCGCCAAGGTCACAGGCAGGCCAACGTCTTCGCAGAACTGATAAACCTGATCAATCAATTCAGGCGCGCGATCGGTGAGCATCAGCATCGCCAGGGTGCCAAACGCCACTTTCTCACCGTGCCAGTAGGCATGGGTTTGCGGCAGGACCGTCAAGCCGTTGTGAATGGCGTGCGCTGCCGCCAGGCCGCCGCTTTCAAAACCGAGGCCGGACAATAACGTATTGGCTTCGATCACATGCTCCAGCGCTGGCGTTACCTGATGCTGTTCGCAAGCCAGTTTCGCCAGGCGGCCATAGCGCATCAGCGTGTCATAGCAAAAACGCGCCAGCTCGAAGGCCGTCATCGGGCCGGGGCGCGCGGTCATGTTACCCGCCCCTTTGATACGGCAATCTTCTGCTTCAAACCACGTCGCCAACGCATCGCCCATGCCCGAAACCAGGAAGCGCACCGGCGCGGCGGCGATAATAGCGCTGTCCACCAGCACCAGATCGGGGTTACGCGGGACCATGAGATAGCGTTTAAATTCGCCTTCAGCGGTATAAATCACCACCAGCGAACTACAGGGCGCATCGGTAGAGGCTAAGGTCGGGACGATAGCAACAGGTGATTTCAAATTCGCGCCGGTGGCTTTGGCGGTATCCAGCGTTTTACCGCCGCCCATCCCGACAATCACGCTGGCGCCCATTCCCAACGCTTTATCAGAAATGCGCGCGATTTCTTCATCACTGCACTCGCTATTAAACACTTCGATTTCATACTCAATCACCCCGGCGAGCGCCGTTTCAACTGGCGCGCGGTGCAATTGATGCACGACCGGATCCATCAGGATCAGCGCCTTATGCCCGAGTAAAGCCAGTTCCTGAGGTAAATGAGACGTTAGTGCCCCTTTGCCTTGCACATAGCGCGCCGGGAAAATTGCCGTCGTTACCATAACTATTTCTCCATAATTTGTTCTTTATATAGAACTAATGTTCACCTAATAGAATTAAACACCGAAATAACCCTGACCGCAATATGGGCATGTCGCGAAACGCTATCCTGTGATCGGCGACTCAAAATCGGCTCAATCGCAGCAAAATGAGATTTCTTCTCATGCAGATAGCTAACGGCTTTCATTAACCGCCACTTTATGAAGCTAATCACAAAACAAGCCCTTCGTTTTTCCAGGGAATTGACGTTACTGATTCCCGGCGCGATGATATCCATATACAGAACAATAGTTCCACATATAGAACAATCATATCTCTTACCATAGGGAAGGAAAAATGAGTACAGAACTGAGTAAACCGACAACGAGGGGGCGCTGGCTGCATATCATCCCGGCCACCATTCTCGTGTACATCGTGGCCTACATGGACAGGACCAATATCGCCATCGGGATCGCAGGCGGTATGGAAGAAGATCTCGGCATGACCGCCTCGTTCGCCGGTCTGGTCGCCGGGATCTTCTTTATTGGTTATATCTTCCTGCAGATCCCCGGCGGGCAAATCGCCGAGCGCTTAAGTGCCAAAAAGCTTATCGCCTGGACTATCGTTGCCTGGGGCGGTTTTGCGCTATTAACGGGCTTTGTCCAGACTCCCACGCAGCTGCTGATGATTCGCTTTATCCTCGGCGTGGCAGAAGGCGCAGTTTACCCGGCAATTCTGGCGCTGATCGGCCACTGGTTCCCGAATGAAGAACGCGCCCGCGCCATCGCCTATTTCCAGATGAACCTGGCCGTTGCGTCAATTATCACCGGACCGCTTTCCGGCTGGTTGATCGAAGTCTACGGCTGGCGCGAAATGTTCATTATTGAAGGGCTACTGTCGCTCGGCCTGCTGTTTGTCTGGCTGCCGCTGGTGTCTGACCATCCGCATCAGGCGAAATGGCTGGATCCGCAGGAGCGCGCCTGGATCGAACGTAAACTGGAAGAAGATCGCGCGTTGAGTATTGCCGGCGAGAAAAGCAGTATCCGCAGCGTGCTGCGCAGCGTGAACCTGTGGAAACTGATCGGCATCTATTTCTTTGTGCAGGTGGGTTTCTACGGCTTCGCCCTGTGGATGCCGAAACTGATTAAAGAATTAACCGGCAGCGGCATGACCACCGTCGGCTTGCTCACCGCCGCGCCGTATATTTTGTGCATCGTCGGCCAGTTCTATATCGCCAAATGGTGCGATAAAACCATGAACCGCCGTCTGTATACTGCGATCCCGCTGATTGGTTTCGCCATCTGCCTCGCACTCTCCTTAATTCTCAAAGACAACGTCTGGCTGGCCTACGGCATGATGGTGATCTGCGGCTTCTTCCTGCAAGCCTACGCGGGCCCATTCTGGACGCTGCCGCCGCTGCTGTTCGCGCCGAATGTGTTGGGCGGCGTGCGCGGCACCATCAACGCCCTCGGCAACATCGGCGGCTTTATCGGGCCGTATCTGGTCGGGCTGCTGACCGTCACGTTCTCACAAACCGCCGGGATGACCGTACTGGTCGCCGCATTGCTTATCGCTGTTGCGTTGCTGTTCAGTTTGCCATCGGTGACCGCGCGTCCTGCCGGTACGCCAGGTTCCAATAGCAAACCGACCGCCACAGCGTCACTTAAACAGGAAGGAATCGCCAAATGAGCCAGAAATGCCAAACCGCCCGCGACCTGTGGTCGCAGCTGGACGCCCTGCGTCTGGGGATGAATTACACCAAAGAGGACGTTAATAAACTTCAGGTACTGGTGGATGACTGCTACGGGGAGAGCCATCCCGGCAGTTTCCATCTCAACCAGCTCGGCGACGAAGCGGTAATGGGCGTGCACGAAGCGGGCGGCCGCGCGGTGCGCCATCACGTGACCGATATTTGCGACGGCTGGGGCCAGGGCCATGACGGGATGAACTACATTCTGGCGTCCCGCGAGGCTATCGCCAATATGGTAGAAATCCACGCCTCGGTGGTGCCTTATGACGCTGGCGTGCTGATCTCCAGCTGCGATAAGTCGATTCCGGCGCATTTAATCGCCGCCGCGCGCCTGAATATGCCGCTGGTGCATATCCCCGGCGGGTCCATGCGCCCTGCGCCGAATATGAGCACGTCGGATCTTGGCGGCATCACCGCGAAGCTGAAAAAAGGCGAGATCGGCGTTCAGCAGGTTGAAGCCATGCAGCAGTGCGGCTGCCCGACGGCGGGAGCCTGCCAGTTTATGGGCACCGCCAGCACCATGCAGTGTATGTCGGAAGCGCTTGGTCTGGCTTTGCCGGGCAGCGCGCTGCAACCGTCAACCATGGCAGAAATCCGTCGCGGCGCGCGTGCGGCGGGTCATCAGGCGCTGCATCTGGCGTCTAAAAATATCACCACCCACAAAATCCTCACGCCTGCGGCGTTTGAGAACGCCATTAAGGTTCACGCGGCGATTGGCGGCAGCACCAATGCGATGATCCACCTGCCTGCGGTGGCGCACGAGCTGGGCTGGGAGTTAAAACCGGAGCTGTTCGATCACATCAATAATGAAATCCCGTACCTGACCAACATCCAGCCGAGCGGCCAGTATGTCACCGAGATGCTGTGGTTCGCGGGCGGTATTCCGCTGGTGCAGTGGTATCTGCGCGATTATCTGGATCTGGATGTGCTGACGGTGACGGGCCGCACCCTGGGCGATAACCTGGAAATGATGCACCAGTCCGGCTTCTTTACCCGCAACCACGGCTACCTGAACAACTACAAAGTCAGCCCGGACGACGTGCTGCGCAAGCCGGAGCAGGCCACCAAAAAAGGCTCGATTGCGGTACTGAAAGGCAATATCGCCCCGGAAGGCGCGGTGATCAAATACGCCGCCTGCTCCCCGGATATGCATCACCACGTCGGCCCGGCACGGGTATTTAACTCTGAAGAAGATGCCCAGCAGGCGATTATTCACAACCGTATCGAGCCCGGCGATGTGATTTTCATTCGCTACGAAGGGCCGAAAGGCTCCGGCGCGCCGGAAATGCTGATGACCACCGATGCCATCGTGTATGACCAACGGCTGGACGGCAAAGTGGCGCTGATCACCGATGGCCGTTTCTCCGGCGCGACCAGCGGCCCGTGCGTGGGGCATGTTTCACCGGAAGCGGCAGACGGCGGGCCGATTGCGCTGGTGGAAGATGGCGACCTGATCGAAATGGACGTCAAAGGCCGCAAGCTCAATATCGTCGGCATTAATGGCAAACGTAAAACTGAGCAGGAAGTCGCCGATTGTCTGAAAGAACGCCGCATTCACTGGACCAAACCGGATTACTCGAATCGCCGCGGCGTCTTTAAGCAATTCACCTCTCACGCCACCTCGCTGATGGCGGGTGCCTGGATTAAGTAACTCTTTCGGTGGGCCTGTTCGCAGGCCCCCCTACTTGCAAGGAATTTTTTATGACAAATACGAGCAAATTTCGCGGGGTGTTCCCGCCTGTCCCGACAATTGTTGATGCTCAGGGAGAACTGGATAAAGCGGGTATGGCGACATTACTGGATCATCTGATCGCCAGTAAGGTTGATGGCGTACTGCTGCTGGGCAGCGGCGGCGAATTCTGTCATATGACCCAAAAACAGCGGATGGAAACAGCTGAGTTTTGCGTGCGCCATATTAATGGCCGCATTCCGGTGTTATTGGGTATCAGCAGTACCTGCACGCAAGAGGTGATCGAACTGGGCCGCCATGCCGATAAGCTGGAAGTGGACGCGGTGCTGGTGTTGAACCCTTATTACGCCAAATTAACCGACGAGTATATTTATAACCATTTTAAAACCGTGGCGGAGAATATTCGCACCCCGGTATTAATTTATAATTTCCCGGCTTTAACCGGCCAGGATATTAGCGTGGATTTACTCACCAGACTGGCGCGCGATATACCCAATATTATTGGGATTAAAGATACCGTTGATAATATTAGCCACATCAGGGAAATCATTAATCACGTGCGTCCGGTGCGCGCCGATTTCGTCATATTCTCTGGTTATGACGAATACATGATGGACACGCTGATCATGGGCGGCAACGGCGGCATTCCGGCTACCGCTAACTTCGCGCCGCAAATTACCTGCGGGATTTACCGCGCCTGGTGCGCAAAAGAGTACGAAACCATGTTTGGTCTGCAGCGCCAGCTGTCGGCGCTGTCGACAATTTACAGCCTGGATACCCCGTTCTTCGGCATCATCAAGAAGGCGATCCAACTAAGCGGCGTGAATATCTCAACCCACGTGATGCCGCCGGTACTGCCTGCCAACGAAGGGCATATCGCGCAACTTGAAAAGGTACTGAAGCGCGCGGGGCTGTAACGGGTATAAAGAGCAAAGCGGGCTTGATGCCCGCTTTCGTTTAATGCAGTAAATGGGTCAGACGGCGGCTGGCGTCCATCATTAACGTCGCCAGGCTTTCCCGCTTATCGTCCGGGATCTGGAACGCGACGCCCGATGCGCTCAGCGCGGCAACCACCTTCCCCTGATGATTGAACACCGGCACCGCAATACAGCGCACGCCCTGGCAATCTTCTTCATTATCATACCCCCAACCGCGACGGCGAATGCCCGCCAGCTCCTGCTTCAGGATGTTGATATCGGTAATGGTGGTCTCGGTAAAGCGTGGCAGAAGCTGGTCTTCCGGCAGCAGCTCATCCAGATCTTCACTGTTCAGCCAGGCGATAAGCACTTTCCCCAACCCGGAGCTGTGCAGCGACAGGCGCTTGCCTTCCCAGCTGCGGATCACGATGGCCTGCGGGCTTTCCAGCTTCAGCAGGTAAATCGGCGACGCGCCTTCCAGCACGCCGAGATGGCAGGTTAAGCCGGTAGAATCGCGGATTTCTTCGAGGATCGGCAGGGCAATCTTTTTGATGTCGTACTGTTCCGATGCCTTGTTGCCCAGCTCATACAGGCGCAAGCCAAGGTAATACTTGTCTTTTTCCTGACGCAGCAAGCCGTGGGTCACCATGCCGTTGAGTAAGGATGACGTGCTGCTTTTGGCAATGCCGGAATGCTGATGGATTTGAGTAAACGTCGCGCCATCGCACTCCAGCAGGTAGTCGAACACGCGCATAATCTTGTCGAGGGCCGGAATCGATGTGGTTACTTTTTTCATAATATTATCAATTAATTATAAATAACTCTTTGAATATCATACACCACTCGCCCGGTTTATTTCCATACGAATGCCAGGCCTGTAAATGCAAAAAGGGCCAGCGTGGCGTTCGCTGGCCCTTTTAATTCAGCGTAATCCGTTAAGAATTCGCCGTTTCGTCAAATTTGCCCAGCATTTCCCGCTCATAGGCCTGGGCCTTTTTGCGGTCAAAGCGGTGTTCCCACTTGGCAATAACCAGTACCGCCAGCGCGTTGCCCACCACGTTCAGCGCGGTGCGCGCCATGTCGAGAATACGGTCGACGCCGGCAATAAACGCCAGCCCTTCCAGCGGAATGCCCACGCTGCCCAGCGTTGCCAGCAGCACCACGAACGAGACGCCCGGCACGCCTGCAATCCCTTTCGAGGTCACCATCAGGGTCAGCACCAGAATAATTTCCTGGCCGAGGGAGAGCTCAATGCCGTACAGCTGAGCGATAAAGATCGCGGCGATACTCTGGTACAGCGTCGAGCCATCAAGATTAAAGGAGTAGCCGGTCGGCACCACGAAGCTGGTGATCGACGCTGGCGCGCCATAGGCTTCCATCTTCTCAATAATACGTGGCAGTACGCTTTCGGAACTGGCGGTGGAGTACGCCAGAATCAGCTCATCCTTCAGGATGCGGATCAGGATCATGATGCGCAGCCCGCATATCCGCGCCACCGTGCCCAGCACCACCAGCGCGAAAAACAGGATGGCCATATAAACCAGGATCACCAGCTTGGCGAGCGGCCACAGCGAGGCGAAACCAAAGTTAGCCACCGTCACCGAAATCAGCGCGAACACCCCCACCGGCGCATAGCGCATTACCATGTGGGTCACTTTAAACATGGTTTCGGAGATGGAGCGGAACACGGTCACCAGCGGCTCACGATGCGTTGACGGCAGTGAGGAAAGCCCCAGACCAAACAGCACCGAGAAGAAAATAATCGGCAGCATATCGCCCTTCGCCATCGACGCCACAATATTGGTCGGGACCAGCGAAAGGATGGTGCCCATCAGGCCATGAGAGTGGCTCTGTACCTGTTCCGTGGTTTGTTGGTATTTGGAGATATCCACGGCGGCGAGCTGGGACATATCGATCCCATGGCCCGGCTGAAACACATTCGCCAGCGTGATCCCGAGGATAATCGCCACGGTGGTGATCACTTCAAAATAGATAATGGTTTTCGCGCCGATACGTCCGAGCTGTTTCGCATCGCCAACACCGGCAATACCCACCACCAGGGTGGAGATCACAATCGGCACGACAATCATTTTGATCAGGTGAATGAAGATATCACCTGCAGGAGAAAGCAGATTACTGACCAACCATTCGCGGCTATCGGCGTGGTAGTGCAGATAGCTGCCCAGAAGAATGCCTAGCACCAGCGCAAGCAAAATTTGCCAGGCCAGGCTTATCTTTTTGTTTTTCATAACACTTAACTTCCTGAATCAAGAGGGCCATTCCCATGTGTGTCAGTATGAGAAGGTCACAAACTGAAAGGGGTATGACAAACGTTGGGTCTGTTATGGGGTTTTTTAACGCGCATAATGAGTACCATTTGTACGCCATGCTACGCAACCCTTGAGGAACAGGCACATTCACTGATTTTTTGATTCAAACCATATTTTTATATCAGTATCCATTCATAACGTTTTGTTATAGATGAATTTTCCGAATCCCAATTTCCAAAAATATATTTCCTTAATTTTTTTCTCCCGCGGAATCGTTTGAGCAAATTTCGGCCATTTTTTTTATTCGTGATCTGCCGCGCAAATAATAAACAAAGCTGCTAAAGCCCCTACAATTAACGTTTGCGTGACATATTATTAACAACCTTCAAGGAGAAAAAAAGCCATGAGCCAAATACACAAACACGCTATTCCCGCAAACATTGCGGAACATTGCCTGATTAATCCGGAGCAGTACGAGGCTAAATATCAGCAATCTATTCACGATCCTGACGCGTTCTGGGGTGAACAGGGCAAAATCCTTGACTGGATCAAGCCTTATCAGAAAGTTAAAAACACCTCCTTCGCACCCGGCAACGTGTCGATTAAATGGTTTGAAGACGGCGCCCTGAATTTAGCGGCGAACTGCCTTGACCGTCACCTTGCGGAAAACGGCGATCGCACCGCGATTATCTGGGAAGGCGATGACGCTACCCAGAGCAAAAACATCACTTACCGCGAACTGCATCGCGACGTTTGTCGCTTCGCGAACACCCTTGTCGACCTGGGCATTAAGAAAGGCGATGTGGTAGCTATCTATATGCCGATGGTGCCGGAAGCTGCGGTGGCGATGCTGGCCTGCGCGCGCATTGGCGCGGTGCACTCGGTGATTTTCGGCGGTTTCTCCCCGGAAGCAGTAGCCGGACGTATTATCGATTCCAGTTCACGTCTGGTGATCACCGCCGATGAAGGCATTCGCGCGGGCCGCACTATCCCTCTGAAGAAAAATGTTGATGACGCGCTGAAAAATCCTGGCGTGAAAACCATTGAGCACGTGATTGTACTCAAGCGTACTGGCGCAAATATCGACTGGTCTGAAGGCCGCGACCTGTGGTGGAACGAGCTGGTTGAAAAAGCCAGCGCCCACCACCAGCCGGTAGAAGTGAACGCGGAAGATCCGCTGTTTATCCTTTATACCTCCGGCTCAACCGGTAAACCTAAAGGCGTATTGCACACCACCGGCGGTTACCTGGTGTACGCCGCCACCACCTTTAAATACGTGTTCGACTATAAGCCAGGCGACATTTACTGGTGTACGGCGGACGTGGGTTGGGTTACCGGTCACAGTTACCTGCTGTATGGCCCGCTGGCCTGCGGCGCGACCACGCTGATGTTTGAAGGCGTGCCGAACTGGCCCGCGCCGAACCGCATGGCGCAGGTGGTCGATAAGCATAAAGTCAATATTCTCTACACCGCGCCGACGGCGATCCGCGCCCTGATGGCGGAAGGCGATAAAGCAATTGAAGGCACCGATCGCTCCTCACTGCGCATTCTGGGTTCGGTTGGCGAGCCGATTAACCCGGAAGCCTGGGAGTGGTACTGGAAGAAAATCGGCAATGAGAAATGCCCGGTGGTAGACACCTGGTGGCAGACCGAAACCGGCGGCTTCATGATCACCCCGCTGCCTGGCGCGACCGAGCTGAAAGCCGGTTCGGCGACCCGCCCATTCTTTGGCGTGCAACCGGCGCTGGTGGATAACGAAGGCCAGCCGCTGACGGGCGCAACCGAAGGCAACCTGGTGATCACCGATTCCTGGCCGGGCCAGGCGCGTACCCTGTTTGGCGATCACGAGCGCTTCGAGCAGACCTATTTCTCGACCTTCAAAAATATGTACTTCAGCGGCGACGGCGCGCGTCGTGATGAGGACGGCTACTACTGGATCACCGGTCGCGTGGATGATGTGCTGAACGTATCCGGCCATCGCCTGGGCACCGCAGAGATCGAGTCGGCACTGGTGTCGCATCCGAAAATCGCCGAGGCCGCCGTAGTGGGCATTCCGCACAACATTAAAGGCCAGGCGATTTACGCTTACGTGACGCTGAATCACGGCGAAGAACCCACCGCACAACTGTATACCGAAGTGCGCAACTGGGTGCGTAAAGAGATTGGCCCGCTGGCGACGCCGGATATCCTGCACTGGACCGACTCGCTGCCGAAAACCCGCTCCGGCAAAATCATGCGCCGCATTCTGCGTAAGATCGCCGCGGGCGATACCAGTAACTTCGGCGATACCTCGACCCTCGCCGATCCGGGTGTGGTGGAAAAACTGCTCGAAGAGAAGCAGTCCATCACCATGCCGTCATAACGTCTCACCATAAACCCTCTCCCCGGCCGGGGAGAGGGAAACCATAACAACCTGTACCCTACCCCTCCCAAGGATTTCACGTTGCGGCCAGCACGCTGCGGCGCGAAAAACGCGGGGGAACACCTCTGGAGACTCTGTGATGAATGAACCAATTTATCAACGGATAGAAGGTAATGCGCATTTCAGGGAGTTAGTTGAAAAACGGCAACGGTTTGCCACCATTCTGTCCCTTATCGTGCTGGTGATTTACGTGAGCTTTATTCTGCTCATCGCCTTTGCGCCCGGCTGGCTGGGTACGCCGTTACATCCGGGCACCAGCGTCACGCGCGGGATCCCTATCGGCGTAGGCGTCATCCTGATCTCTTTCTTTTTGACGGGTGTGTATGTCTGGCGGGCAAACAGTGAATTTGACCGTCTCAATAAAGCCGTGATGCACGAGGTGAAGGCATTATGAAACGTTTTCATTCATTGATGGGGATGGCGCTGCTGGGGTTATCCACCAGCACACTGGCCGCCGATGCGCTAACCGGCGATGTTCAACGCCAGCCGACCAACTGGCAGGCGATTATCATGTTTATCGTGTTCGTGGCCTTTACGTTAGGGATCACCTACTGGGCCTCGAAACGTACCCGCACCCGTAGCGATTATTATACGGCGGGCGGCAACATCACCGGTTTCCAGAACGGCCTGGCGATTGCTGGCGACTATATGTCGGCGGCGTCGTTTCTCGGGATTTCGGCGCTGGTGTTTACCTCCGGCTACGACGGGCTGATCTACTCGCTGGGCTTCCTGGTAGGCTGGCCGATTATCCTGTTCCTGATTGCGGAACGCCTGCGTAACCTCGGTAAATACACCTTTGCCGACGTGGCTTCTTATCGTCTGAAGCAGGGGCCGATCCGCGTACTGTCGGCGTGCGGTTCGCTGGTGGTGGTGGCGCTGTATCTGATCGCCCAGATGGTGGGCGCAGGCAAGCTGATCGAACTGCTGTTCGGCCTGAACTACCACATCGCGGTGGTGCTGGTCGGCGTGCTGATGGTGATGTACGTGCTGTTTGGCGGCATGCTCGCTACCACGTGGGTGCAGATCATCAAAGCGGTACTGCTGCTGTTCGGCGCAAGTTTTATGGCCTTTATGGTGATGAAACACGTCGGCTTTAGCTTCAATAATCTGTTCAGCGAAGCCATGGCGGTGCATCCGAAAGGCGCAGCGATCATGAGCCCGGGCGGGCTGGTGAAAGACCCGATTTCCGCGCTGTCGCTGGGGCTGGGGCTGATGTTCGGTACCGCGGGTCTGCCACATATCCTGATGCGCTTCTTCACCGTGAGCGACGCCCGCGAAGCGCGTAAGAGCGTGTTCTACGCCACCGGCTTTATGGGTTACTTCTACATCCTGACCTTTATTATCGGCTTCGGCGCAATCATGTTAGTGGGTGCCAACCCGGTATTTAAAGATGCCACCGGCGCGCTGATCGGCGGCAACAACATGGCGGCGGTCCATCTGGCGAACGCCGTGGGCGGCAACTTGTTCCTCGGCTTTATCTCGGCGGTGGCCTTCGCCACGATTCTGGCGGTGGTCGCCGGGCTGACGCTGGCGGGCGCATCGGCGGTATCGCACGATCTGTACGCCAACGTGTTCCGTAAAGGCGCGACCGAGCGCGATGAACTGCGGGTCTCCAAAATCACGGTGCTGGTACTGGGCGTGATCGCTATCCTGCTGGGCATCCTGTTCGAGAAACAGAACATCGCCTTCATGGTGGGCCTGGCGTTCTCCATCGCGGCGAGCTGTAACTTCCCGATCATTCTGCTGTCGATGTACTGGTCGAAACTGACCACGCGCGGCGCGATGATTGGCGGCTGGCTGGGCCTGCTGACGGCGGTGATCCTGATGATCCTCGGCCCGACCATTTGGGTACAGGTTCTCGGCCACGCCGCACCGGTATTCCCGTATGAATACCCGGCGCTGTTCTCGATTCTGGTGGCGTTTGTCGGGATTTGGGTATTCTCGATTACCGATAACAGCGCAGAGGGCAATCTGGAACGCGAAAAATTCCGCGCCCAGTTTATCCGCTCGCAAACCGGTATTGGTATCGAGCAGGGGCGCGCGCACTGATATTGCGCACCTGGTAACCGAAGCAAGGGAGCCGC
The DNA here is from genome assembly GCF_007570865.1 of Atlantibacter subterraneus. Lineage (GTDB taxonomy): Bacteria > Pseudomonadota > Gammaproteobacteria > Enterobacterales > Enterobacteriaceae > Atlantibacter > Atlantibacter subterraneus. The sequence continues at coordinate 71,986 of NZ_VLPS01000006.1, read as the reverse complement.
AAGGCTCCCTTCATGGTTACAGGCTGCAAAAAGGAACATAATTCATTTGTGATTCGCATCAAATTAAGAAAATCCTTCTCAAACCCTCCCTGAACAGAGAAAGATATTATTCGATACAGGATATTATCCGAATCAGTTTGCAAAGTTTTTCTCTGACGCCGCGCGTATTATTTCCTCATTCTAATGACTCGCCTGCAAATTACGTATCGCATATCGCCTCGATGCGACACGAACAATAAAAAACCCTACTTATCTGGTAAGCGAGTTCTCTATGGAAACGGCAACGAATAATAGCGTAATACGCGGAGTCACGAGTCCAGCGGCTCGGGCTGGAATGACCGAAAGTGAATGGAAAGCAGCCATAAAATTCGACAGCACGGACACCGGCTGGGTCATTATGAGCATCGGCATGGCTATTGGCGCTGGCATTGTTTTTCTTCCGGTTCAGGTGGGATTAATGGGCCTGTGGGTCTTTTTACTCTCTTCCGTTATTGGCTATCCGGCCATGTACTTATTTCAGCGGCTGTTTATTAACACCCTTGCTGAATCCCCGGAATGCAAAGACTACCCCAGCGTTATCAGCGGATATCTGGGTAAAAACTGGGGGATATTATTAGGTGCGCTTTATTTTTTGATGCTGGTGATTTGGATGTTCGTTTATTCCACGGCAATCACCAATGACAGCGCCTCTTATCTGCATACCTTTGGCGTCACCGAAGGGCTGATGTCGGACAACCCGTTTTATGGACTGGTGCTGATTTGTATTCTGGTCGCCATCTCATCGCGCGGTGAGAAGCTGTTGTTTAAGATTTCTACCGGCATGGTATTAACCAAGCTGCTGGTGGTGGCTGCACTGGGTATTTCTATGGTCGGCATGTGGCATTTATATAATATCGGCGCGTTACCGCCGGTCGCGCTGCTGATTAAAAATGCGATTATTACGCTCCCCTTTACGCTGACCTCGATTCTGTTTATTCAAACGTTAAGCCCGATGGTGATTTCCTATCGGTCACGCGAAAAGTCCATTGAGGTTGCGCGCCATAAAGCGCTGCGCGCGATGAATATCGCGTTTGGTATTCTGTTTGTCACCGTCTTTTTCTATGCCGTTTCATTCACTCTGGCGATGGGCCATGACGAAGCGGTAAAAGCCTATGAGCAAAATATTTCCGCGCTGGCGATTGCCGCCCAATTTATTAGCGGCGCAGGCGCAGGCTGGGTGAAAGGGGTCAGCGTGATCCTGAATATTTTCGCGGTAATGACGGCTTTCTTTGGTGTCTACCTGGGTTTTCGCGAAGCGACCCAGGGGATTGTGATGAATATTCTGCGTCGCAAAATGCCTGCTGAACGCATCAATGAAGATTTAGTGCAACGCGGCATTATGCTGTTCGCCATTTTACTGGCCTGGAGCGCAATTGTACTCAATGCGCCGGTGTTGAGCTTCACCTCTATCTGCAGCCCTATCTTCGGGATGGTGGGATGCCTGATCCCGGCCTGGCTGGTCTACAAAGTTCCCGCCCTGCATAAATATAAGGGGATATCGTTATATCTCATTATTGTCACCGGGCTGCTGCTTTGCGTTTCTCCGTTCCTGGCTTTCTCCTGATCGCGTGTAATTTAAGGTTGTTGTTATGTCTGAGATTTTATTAAACCCGTTATGGCAGCGTTTTATCGAGGTTGTGCAGGAAGAAGTGAAACCCGCACTGGGTTGTACGGAGCCGATCTCGCTGGCCCTGGCGGCAGCGGTCGCGGCGGCCAGGCTCGACGGGAAAGTTGAGCGCATTGAGGCGTGGGTTTCACCTAACCTGATGAAAAACGGTATGGGCGTCACGGTTCCCGGCACCGGTATGGTTGGGCTACCCATTGCGGCGGCGCTCGGGGCGCTGGGCGGTGACGGCAAGGCAGGGCTTGAAGTGCTTAAAGGCGCGTCAGCCGCGGCAATTGACGCAGCAAAAGCCATGTTGAACGCCGGTAACGTCGCCGTGAAGTTGCAGGAGCCGTGTCACGACATTCTCTTTGCGCGCGCTAAAGTCTACAGCGCAGACGCGTGGGCCTGTGTGACGATTGCCAGCGGGCATACCAATATTGTGCGCATCGAAACCCATCAGGGCGTGGCGTTTTCTCACGACACGCGGGTGCAGGACGACGATCGGGCGTCCGTGCTGGCGGTGCTGTCCACGACATCGCTGAAAGAGATACTGGCGTTTGTGAACCATGCGCCCTTCGAATCGATACGTTTTATTCTCGATGCGGCAAGGTTGAACGGTGCGTTATCCCAGGAAGGATTACGCAGCGCCTGGGGATTACACATCGGCGCAACGCTGAAAAAACAGTGCGCGCGCGGCCTGCTTTCTGACGATCTTTTGACGGCGATTCTGATCCGTACCAGCGCGGCTTCCGATGCCCGCATGGGCGGCGCAACTTTACCCGCGATGAGTAACTCCGGTTCGGGCAATCAGGGCATTACCGCTACCGTTCCCGTCATGGTGGTGGCCGAATATTTTGGCGCGGATGACGAGCGTTTAGCACGTGCGCTGATGCTCTCCCATCTCAGCGCCATTTATATTCACCATCAGTTGCCTCGCTTATCGGCGTTATGCGCCGCCACCACCGCGGCAATGGGCGCAGCGGCAGGCATGGCATGGCTGGCGGAGGGGAGCTATGACACCATCGCCATGGCGATCGGCAGCATGATTGGTGATGTCAGCGGAATGATTTGCGATGGTGCCTCCAACAGCTGTGCGATGAAGGTCTCCACCAGCGCCGCCGCTGCATGGAAAGCGGTACTGATGGCGCTGGACGGTACGGCGGTCACGGGCAACGAAGGCATTGTGGCGCAGGACGTTGAGCAATCCATCTCAAATCTGTGTGCGCTGGCCTGTCATTCCATGCAGCAAACCGACAAGCAGATTATTGAAATCATGGCGCATAAAGCGCATTAACCCCTGCAAGCCCCGCTGTCAACGGCGGGGCTTTTTCATTGCCCTCATGCGCCAGCGCTTGATACCCCTCCCATTCACGCGTTGATAAATAGCGTAAACTTAAGAAAAATCCCTAAAGGCCCGATCTTCTATGGATATCAAAACGCTGCGTTATTTTGTTGAAGTGGTGAGACAGCAAAGTTTTACCCGCGCGGCGCAGAATCTGTATGTTACCCAGCCAACCATCAGCAAAATGCTGCGCAATCTGGAAGATGAGCTTAGCTGCACGCTGCTGATCCGTGATGGCCGCAAGCTGCTGCTGACCGATACCGGTAAAGTGGTTTATGAACGAGGGATCGCCATTCTCGCGGAATTTCGCCAGCTGGAGGCCGAGCTTAGCGATATCCATCACCTCGATAAAGGTACGCTGCGCCTGGGTATTCCGCCCATGGTGGGTATGCTGATGGCGGGGCCAATCGGCTTGTATCGCCAGCGCTATCCCGGCGTGGAGCTGAAGATTTCCGAGTTCGGCAGTCTGACCGTTCAGCAGGCAGTGATGAACGGCGAACTGGATTTAGCCATGACTGCCCTGCCAGTTGAAGAAGAGCATCATTTCGCTACCCTGCCGCTGTTCAGCCATCCGCTGTGCGTGCTGGCTCCCCGCTCCGGCGAGTGGGTAAAGCGCGATTTTGTCGAGCCAAAAGCGCTGTCCGGCCATCCGCTGTTGATTTACAACGAAGACTTCTCGCTCAGCCGCCAGCTTATGCAGCTGTTCGCCACGCTCGGCATGAATCCCCATATCGCGGTACGCAGCGGGCAGTGGGATTTTTTGGCGGCGATGGTGCAGGCGGGCGTGGGGATTGCGATTTTACCGGAGCCGATCTGCCGCAAGCTGGACAGCACCCTCCTCACCTGGATGCCGCTGCGCAGCCCATTGCGCTGGGAGTTGGGGATGATTTGGCGTGAAGGGGTGTATCTTTCCCACAGCGCTCAGGCCTGGCTGCACTGCTGCAAAGAGTACTGGCCAGCCGCCGCTGGCCAGTAAGGTTTAATGCTTCTCGATAAGCAGGGCTTCCAGCAGATCGAGATCGTGCAGCAGTTTTTGCAGCGTATCGTTGCTGATTTGCCGGGTGGCGCGCAAATGGTACAGCTCCGCGCGTTCTGAACGCAGCGCGGCAAGGCGGAACCGGCGCTCCAGATTCTCTTCCAGCGCGCTGTTCTCGGCATCGCTGCGCCCGTCGGCCCGGCGGCGCAGATTACCAATCACCCGCGCACTCACCTCTTTCAGTAGCTGGGTATCGATGTTTTCATTGACGTCCGCCGCCATGCGCTCCTCTTTTTTCTGGATAGCGACAATCGCCACTTCCGCCGTCACTGAACGCGCCAGACGCTCCTCTTCCCGCGCTTTCGCCTGATCGGTCACTTCCACGTGCTGAAGCAGGATCGGCAGCATAATCACGCCGACAAACAGAGAAATCAGGATCACGCCCGCCGCCAGGAAAATCAGCTCATAACGCGCCGGGAACGGCGTGCCGTCGGCCAGCAACAGCGGAATTGACAGCACACCCGCCAGAGTGATGGCCCCGCGCACGCCCGCGAAAGCGGCAATCAGCAGATCGCGGGTTTTCCATGCGCCAAACTCCATCGGTTTTTTCTTCAGGAAGCGACGGCTGAAGTGCTTCATCACCCACAGCCAGGCGAAGCGCACCAGAATGAGCGCCGCGTAGATGATGAAGATATCAAGGAACAGCATCCACACTTCAACATTGGGATCGGCTTCGGCAGCAGTCAGCGAGGTCTCAAGAATGCCGGGCATTTGCAGGCCGAGCATCAGGAACACCATGCCGTTAAACACAAACTCCAGCATCGACCAGACGCTGTTGGCGCGCAGGCGCATCGCCAGCGGCGCACGGCGCATCACGCCGGAACGGGTGATGGTCATCCCGGCGGCCACGGCGGCCAGAATGCCAGATACGCCAATATGTTCGGCAATCAGATAAGAGGCAAACGGCAGCAGGAATAGCAGCACGATTTGCGTGGCGGGCTCATCGCCGCCCCAGCGGCTCAGCCAACGCAGCGAGCGACCATACAGCCAGGCGACAGCGATACCGGCCAACAGGCCGCCCACCGCCACTTTCATAAACTCAACCGTCGCGCCGCCCACGGTAAACACCATGGTGCCCATCGCCACCGCCACGGCAAACTTCAGGGCCACCAGGCCGGAGGCGTCGTTCATTAACGCTTCGCCCTGCAAAATCCCCATGATTTTTTTGGGTATTCGTCCTTCGCCAACGATGCCTGACAGCGCGACCGCATCGGTGGGCGACAGCACGGCGGCCAGCGCAAAAGCGGGTATCAGCGGGATGCCCGGCACCATCCAGTAAATCAGGAAACCGATCCCGACCACGGTGACCAGCACCAGCGCCAGCGCGAGGCCGATAATCTCCCGGCCATGGTCGAGAAATTCGCGGGTCGGCGTTTTCCAGCCGTCGGCAAACAGCAGCGGCGGGATAAACAGCACCAGAAACAGTTCCGGATTAAAGTCCACATGCAAACCAAACGTCGGCCAGGCGAGCAAGGCACCTATGGCGATTTGCATTAACGGAAGGGGAACCTGGAAGGGAAGTACCCGGGTAACGACCCCGGAGAGCGAGACCACAAGGGTCATGATAAGAATGGTAAAGAAAATTTCCATGCTGTCCTTGAATGCGGTGATGCCTGTCGAAAAAAGAGACTCCTCAGATAATAGAACATCGACACCAACAAAAAGGAAACAGGATGTGCCTTAAAAACAAAAACGGGCCAAATCAGGCCCGTTTGTCGGAAAGCATGAGGATTAAATCGCCCAGCCGCCCGCGTAGAACGCCACCAGCGCGATAGCAATAATCACGGTGCCGATATTGAGCTTGCGCCACTCGCCGGAGACCACACGACCAATCACCAGCGATGCGAAGCCAATCATGATGCCGGTTACGATGTTACAGGTCAGCACGATAAACACGGCGGTGATCAGGCCGGACATAGCGTCAACGAAATCGGCGAAATCGATTTTCGCCACGTTGCTCAGCATCAGCAGGCCGACATACATCAGCGCAGGCGCAGTCGCGTAAGCGGGCACCAGGTAAGAGAGCGGAGACAGGAACAGGATCAGCAGGAACAGCACGCCAACGGTGATTGCCGTCAGGCCGGTTTTGCCGCCCGCCGCGGTACCCGCTGCGGATTCGATATACACCGCGGCAGGCGCTGCGCCCACCAGACCGGAGAACACACTGCTCAGGGAGTCGGTGGTCAGTGCTTTGCCGCCATCGATAATCTGCCCGTCTTTATCCAGCAGGTTTGCCTGGCCGGCTACCGCGCGGATAGTCCCGGTAGCATCAAACACCGCCGTCATTACCAGCGCCAGTACGCTTGGGATCACTACCGGGTTCAGCGCGCCCATGATGTCCAGGCTGCCGATCAGCGAGTTGCCGTTTTCATCGCTCAGCGACGGCATGGCGAACAGGCCGGAGAACTTCACGCTCGGGTCGAAAATCAGGCCAACGATAGAAACGCCAATGATGGTCAGCAGAATGCCGCCCGGCACTTTCAGTTTCTCAAGACCAATGATCACCGCCAGGCCAATCAGCGACATGATCACCGGGAAGCTGGCGAAGTGGCCCAACGCTACCGGCAAGCCGTCCAGCGGGTTTTTGATCACCAGGCCCACGCCGTTCGCGGCAATCAGCAGCAGGAACAGGCCGATACCGATACCGGTACCGTGCGCGATGCCCTGCGGCAGGTTGCGTAAGATCCAGCTACGGATGCCGGTGGCGGAAATAATGGTAAACAGCACGCCCATCAGGAACACCGCGCCTAAGGCGACCGGCACGCTGATTTGCTGGCCAAGCACCAGGCTGAACGCGGTAAAGGCGGTTAAGGAGATGGCGCAACCGATAGCCAGCGGCAGGTTTGCCCACAGGCCCATCAGTAATGAACCGATACCGGCAACCAGACAGGTGGCAACGAAAACGGCGGCTGGCGGAAAGCCCGCTTTACCCAGCATGCCCGGAACCACGATAACGGAATAGACCATGGCCAAAAAGGTGGTGAGGCCTGCAACGATTTCCTGACGAACGGTACTGCCGCGTGCAGAAACCTTAAACCAGGCATCAAGCGAGCCGGTACGCGCAGATGGCGTAGACATAGAAACTTCCCCTGAGAATTTTTGTAGTTCGTTCTTATGCGCGGTGGACAACCCGCTGCCAGCTAAACGTCAGATCCCTGTGCTCAATGAGTGACAAATAGGAGGGGTCACAATAAGCAAACGTTTAGCTCCGCGCATAGAAAACGGTGCGTAAAGTTAAGGCAAACGATTATCCAGCCTTGTGACGGGGTTTTTCAACTTAACTTTGCCGCTTTTCGCGAAAAATTCATCCAGGTGATGATTTCTTCACCGACAAATGCGCAAACGTTATCGTCGATGCGCAAAGCCATAACAAAATCCGCTCAATATGTTATGGCCATGAATGCGGAATTAGCCGCCGGGCAGAGAAAAAGGCCCGCCTTTGGTGATGGCGCGCTGCCAGGCCGGTCGCTGTTCGAAACGCTGCTTCCAGCGCTGAAGGTTGGGCAAATTATCGATCCCGCCCCGGGTCAGCAGCGCAATGACGGGAAAACTCATCTGGATATCCGCCATGCTAAACCGATCCCCGGCAAACCATTCGCGGCCTTCAAGCGATTGCTCGATAAATTGCGCATGGGTAGCGAGCTGCTTATTCAGATAGCCTTTCTGCACCCCCTGCCCTAACAGCTTACCCACGGTACGAAAGCCAAACGGTACCGGCGGTTTACCAAGGCTGGCGAATACCAGTTTCATCATCAGCAGCGGCATCAGCGATCCCTCTGCGTAGTGCAGCCAGAAGCGGTAATCGATTTTTCCCTGCGCATCGGCAGGCTTGAGTTGCCCCTGGGTATCGTAGGTTTCCTGCAGGTATTCCAGGATTGCACCGGATTCCGCCAGCACAAAGCCTTCATCTTCCAGCACCGGTGATTTGCCCAGCGGGTGCACTTTTTTTAGCGCAGGCGGTGCCATCATCGTGGGTTCACGCTGATAGCGAACGATCTGGTAGGGCAAATTCAGCTCTTCCAGCGCGCAAAGGATACGCTGCGATCGGGAGTTATTCAGATGATGCACGGTTAGCATGGCAATTTCTCATCGCGAGTGGGTGAATTTAACTATAGAAAATTGCGGCAAGTTGTCGCAAAAGTTAGTGCGAAAAATCGCCAGAATGGCTGGAAGAAACAGGGACCGGGGATATACTGAAATTATCGGTGCAAGCCGGAACCTCCTGAAAGACTACGATTGAGGAGCGCCGACGTCGGGGGAAACCCTCCCGTGAGAAAGCGGGATACTGATAAAGACAAAGACCGGAACCAAACTAAAGCGCCGCAGTTGGCGCTTTAGTTTTTTTAGTGCTCGCTGTCCTCCAGCAATCGCGCGCCAGTCCCTTCCTGCCCCAGCCGATCCTCCGGGTTACGCAACGGGCAGTCGCTACGCGACAGGCAGCCGCAGCCGATACAACCATCCAGTTCATCGCGTAACGACGTTAGCGTCTGGATCCGTCGATCGAGTTCTTCCCGCCAGCGTGACGAAAGCTGTTGCCACTCTTTCGGACTGATGGAATGCCCTTCAGGCAATACGCTGAGCGCCTGGTTAATGGTGGCGAGCGGGATACCGATCCGCTGAGCAATTTTAATGATCGCCACATAGCGCAGCACGTCACGCTTATAGCGCCGCTGGTTTCCCGCATTGCGGGTACTTTTTATCAGCCCTTTGCTCTCATAAAAATGCAGCGCGGAAACCGCGACGCCGCTGCGTTTTGCCACTTCACCGGGCGTCAGAAAGGGTTTAATGCGCGGTTTTTTCTTCTCCATAACGCTTTACCTCAAGTTAACTTGAGGAATTATACTCGCCGACAATGAGAACGACTATCGATAACTTACGATAAGGGGCGCTTATGTCACATCCGGAAATTATCAGCACACTGATTGAATGGATCGATGAGCATATTGACCAACCGCTGAATATCGACGTGGTGGCGAAAAAATCAGGTTATTCAAAATGGTATTTACAGCGGATGTTTCGCACCGTGATGCGGCAGTCGCTCGGGGAGTATATTCGTCAACGCCGGTTATCGATGGCGGCAGAAGCGCTGCGTAATACGCGGCGGCCTATTTTTGATATCGCGATGGATCACGGTTACGTTTCACAGCAGACCTTTTCACGCGTTTTCCGTCGGGAATATGACATTACGCCGACCGACTACCGGCTTCAGACCAGAGTCGCGGGATTAGCTTCCCGTAATAACGTTTTAACTTCAGGCTCGTATACCCAGCTAATGAGCTCATGAGGCGACATCGCCTTCGCGAAATACCACCCCTGACAGAACTGCACGTTACGCTTTAACAGCCAGCTAATTTGCTCAGGGGTTTCCACCCCTTCGGCAATAATCTTCAGGCGCAGGCTTTGCGCCATTTCAATAATATGTTCCACGATCAAATGGCTGGTGCTGTTGGTGGTCAGCGTATCGATAAAGGTTTTATCGATTTTCAGCATATCGACATTCAGCGAGTACAGATTGTGAAGGTTGGAATAGCCGGTACCAAAATCATCGATGGCGATTTCAAAGCCTGAGCGGCGGAAGGCCTGCACCACCGGCGCGGTTTTGGTCACGTCAATGACGCCGCGCTCGGTGACTTCAATTTTGATTTGCTGGGCTTTAACGCCAAATTGACGGTTCTTTTGTTCAATCAGGGCAATCAGCCGCGCAGAGTGGAAATCGGATGCGGACAGGTTGATAGAAATGTAAAGCTCCGGATGGGCCGCCAGAAATGTGCCCAGATCCTGATACAACTCTTCAATAACGTAATCGGTGACCCGGGCAATCAGCCCCTCTTTTTCCGCCAGCGGAATAAATTCAACCGGGCTCATTACCGGGCCATTAAATCCCGGCCACCGCAATAGCGCTTCAGCGCCAACGCAGGTACCGTTTTTAATGTCGACTATTGGCTGATAATGAAGACAAAGCTGACGCTTTTGCAGTGCGCGCTGTAGCATACGGGCAGGCGAATTAAACTGCTGACGAGTACGTGACCACATCAGAAGAATAATCACGCTGCAGATTAACCCCAGCGGCAGTGTCAGGGTAATTTGATGATACCATTCCTGAAAAATACGTTGCGAACTGGTCGAGACAATAATAGCAATCGGGCGGACGCTGGATTGGGCAATCGTATAATAGCGATCGCCCACCTGAAAGTGACTGTCTTTATTACGGATTAGCTGGTCGAATAGTTTTGCGTCGGCTTGCTGGCTTAGCGAAAAGAATTGTTTCGTCACGGTGTCAAACAAGCCAAATTGCAAATGACTATCCGTGGACATGACTTCACTATAGGAAAGGGGATTCACTACCGCGACATAATTCCCTTTGCGCATATAAACCATTTTATGGCCGGAATAAAATGGCGTATCACGATAATAATAAATCGCAATATTGGTGCTACGTGTATAATTTGCGGCATCCATGATCCAGTGTTGCTTCATGGTCATGGCCGTCGAACATTGAAATTCATCTTCACTGGCATAAATCAAATCAGCCACATAAAGATGGCCCCGCACGATATTCAGCATATTCGCCCGATGGTCCGCAGTGCATATTAAACCAGGCCAGGTGAGCGCTTCTTCGCGAGCGGAATCAACGTCTTTGATAACAATTTCGGTTTTGTCGAGTACTAATTGCGCAAACGCGTGGAGGTGTTCACGGGTATCACTAATTGCGCGCAGATGAGCTAACCACAGGGCAAGCGCGACAGGAAGCAGCACCACGAGTGTAATGCCTGCCAGTCGTAACGCGTTTTTTCGTGCCCTGAAATTCATCGTGATCTCATATCCCTGCTGTTTGTGCCTGCCTGGTGATGAATAGACACTCTCCAAACAGGCGTTACGTTGCATGAATAACGGAACATTAGCAACAGGATTTTATTATCACAGAATATAATTTCTTAACCTGTTCAGGTTATTCACAGGTTTTACCGAAAAAAAAGCGTTAATTTATCTTAAGTGCGTTATTTTCGCTGTTTAACGGTAACCTTAATTACATCTAATTAAATTTTAATAATTAAAACACCTGAATTGTCTGTGGATTATCCACTACGGGCTGAGTGGTTAACAAATGTCTCCAGGCCGAACGCAAACTGTACGGCTGCGCCCGGTATGTTTAGCCTGGTAAAGGGCTTTGTCTGCTTCAGTAAGCACCTGCGAAAGGATCAACGTTTTCCCTTTTACAGCCAGCGCCCCTGCACTAAAAGACAACGTGACGGGTTGTTCATTAAGCAATAAGGGTGTCGTTATCAGCGTTTCACGAAGTTGTGTGGTAAACGTTACCGCATCATCACAATCTGCTTCTTTAAGTATCACCAGGAACTCTTCACCGCCTAAGCGGCCCACATAAAACTCCGGGAAACGGCAGGCGCGCATACAATCACAAAAATGGCGTAAGGCTTTGTCGCCTGCGGCATGCCCCCATGAATCATTAATTCGCTTAAAATAATCCAGGTCGATCATTAAAACGGCAAACGGATCGCCTGTCGTGGCGTCAAGTTCACTCTCTAACTTCTTAAGTATTTCTGCACGATTGAGACACTGAGTTAAATCGTCAATAGTGGCTTTTAGCGTCAATATTCTTTCGGCCTGCTTACGCGCGGTAATATCTAACCCGATATTCAGGACGCTATTATCAGGTAATAATATATTAGCCCAGAGCGTGGTTAACATCGTACCGTCACGTCGCAAAGGGTGCCATTCCTTCATCGCGGTCAGCGGGCTGGTATTAACGGATTCCCTCACGTCACTGCGAATCGCCGGGTCGGGATAAAACAGCGCTAACGGATCCTGGGCCTGGTTAATCTCATCTATTGTCCATCCAAACACTCTTTCACATTCACCGTTCCAGAGAGTGCAACGACCATTTCTGTCGAATGAATTCATCAGCACCGGCGCTCGCTCAAACAATATTTTATATTGTTCGGAAATTTGCTGGAGTTCCTGAAAGGCAAATTCACGAGCAGATTGCTCGAGTAAATAATCTCGCAGCTTGTCTGCCAGAATCGTCACGCCATGTTTGAGAATAGTAATCGACGGCAGGGTATGCTGATAAGCTAAAAAAAGCCAGGCGGTAGAGGCATAATCGCGCAGCGGCAATTTGCATAAAATTCCGGTTTGCAGTTGCCCGAAGGGCATATCCAGGCCCGGATAAAACAACTCTCCCACGCCTTGTGACCATGAAAGAATACGCCAGGCATAGGGATGCTCAATGATACGAGGGTGCAACAAGACCTGGCACGCCTGAGCATAGCCGTCTTCCCTCTCACCCGTATGGTGGACCTGAAGCTCCCCGTCACGCTCAATGGCAATCCAGGTAACAGAACTGCCCAACGCGTGTTGAATATCACCAACGATATCCTGTAATGAACGATGCGGTAAAAGTTGCGGAATGACCTGGGTCAGGATACGCAATACCTGTGCGCCATCGCCCAGAAGATTGTGTTTTTGTGCAGTATTCATTTTTTATCATTTTCACATGTTGTTGAAAATAAAAATAATAAACACTTATCTGCAATGAATAATTCAATTCAACGCAACGCGAAAGACAGAATTTAATGGGCGAAACAAACACACGTTGATGTGTAAAATTAAAATGACATCAATTATTAAAGCCCATTTAAATCAGGGAGTTGAATTATTTATTACACATAAAGACGAGTTTGCAGTCAAGCATAATGCACGACCACAGTTATGTAAATATTAAACAAATGTTATCTGCCATAACTTTATTCACTATTTCAGCCAGCAGTCAGGAAATAAATACGACAAAAGGGTGAGTTTTAATTACTGAATGGAATAACGCTTCGCTTAAGCCAACCCTTATTCCTTAATAATAACAGGGTTATTAAAGACTAAAAAAAGTTGCGCTTCGATCTGGCTAATAAAAGAACAAATGTGATATAGTTCACATATCAGATGCAACTTTGGCATTTGCGTTCATTGTTAAAAACCCCACGCTTTTTAGCCACCCTCCGGGAGCATTGCCTCCTGTGCTGAAAGCGTTGCCTTTATTTAAAGGAATCAGTGATATGGCTACCCTGACTACTGGCATCGTGATGATGCGCTGGCAAATTGTCAGCGCTGTGATGATGTTTCTTGCCAGCACCCTGAATATTCAATTTCGTAAATCTGATTATGCAGTGCTGGCGGTAATCAGCAGCGGAATAGGCATTGCCGCATCCTGTGCATTTGCCACGGGTTTGCTGGGTTTGTCTATTGATTTTGTGGCGACATGGACCCACGTCAAGGATGTCATGTGGGATGTCCTCAGTAAAACGCCGCCCGAGTGGCCGATGATCCTGACCTGATTTTCCAGCCTCTGCTTTGCAGAGGCTTTTTTTTACATGCAACCTGCACAGCTGGTACAACGCCAGTCCTGCTTGTTAACCGCTTTCCAGAAAGCCCGATAATTTTCTTCATCCAGTGGGATAGCGTTATCAAAAAAGCAATCCGTTAGCCATTCAACATTTTCGAGTATCCATTCATCTTCAGGCAACCCATCTGCGAAAGTTTCATCATCGGGATCGATAATGGAATAGATTCCCCGAGTGCCCATATCTTTTTCGCGGCGAGATTCAGGCAGTTCGACTGACCGCCCTTCAAAGGTAATTATCCAGTGGCCATGACAAAGCAAATTGCCGCGGCGGCTCCATTCTGCTTTAAATCGATTGGTAGCGATATTCATCCGGTCTCCCTGTGGCATTTAAATATATAAAGCCCTTTATTTTGTGGGAGTGAGTTTCGCATCAGATCATTAAGGCGAAAATCCTAACAAAGAGGTAGGCATTAACGGCAGGAGAGTAACAGAGATTTTTAAATAGCGGTGGGAAGACCAGGATTGAACATTATTATTGATGCATTTGCCTGAGAGAAATAAAAAACCCGCAATAAATATTGCGGGCCTGGTATTTGTTGCCTGATGTCACATCAGAACGGGATATCGTCGTCGAAATCCATCGGCGGTTCATTGTTAGACTGCGCCGGAGCCTGCTGCTGCGGACGAGATTGCGCGCCGCCGCTGAACTGGCCGCCCTGAGGCTGCTGCTGCTGCGGTTGCTGAGGCTGGCCCCAACCGCCCTGCTGCTGACCGCCACCTGCCGGTGCGCCGCCGCCCTGGCGTCCACCCAACATCTGCATAACGCCGCCAATTTGCGGAACGTTAATCTCGGTGGTGTAACGCTCCTGGCCGGACTGATCGGTCCATTTGCGGGTACGCAACTGGCCTTCAATATAGACCTGTGAGCCTTTACGCAGATATTCACCAGCGACTTCCGCCAGTTTGCCGAACATCACAACGCGGTGCCATTCGGTCTGCTCTTTCATCTCGCCGGTCTGCTTGTCGCGCCAGGAGTCGGAGGTAGCCAGCGTGAAGTTAGCGACTGCGCCGCCACTCGGCAAATAGCGTACTTCCGGGTCCTGACCCAGATTACCAACGAGAATAACCTTGTTTACGCCTCTGCTGGCCATGAATCACTCTCCTGAAGGGTTTCTAAATAGTGTAAACGCGCGATTGTACCATCACAAAGCCGCAGTTTGATAGCTGCGAGCATTGTTCCAGAAAAAATCGCCGGGGCGTCATTTTTGCACAAATCGCTGTAAGATGCATTCCAATACTGTATATCCATTCAGGTTAAATTGTGTCATAATTAGCCGTTTCTGACAGCCGGTTCTCTTTTCTTGCGCAACATGAAAGACCAGGCAAACAGCGTTTCTACCGGGAAAGGTGAATGGATAAGATAGAAGTACGGGGCGCCCGCACCCACAATCTCAAGAATATCAATCTCGTCATCCCCCGCGACAAGCTTATTGTCGTGACAGGGCTGTCGGGCTCAGGCAAATCCTCACTGGCTTTTGACACTTTGTATGCCGAAGGGCAGCGTCGCTACGTCGAATCGCTGTCGGCGTATGCGCGTCAATTCCTGTCGCTGATGGAAAAACCGGATGTCGACCATATCGAGGGGCTGTCCCCTGCGATTTCGATCGAGCAAAAATCGACGTCGCATAACCCGCGCTCCACGGTGGGTACCATCACTGAAATTCACGATTACCTGCGTCTGCTGTTTGCCCGCGTCGGCGAACCGCGCTGCCCGGACCACAACGTCCCGCTGGCGGCGCAAACCGTCAGCCAGATGGTGGATAACGTGCTGTCGCAACCGGAAGGCAAACGCCTGATGCTGCTGGCACCGGTGATCAAAGAGCGTAAAGGCGAACACACCAAAACCCTGGAAAACCTGGCGAGCCAGGGGTATATCCGCGCCCGTATTGACGGTGAGGTGTGCGATCTTTCCGATCCGCCAACTCTCGAACTGCATAAAAAGCACACCATTGAAGTGGTTATCGATCGATTCAAAGTGCGCGAAGATCTGGCGCAGCGTCTGGCGGAATCGTTTGAAACCGCGCTGGAACTCTCCGGCGGCACGGCGATGGTCGCAGATATGGACAACCCCGACGCGGAAGAGATGCTGTTTTCAGCTAACTTCGCCTGCCCGGTATGCGGCTACAGCATGCGCGAGCTGGAACCGCGCCTGTTTTCGTTCAACAACCCGGCGGGCGCATGCCCGACCTGCGATGGGCTGGGCGTGCAGCAATATTTCGACCCGGATCGCGTGGT
Organism: Atlantibacter subterraneus; assembly: GCF_007570865.1. Lineage (GTDB taxonomy): Bacteria > Pseudomonadota > Gammaproteobacteria > Enterobacterales > Enterobacteriaceae > Atlantibacter > Atlantibacter subterraneus. Next base: position 56,316 of record NZ_VLPS01000006.1, on the reverse strand, counting down.
GCAGAACGGCGAGCTGTCGCTGGCAGGCGGCGCTATCCGCGGCTGGGACCGCCGTAACTTTTACTACTTCACCATGCTGCGTTCCCTGGCCGATCACTACAAATTCGACGTGGAAACCCCGTGGAATGAACTGAGCGCGACCGTGAAGAACGTAGTGCTCAACGGTTCCGGCCGGGAAACCATCGAATTTAAATACATGAACGATCGCGGTGATACCTCCGTGCGCCGCCATCCGTTTGAAGGCGTGCTGCACAATATGGAGCGCCGCTATAAAGAAACCGAGTCCTCCGCCGTGCGTGAAGACCTGGCGAAATTTATCAGCAACCGCCCCTGCGCCACCTGCGAAGGCACCCGCCTGCGCCGTGAATCGCGCCACGTATTTGTTGAAAACACGGCGTTGCCGACCATCTCTGATATGAGCATCGGTCACGCCATGGACTTTTTCACCAATCTGAAACTGTCCGGCCAGCGCGCGAAAATTGCTGAAAAAGTACTGAAGGAGATTGGCGATCGTCTGAAATTCCTGGTGAACGTCGGCCTCAACTATTTAACGCTTTCCCGCTCGGCGGAAACCCTGTCCGGCGGCGAAGCCCAGCGTATTCGTCTGGCGAGCCAGATCGGCGCGGGCCTGGTGGGCGTCATGTACGTACTGGATGAGCCGTCAATCGGCCTGCACCAGCGCGATAACGAACGCCTGCTGGAAACGCTGATCCACCTGCGCGATCTCGGTAACACCGTGATTGTGGTGGAGCACGACGAAGATGCGATTCGCGCCGCCGACCATATTATTGATATCGGTCCCGGTGCGGGCGTGCACGGCGGCCAGGTCGTGGCTGAAGGCACCATGAAAGACATCATGGCGGTTAAGGAGTCGCTGACCGGCCAGTACCTGAGCGGCAAGCGGGAAATTTCGGTACCGAAGCAGCGCATACCGGCAGATCCGGCGAAAGTGCTTAAGCTCGTGGGCGCGAAAGGTAACAACCTGAAAGACGTGACGCTGACGCTGCCGGTGGGGCTGTTTACCTGTATTACCGGGGTATCCGGCTCGGGTAAATCGACGCTGATCAACGATACGCTGTTCCCGATTGCCCAGCGCCAGCTTAACGGCGCGACAATCGCTGAACCTGCGCCGTATCGCGAAATCCACGGTATGGAGCATTTCGATAAAGTTATCGATATCGATCAGAGCCCGATTGGCCGAACTCCACGATCCAACCCGGCGACCTATACCGGCGTGTTTACGCCGGTGCGCGAGCTGTTTGCCGGCGTGCCGGAATCGCGCTCTCGCGGCTATACGCCGGGGCGTTTCAGCTTTAACGTGCGTGGAGGCCGCTGCGAAGCCTGCCAGGGCGACGGGGTGATTAAGGTAGAGATGCACTTCCTGCCGGATATCTACGTGCCCTGCGACCAGTGCAAAGGCAAACGCTATAACCGCGAAACCCTGGAAATTAAGTACAAGGGCAAGAGCATTCATGAAGTGCTGGATATGACGATTGAAGACGCGCGTGCGTTCTTCGACGCGGTGCCCGCGCTGGCGCGTAAGCTGCAAACCCTGATGGACGTGGGGCTGTCCTACATCCGGCTTGGTCAGTCCGCCACCACGCTGTCCGGCGGCGAGGCCCAGCGCGTGAAGCTGGCGCGCGAGCTGTCGAAGCGCGGTACCGGCCAGACGCTGTATATCCTTGATGAACCCACTACCGGCCTGCATTTTGCCGACATCCAGCAGTTGCTTGACGTATTGCACCAGTTACGCGATCAAGGCAATACCATTGTGGTGATTGAACACAACCTGGACGTCATTAAAACCGCAGACTGGATTGTGGATCTGGGGCCGGAAGGCGGCAGCGGAGGCGGCGAAATTCTGGTGTCAGGCACGCCGGAAACCGTTGCTGAATGCGAAGCCTCTTATACGGCGCGCTTCCTGAAACCGATGCTTCCAAAATCTCGCTAGTTATACTGACAATTGCTGCCTGACCTGTTCAGGCAGCAACGTCACCGCCTGCTGATAGGATGCGTCAATCAGATAGTAAATTTGCGACGCGGGCAGGCTGCCATCCAGATATACCGTGCTCCAGTGCGCCTTATTAAGGTGGGCGCTGGGAAACACGTCTTCATGTTTTTGACGCAGCAGCTCGGCCAGTTCCGGGCTGGTTTTTAACGAAACCGCTGGCCGCTGATTCACATCGTGAACCATAGCGAACAGCACATCCACCAGCTTGATTTGTGTTGCTTTCCAGTCGCTATGAACGCTCTGCTCCGCGCCCGCTTTCTTCATGCAATAATCCAGTAAATCCGAGTTCGTCATTGTGGTTCCCCTAACCAAATTCCCTGCCATGTACCGAGTTGTACACGCCCATTGTTAACTGGCAGCAGGGGTTTAGCCCGTAACGTTAGCGTTTGCTGCCACCACATCCACCCTCGCCTTAATTAATTCAGGCTCTGTTAAGTGTGCAGCAAGGTGCCAAAAGGTAAACCTGGAATGGCGCATTTGATGAAAAAAACAGCAAAAAAACCATGAGATCCCTTTCCGCAACCATAGCGGCGCTGATGCGGCAGAAAATTCAATATTCAGAATTCACGATCACTTCTTCACCGAAAGAGCCTGCGGCTGGTGCAGGACGATAGGTGGAGTTAGAAGCGCGCAAGATGCGAATGGCGCGGATGCCGCTTTCGCGCGCGGCGGAGATATCGTTATCGGAGTCACCGTAAAACATTTTGATCTGCTTATCGTGTATCCACTGCGTTTTGGTGTTTTGTCCCTTCTTCTCCCCGGCAAAAATGACAGGATGCATATTTGCGCCAGGAATATGAAAAATATCCTGTAAAGTTTTGCTCAGGGTTTCCGTTTTAGTCTGACTACGGCCAGTAATAAAGTAGATACTGTCACCGCGTTTTATATGAAGGGAAATCAGTTCACGCGCCACTTCTTTCGGAATGCTGAATTCATCCCAGCCGTTGTTCATCTTTTCCCAGAATGCAGGATTTTTTAGATAGGCCTGGCTACCTGGAGAATACAGACGTTGTCCGCGCCAGAATCCGGGGCTGGAGAACAGCACGGTATCATCGATATCAAAACCAACGGCGAACGGCTCACGGCCTAACAGGCTATTTTCAATTTGCGCGATCGATACCCAATGAATCGGTGCCTGATGCGCGAGTTTAGTGACATTCGTCCCGGGATAAAGCGGCGACGGCACGGAGGCTCGCGTCACGACGGACTGGCTTAGCGTCAGCGCGGCGAGCGCGAGGCTAACGATCAGTGTGAGCTTGCGCATACCTTTCCCTTTGTTATCAGGTTGTTATTGTGTGATCGGAGCAGTTGCTCAAAATAGTAGCGACCATAACCGCCAATGCGCGCAGCGCCAAGATTTATTTCACGAAGATGTTCGGGAAAAAGGCGAGGATCACAAACTAAAAAGGACAGACGGAAACCGTGCTGTCCTTTTAACGGATACGTAACGTATCAAATAAATAGTGAGTACTTACATTACGGCGGCAAAGGCCTTAGCGACGCGTTGCACGTTACGGGTATTTAATCCGGCAACGCACATGCGGCCACTGGCAATCAGGTAAATACCGAATTCATCGCGCAGGCGATCCACCTGGGCCGCGCTTAGCCCGGTATAGCTGAACATACCGCGTTGTTGCAGCAGGTAATCAAAATTACGGGCTGGCATGGCGTCTTTCAGTACGTCTACCAGCGCCTGGCGCATTGCCAGGATGCGGATGCGCATCGCTTCCACTTCCGACAGCCAGTTAGCTTTCAGTTCGTCATCGCCCAGCACCATCGCCACCACCTGCGCGCCGAAATTCGGTGGGCTGGAATAGTTGCGGCGCACGGTGGCTTTCAGCTGGCCCAGCACGCGTCCGGCGGTTTCTGCATCTTCACAAACAATCGACAGGCCGCCCACGCGTTCGCCATACAGTGAGAAGATTTTGGAAAACGAATTGCTGACCAGTGCCGGCAAACCCGCGCTGGCGATGGCGCGAATCGCATAAGCATCCTGCTCCATACCTGCACCAAAGCCCTGATAAGCGATATCGAGGAAGGGGATCACTTCGCGGGCTTTCAGTACCTCAACCACGGCATCCCACTGCTCATTATTCAGATCGGAACCGGTCGGGTTATGGCAGCACGGGTGCAACAGCACAATGCTGCGCGCAGGTAGCGTGCTCAGTTTTTCCAGTAGCGCGTCGAAACGTACGCCTTTGGTGTCGTTATTAAACCAAGGGTAAGTACTTACTTCGAATCCCACGCCTTCAAAGATGGCGACGTGGTTTTCCCAGGTTGGGTCACTCACCCATACGCCAGAATCAGGAAAGTAGCGTTTCAGGAAATCCGCGCCGACTTTCAGCGCGCCGGAACCGCCCAGGGTCTGAATGGTCGCCACGCGCTGTTGCTGAAGCACCGGATGGTCTGCGCCAAACAGCAGCGGTGCGATGGTGTGACGATAGCTGTTCAGCCCTTCCATTGGCAGATACAGCGATGCGCCATGCGGTTGCGCGTTCAGGCGCTCCTCAGCTTTGGCGACAGCCTGCAACTGCGGAATGATGCCTTCTTCATTGTAATAAAGCCCGATGCTCAGGTTCACTTTATCGGCACGAGGATCTTCTTTGAAACGCTCCATCAAAGAGAGAATGGGGTCGCCCGCATAGGCGTCAACTTTTTGAAACACGCTGAGGTACTCCTGGTTTACGGTGTGGTCGCTTTACACAATAAACCGGAGGCTACGGGAGATCGAGAGGAAGTTTGCAAAGCCGTTTCCCTGTATAGAAACGGCCTGGCGTATTAATCGAGATAGCGCGTCGCCATGCGCGGCGTCAGACGGGTAATAAGTTCGTAAGCACTTACATTTGTCATTGCGGCGATGCGTTCGACGGGCAATCCCTCACCCCACATCACCACGCCATCACCAACCTGGTCCTGCGCATCAGGGCCGAGATCGACGCAAATCATATCCATCGCCACGCGCCCGACGATGGGTACTTCACGACCGTTAACCAGCACAGGCGTACCGGACGGGGCGCTGCGCGGATAGCCATCGCCGTAGCCCAGCGCAATCACCCCCAGCCGGGTATCGCGCTCGCTAACCCAGGTACCGCCGTAGCCTACCGGTTCGCCCGCTTTATGCTGGCGCACGGCGATCAGGCTGGAGGTGAGCGTCATCACCGGTTTAAATCCGAAGTCTTCGCCCCAGGGTTTGTTATCCAGCGGCGAGACGCCGTAAAGAATAATGCCCGGACGCACCCACTCAAGATGGGATTGCGGCCACAGCAGGATACCGCCCGACGCGCCAATCGAGCGCTGGCCCGGCTTTCCTTCGGTAAAATGGTTAAAGATGGCAAGCTGCTTTTCGGTCGCGCCGCATTCCGGTTCATCGGCACGGGCGAAATGGCTGGCGATATTCACCGGCTGGCGCACGTTTTTACAGGCGCAAAGCCGGGCATAGAATGCCTCGGCATCTTCCGGCAACACGCCCAGACGATGCATTCCGGTGTCCAGTTTCATCCAGACGGTGACGGGTTCATCCAGCGCCGCCTGTTCCAGCGCCGCCAGCTGCGCGTCGTTATGCACCACCGTGTGGAAGCCTTCGCGGGAGATAGCCGGCAGATCGTCGGCATTGAAGAAGCCTTCCAGCAGCAGGACAGGCTGTTTGATGCCCCCTTCCCGCAAGCGCAGCGCTTCTTCCAGACGGGCAACGCCAAATGCATCGGCGTCAGTTAGGGTGCGCGCGGTCTCCAGCAGACCGTGGCCATAGGCGTTTGCTTTCACAACCGCCACCATGCGACTGTCCGGAGCCAGTTCGCGCAGGCGTTGCAGGTTGTGTCGCAGAGCGCGGCGGTTAATCACTACGGTTGCCGCTTGCATGTTTATTCCTTTTTTCAGTCAACCCGGCAATTTGGCGTTATCGGCGCAGCGAGTTTGGGTGCGGCCAGCGCGCAGCCACCGGAGCGTACTGTAGTACGTGAGGATGGCGAGCACTGCCCAAGCCCAAAATCGCAAGCAAGATAGCCAAATTATTCATTCGTCGTCGTATTGGGGGCCCGCATAATTATCAAACCGCGACCACTGCCCGTTAAACGTCAGCCGCACCGTACCAATTGGCCCGTTACGCTGCTTACCAATAATGATTTCCGCGATCCCTTTCAGGTCGCTGTTCTCGTGATACACCTCATCACGATAGATAAACATAATTAAGTCGGCGTCCTGTTCGATGGAGCCGGATTCACGCAGGTCGGAGTTAACCGGGCGTTTATCGGCGCGCTGCTCCAGCGAGCGGTTAAGCTGGGAGAGCGCCACCACCGGCACCTGTAACTCTTTCGCCAGCGCTTTCAGCGAGCGGGAGATTTCGGCGATTTCCAGGGTACGGTTGTCGGACAGCGACGGCACGCGCATCAATTGCAGGTAGTCGATCATGATCATGCTTAACCCGCCGTGTTCGCGAAAAATACGCCGCGCGCGGGAGCGCACTTCGGTGGGCGTCAGGCCGGAGGAGTCATCAATATACATATTGCGCTTCTCAAGCAGAATGCCCATGGTGCCGGAAATCCGCGCCCAGTCCTCGTCATCCAGCTGGCCGGTACGGATGCGCGTTTGGTCCACGCGCGACAGCGATGCCAGCATACGCATCATAATCTGCTCGCCGGGCATCTCCAGGCTGAAAATCAGCACCGGTTTATCCTGCAACATAGCTGCGTTTTCACACAGGTTCATGGCGAACGTGGTTTTACCCATTGAAGGACGCGCCGCCACGATAATCAGGTCGGAACGCTGCAACCCGGCGGTTTTCTTATTCAGATCCTGATAGCCGGTATCCACCCCGGTCACGCCGTCATGCGGCTGCTGGTAGAGCGTTTCGATACGCGCCACCGTTGCCTCAAGGATCTGATCGATGCTTTTCGGGCCTTCGTCTTTATTGGCGCGGTTTTCGGCAATCTGGAACACTCGCGACTCCGCCAGGTCCAGCAGATCTTCACTGCTGCGCCCTTGCGGATCAAAACCGGCGTCGGCAATTTCATTAGCGACGGAAATCATGTCGCGCACCACCGCACGTTCACGCACGATGTCGGCATAAGCGCTGATGTTCGCGGCGCTCGGCGTGTTTTTCGATAACTCCGCCAGATAGGCGAAGCCGCCGACGCTATCGAGCTGCCCCTGCTGCTCTAACGATTCGGACAGCGTAATCAGGTCGATGGGCTTGCCCATCTCCTGCAAACGGTGCATTTCGGTAAAAATATGGCGGTGCGGACGGGTATAGAAATCCTCTGCCACGACGCGTTCGGCCACGTCATCCCAGCGTTCGTTATCCAGCATTAAACCACCCAACACCGACTGTTCCGCTTCAATCGAATGCGGGGGGATTTTCAACCCGGCGACTTGCGGGTCGCGAGGCTCAGTAGGTTTGTTGAAGGGTTTATTTCCTGCCATAGTGAATGGAGTTACCGAGTTAGATTAGGGGGACGGGCATTATATACCCTGGGGGAACAAGTTGCATCGCGCGCGCACCTGCGATGCTGCCTGATTTCACGGGATACCCGCGCCCAAACGATATGACAGCGGAGGATACATGGCAATACGCATTGAGTTTCAAAAGCATGGCGGCCCCGACGTGCTCAAAGCGGTTGAGTTCACCCCTGGCGACCCGGCGGAAAATGAGGTCCAGGTCGAGAATAAAGCCATCGGCATTAACTACATCGATACTTATATCCGTAGCGGATTGTATCCGCCGCCAGCGTTGCCCAGCGGGCTGGGAACCGAAGCCGCTGGCGTAGTGAGTAAAGTTGGTAAAGGCGTAACCCATATCAAAGCGGGGGATCGGGTGGTGTATGCCCAGTCGTCCCTTGGAGCCTACAGCGAAGTGCACAACGTGCCGGCGGATAAAGTCGCCCTGCTGCCCGACGCCATCTCTTATGAGCAGGCTGCCGCATCGTTCCTGAAAGGACTGACAGTGTTCTATCTGCTGCGCAAAACCTATGAAATCAAACCGGACGAGCCGTTCCTGTTCCATGCGGCAGCAGGCGGCGTAGGGCTGATTGCCTGCCAGTGGGCTAAAGCGCTGGGTTCAAAACTGATCGGCACCGTGGGTTCCGCACAAAAAGCGGAACGCGCCAAACAGGCGGGTGCCTGGCAGGTGATTAACTACAAGGAAGAGAGCATTGTCGAGCGGGTGCGCGAAATCACCGGCGGCAAAAAGGTGCGGGTGGTTTACGACTCGGTGGGCAAAGAGACCTGGGAAGCCTCGCTGGATTGCTTACAGCGCCGCGGCCTGATGGTCAGCTTCGGCAACGCTTCGGGGCCGGTAACCGGCGTCAATCTCGGCATTCTCAACCAGAAGGGTTCACTGTTTGTCACCCGCCCTTCGCTGAACGGCTACGTTACCAGCCGCGCCGAACTGGAAGAAGCCAGCAACGAGCTGTTCTCGCTGATCGCTAGCGGCGTGATTAAAGTGGATGTCGCGCCGGAACAGCGCTTTGCATTGAAGGATGCGCAGAAAGCCCATGAGACGCTGGAAAGCCGGGCAACCCAGGGTTCCAGTTTATTGATCCCTTAGAAAGAATTAGGGCTTCCCGCAGGAAGCCCTTTCTTTTTATAGTTCGCGCCGTATGTAGGGTACAGCTGCGATGAATTCATTAACCCGTGCATACTGACAGATTAACCCAGCAATTCCTACGCAGCATCCCGAATAAATCCTCACGGGATCATCAGGTTGTGACCCATGCCGCAAACCTTAGTAACGCCAACGGTTGTTGCGCTGATAAAGCGGAAGCTTCGGCTGTTTTATCGTCCGTACCACCCATACAATGGCGACCGCCAGTAATAACCAGGGTAACACTTTAAAAATGATGGCGAATAAACCGCCAACAAACATTAATGCCGTCGCCACTGCCAGCGCCGCCAGGATACCGAGCAGCGATACCCCGGTTACCAGCAGCATCACAAAAAACCCCAGCACGAACAGAATTTCCAGCATGGCTTTCTCTCCCAATCAGATATATTCCTGAGAGAGCTATTACAAGAAACATGCCAGAATTAACTTATTGATTTTAAAAAGCTACGCCCCGTCGCGATGGACGGGGCGTAGCGAATTTGACCATTTTTTAGCGAAACTTACAGCGGGTTGGCGACTTTCTGCAACGCGCGCTCCAGCACCTCGATATCCGCCCCGGCCTTGTGGGCGTTTTCACTTAAATAGCGACGCCACTGGCGCGCGCCAGGCACCCCCTGGAACAGCCCAAGCATATGACGGGTGATATGGCCCAGATACGCGCCCTGGCTCAATTCGCGTTCGATATAAGGATACATGGCGCGCACCACCGCAACCGGATCGGCTAACGCGCTATCCACGCCAAAAATTTCCTTATCCACCGCCGCCAGCATCCCCGGATTTTGATACGCCTCGCGCCCAACCATCACGCCATCCATATGTTCCAGATGCGCTTTCGCCTGTTCAAGCGAAGTAATACCGCCGTTGATCGACATCGTCAGATGCGGGAAGTCACGCTTCAGTTGATACACGCGCGGATAATCGAGCGGCGGGATTTCGCGGTTTTCCTTCGGGCTCAGGCCAGAGAGCCAGGCCTTACGGGCATGGATGATAAACATCTCACACTCGCCCTTGCCGGATACGGTGTTGATAAAATCACACAGGAATTCGTAGCTATCCTGGTCGTCTATGCCGATGCGGGTTTTAACGGTGACGGGAATAGACACCACATCGCGCATCGCCTTAATGCAGTCCGCCACCAGTTGCGCATTACCCATCAGGCACGCACCGAACATGCCGTTCTGTACGCGGTCAGACGGGCAACCAACGTTAAGGTTGATCTCATCGTAGCCGCGCGCTTCCGCCAGTTTTGCACACTGCGCAAGGGCCGCCGGATCGCTGCCGCCGAGCTGCAGCGCCACCGGATGCTCTTCCTCGCTGAATGCCAGATAGTCGCCTTTACCGTGGATAATCGCCCCGGTGGTCACCATTTCGGTATACAGCAGCGTATGGCGCGACAGCAGACGTAAGAAATAACGGCAGTGCCTGTCGGTCCAGTCGAGCATCGGCGCGATGGAAAAGCGGTGAGCGGCAAAAGCGGTGGGTTGAGATTCTGGCAGCATAGTCAAACGATGGCGTATCAGGTTAAAAAAGGGGCGACACTATACCACACTCTGTGAAAATGGGCGGAACGTCGCCACTCCGCCCTGTGATTTTTAGAAGGTCACTTTAAGTTGCGCCCCTGCGCCCCAGGTCTCTTTCTCGCCGACAATGCCGGTTAAATCGATATGCACCCGGTTTAGTGGCGAGAAGCCCAGGCCAGCGGTAAAGACGTCATTATCGTTGCCTTTGATATCCGCACGATAACCGGCGCGCACCGCCAGCCAGGAGAGCGGCCGCACTTCCGCGCCCACACCAGCGTACTGGCTGTTTTCCTCGCTTTTGAATCCTTTAGTTTCAGTGAGATCGCCATCAGCGGTTAAGGTTAATCTCTCTGTATTCCAGGCGACGCCTGCCGTGACCAACGGTGCAATCTGATAAGTATCGCGATAACCGTTAACCACTTTTGTATCGATATCACGGGAAACGAGGTTTTGGCCGCTTAAACCGACGGTAAAGTTTTCGCCGAAGTCGGCGGCTAAACCGGCGTCGATGTTAAAACCCGTATCATCAGTACGGTAACGGCTGTTATTCCAGTCGCTGCTTTCATAAGCGTAGATCGGCACGGTGTAGTTATACAGCCAGGTTTTTTGCAGCTTTGGCGTAACGCCAAACGATACCGGCACGTCGCCGATTTCAAACTGTTTGGCAAAGGCGATGCCGTAATCCGAAACAATCGCCGCACGCCCAAATCCGGTGGAATTGAGATTATCGGTAATGCGATCGGTACCGTTAATAATGGCGTCTGTCGCCACCGCTGCGGCCCGTAAATCGCTGCCCTCAATACCACGCAGGTAGGAGATATCGTTAGGATCTATCCAGGAGCTTACCCTGGCATGGGCATAACCCTTAGCCATAAAGGCCACTGACAGCACATCGTTGGGAATACTGACGGCAAAGCCTACTCCAGCACGCGCGGTAGCGACTTTTCCGTCCAGATCTTCAAGTTGGTCCGCCAGTTCGCCAGCAGCATTCTGGAATTGTTGTAGTGACTGATTAATGTTCAGGAGGTCTTCCGGGCCAAAATCATCAATGACATCCTGGTAGTAATTAATGCGATCGCTGATGTCATCTATCTGATCCTGAAGATTATCTTTATCGCTAATTTGCGCACCCACCGTGGGGAAAATAACGGTGATGTCATCTTCAGGTTTTGCCTTTGCCAGTAATGCCGGGTTGATCAACACGCCACTGCCATAATGCGCTGAGGCGACCCCCGTTCCCCCCATCGCGTCTCCGCGAGCTTCCGTCCAGGTATTGGCCGCGCTGGCCTCATTTGCCACCAGCAGCGAAACCGCTGCGGTCACCATCGATAGTTTTATTTTTTTCACAGTAGTCCGTCTCGTCATAGTTTGCATAACAGATGCTGTGTCCCTGCACAGCGGAGAACGATTGCTGCGTATATCTCGATGAGAAACGGGCCTTTGGCCCATGAATAGTGATGCCGCCTTCTGGCAGCTCGTGTTAATTATTTGTAAGCCCTAATACTTATAGATGAGATTTATGCTTAGCGAGTTAATATTATTAAAATGAATTTAAGGCGTGCTCTGTAGCCGCCAGCAAGCAGTCGGCGTTTTGAGCGGTTCATGGTAAAATAGTGGTTTTACGAGCCCTGGGGATGCTGATGGACACGACGACGTCACAACATATGCTTGCCCTGGCGGAAGACCTCTGCCAGCAACGAAACGTACGCCTGACTCCGCAGCGCCTGGAAGTGTTGCGTTTAATGACCTTACAAAAAGGCGCAATCAGCGCTTATGATTTGTTGGATTTGCTGCGCGAAACCGAGCCGCAGGCTAAACCGCCAACGGTATACCGGGCGCTGGATTTCTTACTGGAGCAGGGTTTTGTCCATAAGGTTGAATCCACCAACAGCTATGTACTGTGTCATTTATTCGATCAGCCGACACATACTTCTGCGATGTTCATTTGTGACCGCTGCGGCGTGGTGAAAGAGCAGAGCGCACAGGGCGTGGAAACGATTATGGATGCGCTAGCCGCAGAAATGGGCTTTACGCTACGTCATAACGTGATTGAAGCGCACGGATTGTGCTCAAGCTGCAAAGAAGTAGAAGCGTGCCGTCATCCGGAGCATTGCGGCCACGATCATTCTGTTCAGGTGAAAAAGCGCGGGAAGTAAAGCGATAAACGGTACATCCTTGTACCTGGGCAGGGTAGCCATGAGGGTGGCTGAGTAGAGAGATGAAAGGATTACCAGCGGTAATCGTTACGGGTTTCCCAGTCTTTCACTTCGTTCTCTGCCTGATCTTTCTCGTATCCATAGCGTTCCTGGATTTTCCCTACGAGCTGATCGCGTTTACCTTCGATAACGGTCATATCGTCGTCAGTGAGTTTACCCCACTGCTCTTTCATTTTACCTTTGAACTGTTTCCAGTTACCGCCGACTTCGTCTTTATTCATGATGTAGTCCTCATCGTTCGGTTATAAACGCTAAATGTTTATCGTCCGTGTTTAACAGTTATTATCTGCTGGACGTGATAATTAGTTTAGTCGACCATTCCGACTCGTTTGATACATTCAGAATCTTTAACCAGGCGAGAGACGCAAACGGCGGCAGTACTGATATAAATATTTTATATATCAGGGCGATAACGGTTAATTAAATCACGGTCAGCAGATGTAACTAACCATGACCCGGCTGGTTGAACCAGCTGTTACGCCTCCAGTGACGCCGCCAGATCAGCCATAGCGACACGCCACGCAGCGCCAGAAATACCGCCAGCGCCAGCCACAGCCCGTGATTCCCCAGCCAGGGTAAAGTCATTAACGTTACGCCAAAACCCAGCGCCGCCACGGCCATGCTGTTACGCATTTCTGCGCCACGGGTGGCACCAATAAACATACCGTCTAACAGATAGCACCACACGCCGACCAGCGGCAGCACCACCTGCCAGGCCAGATAGCGATCGGCCTGCTGTTGCAGAACCGGCAGCGAGGTGAGCAGCGCAACAATGTGCTCGCCCCACAGCGCATAAATCGCGGCGAACATCAGCGCAACCAGGCCCGCCTGCCGACAGGCTGCATGCCAGACCTTGATAAGCTGGCTGCTGCTGCCTGCGCCGTAAGCCTGCCCGGAATGGGCTTCCACCGCATAGGCAAAACCGTCCAGCGCATAGGCCGTAAAGGTCAGTAGCGTCATCAATACGGCATTCACCGCCACGACATCGCTGCCCATCCGCGCGCCTAAAATCGTCACGCTGGCGAAGCAGATTTGCAGTAGCAGCGAGCGCAGCATAATGTCGCGATTTAACGCCAGTAAACGCCAGATGTCCCCCCGCCAGGCGGAGAGCAGCATCGTCGGGTCAACGCCCCGCAGCTTCATCACATGCCAGGCCATCATCAGCCCAACAATTAAGGTAATGTACTCTGCCACCAGCGTAGCCAGCGCTGCGCCCTGCACGTTCATATCCAGGCCAACGACCAGCCACAAATCGAGCACAATATTCAGCACGTTGCCGACGACCAGCAGGATCACCGGGGCTCGCGCGTATTGCACGCCCAGCAGCCAGCCTAACAGCACCAGATTTGCCAGGGTCGCAGGCGCGCTTAGCCAGCGGATTTCAAGAAAACGCCGCGCCTGATGCAATACCTCTTCGCTACCGCCCACAATATGCAGCGCCAGTTCGATAAGCGGCGTGCGCAACAGCATAATGGCAGCCCCTGCCAGCAACGCCAGCAGCAGCGGCTGCACCAGCGCGCGGGCCATCGCCTGGGGATTTTTTGCGCCAAATGCCTGGGCGGTTAGCCCGGTAGTGCTCATGCGTAAAAACAGCAGCAGCATAAACAGGAAGCTGGTTGCGGTCGCGCCAATGGCGACTCCGGCTAAATAAACGGGGCTATCGAGATGGCCGATAACGGCGGTATCCACCAGGCCAAGCAGCGGCACGGTGATATTGGAAAAGATCATTGGCAGCGCCAGGCGCCACAATGCTTTATCAGCAGACGTGAAAAATGGCATGACGCAATCCGTAGCGGTAACGCGAATCTGTAAAAAGCAAAAAGCCGTAACGCGGCGCGCTACGGCTTCAAATCAGGCAAAAGGACTTACAGCCACTCGCCGTTGCGGATGACGCCTACGGCAAGCCCTTCGATAGAAAAAGCCTGCTGGCGCAGGTCAACAACGATCGGGGAGAATTCGCTGTTTTCTGGCAGCAACTGCACCGTATTGCCCTGTTTGTTCAGGCGCTTAACGGTAACTTCGTCGTCAATGCGCGCCACCACCACCTGGCCGTTACGTACATCCTGGGTTTTATGCACAGCCAGTAAATCACCGTCCATAATCCCGATATCTTTCATGGACATCCCGCTAACGCGCAGCAGGAAATCCGCGCTGGGCTTAAACAGACCCGGATCGACCTGATAATGCCCTTCGATATGCTGTTGAGCCAACAGCGGCTCGCCCGCAGCGACACGCCCAACCAGAGGTAAGCCTTCTTCCTCTTCTACCAGCAAACGCAGACCGCGCGATGCGCCGGAGACGATTTCAATCACCCCTTTACGTGCCAGGGCTTTTAAGTGTTCTTCTGCAGCGTTAGGAGAACGAAAGCCCAGACGCTGTGCAATCTCCGCACGAGTGGGAGGCATGCCGGTTTGGCTGATGTGATCGCGAATAAGATCAAACACCTCTTGCTGTCTGGCCGTTAAACTTTTCATTCCGCCCCCTGGGTGCATATACAGTAATGCTGTGAGTATATACAGCTAACGGTGTTTTTGAAACCACAAAATGAGCAAATATCCGCATGTTAGCCGCATCTGGAAGAGTTATCGCAAATTTGACCAGAGCAATGTGCCCCAGGTGATCATCGCCAGTAAAATAGCGAACAGTACCGCCGCCGAGCCCATGTCTTTGGCGCGCCCGGAAAGCTCATGAAATTCCGGGCCAATGCGATCGACCACCGCTTCGATGGCGCTGTTGAGGATCTCGACGATCATCACCAGGATAACGGAGCCAATCAGCAGCACCCGGGTAATGGGATCAACGTCCAGCCAGCAGGCGATGGCGATGGCGGCAATCGCCGCGACGCCTTCCTGACGAAACGCGGCTTCGTTCTTCCAGGCGGCGCGGATGCCTTTCCAGGAGTAACCTGCTGCTTTTATTATTCGTATCAACCCAGTGGTGTTATTCGCCATGAAAAGAAACCTTTTTAAAAAACGCGCATCAATAGCATTGAGCAACGAAACGTAAGCACCACAGATATTCCCGGTAGTTTCTGATATTCTTGCGGTGCAATTGCATTATTAACCAGAGGCTTTACATCGTTTATGTCCGGCTGGCCACGAATTTACTACAAATTACTTAATTTACCATTACGCGTACTGGTAAAAAGCAAATCCATTCCGGCGGATCCGTGCGCCGAACTGGGGCTCGATACCTCGCGCCCGATTATGTACGTTCTCCCGTACAACTCGAAAGCGGACTTGCTGACGCTGCGTCAACAGTGCCTGGCGCATGATTTGCCCGACCCGCTGGAGCCGATTGAAATCGACGGCACGCTGTTGCCGCGCCATGTGTTTATTCACGGCGGGCCGCGGGTATTCACCTATTACACCCCAAAAGAAGAGTCGATTAAGCTGTTCCACGACTATCTCGATCTGCATCGCAGCAATCCACTGCTTGATGTCCAGATGGTGCCGGTATCGGTGATGTTCGGGCGCGCCCCGGGCCGCGAAAAAGGCGAAGTAAACCCGCCGCTGCGCATGCTCAACGGCGTGCAGAAATTTTTTGCCGTGTCCTGGTTAGGGCGCGACAGCTTTGTGCGCTTTTCGCCGTCGGTGTCGCTGCGCCGTATGGCGGATGAGCACGGCACCGATAAAACCATCGCCCAGAAGCTGGCGCGGGTGGCGCGGATGCATTTCGCCCGTCAGCGTCTGGCTGCCGTCGGGCCGCGTTTGCCGGCGCGTCAGGATCTGTTTAATAAGCTGCTGGCCTCCAAAGCCATCGCCCGCGCGGTAGAAGACGAAGCGCGCAGCAAAAAAATCTCCCATGAAAAGGCCCAGCAGAATGCCGTGGCGTTGATGGAAGAGATTGCGGCGAACTTCTCCTACGAAACTATTCGTCTGATGGACCGCATTCTGGGCTTTACCTGGAACCGCCTCTATCAGGGCATTAACGTGCACAACGCCGAGCGGGTGCGCCAGCTGGCGCATGATGGCCACGAGCTGGTGTACGTTCCCTGCCACCGCAGCCATATGGACTATATGCTGCTCTCCTACGTGCTGTATCACCAGGGGCTGGTGCCGCCGCATATTGCTGCGGGCATTAACCTGAACTTCTGGCCAGCAGGCCCGATGTTCCGTCGCCTGGGCGCGTTCTTTATCCGCCGCACGTTCAAGGGCAACAAGCTCTACTCCACGGTGTTCCGCGAGTATCTGGGCGAACTGTTCAGCCGCGGCTATTCAGTGGAGTATTTTGTTGAAGGGGGCCGTTCCCGTACTGGCCGCCTGCTGGACCCAAAAACCGGCACCCTGTCGATGACCATCCAGGCCATGCTGCGCGGCGGTACGCGCCCGATTACGCTGATTCCGATCTACATCGGCTATGAACACGTAATGGAAGTCGGCACGTACGCTAAAGAGCTGCGCGGCGCGACCAAAGAGAAAGAGAACTTCGCGAAAATGGTTAGGGGGCTGAGCAAGCTGCGCAACCTGGGCCAGGGTTACGTGAACTTCGGCGAGCCGATACCGCTGACGACCTACCTCAACCAGCACGTCCCGGAATGGCGCGACTCCATCGACCCGATCGAAGCGATTCGCCCTGCCTGGCTAACGCCGACGGTGAACGCCATCGCCGCCGATCTGATGGTGCGCATCAACAACGCGGGCGCGGCAAACGCCATGAACCTGTGCTGTACCGCGCTGCTGGCATCGCGTCAGCGTTCACTCACCCGCGAACAGTTGACCGAACAGCTCGGCTGCTACCTGAGCCTGCTGCGCAACGTGCCCTACTCGCCGGATGCAACTACCCCTGCCCAGTCCGCTAACGAGCTGATTGAGCACGCGCTGCAAATGAATAAGTTTGAAGTCGAGAAAGACACCATCGGCGACATCATTATTCTGCCGCGCGAACAGGCGGTATTGATGACCTACTACCGCAACAACATTCACCATATGCTGGTGTTGCCGTCGCTGCTGGCGGCGATGATCGCTCAGCATCGTCACATCACCCGTGAAGAGTTGCTGCGCCAGGTCGACGTGCTGTATCCGATGCTCAAGGCAGAGCTGTTCCTGCGCTGGGAAAAAAGCGAACTCGGCGCAGTAATTGATGCGCTGGTGAATGAGCTGTTGCAGCAGCAGTTGATCGTTGAGAACGGCGATAAATTGCAGCTTAACCCGGCCCGTTCACGCACGCTGCAACTGCTGGCGGCAGGGGTGCGCGAAACATTGCAACGCTACGCAATCACCTTCTGGTTGCTGAGCGCTAATCCGTCCATCAACCGCGGTACGCTGGAGAAAGAGAGCCGCACCGTGGCGCAGCGTCTGTCGGTGCTGCACGGGATTAACGCACCGGAATTCTTCGATAAAGCGGTGTTCAGTACCCTGGTGTCCACCTTGCGTGATGAAGGCTTTATCAGTGATACCGGTGATGCCGAACCGGCCCGCACCATGAAGGTCTACGAACTTCTGGCGGACCTGATTACCTCGGATATTCGGTTGACCATCGAAAGCGCGGCGGCTCAGACGAGCGACGCGTAAAGACAAAACAGGCGGGATTTCCCGCCTGTTTTTTTAGATAGGCTGATAACTGAAAACCAGCCCGATAAACAACACTAAACCCACGTAGTTGTTGTTCATAAACGCCTGGAAACAGGCCGCCCGCTCGCGATGGGCAATCAGCTTTTGTTGATAAGCAAACAGCCCGCCGGCAATCAGGATCGCCGCGTAAAATACCACACCCAGCCCGTTCAGCCAGCCTACCAGCGCCATCAGGCCCATCACCACCACCTGCAAAATGCCGATAATCAGCTTGTCGTGGCGGCCAAACAGGATCGCCGTAGATTTAATGCCGATTTTTACATCATCGTCGCGATCGACCATGGCGTACTGGGTATCGTAAGCCACGGCCCAGCAGATATTGGCGATAAACAGCAGCCAGCAGCTAAGCGGCACGCTTTCGCTCACGGCGGCGAACGCCATGGGGATCGACCAGCCGAACGCCGCGCCGAGCACCACCTGCGGCAGATGGGTATAGCGCTTCATAAACGGATAGACCCATGCCAGCGCCAGCGCTGCCACCGACAGCAAAATGGTCATGGTGTTAAGCGTCAATACCAGCAGGAACGACAGCAGCACCAGCCCGACAAACAGATTGCGCGCCTCTTTTTCCGTTACCGCGCCGCTGGGCAACGGACGGTTGGCGGTACGCTTCACATGGCCGTCGAATTTGCGATCGGCATAATCATTCACCACGCAGCCCGCTGCGCGCATCAGCCAGACGCCGGCGACAAACACCGCCAGGATCCACAGCGGCGGCAGGCCGGGTGTAGCAACCCACAGCGCCCACAGAGTCGGCCATAACAGTAACAGTGCGCCGATGGGTTTATCTGTACGCATCAGCCGGTGATAAGCCAGCAGCTTATTTTGCCTAAGGCTCCACTCCATTATCTTTCCTCCTGGTACAACGGCGACGCAGCCAGAAATAATTCAGTCAATAATAGCGGCTTACCGGATAACCGCAGGCGAGAACGACGTCCCCACAAATTTTCGCTGCGCCCCACCTCAATATAGTCGCGCGTGAGCGTCGACTGGGTAAAAAGATAGCGGCCAAGCGGGGTTTCGCCCAGGTGCTGCAACGCCAGTTCCGGCCCGCACAGCGTCGACTCCGGCACCACGGTGCGGCCAATCAGCCAGGGTTCGCCATCGCCGCACAGCACGATTTCACGCAGCCAGTAGCGTGATTCCTGCGGCAGGCAGGCACGTTCGTCATCGGGCAATTCCGGCCCGATAAAGCCTTCATTGATGATATCGACATGCACTTTACGGCAAAATTGCTCGAAGCGTTTGGTCATCGAGTCTTCAAGCAGCAGCCAGTCGCGCAATTCGCTATCCAGCTCGGGAAGGGTGTCGAAAAAGGTCAGCGCACGCAGTGACGTGAGCGCAGGATGGGACATGTCTTGCTCTCCGGAACCAAGTCTTCCGGCATTGTAGCGCAGAAAGGCGCGAAGTTGGCGGAGGAAACGTCACCAATAACGATTTAGCGCAACAAATGTGCAACAAACGCGGCGGCAAATAAAAAAAGGTGCGCCGAAGCGCACCAACCTTACAAGCATCAACAATGCGGAGTGGATCACCCCTTGCCTTTTACACTGCTGATAAACGTTGAACGGGCGGAGGTTGAACCCAGACGCTCGGCTTCATTCAGCAGTTTCAGGGCTTTGTCGATATCCCCGCTGTTAACGGCCTGCTTAATGGCCTGATTGAAATAGTTTTCGGTGTCGTTTAATACCGGTTCGCTTTTCGCGGCAGGCGCAGGTGCCGGAGCGGCATGGGCCATGGCGGGTGCGGTGACCGGTGCCGGGGCTGGCGCGGCATAGGCGGTTGCCGGTGCGGCGGTATTACCGACGGTAACCGGGCCTGGACCAGAAGAGCCGAACAGCGGCCCCACCAGGATGCTGGAGCCGGAAGAGGTTTTCACCTTCAGTTTTAGCGTGCCGTCAGTGGTATGACGGGCAATCGGGTCAGGAATATCCGGAATCGCGTTGCCGGTGCCTTTGGCATAAGACTTGGCCGGGTCGAGTAATTTTGTGGTTTGTTGCAGGTCTTTATCCGTGGTGAACACCAGTAAATAGAGTTTTTGCTGCCCCAGCGCCGGGGTCAGTTTAATCACGCCTTCAAGACGATCGGCGGACAGCACGCCCGGCTCCTGATAGGTAAAGTAACTGCTGGGGAAAAAGGCCGCAGGTGTTAAATTTTGATCCAGGACCAGCACGTTCGGCGCAAAGACCGACGTTTGCTTATCGACTTCACTGGTCAGGGTGATAGTCAGTTCGCCGATATTCGCCGGTACGCTGTACGCAGCAACCGGTCCGGCAATGCCCGGCGCGTTCAGCGATTGGCCGCTGGTTGCCAGGGTGGTGGTTTGGGTTTTGGACTGGTCGACGGGCGTCCATTGCAGTTGCTGCAATGACTGAGCCGGAATAGCGGGCGCAGCAGAAACGTCCTGTGGAACCAGATTCACCGCTGCGAGGGTGGTGGCCGGTAGGCTTGCCAGTAAACCCGCAGAGAGACACAACGCGATTAAACTTTTATTCATTTTCATTGTTATAACCTCAAACGTGCGGGTAAGCGGGAGCCAGGCAATAGCGCGCTCACCCAGGACAGGCATGGTCAGACAGAGGGGCTTACGCCCCTCTTTGCTTTATGAATTAACTTGCTGTATTACCACCAGATTTCCATCTGAGCGCCGAAGGTCCACTCATCGTTATCACCACGGCTGAAGGTGCGCGCGGAGGTATCCTGATAAGCGTAACCTGCGGTGTAGCCAGCGCCGGAATCGTTGTTAGCGTAGCCGAAGGACTCATCCCATTTGGCATAGGTCGCGAACACGCGGATTGCCGGACGGGACCAGATGCTGTCGCCAGCCTGCCACTGTTGCGCCAGGGTCACTTTAACCTGGTCGTTGGTGGAGTCGGTGCGCTGGGACTTGACGTTGTCATAGCCCACTTCAAGCAGGGTGCTCATGATCGGCGTCCATTTGAACATCGGACGCACGCCCACGGTCCACCAGCGGGTACCGTTGTTGTTGTCCAGATCGATGTCCTGATACATACCGACGTACATCAGGTCCCAACGGTCGCCCAGGGAGATAGCACCGTGGTCGATAAAGCGCAGCAGGTGGCCGTCATTATTGAGGCTGGCGCCCTGCGGGATGCCTTTACCGTTAGAGGTCATGGAATCCAGGCCGTACTGAACGACGAACTTGTTAAAGCCTTTCAGCATGCTCTGGGTATGCTCAGCGGTGAACAACCAACCGTCTTTCGATGCGCCAGGCTGCAGGTAGTAGTCATCAGGAATGTTGGTGTGACCGTAGTCGACGCCCAGTTCCAGGGTACCGCCCGGGTTGATTTCGATGCCGGCTAAACGCACATCGAACACATCGTTCGGCACGACGTTGTCATAAATACGGTTGCCGTCGGAATCGAAATCAGAGAATGCGGAGGAGCCGCCGGATTCTGAAGAACGGGTGGCAGCCAGAGAGAGCTTACCAAAGCCGAGATCGATGTTTTCCAGACCTGCGCCCGGGCCGGAGATATCCCAGTAGTAGAAGTCGATCATGTGGACGTCATGACGCTGGTAGAAGCGTTTACCGGCCCAAATAGTGGCACCCGGCAGCGCGTCGATCAGGTTTTTACCCTGAACGTTGGCTTCACGGAAAGCCGGGCTGGTGGATTCCCAGTCATTACGCTGTGATACGGAGTACGCCACGTTAGTGTCGAAGTAGAAGCTCTTATCGCCCTCTTTCCACACTTCCTGACCCAGTTTGAGTTCTGCGTAGGTTTCGCATTCGTTACCCAGACGATATTTACTTTGAGCGCCGGTAGCCTGGAAACACTCCTGCTCGCCGCCGCTGCCTGTCCAGCCGATACCGGAACGGGCGTAGCCTTTAAAATCGACGGCACCCGCCTGGGCAGACAGGATGCCTGCCATGACGGCAACCGCCAGTGGAACTTTGCGCAGAGTAATCATTATTCTATCTCCTGAGATCATTGCTTTTCTTTGTACACATCGCCTTTCAGGTTGCTGCAACGCAGCGCGAAGGGTTTTGTGTCGTTTTTTATGGAATGCTTAAACGCCGGGCTCGTGGTGCAGACGACGACAGGCCGTACCATCCTCTCGGAACAAATGGCAACGCTCTGGCGGCAAGCCGATGGCGAATGTGGCACCCTCTTCTACCAACACCACGTCAGACTGGCGGTAGACCAGGTTCTGACGAATGGCCGGAATTTGGATATGAATTTGCGTTTCGTGACCGAGCTGCTCAATGACCTGCACCTCACCTTCCAGGGTGACGTCGGCGATTTCACTCGGCAGCAGATGCTCCGGACGAATGCCCAGCGACATATTGGTCCCTACCTGCACGCCCGCGCTGTCCACCGGCAGCCAGATTTGCTGGCGGTTCGGCAGCTCTACCTGCACCTGATCGATGGCGGTGGCAGTGACTTTCACCGGTAAGAAATTCATCTTCGGCGAGCCGATAAATCCGGCCACGAAGCGATCGGCGGGGTAGTGATACAACTCGAGCGGTTTACCCACCTGGGCGACGCGCCCGGCGTCCAGCACCACGATTTTGTCGGCGAGGGTCATGGCCTCAACCTGGTCGTGGGTGACGTAAATCATGGTGCGCTTCAGGCGCTTATGCAGACGGGAGATTTCGATACGCATCTGCACGCGCAGTGCGGCATCCAGGTTAGAGAGCGGTTCATCCAGCAGAAACACGCGCGGTTCCGCCACCAGGGTACGGCCAATCGCCACGCGCTGGCGCTGCCCGCCGGACAACGCCTTCGGACGGCGATCCAACAGATGCGCCAGTTGCAGTGTTTCAGCGACCTGATTCACCCGCTGGTTGATCACCTCTTTCTTCGCCCCGGCCAGCTTCAGGCCGAAAGACATGTTCTCAGCCACCGACAGATGCGGATAAAGCGCATAGGACTGAAACACCATGCCCACGCCGCGTTCGGCGGGCGGCACGTCGTTAACGCGTTTATCGCCAATCAATAAATCACCGCTGGTAACCGTTTCCAGCCCGGCAATCATTCGCAGCAATGTCGATTTACCGCAGCCTGAGGGGCCGACGAACACCACAAACTCACCTTCGGTGATATCAAGGTTGATATCCTTTGAGACCACCACATCACCCCAGGCTTTCGTTACATTACGCAGCTGAACGCTTGCCATCCCCTTCTCCCTCAACAACTTGTCGCAATACCGCAGAACGTCTGTATTGACCGACTATCCGTCATTAGCTGCGTGGGTAAATCCTCCACCCCCGCGCTTTTTAATGGGGGAGGAGACGGGAGGATGAGAGGAGCAGGTCTGCCACCGCAGGCACGGCTCGCCTGAGAAAATCGTGATCGTGGCGTCAAAAAAGCGGGCTTTTTTGTGTGCGCCAGCCCACATAACCCGCGCTTATGTAACGCAGATCACACAAGTGAGCCCAGGGGCGTAGCGTAAAGGAGGATGAGAAGCGCTTGTCAGATGCGCAGACTAAGCAGGGTAAAGCCACTACGTGTATCCACGTGCACATCACCAAAAAGGATGGGACATATGAAACTCAACACTGGCGCACGCATCCTCGCGTTGTCTGCACTGACAACGATGATGTTCTCCGCCTCTGCTCTCGCCAAGATAGAAGAAGGCAAACTGGTAATCTGGATCAACGGTGATAAAGGCTATAACGGCCTTGCCGAAGTGGGTAAGAAGTTCGAAAAAGACACCGGCATTAAAGTGACCGTTGAGCATCCGGATAAGCTGGAAGAGAAATATCCGCAGGTTGCGGCCACCGGTGACGGCCCGGATATCATTTTCTGGGCGCATGACCGTTTCGGGGGTTACGCGCAGTCTGGCCTACTGGCTGAAATCACGCCGGACAAAGCCTTCCAGGACAAACTGGTGCCATTCGCCTGGGACGCGGTGCGTTATGACGGCAAGCTGATTGCTTACCCGGTAGCGGTTGAATCGCTTTCTCTTATCTACAACAAAGATTTAGTCCCTAACCCGCCGAAAACCTGGGAAGAGATCCCGGCGCTGGATAAAGAACTCAAGGCCAAAGGTAAGAGCGCCCTGATGTTCAACCTGCAAGAGCCGTACTTCACCTGGCCGTTGATCGCAGCAGACGGCGGATACGCGTTTAAATTCGCCAACGGCAAATACGATGTGAAAGATGTCGGCGTGGACAGCGCGGGCGCGAAAGCGGGCCTGACCTTCCTGGTCGATATGATCAAAAACAAACAGATGAACGCCGATACTGATTACTCCATCGCCGAAGCCGCCTTTAACAAAGGCGAAACTGCCATGACCATTAACGGTCCGTGGGCGTGGACCAACATCGATAAGAGCAAAATCAACTACGGCGTCGCACAGCTGCCGACCTTCAAAGGCAAGCCGTCGAAACCGTTCGTTGGGGTACTGAGCGCGGGCATTAACGCCGCCAGCCCGAACAAAGAACTGGCGAAAGAGTTCCTGGAAAACTACCTGCTGACCGACGAAGGTCTGGCGGAAGTGAACAAGGATAAACCGCTGGGTGCCGTGGCGCTGAAATCCTACCAGGATCAGTTGGCGAAGGATCCGCGCATCGCCGCGACTATGGCCAACGCCGAGACCGGTGAAATCATGCCGAACATCCCGCAAATGTCCGCCTTCTGGTATGCCGTTCGCACCGCGGTGATCAACGCCGTGAGCGGTCGTCAGACCGTGGACGAAGCGATGAAAGATGCGCAGGGCCGTATCACCAAGTAATAAGCAATCGCGGGCAGCGTTGGGCTGCCCGCGTTGAGTTGCCGATCTAATACGCTGTGAAAGGAAACCCCATGGATGTAGTTAAAAAGAAACCCTGGTGGCAAAGCGATATGCTGAAGTGGTCAGCCGTCGCCCTGCTCGGCCTGCTGGTGGGTTATCTTGTGGTATTGATGTATGCCCAGGGGGAGTATCTGTTCGCCATTGTGACGCTGATCTTAAGCTCCGTTGGCCTGTACATCTTCGCTAACCGTCGCGCTTACGCATGGCGCTACGTCTACCCTGGCCTCGCCGGCATGGGGCTGTTCGTTCTGTTCCCGCTGATCTGCACCATCGCCATCGCGTTTACCAACTACAGCAGCACCAACCAGCTGACCTTTGAACGCGCGCAGCAGGTGCTGATGGACCGCCAGTATCAGGCGGGTAAAACGTTCGGCTTCGGCCTTTATCCGGATAACGAAAAATGGCGGCTCGCGCTTACCGATGGCGAAAGCGGCAAAAACTACGTCTCCGACGCCTTTACCTTTGGCGACGAGCAAACCCTGAAGCTGAAGGAAGCCGACGCGCTGCCGACCGGTGAACGCGCCACGCTGCGCATCATTACCCAGAATCGCCAGGCGCTGACCCGGATCACCGCCGAACTGCCGGATGAAAGCCAGCTGGTGATGAGCTCATTACGCCAGTTCTCGGGCACCCGCCCGCTGTACACCCTGGCGAATGACGGCAAGTTGACCAACAACCAGAGCGGCGCGGTCTATGCGCCGAATCCCGATGTCGGTTTCTATCAGGCGGTTAACGCCGACGGCAGCTGGGGCAGCGAAAAACTCAGCCCTGGCTACACGGTGACCACCGGCTGGGACAACTTTATGCGCGTCTTCACTGACGAAGGTATTCAGAAACCGTTCTTCGCCATCTTCGTCTGGACGGTGGTGTTCTCGGTGCTGACGGTGGTGCTGACCGTGGCGGTCGGCATGGTGTTGGCCTGCGTGGTGCAGTGGGAAGCATTAAAGGGCAAAGCGATTTACCGGGTACTGCTGATTCTACCGTATGCGGTGCCGTCGTTTATCTCGATCCTGATTTTCAAAGGGTTGTTTAACCAGAGCTTTGGTGAAATCAACATGATGCTCAGCGCGGTGTTCGGCATCCGCCCTGCGTGGTTTACTGACCCCACTACCGCCCGCGCCATGATTATTATCGTCAATACCTGGCTGGGTTACCCGTACATGATGATCCTGTGCATGGGGCTACTGAAGGCGATTCCCGACGATCTCTATGAAGCGTCGGCGATGGACGGCGCTACGCCATTCCAGAACTTCTTTAAAATCACGTTCCCGCTGCTGATCAAGCCGCTCACGCCGCTGATGATTGCCAGCTTCGCATTCAACTTTAATAACTTCGTGCTGATCCTGCTGTTGACCAACGGCGGTCCGGACCGTCTCGGCACGACGACCCCGGCAGGCTATACCGACCTGCTGGTGAGCTATACCTACCGCATCGCCTTTGAAGGCGGCGGCGGTCAGGATTTCGGCCTCGCCGCCGCTATCGCCACGCTGATCTTCCTGCTGGTAGGCGCGCTCGCGATTGTTAACCTCAAAGCCACGCGCATCAAGTTTGATTAAGGAGACGACACATGGCTATGGTGCAACCGAAATCTCAAAAGCTGCGTTTGTTTATCACGCACCTGTTATTGCTGATGTTTATCGCAGCGATTATGTTCCCGCTGCTGATGGTCGTGGCGATCTCGCTGCGTTCCGGCAACTTCGCCACCGGCAGCCTGATCCCGGAGCAAATCTCCTGGGAGCACTGGAAGCTGGCGCTGGGCTTTAACGTGGTGCATGCCAACGGCAGCGTCACCCCGCCGCCGTTCCCGGTACTGCTGTGGCTGTGGAACTCGGTGAAAATCGCGGGCATTACCGCGGTTGGCATAGTGGCGCTTTCCACCACTTGCGCCTACGCTTTTGCGCGTATGCGTTTTCCCGGCAAGGCTACCTTGCTGAAAGGCATGCTGATTTTCCAGATGTTCCCGGCGGTGCTGTCGCTGGTGGCGCTGTATGCGTTGTTCGATCGCCTCGGGCAGTACATTCCGTTTATCGGTCTGAACACCCACGGCGGGGTGATCTTCGCCTACCTCGGCGGCATTGCGCTGCACGTCTGGACCATTAAAGGCTATTTCGAAACCATCGACGGCTCGCTGGAAGAAGCCGCCGCGCTGGATGGCGCAACGCCGTGGCAGGCGTTCCGCTTAGTACTGTTGCCGCTGTCGGTGCCGATTCTGGCGGTGGTGTTTATTCTGTCGTTTATCGCCGCGATTACTGAAGTGCCGGTCGCGTCGTTGCTGTTGCGTGATGTGAACAGCTACACCCTGGCCGTGGGCATGCAGCAATACCTCAACCCGCAAAACTACCTGTGGGGCGACTTTGCTGCGGCTGCGGTACTTTCCGCTATCCCGATCACCCTGGTGTTCCTGCTGGCCCAGCGCTGGCTGGTCAGCGGGCTGACGGCGGGCGGCGTGAAAGGCTAAGTTTCATCGTTATATGCCACTGTTATTATCCTCAATTGCCGTTGTGACTTTCCTTATCTGTGACTCCCTTCGGCGGCCTTCGGGCCGCCATTTTTATTCGCGCTTCAGCCGTTTCGAGTTGCACAGCCACAGCGTGATCACCAGCAGCAGGATCGCCCCGGAATAGATCAGCACGTCCATCGGCGCTTTATGATCGACGATGATCAACCGCACGATAGCCGTGATGCCGATGTAAATGAAATAGCGCAGCGGGAAGTGGTAGCCGGACTGGAAGTACTTGACGATCAGGGCGATGAATTCGAAGTAGAGGAAATAAACCACCAGCCCTTCCACCAGCTCGTATTTGCTGGCCTGAATGGGTGAGAAGAGCACATCGGCCAGATGCAGGGTCTCTTTACCGAGAAAGATAACCAGGATCAGGCCAAGGCTGAGCAAGCCAAGGTTCAGCACCGTTTGCAGGATGGAAGAAACCCATTCCCCGCGCGCACGTGACGAAGCGGATAGCGTGGACATAACAGCGTCCTCATCTCAGGAGTGAGGAATCGTTATACGTCAGAAATGTGATCCAGATCTAGTTTTATTTGCTTATGTTTTAATCAAAAACCAGCGCATTTCAGTATCACTGATGTACCGGGAACCTTTACAACACGCCAGGCTGATAATAGCTGATACTTGCCATATATATTAAAGCTATGAATAGCGCTTGTTTTAAGAATCAATGACGTTAATCGGCTCATGTTTTCTGAGGCAATCTCATGGCATATCAACCAGTCGTAAAACATGGTTATGTCTTAAAAGGGATTTTTGCGTATTAAAAGTTTCGCAGACTCAGCAAAAATTTACATTCGCGAAGGACTTTAGCCTGTTTAGGGCTTGATAAGGTTCTAATTAGGATTAGAATTGTTACCCGCAACCATCTTTAAAGCAGAAACAACAATTTCTAATTCAAAATTGAATCAATGATGACAAAAAAAAAGCCCACTATTTCAGATGTTGCTAAACTCGCTGATGTTTCTCCTGCAGCTGTATCAATGGCCCTTTCTGGTAAAGGGAGGATATCAACATGGACAGCACAGCGTATCAATGATGCTATCGACCAACTAGGCTATGTAAGAAATAATAATGCTGCAGCGTTAAGAAGCGGCAAAACAGGACTTATCGCCGTGATGATGCATGGTTTGGAGCGGCGGTTTAACCTTGAAGTCTTGCAAGGGCTAAATGCTAAAATTGATTGCGATAATAAGGTTGCTTTCATTCTTATTTATGAAACCGCGCTTGATCTGGATAACAGGCTAAATATTGCGTTAAATTATAATGTTGATGGTATTATTATCGTCAGTCCAACTCAAATTAGTAAAAGCATAGAGTTAAGATTGCAAAATCAAACTATTCCTTTTGCTACCATTGCCTTCACTAACCAGTTAAGCGATCACAATCATTTCTGTGTCGATGCGGCAAGCGTCAGTGCGCTAGCGACGCAATATCTTATTGATAACGGTCATATTCACATTGCTTTTGTAGGCGGCAACATGAAGTCATATGATCGTGCTGAAAAACTAGCGGGATATTTTTCAACCTTACGGAAAAATAACATTAAAGACGACAAATCATTAATCCTTCCTGAAGGAGACAACCTTCAAAACACTGCAGAAGGCGTTGAAAAGCTTATTTCCTCACATCCCTGGCTCACTGCGATTCTTTGCTATGATGAGTTAGCGACGAAAGGAACCGTAACGGGAATAAATAACCGGGGAAGAACAGTCGGTAAAGATAATTATATAGAAAGAGATATTTCATTAGTTGCTTTAGAAAAAATTGACGAAGCTGAGTATGGTGCTCCGTCAATCACATGTGTTGATTACTCCGCCTTTCAGATGGGCTGGAACGCGGCGCATATATTAATTCAAAAAATTGATAACCATCAAGAAGTAATTACCCTGTCTCATCCGGGACCCACACTTATACTCAGAAATTCAGCTTAATTCCCTGACCCCTGATTTAACCTCAACAGGTAATTGCTTAGCCATTCCTCGGAAGCTAATTCAACTGAAACAGTATTATTTCGACAGTGAGCAAGCCAAACTTGTACAGGCTTCCATGGTTGCCCAATAACAAAAGAAAATTCTTCTTTATTGGTAGCGGCTCCCCATTCACCTTTATTATTTATAGCAATCAGGGAGATACTTCCGCACTCTCCTTTCCGGGACATGAGTTTAGCAGTATGTTCAGCCACCACTTTTTCACAGGCATACTGAGGAGAATATTCCTGCATTAAACGTACCGCTTCCCACGAAAGACACCCTTTCATGATGTCTTCGCCAACGCCTGTTGCCGCTGCCGCCCCAATAGCGCTATCGGCGAAACATCCCGAACCGATGACAGGCGAATCGCCAATACGCCCGGAATTTTTAAGAAATAAACCTGATGTTGACACACCCGCGCACACTTTTCCCGCCGGTGAGCAGCCAAGAACACATACTGTGTCATGGCCGTCGTAGGCTTCTAATTGTTCACTGGCTGGCAAGTCCTGTAGGGTATTACGCCACTTCAGTTGTGAAAGAGGGTATCGATTATCACGTGCTTCAAACCCATTTTGTACCGCGAACTCAAAGGCGCCATGCCCTGTTAATACATTATTTCGTTGATACCGGCTTAATGTTTTTGCAACAAGAATGGGATTTTTAATATGCTGAACGGCAGCCACCGCACCATAGTTTAATGTATCTCCATCCATAAAAGCGGCGTCCAGTTCAACCTCGCCTTTACTGTTTGGCAATCCACCATATCCTACTGAGTGAAAGAGAGGATTATCTTCAACATTGATGACTACATGCGTAACGGCGTCTTCGAGACTATCAATATCCATGGCTTTTATTATGCCATCCTGGGCCATGCGCCAGGTGGCGATCAACGTGTTATGCATGCGAGAGTTTCCTTACTCAGTAAAGATGCAGCATCATGATCAATAACAAACGTAAATGAAGGATGATTTCGTAAACAGGAGGCCGGGCAGTCTTCATTTATTGGATCTTCCAGAACTCGCTTCACCGCCTGCGCCTTACTTTTCCCACTGGCAATTAACAGAGGGATTTTAGCGTCCATAATTTCTTTAAACCCTAACGTAAACATTTCGGTTGGGGCTTGTTCACGTGTAATACCATAGAGATTCATTGTGCTTTCAATAGTAGATTCTTTATGCTGGGCACAAAAGGCCGATGCATTAAAAGGCGTGCCTGGCTCACAAGCCCCTATATGACCATTCACCCCCAAAC
This sequence comes from Atlantibacter subterraneus, assembly GCF_007570865.1. Lineage (GTDB taxonomy): Bacteria > Pseudomonadota > Gammaproteobacteria > Enterobacterales > Enterobacteriaceae > Atlantibacter > Atlantibacter subterraneus. The sequence goes on along the minus strand of NZ_VLPS01000006.1, from coordinate 25,909 downwards.
CTAACAATTGTAAATCTCGCGGGTAAGTGTTCATAATATGCTTATAACGCAGAATTTCATATTGCTTATTGTGGTTGCCTGCATTAAACATATCAAAATACTTAGGAGGATATTTAAGCTGGTCATAAAAATGTTTAAACATGAATGTATGAACAGTATAAACATCATTCTGCCCACCGACATATTCATCAACGTTCAAAAAAACCGCTTCGGAGATATCAATCGTTTTTTCATTTACTGCGTTGGTTAAATGCCTGAACAACCCTGTCGGTGATGCACCGGTTGTCATGGAAATGACAGGATGAGGATTGTTATTAATAACATCAGCGATAATTTCATAGGCCCGCCATGACATGGCATCATAGTCTTTAACTAAATAAACTTTCATAATTTATCCTTGTGCTAATAATTTACGTACGGCGTTGCGAATTGTATCTACGGTTGTGCCATAAACAATCTGCACGTTATTTTGATCGACCGGAACAAAACCTAAAGAACCTGTAGCCTGAATGATTTTCTCATCGATAAGAGAGATATCTTTAATCGTCACTCTTAACCGACTATAGCAACAATCAACTTGCTCAATATTACTGTCCCCTCCTAACCCTTTGATAATTGCGGATGCCTTAAGCTTTAGCGGATCGCCAGCTATTTGGTCCGTTTGCTGTTGAATCCCCAATATATCAATCGTTTGTTCATAATCGCTCCCGCGCCCCGGTGTTTTTAAATTAAAATGGATGATCCAGAATTTAAATAGCCCGTAGCCTACTATCGACATGCCTAAACCAATTACAATGTTGATCCAGAACTTTGATTCAGGACGTAAGAAACCGTATAGTACCAGGCCAATAATATTAGCCTCTGTTCCTCCCAGTTGACTGTGGAACATATAGCAGAGCATCCAACTCAAACCATTTAGCAACGAATAAATCAAATACCAGACCGGGGAGACGAAAAGAAATGTGAACTCAAGAGGTTCGGTTACGCCAGCAATAATAGAGGTAAAAGCCCCGGTTAATAACAGCGGTTTGATCTTAACCCGTTGCTCAGGTTTCGCTGTCTGGTACATTGCCAACGCCATCATGGGTAGCGTGAACATTGTGATCGGAATTTGACCACCCCGCAAAAATTTCACAATGTCCGGCAGCGACATATTCGTTGGCAATATATTGGTTTTCAGATATTCCGCAAATATAGCCCGGGCTCCTTCAATCGTATGGCCGTCAGGGAAAGTAGCTACACCAGAAACCATGGTGTCACGAATGACAGTATTCCATATCTGATGTAACCCGGTTGGCAGCAACAACCTCTCGCCAAAACCATAAATGAATGGAGCAAATATCCCGGCGTGGGAAACACCTAAGGCTGCATGATTAATGACATTCGACATCAATATCCATACATAAGGGAAGCATTGGCCGAATACAACAAAAAACATCACGTTGGCAAGTGGAACAAACCTTACGCCGCCAAAGAATGCCAGCGCAACCGGAAATTTAACCTGATACACTTTATTATGAAGGATACCGGATAATATCCCTGTAATTATGCCACCAACAACCCCCGTATTAACAGTTTCGATACCTAATATGGTGGCTAAGGCATTAGCAGGAAACATGCTTCTGACTTCAGGGCGAGACATTAATAATGCATGCATGCCCATATTTAACGCCAGATAGCCGCATATCGCACCTAACGCTGCATATTCTTTCTCACTTTTAGCCAGGGTAAAAGCAAGCGAAACCGCGAATAAAAACGGCAGGTTGTCCATGATGACAGCCCCTACCGTATTGAGTAAGTTTGCTATGTATTGAAATATAAATGAGTTTAGAAAAGGAAGCATTTCTCTGATTTTTTCATGCCACAGAAAGAGAGATGCGACACCTAATAATAAAGAAGCAAACGACAAAAGTGCTATTGGGGTAATAAAAGCACGCGATAACTTCTGAAAGAAGTTTATCATTTCCTTTTTCATAGGATTTCCAACCTATTTTATGGATGAAAACCATTTTTAAATGGCATCGTAGTTATACCACTCAATTAACTGATTTGATGCTAAATGATTAAACGTTTAATCAATGTGCCACAGATCACATAAATACTTATAATTGTTTAATCCACAATTTATAAGAATATGTCCATAAAGGAAGGAACCGGGAGGCGCATATACGCTTTCTCCCGGTAAAGTTTTAACGGAAATTAATGCTGCGATCGCTGGTCATGCTATAGAGATCGAACTTGCGTCCCAGCATCTGTCCACCGTCGCGGGTGAGCGGCGTCCAGCCGATGGCCGCGCGGCTACGGGTCGGGCCAGACGAGAACAGATCGAGCGGCACGGAAACGTACACGCCTTTGGTGAAATCCCCTTCCCCGTATTCATCTGGCGACACGTTGGTGAGGGTAGCGTAGCCGCCCACCACCACGCCGCTGTCGAAGCGTTTGGAGACTTCCAGCGTGCCGCCTTTGTCTCCGGCCAGATACTGCCCGACGCTGGCTTTGATCAGCACATCCTGGGCAAATGGCGGCGTCCAGTATGCCGACAGGTGCCCGGTTTTCACGCTGTAGTCAGTGAATTTCATCATATCCTGGGCGCTGCGCCAGTCGCGCTGCTTCACGTAGTTGGCATCAACGCCGAATGCCCAGTTGCTGTCTACCGGGCGATACAGCACTTCTGCCCCTGCGCCGCCGTACATGGTTTCCAGATAGCCGCCGTAAACCTGGCCGTAAAAACCGTTGCCGAAATACTGGAAGTAGTTGGCTTGCAGGTTATTCACATAGACATCGTTTTCCACGTAATCACGCACGTGGGTGCGCACCCGCGGCAGGGAAGAATCCTTCGGCGGATTGGTGTAGTTAAATTTGTCGTAGTTATTGGCGATGTTGGCGAACAGGCTGCCGGTGGTCAGCAGATGGTCGGTGACCCACCAGTCGGCGGTGCCCATCACCCCCACCTGATACATATAAAAACTTTCCGGCCCGCCGATGGACTGATTCAACACCGGGTCAAGATGGAAGCTGAAGCGCGAAGGCTCGATATACCAGCCCTGTTCCGGGTTCTCCAGGGTTACCGGTTCGATGCGCTTTTGTGCCAGCGCGGTTTCCTGGCCTAACGGCTCGCCTTCCAGATGGCGTTGCAGGCTGGCGACGTTGGTTTCGGTGGTAACCTGCGGCATTCTGGCGCGCGTCTCGGTAACACGGATAGTTCGAATGCCGTCGGGCAGGTCGTTCATCACGATCCGGTTGGCGCGCTCAATGCCCTCCTGTGAGTCGCGGTATTTCACCTGCTCGCCGGTGACGTAAAGCGTGTCGCCGTGGGTCTGAATCTGTGGGTCATTCAGCCCGGCGTTGTATTTCAGCAGCGTTAGCTGGTTGGCCGCCACGCTGTGCTGAATAATCGCTTCCTGCGGCTCCGGCTGGTATTCCGGGCGGCGGTTATCGTTATAGCGCGGACGCAGGTCGTTGAAATTGGTGCGCAGGGTCACGCCGAACATAAAGGTATTGCCGCGCTCATAGCTCAGGTTAACGTCGGCCCAATCGGTCGCACGATAAATAGCGCCAACGTTAAACTTGCTCTTCTGCTCAAGCTTCCCGGCGAAGTCCTGGGTGTAGTTATTGCCCTCATATTCCAGCTTCAGGCGCAGCGGCTGCCACGGGGTCTGGTATTCCACCCCGCCGAACAGCGATGCCGGGCCGTGGAACATCTGCCCGGCATCTACCGAACCCGCTTTGTTATAGCTGTTGTCGCGCGCGCAGTATTTGTCGCTGTACGAGCAGAACGGGTTTTTGACGTTGCCGCTGGTGCCCAGATAGCCCCAGCCTAATCCCAGCGAGAAATCGAACGGACCCCAGGCTTTATTCGCCACAATGTATTCAGCATCGAACAGCCCGGTGCCGCCGATATCCCGCGCGCCGACGGCAACCTGCGGCATCCAGTAACTCTCTTCCCACAGCCGCAGTTTGAGATCGAAGGCTTTGTCTTTGTAGGTTTGATCGCCGGAAAATGCCTCGACGCTGCTGTAGCGCCGGGTGCGCGCATCGGTGTAACGCAGCGTGGTTTCCAGCCACGGGAACAGTTGCACCGAGGCAGAGTAATAGCGGTACTGATCGTTATCGCGGTAGTTGAGGCTTAATTCACCTTCGCGCGCCATCCGCGCCGTGGGCGTTTGCATCAGGCCCACGCCGCCGAAATCCGATTGCGACGGGCCGACCGGCGCGGGCCAGCTCTCCGCCTGGCATGCCGACGTCACGGCCAGCGCCACGAGGCTATACAGGTAGCGTTTTTTTATCATTGCGGTATCCGGTGCGTCAGGGAGTCGACAAGCTGCGCGTTGAGGTCGTCATAAGCCGATGAAAAGAGCCGTTCTGAAAATCCGACCAGGATGGCGCTGCCCGGCATGGGCTCAACGTGGCGTTTATTCCAGTACGCCACCGGTGCTTTTTGCACCCGTCCATCCGGATAAATTACCCAGGCATAACTGCGCTCCGCCCCGCTGAGCAACGCGGTTTCGCCGAGATACTCCGCCACGCTTTTACCCGGCGTGAACGGCCTGTTCCCCGCGCCGCTCACCAGGCCGTACAGAGTGATATAGCCAGGCATTTTGCCGGTCCACAGGGTGTAATCACCGGCCAGCGGTTTATTGGTGGCAGTCCTGACTCTCAGCACGTCAGGATCGAGATCGACAAACTGACGGTCCGTGACCTTAAGCGCCGCCATTTGCTGCTGAAGCTGGCGAATGGCGGCGGCATCATCACCCGACTCCTGCGCGGCGAGAGAGGCCAGCCTGGCCAGCAGTTGCTGATGGCGCGCCTGTTGATCGCGGGTTTTCCCCGTTACACCAATCACGGCCCCCGGCCACCAGCTTTGTGCCAGCGCGGGTTGGCTAACCACATCGGATAAGCGTTGGGCATTCTGAATTTTCAGCGTTTCGCCGCTGTCGGTGCGATGTACCGTTACCGTGCCCGCCGCGTAAAGGCTCTGGCTTAACAGGCTCAGCATGAAAGCGCTGAAAGGAAGCATTCTCATGATTTCGCCGCCTTGATGAGTTGCGTGGTGACCGGGTAATAGTCGGCACCGAGAGTCTGTTCAGAGCGGCGAATTTGTCCGTCGCTGTCGATCCAGTAGCGGTTGGTCCAGCTTGCCCGATCGGTGGTTACCGTTTCTTCCAGCACCCGAACGGCGGTGATATCACTGCCGGTTTTCAGGCTGTCACTGCTCTGCCAGCGAAACTGCGAGCGCGCGGTGGCGTAACGCACCTGCTGATGCTCGGTCCAGCCCATCACCCGCGTCCAGCCTGCGCCGTCACGGATTTGCCCCGGCGCTTTTAGCGGATCGGCATCCAGATTGCCTACCTGGAGCAGGTTGTCACCCAGGCCGGTGGTTTTAATCATTCGTCCGTGTTGGGTAATTAACACCGCCTGATCCTGTGTCACCCATTTCTGCTGCCCGTCTTCCGAGAAGGCGAGCACCACAAACAGCTGCGGGCCGTGGTTGAGCGTCATGTACTGGCTGGCATAGGGCATGTTGTGGATTTCGTCATCGGTGAGAGTGACGCCGTCCCGCCCTGCCATATTGTTCCAGAGCGCCTTACCCATGCCGGTGAGATTGGCTGAACACGCCTGCAGCAGCAGGCACACTGTGATGATCGCGACTCGCTTCACGCGTTTCCCCAGGTCAAAATAACCACACCGCAGTGTGGTTATGGTTAAAACACCCGCTACGTTACTGGGTGGTACTGGTTGTGGTGGTTGTGGTGGTCCCGGTGTTTGAACCGTCGCCTCCGCCCGTTGCGGCAAGCGCCACACCGACTACCGATCCAACCGTACTGGCGCTGGTCGCAGTAGACGTTCCTGCTGAGACCGATGTCGCGGCGCTACCCGCCGCTTCACCCACTTCCACCGAAGCGGCGAAGGCAGACGATGCGGCAAGCAGAGACACGGCAAATACGCCATAGGTTATTTTCTTCATACAGGTTCCTTTCATTAAATGAATGGATATATGCCTGAACAATCCAGGCGGAACCGAGTATACATAACCTGACAGAGGGAGTTGACGTGCTGGGGAAATAGCCTGGCGGCTTTCGGACAATTAAACCCGGCGGGATAAAATCACAAAATAAAATATAAAATAAACACTAAAAACAATTATTTATCAAAAAATACGCAAGAAACAACCCCCGGTTATTCCTAATTATCTCGGTTTCTGAAAGGATGCCTTAATTTATTTTCAGATAAACCTCAGCGGTCATGTTTTAAATAATGCTGAGGCAACGGGATAAATCTGATAAAAAAATGCCGGCATTTCGCCGGCATTTTAAAGGTTATCGCTAATTATCCGCGCCAGGATTTATAACGGTTAATTAAGCCGTTGGTGGAGCTATCGTGGCTGCTAATATCGCTGTTATCGTTCAGCTCCGGCAGAATACGGTTCGCCAGCTGTTTACCCAACTCCACACCCCACTGATCGAAGGTGAAGATGTTCAGGATTGCGCCCTGAGTAAAGATTTTGTGCTCATACAGCGCAATAAGCGCGCCCAGGCTGAACGGCGTGATTTCACGCAGCAGGATGGAGTTGGTCGGGCGATTGCCTTCGAACACTTTGAACGGCACCACGTGATCGAGAGTTTTCGGATCTTTACCCTGATCGGCGAACTCCTGTTCAACCACATCGCGGGATTTACCAAAGGCCAGCGCTTCGGTCTGCGCGAAGAAGTTCGACAGCAGCTTCGGATGGTGATCGGACAGCGGGTTATGGGTGATCGCCGGGGCGATAAAGTCGCACGGCACCAGCTTGGTGCCCTGGTGGATCAGCTGATAAAACGCGTGCTGGCCGTTGGTGCCCGGCTCGCCCCAGATGATAGGGCCGGTCTGGTAATCCACCGCGTTGCCGTTACGGTCAACGAATTTGCCGTTGGATTCCATGTTGCCCTGCTGGAAGTAGGCCGCAAAACGGTGCATGTACTGGTCGTACGGCAGGATCGCTTCGGTTTCCGCACCAAAGAAGTTGTTGTACCAGATGCCGATTAGCGCCAGCAGCACCGGCAGGTTTTTGTCCAGCTCGGTGGTGGAAAAGTGCTGATCCATGGCGTGCGCGCCGGACAGCAGTTCAACGAAGTTGTCGTAACCCACTGACAGAATGATCGACAGGCCAATCGCCGACCACAAGGAGTAACGGCCACCAACCCAGTCCCAGAATTCAAACATGTTGGCGGTATCAATACCGAACTCGCCAACCGCTTTGCCATTCGTCGACAAGGCAGCGAAGTGCTTCGCCACGTGTTGTTCATCACCCGCCGCTTTCAGGAACCAGTCGCGCGCGCTGTGGGCGTTGGTCATGGTTTCCTGGGTGGTGAAGGTTTTGGATGCGACCAGGAACAGCGTGGTCTCCGGGTTCACTTTCTTCAGCACTTCGGCGATGTGCGTTCCGTCAACGTTGGAAACGAAATGCATATTGAGATGATTTTTGTACGGACGCAGCGCTTCGGTCACCATAAACGGACCGAGGTCGGAGCCGCCGATACCGATGTTAACCACGTCGGTAATCGCTTTGCCGGTGTAGCCTTTCCAGCTGCCGGAGATAATCGCTTCCGAGAAGGATTTCATCTTTTCCAGCACCGCGTTCACTTCCGGCATGACGTCTTTGCCATCCACCAGAATCGGGGTGTTGCTGCGGTTGCGCAGCGCCACATGCAGCACCGCACGATCTTCGGTACGGTTGATTTTCTCGCCGGAGAACATCGATTTAATCGCGCCCTGCAAATCGGTCTCTTTGGCCAGCGCTAACAGTTTATCCAGCGTCTCCTGAGTGATGCGGTTTTTGGAGTAATCCACCAGCATCTGATCGTTGAAGGTCGCGGAAAATTTAGCGAAACGGTCAGCATCGTCGGCGAAAAGCGACGCGATGGTGACATCTTTCATTTCAGCGTAATGGTTTTGTAGTGCCTGCCAGGCAGAGGTCTGCGTTGGATTGATGTTTTTCATAGCAATACTCATGTGGATTTGAAAAATGTGACTGCCGTCGATTGTAGCGCTACTCCAGGCAATTGCGATGACTTTTGTGCCCTGCCCGTATCACTCGACGAATACGCCGCCGCCAGATTGCTGAATCGAGCTTCCCGGCAAAGTATAGCGGTTATAAGTTATTTTCCTGGACCATCCCGGAACATGAAAAATCCCCATAATCCCAGCGTTGACAAGGGCCCGGTGGAAACTTTATTTATAAAAGCGAGCGTTAAAAAATTATTACTTAGCATTCCCAACTCAAACGACCCAACGCAACTACAACGTGAAAGGCGAAGGGAATCTCACACGAGGTAGTTATGTCGCACACAACATCCCCTATCGTCGTCGCGAAATTCGGCGGCACCAGCGTCGCCAGCTTCGACGCCATGAACCGCAGCGCCGATGTGGTGCTTTCCGATCCCAACGTGCGCCTGGTGGTGCTTTCCGCCTCTGCGGGCGTGACCAATCTGCTGGTTGCGCTGGCCGAAGGCCTGGAAGCCACGGAACGCTTCGTGAAGCTGGATGCCATCCGCAAAATCCAGCACGATATTTTAGGCAATCTGGCGAATCCGCAGGTGATCCGCGAAGAGATCGACCGCCTGCTGGAAAATATTACCACCCTGGCGGAAGCCGCCTCGCTGGCGACCTCGAATGCCCTGACTGACGAACTGGTCAGCCACGGCGAACTGATGTCTACGTTGCTGTTTGTTGAGATCCTGCGCGAGCGCGGTGTAGTGGCCCAGTGGTTTGACGTGCGTAAAGTGATGCGCACCAGCGACCGCTTTGGCCGTGCCGAGCCGGACGTGAGCGCCCTTGCCGAACTGAGTAACCTGCAACTGGCTCCGCGCCTGGCGGAAGGGCTGGTCATTACCCAGGGCTTTATCGGCAGCGAATCCAAAGGCCGCACCACCACCCTGGGCCGTGGCGGCAGCGACTATACCGCCGCACTGCTGGGCGAAGCGTTAAAAGCCAGCCGCGTGGATATCTGGACCGATGTGCCGGGCATCTACACCACTGACCCGCGCGTGGTGCCTGCCGCAAAACGCATCGATGAAATCGCCTTTGAAGAAGCCGCTGAAATGGCGACTTTTGGCGCGAAAGTGCTGCATCCGGCGACGCTGCTGCCTGCGGTGCGCAGCGATATCCCGGTGTTTGTCGGCTCCAGCAAAGACCCAAAAGCGGGCGGGACGCTGGTGTGCAATCAAACCCATAATCCGCCGCTATTCCGGGCGCTGGCCCTGCGCCGCAAACAAACCCTGCTGACGCTGCACAGCCTGAATATGCTGCACTCACGCGGCTTCCTGGCCGAAGTGTTCAGCATCCTGGCGCGCCATAATATCTCGGTGGATTTGATTACCACCTCTGAAGTGAGCGTGGCGCTGACGCTGGATACTACCGGCTCTACCTCGACCGGCGATACCCTGCTGACCCAGGCGCTGTTGACCGAGCTTTCTTCCCTGTGCCGCGTGGAAGTCGAGCAGGACCTGGCGCTGGTGGCGCTGATCGGCAACAACCTGTCGAAAGCCTGCGGCGTGGGCAAAGAGGTGTTCGGCGTGCTGGAGCCGTTCAACATCCGCATGATTTGCTATGGCGCATCCAGCTATAACCTGTGCTTCCTGGTGCCGGGCAGCGACGCGGAACAAGTTGTCCAGAAACTGCATCACAATTTATTCGAGTGATATTCGATCTTCCCTTCTGAGGCACAGCGTCCTCAGAAGGGGTAGATGACCATAATTCAATTGAATAAAACTTCCCCACACGATACACAATGCTTATGGCTCTCGTTCGGGCCTTTTCCCCTACAGCGATAACGCACCGCCGCGATCACAGTGGCAGGGGAACACACCAACACACTTAAAGGAAAACAACATGCTGGCATTACTGACGCGGCTGTTCCCGCTCTGGGCGCTGCTGCTCTCGGTTATCGCGTATTACACGCCCTCCACCTTCACGCCGATTGGTCCCTGGGTCGCCACCCTGCTGATGCTGATTATGTTTGGCATGGGCGTGCACCTGAAACTCGATGATTTTAAACGGGTGCTGTCGCGCCCCGCGCCGGTGGCCGCCGGGATTTTCCTGCACTATCTGGTGATGCCGCTCGCGGCGTGGCTGCTGGCGATGTTATTTAAGATGCCGCCCGATCTTTCCGCCGGGATGGTGCTGGTGGGCAGCGTGGCCAGCGGCACCGCGTCAAACGTGATGATTTATCTGGCAAAAGGTGATGTGGCGCTGTCCGTCACTATCTCTTCCGTCTCTACGCTGGTGGGCGTGGTCGCCACGCCGCTGCTGACTCGCCTGTATGTGGATGCGCATATTCAGGTCGACGTCATGGGGATGCTGCTGAGCATCCTTCAGATTGTGGTGATCCCAATTGGCCTGGGTCTGATTGTCCATCACCTGTTCCCCCGGCTGGTGAAAGCCGTGGAGCCTTACCTGCCGGCGTTTTCGATGGTGTGCATTCTGGCCATTATCAGCGCCGTGGTGGCCGGTTCCGCCGCGCATATCGCTTCGGTCGGCCTGGTGGTGATTGTGGCGGTGATCCTGCATAACACCATCGGTTTGCTGGGCGGCTACTGGGGCGGACGCCTGTTTGGCTTCGACGAATCCACCTGCCGTACCCTGGCGATTGAAGTCGGGATGCAGAACTCCGGCCTCGCCGCCGCGCTGGGGAAAATCTACTTCTCCCCGCTCGCGGCGCTGCCGGGCGCGCTGTTCTCGGTATGGCACAACCTGTCGGGCTCGCTGCTGGCGGGTTACTGGTCGGGCAAACCGGTTGACGACACGCCAGCTAAGCGCCTGAAAAAGCGTAAAGCATGAATAATTCAGCCCGCTCGCCGGGCTGTTTTTTTATCGGCTGGCGGATTGTGGTGAACGCCTGGGGGCAGTAGTCTACAGACAGACTCCCGTATTGAGAGGTTTACCATGGCAACGCCCCGACTGACCCAAAAAGAGATGACCGAAAGCGAGCAGCGCGAACTGAAAACCCTGCTCGACCGCGCCAGAATCGCCCACGGCAGACCGCTGACCAACTCAGAAGCCAACCACGTCAAAAAAGAGTACATCGACAAGCTGATGGCCGAACGCGAAAAAGCGGCCAAACAGGCGCGCGCCGTTAAGAAGAAGCAGGCGCTAAAACCTGATACCACCAGCACCTTTTCCTGGAGCGCCAGCACCCATACCCGCGGTAAACGCTAAATTAGCGGCCCTTCTTCTTACGACCGGGCTGCGTAAAGCGCTTACGCTGCCCAAGCTCTGCCGGAGTTTTCGCGCCACTCTTATTAGCAGGTTTCGCCGCCGGGCTTTTGGCAGGGGCGGCTTTCGGTTTTGCTTTCTTCGCCGGTTTGGCTTCCGAGGAGGAGTTCTCAATCAGCTTAAACAGCTCGATTAACTCGTCGTCGGTTAAATCACGCCACTCTCCCGGCGGTAGCCCTTTCAGGCTCACGTTCATGATGCGCACGCGCTCAAGTTTTGTGACTTCAAAACCGAAGTGCTCGCACATCCGGCGGATCTGGCGGTTGAGCCCCTGAATCAGGGTGATACGAAACACAAACGGCGCTTCACGCTTCACTTTGCACTTTTTAGTTACCGTGCCCAGCATCGGCACGCCCGCGCCCATACCGCGAATAAACTCGTCGGTGACCGGTTTATTCACCGTCACCAGGTACTCTTTTTCGTGATCGTTACCGGCGCGCAGGATTTTATTCACCAGGTCGCCGTGGTTAGTCAGGAAGATCAGTCCCTGGGAGTCTTTATCCAGGCGGCCAATCGGGAAGATACGGGTGCTGTGGTTAACGAAATCAACAATGTTGTCTTTCTCGCCGTCCTCGGTGGTGCTCACCACGCCGACCGGTTTGTTGAGCGCGATAAACACCAGATCTTCTTCATTGCGCGGCTCAATCAGCTGCCCATTCACTTTTACCACGTCTCCGGCAACAACCTGATCGCCAATCCCGGCGCGCTTACCGTTGATAAAAACGTTTCCCTGTTCGATATAGCGATCGGCTTCGCGACGCGAGCAGATGCCGCTCTCGCTGATGTATTTATTAAGACGGGTTGATGAGTTTGGCAGCATGGTTCCTCCGAAAAAAACGGACTATACCTTACCTGACGTCAGTTTCGTACAGCGAGAATCACATCTCAGGCTCAATGGACCTGGCCGATAAAGTGGGTTTAATAGCCGTTCAGCAAAAATTCAACGGCGTCACGTAACACAGGGCGGTAATGGCCAAGATCGGCAACCGCGTCGCCCACCTCTTTTGCCGGAAGCCCAGCCATCATATGGGTCATGGCAATGTATTGTTGACCGGCAATCGAGACTACCGGACATACCTTCGCTGGCGGCGAAGAGGCATTGAGCCGGGCGAGCTCAATAACGGGAATGACCAGCACATGCTTCAGAACGTTCGCCACGGGATGCTGCATGGCAATCAAAAAAGGGTAACTCTCCTTCCCTGCGCCCCGGTTTTGATATGCGACGTATTGATCCATCAGAACGTCCTTTGAAAATCACTGAACGAACCGTTGTCATCCACCAGTTGGTTAAGCGCGTCGATAGCTTGCTGGTTCTCTTGCAGCCATGTGCGACGTTGGTTTTCACGGAATTTTTCAAGCAACGCCTCCGTCAACAAGGCGGAAAGATTGATGTTTTGCTTTCTGGCTTCGTCGAGTAATTCCGGCGCTAAAGAGACATTAACCGATTTTTTTGTGGTCGCAGAAGTGCGCATATTAACCCCCACTGGAATGCGCATGAAGTGCCTCATTGTATGAAAATAACCGATCATTTTCTAGCCGCTCCGTGGTTGTATTTCGCCAGACGGTAACGCGTACAGACTGGCTTTTCATCCACGGAATGTTGTTCTTTCGCGCTGGTTTCCAGATTAATTAAACAACAACCCCGCATTGCGCGGGGTTGTTGAATCTGTCTCGCAAAACCTTACTCATCACGTTCATCATCATCATCCGGTTGCTCCAGCACGCTGTAGGCCACCGAACAAAACAGCGAATTCAGACGCTTCATATCGCCCAGCAGACCGAGATGCAGCGAGCTGGTTTCGATACTTTGCACGTTTTGCTGATGCAGGCGATTAACGTGCGCATGGGCGTAGCGCCGGTTCATGATCCGGAAGCGGTGCTTGTTGCGCCGCAGGCGACGGGCGCTGGCGACATCGGCGGAGAAAAATACCGACAGCGCCAGTTTCAGGTTGCTGGTCAGTTGCCCCAGCAGGTTGTCCAGTTCTTCCAGCCCGGCAGGGGAAAACGCGCGCCGTGCCGCCAGGGATTTATCCGCCACTTCGCTGCCCATACGCTCGAGGATTTCAGCGGCCTGCTGAAGGTTAAGCGACATTTCGATGATTTCCGCCCAGCGCTTCGACTCCTCTTCGGCAAGATCTTCCTTCGGCATTTGCGCCAGGTAGAGCTTGATGGCGATATGCAGCACTTCCACGTCGTCCGCCAGCTTACGCAGCTCTTTTTCCTGACGCGGCTCGCCGTGCATCACCTTGCTCCACAGTTCCAGCATCTGCTCAAGGGCATCACCCATGCGCAGGGTTTCACGCGCGGCATTCGCCAGGCCCAGCGCCGGCGTGTCCAGCGCGGTGCGGTCGAGGTGTTTCGGCTTTAAGCGCATATCCAGTTCCGGCGCATCGGCAATCACCCGGCGGCAGAAGCGCGCCATCGGCCCGGTAAAGGGCACCATCACGATGCAGCGGATCAGGTTGTAAAAGACGTGGAAGTAGATCACCAGTTCCGAATCCGGCAGCGGCAGTTTCTGCATCGCGTCCGCCAGAAGGTGAACAAATGGCAGCACCAGCAGGCTGCCCACCAGCTTAAACAGCAGGCTTCCCAGCGCCACGCGGCGGGCGTTAGGCGTCGCGGTGCCATTGTTGAGCATCGCCAGAATGCCGGAGCCGAGGTTGGCACCAATCACCAGGCACAGCGCCACGTCGAAGGAGATCGCGCCGGTTGCGGCGAAGGTGGCGGTAAGCAGGACTGCGGCGAGGCTGGAGTAACTGATCACCGCGAACATCGCGCCAATCAGCGCATCCAGCAGGATATCGCCGGTCAGCGACGCGAAGATGACCTTAACGCCGGACGCCTCGGTGATTGGCGTCATGGCCTGGACGATCAGTTCCAGCGCCAGCAAAATCAGGCCAAGACCGATGGAGACCCGCCCCAGTTGCCCGACGCGGCTCTGTTTGCGGCTTAAGAAGAACACCACCCCGAGAAAGATCAGTAGCGGCGAAACCCATGACAGGTCGAAGGTCAGGATACGCGCCATTAAGGCGGTCCCCACATCGGCCCCCAGCACAATCACCAACGCGGGTGCCAGCGCCACCAGATCCTGGGCAACGAACGAGGTCACCAGCATAGTGGTGGCATTACTGCTCTGAACCAGCGCGGTGACACCAATGCCCGCGCAGAAGGCGAGCGGTTTTTTCTCGACACTCCGGCTGAGTACGCTACGAAGCCGCGCACCGTACACGCGCATTACGCCGGTGCGCACGATATGCGTGCCCCACACCAGCAGCGCCACTGCCGAAAGCAGGTGCAAAAGTGTTAACACAGTTTCTCCTTCTCGTTATGGTTCCCTGGGGCCGCCCCGCTTGCCTGCCGTACTGCCTGCGAATGGGCATCACAAAAGGGCTAACCCCTAACTCAGTATAAGGGGATAAACGTAAGAAAGAGACAAGGCGCCGTGACGGCGCCCTGTATGTTGTAAATAAAAATGACATTTTGATGACAGCGACAGGTTTTACTTCAAACCAGCCGATTGACTGACCGTCGCCGGCGCAGCCAGTTTGAACACGGACAGCGCGCAGTGACAGGAGCGTACACGCAGTACGTGACTGTCACGAGCACTGCCCAGGTTCAAACTGGCAAGTAAGCCAGGCCAGCCAGGTCAGTCGGCGTCGTAGCCGAGGTTCGGCGCCAACCACCGCTCTACCTCACTCACGCTCATCCCTTTACGCCGCGCGTAGTCCTCAATTTGATCCTTTTGCAGCTGCGCCACCGCGAAGTACTTGCTGTCGGGATGACTAAAGTACCACCCGGAAACCGACGCCCCAGGCCACATGGCGTAGGATTCGGTGAGCTTCATGCCGATGCGGGTTTCCACATCCAGTAACTGCCAGATAGTGGCCTTCTCGGTATGCTCCGGGCAGGCCGGATAGCCTGGCGCTGGACGGATGCCCTGGTAATTCTCGCGGATCAGCTCTTCGTTGCTGAGGTTTTCATTGGCGGCGTACCCCCAGTAAACCTTACGCACCCGCTCGTGCAGATACTCGGCAAAGGCTTCGGCCAGACGGTCGGCCACCGCTTTGACCATAATTTTGTTGTAGTCATCGTGCCGCGCGTCAAACGCCCCGGCGAGGGCGTCTTCTTCCAGCCCGCCGGTTACCGCAAACGCGCCCAGATAGTCCGCTTTGCCGCTCAGTTTCGGCGCGACGAAATCCGCCAGGCAGTAGTTAGCAAAGCCCACTTTTTCGGTTTGCTGACGCAGATGGCGGCTGACCGCCAGCACGTGGGTGCGGGTTTCATCGCGATAGACTTCAACGTCGTCGCCCACGCGGTTGGCCGGGAACAACCCCACCACGCCACGCGGATTCAGCGACTTGTCGGCGCTGAGCTGGTCGAGCATATCATTGGCGTCTTTGAACAGGCGTTTCGCCTCTTCGCCAACGATTTCATCTTCCATAATGCGCGGATATTTACCGGCCAGCGACCAGGTCATAAAGAACGGCGTCCAGTCGATATAGTTACGCAGGGTTTCGATGCTCGCCGTCACTTCCTGTACGCCCAGTCGATGGGCCACCGGCGGCGTGTAGCTTTCCCAGTCGAACGCCAGGTCATTCTCGCGCGCGGCCTGCAACGTGACCGGCGGGGTGCGTGGTTTTTTACGGCCATGCTGAATTCGCACGGTGTCGTACTCTTTACGCGTTCGCGCCACAAAATCGTCGCGCAGCGTATCGGATAACAGCGACGACACCACGCCTACGGTACGCGAGGCATTCTGCACGTAAACCGTCGGGCCGCTGTAGTTCTGTTCAATTTTCACCGCAGTATGCGCTTTGGACGTGGTCGCGCCGCCGATCAGCAGCGGCAGCGTAAAGCCCTGGCGCTCCATCTCTTTAGCAACGTTGACCATCTCATCCAGCGACGGCGTGATCAGCCCGGACAGGCCGATAATATCGGCATTCACTTCGCGCGCGGTTTTGAGAATTTTATCGGTCGGCACCATTACGCCAAGGTCGATGATTTCATAGTTGTTACACTGCAATACCACGCCGACGATGTTTTTACCGATGTCGTGAACATCGCCTTTCACCGTCGCCAGCACGATTTTGCCGTTGCTTTTGCCCTGCTCTTTGCTGGCATTAATAAAGGGTTCGAGGTAGGCCACCGCCTGCTTCATCACGCGCGCGGATTTCACCACCTGCGGCAGGAACATTTTCCCTTCACCAAACAGATCGCCCACCACGTTCATGCCCGCCATCAGCGGCCCTTCGATAACCTCAATCGGGCGCGCCGCCTGCTGGCGCGCCTGCTCGGTATCATCTTCAATAAATTCGGTGATGCCTTTTACCAGCGAGTATTCGAGACGCTTTGCCACGTCCCAGCTGCGCCACTCGGCCTGCTGGGCGTTTGCGGCATCGTCGCCTTTGCTGCCGCGGTATTTTTCTGCCAGTTCCAGCAAACGCTCGGTGCCGTCTTCGCGACGGTTAAGGATCACGTCTTCCACCGCGTCACGCAGTTCTGCGGGCAGATCGTCATAAATCGCCAGCTGCCCGGCGTTAACGATCCCCATATCCATGCCGTTGCGAATGGCGTAGTAAAGGAACACGGCGTGAATAGCTTCACGCACCGGGTCGTTGCCACGGAACGAGAACGACACGTTCGATACGCCGCCGGAGATCATCGCATGCGGCAGTTCGCGCTTGATGTCTTCACACGCGCCGATAAAGTCCTGAGCGTAGTTATTGTGCTCTTCAATCCCCGTCGCCACGGCGAAGATATTTGGGTCGAAAATGATGTCTTCCGGCGGGAAGCCCACTTCTTCAGTGAGGATCTTGTAGGCCCGGCGGCAGATCTCAATTTTGCGCTCGCGGGTGTCGGCCTGGCCGACTTCATCGAACGCCATCACCACCATGGCCGCGCCGTAGCGGCGCACCAGCTTCGCGTGGTGGATAAAGGTCTCAACCCCCTCTTTCATGGAGATTGAGTTCACGATGCCTTTGCCCTGGATGCACTGTAAGCCTTTCTCAATCACGTCCCATTTCGAGGAGTCGATCATGATCGGCACGCGGGCGATATCCGGCTCACCGGCAATCAGATTCAGGAAACGCACCATCGCCGCTTCGGCGTCGAGCATCCCTTCATCCATGTTGATATCGATGATTTGCGCGCCGCTTTCTACCTGTTGTAACGCCACTTCCAGCGCTTCGTTATATTTTTCTTCTTTAATCAGACGCTTGAATTTGGCGGAGCCGGTAACGTTGGTACGTTCGCCCACGTTGACGAACAGACTGTCTGCGCCGATGTTGAGCGGCTCAAGACCGGCAAGACGGCAGGCCACCGGGAGCTCCGGCAGTTTACGCGGCGCAACGCCTTCCACGGCTTTGCTCATGGCGGCAATGTGCGCTGGCGTGGTGCCGCAACAGCCGCCGACGATGTTTAAGAAGCCCGCCTGCGCCCACTCGCCGATTTGCGCCGCCATCACGTCGGCATCTAAATCGTATTCCCCGAAGGCGTTTGGCAGACCGGCGTTGGGGTGCGCGGTGACATAGCATTCAGCCACGCGCGACAGCTCCGCCACGTACTGGCGCAGCTCATCCGGGCCCAGCGCGCAGTTCAGGCCAAACGACAGCGCATCGGCATGGCGCAGGGAGTTATAGAACGCCTCGGTGGTTTGCCCGGACAAGGTACGACCTGACGCATCGGTAATGGTACCGGAAATCATGATCGGCAAATCAACGCCCAGCGCTTCGAATTCGCTTTTCACCGCGAAAATCGCCGCCTTGGCGTTCAGGGTGTCGAACACGGTTTCGATCAGGATCAGATCTGAGCCGCCTTCCACCAGCGCGCGGGTCGACTCGCGATAGGCTTCCACCAGTTGGTTAAAGCTGACGTTGCGATACGCCGGATCGTTAACGTCCGGAGAAATCGACGCAGTGCGGTTAGTCGGGCCAAGCACCCCGGCGACATAGCGCGGTTTTTCTGGCGTGCGCGCGGTCCACTCATCGGCGCAGGCGCGCGCCAGCTTCGCGGCCTCGTAGTTGATCTCCGCCGACAGCGATTCCATATGGTAATCGGCCATGGCGATGGTGGTGGCGTTAAAGGTATTGGTTTCAACAATGTCCGCGCCCGCTTCGAAATAGGCGTAGTGGATTGCGGCAATGGTTTCCGGTTTCGTGAGGACCAGCAGGTCGTTGTTGCCTTTTAAATCGGATGCCCAGTCGGCGAAGCGCTCGCCGCGATAGTCCGCCTCCTCCAGGCGGTAGCTCTGGATCATGGTCCCCATACCACCGTCCAGCACCAGAATACGTTCATTCAACTGCTGTAGCAGTTTTTCTCTGTTGTTAGTCACTCTTACTCCCGGATCGTTATTCAGCCCTGTCAGGCCATGCGCCCATACTGGCACACTCGGCCACAGGCGAAAAGTCACAGGATGGCAACATGAGAGATGTTCATTCATAAAACGCGCCAACTGCGCTGATTTCCGGAAATTTAGTGCTTTCCAGCGGAACTCATCCGATCAGTTTTTCCAGGGTTGCATTATACTCAAATAAAACGAAAACTATTTCCACGATACAGAAAAAGGAGACACCCATGGTTGCCGCCGTTCCCGTTAAACGTGGAAAAAAACCTCGCACCGCCGCTGCGGCTCCAGCGCCCCAGGCTACCGGCCAGGTACAATCGCTGACGCGCGGGCTGAAGCTCCTTGAATGGATTTCCGAATCGCACGGCAGCGTGGCGCTGACCGAGCTGGCTCAGCAAGCCGGGCTGCCCAACTCAACGACTCACCGCCTGCTTACCACCATGCAACAGCTTGGATTTGTCCGCCAGGTGGGGGATTTAGGCCACTGGTCGATTGGCGCGCATGCGTTTATTGTTGGCA
The DNA here is from genome assembly GCF_007570865.1 of Atlantibacter subterraneus. Classification (GTDB taxonomy): domain Bacteria; phylum Pseudomonadota; class Gammaproteobacteria; order Enterobacterales; family Enterobacteriaceae; genus Atlantibacter; species Atlantibacter subterraneus. Next base: position 6,798 of record NZ_VLPS01000006.1, on the reverse strand, counting down.
GCAGCTTTCTGCAAAGCCGCAATTTACTGGCGATTGTGCACCCAATGCTGCGCAAACTGATGGAAGCCTCCGGTGAGACCGTCAACCTGGCGGTGCTGGATCAGAGCGATCATCAGGCGATTATTATCGACCAGGTACAGTGTACTCAACTGATGCGCATGTCCGCCCCCATCGGCGGCAAACTGCCTATGCATGCTTCCGGCGCGGGTAAAGCGTTTCTGGCGCAGCTTCCTGAAGATGACGTTACCGCGCTGCTGCACCGTAAAGGGCTGCACGCCTACACCCACGCCACGCTGGTTTCTCCGGCCCATCTGAAAGAAGACCTGGCGCAAACCCGCAAGCGCGGTTATTCGTTTGATGATGAAGAACATGCGCTGGGCTTACGCTGCGTGGCGTCGTGCATTTATGACGAGCACCACCAGCCGTTTGCCGCGATTTCTATCTCCGGCCCGGTATCCCGTATCACCGACGATCGGGTCACCGAGCTGGGCGCGATGGCCATCAAAGCGGCGAAAGAAGTGACGCTGGCTTACGGCGGCGTGCGTTAAAAGCGATACCGCCTCCTGTTCAGGAGGCGGCAATATCGGCAGACTGGCGCGCATAGCGCTGGCAAAAGCGCTGCCGCCGTCGATAGGCATACACATCTTCCACGTGACCGTGACGAATCCGCGCCTGTAACGCCCGCCAGTACTCAGCCTGGAACAGATCGGCGTGCATCTCTTCAAACAGCGGTTTGATGCGCGGATCGGCGCACAGCCAGTGGCGAAACTCCTCCGGAAACACATCCCCCGGCGCGACGCTGTACCACGGTTCCGACGCCATTTCGTCTTCCGGGTAGCGCGGCGGCGGAATATCGCGGAAATTCACTTCGGTCATGTAGCAAATTTCGTCGTAATCGTAAAACACCACCCGGCCATGACGGGTAACGCCAAAGTTTTTAAACAGCATATCGCCGGGGAAAATATTGGCGGCAGCCAGCTGGCGGATAGCGTTGCCGTACTCTTCGATGGCGTCGCGCAGCTGTTGGCCCTGCACTTGCTCCAGCCAGATATTCAGCGGCACCATGCGCCGTTCAATATACAGGTGGCGAATAGCGATTTTGTCGCCCAGATCGGTGATTTTCTGCGGCGCTTCCTGCATCAGCAGGGCCATCAGCGCCGGGTCGATCTGGCGTTTTTCCAGCACGAAGTTTTCGAATTCCTGGGTATCCGCCATGCGCCCGACGCGGTCGTGCTCCTTCACCAGCTGATAGCAGGCGCGCACGTGAGCTTCGTCCATCTCTTTCTGCGGGGCGAATTTATCTTTAATCACTTTGAATACCCGGTCGAAGCCTGGCAGCGTGAACACCAGCATCACCATGCCGCGAATGCCCGGCGCTTCGATAAACTGCTCATTACTCTGGGCGAGGTAGTTCAGGTATTCGCGGTAGCTTTCAGTTTTGCCGTGCTTCTGGCAGCCAATCGCCATATACAGTTCGGCGGTGGTTTTGCCAGGTAAGATCTCGCGCAGCCACTCCACCAGCGCAGCGGGCAGCGGCGCGTACACCATAAAATAGGAGCGCGCGAAGCCAAACACGATGCTGGCTTCCGCCGCACGGGTTAAGCAGGTATCGATAAACAGCTCGCCTTCATTGCTACGGTGGATCGGCAGCAGAAACGGCAGCGTGCCGGAAGGCAGCACCAGTTTCGCCACCAGCCAGGCCGCTTTATTGCGGTAAAACAGTTCGTTGGCGACCTGTAAATGCACTTTATCCAGCATCTCCGCGCCCAGCGTTTCGGTGAGGTGATTGAGGATGTAACCCACATCGCGATCCAGATCCTGCCAGGGCAGACGCAGCGGCAAATCTTTTAATAACCGGGTCAGCAGGGCGGGCCAGCCCTGCTTCGGGTAAAAGTCTTTCGCCAGCGGACGGGGAATGGTGCGAAACCGCCGCTCCGGCTGGGAGCTGAAAATAAACAGCCGTTCCGGCGTCAGGGACTGATGATCGAACAGCCGACAGTAAACGGAGTTAAAGAAGCTTTCGGCAATCTCGAAACGGGGATAGTCGGGCAGCAGCTCGGTATAGTGCTTTTTGACTTGCAATAAAAAGTCGGCGTCGGTGCTTCTGCCATTGGTGATGCAGCGCAGCTGTTCAACCACCAGGCCGACGTGATGGTCGTACAGATGAATACGCTTTTTCATGGCCTGCTGGACAGCCTGCCAGTCCGCCTGCTCGAAACGCTGCTGTGCCCCGGAGGTCACTTCCAGAAAACGGCCATACTGCGCGTCAAACCCTTGCAGGATGGTTTGCGCGATCAACAGTTCCAGCCCACGCGGCATAGCACTCTCCATCAGGTAGATGCCCTCTCCCGTCGGGAAGAGGGCGTCGGGCTTATCAGAATTGCGACTCTTCCGTCGAACCGGTCAGGGCCGTGACGGATGAGGTTCCGCCCTGGATGATGGTGGTGACTTTATCGAAGTAGCCGGTGCCCACTTCCTGCTGATGGGAAACGAAGGTGTAACCTTCTTTCGCGGCGGCGAATTCCGGCTCCTGAACGCGCTCCACGTAGTGCTTCATACCTTCGCCCTGCGCGTAGGCATGCGCCAGGTTGAACATGTTGAACCACATGCTGTGGATGCCCGCCAGCGTGATGAACTGGTATTTGTAGCCCATATCCGACAGTTCCTGCTGGAAGGAGGCGATGGTGTTGTCATCGAGGTTTTTCTTCCAGTTAAACGACGGCGAACAGTTGTAGGCCAGCAGCTTGCCAGGGAATTTGGCGTGGATTGCCTCGGCAAAGCGACGTGCCTGGTCCAGGTCCGGCTTCGAGGTTTCGCACCACACCAGATCGGCATACGGCGCGTAGGCCAGGCCGCGGCTGATGGCCTGTTCAATGCCCGCATGGGTACGGAAGAAGCCTTCCGAGGTGCGCTCGCCGGAGATAAATTCACGGTCGTATTCGTCGCAGTCAGAGGTGATCAGGTCTGCGGCATCGGCGTCGGTACGGGCGATCAGCAGCGTCGGCACGCCCATCACGTCGGCAGCCAGACGCGCGGCAACCAGCTTCTGGATGGCTTCCTGAGTCGGCACCAGCACTTTACCGCCCATGTGCCCGCACTTCTTAACCGAGGCCAGCTGATCTTCGAAGTGAACAGCCGCTGCACCGGCTTCAATCATCGATTTCATCAGCTCAAACGCGTTCAACACGCCGCCAAAGCCGGCTTCGGCATCCGCCACGATCGGCAGGAAGTAATCCACATAGCGCGGATCGCCCGGCTCGATATTGGAAGCCCACTGGATCTGATCCGCGCGGCGGAACGTGTTGTTGATCCGCTCCACCACCGCCGGGACCGAGTTGGCCGGATACAGAGATTGATCCGGGTACATGCTGGAGGCCAGGTTAGCATCCGCGGCTACCTGCCAACCGGAGAGATAAACCGCCTCGATGCCCGCCTTCGCCTGCTGCAACGCCTGGCCGCCGGTCAGCGCGCCGAGGCTGTTCACGTAGCCTTTTTTCGATTCGCCATGCAGCAGACGCCACATTTTGGCTGCGCCCAGCTGCGCCAGGGTGCATTCCGGGTTAACCGAACCGCGCAGTTTCACCACCTCTTCCGCGCTGTACGGGCGCGTGATCCCTTCCCAACGCGCCTGTTTCCACTCTTGTTCTAATTGTTCAATTTGTTGGGTACGAGTTGTAGTCATGTGCAGATGCTCCATAGGGTAGTTGTTATTAAGGGTTGATTACGCCAGCAAGCGGTAGCCCGGCAGGGTCAGGAAGTCGACCAGCTCGTCGGAGGTGGTGATCTGCTCCATCAGGCGCGCCGCGTCGTCAAAGCGCCCCTGGCTGAAGCGGTGCTCACCGAGCTCTTCCTGAATCACCTGCATCTCTTCGGCCAGCATCTGACGGAACAGCGCTTTGGTGACGGGTTTGCCGTTGCTGAGCGTTTTCTGGTGGTGGATCCATTGCCAGATAGAGGTACGGGAAATTTCGGCGGTGGCGGCGTCTTCCATCAGGCCGTAAATCGGTACGCAGCCGTTGCCGGAGATCCAGGCTTCGATGTACTGCACCGCGACGCGAATGTTAGCGCGCATGCCCTCTTCGGTACGCTCGCCGGGGCAAGGCTCCAGCAGGTCAGCGGCGGTAATCGGCGCATCTTGTTCACGGGTGACGTCGAGCTGGTTTTTATGAGTGCCGAGCGCCTTATTGAAAACCTCCATAACGGTATCGCCCAGGCCCGGATGGGCAATCCAGGTGCCATCGTGGCCGTTAGTGGCTTCCAGTTCTTTATCCGCTTTGACTTTATTCAACACCCAGTTGTTGCGCTCCGCGTCTTTGCTGGGAATAAACGCCGCCATGCCGCCCATGGCAAAAGCGCCGCGACGATGGCAGGTTCTGATCAACAGGCGCGAGTAGGCGTTGAGGAATGGCTTTTCCATCGTGACGCTCTGGCGATCGGGTAAAACGCGGTCAGGGTGATTTTTTAACGTTTTGATATAGCTAAAGATGTAGTCCCAGCGGCCACAGTTCAGCCCAACGATATGGTCACGCAGGGCGTGAAGGATTTCATCCATCTGGAATACCGCTGGCAGGGTTTCGATCAGCAGAGTGGCTTTGATGGTGCCGCGCGGCAGTTCAAAACGGTCTTCCGCAAAGCTAAATACTTCGCTCCACCAGGCGGCTTCCTGCCATGACTGGGTTTTCGGCAGATAGAAGTAAGGGCCGCTGCCTTTCGCCAGCAGGGCATCCACGTTGTGGAAGAAGTAGAGCGCGAAGTCAAACAGGCTGCCAGGGATGGCTTCACCGCGCCAGGTCACATGTTTTTCCGGCAGGTGCAGACCGCGAACGCGACAAATCAGCACGGCGGGATCGGGCTTCAACTGGTAGATTTTACCGGCTTCGTTAGTCCAGGAGATGGTGCCGCGAATGGCATCGCGCAGGTTGATTTGCCCGTCGATGACTTTACCCCAGCTCGGTGCCAGCGAGTCTTCGAAATCCGCCATAAAAACTTTGACGTTAGCGTTGAGGGCGTTGATCACCATCTTACGCTCGACCGGCCCGGTGATCTCAACGCGACGATCCTGTAAATCCTCAGGAATTCCGCGGATCGTCCAGTCTGAATTTCGAATGGAAGCTGTTTCCGAAATAAAATCTGGCAACTTCCCGTTGTCGATTTCTGACTGGACCTTCACGCGTTCGGCCAGCAGCTGGTTGCGTTTGCCCGTAAAGCGGCTGACCAGTTCAGAAAGAAACTCCACCGCATCCGGCGTTAAAATTTCCCGCTCCTGCTCGCCAAAAGGCTGCTCGAAAGTCAGATCGGTCGTCGTTGCCTGTTGTGTCATGCTCTTGATCCTCAATGTTGATCCAGTCCAGAAACTGCGCATTGCGAACGCGATCCCCCGTGGGTATTTTTCGTTCAGCACAGTTAAGACTACTCAAACATTTTCCAAAATCAAAAACAATTTCCATTTTCAAAATAAAAACATGTTAACTATTTGTTTTATAATTGAAAAAAGTTAAATCATACAAAGAAGCAGTTTTCAGAAACAAAAAAGGCACCCGAAGGTGCCTGCGATAAGGTGCTGAAACGCTTAATCGAGCGTTGGATTCATATGGCGAAGATCGTATGGCGTGATCTGATAAACGTAATAGTTGAGCCAGTTGGTGAACAGCAAATTGCCATGGCTGCGCCAGGTCGCGCGCGGTTTTTTTTGCGGATCGTTGCCCGGGAAATAGTTATAGGGCACCTCGGGCGTTAGCCCGGCATCCACGTCCCGGAAGTATTCCCCAGCCAGGGTATTGGCATCGTATTCAGGATGGCCGGTAACAAATGCGATGCGTTTGTCCTTACTGCCGAACAGATAGGCATCTCCACCTTCTGTTTCCGCCAGGATCTCTAAATCGGTGTAGTCACGAATCAACGCTGCCGGGAAATCAGCGTAGCGAGAATGCGGCGCAAGGAAAGTATCATCAAAACCTTTGGTGAGCAGCGCGTGGGGTTGCGTGATGTAGTGCTCATAAACGCCTGACAGCTTTTCCTGACGCGTTTGTTTGGGGATTCCGTACAGAATGTTCAACGCAGCCTGTACCGCCCAACAGACAAATAGCGTAGACGTGACGTGCTCTTTCGCCCATTCCAGCACCTGCTTGATCTGCGGCCAGTAGGCGACGTCATTAAACTCTACCAGGCCCAGCGGCGCACCCGTCACGATCAGACCGTCAAAGTTCTCATGGCAGATATCTTCGAAATTACAGTAGAAGTTATTTAAATGCTCAGCTGGGGTGTTGCGAGACTCACGAGAATCGATGCGTAACAGCTGGATATCGAGCTGCAGCGGAGAGTTCGACAGTAATCTTAAGAACTGATTTTCGGTCTCAATTTTCTTTGGCATTAAGTTGAGAATCAATACCTTAAGCGGACGAATCTCCTGAACACTGGCGCGCGACGTGGTCATCACGAAGACGTTCTCCGCGCGCAAAAAATTCACTGCTGGCAACTCATCAGGTACCCGAATTGGCATAACCTTATATCCTCACTGCATACGTTTAAACGTTTAGACATCCAGATGCCTGACAATAACCAGGATTAACCAAAATGTCGAGCTTGCAGGTGAAAGGTGAAAAAGTTTCACGAACGGGAAAGCTTAGAACAAAAACGCAATTGGACGTGATGGAGTTATAGAAGGGACAAACCATATTTGTGAAACGACAAAAGGCCCAGTCTTGCGACTGGGCCTTTGTCCTGTTTGATGCCTGGCAGTTCCCTACTCTCGCATGGGGAGACCCCACACTACCATCGGCGCTACGGCGTTTCACTTCT
>NZ_VLPS01000005.1 GCF_007570865.1 Atlantibacter subterraneus | reverse complement strand
CAAGAGCGCGGTGGTCCCACCTGACCCCATGCCGAACTCAGAAGTGAAACGCCGTAGCGCCGATGGTAGTGTGGGGTCTCCCCATGCGAGAGTAGGGAACTGCCAGGCATCAAATTAAGTGTGCTGATATGGCTCAGTTGGTAGAGCGCACCCTTGGTAAGGGTGAGGTCCCCAGTTCGACTCTGGGTATCAGCACCAGTTTTTAACGGTAATGTTCGGCATTTAAAAAGAATTTGCCTGGCGGCAAGAGCGCGGTGGTCCCACCTGACCCCATGCCGAACTCAGAAGTGAAACGCCGTAGCGCCGATGGTAGTGTGGGGTCTCCCCATGCGAGAGTAGGGAACTGCCAGGCATCAAATAGAAAGCCCTGCACATAAGTGCAGGGCTTTTTGCTTTTTCACTACCTGTATAAAAAAGCCAGTCAACAGACTGGCCTTACGTTATTAGTGAATCACCTGCGACAAAAATGCGCGTGTACGCTCTGATTTCGGATTAGCAAAGAACTCGTCCGGCGGTGCCTGCTCAACAATCTCACCGCGATCCATAAAGATCACCCTGTCGGCCACCGTTCGGGCAAACCCCATTTCATGCGTTACGCAAAGCATCGTCATCCCGGACTGAGCCAGCCCGATCATGGTATCCAGCACTTCTTTTACCATTTCCGGATCGAGTGCCGATGTCGGTTCGTCGAACAGCATAATTTTAGGCTTCATGCACAGTGACCGGGCAATCGCCACACGCTGCTGCTGCCCACCGGAGATTTGGCCGGGAAACTTATGCGCATGCTCGGCGATACGCACCCGCTCAAGATAATGCATGGCCAACGCCTCGGCTTCTTTCTTCGGCAGTTTGCGTACCCAGACAGGGGCCAGCGTGCAGTTTTGCAGTACGGTTAAATGCGGGAATAAATTAAAGTGCTGGAACACCATTCCGACTTCCGTGCGCACCCGCTCAATATTACGCAGATCGTCGTTAAGCTCGATGCCATCCACCACAATACGGCCCTGTTGATGCTCTTCAAGATGGTTAATACAGCGGATCGTTGTGGACTTACCGGAGCCTGACGGCCCGCAAAGCACAATCCGTTCGCCCTGTTTTACCTTCAGATTGATGTCTTTCAGGACATGAAACTGCCCATACCATTTATTCACATTTTCGAGCGTTATCATCGCGTCGGCAGGTTGCATCGTTATATTACTCATGGGATTCCTTAGTGCGGTGTACGCCCGGTGTTAAAGCGCTGCTCAAGGTGCTGGCTATAGCGCGACATGCTGAAACAAAAGATCCAGTAGATCATGGCGGCAAAAACGTAGCCTTCGGTCGACATGCCTAACCACGCGGGGTCGACCGTTGCCTGCTGTACGCTGCTGAAGAGATCAAACAGTCCAATAATGATCACCAGACTGGTGTCTTTAAACAGGGCGATAATGGTATTAACCAGGCCGGGGATCACCATTTTCAACGCCTGAGGGAGAATGACCAGGCCCTGGGTTTTCCAGTAACCTAAAGCGAGAGATTCTGCAGCCTCGTACTGCCCTTTCGGCAGTGCCTGTAAACCGCCGCGCACCACTTCTGCGACATAGGCCGACTGGAAAAGAATCACCCCAACCAGCGCCCTGATCAATTTATCGATACTGGTACCTTCCGCCATAAACAGCGGCAGCATCACAGAGGACATAAACAACACGGTAATCAAGGGTACGCCGCGCCAGAACTCAATAAAAATCACTGACAGGATGCGCACCACTGGCATGGTCGACCGGCGTCCTAACGCCAGCAGAATACCCAGCGGCAACGCGCCCGCAATTCCTACCGCGGCAATGATCAGCGTCAGCGTTAGTCCGCCCCATTGGCGGGTCTCTACCCGTTCCAGACCAAAGAAACCGCCATACATCAGAAACCAAACCACAATCGGGTACACCACTGCCCATGCGGCGATGTATTTCCCACGTTGCGGCATGCCTTTCCAGAACATCGGCGCGATGGAAATTAGCGTAAGGATAAGTGCCAGATTAATTCGCCAGCGCTGATCGTGCGGATAAAGCCCATACATAAACTGGCCAAATCGGGCGTGGATAAATACCCAGCATGCGCCTTCCTTCGTGCAATCCGCCCGTGTTTCACCTGCCCAGTTAGCCTGAAACAGCGCCCAGTTGAGCAGCGGCGGGATCAGCTCCCACATCATCCACAAACAAAACAGCGTCAGCAGGCTGTTAAACCAGCTGGAAAACAGATTTTTGCGAACCCACACCCACATGCGTCCTGAGCCGGTAGCGGCAACGCGCGGGGTAGGGCTCATGAGTACTTTGCTCATCATGACTCCTTTAGCGCTCAACCAGGGCAATGTGCCGGTTATAGAGGTTCATCAGCAGTGAAATTGTCAGGCTGATAATCAGATAGACCGACATCGTGATAGCGATGGTCTCAATCGCCTGGCCGGTTTGGTTCAACACGGTGCCCGCGAACAGCGACACCATATCCGGATAGCCAATCGCCGCCGCCAGTGAGGAGTTTTTAACGATATTGAGATACTGGCTGGTCAACGGCGGAATAATCACGCGCATGGCCTGAGGAATGATCACCTGGCGCAGCGTCACCGGGTTCGGCAAACCCAGAGAACGTGCCGCTTCGTGCTGGCCGTGAGGAACAGACTGGATCCCGGCGCGAATGATCTCGGCGATAAACGCTGAGGTATACACCGAGAGCGCGAGCGTCAGGGCAGCCAGTTCAGGGATCAACGCCATTCCTCCCCGGAAGTTGAAGCCGCGCAGTTCGGGCACATCCCAATGTAACGCGGCACCAAACGTCCAGTGAGCCGCTAACGGCAGCGCGATAAGCAGTATTAACGCCACCGGCCAGGTGCGCCGCAGCTGGCCGGTTTTGATTTGGTGATTTTTGTTGAACCGAAACAGGCCCGCCGAGATCGCCAGCGCTGCCATGACGGCGAGCACAAATTCCAGCGCGCCTTCGCCTAACGCTGGAGATGGAATATAGAGTCCACGGTTGCTGAGAAAGGCCAAATCAAAGGCGTTGACCGCCTGGCGCGGGCCCGGCAAATTGCGCAGCACGGCAAAATACCAGAAGAAAATCTGCAATAGCGGCGGAATATTGCGGAAGGTTTCGATGTAGATGGTCGAGAGCTTGCGCAACAGCCAGTTGTCGGACAGGCGTGCCAGCCCCAGAAAAAAGCCAAGAAACGACGCAAAGACGATACACAGCGCGGAAACTAACAGGGTATTAAGCAGACCGACGAGAAACACCCGGCCATAGGTGTCTCCTTGCTGATAATCAATCAAATGCTGGACTATGCCAAAACCGGCGCCGCGATCGAGAAAAGCGAACCCTGACGTAATACCACGACTGCTAAGGTTTACGATAGTGTTGTGGATCAGGTAAACCGCAATACCAATGACGGCGGCGATTGCCAGTATTTGAAACAGCCAGGCACGAACCGCGGGATTGGAAAAGGAGAGTTCTCCTTTTGCGTTTGGGCGGCGATGGGGCATATGTGAACCTCAGTAACATAACTCTGGTCTGGGCGCGGTGAAACCACAGCGCCCGTTACAACAGCGTACGTAATTAACGAACTGGCGGAGCGTACTGAATACCGCCGTTGTTCCAGAGGTTGTTCTGACCGCGTTTGATTTTCAGCGGGCTTTCAGAACCCACATTACGTTCAAACACTTCGGCATAGTTACCGACCTGCTTAACGATGTTGTAAGCCCATTTGTTATCCAGCTTCAGATCTTTGCCGTAGTCGCCCTCTTTGCCCAGCAAGTGGCCCATGTCCGGCGTGGCAGGATTAGCGGCTTTCTCATCGACGTTTTTAGACGTGACGCCCATCTCTTCCGCGTTGAGCATAGCGAACAGCGTCCAGCGCACCACGGAGAACCATTCATCGTCGCCACGACGCACCACCGGGCCCAGCGGCTCTTTCGAGATCACTTCCGGCAGAACGATAAATTCATCGGGGTTGCTGAGTTTAATACGCAGGGCATAAAGCTGAGACTGGTCAGAGGCGAGGGTATCGCAACGGCCAGATTCCAGCGCTTTTGCCGATTCGTCGGAGCGGTCAAAGGTCACTGGCGTGTATTTCATGTTATTGGCTTTGAAATAATCCGCCACGTTTAACTCAGTATCGGTGCCCGCCTGAATACAAACCGTTGCGCCATCCAGTTCTTTGGCGCTTTTCAGGCCCGCTTTGTTATGGGTCAGGAAGCCGATACCGTCATAATAGGTCACGCCGGTGAAGGCCATGCCCATGCCGGTATCGCGAGAAGATGTCCAGGTGGTATTGCGGGATAATAAATCCACTTCGCCAGACTGCAGCGCGGTAAAGCGTTCTTTCGCCGTTAACGGGGTGTATTTTACTTTTGTTGCATCGCCAAACACGGCGGCAGCGACGCCACGGCAGACATCAACGTCAATACCGCTGAATTTACCGTCCGCATCCGCATAAGAAAATCCCGGTAAGCCATCACTAATCCCGCATTGAACAAAACCCTTCTTTTTTACTGCGTCAAATGTCGCGCCTGCATGTGCCTGATTTGCAACAGCCATCAGTGCGCCTGCCGCGGCAAGCGTGGCAATAATCATCTTCTTCATAGTGCATCCTGTGTGGCGAAATTATCGTTATATTGGCGGCCCGTAGGCACGCTAATTACCTGTCTGTGGCAACAGCCATAAACGTTAAAGCAAAGGGAGTGCCAGTTTTGCATCGGAGGGATTACGCGTTTATTTCGATGCAGTAAGCGAAGTGTAGACAGGAAACGTAAAACGCAATGCTCGTCAATGGTGCGAAATTACAACCTGCGCCACATTTTGGAGCAAAATAATTAATTGCCAGGCCAGCAAAGTAACTAATTAATTTCTCAGGTTAATATTGGCAGGGTAAGGAATAAACAGCGGTGTGAGATAAATCACGAGATCGAATTTAGTGTTGAAAAAATAAATAAAGAAATGTGAGATATTTCAGAAATTTTATTTTCGTCAGGGTGCGATTAAATAACAAATGAAAGGACGAGGAAAAAAGTTGCACCGTTTGAATGCAAACGGCGCGATAGACGCGCCGTTCAGGAACAGGCCGAGATTATTTGCTCAGCGCGATGATGCCCATCGTTAAGCCCGCTACTGCTGCTGCGCCACCGGCGATCGCGCCCGCGGTTTCCCAGTTATCCTGCGTGGTGCCTTTCATGCAGGTATTGGTATGCACCAGACGACCCTGATCGTCATACACCGGTACGCAAGGAGAATCATGCGCGCAACCAGCTAACACTGCACAAAGTGATGCGACAGCGATTAACTTCTTCATGGTATTACCTCATTAGAATAATCATCCAGTCATTCGCGCTAAAGGCAATATTATTCATATCCCTTTAGCTCTGGATTTGATAGATGCATTTTACCACTGGTAAAAAACAGAGAGGAGCGGTGATTATTGTCAATTCATGTGGATTGTAAAAATAATGGAGAGCGGAACTTACACTGGAATTGATAAGCCAATCGGCTGCAGTGCACGTTTTATCTCATTAATAAATCAGCTTATTCAAGGTTAAAAAACATGAAAGACATCCGCTGTCTTTCATGTTTACAGGATCACTTTTTATTAAAACGTTGGCGTATTACCACAAAGAATACCGGGACAAAGAAAATCGCTAACAGCGTTGCGGCAAGCATACCGCCCATGACGCCGGTACCTACGGCATTCTGCGAGCCGCTCCCGGCTCCTTTGCTGATCACCAGCGGTAACACACCGAGAATAAACGCCAGCGAAGTCATCAGAATCGGGCGCAGACGCATTCTGACTGCTTCCAGTGTTGCCTCGATAAGATTTTTACCCTCTTTGTCCATTAAGTCTTTTGCAAACTCAACGATCAGGATGGCGTTTTTCGCCGACAAACCGATGGTGGTGAGCAGGCCGACCTGGAAATAGACATCGTTATCCAGACCTTTTACTGTCGCCGCAAGCAGCGCGCCCACCACCCCCAATGGCACCACCAGCATGACCGAGAACGGAATGGACCAGCTCTCATACAGCGCGGCGAGACACAGGAACACCACAATCAGGGAGATGGCGTACAAGGCAGGTGCCTGGTTGCCGGATAATCTTTCCTGATAGGACATCCCGGTCCACTGATAGCCAAATCCCGAAGGCAATTTAGAGGCCAACGATTCCATAACCGCCATGGCCTCCCCGGTACTCTTGCCCGGCATGGCTTCTCCCTGAATTTCCATGGAAGGCAGCCCGTTATAGCGCTCAAGACGAGGGGAACCTTTAATCCAGTGTGATGATGCGAAGGCCGAGAACGGTACCATTTCGCCACTGCTGCTACGCACATAGAGCGTATTAAGATCTGACGGCAGCATGCGGAATTTCGCATCCGACTGAAGATAAACCTTTTTCACCCGGCCTTCGTCGATAAAGTCATTCACGTAGTTACCGCCCAGCGCCGTGGACAGCGTCTGGTTGATGTCAGAAAGCGCGACGCCCAGCGCCTGCGCCTTATCCTGGTCGACATCGATCTTAAATTGTGGCGTGTCTTCCAGGCCATTCGGCCTGACGCGCACCAGCACATCGGAACGCGCTGCCGCCTCACCCAGTAATTGGTTACGCGCCTGGGTTAGTGCATCATGCCCCTGGTTGGCCTGGTCAATGAGCTCAAAATCGAAGCCCGTGGCGGTACCCAGTTCGATAATGGCAGGAAGGTTGAACGGGAACACCATCGCGTCGCTAATATTCCTGAAGGCCATCGTCGCGCGGGCAATAATGGATTGCGCCTTGTTTTCGTCGCCGGAGCGCTCTTCCCAGGGCTTCAGGCTAATAAAGGCAATACCGGCGTTTTGCCCCTGTCCGCTAAAGCTAAATCCGTTAACCGTAAACACGGATTCGACGTTATTACCCTCTTTGGTCAGGTAGTAGTCGTTGACTGCATCAAGCACTTTCTGGGTACGCTGCTGCGTTGCACCGGAAGGAAGTTGCACCAGAGTCATAAACACGCCTTGATCTTCCTCGGGCAGGAATGAGGTAGGAAGCTTCATAAACAGTACAACCATGCCCGCCACGATGATGACGTAAACCACCAGATAGCGCGTAGTGCTATGAAGGATCCGGCTTACGCTATTGCTGTAGTGATCGACGCTCTTATCGAATAAGCGGTTGAACTTGCCAAAAAGCCCGGTGTTTTTGTCGTGCTTCTCGCCTGACGGCGGTTTCAACAGCGTCGCACACAGTGCAGGCGTTAGAATCAATGCGACCAGCACTGACAGCGCCATAGCGGAAACAATCGTGATAGAAAACTGTCGATAAATCGCGCCTGTCGAACCGCCAAAGAAGGCCATGGGAATAAACACGGCGGACAGCACCATCGCAATGCCTACCAGCGCGCCCTGAATTTGCCCCATAGATTTGCTGGTGGCTTCTTTAGGCGGAAGATGGTCCTCTTCCATAACGCGCTCCACGTTTTCCACCACCACGATAGCATCGTCAACCAACAGGCCTATAGCGAGCACCATGCCGAACATTGTCAGGGTGTTAATCGAGTACCCGAACGCAGACAACATAGCGAACGTGCCCAGTAACACGACAGGAACGGCAATGGTAGGGATAAGCGTGGCGCGAATATTCTGCAGGAACAGGTACATCACCAGAAATACCAGCACGATGGCTTCGAACAGGGTTTTGACTACCTCTTTAATGGATATTTGGACAAACGGGGTGGTGTCATAGGGATAAGTGACTTTTAAACCCTTAGGAAAGAAGGGCTGCATTCTTGCCAGTTCTTCTTTAATGGCTTTGGCGGTGTCCAGCGCATTCGCGCCTGTCGCCAGTTTGATACCTAAACCTGCGGCGGGTTTCCCGTTGATTCTCGCGACGGTGTTGTAGTTTTCGCCTCCCAGTTCTACGCGTGCCACATCTTTAAGGCGGATCAGCGAGCCGTCTTTGTTGACGCGTAAGGTGATGTTTTCAAACTCCTTCACGCTCTTAAGACGCGTCTGGGCAATGATAGAGGCGTTTAGCTGCTGCCCGGCCACCGCAGGCGTTCCGCCAAGTTGACCTGCAGCAATTTGCGCATTCTGTATTTTTAACTGGTTGACGACGTCAACCGGCGTCAGCTGATAGTTGTTTAATGCATTATTATCCAGCCAGATACGCATGGCGAACTGTGCGCCAAACAGCTGAACGTCGCCCACGCCTGGCGTACGGCTGATCGGATCTTTTACCGTAGAGGCGACGTAATCCCCCAACTGCTCCTGGTTCATGCTGTTATCCGAAGAGATAAAGCCTGCAACCAGTAAGTAGCTGCTACTGGATTTTTCAACGCCGATACCCTGTTGTTGCACTTCCTGAGGAAGCAGGGGCATCGCCAGCTGTAGTTTATTTTGCACCTGAACCTGTGCGATATCCGGATCGGTGCCGGATTCGAAGGTTAGGGTAATGGTCACGCTGCCTGAGGCATCGCTGGTCGAAGACATGTACATCAGGTTATCGATGCCGTTCATGTTCTGTTCAATAACCTGAGTGACAGAGTCCTGAACGGTTTGCGCATCCGCGCCGGGATAGGTGGCGGAGATAGCGACAGCAGGCGGCGCGATCGTAGGATACTGGGCAACGGGCAACTGGATAATGGCCAACCCGCCGGCAATCATCAACAGGATTGCCAGAACCCAGGCGAAAATAGGTCGCTGAATAAAGAAATTAGCCATGTTCGCGGGCGCCTTGCTGAGATTTTTCTGCGGTATCGTCAGTGACCGGGTTCACCGTTGCGCCAGCCTTAATATGCTGTAAACCGCTGATGATCACTTTGTCGCCCGGCTTAAGTCCCTGTTTCACCAACCACCGATCGCCAACCGCTTCAGAAGCGACAACCGCGCGGGTTTCAACCTTATTCTGCTGATCAACCACCATCACGAGTGCGTCGCCGCGCGGCGTTCTGGTCACGCCCTGCTGAGGCACAAGAATCGCATCAGGCTGGGTGCCTTCATCGACCCGCGCTCTGACAAACATCCCCGGCAACAGCTGATGATCGGGATTAGGGAACACGGCTCTTAACGTCACAGAACCCGTGCTTTCATCCACAGTCACATCAGTAAATTCAAGCTTCCCGGTATGCGCATAGGTCTGGCCGTTATCCATAATGATATTCACGCCGCTGGAGCTCTCTTTGGTCAGACTACCTTGCTCGATAGCCTGCTTAAGCTGCAGAAAATCGTTACTGGACTGGGTGAGATCGACATAAATTGGATCGAGCTGCTGTACCGTCGCCAGTGCCGTAGACTGTCCGTCGGTTACCAGCGCGCCTTCCGTGACGGCGGATTTGCCAATCCGACCGCTGATAGGAGAGGTGACTTTGGTATAAGCCAGGTTGATACGCGCGGACTCAACGGCGGCCTGGGCGCTGAGCACATCAGCATCGGCTTGTTTAGCGCTGGCCACCGACTGATCGTACTCCTGCTTGCTCACGTACTGCGTGCCAACCAGTGGCTGGTAGCGTTTCACTGTCAGACGGGCGATCTCTGCCGCCGCCTGTGCTCTGGCTAACGTGGCTTTTGCACTATCATACGTAGCCTGATAAGTTGCCGGATCGATCTGATAAAGCGAGGAACCTGCCGTAATATCGCTGCCCTCTTCAAAGTTACGCTTAAGGATAATTCCGCCAACTTGCGGTCGGACTTCGGCGATACGGAAAGCCGAGGTGCGTCCAGGCAGCTCTGTGGTCACAGCGAAGGGCGCGGTTTTAACGACATGCACTACAACTGAAGGCGGTTCGTTACCTGATGGCTTGTTATTTTTATCATCGCATCCACTAATGCACATTCCTGAAATCAGTAGAAAGAGGAATAAACATTTAGCCCCGTTATGTTTTGTCATCACTATTCCTTTTATAAACCGATGGCAGAGTGTCATTCCTCAAGCTGGCATCAGAGTTAATCAAATAAACGTAATGGGCGATCCTACAAATAATCCCTAGTCAATGTAAGTAAGGGTAGGGTGGAGACTGTTATTTTCAGCACAAAAAAACAAAATTAGGAATTAACTATGACAAAGTGTGAATTTATTTATTCTGTCTTTAATTATTATCAAATATAAATTGTGATATTTAAAAAAGAAATGATTAAGTTTTTTATATAATCTCTGTGAAGGTATTGCAGTATTCTGAAAAGTGTTATGAATTGTAGTAGTGTGAGTATTTAAAGTGACTTCACCTCACCTTTGAAAATACTATTTTCCAGTTTCGCCAGACTGGATACAGTAAGGATAATCAAGGTGCGTAAAACGAAACTGGATGCTATGCGAACCCGGCAACTCCTGATTGATACCGCCATTGCGGAGTTTGCCCGGCGCGGCGTGTCTGGCACTACCCTGACAGACATTGCCGACGCGGCGCACGTGACGCGCGGTGCGATCTACTGGCACTTCTCCAGCAAGGCGGAATTATTTAATGAGATATGGAAACAGCAAGAAGAGATAAAGGAAAAAACACAACTTATTACTGATGAAAATCGTGACCCGCTGACCTTATTGCGGGAAACATTAATCGCTCCCTTGAAAGCTGTTGCGGTGGATCCCAAAAGTCGCGCGCTTATGGAAATCTTGTATCATAAATGTGAATTCACCGCTGACATGACCTCCGAATATGAAATCAAAAATAGCGCCTGTTTCGATAAAGTAAACTTAACAAAAGCGCTTAAACGCTGCGTGGAGAGCGGTCAGGTCAGTGCGACAATAAATATTGATGTAACGATACTATTATTACAAAGTTGCGTTAACGGAATAATCAGTAATTGGCTGAGCCAACCTGAGGCATTTAATCTTTTCGCGTTGCTGGAGGATTTAGTCGATAATATGTTAAAGCTGCTAACGACCGATAACTTCAGAGCGACCTCGTTTCCACCTTCGCTGTTCGCCGCGGTATAATTTCGCAATAAAAAAGGCGCTTCCCCATGCCGGTTAGCGCCTTTTTACACAGCAGTAAGCTAATCGAAATTAGTTCATGCCGTATTTTTTGAGTTTCTTACGCAGAGTACCGCGGTTGATACCCATCATCAGCGCAGCGCGGGTTTGGTTACCGCGGGTGTACTGCATCACCATGTCCAACAGGGGCTGTTCAACTTCAGCCAGTACCAGCTCATACAGGTCATTCACATCCTGACCGTTCAATTGAGCAAAATAGTTCTTCAGTGCCTGTTTAACCGAGTCACGCAGGGGCTTTTGGGTTACCTGATCCTGAGAGTTGACGGTAGAAACGGTTAGTACGTCAGAATTTACGCGTTGTTCGAACATAGTTCTGTTAGCTCTTTATTTCTGTTTTACACTGCATCGCTCAATCTGCCTTCGCTTGCTGCCTTCGTTCACCTTGTCGCTTACGGCTGTAAGCTCCGCGGATTCACTCAGTTGCCGCCTCGACGCATGTTGATTGATTTTGTGTATACGCAAAATTTTCGAAGTATGCCTCCAACGCCTCCAGCTGCTCGCTGGCGTCCTCTATGGCGTTGAATGTGCGCCGAAACTGGTCATCTGGAGCGTGTTCCTGTAAGTACCAGGAAACGTGTTTACGCGCAATTCGGTACCCTTTCGCTTCGCCATAGAAACTATGCAGTTCGCGAATATGCGCACAAAGCAAGCGCTTAACCTCTGCCAGGGGCAGAGGGGGCAGCAACTCCCCAGTGTCCAGATAATGCTGGATTTCCCGGAAGATCCAGGGTCTTCCCTGGGCTGCGCGTCCTATCATCAGGGCATCTGCCCCTGTATAGTCGAGCACGGCCCTGGCTTTAAGCGGGTCGGTAATGTCGCCATTCGCGATAATCGGAATGGAAACTTTCTGCTTAACTGACCGAATACTGCTGTATTCCGCGTTTCCCTGAAATAAACATGCCCGGGTACGGCCATGAATCGTCAGCGCTTGAATACCGCAATCTTCCGCCAGTTGGGCAATCTCTACACAGTTGCGGTGTTCCGGATCCCAGCCGGTACGAATCTTCAGCGTCACAGGCACGTCCACTGCGTTGACTACCGCGTTCAGGATTGACTTCACCTGCTCGGGGTATTGCAGCAGGGCAGAGCCCGCCAGCTTACGATTCACCTTTTTCGCCGGGCACCCCATATTGATATCAATAATCTGGGCGCCATTTTCCACGTTGATACGCGCGGCCTGGGCCATCTCATCAGGTACACTTCCGGCAATTTGCACGGTGCGAATACCCGGCTCATCGACATGAACCATCCGGAGCCGTGATTTGTCGCTTTCCCATACCTGCGGGTTAGACGACATCATCTCGGAAACGGTCAGCCCGGCCCCCATCTCATAACACAGCGTCCTGAATGGCCGGTCGGTAATCCCCGCCATGGGCGCTGCAATCAGGCGATTTCTGAGTTGGTGGTGTCCGATGCGCATGAGTTAAGAAATGACCATACTGTGCCTGCAAGGCGGCGTATATTACGCATTTTTGACGCGAGATGAAAGGCCAAACTTTGAACAATCAGAGGGTGTAGATCAAGGAATCGCCAGAGTAACGGGGTGGCAGACTGAATTGCTTAGTTATTTCATAGGGTTAATCAAATAAGATTATTTAGTGTTCAACCACAATTTCTTATGACTTCTTATGCCAGAGCTGGAGTTTTCGGGAAACAACACGTATGTATTTGTTTGTTTTTCAGGCAGTGAGAGCAGGTTTTGAGAACTTGCTCTCATTTTTAGCGTACAGTCATTCAACAGCCGCGCTGATTATTCCACTACCACACGTCCGTGTAGCGGCTGCACCGGACGGTTGTTATCGTGATGCATAACCGCTTTAAATTGCTGAAGTTGCGCTTCTGACAGCGTCAACGGATGCTTCATCACCAGCCAGGTCACCCCTTCAGAGCAGGGGGGCGTGGTCAGCGAGCCGCTAAAGCGCCAGTATGTCTTATCTGTGGGCAGCAGGGTATTCATGTCGATTTTGGTGGTCAGAGGCGCACTTTTTTCCGCTTGCTGAGGCATTTTCTTCCACAGTTCCGTCAGCGCCGGGTTTTCTGCGCCAATATCAAACATCACTGCGACCACCACGACATCTCCATTGCTCTCTTTATGAACCAGATGCATTTCCATGGCGGCATGTTTGCCATTAATGGTGTTTTCACTGGGCGCGTGGAAGTGGAATTGCTGCAAGTCGGCTTTAATAGCGTCGAATTTAACGACGTTCCCGGCTTTTTGGTCAAAGCTGGCCTGGAGAGTATGGCCGTTATTCAGTATCACGATGGGGCTCTGGATATACTGCATTTCCAGCGGCGCGATATGCGCGTTCAGAGAGTGGATAATATCGATGGGTGACTGATTTTTTCCCGCCTGGCATTCTTTAAATTCGCTACTCAGTTCACCCCAGTGTTCGGGGGAGCCATGGCCCTCATAACTCCAGTGGGAAGCCAAAGCCAGTGCAGGCATCAGGCCTGCGGCAATCAACAGTGATTTTGCTAAATGCATTTTCATTTTATTCGTCCGGTGAATTTTACAGTTCAGATGGTCCGCCCCGGTATATCGGGGCGGACCATTATAAGGAGGACGAATCAATCAGAAGGGTGTTTAACGGGATGGAAAGGGGAAATGAGAACATGGCCTGGACCATGTTCTCAAAGCTCAGTATTTAACGCCGGTGATCCGGCACCACTCTTCTTTTTCCACTACCGGGTCAAGGCTGAACAACGCCTGATAGGCTTCGCAGACGCTTTCGGCCTGGGTTGCCAGCACGCCGGAAAGCCCTAACAGACCGCCCTTAACCGGCAATACGCTAATCAGTGGTGCCAGCTCGCGAAGCGGGCCTGCCAGGATATTGGCGACCACTACGTCGGCCTGCATCTGTTCCGGCTGGTCATGCGGCAGGTAGAGTTCCAGACGCTCAGAAACGCCGTTGCGCTGGGCGTTATCGCGGCTGGCCTGAATCGCCTGCGGATCGATATCAATGCCGATCGCTTTCGCTGCCCCCAACTTGAGCGCGGCGATGGCAAGAATGCCGGAGCCACAGCCAAAGTCGATCACCGTCTTACCGGCGAGATCCAGGCCGTCGAGCCACTGCAGGCACAGCGAAGTCGTCGGGTGCGTTCCGGTGCCAAACGCCAGGCCTGGATCGAGCATCACGTTAACGGCGTTTTCGTCGGGAACCTCACGCCAGCTCGGGCAAATCCACAGGCGTTCACCAAAACGCATCGGGTGGAAGTTATCCATCCATTCGCGCTCCCAGTCTTTATCCTCTAACTGCTCGATTTTGTGGTGGAACCCTGCGCCTAACAGCGGCTGATTTTCCAGTATCGCCACCACCTCTTTCATATCGGTTTCGGCGTCAAACAGGCCGATAATGTCGGTATCACCCCACAGGCGCGTTTCGCCCGGCAGCGGCTCGAACACCGGCGTGTCGTGGGTATCCTGAAAGGTGACGGACACCGCACCGCTTTCCACCAGCGCGTCGCCGAGCTCCTCCGCATGCGTACCGGTGGTGTTAATTTTCAGTTGAATCCATGGCATAGCGTCACTCTTTATTTATCAGCGGATGAAACAACAGCGGCTTCGGCTACCGGGCGACCAAACAGGTTGCCCAACAGGAAAGCCAGCAAACTTATCAATAACGACGGAACAATGGGGTGGAACCCAAAGTAGTGCACGTTGAACGTGGCGAGCACGGCATACAGCACGCCGCCGCAAATCATCGCGCTCAGCGCCCCTGCGGCGTTAGCTTTTTCCCAGTACAGTCCCAGTACCAGCGGCCACAGGAAAACCGCTTCCAGCCCGCCAAACGCCAGCAGATTCAGCCAGATGATCATTTCAGGCGGACGCCATGCCGCCAGCAGCAGCAGTACGCTCAGTATCAGCGTGATCGCCGAGGACATGCGCTTGAGTCCCTTTTCATTATGGATCTGATCGGGGCGGATATTGAGCCAGAGATCTTTAACGATCGTGGCGGATGACTGCAACAGTTGCGCATTGATGGTCGACATAATCGCCGCCATCGGCGCGGCTAAAAAGATGCCTGCCGCGACCGGCGGCAGCACGGTCACCATCAGCGTCGGGATGACCAGGTCCGGGACTTTCAGATCAGGCAATACGGCACGGCCCAGCGCCCCGGCGAGATGCATACCGAACATCAGGATTGCCACCACAATGGTGCCAATAATCATGCCTCGATGGACGGCTTTGCTGTCTTTATAGGAAATGCAGCGTACCGCAGTGTGGGGCAGGCCGATCACCCCGAAGCAGACCAGCACCCAGAACGAGGTCATAAAGGCAGGAGAAAGAATGTCGCCCGCGCCTTCTGGTGCGATCAGCTTCGGGTCGATCTGCTGGAGTTTTTCTACCGCGCTCGGCAGCCCGCCAGCGGCATGCACCACGCCAACCAGCAGCAGGATGGTGCCAATCAGCATCACCAGGCCCTGCATAGTGTCATTCAGCACGCTGGCGCGAAAGCCGCCAAACGCCGTATACAGTGCGATACTGACGCCGAAAATCAGCAACCCGGTTTCGTAGGGAATGCCTGCGGCTGTTTCAAGCAGCCGAGCGCCGCCGATAAACTGCACCGTCATCGCGCCAATAAACGCCACCAGCAGACTCAGGCTCGCCAGCCACACCAGTAAGCGGCTCTGGTAGCGGGCAAACAGCATATCGTTCAGCGTAACCGCGTTGTAGCGGCGTGCCAGGATAGCGAATTTTTTGCCTAAAATACCTAACGACAGCCAAATTGCCGGCAGTTGAATCATTGCCAACAACACCCAGCCCAGCCCGTATTTATAGGCTGCACCAGGCCCGCCAATAAATGAACTGGCGCTGATATAGGTCGCGGTAAGCGTCATCGCCAGCACAACACCGCCCATGGAACGGCTGCCGAGGAAATACTCGTTTAAAAAGCTGCCGGTCGCGCGACGGCGAATGGCATAAATCGACAGCCCCATCACCACCAGCAAATACGCCACCAGCGGCAGGATCACTTCATGCTGCATTGTCGTCCTCCAGCGAAATATCCCGGTAAATCACTTTTACCATCAGCCAGCACAGCACGATAAAAATCAGCGGCACCAGCAGGCAGGCCATTTCAAACCAGTGAGGAAGCCCGGTAAATCCGAGAGTGGAATCAGGTAAGTAAGCAGCCACTAACCAGGCGGCGAGATAGAGAAGGGTCAGCCACAGCGCCCAGCGGGCTTCTCTGTGTGCCTGAACAAAGCGTTTGTCCATTGTCATCCCAGGTTAATTGTAAAAGCCGGGATTGTAACCTAAGGGGCGCAGGCGGGCATAAAAAAAGGCCGGAAGACCGGCCTTTTTTATTGATGAGCGATTACTTCTCGGCGAGGCCGAGTTTTTTCTCCAGATAGTGGATATTGGTGCCACCTTGCTGGAAGTGTTCATCGTTCATAATGCGCGTCTGCAGATCAACGTTGGTTTTGATGCCGTCGATGATCAGTTCCTGCAGGGCGTTTTTCATGCGGGCAATCGCCACATCACGGGTTTCGCCGTAGCAGATCAGCTTGCCGATCATGGAGTCATAGTATGGCGGTACGGTGTAACCGGCATAGATATGAGATTCCCAACGCACGCCAAAACCGCCCGGCGCGTGGAAACGGGTGATTTTACCCGGGCTCGGCAGGAAGGTGTTCGGATCTTCGGCGTTGATACGGCATTCCACCGCATGGCCTTTCACCTGAACTTCTTCTTGCTTGATAGACAGCGGCTGGCCTGCAGCAATGCGCAGCTGCTCTTTAATCAGGTCAACGCCGGTGATCATTTCGGTAACCGGGTGTTCAACCTGAATACGGGTGTTCATTTCAATGAAGTAGAACTCGCCGTTTTCGAACAGAAACTCAAAGGTACCCGCGCCGCGATAGCCGATATCCACACAGGCCTTCGCGCAACGCTCGCCGATGAAGCGGCGCAGTTCCGGGGTGATGCCCGGTGCCGGCGCTTCTTCAACCACTTTCTGGTGACGACGCTGCATGGAGCAGTCGCGTTCCGCCAGATAGATCGCGTTGCCCTGGCCATCTGCCAACACCTGAATTTCGATGTGGCGTGGATTTTCCAGGTATTTCTCCATGTAAACCATGTCGTTATTGAAAGCGGCTTTCGCTTCCGCTTTGGTCATGGAGATAGATTGCGCCAGTTCGGCATCGCCGCGCACTACGCGCATACCGCGTCCGCCGCCACCGCCAGAGGCTTTGATGATCACCGGGTAGCCGATGCGTTTCGCATGGGCGCGGTTGGCATCCATATCTTCGGTCAGCGGGCCGTCAGAGCCCGGGACCGTCGGCACGCCTGCTTTCTTCATGGCGGTGATCGCAGACACTTTGTCGCCCATCAGGCGAATAGTGTCGGCTTTCGGGCCGATGAAGATAAAGCCGGAGCGTTCAACCTGCTCGGCAAAGTTGGCGTTCTCAGAGAGGAAACCGTAACCCGGATGAATCGCCACCGCGCCAGTGATTTCAGCGGCGCTGATGATAGCCGGGATATTCAGATAGCTTTTTACGGACGGAGCCGGACCGATACAGACCGTCTCATCCGCCAGCAATACGTGTTTTAAGTCGCGATCCGCGCTTGAGTGCACAGCGACGGTCTTGATGCCCAGCTCTTTACAGGCACGAAGAATACGCAATGCGATCTCGCCGCGGTTGGCGATAACAATTTTATCCAGCATGTTCGCCTCGTTACTCGATGACGACCAGCGGCTCGTCAAATTCTACCGGTTGACCGTTTTCGACCAGGATAGCTTTCACTACGCCTGATTTGTCGGCTTCGATCTGGTTCATCATTTTCATTGCTTCAACGATGCACAGCGTGTCGCCAACGTTAACTTTCTGGCCCACTTCCACAAACGCTTTCGCATCCGGGCTTGGGGTACGGTAGAAGGTACCAACCATTGGGGAACGTACGATGTGACCACTGATTTCAGCGACGGCTGGCGCTTCCATGGCCGGCGCGGCGGCTGGTGCGATAGCGTTAGACAGCGCAGGTTGCGGCTGTTGCATCATCGGTGCGGCATACGCTTGCTGCATCATCGGGAAACCGGTGTTCACCGGGGCGCGGCTGATACGTACCGACTCTTCGCCCTCAGAAATTTCCAGTTCAGCAATGCCTGATTCTTCAACCAGCTCGATCAGTTTTTTAATCTTACGAATATCCATGAGTGGGTTCCGTACTCTTGTTTAGTTTGAGTGTGACAGGCGTTTTACCGCCGTCTGTAGTGCATAGGAATAGCCGTCAGCGCCGAATCCGCAGATGACGCCGGCCGCGATATCCGAGAGATATGAGTGATGCCGGAAAGGCTCACGGGCATGGACGTTGCTCAGGTGGATCTCGATAAACGGAATGCTCACCGCCAACAGCGCATCACGAATGGCAACACTGGTGTGGGTGAACGCAGCCGGATTTATCAGGATGTAATCCACCTTGTCCTTTGCCTGATGAATGCGGTCAATCAACACATACTCCGCATTGGATTGCAGGTCATCCAGCGAGACGTTCAACGAGGCTGCCTGGGCTTTCAAATCGGTAACAATTTCTGCCAGCGTTTGGCTGCCGTACTTCTCAGGCTCACGCGTGCCGAGCATGTTCAGATTAGGGCCGTTCAAAAGCAGTATGTTGAATCTGTCCGTCATCGTGCCTGTATCTCCTGCCAATTTCGGTGATATTACAAAATATACCGTGATTGCCTGATTGTCATCACCTGGCGGCTCGAAAACAGCCAGGTGAAAAACCAAAGTCGCACATTATAACGATTTCGTAGCAATTGGCAGCTAAATACTGGTCTTATCAGGGAAGATTATCAACTGATATCTGCGAGACCGCAGCGGAAGTAGGAAGAATTGAGCACAACTGCACAGAACCTCGCCTTATCGCCACCACTGGCGGATCTTCTTGTAACGTAGCGCCAAAAGCACTGCTGCCAGCGCCGCATAGATCAGCGGTTGCGGGGAAAGTGTCTTCACTGACCACATATAATGAATCGGCGCGAGGATCGCCACCAGATACACGAAGTTATGCAGTTTTTGCCAGTTACGCCCCAGCTTACGCTGCATCGCTTGCGGCGACGTCAGGGCCAGCGCTAACAGAATCAGCCAGCTTATAATGCCCAGGGTCAGATAGGGACGGCTCACCAGTTCCTTACCCAACAGCGCCACATTATTAATCCCCAGCTCCAGCAAGGCATAGCTGGTTAGATGCAGGCTCGCCCAGGCGAAACACCACAGGCCCAACAGCCGCCGGGTACGGATCAGCAATGGCTGTTTAGCGTAACGCGCCAGCGGGGAGACCAACAAGGTAGCGAGCAGTAATTTCAGAGCCATCCTACCGGTAAAGTGTTGAATATCCTTTGCCGGATCGGCGCTGAAATATCCCTGATTTGCCGCCCAGAACAGCCACACCAGCGGCAAAAACGCCGCCAGATGAAGAATCACTTTCAGCCAGATAATCTGTTTTACATTCAGACGCACTCAAAAATTCTCCCGTAAATCGAGCCCACGATATAGCGAGGCCACCTGCTCGGCGTAGCCATTAAACAGCAGCGTCGGCTGGCGTTTCACATCCAGAATTCCGCCCGAGCCGATAAAGCGTTCGCTGGCCTGCGACCAGCGTGGATGATCCACATGAGGATTTACGTTGGCGTAAAAACCGTACTCATTCGAGGCGGCAAGATTCCAGGTGGTCGGCGGTCGCTGCTCGGTCAGGGTGATGCTGACGATGGACTTGATTCCCTTAAAGCCATACTTCCAGGGCACGGTTAATCTTACGGGGGCACCGTTTTGCGGCGGCAGCGCTTTTCCGTAAACCCCAACGGTAAGCATCGTCAGCGGATGCATCGCCTCATCGATGCGCAACCCTTCAACATACGGATATTCCAGCCCGCCGCCGATAAAACGGTCTTTCTGTCCCGGCATAATCTCTGGCGCATACAGGGTTTTGAACGCCACATAACGCGCCCGGCTGGTGGGTTCAACCTGCGCCAGCAGTTTGGCGAGCGGGAAGCCAATCCACGGTACCACCATTGACCAGGCCTCCACGCAGCGCATCCGGTAAATACGCTCTTCGAGCGGGAAGCGATGGTGTAAATCGTCATAATCCAGGGTCAGCGGCTTAGCGACTTCACCATCGATTTTTAATTGCCAGGGATTGACGGGCAGACTGCCGGCATTGGCGGCCGGGTCGGCTTTATCGAGGCCAAATTCATAGAAGTTGTTATAGCCGGTGACTTTATCTTCCGGGGTGAGTTCCAGCGAACTTTGCCACTGCTGAGGCTTGCTGAATTCCAGCGGTTTTCCGGCAGGCGCGGGCGGGCGATCGTTGCCCTTAAACCAGGAGAGTAAATCCGCGTGTGCAGCATGCGGCAGGGATAACGCGGCAGCGCCAAGGCCCAACGCCTGCAGGACCTGGCGGCGCTTCATCATAAATACCGATTCGGGGGTAACGTCGGCTTCAGTCAGCCGGAATTGCTTTTTCATGACATGCTCCTTGACGTAGTCATTAAGCATGACGAAGAAATGGGGTTACGGCGAGTTTGTCATAAAAAAAGTGAAGCAGGGGCGCGACGACCCCTGCAGCAACTTAGCGAATTTTGACCAGAGTACGGCCCTGGATCGCATTATTCATAATGTCATTAGCCAGACGCGGCGCTTCCGCCAGCGGGATTTCGCTGGTGGCTTGCTCATAGAAAGAAGCAGGCAGATCGCGAACCAGGCGTTGCCAGGCTTCGGCGCGGCGCGCGGCAGGCGTCATTACCGAATCGACGCCCTGGAGACGGACATTACGCAGGATAAACGGCATCACGGTGGTCGGTAAGGCGAAGCCGCCAGCCAGACCGCATGCTGCAACGCAGCCGCCATAGTTCATCTGCGCCAGCACCTTGGCCAGCACTTTATCGCCAACGGTATCCACCGCGCCTGCCCAAAGCTGTTTTTCCAGCGGGCGGGTTTCGGCGAACTCGTCGCGGCCCAAAATACGGTTAGCGCCCAGTTTACGCAGATAGTCATGGGTGCTTTCGCGACCGGACACGGCGGCAACCTGGTAACCCAGTTTATGCAGCAGCGCCACTGCGGTACTGCCTACGCCGCCGCTGGCACCGGTCACCACCACTTCACCGCTTTGCGGCGTAATACCGGCATCTTCCAGCGCCATCACGCACAGCATTGCCGTGAAACCGGCAGTACCGATAATCATGGCTTTGCGACCATCCAGCCCTTCCGGCATCGCCACCAGCCAGTCGCCGTTGACCCGCGCCATCTGCGACAGGCCGCCCCAATGGTTTTCACCCACGCCCCAGCCGGTCAACAGCACGGCCTGGCCTGCATGAAAACGTGGATCTTCGCTGTGGCGCACCCGGCCTGCGAAATCGATACCTGGCACCATGGGGAAATTACGAATGATTTTACCTTTTCCGGTTATGGCGAGCGCATCTTTATAATTCAGGCTGGACCAGTCAATATCGACGGTGACGTTTCCTTCAGGGAGTTGGTTTTCATCAATTGTTTTTACAGCGGAAATCGTTTTTCCATCTTGCTGATCGAGAATCAAAGCTTGCATGTCTACTACTCCTTACCGGGTCGTTAGCATTGGAAAATAATTGTTGAAGACTATACTCGCTTATTGAAACGCAATGCCGATTTAACGCAATAAATCCTGTTAAACCTGACGTCGTTTGCTACTATGCGCGGCTCTGGCTAATTAGTTAGCACTCACTTTACTGTCGCGAGGACAACCCTCAAAGGTTGCTGGTATCACCCCAAAACGGAGTTAACTCAAGGATGCGATTAACGACGAAATTCTCTGCCTTTGTTACCTTGCTGACCAGTCTGGCGATTCTGGTTACGCTCTTTGGCTGCGCCGCCAGTTTCTACAACTCCGTTCATTATAAGCTCGAGAAACGCATCTCTGCGGTGGTGACGGTGATCGACAGTGAGCTGCTTATCAATACGCCGGAAGCACTGGCTCCCCGCCTTACCGGCTTGATGACCCCGGTCGATATCTCGCAAATCGAATTTATTAAGGATGGGCATACGCTGGTTGAGGTGAAAGCGCCGCATACCTACCGCCAACTGGGCGGCGCAGAACGCTGGCGCAGCGAATCGTTTCATTTACTGAAAAATCCCGGCCTGACGGTGCGCGTCACCTGGAGCGATCCGGTAGTTAACTATTTTCGCTCCGTGCTGACGACCGCGCCGCTGAGTATCGCCATCATCTTTATGGTAGCGATGATTTTTCTGGGCGGGCGTTGGATTAAACGCCAGCTTTCCGGACTGGAATTGCTGGAGACGCGAGCCAGCCGGATCCTCAACGGCGAGCGCGGCAACCGGGTACGCGGCTCGATGCACGAATGGCCGACGCGCGCCAGCAGTGCCATGGATATTTTGCTGTCGGATATTCAGCATGCCAGCGAACAGCGCAATCGTATGGATACCCTGATCCGCGCTTTCGCGGCCCAGGATGCGAAAACCGGGCTGAGCAACCGCCTGTTTTTTGATAATCAGCTTGCGACGCTGCTGGAAGATCAGGAAAGCGCGGGCGCGCATGGCGTGGTGATGATGATGCGCCTGCCGGATTTTGACACCCTGCGCGAGACCTGGGGCAAAACGGCGGTAGAAGACTATCTCTTCAATCTGATTAATATGTTTTCTACTTTTATTATGCGCTACCCCGGCGCACTGCTGGCGCGCTACTTTCGCAGCGATTTTGCCGTGCTGCTGCCTCACCGCACGCTTAAAGAGGCGGAAGGTATTGCCAGCCAGTTGCTGAATGCTGTGGATGCGTTGCCCCCGACGCGCATGCTGGACAGTGCCGATATGCTGCATATCGGTATTTGCGCTTTCCGGGGCGGCCAGTCAATTGAAAATGTCATCGAGAGCGCCCAGGTGGCGACGCGTAATGCCGTATTGCAGGGCGGTAACGGCTGGTCGGTTTATGACGAATCCTTACCGGAAAAGGGGCGCGGCAATGTACGCTGGCGCACGCTGATTGAAAACGCCTTGCAGCGCGGCGGTCCGCGTTTTTATCAAAAACCAGCCGTCACGCGTGAAGGCTGGGTACATCACCGGGAATTAATGTGCCGCATCTTCGATGGTGAAGAGGAGGTGCTGGCGGCGGAGTTTATGCCGATGGTGATCCAGTTTGGCCTTGCCGAGCAGTACGATCGGCAGATTATCACCCGCGTCATCCCTTTTTTACGCTTCTGGCCGGAAGAAACCCTGGCGGTTTCCGTGTCCGTGGAGTCGCTGATCCGCCCGCCGTTCCAGCGCTGGCTGCGCGATACGCTGATGCAATGTGAAAAATCGCAAAGAAAACGCATTCTTTTTGAACTTGCAGAGGCGGATGTTTGTCAACACATCAACCGTTTACAACCGGTTGTGCGGTTAATCCAGGCGCTGGGCGCGCGTATCGCCGTGGTACAGGCCGGATTAACGGTGGTCAGCACCTCGTACATTAACGATCTCAATGTCGAAGTGGTGAAGCTCCATCCGGGGCTGGTGCGTAACATTGAAAAGCGTACAGAAAATCAACTGTTTGTGCAGAGTCTGGTGGAGGCTTGCAGCGGTACGCAGGCCCAATTATTTGCGGCAGGCATTCGTAGCCGAAGCGAATGGCAGACCCTGGTAGAACGCGGCGTGACGGGCGGTCAGGGCGATTTCTTCTCGGCCTCGCAGCCCCTGGATACCAGCGTGAAAAAATATTCTCAAAGATTCTCGGTTTGACCTGCCGTTTAGCCAGATTTCACGTAGAATAACGCGCGCTGCATCTTAAGGGGGCGAGTACGCCTGCCGGCCAGATTCACGCAGCAAATATACAGCCAGTTTATAACCTCTTTGCGTTATGAATACCCCTTCGGAAATGATGCTTTTTGCAGGATGACGAGGAGTGGGTAGTGCGCTGACGAAAGAGGAAGCAAACGGCACTCTTTTTCACCGTCGCAGAACATTTTTTGCGCCTTGTCGCTGCGTCGTGTGGTTGGTAAAGTAAGCGGATTTTGTTTTCCGCCCCAGCTTTCAGGATTATCCCTTAGTATGTTGAAAAAATTTCGTGGCATGTTTTCCAATGACCTGTCCATTGACCTGGGTACCGCGAATACCCTCATTTATGTAAAAGGACAAGGCATCGTACTGAATGAGCCTTCCGTTGTGGCCATTCGTCAGGACCGCGCAGGCTCGCCGAAAAGCGTTGCCGCCGTCGGTCATGATGCGAAACAAATGCTGGGCCGTACGCCTGGCAACATCGCGGCGATTCGCCCGATGAAAGACGGCGTGATCGCCGACTTCTTTGTCACGGAAAAAATGCTGCAACACTTCATCAAGCAGGTGCATAGCAACAGCTTTATGCGTCCAAGCCCGCGTGTGCTGGTGTGTGTGCCGGTTGGCGCGACCCAGGTTGAACGCCGCGCCATCCGCGAATCCGCGCAGGGTGCAGGCGCACGTGAAGTGTTCCTGATTGAAGAACCGATGGCGGCCGCTATCGGTGCCGGGTTGCCGGTTTCCGAAGCAACCGGTTCTATGGTGGTGGATATCGGTGGCGGTACCACCGAAGTCGCGGTCATTTCCCTGAACGGCGTAGTGTATTCCTCCTCCGTGCGTATCGGCGGCGACCGTTTTGACGAAGCCATCATTAATTATGTGCGTCGTAACTATGGCTCGCTGATCGGCGAAGCCACCGCAGAGCGTATCAAGCATGAAATCGGTTCCGCCTATCCGGGTGATGAAGTGCGTGAAATCGAAGTGCGCGGTCGTAACCTGGCAGAAGGCGTGCCGCGCGGCTTTACGCTCAACTCCAACGAAATTCTCGAAGCGCTGCAAGAACCGTTGACCGGTATCGTGAGCGCCGTGATGGTTGCGCTTGAACAGTGCCCGCCGGAGCTGGCGTCTGATATCTCCGAGCGCGGTATGGTGCTCACCGGCGGTGGTGCACTGCTGCGTAACCTTGACCGTCTACTGATGGAAGAAACTGGCATTCCGGTAGTGGTCGCGGAAGATCCATTGACCTGCGTAGCCCGCGGCGGCGGCAAGGCACTGGAAATGATCGATATGCACGGCGGCGATTTGTTCAGCGAAGAGTAATCAGCCGCAGGAAAGGGGGCAGCCCGCAAGGTCTGCCCTTTTCTTGCAGCCGAGGAATACGCATAGCCTATGAAGCCAATTTTTAGCCGTGGCCCGTCGCTACAGTTTCGCCTGATCCTGGCGGTTCTGGTGGCGCTTGGTGTCATTATCGCCGACAGCCGCCTCGGTACGTTCAGTCAAATCCGAACGTACATGGATACCGCCGTCAGCCCCTTCTACTTTGTATCAAACGGTCCACGTCAATTACTGGACAATGTGTCTCAAACCCTGGCGTCCCGCGATCAGCTTGAGTTAGAAAATCGGGCGCTGCGTCAGGAATTATTGTTAAAGAACAGCGAAATTCTGTTGCTGGGCCAGTACCGCCAGGAAAATGCGCGTCTGCGCGAGCTGCTGGGTTCGCCGCTGCGTCAGGACGAGCAGAAAATGGTCACCCAGGTGATTTCCACCGTGAACGATCCCTATAGCGATCAGGTGGTGATCGACAAAGGCAGCGTCAACGGCGTGTATGAAGGCCAGCCGGTGATCAGCGACAAAGGCGTCGTGGGCCAGGTAGTGGCGGTAGCGAAACTCACCAGCCGCGTACTGCTGATTTGCGATGCGACCCATGCGCTGCCGATCCAGGTATTGCGTAATGATATCCGCGTAATCGCTGCAGGCAACGGTTGTACCGACGATTTGCAGCTTGAGCATCTCCCGGCAAATACCGACATTCGCGTTGGCGATGTACTGGTCACTTCCGGCCTGGGCGGCCGCTTCCCTGAAGGCTATCCGGTTGCGGTGGTCTCTTCCGTGAAGCTGGATACCCAGCGGGCTTACACCGTGATTCAGGCGCGTCCGACCGCAGGTCTTCAGCGCTTACGCTATTTGCTGCTGCTGTGGGGAGCCGACCGCAACGGTGCTAACCCGATGACGCCGGAAGACGTGCATCGCGTGGCGAATGAGCGTCTGATGCAGATGATGCCGCAGGTGCTGCCGTCGCCGGATGCGATGGGGCCGCCAGCGCCCGTACCTGCGCCAGCAACCGGCATTACCCAGCCCGCGCCTGCTGCGCCTGGCGCTGCGGGAGGGCAATAGTGGCGAGTTATCGAAGTCAGGGACGTTGGGTTATTTGGCTCTCTTTCCTTATCGCCTTGTTATTGCAAATAATGCCCTGGCCGGACGATCTGCTGGCCTTCCGGCCAGATTGGGTATTATTGATCCTGCTTTACTGGATCCTGGCGCTGCCGCATCGCGTAAATGTCGGTACAGGTTTCGTGATGGGTGCCATACTGGATCTCATTAGTGGCTCTACGTTGGGCGTTCGCGCCCTGTCGCTGTGTATCATTGCCTATCTGGTGGCGCTTAAATATCAGCTCTTCAGGAATCTGGCGCTCTGGCAACAGGCACTGGTGGTGGTCTTACTTTCACTGGCTTCGGATATTATTGTTTTCTGGGCTGAATTTTTAGTGATCAACGTCTCTTTCAAGCCGGAAGTGTTCTGGAGTAGTGTAGTGAACGGCATACTCTGGCCGTGGCTTTTCCTGTTGATGCGTAAAATTCGCCAGCAGTTTGCAGTGCAATAAGAGGGATTATGTCAGCGATTTATCTCGCATCAGGCTCGCCGCGTCGTCAGGAACTGTTAACGCAGCTGGGCGTCGAATTCGAACGCATCGTCACAAACGTGGAAGAACGCCGCCAGCCGCAGGAAAGCGCGCAGCAGTACGTGGTACGCCTGGCGCGCGATAAAGCCCTGGCGGGCGTGGCGCAGGCGCCGTGCGATCTGCCGGTGCTGGGTGCGGATACGATTGTGATCCTCAACGGCGAGGTGCTGGAAAAACCGCAGTCGCCGGACGATGCCTGCGCGATGCTGCATCGCCTCTCTGGCCATACGCATCAGGTGATGACGGCGGTGGCTATCGCTGACCGCCAACACATCATGGATTGCCTGGTCATGACCGAAGTGACATTCAGAGTACTGTCGCAACAGGATATCGCCGGTTATGTCGCCAGCGGTGAACCTATGGATAAAGCAGGTGCATACGGTATTCAGGGGCTGGGTGGCTGTTTCGTCAGGAAGATTAATGGCAGCTATCACGCCGTAGTCGGCTTACCGCTGGTGGAAACGTATGAGTTGCTGAGTAACTTTAACTCACTGCGTGAAGGATAGAAGAGAACATGACGGCTGAACTGTTAGTAAACGTGACCCCTTCGGAAACCCGGGTGGCGTATATCGATGGCGGGATCCTCCAGGAAATTCACATCGAACGGGAAGCGCGCCGCGGGATCGTTGGGAATATCTACAAAGGTCGCGTCAGCCGGGTTCTGCCGGGTATGCAGGCGGCATTTGTCGATATTGGCCTCGATAAGGCCGCGTTTCTTCATGCCTCCGACATCATGCCGCATACCGAATGCGTAGCGGGTGAAGAGCAAAAAAACTTCACCGTGCGCGATATCTCTGAACTGGTCCGTCAGGGCCAGGACTTAATGGTTCAGGTGGTTAAAGATCCGCTCGGCACCAAAGGCGCGCGTCTGACTACCGACATCACCCTGCCGTCCCGCTATCTGGTGTTTATGCCTGGCGCGTCTCACGTGGGCGTCTCCCAGCGTATCGAAAGTGAATCCGAGCGCGATCGCCTGAAAAAGGTGGTGGCGGATTATTGCGACGAGCAGGGCGGATTTATCATTCGCACCGCGGCAGAAGGCGTGTGTACCGAGGATTTGGCTTCTGACGCGGCGTACCTGAAACGCGTCTGGACCAAGGTGATGGAGCGTAAAAAACGCCATCAAACGCGCTACCAGCTGTATGGAGAACTGGCGCTGGCCCAGCGTGTGCTGCGCGATTTTGCCGACACCTCGCTGGATAAAATCCGCGTCGATTCCCGCCTGACCTATGACATGCTGCTGGAGTTCACGGCGGAATACATCCCGGAGATGACCAGCAAGCTGGAGCACTACACGGGCCGCCAGCCGATTTTCGATCTCTACGACGTTGAGAATGAAATCCAGCGCGCGCTGGAGCGCAAAGTCGAGCTGAAGTCCGGCGGCTATCTGATCATCGATCAGACCGAAGCCATGACCACCGTGGATATCAATACCGGCGCTTTTGTCGGCCACCGCAATCTCGACGATACTATCTTTAATACCAACATCGAAGCGACGCAGGCGATTGCCCGCCAGCTGCGGTTGCGTAATCTGGGCGGCATTATCATTATTGATTTCATCGATATGAATAATGAAGACCACCGCCGCCGGGTGCTGCATTCGCTGGAGCAGGCGCTGAGCAAAGATCGGGTGAAAACCAGCATCAACGGCTTCTCCCAACTGGGGCTGGTGGAGATGACCCGCAAGCGTACCCGTGAAAGCGTCGAGCACGTATTGTGTAACGAATGCCCGACCTGCCACGGCCGCGGCACGGTGAAAACCGTTGAAACCGTGTGCTACGAAATCATGCGTGAAATTGTGCGCGTGCATCATGCGTATGAGTCCGATCGTTTCCTGGTATACGCTGCGCCAGCGGTGGCGGAAGCGCTAAAAAGCGAAGAGTCCCATGCGCTGGCCGAGGTGGAGATTTTCGTCGGCAAGCAGGTTAAAGTGCAAATTGAGCCGCTCTATAACCAGGAGCAGTTTGACGTGGTTATGATGTAACCCGGTGCAGGTAACCTACGCTCCGCGATGGCGGATGACAAGGAGAGGAATGTGAGGCGACTGCCGGGCATACTGTTACTTACAGGCGCAACGCTGGTCGTGATTGTCGCCCTGCTGGTGAGCGGGTTGCGTCTGGCTCTGCCGCATCTCAATACCTGGCGTCCCGCACTGCTTGAGAAAATCAGCGCCGCCACCGGCGCGCCGGTGGACGCCAGCTATCTTCAGGCCTCATGGCAAAATTTTGGCCCGACCCTGGAAGTTCGCGATATTAAAGCGGGCCTGAAAGAGGGCGGCGAACTCACGGTGAAGCGCGTCACCCTGGCGCTGGACGTATGGCAGAGCCTGCTTCATGCGCGCTGGCAGTTTCGCGATCTGACGTTTTATCAGCTAAACATCCGCACCAATACCCCTTTTACCCAGAGTGAAAGCGGAGAGCCGATCCCGGCCAATAAAATCAGCGATTTGTTTTTGCGCCAGTTCGATCAGTTCGATCTGCGCGACAGCAATATCAGCTTTATCACCCTGTCCGGCCAGCGCGCTGAACTGGCTATCCCCAAACTGACCTGGCTTAATGGCCGCGATCGCCACCGCGCGGAAGGCTTAATCAGCCTGTCCAGCCTGACCGGTCAGCACGGCACCATGCAACTACGTATGGACCTGCGCGACGATGACGGCTTGCTAAGCAACGGCACCATCTGGCTGGAGGCCGACGATGTGGACGTCAAGCCCTGGCTGGGCCGGTGGATGACCGATAACGTCTCGCTTTCTACCGCGCAGTTCAGCCTTGCCGCCTGGATTAACATTCGCAAAGGCGATATCGCCGACGGGGACGTCTGGCTGAAGCGCGGCGGTGCCTCCTGGCAGGGCGACAGTCAGCCCCATCATTTGCAGGTGGATAATCTGACCGCTCACCTGCGTAAAGAGGGCGCGGGCTGGCAGTTAGATATTCCGCGTACCAATATTTCCATTGACGATACGCCCTGGCCCGCAGGCGCGTTAACGCTGGCATGGCTGCCAGCTCAGGAAGTCGGCGGCGTGGATCGCCAATCCAGCGACGAACTGCGCATCCGGGCCAATAATCTTGAACTCCAGGGGCTGAATGGTCTGATCCCGATAACGACCAAACTCTCTCCATCTTTTGGTGAAGTGTGGAATACGCTGCGTCCCAAAGGACATCTCAACACCCTGGCGCTGGATATCCCGTTGGAGGCCACCGAGAAAACGCGTTTCCAGGGCGAGTGGGATAACCTCTCCTGGAACCAGTGGAAACTGATGCCGGGCGCGGAGAATTTCTCCGGTACCCTTTCTGGCAGCGTGGAGAATGGCCGCGTTACCGCCAGCATGAAACAGGCGAAGATGCCGTATGAAGGGGTGTTCCGCGCGCCGCTGGAAATTGCCGATGGCAAAGCGACGCTGGAATGGCGCAAAGACGCCGGGGGGCTGACGCTGGACGGCAAAGACATTGATGTCAAAGCCACGGCGGTTCATGCGCGGGGCGACTTCCGCTACCAGCAACCGGTCGGTGACGAGCCGTGGCTGGCGATCCTTGCGGGCATTAGCACCGATGACGCGTCCCAGGCGTGGCGCTACTTCCCGGAAAACCTGATGGGCAAGCATCTGGTGGATTACCTGAGCGGCGCGATACAGGGCGGGCAAGCCGACAACGCCACGCTGGTTTACGGCGGCAACCCGAAGCTGTTCCCGTACTATAAAAACGAAGGCCAGTTTGAAGTGCTGGTGCCGGTACGTAACGCGACCTATGCGTTCCAGCCCGACTGGCCTGCGCTGAAGGGCATTGATGTCGAACTCGACTTTATCAATGACGGCCTGTGGATGAAATCGCCGGAAGCCATGCTGGGCGGGGTAAAAGGGCGCAACATTACCGCCAATATCCCCGATTACGCCAAAGAAACACTGCTGATCGATGCGGACATTTCCGGGCCAGGCAAGGCGGTTGGACCGTATTTCAAACAGACCCCGTTAGATGATTCACTGGGCGCGGCGCTGGATGAACTCCAGCTTGATGGCGATGTGAATGCTCGCTTACATCTCGATATCCCGTTTACTGGCGAGCTGGTGACGGCGAAAGGTGATGTGGTGCTGGACGACAACACGCTGTATATCAAGCCCCTCGACAGTACCGTTCATAACCTGAGCGGAAAATTCAGTTTCGTGAACGGCGATTTGCAAAGTGAACCGATGCGCGCCACCTGGTTCAATCAGCCGCTGAATCTCGATTTCAACACCAAACAAGGCGATAAGGCCTACCAGGTGGGTGTCAATCTGGATGCCAACTGGCAGCCGACGCGTACCGGGCTGTTGCCGAAACCGATCAACGACGCGCTGGCGGGCCGCATACCCTGGCAGGGCAAAGTCGGCATCACTCTGCCGTATAAAGGCAGCGCGCAGTATGACGTAGCCGTGAAGAGCGATTTAAAGGAAGTGAGCAGTCGCTTACCTTCTCCTGCCAGTAAAGACGCCGGAGAGCCTTTGCCTCTGACGGTAAACGTTAAAGGCGATCTGCGTGGGTTCAATTTAACGGGCAATGCGGGCGACGGGCATCGCTTTAACAGCCGCTGGCTGCTGGGCAATAAACTGACCCTCGATCGCGGCATCTGGGTTTCTGACAGCAAAACCTTACCGCCATTGCCGGACCAGGCGGGCGTGGAACTCAACCTGCCGGCGCTGGACGGCGCAGAGTGGCTGGGGCTATTCCAGAAAGGGGCGGCGGATGACGTCAGCAACGCCACGCAGTTCCCGGATCATGTCACCTTACGCACCCCGGCCCTGACGCTGGGCGGGCAACAGTGGAACAACGTCAGCATTATTTCCCGCAGCGGGTTCCGGGGGAATGACGTCTCGGTGCAGGGCCGGGAAATTAACGGCTCGCTGGCAATGAATAAAACCGGTCCGTGGCTGGCGGAAATTAAATATCTGTATTTCAATCCGGTGTGGAGCGCGGTCACCGGTGCCAAAGCGCCCGCCAGCCCGATACCTGACCAGCGTATCAATTTCAGCGGCTGGCCTGATGTGCAGCTGCGCTGTGCGGAGTGCTGGCTGTGGGGCCAGAAATATGGCCGCATCGACGGTGACGTTGCTATTTCAGGCGACACGCTGAAATTATCAAACGGCGTGGTCGACACCGGTTTCGCAAAGCTCACCGCCGATGGCGAATGGGTAAACCGCACCACCGAGCCGCGCACCTCGCTAAAAGGCACTCTGAAAGGCAAGAAGATCGACGCCGCGACCAATTTCTTTGGCGTCTCAACGCCGATTCAGGGCTCATCTTTCGATTTTGATTACGATCTCCACTGGCGGGATATGCCCTGGAAACCGGATGAAGCCACGCTCAATGGCATTTTGCATGCCCGTCTCGGCAAAGGACAAATCGAAGATGTCGACACCGGCCACGCTGGGCAGCTGCTGCGCCTGATGAGCTTCGACGCCCTGCTGCGTAAGCTGCGTCTCGACTTCAGCGATACATTTGGCAACGGTTTTTACTTCGACTCCATTCGCAGTACCGCGTGGATTAAAGATGGCGTGTTACACACCGACGATACGCTGGTGGATGGCCTGGAAGCGGATATCGCCATGAAAGGCTCGGTTGACCTGGTGCGTCGTCAGCTGGATATGGAAGCGATTATCGCGCCGGAAATTTCTGCCACCGTGGGCGTTGCCACGGCCTTCGTGGTTAACCCGATTGTTGGCGCAGCGGTGTTTGCCGCCAGCAAGGTGCTTGGCCCGCTGTGGAGTAAAATCTCCGTGCTGCGTTACCATATCTCCGGCCCGCTTGATAAGCCGCAGATTAATGAAGTGCTGCGTGAACCCCGCGACGGGAAGGCGCAATGATTTGACGGCATCAATGAATTGCCGCAAGCTCGATATTATGAATCCCCAGAAGAGTAGCGTACCGATGAGTCTGAACCTGGTAACTGAGCAGTTATTGTCTGCGAATGGCCTGAACCATCAAGATCTGTTTTCCATCCTCGGTCAACTGGCCGAACGCCGGGTGGATTACGGGGATCTGTATTTCCAGTCGAGCTATCACGAATCCTGGGTGCTGGAAGATCGCATCATTAAAGATGGCTCCTACAATATTGACCAGGGCGTGGGCGTACGCGCCGTGAGCGGCGAGAAAACCGGGTTTGCCTATGCGGACCAGGTCAGCCTGCTGGCGCTGGAGCAAAGCGCTCATGCGGCGCGCAGCATTGTGCGCGAGCAGGGCGATGGCCGGGTGCAAACCCTGGGCGCAGTAGAGCATAAAGCGCTGTACACCTCGCTGGACCCGCTGCAAAGCCTGACCCGCGAAGAGAAGCTCGATATTCTGAAGCGCGTCGACGGCGTGGCCCGTGCGGCAGATGCCCGCGTGCAGGAAGTGAATGCCAGCCTGACCGGCGTCTATGAACTGATTCTGGTGGCCGCGACCGACGGCACCCTGGCGGCGGACGTGCGCCCGCTGGTACGTCTGTCGGTCAGCGTGCAGGTTGAACAGGACGGCAAGCGCGAGCGCGGTTCCGCTGGCGGCGGCGGCCGTTTTGGCTACGAGTGGTTCCTCGAAGCATCAGACGGCGAAGTGCGCGCCGATGCCTGGGCAAAAGAAGCGGTGCGCATGGCGCTGGTAAATCTTTCCGCCGTTGCCGCCCCGGCAGGCACCCTGCCAGTGGTATTAGGCGCAGGCTGGCCGGGCGTGCTGCTGCACGAAGCGGTGGGCCACGGTCTGGAAGGCGACTTTAACCGTCGCGGCACCTCCGTCTTCAGCGGCCAGATGGGCCAGCTGGTGGCGTCGGCGCTCTGCACCGTGGTGGACGATGGCACGATGGCCTCGCGCCGTGGTTCGGTGGCCATTGACGACGAAGGCGTGCCGGGCCAGTACAACGTGCTGATCGAAAACGGCGTTCTTAAAGGCTACATGCAGGATAAACTCAACGCGCGCCTGATGGGCGTTGCGCCGACCGGCAACGGTCGCCGGGAATCCTATGCGCATCTGCCGATGCCGCGCATGACCAACACCTATATGCTGGCGGGCAAATCCACGCCGCAGGAAATTATTGAGTCGGTGGAATACGGGATTTATGCGCCCAACTTTGGCGGCGGCCAGGTGGATATCACCTCCGGTAAGTTTGTGTTCTCTACCTCTGAAGCGTACCTGATCGAGAAAGGTAAAGTGACCACGCCGGTGAAAGGCGCGACCCTGATTGGCTCCGGTATCGAAGCCATGCAGCAGATTTCCATGGTCGGCAACGATCTGAAACTGGATAACGGCGTCGGCGTCTGCGGTAAAGAGGGCCAGAGCCTGCCGGTTGGCGTCGGTCAGCCAACCCTGAAACTCGACAGCCTGACCGTGGGCGGTACCGCGTAATCCCTCCTGCCAACCCTCTCTTAACGGAGAGGGTTTGATTAACGCGTCTCTTTACTCCCGAAGCGCCTTTCCTGATACAGCGTCGCCACTCCGGCGAAATATTCCGTCAGATAATTAATGCACACTTGCACCTTCAGCGGCAGCTTATCCCGTTCGGTATAAAGCGCGTAAACCGGGCGTGGATCGGACTGGTAGCGCGGGAACAGGATCTCCAGCTCGCCCCGATTGATCTCGTCGATCACCCACATCAGCGGCACATAGGCGATCCCGGCACCTTCAATCAGCCAGCGCGACAGCGTCATCGGATCGTTGGTGACAAAACGTCCCTGCGGGATCAGGCGCGTGGAGATCCCCTCCGGTGCGATCAGCTCAAACTCGTTGTCCGGGCGCACACTGTATTCAAGCCATGAATGATTGCCGAGATCCGAGGGCTTCTCCGGCGTGCCGTAGCGGGCGAGATAGGATTTAGCCGCGCATACCACCATTGGCATCGCGCCAAGCCGTTTGGAAAACAGGCTCGAATCCTGAAGCGCGCCGACGCGGATCACCACGTCCAGGCCATCGGCAATCAGATCCGGCGCGGGGATACCGGTCACCAGATTGACGGTTAGCCCCGGATATTCGCGTAACATTTGCGCCGTCATTCCCGCCAGGACATTTTGTGCCATAGTTGAAGAACACCCAATGCGCAGGGTGCCAATCGGCGTGTTGTTAAAGGCGTAGAGCTGCTCATGTACCGATTGCACCTCATGAAGCATTTTGCGGCAGCCCTGGTAATAAATTTTTCCTGCCTCGGTCAGCCCGATGCTGCGCGTACTGCGGTTTAACAGCTTGACCTGCAATTCATCCTCCAGCTTTGACACGGTCTGGCTGATGGACGAGACGCTCATGTCCAACTGTTTAGCGGCGCGGGTAAAAGAGCCTTGCTCAACAACCCGCGCGAAAATCGACATTCGTTTCAGGCGTTCCATTGTTCACTCTGAGTGAAAAGTGATTTAGATCACATATGATAGATGACATATTATAAATTACGTTAATATATTATTAACGAGGTAACTAACCCGCACGCGTCCACAGTCCTTCCTGACTTTGTGCACCCGGTTATCCATCACTAATTCGCCTGCACGCTAATCAAGGTTCGTATGAGTTTATTTCCGGTTATCGTGGTTTTCGGTCTCTCTTTTCCGCCGATATTCTTCGAGCTGCTTTTGTCACTGGCGATTTTCTGGCTGGTGCGCCGTTTGCTGACCCCGACAGGGATCTATGATTTTGTCTGGCATCCGGCATTGTTTAATACCGCGCTGTATTGCTGCCTGTTTTATCTGATATCGCGCTTATTTGTCTGAGGTTGATGTGAAAGCACTTACAAGAAAAATATCCCGAACGGCGATCACGCTGGCGCTGGTTGCGCTGGCCTTCGTCGCCATCTTCCGTGCCTGGGTTTACTACACCGAATCGCCGTGGACGCGCGATGCGCGTTTCAGCGCCGATGTGGTTGCCATCGCGCCCGACGTCGCCGGGCTGATTACTCAGGTCATGGTTCACGATAACCAACTGGTCAAAAAAGATCAGGTGCTGTTCACCATTGACCAGCCGCGCTACCAGAAGGCGCTGGACGAAGCCGAAGCGGATGTCTCTTATTACCAGGCGCTGGCCGCTGAAAAACGTCGTGAGGCCGGACGCCGTAATAAACTGGGCATCCAGGCCATGTCGCGCGAAGAGATCGACCAGTCCAACAACGTGCTGCAAACCGTGCTGCATCAGATGGCGCGCGCGCAAGCGACCCGCGACCTGGCGAAGCTGGATTTAGAACGTACCGTGATCCGTGCGCCTGCTGACGGCTGGGTGACCAACCTCAACGTTTACGCCGGGGAGTTTATCACCCGCGGTTCGACCGCCGTGGCGCTGGTTAAGCAGCACTCGTTCTACGTGCTGGCCTATATGGAAGAGACCAAGCTGGAAGGCGTGCGCCCTGGCTTCCGCGCGGAAATTACGCCACTTGGCAGCAACCGTGTGCTGCACGGCACCGTGGATAGCGTCGCGGCGGGCGTCACCAACGCCAGCAGCAGCAACGACGGCAAAGGTATGGCGTCGGTGGATTCCAACCTGGAATGGGTGCGTCTGGCCCAGCGCGTGCCGGTACGTATTCGTCTGGATGAACAGACCGGTAATCTGTTCCCGGCAGGCACCACGGCAACCGTGGTGATTACCGGCGAAGCCGACCGGGATAACCGTAACGCATCGCCGTTTAATCGCCTGATGCACCGCCTGCGCGAATTTGGTTAATCCCATGGGTATTTTTTCCATTGCGCCGCAGCACGTTCGTTTTGCGCTGAAACTGGCTACGGCCATCGTGCTGGCGCTGTTTATCGGTTTCCATTTTCAGCTGGAAACCCCGCGCTGGGCGGTGTTAACCGCCGCGATTGTGGCGGCAGGCCCGGCGTTTGCCGCAGGCGGCGAGCCGTGGTCGGGGGCGATCCGCTATCGCGGGATGCTGCGTATCGTCGGGACGTTTATTGGCAGCATCGCCGCGCTGATTATTATTATTGCGATGATCCGCGCGCCCGTGGTGATGCTGATGGTGTGCTGTATCTGGGCCGGTTTTTGCACCTGGATCTCCTCACTGGTTAAAGTCGAGAACTCCTATGCATGGGGGCTGGCAGGCTATACCGCGTTAATTATCGTTATCACCGTTCAGGCCGAGCCGCTGCTGACGCCGCAGTTCGCGGTAGAGCGCTGCAGCGAGATTGTGATTGGCATTTGCTGCGCCATTGCTGCCGACCTGCTGTTCTCCCCGCGCTCCATCAAGCAGGAAATCGACCGCGAACTGGACGCGCTGCTGGTGGATCATTATCGCCTGATGCAGCTGTGTATCGCCCACGGCGACAGCGAGGTGGTGGATAAAGCCTGGGGCAACCTGGTGCGCCGCACCACGGCGCTGGAAGGGATGCGCAGCAACCTGAATATGGAATCGTCGCGCTGGGCGCGCGCCAACCAACGCTTAAAAGCCATCAATACGCTTTCCCTGACCTTAATCACCCAGGCCTGCGAAACTTATCTGATCCAGAACCCCCGTCCGGAAGCGGTGCCGCCGGAATACCACGAGTTTTTCAGCGAGCCGGTCGAAACGGTGGCGGATGTCCATAAGCGTCTGAAATTTATCCGTCGGGCAATGGCCTGGACCGGCGAGCGCGATACGCCGGTCACCCTCTATAGCTGGGTGGGCGCGGCGACGCGCTTTCTGCTGCTGAAGCGCGGGGTAATCGGTAATACGCGCATCAGTGCCGTGGAGGAAGAAATCCTCGAAGGCGAAGTGGTGGTGAAAGCGGCCTCGGCGGAGCGTCATCACGCAATGATCAACTTCTGGCGCACCACGGTATCCTGCATGCTCGGCACGCTGTTCTGGCTGTGGACCGGCTGGACCTCCGGCAGCGGCGCGATGGTGATGATCGCGGTGGTGACGGCGCTGGCGATGCGCCTGCCTAACCCGCGGATGGTGTCGCTGGATTTTTTGCTGGGCACGCTGGCGGCGCTGCCGCTCGGGGCGTTTTACTTCCTGATCGTGCTGCCCGCGACTCAGCAGAGCATGCTGCTGCTGTGCATTAGCCTGGCGCTGCTCGGGTTCTTTATCGGTATTGAAGTGCAAAAGCGGCGGTTGGGTTCGCTGGGCGCGCTGGCCAGTACCATCAACATTATCGTGCTGGATAACCCGATGACCTTTGAGTTCAGCCGCTTTCTCGACAGCGCCCTCGGCCAGATTGTGGGTTGCTTCCTGGCGATGATGGTGATCCTGCTGATCCGCGAC
Source organism: Atlantibacter subterraneus (assembly GCF_007570865.1). Lineage (GTDB taxonomy): Bacteria > Pseudomonadota > Gammaproteobacteria > Enterobacterales > Enterobacteriaceae > Atlantibacter > Atlantibacter subterraneus. The sequence continues at coordinate 426,936 of NZ_VLPS01000005.1, read as the reverse complement.
AATTCACAGGCGCAAACCGGGCGGGCCTTGCTCAACCGGTTTATGCTGGCGGCGGTTTCCTCCATGACCACCAACAAGGCGCGGCGCAAAGAGAACCATCTTCCGGCACTGTATCAACAGCTGTTTTTGCTGCTCAGCAAATTCCCTGGCGATATCGCTAAGTTTCGCCTGGCGCTGAACCTTATCATCGCCCACCAGCGGCTGCGCGATGCACCGATCCCCGAGAATGACGATCTGTCGGCGTTTCACCGTCAGCTGCGCCGCACCGCTGACCGGGTGGTATCGGCTTCCAGCGACGATAAGCGCCACCAGACGTTTTTGCAGCTGCTGGATGAGCTCGATATTTATCAGCAAAAATTGCAGGTCTGGGAAGCGCCGCTGTCGGTCACCGAGTCGGTGAAGCGGCTGACCGCGATGCTGCGAAAATATCAGCATGCCCTGACTGATAATTGATGACCGCCGCACAGCCTGAAAAACCGACGCCCGGGCGTCGGTTTTTTTGTAGCTATACTTAGCCGAGGTTCCAAAAAAGCACCATCCATCAGGAGGAAACGATGACAACACAAGCACTCCAGGACAGTGAATTCTTTAAGACGGGCTATCTGGTTAATGGCGAATGGCATCAGGCCGACGAGACCTTTGACGTACTGAATCCGGCGACGGGGGAAGTCATTGCCAAAGTGGCGAAAGCGGGTAAGAAAGAGACTCAGGCCGCTATCGCGGCAGCCAGCAAGGCATTCCCGGCCTGGCGGGAAAAGACGGCAAAAGAGCGTTCTACCTTGCTGTATCGCTGGTTTGAACTGATTAACGAAAACAAAAGCTGGCTGGCGCGGTTAATGACTCTGGAACAGGGTAAGCCGCTGAAAGAAGCGGAAGGCGAAGTGGACTACGCGGCCAGTTTTATCCAGTGGTTCGCCGAAGAGGCGAAACGCGCTAACGGCGAAATTATTCCTCCAGCCAAGCCCGGCTCGCGCATCCTGGCGACCCGCGAACCGGTGGGCGTGGTGGCGGCCATCACCCCGTGGAACTTCCCGATGGCAATGCTGACCCGCAAACTCGGTCCGGCGCTGGCTGCGGGCTGTACCGGCGTGATCAAACCCGCCAATAACACCCCACTGTGCGCGTTCGCACTGCTGGCACTGGCGAAAAAGGCGGGCATTCCGGATGGCGTGCTTAACGCCGTAGCCGGTAAGACGCCGGAAATCAGCGATGCGATTATGGAAAGCCACGAGGTGCGCAAAATTTCGTTCACCGGGTCAACGGCGGTGGGCAAAACCCTGGTGCGCAACGCGGCGGAAACCATGAAAAAAGTCTCCATGGAGTTAGGGGGCAATGCGCCGTATATCGTGTTCGACGACGCGGATATCGATGCAGCGGTGAAAGGCGCGATCGCCAATAAATTCCGCAACGCCGGGCAGGTGTGCGTCAGCGTCAACCGCTTCTTTATTCAGGATGGCGTGTATGATCGCTTCGTCAATCAACTGGCCGAGGCGGTGAACCAACTCAAAGTCGGCAATGGCCTGGAAGAGGGCGTGATTGTCGGGCCGCTGATTGAGAAAGCGGGCGTGGATAAAGTGCGCGAGCACGTGGAAGATGCCATCGCCAAAGGCGCAAAAGTGCTGGCGGGCGGTAAAGCCCACGAACTCGGCGGCAATTTCTGGCAGCCGACGGTACTGATTGACGCCAGCGACGATATGAAGCTCGCCCAGGAAGAAACCTTCGGGCCGCTGGCCGCCTGCTTCCGCTTCAGCAGTGAAGAAGAGGTGATCAAGCGCGCCAACAATACGCCGTATGGCCTGGCCGCCTATTTCTATACTCAGAATCTCCAGCGGGCATTCCGCGTCTCATCGCAGTTGGAAAGTGGGATGATCGGCGTGAATGACTGTGCGGTTTCGACCGAGCTGGGACCGTTCGGCGGCGTGAAAGAGTCGGGTCTGGGGCGTGAAGGATCGGTGCTGGGGCTGGAAGAGTATCTGGAAGTGAAAACGCTGCATATCGGCGGACTGTAACCGGTGACCACAATGATGGGTGACGACCAATGCAAATCTACACTTTTGACTTTGATGAAATCACCGATCAGGCGGATTTTTATCGCGATTTTACCCGGATGTTTGGGCTGACGAAGCAGCAGGTGAATAATCTCGATAGTTTATGGGAGGTGGTGACGGAGGGGTATTTGCCGTTGCCGCTGGAGATCGAGTTCGTTCACTTATCGGAAGAGAACCGTCGGCGGTTTGGGGCGCTGATTTTGCTGTTTGATGAAGCAGAAGAGGAGTTGGAAGGCCAACTCCGCTTCAATATTCGCCATTCTTCATGACCGAAAAAAGCCCCAGGCGAACTGGGGCAAGTCGTCGGACACGACGACGAGGTCTTACTTATACAGCTCTGCGGTAGCGTGCCAGGTGTCACCGGTACGTGCTTCGATCACGCGGTAAGCCGACGCGCCTTTCTGATCGGCTTTTTCAGCCAGCGCTTCACGCATATCCATCGGCGAGCTGCCGTGCTGGGCAACAGAGATAGTGCCCATGGATTGCAGGTTTTGGGCATCCTGTGCGCTAACTTGTTGTACCGCGGCGTTAGCACCGAAAGCCATCAGGGAAGCCAGAGTAACTGCGGCAAGGGTAAATTTAGTTTTCATAGTCGTTTCCTCGATTAGTGCCTGTGGTCGGCAGGTGAACGCACTGTACGGACCACAGGTCGATTCATTTATGCAGGTGAACAGAGTTAATGCTTATTTGTACAGCTCGGCAGTGGCGTGCCATTCGTCGCCGGTGTGCGCTTCGATAACGCGGTAGGCGGATGCGCCTTTTTCCTGCGCTTTCTGGTCGAGCATTTCACGCATGTCCATTGGTGAGCTGGTCACGGAAGAGACAGTGATGGTGCCGAGTGACTGACGACCCTGGGCCTGTTGCGCATCGATAGACGTTGCGGCAAAAGCACCAAAGGAGAGCATTGAAAGCAGGCTTAACGTTGCTACGGTTGATTTGATTTTCATGATCGTTACCTCGTCGTATTTTTTATCTTTATCTTTGGGGTCTCATTTCGTGACCCTCATCACAAAATCAAGTATACACTAATCACGCTAAAAATTAATACCACGCTAATTATTTACAATGAAACTTTGTTTCCAGAAACGGACTTTTTATGCTCTGTGGTTATAAAAAATTCACCTTTAGTGCTTTTAAGAAATTCAAATCCAGTAAAATCAGCGGGATAAGTGAATTTGATGTTTTGTGCTTTTTAGATGAGATGTAATGAGGTTGTAACGTTTGACGGTAGAAGGGCGTTCCGGGGACGTAACAGAAGCGATAACCGCCGCAGGCGCGGCGGTTATAGTGAAAGCTTAAAGTTCTTGTTCGAACAGTACCAGAATGGCTTCGTACAGTTCTTTCACCGAAAAATCTTTGGCTGGGGTAGTAAAGATAGTGTCATCCCCGGCGATAGTGCCCAGGATCCCTTCCGCTTTACCCAACGAGTCGAGCAGGCGTGCGATCAACTGCGCAGCGCCCGGGCTGGTATGGATCACCACCACCGCATTGTTGTAATCAATATCCAGCACTAAATTTTTAAGCGGGCTGGAGGTGGTGGGTACGCCCAGTTCTGCCGGCAGGCAATACACCATCTCCATTTTAGCGTTACGGGTACGCACCGCGCCGAATTTGGTCAGCATGCGGGAGACTTTGGACTGGTTAATGTTCTCGTAACCTTCGTCCTGCAACGCCTGGACAATCTCTCCCTGAGAGCTGAATTTCTCTTCCTTTAATAAGGCTTTGAAAGCTTTGACTAATTCTTCTTGTTTTGCCGAGCCGCGCATAGGTCACCTACAATCTGGCGAAAGAAACAACATTATTATGCATTTATCTGAATTTTTATGCAAATGCCAGGCCGAAAAAGTGGCTGAAATAATGTTATGAAAGCGGCGGATTTTATCAAATTTTGTTATTGGTGAACATGCCTGCGTCACGACTCGAAAATAAGCCATTAAGTAAATCAAATGTTATGAAATTGATGTTGTTTTGATGATTAAAGAGGGTGTAATGTAACCGCCTGTTGATATGTTGCTTCGGTAGCGATCCGGCTATTTTCCTGACGTGCGTGAAGGCTGTGCTATTAAGAGCCGGTATGACTTCTCAATCTGAAGGTGAAAAGATTGTAATGACTTCCGCCCTGGATCATCATGGTCGCCATCCAAGGAGTAACGGCACTTTAATTGCAAATCATAATAAGGAGTTTAGGATGAAAGTTGCAGTCCTCGGCGCGGCCGGTGGTATTGGCCAGGCGCTTGCCCTTCTACTCAAGACCCAACTGCCTTCAGGTTCAGAACTCTCCCTCTACGACATCGCGCCGGTTACCCCGGGCGTCGCTGTTGACTTAAGCCATATCCCGACCGCGGTGAAGATCAAAGGCTTCTCCGGCGAAGACGCGACTCCGGCGCTGGAAGGCGCGGACGTGGTGCTGATTTCCGCAGGCGTGGCGCGTAAACCGGGTATGGATCGCTCTGACCTGTTTAACGTCAACGCGGGCATCGTAAAAAACCTGGTGCAGCAGATTGCGACCACCTGCCCGAAAGCGTGCATCGGTATCATCACTAACCCGGTAAACACCACCGTTGCTATTGCGGCGGAAGTGCTGAAAAAAGCCGGCGTTTACGATAAGAACAAACTGTTCGGCGTGACCACGCTGGATATCATCCGCTCCAACACCTTTGTGGCGGAACTGAAAGGCAAACAGCCGACCGACGTTGAAGTTCCGGTTATTGGCGGCCACTCTGGCGTGACCATTCTGCCGCTGCTGTCCCAGATCCCGGGCGTGAGCTTCTCCGAGCAGGAAGTGGCTGACCTGACCAAACGCATTCAGAACGCTGGCACCGAAGTGGTTGAAGCCAAAGCGGGTGGCGGATCGGCGACGCTGTCGATGGGCCAGGCGGCGGCACGTTTCGGCCTGTCGCTGGTTCGCGCGATGCAGGGCGAACAAGGCGTGGTGGAATGCGCCTATGTTGAAGGCGACGGCGAGCATGCGCGTTTCTTCTCTCAGCCGCTGCTGCTGGGTAAAAACGGTATCGAAGAGCGTCAGAGCATCGGCACCCTGAGCGCGTTTGAGCAGCAGGCGCTGGAAGGTATGCTGGATACCCTGAAAAAAGACATTACCCTGGGCGAAGAGTTCGTTAACAAGTAATCGTCGCGGGTTAAGAAAGCAAAACCGGAACGTGAGTTCCGGTTTTTTTTCACCTGTCAGTTGGTTGCCGGGTATTCCTGAACGGTGACCTGCAGCGTGAGTTGCTTATCATCACGCATCACCACCACCGGAATCACCGAGCCAGGGCGAATTTCCGCCACCTGGTCCATGGTTTCCAGCGCCGAAATGGCGGGTTTGTTATTTACCGAGACAATCACGTCGTTGACCTGAACACCGGCATGCGCCGCCGGGCCGTCCGGGGTCACTTCATTAACGATAATTCCCTGGATCTGATCGATGCCTGCCGCCGGGGCGTGCATCGGCGAGATTTCCCGCCCGCCAATACCGATATAGCCACGAATAACGCGGCCATCGCGGATCAGCTTATCCATAATTTTGGTCGCCAACTGGGTGGGGATCGCAAAGCCGATCCCTTCCGGCGTTTCGCCGTCGTTGCTTTTATCAAATGACAGGGTGTTGATGCCCATTAACTCGCCGAGCGAGTTGACCAGCGCGCCGCCGGAGTTGCCGTGGTTAATCGAGGCATCAGTTTGCAGGAAACTTTGTCGACCAGACGGGTTAAGGCCAATACGCCCGGTGGCGCTGATAATCCCCTGGGTAATGGTCTGCCCGAGGTTGTAGGGGTTGCCAATCGCCATCACCACGTCGCCGATATGCGGCATGCGTTTACCGTTGATGGGAATAATCGGCAGCGAGGTGGCGTTGATTTTTAACACTGCCAGATCGGTCAGGCTGTCGGAGCCGACCAGCAGCGCTTCAAATACTCGTCCATCCTGCAACGCGACGATGATCTGGTCAGCATCGTTAATCACGTGTTTATTGGTAAGGATATAGCCGCGCTGATCCATGATCACCCCGGAACCCAGGGTACGGATTTCAAGCTGATTACGCCCACCGTTGCTGACGCCACGGTTATAGACGTTCACCACCGCAGGCGCGGCGCGGCGCACCGCCGAGTTATAGCTCAGCGGCGTGTCATCTGCGCTGTTATACGCAGGCGTCAATTCGGCGTCGTTTTTGCGTAATGACGGCATCAGCGCCAGCAAAAGCGCAGCGACAATCAGTCCAAGAAAGACGGGCCGTAAAAGCTTCAGAAACATGGGTAAACGTTAGTTAGCAGGGAGACCGGGGCAGCATACCATGAGATTAGCGGACATCACACGCGCCGGTGTGATGTCCGTGAGCAAAACCGTTAACGCAGCAGCAGATAGATGCTGTCGTTGCCGCGCACGATGTGCAGCGCGATAACGGACGGTTTGGATTCCATCAGTTTGCGCATCTCAGCGATGGTGCTGACGCGATCGCTGTTGACGCCAATAATCACATCATCTTTATGCAAGCCAGCCTGCGCCGCCGCGCTGCCTTTCTCGACATTTTCGATGGTGACGCCTTTGGTGCCATCTTTCAGCTGGCCGTCGCTCAGCGTCGCGCCCTGCAGGGCCGGGATAATCATATCGGCGCTGGCGGAAGACGAGGTGCTTTTATCCAGCGTCACTTCCACATCCAACGGCTTCCCGTCGCGCAGTAATCCTAATTTAACTTTGGTGCCCGGTGCGGTGGTGGCGATGCGTGAGCGCAGCTCGGCAAAGCTACTCAGGGTTTTGCCGTTCAGGCTGACGATCACGTCGCCGGATTTAATCCCGGCCTTCGCCGAGCCGGAATTCGGCAACACTTCGCTGACGAATGCGCCGCGCTGAACGTTGAGATTAAAGGCTTTTGCCAGATCCGCGCTCATCTCGGTGCCTTTAATGCCTAACAGGCCGCGTTTGATTTCGCCGGACTGAATCAGCTGGGTCGCCAGGGTTTGCGCCATATTGCTCGGAATGGCGAAGCCGATACCGACGCTACCGCCGCCCGGCGCAAGGATCGCAGTGTTAATGCCGATCAGCTCACCGTTAAGATTCAGCAGCGCGCCGCCGGAGTTGCCGCGGTTAATTGAGGCGTCGGTCTGAATGAAGTTTTCCAGCCCTTCCAGATTGAGCCCGCTACGGCCCAGTGCGGAGATAATCCCCGAGGTGGCAGTTTGCCCCAGACCAAAGGGGTTGCCGACCGCTACGGCAAAATCGCCGACGCGCAGGGCATCGGAATCCGCAACCTTAATTTGTGTCAGGTTGGTGGCGTTTTGCAGTTGCAGCAGTGCGATATCGCTCTGATCGTCGCCGCCGATCAGTTTGGCGTCGAACTCGCGGCCATCATTGAGCTGAACGCTGATTTTTTGCGCCTGATTAATGACGTGATTGTTGGTCAGCACATAGCCTTTGGCCGCGTCGATAATGACGCCAGAGCCCAGGCCTTCAAACGGCTGCGCAGGTTGATCGGGCAGCTCCTCACCGAAGAATTTCTTCAACTCTTCCGGGACTTTCTGGCTCTGGGTGGCGGTGCCTTCAACCTGCACGCTGACCACCGCAGGCAGCACTTTTTCCAGCATTGGGGCAAGGCTTGGGATCGCCGCCTGGCCCGGCACCTGGGACGGGATCGCCGCCGCTACCTGACTCGGTGCCGAGAGAGATAACCCGACACTTAACGCTAACGCACTCAACAACAGGGTTTGTTTTTTCATGAATGCTCGCTCTCGCAACCTGGAATAAGAAATGTCACCCAAAACGTGTCGATGTTATTGAATTCCCGAACGGGTAACAATGGAGACATTGTTTCGATTGATATCCTTTACTATACGTCAGGCACAAAAAAACAGGGCGCGAATATCGCGCCCTGAGGAAAAAATGCTGTGTAGCGATTAATCGCGTTTCGCGCCGTTGCGCAGTAGACCGGATGCGCCTTCGGAATAATCGCGCGGCATCTGCACCGGGGCCTGATCGTTACCGGCTTCGGACTCTGCCAGGCGATTGCGGAACGGGTTGGACTCCGCTGACATTTCCGGCAGCAGGCTGCTGGAGCTTTTCGCCATGTGCTGATACAGCTGGCGATAGTCGTGGGCCATGTTGTCCAGCAGTTCGGCGCTGCGGGCGAAATGGCTCACCAGTTCTTCGCGGTACTCTTCCAGTTCCGCCTTGTTTTTTTCCAGCTCGTACTGGAGGGCCTGTTGCTGACGTAATTTACGATTACCAAAGCGCATTGCGACGGCACCGACGATGATACCGACCACTAACCCAATTAGCGCGTATTCCCAGGTCATGAACATCTCCCGTTGTATTGTGTTTCCGTAGGGTAAGCATAGCGAGGTCTGCCTCACCTTCGCCCAATAATGCCACTATAACCGCTAACGGTGCAGAAGTGGAATCCTGGAGGCGCATCGCGTAGTGTAGTACGGCCTTTTTTTCGCCAGCCGTGATCTACGGCAAACCGATTTTCAAGGAATAACAACAACATCATGCAAAACCTTTCCCCCACATCGCGTTATCTTCAGGCACTTCAGGATAAATCCCATCAACCTGATGACGTCCAGCGCGAGGCGGTCAACCGCCTCGACGCCATCTATCAGGAACTGACGGCGAAGCGTGCCGAGCCGCCGCAGGAGCAGGGGCTGAAAGCCGCGTTCAGCAAACTGCTGGGCAAGCGCCCGAGCGCGCCGCCAGCGCCGGTACGCGGCTTATATATGTGGGGCGGCGTCGGGCGCGGAAAAACCTGGCTGATGGACATGTTCTACCAAAGCCTGCCGGGGGAGCGTAAGCAGCGTCTCCATTTCCACCGCTTTATGCTGCACGTGCATGAAGAGCTGGGGCAGTTGCAGGGAAAAACCGACCCGCTGGAGATCATCGCCGATCGGTTTAAAGCCAAAACCGATGTGCTGTGCTTTGACGAATTTTTTGTCTCCGATATCACCGACGCCATGCTGCTGGGCGGCTTAATGAAAGCGCTGTTCAACCGGGGCATTACCCTGGTGGCGACCTCTAACATTCCGCCGGACGAGCTGTATCGTAACGGTTTGCAGCGCGCCCGATTCTTACCGGCGATAGAAGCCATCAAACAGTATTGCGATGTAATGAACGTTGACGCGGGTATTGATTACCGCCTGCGCACCCTGACCCAGGCGCACCTGTGGCTTACGCCGCTTAACGACGAGACGCGCCAGCAGATGGATATACTTTGGCGCGCGCTGGCGGGCGGCACGCGGGCCAACGCCCCGACGCTGGAAATTAATCATCGTCCGCTAGCGACGCTGGGCGTCGAAAACCAAACCCTGGCGGTGAGTTTCGAGACGCTGTGCGTCGAGGCGCGCAGCCAGCACGATTACATCGAACTGTCGCGCCAGTTTCACACCGTGATGCTGCATGACGTGGCGGTGATGACGCCACTGATGGAAAGCGAAGCCCGGCGGTTTATCGCGCTGGTGGATGAGTTTTACGAACGCCACGTTAAGCTGGTGGTTTCCGCTGCCGCGCCGATGTTTGAAATCTATCGCGGCGAGCGGCTGAAATTCGAGTTCCAGCGCTGCCTGTCGCGGCTTCAGGAAATGCAGAGCGAGGAATACCTCAAACGCGAGCATATGCCGTAACAATGCCGGGTGCGCGGGGCGGAAATCCTGCTTTTGTTCACAAAAAGTGGTCGATCTTTGAGGGCGACTTCTCTATAATCCTGCGACCCCACGTTACAAGAAGGTTTTTTTCCCAAAACTTTCTCTGCGCCGGCATAGGCTATTCGAAGGGGTAGGTTTGCTGGACAATGTCGTGTGAACCTCAACTGACTAAACGTTTGGGTGTTCACCAACGTGTAACTTATTTATTTGGGTAAGCTTTTAATGAAAACTTTTACAGCTAAACCAGAAACCGTAAAACGCGACTGGTATGTTGTTGACGCGACCGGTAAAACTCTGGGCCGTCTGGCTACTGAACTGGCTCGTCGCCTGCGCGGTAAGCATAAAGCGGAATACACTCCGCACGTTGATACCGGTGACTACATCATCGTTCTGAACGCAGAAAAAGTTGCTGTAACCGGCAACAAGCGTTCTGACAAAATGTACTACCACCACACCGGCCACATCGGTGGTATCAAAGAAGCGACCTTTGAAGAGATGATTGCCCGCCGTCCTGAGCGTGTGATTGAAATCGCGGTTAAAGGCATGCTGCCAAAAGGCCCGCTGGGTCGTGCTATGTACCGTAAACTGAAAGTTTACGCGGGTAACGAGCACAACCACGCGGCACAGCAACCGCAAGTTCTGGACATCTAATCGGGATTATAGGCAATGGCTGAAAATCAATACTACGGCACTGGTCGCCGCAAAAGTTCCGCTGCTCGTGTTTTCATCAAACCGGGTAACGGCAAAATCGTTATCAACCAACGTTCTCTGGAACAGTACTTTGGCCGTGAAACTGCCCGCATGGTAGTTCGTCAGCCGCTGGAACTGGTCGACATGGTTGAGAAACTGGATCTGTACATCACTGTTAAAGGTGGTGGTATCTCTGGTCAGGCTGGTGCGATCCGTCACGGTATCACCCGCGCTCTGATGGAGTACGATGAGTCTCTGCGTTCTGAACTGCGTAAAGCTGGCTTCGTTACTCGTGACGCTCGTCAGGTTGAACGTAAGAAAGTCGGCCTGCGTAAAGCACGTCGTCGTCCGCAGTACTCCAAACGTTAATTCTTTTCTGCTTGCAGAATCGAATGGCGAAAAAACCCGGTCCTGTACCGGGTTTTTTTATGGCTATTTATCTGGAAAAAGCCTAAATCACTGGTGTGGCATTACTTTTAAGGCAAATCCCGCATCCCCTCACCACAAAGCCCTCAAAATCTGGTAAACTATCATCCAATTTTCTGCCCAAATGCTGGTAACTGTTCACATTTTGGTCTGAGCACGGGCTGCGATGTCAGTTCGGCAGGGAAGGGTAACCCATAAAGGCTGGCCGCCGTTGCGGCTGGTAGCAGTATTTTTCTGAATATACCTGGAGGTTTTCATGGCTGTCGCTGCCAACAAACGTTCGGTAATGACGCTGTTTTCTGGTCCTACTGATATCTATAGCCATCAGGTTCGTATCGTCCTGGCAGAGAAGGGTGTCAGTTTTGAAATTGAGCATGTGGACGCCGATAACGTTCCGCAGGATCTGATCGACCTCAACCCGAATCAAAGCGTTCCGACCCTGGTAGACCGTGAACTGACGTTGTGGGAATCCCGCATCATCATGGAATACCTTGATGAGCGTTTCCCTCATCCTCCGCTGATGCCGGTTTACCCGGTGGCGCGCGGTGAAAGCCGTCTCTACATGCATCGTATCGAAAAAGACTGGTACAGCCTGATGGAGGTGGTGGTTAACGGTTCCGCGCAGGAAGCTGATAACGCGCGTAAACAACTGCGTGAAGAGCTGCTGGCGATTGCCCCGGTATTTGGTCAAAAACCTTACTTCCTGAGCGATGAATTCAGCCTGGTGGACTGTTACCTGGCCCCGCTGCTGTGGCGTTTGCCGCAACTGGGCATCGAGCTGGCGGGCGCAGGCTCTAAAGAGCTGAAGGGCTATATGACCCGCGTATTCGAGCGCGACTCCTTCCTCGCTTCCCTGACGGAAGCCGAGCGCGAAATGCGTCTGCAAACCCGGGGCTAAACCGAATGGATATGTCGCAACTTTCTCCACGTCGTCCGTATCTGCTGCGAGCCTTCTATGAATGGCTGCTGGATAACCAGCTCACGCCGCACCTGGTCGTGGATGTGACGTTGCCGGGCGTTAACGTGCCGATGGAATACGCGCGTGACGGTCAAATCGTGCTGAACATCGCGCCGCGCGCGGTGGGCAATCTGGAGCTGGCCAACGACGAAGTGCGTTTTAACGCGCGTTTCGGCGGCGTGCCGCGCCAGGTATATGTTCCGCTGGCGGCGGTGCTGGCGATTTATGCACGTGAAAACGGCGCAGGCACCATGTTTGAGCCGGAATCCGCTTATGATGAAGAAGCGTCCAGCTTAAACGATGATGATTCAGGCATGGCGGAAAATGAAACCGTGATGTCGGTTATCGACGGCGACAAACCCGATCATGAAGACGATTCGCCGGATGACGATCCGCCGCCGCGCGGTGGCCGTCCGTCGCTACGCGTTGTGAAGTAAAAAAAGCCAGGGCGCAAACCCTGGCTTTTTTATGTCTGAAAACAACGCTGCGTTTATGGCTGCTCTTCAGCCAGCTCGCGCAGGTACTGGAAAATCAGGCGCGCGGATTTCGGCGGCTTATTGCCCTCTTTTTCTTTCTTCGCGTTGCGGATCAGCGAGCGCAGCTGTTGGCGATCGGCCTGCGGCCACAGTTTCAGCACTTCCGGCACCGCGTCATCGCCTTCTTCAATCAGGCGATCGCGCAGCATCTCCAGCTTATGAAACAGCGCAACTTGCTGGTTATGGCGGTTTTTGAGCTTATCAAGCGCCTGACGAATAGGATCGACATCGCGGTTACGCAACATTTTACCGATAAGCTGAAGCTGGCGGCGGCGACCCTCTTTTTTGATTTTCTGCGCCAGCTCGATGGCGGCACGCAGTTCCTCATCCAGCGGGATTTTATCCAGCGCGTTTTTACCCAGCTCAACCATCTCAAGGCCGAGGCGCTTTAACTCTTCGGCGTCGCGTTTAATCTCGCTTTTACTGACCCAGATAATTTCATCATCGTCATCTTCGTTTTCATTATCGGGCACGTCGTCGAGCCAGTCTTCGGGCTGCTTTGTCATTTCAGGCTCCTTAAAAAAAGAGGCTAATACTATCAGTAATGGCGCGCACTGCGAAATGGTTCTCTGTTAGACTCACTTAAGACGTTTCGAATTATCACCTTACATTATGGCACTCGCGATGAAAGTAATCACACAAGTTGAAGCGCAGCGCAAAACGCTGGAACAGGCTGTCTCTCAGGCGCTGGAGCTCGCTGCCGGTAAAGCCGACGGTGCGGAAGTGGCGGTCAGTAAAACCACCGGCATCAGCGTCAGTACCCGCTACGGTGAAGTGGAAAACGTAGAATTTAACAGCGATGGCGCGTTGGGCATTACGGTTTATCACCAGAACCGCAAGGGCAGCGCCTCGTCCACCGATTTAAGCCCCGACGCCATTGCCCGCACCGTGCAGGCGGCGCTGGATATCGCCCGCTACACCTCGCCGGACCCGTGCGCAGGCGTGGCGGATAAAGAGCTGCTGGCATTCGACGCCCCGGACCTGGATCTGTTCCACCCGGCGGAAGTCGACGCCGATCGCGCCATCGAACTGGCGGCGCGCGCCGAAGAAGTGGCGCTTAAAGCCGATAAACGCATCACCAATACCGAAGGCGGCAGCTTTAACAGCCACTACGGCATCAAAGTGTTCGGCAACAGCCACGGCATGCTGCAAAGCTACTGTTCAACCCGCCACTCGCTCTCCAGCTGCGTGATTGCCGAGCAGGACGGCGATATGGAGCGCGATTACGCCTATACCATTGGCCGCGCCATAGAAGACTTACGTTCGCCGGAGTGGGTGGGCGAAGAGTGCGCCCAGCGCGTTTTATCACGCCTGGCACCGCGCAAGCTTTCCACCATGAAGGCACCGGTGATTTTCGCCCGTGAAGTGGCCACCGGCCTGTTTGGTCACCTGGTGGGCGCGATTGCAGGCGGCGCGGTGTATCGCAAATCCACCTTCCTGCTGGATTCGCTGGGTAAACAAATTCTGCCGGACTGGCTGACTATTGAAGAGCATCCGCATCTGCTGAAAGGGCTGGCCTCCACGCCGTTCGACAGCGAAGGCGTACGCACCGAGCGTCGCGATATCATTAAAGACGGCGTGCTCCAGCAGTGGCTGCTGACCAACTACTCGGCGCGCAAACTGGGCTTAACCAGCACCGGCCATGCGGGCGGCATCCACAACTGGCGCATCAACGGGCGCGGTTTAGGCTTTGATGAGCTGCTGAAAGAGATGGGCACCGGCCTGGTGGTCACTGAACTGATGGGCCAGGGCGTCAGCGGCATCACCGGAGATTACTCCCGCGGCGCTGCTGGTTTCTGGGTGGAAAATGGCGTGATCCAGTACCCGGTGAGTGAAATCACCATCGCCGGGAACCTGAAAGACATGTGGCGCAATATGGTCACCATTGGCGACGATATCGAAACGCGCAGCAATATTCAGTGTGGTTCGGTATTACTGCCGGAGATGAAAATCGCCGGTCAGTGATATCAAAATGGGCGCGAGGCATCGCGCCTTTTTTATAACTAAAAAAAGGTGACCTAATGCGTAAGCAACTGATTGCAATGTTAGCCGTGTCGTCCGTGTTATTCAGTGCCGCCGGTCTGGCGAAGGATCTTGAAGATGATATGGATATCCTCAACGACAATCTCAAAATCGTGCAAAAAACGGAAAATGCCGGTGAGATGAAAACCGCGCTGACCACGATGCGCGCCGCCGCACTGGATGCGCAAAAGGGCACGCCGCCGAAGCTGGAAGACAAAGCGCCGGACAGCCCGGAAATGAAAGATTTCCGCCATGGATTACAGACGCTGGTCGGGCAAATCGACGGTGCGCTGAAGCTGGCGAATGAAGGGAAAATCAAAGAAGCGCAGGCGGCAGCTGAAGAGTTTAAAACCACCCGCAACGCCTATCACAAGAAGTACCGTTAATCGCTTTCCCGCTGGCGGGGGACGCCTGGCTCCCGCTTTCCCTGCACGTTTCGCCATAAGTAAATCCAATCCCTGTCACAAATCTTGCTTTCAATTCCCAGCTTGATTGTCGGTTTCCTTGACGGTTTTTGTCGTTTTCCCGCGATACCCATCACAGATTTCCAGCGATAACTCGGCAATCCCGCCTTTTCTGTGGAACAGATCACTCTCACCCCCCGCCTTTCCACTTCGAAGTGGAAAACAACTCGCTACAAACTCTTAACCCCAGTCGTTACTTTTACCCCAGAGCCATTAACGGGGTAACGCGAGTGAATAACGGAGCAGTAATCAACGACGGGGGAGCGCAGGCGATGCAGATCGGCGATCTGGCCGAGCGCATGCTGGCGCAGGTGTATGCCTTACTCCGCCATCACCAGATCATTCCCAATGCGGTCCAGCAACAGATGCTGACGTCGCACGTTCGCGCCATGGCGCACCGGTCGGTAACCGGCGAGCCGTTGCCGGAAGTGGATGCCAGTTTGTTTGACGAAATTTCTGCCGAGTCGATGGCGCTTGCCCGTGAGGTAGTCGCCGCGTTTGGCAATCTTCCCGATGAAGAGGCCTGGCTGCTGTCGGTGCATTTCGAAGTCGCGAAAGACAACCTTTAAGGAGCAAAGAATGGAACAGATTACAGTCGTGATTGGCGATCGTCTGGGTAAAGGCCAGAAAGTGGCGGCAGGCGTAGAAAAAGCCGGTGGCCGGGCGGTAGTGGTGCCGGGCGTGGCGGCGGATATGAAACTGGGCGACGTAATGAAAGCGGAAAACGCCACCTTTGGCATTTCGTTTTGCGGCAGCGGCGGCGCGGGTGCCATCACCGCGCAGACCAAATACGGCTACAAAGCCAAATACGGCATGCGCTCGGTGGATGAGGGCGTCACCGCCATCAACGAAGGCTGCAATGTGCTGGGGTTCGGCTTTATGGATAAAGAAGAGCTGGGCGAGCGTCTGGTGCAGGCGTGGCAAAAGAAACACGGCGTCTGAGTATGAAAGAGCAATTCACCACCACGGTGAGAGTCTCCGGCAAAGGCGAAGCCAAAGCGCGCGCCTTTGCCGATGCCCTGAACCACGTTCAGGCAGCGGTGATGAAAGCCTCGCCGCATATCTTACTGCGTATTGAGCCACAGGATGTGCAGGTTGTTCAAGCGCGTGAAACGGTGCGTAAAGAAGCCTTTCTGTTCTTCTTTTTGCGCCGGGAACGACGCACGTACAGCGTGGAGCTGGATGTGACCGTCAACGTGACAGCCATCAATCTCGACAAGGTGGATTTCGTCGCGCAACGCTGATTCTGACTAAAAAGGGCAGACTAATGTTCCTGATAATATTAATAAAATCGCTCATTATCGGCGGCCTGGTTGGCGTCGGCGTGGGCGCTGGGGCTGCACGCATGTTTCATGCGCCTACCACACAGGGTATGGGCGCGTTTCGTACTTTGGGGGAACTGAACTCCTGTGAAGGGGAT
This sequence comes from Atlantibacter subterraneus, assembly GCF_007570865.1. Classification (GTDB taxonomy): domain Bacteria; phylum Pseudomonadota; class Gammaproteobacteria; order Enterobacterales; family Enterobacteriaceae; genus Atlantibacter; species Atlantibacter subterraneus. The sequence goes on along the minus strand of NZ_VLPS01000005.1, from coordinate 410,747 downwards.
CCGGCTTCTCACTTCTCCTTCGGTCTGGGCTTCTTCTTCAACGCCTGGGCATCGTCGGTGGCGGCGGGCTCGTTCACCCAGGACGTCGATCACCGCATCATTCCTAACTGGGGTGCGGCGGCGCTGATGGTGAAAAACCGCAACGTCGGCGAAACCCTGCACGATCCAAAAAAAATGGCCATCGCCTGCGGCGTTATCGGCATGATCGTGGTGACTTTCCTCAACCTTACCGCCTCTTCGGTTCCGGAAGCGTTGCAGGTTACCGCCGTGAAGGTGCTGGTGCCTGCGGCTAACCTGCTGGTCAACACCGTGATGCCGGTGATCTTCTGGCTGGCGGCCATCGACGCCGGTAAGAAATCCGGTTTCTGGGCCACCGTGTTCGGCGGCGCAGCGCAGCTGATCATGGGCAACGCCGTTCCCGGCCTGGTGTTAGGCATCCTGATCGGTAAAGGCGTGGAAGAGAGCGGCTGGAACCACGTCACCAAAGTGATGATGGTCGCCATCGTGCTGCTGTTCGTGCTGAGCGGATTCTTCCGTGGCTTCGACATGAAGATGATCGAATCCTTCCATATGACCGTGCCGAACTGGCTCGAACTGATCCACAACTCGCTGAGCGGCAAATAACGGAGGCCACAATGGAACAGAATAAAGGTTTTTGGTTTGCCGACTGGTCGTTCCCGATCTTCGTTGGCCTGCTCTCTTCCGGCGTGTTTGCCGGGACGCACATGTACTACCTGTACGGCATCGGTGCGTTTAACGAAGTGGCGTTCGTGGCGATGCTGAAAGCGGGTATCGATACCGGTTCGTATGGCGCGGTGGCGGCATTTGGCGCGAGCTTCCTGTTTGCCCGCATTATCGAAGGTTCCCTGGTCGGGATCCTGGATATCGGCGGGGCGATCCAGACCGGCGTGGGCCTCGGCGTTCCGGCACTGCTGCTGGGCGCGGGTATTGTCTTCCCGGTAGAAAACTTTATCGCCTCCCTGGTTACCGGTCTGGCGATTGGCCTGGCGATTGGTTATGTCATCATCCTGGCGCGTAAGTTCACCATCAACCAGAGCGATTCCACCTACGGGGCGGACGTGATGATGGGGGCCGGTAACGCCTCGGGCCGCTTCCTCGGGCCGTTGATTATCCTCAGCGCCATGACCGCGTCGATTCCTATCGGCATCGGTTCGCTGGTTGGCGCGCTGCTGTTTTACATCTGGCAGAAACCGATCACCGGCGGCGCGATCCTCGGCGCGATGATTCTGGGTTCGATCTTCCCGATTGCAATCAGTTAAAACCTGAGCGGGCGTGCAAGCGCCCGCGTTCACAGGAGAGAGACATGTTTGATTTACTCCTGCGCCGTGCCCGTCTGGTCGACGATACGGTTTGTGATATCGCCATCAAGGACGGCAAAATAGCCGCCCTCGGTGAGATAAACGACCCGGCGGTGAAAACCGTCGATCTCCAGGGCGAGTGTTACGTCAGCGCCGGCTGGATTGATTCGCACGTGCACTGTTATCCAGAATCGCCGATTTATCACGACCAGCCGGACAGCATCGGCATTGCCACCGGCGTCACCACCGTGATTGATGCCGGCAGCACCGGTGCCGATGATATCGACGACTTTTATACCCTGACCCGCGACGCCGCCACCGAGGTTTACGCCCTGCTGAACATCTCCCGCGTCGGCCTGATCGCCCAGAACGAACTGGCGAACATGGCTAATATCGATAGCGAGGCGGTGAAGCAGGCGGTCAAACGCCATCCTGATTTTATCGTCGGCCTGAAAGCGCGCATGAGCAGCAGCGTGGTGGGCGATAACGGCATTACGCCGCTGGAACGCGCCAAAGCGATGCAGCAGGAGAACGGCGATTTGCCGCTAATGGTACACATCGGCAACAACCCGCCGGATCTGGATGAGATCGCCGAGCGCCTGACGGCGGGCGACATCATTACCCACTGCTACAACGGCAAACCGAACCGTATTTTGACGCCGGACGGAGAGCTGCGCGCGTCCGTGACCCGGGCAATCCAGCGCGGCGTGCGTCTCGACGTCGGCCACGGCACCGCCAGCCTCAGCTTTGCGGTGGCAAAACGCGCCATCAGCTTAGGCATTCTGCCGCACACCATCAGCTCGGATATCTATTGCCGCAACCGCATCAACGGGCCGGTCTATTCGCTGGCTAACGTGATGTCGAAATTTCTCGCTATCGGGATGTCGCTGCCGCAGGTCATCGACTGCGTAACGGCCAACGTCGCCGACGGCCTGAATCTGAAAACCAAAGGGCGGCTCCAGCCGGGTCTGGATGCCGACCTCACCCTCTTTACGCTACAGCGCCAGCCGACGCTGCTGGTGGATGCAGAAAACGACAGCTTACAGGCTGAGAAACTGCTGGTGCCGCTTGCCGCCGTTCGTGCGGGCAAGGGCTATATGACCGAACAAGGGAGCGCGGAACATGTCTTCGATTTTTGAGAAATACCAGTTAAAACAGGTGATTAATACCTCAGGCCGCATGACCGCGCTGGGCGTGTCCACGCCGCGCCCGGAAGTGGTGGAGGTGGCGATGGCAGGCATGAACCAGTACTTCGAAATGAAAGATCTGGTGAACAAGACCGGCGATTACATCGCGAAGCTGCTGGATGTGGAAGGCGCGACCGTGGTCTCCTGCGCCTCGGCGGGGATCGCCCAGTCGGTGGCGGCGGTACTGGTTCAGGACAGCGACTGGCTGCTGGAAAACCTGCACGTCACGCCCATCGAGAATAACGAAATCGTGCTGCCGAAGGGCCATAACGTCAACTTCGGTGCGCCGGTCGGCACCATGGTGGCGCTGGGCGGCGGCAAACTGGTGGAAGCGGGCTATGCCAACGAATGCTCCGCCGCGCAGCTGGCAGCGGCGATCACCCCGCGCACCGCAGCCATTCTCTACATCAAATCCCACCACTGCGTGCAAAAAAGCATGCTCAGCGTGGAGCAGGCGGTGGTCGTGGCCCGCAAACATAACCTGCCGCTGATCGTCGACGCGGCGGCGGAAGAAGATCTGCAATGCTACTACCGCGCGGGCGCGGACCTGGTGATCTACAGCGGCGCGAAAGCCATTGAAGGACCGACCAGCGGGCTGGTGATCGGCAAAACCCAGTACGTCGAGTGGGTAAAACGCCAGACGGCGGGCATTGGCCGGGCAATGAAAGTCGGCAAAGAGGGCATTCTTGGCCTGACCTGCGCCATTGAGCTTTACCTGCATGCTCAGAAAGAGAGCGGGGCGGAGATGGTGGAAAAAATGACGCCGTTTATCGACGCGCTGAATACGCTTAACGGCGTGAGCGCTCGCGTGGTGTGGGACAGCGCCGGACGCGATATCGCCCGTACCGAAATCAAGTTTGATGAAGCCGTGACCGGCGTGGCGACCGGCGAGCTGGTGGAAGCGCTGAAGCAGGGCGAGTACGCGATTTACTTCCGTGGCTACAAAGCGAACGAAGGGATTATCGAAGCCGACGTGCGCAGCGTGGATCGCGCGCAGCTGGAGATTGTGGCACGCCGCATTAGCGAAGTGATTAACCCGGAGAAAACCGCATGAAACTGACCCCCAACTTTTATCGCGATCGCGTCTGCCTGAACGTGCTGGCAGGCTCTAAAGACAACGCCCGCGAAATCTATCAAGCGGCGGAAGGCCATGTGCTGGTGGGCGTGCTCTCCAAAAATTACCCGGACGTCGCCAGCGCGGTGGCGGATATGCGTGAATACGCGGCGCTTATTGACAACGCGCTGTCGGTTGGACTCGGCGCGGGCGATCCCAACCAGTCGGCGATGGTGAGCGAAATCTCCCGTCAGGTTCAGCCGCAACACGTCAACCAGGTGTTTACCGGCGTGGCCACCAGCCGCGCGCTGCTGGGCCAGAACGACACGGTAGTCAACGGTCTGGTGTCGCCGACCGGTACGCCGGGCCAGGTGAAAATCTCCACCGGCCCGCTCAGCAGTCAAGCGGCGGACGGCATTGTGCCCATCGACACCGCTATTGCCCTGTTGAAAGACATGGGCGGCAGCTCGATTAAATATTTCCCGATGGGCGGCCTGGCGTGCCGCGACGAGTACCGGGCGGTGGCGGAAGCCTGCGCCCGTAACAACTTCTGGCTGGAGCCTACCGGCGGCATCGATTTAGAGAACTTTGGCGAGATTTTGCAGATTGCTCTGGATGCGGGCGTCTCAAGAATCATTCCTCACATCTATAGTTCGATTATTGATAAGGTGAGCGGAAACACCCGCCCGGACGATGTGCGCCAGCTGCTGGCCATCACCCGGGCGTGCGTAGGCTAATAGCGAGGAGAGTGACGTGCGATTCCCCAACCAACGTTTAGCGCAACTGTTTGATATGTTGCAAAACGAAACGCTGCCGCAGGATGAACTGGCGCAGCGGTTGTCGGTTTCCACGCGTACCGTCCGCGCCGATATCACTGCGCTGAATGCCTTACTGACTCAGCATGGCGCGCAGTTCGTGCTGAGCCGGGGTAACGGCTATCAGCTGAGAATCGATGATTCGGCGAGCTATCAGATCCTGCAAACCCAGCAGCCGACCGCGCTGCGCATTCCGCGTACCAGCCAGGAGCGGGTACACTATCTGATGGTGCGTTTCCTGACCTCGGCGTTTTCCATCAAGCTGGAAGATTTGGCTGATGAATGGTTCGTCAGCCGCGCCACGCTGCAAAACGACATGGCGGAAGTGCGCGAATGGTTGCGGCGCTACCAGCTGACGCTGGAGACGCGGCCCCGTCACGGCATGAAGCTGTTTGGCAGCGAAATGGCGATCCGCGCCTGTCTCACCGATCTGCTGTGGACGCTGGCCCAGCAGGATCCGGCTCATCCGCTGGTCACCGAAGAGGCGTTGAACGCGGGGATGCCGGAACGGTTACAGCCGATCCTACAGGAAATATTCAGCCGCTTTCATATCCGTCTAACCGATGAAGGCGAGCTGTTTTTACGCCTGTACTGTGCGGTGGCGGTGCGGCGCATCGGCGAAGGCTATCCGCTGTCGGAATTTACTGGCGAAGAGGTGGCGGAACCGGTATGCCATGCGGCGCGCGAGCTGGCAGGCGTACTGCAACGGCTGGCGGAAAAACCGCTGTCGGCTTTTGAAGAGAACTGGTTAAAAGTGCATATCGCCGCGCGCCAGGTGCAGGAGATCGCGCCCAGTACCATTAACGCCGATGATGAAGAGGCGCTGGTCAATTACATCCTCAATTTCATCAACACTCAGTACAACTACAATCTGCTGAATGACCAGCAGTTGCATGCCGACATGCTTACCCATGTCAAAACCATGATCACCCGGGTGCGCTATCAAATCATGATCCCTAATCCGCTGCTGGATAACATCAAGCAGCACTATCCGATGGCGTGGGATATGACGCTGGCGGCGGTGTCGGGCTGGGTGAAATACACGCCGTACACCATCAGCGAAAACGAAATCGGTTTTCTGGTGCTGCACGTCGGCGTCGGGCTGGAGCGCAGCTACAACATTGATTATCAGCGCCAGCCGCGCGTACTGCTGGTATGTGATGCCGGTAACGCCATGGTGCGGATGATCGAAGCGGTGATGGCGCGCAAATATCCGCAGATCGACATCACCCGCACCCTGACGCTGCGCGACTATGAGCAGCGAGAGAGCATCAGTGAAGACTTCGTGATTTCCACCGCGCGCATCAGTGAAAAAGACAAGCCGGTGGTGCAGATTGCGCCGTTCCCTACCGACTATCAGCTGGAGCAAATCGGCAAGCTGGTGCTGGTGGATCGCACCCGTCCGTGGATGCTGAACAAATATTTCGACGCCGCCCATTTCCGCATTATCGAAGGCGCGATGGACCAGCAGACGCTGTTCAAAACGCTGTGCGACCAGTTGCAGGACGAAGGTTTTGTTGACGGCGAGTTTCTCGACTCGGTGATCGAGCGTGAGGCCATCGTCAGCACCCTGCTGGGTGACAGTATCGCGCTTCCCCACGCCCTGGGGCTGTTAGCGAAAAAAACCGTGGTCTATACCGTGCTGGCTCCCCAGGGGATCGCCTGGGGCGACGAAACGGCGCACGTGATCTTTTTACTCGCTATCAGTAAAAGCGAGTACGAAGAAGCGATGGCGATTTACGATATTTTTGTCACTTTCCTGCGGGAGCGCGCCATGACGCGGCTGTGCGGATGCTGCAACTTTGCGGAATTTAAGGCGGTGGCGATGGAGTGCGTAAGCCGTTTTTAGCAGCGGGAAGCGTCTGCCGCCCGCTGTCATACTTTAACGCAGGTGATGGACCACCTGATTGCTACTGCCGCGCCAGATCAGCGCCGGGTCTTTGAGATCTTGCACAAACTTGCCGTCCACCAGCACGTTGATCAGATCGACCACCTGCATCTGGTCGGCATTCAGTTCTTCCAGCTTATAGCCGGTCCATAGCCAGATATCTTTACCCGGACACTCGGCGCGGATGCGCTGCACCAGCGCCAGAATATCCGGCACGTTTTGCGGATGCAGCGGATCGCCGCCGGATAGCGAGATCCCCTGGCGGGGGATCCGCGTGTCGTTGAGATCGCTGATGATCCGATCTTCCATCTCACGGGTGAACGGCTGGCCTGAATTCAGCCGCCAGGTGCTTTTGTTGTAGCACCCGGGGCATTCATGGACGCACCCCGAAACAAACAGGGTACAGCGCGTGCCGGGCCCGTTGACGATGTCGACCGGGTAATACTGATGGAAATTCATTAACCTAACTGCCCATTCCCTAAATGCTTCACGCGGCGCTTCACTTCTTCCTGCTTGCCGGCGTTGAACGGACGCGCATCCGGGCTGCCCAGGTAGCCGCAAACGCGACGGGTCACCGACACGCGGGCCGCATCGTGGTTGCCGCATTTCGGGCAGGTAAAGCCTTTGCTGGTGCATTCGAACTCACCGGTGTAGCCGCATTCGTAGCACTCGTCGATCGGGGTGTTGGTTCCGTAATACGGCACGTGCTGATAGCTGTAATCCCAGACGTCTTCCAGCGCTTTCAGGTTGTGCTGAATATTCGGGTATTCGCCGTAGCAGATGAACCCGCCGCTGGCTAACGGCGGATAGGGCGCTTCAAAGTCGATCTTGTCGTACGGGTTAACCTTCTTCTCCACGTCGAGGTGGAAGCTGTTGGTGTAGTAGCCTTTATCGGTCACGCCTGGCACCACGCCGAAATCGGCGGTATCAAGACGGCAGAAGCGGTCGCACAGGTTTTCGCTCGGGGTGCTGTAGAGGCTGAAACCGTAGCCGGTCTCCTCTTTCCAGCGGTCTACCGCGCTGCGCAGGTGCTGAATGATTTCCACCGCTTTCGCGCGCAGCGCGGCGCTGTCGTACACGTGCTCGTTGCCAAACAGCGCGTTGATGGTTTCGTGGATGCCGATATAGCCCAGCGAAATCGACGCGCGACCATTTTTAAAGATTTCCGACACGTCATCATCTGCTTTCAGACGCACGCCGCAGGCGCCTTCCATATACAGGATTGGCGCGACGCGGGCTTTGACGCCTTCCAGACGGGCGATACGGGTCATCAGCGCTTTACGCGCCAGTACCAGCCGCTCATCCAGCAGGGCCCAGAACGCGGCTTCATCGCCTTTGGCTTCCAGTGCGATACGCGGCAGGTTCAGGCTGATCACGCCGAGGTTGTTGCGTCCGTCGTGGATCTGCTCGCCGTTTTCGTTTTCATACACGCCCAGGAAGCTGCGGCAGCCCATCGGGGTTTTGAACGAGCCGGTGACTTTCACCACCTGGTCGTAGTTAAGAATGTCCGGGTACATGCGCTTGCTGGCGCATTCAAGGGCCAGCTGCTTGATGTCATAGTTGGCGTCGCCAAATTTATGGTTCAGCCCGTCGCGAATAGCGAACACCAGTTTCGGGAACACGGCGGTTTTGCGGTTTTTGCCCAGCCCGGCGATACGGTTACGCAGGATTGAAGTCTGGATGAGACGTGATTCCCAGCTGGTGCCGAGGCCAAAACCAAAGGTCACGAACGGCGTCTGGCCGTTGGCGGTATGCAGCGTGTTGACTTCGTATTCCAGCGACTGGAACGCGTCGTAGCACTCTTTTTCGGTGCGGGAACGGGCGTAGCCGTCGGCATCCGGGATCTGCCACTCTTCAGCCACCTTACGGTGTTTTTCCAGGCTGGCGGTAACAAACGGGGCCAGCACTTCGTCGATACGGTTAATAGTGGTGCCGCCGTAAATATGGCTGGCGACCTGGGCGATAATCTGCGCGGTCACGGCGGTGGCGGTGGAGATGGATTTCGGCGGCTCGATTTCCGCGTTGCCCATCTTAAAGCCCTGGGTCAGCATGCCTTTCAGGTCGATCAGCATGCAGTTGAACATTGGGAAAAACGGCGAGTAGTCCAGATCGTGATAGTGGATATCCCCACGCTCGTGCGCCTGCACCACATCGCGCGGCAGCAGGTGCTGGCGGGCATAGTGTTTGGCGACAATCCCGGCCAGCAGATCGCGTTGGGTCGGAATGACTTTGCTGTCTTTGTTGGCGTTTTCGTTAAGCAAAGCCGAGTTGGTTTGTTCCACCAGGCCGCGAATTTCCTGGTTCAGGCGGCCACGCTTTTCGCGAGAAATATCGCGATCGTGGCGGTATTCAATGTAGGCGCGCGCCAGCTGCTTGTAGTTGCCGGCCATCAGCTGGTTTTCCACGGCGGTTTGAATTTCGCCGATATCCACCTGGCTGCGACCCTCCATCTGGGCACTGACAATTTCTGCGACGGTGGCGCAGTAATCTGCGTCATCGACTCCCGCAGCTTTAGCGGCACGAAGAATCGCTTCTCTGATGCGCTCTGACTTGAAAGGTACTTTGCACCCATCGCGTTTCATCACATGCGGTGTCATGATCACTCCATATTAAAGAACAGGTTATCCACAGAGGCACAGAGACAGATAGGGCGCATTTTCATTATTGCGTTCATAGACATCCCTGAATCTGGCCGTTTTTATCCACAGCGTACCGCTGAACTCGCTACCTGGATACGCCGTAATAATAGTCGATTAATACAATATATAGCGGCAGGGCGCATTTTAAATACTATATGTAGTGATTTGCATCAAAGATGTTTGAGTTTTCTTTGATGTAGGACAAGGTAAATTTCTCGTAGCAGCAATGATGGGCAATGAACCAAAAGCGAGGGATTTGATTTAAGATTTTTTTATCAGAATCAACAAGGAAACGCATAAAAAATGACCGGAACGGGAGAGTTCCGGTCGCTGAGACTATTTCTGAATCCAGTATACGGCTTCAAACGGGCGCAGGGTGGTTTCCGTGGGCGTGAGGCTGGCGTCCGGATAGTTGCTCATCAGCACTTCCCAGTTACCGTCGGCTTTTTCCGGCATCCACCATTGATTTTCCCGGCTCAGGTTCGCCACCACTATCAACTGCTGGCCCTGCCATTCACGGCGGTAGCACCATAAATAAGGGTGATCCGGCAGTAAATCGTGATAGTTGCCCCAGGTGAATATCGGCCATGCTTTCCGCAGGCGAATCAACTCGCGATAGGCATGGAATACCGAATCCGGGTCCGCCTGCGCGCGTTCGGCGTTGATGGTATCGAAGTTATCGCACAGGCCAATCCACGGTTTGCCGTGGGTAAAGCCCGCATTTTCGCTGGAGTCCCACTGCATCGGCGTGCGGCTGTTATCGCGCGATTTTGCCGCGAGGATTGCCAGCAGCTCTTCGGGTTTGCGCCCCTGAGCGCGCAGCTCGGCGAACATATTGTGGCTTTCCACATCGCGATAATCGGTGATGCGCGCAAAATGCGGGTTGGTCATCCCCAGTTCTTCGCCCTGGTAGATATAGGGCGTACCCTGCATCCCGTGCAGCACCATCGCCAGCATTTTCGCCGCCGGGACGCGCAGTTCGCCTTCATCGCCGAAGCGCGACACGATGCGCGGCTGATCGTGGTTGCACCAGAACAGCGCGTTCCAGGCGATGTTGTGCATCCCCTGCTGCCAGTGGCGGAAAATGGCCTTTAGCGCCACATAGTCCGGGGCCGCCAGCGTCCATTTTAGCCCGCCGGGGTAGTCCACTTTCAGGTGATGAAAGTTAAAGGTCATCGACAGCTCGCCGCCATCCAGCGCGGCGTATTGCTGGCAGTGCGCCAGGGTGGTAGAGGACATCTCGCCCACGGTCATCAGGCCGCGCGGGATAAACACATCCCGGCTGAACTCCTGCAAGAATTCGTGGATGCGCGGGCCGTCGGTATAAAAGCAGCGTCCGTCGCCGCCGTCCACATCGTCGGTGAAATCCTGAGATTTGGAGACCAGGTTTATCACATCGAGCCGCAAACCATCCACGCCGCGATCGGCCCAGAACTCGCACACTTTTTTTAACTCGGCGCGCACCTGCGGGTTTTCCCAGTTGAGATCCGCCTGCTCCGGCGCGAACAGATGCAGATAGTACTGGCCGCTTTCCGCATGCCAGCGCCAGGCGCTGCCGCCAAACTTCGAGCGCCAGTTGGTGGGGCACACATCCGGCGTGCCGTCGCGCCAGATATAAAACTGGCGATACGGGCTTTGCGGCTTAACCGCCTGGTGAAACCAGTCATGCTGGGTCGATGTATGGTTAAACACCATATCGAGAATAATGCGAATGCCCCGATCGTGGGCTTCGGCCACCAGCCGGTCAAAATCATCCAGGGTGCCGTAGGTCGGATCGATGGCGGTGTAGTTCGCCACGTCATACCCGTTGTCCACCTGGGGCGAGATATAGAACGGCGTCAGCCAGATGGCGTCCACGCCGAGGGTTTTCAGATAGTCGAGCCGCCGGGTGACACCGGCTAAATCGCCGGTGCCGCTGCCAGTGGTGTCCTGAAAGCTCTTTGGATAAATTTGATAAATAACCCCGTGTTGCCACCAGGGAGGCGTCGCTGTCATAACCTTACCTGCTTAAGTTGAAAGAACCCGGAACCTGAATTACACGACTAACAATGTGCCCTGACGAAATTTGCGACGGTAAAGCACCGTGGTCAGAACAATGGGGATGACGATGGCGATCAGCATCGCCAGGCTAAACACTTCCCAGTAGCGCGGCTGAATCGACAGGATGCCCGGCAGGCCGCCGACGCCGATACCGTTGGCCATTACGCCGCTTAACCCGCACAGTAGCCCGGCCAGGCCGGAGCCGATCATGGCGCACAGCATCGGGAAGCGGTATTTCAGGTTGATCCCGTACATGGCGGGTTCCGTCACGCCGAGAAAGGCTGAAATCGCCGCCGGGACCGAAATCTCCCGCTCATTGTGTTTCCGGCTGACGATAATAATGCCCACCACCGCAGACGCCTGGGCGATGTTGGACAGCGCAATCAGCGGCCAGACCGGCGTACCGCCGAGGCTCTGGATCATCTGCATATCAATAGCCAGCGTAGTCTGGTGGACCCCGGTGATCACCAGCGGCGCATACAGGAAGCCAAACAGCGCCGCGCCAATCGGGGCGAAACTGCCGGTCATCAGGTGACGCACCGCCCAGGCGACACCGTCGCCAATCATGCGGCCAAACGGGCCGATGAATGCGTGGGCCAGGAACACCGCCAGAATCAGCGAACACACCGGCACGACAACCAAGTATAGATAATCGGGTACGATGCGTTTCAGGCGGGTTTCGATAAACCCGAGCGCCAGGCCCGCCAGCAGAGCCGGGATCACCTGGGCCTGATAGCCAACTTTGGCGATGGTAAACAGCCCGAAGTTCCACACTTCCGGCACCTGGGTACCCAACAGATAGGCGTTCATCAATTGCGGAGAGACCAGGGTCACGCCGAGCACAATCCCGAGGATCGGCGTACCGCCCATTTTGCGCACCGCCGACCAGCAAATCCCCACCGGCAGATAGAAGAAGATCGCTTCGCCGATCAGCCACAGGAAGTCATAGATGGCTTGCAGCGACGGATGCATTTGCGCCAGGGTCTGGCCATTGCTCATCGGCACATCGCCAATCACATTACGAAAGCCGAGGATCAAACCGCCGCTGATCAGCGCGGGCAGCAGCGGGAAGAAGATCTCCGCAAAATGCGAGATCAACTGTTCGTGCCATTTCATATTGGCGCGCGCCGCCTGTTTGGCCTGCTCTTTATTCGCCGAACTGTGACCGCTGGTGGCGATCAGCGCCTGGTAGTAATCCCCGACGTTGGTGCCGATCACCACCTGGAACTGCCCGGCGTTGGTGAAACAGCCTTTTACCATCGGCAGGGTTTCAATGGTTTTGGGATCGGCTTTTGCCGGATTGTTCAGCACAAAGCGCAGGCGGGTAATGCAGTGAGTCACCGTGGCGATATTGTCGCGGCCACCCACTAATTCGATCAGACGATCGATTTCCTGTTGTTTAACTTTGCTCATCATGGAGCCTCATGGTGCAGGGAAACGGAAACGGTAAGAACTGATGGCAAGGGTAAACATTGTTGAGTTTCGGGAAAATGGGAACGTTCCCGAAACGAAGCCGCGATCACACAAAATCGACGATCTGGCGGTTTAGATCAGCGAAGAGGGGATGACGATCTGCTGGGGATCGCTGCTCTGGTTGATCTGGGCGATCAGCTGTAATGCGGCCTGACGTCCGGCTTCGGCATAACCGGGATCGACGGTGATGATCTCCGGGTGCAGGAACTTCAGCAGCGGCGTGTTGCCGACGCTGGCAAGCTGGATGGGCTTCGCGTGATGCTGCTGTAAAAACTTGCTTGCGCCGATAGCCAGGGTATCCGTGGCGCACACCAGCGCGGTAGTGTCGTCATGCAGCACGTCGGCCACGCGTTCGTAGCCCTGTTTCATCGCCAGGCCCGGCAACACGGCGTGGGGCGTGAGATGATGGGCGTCGCAAAAAGCCAGATAGGCGTGATGGCGGCGCATCCCGGTGGTGACATCGCTGTGCGGTACGCCGAGATAGCTGATATGGCGGTGGCCCTGCTGATATAAACGCTGCATCAATATCTGGATCGCGCCTTCATCGTCGTAACACACCGAGGTGAACCCCGCCGCGTCCCGCGCCATCAGCACCAGCATTGAACGCCACGGCGCAAGCAGCGCTTCATCAATGCCGGTAAATCCAAACAGGATCACCCCGTCGATATTGCGCTGGCGCAGAATGCGCAGATGCTCTTCCACCCGCGCCGGTGAGAACTGGCTTTCCATCATGATCGGGTCGTAGCCCTGCTCATACAGGCAGGGGAGCATGGTCTGGACGGCGAGGTTTTCAGACAGGGAATCCAGACGGGTGACGATGATCGCCACCACTTTATCGCTCTGGCCGCGCATGGCGCGCGCGGAGCGGGAAGGGGAAAACCCCTGCTGGCGCATCACCGCCTCGACGCGCTCGCGGGTGCGCTCGCTGACGCCGCTCTCATTATTCAGCACGCGCGATACGGTGGATTTGCCCACGCCGCTTAAGCGCGCAATGTCTTTAATGGTCAGCCGGTTTTGCATCCCTGTTGCCTGTTATGGTTAGAGAAAGTAGACAAATGACCTTAATGCTAACCAACCGCGGCACAATGAGCAAAATCTGGTTTACGTTTGGTTTATGTCACAGGCGCTATAGTGACGGCGCTCAACATTCACCGTGTGGATTAAACACGCACGTATCTTTTGATTTTACCGGAGGCTCCATGGATCCCGATCCCACCCCGCTTCCCTTAACGGGAACTCTGTTCCGGTAAAGCTCGCTTTTTAGCTGCTGCTTTACCGGATGCGTAAGGCAGTGGCGCAACGTCGTCCCTGCAAAAATTTGTGCCTGCCAGGCGGCTTTGCCGTGCCGGCAGCCCAGCAGCGCCTCAGGACTGAGGCGTAGAGGGACTTTTTTATGCTGTTTAAAAACTTCACCCGGCAGCTGCTCGCGCAGCTGAACCGTCATCTTCCGCGCCGTCTGGTGCAGCGCGACCCGCTGCCGGAAGGCAACGTATGGCGTCAGGAAACCCCGCCCGCGACCTTAACCGAGCAGTGCCTGGCAGTGTCGCGCATGAGCGAAACCGAGCTGTGGCGCGTTTATTCCAGCCATCCGGAAGGGTTAAACTCCCGGGAGGTGGAGGATGCACGCGAGCAATTTGGGCCGAACCAGATCCCGGCGCAGCGCCCTGCGCCCTGGTATTTACATCTGTGGAACTGCTATCGCAACCCGTTCAACCTGTTGCTGACGGCGCTGGGCATTCTGTCCTACGCCACCGAAGACGACCTGTTCGGCGCGGGGATTATCGCGCTGATGGTGGGCATCTCGACGCTGCTGAACTTCATTCAGGAAGCGCGCTCCACCAAAGCGGCGGACGCGCTGAAAGCCATGGTCAGCAACACCGCCACCGTGCTTCGGGTAGTGAATGACAAGGGCGAATGCCAGTGGGTGGAATTGCCCATCGACCAGCTGGTGCCGGGAGATATCGTCAAGCTGGCTGCGGGCGATATGATCCCCGCCGATCTGCGGATCATCAAAGCGCGGGATCTGTTTATCGCCCAGGCGTCATTGACCGGCGAATCCCTGCCGGTGGAAAAACAGGCTCAGACCCGCGATCCCGATCAGAAAAACCCGCTTGAGTGCGACAACCTGTGCTTTATGGGTACCACCGTGGTTAGCGGCACCGCCCAGGCGATGGTAATCGCCACCGGCGGCAACACCTGGTTCGGGCAACTGGCCGGGCGCGTGAACCAGCAGGAGAGCGAGCCGAACGCCTTCCAGCAGGGCATCAGCCGCGTCAGTATGTTGCTGATCCGCTTTATGCTGGTGATGGTGCCGATAGTGCTGATGATTAACGGCTTCACCAAAGGCGACTGGTGGGAAGCGGCGCTGTTCGCGCTGTCGGTGGCGGTGGGCTTAACCCCGGAAATGCTGCCGATGATTGTCACCTCTACCCTGGCGCGCGGCGCGGTGAAGCTGTCAAAACAAAAGGTGATCGTTAAGCATCTGGACGCGATTCAGAACTTCGGTGCCATGGATATCCTGTGCACCGATAAAACCGGGACGCTTACCCAGGACAAAATCGCCCTGGAGAACCATACCGACGTGTTTGGCCGCGTCAGCCAGCGGGTGCTGCGCAGCGCGTGGCTCAACAGCCATTATCAAACCGGGCTGAAAAACCTGCTGGATACCGCGGTGCTGGAAGGCGTGGATGCACCGGAAGCGCTGGAGCTGTCGGCGCGCTGGCGCAAAGTGGATGAAATCCCGTTTGATTTCGATCGCCGCCGTATGTCGGTGGTGGTAGCGGAAAACGACGACGCCCATCTTGTGATCTGCAAAGGCGCGCTACAGGAGATCCTCGACGTCTGCACGCTGGTGCGCCACGGCGAGGAGATCGTGCCGCTGTGCGACACCATGCTGCAACGCATCCGCAAAGTCACCGATAACCTGAACCGCCAGGGGCTGCGCGTAGTGGCCGTCGCCAGTAAAGCGCTGCCTGCCAGAAGCGAGGACTATGGCCGGGTGGATGAATCGGATCTGATCCTCGAAGGCTACATTGCGTTCCTCGATCCGCCGAAGGAAACCACCGCACCGGCGCTAAAAGCGCTGAAAGAGAGCGGGATCACCGTGAAGATCCTGACCGGCGACAGCGAGCTGGTGGCCGCCAAAGTGTGTCATGAAGTGGGGCTAAATCCGGGCCGACCGGTGGTCGGCAGCGAAATCGAAGCGTTAAACGATGCCGAGCTGGCGCAGCTGGCGTTACGCACCACGCTGTTTGCCCGCCTGACGCCGCTGCATAAAGAGCGCATCGTGCGGCTACTGCGCGCGGAAGGACACGTGGTGGGCTTTATGGGTGACGGCATTAACGACGCGCCCGCGCTGCGGGCGGCGGACATCGGCATCTCGGTGGACGGCGCGGTGGATATTGCGCGCGAAGCGGCGGATATCATCCTGCTGGAAAAGAGCCTGATGGTGCTGGAAGAGGGCGTGATCGAAGGGCGTCGCACCTTCGCCAACATGCTCAAGTACATCAAAATGACCGCCAGCTCTAACTTCGGTAACGTATTCAGCGTGCTGGTCGCGAGCGCCTTCCTGCCGTTCCTGCCGATGCTGCCGATCCACTTACTGATCCAGAACCTGCTGTACGATGTGTCTCAGGTGGCGATCCCGTTTGATAATGTCGATGACGATCAGATCGAGAAACCGCAGCGCTGGAATCCGGCAGATCTTGGTCGCTTTATGATCTTCTTCGGGCCGATCAGCTCTATCTTCGATATCCTGACGTTCTGCGTAATGTGGTGGGTGTTCCAGGCCAACGTGCCGGAAGCGCAAACCCTGTTCCAGTCCGGCTGGTTTGTGGTGGGCCTGCTGTCCCAGACCTTAATCGTGCATATGATCCGTACCCGTCGGGTGCCGTTTATCCAGAGCCGCGCCGCCTGGCCGCTACTGGTGATGACGCTGATTATCATGGTGGTGGGTATCGCGTTGCCGTTCTCGCCGCTGGCACCGTATCTGCAACTTCAGGCGCTACCGTTGAGCTACTTCCCGTGGCTGGCGGGGATTTTGTTGGGATATATGACGCTGACGCAGCTGGTGAAAGGGTTTTATGTCCGCCGGTATGGGTGGCAGTAATAACAAAAATTAACGCCGTTCACTTCATGATGGCGGATGGCGACACGTTGAACCGGCGTTTAAATGCCTTACTGAAGTGAAAGGCATCAAAAAAATTCAGCATATCCGCGACTTTCCCAACGGTCTGCCCCTCCTGCTTCAGCAGCGAGTGGGCAAGATCGAGCCGGGCGTCGAGATAGTACTCTTTCGGCGTTTTGCCGGTGTAGCGCAGAAAAAGACGCCGCAGATACTGTTCGCTGCACTGCATTTTCAGCGCCATCTCAGCCACACTCCAGTTTTTCTGTAAGTCGCTGTGTAATACCGACAGTAATTTTTCAATCTGAATCAGTAACGCGTCTTTTTTGCCATTCTCGGAAATAAGGCATATCCACTGGTATATCATTTTGGTTAAGAAGGCGACCGCCAGATTGTTTTTTAATGGCTCTCGCTCGGTAATCATTAAGGCAACTTCGGAAAGTTCCTGATTAAATATTTCTCCGTTATAAATTATTCCGGTCTGCAATATCGGAATTTCCATGACGCTGGTGGGAATAAACTCCATCCAGTATTGTTCCCACAGCAGACCGGCACAATAATAAGACTGAATATCCATTGGCTTAAGAAAAATGATGCAGTTGCCGTTCAGCGTTATTTCCTGCCCATTCTTTAGCAACAGTTTGCCGCAGCCTTGCAGGGTGTAGATTGCCACCCAGGAGTTGGGAATTAACGGCTTTTTCTTATCTCTTGGCCAGATCACCTGATAACTTTCATCGGCCAGGGTGTGCCACAGCGATATTAATGAAATTCCGCTGGAGATCACATTTTCTTCAATAACCAGCGGAATATTGTAGGTGGTTTCGTTTTTTACATTCGAAACATCACTTTTTCCATTCATTTTATTTCACCCGCAATCAATTATCAGCCCGCAAGATAATGGGGATCATAACCCTGGCATAATAAATCGTTAAGGGCTGCAAGATGAACATTCAACAGATTGTGAGCTTTATAGCATTTACCCTACTGGTTGCTGTCATTACCTGGTGGAAAGTCCGTAAGCAGGATACGGCTTCCCAGCAGGGCTATTTTCTGGCCGGGCGTTCGCTGAAAGCGCCGGTTATCGCGGCGTCGCTGATGCTCACCAACCTCTCCACCGAGCAACTGGTGGGGCTGTCCGGACAGGCGTACCGCAGCGGCATGTCGGTGATGGGCTGGGAAGTCACTTCGGCGGTAACGCTTATCTTCCTGGCGCTGATTTTTCTCCCCCGCTACCTTCAGCGTGGTATCGCCACCATCCCGGATTTTCTCGAGGAACGCTACGACAAAACCACCCGTATTATCATCGACTTCTGCTTTCTCATCGCCACCGGCATCTGCTTTCTGCCGATCGTGCTTTACTCCGGCGCGCTGGCACTCAACAGCTTGTTCCATATTGGCGACGCCCTTGGCCTTTCGCAGGGAGCCGCCATCTGGCTGCTGGTTATTCTGCTGGGATTTTCCGGCATTCTTTACGCCGTGGTAGGCGGAATGCGGGCATTGGCTATCGCCGACTCGATTAACGGCATCGGCCTGGTGATTGGTGGCCTGATGGTGCCGGTATTTGGGCTGATCATGATGGGCGGCGGCAGCTTTTTGCAGGGGCTGGAGCGTCTGACCACTGTGCATGCCGAGAAGCTCAACTCCATCGGCAGTAGCAGCGATCCACTGCCGATTGGCGCGGCTTTCACCGGTCTTATCCTGGTGAATACCTTCTACTGGTGCACCAATCAGGGTATTGTGCAGCGCACTCTGGCCTCACGCAGCCTGGCGGAAGGGCAGAAGGGGGCGCTTCTGACAGCGGTGCTGAAAATGCTCGATCCGCTCATTCTGGTGCTGCCGGGGCTTATCGCCTTTCACCTCTTCCAGGATCTCCCGAGCGCAGACATGGCGTATCCGGCGTTGGTTAATAAGGTGATGCCTCTGCCGCTGGTCGGCTTCTTCGGCGCAGTGCTGTTCGGCGCGGTGATAAGCACGTTCAACGGTTTTCTCAACAGTGCCATCACGCTATTCAGCATGGGTATCTATCGCCGCATTCTTAACGAAAACGCCGAGCCGGAGCGGCTGGTGTGCGTTGGACGCCGGTTCGGATTGTTTATTGCGCTGATCTCTATTCTTGTCGCGCCGTGGATTGCCAATGCGCCGCAGGGCCTCTATAGCTGGATGAAGCAGCTCAACGGTATTTACAACGTGCCGCTGGTGACGATCATCATCATGGGCTTTTTCTTCCCGCGCATTCCGGCGCTGGCGGCCAAGGTGGCGATGTTCCTTGGCATATGCAGCTACATCACCATCAATTATCTGGTGAAGTTTGATATTCACTTCCTCTACGTGCTCGCCTGTACCTTCTGCATCAACGTGGTGGTCATGCTGGTGATAGGTTTCATCAAGCCGCGCGCTACGCCGTTCACCTTCCACGACGCGTTTGCAGTAGACATGACCCCCTGGCGGAATGCCCGCGTCGCGTCGGTGGGGATCCTGTTTGCGATGATAGGCGTTTACTCCGGACTCGCCCACTTTGGCGGCTACAACACCCACTGGCTGACTATTTTGAGCTATCTCATCGTTGCCGCCGTTCTGGTCTACCTGGTTTACAGCAGCTGGCGGCACCGTCGCTCCGCACCCGCCGTTCTGGCCACCGATCTGAAGGAAAAATCATGACGCGTCCAAACTTTCTGTTCATCATGACCGACACCCAGGCCACCAATATGGTGGGCTGTTACAGCGGTAAACCGTTAAATACCCAAAACATTGACCGGCTGGCGGAGGAGGGCATCCGCTTCAACGCGGCCTATACCTGCTCACCGGTCTGTACGCCAGCCCGCGCGGGGCTGTTTACCGGTATCTATGCGAATCAGTCCGGGCCGTGGACCAACAACGTCGCGCCGGGAAAAAACATCTCCACCATGGGCCGCTATTTTCAGGATGCGGGCTACCACACCTGTTATATCGGTAAATGGCACCTGGACGGCCACGACTATTTCGGTACCGGCATCTGTCCGCCGGAGTGGGATGCCGACTACTGGTTTGACGGCGCGAACTACCTTGCCGAGCTGACGGATGAGCAGATAGGCCTCTGGCGCAACGGGCTCAATAGCGTGGAGGATCTTCAGGCGCACCAGATTGACGAAACCTTTACCTGGGCGCACCGCATCAGCAACCGGGCGATCGATTTCCTCGCCCAGCCGCAGCGCGACGACGAACCGTTTCTGATGGTGGTCTCCTATGATGAGCCGCATCATCCTTTCACCTGTCCGGTGGAGTATCTGGAGAAGTACGAAGATTTTTATTACGACCTTGGCGAAAAAGGCCGCGACACGCTGGCGGGCAAACCGGAGCACCACCGCCTGTGGGCGCAGGCGATGCCGTCGCCGGTGGGCGACGACAACCGCTACCACCATCCGATGTACTTCGCCTGTAACGACTTCGTTGACGATCAAATTGGCCGGGTGGTTGACGCCCTGACGCCGGCGCAGCGGGAGAACACCTGGGTCATCTATACCTCCGATCATGGCGAGATGATGGGCGCTCACCGGCTGATCAGCAAAGGCGCGGCGATGTATGACGATATCACCCGCATCCCGCTGATTCTGCGCCCGCCCCACGGCGAGCCTGCGCAGGTCGACACCCCGGTAAGCCATATCGATCTGCTGCCCACCATGATGGCGCTGGCGGGCATTCATCAACCGGATATTTTGCCGGGCGAAAATATCCTTGAGGCGGATCCGGCGCGGGGCGTGATGGTGGAGTTTAACCGCTATGAAATTGAGCATGACAGCTTTGGCGGTTTCATTCCGGTGCGTTGCCTGGTGACGGATCGCTGGAAGCTGGTTCTCAACCTTTTTACCAGCGATGAACTGTACGACCGGCACGACGATCCCGATGAGTTGCATAACCTGATCGACAGCCCGGCGCATGAAGCGATTCGCAACCAGATGCACGACGATTTGCTCGATTACATGGATAAAATTCGCGATCCGTTCCGCACTTACCAGTGGAGCCTGCGCCCATGGCGCAAAGAGGCGAAGCCGCGTTGGATGGGGGCGTTCCGCCCGCGTCCGGAGGATGGTTATTCCCCGGTGGTGCGCGATTACGATACCGGCCTGCCGACGCAGGGTGTAAAAGTCGAAGAGAAAAAGCAGAAGTTCTGATAAAGCCCCCTCGCCGGACCCACGTGCGGGCGAGGGGCTATGCATCATAAGGAGTCACCATGAAGCTATCACGCCTTGGGGAAGCACCGGACTACCGCTTTTCGCTGGCCAACGAACGCACGTTCCTGGCATGGATCCGCACTGCGCTGGGTTTTCTGGCGGCGGGCGTTGGCCTCGATCAGCTGGCCCCGGGCTTCGCTACCCCGGTTGTTCGCGAAGTACTGGCATTGCTGCTGTGCCTGTTCGCCGGCGGGCTGGCGGTTTACGGCTATCTACGCTGGCTCAATAACGAAAAGGCGATGCGGCTGAAGCAGGATCTGCCCTACACGCGTGGATTGCTTCTTATCAGCAGCATTCTGATGGGAGTGGCCGCCGTGGTGATGGCGATGGTGCGCTATGCCGGATAGCCGTCGCGCGCGGCGGGAAAGCGACCCGGGGCTACAACCTGAGCGCACGTCGCTCGCCTGGTTTCGCACTCTGTTGGGCTACGGGGCGCTGCTGGCGCTGGCCATCAGGCACAACGAATTTCTTGCGGGCGAGCCCTTCTGGCTGTCGCTGGTGGTGCTAATGATGGTGGCATTTATCCTGTGGCGTTATACGCTGCAACGCAATCTGATGGACGTCTCGAAAGGGGATTTTGACGCGCCAGGCGCATTACGTGACAAATTTTTGATCGCCCTCGCAGTGCTGTTGCTCGCGTTGTCGTTTGCTGTAAACCACCTGAGACAACTCTTTTTGTTTTTGCAAGGAGCCTTATGACAGGATGTCACGTCATGGCCAAACCGGCCAGTTCGCGCTGTAACCTGCGCTGTCGTTACTGCTTTTATCTCGACAAAACCCAGCAGCCTACCATGGATGACGCGACCCTTGAGCGATTCATCGTGCAGCACATCGACGCCCAGCCGGGCCACGAGGTACAGTTCGCCTGGCAGGGCGGGGAGCCAACGCTGTGTGGGCTCGATTTTTTTCGCCGGGTGGCGGCTTTGCAGCACCGCTACGCCAATGGAAAGCACATCCGCAACGCCTTTCAGACCAACGGTATTCTGCTCAACGAAGAGTGGTGCCAGTTTTTTCATGATAACGGTTGGCTGGTGGGCATATCGCTGGACGGGCCGGCGGATCTGCATGACTCTTTGCGCATCAGCCGCACCGGCAATCCCACTCATCATAAAGTTCTGCGCGCCATCGGTATGCTGCGGGCCTGCGAGGTGGAATTTAATTTGCTGGTGGTGGTAAACAGCCATAATAGCCAGTACCCAAAGCGCATGTACCGCTATCTGCGCGCCCTCGGCACCGCGCATTTACAGTTTATTCCTCTGATGGAGCTGGATGAGCATCAGCATCCCGATGAACACTCCGTGGACCCGAAGGCATGGGGCAACTTTCTGTGCAGTGTGTTTGATATCTGGGTGCGGGAGGACATCGGGCGGGTGTTTATTCAGCTTTTTGACTCCACTCTCGGCGTCTGGAGTGGTTTTGCGTCGCAGATGTGCTCACTGAGCGAAACCTGTGGGCACGCCTTCGCGCTTGAGGCCAACGGCGATCTCTACCAGTGCGATCACTACGTCTACCCGGCGTTTCGTCTGGGCAACATTCACACCACGACCCTCGGCGAGATGAATACCAGCAGCGCAGCCTTTAGCTTCGGCCAGTATAAAATGCAGTCGTTGGTGGAGACGTGCAAACGTTGCCCGGTCTTGCGATTGTGCCACGGCGACTGCCCGAAGCACCGGGACGGTAGCGGCAAAAGCGCGCTATGCGATGGTTATCGGGATTTCTTCACCCATAGCGCTCCTCACATGCGCGTCATGCGCGATCTGATTGCCCAGCATCGCTCGCCGATGGAGCTGATGACAATGCTGGCACACCAGCGTTCATAAACAAAACGCCCCCGGCCATTAAGGCCGAGGGCAGGTAAGTTGTCAGAAAACCGCTATACGGTTACCTGAACGGCATGGCTCAACCTGCTGAAAAATCAGCGACGAACCGCAATCGCTTCAATCTCGATCTTCACGTCTTTCGGCAGACGGGCGACTTCCACACAGGAACGTGCCGGGAAGATAGCGTTATGCTCGGTGAAGAACGCTTCATAAGTCGCATTAACGGTGGCGAAATCGTTGAGATCTTTCACGAAAACGGTAGTTTTCACGATGTCGCCTACTTTAAGGCCAGCGGCTTCAACAATGGCTTTCACGTTTTCCAGAGACTGACGCGCTTGCGCAGAGACATCATCGGAAACCGCGCCGGTTTTCGGGTCCACCGGGATCTGCCCGGATGTGATGATCATACTGCCAAGGTCTACGCCCTGAACATAAGGGCCGATAGCTGCGGGTGCATTTTCCGTCGCGATAGTGCGGGACATAGTTTCTCCTGAAATTGTCAGCGGTAAGAGGGCACAGTATACCCCGGCAACCCTGAAGGTACAGGGCTGTTATTGTCGATCGGCGCGTTAGCCGTCTGCCAGCACCACGTGATGCGAAAACTCTTTCTCGCAGTATTTGCACTTCAGCGCGATATCCTCAGCGCGTTTTTTGACGCTAAAGCTGGACGCCACCGGCTCGGCACGGCTGATACAGTTACTGTTCGGGCAGACCAGCACTTTCTCAATGCGCTCCGGCAGGCTCGGGCGGCTCTTGCCCACCACTTCATAATTATCGATACGGTTAACGGTAGCCTCAGGCGCGTACAGCGCCAGCTGGTTAACCTGCTCGTCGGTCAGGAAGGTATTTTCAATTTTAATCAGGTCTTTGCGGCCCATTTCGCCGGACGGCAGGTTCAGGCCGATAGTGATGCGCTGATCGGTCTCGGTCAGCTTGAACAGCGTAAGAAGCTTAAAGCCCACCTGCGCCGGGATATGGTCGATGACGGTGCCACGGCTGATGGCTTCTACCTGGAGTTTATTATCGTGAGTCATGTTCATCTCCTTCTTACAGCGCGAAATCGCGATTGAGAACCAGCGCCAGCAGGGCCTGGCGAGCAAAAATGCCGTTTCCGGCCTGCTGGAAGTACCAGGCGTGCGGGGTTTTATCCACGTCGGTGGTGATCTCATCAATACGCGGCAGCGGGTGCAGAACTTTCATATTGCTGCGCGCGCCGTTGAGGTCGGCGGCGCGCAGGATAAACTGCGCTTTCACGTTGGCGTATTCCGACGGGTCGAGACGCTCTTTCTGCACGCGGGTCATATACAGGATGTCCACGTCGCGCACCACGTCGTCGATAGCGTCATGCAGGCTCCAGGCAATACCTTTCTCATCCAGCATATCGAGGATGTACTGCGGCATGGCCAGCGCTTCCGGGGCGATAAAGTAAAAGTGGTTGCCGTTGAACTTCGCCAGCGCCTGGGCCAGCGAGTGCACCGTGCGGCCATATTTCAGATCGCCCACCATGGCGATGTTTAAGTTCTCCAGCCGCCCCTGGGTTTCCTGGATGGTGAACAGATCGAGCAGCGTCTGGGTTGGATGCTGGTTAGCACCGTCACCAGCGTTCAATACCGGGATGCCGCCGGAAAATTCGGTGGCGAGGCGCGCCGCGCCTTCCTGCGGATGGCGCATCACAATCGCATCCACGTAGGTGCTGATCACCGAAATGGTGTCTGCCAGGGTTTCGCCTTTTTTGCCCAGCGAGGTGTTGCTGCTATCCGAGAAGCCAACCACCGACGCGCCCAGGCGGTGAATCGACGTTTCAAACGAGAGACGGGTGCGGGTTGAGGCTTCAAAAAAGCAGCTGGCGACCACTTTATGCTTCAACAGCTCCGGCTGTGGATTCGCCTTCAGGCGCGCAGCGGTCGCCAGCACCAACTCCAGCTCTTCACGGTCCAGATCGTTGATGGAAATAATATGTTTTTGATAGAGCGGATTAGCCATGTCTCTCTCCTTTTTCGAACGGCGGGCAAACGCCGGGCAAAAAAAAACCCCTCATTGAGGGGTTTTTTCATTGGATAACGGAAAGAAAAACGGGACTGCGACGCCAGCGTTAAGGCGTTGTGTCAGGACATCTTGTCGAACTCGCAGAACCATGCTTCCTCCCGGCAAATTGTCCCGGATTATACTCAGCCGCGATCGCATAGCAAGCGGAGAATGCACATATTTACATTAGGAAGCGGTTGCGCTGCATAGCTAATCAGTAATAGTGAATAAAAAGAAGAGGCTGATTTAATCAAAAAGGGCCTGTTGCCATAAAGAGATCGTGAAAACCTGCAAGCTTATGCGCCAATAAATATGCGCTAAAGCAGATTTTTGCCACAAAGCGGTGGTAGCACAGGGCATTTCCTCGTATAACTCGTAAAAATGAAACATTGTTTTATACCCGTCATACTTCAAGTTGCAGGTGCGTTGGCTTTCCTCGCTCACCCCGGTCACTTACTTATGTAAGCTCCCGGGGATTCGCTGCGTCGCCGCCTTCCTGCAACTCGAATTATTTAGGGTAAATATAAGGAGCTTCCCGTGATTATTGGCAACATCCACCATCTGCAATCCTGGCTGCCTGCTGAACTGCGTCAGGCGATTGAACATATCAAACAGCACGTTACCCCGGAAACGACGCTGGGCAAGCACGACATCGACGGCAACAACCTGTTCTTCCTGGTTTCTGAAGATGAAACTCAGCCGCTGGCCGAGCGCCGCGCGGAATATCACGCCCGCTATCTGGATATCCAGATTGTTATGCGCGGCGTAGAAGGGATGACCTTCAGCTGCCTGCCTGCGGGCGAGCCGGATACCGACTGGCTGGCAGATAAAGATATCGCCTTCCTGCCGGAAGGCGGCCAGGAGAAAACCGTGGTGATGCAGGAAGGGGATTTTGTGGTGTTCTATCCGGGCGAAGTTCACAAACCGCTGTGCGCCGTGGGCGAGAATGCCAAAGTGCGTAAAGTCGTGGTGAAAATGCTGGTTGCCTAATCCGCCCTGCAAAGAATAGCGGCCCTGAACCGGGCCGCTTTTTTATTGGGCTAAAGTCGCCACCATCACCGCTTTGATGGTGTGCATGCGATTTTCCGCCTGGTCGAACACAATGCTGCTCGGCGATTCAAACACCTCGTTAGTGACCTCGATGCCGCCGTGCATCCCGTACTGCTCCGCCATCTGCTTGCCAACGGTAGTTTCTTCATCGTGAAACGCCGGTAAACAGTGCAGGAATTTGACCTGCGGATTGCCGGTCAGCGCCATCATCTGGCTATTCACCTGGTAATCACGCAGCAGCGCGATGCGCTCGGCCCATTTCTCTTTGGCTTCGCCCATGGACACCCACACGTCGGTGTAGATAAAGTCTGCGCCCTTCACGCCTGCCGCAATGTCTTCGGTGAGGGTGATTTTGCCGCCGGTTTGCGCCGCCATGGCTTTGCACTCTTCCACCAGCGCCGCGTCCGGCCAGCAGGCTTTTGGAGCCACCAGGCGCAGATCCAGCCCGGTGAGCGCGGCGGCTTCCAGCATGGAGTTGCCCATGTTGTTGCGCGCGTCTCCCGTATAAACCAGCGTCATCTCGCTAAAAGATTTACCTGGCAGATGCTCGCGCATGGTCAGTAAATCCGCCAGCAGCTGGGTCGGATGGAATTCGTTGGTCAGGCCGTTCCACACCGGGACGCCAGCGTACTGCGCCAGGGTTTCCACAACTTCCTGACCGTGGCCGCGATACTGGATGCCGTCATACATCCGGCCCAGCACCCGGGCGGTATCTTTAATTGATTCTTTATGCCCAATCTGACTGCCGCTCGGGCCGAGATAAGTGACGCGAGCGCCCTGGTCGTAAGCGGCAACTTCGAAAGAGCATCGTGTACGGGTTGAGTCTTTTTCGAAGATGAGCGCGATGTTTTTACCAGTAAGCTTTTGAACTTCTTTGCCATTCTTTTTATCGCTTTTTAGCGTTGCGGCAAGATCGAGCAATGCGTTTATCTGTGCAGGGGTAAAATCTAATAATTTCAGAAAGTGTTTTTGATATAAAGCCGACATAGTTCCCTCACCTGGCTGATGCCACTTATTGAATTAAAATTCAATTTATATGTATGAATATGCATTTGCAACCCCGAAAAATAAAACTTTTGCCGGAAAGGTGGAGGCAATCACTGGGGTATGTGAAAATAGTAACTATCTGCCAACACATTGAGGAACGAGCCATGGCAAACCCGGAACTACTGGAAGAACAACGCGAAGAAACGCGTCTTATCATTGAAGAGTTGCTTGAGGACGGCAGCGATCCGGATGCGCTGTACACCATCGAACATCACCTCTCGGCAGATGATTTTGAAACGCTCGAAAAAGCCGCGGTTGAAGCCTTCAAAATGGGTTATGAAGTCACCGACCCGGAAGAGCTGGAACTGGACGAAGGCGAAACCGTGATCTGCTGCGATGTGCTGAGCGAATGCGCGCTCAACGCCGAGCTGATTGACGCGCAGGTAGCGCAGCTGCTGGACCTGGCTGAAAAATTCGATGTCGAATATGACGGTTGGGGCACCTACTTCGAAGATCCGAACGGTGAAGAGGGTGAAGACGGCGACGATGACGAATACATGGATGATGACGACGACGGCGTCCGTCACTAATATCGCGCGGCGGCGGCCTCTGGCTGCCGCCCTGAAGGATAGCGAATGAACACCTCTGCACTACTCGAACCGGTCCATCAATTCCTCCACTGCACCACCCCGGATGCCTGGCTGCAAAAAGCCAGACGGCCAGAAAATCTACCGCTGTTACTAACCGACCATATGATTTGCGAACTCAAAGCCGCGCAGACCGCGATGCTGCTGATCCGTAAATACGTGGCGGACAAATCCGGCTCAGACATGCTGCTCGAGTGGCTCAGGCCCTATGAAACCTTCGCGTTTTATAACGGCCCGGAGGTGGATTTCGTGGCGCTGCAAAAGCGCGTCAGCAAAAGCGAGATGCCGAAAACCGACGATCCCTGGGGCCAGGCGCTGATCGACAGCATGGTGCTGTTGATCAAAGAGGAGCTGCACCATTTCTGGCAGGTGCGGGAGGTGATGACCGCGCGTGACATCCCGTATGTGAAAATCACCGCCAGCCGCTATGCCAAGGGGCTGTTGCGCGCTATTCGCACCCATGAACCTGCAATGCTGATCGACAAGCTGATCTGCGG
Source organism: Atlantibacter subterraneus (assembly GCF_007570865.1). Lineage (GTDB taxonomy): Bacteria > Pseudomonadota > Gammaproteobacteria > Enterobacterales > Enterobacteriaceae > Atlantibacter > Atlantibacter subterraneus. The sequence goes on along the minus strand of NZ_VLPS01000005.1, from coordinate 382,975 downwards.
AGCCTACATCGAGGCGCGTTCCTGCGAACGTTTTGCCGCGCTGGCCCCGTATCTCGACGATGAGTTACAAAAGTTCTATCTCTCCCTGCTGCGCTCTGAAGCGCGCCATTACCAGGATTATCTGGCTCTGGCGCAGCAAATCTCGCCAGACGATATCGCGCCCCGCGTGCGTTATTTAGGCGAAGTGGAAGCCGGGCTGATCCAGTCGCCCGACGCGGAGTTTCGTTTCCATAGCGGCGTTCCGGTTTAACTCTCCTAAAATTGGCAGGTATTCGCCTGAGAGGGTGACAAATCCGCTCAGCCTGGTAAAAAGAAGCCTTTGCATATCTCAGGGAAAATTATGAACTGGACACACGTTATTCTTGCAGGCTATATCGGCGCGGTTATTGCCATCGTGGTCGGCGTATTTCGTAAAAAGGGCTGGATCGGCAAAACCAGCGCCGTGATTATCGCGCTGCTTGCTATCGTGGTGTGGAACATCATCGACGTGAAGTACCTGATCCCGCGCGATAGCGTTACGCAGCAGATGACGGAAAGTGAGAAGTTTGACGCCGCGATGGAGCGGTTGCCGCTGTACCAAATCATTCGCGAGCAGGAGCCGGAAGCCTGGAGCCGCATTCGCGAGCAGGCGCTGGCGATGCAGAAAGCGGGTGAGTCAGAGCAGAATGTCATCGACGCGATCCAGCCGCAAATCCTCGCTATCCAGATGGCGCGTCTGCAAACCGCGCCGGATGCCAACGTCGTCGCGTTTATGCAGGCCAACATGCAGCAGACCGCCCTGATCCAAAAGCAGAGCGACGACGCCTGTTTCCGCTTCCTGTTCCCGGCGGTGAAAGGGGGCATTAACGCCGCCAGAATGCTGCCGGCTGACGTTACCCAACACCGTCTGGATGTGGATGCCGAAATGATGCGCGCCGCGTATGGCCCGAATAAGCATCAGGTCACCCCGCAGGAGCGCCAGCAGGCGATGCAGGAAGTCCAGCCCATCGTTCAGAAGCTGGTGCAACAGTATGGCCAGGATATCACGTTAATGAACGAACCGCAGAAAGCGGCGGGGAAAGAGGGCGTGGTGTGCAACATCACTCAGGATCTGTGGCGCAACGTGCTGCAACTGCCGGTGAATAAAGCGGCGGGGATTATTCGTTATTCGGTCAGCGCTGAGTAAAGCACCTCAACATGATGCCTTGAGCAAAAAAACCTCGCCTCCTGATGAACAGAGGCGAGGTTTTTTATACGCGGGAACACGCTCAGAGAAGAGAGATCAGAGGCTTTTCAGCATCCGCACTTCGCAATCCACATGACCGGTACAGCCGAGCGGTTCGCTGATACGGGAAAACCCCAGGTGCTCATACAGCGCGATGGCTTCTTTCAGGAAAGCGGTGGTTTCCAGATAGCAGCGGGTAAAGCCCTGCTGTTTAGCGAAATCCATCGCCATCAGCGCCAGTTTCTTGGCCTGGCCCTGACCGCGCGCTTCCGGCAAAAAATACATCTTTTGCAGCTCGCAGATATCCGGCTCGCTGCATGACAGCGGCGCAACGCCGCCGCCGCCGACCACTTTTCCGTCTCGTACGACCACCCAGTAGGCGTGCCCCGGCTGGCTATAAAGTTCGTACAGAGTATCCAGGGTGGGATCGGCCACGGTGTAGCCTTTGTCGGCAGTTAAGCCGTACTCAGCGGAAACAGTACGGATGACGCTCGCAATGGCGGCATTATCGTGAGGGGCGATCGGGCGCAACGAGAGGTCAACCCGGGTAGCTATGGTCATGACAGCGCTCAGAAAAATTAACAAAATGTATCGCCTTTAATACCACTGTTAATTTCTATTCGCAAGATTCTGAAAAAAATGCTTCTGAGCCGGTTATGCATTTAACTTACTTAATGGCTGTGTTGCAATAGTAAATGCGAACACGAGTAAATTATTTTATGGCTAAGGGACTGTAGCGAAATGGATCTGGAAAAAAATGCCGACAGGCGACACACCTTTGTTTTTCATGGCAAAGGGATTGAGTATTTTGGTATCTGGTTAGTTAATGCTTTCTTGACGATAATTACGCTTGGGATTTATCTTCCCTGGGCGGTGGTGAAAACCAGGAAATATATTTGTTCGAAAACAGAGTTGTCAGGTGCCTTTTTTAGCTATCATGCAAAGGGCAGCGCGATTTTTGTTAGTTGGCTACTGTTTTTTATCTTATACGTTATATTTGTTGTGGTGTTGGTAAATCAAAAAGCCGTTGCCGCCAGTATCATGTTGCTTCTTTTTGTGCTGTTTATTCCATGGGGTATTGTGCTGAGTTTGCGCTATCAGGCGTTAATGACCAGGTTAAATGGTATCCGCTTTTCTTTTCATTGCTCTCTGCTACGAGCATGGTGGGTAATGATGGGTTGCCCGCTGTTACTGATGATTGCTTGCGCTTTGATTTTATTTGGATTTATGAAAGCAATGCCTTCACCCGATAGTCTCAACGGATTGATCGTAAATACTATAATACTGGTGCTGATGGCGTTTATTTTACTTGGCATTATCAATGGAATATCTATGGCGATGTGGATGAGAATGTTCGCTGGCTCATCCTCATTCGGTAACTTACGGTTTTCTGCATTCATTAACACTAAACAGTGCATAAAGATAAGCATGTTAAGTTATTTGATGCTATTACCGTTTATTGGGGTATTAATAAAGATTAATGCACCCCTATTTTCAGAGGTTTCACTTTCAATCATGTCTGGGTTAAGCCAGTCGGAAATCGAAGCGAACATTTTTGCAAACCATATTGACGTTATCGTCACAAGCTATTTAATTTATTTTCTGGCCATTCTGGTGTGCGTTGGGTATTTATTGACTGCCTGCCGCAATTATTTTTGGTCAGCATTAACGTTAGGCAATAACATTCGCTTCTCATCAACGTTAAATTTCTCTCACATGGTATGGCTACTGTTAAGCAACTTTGCGTTGGTTGCAGTGACATGTGGCCTGGCTTATCCCTGGGCTAAAATACGTTTACTACGGTATATGGCTTCCCATAGTGAAGTTATTGGATCTCTTGAGGACATTCAGGATTCAGACGAGGTAATGAAGTTAGGGTTCATGACGGTGCTGTCACGCGGGCTGATAGTCACTATTCCTTTTACTTAATCTTTAGAATGAAGTTACTGAGTCGATATCAATAAAAAAGCCGGGTTAACAAACCCGGCTTTTTCGTTCAACCTAAACGCTTACAGCGCGGCAATCACGCCCTGCTGCTCAATCAGCGTCGCTTTGGCATCATGGAACGCCTGCAGACGCTCGCGCTCTTTCGCCACCACCGCTTCCGGCGCGCGGGCTACAAAGCCTTCGTTGCCCAGCTTGCTTTCGATCTTGCCGATTTCGATCTCAACTTTTTCCACTTCTTTGGCCAGACGCGCCAGCTCAGCGGATTTATCGATAAGACCTGCCATCGGGATCAGCAATTCCGCGCCGTCGATGATTTTGGTCACCGACACCGGGCCTTTGTCGCCGTCGTCCAGCAGAGTGATACTTTGCAGACGCGCCAGGTTCAGCAGGAAGCTGCGGTTATCGTTCACGCGGCGCTGAGCATCGGCGCTGGCACCGCGCAGCAGCACGTCCAGCGGTTTGCTCGGCGCGATGTTCATTTCCGCGCGGATATTACGCACTGCCACAATCGCCTGCTTCAGCCATTCGGTATCGGTACGCGCCGCTTCGTCATCCAGCGCCACGTCGTAAGCCGGGAACGGTTGCAGCATGATGGTATCGGCATCGATGCCTTTCAGCACTTTCACGCGCTGCCAGATGGTCTCGGTGATAAACGGAATAATCGGGTGCGCCAGGCGCAGCAGACCTTCCAGCACGTTGACCAGCGTATTGCGGGTGCCGCGCAGTTCCGCTTCAGAACCGCCGTTCATTACCGGCTTGGTGAGTTCCAGATACCAGTCGCAGAACTGGTTCCAGGTGAACTCATACAGGATGCCCGCTGCGATATCGAAACGGTAGCTATCCAGCGCTTCACGGTAGGCTTTCACGGTGCGGTTGAATTCCGCCAGGATCCAGCGATCTGCCAGAGACAGCACTTTCTCGCCGCCGTTGAAGCCGCAATCCTGATCTTCGGTATTCATCAGCACAAAGCGGCTGGCGTTCCACAGCTTGTTACAGAAGTTGCGATAGCCTTCAAGACGCTTCATATCCCAGTTAATATCGCGGCCGGTAGAGGCCAGCGCCGCCAGGGTGAAGCGCAGGGCATCGGTGCCGTGCGGCTCAATGCCGTTCGGGAACTGCTTCTCGGTGCGCTTGCGGATTTTCTCGGCCAGCTGCGGCTGCATCATGTTGCCGGTGCGTTTTTCCAGCAGCTCTTCCAGGGAGATACCGTCCACCATGTCCAGCGGGTCAATCACGTTACCCTTGGATTTGGACATCTTCTGGCCTTCGTCATCGCGGATCAGGCCGGTCATGTATACCGTGTGGAACGGCACTTGCGGCTTGCCGTTTTCATCTTTGATGAAGTGCATGGTCATCATGATCATGCGGGCAATCCAGAAGAAGATGATGTCGAAGCCGGACACCATCACGCTGGTCGGGTGGAACTGACGCAGCGCGTCGGTGTTTTCCGGCCAGCCGAGGGTAGAGAACGTCCACAGCGCGGAGGAGAACCAGGTGTCCAGCACGTCTTCGTCCTGACGCAGCGCAACGTCCGCGCCCAAGTTGTTTTGCTGGCGCACTTCGTCTTCGCTACGGCCCACGTACACGTTGCCCTGGTCGTCATACCACGCCGGAATACGGTGGCCCCACCACAGCTGGCGGGAGATACACCAGTCCTGAATGTCACGCATCCAGGAGAAGTACATGTTTTCATACTGCTTAGGCACGAACTGGATATCGCCGTTTTCCACCGCTTCCACGGCCGGTTTCGCCAGCACGTCGGCGCGCACGTACCACTGGTCGGTCAGCATCGGTTCGATAACCACGCCGCCGCGATCGCCATAAGGAACCGTCAGGTCGTGCGGTTTGATCTCTTCCAGCAGGCCGAGTTCATCAATGGCCGCCACAACGGCTTTACGCGCGGCAAAGCGTTCCATCTTCTGGAACTGCGCCGGGATCTCACTGGAGTAAACGTCGGATTCGTTGCCTTTGGTGTCGTACACTTCTGCGCTTTCACGGATATCGCCGTCAAAGGTCAGAATGTTGATCATCGGTAGGGCGTGACGACGGCCCACTTCGTAGTCGTTGAAGTCGTGCGCCGGGGTGATTTTCACGCAGCCGGTGCCTTTCTCCATATCGGCGTGCTCGTCGCCAACAACCGGAATGCGGCGGTTAACCAACGGCAGCACCACGAATTTGCCGATCAGATCTTTGTAGCGCGGATCTTCCGGGTTAACGGCTACGCCGGTATCGCCCAGCAGGGTTTCCGGACGGGTGGTGGCAACAACCAGATAATCTTTGCCGTCAGCGGTTTTCGCGCCGTCGGCCAGCGGATAGCGGATGTGCCACATCGAGCCTTTAGACTCGCGGTTTTCCACTTCCAGATCGGAGATCGCGGTGCGCAGTTTCGGGTCCCAGTTTACCAGGCGCTTGCCGCGGTAAATCAGGTCTTCCTGATACAGGCGCACGAACACTTCTTTCACCGCGTTGGACAGGCCTTCATCCATGGTGAAGCGCTCGCGCTCCCAGTCCACGGAGTTGCCCAGACGGCGCATCTGGCGGGTAATGGTGCCGCCGGATTCTGCTTTCCACTGCCAGATTTTGTCGATGAACGCATCGCGGCCATAGTCGTGACGGGTTTTGCCCTCTTCGGCGGCAATTTTGCGCTCAACCACCATCTGGGTGGCGATACCGGCGTGGTCGGTGCCCGCCTGCCACAGGGTGTTTTTGCCCTGCATGCGCTGATAGCGGATCATGGTGTCCATGATGGTTTGCTGGAAGGCGTGACCCATATGCAAACTGCCGGTGACGTTCGGCGGCGGGATCATGATGCAGAAGCTTTCCTGGCTTTCGTCGCCATTGGGTTTAAAGTAGCCCTGCTGTTCCCAGTGCTCGTATAGCGGCTGTTCGATATCTTGTGGGTTATATGTCTTTTCCATTTCTGCTATGTCTTTGCGGCGCCGTAGGTGGCCGTGGTCAAGTGGAAACCAGCCACGCGATAGGCTTTATAGCGTTCGCGAGCCAGTTGTTTCTGGGTTTCTTCGTAAGGGACGAAGTCTATCACTTCCGGGAAAGCGGTGGCAAAATCTGCAAACCCCGGCAGCAGGCTGATCAGCACATCGCGCGCGCTGCTGCCGCGTTTTTGCGGCCAGGCTAACTCGACTGGCGCCCCGGCGCGCGGCCCTTCACCCGCCAGGTTATGTGGCACAAAACTGTCCGGATCGCGCGCCCACAGCGCTTCATCAAGGCGAATCGCCTGGGCTTCGTTTTCACAGGCAATCAGAAGACGTTTACCCGCCCGCCAGCGTTCTGCGGCGATCTCACACACCAGTTGTTCAACGGCGCTCAGGCCGTTCTGATGGGTATCGTTGTCCAGCAGATAGAAGGTTGCACTCTTCATAATATGGGGCTTCTTGTGATGACTTTAAACGCACAGCCCGGCGAGAACCGGGCTGTGACAGGATGCTTACTGTACGCTGTTATTCTTCGCCGTTAAATCCGGCGCGGTTCAACAGGAACTGCGCCAGCATCGCGACCGGACGCCCGGTTGCGCCTTTGGCTTTACCGGAGCGCCAGGCGGTACCGGCGATATCCAGGTGCGCCCAGTTGTATTTGCGGGTAAAACGCGACAGGAAGCAGCCGGCAGTGATCGCGCCGCCAGGACGGCCGCCGATGTTAGCCATATCCGCAAAGTTAGAGTCGAGCTGTTCGTAATACTCATCGCTGAGCGGTAAACGCCATGCGCGGTCGCCAGCCTGTTCGGAAGCGCCGATCAGCTCGTGGGCCAGCGGATTGTGGTTCGACATCAACCCGGTAATGTGATGGCCCAGGGCAATCACGCAGGCACCGGTCAGCGTCGCCACATCAATCACCACTTCCGGCTCGAAGCGCTCGACGTAGGTCAGCACGTCGCACAGCACCAGACGGCCTTCGGCGTCGGTATTCAGCACTTCTACGGTTTGCCCGGACATGGTGGTCAGCACATCGCCCGGACGATAGGCCCGCCCGCCTGGCATGTTTTCACAGCCCGCCAGCACGCCAATCACGTTCAGCGGCAGTTGCAGTTCCGCTACCATGCGCATCACGCCATAAACCGCCGCCGCGCCGCACATGTCATATTTCATCTCGTCCATGCCTTCGGATGGCTTGATGGAAATACCGCCGGAGTCAAACGTCAGGCCTTTGCCCACCAGCACGATCGGACGGGCGTCCGGCGCACTGCTGCCTTTATATTCCATCACCGACATCAGGGATTCGTTCTGCGAGCCAGCGCCCACTGCCAGGTAGGAGTGCATGCCGAGATCTTTCATCTGCTGTTCGCCAATCACGCGGGTTACCACGTTTTTGCTGAACGAGTCAGCCAGCTGGCGCGCCTGGGAGGCGAGGTACGCGGCGTTGCAGATGTTCGGCGGCATATTGCCTAAATCTTTCGCGGCCTTGATGCCGGAGGCAATCGCCAGGCCGTGCTGGATAGCGCGTTCGCCGCTGGTCAGCTCACGGCGCGTCGGCACGTTGAACACCATCTTACGCAGCGGACGGCGCGGTTCGCTTTTGTTGGTTTTGAGTTGATCGAAGCAGTAAAGCGACTCTTTCGCGGTTTCCACCGCCTGGCGCACTTTCCAGTAAGTATTGCGGCCTTTAACGTGCAGTTCGGTGAGGAAACACACCGCTTCCATCGAACCGGTATCGTTAAGGGTGTTAATGGTTTTCTGGATCACCTGCTTGTACTGGCGCTCATCCAGTTCACGCTCTTTACCGCAGCCAATCAGCAAGATACGTTCAGAGAGCACGTTCGGAACGTGGTGAAGCAGAAGGGTTTGGCCTGGCTTGCCTTCCAGTTCACCGCGACGCAGCAGTGCGCTGATATAGCCGTCGCTGATTTTATCCAGCTGCTCGGCTATCGGGGAGAGGCGGCGCGGCTCAAAAACACCGACAACAATGCAGGCACTCCGCTGCTTTTCGGGGCTACCGCTTTTTACACTGAACTCCATGCACTACGCTCCTGAATCTTAAAGACAACAACGGCGGCTACGGATAGAATTGAACGCTTTCGTAACGCTTTGCTCCGCTGTTGCGATGACTTTCGTGTTAATCTTAACGAATGTTGTTACGGTTTAGGCGCGTCAACATCTTAAGTACTTACCGCTGAGTTTACATATCTTAGCGATCTTTTCGACGACTCAAGAGAATAAATGACGTTTAAGCCATGAAACAAGCGATTTTCCTGCAAAAAGACTCGTATTCACAGGCGTATTTAATGTGATAATCATAAGATATCTGGTCCGGGAGACGCTCAAAAGCCAACTGGCGATACTGTTCATCCTGCTGCTGATCTTCTTTTGCCAGAAGCTCGTCAGGATTTTGGGTGCGGCAGTCGACGGCGAGATCCCGACAAATTTGGTGCTTTCCTTATTGGGTTTAGGCGTGCCTGCTATGGCGCAACTGATCCTTCCTTTAAGCCTGTTTCTCGCGCTACTGATGACGCTGGGCAAACTGTATACCGAGAGTGAAATCACGGTGATGCATGCCTGCGGCCTGAGTAAAGCGGTGCTGGTCAAAGCGGCGATGATCCTCGCGCTGTTTACCGGCATTGTGGCGACGGTCAACGTGATGTGGGCCAGCCCCTGGTCGTCCCGTCATCAGGATGAAGTGCTGGCCGAAGCTAAAGCTAACCCTGGCATGGCGGCGCTGGCGCAGGGGCAGTTCCAGCAGGCCACCGACGGCAACGCCGTGCTGTTTATTGAAAGCGTTGACGGCAGCAAATTTAATGAGGTGTTCCTGGCGCAACTGCGGCCACGTGGGAATGCGCGGCCTTCCGTCGTGGTGGCGGATTCCGGCGAGCTGTCACAGCGCAAAGACGGCACTCAGGTGGTGACCCTGAATCAGGGAACCCGCTTTGAAGGCACCGCGATGCTGCGTGATTTCCGCATCACAGACTTTAAAGATTACAAAGCGGTGATTGGCCACCAGGCGGTTGCGCTCGATCCTGAAGATTCTGAACAGATGAGCATGAAAGCGCTGTGGGAATCGGATAAACGCCAGGCGCGCGCGGAATTTCACTGGCGTTTGACGCTGGTATTCGCCGTTATCGTCATGGCGCTGATGGTGGTGCCGTTGAGCGTGGTGAACCCGCGCCAGGGCCGCGTACTTTCTATGCTGCCCGCGATGCTGCTGTATTTAATCTTCTTCTTGCTGCAAACATCACTACGCTCCAATGGCGCTAAAGGCAAGCTCGACCCGCTGATCTGGATGTGGGCGGTGAACCTGGCGTATCTGGCGTTAGCGATCGGCCTGAACTTGTGGGATACGGTGCCGATGCGTAAATTGCGCAGCCGTTTTTCGCATCGAGGAGTGGTGAATGCCGGGATTTAGCGTACTTGACCGATATATCGGCAAAACGATTTTTAACACCATCATGATGACGCTGTTCATGCTGGTATCGCTTTCTGGCGTGATCAAGTTTGTCGATCAGCTGAAAAGAACCGGTGAAGGGAGCTATTCCGCCACTGGTGCAGGGATGTATACCCTGCTTAGCATGCCGAAAGACGTGCAGATTTTCTTCCCGATGGCGGCGCTGCTCGGCGCATTGCTGGGGCTTGGCATGCTGGCTCAGCGTAGCGAGCTGGTGGTGATGCAGGCATCCGGCTTTACCCGTATGCAGGTAGCGCTGTCAGTAATGAAAACCGCGATCCCGCTGGTATTGCTGACCATGGCGATTGGTGAATGGGTTGCGCCGCAGGGCGAACAGATGGCGCGTAACTACCGTGCGCAGATGATGTATGGCGGTTCGCTGCTCTCCACCCAGCAAGGCCTGTGGGCGAAAGACGGCAATAATTTTGTCTACATCGAACGCGTAAAAGGCGATAACGAGCTGGGCGGCATCAGTATCTATTCGTTTAACGATCAGCGTCGTCTACAGACGGTTCGCTACGCCGCTACCGCGACATTTAACCCGGAAACGCGCGTCTGGCAGCTGTCACAGGTGGATGAATCTAATCTGACCAATGATAAGCAGATCACCGGCACCCAGACGGTGACCGGAACCTGGAAGACCAAACTTACGCCGGACAAACTGGGCGTGGTGGCGTTGGACCCGGATGCGCTATCTATTAGCGGGCTGCGCGAGTATGTACGTTATCTGAAGTCCAGCGGCCAGGATGCCAGCCGTTATCAGCTCAACATGTGGAGCAAAATCTTCCAGCCGCTTTCCGTGGCGGTGATGATGCTGATGGCGCTGTCGTTTATCTTTGGCCCGCTGCGTAGCGTACCGATGGGCGTGCGGGTGGTAACGGGGATTAGCTTCGGCTTCCTGTTCTACGTGCTCGACCAGATATTTGGCCCGCTGAGCCTGGTGTACAACATCCCGCCGATAATGGGCGCGCTGTTGCCAAGCGCCAGCTTCTTCCTGATCAGCCTCTGGCTACTCATCCGTAAGTCGTAAAGACAAGGGGTGCAGATTGCACCCTTTGTTTTATTGCCTGCGCCAGCCAACCGCTAACGCCGCCTGCCGCCCAGAATACTCCCCAGCATCCCGCGCACGATTTGGTTGGTCACCTGGCGTACTGCGCTTTTTGCCATGGTCTGCACCACGCCGTCACGCTTGCCGCCTCGCGGCCCGGTGCTGCCGAACAAAATATCTTTTAACCCGCCGATAAGGCCGTCGTCCTCTGTCGCCTGAGCGCCTTTAGCCGCTGGCGCGTTGCTTTGCTCCGGTGCATCCGCCACGCGTTTTTGCAGCATTTCATACGCGGACTCGCGGTCGACCGCGTCCTCATATTTGCCATACAGCGAAGAGTGATTAAGCAACCCGTTGCGCTCATCCTCATTCACCGGCCCCATCCGCGAGCAGGGAGCAATCACCATGGCACGCTCAACCATGGTGGGGCTGCCTTTGGCATCCAGAAACGAGATTAGCGCCTCGCCGGTGCCCAGCGCCTGAATGGCCTCTTCGGTATCAAAGGCCGGGTTAGCGCGCATGGTTTGCGCCGCCGCTTTCACCGCCTTTTGGTCTTTTGGCGTAAAGGCGCGTAGCGCGTGCTGCACCCGGTTGCCCAACTGGCCTAACACCATATCGGGGACATCCGACGGATTCTGGGATACAAACCACACGCCAACGCCCTTCGAGCGGATAAGGCGGATCACCTGTTCGATTTTATCCACCAATACCTGTGGGGCATCGTTAAACAGCAAATGCGCCTCGTCGAAGAAAAACACCAGTTTAGGTTTGTCGAGATCGCCCGCTTCCGGCAGTTGCTCATACAGTTCGGAGAGCATCCACAGCAGGCTGGCAGCGTAAAGTTTCGGCATTTGATACAGCTTTTCCGCCGACAGGATATTCACGATGCCTTTGCCGCTAGCATCGGTGCGCATCCAGTCTTTGATATCCAGCATCGGCTCGCCGAAGAACGCATTGGCTCCCTGCTGCTCAAGAGTCAGTAGCCCGCGCTGGATAGCGCCTACCGACGCGCTGCTGATATTGCCGTACTGGTTCTGGAATGATTTGGCGTTATCGCCGACGTACTGGGTAATGGCACGCAGATCTTTAAAATCGAGCAGCAGCAGCCCTTGCTCATCCGCGATGCGGAAAATGATATTCAGCACCCCTGACTGCACCTCGTTCAGGTTCAGCAGCCGGGCAAGCAGCAGCGGCCCGAGATCCGAGACCGTGGCCCGCACCGGATGGCCTTTTTCGCCGAAGATATCCCACAGCATGACCGGGTTGCCGTGTGGCTGCCAGTCGGTGATGCCGATACCGTTCAGCCGGGCCAGCAGTTTTTCCGATGCCGCGCCTTCCTGCGCGATACCGGTTAAATCACCTTTCACATCCGCCATAAATACCGGCACGCCGATATCGGATAACGATTCCGCCAGCTTTTGCAGCGTGACGGTTTTACCGGTCCCTGTCGCCCCGGTGATCAGCCCGTGGCGGTTGGCCATTTGCGGCAGCAGGTTTAACGTCACGTCCGGCGTTCGGGCGATAAGCAGCGGTGCGGTCATGGTGAATTTCCTTGTGGTGGTTTCGCTTAAATCATAGGCAATTCACCACGAAAGAACATCGGTAAAATGCTGACTTTGCGGCATATCCCGCATCACCGACTATGCTTTGCATACGGTTTACTTATTTTTTGGAAAACATGTCCAGATTCTTTTTTAACGAACGCAAACAGCTGGTCAACGATGCAATTGAAGGTGTTATTCTCGCCGCACAGCATCGTAACCTGACGCGGCTGGATATCGACCCGGCGATACGCGTCGTGGTGCGCAGCGACTGGGATAAAAGCAAAGTGGCGGTGATTTCCGGCGGCGGCGCGGGCCATGAACCGGCACACGTCGGGTTCGTCGGTAAAGGGATGTTAACCGCAGCGGTGTGCGGCGACCTGTTCGCCTCGCCGAGCGTGGATGCGGTACTGAACGCGATTGTCGCCGTAACCGGCGATCGCGGCTGCCTGTTAATCGTCAAAAACTACACTGGCGACCGGCTCAACTTCGGCCTGGCGGCGGAGAAAGCCAAACGCCACGGTCTGAAGGTTGAGATGGTGATTGTGGCGGACGACATCGCCCTGCCGGATAACAAACAGCCGCGCGGTATTGCGGGTACGGCGCTGGTGCATAAAATCGCCGGATTCGCGGCGGAGCAGGGGAGATCCCTGAGCGAAGTACGCGACCTGGCCCATGCCGCCAGCCAGCGCGTCTGGAGCCTGGGCGTGGCGATGCAGACCTGCAACCTGCCGGGCAGCGAAGAAGAGAACCGCATCCAGCCGGGTAAAATTGAGCTGGGGCTGGGGATTCACGGCGAGCCGGGTGCCAGCATCGTCGAGACGCATAATAGCAAAGAGATTGTGACGCAACTGGTGGATGCGCTGCAGCAAAAAACCGGGCCGGATGCCCGGCTGGCGGTAATGATCAATAACCTGGGTGGGGTTTCCGCACTTGAGATGGCGCTGCTGACTAAAGAGCTGGCGCACTCGCGCCTGAGCGAGCAGATTGATTACCTGATTGGCCCGGCGGCGCTGGTGAGCGCGCTGGATATGAAAGGCTTCTCGCTTTCAGCCATCACGCTGGATGAGACATTTGAAAAGGCGTTAAAGGCCAGCGTTGAGACGGCGGGCTGGCAGCCGCCCGTGCCGTTCCGCACGGTGAAAGCCCAGCCGCATAACCCGATTTACAATCGCATGGACGTTACGCCCAGCGAGAACGCCGCCACGAAGCAGATTGTCGCCACGGCGACCGACACGTTAATCGGCCTGGAGAACCGGCTAAACGCGCTGGATGCCAAAGTGGGCGATGGCGACACCGGCTCGACGTTTGCTGAAGGCGCGCGCGACATCAAACACCAGCTCGATGCCGGGCAACTGCCGCTTAACGATACCGGTGCGCTATTACTGCTTATCGGCGAGCGGCTGGCTACCGTGATGGGCGGTTCGAGTGGGGTGCTGATGTCGATCTTCTTTACCGCTGCCGGGCAGAAAGTGGCGGAAGGGGAACAACTGGCTCAGGCATTGCAAGTTGGTTTGCAGCAAATGAAACGCTACGGCGGCGCGGGCCTGGGTGACAGAACGTTAATCGACGCCTTGCAACCCGCGCTGGAGGCGCTGGCGGGTGAGGGGCTGGAGGCTGCGGTTAAAGCGGCGAAGCAGGGTGCGGAGGCGACGGCACAGATTCAGAAGGCCAATGCCGGTCGCTCGTCATACGTGAACAGCGAGAACCTGAACGGCGTGCCGGACCCGGGAGCCGTTGCGGTGGCTGAGGTGTTTGGGGCACTGGTTAAGCGGTGATGTGCAGAATCGGATGCTGGTTTTTTCAGCATCCGAGTTATGGGGCAAGGGATAACTGTTGCGCGTGAGGGAGTTGCAGGTATAATCCACAACGTTTTCCGCATACCTCTTCAGTGCCGAAGTGGCGAAATCGGTAGACGCAGTTGATTCAAAATCAACCGTAGAAATACGTGCCGGTTCGAGTCCGGCCTTCGGCACCAAGTGATGCAATAATTAGCTACCTAAGGGTGGCTTTTTTTGTGTCCATTTTCGTCCAAATTCGTCCATATCCGTCTGTAATTAAAAGATAATTTATTTTTCGGTAATAACAATTTTTATTTTGTGGTCTTTCCGTGTTGGTCATTTTTCATCCATTGACATCCACGCGATTTGGGGGCCAAATTGGGGGCTTAGACGTAGTTCGATAATAGTGAGGCCCCAAAATGGCACTAACAGATCGCGCTATAGTCCACGCCAAGCCTTGTGGCAAGCCGTATAAGCTCAGTGACTCGCATGGACTTTACCTGCTGGTTAACCCTAACGGTTCAAAACGCTGGTACATCAAGTACCGCTTTGTAAACAAAGAGAAAAAGCTCGCTTTAGGACCTTATCCGCTTTTGACGCTTGCACAGGCAAGACGCATGCGTGAAGAGGCCCAATTACTGCTGATTTCCGGCATCGATCCGAGCGCACACCGAAAGGCTGAACGCCTTGCTATAACGCCGGAACATACGTTTGAGTCTGTGGCACGCGAATGGGTCACCAGTAACGTTAACTGGTCGGCGGAACATAAGAAGCGGGTGCTGCGTTACTTCGAGCTTTACGTCTTTCCCACGAACGGCAGCTGTGACATCACCAAAATGAAGGTCAAAGATCTGCTGGTGCCCATCAAGGAGGTGGAGAAAGCGGGCAAACTGGATGTTGCTTCCCGGCTTCAGCAGCGCACTGCCTGCGTGATGCGCTACGCCGTCCAGAACGGCATTATCGATACAAACCCTGCATCAGATTTAACCGGCGCGGTTTCCACGCCCAAAGTGCGTCACCACCCTGCACTGGATCTGAATCTTATCCCTGATTTCCTGGAAAGAATCGACGATTACAAAGGCCGTCAACTGACTCAACTGGCGGTAAAGCTGGCGCTGCTGCTGTTTATCCGCTCCAGCGAACTGCGCTTTGCCCGCTGGGATGAAATTGACCTGCGTAACGCCATGTGGACAATCCCCGCTGAGCGTGAGCCGATCCCCGGCGTTAAATATTCAGCGCGTGGGGCGAAGATGCACTCCCCACACCTGGTCCCATTGTCCCGTCAGGCCATCGAACTGCTGCACGAGGTGCGGCAGCATTGCCGGCCGGGAACTGAACTGGTATTCCCCGGCGATCATAACTACCGCAAACCGATGAGCGAAAACACCATCAACAAAGCGCTGCGGGTGATGGGCTACGACACCCAGAAAGACGTCTGCGGCCACGGTTTTCGCACTATGGCCTGCAGCGCGCTGGTGGAGTCGGGCCTGTGGTCAAGCGACGCGGTAGAGCGCCAGATGAG
Source organism: Atlantibacter subterraneus (assembly GCF_007570865.1). Classification (GTDB taxonomy): domain Bacteria; phylum Pseudomonadota; class Gammaproteobacteria; order Enterobacterales; family Enterobacteriaceae; genus Atlantibacter; species Atlantibacter subterraneus. The sequence continues at coordinate 367,545 of NZ_VLPS01000005.1, read as the reverse complement.
CCATCAGGAGCGTAAGCGCGTGCGGGCGGCGTATATCCATAAGGCGCAGCACCTGGAAGAGCGCCGGGAAATGATGCAGTGGTGGGCGGATTATCTGGATGCAAACCGGTTCAGGCATGTTGTGCCTTATGGCTTCAAAAAGTCGCCGGGAGGCGCACTCGACCATATGAGTTTCCAGGAGCGCAATGACCGGCAGCTAGAGGAGCTGAAAGCCCGGATACTGGCCGACTCGGAATGGCTGACGGCATCTGAGCTATCGGCAAAAGCGGGTTTTCGTTCCGCCGATCCTGATGCTGGCCCGAAAGGCTGGAAAGCCGCTGGGAAGATTTTCTCGCTGAAGGTCGACGGGGAGGATTTGTACCCGGATTATGTTTTGGATGAGAAAATGCGGCCTCTCAAGGTTGTCAGGCTTATTCTCTCGCTGTTCAAAGAACGTAAGACCCCGTGGGGGTTGGCTATCTGGTTCGGCTCGGCAAACCGCAGGCTGCGTGGTGCCAAGCCGAAAGATTTGTTGGTATCAAAGTCAGAGTTGGTTCTGCTGGCGGCGCAGGATGAGGTTGAGTCGGGGGAGTAGGGAGATATTGATTTATTTTTAATGCTGAGTTGCTTATGTAGGGGCAGACATTTCTAACCTCTATTACAAACCTCCTCCATGGCGTCTTCTCGTCGCTAACAACTTTACTATGTGATTACAATAAAGTGTAAATATTCTGGCGTTTTTTATGATTTCTTGAAGTAATATTAGCATTATTTCTTCTTCCCGTACTTACAACCTACAGCTCGTACAGGTTAACTGTTAATGTGCTAATATAATGGCATCATCCATATAAAAAAGATAAAATATTATCACAATGGCTAAAAAAACAGCGCCTTTGCTTCCAGAGACTAATCAGTTGCTTGTTGAGTTTGGTGAGCGCCTTAAGCTGGCGCGTCTGAGACGCAAACTTACAGCAAAGCAGGTTGCTGAACGGGCTGGAATGTCACCAATGACACTGCGTTCTCTTGAATCGGGAGGGGCTGGTGTGACAATCGGCGCTTACTTGTCTGTTATGCAGATCTTAGGGCTTGAAAGGGATCTAAACAAACTTGCCGCCGAGGATGAGCAAGGACGCCTGCTCCAGGATTCCAGGTTAATAAACAAAACGTATTCTTCTCGTCCTTCTGCAGTTTCTCGCACAAACAGGCATACCGGGAATGTGGTAAAACGTGACGCGTCCGGTAAGCAATCCATGACCCCATCAAAAAAATCAGCAAATGCCGAACTAAAAACACCTGCCGCGACATCGGCATCCTTGGCTGCACTGTTAAAACCAATAAAAAATCCTAAAAGGTAACTGACTATGGCAATGATTGGCGTGTATGCGGACTGGGATGGCCTGCATGGCCCCAGACGAATCGGCTTTTTGCATAGTCGCCGGACCCGTGCGCGGGAATTATTTGAATTTGAGTACGATCCGGATGCTTTAGCCGATCCCGAGCTTAACTTCCTGCAGCTTGACCCTGAAATAGTCTTGTTTGGAGGAGCGCAGTATCCAACACCACCGCGCGATAAATTTGGTGTTTTTGGTGACTCCAGTCCTGACCGCTGGGGGCGAATGCTGATGAAAAGACGTCTGGGACGGGATATTCGAGAAGGGCTTCTGCCTGAAGGGACACAATTGCACGAATCCGACTATCTGCTGGGTGTACATGATCTTTATCGGGTTGGTGCTCTGCGTTACAAGTTAGAAGATGAAGGCGAATTTCTTGATAATCGAATGGATGTTGCGGCCCCTCCATTTACCGAAATTGCCGCATTAGAAAGAGCCAGTCGGTCACTTGAGGATGATCCGGATAACAGAGCATTGATGGGCCATGAATGGCTAAGAATGCTAATAGCACCAGGCGGTTCTCTCGGGGGCGCACGACCAAAAGCAAGTGTTGCGGATGACAACGGACATCTCTATATCGCCAAATTTCCGAGTACAAGAGATGAATACGATGTCGGTGGTTGGGAGATGGTTGTTAACGCTCTGGCTGTCGGTTGTGGCCTTAATGTGGCTTCTGCACAAGCGCGAAAATTCGCCAGCGATCATCATTGTTTTATGGTGCGTCGTTTTGACCGTACCGATGCTGGTCAGCGTCTTCATTTTGCATCTGCCATGACGTTGACCCGACACCAGGATGGGGACGATTACTCAACAGGAGTCAGCTATCTGGAACTTGCTGAAGTTCTCATCAGAAATGGCGCACAGACGAATGCAGACCTTCAGGAGCTCTGGTCACGCATTGTTTTTAATATTCTGGTCTCTAACTCTGATGATCATTTGCGAAACCACGGGTTTATTCTGGTACCCGATAAAGGATGGCGACTTTCTGAAGCCTACGATATAAATCCGGTTCCCAGATCTGATGGCCTGAAGCTCAATATTACTGAGGCAGATAACGCGCTGGATATGGAATTAGCCAGGGAAGTTGCTGAATACTTTCGCCTGAAATTGACCGACGCTGATGAGATTATTGCCAGCTTCCGTGGGATAGTCTGCCAGTGGAGAACTATTGCGGACCGCCTTACTCTTCCTTACCGGGAGCAGGAACAAATGGCGGAGGCGTTCAGACGCGCAATGTGAGTAGTAAGTTACAAATCGTATCCGGAGCATTTTCTTTTATCGCAAACCGGGATAGCACTTCAGAGGGCGGTCCGTTGAAGTGCTATGAAGAAAGGTCATTTTGACTGGCGATAAATCCTACTGTAAATCCATATGTTTAAAAAAACGTTTTTTATCGACATATCACCGCAACGTGTCGATACCATAAACATGTTTTGACTATATGTTTAAAAAAATGCTTTTTATCGACATGTCCTCGGTGGCTTATACACATGGAAGAGCACATGAAGATGATGCAGTGGTAGGTAGATTATCGGGATGTTAACTGCTCTTCAGGCATATGTTGCCGTATGGATTCAAAAAGTTGCAGGGAGGTGCTATTGACCATATGAGCTTCCATAAACGTAGTAACCGACAACTAGAAGAATTTAAATTTAGAATAGTGGCTGATTCTGTGTGACTGACAGCGTTTGAATTGTCGGTAAACGTGGTTTTTCGTTCTGCCACTCTTGACGCTGGGCCGAAAGGTTGGAAAGCGGTCGGGAAGATATTCTCGCTGTTTAAGGAACGTAAAATGGGCGGGAGGTTGGCTATTAGGTTTGGCAAACTGCAGTTTATGCGGCGGGAAGCCCAAAGATCTGCTGATTTCAAAGCCAGGACTGGGGATTATGGATGATGCAGATATTGGATGAACATTGATGTTACAGCGGATCTATTTCACTCATTGTTTATTCTTGAAAAAAAGCTATTATGTAGAATAACTTGATTTTTATGACGTAATTAGCGTTAAATTTTTATAACTAGAACTGAGAGATATGATGAACTGGACCGAGTTCGTAATTAAACCTGGATTAATATTACTTTCTGGTGCTATAACAGGATTGATCGTTGCTTTTTTTACGGCAAGATATGCTCTGACGAGATTCTATAAGGAAAAGTGGTGGGAAAAGAAACTAACAGCTTTTCTTGAAGTTACTGAGTATATATACAAAATCAAGAGAGCTGAAGATTATTGGTTCGCTCAGACAGAGAGTACGCAGTATCAAGATGAAACATTTCAGGCCTTATCTAAAGAGGAGGAAGAAGATCTTCGTTCAGAATACGTGAAAGGGATGAAGGAGTTAACAAGAATATCTCATTTATCTTCATTTACCTTGTCAAAAAAAGCTTCTCAATTATTGGGGGAATACATTGTTGAGCATGATAAAATATATCCTTCTTGGTGGCAGGATGAGATTGATAGTTTTGAAGCATCAGAAAGAAGTCAAATATTAATTAATACATTGCTTGAGTCTATTTTAATTGAAGCAAAGCGTGAGTTGAAATTAAAAGGGTGAGAATCTTGAGTGTTTTGATTGAGTTTACTAATCTGAAAGTAGTTACAAGCCTGTAATTATAGATTACTAGTGCTGGCGTTTGAATATTCCCTATTTATAATAGATTGTTATAATGGAGAAAAATTCATCACTGAAATATACTAAACCCATACTAAGCATATTTTTATGAAAGCCAGCCGAATAGTTTTGAACCTAATGCAAAAGCGCCTAAGGTTATTGAGGTAAAAATACAACCAATACCCCAAACATGCACTGGTTTTAAATGAGAAAGAATTTCTCCAATTGTCATCTTTTCAAATTCAATTTTAGGCTTGTTTTTTATTTTTTGCTCGCCTAATTTGGTTTTCCAACTTGCAAGATGCAAGAATGCCATTGAACTCATTAGAATGTAGTGCGGTAGATTTCGGTTCAACTCGCTGTACATACCAATCATAACCAGGTTCAAGCAAACCTTCAGTTCTAACCTCTTTCGCAACAATAACAAGTAAAGGCAGTTCACGACTGTAAGAAAGTGCGGCTTCAATTTGATTCCAGGGAGTAGCGATACTTGTATGCGACAGAAAGAGTTCATTCTCACCTCCTCTGTGTTCAGTCCCTGAAGGAAAATACAACCGTTCGAGGGCAATTACAACTGTTCCCTCACAAGTATCCATTAGTTCTGTTATGGCTTTCAAGGGAGCTTCAGAACTAAAATAGCTACGTCCAAGTGTCAGAGGTGTTAAACCTTCACTTCTGAGCCGCTCCTCTACAGCCTGAACAAAAGCTTCTTGTTCACTATTTGCTACACTTCCAACACTCAGAAATACATTTAAGCTAGCCACTATTTCAAATCCTCTTAAGAATATTTTCCTTAGAACATAGCAAGAATCAAAAAAAATTAAATAAGTAATTGCTTGGATTATAGCTATTTGTCCATTTTTGGCTACAAATTTCAATTACAATTATTATGTTTTATGGAGTAACTTAGAATCCCTGTTCTGGGATTCGCTAATCCGCAGCTATCAGCTCTGCAGTTGCTATGCAATCACTCATGTACGCTTTAAGCACTTTGCATCCATAGCAGGCAGCAGTTTTGGCAATTCGCTGTAAGGTGTTTCTGGATTACAGATCATATATTTAAAAAATGGTTTTCATCGACATATCCTCAGAAGCTTGGTGCAGGCTTTGTGGATTTGTCTGTGAAGGGACTTCATCTCCTTATCCATAAACTACCTGAGATGTATCGACCTTTAAGTGAGGTCTCCTGGTAAAACTTGCAAACGTGAAAAATGCCCCTATTTCATGGCTAATTAACCGCTAAATTCTAGCCATGGAGGAAACTACCGATGTCACCCCGGACACACCGCCAGCTCGTGAGCGTTGAAGTGATGTGGCCTGCTCAGACGCTACCGCTTCCCCTGCAACAGGTAGTCGAAGCATTGAATCAGGGCGAAACGCCCGATCAGATTATTATCCGCATGAACCAACAGGGGCTGCTGGAGTGGCGCGAATACGCATTCGAGCAGGATACACACGATGTCTTTCAGGTGCGGCTGGACAATCAGCATGAAGCGCGGTTTCTCTGCCGCTACGTTACGCTGCCGCTGCACTGATGTCCGTATCCCGGTAACGCGAAATTGAAGAGTGCTGTTTATCACCGGATAAATTAATATGCTATAAAATAAAGAGTTAGCATATGTCGTTTCAGGGATGATGAGTTGTAAATGAAGAAGAAACTGCCAGACCAGCTTACCAGGGAATGCATTATTGCGGCTATGCGCGCCTATGATGAAGGTGTACGCCACCAGTTCAGCGAGTCCCGGCTGTATGATGTGGTCTTTGAAGGGCGCAGTTATCCACCGAAAGCTATAGTCGGTATTGCTGCTTCAAATATGACCGGCGTTGAGTTTTCCCCTGAAGATTTTAGCGGTGGTATCAAGTCGAAATGCGTCAAGTTGCTTACCGATCAAGGGTTCCAGATCGTTGAGAAAAATTTAGGTAACGAGCAGCCTGCCATCAGTATTTTTCCTGATGAACTGCCGCCGCAGAGCGTATTTAATGAAGGTGCAGCTACGCAGGTAACGGTTAACCGCTATGAACGCGACCGTAAGGCCCGACAGGCCGCATTAGCCTGGCATGGTTGTCTGTGCAGAGTATGTGGTATTGATATGATGAAGGTGTATGGTGAGATAGCAAAAGATTTTATCCATATACATCACCTGATTCCGCTATCAGACATCAAAGAGAATTACTCTCTGGATCCCAAAAAAGATCTTATTCCCGTCTGCCCTAATTGCCATGCCATGTTACATCGACGTAATCCGCCTTTTTCGCCTGAGGAATTGAAATCAATTATTGAATATCATACGGCTCTTTAGGTATTAAAGCCCATTCGCTGTAGCTCGGTGGAAGAGAGTATTTTGATATAACTTGCTATACACGCAGCAATTTCAGCCACAGGTTATTCACCGGCATTTTCTCTCCAAGCACCAGCCTAGGATCCTCCATCAGAAATCCTTTCAACTGCCCCGTTTTTTGTGGAGCGCGAACCTCGCAGGTCCAGATAAAACTGTCATCATTACAGCGCAGGGCAAGCCCTGACTCCTGAAACATTCGCTGTGCCAGTTTCCAGCCGTCGCCGGTGTCTCCAGTGGTTTCTGAGGCGTATATCTTAAAGATCCCCGGCGAAATCAAGAAAAGATGGTTCTCCACCACATGTACCTTGCCGTTCCGGGTATTCACCGTGCCTGAAGGGCTGGTGTGGTTCTTCAGCCACTGCAGGAAATTATTATTGTCACCAAGCCTCGGGTCGTCTGCTATCTCCGGCAGCGGTTGAGTCGGTGTGCTAAGTTCAGGGACGGGTTCAGCTTCGCTTACCGGCGTCACATCACCGGCAAAACAGGCGGGCCGTTGTTCGCCTGGCTCCCAGATTGCAGATGGTGTCAGGCGCAGCAGCGTCAGCGGTTCAACGGGCGACCAGCCTTTATCCGATCGGATAATGCAGCGCCAGATCGCTTTATCCTCATTGGCAACGATAAGCTGATGTGCCAGCAGTTCGTCAAACAGGCGGTTATTATTTTCCGGTACGCTGGCTACGCCATGCTGGAGCAGCCAGGCGCGAACCCGGTCGGCGGTGGTTTTGCTGATAAGCCACAACGCATTCTCCGTTAGCCAGCCATCGGATCCGCATTCGGGATTATTGAGCCGGTACTCGTTCTGTACCAGCGACCGCAAGGCTGTAAGAAGTTGCTGGGGGAAGGAAGAGGGCTTTTGCGCCAGCGCGGTTTTGATATCGCCGCCGAGGTATCGGGCGACAGAGGCTTTATCGGCCTGCTGCACCAGTTCAGCCAGTGCGCCAGCCCGTTCGTAGTGTCCTGTGAGCTGATAAATCAGGGACGCAAAAACCGCCGGGTATCCGGCCAGCCAGTCCAGTAATGGCGAGGGTATCAACTGATTAATCAGCATTGCGGTAGCCGCCGGATGCAGATGATAGTCGCGACCGTGGCTCTGGTACTGCCAGCGATAAGGCTGTGCCAGATTACCCTGCCACGGATGCCAGCGGGTGCCATCACGTTGATGAATCTCCATATCCACGGCGATTTTTCCCGTATCGTGCAGCAATGCTGCGCAGACTACCGTGACCGTCCATGCGCTGGCCTGTCGGGCTTGTTCTTCTGCACCCGCTTCCGGTGGCAGCAGATAACCCTGGCGCAACCGGATGGCGTTGCAGGCAACTTCCAGCGAATGATCCAGCAACCCGCCGGGAGTGGAATGGTGATGACTTTGGGAGGCAGGTAGCAGCTGCACCAGTACGGCGAAGCGGTGAATCGCAGTGAGGATCCAGCTATCGAACAGGGTATCCGGCAGCGGGGTCAGTTGCCGTAACTGGTGCAGACAGGACTGGCGTAACGGCGTCGCCAGCAATTGTTCTGAGGATAGTGGCGCAAACCAGCCCTCCGGCAGCGCAGCGTCTGGCGCAGGTGGCTGGCTCTGGGATGGTCTTTGTAGCCACTTCAGCATATTTCCCCTTTCCGGGCAGGCCCCTTTGCCCTTGTCGCCCTTCCTTTGAAGTGTCTCCCTTTGGGCCTTTTACATTTTTATTAGTAAAAATTTATACTCTCATGTGCATATTTTGCGGTGTATTTCTGGTTGACGTGTGAAAAGTGACCGACGTATTGTCGGCCACTTTAAAACTACCACCAGGCATAAAACATCAGCCTGTCTCGTTCAAAATCAAACATCTCCAGCGTCTCTTTCACCCAATGGGTGACGGCGCGGACATCTTTCCAGTAGTGTTCTCCATAATCGGTATATCCATAGAAAAAGCCGTCAATCGTGGGATAAACCGCGCCGCAGTTATCCGGCGTCAGGCTCTGCAGGTCACTCAGAAGTGTCTGCAAATGTGCTTTGGTGACTTCTAACAGCACCTGGTTTCGTACCAGCCCGACGTGTTTATCCACCCATTTAAGTAACGGGTTCACCTTGCGGAAATAACCCACTCTGGCGTACTGGCTTTCATCGGGCGCGTTTTTTGCCCGTTCGAAAAAGAAGAGATCGAGTCCCATATATCACTCCAGAAAAAAGGGGAGCAATTCCCCGGCGGGGAAGACTCCCGTTCGGGTGGGCTGTCAGGCGCTAAGCTGACAGGGTTGTGGTACCGCGTTGAGTAGCCATTCACTGGCGTGGCGCGCCATACCGCTGGCGCGGATCACTGCCCGCTTGTCCTGGCGCAGAATATCCAGCCAGTAGCCGATATAGCTGGCGTGTTGGAGCCTGCCCTGAATGCCGCAATGGGCGCACAGGAAGGCGCTCCCCATCTCCGCCACTAATTCTTCAGCGGCGTAGAGCGCTTCGGTGCGTTCCGCTCCGGCAATACCCGGGCGGTTCAGGCGTGAAGCGTGACCGGTGGCGTGCGTCAGTTCATGCAGTAGCGTGGCATAGTACGCCTCGCTGCTTTCAAACTGCTGCGGGTGCGGCATCATCACCAGGTCGGTCGCGGGTTTGTAATACGCTTTCGACTGGCGGCGATGACGCAGCGTGATGCCACTATTTCGCACAACGGCTTCGGCCATCTCCACAGGCTCTGCAGGCCGGGTGAACGGCTCAGACAGTGTCTGCGGCAGGCCGTCGCACTGCGACAGATTAAACAGCCGGAACTCGCGGACGATCCCGAAATGCCACACCTTCGGCTCGCCGTCTTTATCCAGCAACGGCTGGCCGAGTGCATCGGTCTCTTCCTGTGTGCGCGGCAGATACAACACCGCCAGAGAGGATTTCTCCCCCCGGCGCACCTGCCCGCCGAGCGCGCTGACCTGATGGAACGTCAGCCAGCGGTCGCTGGCGAAGCTCTGCTTGTCGGCGCTGTTCCACAGCAGCGGTACGTTGATGCCGTGATACGGTCGACCGGATAACGCATTGATCGGGAACGGCGGCTCGCCATCGCGCCACGGGCGGATCCACGGCACATTGCCGTTTTCCAGCTCAGCAATAATCTGGTCGGTGACTTTCTGGTAGATATCGTTGCTTCTGTCCATTGTGTGATCCTCATGGAAGAAGCCGGAACCACCTCCGTCCGGAAGCGACTCCGGCGGGGAGAGGTTATGCCTGTTCAGCCATCGAGACCTGCACATAGTGGCCGTGATAGTTGAGTGACAGCGGTAATGCGACAGGGACTTTCATATCGCCCTGCGGCGGCTGGCAGTAGATCGTAAAGTTGACTTTCTTGCGGGACGTCCCGGCGGTGCGCAGGGTCAGCAGTACGGCGAGCAACAGATTGCCCAGCCGTTCTTCCACCTGCTGCGGGTCGGCGGGAAATTCCACAGCGGATTGCCAGACATCAGGGGCGATAACCACCGGCATTAACGACGGTTTTTTATCGAAAAGCGACATGGTGTTTCTCCTGTAAGTGAGCAGGGGACACCCTTCGCAGGGCGTTTCCCTGCGGGATGGAATGGTACGGGTATCCTGCGCATCTGCGCCGTTCGCGCCTTCCGGATACATGGCGAACTTACTGCATGGCTGGCGGTAGTGTTTTCTGCGCGGGTGATAAAAGGGAGGGGAAAATCATTACCGGGACTGAAGAGTTTTGTCGTTCCTGAAATGTGAACGCAGGCATATTGATGCGCACGCATCGCTCAAAAAATGATCTTTTTCAGGCGGATACTGAAATCAGAAAAGCATATGACCTTGAACAGTAAACACAATGACTGGAGGGATATGCTAATGAACCGACAAGATATAAACGCATTAAAGAATTTTGATTTTCTGGCACGCAGTTTTGCCCGTATGCACGCCCTGGGCCAGCCAGTGGATATCGATGCCGTGACCGGCAATATGAGTGATGAACAGCAAGCATGGTTCCGGGAGCGATACGACCACTACCGAAAGCAGGCTGAGCGGGCGAGAGTGATAGAACTGCGGTGATATAACGAACAACGGGCTTAACGGCCCGTTGCGTATTTTCAGGCTTTGAAAATCTGTTTACGGTGCCAGCCAACATACTGTTCAGCAGGCCACTGCGTTTTGTCATAAGGGAGGAATAACTGCTGGCCGTCCCGGTGCCAGAACAGATGGTCTACCACCGGACTACGACTGACGCCGCCGGAGATGCGGATGGTCATATTCTCATCCAGCCCGAATGCCCCCATATCAAATGCGTCATGGTGTAATGTACAGAGCGCCAGGCCATTATTAACCACGCACGGACCACCATATGCTTTCCAGTGAATATGCGCCGCTTCAATACCAACCAGCGCACCATCAAGTCTGAGATCGTAACCACAGAACGCGCACCGTGAGTGGTAAGCGCGAAGAACGATATCCCTGAAACGCGGATCGCGGTTCCTGGAGCGATCGATAAAATCGAATCCCAGTTGGTTGGCAAGGATCCGCTGAATACTTTCCGGGAAACGATCGGTGAGGATCTTCTGAGCCAGTTGGTCGATCATCTCAGGGTGTGCCAGCAATTGTTGATAAGCCGCTTCATCGAAGCCGCCCGCCACCTGGTTATCAATCAGTTCTTTCTTTGTCGGCTGAGTATTGCCCTTACGCGGTTTGCAGCCTTCTGCGTGAGCGATCTCCCAGAAGCCGTCAGTTCGCAGTCGCCAGAACGGCATATTGGGATAATCGGTGCGTCGCTTGGGACCAAATTCTTTTAGCAGGCGGGTGAGCGGCTCGTGGATCTCCAGGCCGTAGTTAAACAGGCGTGGATGGCCTGCTTTGTACTGCGACAGTACATACAACAGCAGTAGCGGTTTATGCGGCGCGCATACGTCACCCTGACGCCAGACAGAGACGTTAGAGATGGCGGATTGCAGCGTTTCTGGAGAAATCATAAGAATGAACCGGGTAACAGGCTGATGTTATTGCGATCATGCTCGCAAAGCTTGATTGATTCAAGACGAATAACATAACGTTGATTTGCTTCCGGTAAAGCTAATTGTGTTGTGCTAAAGTGCCGATTAAAAAGTTCATTCAGAAGGGAAAATCATGGCTGGCAAGATGTGGATGATTCGTGGAGATGGTGGAAAACTATATGATGATTTTCGTGATAAACAAGTCGCGGCGATAGGGTGGTCACCTTTTGCTCCACATGTAAAACCGGGATTATCCAGAGAACAGTTGTTCGATTTATACCAAGAGCTTGAACCTCAAATTAAACCGGGAACTGCACGTTCTGGTACTTCTCAGATTTGGCGATTTGTGAACGAAATGCAGAAAGGTGACTGGGCCATTACGTATTCCCCCTCTAATCGAACCTACCTGTTAGGGAAGATCGTTTCAGATTTTGAATATCATGCAGAGTGGCTTGAAGATGGTATGGGCATTGCTCGCCAGGTGAAATGGAATACGGAAGAAATTGATCGTGATAACTTGAGTGATGCCACCAGAAATACATTGGGTTCAACACTGACGGTTTTCCGTGTGCCGGATTTCGCTGTGAATGAATTATTGCAGGGGAAAAAACCTGCACCTGACGTTACGCCAGAAGTTCTTGGTTCAGTTAACGAGGAAGACGCCGTATCTAACCCCTTACGCGATATGGAAATGATCGCCTTTGAAGGCATCAAAGATCGTATCAATCGACTTGATTGGGACGAGATGCAAAATCTGGTGGCAGGTGTTTTACGTAGCATGGGATATAAAACTCAGGTATCACCTGCTGGCGCAGATAGGGGCAAAGATATTATTGCTTCTCCGGATGGTTTCGGTTTTGAAAACCCACGTATTATTGTTGAAGTGAAGCATCGCCGTGAACAGATGGGGAGCCAGCAGATCCGCAGCTTTATCGGTGGCCGCCATAAAGACGATCGCGGGTTGTACGTCAGCACCGGAGGATTCAGCAAGGAGGCTCGCTATGAAGCCGATCGTTCAACGATCCCGCTGACGTTGTGGACACTCGACGATCTGGTGCGTGCGTTGGTTGAAAACTACGAGCAGGTTGATATTAAAACGAAATTACTGGTACCCCTAAAAAGAACCTATTTACCTGCCTAGAAAAAAATAATTACTTTTTAATAATGGAGAGTAAAATAATGGTTGTTGAAAGTGTTATTCTTTCTAGGGACCGAATGAATATTGAAAGTTCATCTATTGAACCACAAACTATGCATGAAATTACGGAATATGTGAATGAAAGTTTCAATGCTATGTTATTTAAAAATAGTTCTTTAGATCTTTTAATGTATGAGCTGAATTTGTATGAATTTGAGTTTGTACTGTTTGGTGGATGGGTTCGAGATCGAATATTAGAATATTTCAGCAAAAAGAGAATAAAATCGAAGGATGTCGATTTAGTATGTCATGGAACACCTATGTTAATTGATTTTTTCCATAAGAAAAACTTCAAATTTACTGAAAATTCTTTTGGGGGATTTGGGTTAGAATTAGATTCACAACATGTGGATATATGGGAACTGGAGAAAACATATTTAATACAAAAATATAATCTCGATAGGGATTATATTTCATTATTGAAGACTACTGATTATACAATGAACGCAATAGCCTTTCAGCCTGGAACTATTAATAGTAAATCTATTCTTTATGACTATGGTTGTATCTCTTCAGTTTTGAATAAAGAAATCGAATTTCTGGCAAATGAAGTGGCATTCCCTAACATACAAGCAGCAAGAGCAGTAATATTTAGTGCTAAAATGGATTTTAAATTATCAGAAACGGTAAGGCTATTTATTAGAGAGGTTTGCTCCAATGAAAATAGATATAAATTAGTTAGGAAAGGAATTATTGAATATTGCCCTAAAAAGTATGAAAAAAAAGCAATAAATATTTTGTTAAATGTGATTAATAATGTTCAAGTGGGCTGGTGAGGACGCGACTTAAAATGGAAACAATCTACTTTTCTTATTGCTGGGGCGTTTTTGATGGTGGCGGAGTTCGGGGGGCTGCTCATGCCGGCGCATACTACGCTGCAAGAAATGCAGGTATAAGTTTCGAAAGAGTGGCAGGAACTTCTGCTGGGTCTATTGTTGCAGCTTTAATCGCGGCTGGTGGAAGTCCAGATTTTATAAAAAATCTATTAATTGAAACTGACTTCGAGAGTTTTCTCGCTCCGGCAAATAACTTTGATAGTATTTTCACTAAGAAGAATAATTGGTCTAATCTATTAAAGATTATACCACATAAAAAAATAAAAATGCTCAGTAGTGTCATTTTTAATTCTGGTGTTCATTCATCTTCAATGATTGAAGAATGGATGGAGAAGAAAATTGTCAGTTTACTGAGAACTGGTCAAAAGGAAAAGAATACAAGACCTGTAACATTTCGAGAACTTAAAATTCCGCTACATATTGTTGCTACTGATATATCAACTGGGATCCCTAAAATATGGTCTTGTGAAGACACGCCAGATGAAAGTGTCTCATTTGCAGTCCGTTGCTCATGCACGATTCCTATATTTTTTCAAGCTATTTCAAATAACAATTCTATCTTGGTTGATGGTGGTGTTGTTAGCAATTTACCATCTTTTGTTTTTTCGAAGTTGGCTAATGAATATGGACTGTATACAAAAAAACCTAATATAATCTCATTCACTTTAGTGCAAGATGCTTCTGAAAAAAAGAGACCGGAAAATATACTTGATTATATGGGACAGTTGTCAAATGCTGTGGTTTCCGGTGCAACTGAAATACAAAAAATATTACAAAACTCAGTTTATAATATCAGTATAAATACAGGTTCCATTAGTTCTACTGATTTCAAAGGCGTTAAGATAGAAGATAAAAATTATTTGTTCGACTCAGGTGTGAGGGCTGTTGCGGATTTTATAAAAAATGAAAGGGCTGTAATAAAAAAAGGAATGGTTAATATTGTTTCAAATGGGATTGATGAAAAATTTTTATTATTAGTTCAAGAAATGAGGAATTGTCATGATGAGTTTTATATTTCAGGTGACTCCAGCTATTGGTTGGATTTTCTTTTTCCTTCCGTTTATTCATTGAAAAAACGAAATGTAATTATAACTTGCTTCTTTTCTCAGAATGAAACTAATGATATAGATGAAATCAGAAGACGAGATATTTTAAGGCGATTAGGTATAAATATCTTATTCGTAGAAAAAATTCCATTTCAAGGTTTTTTGTTCTCGCCTAAAAGCGAATATTGCTCAGCAGTGCTCACAACGTCACAAGGACAGATATATAGTGATGCACAATATGTAGAAGAAAAAGTAAAATTATATAATAGCTATGCAGACGCTCCAATCATCCAATTATTAATCGATAAAATTGATAATTGTATGATTTCTAAAGAACATGATGATTTTGTTTTTTCTTATCAAAATTGTGCGGAAGAAAAAATAATTGATAGGCTTAGGAATGTTAGGCAATATAAAAATGCAAGTTTTTCTGTCATCGATGTGAATGTTGATGACAATGTTTTAGTTCTTTCAAGTTCTGTCAAAGAGTATAAGGTTCTCCAGTTACGTTATTTTTTTGACGATTTAAAATGTGCTGGAAAGAGTGTGATGGATCTATTAGAGGTCGAGTTGAAAGATAATGTTAAATCTATTGTAACTCCACCTGTGTTAGAGAAAATAAATGACAAGTATATTATAATAGATGGAAGCGCACGATTTTTTTATTGCATGACAAAGGGAATTTCTCAGATAAAATCAATTGTGGTTGATAATGTTTTAGATCCTCTCCCATATCTAGATCCTAAGCCTTTGAGTACTCTTAGATTGACCTTGTTAACTAAGACATTTAAGCAAAACTATGGTGATTTTGATAAGTCTAACTTTAGGTTAATTGAGAAAAATATGCATCCACATAGTGATTTTAAATACTAGTGAGATTATACACTGCAATAATGTATTACTAGCATGTGGTTGTAGTAATACATTGTTTTTTTATTGTGTGTTGATTTTTTTATTCACATGCTAATTTCTATGAATTAATTATTGCAATGAATTGAATTTTCTTATTTATATATACCATTAGTGTTATGCTGATTTTTATTATCATATTCATTGTTTATTACGGTGTGACAACTTATACAGGTGTGATTTATTTCACCAAGACGTTTGAGTATTCTTCATAGTTTTTAAATAAATTACTTGTAAAAGGAAGTGAGGTGTTTGAGGAAAAGTACGGCCGCTAATAAAAATTGGATTAGTTCAGAGTGATATATTAATTATTACATAGCGTAGGGGGCTTTTTTATATGTCTACAATACTATAATGAGACTCAGGGAATGCGTGTTTTACTGACGATCATCTTCCCGACCTGTTCGCCAGCGCTGCGGATATCGCCGACCGCGCTGCCCATCACCCCAGCGATGGCCGCGCCGATCCTGACGCCCGCCCAAGTCAGCGCCGCCAGCCAGAATGCGGGTAACACCAGGAACATCACGCCCATAATGATATTCACAATCAGATCGTCGGAGGTGTTTTGCAGGCCCCAGAGGTTGAAGTACGAGTGAGTGTCGCTGTCGTACATCATCTGCATCAGCCAGTTATCCAGCCAGCGGGCCAGTTCCCACCAGAAGGTGAGAAAAAACAGGGCGAACTGCACAAAACTCAGCGTGATTACGGTCTTGAGATCCCATGCCGAGAACAGCAGGATCACCGGGATGCAAATTACCAGCGCCATTTCGAGGAAGGCCTGTACCATCGGCAGCGCCTGACGGACGTTATCAAATGCAGGAAAAAGAGCGTAGCTCGAAAGCCCCGCGCCGATGATCCCGCCGACGCGGCTGAGCAACTGCGTCTGGCTGAGATTATCCCCCGCACTCCCGCCAAACCCGTTGTACACCAGCCCGCCCTGCGATACCTGCATATTGCGCGGGCTCACCAACGAGCGCAGCACCGCCTCTTCATACTCGTCTTTCGACTGTCCCAGCCTCTGCAGTTGCTGCCAGAGTGTGGCATCCACCTGTTTCAGCAGCCGATTTTTCAACCCCGCATCGCCATCGGACCACCACTCCTTACACGCTGGATAGCCTCCGCCACCCGTATCGCTCAGGCCATCATCGCGGCTGGCGTCATAAGGCCAAGCGGCACGGGGTGAGCGGGAATGATCATGGTCGTAATAGCCCGGCGTGGAGAGGTAAAAAGACGATCCCACCCAGTCCACTTCCCGGCTTTGCTCCTCACTGATATCGCTACCCAGCCGTTTCAGGCGCGTACGCGATGGCCCATAGCAGTCGTTAACGAAATCCTGTAATTCCTGTGCCAGCGCTGGATCAGCGATCCGGGTGTGCTGCACCTCAAAGCGCAGCTGGCGCAGGTCTGGCTTACAGGGCAATACGGCGACGGCGGCGCTGGTGATGCCTTTGCCCAGCGCATGGGTGAAGTACCACCACACTGGCACCGAGGCGCTCTGGCCGCTAAGTTCGTTAATCAATGGCGCATAGCCGGAATCACCGGGCTGCACCACCGACCAGCCGCACTGCTTTGTGCGCTGGCTATCGTAGGTGAGGGTATTGATATCGACATTGAGGAACGGCATGCCCGCAAAGAGGATTACCAGCAGGGCGCTGTAGAGCGAGTGCTCCACCCAGACGACCAGCAAGCGGGCGACGTTGCCTTCATCCGCTCCCTGGCTGCGTGCCTTCAGCCACAGGGCAACCAGCTTCGCCAGCAGGGGCAGGGCGAACAGCCCGGTGGCGGTCAGCGTCTGCCACACGCCGTTGTTCACCAGCCAGCCGAGCAGGGTGAGCACGTACTCGAAATAGCTGTTGGCGGTCATCGCGGGCTGTCCGGCTGCGGGTTATTCAACTGATGCAGGCGGCGATCGCTGTCGTCCGGTACTTCCACCGCCTGTCCCTGAAGCTGGTCGCGCTGCTGTTTGCGTTGCAGGATCTGGCTGGCGGTATTGCGCGTTAGTGCCTGGCGGAAATCGAGTTCCAGCTTAAGCTGGTTGAGTTCTTCATCCAGTTGGGCGGTGGTTTTGCCCAGGCTTTCCTGCGCTTCTTTGACGTTGGCGATATTCGGCTCGCGCATACCCGCGAGCAGCGTGCGCCGGGCCAGCAGCGCCTGCTCAGTGACGCGGGCCAGCGCCAGTTCTCCCGCCAGCCGTTCGGTGAGGACGGCAACATCCGGATCGTCGCGCAACGCCTCGACCACTCCTCGGGTCAGTTGCATGGATCCGCCGGAGGCTTTCGCCAGATTGTCGAAGCCAGGTTTCTGGCTGCCGTTAACCAGATCTGTCAGGAGGGGCAGGATCTTCGCCTTTTCTTCGTCGATCAGCGGATGCAGGCCGATCCCCGCCTGTGCGCCGGAGCGAGCATCCGGATCGTCGGTGGCCTGCGCCACGCTGATGGTCTGCTCGCCGACCACGCGGGTCATCCATCCGGCGGCCTCTTCAGGGGATGTCCAGGTGCTACAAAGTTCCCCGTCGCATTCGGAGGAGGTAAGAGACGTGGTGCTGGTGGCAGGCTGCTGGTTGAGGATATTCCAGCCTGCGGCGGTGGCGTCATGGACTACCTTAATCGGCGGCTGGCCTTTGCCGCCGCGCTTTTCGCCGCCGACCCAGCGTTTACCCTTTTCGGCGGCCTCTTTTGCCGCTTTCTGGTCGGTGCGGATGGCATCGCTGTCGCTGGCGGCGAGGGACTGGTAATTCTCTGCTTTGGCTCCTGAAAACCAGGCGGAATCGGTCGCTAAATCGGTCATCTTCTCCGCCATTTTCTGGCAATTCAGCAGCGATTTATCAAAATCCAGCCGTCCCTGCAGCACGCCGTTGGTCAGCAGATCATAAAGCTGTGGATTGGCGCGCTGGATAACCATCGCGGGCAGGCTGGCGACCGCCCCGGTAGCGCTCTGGATAACGTTGCCCATCAGTTGCTGGAAGCCATCGGTGATGCCGTTTAGCTGGTTCCGTACCGTGGTGTCGATATCGAAATTGCCGCACATCATATCGGCGTTCCAGCCAATGCCTACGCTAAGCGGCGAGGGGCTGCGGCGTACGGGAGGCGGCATGACAGCCTCACCGCCGCCAATCTGGTAGTAAAGCAGGTCGTCAACCGCGCCTCGCGTGCGGAAGCTGTAGTCGTCTGCCGCCACGCAAACCCAGGCGAAAAACAGTAAGGTCAGGCAAAGGACTCTCATCACCGCCTCCGTTAACCCGTACTGCCGAGGAAGGTCTGCCCCCGGCGCGGACAGCATTTGTAAGGCCGCCACAGCGTCCAGGCGTACGCGCCATCCTCCGCCAGCTTGTCGGCGTAGGTGTCGGTGGCGCTGCCATCCGGGAACACCGAACAGGAGGCGGTTTTTTTCGGCGTGAGCATCTGCCAGCGATGGTTAACGCTGTCACCTTCGATAACCGGGGAGGGCGGCCAGTACCCGGCGCGCGATGAGGCGGTCAGCGGCGTGTAGATATGCGGTTGCCCGGTACGGGTCACCAGATCGGCCACGCGCTGGGCGATAACGGCGGCGGCTTTATAGTCGTGCGTCTGGCTGATGGCACCGGCGCGTGGGTAGATATTGCCCCACATATCACCGCTCTTGCCCACTTCTCGCAGGCCCGGCGTCAGCGCTTGCGGGTATGTCATTTCCGGTACGCCACTGCGCCAGGCCAGTGTATCCATTTGGCTCAGGAAGTAAGGCTCAAAAGGCTGCGATGAAGGCGAGCAGATATAGCCAAACCGGGTGAAAAACTTCGCCAGTTCATCCCCTGCCGGGAAGCCGATGGCATCGGCATTCTTGAAGCGGATCTTGCTGTGCTGGTTTGCGGTGCGGGGATAGGTGGTGGCTTTATGGGTTTCATACAGGCGCTGGGCGATATCCAGTACCTCCTGCGCGCCCATGCCCCACTGTTTTGAGCAAGTCTGCTGCAGGGCGCTGAGGGTGAAGGCTTGCGGTGGCGGCGTTTTCTCCCGCCGGGTGGTCACATCCAGTACCAGCGCGGTTCCGGCCTGTTGCAGGCGCGCAGTGGCCTCGCGGGCGGCGGATTCTCGGATACAGCGGCCTTCGTCGTCACAGTACGCACTATCCGGTTGCCACTGCGCCAGAAAGGAATTGTCGCCTGTATGCAATCGGGCATCTACCCGCCACCAGGGGCGGGGCGTGAAGCGGGCGATCTCCCGGTCACGTTCCACCACCAGACGCAGGGTCGGCGTCTGCACCCGGCCCACGGAGAGCACGCCTTTGTGACGCCGGTTCATTAGCGTGCAGGCGCGGGTCATGTTGATGCCGACCAGCCAGTCGGCGCGGGCGCGCGCCAGTCCGGCCTGGTACAGCGGAAACGTGCTGTCGCCGGGTCGCAGCGCAGCGAGCGCCTTGTGGATACTGGCCTCATCCAGTGCCGACAGCCATAGCCGCTGGACCGGACCGCGCCAGCGGCATTGTTCCAGAATTTCGCGGGCAATGGTTTCGCCTTCGCGATCGGCGTCGGTGGCAATCACCACTGCATCTGCCTGTTTCAGCAGCTTCTCGATGATGCGAAACTGCTTGCGTACCTCCGGGCGGATCACCAGCCGCCATGCCGGGGGAATAAACGGCAGATGCTCTGCCCGCCAGTGTTTCAGCGCCGGATCGTAATCCTCCGGCGCGGCCATGCTCAGCAGATGGCCGAAGCACCAGGTGATAGTCACGGTGGCGTTATGCAGGTAGCCGTCGCTGCGGTTACGGGCGTCAAGCACGCGGGCGATATCGCGCGCCTGAGAGGGTTTTTCACACAGGTAAAGTTGCATGGGCTGTCTCCGGTGAAAGGGAGTTCAGCATGGTGTGCCGGAGGGATAAGACGACAGGGGAAACTGGAGGGTGAAGGTAAAAATTGCACCTTAAAACGTGCCTTAAGCGGATAGTGCCTGTTTTAAGGTGCATAAGGTGAGTTTAAAATTTTCGCTAAAGTGACACTCAGGGTTTAACTTCGCGCAAAATTTTAAACCAGCGTGGTTAACGGCTGTATCCGCCGCAGCATAAACATCACCACTGAAAGCTGCGTATTCAGCACCTGCCGGTGCCATTCGAGCGCCATCAGCGCGTCGCGCAGTTCATCGCTTACGTCAGGCTGTTGAATGGCTTCCTGCAACGCCACGCCTCCCGAACGGTTGTTGTCCAGATTACGCCAGCGCAGATAGCTGACGCCGGAGCGCGCCGGGTTGCTGCACAAGATCAGCGGTACGTTACGCCCCGGCAGTTCATACACCGCCTGTTTCAGCATTGACTGATGTTGTTGCAGTTGCACACGCAGCGCCTGTAATTCCAGCACCAGCGCTCGCAGCTCTCCCTTACCCTTAAAGGCCTTTAAAAGGCCCTTTAGCGAGCTTTTGCGGGCGGCGCTTTCATTGTCGTCTTCACCGATCATCACGCAGGATCTCCGCAAGCATCTTTTTGGGCAAATTCCCGAGCTTATGCGCCATCGTCTGCGCCAGCGGACTGTTCGCCCGCACGTCGGCGCGGGTCACACCGGTGGTGCGAAAGCGGTTCACGAAGCTGAACACCTGGAGCATCAGCCGTGGGATGGTGGCAATGAAATCGCGTTTCTCCGCCTGGGTGATAAGGCCGAGATGCCAGGCAAGCAGGGTGCGGCGGACCAGCAGATCGTAATCAATCAACTGTTGCAGCAGGCGCGAACCGGGCGGTGAGAACAGCGCCAGCGGCAGGGTGAATTCGGTCGGGGACGGGTTACTGACTTGTGTTGTGTGGATAGCGCCTGGCAGGCTGGCGAAGGCTTGGTCCAGCCGACGGTTTTTTTGCTTCAGCAGGTGCGCGATCAGGTTCAGGCGGATGCGCAGTTGCTTCAGCCAGTGGGCGGCCCACGGATCGTCGGCCTCTTCGGCGCGCAGCAGACGCCTGAGTAACGCCAGACAGAGCAGCATGCCGGTGGGATGCGCCTGCCAAAGCCGGGCGGCGACGCGGGTGTGCAGGGTGATGCGGATATCGCTGAACAGGGTTGTGCCAGGCATAGGAAATTCTCCATGGATTCAGATGCCCGCAGTGTCGGTCCGCGCAATGAGTCAGGCGACGGGAAACCCATCTGGTCCGCAAAAAGTTAATTTCGCCGATGAATGAGGTTTGATTGATAGCTGGTATACCGGCTTTATGCGGTGCGCATAAAATCGGGGCTATCTGCGCCTGCGCCGAAGCTGATTGAACTCGCCCCGTCTGGCTTTCTCCAGCGTTGCCAGCAGATAGGCGAGGGGGCGGTGGATATCGTGGGTGGCGATCCGCCACAGGCAGTCGTCCAGCACCTGCTGGCAGAGGGAGGGATCCAGATTGCGCATCGCGCGTTCGGCGGTGCGACGCTCGCTGGCGCTGAAGGGATTATCCACAGGCCAATGCAGCAGTTGCGTACGCTTTTGATGTTTATTGTTTAAATCTGTACCAGTATGTACGCAATGCGGTTCCGGCTGCCCGCCAGCCCCCGCCACATCACTGAGTCTTAATTGAAGACTCGAGCATTTTTTACTGAGTCCTCGATTAAGACCAGGGGTGGTCTTCAATGGAGACTCAGTGCAGGTTCGTCCACTGTCCACAGGTTGTTGCAGGGTGAGCAGCAGCCCGATGGCGATGTTGCGGATACGCCGGTTGCGGTGGTGGGAGCAGGCGGTGAGCAGCGCCAGATATTCGCTGTCCATCCGGCAGGCATCGGCATGAGTCAGTGGTGCATCGTGCAGGGCGTAGAGATTGCCGGTGATCCTGCCGCTTTGCTCGTCGCGCAGTCGCTGGCACAGGCTCAGCCAGCGGGTGATCCGCAACATCATCAGCGTGTTGCTGACGGTACTGCGCGAGGCCTTCTCGCCCTCAGGCTGGTCAGAGAGCCAGCCCTGCAGGTCGTTGTAGGAGGGGAAGACGCCGCTGCCATCGTCGCGGGCATGCAGGCGCAGCAGTTGCCACGCGAACTTGTCGCGCGGGGAGAGGTTGCGCGCCAGCAGCAGGCGCTTCGGCACGCTCTGCTGCGGGTTGCCGAGAAACAGCAGCCGATCGTCACTCTTCATGCAGCAGCTTCTCCTGACTCCACTGGCGCAGCAGGTTCCAGATGACCGTCAGCGACAGGTCGTGTTCGCGGGCCATTGTCATCATGGCGGTCAGCGCTTCGGGTGAGTCGAGCTTATTCACGCCCGTTTTCTGCCACTCGTTCCATACCAGTGTCTCCACCTGCTCATCCGGAGCATTGTTTCGCCCTTGCCGGACAAACAGGCCAATCAGCCGCCGCCGGGCGCAGACTTCCGGTGTAGAAAGGCCAAAGTAGTGGTTGATGAATTCGATGGACGCACCGAGCGACAGGGCTTGCTCCAGACGCTGCTGGAACAGCCGCTCCTGCTCCATCCTCGCCAGCATCCGGCCCAGCATCTCGTGGTCAATGTGGGTGGTGATGAACTGTACCGCGCTGTTGCTGAGAAACAGGATGTCGTCGGCGGTAAGGCGCGTCAGCTCGCATAGCTCCTGCGGGCTGAAGCCCAGCGATTCGCAGTAGCGGATCTGCCCCTCCTTCAGCGCCTGGACGATGTGGGTAAGCACCGCCTGGTTAACTGAGGGCGTCATGGCGAACCTCCCGCAGCCGCCGCTGGCGGCAAAGGCTGATAAGCTGCATCAGTTGTTGGATCTGAGTATTCTCGTAGTCCGGCGACAACAGCAATTCGAGGGCGGGCATCGGTGTGCTGGTGTCGCCATTCAGGGCCGCCAGCACCTGATAGCAGCGCTGTGCCGCCGGGTGGGGAAAATCGTGGCAGGGCGCGAGGGTAAAACCGGCCGGAGCGCTTTCGTCCGGCTGGATACAGGCATCCAGTCCCCAGCAGGCACACAGCGACCGTGCCGTATGCACCAGCGGTGAGGGCTTTGGCTCATCGGGCACGGCGGGTTCAACCGGTGGCTCAGGTTCTGGTAGTGGTGCTTTTTCAGCTTCCGGCGGTGGCGGCCAGAGGACCTTTGCGACCGGAGGTCCCAGCAGCACCTGCCGCTTGCTCTGGCCATCGGTCAGTTCCGCCAGCAACGTATTCCAGCTTATGCCGCTGCGACAGCTCATCTCGCCGAGCAGTTCGTCCTGCACCAGTTGCGGTACCACGGCTTCCGGCTCGCCGTTGAAGGTGGCGAGGGCGGTGCTGAACAGGTCGGCAAATTCGGGCTGGCGTTCAGGCGGCATCAGCTTTGCCCACACCTGTTCTGCTGCGCTGCGTAGCGCCAGCAGGCGATCGATAACCTTTCGGGTAAGGCCGCCGTACAATGCGTTGGGGATGCAGGGCAGCAGCCAGTCCACGGTCTGTAGCATCCGGCTGATTTGCGACTGGCTGACGGGATAGCCGTCGCGGGTCAGTTGCTCCGCCAGCGCCAGTTGCGTCACGCATTCAATGCCTGCCTCGTGGTAAAGATCGCGCAGATGCAGAATGCCTTCCGCCCGTTCGATAAACATCAATCCGTTATGCAGGTCGCTTTCCGCCAGATGGCCGATCAGGCACTGGACTTCGCCTTGCTGCGGTGACAGCGTTTCCGGCCACGGTCTGAACGGCCAGCAGACGCGGTGGTAACGCTCATCCTGCGTCTCCTGCCACAGTTCATTGAGGATGGCGAGGCGCGTATTCCCGCCGCTGGCAAGCATATATTTTTCATCACCGGGGCGACGGGTCAGTACCGGCGGGTTATCCAGCCCGCGGGCGAGAATTGACGCTTTCAGTACGTCATAGCCGGGGTTGCGGGTGACGCGGGGATTGAGAGAGAACGGCTGGATTTGTTCCAGACTGACCTGGACCATTTCCTGTTCTCCGGTAGTGCTGGCACCGTGAAGCCAGCGGTTGAGCAGGTGTGAAGCGCACATAATCTTCCTCCGGCATTCAGACATCGCGTGTGAGGCGGATGCGCTGGTGGATCCACGCGTCCACCTCGCTTTCCAGCCAGGCGACGTGACGGCTGTTGAGTCGAATGGACGGCGGAAACTGTTGCAGCTGTATTTGCCGATAAATCCACGATTTACCGAAGCCGATTTTATCTTCCACCTGGTGTAAGCGTAAAAACCGGTCGCTATTCATAACCATTCCTCCTGTGTCCAGATTTGTTCACATCAGCACAATGGGCGTGGTTATCAAAGCAGCAGCATCCCTGCCAGGCAGTAAAAATCCTTATCTGGGTTAGTGAGAGTTGTTAGTTGAAAAGGTTAGTTGATCGCGTTACGGCGGTGCGCCGCGCTGGAGTGCGGTTTTCAACGTTTAGGGGCTCAGCGGCAGGTGCATACCTTCCTCGCGCGCCCAGCATTCGAAAATGTTCAGCAGTTTGTAGGGATGCTCCAGCATTTCATCGTCCAGCTGTGGGTTGTGCTTGCAGGCCAGCCACAGCAAACGCGAAAGCGCGGAGGTGATCCGCTCCTTTGATTCTGGCTGATGACGGGTCAGGAAGGCCTCGAGATGAGTGCGGCGGATGACGAACAGTGCGTCAGGAGGCAATGTATCCTGCAGGTAGCAGACGGACAGACTGAGCCGGGATTTCAGGTCATTGCGGCCATTGCCATACAACTGACCAATCAGCAGATGCAGCTCTTCCTGAAGATTGTTTTGCGTGGCGAGCAGTTCCAGTAAAAGCTCCCGCAACGATTTGCGGCAACAGAGTTGGTAGTAGCTGTCGTTTTCATCGCAGACCACGATGCCAATCTGGTTGCAGCAATGGGTATCTTTGGGGCAAGGACGATTCAACGTTTTCGCCAGTTGCTGGTGGAGCAGAAGGCGCTCAAGGCCGATTAACGGCAAATTCCACAGATGGCTGGTGGTCAGTTGCAGAGTAGGGTCGCGTCTGCACGGCGGAGAGTTCGCCATCACTTTACGGTTGCCGGGTTTGTTGCACTGCGAAGGCGGAAAGGGGGGCTTGCTGAATTGGCAGGCAAAGTGGCAAGGAGGATTGAGTGGTCTCAGAAGTACAGGAGAAGGGAAGTAGACCGAGAGTGGCAGATCGCCGTGCAGGGCGTGGCGGATCAGATCGGCGGGCAGCAACGTGATGTTGTGCTGCCGGATGACTTCTGCGGCCTCGTCCAGCGTCAGCCACTCCTGGCGGATTTTGTGTGGGGGCATGGGGTGTTCCTTTTTGTGTTGTTGGTTGCGTGTCGTGCTTGTTGATGGCGAAAACCGGTGTGAGATGTTTTTGCTAAAACAACTAACCTGATCAGTTTAGTTAACGATCTTTTCAGACATAATCTGGAGATGATTTACGCTGGAAAAACAGGATGTAACATTGAATAGTTCGGAAGACGATTTGCTTGAAGTAGCATGGTATTTGTCGAAGTACGGTAAATCTCAACCACCTGTGGGATTGGGTGTTCTGAAATGGAAAGAGGCTTATGATTTGTTTTATCCCCGTTTCGGGGCGGGCAAAACCGCTAGTGAGTTTCGCAATAGTCTGAAAAATAGTCGTGACCGTTTTGATTCCTGGCTTAGTGATGTGCGTGTCGGCTGGCTTGACGAGCAGGGCGCTCCTGCTGCGCTTTCTCATTCAGCGCAGCGTGCGCATCAGCGATTGAGTGTGCTTTCAGAGAGTGTGATTGAGCAGCGCGTTCTTTCGTTAATATCGTCTGATAGCGATGAACAGGCGCAACGTGACTGTCTTATTATTCAGCAGGATAAAAGTATTGAAGATACCGTACGCGAGCAGTTGATTGCGGCACGGCTGGGGCAGGGTACCTTTCGGAAAAATTGTCTCATGTTGTATCCGGCATGCCCTGTTACGGGAACGAGTTTTGCGCCGTTACTGCGTGCCAGCCATATAAAGCCGTGGGCTGCCTGCAAGAATGGGAGTGAACGCCTTGATCCTTATAATGGAATTATATTGGCTGCGCACATTGATATTTTATTCGATCAGGGGTGGATTTCGTTTGAGAACGATGGGCGTTTATTAATTAGCAACGAGCTGGATATTAGTGTTAAAGAGCAGTGTTTGTTGCCGGAGAAAATAAAGGCGTTTCCTGTTGAATCGTATTGTTATCTGGAGTGGCATCGGGAGAATTTACTGAGGTAAAGATATAATTCTGTCTACAGTAATAATTACTGTTTTTTTAATATTATTTATATGTAAAATTAAAAAGTGCTTGGTGCGGTAGGTCTGTAAATATTGGTTGTCATTAATGAGTTTTTAAGGTTTTAGTGCTTTCGTCCGTTGACTTTTAACTATTAGGGGGGGCTTAGAAAGTTGAAAGATAAGAATTCAGCATGTCCCGACTTTACTGGTTATATGATTTAACACTACAATTAAGTCTGAAGTATTTTCCATACATTCTGACGCCAGTAGGTTCGTTTAGAGAGGTGTATATACATTACGACCTGTCTTATGAAGAGAATGGTTTCAGTCGCATTTTTGGTGTTTCCAAAGAAAAATACAGCTTATCTCCACTTGAAAGACTGTATAAACGAAAATGGTGTAGCTATTCAGAACCTATCTATGACAAAGTAGAGCACGGCTGCAAATTGGCTGGCTTGTGGGGGCAGATTTTGTACAGATAATAGTATTAAAGATAATGAAAAACCAAGCTGTTTTGCACACAAATTCAGGATTAGTTGTTCTGTAGCTGAGTTTGGAATTCAGTGCCAAGTTTTGCAGGAATTATCAGCGAAAGTGGTAAGTGATCATGTTTTTGTGTTGTCACATAAATGGATTTTGGCTCGGGAGCAATTGGGCGCGGTGAGTTAATTAGTGTTGGCCTTGATGCTTTCGGCTGCTTGAACGAGGCTCTTGATCTCATCCTCGGTAAAACAGGCCTCCTTGACATAGCGGAGCAAATTCATGACCTCGGGTTGGTCATGAAGGTAGTCGACAACTTCCGGGTCTGTGGAGGAAGACAAGCGGAACAGCACGTCAGGATCGGCCGCAAGTACCTTGGCCAGCTCCTTAATTACCTCTGGTCTTGGCGGACGCTCCTTGCCACGTTCGATGCGACTTAGATAGGCGGGGGAAATGCCTACCTTGATCGCAGTCTCGCGCAACCCAAGGTCTTGGGCGACTCGAAGGTCGCGGATGGTTTCACCAAAGTTTTTCATAGCGTTTAATATACTTTGCTGTTTAGTGTTTTGCAACACGAAACCTATCTGGCAATCTTTAGCATAATTCGGTATATTCTGGTTTATTTTCACCCAGAGGTAGGAAAACCACCTCTGTTCTGACACTGTGCTTAGACGGTCAACAGCCCTTCAGGAGAGGCGGCATGAGCAATGAAGAGGTTCTGAAAATAAAGGATGTCGCCGCCTTACTTAAGGTCGGCGAGAAGACGGTCTATTCCATGGCCCAAACCGGGGAACTTCCTGCTTTCAAGGTCCGAGGCCAGTGGAGATTTTCCCGAAAGGATATCGACGCATGGATAGAGCAACAGAAACATACAACACAAGATTTCGGTGAGGGTAATACAAAATGACCCTGACCTCGGAGCGCGGAGTTTTTAAATGAGCAAAAAGATCAGCACACAAGCCGAAAACAC
This sequence comes from Atlantibacter subterraneus, assembly GCF_007570865.1. Classification (GTDB taxonomy): domain Bacteria; phylum Pseudomonadota; class Gammaproteobacteria; order Enterobacterales; family Enterobacteriaceae; genus Atlantibacter; species Atlantibacter subterraneus. The sequence goes on along the minus strand of NZ_VLPS01000005.1, from coordinate 339,798 downwards.
GATACCGGCTGGGTATACGCTCGACTACGTTTCCGGCAAACAAATCAAGGAAACGAAGAAGGAGCTAGTCCGGCAGCGGATCGTTCGCGCCCTAATCCACGAATATGGATTCTCGCCGGAAGACATGGAGCTGGATTTTTCCATTGGCGGTCGCAAGAAGGTGGACGTGGCCATCTTCCACCATGGTAAGGAACACACCATCGATAATTTAGGCCGTGCCGTGCTCTGCCGCCAGGAACCGAACGTTGGAAAAAATGCCGTGCGTATTCGCGATTTTGAGCAGGCCGCTCAAGATCTTGATGAAATTGAAGCTATTATGCGTGAGGTTGAAGCCGTTAAGTATGGTTTGTGGACTAACGGTTTGGAGTTCTTCTTTGTTGAAAAAGAGCAAAAGCGCTTCGAAACAAAGTGCAACCCAATCGGCGACTGGCCTATGGCGGAAGAGTCTGTTGGCACCAAAGAGGTTATCTCTGATGCTCACACGCGCGTCGCTGACAATGAGATGCTTAAAATCACATTCCGTCGTTGCCATAACTTCATCCATGGCAACGAAGGCATGCCAAAGGATGCCGCCTTCTGGCAGTTCCTCTATCTGATTTTCTGCAAAATGCATGACGAAAACCTTAGAGGGGTCCAACGTCAGTCATGGAAGCGACAGTTCTGGGCAGGTCCTAAAGAGCAGTTTGAAGCTGAGGGCCGAAAGGCCATCCGTGCACGTATCGAGGAACTCTTTAGCGAGGTTAAAAAGCAATATAAGAACATCTTCCGGGGCAACGAGGAGATCACCCTCTCCAACCGTGCCTTAGCCTTTATCGTTTCTGAGTTAGCTAAATACGATTTCACCCGTACGGACGTCGATGCCAAGGGGGTGGCCTACCAAGAGTTGGTGGGCGTTAACCTGCGCGGCGACCGTGGGCAGTATTTCACTCCTCGGGGTGTAGTCAAGCTAGCCGTGGAAATGCTCGATCCCAAGGAAAACGAGATGTTGCTAGACCCTGCTTGCGGGACCGGCGGCTTCTTGGTCGCCACCTTGGGACACATGCTGAAGAAATTCCGCGAGGAGCAGAATACCCAGAGCGGGAATGAGGACACCACCGAGTTTCTGAACGTCCACGAACGGTTGAAAGAATATGCTGCAGCCAATGTGTTTGGAGCCGACTTTGACCCTTTCCTGATTCGCGCTGCTCAGATGAACATGGTGCTGGCGGGTGACGGTCGGGGTCACATTTACAACATCAACTCTCTAGAGTTCCCGCTGGGACATCTGGCCGATTTGTCTTCCGCTAAAAGGGAAATTCCATTGGGGTCAGTGGATATCATCGCCACCAATCCTCCGTTCGGCTCAGATATCCCGATCACCGACAAACATATTCTTGAACAATACGAGTTAGCACATAGCTGGGAATCAGATGGCGAAGGTGGTTTCCGCAATACGGGGTCATTGAAAGGCAGTGTGGCCCCGGAGATTCTCTTTATTGAGCGATGCATCAAATGGCTCAAGCCAGGTACAGGTCGTATGGGTGTCGTTCTGCCCGATGGTGTTCTCGGTAACCCAGCTGCAGAATACATCCGTTGGTGGATCATGCGCGAAACTCAAGTGCTCGCCTCTGTAGACCTGCCGGTGGAAGCTTTCATCGCCGAGGCCAACGTTAACATCCTTACCAGCCTGCTATTCCTGCGGCGTAAGAGTGAAGAGGAAAAACGCGCCGAAGCCTTGGGGGGGATCGATGAATATCCGGTCTTCATGGCCGTGGCCGACAAGGTTGGCTACGACCGTCGTGGAAACAAGCTCTACAAACGGACTCCGGATGGTGAAGAAATCATTGAGCCCAAGCAGCACATTGAGCGTATTCGCATAGGTGGGCGCTTCTTGGAACGGACTCTGATCCGCGGCGAAAAGATCGAGGACAACGATCTGCCGGTCATTGCAGAGAGGTACCGCGAATTTCTCATGGAGCAGAACGGATGAGTGACCAAAACGACATCATTGAAGCACTGCAGGATTCCACCGAAGAGAGCGGCCCGGATAACTTTTTTATCGACATTCTGACCGGCAACAAGGAGAGGACCTCGGCCAAAAAGTTGTTGGTGCAGAAAATTCTGCGTCAACTCATCGAGAGCTACGGTTTTGATCGAAACGATTTGGAGGTTGATTACAATCCCCAGATTCCCGGCCAGGGGCGTAAGCGCATCGACATTGCCATTTTTCGCCCCAATGCCGAGCACAACAACGACTACCTACAGCGGATAATCGTCTGCAAGAACCAGAAGAAGCGTGACAAGCTCCGTTTCATTAATGAGGCAGATACTGACTTGCTTGAGCTCAAGGAGTTGCTGGAGCTGATCCCCGGAGCTACGCTGGGTATGTGGACCAATGGTCAGGAAGAATTCTTGTTTCAGGTAGAGCGCACTCGATTCGAGGTCCGCACCAAGCCGCTGGGTGTATGGCCGGTGCCGGGCGAACGTACCGCAGATCTCGACCGTGCCGGAGGTGTCATTCAGGTTAGCGCCGACGCGGAAGACTTGGAGGATGCTCTACTGCGTTGCCGCCAGTATCTGAACCGTAACTTGGGGCTCGATCACAAGGATTCCTTTAAACAGCTGGCAGTGCTGATGCTGGCCAAGATCTTTGATGAGACTCAGCCTACCAGCGAACGCAAATTCTGGATTAGAGGGGACGAACCTTTCACCGAGGCTGGTCAACAGGCTATTGCCCTGCGCATCAGCGAATCCGTTGCCGCCGCCAAAATTTGGCAGCCGAACCTGCTGACTCGTGGTTGGGATCTAACTCTGGAACCCCACGAAACGTCCCGCGTGGTGATGGAGTTGGCCCGTTATAACTTAAGTGAAACCCAGCCCCGTTACCGCACCGGAGCCTTTCGAACAGTTGCCCGCGGTGCGATGGACGGCCGCGAGGGCCGCTACCCTACGCCTCTAAACGTGGCTGAAATGGTGGTGGAGATGCTTGACCCACAACCCGAAGAGCGCGTTATGGATTGCTCCAGCGGCACCGGCACTTTCCTAGCCATGACTGCCGCGCATATCTTCAAGAAGAAACTGGCTGGCCTCGGCACCACTCCTGAAGAGGCCTCTAAGGAACAAATCTGTCAGGCACAAAATGAAACCGCCGCCTGGGCGGCCAGCAATGCCTTAGGCTGTGATATTGATCCCTTCCTAGCCGTCGCAAGTCGCATGAACCTGCTGTTCACCACCGGCAATCCTGGACGAGTGTTCCGCATCGATGCCCGCACGTTCCCGGACGGTGATTTGGATGGCATTGAAAGCGCCCGCCCGGCTATGCAGCTAGGCAGCATGGATATGGTTATGCTCAACCCTTGGTTCTCAACCCAAGACACGGTGACCGACCCCTCCATTCTGGAGCGCTATGACTTGGGCAACTACTGGGAGCGCGATGAAGAAGGTGGATTCCGTAACACTGGCAATCTGAGTACCGGTGGCGTACCTCCCGAGGTGTTGTTTATCGAACGTGCTTTGAAATGGGTAAAACCTGGCACCGGTCGTGTTGGCATCCTTTTACCTGATGGCTTGTTGGGCAACCCTGGCGATGAATACGTGCGCTGGTGGATTTTGCACCACTGCGAGGTTTTGGCCTCGGTTGACCTGCCGGTGGAGCCTTTCAAGGTTACGGTGAAGGAATATGGTCTATCACCCGCACTACCGAGTTTATTGCTCCTCCGCCGCCGCAGTCAGGAGGAACTGATAAATACCGAACCTCGAGAATATAAGGTGTTCATGGCGGTGGTGGATCGAGCTGGGGTTGATGCCCGGGGTAATCTCCTATTCCTGCGTGCCCCCAATGGTGAAGAGCTGGTTTTTGATGACGAAGTTATTGAGCGAGTTCGTGTAGGTGGCGAAGTGGAAATTCGTAGAGTCACACGTCGCAACCGCCGCATTCATGACGAGCTACCGCTGGTGGCAGAGAAATACAAGGAATTCCGCGCAACCGGCGAGGTGACATTATGAGCAGAAAATTTCAGGTAAAAACAGTTCCGAGTAGCTGGATAGAGAAACAGGCTCGCCGCCTTGATTGCGGACCGTATATGTCTGGAGCAATTGAGGCACGAGAGCTTCTCGGGCAACTTAGAGTAAGAAAAGATCATCTTCAAGATCTAACTGAGGGCGGCATATCTGGAATAATAAATCCAGGCCGTATTACTCGCCTTTGGGTTGAGGATGAGCAGAATGGGTATCCATTTCTATCAAGCACTGACATTCTCCAATCCGACCTGAGCAATGTTAGTTACATTTCAAAAGCTGCGGCACGTCAAAATAGTCAACTTCTCATTAAGGAGCGCTGGACCCTTATCACTCGCTCTGGAACTATTGGACGCATGGCGTATTCACGCTCAGATATGAATGGAATGGCCTGCACTGAGGATGTTCTTCGAGTGGTTCCAGATGAAAGCAAAATAAAGCCTGGATATTTATACGCCTATCTTAGCTCAAAATTCGGTGTGCCACTTGTTATTTCGGGGACATACGGCTCCATTATCACTCATCTAGAGCCTGAACATATTGCAGACTTACCTGTGCCCAGACTTGGGATAATTGAAGATAAGGCGCATGAACTCATTTGTGAAGCTGCTGCTTTGAGGGTTGAGGCTTCTACTGCATTAAGGCACATCACAAAAGATCTTGAGGAAGAAATCGGAGGTGGTGAAGTAAGGTGGAAAAACCGCCATGTTCAGTCCAGTGCAATTCAAATTGTTTCGATGAAGAAATTTTCTGAGCGCCTTGATGCCTTTCATTATATTGGTTTTGTAGGTGAAGCGATTGAGAAGGCTCGAGTCCCTCTAAGTGAAGTAGGAAATTATGCGCGAGCATTGCGCCCGCCAATTCTAAAGCGAATTAAAGTTGATGGGACCGGTATTGATTTTCTCGGTGGGCGTGAATTGCTCAGAATGGATCAGGCAGCCGATGATCAAATAGCCTTAAGAACACCAAATCTTGAGCAATTCATTGTAAAAGAGGGAATGATCTTATTTCAATGTGTTGGCCAAAGATATGGAATTTTTGGAACCCCGGTACTTGCAAATAAACGATTGGTTGGGCGGGCAGTTACAGAAGCTGTTATGAGGCTAGTCCCTCATTCTCCCGAAGATGCCGGTTATATATTTACATATTTGGCGACAGGTTTCGGGCAAAGATTAGTAATGCGACATTCTGCTGGAACATCCATTCCTGTATTACAGGAAGTTGGAGCTAACAAGATACTAATCTACTGGCCTCATAAAGCACGGAGACTACAGATTCACGAGATAGCTTCTAATGCCTGGGAAAAGAGAGCCAGAGCCATTGAACTTGAAGATGAAGCTCGTGCTCTCGTTGAGCGAATTATCGAGACAGGGGAACGCTAATGGCGAAGGTCATACCCATCGGGCAACCTGCAAACGAATCTGAACGCCAGGCCATCGGTTTCCTTCGGGATCATCTTCCCGATGGCTGGTTGATCTTCCACAACTTCGAGATGCGTCAAGGGGAGGAGGTGTTCGAAATCGATATCGCCATCCTCGCGCCTCATGCGATTTATTTGGTGGATGTCAAAGGAACGCGTGGCAACATCGATGTGTATGGCTCAAAGTGGTATCCCGAGGGGAGGCAAAAATTTCACTCCCCTCTGGCAAAGCTGCGCAACCACGCCAAGGTGATGAGCACCTTATTGGCTGACAGCAATAAAGGGATAATCGAGTTACGTAAAGTGCATGTACATGCGGTTGTATTGCTTACAGCAGATAATGCCCAGCTATATGATCCTGCTGGCATCGATAGCCCGGATGTGACTGACTACAAGCGCTGCTTAAAACTCTTTACTGATAAGGGGAAAATCCCAAGCCACCGTCTTTCTGATATTCGTTCTTATCACTCACATATTGACAAAGCCATTCAAGGTAGAGCCAAGCCAAAATCAGCTCCCCCTGTGTTTGGAAGTTGGCAGGTTATAGAAAAACTTGGTGGCACAGACCGTTACACCGAGTACCGGGCAAAGCACAATTTATTGGGTGCGAAGGCGGGTCAGGTTCGCCTAAGAGTTTATCGCGCAGACCCCTATCTAGAGGAAGCCGCCCGCAAAGACGAACTGAAAAAAATCAGTAATGCTTTTGTGGCTGTTCAGCACATGAGTGCTCATTCGAATGTATTGGCTGTGCGTGACCTGATTCAATCTGACGATGGTAATGAAATTACTTTGGTGGCCGATGATATTTCAGGTCAAGCGCTGCGTCAGCATTTAAAAAAGCCTACTTTTGCGCTCACAACAGATCAAAAATACCAAGTGATCAAAGGTGTACTTTCTGCATTGGATCACGCACATCAACATCAGGTCATTCATCGAAACCTCACACCAGATGCGATTCTCATCACTAAAGGGGGTATAGCTCGCATCACCGATTTCGACTTTGCTCGAGTAGGTAAAAACCGATCGATTTCAGAAACTATTGCTAATCAAATTACCGAAGATCTCGATTCGGCTTATCGCGCTCCCGAATTAGTGATATCCGAGCAAAAGTCTGAGCCGAAAGAGGCCTCCATTGCTTCTGATTTATTCTCTGCAGGCTTAGTATTTTACGAGTTGCTAACTGGTGAGTTGCCCTACGAAAATATTGATCAAATGATCGAAGCCGATGGTAAATTCCCTATCAAACCCTCGGAGCACAAACCTGATTTCCCCAAAGGCATTGATGAGTGGTTGCAAACCTTTTGTGAGTTCGATCCTGAAGATCGTTTTGCCAGCGCTGCTATAGCTAAAAAGCAATTTGAAGATCTGATATTACCCGAAGGCAAAAGTGAAAAAAAACCTTCTGCACCAGCTTTTAACATTCCTGATGACCTAACCAACCTGCCTGCCGATTTTGTATTAGCTGAGCGTTTCAGTGTGCAAAAGAAACTCGGCAGTGGTGGCTTTGGGGTGGTCTATAAAGTATTTGATGCTTTAGGCGATGTAGTTCGCGTTATCAAACTTGTGACCAAAGACCGGCGTAGCGTTTATGAGCGCCTGCGCCGCGAATATAAGACACTCACTAGCCTGCCAGATCATCCACATGTCGTTAAGGTTATCTGGGCCGATCGAATGGCTGATGCAAATCAAACTCCTTATATCGTCTTTGAGTATGTGGAAGGCCTGGACGTGTCCGATCTAATCGATACTGAAGCCTTGGCGTTGGATGATGCTGTTCGCATTGTTCGCGAAGCAGCCGAGGGCTTAGCGCATCTCCATAAACATGGTATTTATCATCAGGACGTTAAACCCTCTAATTTGCTATGGACTGATAAAGGTGTTCGTATCATTGATTTCAATGTCGCGGTATCCGAAAGTGACGAGGTTCAGGGAGGTGGTGGCACTCGTCGCTACCTGCCGCCGGATTACGATTACAATTCCGAGCCGGATGCTTCTGATCGGGTAGACCGCGACATCTATGCTTTGGGTATCACCTTCTACGAGTGTCTGACCAGCAAGTATCCGTTCGACGATCCCACGCCGCCGATCAAGACTCAACCCAAGGACCCCAAGCAGTTCAAAGGCTGTGCCGACCTCAGCTCGTCACTGGTCAACATTCTGGTGAAGATGATCGCGCCGGAGCGTAAGGAGCGCTTCACGTCAGTCGATGAGTTCTTGACTGCCATGGCTGAGGTCAAGCGTCTGCGCTCGGTGCTGACCACCGGCGAGATTGGAGCCGGCCCCAAGGTGGTATCCAGGCTGGGCTTCGAGCCGACCAAGCCCAATAGCAACCCCTTTGTCACCCATCTGCTGACCCTCTACAGCCAGAGCCAAGTATCCAACGCGGGAACCCGTGGCCTCGATGAAGTTGGTAAGGCCACCTATGTGCCGACATATCTGGACGAGAAGCTTAAGCCCGCCTTGCTCAAAGGCGAGTTTAAGCTCGTGATCATTAGCGGTAACGCAGGTGATGGCAAGACCGCCTTTATTCAGCAGGTTGAGTCCTTTGCCGAGAGCAAGGGCGCGCAGATGCAACGTGGCGCGAATGGAGCAGTGTTCCAGATCAAGGGGCATACCTACCTGAGTAACTATGACGGCAGCCAGGATGAAGGCGATGAGCGAAACGATGCGGTGTTGCGGAAATTCTTTGCTCCTTTCGCGGGTAAGGATGCCTCTAGCTGGCCCGAAAATCAGACTCGCCTAATAGCCATTAACGAGGGACGGCTAGTCGATTTTTTCCTGGAGCATGAAGAGGAGTACCCGCTGCTAGCCAGGCAGATCCAACAGGGTTTGGCCGGGGCCGTTCCGGAAGGCGGTATAACGATCATCAACCTCAATTTGCGCTCGGTAGTTGCTGACCCCGAAGAAAGTCAGCCTTCGATTTTTGAGAGGCTGATTGCCCGCATGACACAACAGGAATACTGGCAAGCCTGCGAGAAGTGTGACATCAAGGGCAAGTGTTTTGCCTACCATAATGCCCGGACTTTCCAGGATCCGGTTGCCGGTCCCAAGGTGATCGAGCGTCTGAAGATGCTCTACACCATTACCCACCTTCGCGGGAGATTGCATATCACTATGCGCGACCTACGGTCGGCGTTGGCCTTCATGTTAGTGGGCACCCAAGATTGTGACGGTATTCACCAGCTTTATCAGACCGGTGGTGAAGAGGTCCAAAACCGCATCCTGGACGGATTCTATTTCAACTCGTGGCTTGGTGGGGAAAAAGGCTCCAATGACCGACTTATTGCTCTGCTGCGCGAGATCGACATTGCTGAAGTCAGCAACCCTGATCTGGACCGCGAGTTAGGCTTTCTCCATCCCAGGGCTAAGGCTATGAGTCGTTTCTCGTTTGCAGAACGAGCCGGATATGACAATGAATTGGTTGAAGCGCTGTTTGACAGTCTGCCTCGCGATTACTCATCGAAAAATCGTGCCCGATTGATTTCCAGACATCGGAATTACATTTCACATATGCGACGTCGCCATTTCTTCGAACGAAGGGACATGGGGTGGAAGGAGATGCTGCCATATGAAAGCATCGATCCCTTCTTGGTCTCCACGCAGCGGACAGGTACAAAAAGCAACGATGAGGTGACCGCAATTCTCCGAGCCATCAACCGAGGCGAAGGTTTAAGCGACCCTGCGAGGTTAGGTAACCAGTTGGCACTGCGTGTTCGCCAAGTGGATAAAGGTACCATTCGCAGTTACCGGCTTTTCGACGGTGACTATTTTTCGCTTCGTACCGAACAGGAGACCGCGTTTCATCCTTTCCTCGAGTGCCTGTCTCAGGCGTTGGTCCTGCTTTATGACTCCGGCGAAGGGCACAAGGCCAGCCTACGTATCAATCTCGATATATATGAAATGCTGATGCGCCTTAACGACGGCTACCGACCAAGCGTAGAAGAGCAAGAAGGCTTTTTGTTGAGCTTGTCCGTCTTTAAGAACTTGTTGGCCTCTGTACCTTACAACGAAGTATTGTTAACCAAGGCTGGCCACAAATTTTACGAAATCCGTCGAGAACAAGATGGACGGCTAGTAATGGAAGCATCTGAAAAGGGGGCCGAATACAATGTCAATTAAAGGCCGTGACAAAGAGTTTCGAATCCCGAAAGTTTCTTATCTCGATTTTAAACATATTGAGATGGATCGCGTACTCACTATGTTGTTTCCACGATTGAAATACGATGGTTATGGTAGTCGCAGACCTCCTCGCGGTGGCGATCTTTCAGTTGAGGAGTTTCTCGAAGATTTCCTTGAACATCCCGAGTGGTTTGCTGGTTTCGATCAAAACCCTGAAATTGTTCGAGCCTGGATTGAAACAGATCTTATGGATCTAGTGAATAGAGGTAAAAGCAACCAAGCTCTAGCTGCACCACGTCCTTTGCATGGCAATACCTATAAGTTTCGTAACGCGAAGCATACCCGAGATTACGGCGCTGCAGAGCAAATCTACTGGATGCTTTTCTATGCCCGCAAAGGTAAGGGCCAAGCGGCGCGAGATGCCTTGAAGCGTTTCTTCTTCCCGGGGATCGACTTGGTGACGGACCGTTACGATCCCAACGCTTCCGTGGATGTGGAAACGCAGGCCATCTTGCGCTTAGACCAACAGGTTACGCAGGATATGAAGGATTCCAAGGAGCCCGCACGTTTCCAACCTTTATGTATCGGCCAGGCCGATATTTTGGCTGACGATATTCTGCGTCTACTCGCCTATGAGCCTTATATCCCGCGCTCGGTGTTGGTTGATTATCTCAAAACTCTGATGGCTTTCCATCTGGCACTATATCACCTCAAACTACTGCAAATGCTGCCCAAGCTGGTGAAGCAGCGTTCAGGTAACGATCTCTGCGCCGCTAGGGAATGCCCGATCAACCCGGGTCTCGACAATGCTCTGGAAGGTTGCCCTTACCGCTTGGCGTTGATAGTAGATATGGGGGACGTAAACAATCCTCACATGGTCGAGTTAGCTCGAAAATCCACTGACCGGCTCTATCGTCAGATACCTGCTTTTGTGCAGGCCAATTTTGTCGTCAAGAAACTCGATGAAATGGCGGAATACCTGAGCAAAAAGACTGGTAAATTGGCTCCCCCTGGAGGCGGTGTGTTCACCGTTAGTGATCTGATATCCCTGCTGAAGCCCGAACACGACACCGAGCGTCAAGCCTACTTCAAATTCCGCTTGGCGAGCCTAATTGAAGAATCGGCCTCCAGGAATGAGGATTTAGACCCAGAGATCAGGGACGTCACCGCCATGGGCTTGGGTGAATTCGATTCCTTCATTGAGATCCTGATGGCCTATCGAGGTAAGTATCACCGCCAATACATCACTGAGTGCCTGGATTCTCTTCTGCTGAAGAATAAAGAAAGCGGGCTTCTGGCTCAAGCACGGACTAAGGGAAGCCCGCGTCGGTTCGTGTTGGGAAGCAAGCTGCTCGAAGTGCTCCTCCAGGTAGCCGTACTTACCCAAGACGGCGGGCGTTTCGTGACCCACGAGGTTCGCATCGAAGAATTGTTAGCATTTTTAAAGAACCGCTACGGTCTTTACATCGACCAGTTACCGGAAGGAACCCTAGCTAACAGCAGCATACTGGACAGACGGGCCCTGCGTCTCAATCTCGAAGCCTTCAAGCGCCGCCTTCGTGAAATTGGATTCTACCAGGACTTGTCGGATGCTTATGTAACCCAAAAAGTATCGCCCCGATATGCAATTGAACGATTTGATGGAACTGATAAAAATGGGAGACACACATGAGTAACGCGTTCATAAAGCTTCCACAGGATAAATTGAATGCGGCGTTGGCAGGGGTGCTGTGTCCTCGTATCGAAGCGATCTTGGGTGATCGTGGCCCAGGACATTGTGTACGGGTCACCGACCTTGATGACGCAGTTATGGAGTCAGTATGTCGGGAAATTAGGCGAATTTGGCCTGACGGAAACATATTTATACTCGGCAGTCATGACCAAGAAGGCATGTCTTTCCGAGTAACTTCCACCAAATTGGTGGAACTGCGTAATCCTGACGCGAACGGCGAACTGCGCCAGCCTTTGCTGGTGTTCATACCGACCTCGCTCCGTACTAGCGCCGAGGATTCTTTTGGCGTGGCGACCTTCGAGGAGCTTGCCTTCACCGGTATCTACGAGGATCTGATCGACTCGCTGCTTGACCGGCTCCCGGCAACGCTGGCTGGCTATGTTCGCGATCTTTTGGGTATCCTCACCGAGGAGGAATGGCTGTTTGCCGACGATGTTTCGCGCGCGCGGTATCTACTCACCGCGCTCGAAAACGGGATTGATGGAGAAACTCTTGGGGCAAGTCTGTATGAATTGGCGTTGATCCCGGACTTCAAGCTCTTTGCCGATCCGGGCATGGTCATTGGAAAAATTCGCCGTAATCTTGGCAGCGTCCGCAGTTTGATATCCTCGCACAAGTCGGTTCGTGGTCGTATTGCTGATCTCGGGCTCAGCGATAAGGCATTGGAGTCGCGTCTATTCACCTACTTTGAAAAATACGATGTCCATGAGTCCGAATCCTGGACGCCCCCCATTGCGACAGACAAAAGTTGGTGGAGCATTTCTTTCGATAAATGGACGTTCAAAGAAGAGCTATCACTGGACAAGGTTCTTCTGACAGTGTTGGAAACTGACTTGCCTGTCGTTGCGGATGATGAGACGGACGATCAACTCAGTGGCCTCATCGGGCAACAGGTTCTGGTACCGAACGACCGTCGTAAAATGAACGTGGTGTTTGAGGTTAATCCTCATCCCGGTAAGGTCAGTGGGCTTGACCATTTTATGGTGCAAATCATTTCGCAGAATGACGGCCCGGTAGGGAAATCTAAAAAGGTAAAAGCCTGGACGCCGAACCGCCTGCAATGTACTACCAGCCTGGCTAAACTCAATAAAATAGAATTCGAGGAAGGATGGCATTTCATCCGTGTAATGCCCTGGACTGCCGATGGCGACCCTATTCCGCTGGAAGCGGATTTCAGCTCCGAGGGCGCTAAGCGCTCTTACGAGAGTGAGCCTTTCTACGTCCTGCCCGGTGGCAACATTGAAGAAGAGCCCCCCCAACGTGCCATTCCTATTGAGCAGAGCTTGGAGCATGCACGTTTCCGACTGCAATTGACAGCCCTGGGTGACGAACGTGATCCCAATGATATCGCTATCAGTGGTGTAGCTTGGTCCGAGGGCGGTCGTACCAAGAAGACCTCCCGCCTGGAAACCTTGCACGCAAAATTCGGTCGTGAGGGGGCCGTTCAGATTCCGCTATCACGTACGCTCAAAATCATCGAGCAACGCATCTTAGCAAAGCCTAAACACCCGTCAGGCTGGCGAATGCAGATCAACCTGGATACCGCTGAGCCACCCTCCGAGGTCGGACTCATGCTGCCTACTTCTGCCGCGATGGCATCTTTCCTGGCTGCCCGTGAAGAGTTTTTTGCAGTGGTGCGCAAAGACACTGCCGAACTGAGCATGCAGGGGCTGTTGTTCCAGGACTCTGAAAAGGAATGCCTCGCGTATGCTGAAAGCTATCTTGACTTGGTCAGGAATCTCATCCGCCAGGCCGAGATGACTTCTGGTGTCGAGCGCCAGCAACACCTGCAATCGCTAAGAAACGTACTGGCCGTTGATTCAATCCATGTCATCCTGACCGACTTCCGTGGAAGGCATCGCGAGGCTGTTTTGGTCTCCCCAACCCATCCGCTCCGAGCCTTGTGGCTGAACAGTTGGGTCACTCTGGGCAAGGATTGGATCGGGAAGATCAAGTCAGGTGGGAAAGAATACATTCCTCATGTCCGTTCTGCCCTATTGGATGGCCTTGTGCCCTCAGCCTATCCTGTTGGCATTCCCGTAGAGGATGGTCGTATCTTCACGCCGGTGGACAATCTAAATGCGTTTTGGGCGCTATACGCTCCAACAACCGAGGATAATTCTCGTGGCCTGATGGCGGAGGTCTGCTCGGCACTTGGCTTGGTCGAGCCCTCTGCGGCGGGAACTGATATTTCCGGAAAGGTTATTGCGGATAAGATTGAGCGCTATCTCTCCCAGCATCCTTATGTGAGAGAGCTATCGCTGAATATCTTTAACCCCGGATCAGGTTCGTTAATAGCTGAGGCTCTGATAGCGCTTCAGCAGAAACGTGAGTATGCCGATTTGCGCTATGACATACGGCTCTTTACCTCCGAGCCTGACTCGCCGGTTTTGGGTGAGGCGCTTGAATCCATAGTTCGTCCCGGAGCGACGGTGAATGAGGCTTCAGACGCGTTTGCGGCCTCAACTGGCAGTCATCTGTTTTCCAAGCTGAACTTGGCCAAGCACGCGCTGAATGAATTCCATGCAAATTCCAAGGAGTTTCCAGCGCACATCAGCGTTCTTTTGGATGTGTTCCCCGCCGAGGAGCTTTCCATTTCCGAGAGGCCGATGGGGGTGACTCCGTTGTATGGGTTGATACAGGATTTTGACACCGAATTCGTGGACGACGATTCGGGTACCTTTTGGAATAAGCGGCCGATTATTGGGCGCTCCTTCAGTGCGAACAACCAGGCTGCGTGTTTCGATTTGCTGTCGTCGCTGAGCCGTCACCTCTGTTTTGCAACCTCAGCGGTTGCCACTTCTGGTGCTAGTTTCAAGGCCGTACCCGTTGTAACCCTTGGCCTCGATGTGGCCCAACGAGAGCTGATCTACGAGGTTCACCAGATCAGCGATTGGGTGTTCACTATCGACCGAAATATGGGGATTGAGTTTTTCGACCATGGAGGTCGGAAGAACAGACCGGATTATCTGATTGACTATGTGCCAGGAGCCAGCTCCCAGGCGACACATAATCTGATAATCTCCTCGCGCTCGAACGATGAGTTGGAGGCCATGCTGAAGCCGGTGCTGCTTGAGCACGGTTTGTCCGCCGACGGAGAGCAGTCGGTTCAGATACTCGCGAACCTACGCTCGCTTTCTGGTCAGCTTGCCCTGAAACTGATTTCCGCACGTACGCAACAGGCGGAGGCTCTTGGCCTGGCTCTGGCGAGGCTCTATCTCGAATATCAAGGCGCGTTAAGCAATCAGATCATTGTGCCATTAGACGCACACACGGACCTCTATCGCTCAAGCGGTGAGTCAGACGATGTTAACGATGCTATCAGCCTACAACGTACCGACTTGGGTTTGTTTGATTTAGATTTAACCACTAGGACGATCACCTGTAATCTGGTTGAGGTGAAGTGTTATTCGCAGGTTGGTGCCTTTGCGGCTTTCAACCAACTGAAGGAACGGATCTCCGCCCAGATAAATCAGAGTGAGCGCATCCTCCAGCGTCACTTTGATCCGGCCCTGAAAAAACCGGATCGGCCGGATAGGTTGCTCAAGAGCCGGGAGTTGGCTCAGATTCTTAGGTTCTATCTGGAACGCTCACTGCGTTATGGGATCTTTGAAGAGACTGCCGCGCACGAAGCGAGAGGACTACTTGAATCCATTGAGCAGGGCTACTCGCTTCAATTCAGGCGGTGCGCTTTGGTTTTCGACTTTGACAAGTCTGGAACAGAATCTCCGGACAACGAGGTTGGCATCGAATTCCATCGTATCGGCAAGGATCTCATTCATGCCTTGCTGGAGAACTGCCGCAAGCCTGTGTCTGTCGAGAGTGAGGAAGTACCGACCGCTCCTACTCTGAGCGAACAGTTCATTTCGAACGTACCGAAGCTCGAGACTGCCGCTTTCATTGCCCCTAATAGGGTCCGCTCGACATCCTGGACGGTGGACGAGCTTTGGGACGATGAGCTGGAGACACCAGTCACCCTGCCAACATCTTCTGTCTCAGAGGAAACCATCGCACCTGTTCAAAAGGAAGCACAGGCGAAACCCGTCGAGCAAGCACCTGAACCTACCACCATTGTGCCCAAACAAGAAAAAGATGACGAACAACCCGCCACCGTTGATGTGGAACCGGAAGAAGCTGTTCAACCCGAGCTTGAAGTGCAGGAGCATCTGACATCCGAGCCTCAAGCCGAAATCAGCTACGACATCATGCTGGGCGTTAATGGTAGTTCACCGCAGTACGGATTGCTCGGAGAGGTTTCCGGACGGAAAATCGCGCTGGACCTCAATCATACCCACACGATCAGTCTCTTCGGGGTTCAAGGCGGTGGAAAGAGTTACACCCTTGGAACAGCAATTGAGATGGCCTCAATGCCGATTCAGCACATCAATGTGCTGCCAAGCCCGCTCGCCACAGTTATTTTCCATTATAGCCCGACGCAGGATTATGCGCCGGAGTTTACCTCGATGATTAATGCCAACTCGGTAGAGGATGAGATCCGTATCCTTCGTGAGCGTTACAAGGCCAACCCGGAAGCATTGAAGGATGTCTTGATTCTTACCCCTGCCAACAAGGTAGATGATCGTAGGGCCGAGTACCCGGATATTGAGGTTAAGCCGATTGCTTTTTCTGCCGCTGAACTTAAGGCAGCACACTGGAAATTCCTAATGGGAGCGATTGGTAGCCAGAGCATGTATATGCGCCAAATCAATCTCATCATGAGGGGACTGCGGGATAACTTGACCTTGGATTCTCTGCGAGCAGGCATCGATAACTCTGGTTTGTCCGATCATCTAAAGGAGCTGGCCCAGACGCGCTTACTGTTTGCAAGCGAATATATCGATGATAACCAGCGTCTCCAGGATCTGATTCGTCCCGGCCGGTTGATTATCGTGGATCTGCGAGATGAATACATCGAGAAGGACGAAGCTCTCGGTTTGTTCGTGGTGATGCTACAGGTTTTCTCAGAAGCAACCTACCAGGGAAGCGCCTTCAATAAGCTGGTGGTTTTCGATGAAGCTCACAAATATATCGAGAACGATGATCTGGTTTCCGGCTTGGTCGAGGTTGTCCGTGAGATGCGCCACAAGGGAACCAGCATTATGGTCGCCTCTCAGGACCCGCCATCAGTCCCGATCTCTCTTATCGAGTTGTCTTCACAGATCATTATGCACAAGTTCAACTCGCCCGCATGGTTGAAACACATCCAGAAGGCGAATGCCGCTCTTGGTGAGTTGACCTCCGATAAGATGAGCCGTCTCGGCACCGGCGAAGCCTATGTATGGTCGAGCAAGGCCTCGGACGACTCATTCACCCGGGGTGCAGTGAAGATCAAGTGCCGTCCTCGCATTACCCAGCATGGTGGCAGTACCAAAACGGCCGTGGGTCGGTAGGAGATCTTTAAAGGGATTACTTGGAAAACGGAGAATATCCTATACTAAGCCTGTTTTTTAAGCAGATATCATAGGCTGCTTTGAGCTAAGCGGACATTACAGCTAGGCTGAACTAAGTATGGATAATGGAAAACTAAACATAGTGCCCAAAAAAACGTATCAGTGGCTTTTTTAATTATCAGTCTCACCTCCGATGGAGGTGGTGATTGTTCATGTGGGCTTTACCTATAGAACGCCCATGCTAAATACTGGCTCGGTTTGTTACCAGCAAATCAAGGAGTAAATAGCATGGGCAGATACAAATCCGCTTCCCACTTATTCTATCGCTGTCAGTATCATCTTGTATGGACGACGGTCTGGAAAGACAATAAAAGCGAAGGGCAATCTTTCTATTTTCTTGACCCGGATGGACACAAGCTGGAGCTGCATGTGGGGGATTTAGTATCCCGACTGGCGCAATGCCGTGAGAAGCCTTACTTTGGAATGCGTTTCGGACCTGGAAAATAATCACGCAACTTTGTGATCTTCCACGCAGTATTCAATTTTATGTCCCATTCTGGGGGCAAATCCCCAAAGTAAAACCTCACAACCCATTAATTTTCAATAAATTAAATGAAAAGGCGAGTCCGGCCTTCGCACCAAAAAATTTAATTGTAGTCTTAATCAGTCTGAAATCTGCGTTGTACGATATTTTTCGTGATTTTCGCTTCGACAGAGGTTAATGTGAATCAGTCCATATTAAATAATTTATGAGTAAGAATAAGGGTAATCATTATTAATCATGAAAGAGTATATTAAGCCACTCCACTCCATAAAAAATACAATTCCAAACCCGTATCGACAATAACGATATATTAGTTTGAACATTTCCCACCCAAAGAAATCTCTGGTGATAACCTCTTGCTCCCACACCATTTTCCGAGCATGATCGCAAAACCCTCCACCCAGAACCCAACCCCTCATGACCCCCGATCAAACCCTCAAACACGCCATTTCCAAAATCACCATCTGGCGCAAAGGCGTTCAACGAGCTCCACACAAGCCATTACTCCTCCTGTATGTCCTTTCCCAATACCGCCGGGGCCACGCCCGCCTGTTCAACTACGGCCCTGAAATCCGCGATCAACTTCTGGATCTGCTTAACCGCTACGGCCCCCAGCGCCGCGATCAGCGTCCGGATATGCCATTCTGGCGTTTAAAGGGCGATGGATTCTGGGAATTACAAAACGCCGATCTCTGCTCAACCAGTGGTGCCCGCCAACCTCCACGAGCCGAGCTCATCGAACACAACGTCTCAGGCGGTTTCGACGCCGAGAATTTCGCGCTACTTGTTAAAAAGCCTAAACTAATCGACACGCTGGCAAACCAACTTCTTGAAACCCATTTCCCCGCCAGCATTCAGAACGATATCGCCGATGAACTGGGGTTTGATATTCAACACACCCTCAGCCAGCGCGATCCAAAGTTCCGCCAGATGGTGTTGCGCGCCTACAACTATCAGTGCGCCATTTGCGGTTTCAATATGCGGCACGACAACGCGCCTATCGCTCTCGAAGCGGCGCATATTCGCTGGAAACAACATCAGGGGCCTTGTGAAGTACCGAACGGATTAGCACTTTGCGCTATCCACCATAAAGCATTCGATCGCGGCTCAATCGGTCTGGATGAAAATATGCGGATCGTGATATCAGAAGCCGTGAACGGCACCAGCGCGGTCGTTCAACAACTATTTTGGGACTACGCAGAAAAGGTCATTACCTTGCCGCAGAGTAAATTAAATTATCCAAATGAAAAATTTATTGAATGGCATCAGACTGAGGTATTTAAAAAGGCGTGACGGTCGTTATTATTCAGGGAAATATTTTGTGATGAGCTTATTCCCTTAAATAACCTCATTACTTCATCGGCATCATCATCGGCAAACCCACAACTGCATAATTCTCACTGCTCCCGGCCCCAGGTCGGGAGCGGCTATCTTTTACAGCGTCGGCGGTCCGCATGGCCAATTTTGCAGTTCCTGGCCTGTATGGCGCTGCCTACCATTACACACCTACCACCATTCGGCACCTTGCACCCATCCCGGCACCTGTGACAGCAGCCACAGCACCAGCCCGATACACCCGCCTACCAGCGTCCCGTTGATGCGAATAAACTGCAAATCTTTCCCAATGTTCAGCTCGATCTGGCGCGACATATCCCGCGCATCCCAGCTTTTCACCGTGTCGCTGATGTGACGGGTTAAAAACGCGGCGAAGTCCGGCGCAACGCGGGTCGCGGCCTGCTCCATATGTTCGTTGAGCGAATTGCGCAGCGCGTTATCCGCCACCAGCGTTTCGCCAAACCATTGGCCGGCCTCGGCGATGCGTCGCTGAACGCGTGAATCTTCGGACTGCATATCCGTTTTCAGCCACTGACGCAGGTCGCCCCACAGTTCGCCGAGATAGCGGTTAAACGCCTCGTCGTTTTTGAGATAGCGCTTGATATTATTGGCTTTCTCCGCCATCTCCGGGGCGCTTTTCAGGTTGTCGATCAGCTTCAGCGTAGCGCGATCGAAAGCCTTGCGGATCTGATGGGCGCGATCCTCGCTGATATCATCCAGCAGCGAATTCACCGCATCGGACACCAGTTCCGCGCTGTGCTCGCCCAGCCACTCGGTGGGTAAAATTTTGGCTTTTAGCGGATGCTCGGTCTCCAGCCAGTGGACAATTTGCCGGGCGATAAAATCGCGGGTTTTATCACGCTGGAGTAGGGCAATAAGTTGAGTAATCAGCGAATCCAGCAACTGCTGATGGCGATCGTTTTTGGTCATACTTTCCAGCATCAGCGCGCTGGTGCCGGTAAGGTCGACTTTATCAATCGCCTTGTGAACCGCACGGCGCAACAGCCCCTGGATCCGCGAATCGTCGGTCAGCTCCAGAAAACCGCTCATCCCCTGAATCAAATACCCGCCGACCTTCTGGGCATTCTCCGGCTGGCTGAACCATTTACCGATCAACATTGCCGGTTCATGGCGATGAATAAGCGCGACCAGCGACTGGGTATCGAGGAATTTTTCTTCCACGAATCGCCCAAGATTTTCACCAATCCGGTCTTTGTTGCGCGGGATAATTGCGGTGTGGCGCGAGATAAACGGCAGCGGCACCCGTCGAAACAGCGCCACCACGGCGAACCAGTCAGCCAGCGCGCCGACCATCGCCGCCTCGGAAATGGCCTTTAGCCCGCTCACCCAGGGGCTGGGCGGCAGGAACAGAGTGGTGACAAACGTGGCTGCGGCAATCAGCAGCAGCGACAGCGCCAGAAGCTTGGCGCGCTTGAGTTCAGCTAATTTTTCCATCAGGTAAGCATAGAGGCGATGCGGGGGATGGGGTAGGGGAAAAGGTTTAAACGGATGTCCATTATGCCAGGATATATTTTCGAACAGTACCGTTACGCTAAAGATACATATAGGCTCGTAGAAGACTCCAGAATAACGATGGTTTATCAAAATGAATAAATAACAGGCCTTACAAGAATCAATGATCATATAAAAATGGAATGAAAACTAAAAATAAATGTGCTTATTTAATGATTTTTTGCAAGTTTAACTTAATGGCGAAATCAAGAAATTAAAATTTACAGCTTATGTGGAATTTTTTTGTTCTTTTTTGCCCTGTCTTATATATTATTCAGATAAGGATGAGGCTGCAATTAATATTATTGTGCTTGATCACGTTATAGCTTAATTTATGTGACTTATAAAGTTCTTTTGGTGTATAAGGTTAATTCAAATTTAGTAGAATTACATCTCAGAGGGATTCTAATGAGGTCACTAGTTAACAGAATTGTCGAGCTGACGTTATTTATCTACTTCACCATATTTATGTTTTTAATTGATTTTAATTTTTCTTATAAGAAATTGACCGTGTATGTAATTTGTATGGTTACGTTTCTTATTTTATTCTTGCGGCGCAAGAGGTGTGTTGAGATTTTTGATTTATTTATTAATTATGGTGACAATAGATTCTTATCTAAAACCGCTGCGTATTGCTCGATTGG
This sequence comes from Atlantibacter subterraneus, assembly GCF_007570865.1. Classification (GTDB taxonomy): domain Bacteria; phylum Pseudomonadota; class Gammaproteobacteria; order Enterobacterales; family Enterobacteriaceae; genus Atlantibacter; species Atlantibacter subterraneus. The sequence continues at coordinate 319,106 of NZ_VLPS01000005.1, read as the reverse complement.
TGGATGGCTATCTTTCGCTTTATTCTTGCCATTCTTCATTCTAAATGTACGATTGGTTGCTAATATATTTTTAATATCCTTTTGCCTATTGATCTTCATCAGTAGCGCGTTGATGCTATATACAAATGACTCTCTTCTAAAAAAGCGAGTTTTTAGTATTGAATTCATAAGTGTAGCATCATTGGCTTACGTCGTGTCTAGTGCTTATTCATCTGGCTTGTTTTTGCAGCTTAGTAATATGTCAATAGAGGATAGTCCATGGGTGGCATTTTGTTGGAAATTTGTGGCATTTATTATACTTGTAAGTATTTTCCTGCAACCAATATCTTATTGGATATTTATTCGAAATATTGAAAAGGCTAAAGGTGCCCAAATATTAACTATCTTGGGTAGTTTGGCTGTGACCTCTTTTATAGTATTACTACTTCCTCATTTTCTATCGGGAATTGCTTATATTACTCTCACTAAATCAATCGGATTTGAATGGCGAGATGAAGCAACGTGCGGAAACTTAACCGATAAGGTAAAAGGTGAAAAGTATTTTGGTTTTAACGCTGATAAATATACTGTTTACTTCTCTGAACGAAGCGGGATGTGGGGGTTTGATGAATTGGTATGCATCAAAAATGATCAAGGAGTTTACCAATTCAAAAAGAAAAATGTCTCTAGCGAAGCGCTTTCCGACTGGGTTAAATAATAATTAGATGAGTCACTGATATTATATAAACAGACACCCGAAATCGTTGTTCGGGTGTCTGGGTTTTGAAACCATTTTTACTCTCCTCCATCTTCTCCAAACCCCTACCCCCATCACACCCAAGCGGTTAAATTTTGACCATAATAACCGTGTGGTTTCACACAGCACGCAAAAGGAGGTTGTATGTCCAGAACGATTTTAGTCCCCATCGATATCTCTGAGATGCAGCTGACGACGCAGGTTATTCCCCATGTGCAGGAGTACGCCGGGCGCGAGGTTGCGATGATCCACTTTCTGGCCGTGATCCCGGACCATAGCTATTTTGCCGCTTATGGCCTGGAATACACCACCATCGCGCCGGAACGCTCGCAGCGGGAAGCCAATGCGCTGGAGACGCTCAATGAGCTTGTCAAGCAGTTCAAACTGCCGGAGGGCCGCGTAAAAACGCATGTGTATAGCGGCGCGCCGAAGGATCACATTCTGCGGGTGGCGGATCAGATCAACGCCGATCTGATTATCCTCGCCTCGCACCGGCCCAGCATGAGCACCTACCTGTTAGGCTCCAATGCCGCAGCGGTGGTGCGGCATGCCAAATGCTCTGTGCTGGTAGTTCGCTAATCCATCAAGCCCACTGCGGTGGGCTTTTTATCTGTGATCTAATCCCATCGCGCTCACCGGATCGAACAGCGACAGGCTTTCTATTTGCTCCAGCAGGATCACTTTGCGAAACGACAGTGCGGACTTTGGCTCCGTGGTGAGCGTGATCTCGTGCTCCGCGTACCAGGCGCTGTAGTTGTGCTCCACCACAAACTCGCCGCTTTCCCTGGACCGATAGCCGCTCAGGAACGGGATCAGCACAATATTGTTGCCGGGGTTGCTGCTGTCGAACGAGGTGGTGTGAACCATCCCGACATATACGCGCTGCGATTTAAGCATCACGAACGCCAGTTCACCTTCTTCCATGCACTGATACAGCAAGCCCTCCAGCCCATTGGCGCGGGTTAGCTGCTTGTAGAGCGAGCGGCGTCCGCCGCTGTCGAGCCGCGCGCTGCGCGCCCAGTTGGAGCGATACAGGCAAAACAGCACCGCAAATCCCAGCATGATCACCACCGGTGCCTGGATGCCGAGAAAGCTCCAGTTAATAAACTCCATCTGGTAGCGGTGCGCTTCCGTGCCGAAATACTGCGGCAGAGCGTTCATCGTCAGCGAGGTCAGCAGTAAAATCAGCCACACGGCGGCGGTAGCGATCAGCCCCTGCAATACGAAGATGCAGCCGTACAGCGCCACCAGGAAGTAGACATCCCAACCGAAGGTGCGTTTGTATTTCAGGCGCGTAGAGAGGTCGCGGCTGGCGTACCAGTAGCCGCAGACCATCAGCACCATAAAGATCGCCGTTCCCATCTCAGGCCCGCTTCAGCATTTCAACGTGGCGTTGAAAGTCCTGTTGAACCTGGACGCAATGAATGTTGACCATGGCATTGCCGTCGCCGTCGATAATGATGCGTTCACCGTCGTCGATGGCGTCCTGAACGTCGCCGTGGCTGATGACTTGTAACAGTTTTTCGGGGCTTGAGAACAGTGATGGCAGCAGTTTCATGAATTTTCCTCCTGGCTACAGTGTAGAAAGTCTGAACCAAAGTCGCGGAGGATGTTTCCGAAACCCGCGCTACGCCAGCGCGGTTTCGCGCTCGCGCACCCGTTTTAACAGCCCTGCCAGGAAGTACACCACAATCACGCCTGCCACCACCGAAAGCAGATGAAACGGCAGCCGTCCGCCCGCATGGAAGTAAATCCAGCGCGCCGCTTCTACGGCTGCCGCGCTTGTGCTCAGCACCACAATATTCAGCGAGGCGGAAACCGTGCCTTTCGGCAAGTCATTGGAAAATAGCGTAAAGCGGTACAGCGTCGGGAAAATCAGCCCGATCCCGAAAGCGTAGAAACTGGTGCCGAGTACCGACCACAGCCAGACGTGTGGAGACAAAATATTGCCCGCGATCAGCAGCCCCAGCCCGGTGAGCTGGATCGGAATAGCGCTCCAGATAAAGCGCGGCGTGGTGGGGTCTTTAATAAATTTCACTACCAGCATATTGGCGACGATCACCGCGCCGAAAATCGGCACCTGGGTCCAGGCGTACTGCGAGGTACTTAGTCCGCCGTCGTCGATCAGGATCACCGGTGAAACCGCCACCCAGGTCATCAGCGGGATATAGCTTAGCGACAGCGTGGCCGCGCCGGTCAGGAAGATGCGGTTGCGAAACACGCCTTTAAAATCCTGCCAGACGCCCGCCACGCGAAACGGCGCGCCGCGTTCCTTAATGGTCTCTGGCATGGTGAACAGCAGGCCCAGCCAGGCGATAAACCCCATCGCCGCAATGATGGCAAACAGCACTTTCCAGTGGACGAACTGCATCAGCGCCGCGCCGGACAGCGGGCCGACCACCGGGGCCACCAGCACCACTGAGGTGATAATCGCCATCAGCTTGATGGATTTGGTCTGGCCGTAGGCTTCCTGTACCGTCACATAGCCCACGGTGGCGATAAAGCAGATACTGGTGCCCTGAATAAAGCGCGCCGCGAGAAACTGTTCCATCGAGGTGGTGAACAGCGTGGCGGCGCAGGCGAGGGTAAAGATCAGCGCGCCGGTGAGCAGCACCGGGCGGCGGCCAATCCGGTCAGACAGCGGGCCGAGCAGCCACTGCAACGCCATTCCGCCCGCCATATACAGGCTGACAGATGCCGGAGCCAGGCTAACGTCGGCGTTAAATTCCCGCACCACGTGGATGATCCCCGGCTGGATCATATCGGTGGTGAGATAGGCGGCGAAATCGTACAAAATGAGCGCCATCGGGAAGAATAGCGAGCTGGCGTGCCGGGCCCAAAATGCGGAATTCCATTGCATACTGTCTTTCTCCTTGCTGACTAACCCTCAGCTACAGTGTAGCCATAAGCAAATTGTTGTATATTGTAAACCATGCGCTGTCGGGCTTATGACAATACAAAAGGATACATAACGTGAATCTGCCGGATACCTCTAGTGCCAAACCGCTGTATAAGCAGCTTGAAGAAGCTCTCAAAGAGGCGATTCTCAGCGGCGAGTATCAGCCGGGGCAGCAGATCCCCACCGAAAACGATCTCAGCGCCAGCTGGCAGGTAAGTCGCGTGACGGTGCGTAAAGCGCTGGATGCGCTGACGCGAGAAAACTTTCTCACCCGGGTATCAGGTAAAGGGACATTCGTTTCCGGCGAGAAGTTCCAGCGCAGCATGACCGGCATCATGAGCTTCAGCGAGCTGTGCCGCTCCCAGGGCCGCCGCCCCGGTTCGCGCACCATCAAGTCGGTGTTTGAAGCCTGCGACGAAGAGACCCGCGCCAAACTGAACATTCCCGAGGGAGAAAAAGCGGTGGTGATTGAGCGTATCCGCTATGCCGACGACGTGCCGGTATCGCTGGAAACGGTCTGGTTCCCTCCGCAGTTCGCCGCGCTGCTGAATGAAGATCTCAACAGTCATTCGCTGTACGACACCCTGCGCGACAAGCATGGTCTGTGGTTTACCCACTCCAGCAAAACCATCGAACTGGTGTATGCCAGTTTTGAGGTGGCCCATTACCTTGGCGTCGCCAGCCGCTATCCGCTGATCTCGATTAAAAGCGAGATGATTGATAACAAAGGCGAAATGTCCTGCATTTCTCATCAGCTGATCGTAGGCGACAAACTGCGTTTTACCGTCTGACCCCCATTTTTCATCGTTGATCGTTACGCCGTTACAGCGTAAATCGGGATCTGCATCGCGGATCCCGATTTTTTTGTCGGGTCACTCGTTGATCTAAATGTATGCCAATGTTATACATCTATAACAATACATTTAGATACATTGATTGGCGCGCGGCTGTCTCGCGGTTAACGTCAGAAACGACCCAAGGGGAAAAGTGATGAGTATTAAAGAAATCATTAGCGGCATCGTTGAAAGCAAAGCGGAGAAGGGCGGGATCACTCATGTGTATTATGTCGCCTGCGGCGGCTCGTATGCGGCGTTTTACCCGGCGAAAGCCTTCCTGGAAAAAGAAGCCACTAAGGTCACCGTCGGGTTGTACAACAGCGGCGAATTTATCAATAACCCGCCAGTGGCGCTGGGCGATAACGCGGTAGTGGTGGTCGCGTCCCACAAAGGCAACACTCCGGAAACCATTAAAGCGGCAGAGCTGGCCCAGAGCCGCGGCGTGCCGGTTATTGGCCTGACCTGGGTGACCGACTCCCCGCTGGTGGCCCACTGCGATTTCGTAGAAACCTACAGCTTTGGCGACGGCAAAGACATCGCCGAAGAGAAAACCCTTAAGGGCCTGATCACCGCGGTAGAAATCCTCAACCAGACCGAAGGTTATGCCCATTACGAGGATTTCCAGGACGGCCTGAGCAAAATCAACCGCATCGTTTACCGCGCGTGGGATCATTTGCAGAACCGCGCCCAGGCGTTCGCCCAGGAATACAAAGACGACAAAGTCATCTACACCATGGCGAGCGGCGCGGGTTACGGCGCGGCCTATTTGCAGAGCATCTGCATCTTTATGGAAATGCAGTGGATCCACTCCGCCTGCATCCACAGCGGCGAGTTCTTCCACGGCCCGTTCGAAATCACCGATGCCAACACGCCGTTCTTCTTCCAGTTCTCTGAAGGCAGCACCCGTGCGGTGGACGAGCGCGCCCTGAACTTCCTGAAAAAATATGGCCGCCGTATCGAAGTGGTGGACGCCAAAGAGCTGGGCCTTTCCACCATCAAGCCGACAGTGATCGATTACTTCAACCATTCACTGTTCAATAACGTTTACCCGGTTTATAACCGTGCGCTGGCCGAGATCCGCCAGCATCCGTTAACGACCCGCCGCTACATGTGGAAGGTCGAATATTAATCACGCCAGGATTTGAAGCAGGGGCAGGGACGCCCGGTTTATCGCTATCAACAAGGAATAATGATGGACATTAAGGTGATTGGCATTGGTGATAATGTCGTTGATAAATATCTTCATTCCGGCGTGATGTACCCCGGCGGCAACGCGCTCAACTTCGCGGTATATGCCCGGCTGGCGGGCTGTGAAAGCGCGTTTCTCGGCGCTTTCGGCAACGATGCCGCCGCGCAGCATGTGCGGGATACCTTGCAGGAACTGAAAATAGACTGTCAGCGCTCTCGCCACTATATCGGTGAAAACGGCTATGCCTGTATCCGGCTGGTGGATGGCGACAGGGAATTTGTCACCAGTAATAAAAACGGCGTATTACGGGAACATCCGCTGCAATTATCCGATGACGACCTCGATTATATTGCCCAATTCGATGCGGTGCACTCCAGTATTAACGGATTTCTCGAATCTGAATTAGCAAAAATTAAACAACGCAATGTCACCCTGTCGTTTGATTTTTCCGGACGTGGGACTGACGACTATTTTAAACAGGTTTGCCCGTGGGTGGATTACGGATTTATTTCCTGTGGGGCGTTATCGGTCGAAGAGACCATTAATAAGATTTATAAATTTTACGATTACGGCTGTAAACATGTTATCGCCACGCGCGGGCATGAAAAGGTGTATTACTATGCCGGAAATAAACTCATCGAATGGCAACCGGTTTATATTCAACCCGTCGATACCCTCGGCGCGGGCGATGCTTTTTTAACCGGCTTTATGCTGTCCATTCTGGCATGCGGTAAACCTCAACCGGAACACGACGATATTATTCGCGCCATGACGGCAGGCGGGAAATCAGCCAGCCGGGTATTACATCATTATGGCGCGTTTGGCTTTGGTAAACCGTATTCCGGCTAATTGCCTCTCACCGATTACATAAAAACATAACTGGAATTCACTCCATTATCCGGGGGTAAGTATGTTCTGGACAGAATTGTGTTTTATCCTTGTAGCCCTGATGTTTGGCGCCCGTATTGGCGGCGTATTTTTAGGTATGGTTGGCGGCCTTGGCGTTGGCGTGCTGGTATTTGGTTTTGGCCTGACGCCCTCGTCGCCACCCATCGACGTTATTTTAATTATTCTCTCGGTGGTATTAGCGGCATCGTCATTACAGGCGTCCGGCGGGCTGGATTTATTAGTCCGGCTGGCGGAAAAAATGCTGCGCCGCCATCCGCGCTATATCACGCTGCTGGCCCCGTTTATCTGCTATATCTTCACCTTTATGTCCGGCACCGGGCACGTGGTGTATAGCCTGCTGCCGGTGATCTCCGAAGTGGCGCGTGATTCCGGGATTCGCCCGGAACGTCCGCTGTCGATTTCCGTGATCGCGTCTCAGCAGGCGATCACCGCCAGCCCGATTTCGGCGGCCATGGCGGCGATGATTGGCCTGATGGCCCCGTTCGGCATTTCCATTTCCACCATCATGATGATTTGCGTCCCGGCGACGCTGATTGGCGTGGCGGCGGGAGCCATCGCTACCTTTAATAAAGGCAAAGAGCTGAAGGACGATCCGGAATACCAGCGTCGCCTGGCGGAAGGGCTTCTCAAGCCGATTGGCAAAGCGGAGCGCAGCGCCGAAATCGCGCCGCGCGCCAAACTCTCGGTGCTGCTGTTCCTGACCGGTGCGGTGGTAATTGTGCTGCTGGGGCTGGTGCCAGGCCTGCGTCCGCTGGTCGACACCGCCAAAGGGCTGCAACCGCTCTCGATGTCGGCGGCGATCCAGATTGTGATGCTCTCCTTCGCCTGCCTGATTGTGCTGCTGTGCCGCCCGCCGGTGGATCAAATCCTCAGCGGCAGCGTGTTTCGCGCCGGTGCGCTGGCCATCGTCTGCGCCTTTGGCCTGGCGTGGATGAGCGAAACCTTCGTCAGCAGCCATATCGACCTGATCAAATCCGAAGTGCAGGTGCTGTTGCAGGAACATACCTGGCTTATCGCCATCATGATGTTCTTTGTCTCGGCGATGGTCAGCAGCCAGGCGGCGACGACGCTGATCCTGCTGCCGCTGGGGCTGGCGCTCGGATTACCGGCGTACGCGCTGATTGGCTCGTGGCCTGCGGTGAACGGCTATTTCTTTATCCCGGTGGCCGGGCAGTGCCTCGCGGCGCTGGCCTTTGACGATACCGGCACCACCCGCATCGGCAAATATGTGCTTAACCACAGCTTTATGCGCCCCGGCCTGGTGAACGTGATTGTCTCGGTGGCGATGGGGTTGATGATCGGCAAGATGGTGTTAGGTTGATTTTATAAACGGCATCCTCAACAGGGGATGCCGTTTATCGATTTAGTGCAGATAAGTCACCGTGCCGTCCGGCACGAACAGCGCGTTGTAGCGCAGCTGGAAGGCGTTAAGCTCGTAGTTATCCAGATCCAGCTCGTGGTAAAAGCGCAGGGCCAGGCGGATTTGCGCGTCGGTCAGCGGGGCGCTTAACCGGCCTTTTTGCAGGATGCGGTGCCAGCGCAGCAGGTTTTGCTCACTGCCGTCGACGATATACGCCTGATAGATCAGCAGCAATTGCGCGGCGTTTTGCAGATGCACTTCATCGGGGCGCGCCAGATACTGAATAAACTCGTGCCCGGCCTGCTTGCCCATCTGGTCGATCATCGACTCCACCTGCAACGTCTGAATATTGAGACGTTCGCTGAGCCGCCGCACCGCGCGACGCGAATCGGAGGTCAATACCCGAAAACCCACCACAAACACCACCACCAGGGTAGCCAGCATCAACCAAATCATGTTTATTTCCGCCACAAAAGAGAGTGCCTATCATAGGCTAAACCTGTCGGCAGGAAAAATAGCCGTGATGCCCTGATGCGAAAACGAAAGCTCGCCGCCGCTCAGCGAATAAAAACGTAAGTCCGGGGGTTTCCCCTATAAAGTTTTCCGGGGATTTTCCGATACCCCTTTTTATTTTGTCTCGGGAAACAGTCACCATGCTCAACCGTATCAAAGTCGTCACCAGCCTGCTTATCGTACTGGGGCTCTTTGGCCTCTTACAGTTAACGTCGGGCGGGTTGTTCTTTAACGCGCTGAAAAACGACAAGGAAAACTTCACCGTTCTTCAGACCATCCGTCAGCAGCAGTCCACGCTGAACGCCAGCTGGGTGGCGCTGATCCAGACCCGCAACACCCTGAACCGCGCCGGTATCCGCTACATGATGGATTCCAACCAGATGGGCAGCGGCGCGACCGTGGCGCAGCTGATGCAGATTGCGCAAACTTCGCTGAAGCTGGCGGAAGAGCAGTGGAAAGCCTATGAGGCCCTGCCGCGCGACCCGCGCCAGAGCGAGCAAACCGCGCAGGAAGTGAAGCGCACCTACGATATCTACCATAACGCGCTGGCGGAGCTGATCCAGCTGCTGGGTGCCGGTAAAATCAACGCCTTCTTTGACCAGCCGACCCAGAGCTATCAGGACGGGATGCAGAAAGCCTACGACAGCTACCTGGCCGAGAACGACGGTCTGTACCAGCTGGCGGTAGATGGTAGCAACGACTCCTATAACCTGGCGCTGTGGATCCTGATCGGCGTGCTGGGCACCGTGCTGGCGGTGATGATTGTGGTGTGGATTGGCATCAACAAAGCGTTGATCCACCCGCTGCAACGTCTGCTGGAAAATATCCGCCATATCGCTAACGGCGATCTGGTGCGCGGCATTGACGTCCACGGCACTAACGAGATGGGCCAACTGGCGGCCAGCCTGCGCCATATGCAGGATGAGCTGGCGAAAACCGTGGGCGATGTGCGTACCGGCGCGAACGCTATCTACAGCGGCGCGAGCGAAATCGCCATCGGCAACAACGATCTCTCTTCCCGTACCGAGCAGCAGGCGGCATCGCTGGAAGAAACTGCTGCCAGCATGGAAGAGCTGACCGCAACGGTGAAACAGAACGCCGAGAACGCCCGTCAGGCCAGCCAGCTGGCGCTGAGCGCCTCTGAAACCGCACAGAAGGGCGGTAAAGTGGTGAGCAACGTGGTGCAGACCATGCACGAAATCGCCGGTAGCTCGCAGAAAATTGCCGATATCACCAGCGTGATCGACGGCATCGCCTTCCAGACCAACATCCTGGCGCTGAACGCCGCGGTGGAAGCCGCGCGCGCAGGCGAGCAGGGCCGTGGTTTTGCGGTGGTGGCCGGTGAAGTTCGCAACCTGGCCAGCCGCAGCGCCCAGGCCGCGAAAGAGATCAAAGGCCTGATTGAGGACTCGGTCAGTAAAGTGGAAGTGGGTTCAACGCTGGTAGAAAGCGCGGGCGAAACCATGGGTGAGATTGTTAACGCGGTAACCCGCGTGACCGACATCATGGGTGAAATCGCCTCGGCGTCTGACGAGCAGAGCCGCGGTATCGACCAGGTGGGCCTGGCGGTTGCCGAAATGGACCGCGTGACCCAGCAGAACGCCTCGCTGGTGCAGGAATCCGCCGCTGCCGCTGCGGCGCTGGAAGAACAGGCCAGCCGCCTGACTCAGGCGGTATCGGTATTCCGCATCAACGCCGACGCGCGGGAGATGTCACAGGACGCTACCCCGCCAAAAGCGCCAACCGCGCCGCTGGCGACCCGTAAACCCGCTCTGGCGGATAGCGGCGATAACTGGGAAACGTTTTAACAAGTAGTCCCGGAAGCATCAGGGGTTCACTGCCAGTGAGCCCCTTATTGATTCAGTTCCCGCAGCAGTCTGGTGTTGAGATACAGCTTTTCACGCCCAGCACTCATTTCTTCCAGCACGCCAATTTCTACCAGTTGTTTCAGGTACGTTGACGCCGTCTGGCGTTTAGCCACGCCGCGTTCCACAAGGTTTTCTATGCGGCAATACGGTTGCGCAAACAGCGCCTGGATAAGTTCATGGGTGTAGATTTTCGGCAGCTTCTCACGTACATACTCGGTGGTGTTTGTTATCAGCTCCCGAACAACCGATATTTTGTCGGTGGTCCATCGGGACGTGTTCTCCACCGCCTCCAGCATAAACACAATCCACGCTTCCCAGTCTCCGTGCTCTGTGACCCTGCGCAGGAGGGTGTAGTAATCATCACGCCTCTCCAGGATAAAGCGGGATAAATACAAAATCGGCAGGGAAAGCAAACCCGCCTGAATCAGGTAAAGAATATTCAGGATGCGGCCCGTTCGCCCGTTGCCGTCGGGGAAGGGATAGATGCACTCAAACTGGTAATGTGCGATGGCCATTTTCACCAGCGGATCGACATCATCATCGCCGTGGATGAACCGCTCCCAGTTCGCCAGTAAGTTACGGATGACGTCTTCACCCACCGGCGGCGTGTACACCACGCTATTATTGTGGTCGCGCAATACCGTTCCCGGCGTTTTTCGGATATCGGTTTGCACGGCGCGCAGGTTGGTGCAGATAGCCACCGCTGTGTTTGTACAGAGCGGATAGCTACTCAGGTGGTTATAACCATCATACAGCGCGGTACGATAGCGCAGCGCTTCTTTGGTTGCGGGATCTGCGCCCTCCTCGCGATCGGCATATTGAAACAGACGATCGCTGGTGGTCACGATGTTTTCAATGCGCGAAGAGTCTTTCGCTTCCAACATCGGAAGAATATTGATCAGTAAACCCTGATCGGGGATAAGCTCACCAGCAGTTTTCAGTTCGGCGATGGCAGCTCGGGCGCTGATGCAGGCTTTCAGTACATTACGTGTTTCAATATGTTCCAGATCGGGCGGAATCAGGGGCAAGGCGTTATAGGGTGTTTCCGGGTGCCAGCTCATATGTTTAAAAAAACCGTTTTTATCGACATATCGTCATAATATGTCGATGTGATAAACATGTCACGACCTCATGTTTAAAAAAACGCGTTTTATCGACATATTGCGCAACCGTGCCAACGCGCTTGCCCGTCCATGGGCCGCTTTTCGCCTTACTTCACCTCTGGCAGCAATCCAATAAAACTCCGCTTCTTCCTTGGTTCCGACATCATCGAATCCAGCGCCTCCACGCAGGCCTTGTAGTGCGGCGTTTCTTTATGGGCCAGCACCGCATCGTCGTCCTGATAGGCTTCGTAGATGTAAAACCGCGTTTTTACCTTTGGGTCCTGCAATACGTCAAAACGCAGGTTGCCGGGTTCAGCGATCGCGCCCTCGTGGTTGGCGCGGAACACCGTTAAAAACTCATCCACCCGGTCCGGTTTGATGTTGATCTCAACCAGCGTCACATTCATGCCTTTCCTCCATGTGCTTTTTCTTCCTGCCAGAACTGGTACGCTTCGCGTGCCGACATATTCTCGTGGACCACTTTCTTCACCGCTTTGAGCATGGCGAGCGGAGCTTCGGACTGGAAGATGTTGCGCCCCATGTCCACGCCGCTGGCCCCCTGGTCGATAGCCCGCCAGCACATCTCCAGCGCATCCAGTTCCGGGAGCTTTTTGCCACCCGCGATCACAATCGGCACCGGGCAGCTGGCGGTGACTTTCTCAAAGCCTTGCTCGACGTAGTAGGTTTTGACGAACTGCGCGCCAATCTCGGCGGCGATGCGGCTGGCCAGCGAGAAGTAGCGGGCGTCGCGCGCCATCTCTTTACCCACGCCGGTCACCGCCAGCGTCGGGATGCCGTAGCGCGTTCCTTCGTCCACCAGCTTGATGATGTTGTTGATCGACTGGTGCTCGTATTCGGAGCCGATGTAAATCTGCGCCGCCACCGCACAGGCGTTGAGCCGCAGGGCGTCTTCCATCGCCACCGCCACGCACTCGTTCGACAGTTCCGCCAGAATCGAGTTGCCGCCGGAGGCGCGCAGCACCACCGGCTTATTGGTGGCGGGCGGCACCTGGCTGCGCAAAATGCCGCGGGTACACATCAGCACATCGGTTTCCTGATACAGCGGCGCGATGGACAGATCGATACGCTCCAGCCCGGTGGTCGGGCCCTGGAAATAGCCGTGATCGAACGCCAGCATCACCGTGCGGTTAGTGGCCGGGTTGAAAATCCGCGCCAGACGCGACTGCATCCCCCAATCCAGCGCTCCGCAGCCTTTCAGCGCGAACAGCGTATTCTTCTGGGGTTGCCCAATACCAAAATCTTTGCCGTCCTTGATGTCGTCTAAATCAGCCATTGTCTCCCCCGTCAGAAATCGTATTTGTTGATGTTGTCTTTGGTGAACACCACGCGCTCCGGCAGCAGCACGATGCCGTTGCCTTTGGCTTCGTAGTCGTAACCCTGCACTTTGTTTGGCTCCACTTTCAGGGTGCCGATGTCTTTCACGTCAACGCTGTCGCCAACGTTAAGATCGCCTTTCTTCAGCAGGGTATCTGCCACGTTGACCGCGATTTTGCCCTGTTGCACTACGTCCCACAGGCCGAAGGCCTTCACCGTGCCGCGCTCCACGTAGGGGCGCATCACGTTCGGAGTACTGAACCCGACAATTGCCACGCCGGTGCGCTTAAGGTTTTCCGCCGCCTGGGCCGCCGCCGGCAGCGCGTTAGCGTCCGGCGCGATGATCGCGTCCAGATCCGGGTAAGCTTTTAAGATCCCCTCGGCGGTTTGCAGAGACTTAGTGGCGTCGTTATAGCCAAACTGGGTGGTAACCACTTCCCACTCCGGATGATCTTTGGCGATCTTCGCTTTGGCTTCTTTTACCCACTGGTTTTGATCGGTCACGGTAGGGCTGGAGTAGAAAAACGCGACTTTCGCTTTCGGTTTGGTCACCTGCTTCGAAGCCATCTCCACCAGCATCCCGCCTAACTGCTCCGGCGTGCCCTGGTTGATGTAGATGCTGCGGCATTCCGGCTTGGTGTCCGAGTCCCAGGTCAGCACTTTTACGCCGCGCTGCATGGCGCGTTTCAGGGCAGGGCACAGGCCGTCCGGGGAGACCGCCGACACGATAATCGCGTTGTATCCCTGGTTCACGAAGTTGTTGATCAACTGCACCTGGCCCGACACGCTCGGCTCCGTCGGCCCGTCATAGGTGACGTCTACGCCCAGCGCTTTGCCCGCTTCTTTCGCCCCGTTGCCGCCGCTGGTAAAGAACCCGACGCCGACCAGCTTGGGAATAAAGGCGATGCGATCCGCCGCCTGGGCAGTCACGACGCTCAAGGCCAGTGCCAGAGCACTACATTGCAGCACACGTTTTGCTGTATTCATCTTAAGCTCCTGATTGTTTTATGGCACCGCGGCGAATCTGAACGCGGCGCCATGCCGCACGCAGGGTTTCGCGATGCAAACTCACCGAACGACCAATCACCACCACAATCAACAACGCACCGGACAACGCGCTCGATACCTGATTGGGTATCCCGACCATCTGTAACCCCTGCTGCAAATACCCCACCAGCAACGCCGCCAGCGCCGTACCCACCACAGAACCTGAACCGCCGTAAATATTGGCACCGCCCAGCACCGCCGCCGTCAGCGCGGGCATCAGCAAATCGCGCCCCAAATCCGAACGGGCTGAACCGAAGTAAGAAACCAGAATCACCGCCGCGATGGCCGACGCCAGCCCTACCAGCCCGTAAACGCCGTAAAGCATGCCGTTGACCGGCAGCGCCGCGTAGCGGGCGGCGCGGGCATTTTGCCCGAGTAAAAACAGGTGGCGGCCAAAACGCGCCTGGTGTGCCAGCACCCAGAAAAACAGCGTGATGACGAAGAACATTACCAGCGGCACCGGCAGGCCGAGCAGCGTGGCATTGGCAAACGCGGTGAAGCTGTCCGGGAAGCCGCCGATGCCTTCATAGCCCGTCGCGCCCGCCATTCCGGAAAGCAGCAGCGCGCCGCCGCCGTAGAGGTAAAGCGTGCCGAGGGTGATCACCAGCGGGCTAATGCCGGTGTAGTGAATCAATGCCGCATTGAGGAAGCCGCAGGCCAGCCCGAGCGCCAGGGTTAATACAATCGCCACGCCCATCGGCACGCCGGACTGCATCAGCACGCCCAGCGCGATGGCGCACAGCCCGATGGTCGAGCCGAGGGAAATATCGATCCCGCCGCTGATGATCACCAGCGTCAGCGGCAAGGCCACGATGCCGATGCAGATAAAGTCGCTGGTGCTGAACAGCAGCATATTCACGTCGAGCATGCGCGGGTTCAGTGCGCCGAACAGCAGGATTTCCAGTACCAGCAACGCCAGCAGCGCCAGTTCCCAGTTCACTTTCATTTACGCCACCTCTTTTTTGTTTTTGCGACCGGGAAATGGCGCGACGTTTTTCCGCCCCGACGCCCCCGGAACAAAGCGGCTGTATTTCAGCGCGCGCTGGTGGCGGGTCAGCGCCTGGCGTAGCCGTCCGTCGAGCACCAGTACGCCCAGCAGCACCAGCCCGGCGATAAAGTCGTTCCACCAGGCGGGCAGTTTGAACAGCACCAGAACGGTGTCGATTTGGGTTAAAAAGAACGCGCCGAGGAACGCGCCGATCAGCGTGCCGGTGCCGCCGAGCAGGGAGATCCCGCCCAGCACGCAGGCGGCGATGGCTTTCATCTCCAGCCCGCTGCCGGTCTGATTAGGCACAAAGCCGATTTGCGAGGCGAACAGAATGCCGCCGAGGGCCGCCAGCAGGCCGTTAAAGGTAAAGGCCAGTAGCCGGGTGCGATTCACTGCCACGCCCAGCTTGCGCGCGGCGGCGAGGTTATCGCCTACCGCGTAGAAGTCGCGGCCAAAGGCGGTGCGCGCCAGGATCACGCTGCCCAACGCCACCAGCGCCAGCACCGCGAAGCCGAACGGGGAGACGCCGATAAATACCGGTTCCGACAGTGCTTTCAGGCTCTGCGGTAATCCTTCGATCCATTTTCCGTCGGTCCACAGCAGCATTGCGCCGCGGTACAGTCCCAGTGTGCCGAGGGTGGCGACAATCGCCGGGATGCGCAGCCACACCACCAGCACGCCGTTGAAAAACCCGCACAGCGCGCCGATGGCAAACGCGAAGCCCATCGCCAGCGGCAGGCTGTAGCCCTGATTCAGCGCCACGCCGACGGCAATCGCGCACAAGCCGACCGTCGACCCCACCGACACGTCAATATTGCGCGTCAGCATCACCATCGCCGCGCCCATTGCCAGCAGGATCAAAATCTGCGAGCTGGAAAAAATCATCGCCAGCGTCTGGGCGCTGAAATAGCTGTGATTCAGGCCCACCAGCACGCCGAACAGCGCCACAATGGCCAGAAACGCGGTCAGTTCACGGTTACGCAGCAGCATCTTCACGGACGTTGTCCTCCAAAGGCCAGTTTCATCATCCGGTCAGGCGAAATAGCGTCGCGCGCCAGTTCCCCGCTGAGTTCCCCCTGGTGCATCACCAGCACCCGGTCCGCCAGCCCCGGAAATTCGTCCACGTCAGAGGAGATCATCAGCACCGCCACGTTTTGCGCCGCCACGCTTTTGATCAGCTGATAGATATCGGCGCGGGCGGAGACATCCACGCCACGGGTCGGCTCATCAATAATCAGCAGCAGCGGATTGGCTTCCAGGCAGCGCGCCAGCAGCACTTTTTGCTGATTGCCGCCGGAGAGGGTGCGCACAATTTGGTTCGGATGATTGAGTTTGATGCCCAGCGCCCGGTGATAGCGCTCGACCACTGCGTCCTCACGCTTCGGCTGTTGCCACAGCGACGGCTCGTTGAGCGCCACGGTGTTCCAGCGGATGGGGGCATCGAGAAACAGTCCGGAGACCTGGCGATCTTCCGGCAGGTACACCAGCCCGCGTTCGAGACGCGCGCGGATCGGCGTAGAGGTGATGTCATGATTTTCCAGCCAGACGCGCCCGCCGCGCGCCGGACGCAGGCCGTATAATGTCTCCGCCAGTTCGGTGCGTCCGGAACCCACCAGGCCCGCCAGCCCGACAATCTCTCCGGCGCGCACTTCAAAACTGAGATCGAGAAAGCCCTCGCCGGTCAGTTCATCCACCCGCAGCACCGGGAAGTCCTGCGGCTGGGTGCGGCGGTTGCCCGGCAGCGCCAGCCACAGCTTTTGGGTGTCGCTCAGGCTGCGCTCCCGGCTCACCGGGGTCATGGCGTGGATCAGTTCGCTGTCGGTGAGTTGCGCGGTTTCGCCGCTCAGCACCACAGCGCCGTCGCGCATTACCGAGACATGGCTGGCGATGGCGCGAATTTCCGGCAATTTATGGGAGATAAAAATGATCCCCACGCCCGCGGATTGCAGCGCGCGGATCTGGCGGAATAACCGATCGGTTTCCCCTGGCGTCAGCGAAGCGGTCGGTTCATCAAGAATCAAAATTTTGGCGTTGCGCATCAGGCCGCGCAGGATCTCCACCATCTGCTGATCCGCCACTTCCAGCGTGCTGGCGGACGCCTGTAAATTGAGATGGCAATCGAGCTGGGCCAGTTTTTCTGACAGCTGCTGCGCAATCTTTTTATCGTTCGGCAGGCGGAACAGAATGTTTTCCTGCACGGTGAGGTTGGGGAACAGCATCGGCTCCTGCGGCACCAGATAGATCCCCAGGCCGTGTGCCTGTTGTGGCGAAAGCCGGGTAAACGGCTGCCCTTCAATCAGTATCACGCCGCTGTCAGCGGTTTCTACGCCCGCGACAATTTTCATCAGCGTCGACTTGCCCGCGCCGTTACCGCCCATCAGGGCATGCACCTGCCCGGAAAGCAGCGTGAAATCAATCGACTTCAGTACGCTCACCCCGGAGAACTGTTTACTTATCGCCTGCACATTCAGTAACGGGTCTGGATTCGTCATCGCCACTCCGAAAAATGAACAAATGATTTTTTAAATCTACAATGTTCAAAAAGCGTAGACGGTGAACTATATTTACAACCGTGCAGGGATCACATTTTCAGGCATAATCTGGTCGCACAGCTAAACGGAATAAAAAATGATCTTTTTGCCGGGCATCTCACAGTTTCAGACCAGGCAGGATCGAACACATGATCTAAATTTCAATAAGAGTTCAGCTTATGAGCGAAAAACGAAGCGATGAGGGACGGTATGCCGGTATCGCAATGGCCGAAGAAGAGCTACTGGCACGGGTGGCGTGGTGCTACTACCACGACGGGTTGACTCAAAACGATATCGGCGAACGGCTGGGGTTGCCGCGACTGAAGATTTCACGCCTGTTAGAGAAAGGCCGCCAGTCGGGGGTGATCCGGGTGCAAATCAACTCGCGGTACGAAGGCTGCCTGGCACTGGAAACCGCGCTGGCACAGCGTTTCGGGTTACGGCTGGCGCGAGTGCTGCCGGCGCTGAACACGCCGCCGATGAACACACGGCTGGGGATTGGCGCGGCGCAGTCGCTGATGGGCGTGCTGGAGCCGGGGCAACTGCTGGCGGTGGGATTTGGCGAAGCCACCATGAGCTGCTTGCAACACTTAAGCGGGTTTATCAGTTCCCAGCAGATCCGACTGGTGACGCTGTCGGGCGGGGTAGGGCCATATATGACCGGCATCGGCCAGCTTGATGCAGCCTGTAGCGTCAGCATTATTCCCGCGCCGCTGCGGGTGTCGTCGCCGGAAGTGGCGGAGATTTTAAAGCGCGAATCCAGCGTGCGCGATGTGCTGCTGGCCGCCAGCGCCGCCGACGTGGCGGTGGTGGGCATCGGGTCGGTGAGCCAGAAACGCGATGCGACGATCCTGCGCTCCGGTTATATCAGCGAAGGCGAGCAGTTGATGTACGCCCGTAAAGGCGCGGTAGGCGACATTCTCGGTTATTTCCTGCAGGCCGACGGCGAACAGGTTGACGATCTGCCGATCCACCGCGAGCTGCTGGGCATCTCCCTGAATGAGCTGGCCCAGTTGCCCACCATCGTGGGCGTGGCGGGCGGAGAAGAGAAAGCCGACGCCATTTATGCCGCCCTGTGCGGCCGCCGTATCAACGGCCTGGTAACAGAAGAAGCGACAGCGCGCGCGGTGCTGGCTCTGGCGGGATAATCCGGAGCTTGCTTCGCGAACCCTAACAGAGCGAGGCAAGCCGATGAGTTACCTTTTAGCGTTAGACGCCGGAACAGGCAGTGTCCGTGCCGTTATCTTTGATTTAGCAGGACGCCAGATTGCCGCAGGTCAGGCGGAATGGACCCACCAGAGCGTGGCGGATGTCCCCGGCTCGATGGAGTTCGATCTCACCACCAACTGGCAGTTAACCTGCCGCTGCATTAAGGAAGCGCTGGTGAAAGCGGGCTTAACCGCCAGCGATATCGCCAGCGTCGCCTGCTGCTCAATGCGCGAAGGGATCGTGCTGTACGATCGCAACGGCGATCCGATCTGGGCCTGCGCTAACGTTGATGCCCGCGCCAGCCATGAAGTCTCCGAACTCAAAGAGATCCACGACTACCAGTTTGAATCCGAGGTGTACCACGTTTCCGGACAGACTCTGGCGCTGAGCGCCATGCCGCGCCTGCTGTGGTTGGCTCACCATCGTCCGGATATTTATCGCCAGGCGGCGACCATCACCATGATCAGCGACTGGCTGGCGGCGAAGCTGTCCGGCGAGCTGGCGGTGGACCCGTCCAACGCGGGCACTACCGGGATGCTGGATTTGCATACCCGCGACTGGCGGCCTGCGCTGTTAGATATGGCCGGGTTGCGCGCGGATATCCTCTCGCCGGTGAAAGAGACCGGTACGGTGCTCGGCGCGGTGACGGCAGATGCGGCGGCGCAGTGCGGATTACGCGAAGGGACGCCGGTGGTGATGGGCGGCGGCGATGTGCAACTGGGCTGTCTCGGGCTTGGCGTGGTACGCGCCGGGCAAACGGCGGTGCTGGGCGGCACTTTCTGGCAGCAGGTCGTGAATCTCCCGGCGGTACGCACCGATCCGCAAATGAACATCCGCGTAAACCCGCACGTTATCCCCGGCATGGTGCAGGCGGAGTCGATCAGCTTTTTCACCGGTTTGACGATGCGCTGGTTCCGCGACGCGTTCTGCGCCGAAGAGAAACTGATCGCCGAGCGGCTCGGCACAGACACCTATGCGCTGCTGGAACAGATGGCAAGCCAGGTGCCGGCGGGTTCTCACGGCGTCATGCCGATTTTCTCTGATGCCATGCACTTTAATAAGTGGTATCACGCGGCCCCGTCGTTTATTAACCTCTCTATCGATGCCGATAAATGTAATAAGGCCACGCTATTCAGGGCACTGGAAGAGAATGCCGCGATTGTCTCGGCCTGCAACCTGGCGCAGATTTCCAGTTTCTCCGGAGTAAAATTCGACGGGCTGGTGTTTGCGGGCGGCGGCTCGAAAGGCGCGCTATGGAGCCAGATTTTAAGCGACGTCACCGGGCTGCCGGTGCGCGTTCCGGAAGTCAAAGAAGCCACCGCGCTGGGCTGTGCCATCGCAGCGGGCGCAGGGGTAGGGCTGTATTCAGATATGGCCAGCGCCGGGGAAAAACTGGTGAGCTGGCAACGGGAATTCACCCCGAATCCCGCGCATCGCGAGCTTTATGACGAGATGATGCAGAAATGGCAGGCGGTGTATGCGGACCAGCTAGGGCTGGTGGACAGCGGACTGACGACATCGCTGTGGCGCGCGCCAGGGCTGGAAAAAAGGCAGGCGTCGGCGTCGTGATACCATGGAATGGCCCGCCCGTATGACGGGCGGACCTCATAAAATTAAAACGCAATCACCACTTTCCCGCGCATATGCCCGGCCAGCACTTTCTGGTGGGCTTCGCGGACGCTTTCCACGCTCAGGCCATGCAGCGTCTCGCTAAGCGCGCTTTCCACCACGCCGTCATCTACCAGTGTGGCAACATGATCGAGGATCTCGCCCTGACGCGCCATATCGGCAGTTTGATACATGCTGCGGGTGTACATAAACTCCCAGTGCAGGGCGGCAGATTTGGATTTCAGCACGTCATGGCTCAGCGGCTGGGTGTTTTCTACGATGGTGCAGATGTGGCCCTGCGGCGCAATCAGCTGGGTGACGGCAGGCCAGTGGCCGTCGGTATCGTTCAGAATAAAGATGTAATCAACGAATTTGATCTCGTGCTTCGCCAGTTCGCCCGGCAGATCTTTATAGCTCACAACCAGATCCGCGCCGCGGTCCCGGCACCACTGTGCGGAATCTTCCCGCGAGGCGGTGGCGATCACTTTTACTTTGCTGTTGTGCTTCGCGAATGGAATGGCCAGCGAACCAACGCCGCCTGCGCCGCCAATAATCAGCAGCGTTTTCTCTTCGCCCGCATCCTGAATGTTCAGACGCTCGAACAATCCTTCCCAGGCCGTCAACGCCGTTAACGGGATAGCCGCCGCCGCTGCCCAGTCGAGGCTTTTCGGCTTATGGCCGACGATGCGCGCATCGATCAGTTGATGCGTGGTGTTGCTGCCCGGACGGGTGATATCCCCTGCGTAATAAACTTCGTCACCTGCCTTAAAGCCGGTCACTTTACTGCCGACGGATTTCACAATCCCGCTGGCATCCCAGCCTAAAACGCGCGGCTCCTGTAAGCCTTTCTTCTGGATC
Source organism: Atlantibacter subterraneus (assembly GCF_007570865.1). Lineage (GTDB taxonomy): Bacteria > Pseudomonadota > Gammaproteobacteria > Enterobacterales > Enterobacteriaceae > Atlantibacter > Atlantibacter subterraneus. Next base: position 298,117 of record NZ_VLPS01000005.1, on the reverse strand, counting down.
CCCTGGTGAACTTTGGTATCGACCGGGTTAATCGACACGGCTTTGACCTCAACCAGCAAGTCATACTCGCCAGGCTGCGGCATTTCAGAATGGATTTCAATAAAGCTGGCAGGATCCTGTGGGTTAACGGCAATGGCTTTCACTGACATGGTGCGCTCCGCGTATCGGGTTTGAAAGGTGATGATGTGGAACAGTCTAGGCTACGGAAATAAGAATGATAAGATGGACAATCACTAACGCTGTGTTCGTTTGAGATGAACAATCATGTTTAAACAACTTCAGGATATGGCGCTGTTTGCGCTGGTGGCGGAGCGGGGGAGTTTTACCGCCGCGGCTCTGCAAGCAGGGCTACCCAAATCCAGCGTCAGCCAGCGCATCAGCCAGCTGGAACAGCAGGTGGGATTGCGGTTGCTTAATCGCACTACCCGTAAAATCAACCTGACGTTTGCCGGCGAGCGCTATCTGGTTCACTGCCGGGAAATGCTCGATGCCTCGGAACGCGCCGAATATGCGCTGCAACGGCTGCGCGATAACCCCAGCGGCCGGTTGCGCATCACCTGTCCGGCAGGCATTGGCGCGACGCTACTGGCGCGAATGAATACCCAGTTTCAGCGCAGTTTTCCGGACGTGGTGCTGGAAGTGTCTATCTCTGATGAGGTGGTGGATTTGGTCGACGCGGGGTATGACGTGGCGCTGCGTACCGGTAAACCGCAGGATTCTTCATTGATTGGACGGATGATAGGCCACAGCCCGCGCGTGCTGGTTGCTTCACGGGACTATCTGCATAGTCATCAAGCGATTGAACACCCCAGCCAGTTGCCGGAGCATCAGTGCATTGTGCATCGCGCCTGGAGCGAATGGGTACTGCAAAAGGGCGAGGCGTATCATCGTTGCGACCTGCCGCGATTGCATACCACGGACAATTTGCTCTATGCGCGCGAATGCGCCCAGCAGGGGGCAGGCATAACCTTATTACCCTCCTTTCTGGTGGAAGCGGCGTTGGCAAGCGGCGAGTTATCCCGCGTTCTGACGGACTGGAAGCCTGAAGGTAATGACCTCTATCTGGTTTACCCAAGCCGCAAGCTGAACTCGCCAGCGCTGGCTTGTTATATCGCGTTCGCGACGCAGTATTCAGAAATAAAGGATTCGTATACGGATAGCCATCAGCGGCGGCAATAAAAAAACGGCCCTCAGAGAGGGCCGCTGGCATTACTTAGTGATACGTTTGTACTTAATACGCTTCGGCTCCAGCGCGTCGGCGCCAAGGGTGCGTTTTTTGTACTCTTCGTATTCGGTGAAGTTACCTTCGAAGAATTCCACTTTGCCTTCATCCTGGTAATCCAGAATATGGGTCGCGATACGGTCAAGGAACCAACGGTCGTGCGAGATAACCATGGCGCAGCCCGGGAATTCCAGCAGGGCGTTTTCCAGCGCGCGCAGGGTTTCGATATCCAGGTCGTTGGTCGGTTCATCGAGCAGCAGCACGTTGCCGCCTACCTGTAGCAGCTTCGCCAGGTGCAGACGACCGCGCTCGCCGCCGGACAGTTCGCCCACGCGTTTGCCCTGGTCGACGCCTTTAAAGTTAAAGCGGCCCACGTAGGCGCGGCTTGGCATTTCGGTGTTGCCGATACGCATGATATCCAGCCCGCCGGAGACTTCTTCCCACACGGTTTTGCTGTTATCCATGCTGTCGCGGAACTGATCCACGGACGCCAGCTTCACGGTTTCACCCAGGGTGATGGTGCCGCTGTCCGGCTGTTCCTGGCCTGACATCATGCGGAACAGGGTGGATTTACCCGCGCCGTTCGGGCCGATGATGCCGACAATCGCGCCTTTCGGCACCGAGAAGGTCAGATCGTCGATCAGCACGCGATCGCCATAGGATTTACGCAGATTAGTGACTTCAACCACTTTATCCCCCAGACGCGCTCCCGGTGGAATAAACAGTTCGTTGGTTTCGTTACGTTTCTGGTATTCGGCGTTGTTAAGCTCTTCAAAACGCGCCAGACGGGCTTTGCCCTTGGACTGACGGCCTTTCGCGCCCTGACGCACCCACTCCAGCTCTTTCTCAATGGACTTACGGCGTGCCGCTTCCTGAGAGGCTTCCTGCGCCAGGCGCTGATCTTTCTGCTCCAGCCAGGAGGAGTAGTTGCCTTCCCACGGAATGCCTTCGCCACGGTCCAGCTCCAGGATCCAACCGGCAACGTTATCGAGGAAGTAACGGTCGTGGGTGATTGCCACCACGGTACCCTCGAAGTCGTGCAGGAAGCGCTCAAGCCAGGCCACGGATTCAGCATCCAGGTGGTTAGTCGGTTCGTCGAGCAGCAGCATGTCTGGTTTTTCCAGCAGCAGGCGGCACAGCGCGACGCGGCGGCGTTCACCACCGGACAGGTTGCCAATTTTGGCATCCCAGTCCGGCAGACGCAGCGCATCGGCGGCGCGCTCCAGCTGGATGTTCAGGTTGTGGCCGTCATGGGCCTGGATGATCTCTTCAAACTTGCCCTGCAGTGCGGCCAGTTTATCGAAGTCGGCGTCCGGCTCCGCGTATTTGGCATACACTTCGTCGAGGCCTTTCAGCGCGTTAACCACTTCGGAAACCGCTTCTTCCACGGATTCACGCACGGTGTGTTCGGTGTTGAGCTGCGGCTCCTGGGGCAGATAGCCGATCTTGATGCCAGGCTGCGGACGCGCTTCGCCTTCGATATCGGTATCAATGCCCGCCATGATGCGCAGCAGGGTGGATTTACCGGCACCGTTCAGGCCCAGCACCCCGATTTTCGCCCCGGGGAAAAAGCTCAGAGAGATGTTTTTAAGAATATGGCGTTTCGGCGGAACCACTTTGCCGACACGATGCATGGTATAAACGAATTGAGCCACGTTGCGACTTCGCCTCTTTATATTCATTGGTGATGTGATTAGTGGCGAAGTGTAGCCTTTTTCCCTGGGTAATCCCAGCATCGTGGGCGCGGAGTGTTAGCTCGCCCGCAGCCTGCTTTAACGTAAAAAAGTGTCCGCGACGTGGCGCAACCGCAAACCCCTGGTTAGCATAAAGTATCGTATTACAGCGGCATGATGCCGTAGCCGTTAATCCATCATGAGGGATGTCGAGTGATGAAAGCTAAACAGACCGCCTGGCGAGTGCTGACTGCGGGCGTGTGTCTGATGACCATCAGCCAGGCGGTATGGGCTGATTCGCTGGAAGAGCAGCGCAGCCGCTATGCGCAGGTTAAGCAGGCGTGGGATAACCGCCAGATGGATACCGTGGCGCAACTGATGCCCACCCTGACCGAGTATCCGCTCTACCCTTATTTGCAATACCGCCAGTTAACTGACGATCTCATGAATCAACCGGCGTTGGCCGTCACGCAGTTTGTGCGCGCCAACCCGACGCTACCGCCCGCCAGAACCCTGACTAACCGTTTTGTCAACGAACTGGCGCGCCGGGAGGACTGGCGCGGACTGCTGGCGTTCAGCCCCCAGGTGCCTTCCGCCACGGAAGCGAAATGTAACTATTACTACGCAAAGTGGAATACTGGCGACACCGTTACCGTGTACAGCGGGGCAAAAGAGATCTGGCTGACCGGTAAGAATTTGCCGTCGGCCTGCGACCGGCTGTTTTCCGCCTGGCGTAGTTCCGGTCAGCAGGATCCGCTCGCGTACCTTGAACGTATCCGGCTGGCGATGAAAGAGGGCAATACGCGCCTCGTGACCAATCTGGCATCGCAAATGCCAGCGGATTACCAGACGATTTCCAGCGCCCTGGTGAGCCTGGTGAACGATCCTAATAGCGTGCTGACCTTTGCCCGCAGCGTCGGTTCGACCGATTTCACTCGCCAGATGGCGGCGGTGGCTTTTGCCAGCGTGGCGCGCCAGGATGCGGAAAATGCCCGGTTGATGATCCCTTCGCTGGTGCAGGCGCAGCAGCTTAACGATGCCCAGGCCCAGGAGTTAAGAGATCTGGTGGCGTGGCGTCTGATGGGCAACGACATTACCAGCGATCAGGCCCGCTGGCGCGACGATGCGATCATGCGTTCGGGATCCACATCGCTGATTGAACGGCGGATCCGCATCGCGCTGGGTACCGGCGATCGCGTCGGGCTGAACACCTGGCTGGCGCGGCTGCCGATGGAAGCCAAAGAGAAAGACGAATGGCGCTACTGGCAGGCGGATTTATTGCTTGAACGTGGCCGTACTGAAGAGGCGAATGAAATCCTGCGCTCGCTGATGCAGCAACGCGGCTTTTACCCGATGGTGGCAGCCCAGCGTTTAAATGAAGATTATCCGCTGCGAGTAGATAAAGCCCCGAAAGGCGATGCCGCGCTGTTTCAGGGCGCAGAGATGGCGAGAGTGCGCGAGCTGATGTACTGGGGGCTGGATAACACTGCGCGCAGCGAATGGGCGAACCTGATCGCCAGCCGCCCCAGCCAGGAACAGGCGGCGCTGGCTCGCTATGCGTTTGACCGCGACTGGTGGGATCTCAGCGTGCAGGCCACTATCGCCGGTAAGCTGTGGGATCATCTCGAAGAGCGTTTCCCGCTGGCCTATGAAAACCTGTTTAAGCGCTACATCAGCGGCAAAGACATATCGCAAAGCTATGCCATGGCGATTGCCCGCCAGGAGAGCGCCTGGAACCCGAAAGTGCGCTCGCCGGTCGGCGCGTCGGGGCTGATGCAAATCATGCCCGCCACCGCTGCTCATACCGTGCAGAAGTTTGGTATTCCGGGCTACAGCGGCGTGAATCAGCTGCTCGATCCGGAAACCAATATCAATATCGGTACGCAGTATCTGGAGTCGGTGTATCAGCAGTTTGGTGATAACCGTATTTTCGCCTCGGCAGCGTATAACGCCGGGCCGGGACGGGTACGCACGTGGCTGGGCAACAGCGCGGGCAGGATCGACGCGGTGGCGTTTGTCGAGAGCATTCCGTTCTCAGAAACCCGCGGCTATGTGAAAAACGTGCTGGCCTATGACGCCTACTACCGTTATTTCATGGGCGATAAACCGGTTCTGATGACGCAGAATGAGTGGCAACGTCGTTACTGATGATGAGCAATATGTTATGCTGCTGTACTAGTTAAATAGTATGAAGGTAGGGCGGCATAACATGACTCAACAATCACCCTGGTCCGCGGCGCAGGATGAACAGAGCCAACAGGAATGGCTACGCTTTGTGGATCTCCTGAAGCAGTCCTTTGACAACCAGCTTCATCTTCCTTTATTAACCCTGCTCCTGACGCCGGACGAACGGACGGCGCTGGGGACACGCGTGCGTATTATTGAAGAACTGCTGCGCGGCGAGATGAGCCAGCGTGAACTGAAAAGCGAGCTGGGGGCGGGGATCGCCACGATCACGCGCGGCTCTAACAGCCTGAAGTCTGCCCCGGTGGAATTACGCGCCTGGCTTGAAGAGATCCTGCTGAAAACTCAGCGGTAAACGGCGTTGTGAAACGGTGAGAGCGCCAGCACCACCGCCTGATGGTAAACGCTGCTGCGGGTCAGCGCACCGGCGGTAAACACGCCAATCGCCCCCTCTTTACGGCCTATTTCATTGATTCCGGTATACGCCGACATCACCGGGCCGAGCGCCTGGCCCGCGCGGACTTTTTCGAGGATCGCGGCGGGAAGGGGCAACGTGGCGGATCGCGCTTCGCCGCGCTGTTGCGCATTTTCAATGACCACCCAGCTGAAGGTGCTGTCATCATCAATACCGGCTTCAATCGCCACCCAGAAATCGGCATCCGGGCACAGCGCGCGGGCATTGACCACGCGATTGCGTGCGCCTTGCCGCGTTTCATGACTTCCAAGGGGCTGTTCCGGCACGCCGCTCTCGACGTCCACCGAGGTGATGTGGCAGGATCCTGGTGTAAATATCTCGTTAAATGCCTGCAGAATCGCCTGAATTTTGGCGGGATTAGTGGTAGCGCAGATAACGTGGTACATAATGTTTAACGTCTCGTCTTAATCAATATCGTCGCAGTATAACGGATAAAAAGCATGTTACAGGTATACCTTGTTCGTCACGGTGAAACGCAGTGGAATGCCGAACGTCGCATTCAGGGCCAGTCTGACAGCAAACTCACCGAGAAAGGTGAGCGCCAGGCTTACCAGGTGGGGGAGCGTGTCAAAACGCTGGGCATTACCCACGTGATTGCCAGCGATCTGGGGCGGACGCGCCGCACGGCGGAAATTATTGCTGATGCCTGCGGCTGCGAGATCACCTACGATCCGCGCCTGCGCGAGCTGGACATGGGGGTGCTGGAACAGCGCCACATTGACGCGTTAACCGAAGAAGAAGAGGGCTGGCGACGTCAGTTGGTTAACGGCACCGAAGAGGGCCGTATCCCCGATGGTGAGTCGATGTTTGAGTTGAGCGAGCGGATGCATGCGGCGCTGAATGATTGTCTGTTGTTACCGAAAGGCAGCCGCCCGCTGCTGGTTAGCCACGGCATGGCGCTGGGTTGCCTGGTGAGTACCATTCTTGGCCTGCCGGCCTGGGCTGAGCGTCGTCTGCGTCTGCGTAACTGCTCGATTTCGCGCGTGGATTACCAGGAAAGCGCCTGGCTGGCGTCGGGATGGGTGGTAGAAACGGCGGGCGACGTCTCACATCTGGACGCCCCCGCGCTGGATGAGTTACAGCGCTAAGCGCGGCGAACCGGGATTAGATAGTCGCAACGCAACTGGATTGGGCGCTCACCCCGTTTGGCATCTTCAGCGGGGAAGTAGCGCTCAATATCCACGCCGCGGCGGCGCGTCAGCCCGAGCTTCGGCATGACGGTGCCGTACAGTAAAAAGATAAATTCCTGTAGCCCGGTTCCCAGTCCTTCATAGGTAAATTGCACATAATCGCCGCCTTCCACCGTGACCGGGTGGCAGTCCTGAATATGGCCGTTAATGAGATCCGGCGACAGGGCGGTGGTATACAGCACTTCCTGATCGTCGTCCCTTTCCATGCTTGGGCGTGATTCATTGAGGCCATACAGCACCGGCGGGATATCCGGCGAATTACCCAGAAACGCTTGCCAGAACTGCACGCGCATTTCATGGCGCAGTTCCGCCATCTCTTCCAGTGAACAGACGTAGCTCTGGGTCAGCCCTGTCAGGTGCAGGATGGGAAGGGTGACGAATTCATGAACCGGAAGCGGCGTATTATCCAGGCTGAGCGGTGAACGCATACCCTGCGCGCTCCAGTCAGAAGAACGGCGGTAAAGCGCTGGCGTCACCGAGAACTGCTTCTTGAATGCCCGGGTAAAGGTCTGCTGTGAATCGAAGCGATACTGGAGTGCGATATCCAGAATAGGCCGCGAGGTTAAACGCAGGGCGACAGCGGATTTGGACAAGCGGCGCGCCCGTATGTAGGCACCGATAGCATGGCCCGTAACGTCTTTGAACATTCTTTGCAAATGCCACTTGGAATAGCCAGCTTTCGTAGCCACATTATCGAGAGACAGGGGTTGATCGAGATGACTTTCCAGCCAACTCAGCAAATCGCGAATAATCCCGGCCTGATCCATATCTATTCCTCATCCATACATAATACACCTGGGGTGTTTTCGGTAGCGGATAGTAGCATTCTTTAGACTTTTAGCGTTGGGTGTTTTTTTTAACAAAATGTGCCAGATTTGGCATTAATATATTCCTAAATTAATAATAACGTGAAATTTAAAGATATTTGTAACTATAACATTCTCAATTGGTAACAATATGAAATATAAAGCATTGACCTTAGCCGCGCTCCTTATGGGCGTAAGTATTGGTTTGCACGCCGAAGAAATTGGCTCAGTGGATACGGTATTCAAGTGGCTTGGCCCGGACCATAAAATCGTGGTTGAGGCCTTTGACGATCCGGATGTGCAAAACGTCACTTGCTATATTAGCCGCGCCAAAACCGGCGGTATTAAAGGCGGCCTGGGGCTGGCGGAAGACACCTCCGACGCGGCGATTTCTTGCCAGCAGGTAGGGCCAATTACGCTTTCCGACAAAATTAAAAGCGGTAAAGCACAGGGCGAGGTGGTATTCCGAAAGCGCACGTCGCTGGTGTTCAAAAAACTTCAGGTGGTGCGTTTCTATGATATGAAGCGTAACGCCCTTATTTATCTCACCTATTCCGATAAAGTGGTGGAAGGATCGCCGAAAAACGCCCTCAGCGCCGTGCCGATCATGCCGTGGAATAGCCCGCAACAGTAAAGGAATAACCGGATGAGCCCCTCCCTGATCTGGCTGGTGGAAGATGAAATCAGCATCAGCGAAACGCTGGGTTATGTGCTGCAACAGGAAGGGTTTCGGGTGCGGACCTTTGAGCGGGCCTTGCCCGCGCTGGCCGCACTGCATGCCGAGCCGCCGGATTTAGCCATTCTGGATGTGGGATTGCCGGATATCAGCGGATTTGAACTGTGTCGTCAGCTACTCGCGAAAAACCCGGCTTTGCCAGTACTGTTTTTAACCGCCCGCAGCGATGAGGTCGATAAACTGCTGGGGCTGGAAATGGGCGCTGACGACTATGTGGCGAAACCCTTCTCGCCACGCGAAGTGTGCGCGCGCGTGCGAACTATTCTGCGCCGGGTAAACCGCGTAAAAGACCCTGAAAGCGTCATTAAAGTCGGTTCGTTCGAACTGAACACCCTGGCGGCGTCCGTGGTCTGGTGCGGCGTGCCGCTGAAGCTCACCCGCTACGAATATCTGCTGATGAAAATGCTGCTTGAAGCGCCTGGGCGCGTGTTCTCGCGCCAGCAGCTGATGGATCACGTCTGGCAGGACGCCCAGGAAAGTTTCGATCGCACCGTCGATACGCATATCAAAACCCTGCGCGCGAAATTACGCGAGGTCAATCCCGCCTTATCACCGATTAATACCCATCGCGGTTTAGGTTACAGCCTGGTGGTGTGCTGATGCGCATCGGCATGCGTCTGCTGCTGGGCTATTTTTTGATTGTTGCGGTGGCGGCGTGGTTTGTCATTTCTATCTTTGGGGAAGAGATCAAACCCGGCGTACGCCGCGCCACCGAAGGCATGCTTAACGACTCCGCCACCCTGCTGGCCGAAATCGCCCGCGATGATTTGCTGTCCGGCCAGCCTGAGCAGGGCGAGCTGGCGCGCGCCTTCGCCCGGCTGAATCGCCATCCGGTCAGCGCGAATATCTCCGGCATCATCAAAAATAAAAATGAGTATCGCGTATATCTTACTGACGCCACGGGGAAGGTGGTTTACGACTCGTCAGGCCAGGCGCTGGGGCAGGATTACTCGCGCTGGAACGACGTCTGGCTGACGCTGCGCGGTAAGTATGGCGCGCGCAGTTCCCCGCGCGATCCCAACGATCCAGCTAGTTCGGTGATGTATGTGGCGGCACCGGTCAGAAATAACGGCCAGATCATCGGCGTTCTGTCGGTAGGCAAACCGAACAGCGCTCTTGAGCCAGTGATCCGCCGCAGCCAACGGCGGATCCTGATTGCCGGCGCGGCGCTGCTGGGTATTGCGCTGCTGATTGGCCTGGGCGTGGCGCTGTGGATCAACCGCTCTATCAGTAAGCTGGTGCACTACGCCGATGCCGTTACCCAGGATCGGCCCGTACCGTTGCCCAATCCGGGCAGCAGCGAGCTGCGCAAGCTGGCCCACGCCCTGGAAAACATGCGCGTCCGGCTGGAAGGGAAAAATTATATCGAGCAGTACGTCCACGCGTTAACCCATGAGCTGAAAAGCCCGCTCGCTGCCATTCGCGGCGCGGCGGAAATCCTGCGTGAAGCGCCGCCGCCTGACGTTATCGCCAGGTTCAGCGACAATATCCTCCAGCAAAATGCCCGCATGCAGCAGCTGATAGAAAAGCTGCTCCAGCAGGCAAAACTGGAAAACAAGCTGGAGATCCAGCGCACGTCGATTGAGGTTGCCACGCTGTTTCAAACCGTGATGGAAAATCATGCGCCGCAGGCAGCTACGCGCGGTATTCGATTGCAGATGGATGAGCGCAGCGCCTCCGGCATCCTTATTGCGGGCGACAGAGCGCTACTTGCCCAGGCGTTAAGCGGTCTCATCGATAACGCCATGGATTTCACTCCGCCAGGCGGGACGATTGAGCTGCATGCCCGGCAGCAGGACAAGGCGATAGCCTTAATCGTTACCGATACCGGGAGCGGAATTCCAGATTTTGCCCTGGCACGGGTGTTTGAACGTTTCTACTCCTTGCCGCGCAGCCACGGTATGAAAAGCAGCGGGCTTGGGCTGACGTTTGTGCAGGAAGTGGCCCGTCTGCATTTAGGCGAAGTCACGCTACGCAATCGGCCCGAGGGCGGCGTAGAAGCCTGCATTTGTTTACCGGTCGCCTGACTTCACCTGAACTTCACATAACTTCATTTAGCCCCCATTTTCATTGCCTACAGTGCCCTCATTCCAAAGGAGGGCTTATGTTGAAATCACCGCTATTTATCAAAATCCTGGTTCTGGTCGGCAGCGTCATTTTGCTGCTACTGCCGCTGTCGATGTTGAAAGGCTTAATTAATGAACGTTCGCAATATCGTGATGATGTGGAAAACTCTATTGAACAAAGCACCAGCGGCCCGCAAAAGCTGCTTGGCCCACTGATCGCGCTGCCGATTACAGAAATGATTTCGGTGCAGGAGGGGGGGAAAGAGGTCACGAAACCGTCGAGCTTTATCCATTACTATTTGCCGGATGAATTGATGATTGATGGGGATCAGAAGGTCGAGACGCGGCACATCGGTATCTATGATGGACAACTTTGGACCACGGCAATGAAGATCCGCGCGGTATTTAATACCGATAAATTTAATGAATGGCGCAAACCCAGATTTGAAATTGGCCAGCCGTTCATCGCCCTTGCTGTAGGGGATTCGCGCGGTATCGTGAAAGTCGAAAACGTGGCCGTAAATGATAATGCGTTACCAGCCATTGAACCGGGGACCGGGCTGGCCTCTCTGAAGCAGGGCGTGCACGTGGATTTACCCGAGAGTCTTTATCAGGACGCTCGGCTGTCTCTGACGTTTTCATTAAATTTAACGGGGACAGGCACGTTTTCCGTCGTGCCGCTGGGGCGAATGAGCCAGCTCTCGCTCACCAGCAACTGGCCACATCCCGGATTCCTCGGGGATTTTTTACCCCAGCAACGTGAAGTGAGCGACAGTGGGTTTAAGGCGCAGTGGCAGAGCTCGTGGTTCGCCAACAATATCAACACCACGTTTGAAGAAGGTGTTGATCTCTATCGTGAGATTAACTCATTACCTGCTTTCAGCGTGACGGTAGAAACTCCAGCCGATCAGTATCAGCTTATCGACCGGGCGGTTAAATACGCGGTGCTGTTGATTGCCATGACGTTTATGGCGTTCTTTATCTTCGAAACCTTAACGGCGACCCTGATGCACCCGATGCAATATCTGCTGGTGGGGATGTCGCTGGTGATGTTCTATCTGGTGCTGTTGGCGCTGGCGGAACATATTGGATTTAATCTGGCATGGCTGAGCGCCAGCCTCGTTTGTGCCCTGATCAACGGCGTCTATCTGCAGGCGGTGATGAAAGGATGGAAGCGAGCTCTGATCTTCAGTGTAGGGTTGTTAACGCTGGATGCGGTGCTATGGCAGTTGCTGCGTTCGCAGGAGAGCGCGCTGCTGCTGGGGACGGCGGTATTGCTGGTGGTGCTGACGACGGTCATGTTCCTGACGCGTCATATTGACTGGTATGGGTTATCAAAACGCGCGCCGCGATTAAAACCGCAGATTGCAGAAGGGGACGAGCGGGAAAGATTGTGGAAGTAAACCAAAGCAAAAGGGCGGAATTTCCGCCCTTTTTTGTCGGCGCTAAGCGGATTATTCCTGCAGATCGCCACAGAAACGGTAACCTTCGCCGTGGATGGTGGCGATGATTTCCGGCGTATCCGGGGTAGATTCGAAATGTTTACGAATGCGGCGGATAGTCACGTCGACAGTACGATCGTGCGGCTTAAGCTCGCGACCGGTCATTTTCTTCAGCAGTTCAGCGCGAGACTGAATTTTGCCCGGGTTTTCACAGAAGTGCAGCATGGCGCGGAATTCGCTACGCGGCAGCTTATACTGCTCACCGTTAGGGCTTACCAGCGAACGGCTGTTGATATCCAGCTCCCAACCGTTGAATTTATAGCTTTCAACGTTGCGACGCTCTTCGCTGATGGTGCCAAGATTCATGGTCCGCGACAGCAGGTTGCGCGCGCGGATGGTGAGTTCACGCGGGTTGAACGGCTTGGTGATATAGTCATCCGCGCCGATTTCGAGGCCGAGGATCTTATCGACTTCGTTATCGCGGCCGGTCAGGAACATCAGCGCCACGTTGGCTTGTTCACGTAGCTCACGCGCCAGCAGCAGGCCATTCTTGCCTGGCAGGTTGATATCCATGATCACCAGATTGATGTCATTATCAGAGAGGATCTGATGCATCTCAGCGCCATCGGTGGCTTCAGACACATCGTAGCCTTCTGCTTCGAAAATGCTTTTTAACGTGTTGCGTGTTACCAACTCGTCTTCAACAATAAGAATGTGCGGGGTCTGCATGTTTGCTACCTAAAATTGCCAACTAAATCGAAACAGGAAGTACAAAAGTCCCTGACCAGCCTGGTGCATGCCGAAAATTAACATGCCCGGCGTAACATGACTAAAGTACGTAATTGCGTTCTTGATGCACTTTCCATCAACGTCAACAACATCATTAGCTTGGTCGTGGGTACTTTCCCTCTGGACCCGACGGTGTCAAAAACGGCTGCCATCCTAACCAGTTTAACAGCAGCATAACAGGCTAACAGAACGGCGACACCTAATAAAACTACGCTTCGTTGACATATATCAAATTCAATTGTAGCACGATAACAATTTCTTGAAATCGTCGTCGCTGAATACTCGGGATAATCACAAATTTGCAAACTATCCGGTAGTTTCTTGCCTCAACTAATTAATAGACTGAATCCAATATTTAGGCAATATCTTAATAAAATTTATTCATGTGAAACAGGATGATATCATACTTTTATTAACATATTCCTTAAAGGTTTTATTTAGGAAAACTTAAATATGCCTGATACAAGATCTTGTTCAAATACTGCGCTTTTTGTTATCGCAATGTAAATTCTCGCCGCGTAATATGTTGAGCTTTATCACGTTTTTTTGTCATTTATTGGCATGAGAGAGCCGGATGCAATTTCCAATAATTTTAGTATCGCCCGCCAGAGCAGAAAATGTCGGTGCCGCTGCGCGGGCGATGAAAACCATGGGTTTTAACGAGCTACGTATTGTCGCCAGCGATGCCCACTTACAACCTGCCGCGCGGTGGGTCGCCCATGGTGCGGGTGATATCATTGATAATATTACACTTTATCCAACGCTTGCCGATGCGGTGGCCGACGTTGAGTTTGTGGTCGCTACCACAGCACGCAGCCGGGCAAAATTTCACTATTACGCCACGCCAGAACAACTTGTGCCGCTATTGCGCGAAAAACAACAATGGATGAACGCGATTGCGCTGGTGTTTGGCCGGGAAGATTCGGGTTTAACGAATGATGAATTATCACTGGCAGATATTTTAACTGGCGTACCTATGGTTGCAGATTATCCTTCGCTCAATTTAGGCCAGGCGGTCATGGTGTATTGCTATCAATTAGCATCATTAATGCAAACGCAGCGGGATAAAAATGAACAGGACCAGGGGCAGCAACTCAATGCGCTGCGTCATCGCGTAAATGCGTTACTTAAAAAACTCAATGTTGAAGATGACAACAAAATGTCGGACTGGCTGACCCAGCGTTTAGGGCGTCTTGAACAGCGTGATACCGCAATGCTGCACCGGTTACTGCACGATATCGAAAAAAAACTCACAGAGTAAAGTTCCGCAAATATCCTTCCTTGTGGTGATTCAGTTGGTGGTTATTGCCTGGAACTCGTTGTAGCCGATATTTTGTGACCCAGCGGCAGCACGGATGAGGGTGGTTGCGAAGAGTGACTAAATGAGAAATTCATTGACTTGGCGCAACAGATACTTTAACCAATAGGGTACAGCAACAGAAATTAGATACAGAGCACACAACATCCATGACTCGCATCAGCCTGAACACCATTATTACAACCACCACCATTACCACAGGTAACGGGGCGGGCTGACGCGTACAGGAAAAACTGAAAAAAGCCCGCACCTGAACAGTGCGGGCTTTTTTTTCGACCAGAAATCAAGGGGTAATACCATGCGAGTGTTGAAATTTGGCGGTACATCAGTGGCGAATGCGCAACGTTTTCTGCGCGTAGCCGACATTCTGGAAAGTAATGCCAGACAGGGGCAGGTGGCGACGGTTCTCTCTGCCCCGGCGAAAATTACTAACCACCTGGTGGCGATGATTGAAAAAACCATCGGGGATCAGGATGCGCTGCCGAATATCAGCGATGCGGAAAAAATCTTTGCCGATCTGCTTAACGGCCTGGCTGCTGAGCAACCCGGTTTCCCTCTGGCACAACTCAAGGCTCTGGTCGACCATGAATTTGCCCAGATTAATCATATCCTGCACGGCATCAGCCTGCTCGGCCAGTGCCCGGACAGCATCAACGCGGCGCTGATTTGCCGTGGCGAAAAGTTGTCGATTGCCATTATGGCGGGCCTGCTGGAAGCACGCGGCCATAAGGTCAGCGTTATCGATCCGGTTGAAAAACTGCTGGCGGTGGGCCATTACCTCGAATCTACCGTGGATATCGCTGAATCCACCCGTCGTATCGCCGCCAGCCGTATTCCTGCCGATCATATGATCCTGATGGCCGGTTTTACCGCCGGGAATGAGAAAGGTGAACTGGTTGTATTAGGCCGTAACGGTTCCGACTACTCCGCCGCCGTGCTGGCCGCCTGTTTGCGCGCCGACTGTTGTGAGATCTGGACTGACGTCGACGGCGTCTATACCTGCGACCCGCGCCAGGTGCCGGACGCCAGGCTGCTGAAGTCGATGTCGTATCAGGAAGCCATGGAGCTCTCCTACTTCGGCGCTAAAGTTCTTCACCCCCGCACCATCGCCCCCATCGCCCAGTTCCAAATCCCCTGTCTGATTAAAAACACCGGTAACCCGCAAGCGCCAGGCACCCTGATCGGTGCCAGCAGCGATGAAGACGGCCTGCCGGTGAAGGGCATCAGTAACCTGAATAATATGGCGATGTTCAGCGTCTCTGGTCCGGGCATGAAAGGTATGGTGGGGATGGCGGCGCGCGTGTTCGCGGCGATGTCCCGTGCGGGCATCTCGGTGGTGCTGATCACCCAATCGTCTTCAGAATACAGCATCAGCTTCTGCGTGCCGCAGGCCGACAGCGTGCGGGCGCAGCGGGCGATGCAGGATGAGTTCTATCTGGAACTGAAAGAAGGGCTGCTGGAACCGCTGGCGGTGATGGAACGCCTGGCGATCATCTCTGTGGTCGGCGACGGCATGCGCACCCTGCGCGGCATTTCCGCCAAGTTCTTCGCAGCGCTGGCGCGCGCCAATATCAATATTGTGGCGATCGCCCAGGGCTCGTCCGAGCGCTCAATCTCTGTGGTGGTCAGCAACGACGATGTCACCACCGGCGTGCGCGTCACCCATCAGATGTTGTTCAACACCGATCAGGTGATTGAAGTGTTTGTGATCGGCGTCGGTGGCGTCGGCGGAGCGCTGCTGGAACAGCTTAAGCGCCAGCAGGCGTGGCTGAAGCAAAAGCATATTGATTTACGGGTGTGTGGCGTCGCCAACTCAAAAGCGCTGTTGACCAACGTGCACGGTTTGGATCTGGAGAACTGGCGTGATGCGCTGGGCCAGGCGTCGGAGCCGTTCAATCTTGGCCGTCTGATCCGTCTGGTAAAAGAGTATCACCTGCTTAACCCGGTGATCGTCGACTGTACCTCTAACCAGGCTGTGGCCGATCAGTACGCGGACTTTCTGAGCGAAGGTTTCCACGTGGTGACCCCGAACAAAAAAGCCAATACCTCCTCGATGGATTACTACCATCAGCTGCGTCAGGCGGCGGCGAAATCACGCCGTAAATTCCTCTACGACACCAACGTCGGCGCGGGCCTGCCGGTTATCGAAAACCTCCAGAACCTGCTCAACGCGGGCGATGAGCTGCAACGCTTCTCCGGCATTTTATCCGGTTCGCTGTCGTTTATTTTCGGCAAGCTGGATGAGGGGATGACGCTCTCTGAAGCCACCGCCACCGCGCGTGAGTTGGGCTATACCGAGCCGGACCCGCGTGACGATCTCAGCGGCATGGACGTGGCGCGCAAATTGTTGATTCTGGCGCGTGAAACCGGGCGTAGCCTGGAACTTTCAGATATTGTGATTGAGCCGGTGCTTCCGGCGAGCTTTGACGCCGAAGGCGACGTCGTCAGCTTTATGGGCCGTCTGAACCAGCTGGACGATGACTTTTCCTCCCGGGTGGCGCAGGCGCGCGATGAGGGCAAAGTGCTGCGCTATGTCGGCCTCATTGAAGAAGACGGCACCTGTCGCGTGAAGATTGCCGCCGTAGACGGTAACGATCCGCTGTATAAAGTGAAAAACGGCGAAAACGCCCTGGCGTTTTACAGCCACTACTATCAGCCGCTGCCGCTGGTACTTCGGGGTTACGGCGCGGGTAACGATGTGACCGCTGCTGGCGTGTTTGCCGATTTGCTGCGCACCCTGTCATGGAAGTTAGGAGTTTAAGATGGTCAAAGTATATGCCCCGGCCTCCATTGGGAATGTCAGCGTGGGGTTTGATGTATTAGGCGCGGCGGTGACGCCCGCCAGCGGCGAGCTGTTAGGCGATTGCGTGACGGTGGAAGCGGCACAGCAGTTTTCGCTGACCAATCGCGGGCAGTTCGTCAGTAAATTACCCAGCGAGCCGCGTGAAAATATCGTCTATCAGTGCTGGGAGCGCTTTTGTCAGGAGATCGGCAAAACCGTGCCGGTGGCGATGACTCTGGAAAAAAATATGCCTATCGGCTCTGGTCTGGGCTCCAGCGCCTGTTCCGTGGTGGCGGGCCTGATGGCGATGAACGAATTTTGCGGCAAGCCGCTTAACGACACGCGCTTGCTGGCGTTGATGGGCGAGCTGGAAGGGCGCATCTCCGGCAGCATTCATTACGATAACGTCGCGCCCTGCTTTTTAGGCGGTTTGCAGCTGATGCTGGAAGAGAACGGCATTATCAGCCAGCAGGTGCCAGGCTTTGATGAGTGGCTGTGGGTGATGGCGTATCCGGGCATTAAGGTTTCCACCGCCGAAGCGCGGGCGATATTACCGGCGCAGTATCGCCGTCAGGATTGCATCGCCCACGGGCGTTACCTGGCGGGCTTCATTCACGCCTGCCACACCCGCCAGCCGCTGCTGGCGGCGAAGCTGATGCGCGATGTGATTGCCGAACCGTATCGCACCAAACTGCTGCCGGGCTTCAGCCAGGCGCGGCAGGCTGCGGCGGATATCGGCGCGCTGGCCTGCGGGATTTCCGGCTCCGGGCCGACCCTGTTTGCGGTGTGCGATAACCCGGAAACGGCGCAGCGCATGGCGGACTGGCTGCAACAACACTACCTGCAAAATCAGGAAGGCTTTGTACATATTTGCCGTCTGGACACGGCTGGCGCACGAGTACTGGGATAACGCATGAAACTCTATAATCTGAAAGATCATAACGAACAGGTCAGCTTTGCGCAGGCCGTTACGCAAGGACTGGGCAAAAATCAGGGGCTGTTTTTTCCGCACGATTTACCGGAATTCAGCCTCACCGAAATCGACGAGATGCTGAAGCTGGATTTCGTCTCGCGCAGCGCGAAAATCCTGGCCGCGTTTATTGGCGATGAAATTCCGCAGGAGATCCTCGAAAGCCGCGTACGCAACGCTTTTGCCTTCCCGGCACCGGTGAAAAGCGTGCAGCCGGACATCGGCTGTCTGGAACTGTTCCACGGCCCGACGCTGGCGTTTAAAGATTTCGGCGGCCGCTTTATGGCCCAGATGCTGACGCACATCAGCGGCGATAAGCCAGTGACCATTTTAACCGCCACTTCAGGTGATACCGGCGCGGCGGTGGCCCATGCGTTTTACGGGCTGAAGAACGTGCGCGTAGTGATCCTCTATCCGCAGGGCAAAATTTCCCCGCTCCAGGAAAAGCTGTTCTGCACCCTGGGCGGCAACATCGAAACTGTGGCGATCGACGGTGACTTTGACGCCTGCCAGGCGCTGGTGAAGCAGGCGTTTGATGATGAAGAGCTGAAAGTGGCGCTGGGCCTGAACTCGGCGAACTCCATCAACATCAGCCGCTTGCTGGCGCAGATTTGCTATTACTTCGAAGCCGTGGCGCAACTGCCGCAGGAAGCGCGTAATCAGCTGGTGGTGTCCGTGCCCAGCGGCAACTTCGGCGATCTCACCGCCGGGCTGCTGGCGAAATCCCTCGGCCTGCCGGTGAAGCGCTTTATCGCCGCGACTAACGCCAACGACACCGTGCCGCGTTTCCTGCAAAACGGCGAATGGCAGCCGAAGGCCACCGTGGCGACGCTGTCTAACGCGATGGACGTTTCTCAGCCAAACAACTGGCCGCGCGTGGAAGAGCTGTTCCGCCGTAAAGTGTGGCGTCTGAATGAGCTGGGGCATGCGGCGGTGGACGACAGCGTGACTCAGGAAACGATGCGTGAACTGAAAGCAGGCGGGTACGTGTCTGAACCGCATGCGGCGATTGCTTACCGCGCCCTGCGCGACCAGCTGCGTCCGGGAGAATACGGGTTGTTCCTCGGCACGGCGCATCCGGCGAAATTTAAAGAGAGCGTGGAGTCGATCCTCGGCGAGACGCTGGATCTGCCGAAAGAGCTGGCGGAACGTGCCGATCTGCCGCTGCTGTCGCATCAGCTGCCGGCGGATTTCGCGGCGTTACGTCAGTTGATGATGACCAAAGCCTGATAAGGCTTTATCGTCGAGGCCCGGTCTGCGAAAGCGCCGGGCCTTTTTATTGCTTAACGTTCAGGGCGCTTGAAGACCAGCTCGGTTTCGCTCGACATGTCGCGATCCCAGGCATAGCCGTCTACGTCAAACTGGGTCAACTGCTGGGGCAGGGTCAGACGGTTTTCGATTACGTAGCGGCTCATTAATCCGCGCGCTTTCTTGGCGTAGAAACTGATTATCTTAAATTTGCCGTTTTTCTCATCAAGGAATACCGGCTTCACGATTTTCGCGTTCAGCTTCGTCGGACGCACCGCTTTGAAATACTCATCGGACGCCAGGTTAATCAACACGTTGTCGCCCTGGGCGGCCAGCGCATCGTTCAGCGTATGGGTGATAATGTCGCCCCAGAAGGTATATAAATCGCTGCCTTTGGCGTTCTCCAGTTTAATGCCCATTTCCAGCCGGTAGGGCTGCATCAGATCCAGTGGACGCAAGACGCCGTATAACCCCGATAACATCCGCAAATGGCGCTGGGCAAACTCGAAATCCGCCTCGCTGAAGGTCTCCGCCTGGAGCCCGGTATAGACGTCGCCTTTAAACGCCAGAATCGCCTGGCGCGCGTTGTCCGGAGTAAAGTCCGGATGCCAGTCGTGAAAGCGCGTTGCGTTCAGGGAGGCGATTTTATCGCTCACGCCCATCAGCGCTTTGATCTGCGCTTCAGACAAATTGCGCGCTTCGCCAATCAGCTGCTGGGAGTACTCCAGTAGCTCGGGTTGGGTATAGCGTTTAGTGGCCAGCGGGCTTTGATAATCCAGGGTCTTGGCAGGTGAAATCAGTAACAGCATTGCTTTTCCTTACAGGCTTTTTGGTGACTGTAACAAATTTTGGTGCAAAGGTGACCAATGGTTGCAATCAGTTTACGTTCACTCACGCGGTAAGTTTTGCCAGACATCCGGCGCAAGATGCTGTTGGAGCTCTGGAAAACGCGCCGGATCGAAATGCGGCTTCACGCCCAGCTTGCGCTGGCGTAAATAGTCCGCCGCGAGGGTTTTCACTACCGGCGATAGCAACAGAATAGCCGTCAGGTTGGTGATTGCCATCAGGGCCATTGAGATGTCCGCCAGATGCCATACCAGCGTCAGGTTGATCACTGCGCCCATCATGATCATCGCCAGCACGCCCAGCCTGAGCAACCAGATATTACGGGGGGTATCCATGCGCAAAAACACCAGATTGTTTTCCGCATAGGCGTAATTGGCGACAATCGACGTGAAAGCGAACAGCAGCACGATCAGGCCCAGATAGCCACTCGCCCAGTGGCCCGTCAGGCTCACCAGCGCATGCTGGGTTAATAAGATACCCTCATCCGGCGTCAGCGGTTTTTCCGGCAGCCCGGCAATCAGGATAATTACCGCCGTGGCGCTGCAAATAATTACCGTATCAACAAACACGCCGATCATCTGCACGATGCCCTGGGCGGCAGGGTGGGGCGGCCATGATGACGCCGCCGCGGCTGCGTTAGGCGTTGAGCCCATCCCCGCTTCGTTAGAAAACATGCCGCGCTGAAAACCACTGGTCAGCGCCTGGCTAAAGGTGTAGCCCATCACGCCGGACGCCGCTTCCTGCCAGCCGAATGCGCCGGTAAAGATCGTTTCGATGACCTCGGGCATTTTGTCGATATTCAACGCAATAATCGTCAGCCCCGTCAGCACCCACAGGCTCGCCATTACCGGCACCAGCCATTGCGCCATACGGGCAATACCGCGCATTCCCCGGGTGCAGACCAGCAGCGTAAGCGCCGCCAGTACGCTGACCGTTAGCCATTTGGGAATTTGCCAGGCATGATCTAACGCGAAGGCCACCGAGCTGGCCTGGACGGCATTAAACACCAGGCCAAACGACAGCAACAGAAACAGGGAAAACAGCACGCCCATCCAACGCATGCCGAGCCCGCGCTCCATATACCAGGCCGGGCCGCCGCGAAACTGACCGTTACGATCGCGGCCCTTATAAAGTTGCGCAAGCGAGCATTCGGCAAACGAGGTCGCCATGCCGATCAGCGCCGTTACCCACATCCAGAACACCGCGCCGGGGCCGCCCATCGAAATAGCCAGCGCTACGCCTGCAATATTGCCGCTGCCGACGCGTGCCGCCAGGCTGGTGCACAGCGCCTGAAACGCCGTTAAGCCGTCGGGTTGCGGTGTAAAACTCTTTCTCAGCGCCCGGGGGAAATAGCGGATATAGCGGAACTGCACAAAGCCGCTGCGCAACGTGAACCAGATCCCCGCGCACAGCAGCAGGTAGATGAGGACCGATCCCCAGAGTATTTCATTGATAAACGTAAGAAAATCCGGCATTCACATCCCTCTTGATAAACTCATCCGGTTTGCGCAACCGCGCTGGCCGCCTTCCTTCGTGATACTTTGCAGGCTATCGAATAAGGCAGTTTATCACACTGTACCCGCCTGAATTGCTGCGGTTGCGCTGCTCGGGCGTCGTGTTATCATCACCGCAGACCGATTACATCTCCCTAACACGCAGTTTTGAAGAGACTTCTATTATGACGGACAAATTGACCTCCCTTCGTCAGTTCACAACCGTAGTGGCTGATACCGGAGACATCGCGGCAATGAAGCTGTACCAGCCGCAGGATGCAACCACCAACCCTTCTTTGATTCTGAACGCCGCACAAATTCCTGAGTACCGCAAACTGATTGACGATGCGGTGACCTGGGCGCGTGCGCAAAGCGATTCCCGCGAGCAGCAGATTGTTGATGCGTCGGACAAGCTGGCCGTGAATATCGGTCTGGAAATCCTGAAGCTGATCCCGGGCCGTATCTCTACAGAAGTTGATGCGCGTCTTTCCTACGACACCGAAGCGAGCATCGTTAAAGCTAAACGCCTGATCAAACTGTATAACGATGCAGGCATCAGCAACGATCGCATTCTGATCAAACTGGCTTCAACCTGGCAGGGTATCCGTGCGGCGGAGCAGCTGGAAAAAGAAGGCATCAACTGTAACCTGACGCTGCTGTTCTCCTTCGCTCAGGCGCGTGCTTGTGCGGAAGCGGGCGTGTTCCTGATTTCTCCGTTCGTGGGCCGTATCCTCGACTGGTACAAAGCCAACACCGATAAGAAAGAATACGCGGCTGCCGAAGATCCGGGCGTGGTGTCGGTGACTGAAATTTACGAATACTACAAACAGCACGGTTATGAAACCGTGGTGATGGGCGCAAGCTTCCGTAACGTGGGCGAAATTCTGGAGCTGGCGGGCTGCGACCGTCTGACCATCGCGCCAGCGCTGCTGAAAGAGCTGGCAGAAAGCGAAGGCGCGGTTGAGCGTAAACTGGCGTTCAGCGGCGAAGTGAAAGCGCGTCCGGAACGTATCACCGAGTCTGAGTTCCTGTGGCAGCACAACCAGGATCCGATGGCGGTTGATAAACTGGCCGACGGCATCCGTAAGTTCGCGGTTGACCAGGAAAAACTGGAAAAAATGATCGGCGACCTGCTGTAATTTTTCTCGTGGCCGGGCTCTCCCGGCCACACGCTTTGCGTCACGTAATCCCCGCTTCCTCTGTCTGCATCTCCCCGCTCGGTGTATCATTCCGTCACTTTTGAATCATTATCGGAATGGATATGGACACATTACGTATTGGCCTGGTTTCTGTTTCTGATCGCGCTTCCACGGGCGTTTATCAGGACAAAGGCATTCCCGCGCTTGAAGCATGGCTCGCGTCGGCACTCACTACCCCGTTCACCGTTGAAACGCGCCTGATCCCCGACGAACAGCCGGTGATCGAGCAGACACTCTGCGAGCTGGTGGATGAAATGGGCTGCCATTTAGTGCTGACTACCGGCGGCACCGGCCCCGCGCGTCGCGATGTGACCCCTGATGCGACGCTGGCCGTCGCCGATCGTGAAATGCCCGGCTTCGGCGAGCAGATGCGCCAGATCAGCCTCAATTTTGTGCCGACGGCAATTTTGTCCCGTCAGGTAGGGGTGATCCGCAAACAGGCGTTAATCCTCAATCTCCCCGGCCAGCCTAAGTCCATCAAAGAAACCCTGGAAGGATTGCGTGACGAGAGCGGCAAGGTCGCCGTTGCGGGTATTTTCGCCAGCGTGCCTTACTGTATCCAGCTGCTTGATGGCCCTTATATAGAGACTTGTGTTTATGTCGTAGCCGCATTTCGCCCTAAGAGCGCCATTCGCGACATAAAACCCTAAAATTCCTGATGGTGTGACATAACAGCGAAAGCAACTGGTGTAATGCATTTGATACGGTATAGTAATTGTTACTTTACAGTTATCGTATGACGGTATTACACCCTCTCTGTTCACAAACGGTCTCTTATGTCACAACACAATCGCCCGCTCAATCGTCAGGATTATAAAACGTTGACCCTTGCTGCCCTCGGCGGCGCGCTGGAGTTTTACGACTTCATCATCTTCGTGTTCTTTGCGGCGGTGGTCGGGGAACTCTTTTTCCCAACCGATATCCCTGAATGGCTGCGTCAGGTACAAACCTTCGGCATCTTTGCGGCGGGCTATCTGGCACGTCCGCTGGGCGGCATTATCATGGCGCATTTTGGCGATCTGGTTGGCCGTAAGAAAATGTTTACGCTGAGCATCCTGCTGATGGCGGTACCTACGCTGGCGATGGGCTTATTACCCACCTATGCCACCGTAGGCATTGCCGCGCCGCTGCTGCTGTTGCTGATGCGTCTGCTACAGGGCGCGGCAATTGGCGGTGAGGTGCCCGGCGCGTGGGTGTTTGTTGCGGAGCATGTGCCCGCACGACGCATCGGTATCGCCTGCGGAACGCTCACGGCGGGCCTGACGGTGGGGATTTTGCTGGGTTCGGTGGTCGCCACGCTGGTTAATACCAGCATGACCCAGCAGGCGGTACACGACTGGGGTTGGCGCGTGCCGTTCCTGCTCGGCGGCGCGTTTGGCCTGGTCGCCATGTACTTACGTCGCTGGTTGCAGGAGACGCCAATTTTCCTTGAGATGCAGCAGCGAAAAGCCCTGGCGCAGGAGTTGCCGGTAAAAGCCGTGGTGGTGCGCCATAAAAAAGCGGTGGTGGTATCGATGCTGCTGACCTGGCTACTGTCTGCGGGGATCGTGGTAGTGATCCTGATGTCGCCGGTCTGGTTGCAAAAACAGTATGACTTTGCGCCCGCGCTGACATTGCAGGCGAACAGCATCGCCACCATTATGCTGTGCTTCGGCTGCCTGATTGCCGGGCTGGCGGTGGATCGTTTTGGTGCCAGCAAAACCTTTATCGTCGGCAGCCTGCTGCTGGCCTGTTCCAGCTGGTTCTTTTACCACTTATCCGGCGCGCATCCTGAACAGCTGTTCCTGCTGTATGGCACGGTAGGTTTGTGCGTGGGCGTGGTGGGAGCCGTGCCTTACGTGATGGTGCGTTCTTTTCCGGCAGAAGTGCGTTTCACCGGGATCTCGTTTTCCTATAACGTGTCGTATGCCATTTTCGGTGGCTTAACGCCCATCGCCGTTACCATGTTAATGGGCGTTTCGCCCATGGCTCCGGCCTGGTACGTCCTGGCACTCTCGCTGATGGGGCTTGGCCTGGGCATCTGGCTACGTCAGGAGAGTTATCAGGCGGATGCTGCGCCTGAACGCGCCGCCGTACAGTAATTCTGATTGTTATGTGACGCCGTCAGCCAGTGGCTGACGGCGTTTTTTTATGGGCAGCAGCCACGTTAAATCAATAGGTTAATCCGCTCCGATCCCCAATTTCTGTCACCTCTCTTCCTTGTAATAATTCTCACAAATATTGTGTGAAAATTATCACGAATATTTACCTGGGCTCTCCCTACCATGCTCTCCGATGAATCATCTGTTTTTTGGAAAATACCATCAGGGAGTTATCACAATGAATATAAACGACCTCAGGGGTTGGCTACTGACGCTGACTGTTTTACTGGCCGGGCAGGCACAGGCGCTGGAATTAAAAACGTCTTATGGCTCGGTGAACGCCGGGTATGCCAACTGGAATAACGGATTTGAAAATACCCATCGTGGCGAAGTCTGGAAAGCGACCGCGGATTTCGGCGCTATTTTCGATAAAGCGGAGTTTTATTCTTTTTTTGAAAGCAACGTATTAAATCATCCGGTTGAAGGGCGTAACCACGTATTGTCTGCACAAACTCACATTCGCTTATTTGATTCTGATTTTAGCTTTATGGGCAAGTTGTATGGTCAGTTTGAAAATAAATGGGGCGATGAGCTGAATATGATGTACGGCTTCGGCTATTTAGGCTGGGCTGGTCCACAGGGTTTCTTTAAGCCTTACGTCGCGCTGCACAACCTCTCTTCTGACTACACCTCCAGAAAATACGGGCAGGCCAACGGTCTGAACGGCTACGTCGTGGGCTGGACCGCCGCCTGGTTTTTCGACCTGTGGGGCGAAAAGATGGTGCTCTCCAACTGGAATGAATTTGAACTCGACCGTAATGATGCGTATGCGGAACAACAGCACAGCAAAAACGGTATTAACGGCGGGCTAACCCTCACCTGGAAATTCTACCCTCATTTCAAAGCCAGTATGACGTACCGCTATTTCGATAACAAACTCGGCTATGAAAACTACGGCGACCAATTGATTTATATGCTCGGCTACGAATTTTAATTAATAAGGAACAGGCGATGAAAAAACATATTTTGGCCACGCTGGTCAGCGCCGCGTTTTGCGCGTCGGTTGCAATCCATCCCGCGCTGGCAGCAGAAAATCATCAAAAACCTAATGTAGTGATTATTCTGGCGGATGATTTAGGTTATGGGGATTTAGGTGTTTATGGACATCCGATTGTCAAAACGCCGAATATCGACAAGCTGGCGCAGGAAGGGGTGCGTTTTACCCAATATTATGCGCCCGCACCGCTGTGTTCACCGTCCCGCGCCGGGCTATTAACCGGACGCACGCCGTTCCGTACCGGCATTCGCTCCTGGATCCCTGCCACCAAAAACGTGGCGCTGGGGCGTAACGAAAAAACCATTGCCAATTACCTCAAAGACCAGGGCTATGACACCGCGATGATGGGTAAATGGCATCTGAATGCCGGTGCGGATCGCCACGACCAGCCGCAGGCTGAAGACGCCGGTTTCCAGTACACCCTGGTCAATGCCGCTGGATTTGTCACCAGCGATCTGGATAAAGCCAAAGAGCGCCCACGGTACGGCGTGGTTTATCCCAACGGTTTTTACCGTAATGGCAAAGCGCTGGGCACCGTGAAGCAAATCAGCGGCGAGTTTGTCAGCCAGGAGGCCATTAACTGGTTAAATAATAAAAAAGATAATAATCCGTTCTTCATGTATGTGGCGTTTACCGAAGTTCATAGCCCGCTGGCTTCGCCGAAAAAATATCTCGATATGTATAACGCGTACATGAGCGAGTATCAGAAACAGCACCCGGATCTGTTCTACGCCGACTGGGCGGATAAACCGTATCGCGGGCCAGGCGAGTATTACGCCAATATCAGCTATATGGATGAGCAGGTCGGTAAGGTGCTGGCGAAAATTAAATCGATGGGCCAGGAAGACAACACCATTGTGATTTTCACCAGCGACAACGGCCCGGTTACCCGCGAAGCGCGTAAATGGTATGAACTCAACCTGGCAGGCGAAACCGACGGATTGCGTGGCCGTAAAGACAACCTGTGGGAAGGCGGTACGCGCGTGCCCGCCATCGTGAAATACGGCAAACATCTACAGGCGGGCACGGTATCTGACGTGCCGGTGAGCGGCCTGGACGTGCTGCCAACCCTGGCTGAATTGACCCACTTCGATTTACCGAAGGATCGCGTTATTGATGGCGAATCCATCGTGCCGGTCCTGGAAGGGAAAACCCTCACCCGCCAAAAACCGATCCTGACGGCTATCGACATGCCGTTCCAGGACGATCCTACCGATATGTGGGCGCTGCGCGACGGCGACTGGAAGATGATTTTCGACCGCGACAGTAAACCGAAGTATCTCTACAACCTGAAACAGGATCGCGGCGAAACCATGAATCAGCTCGGCAAACAGCCGGTCGTGGAAAAACAGCTGGTGGCGGCGTTTAAAAATTACCAGGCCAGTATTGAGCATGACGCGTTGATGGAAGCGCGCGGCGAGAAACCCACCCCGGTTGACTGGAACTAGCTGTAGCAGAGCGGCCCTGCGGTAAACGTGGGGCCGGTTATTAAAGGGAAAGAAACATGAAAAGCTGCCATGTGATGGCCAAACCAACCGGCGCGCTCTGCAATCTCGGCTGTGATTACTGCTTTTATCTGGATAAAGCCCAACTGTACCCGGAACGCCATGCGCGCTGTATGGATGACGAGACGCTTAGCCTGTTTGTTCAACAGCAGATTGCCGCACAGGACACCGACGAGGTTATCTTCGCCTGGCAGGGCGGGGAGCCAACGCTTGCCGGACTGGCATTTTTTCAACGCGCGGTGGCGCTGCAACAGCAGTTTGCCCAGGGGAAAACCATCCTCAATACCTTCCAGACTAATGGCATTCTGCTTGACGATGCCTGGTGCCGGTTTTTCAGGCAACATCACTTTTTGATTGGCATCTCGGTGGACGGTGACGCCGTTCTGCATAACGCTTACCGTAAAACCAACGCCGGAAAACCGACGTATCATCACGTTGAAGCCGCTGTGAAATTGCTGCAAAAACACGGCGTGGCGTTTAACACCTTAACGGTGGTGAATGCGCTGAACAGCCAGCATCCGCTGCAGGTGTACGACGCTCTGAAAAAACTTGGCAGCCGCCATATGCAGTTTATTCCACTGCTGGAAGCATCAGAACAAGGGGTAAGCCAGCGCAGCCTGAAACCCGCGGACTTTGGTACTTTCCTGAAAACGATTTTTTATCAGTGGGTACGTCATGATATTGGCGTCATCGAAGTGCCGATTTTTGAGCATGCGTTTGCCGTATGCTGCGGCCTCCCGGCGTTAACCTGCGTATTCGCGCCCTCCTGCGGTAGCGCGTTTGCCCTTGAGCTGAACGGCGATATTTATCAGTGCGATCACTTCGTCAGCCCGGAATACCTGCTTGGCAATCTTCATCAGAGCACGCTGCGCGAGATGCTGGAAAGCGACGCGAATCGGATGTTTGGCCATTACAAGTCGCCGCTTGCGTCGGAATGCGCGGCCTGCGGGGTGAGATCCGCCTGTCATGGCGGTTGCCCGAAAGATCGCATCACGTTCTCCAGTACCGGATCTAAAAATCTGAATTATTTCTGTCCGAGCTATCAGGCGTTTTTCAGGTTTGTTCAACCTTATATGCTGATGATGAAATCACTGCTGGAGCAGGGCTACTTACCCTCCGATATTCGTCACTATGTTACCTGACGGACGGCTCTCTTATGAACGCCTGGACGCATGTTAACTGCTGCAAGACTATCGGATGCCGGTTATTTGGCGTCGCGAATAGCGCACGCTATTTGCATATCGGACGTAACTGCCGCTGCCCGGAATGCGGTTACTATTTCCCGTTCATCTCGCCCGGCTCGCTAAGTGCTTTCAGCCATCAAAGCAATCACCATTATGCCGGCGTCATGTTGTGTTGCCCCGGCTGTGGACAGACGGATGCGCTGGTACGCCATGGGCAAAACGCGGCAGGGAAACAGCGCTGGCGCTGCCAGGCCTGCGCGCGCACCTTTACCCATTATGCCGGGCCAGTGGCCTGGGACGAAAAACTTACCCCGCTACGCGAAGCCATTGCCACAGGCACATCTTTCAGACTGGTCTATCAGGACAGCCAGCTTATTAGCCGTGCGCTATCCCGGCTGGCATTTCTGGCAGGGCTTGAACAGGTGCATTCCTCGCTCGCGTCCCTGAATGTGGAATTCTCTACTACCGCATTTACCGTTGGGTTTAACGGCGGCGAGAACCGGCTTTATCTCATCGTAACGGCGGATAACAAAACGGGCCGCGTGATCGCTTTATCAACCAACTATATGGCGCTAAATCAGGGGATTGGCCAGGAGTGGCGGTATCCTTCGCTGCCCGGTGAAAAACAGAGTACGCAGAGCGTGATACGCCAGGTTTTTGACAAAGACCGCATTATCAAGCAACGCCCACTGCTGTTTGATGTGGCTTATGGTGTGGCTGAACTTAAACGAGACGATGCAGGCGTCGTGGTCAAGCCGGTTATCGCCGCCTATCGCCACTTTGCGCTGGTGCATGCGTTAACCCATAAAAGGGTGCTGTCTGTTCAGCACTGGCTGGCGCATGAATGCTTTCTTTATGGCGCGTGTCTAATGGCCAATCGCCATGACGTAGTGAGCCAGCGCAGCCGCATCGGCTTCGTTTATGAGCGTGGAACGCGTGATGATACCCAGCGATTACGCAGCGATACCGTGGTTTCCAGCATCATCTGGCGCGATAGCTGGCGCTGTTATTCCCAGCGCCATTATGAGATGGCGGTGTGCCATCTCACCGGCAATCCCGGCAATGCTGCTTTCCTCCACGCCACTCTGCAACCCGCGAAGGCATTTCAGTCCTGGTTAGCCATGCATCCCGTCTGGCCGCAGCTAAACCGGCTGGCACCGCGCAATGTGGTGGCCTTGCTGGAGTATCTGGCGGCGGAATATAACCGGGAACGGTAAAAAAAACGGCTGCCAAAAGGCAGCCGTTGAGTAAGAAGCGGTGACGCTTAGTGCTGTTCGCCAATCGGCAACACGGTGCGGCCATATTGTTCGTTCAGCACTTCGCCCATCGCCAGATAGATGGCGCTTGCGCCGCAAACCAGACCAATCCAACCCGCGACGTGAACAATGCTCTCGTTGTCCGCCAGATGGCCAATCGCCAGCAGCGCGAACAGAACGGTCAGGCTCAGGAATACGAATTGCAGTACCCGTGCGCCCTTCAACGTGCCGAAGAACATGAACAGGGTGAAGATGCCCCAGATGCCCAGGTAAACACCCAGGAAATGACCGTTAGCCGCTTCCGCCAGGCCCATTTTAGGCATCAGCAGGATCGCGACCAGGGTCAGCCAGAAGGAGCCATAAGACGTAAACGCGGTTAAACCGAAAGTATTCCCTTTCTTAAACTCCAGCAGGCCCGCGAAAATCTGCGCGATGCCGCCGTAGAAAATGCCCATCGCCAGAATAATGCCGTCCAGCGGGAAGAGACCGATATTGTGCAGGTTAAGCAGAATAGTGGTCATGCCGAAACCCATTAATCCCAGCGGTGCGGGGTTAGCCAACTTTGTGTTGCCCATAAATCCTCAAATCGTTGGTTATATAGATGTAAATACCCGCCGCCAGAAAGTGTGATCCGTGTCGGGCGCGGCATAATAATCAGCCAATACCCCGCCGTCTATGATCTGCACAGGTAAAAGAAAAAAATTTTATTTGTTGCCCCTTGATGCGCAGCGATACGACCCCATCTTGTAGTCAACCGCAGTGAGTGGACGTGAAAAATAATGATGGGGCAGTTGAAACTCACGGTTTCGCCCTTATTACAGGTTCACAACCACATAATGACGAATTTTTAGTGGAGACGTTTAGATGGGTAAAATTATTGGTATCGACCTGGGGACGACTAACTCTTGTGTCGCGATTATGGATGGTACTACCGCGCGTGTTCTGGAGAACGCCGAGGGTGACCGCACCACGCCTTCTATCATTGCTTATACACAGGATGGCGAAACTCTGGTAGGTCAGCCGGCTAAACGTCAGGCAGTGACTAACCCGCAGAACACGCTGTTCGCGATTAAACGCCTGATCGGTCGCCGCTTCCAGGATGAAGAAGTTCAGCGTGATGAAGCCATCATGCCGTACAAAATCATCGCCGCCGACAACGGTGACGCATGGCTTGACGTGAAAGGCCAGAAAATGGCACCGCCGCAGATTTCTGCAGAAGTGCTGAAGAAAATGAAGAAAACGGCTGAAGATTACCTGGGCGAACCGGTAACTGAAGCGGTTATCACCGTACCTGCGTACTTCAACGATGCTCAGCGTCAGGCAACCAAAGATGCTGGCCGTATCGCGGGTCTGGAAGTAAAACGTATCATCAACGAACCGACTGCAGCCGCGCTGGCTTACGGTCTGGATAAAGAAGTCGGCAACCGTACTATTGCGGTTTACGACCTCGGCGGCGGTACTTTCGATATCTCTATTATCGAAATCGACGACGTTGACGGTGAAAAAACCTTTGAAGTACTGGCGACCAACGGTGACACCCACCTGGGTGGCGAAGACTTCGACAGCCGTATGATCAACTACCTGGTGGAAGAGTTTAAGAAAGACCAGGGTATCGATCTGCGCAACGATCCGCTGGCGATGCAGCGTCTGAAAGAAGCGGCAGAAAAAGCCAAAATCGAGCTGTCTTCCGCTCAGCAGACCGACGTGAACCTGCCGTACATCACTGCAGACGCCACCGGTCCGAAACACATGAACATCAAAGTGACTCGCGCGAAACTGGAAAGCCTGGTCGAAGACCTGGTGAACCGTTCCATCGAGCCGCTGAAAGTGGCGCTGCAGGATGCTGGCCTGTCCGTATCCGACGTGCAGGACGTGATCCTGGTCGGCGGTCAGACTCGTATGCCGATGGTGCAGAAAAAAGTTGCCGAGTTCTTTGGTAAAGAGCCGCGTAAAGACGTTAACCCGGATGAAGCTGTGGCCATCGGCGCAGCGGTTCAGGGCGGCGTATTGACCGGCGACGTGAAAGACGTACTGCTGCTGGACGTTACCCCGCTGTCTCTGGGTATCGAAACCATGGGCGGCGTGATGACGGCGCTGATCAGCAAAAACACCACTATCCCGACCAAGCACAGCCAGGTGTTCTCTACTGCGGAAGACAACCAGTCTGCGGTAACCATCCATGTGCTGCAGGGTGAACGTAAACGCGCCAGCGATAACAAATCTCTGGGCCAGTTCAACCTGGACGGGATTAACCCGGCACCGCGCGGTATGCCGCAGATCGAAGTCACCTTCGACATTGATGCGGACGGTATCCTGCACGTGTCTGCGAAAGACAAAAACAGCGGTCGCGAGCAGAAAATCACCATCAAGGCATCTTCTGGTCTGAACGAAGATGAAATCCAGAAAATGGTGCGCGAAGCGGAAGCAAACGCAGAGTCTGACCGTAAGTTCGAAGAGCTGGTACAGACCCGCAACCAGGCAGACCACCTGGTGCACAGCACCCGTAAGCAGGTTGAAGAAGCAGGCGATCAACTGCCAGCTGACGACAAAACGGCTATCGAGTCTGCGCTGACCGCGCTGGAAACTGCGCTGAAAGGCGAAGATAAAGCCGATATCGAAGCCAAAATGCAGGCGCTGGCGCAGGTTTCCCAGAAGCTGATGGAAATCGCTCAGCAGCAACATGCGCAGCAGCAGGCTGGCGGTGCTGACGCTTCTGCGAACAACGCGAAAGATGATGATGTTGTCGACGCCGAGTTCGAAGAAGTTAAAGACAAAAAATAATCGCCCTTTGAACGGGTAAAACACTGATACGGGCGAAGAGGATCTCCTCTCCGCCCGTTTATTCTTGTATTCCCGGATGAATTTGCGTTGCGTAACGGTCAACGCGGGCGCGGCGTGAATGAAACAGGGAATAAGGGCAGATAAAAGAAATGGCGAAAAAAGACTATTACGAGATTTTAGGCGTTCCGAAAACCGCGGAAGAGCGTGAAATCAAAAAGGCTTACAAACGCCTGGCAATGAAATATCACCCGGACCGTAATCAGGGTGATAAAGACGCTGAAGACAAATTCAAAGAGATTAAAGAAGCCTATGAAGTGCTGACCGACGCGCAAAAACGCGCGGCTTACGATCAGTACGGCCATGCGGCATTTGAGCAGGGCGGCATGGGCGGCGGCGGATTTGGCGGTGGCGGTGCCGATTTCAGCGACATCTTCGGCGATGTTTTCGGCGATATTTTTGGCGGTGGACGTGGCCGTCAGCGCGCGGCACGCGGCGCAGATCTCCGTTACAACATGGAGCTGACGCTGGAAGAAGCGGTACGCGGCGTCACCAAAGAGATCCGCATTCCGACCCTGGAAGAGTGCGACGTCTGCCACGGCAACGGCGCGAAACCGGGCACCCAGCCGCAGACCTGTCCGACCTGCCACGGCGCAGGCCAGGTGCAGATGCGCCAGGGCTTCTTTGCGGTGCAGCAGACCTGTCCGCACTGTCAGGGCCGCGGTACGTTGATCAAAGATCCATGCACCAAATGCCACGGCCATGGTCGCGTTGAGAAATCGAAAACCCTGTCGGTTAAAATCCCGGCGGGCGTGGATACCGGCGACCGCATCCGCCTGGCAGGCGAGGGCGAAGCGGGCGAGCACGGCGCACCGGCAGGTGATTTGTACGTTCAGGTGCAGGTCAAACAGCATCCGATCTTCGAGCGCGAAGGCAATAACCTGTATTGCGAAGTGCCGATTAACTTTGCAATGGCCGCGCTGGGCGGAGAAATCGAAGTGCCGACGCTGGATGGCCGCGTGAAGCTGAAAGTGCCGCACGAAACCCAAACCGGCAAGCTGTTCCGCATGCGCGGCAAGGGCGTGAAATCCGTACGCGGCGGTGCGCAGGGCGACCTGTTATGCCGCGTGGTGGTAGAAACGCCGGTTGGCCTCAACGAGAAGCAGAAGCAGCTGCTGAAAGATTTACAGGAAAGTTTCGGCGGCCCGACGGGCGAGAAAAACAGCCCGCGTTCCAAAAGCTTCTTTGATGGCGTGAAGAAGTTCTTTGACGATTTAACGCGTTAAGTTTCATGCGATACGCAAAAACCTGTATCTACACTGAGTAGATACAGGTTTTTTTTTGATTATTTTCCAACGGGAAAATGCTCAGAAGTTTCCTGAAAACCTGACTAGCCTATTTTTTATATCGGAAATAGCGATCTTATACGGCGAAATAATCTGTTTTTAACGAACTTTAAGGCGCTGTAAGATAGAAAATATATCGTATTTTAATAACGGATATGGAATTATTGAGGTAGTTAGGCATGTCAAAATTGATTCAACGTTTTCTGGCTAACGAAGCATCGGGTGGGGTGATTTTAATCATCGCTGCGGCCATGGCCATGCTGTTCGCGAACATAGAAAGCACCCATACAGGATACCAGCAATTTCTCAGTACGCCCGTAGAGATCACGTTTGGCGCACTGGAAATCAAAAAGAATTTGCTCCTGTGGATCAATGACGCCCTGATGGCGATCTTCTTTTTGTTGATCGGCCTGGAAGTGAAGCGGGAACTCTTGCAGGGCTCGCTGGCCAGCCGCCGTCAGGCCGCATTCCCGGCTATCGCTGCTGTAGGCGGTATGGCGATCCCGGCAGCGGTATACCTGCTGTTCAATTTCCAGGATCCCGCGACCCGCGAAGGATGGGCGATCCCGGCAGCGACGGATATCGCATTTGCATTAGGCGTCCTGGCGTTATTGGGTAAGCGAGTGCCGCCTGCCCTGAAAGTGTTTTTGATGGCGTTGGCGATTATCGATGATTTAGGGGCAATTATCATCATTGCGCTGTTTTACACCCATCAGCTTTCGATGCTGTCGTTGCTGGTGGCGGCGGGGGCGATTACGGCATTAGCGATGCTGAATGTGCTTAATGTTCGCCGCACCGGCATTTATATTCTGGTGGGCGTCATACTCTGGACGGCGGTGCTAAAATCCGGCATTCATGCCACCCTGGCGGGGGTGATTATCGGCTTCTTTATCCCGCTGAAGGCGCAGAGAGGGCACTCTCCGGCGAGGGAACTGGAGCATATACTGCATCCGTGGGTCGCGTTTTTGATCCTGCCGCTGTTTGCTTTCGCCAATGCGGGCGTATCGCTTCAGGGTGTGACCCTGGAAGGGCTGACATCACTGCTGCCGCTGGGCATTATTGCCGGACTGTTTATTGGAAAGCCTTTAGGCATCAGTCTGTTTTGCCTGCTGGCGTTAAAACTTAAACTGGCCTCGCTACCCGAAGGCACTACGTTTAAGGAAATTATGGCGGTTGGGGTGTTGTGCGGCATCGGATTCACGATGTCCATCTTCATCGCGACTCTGGCATTTAGCAATGCCGATCCCACGTTTATTACATGGGCAAAACTGGGCATTCTTATCGGCTCGCTACTGGCGGCAATCGTAGGCTACGGCCTGTTACGGATACGGTATTCAGACGCAAAGGTTCGCGCCTGAATCGCAAACACATGGAAGCGTTCTTGCCGAACATCATTATCAATCAGGGAGCGAAAGCGATATGTCACACATCAATTACAACCACCTTTACTATTTTTGGCACGTGTATAAGGAAGGGTCGGTTGTGGGGGCGG
Source organism: Atlantibacter subterraneus (assembly GCF_007570865.1). Classification (GTDB taxonomy): domain Bacteria; phylum Pseudomonadota; class Gammaproteobacteria; order Enterobacterales; family Enterobacteriaceae; genus Atlantibacter; species Atlantibacter subterraneus. Next base: position 262,979 of record NZ_VLPS01000005.1, on the reverse strand, counting down.
CGGAAGCGTTGTATCTGACGCCGCAAACCATCACCGGGCAGATTAAAGCATTAGAAGAGCGGCTACAGGGCAAGCTGTTCAAGCGTAAGGGGCGGGGCATTGAGCCCAGCGAGCTGGGAGAACTGGTGTTCCGCTACGCCGATCGCATGTTTACGCTCAGCCAGGAGATGCTTGATATCGTCAACTATCGCAAAGAGTCGCACCTGCTGTTTGACGTGGGGGTTGCGGATGCGCTCTCCAAACGCCTGGTGAGCGGTGTGCTGGATGCCGCCGTGGTGGAGGATGAACAGATCCATTTACGCTGTTTTGAATCCACCCACGAGATGCTGCTGGAGCAGCTTAGCCAGCATAAGCTGGACATGATTATTTCTGATTGCCCGATCGATTCCACCCAACAGGAAGGGCTGTTTTCGGTGAAAATCGGCGAGTGCGGCGTCAGCTTCTGGTGCCAGACGCCGGGGCCGGAAAAGCCGTTTCCCGCCTGTCTGGAAGAGCGCAGGCTGCTGATTCCGGGCCGCCGATCGATGCTGGGCCGCAAGGTGTTGAACTGGCTTAATGCTCAGGCGTTGAATATTGAGATCCTGGGAGAATTCGACGACGCTGCGCTGATGAAAGCCTTCGGCTGCGCCCATAATGCGATTTTTGTCGCGCCGACGCTGTATACCCAGGATTTTTTCGACGACAAAACGGTGGTGGAGATCGGGCGGATAGATAACGTGATGGAAGAGTATCACGCGATTTTTGCCGAGCGCATGATCCAGCACCCAGCGGTACAGCGTATCTGTAACCGCGACTATTCCTCACTGTTTGTTACGCCTTAACGGGCCCGGAGAGCGGTGCGGTCACCGCTCTCCTTTGGCGCGAATAATATGAATGCCCGCCTGCTGATAACGCTGCATCACGTCACTGGATAACCCGCTGTCGGTAATAATCGTTTTAATACAGGACAGTGTGGCCACCCTGTGCGGTTCCACCTTATCGAATTTTCCGTGATCCGCCAGCAGAATAACCTCTCTGGCTCGCTGGATGATGCGGCTTTTTACTCCCACTTCAAACATGGTGGCATTGGTGATGCCTGCTTCCAGCGACAGCGCGTCGCAGGACAAAAAGGCGCGCTCTACCGAAAAGGCGTTCAACATTTCCAGCGCCAGGCTCTCTCCTATTGAAAAGTAGCCCGGTCGCACCATTCCCCCAATGATGTAGCTTTCAATATTGTTAAAGCAGCCCAGTTGATTGGCAATTTTTATATCCACTGAAATTGCTTTAGCCTGCACATCGCCCAGGCGCTTAGCCAGTTCAAGACAGGTCGATCCGGAATCCAGCATAAAGCAGTCGCCATCGCGGATCATTGCGCGCGCCGCGACGGCGATTTCGTGTTTCGCCTGGCTTTGCAGGCTGTTTTTCAAATCAAAAACGTATTCTTTATCCGAGGTGTCGCTGTCGAATTCCAGCCATCCATGACGACGCACCATGCCGGGATAATGACTGGCGATAAAATGAAAATCGCGCCGCACCGTGGCGTGGGCATAGCCAAACAGCTCGACGGCCTGGCTGGAGGAAAGGCGGCGATGTTGCCAGAGATAATGCAGCATCTGTTGAATACGATCGGGGCGGCTTTGAGAGCGATCATCCATTTAACGCACTCCTGAAGGATTCCAGCGTCGTCGCGGGATTGTCTGAGGCAAAGAGCGCCCGCCCGAGAACCAGATGTTCTGCGCCGGCCAGTTTGAGCTGCTGCCCGGCGGTTTCAGCAATCCCGCCGTCAGCCCAACATTCGGCATCGGGAAAATAGCGCGCGCAGGCGGCCACCTTGTCGATTAACGTGGGGTTAAAGCATTGGCCGTGCCCATCCGGCTCGCTGGTCATGACCAGACAGGCGTCGAGGGCGTCCCGGAGATAGCAATAGGGCTCAAGCGGCGTGGCGGGGTTAAACGCCAGGCCTGCGCGGGCACCGGTTTCACGGATCGCCGTCAGCGCTTCTGCGGGGTTTGCCAGCGCTTCTGCATGAACAAAAATCCACCCGGGGGTAAACGGCGACAGCGCCCGAAACCACGGCCAGGGATTGGCGACCATTAAATGGAAAGAGAGCGGATGCTGCGTGGCTTCAAAGACGCTGCGGACGGTTTTCAGACCAAACGTAATATTCGAGATGAAGCTGGTGTCTTCAATATCCAGGTGCCATGAGCCAATCGGGGCATGGTCAAACTGGCTTAACGCCTGATGCAGGCGCAGCGGATCGGCAGAGGCAAGAGAAGGATGCAGAATCATCATTTACTCCTGACGAGAGACTGCTTCAGCAACTGGTACAGCGCGCTATCGTCATCGGCGTGGCGTAACGCCGTGATAAAGGCATCATCTCCCAGCCACTGGCTGATGCGCTGAATGGTCGCGATATGGCGGTTAGCATCCGTCGCGGTTAACGCAATCAGCAGCCAGACCGGATCGCACTCTTCATGACCAAAAGTCACCGGCTGCTGAAGCGTCGTCACGGCAATCTGGTTGTGCATTGCACCCTGCTCAGGCCGGGCATGGGGTAAGGCGATCCCCGGCGCTACCACATAGTACGGCCCCCAGGCCAGCGTGTTCTCAATTACACCGTCAAGGTAGGCGGCTTGCGCGGCACCGTGGCGGATCAGAGGCTCAATCGCGATGGCTAAGGCCTCTCTCCAGTCGGTGGCGTTCCGGCAGGCTTGTACCCATTTCACATCATTCAACATGGCACATTGACTCCCTTCCCAGAGTGGGTATGGTGAAAACGCTCCCGCCGGTACTTTTGGCGAAGACAGCGGGAGCGCCCCGGGGGATAAGCGTTTGCTTATCCCTTTCTTATTGCCTTATCTGGTGCACTTTCTCCATGAAGCGGCTCACCCGTTCCTGATCGACAAAGTTGGCGAAGACGCCGTCCTTTTTGAACCAGGTTGCGGTGACGCAGCCATCGGCGATGGTCAATTGCTCTTCCACGTTATCGAGGCAAACGCCGGTGTTGGCCAGCACCACGGTATCCGGAACGGTTTCTTTGACGCGTTTTAACACAGCGCTGTCTGTTTTCGCCCCGGCCGTTAATCCGGAAACGCATAACGCGTCGGGATGGTTGTTAAACACGGTGGATTTGGCAATGGAACAGATATCGCGATTTCCCAGATAAACGGCGGCTTCGGGCACGATATTGAACAGGGTCTTCACGTGACCTGCGCCAATCCGATGCTGGTGGCGAATGGTTTCGCCGACATTGGTATCCCAGATGCCGAAATCGCTGGCATAAACGCCGGTGAAAATCTCCCGAATGAATGACGCGCCGGTCGCCATGGCTAAATCAAAAGACGCGACGGGGTCCCAAAGCACATTGACGCCATAGGGCACACGGATTTCCGTCATCAGTTGCCCAACGATACGCGCCATTGCCGCCGTGGTTTCAGGCCGCACTTTCGTGAGATAGGGCAGGCTGAACTCATTGGAAAACATCACCGCGTCAACGCCGCCGTTCTGCAACGCCATGAGATCGTCATGCGCGCGGTCAAGAACCCAGTTAATGCCCTTTTGGTGATCGAATCCCGGATCGCCCGGCAAAGCCCGCAGGTGACACATCGCAATAACCGCTTTCTCTGTGCCTATAACGCTTTTAAGCCAACTCATTCATTTACTCCTTATTCCGACAATTCACGTTTTCGTAAAATCAGGACTACCGTTGCCGACAAACCGACGGCAACCACCACGCCGATCGCACCCAGGGACATGATTTCTGCGATTGACCAGCCAAACATATTGCCGACAGAGAGCGCGCTGATTTGTGCGCCGTCCTGCGCGAAGCTGAAACCGCCCTTCAGCGCCATCTCGGTAAAGTAAGGCGCAAACTGCGTCGCGATCAGCAGTACGGTGACCATGACGATCACGCCGCTGATCAGGGTGCGCAATAAATCACCCCGGTGGATCACCGTCGCCATGCAGATAAAAAACGGCGCGACGGGCAAATCGGCGAGCGGCAGGACTTTATTGCCCGGCAGGATGCTGGCAAAAACCAACATGATGGGGATTAACAGCAGGCCGACGGCGATGGTGGTCGGGTGGCCCAGGGTTACCGCGGAGTCCAGCCCGATGTAGACTTCCCGGCCATGAAAGTGCTTTTGAAAAAACTGGCGAGCGCCATCCGAAATGGGCAGCAACCCTTCAACGATCAGGCGGATCATGCGCGGAAACAGCACCATAATCGCGGCGACCGTAATCATTAACGTGGCGGTGCCTTTAAAGCCTTCACCCGCTGCCAGCCCGAAAAGTAAACCCAGCACCACGCCGATAATGACGGGATCGCCTACCATGCCGTAGCGTTTCTGGAGCTCGCTGGCATCAATGTTACGTCCCTTCATGAACGGAATTTTGTCGTACAGGGTATCCAGCAACACGAACAGCGGAACGGAACTGGAACCATAGCCCTGCGGGATAGAAATCCCTTCCAGCCCGACAATGCTCTGGACCCGGCGCGCGCTCCAGTCAGCCATTTTCAACGACAGCGCGGCGTGGCAGATTGCCGCCAGCACGCCGTAAATCATGCTGCCGGTCATCAGCTGCGTTACGGTGCCGGTAATGGCGAAGTGCCAGTAGTTATAAATATCCACGTTCATGGTTTTGGTCAGGCGGGTCAGCAACATGCCGATGTTGAGCAAAAAAATCACCGGAATAATGATGGCACCAATGGCCGTGGCATACCCGACGCCAGAAGCCGGGCCGGCCCCTACGTCGAGCACGTGCAGGTTCAAACCAAAGCGTTCGATCATAATTTTTATCGGTGGATTCAGGCTATCTATCGCCATGACGATAACCAGACCCATTCCGACAAAACCAACACCCACCGTGACGCCCGCTTTCACTGCCTGAAGCACCGGGATGCGGAAGATAAGGCCAATTAAAATCATAATGATGGGAACAAACACCGTCCCGCCAAGAGACAAAATGTAGTCAAACATAACGCCTCCTTATCATCGCTAGTGGCTGAGCAGCGCTTTAATTTGCTGCTTCAGCGCGTCATCGTTGATACCGGTCAACAGCGCCGCGCCATTCAGCGTGGGCACGCCATAATCGGTGGCGGTTTTCATGGATGTCACAATCAAATCAACGCCCCGGCAATTGAGCGGAATTTCGCTCAGGCAGCACTGCGAGGTCGTAGCGGGGATACCCTGTTGCGCCAGGTAATCCTGGAGCTTCTGGGCAATCATGGTTGAGGTCGACATGCCAGTGCCGCATGCCACAAGGATCTTTTTCATAACAGAGGGTGCTCCTGAAGGGTGCCCGGGATGGGCTCAATGGGAAATGACTCGGGACGCTGCTGCGCCAGAGCCGTCAGTAAATCAATGCAATGACCGAGATCGCGCAGGCTGGCGACTTCAGCAGGGGAATGCGTATAGCGGCAGGGAATAGAGAGGCTGGCGCAGGGGATGCCGTTTTGCTCCACCTGAATATATCCGGTTTCGGTGATCACACCGGGTGCCACTTCACGCTGGACCGGAATGGCGGCCTCGCGAGCCGTCTGCTCCAGCATGGTGATCAAGCGTGGTGGCGTAATCAGGCCAGCCAAAGTCCCGCGGCCATGATAGTTCAGGCAGGTAATGCCCACGCCCTGATTAACCACCACGTCAGAATAATCATGAAGATCGGGGGTATCGCAGGACGGCGTAATATCAATCCCAATCGCCAGGTCCGGTTTAATGCGCGATAACACCGGGACGATACCGCGAATATTGAACTCTTCCTGGACGGAGGCGACCAGATACAGAGCGATGGCCAAAGGCTGTTGCCTGATGCCCTGCGCCACGCCCAGCAGCGCGGTACAGCCCAGCCGATCGTCAAGCGCTTTACTACATACCAGATCGTTAGCCAGTAACTGAGGAGGATTGTACAGCGTGATGGGTGTCCCCACGCGGACCCCCATTCGCTCGGCATCGGCTTTAGAATGGGCACCGATATCAATCCACAGCTTGTCCAGCGACGGGGACTGGGTTCGCTCATCCGCTTTGGCAAAATGATAGGCTTTAATCCCAATGCAGCCGGGAACCGGGCCCTGTTCGGTATTCAGGGTGACGCGCGAGCCGGGCATGGTGATTTGCGCCGGCCCGCCAACCCGTTCAAAACGCACGAAGCCGGTAGGCTCGATTTTACGCACCATAAAACCCACTTCATCCATATGCGCAAACACCATCACCCTGAGCGCATCCGGGCTTTCACTGCCGTAGCGGGCGACGACGTTTCCTAACCGGTCGCGCCAGACTTCATGCGCCGTGGCGGAGAATTGCTGCTGCATATAGTCGGCAAGTGCGGTTTCGTGGCCGGAGATCCCGTCCAGCGTCAGTAAGGTAAACAGCGTGTTTTTAATGTCGAAGGTCATTACGCAGCTCCAGTCAAATTCACTCATTTGTTGAGCGATTTATAAGCGGCGAATGACGCAATAAGTGTGATAAATATCACCCGGTGAGCGATAAACTGACTAAATCAAAGAGATATGTGATCGATATGAAGCTATTTCGCGCAGCGACGTTGAGCGAATACCCTACAGAAGGGCGTGATTCAGGCGGGAAACAGGCATAAAAAAACCCGCGTAAGCGGGTCTTTTTTACAAAGCGTCAACAGCGGGCGATTAAGCCAGTTTGTTGATCTGCGCGGTCAGGTTAGCCTTATGGCGCGCTGCTTTGTTTTTGTGGATCAGACCTTTAGCGGCCTGGCGATCCACGATCGGCTGCATTTCGTTGAATGCATTCTGTGCTGCTGCTTTGTCGCCAGTTTCGATAGCTGCGTATACTTTCTTGATGAAAGTACGCATCATGGAACGACGGCTAGCGTTGTGTTTGCGAGCCTTTTCAGACTGAACGGCGCGCTTCTTAGCTGACTTGATATTAGCCAAGGTCCAACTCCCAAATATGATCTATATGGACAATTCAAAGGCCGAGGAATATGCCCTCTTAGCCCCGTTTTGTCAATGGATTTGTGCAAATAAGCGCCGTTAATGAAGCGACACTTGTTACGTAGTGATGGCGCAGGATTCTACCAGCTTGCGTCGCGCGAATACAGCCTTTCGGGGACAAAAATAGTAAAGGTTTGGCGCAATTCCTTATGTTTCACGCTAAGTGCGCTAAAACAACCGGTTTCCAGGCGGTATCTGCAATCGTTGGTTAACCTTGAGAGCGGTACACGCTATAATCCGACGATTTTCACCCTGTTGAGCCTGTCATGAAGCTGATACGCGGCATTCACAATCTGACCTCCGAACACCGTGGTTGTGTCCTCACAATTGGTAATTTCGATGGCGTACATCGCGGCCATCAGGCGCTGCTCGCCGGTTTGCGCGAGGAAGGGCGTCGCCGCAATCTGCCGGTGATGGTGATGATATTCGAGCCTCAGCCGCTGGAATTGTTCGCCGCAGACAAAGCCCCGGCGCGCCTGACCCGGCTGCGCGAAAAGCTAAAATATCTGGCCGAATCGGATGTGGATTACGTGCTGTGCGTCCGGTTTGACCGGCGCTTCGCCGCGCTGACCGCGCAAACCTTCGTCAGCGATCTGCTGGTGAAGCGCCTCGGCGTACAGTTCCTGGCGGTGGGGGATGATTTCCGCTTTGGCGCTGGTCGTCAGGGTGATTTCTTGTTATTACAAAAGGCTGGCCTGGAATATGGCTTCGACGTGACCAGCACCCAGACGTTCTGTCACGGCGGCGTGCGCGTCAGCAGCACGGCGGTGCGCCAGGCGCTGGCGGACGACGATCTGGCCCAGGCGGAGCAACTGCTCGGCCATCCGTTTATGATTTCCGGTCGTGTGGTGCACGGCGATGAGCTGGGCCGCACCATCGGCTTCCCGACGGCGAACTTACCGCTGCGCCGTCAGGTTTCCCCGGTTAAAGGGGTGTATGCGGTTGAAGTCAGAGGGCTGGGCGATACGCCGCTGCCCGGCGTTGCCAATATCGGCACGCGTCCGACGGTGCAGGGAATGCGCCAGCAGCTTGAGGTTCATCTGTTAGACATTGCAATGGACCTTTACGGACGCCATATAGATGTGGTGTTGCGTAAAAAAATACGTAATGAGCAGCGATTTGCCTCGCTTGATGAACTGAAAGCGCAAATCGCCAGGGATGTCGTAACGGCCCGCGAATTTTTTGGGCTGGTTACCCGCCAGACGATGGGAAACAAGACCAGTTAGCCGGCTTTAGGCCTGTTGGTGTTAATCAAACCGAAATACGGAACCGAGAATCTAATGAGTGACTATAAATCTACCCTGAATTTGCCGGAAACAGGGTTCCCGATGCGTGGCGACCTCGCCAAACGCGAACCGGGAATGCTGGCGCGTTGGACCGATGATGACCTGTACGGCATCATCCGTGCGGCGAAAAAAGGCAAAAAAACCTTCATTCTGCATGATGGCCCTCCTTATGCGAATGGCAGCATTCATATTGGTCACTCGGTTAACAAGATTCTGAAAGACATTATTATCAAATCCAAAGGGCTGGCGGGTTATGACTCCCCGTATGTGCCGGGATGGGATTGCCACGGTCTGCCGATTGAACTGAAAGTTGAACAGCTGATCGGCAAACCGGGCGAGAAAGTGTCTGCGGCGGAATTCCGCGCCGCCTGCCGTAAATACGCGGCTGAGCAGGTTGAAGGCCAGCGCGCCGACTTTATCCGTCTGGGCGTGCTGGGCGACTGGTCGCACCCGTACCTGACCATGGACTTCAAAACCGAAGCCAACATCATCCGCGCGCTGGGTAAAATCATCGGCAACGGTCACCTGCATAAAGGCGCCAAGCCGGTGCACTGGTGCGTAGACTGCCGTTCCGCGCTGGCGGAAGCGGAAGTTGAGTATTACGACAAAACCTCGCCGTCCATCGACGTGACGTTCAACGCCGTTGATGCCGACGCGGTAAAAGCCAAATTTGGCGCGGCCAGCGTCAACGGCCCGATTTCGCTGGTGATCTGGACCACTACCCCGTGGACTCTACCCGCTAACCGTGCCATCTCCCTGCATGCGGATATCGAATACGCGCTGGTGCAGATTGACGGTCAGGCGCTGATCCTGGCGAAAGAGCTGGTGGACAGCGTAATGAAACGCGCCGGTATCACTGATTTCACCGTGCTGGGCACTGTGAAAGGCGATGCGCTGGAGCTGCTGCGCTTCAAACACCCGTTCCTGGATTTCGACGTGCCGGCGATCCTCGGCGAGCACGTGACGCTGGACGCGGGTACCGGCGCGGTGCATACCGCCCCAGGCCACGGCCCGGACGACTATGTTATCGGCCAGAAATACGGTCTGGAAACCGCAAACCCGGTTGGCCCGGACGGCGCGTATCTGCCGGGCACTTACCCGACGCTGGACGGCGTTCAGGTGTTCAAGGCTAACGATCTGATCGTTAACCTGCTGCGTGAAAAAGGCGCGCTGCTGCACGTTGAAAAACTGCTGCACAGCTATCCGCACTGCTGGCGTCACAAAACGCCGATCATTTTCCGCGCTACCCCGCAGTGGTTTATCAGCATGGATCAGAAAGGCCTGCGCGCGCAGTCCTTGCAGGAGATCAAAGGCGTGCAGTGGATCCCGGACTGGGGTCAGGCGCGCATCGAGTCGATGGTCGCCAACCGTCCGGACTGGTGTATCTCCCGTCAGCGCACCTGGGGCGTACCGATGTCGCTGTTCGTGCATAAAGAGACCCAGGAACTGCACCCGCGTACTCAGGAGCTGATGGAAGCCGTTGCCCAACGCGTTGAGCAGGACGGCATTCAGGCATGGTGGGATCTCGACCCGCGCGACATCATGGGCGACGACGCCGACAGCTACGACAAAGTGCCGGATACCCTGGACGTGTGGTTCGACTCCGGTTCAACCCATGCGTCTGTTGTAGATGTGCGTCCGGAGTTTGCCGGCCACGCGGCGGATATGTATCTGGAAGGTTCCGACCAGCATCGCGGTTGGTTTATGTCTTCTCTGATGATCTCTACCGCCATGAAAGGCAAAGCGCCGTACCGCCAGGTACTGACCCACGGCTTTACCGTGGATGGTCAGGGCCGCAAAATGTCCAAGTCCATCGGCAACACCGTATCGCCGCAGGACGTGATGAACAAACTCGGCGCAGACATTCTGCGTCTGTGGGTGGCATCGACCGATTACACCGGCGAAATGGCGGTCTCTGACGAGATCCTCAAACGCGCCGCCGACGCTTACCGCCGCATTCGTAACACCGCGCGCTTCCTGCTGGCGAACCTGAACGGCTTCGATCCGGTGAAAGACAGCGTTAAGCCGGAAGAGATGGTGGTACTGGATCGCTGGGCGGTCGGCTGCGCCAAAGCGGCACAGGAAGATATCGTAAAATCTTACGAAGCCTACGACTTCCACGAAGTGGTACAGCGCCTGATGCGCTTCTGCTCCGTCGAAATGGGCTCGTTCTATCTCGATATCATCAAAGACCGTCAGTACACCGCGAAAGCGGACAGCGTGGCGCGCCGCAGCTGCCAGACCGCGCTGTACCATATCGCGGAAGCGCTGGTGCGCTGGATGGCACCGATCATGTCCTTCACTGCCGATGAAATCTGGGGCTACCTGCCAGGCGATCGTGAAAAATACGTGTTTACCGGCGAGTGGTATGACGGCCTGTTCAGCCTGGCCGATAACGAAGCCATGAACGATGCCTACTGGGACGAGCTGCTGAAAGTGCGCGGCGAAGTCAACAAAGTCATCGAGCAGGCGCGTGCCGACAAACGCATCGGCGGCTCGCTGGAAGCGGCGGTTACGCTGTATGCACAGCCGGAACTGGCGGCGAAACTCACGGCGCTGGGCGATGAATTGCGATTTGTCCTGTTGACCTCAGAGGCGCAAGTTGAAGAGTATGCACAGGCGTCCGCCGAGGCCCAGCAGAGCGAACAGCTCAAAGGCCTGAAAGTGGCGTTACGCAAAGCCGATGGTGAGAAGTGTCAGCGCTGCTGGCATTACACCACCGATGTCGGTCAGGTAGCGGAACACGCCGAGCTGTGTGGCCGCTGTGTCAGCAACGTCGCCGGTGACGGCGAAAAACGTAAGTTCGCCTGATGAGTAAACCGATCCTTTCAACAGGGCTGCGCTGGCTGTGGCTGGTGGTGGTCGTGCTGATTGTCGATTTGGGCAGTAAATACCTGATCCTCCAGAACTTCGCTCTGGGGGATACGGTGTCCCTGTTCCCGTCGCTCAATCTGCATTATGCGCGCAACTATGGCGCGGCATTTAGCTTCCTCGCCGATAAGGGCGGCTGGCAGCGCTGGTTCTTTGCCGGTATTGCCATCGGTATCTGCGTGGTGCTGGCGGTGATGATGTATCGCGCCAAAGCCAGCCAGAAGCTCAACAATATCGCCTATGCTTTAATCATCGGCGGGGCATTGGGCAACCTGTTCGACCGCCTGTGGCACGGCTTTGTGGTCGATATGATCGACTTCTACGTCGGCGACTGGCATTTCGCCACTTTTAACCTGGCGGACACGGCGATTTGCGTCGGGGCGGCGTTGATCGTGCTGGAAGGTTTCTTTGTCTCATCCGACAAAACGGCCCAGGAAAAGAAATCATGAGTAAAAGCGTACAGCGCGACAGCGCCGTGCTGGTCCACTTCACGCTGAAGCTGGAAGATGGCTCGACGGCGGAATCGACCCGCAATAACGGCAAACCTGCTCTGTTCCGGCTGGGGGATGGCTCGCTGTCCCCCGGGCTTGAAGCGCAGCTGCTGGAGATGCGCGCGGGGGAGAAAAAATCCTTCACGCTGCCGCCGGAATCCGGGTTTGGCATTCCCAGCCCGGACATGATCCAGTACTTCTCGCGTCGGGAATTTATCGACGCCGGGGAGCCGGAAATCGGGGCGATCATGTTATTCACCGCCATGGATGGTTCGGAAATGCCTGGTGTGATTCGCGAAATTAACGGCGACTCCATCACGGTGGATTTCAACCATCCACTTGCCGGGCAGAACCTTCATTTTGATATCGACGTACTGGAGGTTGATCCGGTACTGGAGACGTTGAATGCAGATCCTGTTGGCTAACCCGCGCGGTTTTTGCGCTGGCGTTGACCGTGCAATCAGCATTGTCGAAAACGCGCTGACCATTTATGGCGCGCCGATTTACGTGCGTCATGAAGTGGTGCATAACCGCTACGTAGTGGACAGCCTGCGCGAGCGCGGCGCGATTTTTATCGAGCAAATCAGCGAAGTGCCGGACGGCGCGATCCTGATTTTCTCGGCGCACGGCGTGTCTCAGGCGGTACGCAACGAGGCGAAAAGCCGTGATTTAACGGTGTTTGACGCTACCTGCCCGCTGGTGACCAAAGTGCATATGGAAGTGGCGCGCGCCAGCCGTCGCGGCGAAGAAGCGATCCTGATCGGCCACGCCGGGCATCCGGAAGTGGAAGGCACCATGGGCCAGTACAGCAACCCGAAAGGGGGCATGTACCTGGTGGAGTCGCCGGAAGATGTGCTGAAAATCGACGTGAAAGACGACAGCAATCTCTCCTTTATGACCCAGACCACGCTGTCGGTGGATGATACGTCGGACGTGATTGACGCGCTGCGCAGTCGTTTCCCGAAAATCATCGGCCCGCGCAAAGACGATATTTGCTACGCCACCACCAACCGTCAGGAAGCGGTACGCGCGCTGGCGGCGGAAGCAGATGTGGTGCTGGTGGTCGGGTCGAAAAACTCTTCCAACTCTAACCGCCTGGCGGAACTGGCTCAGCGGATGGGTAAAAAAGCCTATCTGATTGACGATGCCAGCGATATTGACGAGTCGTGGCTGCAAGGCGCGGCCTGCGTTGGCGTCACGGCGGGGGCGTCGGCACCCGATATCCTGGTGCAAAACGTTCTGAAACGGTTGCAGGCGTTAGGCGGCGGTGAAACGCGTGAACTGACGGGCCGGGAAGAAAACATTGTTTTCGAAGTGCCGAAAGAACTGCGCATGGACGTGCGGGAAGTCGAATAATCGCTCGTTCGTCTTAACAGAAATGCCAGACAACACTGTCTGGCATTTTTTTTGGTCAGCGATCACGCGTCATCGTCGTCCTGCATAATTGCGCTACGTCCGCCATCCATCACGATAGTGGTACCGGCAATAAATCCCGCTTTATCGCTGGCCAGGAACAGGCATAGCTCTCCGACTTCGCCAGGCTCGCCAATGCGCCCGACGGGGTGCTTTTTGATGGTTTTTTCACGAATCGCCTGCGGATTGGCGTGGGAATCAAACCAGGCCTGATTGCCATCGGTATCAATAAAGCCCGGCGCGATCCCCACGGTGCGGATCGCCGGTCCCCATTCAATCGTCAGGCTTTGTACCAGCGACAGCAGCGCCCGTTTGCTGATGTTATACGGCGCGCAGCCAGGCATAGTGGAAAACGCGTGATTCGAAGTGATGACCAGAATCACGCCCTGGCTTTTTTGTAACGCACCGCGCGCGCACTTCGCCAGAAACCAGTGGGAGCGCAGGTTAAGATCGAAATTATGCGACCAGTCGCTTTCGGCGCAGTCGATACCCCGAAAGACGTTTTTCCCGGCGTTGGATACCACGACGTCGATACGCCCGAACAGCGATTCCGCTTCACTCACAAACTGCGCAATCTGCGCCGTTTGCGTCACATCCACTGAATAATAAAAAAAGCGCTCCGGGTAGCGGGCGAGCAGCGCCCCGGCAAATGGCGCGTTATCGATCGGCGAATGTGCGCAGCCAATAACGATATCGCCATGCTCAAGAAAGGTTTGGGCAATGGCGTGGCCGATACCCTGGCTTGCGCCGGTAACGAGAACAACACGGGGTGATAATGAATCAGTCATAGCAACCTCAAATGGGTTATTTCACCGCGGCGGCGCGGGATGACAGGGAGCGATGCGGGGGTTGGCCGATATGGCGTAACGCTTCGCCACGCATCAGATTGCGCTCAATATGCTCAAGCGAAATATTTTTGGTTTCCGGCACGAAGAGAAAAGTCAGTACGATGCAGATGACGTTCAGTATGCCGTAGAGCCAGAAGGTGTTAGGGCTGCCGATGGTGTCGATCAGGGTCAGGAAGGTAGCGCCAATGATCATATTGGCTATCCAGTTCGCCATCGTTGAGCAGGTTACGCCAAAATCGCGGCCTGCCAGCGGTTGGATCTCGGAGCACAGTACCCAAATCAGCGGGCCCGCGCTCATGGCGAAGCCGGTGATGAAGATCAGCAGAACGGCGACGGCAACGTACTGCTCAACAGGCGTCGTGATACCGCTGTAAAACATGTATCCCAGTATGCCCATACAGATCGCCATCACGCTAAAGCCCAGTTTCAGGATAGGTTTGCGTCCCCAGCGATCCACCAGCCCGATGGCAATAAACGTCGCCAGAACGTTGGTGAGCCCGGCAATGACCGTGCCCCACATCTGCTCCCGGGTGGTGGAAAAACCGGCAATCTCAAAGATTTTTGGCGCGTAATACATGATCACCGTCATGCCGGTGAATTGCTGCATAAACTGCAACAGCACGCCAAGGTAGGTCGAGCGGCGAAAGTGCGCGTTATGGCGAAAGAGCTGCCAGCCGCGCTGCTTCATTTTTACGCTTTCCCGGATCTGATTGAGCTCTTCAGCGGCTTCACGGTCCGAGTTACGTAGCAGTTTAAGCACCCGGGCGGCGAGCTCGTTCTTATTGCGCATCGCCAGCCAGCGCGGGCTTTCCGGCAGCGTAAGTACGCCCACAAATAACACCAGCGCCGGGAAGGTAATAATACCCAGCATCCAGCGCCAGTGCCCACCTGCGCTCAGGGCAGTATCAGACAGGAACGCCGCCAGAATGCCGATGGTTATCATCAGTTGGTAAAGCGAAATCATACTGCCACGGATCCGCTCCGGCGCGATTTCCGACAGATAAAGCGGGGCGGTAAAAGACGCCACGCCCACGGCAAGGCCGAGGATAAAGCGAAAAACAGAAAGGATCTCCATGCTGGTGGCGATGGCGCAGCCGATGGAGCCCACCACGAACAGCAGCGCTCCCAGCAGCAGGCTTTTTCTTCGCCCAAGGGACGAGGACATCGGCCCGCTGCACAGCGCACCCAGCGCGGCGCCAAACATCATGATGCTGACAACGATTTCCTGATGGTGGCTGGTTAACGTAAATTCGTCGGCGATAAATGGCAACGCGCCGGCAATCACGCCCATATCCAGACCGAAGAGCAGTCCGGCAAGCGCGGCCAGAAAGCAGACCAGGATGGTCTGCCGGTTAATTTGGGAAGAAGGGGAGGAAGTAGTCATGATCGTACCTGCTGTTAGAGTCGAAAATAACGAGCGGGGCCGCCCGTTAAGGTTGTAGTTACACGTAGCAGTGCGCCGTCCGTCTCTGAGGGCTGTGACAGTCCCTGGCGAGCGGAAGTGACATACAGATCGGAAAGGGTGGGGCCGCCGAAGGTACAGCTACTCGGCTGTAAAACAGGTAATCGCAGGCTATCCAGCTCGGTAAGCTGCCGCCCGTCAAGCTGATAGCGGACCAGACGGGACTGGCCCCAGCGGGCGTTGATCAACTGCCCGTCAGTGGTTAACGCGGAGCCGTCCGGGATACCGGCAACCGGGTGAGCCACTAACGGCGTCAAACGGCTTATGTGATTACCAGCGCAGTAAAAGCAGTGGCGAAATGAATCCGCAAACCAGATGTTGCCTTCATACCAGTGCAGCGTATTGGGCACCCACTGCTGGCTGAGCAGGCGCTGCGGCGCTTTATCACCATGGGCGAGCCGATACCAGCTCCCCAGCGCGGCTTCCGCTGCGGGATCCATGGTGCTGAACCAGAGCGCGCCGTCCGGGGCGATGGCGGCTTCGTTTGGCCGGGTGCCCCGGGCATCTTCGGGATAAGCGCAAATGCGTTCGATATTACCCGTCGCATAATCGTACAGACGGATGCCATCCTGACTGACGGCTAAAAACGTTTCGGGCTGCTGCGTCAGTAATACCGCGCTGGTGAATGGCGGCATCGGGCGTTGTTCCAGCCGTTGATCTTCTGCTGGCCAATAGCGCAGCAGCCGCTGTTGCAAAATGTCGACCCAAAGCAGCGACATGCTACGCATGCACCATACGGGCGTCTCGCCGAGCAGGGCGCGGTACTGACCTACAATGTCAGGTTTGCTAATAAAGGGTGGGCGCATTGGAGTAGCTCCTTAACACGCAAAGCAAATTCAGGTAATACAAATATTATTTTCTTGTATGACAAGAGGGTAGGGCAAAAAGTCAGACTGTTTTGTGAATGGGATCGAAAATAAAACGGGTGATGTCAGAAAAACGGTTAATTTATGACTTCACTACAGAAAGCCACATGTATAACAAAAGTAATCTATATATAAGATATTGTATTTTAATAAAAATAAGGTTTTAAGTGATATGAAGCTACCCATTATTTTAGATACCGATCCGGGCATTGATGATGCCGTCGCCATTGCCGCCGCGCTGTTCGCACCAACTCTTTCGTTACAGTTGATCACCACGGTAGCGGGGAACGTGAGCGTGGATAAAACCACTCGCAACGCCTTACAGTTGGTCAATTTCTGGAATGTCGGGGTACCGGTGGCGCGCGGCGCAGCGACCCCGCTGGTGCGTCCGCTGCGTGATGCAGCCTATGTGCACGGCGAATCGGGGATGGAAGGGTATGCGTTTATCGAACATGACCGCAAAATGCTGGATCAGACCGCCGCTGACGCCATCTATCATCAGCTGATGGCGAGCCCGGAACCTATCACGCTGGTGGCGATTGGACCGCTGACTAATATCGCCCTGTTGCTGACCCAGTACACGGAATGCCTGCCACGCATTCAACGCCTGGTATTGATGGGCGGTTCTGCGGGACGCGGGAATTTCACGCCCAACGCGGAATTTAATATGGCGATCGACCCCGAAGCGGCAGCACGTGTGTTCGCCAGCGGGATGGAGATTGTGATGTGCGGGCTGGATGTTACCAATCAGGCGGTGCTCACGCCGGAATTTCTGGCGACGCTGCCGGAGCGCAACGCCACTGGAAAAATGCTTCACGCCCTGTTCAGCCACTACCGCAGCGGCAGCATGAGCACCGGGCTACGTATGCACGATCTCTGCGCCATCGCGTACCTGGTTAAACCAGATCTGTTTACGCTGAAACGCTGCTTCGTGGCGGTGGAAACCCACGGCGAATACACCGCTGGCGCTACAGTGGTGGATCTTGACGATCGTCTGGGTAAGCCAGCCAATGCCAGTGTGGCAATCGATCTGGACGTCGAAGGGTTCCGTCAGTGGGTAGCGGAAATCATGGCGCAAATGCCGTAAATCTGTGATCTGGCTGGCAGGTTGAACGCCGCACACTATAGGTTAATCGATTAATCTGTCAGGATGACTCTGTTGTTCTCCTCGGGCCGGAGAAAAGCATGAACGATTTATTAATCCAACCCTTCCAGCTTGCCTGGGCGACGGGTGCGTTAAGTCACGGCCCGTTAATCCGCAAAACCACTCTTCTTGGGGATCTCAGCGCTATTTTCACTGATGGCGACGCAACCCAACTGTTCCCCGATCGGCCTGCATATGATGTCGACATGTTTGATACCCCTGGCGGCGAAGGTGAACTCTACGTCGGCGTCACACACCTTTATCCCGGTAAAGTCGGCAACGAATATTTTATGACGCGCGGTCATTTTCATCAGCGTCGTGAGCAGGGCGAGGTCTATTTTGGCCTGCAAGGCGAAGGCCTGCTGCTGATGCAAAATCAGCAGGGTCAAGCCTGGACCGAACCCGTCTTCGCCGGTTCCGTGCATATCATTCCGGGCTATACCGCCCATCGCTTGATTAATACCGGTTCACAAACTCTGAGCGCGCTGGCCGTCTGGCCGAGTACCGCCGGGCACGACTACACCTCGCTACCGCACGGCTTTGCGCTACGGGTCATTGAAGAGGCAGGGAAAGTGCGGATTATGGCGGTGAAGCATGGCTGATATGAAAGCGAAGTACGGGCTGAACATGACCATTCATCATCAGCCGCTGGGATTCAGCTACGGTGAGGATGTTATCGGGCCGATGCCGGAAGTGCGCACGCTTGATCAGATCCGCGCCTCGCTGCGCAATCCGGAGTGTAGCGGGCCGGATGTGGTCTATGCCATCGCGATGGACGTTGCGCGCCTCCAGGATCGCGAAGAACTGCAAAAGCGCATGCTGCTGTTTGGTGTCGTGACCTATGCTGCGGGCCAACTGGGCGATGAGCCGGTGCGCAGTCAGGGCCATATTCACCGCATCAGCCAGCACAGCGGCTGGTCCCCGCCGGAGCTGTACGAAATCTGGCAGGGCAAAGCAATCGTCTATATGCAGGAATTTGTCGAAGACGATCCGGGTCGCTGCTTTGCGGTCATTGCCGGACCGGGCGAAAAGGTGCTGGTGCCGCCGGGATGGGGGCACGCGACGATTTCCGCTTCTGTTGACGAGCCGCTGACCTTCGGTGCCTGGTGCGATCGGGAGTATGGCTTTGAATATGACGCCGTACGGGCGCATAAGGGGCTGGCGTGGTATCCGCTGGTACAGGACGGTCATATCGTCTGGCAGCATAACGCCCACTATATGCCGGGGCGATTACAGGCGATCACGCCGCGTCGCTACAGCGAATTCGGCATTACCGATGAGCCCATTTACCAGCAGTTTATCGACGATCCTGCCCGTTTTCAGTTTATCTCTAAACCCGATCGGACCGCTGGCCTGTGGCGCAATTTCCACCCATAAAAAAACCGGGGCTTATGCCCCGGCAAGTTTGATGCGATTACCCGGCAAACAGCCCGGTCGCCACGCCTGCTGCGGCGAGGATCAACAGCAGTAGCATTGCCTTAACCGGCGATACTCCGCGCTTCGCCATCAAATACCAGGTGCCCAGCACCACAATCAGCGGCAGTAATTGCGGGAAGATCCCATCGAGCATTTGCTGAACGTGGATATTGACCCCGTCGTTCGTCACAAACTCCAGGCCGGTGCCCAACTTCACATAGCTCGCGGCTACGCCGCCCATCACAAATACGCCGAGCAGCGACAGGGCTTCACGCAGGCGTGTCGAGCGGCTGCTGACCAGCATTTCCACCGAGCCGGAGCCCATCTGGTAGCCTTTGAGAAACAGAAACCACGAGCCGGGAATAATAATCGCCAGCCACGCCACGGTGTAAAACAGCGGGCCGAGCATACTGCCGCCCGCCGCCAGCGCCATGCCGATACTGAGCAAAATCGGGATCAGCATACCGGGGATCATGGAATCACCAATCCCGGCCAGCGGCCCCATCAGGCCCACTTTCAGGGTATTAATGGTTTCCCCGTCGATGGGTTCGCCATTGGCCTTTTTCTCTTCCAGGCCCAGCGCCATGCCGTTAACAATCGCGCCAATCTGCGGCTCGGTGTTATAGAACGAGGCGTGACGGCGCAGCATTTCGGTGCGCGCCGCTGCGTCCGGGTAGAGTTTGCGGGCGACCGGCAACATGCTGAGGCAGAACCCAAAGGATTCCAGCCTTTCAAAGCTCATGGAGGAAAGATTATGCATCATCCAGGCGCGCCAGCAGCGGCGCAGATCTTTGCGGGTGAGATTACGCGCTTCCATCAGAATTCATCCTCATCATCGGCAGGCGAGGCGGCTTTCACCGCTGGCTGGGTTTCCGGTTTGTAGTTGTAATGGATCAGCGCCAGCAGCGCTCCCACGATCACCAGCGCGACCATGTTCAGTTTCAGGAACACGATGCAGACGAAACCGACCAGAAAATAGATCAACATGCTGTAGTTTTTGATGATTTGCTTGAGCAGGATCGCGATGCCCACCGCCGGTAAAATGCCGCCCAGCACGTTCATGATCGACAGCACCATGCGCGGCAGGCTGTCCATAAACTCGCTGATGTACTGCGCGCCAAAGTAGACCGCGATAAAAGTCGGGACAAAGCGCAACAGGAAGTTGGTGGCCTGGGGAAAAATAGCGCTGTTGAGATAGATACCGCGCTCGTCGCCACGCTCCAGCGCCACATCGGCGCGGTGGTTCCAGAACGAGTTCAGTACCATCATGGCGTTAAACAGAATGGTCCCGGCGATACCAATTGTGGCGGCCAGCGCCACGGCCACTTCCGGCCCTTTGCCGGAGAGAATGCCCAGCGCGATGGCCGGAAATGCGACGAAATTCAGGTCGGCGGGCATGGAGCCGCCCGGCGTCACCATCGCGATATACACCGCCTGTACCGCCACGCCGATAATAATGCCGGTGGTCACATCGCCGAGGATCAGGCCGACCAACATCCCGGAGACCAGCGGGCGGGTGATCAAATACCAGCCGCCTGTCAGGCCAAACAGCCAGGGGCTGCTTAACGCCCCCAGATAGCAAAGAATGCCAATCAATGTGGCTTCAACAATCATGATGCGCTCCTCATTTTATTTTTTGCCGGGCGTCCTGCCAGCTATAGCAACTGGCATCGGGAACCAGCCGAAACTCAATGGCGTGGCCATGGGCGGCGAGCCAGTCGAATGCGGCGGTTTCCTCGGCATTCACCGACTGATTAGGGCCGATAGTGGTGGTACTGGCGCGGGCGCTCATCGGGCCGACATTGATCTTACCGTTGGCGTTTTTCAGGCTTATCCCGGCCATCTCGATGCGCTGGAGCGTCACGGGCGATTTGCCAATCACAAAATAGCGTTTTTCGCTGGCAATCACTTTTGGCAGTTTTTCGATGGCGGTAGCGGTATCGAATAACCACACTTTGGTGTCCTGCACCGCGCCCTTCATCACTGAGGAGAGTAGGGGATCGGCCGCGACGGCGTCATCAATGGCAATGATGCCGTCACAGGGCAGCTCTTTGGCCCAGCGTGTCACGAGCTGCCCATGAATGACGCGGTCGTCAATACGTACAAATGAGAGACTCATAGCGGGCTCCTTAAAAATCGTCAGAGGTTAATGAAGAAACGGGCTCGGCCTTAATCAGCGTCGGCTGCGTCATTTCCAGCAACAGCGCGGCGGCGGCGTGAACATCGATTAACGGGGCGACCTCGTCGCTAAGCAGCAGCATCGGGAAATTTACTCCGGCAACCACGGCGACCGGCGGCACGCAGTCCGGGGAAAACGCGTAATAGCAGGCGACGTTCCACGGCGTACCGCTTTGCATATCGCACAGCACCAGCACGCCGTCCGCGCCCTCGCGCGCCAGGGTCATTACCGCTGCGAAATCCTGTTTAAACCCTTCAATACCGCGCTGTTCATCCAGCGTGACCGCCTGCACGTGCGGCAGTTCGCCATATACCATGCGGCTGCTTTCCAGCAATGCCTGAGCAAGCGGTCCGTGGCTGGCGACAATAAAATGAATCATGATTACCCCCTTACCCAGGCTTTCACCGTCGCCAGCGTTTGCCCGACGCTTTCACCCCAGGGCGAAATGCGGTATTCGCCAACGGCGGCGGGGACGATAAAGGTTTCGGCGTAATGGACTATATAGGGTTCAAATGCACCGGTTGGGCTATCCACCCGCGCTTGTGCGCCCTCCACCAGATTGAGCACATTAACGCCGCCGTGGGTATGATGGGTAACCGGCGCGCTAAACCAGTGGCGGCGGGTTTCAATAAATTCCCGCTCGTGCAGGCCGGTGCGCTCTTCGCGCCAGCCGTCGCCCTGGGCGATGGGCTCGATCCGGTTCACCAGATGTTTTTCCACCCAGCGGGTGTCACGCTGCCAGTCGATCACCTGTGCGCCATGCTCCAGGTGGACCGGGCGCGGCAGGCCGTCAAGCCCCAGGCGGCCCCAGTCCCACAGTTTGAAGGTAAAAATGTACGGCGTGGCGCTGATCTCCAGCACCATGGTGCCTTTGCCGGAACAGTGCACGGTCCCGGCGGGGATCAGGAAGTGATCGTGCTTGCGCGCCGGGATCTGATTCACGAAGCGCTGGTCGTCAAACGGCTTCTCACCGCGCTGGGCGGCGTGCAGATCGTCCAGCATCGTCTGCGGCTGTGTGCCGGTCTGCGTCCCCAGATACACCACCGCGCCCGGCTCCGCGTCGAGGATGTAATAACTTTCATCCTGGGTGTAATGCATACCGAACTGCTGCTGAATGTATTCCGTTAGCGGATGGACCTGGAAACTCAGATTCTGGCCATCCATGGTGTCGAGAAAGTCAAAGCGGATCGGGAATTCGGCCCCGAACCGGGCGTGGACTTTTTCACCCAGTAAGGGACGCGGCTGGAGCAGCACTAAATCCTGAGAGGGGATCTCGATCCGCACCGCGCCGAAGCGCAAGAACAGGCTGTTTTCCTCGGGCACACAGTCAAAACACCATGCGTAATTCGCCGCAGAGGGATCGAGATCGAATTGCTGTTTCATCCACTGGCCGCCCCACACGCCAGGGTCGAAGAAAGGCACCACGCGAAACGGCTGGCGGGTTGCTTGCTCAAGACCGGCACGCAGCGCATCGCCGCTGACCAGGTTTGGTTGATCTTGCTGAGTGGTATCCAGCACAAAGTCTGCGCGCTTCAGCAGCGGCGTTTTATGGCGGTCGAATACCCGCCATTCAATAAAGAACGCGCGTTTGTAGCGGCGCAGCATATCTTCGTGCTGGTTTTCAACGCCCCAGTTGCCGAATTCTCCGCTGCGCATCCGCTGCTGGATCTCCCAGCGCGCCAGATCGGCATAGACCAGCACATCACCCGGATGCACCAGCGCCGCGCCGGGGCCGTAAATCACCACTAAACCTTGCTCAACGCGCTCAACATCCTGACGCAATTGCGCCAGCCGCTGCGCAGAAAAAAACTCAGGCAACTGATGGCATGAGAGCACGCCAAATACCCGATCGTCTGTGAGATTGCGGGCCAGCAGGTCGTGTAAATGCTGTTCATCCAGCCGGGCGGTTTCCGCATTAACAGTTAACTGCGGCGCGAGCCGGGGCAGCAGTTGCCTTTCCAGTTCCGCCAGTCTGACGCCGGGATAACAGTCAATCACCAGTACCGTTTTCCCCTGGTTGGGACGTTTCGCGTTTAGCGCGGCAACGATGTCGTCCCATCCTTGCCAGGCCTGATTTTCAAAACCCAGAACCGTGATTTCCGGGTATTTATCATAGGCTGTCTGTTTCATATGCTCTCCCATAGTCCTTGCTAAAAGATTAATCGATTAACCGATTCTGGGAAGAGTGGTTAACGCGATTAACCCGCCATTTATGGCAACAAAGCATCGTTTATGGGCGGTGTTGTGAAACGTCTCACAGGATAAAGTGCAAAAAACAGGTTATTCGATTAATCTGTTGGCAGACAGAGGAGGATGCATGACGACAGTAACGCTGGCGCAGGTCGCCGAACGTGCGGGCGTTTCCACCGCGACCGTTTCTATGGTGCTGCGCAATCGGGGACGGATTTCACAGGCTACCCGGGAACGGGTGCTACGCGCGCTGGATGAGTCCGGCTATGTCTACAACCAGACTGCGGCGAACTTACGCAACCGCAGCAGCAATCAGGTCGGGCTACTGCTGCACGACATCACTAACCCGTTCTACAGTGAGATGACCGCCGGGCTGAGTCACGAAATGGAGCGCCACGATCTGCTGCTGTTTCTCGCCAACAGCGAGGAATCCGGCGAACGCCAGCAGCGGTTTGTCGACTCGCTGATGCGCAACAACGCCTGCGGCATGGTGCTTTGCGCCGCCCGCGACACGCCGCAGGCTTTTTTTGACGGGCTGAAGCGGCGCAATATCCCGGTGATCCTGACGGTGCGTACCTTTGGCGATGCGGATTTCGATTACGTCGGCACTGATAACTTTTTCGGCACCCAACTGGCCACCGCGCATTTGCTAAAACTGGGCCACCGGCATATCGCGTTTATCGGCGGTAGCCATAATTCCGGCACCCGCGCCCAGCGTATCGGCGGTTTTACCAGCAAGCTGATTGAGCATGGCCTGTCGCCGAAGCCGGAATGGATTGTCGCCTCGCAGGCCAGCCAGAGCGATGGCGCGCGGGTCGCGGAAGCGTTGTTGACCGCGTATCCAGAAATTACCGCCGCCGTCTGCTACCAGGACATCGTGGCGCTGGGCGTGATGCAGGCGCTGCGTAAAATGGGCCGCACGCCCGGCCAGGATTTCGCACTGGTGGGATTTGACGATATTACCGAGGCGGCTCTGGTGCAGCCAGCGCTAACCACGGTTTCAGTGGCGGCAAAAGAGATTGGCCGTAAAGCGGGGGAGTTGCTGTACAGCCGTATTCAGGGTAACGATGAACCGCCGAAGCGGATCATTTTACCGCCCGCGCTGGTGATCCGGGGATCCTGCGGATTCCATCAGGCCAGCGGGGCGGAATAAACGCGGTCACGCCACCAGTTCAATCAGGTTGCCATCGGGGTCGCGGATCACCGCCTCGTAAAATCCGTCCCCGGTGGTGCGCGGCGGGCTAACCAGAATGCCGGACTGCGCGGCGCGATCGGCCATGGCGTCGACGTCCTGTTTCGCGCCGACGTTAACGGCGATATGCGCCCATCCCGTCAGTTCCTGGCCGTTAGATCCGTCGCCCAGCTCGGGCAGGGTCATTAATTCAATGGTCGGGCCGTCTGGCAGGCTGATGAAATACGACTGAAATCCCGGTCGGTTCTTACTGATGTACAGCTCGTTACTGACGCCGCCAAACATCTCGCGCCAGAATGCCTGCTGCGCCGCCAGGTCGCGCGTCCAGAGCGCTACGTGTGCAATTTTCATGAGTTCTCCGCCGTGACGGCTTGATGTCCAAGGTTAAGGGTGAGGGAGAGCGCGCCGACCATCAGCATCAACACCATGATCAGCGAGAATGCGAAAGAGAGTGAGCTGAAATGCGCCACGTAGCCGATAAACGCGGGTCCGCTAAGCACGCCCAGATAGCCCAGGGTGGTGATGGCCGGGACCGCCGCCGCCTGTGGCATCACAGTCTGGCGACCTACCGCTGAGAACATCACCGGCACGATATTGGCGCAGCCTGCGCCCACCAGCACATAGCCTATTAACGATAATTCCCATGAAGGGATATAAGTCACCAGCGCCAGGCCGACTGCCGCGACAATTGACCCGCCCAACACCACGGGCAGACGTCCCAGCCGGGCGATGATGCGGTCGCCGGTTAATCTGAACAGGGTCATGGCGATGGCGAAGCAGGTATAGCCCAGCCCGCCGAGGGTTTCCGGAATATTGCGCACGTCGGTCAGGTAGACGGCGCTCCAGTCCAGCACCGTGCCTTCGGTCAGGAACACGGCAAAGCAGACAATCCCCAGCAGCAGTACCGCACCACGGGGAACGGCAAACGCCGGGCCTTCTGTGGGATTCGCATAGTCGAGCAATCCGGAGCGGCTGATAAAGGTCATCACAATCACCGCCAGGGTGACCAGCAGAGTGCCGGTAAAAATCGTCATCCCCAGCGTTAGCAGCAGCGTCAGGAAACCCGCCCCGGCAATCCCGCCAACGCTGTACATGCCGTGGAACCCGGACATCACCGGCACCGGCGATGCTTTTTCTACCAGGATGGCCTGAATGTTCATGGCGCAGTCGGTCACGCCTACGCCGACGCCAAACAGCAGCAGCACGCCCGCCAGCAGCAGGGGATCGTTAATCACCGACAGCAGTGGGGTAGTCAACACAATAAACCCGACGGCGCTGAGGATCACGCGGCGGCAGCCGAATTTACTGGTCAGCAGGCCGGTTACCGGCATTGCAATCAGCGCGCCTACGCCAAGGCACAGCAACAGCGTGCCCAGCGTAGCCTCGTTAACGCCGGTATTACTGCGGGCGAACGGCACGATCACCGCCCAGGCCGCCGTGACGAATCCGGCAATAAAGAAAACAAGGCGAGTGGCAAATGCCGGTGAAACGCCGGAACGATGTTGGGACATAGGGATCCTCTTCAAATTTCGTACTCAATCAGGCCGGATGCCGTTGACAACAGGGTCCGGGTTGCAGGACTATGCTCACTATAGCTCGTTTGTGATGATTTAAGGATTTTTATGCTCGATTATGCAGCTTTTCCGGAGCAGCGACAAGCGCTGATCCGCCAGATCCTGCAACAAAATGGCCGCGCGATCTGTAGCGATCTTGCCGCACAGTTACAGGTTTCGGAGCACACGATTCGCCGCGATCTGCACGAACTCAGCAAAGAGGGGATCTGTAAAAAGGTCTACGGCGGCGCGGTGCTGCAATTGCAGGATGGTGAAAACTTCACGCACCGAAAAGCGCACAATCACGCAGAAAAAGGCCTGCTGGCGCAGCGCTGCGTGGAGCTGGTAAAAAACGGTACCTGTATTTTTATTGATACCGGGACGACCAACCTGGCGATGGCGTCCGCTTTCCCGGACGATCTCCAGCTCACCGTCGTCACCAACGCCCCGGATATCGCTGCGGTGCTATTAAAACACCCGCTGATCGAGGTGATTATGCTGGGCGGGCAGATCCAGAAAAATATTGGCGGCTGCGTGGGCAGCAGCGCGCTGGATCAACTGAGAACCATTATTTTTGACCAGGCGTTTATTGGCGGATGCGCCATGAGCGCGGAAACCGGGCTGACCGGCTTTGACTATGCCGATTGTGAATTCAAAAAAGCGGCGATCCGCCAAAGCAATCAAACCATCGTGGCGCTGACGGCGAATAAAATTCCCGGCATCGCGCGGTTTACCGTGGCCCGCTGTGATGAAATCGACGTGCTGGTGGTGGAAGAGACGCTGAGCCGTGAAGCGATCAATGCGTTTGAGGCCGAGGAGATCACTCTCCTCATGGTATAAACGCGCTGCGCTTACTGGCTAAGCGCAGCGTGGCCGTTAGCGCGCCGCCAGGCTGACCAGCATTTTCAGGCTGGCGGAGTAGTAATCTTCCTGAGCGGTGATTTGCGGTTCGCCTTTCGGCAACTGCCCCAGCACGAAATCGCGCACCGCCAGAATGCCGCCGTCCATCATATACGGAGCGGGATCGTTGGTGGTCACGTTAATCCAGGCGGGCGTCTGGCTGCGGGAATACTGGCCCCAGAACGCCTTGTACGGCTCCAGCAGCGGGCTTTGCGGTGCATACCATTTCACATACAGCGGCACGCGGATGGCGTCGTAGCTAAAGCGGGCAGGCCACTGTCTGGCGGGGGTCATACGCCCGTCGGCATACAGTGATACCCAGTCCGCCGGGAGCTGTCCGTTGCCAAAACGCATTTTTCCCAGCAGTTTCTGGCCATCATTGATTAAATCCTTCCAGACCATCAAATGGCTGCGGTTGCCTAAATCGCGCCACGCCGGGAAGACAAAATACGACGGGTTGAGGTTGATATTGCTGTTGAGATTGAACCCGTTCGCGCCGGGCAGCATCACTTTGTAGCCCGCATAGCTGATCACGTTATGGGCGACAATCGCTTTGGCGATGGCGTCCGAGGCGCTGAGATAGTCGTTGCTGCGCCACTTCTCGCCCGCTTTCAACAGTGCCCAGGCGATAAAGGTATCGCCATCGGTGGCATTGTTTTTATCGGAGATCGGCTGGGCTTCTACCGGGTTATAGCGCCAGTAGAACAGGCCGTTATCCGGGTTCTTTAAGGTTTTGTTGGTCCATCCCCAAATTTTGTCGAAGCTGGCGCGGTCATCGTTCATCACCGCCATCATCATGGCAAAACCCTGGCCTTCGGTGTGGCTGACGCTGTTATTGCCGGTATCAATAATGCGTCCGTCGGGCATTAAAAACCGCGCTTTATAGCTGTCCCACCCGCTGCCAGCCAGCGCACACTGGCTGGTCAGCAACACCATCATAGCCACAAACAGCGTTTTGCATCGCTGCAACATGCATTCACCTCATCGGCTGTTTTGATATCTGAAATGGACCTCAGTGGCCGATGGCGCGGCTTCGCGCCATAACGACACGGTGGGTTTCCCCCCCTGAGACTGTATCCAGCGCGCGTATAATCCCTCCAGAACGGCGCTCATTGCGCTGCTCCAGGCCGCTTGTCTGGCTTCATCGGGGGGAGTGGGCAACGCCCTGTGACGAATAAGCAGGGCGGTTTCGCTGGCTTCGATATCAATATACCCCCAGTTAAATTCCGCAAGTTGCTTATTTATCGCAAGTTCCAGCTCACCTACCGTATTTGATAGCGCCAGCGGAAATCGCTTGCCAAGATCGTCGCCCATCTGCGTCAGAAAGGCGTGGCTCTGGGATTCGCCCACGTTCGCCACCATGTTTTCCACCATGGTATGCAGCAGTGCAAACCATCCTGACTGGGTTTGTTGATTCTGGAAATACTGCAAAAGTTGTGCGTCATTCATCTTAGTTATTCCCCAGCAGGTAACGGAAGTAGAGCTGCGCGGTGCTTTCGTTGTAATCGCCAAAGGTGTCGTAACCCACCTGGCCGCCGATGGTCATGTCCTTATTAATTTTGTAATCGGCAGCGGCACGCAGGTTATAGCCCAGGCCGTTTTCGCTATTGCCGCTGTAGTACGCCTCTTTGGCGAACCCGTTGGCGACGTAGTCTTCCAGCTGTGATTGCAGGCGCTGGTCGCCAGGGAAGTAAGCGCTCTTGTCCTGAGTGTAGGACTGGTAACCCAGCGACGCGCCCACCGACATTTTCCAGTTGTCGAAGGTTTGAGAATAGTCGACGGGGAAAGAGACGCTGACGTAATCCTGCGGGCTGAAATAGCCCCCCTGGCCGTAGCTGAAGTAGCTCAGATTTTTGGAGAAATCCATGTAAGTCATGCTGATGCCGGTTTTCAGCTCGCGGTCATCGGCGCGTAAAGGCCGCAGATAAACCCCGGCGGAACCCGTCACATTGCTGTTGCTCGGCACGTTTTCGCCCAGATAATTATACAGGCCGAATCCGGCGTAAAAACCGGCGTCGCCGTTGTCATAGCTCAACTGGGCGCTGCCGCCGTTTTTAGTGACCTGGCCCCACTTCTTGCCGCTGTATTTATCTTCCACGCCGACATAAGAGAGCAGGCTGTCCACTACCGCGCGGCGTTCGCCGGTGAGGATCAGCTTCAGATAGTCGGTTAACTGCGGCGACCACTGGATCCCGCCCACCACGGTATTGAGATCCTGGCCGAGCGGCGTCGAGCCCACGTCGATTTTGTATTGATCGCCAGTGAGCGCCATGCCCACCTCTACGCCGGACGATTTTTGCGATCCCTGGGACGGCACGTTGATGGTATCAAGATTAGGCCGGGTCGGCGGCGTGGTGGTGGAGGCGTTATAAATGCCTTGCGCCACTTCGCCCTGAATCAATGCGCCGGTACCAAAGCGGGTGCTCGCCTGTTCGGAAGCGCTACCGGCGTTCAGGCTAATCGGCGTGACGTTAATGTCAAAGCGTGAGTCGCCAAACGGCACCGTCGACCACTGGAGCGGCGATTTAATTTCAGTGAGTTTGCTCAGCCCGCTTTCGCCATCGCGCCCGCGTACCGCGACGGAACCGCGCGTCCAGGTGGCAGTTTTCTCGGTGAGCTGTTCGATCATGTTATCCACCTGACGCAGCGTACCGGCCTGAGCGCTCTCCATCGGCAGATCGGTGCGCACGGCGGCGGGCGGTGCGGTTTGTGGATTACGCGCCAGCTGCGCCACCTGCCACGGCATCGCCTGGCCATAGACCGACGGCGTGGTTGCTTCGCTGCGGCTGGCGGTGGTGATAAACGGGTTATCCGCCAGCGCCAGGCCGCCGAGCATCGGCGAGGTGTCGCCGCCTGCGCCCTGCAGGCCTAACAGCTTGCCGCGCGCGGAACGCAGGTAGCTCATCGCCTGCTGGTGGTTGCCTTGCGCTTCGGCGACGCGCGCCTGGAGCAGCAACCGGTCCGGCGTGTCGTTGCTGCGCAGTCCGACCGCCAGCTGGCGCGCGCGGTCGGTATTGCCTTCCGCCAGCGCCACGTCAATGGCCCCAACCCGGGCATCCTGCTGCGGCGTGTCGCGGGTCATCAGGTAGTCGTACACTACGCCCGCTTCTTTGTTCATCTTGCCGGACTGATACAGACGCGCCATGGCGAACATCAGATCGGTATTTTGCGGATCGTTTTGCATGGCGCGGATCAGCTTGTCATACGCCGCCGCATAGTTGCCCTGCACCCGCAGCCGGTCGGCTTCGTTGATCACGTAGCCCTGCTGAATGTTTGCTAACTGAGTCGGGGTGCTGCGCGCCCGCAGTTCCGGGTTGGCCAGCCAGGACTGCGCTTCGCCGCTGAGTCCGGCCTGGTTCAGCACCGTAATTTGATCGGCATAGTCCCCGGCGTTGCCCTGAACGCCGCGGCGCATGTTGTCGCGCACTACGCTTACCGCACCGCCCAGATCGCCGGTCTCAGCCAGCATCCGTGCCAGCTTGCCTGCGTCGGCGGGGCTTTGCGGCGGACGGGAGGCCAGAGCTTTTAGGGTATTGGCGGCGGCGACGGTATCGCCCTGCGCCAGGTAGCGCTCGGCAGTGGTCATTTGCAGGTTGTAGTTCACCCGCTGGGCCAGTTCGCGCATATCGCTATTCTGGCTGGAGGCGGGAATACGCGACAGCAGGGTTTGCGCCTGCTGCCAGCCGTTGTTTTCACTGGCAAACAGCGCGGCGGAATAAAGCTGGGTATTGCTGGCACCGGGCCGGAACGCCGGTGCCATAAGATTAGTGGCTTCGGCGCTGCGCCCCTGTTTTTGCAGCTGGCGAGCCAGATCGAGACGCAGCCACGGGTCGGAAGGGTAGCGCGCCACGCCTTGCTCCAGCAGCGCGATGGCCCGTTGGGTATCGCCGCTTGCCACCGCCTGTTGCGCCTGGCGGCGGATCGGATCGGTGGGGTTGCCGCCTGACGCGCGCGGCTGCAAACGGGCCTGTAAACTGGCGGGCAGGGTTTGCAACACTGCTTGCGCCTCGGCGGTTTTATTCTGTTCGCGCAACACGTAATAGAGGTTTTCACGCGCGGAGGCGTTATCCGCCTGCTCCGCGAGCACGCCGCGCAGGGCTTGCTCGGCCTCGGGATAGTTTTTATTGCGGCGCAGCACATCGGCGCGGAACAGCTTCGCCGCGATACCGTGTTCGCCGCTCTGCTGGGCGAGCGGGGCGCTCAGGGTTAATGCCTGATTGACGTCGCCCTGTTTCAGCGCGTTCTGGGCGGCGGCGAGCTGGCCGTAAAACGCCGCGTCCTCCGCCTGT
This sequence comes from Atlantibacter subterraneus, assembly GCF_007570865.1. Classification (GTDB taxonomy): domain Bacteria; phylum Pseudomonadota; class Gammaproteobacteria; order Enterobacterales; family Enterobacteriaceae; genus Atlantibacter; species Atlantibacter subterraneus. The sequence goes on along the minus strand of NZ_VLPS01000005.1, from coordinate 231,933 downwards.
TGTTTACGTTCGGCAGATTGTTCTCCGCCGAGGCTTGCCGCCCGGTTCAGGTACTGGGCGGCGGCGGCGTAATCGCCACGGCGCTGGGCAATATAACCCATCCCCGCCAGCGCGTCGGCGTCTTCCGGGTTTGCCTGCAACACCTGCTCGAACTGACCGCGTGCGACGTCGGTATTGCCGGTATTCAGCGCTTCGAAGCCCTGTCCCTTGGCCGCGCCGCCGATATTGGTGCGGTAATGGTTCTGAACGTCGGTGTCCTGCGGATGGCGCTGCAAAAAGGTCTGATAGTACGGCTCGTCGCCCGCGCGCGGCCCCAACCACAGTAGCGCCTGGCGCAGGGCGGTATCGGCGTCTTTACTGCCGCTGGCCATATTTTGCAGAAGGTCGATCCCTTCCCGGCGCGTAGATTCCTGATAGGTCAACACTTTGCCTAACGCGATGCGCGCCGCGTTATCCTGCGGATATTGGGTCACGATCTGGCGCAGGCCGCTGACCGCTTGCGGATACAGCGATTTATCCCCGGCCATGGTCAGATAGTATTCCGGCGCGAGGCTTTGCGGCGGCTCCCCGCCCTTAAACATAGTGTTCCAGGTATTGAGCGCCGCCGGAATATTGCCGCTTCTGGCCTGCTGGCGCGCCAGATCCAGCTGCCCACGCGGCACCTGCTGAAGCTGTTTGGCGTTATCCAGCGCCTGGAGGTTTGGGTCTTGCGGCGAGACCGCCGCCAGCCGTTCGCGCCACTGGGCGGCGGTTTTCAGATCGCCTGCCTGCTGCGCCCACAGCGCCATCAGGTACATGGCCTGGGTGTTATTGGCGTCCACCATCAGCACCTTGCGCAGCGACTCTTTCGCCAGGTCGTCGTGGGATTTTTCATGCCAGTAATTGGCCTGGTCGAACAGCGCCTTCAGGGCGGGATTGTTGTCCGCCGCCTGGGCGGACATCGCACCGACGGTCAATCCGCCGAACAGGCAGAGCGTCGTCCATGGTCTGGCGGTATTTTTGTTGTGATTCATGTTGTTACCACCTTTACTCACTATCATAATCCTGCGGATTCAGGCGCTTATGCGCGCGTCTTTTCAGTAATGCGTACAGACTTAAACCAATCACGGTAGCGAACAGCAGCCCGACGATGGCCAGCAGCGCCGAATGCTGGTTGGCGTACCACACCACCATCATGTACCAGGGCATCTGCCCGCTGGGGAACTGCTGGCCGACGCGGAAACTGCGCACGCCGTTTTCATCGGTAATGATGGACACGTCGCCGCGAATACCGGCGTTGATGCGCGCCGAGTTCAGGTCGGTGTACAGACGGGACAGCTGATCGCCATTGCTGCCGATTGCCATCACCACCAGCCGCGACGGGTTCCACTGGGAGCGGAAGCTCACGAACCCACGCCAGGCTTCGTTAGACGAGAAGTAGCGGTCGGCATCAACGCCCGATGCGGTCCAGTCGCCTTCAAGATAGCGTTGGGCGGTTTGCCACATCGTCGGTTCGCGCACCCCAAAGGTATGTTCATTGGCGGTAAACGGCGACTGGGCCAGCAGGGCGCGGTTGAACGCGTTCTGGTCGAGAGTAGAAACCGCCAGCACGTCGCTTTGGTTCAGGAACGCCAGGTTGGCACCGCCGGAGGGCAGGCCGAACATCACGCGGTTATGGTACAGCGCGGTGCCGGTGGCGATACCGGAGCGGGCAGCCAGATCCAGCAAGGTACCGACTTCGCTGTCCGCCGGGGTTTCTGGTAGCAGCAGCACGGTTTGCGAGAAATCCGCCAGCCGGGTAAACGGGAAGGACGCGCCCACAAAGTAGGAGAGATTCGGCAGCAGCGAGAAGTGGCGCGTTTTGCTCAAATCAATCCAGGAATCTTCATCGATACGGCTCTTGATATTGTTGTTCAGCAGCACGCTACAGGGCGCGGCCTCTTTGGTTTCGATATTGAAATAGAGCGACAGCTGGTTATCACCGTAAATCAGGTACGGCTCCAGCGGCACCCGGGCGCTCTCCTGGCGCGCGTCGCCGCCCAGCTTGTGCCACAGCATCTCCAGCAGCCCCTGTTTGTTCACCGGCAGATTGCGTAAGAAGGTGCCGTTAAAGGTCATAGAGAGGTAGGAGCGCTGATCGTCAATCCAGCTTTCCGACGGGAAGCGGTAGCCGATTTTCATCGGAATGGTTTCGCCGTCCCACAGGAACAGATCCGGCGCGGCGCGGAACGCCACGCGCAACGGCTCATGCCAGATCCCGGAGACCGTCAGGCTTTGATCCTGTCGCATCAGCTCCACCAGGCGCACCGGACGATCGGTGGGGATCCAGCGCGGCGCGTCGTAGGGTTTACTGCGAGGGATAGTCTGGATGTCTACCGGCATAAACGGCGACTGCACTTTAAAATCACCACGGGTTAAGCGCGATGCCGCCGCACGCAGTTGCTGGTCGTTATTACCGATAACCAGCAGCAGCTTGTACACCGGGTTGCCGGGGTTATCGACGATTTGCAGGATCGGCGTATTGGTTTCCGGCAGGGTCAGGCCGCCGATGGTGTCGCCGGGTTTGCCGAACAGGATGCCGTTTTTCTCCGGCAGCTTGTCGCGCATCGCGTCGAAATTAATACCGCGATAGTCGGCCTGGATGCCCAGCCACGAGGCGACAATCGCCGCCGCGCTCACCTGTTCCGGCAGCAATTTCGCCGGGAACGCGAAGGCGAGGGTGGTCGGCGTCATTTGCATCGAATCAAAAAACGGACGCGGGAAATGGCTGAGATCCGCGCCGATATTCAGCTGCTGGCCTTCCAGATCCAGCCGGGTGTCCGGCATGATCGTCACCTGATATTTATCAGAGAGATCGCGCAGGCACAGCAGGGCGTCGCCGTCGTTGATCTTAAAGCTGATGTTGTTGCTGGATACCACCAGCGCCGCCGGGATCTCCAGTTGATAGTTCGAGACGTTGCTGTCCGAGGTGCCGAGCGGCACGGTGCCTAACGGCTGGCCGTTCATCATCAGTTGCAGAGTGGCGTTACGCGCCGCCATATCCGGGGAGACTTTCAGGTTCAGGTTTAACTGTGTGCTGGTAATCACCTGGTCGGAGGGCAGGGTAAAGTTGATGCCCGCCTGTAGCTGGCCGCCGCTGAGGATCACGCCCTGCGGCTGGCCCATCTGCGCCACCGTTACGCTGACCGCGTTGCCGGGGATCAGCTGCGGCGCGGCGGGCGCGCTATCGGTAGCCTGAGTTGGCGGCGGCAAATCCAGCGGGATCGCCGGAACTGGCGCTGATTCTGACGTATCGGTTTGCGGCGCGGCCCCTTCCGGAGAGAGCGTCGCGGGCATGTCTGACGGCGTAGAGGCGTCAGTGGCGGGTGCGGTGAACTCAGGCGCGCCCGGCTGCGGCTCCTGCGCCGGTACGGTCCTTGTCATTACGCATAACGCCAGCAAAACCTGGCAGGCTTTGAAGGTCATCCTTTTCATGCAGCGGTGTCCTCGGCTTTGAGACGGCGCGCCTCTTCCTCACGCAGGCGGCGGTTTTCACGGCGTGATGTCCAGGTCAGCCAGAACAGATCGAACACGCTGCGGATAATGATTAACAGCGAGCGGAACGGGTTATCCTGCGGCTTCGGCGGGCGGATCCACGCGTCGGCGCGCGCCAGCACCACGCGCACCAGTTCGCGGCGGCGGGACAGCGGAATATCTTCGAACATCAGGCGGATAAACTCGTCATCGGAGCCGATCACGCTAACCGGAATGCTGATGGAGCCGGACTGAAGCTGGAGCTCGATCTCTTCAATCTCATCGCTGAGATGGCGGTTATCCGGCACCACGATGCGACAGCCGCCCATCGACAAGTCCTGGGTGTGGGTGCGCGACGAAATCCCGCTGGCATAGTGAATAATAACCGGTACGTCGACGTCGATACGGATGGTTTTACGGGTCTGGCGGGTTTCCCGCGCCACGGCAATCGCCGCCAGCAGGAACACCAGGCTGTAAATACCCCATCCCACGTTCAGGGCGATAACCTTCGGGTCCACGGCAAAATAGTCGTGGGCAAACGCCCTGACCAGGCCCGCGATAATCCCGATGGCCAGCAGAATGGCGACAATCAGATGCGGACGCACCACGCTGAAATCGAAATAGCCGATATTAAGCAGGCCGCCTTTGTCGGTAACGTTGAATTTGCCGCGTTTCGGGAAAATCATGGTGATCGCCGTCGGCAGGATCAGGTGGAACGCCAGCACGATATCGTAGATCTCGCCCCAGAAACTGTAGCGATAGCGCCCGTTCATCCGCGAGTTGAGGTAGATGGTCAACAGCAGGTGCGGCAAGGCATAGGCGAAAATCAGCCCCGCTGATGAGTGGATGATATTCAGGTTAAACAGCAAGTAGGCCAGCGGCGCGGTTAAGAACGCCACGCGGGGCAGGGCGAACTGGAAATAGAGCATGGCGCTCAGATAGCAGCAGCGCTGCTGCCAGGTCAGCCCGCGGCCAAACAGCGGGTTATCCATACGGAATATCTGCGTCATACCGCGCGCCCAGCGGGTACGCTGGATCACGTGCAGCACCAGACGCTCTGTCGCCAGGCCCGCCGCCAGCGGGATCGCCAGGAACGCCGATTTCCAGCCAAGACGCTGCATTTTCAGCGCGGTGTGGGCGTCTTCGGTCACGGTTTCTACCGCAAAGCCGCCGATCTCTTCCAGCGCCGAGCGGCGGATCACCGCGCACGAGCCGCAGAAGAAGGTGGCGTTCCAGTTATCGTTGCCCTGCTGGATTGGGCCGTAAAACAGCGAGCCTTCGTTAGGGATATTTTTGCCCAGCGACAGGTTACGTTCGAACGGATCGGGAGAGTAGAAGTAGTGTGGCGTTTGCAGCAGCGCCAGCTTCGGATCCTGAAGGAAGCTGCCCACCGTAGCCTGCAAAAAGATGCGCGTGGCGACGTGGTCGCAGTCGAATACGCAAATCAGTTCGCCTTTGGTGAGCTTCAGGGCGTGGTTAAGGTTGCCCGCTTTGGCATGGGAGTTATCGTTACGGGTGATATAACCCACACCGACGTCGGCGGCGAACACCGCAAACTCCCGGCGCTTGCCATCGTCCAGCAGGTAAATGTTGAGCTTATCGCTTGGATAATCAATGCACTGCGCCGCCAGCACCGTATCGCGCACCACTTCCAGACTTTCGTTATAGGACGGGATATAAATATCTACCGTTGGCCATGTCGAAACGTCATCCGGCAGTGGAACAATTCCCCTTTTTAGCGGGAATACGGTTTGCAGATAGGTGAGTAATAAGATGACCCAGATATACAGTTCCGCCAGAAATAACCCGATGCCGAGTATGGCTTCAATCTCGGAATTAAAGTGCAGGGTTTGAGTAGCGCGGAAATAAATATATCGCGTCGACATCAGCGCGGAAACCACCATCATCACCACGGAAATGCTGTGTTTTTTGCTGAACCCTAATAAAAAAAGAATACCAATGCTGACCAGACCGAAAATATATTGTTTCTGGCTATCCATCGGCGTAATGATGATCAGCACCGCTACTGGCGCAAGCACCAACAGCAGTAAATAAAACAGGACCTTCTTCATAGGCCTTCCTGGTAATCGTCAGAAATGTGATGTTTTTAGAGTGGCGTGAACCGCACCGTCGCCAATATTTATGCCGAGCAGGCCTGCCACTCTTTTACTGATTAATTCGATATCGAATGCCGCGGCGGAAGCCGGGCTGAAATCAAAGATGGATTGCTGCGAAGCGTTGGCTTCCGAAACGCTCTCATCACGATTAATAATGCCAATAAGCTGTTCGCCCAGACGCTGCTGTAAAAACGCGGTGACGTCGCGACTGATATTGCGGCGGTTATCGCTCTGATTCAGTACGAAGTAATAGCCCTGTTTGTGGTTCAGCGGCTCGCCGATCAGACGATGATTTTCAATATGCGGCAGCAGCGACAGGGAGGCGGTATCCGCCAGCAATGTCACCAGGTGCAGATCCGCGAGGCGTGACATCGCCTTCAGCGCCGGGCTGGGGCCTGGCGGGAAATCGGCAATAATCACCAGACCGGGATAATTCAGCAACGTGCTTAAGCCGCGCATCAAAAAATGCGGATCGCTGGTGAGGTGCTGTTCAAAGGTCATGCGTTGATCTTCGGTCACATCACCATAGGGCAGCAGAAACACGTTGCCGCCTGCGGTCAGCACAAACTGGCTCCAGTCGGCGGATTCACCCGCCTTCGCCACGTAGCCGCGCCCGTCGGAGAGCGGCACGCCAAAATGCAAGCGCAGGGCGTTTTGCACGTCGAAATCAATCGCCAGGACTTTACTGCCCGAGCGAGCCAGTGCATACGCCAGGTTGGCCGTCACGGTTGTTTTTCCTACACCGCCTTTAGGCGAACAAACACAAACTAACGGCATGACGCGATCGTCTCCAGCAACGTTTGTAAGGGGATATCTTTCGCGTTTTGCCCGGTCGGTGTGGTGCCTTTAGTGGCAAACAACTGGTCAAATCGCACGGGTTGAGTCTGCCCGGACGCAGGGGCATCAACCGGTGCGGCAGGGGATGATAAAACAGATTGAACAGGCGCGGCGGCGGATGACGGCGGCGGCACCTGAGAAAGCAGCGGCGGCTGCGCAGGCGTTTGACGAACATCAGCCTGCTGGGGCGCAAGGCTGCCAAAAATGGAGGAAGCCGCTGCGGCGGGTTTAGGCTCCGTTTGCGCAGGTTTAGTCAGACTGGCCTCAAAGGTATGGGCATCGACGGCCTGAGGAACCGGGGCAGAGACGCTGCCGCCTTGCGCGAGCATCGTTTGCTCATCGCCTTCAGACGCCAACTGTTTAATGATGGCCCAGTTACCGCTGCTGTGCTGCTGGCTTTGCGCCGACATATCCTTGAAATCAATAGCGCCAGTGCGTGTCTTATCCTTGAAACGCTGCAAATCATCATAATTTTTCATAACGAGACTCATGATTTACAAGTAATTATTTCTTCTTCCACGCACGTTGGAAGCATAACGGTTCATTCAGACAATAAGCCAAAGGTCGTAATTCATCAAATATCCCGGCTTCGCTGACGATTATTTGATATTTCCGATTTTTAATAGTCGCATAGGTTATTATTTTCCTTCACATCTATTACCCATCGACACGACATAATATATCGGTTTTTACGTGTATTCCTCGACGATTTTAACGCGACGGCAGTGATTTGTCTGACTGGATAGTGTGTCAAAAAGTGGAAATGTTGATTCCGCAATAATTGAAAAGGATGATTTTGAAAATGAGTTTAGTCGATCTCAGCAAGATCATGAGGTAACCAGACAGGGTTTATTACGTTAAAAGAGGCAATTCACATTAGCGTCTATGAACAGACAGATCGAATGGCTTAATAATAGTAAGGCTTTGATGCCATTTACTGATATCAATGTGCTTTTGACGTAAATTTCTAATCATCGGCGTTTTAGGTTGGCAGCGTCTGAGCAGAGTCGTTAACCTGAAACTCAGTAATATGCAATTTTTAAACATGAAGAGTATCGATATGCATGATGCACAGGTTCGCGTAGCCATCGCAGGAGCGGGTGGCCGTATGGGACGGCAGCTGATTCAGGCGGCGCTGCAAATGGAAGGAGTGGCGCTTGGCGCAGCGCTGGAGCGTGAAGGTTCTTCGCTGGTGGGTAGCGATGCCGGAGAGCTGGCAGGCGTAGGCACCACCGGCGTGCGGATCCAGACCAGCCTTGAAGCAGTAGTGAATGATTTCGATGTATTTATCGATTTCACCCGTCCGGAAGGGACGTTGCAGCATCTGGCATTTTGCCGCACCCATCATAAAGGCATGGTGATTGGCACTACCGGCTTTGATGATGCGGGCAAGCAGGCGATTCGCGACGCTAGTGCGGATATCGGCATTGTCTTTGCAGCTAACTTCAGCGTGGGCGTGAACGTGATGCTGAAGCTGCTGGAAAAAGCGGCCAAAGTGATGGGCAACTATACCGACATCGAGATTATCGAAGCGCATCACCGTCATAAAGTGGACGCGCCCTCCGGTACCGCACTGGCAATGGGTGAAGCCATTGCAGATGCGTTAAATAAGGATCTCAAGGACTGCGCGGTGTACACGCGGGAAGGCCATACCGGCGAACGTCAGCCTGGCACGATCGGTTTTGCCACCGTGCGCGCTGGCGACATTATCGGTGAGCATACGGCGATGTTTGCCGATATCGGTGAGCGCGTGGAGATTACCCACAAGGCTTCCAGCCGGATGACATTTGCTAATGGCGCGATTCGCTCTGCAATTTGGGTTAATGCCGAGAAAAACGGTCTCTTCGACATGCGAGACGTGCTGGATTTAAATAATTTATAACTATTTTTACCCATCGTGATGTGGTTATTGCAATCTTAGTGCATTGATTGAAAGGGTGATATTTTATCACCCTTAATTTTTATGTTTTTTTAAGGTGTTTGAGATTTTTAGCTTATATAACACCTGTAATTATACGTTATCCAGGGTTTTGATGTTATTTTATTGTAAATTTTGACCATCTGGTCCACTTTTTAATAGCGTCAGAGACAGATTTAACATTTAATAAGCCTGTTAATCGGTTTCGTCGTCAGGTTTGATCGGTTTTTTAGCGCTTATCTCCCTTTTTACCTCTGTGGTTGACAAAATTAACTGAAAAATCCCGTTTTCAGGGTAGACTTTTGCCCATCCTCTCCTTAGAATGCCGCCGTTTGCCAAAAATTCACCGGGCAAGCGTATTTGCGTTGATTCATTCACACCAAATGAATTAATATGCAGATAAATTGACTGTTTATTCCCTGGAGGACGTTTTGATTAAGTCAGCGCTGTTGGTTCTGGAAGACGGAACCCAATTCTACGGTCGGGCCATAGGGGCATCAGGTACGGCAGTAGGGGAAGTCGTTTTCAATACTTCAATGACCGGTTATCAAGAAATCCTCACTGATCCTTCCTACTCCCGCCAGATTGTCACTCTCACTTATCCCCATATTGGTAATGTCGGTACTAACCCGGCAGACGAAGAATCCTCCCAGGTACATGCGCAAGGCCTCGTCATTCGTGACCTGCCGCTGATTGCCAGCAACTTCCGCAATACCGAAGACCTCTCTTCTTACCTCAAGCGCCATAACATCGTGGCCATCGCTGATGTGGATACCCGCAAACTGACTCGCCTGCTGAGCGAGAAAGGCGCGCAGAACGGCTGCATTATTGCCGGTGACAATCTTGATGCCGCCCTGGCGCTGGAGAAGGCTAAAAACTTCCCGGGCCTGAACGGGATGGACCTGGCGAAAGAAGTCACGACCAGCGAACCTTACCGCTGGACCCAGGGAAGCTGGGAACTGAAAAACGGTTTGCCGGAAGCGAAAACCGACGAGGAACTGCCGTTCCACGTGGTGGCTTACGATTACGGCGTCAAGCGCAACATCCTGCGTATGCTGGTGGATCGCGGCTGCCGCCTGACGGTGGTTCCGGCGCAGACGCCAGCTGCTGAAGTACTGAAGATGAATCCGGATGGGATTTTCCTCTCCAACGGCCCTGGCGACCCGGCACCGTGCGACTACGCCATCGACGCGATTAAGACCTTCCTGGACACCGACATTCCGGTATTCGGCATCTGTCTCGGCCACCAGTTGCTGGCGCTGGCCAGCGGTGCCAAAACCGTGAAGATGAAGTTCGGCCACCACGGCGGCAACCACCCGGTGAAAAACGTAGAAAACAATACCGTGCTGATTACTGCGCAGAACCACGGCTTTGCGGTAGATGAAGCCACGCTGCCTGCCAACCTGCGCGTGACCCATAAATCTCTGTTCGATGGCACGCTTCAGGGCATCCATCGCACGGATAAAGCGGCATTCAGCTTCCAGGGCCACCCGGAAGCCAGCCCCGGCCCGCACGACGCCGCGCCGCTGTTTGACCATTTTATTGCGTTAATTGAGCAGTACCGTAAGAACGCCAAATAATCAGGAGAAAAGAGCCATGCCAAAACGTACAGACATAAAAAGCATCCTGATTCTTGGCGCTGGCCCGATTGTGATCGGCCAGGCCTGCGAATTCGACTACTCGGGCGCCCAGGCGTGTAAAGCGCTGCGCGAAGAGGGTTACCGCGTTATCCTGGTAAACTCGAACCCGGCGACCATCATGACTGACCCGGAAATGGCCGATGCTACTTACATCGAGCCGATTCACTGGGAAGTGGTGCGCAAGATTATCGAGAAAGAGCGCCCGGATGCGGTGCTGCCGACCATGGGCGGCCAGACGGCGCTGAACTGCGCGCTGGAGCTGGAACGCCAGGGCGTACTGGAAGAGTTCGGCGTCACCATGATTGGCGCGACCGCCGACGCCATCGACAAAGCGGAAGACCGCCGTCGTTTTGACGTCGCAATGAAGAAAATCGGCCTCGACACCGCGCGTTCCGGTATCGCGCACACCATGGAAGAAGCGCTGGCGGTGGCGGCGGACGTCGGTTATCCGTGTATCATTCGTCCGTCCTTCACCATGGGCGGCACCGGCGGCGGTATCGCTTACAACCGCGAAGAGTTTGAAGAGATTTGCGAGCGCGGTCTGGATCTCTCTCCGACCAACGAACTGCTGATTGATGAATCGCTGATCGGCTGGAAAGAGTACGAGATGGAAGTGGTGCGTGATAAAAACGACAACTGCATCATCGTCTGCTCCATCGAAAACTTCGACGCCATGGGCATTCATACCGGCGACTCCATCACGGTCGCTCCGGCGCAGACCCTGACCGATAAAGAGTACCAAATCATGCGTAACGCCTCGATGGCGGTACTGCGTGAAATCGGCGTGGAAACCGGCGGCTCTAACGTCCAGTTCGCGGTCAACCCGAAAAACGGTCGCCTGATCGTTATCGAAATGAACCCGCGCGTGTCGCGTTCTTCCGCGCTGGCCTCGAAAGCCACCGGCTTCCCGATTGCTAAAGTGGCGGCGAAACTGGCTGTAGGCTACACCCTCGATGAGCTGATGAACGACATCACCGGTGGCCGTACCCCGGCATCGTTTGAACCGTCTATCGACTATGTGGTCACCAAAATCCCACGCTTTAACTTCGAGAAATTCGCGGGCGCGAATGACCGTCTGACCACCCAGATGAAATCGGTCGGCGAAGTGATGGCGATTGGCCGCACCCAGCAGGAATCGATGCAGAAAGCGCTGCGCGGCCTGGAAGTGGGCGCGACCGGCTTTGACCCGAAAGTGAATCTGGATGAGCCGGATGCGCTGACCAAAATCCGCCGTGAACTGAAAGATGCCGGTGCCGAGCGTATCTGGTACATCGCTGACGCTTTCCGCGCGGGCCTGTCGGTTGACGGCGTGTTCAACCTGACCAATATCGACCGCTGGTTCCTGGTGCAAATCGAGGAGCTGGTTCGCCTGGAAGAGCAGGTGGCGGACGTGGGCATCACCGGCCTGACGGCAGATTTCCTGTGGACCCTGAAGCGCAAAGGCTTTGCCGACGCGCGCCTGGCGAAACTGGTTGGCGTACGCGAATCGGAAATCCGCAAACTGCGCGAACAGTACAATCTGCACCCGGTCTACAAACGCGTGGATACCTGCGCGGCGGAATTTGCTACCGATACCGCCTACATGTATTCCACCTATGAAGACGAGTGCGAATCGCGCCCGAACCCGGACCGCGAAAAAATCATGGTGCTGGGCGGCGGACCGAACCGCATCGGACAGGGTATCGAGTTCGACTACTGCTGCGTACACGCCTCGCTGGCGCTGCGTGAAGATGGTTACGAAACCATAATGGTCAACTGCAACCCGGAAACCGTCTCCACCGATTACGACACCTCTGACCGTCTGTACTTTGAACCGGTGACCCTGGAAGACGTGCTGGAAATCGTACGCATCGAGAAGCCGAAAGGCGTGATCGTCCAGTACGGCGGCCAGACGCCGCTGAAACTGGCGCGTGAACTGGAAGCCGCAGGCGTGCCGATTATCGGCACCAGCCCGGACGCCATCGACCGCGCGGAAGACCGCGAGCGCTTCCAACAGGCGGTGGATCGCCTGAAGCTGAAACAACCGGCTAACGCCACCGTGACCGCCATTGAGCAGGCGGTTGAGAAGGCTGCGCAAATCGGTTACCCGCTGGTGGTGCGTCCGTCCTACGTACTGGGTGGCCGTGCGATGGAAATCGTCTATGACGAATCCGACCTGCGCCGCTACTTCCTGACCGCGGTCAGCGTGTCTAACGATGCGCCGGTACTGCTGGACCGCTTCCTCGACGACGCGGTGGAAGTGGACGTTGACGCCATCTGCGACGGCGAAATGGTGCTGATTGGCGGCATCATGGAGCATATCGAACAGGCGGGCGTCCACTCCGGCGACTCCGCCTGTTCACTGCCGGCCTACACCCTGAGCCAGGATATCCAGAATGTGATGCGCCAGCAGGTGCAGAAACTGGCGATGGAATTGCAGGTACGCGGCCTGATGAACGTGCAGTTCGCGGTGAAAGACAACGAAGTGTATCTGATTGAAGTGAACCCACGCGCCGCGCGTACCGTGCCGTTCGTTTCCAAAGCCACCGGCGTGGCATTAGCGAAAGTGGCGGCGCGCGTGATGGCGGGTAAAACGCTGACTGAACAGGGCGTCACCAAAGAGATCATCCCGCCGTACTATTCGGTGAAAGAAGTGGTGCTGCCGTTCAATAAATTCCCGGGCGTTGACCCGCTGTTAGGGCCAGAAATGCGCTCAACCGGTGAAGTGATGGGCGTGGGCCGTACCTTCGCGGAAGCGTTCGCCAAAGCGCAACTGGGCAGTAACTCGACCATGAAGAAATCGGGTCGCGCGCTGCTGTCGGTACGTGAAGGCGACAAAGAGCGCGTGGTGGATCTGGCGGCGAAACTGTTGAAGCAGGGCTTTGAGCTGGATGCCACCCACGGCACCGCGATTGTGCTGGGCGAAGCGGGCATTAATCCGCGTCTGGTGAACAAAGTGCATGAAGGCCGTCCGCACATTCAGGACCGTATTAAGAATGGCGAGTACACCTACATCATCAACACCACCGCAGGACGCCAGGCGATTGAGGATTCCAAACTGATCCGCCGCAGCGCGCTGCAGTACAAGGTGCACTACGACACCACGCTGAACGGCGGTTTCGCGACGGCGATGGCGTTGAATGCGGATGCGAAAGAAAAAGTGACTTCCGTGCAGGAGATGCACGCGCAAATCACGAAGTAAGTGAAAGGGCGCTAAGCGGCACCCCGGAGATGAATTAATCGACGGGGTGCGTATTACACGCCGTGAAATGCAATATCAAAGCCCTGTTCCTGCCAGTGGGTTAACTGTTCCTGCTGACGCAGCGACAGGGCTTTGCCTGTCCAGACAAAGATATGTTGACCGGGGAACAGCTCCGGGCGCGGCGATTCCAGCGGTTCCGCCAGCACATCGATATTCCATCCCTGTTGCGCCAGCCGCCAGGCTTCCAGCCAGAGCCGGGTGCGATCGTCGCAATCCCAGCCAATCAGTAGCGCTTCTTTACCCGATTTCTTGCGTACTTCCGTCAGCGCCGATACGGCATAGTCAATCAGCACCCCATCCAGCATGCTGCAAATGGCGCGGGCAGTGTTTTGATCGAGCCGAAGCCGATGACGCACGGGAATAATAATATGATCGATAAGCGCGTCGGCAGAGTGCTGACGGCCCGCAGCAGTAATTGCGGCACGCAGTTTGGCGGGACGGGCATGGCGTAGCACGGTCATCATCTCTTCCTGGTATGATGCCCAGTCGTCATGCTCAGCGTGATGACTCTCTTCCAGCAGCGCTTTTACCTTACCGACCGGCACACCGCTCTGGATCCAGCGCTTTATCTCTTCGATACGCTGAATATCGGTTTCATCGAACTGTCGATGCCCGCCTTCGCTGCGCTGAGGTTTGAATAACCCATACCGTCTCTGCCAGGCGCGCAGTGTGACAGGGTTTATTCCGCATCGTTCAGCTACTTCGCCAATACTGTAAAAGGCCATTGACTCACTCATACTCAAATCGGTACGTCCGTGTTCCAAACTAACTAATTTGTACATCTTGTACAAATCATTTTCTGTTGTATAACCTTGAACTCTATTCGCTATCACGAACCGCCTCAAGTGCAGTAGGAATTTTCACTAAATAGTGTAATAAGCTTCCTCGCGTCTTGCTGACTATTCTGTCAATAATTGTTGCTTTTCAGACAAGACCGCGAGGTTAGTTATTCAAAAACCAGATCTTTTTTCTGGCCAGGCGACGGCAGGTATGCCTGCGAACGCCGGGCGGGCGAACAGATGGCCCTGAAACAGAGAAATGCCTGCCGATTCCAGCCACATCCACTCTTCGGGCTTCTCAACCCCAACGGCGCACACCGAAATTTCTAACGATGTACAACTTTTGATGATACCTAAAATAATCGCCTGACGCGGACCACTTTTGTGAACGTCCTCGATCAGTTCACGGTTGATCTTAATGCGCTCCGGCTGGAAACGCGCCAGCAGGGAAAGACCGGCAAACCCGGCACCGAAATGGTCAATCGCCACGCGGATACCGGCGGCCTTCAACTGGCGGATAGCGCCGGTAAACTCTTCAAGGCGTGAGATAATCTCTTGTTCAGTGAACTCAACGATGATCTGATCCGGCACCAGGCCGTTTTTATGAATCTCCTCGACCAGAAACGCGACCGCGCCGGGGATCTTAACTAACGTCATTGGCAGCAGGTTAACCGACAGACTTTGCTTACCGAGATCTAAAGCCGCCGCCATGGCAAAAGCAACGGATTTGCTTTTCAGATCGGCGTCATACACATCCTCGCCTGCCAGCCCGGCAAACCATGCCTGGGGCGAATCGCCGTCTGGCGTGCGCAGCAGGGCTTCCAGCGAGACCACTTCCTGAGCAAGCGGATCGATAATCGGCTGGAAAGCAAAGCTGCAATGCCCGGACGGCGTGGACACTGGCGCGACTGCGCTATCATCAGCAACGAAATCCCATGAATCAGCCTCGGGTATTTCAAAATAGTTTTCTTTTTCCCTGGCCTCAACAAAGGTCCGGAAGAACTGGAGTGCACGGTCGTCATAGGTTAACTGGTATTTGGAGGTACCTTTGTCCAGTACCGTCTGAAGCACCTGATTACTGTCATGCTCTCTTAAATCAAACAGCTCCATTCCCGCCTTGCCAAAGCGTCGCGCTGGCGCGTAATCCCGCAGCAGTTCCACCACGTTATAGTGGCGCACATCCTCACAAATATGACGATAAATAGTCAGCACACTTTCTTCAGGCCCTTCAAGCAGTTGAAAGAAATGCGTGCCGTTAAACAGCAGGATGCCAGTGACGTCGGCATATCCGTTTTTGTTATTTGCTGCGTCGACCATTTCTTCCAGCGTTTTGACCGGAACGTTGTCGCAGATATGGCTGCGATAGATGATGGTGGTGAGCATGACAATCCCAGGGTAGGTGTATGAAGAGCCACAGTATCAGATGACTGACATGAGGTCTCGTCTTGATTAAGGCTTAGCGTAAAGAACAGGAGCCAGTAGACAACAGCACGACGTTTCTCAGAGAACGAGCGCGTAGAGCACGTTGTTTATAAACATTTTTTTTACATTTGGATTGATTGTCGGGCTAATTATTAAGTAACCCTACACAAGATACACGATATATTCTTAGCGTCCGTTGTTTCATGTATCGATTTGGTTGTGTTTCAGGGTTGTACAAGCTGCATGCTCAAAAATAATTTTAAATTTATGTTATTGAAATTTGGTTGGTTTTAATAATTTCGCAAAAAAAGCCTTGTGCGGTTGTACAATTTCGATGTACAACTTTAAACATCTTGTATACTTCCTTTAAACTTTACTGAATCTGAATATTACTGGAGTGACATATGCAACAGAACGGTTACCTTCCGGAACGCGCTAATGCCATTGCCCGTTATTTCAATAAAGCGGCGTTACCGACCCAGCAAGAAACGCTCGGTCAGATTGCCGTAGAAATCCTGAGCGATGGCCGGAATCTGAGCCGGAAGGCGATTTGCACCAAACTGTTGCGCCGGCTTGAGCACGCTTCCGGCCCGGAAGAGGAAAGTCATTATCATACGTTGATTAGTCTGCTTTTTGAGCGCCACGACTAAATCACGCAACAGCAACAGATTACCTGGTTATTAAGTCAATTCTGGCGGGAGTCATTTTCAGGTTACACAAAGGTCTGCCAACCTGCGGCGGGCCTTCTTCCCCGGATAACTGACTCAATGTCGCGTATCCGTTCCGGGAGAAAGCGGCAATCAGAGACGCAGTTATGAACAGAAGTGAAATCGAGCAACTGACAGACGAAATCATTGGCGAAGCGGTCCTCTTTCTGCTGAAGGAGAGTCTGCCGATCAATATTCAAGCCCTCATCAGGAAGCTGCGGGTAATGAAGGACGAGGAGCCTGACGCCCAGCGACGCAAAATGATTAGTGAAGTTATCGCTGAAGTCAGCAATACCGTGGTTGCAACGCGACGCAAGCCAATCCCTGATCAAAAAGCGTTAGACAGGGATACCAGGAAAAGCAGGGATAACGTTTATCAGTTGTTCGAAGATAGCCAGCAGCCAGAAAACAGTAAGAAACACTGACTGCATCTCATCACACATGAATAAGGAAGTAAGGAAATGAGCCAGGTAATGATTCAAGAATCAAATGCCTACATCAACATGCCTGATAATGCGCTGACCAGCTATTTCCGTAACGCCGGGGATATGTTGGCAGAAGAATCTATGCTACTGGGTTCAGTCGTCAATAGCATTATAGTTTCGCAAGAGCTGCTGACGAATAAGGCGATTATCCTGCGTTTAATGGCGGCGCTGAAAACCACCGAGGACGCGGTGAAAGGCGACATTATCCGTAAGACGCTGGAAATCGTGGTAAATCATACCATCGACGATATCTGATCCCCGCTTGTGTCATGTGTAACCTTCACCGTGAAACATTCATCCTGATGAATGCTGTAGCGGTGAGGCGTCATATCTGCCCCGCTTTATAATTTCCTTCCCCTACCAAATATAATGGATTTCAGCCAGGCGCTGGTGCATCCGCTAAAATTAGCGTGCCCGCAGGAATGCATTTTTAAGGAGATCATTTTGCAACGTGCACTGGTAATCATGTCGTTTTCACTGCTGCTGTCAGGCTGCGCCGAATTCTCTTCTTCCGTCACTAATACTATTGACGCCATGGGAATGACCCCGGACTATGCGAAGGGAACGACGCAGCAAGAGCTGCAAAATCATAAGCTAGAAACGCCCGCCATTTCGGTTACTGATAATGTGCCGGAAGGGAAACTGGTCGAGCGTTACGATAACGGCAATAAAAAATTTGAAACCGTCGTAAAAAACCGCTGCTTTAACGAATACATCGATCTCTATTATCCCAATGGCCAATTACGCACCCATACGCCGCTGGTGAATTGCAAAGCGGAAGGCAAATCCCAGGGATATACTCAGGACGGTAAATTACGCACGGTAATTAATTATAAAAATGGTCTCGCTAATGGTGAAGTCTCGGCCTATGACGCCAACGGGAAAATAACCAAAACCGTCATTTATAAAGACGGCTATCCGGCGGATAAATCCTGATAACGCAGCGTGGCGCTCTAAGAGTGTTCTGTATCCGCGCCACCGTTTCGCTTGAGCAACTATAGTTAGAGGGTAACTACGATAAATACACTGCAATGCACGGGAGAAAACCATGCGAGCGAAATATCTCATTACCCCTATTTTAGCCGCCAGCGCGCTGTTGTTTATTAGCGGTTGCTCCTCTAACCAGTCGGTAAAAACCACCGATGGCAGCACTATCGTGACCGATGGCAAGCCTGAAGTGGATAGCGATACCGGTCTGGTCTCTTATGAGAACGCCGAAACAGGTAAAACCGAGCAGATTAACCGCGACCAGGTTAAATCCATGAGTGAACTGGATAACTAACCTAAAAGGCGTATAGCCTCACGCTGTCTATACGCCTTCCTCATTCTCCTTGTCCTTACACCGTGCCGGCATCCTCATGGTTATTCTTATAAATATGACCTGAATAACTCTAAAGGGGTATTTATAGGTTTATTATCGTACTATTGGTCAAGTGTTATTGTGGCTGAAAGAACGGGTTAGTTTTATTGCCTGATAATTTCATATTGTGACAATGCGTATTGAATGATGGTATGAATATGAGTGAAGAAACTGTAGCAAAACCGCTTTATTTGTTAATCGCAAATTGGGTCATGGCGCAGAATCGTTGGGTCAGTGCAAAAGAAATTGCAGGTGAATTTGATATTCCACACTGTAAGGCGATTAACACGATTTCTTATATTCTTTCACAGGTAGGAGAAATTGTTTGTGAAACCAAGACGATCCCTAATCAACTTGAGGGCCGGGGATGTCAGTGCCAGCGCTTAGTAAAAATTAAGCATATCGATTCGCTTATAGATTCACGGTTTCAAAATAGTCCACAAAATAAAGATGAGTTGGCGGCTACAATACGCCGGCAGTCACCTGATGTTGCCAAAGAAATGAACCGGGAGCAAAAATGGCAAATGATGCTTTCTAAGGCGCAGCGCCGTTAGTCTGGCTTTGTGGAAAAGAGCCTGAATCGCAGGCTCTTATCAGGTTATGCAGTGGGTTTTACGTCGGTTGTGCCCTTTAAACGCGGCCGTTGGAGCTCCAGCTCTGTCAGGGGGATGGCCTCCTGCAATCCGGCAACACAACGTTGCGCCAGATCCTGGTATTCTTTAGTATTTAGCCGCTTCCAGTGAAGTTCTTGCCCGGTTACGTCCCGTCGATAACTCGCCGGGCTGCCTATAAGCATTTGGCGAGGTTCTCCGATAAAGCCCGCTTTTACAAAACTCATCGCCGCTACAATACTTTCCTCACCAATAACCGCACCATCCATAATAACGCTGTTCATGCCAACCAGTACGTCACGTCCAATAATACAACCGTGCAGAATCGCGCCATGCCCAATATGTCCACCTTCATGGATAATTGTGTCTATACCGCAGTAACCATGCATAATACAGCAATCCTGGATATTCGAGCCGGCGTTAATAATAAGCCTTCCATAATCACCACGTAATGACGCCTGAGGGCCGATATATACATTTTCGCCTATAATAACGTCACCAATAATAACAGCGCTGGGATGAACATATGCACTCGGGTGAATAACCGGGATTACCCCTTCAAACGAATAAATACTCATAATGCATTCCTTCGCACAACGCTTAGCGCCCCTTCCAGATGGGCGAGCGTTTTTCAGCAAACGCAACAGGGCCTTCGCTTGCGTCCTCGGAATGCAGAACGGCCGGGTAATGGCGTAATGCGCCACTGCGAATATGTTGATAACCTTGCTTTACCGATAATTCGCGAGTTTCGCGATACATCTCTTTTATTGCAGCAACGGCAAGCGGTGCGCTTGCTACAATGCTATTGGCTATGTCTCTTGCGCACGTCATTAACTCTCCAGCATCAACCACACGATTTACAATGCCCCAACGTAGCGCTTCTTCTGCATCCATATGGCGTCCTGTCATGACCATGTCATTGACGATTGCGGGAGGGAGAATCTTGGGCAGACGAAGTATGCCGCCGCTATCGGGCACAATGCCAAGACGCGACTCGGGTAAAGCAAAACGGGCATCATGGGTGCAGACAATCAAATCCGCCGCCAGCGCCAGTTCAAACCCCCCGCCAAAAGCGTAGCCATTTACGGCAGCAATGACCGGTTTATCCAGATCGAATAACTCGGTAAGACCGGCAAAACCGCCCGGACCAAAATCAGCGTCCGGCGCTTCGCCTTCTGCCGCCGCTTTCAAATCCCAGCCCGCAGAAAAAAAACGTTCTCCTGCACCGGTAATAATTGCAACGCGTAATGTCGGATCGTCTCGAAAATGGATAAATAATTCGCCCATGGCGAAGCTTGTTTTCGCATCGATCGCATTGGCTTTTGGCCTGTCGAGAATAATTTCCAGAATAGAGCCGTTACGGGTTACGTGAAGTGATGAGTTCATAGCGTTTGATATCCTTATAGCCGTTGGATCCTGAGGTAAGTCGCCAGACCGACCGGCCCGGCGAGCCAGGGTTATTGCAAATATTTTCTGATAATTTTCCCCGTACAATTACGCGGTAAATCGCCGCAAAACTCGACGAAAGCAGGCACTTTAAATTTTGCCATCGTGTTTTCGCAGAACAGGAAAAATTCATTTTCACTGAGCTGCTCGCCTTCATTGACTACAACAAATGCTTTTAGCGCCCAATCGCGCAACGGATCATTTACGCCAATGACCGCCACATCCTGAATTTTTGGATGCCTGGCGATAATATTTTCGATCTCTGTGCAGGAGATATTTTCACCGCCGCGTTTAATCATGTTGCAACTGCGGTCGATAAAATAAAAAAATCCGTCCTCAGTGACATAACCAAAATCGCCGGTATGTAGCCAACCATGACTATCGTAAATACGGGCCGTGGCGTCGGGGTGATTGTAATACTCTTTGAACAGCGTTTTACCGGGCTCGCCCTTAACGCAGATTTCACCTGTCTCGCCGTAGGGGACTTGCTGGTTCTGGCTATTGCGGATTTCAATCTGATAACCGAAACCAACGCGTCCAATAGACGGCCAGCATCGCTTATCGCCAGGCCGATCGCCAATCACGCCAACGATGGTTTCGGTCATGCCGTACGAGGTCAATAGCCTGACATTAAACCGTTCGATAAAGGCGTCTTTCTCAGCGACGGAAAGATGAAGATAAAAAAGTATCTCCCGCAGACAATGTTGACGTTCTTGCGGCTCCGGGGGTTGCAGCATCAGCGTTCTGATCATCATGGGGATACATTCGGTCACCGTAGCCCTGTAGCGGCGAATCTGTTTCCAGAATGCGCGTGCGCTGTATTTTTCAAGTAACACCAGGGTCGCGCCCACGGAGAAGGCCGCCATTGCGGCGGTGCACTGGCAATCAATATGGAAGGCAGGCATCGAAGTCAGGTAAACATCATCTTCACGCAAAGCACATTGCCAGGAAGAGTAATAACCTGCATAACGTAAATTGTAATGGGTGATCACGACGCCTTTAGGCCGGGAAGTTGTGCCCGACGTAAATAATATTTCTGCCGTATCCAGTGGGATAAGTGGCGTTGTATCAATTAATGTTGTGGGTTGGCTGCCGCGCAGACGATGAAAATCAATCGTATCTTCATCTGAGTCGTATACTTCCTCAGCGATCAGGCAAATACGTTCCAGCATGGTTTGCCGGGAAGTTTTAATCTGCTGATACATTCGATAAAAAGAGAGGGAAGTGACGACCAGTCTTGCCTGACAATTATTCAATAACCAACTGCACTCATCGGTTAACAACCGGGCGTTGATGGGAACCATAATCGCGCCAATCTTTGCCAGCCCAAACCAGCAAAAAATAAATTCCGCACAATTATCCAGATGCAGTGCCACTTTATTACCTTTAACGATACCCAGTGTGGTAAACAAATTGGCCGTGCGGTTAATTTCATTATTAAGGGCGGCGTAGCTCAGTTGCGTGATCTTGCCCTGGCAGGATTCAACCACCAGCGCAGTTTTTTCTCCAAACGTTATCGCCAGATCTTCCCACATCTGACGTAAGTTTTGCTCGCCGATAATATCCATTGCGTCCCGGTCCCTGTTTCTATGCCATACAACGCGGGCCTCTGGCGGCCCGTCATTTGACGAAAGTTAAGCGTTTATTTTTGCCAGCCCTTTTTCAGCAAGCGCTACGATCTCGCTCTCGCTATAACCGATATTTTTAAGAATGGTGGCGGTGTCCATGCCATGTGATGGCATACCGCGCCAAATCTGACCGGGATTATTTTTAAACTTAGGCATGACGTTCGGGCCGCGGCAGGTTTTGCCCTCCAGGGTTTGCCATTGGGTGATCGACTCCCGGGCTATATATTGCGGGTTATGCTCCAGCTCCGGGATAGTTAATACTTTTGCACTGGCAATATTCAGTTCAGCAAGACGTCCCAGCACCTTTTTAATGGTGTGGGCGGCAAGCCAGCTATCGAGTTTTTCTTCAATTAATTCGCCGAAGGGGCACTCAATGCGGTGAATTAACTGCGTGCCCTGTGGGACTTCCGGTGTGCCCAGAAGATGCGCGAGGCCAATGTCTTTAAATATTTCTTCGATTTGCGTAATGCCAACAATTTCCATCACGATGTAGCCGTCCTGGCAACGGTACAGACCGCAACCGGCGTAGTAGGGATCTTTTCCTTTCGTCATCCGGGGGCAGACCTCGCCGCCATTAAAGTAATCCATCATGAAATACTGCCCCATCCGCAGCATTACTTCATACATCGCCACGTCAATGCTTTCGCCAACGCCTGTTTCCCGTGCCTTGTAGAGTGCGGCAAGGGAGGCCGTGGTCGCAGTCATGCCGGAAAAATAATCCGCTGTATACGGGAATGCGGGCATCGGTTGGTCTTTATCGCCGTTCTGGATCAGGTAGCCGCTAAAGGCCTGGGCGATGGTGTTATACGCGGGTAGATGCGTGTACTCCTCGGTGCCGTATTGGCCGAAACCCGATAAATGGGTAATGACTAACTTTTTGTTGTGTTGCCATAGCACCTCATCGGTAATTCCCCGGCGGGCGAAGGCCGGACCTTTGCTGGCTTCAATGAAAATGTCCGTGGTTTCCATCAGCTTCAGGAAGGCTTCACGGCCCTCGTCTTTAAAAATATTGAGCGACAGGGCATGTAAGTTTCTGCGTGACAATTGCGGGTAGTGCGGCTGAACGCGGATAGTGTCCGCCCAGGCGACGTTTTCTATCCAGATCACTTCTGCACCCCATTCGGCAAACATCTGCCCGGCAAAAGGACCGGCGATTTCAATCCCGGAAAAAACCACCCGTACACCAGAAAGGGGGCCGAACTCAGGCATAGCTAATTGAGAAGTCATACTATTTCCTTTGACATTCACTCTTAACGGCCTGGGTTTAGAGATACCCAAAGCCGTTAGCAAGGCAGATGGTTAGCGATATTTTTTCAATACCGCGCGGCCCAGCGTCAGGATCTGCATCTCATCAGAACCGCCGGAGACGCGGTCGACGCGCAAATCGCGCCAGAAACGAGTGATGCGATGATTGCCTGCAATACCTACGCCGCCTAAAACTTGCATGGCGGAATCCACCACTTCAAAAGCGGCATTGGCGCAGAAAAATTTACACATTGCCGCGTCGCCCGAGGTGATTAAGCCGTTATCGCATTTCCATGCGGTCTCAAGCAGCATGTTTTTCATGGAGCTGAGTTTGATTGCCATATGGGCAAATTTTTCCTGAATTAACTGAAAGCGACCGATCGTCTCGCCAAACTGAACTCGCTGGTTGGCATAGCGCGCGGCGTCTTCGAAGGCGCACATCGCCGTGCCGTAGTTGGTCAACGCAACCAGAAAACGCTCATGATCGAATTCTTCTTTAACACGATTAAAACCGTTGCCTTCACGTCCAAAGCGGTCTTTTTCTTCCAGTTCCACCCCTTCGAACACCACTTCACAGCAGCTATCCATACGCAAACCTAGCTTTTCAAGCTTGTTCACTTTGATGCCTGGTTTGGTCATATCAACGCACCATTCCGTAAAGATGGCTTTTTCAGGCGAGGCACCATCGCGTGCCATGACCACCAGATAAGGGGTATAAGCGCTGCTGGTGATAAAGCATTTACTGCCGGTCAGGTAGACCTTGCCGTTTTTACGGGTGTAGGTGGTTTGCAGGCTCCCTACATCGGAACCCGCACCCGGTTCGGTGATCGCGGAATTCCACATTTGTTTGCCGGTGCCACGGAACGCCATGATGTTAGCAATCTGCTCCTGAGAACCCTCGCGCAAGAAGGTGTTGAATCCGCCGGGCAGTTGGTACAACACGTAAGTTGGCGCGCCAAGGCGGCCCAGTTCCATCCATACCGCCGCCAGGGTCACAAAACCGGCGTCTAATCCGCCGTGTTCTTCGGGAATTAATAAGCTGTCGATGCCCATTTCCGCCAGCGCTTTGACAAAGCGCTCTGGATACTGACTGTCGCGATCGCACTGCGCGAAATAGGCTTCCCAGTTTTCACTGGCCATCAGTTCACGAATACCGGCGACAAACAGTTCCTGTTCATCATTCAACGAAAAATCCATCTTTAAACCTCTTCAGTGTGGAGTCATGGGTCAGTAAAAATCACTCTTTCCAGTGCACTTTGGCGTCTTTGATAAACGAAAGCGTGACAAGAATATTGACGAAAAATAGCGGACATCCGCCGGCAATAATGGCGGTCTGAATGGGTTTAAGCCCGCCCAGCGCCAGCAGAATGATGCCGATAATGCCTACCAGGATTGACCAGCCGATACGAATGAGCAACGGCGGTTCTTCGCCTTCTCTTACGGCACGGCAGGTGGACATTGCCAGCGTATAAGAGCAGGCATTGATCAGCGTAACGGTGGCGATAAAGCACAGGATAAAGAAACCCCACATGGTCGCAGTACGCATCGGTAACGCCGCCCAGGTCTCGATAATGGCGCGCGGTACGCCGTACTGTTCAATCAGATGGGGAATGTTGATGAGGTTTTGATCCATCAACAGCAGAGTGTTACTGCCCAGTATGGTCCACAGCAGCCAGGTGGCGGCGGTCAGGCCAGCGACCATGCCCAGGCACAGTTCGCGAACCGTGCGGCCTTTCGAAATGCGCGCCAGGAAAATGCTCATCTGGATGGCGTAAATGACCCACCATGCCCAGTAGAAGACGGTCCAGCCCTGCGGGAAGCCACTTTTGCCGATCGGGTCGGTATAAAACAGCATGCGGGGCAGGTACATCAGCAGCGTCCCGATAGAATCGGTGAAGTAGTTGATCATAAAGCTGGCACCGCCAACGATGCACACCCAGCCAAGCATCAACAAACTCAGGTAACTCCGTACATCGCTGGCAATCTTGATCCCTTTTTGCAACCCGCAGGCGACGCAAATGGCATTGAGCACGATCCAGCAGGAAATAATTATTGCATCCAGCTCCAGCGTGTGCGGAACGCCGAACAGGTACTGGATACACTCCGTCACCAGCGGCGTGGCCAGCCCAAGGCTGGTCCCCATCGCAAAGATCAGCGCCACCAGATAAAAGTTGTCGATGACAACGCCAAATAATCCGCTGGCGTGTTTTTCACCCACTAGCGGCGTCAACGTAGAGCTTGGACGAATCACATCCATTTTGCGGACAAAGAAAAAATAGGCGAATGCCACGGACAGGAAGCTGTAGGTCGCCCAGGGCAGCGGACCCCAGTGCAATAAACTATAAGCCAGACCAAATTCTTTCGCGGCAGTGGAGTTGGGCGTCAGGCCAAATGGTGGGCTGGAGATGTAATAGTAAATTTCAATGGAGCCCCAGAACAGAACCGCTGCGGAGGTGCATGAGGCAAACATCATAAAAATCCAGCTGGCGGTGCTGAACTCCGGCGGCTCGTCGCCCAGACGTTTTTTCGCATAGGGACCGAACACCAGCCAGAACCAACCAGCGAACATCACGACCATATACCATTCAAACGCCCAACCCCAAACTGATGTCACGTAACTGAATACGGCATTGATGACGTTATTGGCGGCATCTAAATCGCGAACCGTCAGCCAGCATAATATGCCGACGATAATTAAAGGCGGGAAAAAAACCTTAGGTTCAATTCCTGGTTTTTTGTTTTGATTATTCATATTTAAATTCCAATTTTATTACATATTGGCAATATTATTTGTCGCGTGTTTCCCTTTCATTTTGCGCGACTGAGACAATAAATAAAACGTTAGCGAAAATGGCATGGCCTGAGCTTTATGATATTGCCGAAAAATAATGAATACAGAACGTGGGTTATTCTGTTAAATGGATCACAGAGTGGCGGGATGGGGAGTCGGGTGAGAAGGGGTGATTTTAAATTACAAACATAAAATCAATGGCTTATTTGATATTCTGGTGCGAGCGATGGATAAGGAGTTTCAATATTGGTGAAGCGCCAGACAATATTGAACATTCTTTTTATAAACGCAAAATAGCCTTCAGTATTGGTGATGTGGATTTTATTTTTAGCTTACTTTGCATGTTATTTCTTTATTGTATTGCCGATGTGCCCGATACTTAATGACTATTCTGGAGAGGTAATGAAGATAATTACATGCTACAAGTGCGTGCCGGATGAGCAGGATATTGTCGTTAACCACGCAGATGGCTCACTGGATGTGAGTAAAGCTGAAACGAAAATAAGCCAGTATGATTTGAATGCTATTGAGGCTGCCTGCCAACTGCGTCAACAGATCCCCGATGCGCAGATCGTTGCGTTGAGCGTTGGCGGTAATGCGCTGAATAATGCGAAAGGCCGTAAAGATGTGCTTTCTCGCGGTCCGGATGAATTAGTGGTGGTGATTGATGATGCGCTTGAAAAGGCACTTCCGCATCAAACCGCCGCTGTGTTAATGGCCGCAGTCCAAAAAGTAGGCTTTGATTTGATCGTTTGCGGCGATGGCTCCGCCGATCTTTATGCCCAGCAGGTGGGCTTGCTACTGGGTGAAGCGCTCAATATTGTCGCGGTTAATGGCATCAGCCATATTCTCTCACTGACGAATGACACCATCACCGTCGAACGGGAGCTGGAAGATGAAATCGAAACGCTGACCATCCCGTTACCTGCCGTTATTGCCGTCTCAACCGATATAAACGCCCCGCAAATCCCATCAATGAAGGCCATCCTTGGCGCAGCGAAAAAACCGATACACGCCTGGACACTGGCCGACCTCAGTCTCGGTACGCCTGAGGCGCGTTCGACGCAGCGCGTTAGCGCGCCCACTCAGCGCCAGCGTCAGCACCTGATTATCGAAGGCGATGGCGATGACCAGATAGCAGCCTTTGCCGAATATGTGCGCAAAATTATTCATTAAGAGGGAGCAAAATGAGCAAGTTTTCAAGCTGTTGGGTATTTACAGATGCTGCGGCTCGCCTGGCGGAATTTATTGGCGGTGCGCAGCAACTGGCGGATCACGTTCATGTATTTGTATTGACGCAGGCTGAGGCTGAAAGCGCTTTTGCACTCGGGGCGAGCGGGGTGTGGATATTATCCGGGAAACCTCAGGACCGAATGATTGAAGATTACGCCGATGCCATGACAGAGACGCTACGCGCGCACAGCGACTCTGGGCTGGTGTTACTTCCTGCGACACGGCGCGGCAAGCTCATGGCCGCGCGCCTGGGAGCCCGGCTTGCGGCAGCGGTAGCAAACGATATCAGCACGTTAACCATCGAAAAC
Organism: Atlantibacter subterraneus; assembly: GCF_007570865.1. GTDB lineage: Bacteria > Pseudomonadota > Gammaproteobacteria > Enterobacterales > Enterobacteriaceae > Atlantibacter > Atlantibacter subterraneus. The sequence continues at coordinate 204,673 of NZ_VLPS01000005.1, read as the reverse complement.
GCCTGTGCGGTGGCGAAGCATATGGTGTTTGGTGGCCTGGCGATGGGTGAAGAAAGACTGCTCTCCCCCTGGTCGGTCGTAACGTTAAGCACCGGTGCGTTTGAGCCTGCATCGTTCAACGGCGACGTCAGCGGAACGGCGAAAACAGTGCTGTGGAGATCGCCGAAGGCGGCGGTGATTCGTACTGCGTCGCAGGCGAAACAAAGTAACACCGTCGATCTGGATAAGGCGAAGCGCGTGGTGAGTGTGGGCCGGGGCATCGGCAACAAAGAAAATATCGCGCTTGTCTCAGCGCTTTGCCAGGCGATTGGTGCGGAACTGGCCTGCTCGCGACCCGTGGCAGAAAACGAAAAGTGGATGGAGCACGAACGCTACGTCGGCATTTCTAATCTGATGATCAAACCCGATCTGTATTTAGCCGTGGGGATCTCCGGACAAATCCAGCATATGGTGGGTGCCAATGGCGCACAGACAATTGTTGCGATTAATAAAGATAAAAACGCGCCGATTTTCCAGTATGCCGATTACGGCATTGTCGGCGACTTGTTCAAAGTCTTGCCAGCGTTAACGGCAGCATTATCACGTTGATCGCCAAAAAAGGGAGCCCGGACGGTCCCTGTTTACTATTAAGTTCCGGAGAACGTATGTCCGAAGATAACTTCGATGCCATCATTGTCGGCGCTGGGCTGGCAGGGATGGTTGCTGCGCTGGTGCTGGCCCGTGAAGGGGCGCAGGTGTTGGTCATTGAGCGGGGTAATTACCCAGGCGCGAAAAATGTCACTGGCGGACGCCTTTATGCTCACACGCTGGCCCGCATTATTCCTGACTTTGCCGATCACGCTCCCCTGGAGCGGCTTATTACACGGGAAAAGCTGGCTTTTTTGACGGATACCGCTGCCGTCAGTATGGATTATCTGAACGGTGAGTCCATCGATCCGGCACAGGCTTCCTGGTCGGTATTGCGCGCCAAATTCGATCCCTGGCTTATGGCGCAAGCGGAAGCTGCGGGCGCGCAATTCATTAGCGGTATCCGCGTTGACAATCTTATCCAGCGCGACGGCAACGTCGTTGGCGTCGAAGCGGATGGCGATGTACTGGAAGCCAGCGTGGTGATTTTGGCGGACGGGGTGAATTCCCTGCTTGCGGAACAGCTGGGCATGGCACAGCGGGTATCATCCCGCAACGTTGCCGTTGGTGTGAAAGAGTTAATCGAACTTCCCGAAGCCACCATCCGTGAGCGCTTTAATCTGCAGGGTGATGAAGGGGTTGCCTGCCTTTTTGCCGGTTCGCCAACGGATGGCCTGATGGGCGGCGGCTTTTTATATACCAATCGAACGACGTTATCCCTTGGCCTCGTCTGCGGTCTGCATCATATCAGCGCCTCAGCAAAATCTATCCCACAGATGCTGGAGGATTTTAAGCGACATCCCGCTATCGCCCCGTTAATTGCCGACGGCAAGATGATTGAGTATGCCGCCCATGTCGTGCCGGAAGCTGGCATTAATATGCTGCCGACGTTAACCGGTAATGGCGTATTGATTGCGGGTGATGCGGCAGGCATGTGTATGAATCTGGGCTTTACCATCCGGGGAATGGATTTGGCGATGGGCTCTGGCGAAGCGGCGGCCCAGGCGGTGCTAAGCGCACTACGCAGTGGCGATTTCAGCCAGCAGGGGCTGGCTGATTATCAACGCCATCTTGATAACAGCGTGCTGCGCGATATGCGTGCTTATCAGCGTTTACCGGCGTTTCTTGATAATCCGCGGATGTTTACCGCTTACCCTGCCATGGCTGCCGGCATGATGCATTCTCTGTTTACCGTTGATGGCAAAACGCCAGTGCCGCTACGTAAAACCCTCTGGGGGCACGCAAAACATATCGGACTTATCAATCTGGTTAAGGATGGCATTCAAGGAGTGAAGGCACTATGAGCGCCCCCGTTAATGTGGACGTCAAACTTGGCGTCAATAAATACAATGTCGATGAAGCGCATCCTCATATCGTTATCAAAGGGCAACCGGATAGCGCTGTGCTGGAGCTCCTGACCCGCGCCTGTCCGGCCGGGCTATATAAAAAGCAGGAGGATGGTTCGGTACGCTTTGACTACGCTGGTTGCCTGGAGTGTGGGACCTGCCGGATCCTGGGACTGGATAGTGCCCTGGAAAGCTGGGAATACCCGCGCGGTACGTTTGGTATTGAGTACCGGTACGGTTAAGCCCAACAGCGCACCACTGGCTGATAACCACAGGACAATGCGATGCAACAGCCCAGAAACTTTGATGATATGCATTTTTCAGCCATCCACCGCCGTATCATGCTGTGGGGCAGTGGCGGCCCCTTTCTGGATGGCTATGTACTGGTAATGATTGGCGTGGCGCTTGAGCAACTGACGCCGATACTCCATCTGGACGCGACATGGACCGGCATGCTGGGTGCCGCCACGTTAGCCGGGCTGTTTATCGGCACGTCTTTATTTGGCTATATCTCCGATCGGGTTGGGCGGAGGAAAATGTTTCTGGCCGATATTATCGCTATCGGCCTGATTTCTGTTGCCACCATGTTTATTTCATCGCCTGTGGAGTTGTTGGTTATGCGGGTTTTAATTGGCATCGTTATCGGTGCCGATTATCCGATAGCCACCTCAATGATTACCGAATTTTCCAGCACCCGCCAACGCGCCTTCGCCGTCGGATTTATTGCGGCCATGTGGTATGTCGGGGCCACTTGCGCCAATCTGGTTGGCTGGTGCCTTTATGATATTGAGGGTGGCTGGCGTTGGATGCTGGGTAGCGCATTTATTCCTTGCGTCATTATCCTGATTGGACGTTTTGATTTACCGGAATCCCCACGCTGGCTGATTCGTAAAGGGCGGATCGCGGATTGTCAGCAGATGATGGAGAAAATTTTCGGCGAGCCGGTGATTTTTGATGAAGAGCCCGCGCAGCAAACACGATTTCTTCAGTTATTCAATAAACGTCATTTTCCCTTTGTGCTTTTTATCGCCATTATTTGGACCTGTCAGGTGATCCCCATGTTCGCCATTTACACCTTTGGGCCGCAAATCGTCGGATTATTAGGCTGGGATCAGGGTAAGAGCGCGGCGTTAGGTAACGTTGTCATTAGCCTGTTTTTTATGTTGGGCTGTTTACCGGCCATGTACTGGTTGAACAGTATTGGGCGACGCCCGTTATTAATTGGTAGTTTCGCCATGATGACACTGGCGTTAACGTTGCTGGGCCTAATTCCTGATTTAACGATGTGGCTGGTGGTGCTGGCTTTTGCAATATACGCCTTTTTTTCTGGCGGACCGGGGATTTTACAGTGGCTGTACCCGAATGAATTATTTCCTACCGATATTCGCGCCTCGGCGGTAGGCGTCATTATGTCGCTTAGCCGGATCGGTACCATTATTTCTACCTGGCTTCTGCCGTTATTTATCGCGCAGTATGGCGTAAGCCGCACGATGTTGATGGGCGCGTTGATCTCCCTGATTGGTCTGGTCGTTTCTGTGGTTCTGGCACCCGAAACCCGTGGGTTGTCATTAATGAAAACCGCGAATATGACGATATTAAAAAATAAACCCTAAATGAAATGGGGTTTTAGCGCTCATGTCGTTTTCTTAAAAAATCGCTTATCGTTATGGAATGCATTAGCGAAACGAGAATGACATGATTTTAATTATCTACGCCCATCCTTATCCGCAGCATTCCCATGCGAATAAGCGGATGATTGAGCAGGTGGCGGCGCTGGACGGCGTCGAAATCCGCTCGCTGTATCAACTTTATCCCGACTTCAATATTGATATCGCCGCTGAACAGCAGGCGCTGGAGCGCGCCGATCTGATCGTGTTACAGCATCCGATGCAGTGGTACAGCATCCCGCCTTTACTCAAACTGTGGATCGATAAAGTGCTGTCCCACGGCTGGGCCTATGGGCACGACGCCTGTGCGCTGAAAGGCAAGACGATGCTGTGGGCGGTGACGACCGGCGGTGGAGAAAATCATTTCGATATTGGCGATCATCCCGGTTTTGACGTGCTGGCGCAGCCGCTACAGGCCACGGCACTGTACTGCGGGATGCGCTGGCTGCCGCCATTCTCCATGCACTGTACCTTTATCTGCGATGACGAGACCATCGCAGGCCAGGCGCGGCACTATAAACAGCGGTTAATCGACTGGCAGGAGACGCATCATGGATAGCCATACCCTGATTCAGGCGCTGATCTACCTCGGTTCCGCCGCGCTGATTGTACCGATTGCCGTGCGGCTGGGCCTCGGTTCGGTGCTGGGCTATCTGATTGCCGGCTGTTTGATTGGCCCGTGGGGATTGCGGCTGGTGACCGATGCCGAGTCAATTTTGCACTTCGCGGAAATCGGCGTGGTGCTGATGCTGTTTGTGATCGGCCTGGAGCTCGATCCGCAGCGCCTGTGGAAACTACGCGCCTCGGTATTCGGCGGCGGTGCGCTGCAAATGGCGGCGTGCGGGCTGGCGCTCGGCGGCTTTTGCGTGGCGCTGGGGCTTTCCTGGAAAATCGCCATCCTGATTGGCCTGACGCTGGCGCTGTCCTCTACCGCCATTGCCATGCAGGCGATGAACGAACGTAACCTGACTGTCTCGCAGCTCGGGCGCAGCACCTTTGCCGTGCTGCTGTTCCAGGATATCGCCGCCATTCCGCTGGTGGCGATGATCCCTTTATTAGCCAGCAGCGGGGCCGCCACCACGCTCGGCGCGTTTACCCTGTCGGCGTTAAAGGTGGTGGGCGCGCTGGCGCTGGTGGTGCTGTTAGGGCGCTATGTGGCGCGTCCGGCGCTGCGCTTTGTGGCGCGCTCAGGTTTACGCGAAGTGTTCAGTGCCGTGGCGTTGTTTCTGGTATTCGGCTTCGGCCTGCTGCTGGAAGAAGCCGGGCTGTCGATGGCGATGGGGGCATTTTTAGCGGGCGTGTTGCTGGCGAGCTCAGAGTACCGTCACGCGCTGGAAAGCGACATCGAGCCGTTTAAGGGGCTGCTGCTGGGGCTGTTCTTTATTGGCGTCGGCATGTCTATCGACTTCGGTACGCTGATCGATAACCCGTTGCGCATCCTGCTGCTGTTAGTCGGCTTTCTGGCCATTAAGAGCGTGATGCTGTGGCTTATCGCTCGCCCGCTGGGCGTACCGCGCAAACAGTACCGCTGGTTTGCCGTGCTGCTGGGGCAGGGAAGTGAATTCGCCTTTGTGATTTTCGGGGCGGCGCAAACCGCGCAGGTGCTGGATGTGACCTGGGCGAAATCCCTGACGCTGGCGGTGGCGCTTTCCATGGCTGCGACGCCGATACTGCTGGTGCTGCTGACGCGGCTGGAGAAAAACGACGCGGCGCAGGCGCGGGATGCCGACGAGATCGACGAAGAGCAGCCGCGGGTGATTATTGCCGGTTTCGGGCGCTTCGGGCAAATCTCAGGCCGTTTGCTGTTATCCAGCGGCGTAAAAATGGTGGTACTGGATCACGACCCGGACCATATCGAAACGCTGCGCAAATTCGGTATGAAGGTATTTTATGGCGACGCCACGCGGGTGGATTTGCTGGAATCTGCCGGCGCGGCGAATGCGGAAGTGATTATTAATGCCATCGACGATCCGCAGGCCAGCCTGCAACTAACCGAGCTGGTAAAAGAGCATTTTCCAAAGCTGCAAATCATCGCCAGGGCGCGCGATGTGGATCACTACATCCGCCTGCGCGAGGCGGGCGTGATGTTGCCGGAACGTGAAACGTTCGAAGGCGCACTGAAGGTAGGCCGCCTGGCGCTGGAACAGCTTGGCGTGGGATCTTACGAAGCGCGCGAGCGGGCCGATCTGTTTCGCCGCTATAACACCCAGATGGTGGAAGAGATGGCGCAGGGCGCGCACGATACGGCGGCACGAGCGGACGTGTATAAACGCACCAGCGCGATGCTGACGGAGATTATCAGCGAGGACCGTGCGCATCTGTCGCTGATCCAGCGCCACGGCTGGCAGGGCACAAAAGAGGGCAAGCACACCGGGAACCCGGATGAAGCGCCGGAGAGCCAGGCCGCGCCATAAACAAAAACGCTCTGAGATCTTCACTACATCAGTGAAGCACAGTATGCAGCACGCCCGGACGCCCATGAGCTGTATGGGTTGTAAATTACCCATCAGAGAACTATTATTGAGGCGTCGATACAGACCGGAACCGAGAAATTGGGGTATTGATACCGGAGAATGAATACTCATTCTCACCCAGCCTGAGAGTGGGATAACCAAAGGTGCAGGCCGGAACCATTGAGAGTAATAAGCGATATTACTTTCGCAATAAGGCGCTGATGATCAGCGCCTTTTTTGCTTTCTGAGGGGCAAGTACGTCAGGCCATTTAAGCGAAGATAGCCAATGTAGTTAAACTTAACCGCCTTGCCTCTCGGCATCGTGTCTTTGCCCCACTGATCTACTTCATAGGTAGAGGTTACAAACAGCGTTAACCCGCCAGGACTACCCCTGTCCGGGCGCAGATCAAAAAAGACAGCGTAATCATGGATCGCCGCGTAGTAATACACCTCATTACTGCCCTTATCGAAGTGCGGCACAACGTGGCCGTTTACTAAATGCTCCTGCAAAAGACGTGGAAGGTTCAGACTGCATTGATAGCGGGCTTCACAAAAATAACGGTCGCCAAAAAGAGGCTGACCATCCCCCTTCTTGTCCGTAAAACAATGGTTGGAAAAAACGACGGAAATGTTTACAGCCACGCCGTTGAGCGTCGTCTGGAAGCTAAACGGATGCAGATGCTTTAAATCGTATGTTTTCCCGTTATAGCTCACATCATGCCAGCGGCTTCCACGCACGATACTCCCCTCTAAAAGATGCCAGCACACGCCGATCGTGAGGCAGAACTCTGCGCCACACGACGAACATTTCGCATTCTTTGATAACGTCAAACAAGAGGAGGTTTACATCTGAGATAGCGGGCCACAACATTGATTCATGGCGGGTTAGGTCATAAGAGACATTATCGGAGAATGTCTCGCGGCATTCTCCGACAATGTTGTAGCAAACAGCACTGGTGCTGTTTTAATCATCTGACCAAAAGCAAACCGAACCAGGGAGTGCTTTATTAGCACTGTTTTGCCGAATTAGCTCAGGGCGACTTTGATGCCCAGCGCCAGCAGCATTCCGCCGAGCAGTTTATCGATAATCTTTTGCGCTTTCGCCAGCCCGCGACGGACCGGCGCGCTCTGGATCAGCATCACCAGCGCAGGCCAGTAAAGCACCGATAACCCGACGATAATCCCCGCGTACCACAGCTTTTCCATCATGCCGGAATTCACGTTAAGTACCTGGGTAAACATCGCCAGGAAGAACAGGGTGGCTTTCGGGTTCAGCAGATTACACATATAGCCCTGAATAAACGCCTTCTTCAGCGACGCCCGCTGCGGTTCGGCGCTGGCGACGTCCATCTTGCTGGTGCCGCGTGACAGCAACGCATTCAGGCCGAGCCAGACCAGATACGCTGCGCCAACGTATTTCAGCATCTGGAACAGCCAGGGCGTGGTAGTGATCACCACCGCAATACCGGCCACGCAGTAGGCCATATGGGTCACCACGCCCAGAATCACCCCAAGCGCCGTCATTAGCGCCGCGCTACGCTGATAGATAGCAGCGTTTTTGATAACCAGGAAGAAATCCGGCCCCGGCGAAAGCATCCCGAGGGCAGCGATAGTGGCGACAAACAGCGTAGTTTCAAGCATGGATAAATCTCGTGTACCAATAATTTGTGAACTATAACTTAAACCAATACGTCGAGCACATCGAAGATATAAGGCGTCAAAAACAGGCTTTGAGGAAATTTTAGATAAGCGCTTGTTTTAAAATACGTTGGTAACACCTCTGTCCAGTTGACGACGTGGCGCAGGCAACAGATCGTAAATAATTCATCACTCGCTGCCTGACGCCAGTCGACTAAAGAATGCGCTTTCCGTATAGTGGCGGCAATTTTTTTTACCCGGGAAAATTTCAATGATCAGTCTGATTGCGGCGCTCGCGGTGGATCGCGTTATCGGTATGGAAAATGCCATGCCATGGACGCTCCCCGCCGATCTCGCCTGGTTTAAACGTAACACCCTGAATAAGCCGGTCATTATGGGCCGTTTAACGTGGGAATCTATTGGCCGTCCGCTGCCGGGACGTAAAAATATCGTCGTCAGCAGCAAGCCGGGCACCGACGATCGCGTTGAGTGGGTCACTTCTATTGATGCAGCGCTCAGCGCCTGCGGCGATGCGGAAGAGATCATGGTGATTGGTGGCGGTCGTATTTACGAGCAACTGCTGCCGAAGGCACAGAAACTGTACCTCACCCATATCGATGCCGAAGTGGAAGGGGATACCCATTTCCCGGACTACGAGCCGGACGAATGGCAGTCGGTGTTCAGTGAGTTCCACGACGCGGATGAGAACAACTCTCACAGCTACTGTTTCGAAATTCTCGAGCGTCGTTAATCGCATTCGCCCCTATCGTTGAGATAAGGGCGGACGCGATGGGTCAGGAGGCGACAGCGGTGGCTTCGCCTTCACCCAGATCCAGTTGGCGGTTAGACGGTTGTACAAACCAGGCTTTATCTTCCCAGCGTAAACAGGTTAGCGTGCCGCCCCAGCAGCAACCGGTGTCCAGCGCGTAAATCCCTTCCGGCGTACCTTTCCCTTCCAGCGACGCCCAGTGCCCAAAAGCAATGCTGTACTCGCGTGAAACCGGGCCAGGAATGGCGAACCAGGGTTTTAACGGCGCGGGCGCGCTTTCCGGGTTGTCTTTGCTGAACATATCAAGCTGCCCGTTCGGGAAGCAGTAGCGCATCCGGGTAAACGCGTTGGTGATAAAGCGCAGCCGCGCCAGGCCAGACAGTTCCGTTGACCAGTTGTTCGGCATATCACCATACATCGCGTCCAGAAACAGCGGGTAGCTGTCGCTGGAAAGCACCGCCTCGACGTCGCGGGCGCAGCTTTTGGCAGTAGCCAAATCCCACTGCGGCGTGATACCGGCATGGGCCATCACCAGCCTTTTCTCTTCATCCACCTGCAACAGCGGTTGGCGACGCAGCCAGTTAATCAGCTCGTCAGCGTCAGGCGCCTCCAGCAGCGGGTTCAGACGATCTTTAGGCTTATTGCGGCTGATGCCCGCGTAAACCGCCAGCAGATGGAGATCGTGGTTGCCTAACACCATGCGCACGCTCTCGCCGAGGGAGCGCACCAGACGCAGCACGTCCAGCGAGCCAGGGCCACGGGCGACCAGGTCGCCGGTCAGCCACAGCGTGTCGTTAGCCGGATTGAATTCAATATGCTTTAACAGCGCTTGCAGTTCATCGTAGCAACCATGAACGTCGCCAATCAGGTAAGTTGACATGTTATCAATGAATGAGTGTTGGAACGCATAGACGGAAAACGGGAATGGCGACGCTGAACGTATTACCTTGCTCATCCACCATATGATAATGGCCTTCCATAGTGCCCAGCGGCGTTTCGATTACCGCGCCGCTGGTGTACTGAAACTCGCTGCCTGGCGCGATATGTGGCTGTTCGCCGACCACCCCTTCGCCCTGTACTTCGGTCTCCCGTCCGTTGCCGTTGGTGATTAACCAGTAACGACCTAACAACTGGACAGGCGATCGCCCCAGATTGCGGATGGTCACGGTATAGGCAAACACGAAACGTTCTTCATCAGGAGACGATTGCGATTCGATGTAAACGCTCTGAACCTGCACACAAACACGGGGCGAATCTAACATAGCTTAGCTCTCCTTCGAGGGCGGATTATCAGCTAAATAATTGGCCAACTGGCAATATTGCGCGACCGTAATGTTTTCCGCGCGCAGCGCCGGGTCAATGCCCAGGCTCTCCAGCGCTTCCAGGCTGAATACATTGCCAAGGCTGTTGCGGATGGTTTTACGGCGCTGGTTAAACGCTTCAGTGGTAATACGGCTCAGCAGGCGGATCTCTTTTACCGGATGCGGCAACGTGGTGTAAGGCACCAGGCGCACCACGGCGGAATCCACTTTGGGCGGCGGAGTAAACGCTGTCGGCGGCACTTCCAGCACCGGGATAATCTGGCAGTAGTACTGCGCCATCACGCTTAACCGACCATACGCCTTACTGTTCGGCCCTGCAACCAGACGATTGACCACCTCTTTCTGCAACATAAAGTGCATATCGGCAATCGCATCAGTATAGCTAAAGAGATGGAACATCAGCGGGGTGGAGATGTTGTACGGCAGGTTACCGAACACGCGCAGCGGCTGGCCCAGGGTACGGGACAATTCGCCGAAATCCATGGTCATGGCATCCTGCTGATAAATGGTCAGCTTGGGTGCCAGGAACGGATGGGTTTGCAGGCGGGCGGCCAGATCGCGGTCCAGTTCGATGACCGTCATCTTATCCAGACGTTCGCCTACCGGCTCGGTTAATGCCCCAAGACCCGGGCCGATTTCGACCATCGCCTGGCCTTTTTGCGGATGGATGGCCGAGACGATGCTCTCAATAACAAATTGATCGTTTAGAAAGTTTTGCCCAAAGCGTTTGCGGGCTAAATGACCCTGGTGAACTCGATTATTCATTGATTATTACTGTTAAAAACCATGCTGGTGGCGAGATTAAGCGCCGTGATAAAACTGCCCACGTCGGCAGTCCCCTGGCCGGCCAGTTCAAGTGCGGTGCCGTGGTCGACCGAGGTACGAATAAAAGGTAAACCGAGCGTGATATTCACCGCGCGGCCAAAGCCCTGGTATTTTAGCACGGGCAGGCCCTGATCGTGGTACATCGCAAGCACCGCGTCGGCATGATCGAGATATTTGGGCTGGAAAAGCGTATCCGCTGGCAGCGGCCCGGTCAGATTCATCCCTTTGGCGCGCATTTCGGTCAGTACCGGGATCAGCGTGTCGATCTCTTCAGTGCCCATATGCCCGCCTTCGCCTGCATGAGGGTTCAGGCCGCACACCAGAATATGCGGCTGCGGGATGCCGAATTTGCTCTGCAAGTCGCTGTGCAAAATCGTGATGATTTCACGCAGCAGTTCAGGGGTGATGGCGTCAGCAATCGCGCGCAGCGGCAAATGCGTGGTGGCCAGCGCCACGCGCAGCGTATCGGTGGCTAACATCATTACCACTTTATGGCTGTGGGCGCGCTCTTCGAAAAATTCGGTATGACCGGTAAACGGGATGCCGGCATCGTTAATAATGCCCTTGTGCACCGGGCCGGTGATCAGTGCGGCGAATTCGCCGTTGATGCAGCCGTCGCAGGCGCGAGCTAAGGTCTCCACCACGTAATGGCTGTTCTCCACCTCCAGTTGCCCGGCGACGGACGGCGCGCGCAGTGAAACCGGCAGCACGGTCAAAGACCCTTTTTGCTGAGGGCGCGACGGCGTATTGGGCTGGAAGGGGAGGAGCGTAAGGGGAAGATTAAGCAGGCTGGCACGAGCCTGGAGAAGTTGCGGGTCGGCGCAGACCACCAGTTCGACCGGCCAGTCGCGTTGCGCAAGCATCGCGACCAGTTCCGGACCAATCCCGGCGGGTTCGCCGGGAGTGATTACCACACGCCAGGTGGTGGTCATTAGTTGCTCAGAACTTTGACGTAAGCGCTGGCGCGCTGTTCCTGCATCCAGGTTGCTGCTTCTTCCGAGAACTTACGGTTGAACAGCATCCGGTAAGCACGATCTTTTTGCGCCGCATCGGTCTTATCGACGTTGCGGGTGTCCATCAGTTCAATCAGGTGCCAGCCGAAGGAGGAGTGCACCGGCGCGCTGAGCTGGCCTTTTTGCAGCTTCATCAGCGCATCGCGGAACGCCGGATCGTAAACGTCAGGAGATGACCAGCCCATATCGCCGCCCTGGTTAGCCGAGCCGGGATCCTGGGAGAATTCACGCGCTGCGGCAGCAAAACTGGTTTTCCCGCTCTTAATATCGGCAGCAATCTGTTCCAGCTTCACGCGCGCCTGATCGTCAGTCATGATCGGTGATGGACGCAGCAGGATGTGGCGTGCATGCACTTCGGTCACCGAAATGCTTTGCGACTGGCCGCGCAGATCGTTCACTTTCAAAATGTGGAAACCCACGCCTGAACGGATAGGGCCAACGACATCGCCTTTTTTCGCGGTGCTCAGCGCCTGACCAAAGATAGACGGCAGTTCCTGAATACGGCCCCAGCCCATCTGGCCGCCTTTCAGCGCCTGTTGGTCTGCGGAGTAAGCAATCGCTAATTTACCGAAGTCGCCGCCGTTTTTGGCCTGGTCGACAATTGAGCGTGCCTGGCTTTCCGCTTCACCAACCTGGTCTGCCGTCGGGTTTTCCGGTAACGGGATCAGGATGTGGCTCAGATTCAATTCCGTGCTGGCGTCGTTCTGGCTGCCCACCTGCTGAGCAAGGGATTCGACTTCCTGCGGCAGTATAGTGACGCGACGGCGCACTTCGTTGTTACGCACTTCGGAGATCGTCATCTCTTTACGAATCTGATTCCGGTAAGTGTTGTAGTTGAGACCATCATAGGCCAGACGACTACGCATCTGGTCCATCGTCATATTGTTCTGTTTGGCGATATTGGCGATAGCCTGATCGAGCTGCTCATCGCTAATTTTTACGCCCATTTTCTGGCCCATCTGCAGGATAATTTGGTCCATGATCAGACGTTCAAGAATTTGATGACGCAGGGTTGTATCATCAGGAAGCTGTTGGCCAGCCTGGCCAGCATTGAGCTTCACGGACTGCATCAGACCATCAACGTCACTTTCCAGCACCACGCCGTTATTCACGACGGCGGCGACTTTATCGACAACCTGCGGCGCAGCGAAACTGGTATTCACCACCAGGGTGAGTCCAAGAAGCAGCGTTTTCCAGTTCTTCATACCTTTTCCATTATGATTAATCGCAAAGCGGAGTATACACATCAAGGCTTACAGCGAGCTTTGATACGGCAGAATATTCGAACGCAACATCTGCTGAGTGCCGAGACCGTAGTTCGAGCTCAGGCCACGCAGTTCAACGTTGAAACCAAACACATTGTCGTACTTGCTCTGGTCTTTTTCCCAACCGTTAATTTTCCGCTCATAACCGACGCGGATGGCATAACAGCAGGAGCTATACTGCACGCCGAGCATCTGGTCAGCCGGTTTCTTCGCATTGGTGTCGTAGTAGTACGCGCCCACTACGGACCAGCGATCGACAATCGGCCAACTTGCCGTGGCGCCAACCTGAGAGATGCCGTCTTTATACTGGGTCGCTTCAGAGAACGATGGCAATGTCGCCTGAATATACTCCGGGCTGGCATAGCGATAGTTCAGCTGCAATAAGCGGTCTTCGTCGCGGCGGTATTCAATGGCGCTACTGCCGGTAGCGACATTATCCAGACGGGTGTCGTACTGGACGCCACCGCGCAAGCCCCAACGATCCGAGATGCGCCAGTAGGTATCCGCCGCCCACAGGATAGAGCCGGTTTTCTTATCTTTTTCCCAGTTGATATCTTCATCACCGGTACGGGACTCGGTGAAATAGTAGATTTGACCAACGGAAACGTTAAAACGTTCAATCGCTTCTTGATCATAAATACGCGACGTAACGCCAGTGGTTATCTGGTTCGCTGAGGCGATGCGGTCCAGACCGCCGTATGAGCGATCGCGGAACAGACCTGAGTAATCTGACTGGAGCAATGCAGAATCGTAATTGTTGATACCGCTTTGGTCACGATAGGGCACATACAAGTATTGCGCACGCGGTTCCAGGGTCTGGGTATAGCCTTCAGACCAGTCCAGATCGCGCTCAAAAATCATCTTACCGTCAATTTTAAACTGCGGCAGGGTACGCGTTTCGGAGGATTTCAGCTTCTGGGCACTATTGGAAGCCTGCAGGTTCTGCTTAGAAGGATAGTAAAGCGCCGCATTATTCGCGTAGTTCTGGTAGCGTTCGATATTATCCTGCTGGTAATGCGTCGCCATAAACTTGGCTTCGGTATTGATGCTGATCCAGTCATTCGACAGAGGCAGACTGATGACCGGCTCGATATGCAGACGCGTGGCTTCCGGATAGTTTTCGTTAACGTTAACAAACTTCACCGCCTGAGCGTAAACGCGAGTATCGAACGGGCCAACGTCATTCTGATACCAGTTCACATCCAGTTGAGGTTCCGCGCCATAGGTATTGCCCGATGCGGTGTCGAAAACCTGGAATTTTTTGGTGGAAACCGTAGCGTCAAAGTTCTGGATAGCGTAACCGACGCTGAATTTTTGCGTGGCGTAGCCATCGGTACTGGAACCGTAGGTAGAGCTGAAGTCATTGAAATAATACGGATCGCTGACTTTGGTGAAGTCAACGTTGAAACGCCAAACCTGGTTCATTACCCCGCTGTGGTTCCAGTAATAGAGCCAGCGATGCTCGTCTTTTTCGGCAGGATGCTCGTCCTGAAATTGGTCATCGGAACCCAGATAATCAAACTCCATGATCCCGACGCCCGCCTGAGTCAGATAGCGGAATTCGTTCTGCCACTGGGTACCACGCTTCTCCATATAATTCGGCGTAATGGTAGCGTCAAAGTTAGGCGCAATGTTCCAGTAATAAGGCAGCGAGAACTGTAGGCCGTTGTTGGTACTGTATTTGGCATTTGGGATCAAAAAGCCGGAGCGGCGCTTATCGCCCACCGGGAGCTGCAAATAGGGGCTATAGAAAACTGGCACCGGGCCCAGCTTAAACCGGGCGTTCCAGATCTCTGCGACCTGTTCTTCACGGTCGTGGATCACTTCGCTGCCCACCACGCTCCAGGTATTTGAACCTGGCAGGCAGGAGGTAAAGGTGCCGTTTTCCAGAATGGTATAGCGGTTTTCACCGCGCTGCTTCATCACGTCCGCCGTTCCGCGGCCCTGACGGCCCACCATCTGGTAATCGCCTTCCCAGACGTTGGTGTCTTTGGTGTTCAGGTTCGTCCAGGCTTTTGGCCCTTTGAGGATCACCTGATTATCGTCGTAGTGGACGTTGCCCAGGGCGTCAACGGTGCGTACCGGATCCGGCTGGCCGTCGACCTGTTTTTGATGCAGTTGGACTTCATCCGCCTGCAGGCGGCTGTTGCCCTGTTGGATATCCACGTTACCGCCAAACACGGCGTTGTCCGGATAATCGCCTTTCGCGCTATCGGCATTAATCGTGACTGGCTGGCTGTTCGGTTCCCCTTCCACCAGGGGACGATTGTAGCTGGGCACGCCAAGCATACATTGTGAAGCGAGGTCTGCAGCCATACCGTGTTGGCTATAGAGGGCTGCGCCAATCATGGTGGCCAGCAAGGTGGGAATACGTTTTTTCATACGTGTTATTCGTTGTTCCGTCATCAGTGGCCTGTCCCCGTCATCGTTCAGGATCAAGAATGCATCGCGCGCCTGGTCGCACGTGAGCGTAGATGCAACCTGAAAGAATCAAAAGGGTATAACGCTGGCAAACGGTCAGAGACTAACTGACTCATCACCACAGCGCTAGTGTTAATCCTGCCCGCTTTCGAGCCTGTTTGTTAGGCACGGCTTTGAATGACGGGTATGATAAAGCAAATTATAGGCTATGTCCCGCAGTTGACCGTCGCGTCAACGCCGGGCTAAAAGACCCTGCTAGCGCGTAAAACATGCGTAAATAAGGGAATATCGCCTGTCCAGCAGCCTGACGATTTGGGGAGTCTATGCAGTATTGGGGAAAAATAGTTGGCGTGGCGATGGCCCTGATGATGGGTGGTGGCTTCTGGGGCGTGGTGTTAGGTTTGCTGATTGGTCACTTTTTTGACAAAGCGCGCAGTCGGCGGATGGCGTTTTTTAGCACGCAACAGCAGCGGCAATCGCTGTTTTTCACTACCACATTTGAAGTGATGGGCCATCTCACTAAATCAAAAGGGCGCGTGACGCAGGCCGATATCCATATGGCTTCCCTGTTTATGGATCGCATGGATTTGCATGGCAATTCGCGCATCGCTGCGCAGAACGCGTTTCGCGTAGGCAAGGAGCCGGGTTATCCGCTGCGTGAAAAAATGCGCCAGCTACGCGGTATCTGTTTTGGCCGCTTCGATTTAATTCGGATGTTTCTGGAAATACAGATCCAGACGGCGTTTGCCGACGGGTCATTACATCCCAACGAGCGCGAAGTGCTTTACGTCATTGCCGAAGAGTTGGGGATTTCCCGCAATCAGTTCGACCAGTATTTGCGCATGATGCAGGGCGGGGCGCAGTTTAGCAGCGGCGGCCAGCAGGGACATCAGCAGGGGCCGTGGCAGCAAGCGCCTCAGGGCCCGACGCTGGAAGATGCCTGTAATGTGCTGGGGGTGAAACCAAACGATGAGCCGACCACCATCAAGCGCGCCTATCGCAAGCTGATGAGCGAGCATCACCCGGACAAACTGGTCGCCAAAGGGTTACCGCCGGAAATGATGCAGATGGCCAAGCAAAAAGCGCAGGAAATTCAAAAGGCTTACGATCTGATTAAAACCACCAAAGGGTTTAAATAGGGATCACCGTTGCCTTCAGGCCGAAGGCAACGGCTGTTTTCAGAAATCGACAGGTGCGCGGAAGGTCATCGCACTGCCGAATTTGGGATGGGTGATGGTCAGCGTCTGGGCATGCAGCAGCAGACGCGGTGCCAGCGCTAAGGCTTCCGGCGTAGCGTAGAAGCGATCCCCTAAAATCGGGTGGCCCAGCGCCAGCATATGCACCCGCAGCTGGTGGGAGCGCCCGGTAATCGGCTTCAGCAGCACGCGCGCGGTGTTATCTTCGCCATACTCCAGCACTTCATACTCGGTTTGCGCCGCCTTGCCGGTTTCATAACACACCTTCTGCTTAGGCCGGTTCGGCCAGTCGCAAATCAGCGGTAAATCTACCAGCCCTTTTTCCGGCGGATGGCCCCATACCCGGGCCACATACTGCTTGCTGGGCTCACGCTCGCGAAACTGGCGTTTCAGTTCGCGCTCGGCGGCTTTGGTCAGCGCCACCACGATCACGCCGCTGGTCGCCATATCCAGACGATGCACCGATTCCGCCTGCGGATAATCGCGCTGAATGCGCGTCATCACGCTGTCTTTGTGCTCTTCGAGCCGGCCGGGTACAGAGAGCAGCCCGCTCGGCTTATTAACCACCATGATATGGTCGTCCTGGTACAGGACGACCAGCCAGGGATCGGTTGCAGGATGATAGGCTTCCAGCATAGTGTTTCCCGGTTACTGATGCGTGACGACGATCAGGCGCAGCGCGTCCAGCCGCCAGCTTGCTTCGTTGAGGCTTGCCAGCACCTGTTCACGGTTGCTCTCAATCGCCGCGAGTTCATCGTCGCGGATATTGGGGTTGACCGCTTTCAGCGCTTCCAGACGCGACAGTTCGGCAGACAGCTTCTCATCCGCCTCTTCGCGCGCCGTCTTGATTAACGCCTGCGCCGCGCTTTCGACCTTGCTTTCCGCCAGTTGCAGAATGGCATGTACGTCCTGCTGCACCGCATTCACCAGCTTGCTGCTGGTATGGCGGTTTACCGCGCTGAGTTGACGGTTGAAGCCTTCAAACTCTACCTGGGCCGCCAGGTTAGTGCCATTTTTATCCACCAGCATGCGGATCGGCGTCGGCGGCAGGAAGCGGTTTAGCTGCAACTGCTTGGGCGCTTTGGCCTCCACGACGTAGATCAGCTCAAGCAGCAGCGTGCCCACCGGCAGCGCTTTGTTTTTCAGCAGCGACAGCGCGCAGCTGCCGGTATCGCCGGAGAGGATTAAATCCAGGCCGTTGCGGATCAGCGGGTGTTCCCAGGTAATGAACTGGGCGTCTTCACGGGACAGCGCCACATCGCGGTTAAAAGTGATGGTACAACCGTCCTCCGGCAGACCCGGGAAGTCTGGCACCAGCATATGGTCGGACGGCGTTAGCACGATCATATGCTCGCCGCGATCGTCCTGATTGATGCCGATGATATCAAACAGGTTCATGGCAAAGTTCACCAGACCGGTATCGTTATCCTGTTCGGCGATGGATTCCGCTAACGCCTGCGCCTGCTCCCCGCCGTTGGAGTTGATTTCCAGCAGGCGGTCGCGGCCCTGTTCCAGCTGGGCTTTTAACGCATCATGCTGTTCGCGGCACGACTTGATCAGATCGTCGAAGCCGTCGGTTTCTTCCGGCGCGGCCAGATAGTTGATCAGCTCGTTATACACGCTGTCGTAAATGGTGCGGCCCGTCGGGCAGGTATGTTCGAATGCGTCCAGCCCTTCGTGATACCAGCGCACCAGCACCGACTGGGCGGTTTTTTCCAGCCACGGTACCAGGATCTGGATATCGTGTGCCTGGCCGATACGATCCAGACGGCCAATACGCTGTTCCAGCAGATCCGGGTTGAACGGCAAATCGAACATCACCAGATGGCTGGCGAACTGGAAGTTACGGCCTTCGGAGCCGATTTCAGAACACAGTAGCACCTGCGCGCCGGTATCTTCTTCCGAGAACCACGCCGCCGCGCGGTCGCGCTCAACGATAGACATACCTTCATGGAACACCGCTGCGCGAATGCCTTCACGCTCGCGCAGCACCTGCTCCAGCTGTAACGCCGTGGTGGCTTTGGCGCAGATCACCAGCACTTTCTGCGAACGATGGCTGGTGAGGTAGCCCATCAGCCAGTCAACGCGCGGATCAAAGTTCCACCAGGTGCCGGTATCGCCTTCAAATTCCTGATAAATCTGCTCCGGATAGAGCATGTCGCGGGCGCGCTCTTCGGCAGATTTGCGTGCGCCCATAATCCCGGAGACTTTAATCGCCGTCTGGTACTGGGTCGGCAGCGGCAGTTTAACGGTATGGAGCTCGCGCTTCGGGAAGCCTTTGACGCCGTTACGGGTGTTGCGGAACAGCACGCGGCTGGTGCCGTGGCGATCCAGCAGCATCGAAATCAGCTCCTGGCGCGCGGCTTGCGCGCCGTCGCGGTTACTGTTAGCGGTTTGCAGCAGCGGCTCGATATCCTGCTCGCCAATCAAATCGCTCAGGATATTCAGCTCGTCATTGGAGAGCGGGTTGCCTGCCAGCAGCATGGCAACGGCGTCCGCCACCGGGCGGTAGTTTTGCTGCTCTTCGACAAACTGTTCAAAATCGTGGAAGCGGTTCGGATCCAGCAGGCGCAAACGGGCGAAGTGGCTTTCCAGACCCAGCTGTTCCGGCGTCGCGGTCAACAGCAGCACGCCGGGAACCTGGGCTGCCAGCTGTTCAATCGCCAGATATTCGCGGCTCGGCGCGTCTTCGCTCCATACCAGATGGTGGGCTTCATCCACCACCATCAAATCCCATTCGGCTTCGCACAGGTGCTCAAGACGCTGCTTATTGCGGCGCACAAAATCCAGTGAACAGATCACCAGCTGTTCGGTTTCGAACGGGTTATCGGCGTCGTGTTGGGCTTCGGCGTAGCGATCGTCATCAAACAGCGCGAAACGTAAATTAAAGCGGCGCAGCATCTCGACCAGCCACTGGTGTTGCAGGGTTTCCGGCACCACAATCAGCACGCGTTCCGCCGCGCCTGCCAGCAGCTGCTGATGAATAATCATGCCCGCTTCGATGGTTTTACCCAGACCCACTTCATCAGCCAGCAGCACGCGCGGCGCATGGCGGCGGCCCACGTCATTGGCGATGTGCAGCTGGTGCGGGATCAGGTTGGTGCGCTGGCCGCGCAGCCCGCTCCACGGCATGCGGTACTGCTCGCTCTGGTAGCGGCGCGCGCGAAAGCGTAGGGCGAAGCGATCCATGCGGTCGATTTGCCCGGCGAACAGGCGGTCCTGCGGTTTACTGAACACCAGCTTACTGTCGAGGAACACTTCACGCAGGGTGACGTTTTCCTCCTGGGTATCAAGGCGGGTTCCGGTATAGGCGAGCAGCCCGTTTTCTTCGGCGACATCGTCCACTTTTAACTGCCAGCCGTCGTGGCTGGTAATGGTGTCGCCGGGGTTGAACATCACGCGGGTGATGGGGGAATCATTACGGGCATACAGACGGTTTTCGCCGGTAGCAGGGAAAAGCAAAGTCACCATACGCGCATCCAGCGCTACCACGGTTCCTAGTCCAAGTTCGCTTTCCGTGTCGCTAATCCAACGTTGACCAAGTGTAAAAGGCATATCTGTTCGGCTCTGGTTAATAATTTGCAGGCAATAGTATGACCACCGCGAACAGCTCGCGGTGCAGTAAATTGGGAATCAGAATAGGAAAGGGCGCTATGGTACTGGATGGTAACGCGTTCGTCACCTGTCAAAATAACCCCAGTTGCCCTGTCATCAGTGTAGCAAAATCATCCTTCATGAAAGGTAAAATCCCGTCCGCCACGGGTTGAAGCTGGCGCGTCAGGTAGTGATCGTAATCCAGCGGCGAGCGCTGATAGTCGCGCGGCTCCGGTCCGTTAGTGGTCCAGACGTACTTGATCGTACCACGATTCTGGTACTGGGCAGGCCTGCCCAGCCGGGCGTTTTCTTCATCCGCCAGCCGTGCGGCGCGCACGTGGGGCGGCACGTTGCGCTGGTACTCTTTTAACGGGCGGCGCAGGCGCTTGCGGTAAACCAGCTGGTCGTCCAGCTCGCCGTTCAGCAGTTGCGCAATGGTCTCGCGCACATAATCCTGGTACGGCTCGCGGCGGAAAATTTTTAAATACAGCGCCTGCTGGAAGTTCTGCGCCAGCGGCGTCCAGTCAGTGCGCACGGTTTCCAGCCCTTTGAATACCATGCGCTGTTCGCCGTCTTGCTCAATCAGCCCGGCGTAGCGTTTCTTGCTGCCCATTTCCGCGCCGCGAATTGTAGGCATCAGGAAGCGGTTGAAATGGGTTTCGAACTCCAGCTCCAGCGCGCTCTCCACGTTCAGGGTTTGTTTCAGGTGCTCGCGCCACCACTGGTTAACTTTGGCGACCAGGGCGTTGCCAATTTCACTGGCCTGAGCGTTATCGTAAGGCTTTTTAAGCCAGACAAACGTGGAGTCGGTATCGCCGTAAATCACGTCGTAACCTTCCTCTTCGATTAGCGCTTTGGTCTGACGCATGATGTCGTGGCCGCGCAGCGTAATCGACGATGCCAGACGAGGATCGAAGAACCGGCAGGCGCTGGTGCCAAGCACGCCGTAAAAGGCGTTCATAATGATTTTTAGCGCCTGGGAAAGCGGTTTGTTGCCGTGCTTTTTAGCCTCTTCGCGCCCCAACCAGATTTGCGACACAATACCGGGCAAACAGTGGTTAGTGCGCGAGAAGCGGGCGTTGAGATAACCTTCCACGCTGTGCGCGTCATCAGGCTGCGCCAGGCCTTCTGTCAGACCCACCGGGTCGATTAAAAAGGTGCGGATAATCGACGGATACAGGCTTTTGTAGTCGAGCACCAGCACCGAATCGTACAGCCCGGGGCGCGAATCCATCACATAACCGCCGGGGCTCGCCTGGGGTGGCACATCGCCCAGATTCGGCGCAACAAAACCGGCGCGATGCATGCGGGGAAAATAAAGATGGCTGAATGACGCCACCGACCCGCCGTGACGATCCACCGGCAGCCCGTTGACCGTGGAGCGTTCCAGTAAAAACGGCATAATCTCAGTTTTATGAAAGATGCGCGTCACCAGCTCGCAGTCTTTCAGGTTGTAGGTCGCCAGCGCCGGTTTATCTTCGGCGAAGCGCCGGTCGATTTCTGCCATCCGATCCCAGGGGTTGTCGATGGCTTTCCCTTCGCCCAGCAGTTCCTGAGAGACCGATTCCAGCGAGAAAGAAGAAAAGCTCCAGAACGCCGATTTCAGCGCGTCAATGCCGTCAATCATTAGTCGGCCTGGTGCCTGAGCAAAAAACACACCGGCTTTGAAACCATGCTCGCGCCACTCAATTTCCTGATTATTGCGTCCGAGACGCAGCGGAATACCGTAGCGTTCAGCATGTTTTTGCAGCATTTTTAGATCGAACTGGATCACGTTCCAGCCGATCAACACATCGGGATCAAATTCGGCAAACCAGGCATTGAGCTTTTCCAGCAGTTGCGGACGGCTGGCGACGTATTCGAGTTTAAAATCCAGCCCACTGGCATCGCCGTTTTCCGGCCCGAGCATATACACCGTGCGCTCGCCGCAGCCTTCCAGGCCGATGCAGTAGAGTTCACCGTGGCGGTTAGTTTCGATATCCAGCGACACCCATTTCAGCGCCGGGCGATAAGTTGGATTGGGTTTCATTTTCGCGTCACGCAATCCGCCGCCGCGCATCTCACCGGTCACCCAGACCGGGGCGGTAATAAAACGCTCCATCAGATAGCGTTCGGGCGGGCGCACATCGGCTTCATAGACCGTAACGCCTGCTTCACGTAACAGTTTCTCGCAGCGCATGAGCTGACGATGCTGGCGAAAATAGAGGCCGCATACCGGCTGCTGATGAAAATCACGCAGGGAGAGAGGTTCCAGTCGATAGGTTTCGCCCGCCAGCGCGCTTTCTACGCGGGAGCGTTGGGCTTGTGGGATGAAAGCGACGGATTCCTGCGCAGGCAGCGTCACGCACAGCGGCCCATTGTCGGTCGCCAGCCAGAATGTCACTTCGGTGCCCTGCGGCGTATCCCGCCAGTGTCGGGTCAGAACAAACCCCTGCCGCGTCTCTGCCACGCTATTCTCTCGCTAAAAAACCAGGCCTGATTATAGCCTGGTTTACGCATAGATGCTGGGGTTTTATACAGTGTTAACCGGTTTACTGCCCGTAATACGCTTTCGCGCCATGCTTACGCAGATAGTGTTTATCCAGCAGCGTTTGCTGCATTGGCGGCAGGTCAGGGGTGAGCTGGCGGCAGAAAATGCCCATATAGGCCACTTCTTCCATCACGATGGCGTTATGCACGGCATCCATGGCGTCTTTACCCCAGGCAAACGGACCATGGGAATGCACCAGCACGCCGGGCATCTGTTTGGCTTCAATGCCCAGTTCGCGGAAGGTTTCGACGATCACCGTTCCGGTATCCCACTCATATTCGCCGTTGATTTCGTCATCGGTCATTTTGCGGGTGCAGGGGATTGCGCCGTAGAAATAGTCGGCATGGGTGGTGCCCGTCGCCGGAATGCTTTTCCCGGCCTGCGCCCAGATGGTGGCGTGGCGGGAGTGGGTATGCACAATGCCGCCAATATCAGGGAACTGTTGGTACAGCAGGCGGTGGGTCGGCGTATCGGAAGAGGGTTTCTTGTTACCCTCGACGACTTCACCGGTTTCGATACTGACCACCACCATATCCTCGGCGGTCATCACGGAATAATCTACCCCGGACGGCTTAATGATAAACACGCCCTGCTCGCGGCAGACGGCGCTGACGTTGCCCCAGGTCAGGGTAACCAGATTGTGGGCCGGGAGCGCAAGGTTGGCTTCCAGCACCTGACGTTTCAGATCTTCTAACATCGTTATCCTCCGCTAAAAAAGGGGCCAGCCGCATGGGCTGGCCAAAGGTTCCCCTGTGATTAGCGTTTAAAGCCGTAGTAAACCTCATTCCAGCGCAGCGCATCTTTGAACGCAGGCAGGCGGGTGTCGTTGTCGATAACGGCCAGTTCGATGTCGTTCAGTTCTGCGAACAGGCGCATATCGTCGAGAGTCAACGCGTGGCTGAATACGGTATGGTGCGCGCCGCCCGCCAGGATCCAGGCTTCAGAGGCGGTGGTCAGATCCGGCTGTGCTTTCCACAGCGCGTTGGCCACAGGCAGTTTCGGCAGCGCGTGCGGCGCTTCAACGGTATCCACGCAGTTGACCAGCAGGCGGAAACGATCGCCCAGATCGATCAGGCTGGCATTCAGGCCCGGACCGGTTTTGCTGGAGAAAATCAGGCGCGCCGGATCGTCTTTGCCGCCGATGCCCAGGTATTGCACGTCGAGGATCGGTTTTTCATCGGTGGCGATGGACGGGCATACTTCGAGCATATGGGAACCCAGCACCATGTCGTTGCCGAACTCGAAGTTGTAGGTGTAATCCTCCATAAATGAGGTGCCGCCGTTCAGCCCGCCGGACATCACTTTCATGATGCGCAGCAGCGCCGCGGTTTTCCAGTCGCCTTCGCCCGCAAAGCCGTAACCCTGCTGCATCAGGCGCTGTACCGCCAGGCCCGGCAGTTGTTTCAGGCCATGTAGGTCTTCAAAGGTCGTGGTGAACGCGTGGAAACCGCCCTGCTCAAGGAAGCGTTTCATGCCGAGTTCGATACGCGCCGCATCAATCACATTCTGGCGTTTGTCGCCGTTGACCTGCGCCGCTGGGGTCAGGCGGTAGGTGCTTTCATATTCGTCGACCAGCGCGCTCACGTCGCCGTTGCTGATTTCGTTAACTACCGCCACCAGATCGCCCACGCCCCAGGTATTCACCGAGAAGCCGAATTTGATCTGCGCCGCGACTTTATCGCCGTCGGTCACCGCTACTTCGCGCATGTTATCGCCGAAACGCACCACTTTCAGATGGCGAGTTTCCTGTTTAGAGACCGCCTGGCGCATCCAGGAGCCGATGCGCTGGTGGGCTTGCGGATCTTTCCAGTAGCCGGTCACGACGCTGTGCTGCTGACGCATACGCGCGCCGATAAAGCCGAACTCGCGGCCGCCGTGCGCGGTCTGGTTCAGGTTCATAAAGTCCATATCAATGCTGTCCCACGGGATCTGGGCATTGAACTGGGTATGGAATTGCAGCAGCGGCTTGTTCAGGATGCTCAGGCCGTTAATCCACATTTTGGCTGGCGAGAAGGTGTGCAGCCATACCATCATCCCGGCGCAGTTATCGTGATAGTTAGCGTCGCGGCAGATAGCGGTGATTTCGTCCGGGGAGGTACCGAGCGGTTTCAGCACCAGTTTGCACGGCAGTTTGGCTTCGCTGTTCAGTGAATCCACCACCTGCTGGGCGTGTTGCGTCACCTGGCGCAGCGTTTCCGGGCCATAAAGATGCTGGCTGCCGATTACAAACCATACTTCGTATTTACTAAAGGCTGTCATTGTCTTGTCCTTAAAGCGTCAGGGCTGCACGGTCTGCATCAGAAGGCTGGGCCGTGTCAGAGGGGGAATAGTGAAGCTCGGCGCTCTCGCACCAGCGTTGATAGCGGCGATACAGCTCCTCAAAGCGCGCGGCGGTGGCCGGGTCCGGCTGGAGGGTTTTTTCCATCTCGCTTGCCATAGCCTGCTGCGCCTGCGGGATATCGTCATACACGCCTGCGGCGACGGCGGCGAAAATGGCCGCGCCCAACGCACAGCATTGATCGGAGCCGACAATTTGCAGCGGACGGTTCAGCACATCGCAGCACACTTGCATGATCACCGGGTTTTTACGGGCGATGCCGCCCAGCGCCACGACCTCATTAACCGGAATGCCCTGCTCAGTGAAGCACTCCATAATCGCGCGTGCGCCAAAGGCGGTAGAGGCGATCAGCCCGCCAAACAGCAGCGGTGCGTCGGTGGCGAGATTCACGTCGGTGATCACGCCTTTCAGGCGCTGGTTGGCGAACGGCGTGCGGCGACCGTTGAACCAGTCGAGGATCACCGGTAGATGATCGAGCGACGGCTGTTTCGCCCAGTCAGCGGTGAGGGCAGGCAGCAGTGCTTTTTTGCTTTCGCTGATTTGGGTTTTCAGTTCCGGATGCTGCTCGGCAAGGCGATCCAGCGGCCAGCTCAGCACGCGGCCAAACCAGGCGTACATATCGCCGAATGCCGACTGACCCGCTTCCATACCGACAAAATCGGGTACCACGCTGCCGTCTACCTGTCCGCATATCCCTTTAACGGCGCGGTCGCCAACGGCGTCTTTGTCGGCAATCAGGATGTCGCAGGTGGAGGTGCCGATCACTTTCACCAGCGCGTTTGGCTGAGCATTGGCACCGACCGCGCCCATATGGCAGTCAAACGCGCCGCCGCTGATGGTGACGCTTTCCGGCAGGCCAAGGCGCGCGGCCCAGTCTGCCGTCAGGGTGCCCACCGGCACGTCGGCGGTCCAGGTATCGGTAAACAGCGGCAGTTCAAGATTCTGGCTGATGATTGGATCGAGTTCGTCGAAGAAGCTGGCCGGCGGCAAACCGCCCCAGCTCTCATGCCACAGGGATTTATGGCCTGCGCTACAGCGTCCACGGCGAATAGCCGCCGGGGCGGTGGTGCCGGAAAGCAGCGCCGGGATCCAGTCACACAGTTCAATCCACGAGCTGGCGGCTTTGGCAACGGCGGCGTCCTGACGGGTCACGTGCAGGATTTTTGCCCAGAACCATTCGCTGGAATACACCCCGCCGATGTAGCGGGAGTAATCGATTTTATCCGGCTGGTGGCACAGGCGGGTGATGGCTTCGGCTTCTTCGACCGCCGTGTGATCTTTCCACAGCACGAACATGGCATTCGGGTTATCGGCGAAGCCAGGATTCAGCGCCAGCACATTGCCCTCGGCATCAATCGGCGCGGGCGTGGAGCCCGTGGTATCAACGCCGATACCCACCACCTGTTGGCGTTTATCTGCGCCTAACTGGTCAAGCACGCTTTTAAGCGCGGCTTCCATGGATTCAATGTAATCAAGGGGATGGTGGCGGAATTGGTTACGTGCGGCGTTACAGAACTGCCCGGCCTGCCAGCGCGGATACCATTCCACACTGGTGGCGAGTTCAGCGCCCGAGGTGCAATCAACCGCTAAGGCGCGAACCGAGTCGCTGCCAAAGTCGAGTCCCAGCGCAATGGCCATTTTTTCACTCCATGGATAAATAAACATGCAGTGACATTAGATTTCCGGAGAAAAAAGCGTCAGGTGTATTTGGCTTATCTTATGGATTAAAGTGCTATGCCTTGCTGATTTGTGACCTCACGCAAATAATAGATGTGGACAATTCTGTTGCGGTTATAGACACTTTGGTTATCAAGCGAAAAGCCTGATGTGAGCGGTTATCTTGATGAGTTTTTAGGTTCAAATCCGGTGGTGAAGTGGGTTATTGTGGTTCATGGCTTCGGAAATTCCCAATTTTCAGGAGTGTCGTAAGATATGGACAAATGGTCTCTTCCCACCGATGGTGGAGCACGATTTACTATGGCTGAAACGCAAAACGATCCCCTGTTGCCGGGGTATTCATTTAATGCGCACCTGGTGGCGGGATTGACGCCCATTGACGCCGAGGGCCACCTCGATTTTTTTGTCGATCGTCCACTTGGCATGAAAGGCTACATCCTCAACCTCACCATTCGCGGGGAAGGGGTCGTCAAGAACAACGGTAAGGAGTTCATCTGCAAGCCAGGGGATATGCTGCTGTTCCCGCCGGGTGAAATTCATCACTATGGGCGCAGCCCGCAGGCCAAAGAGTGGTATCACCAGTGGGTATACTTCCGTCCGCGCGCCTACTGGCAGGAGTGGCTCAGTTGGCCGTCAATCTTCGCCCAGACCGGCTATTACCGTCCCGCCGAGGGCGAGCAAGCGGCCTTCTCCACGCTGTTTCAGCAAATTATCGATGCTTCCCAGCGAGAGGGGCGCTACTCGGAGCTGCTGGCGATTAACCTGCTGGAGCAGCTATTTTTACGGCGCGTCGAGGCGATCAGCGAGTCGATGAAAGCGCCGCTCGATAGCCGCGTCCGGGATGCCTGCCAGTACATCAGCGATCATTTAGCCGACAGCCATTTTGATATCGCAGGCGTCGCGCAGCATGTCTGTCTGTCGCAGTCGCGCCTGTCGCACCTGTTCCGCCAGCAGCTTGGCGTCAGCGTTCTGAGCTGGCGCGAGGATCAGCGCATCAGCCAGGCGAAGCTGTTGCTGAGCACCACGCGGATGCCTATCGCCACCGTGGGCCGCAATGTCGGTTTTGAGGATCAGCTCTATTTTTCCCGGGTATTCAAGAAATGCACCGGGGCCAGCCCGAGCGAGTTTCGCGCCGGATGCGAGTCGAGCTAACTTAAACCAAAACTTAATGATTCTGTGAATGTCATAACCGGTAGGCTATATAGAGTAATGATGTCTTGACGATAGTCAGGGTGCCAGGGAGAATCGCTCCCTCGTTATTTTACCGGAACCTTTATGGAAGCATTCCTGGATCATTTTATTACCCAATCAGTCACTTATTCTCTGATTGCGGTTGCGCTGGTGGCGTTTCTGGAATCGCTGGCGCTGGTTGGGTTGCTGCTGCCTGGCACGGTGATGATGGCCGGTCTTGGCGCGCTGATCGGCAGCGGCGAAGTCAATTTCTATGAGGCCTGGGCAGCGGGAATTGTCGGCTGTATGCTGGGCGACTGGATCTCGTTCTGGCTGGGCTGGCGCTTTAAAAAACCGCTGCACCGCTGGTCCTTCCTCAAGAAAAACAAAGCGCTGTTGGATAAAACCGAACACGCGCTGCATCAACACAGTATGTTCACCATCCTGGTGGGGCGCTTTGTCGGGCCGACGCGACCGCTGGTGCCGATGGTTGCCGGGATGCTCGATCTCCCGGCGCTCAAATTCCTGCCACCGAACCTGATTGGCTGCCTGTTCTGGCCGCCGTGCTATTTCCTGCCCGGTATTCTCGCCGGTGCTGCCATTGATATCCCGGCGGATCAGCAAAGCGGCGCGTTTAAGTGGATGCTGCTCGGCGTGGCGCTGCTGCTGTGGCTGGCGGTATGGCTGTGCTGGCGGCTCTGGCGCAGCGCCAAAGCCAATCCCAGCGATAAACTGGTGCAGTGGCTGCCGCGCGGCAGATTGATGTGGGTCGCGCCGCTGGTCAGCGTGGTGGCAGTGGGGGCGTTAATCGCCATCCTCAACCATCCGCTGATGCCGGTGTACCGGTCCATCCTCTGGAAAGTGATTTCCGGTTTTTAACGCTGGATGCCCAGCAGCGCCGAGGCGTCGCTGTTGCCTTCCAGTAACGTGGCGGTGGCTCCATCCCAGATGATGCGGCCATCGCGCACCACCAGGCTGCGCGGCGCAATGCTGAGCGCATCCTCCAGGCTGTGCGACACCATCAGCAACGTCATATTGCGCTCGCGGCACAGGGTGCTCAGAAGCTGGAGCATCTCCTGGCGCAGCGCCGGATCAAGCGCCGAGAAAGGCTCGTCCAGCAGCAAAATCGGCTGCTGACGGATCAGACAGCGCGCCAGCGCCGCCCGCTGCCGCTGCCCGCCGGACAGCTCTCCCGGCAGGCGATCCAGCAGCTCGGTCAGCCCCATTTTCCCGGCCAGCGAATTGATCTCTTCACGCTGCGCGTCGTTGAGCTTCAGCCCCGGATGCAATCCCAGCCCGATATTCTGGCGCACCGTGAGGTGGTTAAACAGATTGTTTTCCTGAAACAGCATCGACACCGGGCGCTGCGCGGGCGGTGTGCGGGTGTGCTCACCGCCGTTAAGTTCAATCCGCCCGCTTGCCGGGCTCAGGAATCCGGCAATCAAATTCAGCAGGGTGCTTTTCCCGGCACCGCTTGGCCCAAGGATGGCGATCCGTTCGCCCGCGTCGGCGTGAAAGGAGAAACGCATCGGCAGATGGTGGTAAAGCCAGGTTACATCAGTGAGCGTTAGCATGTCGTCCCGCCAGTTTTTCAATGACCGTAAAAAGCGCAAAACAGAGCAACAGCAGCAACAGCGCGGTCACCGCCCCGTCGTCGCTGCGATACGCACCAATCTGCTGATACAGGTAATAGGGCAGCGTGCGGAAGTTATCGTTGCCGAACAGCGCCACGACGCCGAAATCGCCTATCGACAGCACGCTGGCAAAGGCCATCGCCTGGGCAATCGGCTTCTTCAGCGCCTTTAGCTCGATGATTTTCAGGCGGTTAATTCCACAAATATCCAGCGACTGACACAGCGGGCCGTAACGTAACGCGATGTCGCGCATCGGGTTATCCAGTACTTTTTGGGCGTAAGGTACCGCCATCAGCGCGTTAGTGAAAATCACAATGGCATCCGCCGATTCCGGCAATCCGATCGTGTTATTGAGCAGCAGGAAGAAACCCGTCGCCAGCACAATGCCCGGCATGGCCAGAATCAGCATGCCGCTAAGCTCCAGACTCTGCGCCGCCAGCCGCCGCTGGCGCAGATGCAGCTCGCGCCCGCTCCACAGCAGCATCATAGTCAGGGTGACGCACAGCAGCCCGGCACCCAGCGCGATGCGCAGCGAGGTCCAGAGTGCATCCCACAGAATAGATTGCGACAGCACCCGCAGGATATCGCCCTGCAGGCCATCAACGACCACCGCCATCAGCGGCGGCAGCATCAGCAGTAGCGCCAGGCCGATCAGCAGCCCATCGGTTAACCTGCTGCGCCAGCTGTCCTGCGGATCGCGCCAGCCCTGGATCTGATTAACACCCGGCGCGATGGCTTTGCCTAGGCGCTGGCTCAGCAGTACCAGCCCCAGACAGCAGGTCATCTGGATCAGCGCCAGCAGCGCGGCGCGCGCCGGATCGTAATCAAAACTCAGCGCCTGGTAGATGGCCAGTTCGATGGTGGTCGCCTGCGGCCCGCCACCCAGCGACAGCACCGTGGCGAAGCTGGCGAAGCAAAGCATAAAGATCAGCGCCGCGACCGACGGGAGCTGGCGGCGGATCCAGGGCCACTCCACCAGCCGGAAAAAGTGCCAGCCGCGCATTCCCAACTGGGCGGCAATCTGGCGCTGCTCGCCGGGGATTTGCTCAAGGGTTTGCAGTAGCAGACGGGTCGCCATCGGCATATTAAAAAAGACGTGGGCCAGCAAAATGCCCTGCAAGCCGTAAGGGGAGAAAGTCCATTCCAGCCCCAAGTGCGCCCACAGCGCCGCCAGCCAGCCGGTGCGCCCGTAAACGCTGAGCAGGCCGAACACCGCGACCAGCACGGGTAGAATCAACGTCATCGCGCACAGGCGTAGCAGCGCCTGACGGCCAGGGAAACGCCGCCGGTACAGGGCGCGGGCGAGGGGAATCGCGGGGATAACCGACAGCAGCGCGGAGAGCAGTGCCTGCCAGAACGAGAAGCGCACCACGTGCCAGAGATAGCTGTCCTGCCAGAAGCCTGCGCCGCTGGAGGGCGGCGCACTGAACCACAGCGCGCTAAAGGCCGCCAGCGCCACCGCCACCATGATCAGCGCGGCGATAACGCCCGGCCACAGCCAGCCCGGAATTAGCGGCTGACGGCGCGCAGCCATGTATTAATCCAGTTTGCGCGCTGGGACGCGACTTCCTGCGGAGTGAACTGCAAGGTGGTTTGCGGTTTGGTGAGCTGGTCAAAGCCCTGCGGCAGCGCGACGTCGGTCACCGGATACATCCAGTTGCCAGTGGCGATGGTGTTCTGGAACGCCGGAGAAACCATAAAGGTCAGGAATTTTTGCGCCAGCTCCGGCTGTTTGCTGCTGGCCAGCCGCCCGGCGACTTCCACCTGCAAATAGTGGCCTTCGCTGAAGTTTGCGGCGGCGTATTGATCCTTTTTCTCTTCGATGATGTGGTACGCCGGAGAGGTGGTGTAGCTCAGCACCAGATCGCTTTCGCCTTTCTGGAACAGG
The DNA here is from genome assembly GCF_007570865.1 of Atlantibacter subterraneus. Classification (GTDB taxonomy): domain Bacteria; phylum Pseudomonadota; class Gammaproteobacteria; order Enterobacterales; family Enterobacteriaceae; genus Atlantibacter; species Atlantibacter subterraneus. The sequence continues at coordinate 173,300 of NZ_VLPS01000005.1, read as the reverse complement.
CCGTAGGCTTCGCTCCAGCCTTTAGTAACCGTAACGGTTTTCGCCGCCAGCTTTTTCCAGGCCTCCGGCGCGTTATCGCCATACACTTTTTGCATCCACAGCAGCAGGCCAAGACCCGGCGTACTGGTGCGCGGATCCTGGTAAATCACCCGCCATTTTTGATCGCTTTCCACCAGCTCCTTCAGGCTTTTTGGCGGATTCGCCAGTTTGGTTTTGTCATAGACAAAGGCGAAATAGCCGTAATCAAACGGCACGAAGGTGCCGTTTTGCCAGCCGCCCGGCACCTTTACGCTATCGTTTTTAACGCCGCTTTTGGCGAACAGGCCGGTTTGCGTCGCCGCTTCCAGCAGGTTGTTATCCAGCCCGAGGATCACATCGGCTTTACTGTTTTTGCCTTCCATCCGCAGACGGTTCAGCAGCGAGACGCCGTCTTCCAGCGCCACGAATTTGAGTTCGCAGTCGCACTCTTTTTCAAACGCGGCTTTGACTTTCGGGCCAGGACCCCAGTCGGCGGAGAAGGAGTCGTAGGTGTAGACGGTAAGCGCTGGCTTAGCAAAAACCGGGGCGGTCGCGAGGACCAGTAACGGCAGAAATTTTTTGAACACTTTGCACCTCAAAAGGAAGTGGCAAAGGATTTTGAGCAGGCAGCCTCAAATCCCTTCGCCGGCGTTATCCGGATCAGGTTCGACGGGTATTATCTCAGCGCGCAGTTTGCTGCGGCACCCCGTTGAGAACGGTCGTATTGTAATGATTTGGTGAATATTTAAAAGAATTATGGCTCCGGCGGCGCAAACCAGGCGGATTTAAAATCAAACCAGCCGAGGGTGTTCATCCGCACACCGCGCATACTGCGCTGGCCCTGGATCATCAGCCAGTGGTGGATCAGCGGCAAAATCGCCTGCTGTTCAAGCAGTTGCTGGCACCACAGCGCATGATTCAGTTCCCCTGCCTGCCAGCGTTGCGCGTCTGCCTGCCAGTCGATGGGCACGCAGTGCTGCATCAGCGGCGTTTCAAACAGGTGCGCAAACAGTGAGAACTCCAGCGGCAGGGTGAAGTTGGCGCTGTTTAGCCAGATATCGCTGACGATTTCCCCGCGATGCCACTCATCATAGTCCACTTCCTGAATATCCAGCTTCACGTGATGCTCCGCCAGGATCGACGCCATGATCTCGGCGATCACCCGATGTTCGATGTGTTCGCGATAAAAAGTTAGCGTCAGCGTTTCCAGCCCGGCGGGCTTTTCGCTGGCGGTGGAAGGGTGGGTATGGTGCCAGCGCGGCAGCAGACCGTATGCCGGGAACCAGTAGCGCTGATGCTGTTCACTGGCCCGCCACAGCAGATTCACCGGCGACAGCACGTGGCTGAGCCAGCTTTTCACCTGCGGCAGCGCGCCGCGCGGGGATCGCTGATCGTACAGCAGATAATAGCAGCCCTCTTCGAGACGGCTCTCTACCGCTTTTTCCTCGCCTTCGGCTGAGGATTCCAGATGTACGCCGCTACTTAACTCATCGCCAAGATCCGGAAGCACCCAGAAATTGACTTCGTCGATCAGCGCCCGATAGCCGAAGTAATCATCAAAGGCGTGGATCTTAAGCTGGTTATTATTGTTGCGCACCACGGCGTAGGGGCCAGTGCCCACCGGACGGCTGGAGAAGTTATTCATCGACGGCCATTCGCGCGGCAGGATCATCGCCGCGACGCTGCCCATTAGCCACGGTAGCCAGCGATCCGGCTGGGCAAGATGAAGATCCAGCGTCCAGGCAGTAGGGGATTCGATGCGGGTAATGTGCGAATAGAGCGGCAGGGTGTTGATGCGCTGGAGCGAGCTAATCACATCCAGCATATCCAGCTCGCGACCATGATGAAAATGGATGCCGGGCCGCAAAAAGAAGCGCCAGTGCAGTGGACCAATCTGCTGCCAGTGATGGGCGATGTCGGCTTCGATTTCCCCGTTTTCCTCATTTATACGCGTCAGGCCGCTAAAGATCTGCCGGACGATATGGGTCTCTGAACGGCGTAACGCGCTGCCCGGCAGCAGGTTTTTTAAAGGCCGATAATAGAGGATACGCAGGATATGGCGCCCCTGGCGGAAGCTGCGACCAAGGTGGGAAATCAGCATCTGGCGCACGGCGGCTTTATCGCCGACAATCTGCACCAGTTGATCGATGCGATCCTGCTCCAGTAGGTCTTCGGCGCGCTGCTGCTGAAGCGCAAGCCCGGTATACAGGAACGCCAGCTTCGAGCGTTTGCCCCGGCCCGCCTCGGCGTCCCACGTCAGCCAGCCCTTTTGCTGCATCGCATTTAGCAGCGTGCGCATATGGCGACGCGAGCAGTTCAACAGCTCGGCCAGTTCATTCAGCGTGGTCTCCTGCGGCTTTCCATCACAGCATTGCCACAAACGGATAAATTGTTGTTGGAGCCGGGCAGAAGACATAAAAGGGGAACTCCTGTAGCGAAACGCATCAATTTTTCTTTCCCTATATTAAGCCAATAATTTGCCCTGATGAAAGTGATGATTCCGCCGTGATGAGCGCGGTTTTAGGGGAGAAGCGTTGTGGTGTTGCCGCTGGCCCGTGGCAGTGCGACAAGGTCCTGAAGCGCGTTCGGTTGTTCCCGGCGCATTGCAGACATCAAGTGTGACTGAGTATTGGTGTTTTTCACCCGCCAGCGGTTTTTTAACTGCTGGCTTTTTTCGTTTATGCTTTCCATCCCCCTAACGAAAGGATGCACCTTATGCAGTGGTTTTTAACACGCAGTCGCCGGTTGAACTGGGTCTATATGGCGTTTATGGGCGTCGCCTTTATGGTGGGCGTCGCCAGCGCATTGCAGGCCCCGACGCTGAGCCTGTTTTTAAGCCGGGAAGTGGACGTGCGTCCGTTCTGGGTGGGGCTGTTTTATACCGTAAACGCCCTGGCCGGGATTGTGGTGAGCCTGTGGCTGGCGAAGCGTTCTGATGCCCAGGGCGACCGGCGCAAGCTGATAATGTTCTGCTGCCTGATGGCGATTGCCAACTGCGTATTGTTTGCTTTTACCCGCCATTACCTGACGCTGATCACCGCCGGGGTGCTGCTGTCGGCATTGGCCAATACCACCATGCCGCAGCTGTTTGCGCTGGCGCGGGAATATGCCGACAGCTCGGCGCGTGAAGCGGTGATGTTCAGCTCGGTGATGCGTGCGCAGCTGTCGCTGGCATGGGTAATCGGGCCGCCACTGGCGTTTTTGCTGGCGCTCAATTACGGCTTCACCGCCATGTTCCTGTTTGCCGGGTTTATCTTCTTACTGAGCCTGGGGGTGATCGCGCTGGCGCTGCCGTCGGTGCCGCGCGAAACGCTGCAAACCGACATGGCGCTAACCCAGGTGAGCGGCTGGCAGGATAAAAACGTGCGGCTGCTGTTTATCGCCTCGGTGCTGATGTGGACCTGCAACACCATGTATTTTATTGATATGCCGCTGTGGATCAGCAGCGAGCTGGGCCTTCCGGATAAGCTGGCAGGCGTGCTGATGGGCACCGCCGCCGGGCTGGAGATCCCGGTGATGCTGCTGGCGGGCTACTATGTGAAGCGCGTCGGCAAGCGGCGGATTATGCTGCTGGCGGTGGTCTCCGCCATTCTGTTCTATATCGGCCTGCTGCTGTTCCAGAGCCAGCGGGCGCTGCTGATGCTGCAAATTTTTAATGCGGTGTTTATCGGGATTATCGCGGCGATCGGCATGATCTGGTTTCAGGACCTGATGCCGGGGCGGGCGGGTTCGGCCACTACGCTGTTTACCAACAGTATCTCAACCGGGGTGATCCTGGCGGGGGTGATTCAGGGCGCGCTGGTGGAAAGTTTTGGGCATTACGCGGTGTACTGGGCGGTAGCGGGAATGGGGATTTTTACTCTGCTGATTACATCGCGGGTAAAAGACGTCTAAAAAGATGCCGGGCATTGCGCCCGGCATCTTTATTTAGTTCATAAACGTCGGCTGGCGCTGCTCGTAGGCGGAAATCGCGTCTTCGTGCTGCAAGGTCAGGCCGATGCTGTCCAGACCGTTCAGCATGCAGTGACGGCGGAACGCGTCCAACGTGAAGGCATACCGCTTGTCGCCCGCTTTGACTTCCTGCGCTTCCAGATCCACTTCAAAGCGGATGCCGGGATTAGCCTGCACAAGTGCAAACAGCTCATCGACTTCTTCATCGCTCAGCTTCACCGGCAGCAGCTGGTTGTTGAAGCTGTTGCCATAGAAAATATCCGCGAAGCTCGGGGCGATCACCACTTTAAAGCCGTAATCGGTCAGCGCCCACGGCGCGTGTTCACGGGACGAACCGCAGCCGAAGTTTTCTCGCGCCAGCAGAATCGATGCGCCCTGGTATTCCGGGAAATTCAGCACAAATTCCGGGTTCGGCACTTCGCCTTTGTCGTCGAGAAAACGCCAGTCGTTAAACAGGTGCGCGCCAAAGCCGGTACGGGTGACCTTTTGCAGAAACTGCTTCGGGATAATCGCGTCGGTATCGACGTTGGCCGCATCCAGTGGAACCACCAGGCCGGTATGTTGAGTAAATTTTTCTGCCATGGTGATGCTCCTTATTTCAGTGTGCGGATATCGGCGAAATGACCGGTTACCGCTGCTGCTGCCGCCATCGCCGGGCTGACCAGGTGAGTGCGGCCACCTCGGCCCTGACGGCCTTCAAAGTTACGGTTGCTGGTAGAGGCGCAGCGCTCGCCCGGATTCAGACGGTCGTTGTTCATTGCCAGGCACATTGAGCAGCCCGGCAAGCGCCATTCAAAACCAGCTTCGATAAAGATCTTATCCAGACCTTCGGCTTCCGCCTGCGCTTTCACCGGACCGGAGCCCGGCACGACCAGCGCCTGAACGCCCGGCGCGACTTTACGCCCTTTGGCGATTTCCGCCGCGGCGCGCAGATCTTCAATCCGCGAGTTGGTGCAGGAGCCGATAAACACTTTATCAATCGCCACTTCGGTCAACGGTACGCCAGGCTGCAGGCCCATATAGGCCAGCGCTTTTTCCGCCGAGGCGCGCTCAACCGGATCGGCAAAGGAGGCCGGTTCCGGTACGCGATCGGTCACCGAAATCACCTGACCGGGGTTGGTGCCCCAGGTCACTTGCGGCGCGATGTCGGCGGCATCCAGGGTGACCACCGTATCGAACACCGCGTCAGGATCGGTTTTGAAGGTTTTCCAGTACTCGACGGCATCGTCAAAATCTTTGCCTTTCGGCGCGTGCAGACGGCCTTTCACATAGTTGAACGTGGTTTCATCCGGCGCGACCAGGCCCGCTTTAGCGCCCATCTCAATCGCCATGTTGCACAGGGTCATTCGGCCTTCCATGCTCAACGCCGCAATCGCGTCACCGCAGAATTCCACCACATGCCCGGTGCCGCCTGCGCTACCGGTTTTACCGATAATCGCCAGCACGATGTCTTTGGCGGTAATGCCCGGCGCGGCGCTGCCTTTGACTTCAATCTTCATGGTTTTGGCGCGGCCCTGTTTCAGGGTCTGGGTCGCCAGAACGTGTTCTACTTCCGAGGTGCCGATACCGAACGCCAGCGCGCCGAATGCGCCGTGGGTGGCGGTGTGGGAGTCGCCGCATACGATGGTCATGCCGGGCAGGGTGATGCCTTGCTCCGGGCCCATCACGTGCACGATACCCTGGTAAGGGTGGTTCAGGTCATATAACTCGACGCCGAATTCATTGCAGTTCTTAATCAACTCCTGCATCTGGATGCGCGCCATTTCGCCCGAGGCGTTGATGTCTTTGGTCTGCGTCGAGACGTTGTGATCCATGGTAGCAAAGGTTTTGCGCGGCTGGCGCACCGGGCGACCATGAGCGCGCAAACCGTCGAACGCCTGCGGGGACGTTACTTCATGCACCAGATGGCGGTCGATGTACAGCAGCGGCGTTTCGTCTTTTGCTTCATACACCACGTGGGCATCGAATAATTTTTGGTACAGCGTGCTGGCCATGATTACACCCCTTCGGCGACATAGCGGGCAATGATATCGCCCATTTCATCAGTACTGGTTGCCTGGTCGCCGCGCGCCAGGTCGCTGGTGCGTACACCTTCTTCCAGCGCGCGGTTGATGGCGCGTTCAATGGCATCGGCGGCGTCGCCTGCGTCCAGGCTGTAACGCAGCAACAGCGCCAGCGACAGGATCTGGGCAATCGGGTTGGCGATGTTTTTCCCGGCGATGTCCGGCGCAGAGCCGCCCGCCGGTTCATACAGGCCGAAACCCTGTTCGTTCAGGCTGGCGGAGGGCAGCATGCCCATCGAGCCGGTGATCATCGCGCATTCGTCAGACAGAATGTCGCCGAACAGGTTGGAGCACAGCAGCACGTCGAACTGGGACGGGTCTTTAATCAGCTGCATGGTGGCGTTGTCGATATACATGTGCGACAGCGACACGTCCGGGTAATCATTAGCGATTTCATTGACGATTTCGCGCCACAGCAGCGAGGTTTGCAACACGTTGGCTTTATCAATCGAGGTCACTTTTTTACGGCGCTTGCGGGCCGATTCAAAGGCGATGCGCGCGATGCGTTCGATCTCGAAACGGTGATACACCTCGGTATCAAAGGCTTTCTCGTGCATGCCCTGGCCTTCGCGGCCTTTCGGCTGGCCAAAATAAATGCCGCCGGTCAGCTCGCGTACGCACAGGATGTCGAAGCCGTTGGCGGCGATATCGGCGCGCAGCGGGCAAAATTCTTCCAGCCCCTGGTACAGTTTTGCCGGACGCAGATTGCTGAACAGCTTGAAGTGTTTACGCAGCGGCAGCAGCGCGCCGCGCTCCGGCTGCTGAGCAGGCGGCAGATGCTCCCATTTCGGGCCGCCCACCGAGCCGAATAAAATCGCATCGGCCTGCTCACAGCCTTCCACCGTGGCCTGCGGCAGCGGGTTGCCGTGACGGTCAATTGCCACGCCGCCCACATCGTAGTGGCTGGTGGAAATACGCATATCGAAACGGCTACGCACGGCATCCAGTACTTTCAGGGCTTGCGCCATCACTTCCGGGCCAATACCGTCGCCCGGCAAAACTGCAATATGATAATTTTTCGACATCACACGGTTTCCTGATTGTGTTCTTTGTTATGAGCTTTGCGTTGTAATTCTTTTTCGACTTCAGCGGCGCGCCAGATATTGTTCAGAACGTGTACCATGGCTTTGGCGGAGGACTCGACGATGTCCGTTGCCAGGCCCACGCCGTGGAAGCGGCGACCGTTATAGTTCACTACGATATCCACCTGGCCCAGCGCGTTTTTGCCCTGGCCTTTGGCACCCAACTGGTAGTTCACCAGTTCGATGTCGTATTCGGTGATGCGGTTGATCGCCTGGTATACTGCATCTACCGGGCCGTTGCCGTTGGCGGCTTCGGCTTTCTCTTCATCGCCGCAAATCAGCTTCACGGATGCGGTCGCCATAGCGTTCGAACCGGACTGCACGCTGAAGTAGTCCAGACGGTAATGCTCCGGCTCTTCCTGCTGCTTATTAATGAACGCCAGCGCTTCTAAATCGTAATCAAATACCTGGCCTTTTTTGTCCGCCAGCTTCAGGAAGGCGTCGTACAGGTTGTCCAGGTTGTAATCCCCTTCGTGATAACCCATCTCTTCCATACGGTGCTTCACGGCGGCACGGCCAGAGCGGGAAGTCAGGTTCAACTGAATCTGGTTCAGGCCGATGGATTCCGGCGTCATGATTTCGTAGTTTTCGCGATTTTTCAGTACGCCATCCTGATGGATACCGGAGGAGTGGGCGAAGGCACCGCTGCCGACCACCGCTTTGTTGGCCGGGATTGGCATGTTGCAAATCTGGCTGACGGTCTGGCTGGTGCGCCAGATTTCCTGGTGATGGATGTTGGTATGGACGTTCAACAGGTTCTGGCGCAATTTTATCCCCATGATGACCTCTTCCAGCGCGCAGTTGCCGGCGCGCTCGCCGATGCCGTTCAGGGTGCCTTCAACCTGGCGCGCGCCCGCGTTCACCGCTGCCAGCGCGTTGCCGACCGCCATGCCTAAATCGTCATGGGTATGGACGGAAATGATTGCTTTATCGATGTTCGGTACGCGCTGGTACAGGCCGGTAATAATGTTGCTGAATTCGAAGGGCAGGGTGTAGCCCACGGTGTCAGGAATATTAATGGTTTTTGCGCCGGCGTTAATGGCAGCTTCAACCACGCGAGCCAGGTCTTCAATGGGGGTGCGGCCTGCATCTTCACAGGAAAACTCGACGTCATCGGTATAATTACGTGCGCGCTTCACCATATAAACTGCGCGTTCAATCACTTCATCCAGCGTGCTGCGCAGCTTAGTCGCGATATGCATGGGTGACGTCGCGATAAAGGTATGAATACGGAATGCTTCGGCAACGCGCAGGGACTCTGCCGCCACGTCGATGTCTTTTTCCACACAGCGCGCCAGGGCGCAGACGCGGCTGTTTTTCACATTCCGGGCGATGGTCTGGACGGATTCGAAATCACCCGGTGAAGAGACCGGAAAGCCAACTTCCATTACATCAATACCCATACGTTCCAGGGCCAGGGCAACTTGCAGCTTCTCTTTCACGCTCAGGCTGGCCTGCAACGCTTGTTCACCATCACGTAATGTTGTATCGAAAATAATGACTTGCTGGCTCATGAATACGGTCCTTATGTCAGTTTTCTGCGCCTGCGACGAGCATAAAAAAACCCGCGCAGTGCGCGGGTTCGTTTTCTCTTGTGGCCTGATTCAACCTATCGCTGAATGCCGCCCAACAGTCTACCGCGCAGAGATGCGTTGAGTAGTAGTAGACCGAGTAGGCGAACAGTGCGAATCATTTATCAAGCCCCTGAATGCGTTAAGATGCTTTTAGTGGTACTTGATTCATGGAGGAGTGTCAACCTTTCTTTCATGGACCCTCCATCGATAGGGCGCAGCTATGTTTAAATTTATATTTAGCGTAATGTGCTAAAAACCGCGCCAATTAAAAAATTATTGTATCTATTCATGAGATCAGATTTTCTTCATCTTGTCTGCGGCTTGTCTAACAATTCAGATGGTCAATAAGATGAATTTTCTTATATTTAATTTAATAACAATTATTAAAAATCAACCCCAGTTAAGCTGAAAAAAACGTGCCAGCAAATAAAGATGTTAAAGACGTGTTGAAGTACTCTGGATGTTAATGACAGAATATTTTAATAATCCTAAAATCATAATTCACCGGGTGAATTATTGAGAATTTTCAAAGTTTATGTTTTGATTGTCGTCTGTAGCAAAACCCAATGTGTTAACGTTGATCGCTATATGATAGCGGTGGTGCAATCGTAAACTATCCCAGCGTTAATTAATGAAAGTGAATAATGACGTCCTTTTTCCTGAGCTTGCAACGAAAAGTGGTTCAATGATGTTGCCAGGGTAAGACGATAATGTACCAATGGAGTGGTTTATGCCTGATAATCATCTTAACCATTTGCCCACGGGTGATGGGTTAAAGCCGCAATTGCGTTCGGTGGACCTTAATTTATTGACTGTCTTTGATGCGGTAATGCAGGAGCAGAATATTACTCGCGCAGCGCACTTGTTGGGTATGTCTCAACCCGCGGTCAGTAATGCGGTTTCGCGGCTTAAGCTTATGTTTAATGATGAACTTTTTGTTCGTTATGGCCGGGGTATTCAGCCTACCATGCGGGCATGTCAGCTTTTTGGTTCCATCCGTCAGGCGTTGCAGTTAGTACAAAATGAACTGCCGGGGTCCGGATTCGAACCTCTCAGCAGCGAACGCTTATTTAATCTCTGCGTCTGTAGCCCGTTAGATAATCTCTTAACGTCAATTATTTATAATAGCGTGACGAACATTGCCCCAAATATACACCTGGCATTTAAGTCATCATTAAATCAAAATATTGAGCACCAGTTACGCTATCAGGAAACGGAATTTGTGATCAGCTACGATGTTTTTCGTCGGCCTGAATTCTCCTGCGTACCTTTATTTGAAGATGAAATGGTGTTGGTGTGCAGTAAATCACATCCCCGTAAGAAAGATTTGACTAATGAGCAAGGCGTTTATCGCGAACAGCATGCCGTGGTGGCATTAGAACGTTTCGGTTCATTTAGCGCTCCCTGGTATGATACGACCGAAAAACAGAGCATTATTGCCTATCAGGGAATGGCAATGACCAGCGTTCTGAATGTTGTTTCTCAAACCAATCTGGTTGCCATCGCGCCTCGCTGGTTGGCAGAAGAATTTGTTTCAACATTGAGCCTGGATGTTCTGCCGCTGCCATTAGAGATCGATCGCCGCACCTGCTATCTCTCCTGGCACGAAGCGGCGGGGCGCGACAAAGGCCATCAGTGGATGGAAGAGTTGCTGATCAAAATTTGTAAGAAATAAAATTGTCGATAAACCGGATGGGCAACCGTTCGGTTTTACTAATTTTCACATCAATAATAGTGATTTGTTCTGTTTTGATTTCCAGGCTTTGGCATCAGCTATCCCTTACCGCTTTCCTTGATCTCTCACTGTAATCTCCACCCCTTATAAAATATCCCGCTATGACAACCGCTTCTTCCAGAGCTATCACGCTATTACACCTGTTTTGACCGTTCATGGTGGAAAAAAGGCGTTATACGAGCAGCAACGAGGGTCAATTGCCTGCCCGATCCCGAGCGGTTATGTTATGCGAAAGAAAAAAGCTCATTGCGACGTCAGGCGTTTCGCGCCTGCATTCACAACGGCGAGAACATGATTTCCACCGTTGACAGAAAATAAAAGCCTGGAGGCAAATGATGGAGATGTTGTCTGGAGCCGAGATGGTGGTGCAATCGCTGATCGATCAGGGCGTGAAACAGGTATTCGGCTACCCCGGCGGGGCCGTGCTGGATATCTATGACGCGCTGCATACGATTGGCGGGATTGACCATATACTGGTGCGGCATGAACAAGCTGCTGTACACATGGCGGATGGCCTGGCGCGAGCTACTGGCGAGGTGGGTGTCGTACTGGTGACATCGGGTCCTGGGGCGACCAATGCTATTACGGGTATCGCGACTGCCTATATGGATTCAATTCCTTTAGTTGTGCTCTCCGGACAGGTGGCGACATCGCTTATCGGTTATGACTCTTTCCAGGAATGCGACATGGTGGGGATTTCCCGCCCGGTGGTGAAGCATAGCTTCCTTGTTAAGCAAACCGAAGATATCCCGACCGTACTGAAGAAAGCTTTTTGGCTGGCCGCCAGCGGTCGTCCCGGCCCGGTTGTCGTCGATTTACCAAAAGATATTCTCAACCCGGCGAAGAAGATGCCGTATGTCTGGCCCGACTCCGTCAGTATGCGCTCTTATAATCCCACCACTCAGGGACATAAAGGCCAAATCAAACGCGCGCTACAAACATTGCTGGCCGCGAAAAAACCGGTTCTGTACGTTGGCGGCGGGGCGATCAACTCCGCTTGCGACGCGCCGCTGCGCCGTCTGGTAGAAAAGCTTAATTTGCCGGTCACCTCTTCATTAATGGGCCTGGGTGCGTTTCCTGGGTCGCATCGTCAGTCTTTAGGCATGTTGGGTATGCATGGCACCTACGAAGCCAATATGACGATGCACCATTCTGATGTGATTTTTGCCGTCGGGGTGCGTTTTGACGATCGCACCACCAACAATCTGGCGAAGTACTGCCCGAATGCCACGGTGCTGCATATTGATATCGACCCGGCATCAATCTCTAAAACGGTATCAGCAGATATTCCTATCGTGGGTGATGCGGGGCTGGTGCTGGAACAAATGCTGGAATTGCTGGAACAGGAAGAAAACGCTCAGGCGCTGGATGATATCCGCGACTGGTGGCAGCAAATTGAGGGCTGGCGTGCGCGCAAGTGTCTGAGTTACAACACTTCCGGTGAAAGTATTAAGCCTCAGGCAGTCATCGAGACGATCCACCGTTTAACCCAAGGCGATGCCTACGTCACGTCTGACGTTGGCCAGCATCAGATGTTTGCGGCACTTTATTATACGTTCGATAAACCGCGCCGTTGGATTAACTCCGGCGGTCTCGGCACCATGGGATTTGGTTTACCTGCGGCGCTGGGCGTTAAGCTCGCCCTGCCGAATGAGATGGTGATTTGCGTGACCGGGGATGGCAGCATCCAGATGAACATTCAGGAGCTGTCTACCGCGTTGCAATATGAATTACCGGTGCTGGTATTGAATCTGAATAACCGCTATCTCGGTATGGTGAAGCAGTGGCAGGACATGATCTATTCTGGCCGCCATTCACAATCCTATATGGAGTCGCTGCCGGACTTTGCCCGCCTTGCGCAGGCCTACGGGCATGTGGGTATCAATATTACCCGCCCCGATGAGCTGGAAAGCAAATTAAGCGAAGCCCTGGAACAGGTGCGCAATAACCGCCTTGTGTTTGTCGATGTGACCGTCGATGGCACCGAGCACGTTTATCCGATGCATATTCGTGGTGGCGGAATGGATGAAATGTGGTTAAGCAAAACGGAGAGGACATAAGCATGCGCCGGATACTATCTGTGTTACTGGAAAACGAATCAGGCGCGCTGTCACGGGTGATTGGGTTGTTCTCCCAACGCGGCTATAACATTGAAAGCCTCACCGTTGCGCCGACGGAAGATCCTACCCTGTCGCGCATGACCATCCAGACGGTGGGCGATGCCAAAGTGCTTGAGCAGATCGAAAAGCAGCTGCACAAGCTGGTGGACGTGCTGCGCGTGAACGAACTGGGGCAGGGCGCGCACGTCGAGCGTGAAATCATGCTGGTGAAGATTCAGGCCAGCGGCTATGGCCGTGATGAGGTCAAACGCAACACCGAGATCTTCCGCGGTTCTATTATTGATGTAACGCCTTCGATGTATACCGTGCAGCTGGCAGGCACCAGCGATAAGCTGGACGCATTCCTCGCTACCATCCGCGATGTGGCGAAAATCGTCGAAGTTGCCCGCTCCGGTGTGGTTGGGCTGTCGCGCGGCGATAAGATTATGCGTTAGTGTAAAAGTTAAATATTTAAACCAGCCCGGCATGTCTCACCGGGCTTTTTTTTGCCTGGACGCCAGCAAGAGCGCGCAAAAGCAGTTGCTCAGGGTATTATTCTGCGTTTAGATGTTATGGATTTTGCTATAACCCTAATAAGGCTATGGAGTATGTCATTCACTAAGGGGCAATTGTGAAACTGGATGAAATCGCGCGACTGGCAGGGGTATCGCGCACAACGGCGAGCTACGTCATTAATGGAAAAGCCCGACAGTATCGCGTAAGCGATAAAACTGTCGAAAAAGTGATGGCGGTCGTGCGTGAGCATAACTACCACCCAAACGCGGTGGCGGCGGGATTGCGCGCAGGCAGAACGCGCTCAATCGGTTTAGTGATCCCCGATCTGGAAAACACCAGCTACACGCGTATTGCCAATTATCTTGAGCGCCAGGCTCGTCAGCGCGGCTATCAACTGTTGATTGCCTGCTCGGAAGATCAGCCTGATAACGAGATGCGCTGTATTGAGCATCTGTTACAGCGTCAGGTTGACGCTATTATCGTTTCCACCTCTCTGCCGCCTGAGCATCCGTTCTACCAACGCTGGGCTAATAATTCGTTCCCCATCGTCGCGCTGGATCGCGCGTTAGATCGCGAACACTTCACCAGCGTGGTGGGTGCCGATCAGGACGATGCGGAAATGCTGGCTGACGAATTGCGTCAATTCCCGGCGCAAACCGTACTGTATATGGGCGCGCTGCCGGAACTGTCGGTCAGTTTTTTACGCGAGCAGGGTTTTCGCGCCGCGTGGAAAGACGATCCCCGGGAAGTGCATTATCTGTATGCCAACAGCTATGAAAGAGAAGCCGCGGCGCAGCTTTTCGAAAAATGGCTGGAAACGCACCCGATGCCCCAAGCGCTGTTCACCACCTCCTTTGCTTTACTGCAAGGGGTGATGGATGTGACGTTGAAGCGCGAAGGACGTTTGCCGACCGATTTGGCCATCGCGACCTTCGGGGATAATGAGCTGCTCGATTTCCTGCAATGCCCGGTACTGGCAGTAGCGCAGCGTCATCGTGATGTGGCGGAGCGCGTACTGGAACTGGTGCTCGCCAGCCTTGACGAGCCGCGTAAACCGAAACCGGGGCTAACGCGTATAAGACGTAATTTGTATAAACGCGGCAGTCTTAGCCGCCGTTAATTTTCAGATAAAGGCAGCGCAGGCTGCCTTTTTTAAATATTCAGACTATTCCGTACAGATCGTACGTATTTCTTAAATTATTAATAATCAGCTTCAAACGGAGGATTAATATCCGTGAAGCAGTAAATTAATATTTCTTTTGAATCATTTTGTAACATGTATCCTACAATAACCTGCCGATAAATAACTTTATTCTTACGGCCTGCCACCCCTGAACCTCCTTTATGCAGGCCATGTGCTGCTGTTCAGACCGCACGATTTGCCTTAAAATGCCGCCCGCGTCGCAAACTGGGCACTTTGTATTTTTTTTGTACGTAAATAGGCGATCTTACCCCTTTCGGTTTATTCGACATTTTTCTTACAAATATTCATAACGTTAATTTTGCCTCGCTTTAAACGCAGCTTTTTAAATTAGCTCCTCTCCTCCTCAGGAACGGATAATTTGTTAATTCCAGCCTCGGTGCTGGCTTGACAAGCTTTTCCTCCGCTCCGTAAACTCCCTAATGTGGGAATTTGTGGGATATAGTGGTGAAAAGGGGCTTATCAGGGTGAGGCTGGCATGTTCCGTGGCGCTTCGTTAGTAAACCTCGACAGTAAAGGGCGGTTATCCGTGCCTACCCGTTACCGGGAAAAACTGATCGAGATCGCTGCCGGTCAGATGGTTTGCACCATCGACATCCATCACCCCTGCCTGCTGCTTTATACGCTTCCTGAATGGGAAGTGATTGAACAAAAGCTATCGCGTCTGTCGAGCATGAATCCCAATGAACGCCGTGTGCAACGGCTGTTGTTAGGGCATGCCAGTGAATGTCAGATGGACAGTGCTGGTCGACTGCTGTTAACCCCCGTGTTAAGGCAGCATGCCGGACTTACCAAACAAGTGATGCTGGTCGGGCAGTTCAATAAATTTGAGCTGTGGGACGAAACGACCTGGTATCAACGTGTCAAGGAAGACATAGACGCAGAGCAGTCCTCCTCTGAAGTGATGTCAGAGCGATTGCAGGATTTGTCCTTATAAAAAATGATGGAAAATTATAAACATAAAACGGTGCTGCTCGACGAGGCCGTTAATGGCCTGAATATTCGTCCTGATGGCATCTACATCGATGGCACATTTGGTCGTGGTGGTCACTCGCGTTTGATTTTGTCTCAGCTTGGGCCGGAAGGCAGGCTGATCGCGATCGATCGCGATCCTCAGGCTATTGAAGCTGCAAGCGCGATCGACGATCCGCGCTTTTCTATTGTGCATGGTCCGTTTTCTGCGTTGGCGGACTACGCGCGTGAACGCGATCTTCAGGGGAAGATCGACGGTATCCTTCTCGATCTTGGCGTTTCTTCACCGCAGCTTGACGACGCAGAGCGCGGTTTCTCCTTTATGCGCGACGGGCCGCTGGACATGCGGATGGACCCGACTCGCGGGCAATCCGCCGCCGAGTGGCTACTTTCGGCAGAAGAGAGCGACATCACCTGGGTGCTGAAAGCCTACGGCGAAGAGCGTTTTGCGAAACGCATCGCACGCGCCATCGTTGAGCGCAACCGCGAACAGCCGATGACTCGCACCAAAGAATTAGCCGAGGTGGTGGCCGCAGCGACCCCGGTAAAAGACAAATTTAAGCACCCGGCGACCCGCACGTTTCAGGCGGTACGTATTTGGGTGAACAGTGAACTCGAGGAGATCGAGCTGGCGCTAAAAGGCTCGCTTGACGTACTGGCTCCGGGAGGGCGCCTTTCTGTTATCAGTTTCCACTCGCTGGAGGACCGGCTGGTTAAACGCTTTATGCGCGAGCAGAGCCGTGGCCCCCAGGTACCCGCAGGGATCCCGATGACGGAAGCGCAACTCAGTAAACTGGGCGGTCGTTATTTACGAGCATTAGGCAAGTTGATGCCGGGCGAAGAAGAAGTGGCGGAAAATCCACGTGCCCGTAGTTCAGTGCTGCGTATAGCAGAAAGGACGAACGCATGATCGGCAGAGTGACGGAAACCCTCAGCAAAGTTACCGGATCGTTAGGAAGCAACGAGCGCCATGCCTTGCCTGGCGTGATCGGCAGCGATCTGTTGCGACACGGGAAACTGCCACTCTGCCTGTTCATTATGATTATCGTCACTGCGATTTTTGTGGTGACCACCGCTCACCATACCCGTCTTCTGACGGCGCAACGTGAGCAACTGGTGCTGGAGCGGGACGCGCTGGATATCGAATGGCGCAACCTGATCCTTGAAGAAAACGCGCTCGGCGACCACAGCCGGGTTGAGCGGATCGCCACTGAAAAGCTGCAATTGCAGCATGTCGATCCATCCCAGGAAAATATCGTGGTTCAGAAATAAGGATTTACAACAGGCATGAGAGCAGCGGCAAAAACGCTTAAACCGAAACGCCAGGAAGAACAGGCCAACTTTATAGGTTGGCGTTTTGCGTTGCTCTGCGGGTGTATCTTGCTGGCGCTCTCTTTCCTGCTGGCGCGCGTGGCCTGGCTGCAAATTATTGCGCCCGATATGCTGGTGCGCCAGGGCGACATGCGCTCACTGCGCGTTCAGGAAGTGGCGACGTCGCGCGGCCTGATTACCGACCGGTCCGGCCGACCGCTGGCGGTCAGCGTGCCGGTCAGGGCGGTATGGGCCGATCCCAAAGAGCTGCACGACGCGGGCGGCATTACGCTCGATAACCGCTGGAAAGCCCTCTCCGATGCTCTGAAGCTGCCGCTGGATCAACTGGCATCGCGAATTAACGCCAACCCGAAAGGGCGCTTTATTTATCTTGCCCGCCAGGTTAACCCGGACATCGGCGATTACATCAAAAAGCTCAAACTGCCGGGCATTCATCTGCGCGATGAATCTCGTCGTTATTACCCGTCGGGCGAAGTGACCGCTCACCTCATTGGCTTTACAAACGTGGATAGCCAGGGGATTGAAGGCGTCGAAAAAAGCTTCGATAAATGGCTAACCGGCCAGCCTGGCGAGCGTATTGTGCGTAAAGACCGCTATGGCCGCGTGATTGAAGACATCTCTTCTACCGACAGCCAGGCGGCGCACAACCTGGCATTAAGTATTGATGAGCGCTTACAGGCGCTGGTCTACCGCGAACTGAACAACGCCGTGGCGTTTAACAAAGCCGAATCCGGCAGCGCCGTGCTGGTGGATGTGAACACCGGCGAAGTGCTGGCCATGGCCAACAGCCCCTCCTATAACCCGAATAACATCTCGGGCACGCCGAAAGACATTATGCGTAACCGCACCATCACTGACGTCTTCGAACCGGGTTCAACGGTGAAGCCAATGGTGGTGATGACGGCCTTGCAGCGCGGCGTGGTCAATGAAAATACCGTACTGAATACTGTGCCGTACCGCATTAATGGTCATGAGATCAAAGACGTGGCGCGCTATAGCGAATTAACCCTGACTGGGGTGTTACAGAAGTCGAGTAACGTCGGTGTTTCAAAGCTGGCGTTAGCGATGCCGTCCTCAGCGTTAGTAGATACTTACTCACGTTTTGGACTGGGTAAAGCGACCAATTTGGGGTTGGTCGGAGAACGCAGTGGCTTATATCCTCAAAAACAACGGTGGTCTGACATAGAGAGGGCCACCTTCTCTTTCGGCTACGGGCTAATGGTAACGCCGTTACAGTTAGCGCGAGTCTACGCAACGATTGGCAGCTACGGCATTTACCGCCCGCTATCGATCACCAAAGTCGACCCGCCGGTTCCCGGCGAGCGCATCTTCAATGAATCCGTAGTGCGTACCGTGGTGCATATGATGGAAAGCGTGGCGCTGCCCGGCGGCGGCGGCGTGAAAGCGGCGATCAAGGGTTACCGCATCGCCATCAAGACCGGTACGGCGAAAAAGGTTGGCCCGGACGGGCGCTATATCAATAAATACATTGCTTACACCGCGGGCGTTGCACCGGCGAGCCATCCGCGCTTTGCGCTGGTGGTGGTCATCAACGACCCGCAGGCAGGTAAATATTACGGTGGTGCCGTATCTGCACCGGTGTTCGGAGCCATTATGGGCGGCGTATTACGCACCATGAATATCGAACCAGATGCCCTGGCGACGGGCGAAAAAAGTGAATTTGTAATCAATCAAGCAGAGGGAACAGGTGGCAGATCGTAATTTGCGCGACCTACTTGCGCCGTGGGTAACGGGTTTACCCGCGCGCGCGCTACGAGAAATGACGCTCGACAGCCGTGTGGCTGCCGCAGGCGATCTTTTTGTAGCCGTGGTCGGTCATCAGGCGGACGGGCGTCGGTTTATCCCGCAGGCGATAGCGCAAGGTGTAGCTGCCATTGTGGCGGAAGCGAAAGGCGAAGCCACTGACGGTGAAGTCCGTGAAATTCACGGCGTTCCGGTTATCTTTCTCGAACAGTTAAATGAACGGTTATCCGCGCTGGCGGGGCGTTTTTATCATGAGCCGAGCCAGCAACTGCGGCTGGTCGGCGTGACGGGCACCAACGGTAAAACCACCACTACGCAATTACTGGCGCAGTGGAGCCAACTGCTGGGCGAAACCAGCGCCGTGATGGGCACCGTGGGCAATGGCCTGTTGGGTAAAGTCAGCCCGACGGAAAACACCACCGGTTCTGCGGTGGATGTGCAACAAGTGTTGGGCGGCCTGGCGGACCAGGGCGCGACCTTCGCCGCCATGGAAGTCTCCTCCCACGGTCTGGTGCAGCACCGCGTCGCCGCGCTGAAATTCGCGGCCTCGGTGTTTACCAATTTAAGCCGCGACCATCTGGATTATCACGGCGATATGGAGAGTTACGAAGCCGCAAAATGGCTGCTGTTCTCTTCGCATCACTACGGCCAGTCGATCATCAATGCCGATGATGACGTGGGCCGCCGCTGGCTGGCAAAATTGCCGGACGCCGTTGCGGTCTCGATGGAAGACAATATCAACCCGGCCTGCCGTGGCCGCTGGCTGAAAGCCAGCGAGGTGCGTTATCACGACAGCGGCGCGACGATCCGCTTTGACTCCTCCTGGGGCAACGGCGAAATCGAAAGCCGCCTGATGGGCGCATTCAACGTCAGCAACCTGTTGCTGGCGCTGGGCACGCTGCTGGCGCTGGATTATCCGCTTCCGGCACTGCTGGAAACCGCGTCCCGTCTGCAACCGGTGTGTGGCCGAATGGAAGTATTCAGCGCGCCGAACAAGCCTACCGTGGTCGTGGATTACGCCCATACTCCTGATGCGCTGGAAAAAGCGTTGCAGGCCGCGCGCTTGCACTGCGCCGGTAAACTGTGGTGCGTCTTCGGCTGCGGCGGCGATCGCGATAAAGGCAAACGCCCGCTGATGGGTGCTATCGCCGAGCAGTTCGCCGATGTGGTTGTGGTCACCGATGACAACCCGCGTACCGAAGATCCCAAAGCGATCATCACCGATATTCTGGCGGGCATGCTGGATGCGGGCCGCGCGCGCGCTGTTGAAGGACGCGCCGAAGCGGTGACCAATGCGATTATGCAGGCTAAAGAAAACGACGTGGTGCTGATTGCCGGTAAAGGCCATGAAGATTATCAAATCGTCGGCGCTCGTCGTCTGGACTATTCGGATCGTGTGACCGCCGCGCGTCTGTTGGGAGTGGTGGCATGATCCCGGTTTCTCTAAAACAACTCGCCACGCTGCTGGGCGGCGAGTTGCGCGGTGACGATCGCGTTATCGACGCGGTCACCACCGATACCCGCAAACTGACGCCGGGCTGCCTGTTTGTGGCGCTCAAAGGCGAGCGCTTCGACGCCCATGACTTCGCGCAAACCGCCCAGCAGGGCGGGGCAGGCGCGTTGCTGGTCAGCCGACCGGTCGATGCGGCGCTGCCGCAGATTATCGTTAACGACACGCGCCTTGCTTTCGGCGAACTGGCGGCGTGGGTGCGTTCGCAGGTTCCGGCGCGCATTGTGGCGTTAACTGGCTCCTCCGGCAAAACCTCCGTCAAAGAGATGACGGCGGCGATCCTCAGCGAATGCGGCAACACGCTTTTTACCGCAGGCAATCTAAATAATGACATTGGCGTGCCGATGACATTGCTGCGTCTGACGCCGGAGCATCAGTACGCGGTGATTGAACTGGGCGCTAACCACCAGGGCGAGATCGCCTGGACCGTTGGGCTGACTCGTCCGGAAGCCGCGCTGGTGAATAACCTCGCCGCCGCGCATCTGGAAGGATTTGGTTCGCTGGCGGGCGTAGCCAAAGCGAAAGGGGAGATTTTCTCCGGCCTGACCAGCGATGGCATCGCAATCCTGAACGCCGATAACAATGACTGGCTTAACTGGCAGGCGGTTATCGGCGATCGCAAAGTATGGCGTTTTTCACCGAACGCCGCCGGAAGCGATTTCAGCGCCACCAATATTCATATCACCAGCCACGGCACCGAGTTGACCATCGTCACCTCGACCGGTGATGTGGATGTACTGCTGCCCCTGCCGGGACGCCACAATATCGCTAATGCCCTTGCGGCGAGCGCGCTGGCGACGGCGGTGGGCGCAAGCCATGACGCTATCAAAGCCGGACTGGCGAAATTAAAAGCCGTGCCGGGCCGCCTGTTCCCGGTCCAGCTGGCAGAAAATCAGCTGCTGCTGGATGACAGCTATAACGCCAACGTTGGCTCAATGACCGCCGCTGCGCAGGTGCTGAGCGAAATGCCGGGCTACCGGGTGATGGTGGTGGGCGATATGGCGGAGTTGGGCGCAGAGTCCGATGCCTGCCATCGCGAAGTGGGCGAAGCGGCGAAAGCCGCGAATATCGACAAAGTGTTAAGCGTCGGCAAAGCCAGCGAAATTCTGAGCCAGGCCAGCGGTGTAGGCGAACATTACCAGGATAAAAAAGCCGTGATCGAACGCCTCAGGGCGCTACGCGCGGAACATACCATTATGACGATTTTAGTGAAGGGTTCACGCAGCTCTGCCATGGAAGAGGTGGTTCGCGCATTACAGGAGAACGCGACATGTTAGTTTGGCTGGCCGAGCATTTGGTCAAATATTATTCCGGCTTTAACGTCTTTTCCTATCTGACGTTTCGCGCCATTGTCAGCCTGCTGACCGCTCTGTTTATCTCTTTATGGATGGGGCCGCGCATGATTGCGCACCTGCAAAAATTGTCCTTCGGCCAGGTCGTGCGTAACGACGGCCCGGAGTCGCACTTCAGCAAGCGCGGCACCCCGACCATGGGCGGGATTATGATCCTGACCTCCATCGTGGTTTCGGTGCTGCTGTGGGCTTATCCTTCCAACCCTTACGTCTGGTGCGTGCTGTTTGTGCTGGTGGGCTATGGTGCGGTCGGCTTTGTGGATGATTACCGCAAAGTGGTGCGTAAAGATACCAAGGGCCTGATCGCCCGCTGGAAATATTTCTGGATGTCAGTGATCGCCCTGACCGTGGCGTTTGCCCTGTATATGGCGGGCAAAGACACGCCAGCGACCGAACTGGTGGTGCCGTTCTTTAAAGACGTAATGCCGCAGTTGGGCATCTTCTACGTGATTCTGGCCTATTTCGTGATTGTCGGCACCGGCAACGCGGTCAACCTGACCGATGGCCTGGATGGCCTGGCGATTATGCCCACCGTGTTTGTGGCAGCGGGTTTTGCGCTGGTGGCCTGGGCGACCGGCAACATGAACTTCGCCAGCTATCTGCACATTCCTTATTTACGGCATGCTGGTGAACTGGTGATTGTCTGTACGGCGATTGTCGGCGCGGGGCTCGGCTTCCTGTGGTTCAACACCTATCCGGCGCAGGTCTTTATGGGCGACGTCGGTTCTCTGGCGCTGGGCGGCGCGCTGGGCATTATCGCGGTACTGCTGCGCCAGGAGTTCTTGCTGGTGATCATGGGCGGTGTGTTTGTCGTGGAGACCCTGTCAGTGATCCTGCAGGTCGGATCGTTCAAGCTGCGCGGACAACGTATTTTCCGCATGGCCCCGATTCACCATCACTATGAACTGAAAGGCTGGCCGGAGCCGCGCGTAATTGTGCGCTTCTGGATTATTTCGCTGATGCTGGTGCTGATTGGCCTGGCGACGCTGAAGGTACGTTAATCATGGCAGATTATCAGGGTAAGAAAGTCGTCATCATTGGTCTCGGATTAACCGGGCTTTCCTGCGTGGACTTTTTCCTGGCGCGCGGCGTGACGCCGCGCGTGATGGATACCCGCCAGGCGCCGCCGGGCCTTGATAATCTTCCTGAAACCGTTGAGCGTCATCTGGGCTCGCTGAACGACGAGTGGCTGCTGAATGCGGATCTGATTATCGCCAGCCCAGGTATGGCGCTGGCGCATCCGTCACTCAGTGCCGCCGCGGACGCAGGCGTAGAGATCATTGGCGATATCGAACTGTTCTGCCGTGAAGCGCAGGCTCCCATTGTTGCCATCACCGGTTCAAATGGCAAAAGTACCGTCACCACCCTGGTGGGCGAAATGGCAAAAGCGGCGGGCGTTAGCGTCGGGGTAGGCGGCAATATCGGCCTGCCAGCGCTAATGCTGCTGGATGCGGAAAAAGAGCTGTATGTGCTCGAGCTCTCCAGTTTCCAGCTGGAAACGACGTACAGCCTGCGTGCCAAAGCCGCCACGGTGCTGAACGTGACCGAAGATCATATGGATCGCTATCCCTTTGGCCTTCAGCAATATCGTGCTGCAAAACTCAAGATTTATGAAAATGCCGACGTCTGCGTGGTGAACGCCGACGATGCGCTGACCATGCCGGTGCGCGGGGCGGACGCGCGCTGCGTGAGCTTCGGCATCGACGTGGGGGATTACCATCTCAACCACCAGCAGGGCGACACCTGGTTGCGGGTGAAAGGCGAGAAGATCCTTAACGCCAAAGAGATGAAAATCGTTGGTCGCCACAACTATACCAACGCCCTGGCGGCGCTGGCGCTGGCGGATGCCGTTGGCCTACCGCGCTCCAGCAGCCTGAAAGCGTTAACCACCTTTACCGGCCTGGCGCACCGTTTTCAACTGGCTTACGACCATAACGGCGTGCGTTGGATCAATGACTCCAAAGCCACCAACGTCGGCAGCACCGAAGCGGCGCTCAATGGTTTGCATATCGACGGCACCCTGCATCTGCTGCTGGGCGGCGACGGTAAATCCGCTGACTTTTCTCCGCTCAACCGCTATCTGCAGGGCGATCGTATTCGTCTTTACTGCTTTGGCCGTGACGGCGCGGAACTGGCGGCGCTGCGTCCGGAAGTGGCCGAGCAAACCAACACTATGGAAGACGCCATGCGTATTATCGCCAGCAAAGTTCAGCCGGGGGATATGGTGCTGCTGTCGCCTGCCTGCGCCAGCCTCGACCAGTTTAAAAACTTTGAGCAACGCGGCGATGTGTTTACCCGCCTCGCGAAGGAGCTAGGCTGATGCGGTTGTCTCTTCCTCGCCTGCGCGTTCCACGCTTCCCGGGATTCGGTATCCTGGCCTGGCTGTTTGTGGCGCTGAAAGGCTGGGTAATGGGGTCCAGAGATAAAGACGCCAATAGCCTCGTGATGTATGACCGCACGCTGCTGTGGCTGACGCTGGGCCTGGCGGCGGTGGGCTTTATTATGGTGACCTCGGCGTCAATGCCCGTGGGGCAAAGGCTGGCGGACGATCCGTTCCTGTTCGCCAAGCGTGACGCGATCTATATCTTCCTGGCATTTATGCTGGCGATGGTCACACTGCGGATGCCGATGGAAGTCTGGCAGCGCTACAGCGCCGCGCTGCTTATCGCGTCTATTGTGATGCTGCTGATTGTACTGGTGGTGGGTAGCTCGGTTAACGGTGCGTCGCGCTGGATCGCCCTCGGCCCGCTGCGTATCCAGCCAGCAGAGTTTTCCAAGCTGTCGCTGTTTTGTTATCTGTCCAACTACCTGGTGCGTAAGGTTGATGAAGTCCGAAACAACCTGCGCGGATTCTTAAAACCGATGGGCGTGATCCTGGTGATGGCGGTGCTGCTGCTGGCCCAGCCTGACCTCGGTACGGTGGTGGTGCTGTTTGTTACTACCCTGGCCATGCTGTTCCTGGCGGGGGCTAAGCTGTGGCAGTTTATCGCCATTATCGGCATGGGGATCTCGGCGGTGGTGCTGCTGATCCTCGCGGAGCCTTATCGTATCCGGCGTGTAACCTCATTCTGGAACCCGTGGGAAGATCCGTTCGGTAGCGGCTACCAGCTGACGCAATCGCTGATGGCGTTTGGCCGTGGCGAGCTGTGGGGGCAGGGGTTAGGCAATTCGGTACAAAAACTGGAGTATCTGCCGGAAGCGCATACCGACTTCATCTTCTCGATCATCGGGGAAGAACTGGGGTATATCGGTGTAGTACTGGCCCTATTAATGGTATTCTTCGTCGCTTTTCGCGCCATGTCGATTGGCCGCCGCGCGCTGGAGATCGATCAGCGATTTTCCGGATTCCTGGCGTGTTCCATCGGCATCTGGTTTAGCTTCCAGGCGCTGGTTAACGTCGGGGCGGCGGCGGGTATGCTGCCGACCAAAGGTCTGACGCTACCGCTGATCAGTTACGGCGGTTCCAGCTTAATTATTATGTCGACCGCGATCATGCTGTTGTTACGGATTGACTACGAAACGCGTCTGGAAAAGGCGCAGGCGTTTACAAGGAGTGCCCGATGAGCGGCCAGACGAAACGGTTAATGGTGATGGCAGGCGGGACTGGGGGCCATGTGTTCCCGGGGCTGGCGGTAGCGCACCATTTAATGGCTCAGGGCTGGCAGGTACGTTGGTTGGGGACGGCCGATCGGATGGAAGCGGATCTGGTGCCGCGTCATGGCATCGACATCGATTTTATCCGCATCTCCGGGCTGCGCGGTAAAGGCGTGAAAGCGCTGCTGCTGGCACCGATGCGTATTTTTAACGCCTGGCGGCAGGCGCGCGCCATTATGAAGCGTTATCAGCCGGACGTGGTATTGGGCATGGGCGGCTACGTATCCGGGCCTGGCGGTCTGGCTGCCTGGTCGCTGGGCATTCCGGTGGTGCTGCACGAGCAAAACGGGATTGCCGGATTGACCAATAAGTGGCTGGCGAAAATCGCCAGCAAAGTGATGCAGGCTTTTCCCGGCGCATTCCCGAATGCGGATGTGGTCGGCAACCCGGTACGCACCGACGTGCTGGCGCTGCCGGAGCCGGAGCTGCGCCTTGCTGGTCGTGAAGGCCCGGTAAGGGTGTTAGTGGTAGGCGGATCTCAGGGCGCGCGTATCCTTAACCAAACCATGCCGCAGGTGGCAGGGCGACTGGGCGAGAGCATCACGCTCTGGCACCAGTGCGGTAAAGGCGCGTTGAACGAGGTACAGCAGGCTTACGCCGCAGCCGGTCAACCGCAGCATAAAGTGACAGAATTTATTGATGATATGGCGGCGGCCTATCGCTGGGCCGACGTGGTGGTATGCCGCTCCGGGGCGTTAACCGTGAGCGAGCTTGCTGCAGCCGGGCTGCCCGCGTTGTTTGTGCCTTTTCAGCACAAAGATCGCCAGCAGTACTGGAATGCGCTTCCTCTGGAGAAAGCCGGGGCGGCGAAGATTTTCGAACAGCCACAATTCACCGTCGACGCGGTGAGCGAAACGCTGGCGGGATGGGATCGTCCCACTCTGCTGGCGATGGCAAAGCGGGCGCGCGGTGCGGCCATTGTGGATGCTACCGAACGGGTAGCCAATGAAGTACGCGCCGTTACACAGGCGTAATTCTTGCGGACAACTTTTTGATCCGCGTGATGTTGAGATGTTAAGGCGTTGATGCCAAAGGCTTTAGAATAATGAATACACAACAACTGGCGAAACTGCGTTCTATCGTGCCCGAGATGCGTCGCGTCCGGCACATTCATTTTGTCGGCATCGGCGGTGCTGGCATGGGCGGTATTGCCGAAGTGCTGGCGAACGAGGGTTATCAAATTAGCGGCTCCGACCTGGCGCCCAACCCGGTGACCCAGCAACTGGCGGCTTTAGGTGCCACCATTTATTTCAACCATCGTCCGGAAAACGTCAGCGACGCCAGCGTGGTGGTGGTTTCCAGCGCGATTTCTGCGGATAACCCGGAGATCGTGGCCGCTCATGAAGCGCGTATCCCGGTGATCCGCCGCGCGGAAATGTTGGCGGAATTAATGCGTTTTCGTCACGGCATCGCGATTGCCGGGACGCACGGTAAAACAACGACGACGGCGATGGTGTCCAGCATTTACGCGGAAGCCGGTCTGGACCCGACGTTTGTCAACGGCGGTCTGGTGAAAGCGGCGGGTGTGCACGCGCGCCTGGGCCACAGCCGTTACCTTATTGCTGAAGCGGATGAGAGCGACGCATCATTCCTGCATTTGCAGCCGATGGTCTCCATCGTGACCAATATCGAAGCCGACCATATGGACACCTACCAGGGCGACTTTGAGAACTTAAAGCAGACCTTCATTAACTTTCTGCATAATCTGCCGTTTTATGGTCGTGCGGTAATGTGTGTTGACGATCCGGTGATCCGCGAGCTGCTGCCGCGCGTCGGGCGTCAGACCACCACCTACGGCTTTAGCGACGATGCCGACGTGCGCGTCGAGCAGTACGTACAGAAGGGTGCGCAGGGCCACTTTATTATCGTGCGGCAGGATAAGCCGGAGCTGCACGTCACGCTGAATGCGCCGGGACGCCATAACGCGCTTAACGCCGCAGCGGCGGTAGCGGTGGCGACTGAAGAGGGCATCGAAGACGATGCCATTCTGCGCGCGCTGGAAAACTTCCAGGGCACAGGCCGACGTTTTGATTTCCTGGGCGAATTCCCGCTGGCAGCCGTGAACGAGAAGCCGGGCACCGCGATGCTGGTCGACGACTATGGTCATCATCCGACGGAAGTGGACGCCACCATTAAAGCGGCGCGCGCGGGCTGGCCGGATAAAAATCTGGTGATGATATTCCAGCCGCACCGTTATACCCGTACCCGTGACTTATACGATGATTTTGCCAACGTGCTGTCGCAGGTCGACGCGCTATTAATGCTGGACGTTTATTCCGCAGGCGAAGCGGCCATTCCCGGCGCGGATAGCCGATCGCTGTGCCGCACCATTCGCGGGCGCGGCAAAATCGACCCGATTCTGATTTCCGAGCCGAAACAGGTTGCCGAAATGCTGGCTCCGGTATTAACCGGCAATGATTTAATTCTGGTGCAGGGTGCCGGGAACATCGGCAAGATTGCTCGCCACCTGGCTGAGGTGAAGTTGCAGCCGCAAACGCGTGAGGATGAGCAACATGGCTGAGAAAATTGCAGTACTGCTGGGCGGCTTTTCCGCCGAGCGTGACGTCTCTTTACAGTCCGGCGCTGCGGTGCTGAAAGGCCTGCGCGAAGGCGGCGTTGACGCGTATGCGGTCGACCCGCGCGACACGCCGGTTACCACCCTTAAAGAAGAAGGCTTCGATAAAGTCTTTATCGCCTTGCATGGCCGGGGCGGTGAAGATGGCACATTACAGGGGCTGCTGGAGTTTATGGATCTGCCCTATACCGGCAGCGGCGTGATGGCCTCGGCGATCACCATGGACAAGCAGCGCACCAAATTGCTCTGGAAAGGTGCGGGCCTGCCGGTTGCTCCCTGGGTCGGATTGACCCGCAAAGCATTCAGCGCCGGGCTTGATGACGCTACCCGCCAGGCGATTGCGGAATTAGGTTTACCGTTAATCGTGAAACCCAGCCGCGAAGGCTCCAGCGTGGGCATGTCGAAAGTCGACGCCTCTGAAAACCTTGATGCGGCGCTGGCTTTAGCATTTGAACATGACGAAGAAGTGCTGGTTGAGAAGTGGCTGAGCGGCCCGGAATTCACGGTGGCGATCCTCGGTGAAGAAATTTTACCGTCGATTCGTATTCAACCCGCTGGAACCTTCTATGATTATGAGGCCAAGTATCTCTCTGATGATACTCAATATTTCTGCCCGTCAGGCCTGGAAGCCGATCGTGAAAGCGCACTGAACGCGCTGGTGCTTGAGGCCTGGAACACTCTCGGTTGCCGGGGCTGGGGACGGGTTGATGTGATGCTGGATAGCGATGGCGCGTTTTATTTACTGGAAGTGAATACCGCGCCGGGGATGACCAGCCACAGCCTGGTGCCGATGGCGGCGCGTCAGTCGGGCCTGAGCTTCTCGCAGTTAGTTGTCCGTATCCTGGCATTGGCGGAGTGATATGTCGCAGGCGGCGCTAAACACCCGAAACCGGTCCGAGGAGGTCACAACCTCGAACCGCAATAATGGAACGCGACTTGCAGGCATATTGTTTCTGTTGGCTGTGTTATGTACCGTGTTTTTTGGCGGTTGGGTGGTATTGGGCTGGATGGAAGATGCGCAGCGTCTTCCTTTATCAAAGCTGGTCGTGACCGGGGACCGTCACTACACGCGAAATGATGATATTCGTCAGTCGATTCTGGCCTTAGGTTCGCCAGGGACGTTTATGACCCAGGACGTAAATATCATCCAGCAGCAAATCGAACGCTTGCCCTGGATCAAGCAGGCGAGCGTTAGAAAGCAGTGGCCGGACGAATTGAAGATTCATCTGGTTGAATATGTGCCCATAGCACGTTGGAATGACCAGCACATGATTGACGCGCAGGGAAATGCGTTCAGCGTGCCGGCTTCGCGAACCAGCAAACAGATTTTACCAATGCTGTACGGCCCGGAAGGCAGTGAGAACGAAGTGCTTCAGGGCTATCGCGATATGGGACAAGTGCTGGCGAAGGACAGGTTCACGGTTAAGGAAGCGGCTATGACCGCTCGTCGCTCCTGGCAGTTGACGCTGACGAATGATATCAAGCTCAATCTGGGCAGAGGCGATACGATGAAACGTCTGGCGCGGTTTGTAGAACTTTACCCGGTTCTGCAACAGCAGTCGCAGGCTGACGCAAAACGAATCAGTTACGTCGATTTGCGCTACGACTCAGGCGCGGCGGTGGGTTGGATACCCGCGCCAGTTGAAGAACCTAATCAGCAACAGAATCAGGCACAGGCAGAACAACAATGATCAAGGCGACGGACAGAAAACTGGTAGTTGGACTAGAGATCGGGACCGCAAAGGTCGCCGCTTTAGTAGGGGAAGTTCTGCCCGACGGTATGGTCAATATTATTGGCGTCGGGAGTTGCCCCTCCCGTGGTATGGACAAAGGCGGGGTGAACGATCTGGAGTCGGTGGTGAAGTGCGTACAGCGCGCCATCGACCAGGCGGAACTGATGGCGGATTGCCAGATCTCTTCGGTGTATCTGGCGCTTTCGGGTAAGCACATCAGTTGCCAGAACGAAATCGGTATGGTGCCGATTTCCGAAGAGGAAGTGACGCAGGAAGATGTAGAGAACGTGGTCCATACCGCCAAATCGGTGCGTGTGCGCGACGAACACCGCGTTCTGCATGTCATTCCTCAGGAATATGCCATCGATTATCAGGAAGGCATTAAAAATCCGGTCGGGTTATCCGGTGTACGTATGCAGGCCAAGGTACATTTGATCACCTGCCACAACGATATGGCAAAAAACATTGTCAAAGCGGTTGAACGATGTGGCCTGAAAGTTGACCAACTCATTTTCGCCGGTCTTGCGGCGAGCTATTCGGTGCTGACCGAAGATGAACGTGAACTGGGCGTCTGTGTCGTGGATATTGGCGGTGGTACAATGGATATCGCCGTGTATACCGGCGGTGCGCTGCGTCATACCAAAGTGATCCCGTATGCCGGGAACGTGGTGACCAGTGATATCGCTTACGCCTTCGGTACCCCGCCGAGCGATGCCGAGGCGATTAAAGTGCGCCACGGCTGCGCGCTGGGATCGATTGTCGGCAAAGACGAAAGCGTCGAAGTGCCGAGCGTGGGCGGTCGTCCGCCGCGTAGTTTACAGCGTCAGACGCTTGCCGAGGTAATTGAGCCGCGTTATACCGAGTTGCTCAACCTCGTGAATGAAGAAATTTTGCAATTGCAGGAGCAGTTGCGTCAGCAAGGGGTGAAACACCATCTTGCGGCTGGCATCGTCTTAACCGGCGGCGCAGCACAAATTGAAGGCCTCGCCGCCTGTGCGCAACGCGTATTCCATACGCAGGTGCGTATCGGGCAGCCATTGAATATTACCGGTCTTACTGATTATGCTCAGGAGCCTTACTATTCGACGGCGGTAGGCCTGTTGCACTACGGGAAAGAAACCCATCTCAGTGGTGAAACGGAAACGGAAAAACGGACTTCAGTCGGCTCGTGGATTAAACGACTCAACGGTTGGCTACGAAAAGAGTTTTAATTTTAAAAGAGACCGCTGAGTTTGCGGTCTCAGGCGACAGGCACAAAACGGAGAGAAACTATGTTTGAACCTATGGAACTGACCAATGACGCGGTGATTAAAGTCATCGGCGTCGGCGGTGGCGGTGGTAATGCCGTCGAACACATGGTGCGCGAGCGCATCGAAGGTGTGGAATTCTTCGCGGTAAACACCGATGCCCAGGCATTGCGTAAGACCGCAGTAGGACAGACTATCCAGATTGGTAGCGGGATCACCAAAGGCCTTGGCGCTGGTGCGAATCCTGAAGTTGGCCGTAATGCTGCGGATGAAGACCGCGAAGCGTTACGCGCTGCGCTGGATGGTGCAGACATGGTGTTCATCGCGGCCGGTATGGGCGGTGGTACAGGTACGGGCGCTGCGCCAGTGGTGGCTGAAGTGGCCAAAGACCTGGGCATCCTGACCGTTGCGGTGGTAACTAAACCGTTTAACTTCGAAGGCAAGAAGCGTATGGCCTTCGCAGAGCAGGGGATCACCGAGCTGTCCAAGCACGTGGACTCGCTGATCACTATCCCTAACGACAAACTACTGAAAGTGCTGGGCCGCGGCATCTCTCTGCTGGATGCGTTCGGCGCAGCCAACGACGTGTTGAAAGGCGCAGTACAGGGCATCGCGGAACTGATTACCCGTCCTGGCCTGATGAACGTTGACTTCGCGGACGTGCGTACCGTGATGTCTGAAATGGGTTACGCCATGATGGGCTCCGGCGTGGCGAGCGGTGAAGACCGTGCGGAAGAAGCGGCAGAAATGGCCATCTCTTCTCCGCTGCTGGAAGATATCGATCTGTCCGGCGCGCGTGGCGTACTGGTTAACATCACTGCGGGCTTCGACCTGCGTCTGGATGAGTTTGAAACCGTGGGTAACACCATCCGTGCGTTTGCGTCTGATAACGCCACCGTGGTAATCGGTACCTCGCTTGACCCGGATATGAATGACGAACTGCGCGTGACCGTTGTTGCGACCGGTATCGGCATGGATAAACGCCCGGAAATCACCCTGGTGACCAACAAGCAGACTCAGCAGCCAGTGATGGATCGTTACCAGCAGCACGGCATGGCGCCGCTGCAGCAGGAACAAAAACCGGCAGCAAAAGCGGTGAACGATACAACGCCGCAAGTGGCTAAAGAACCGGATTACTTAGATATTCCGGCATTTTTGCGTAAACAAGCTGATTAAGAATAAACCGGAAGTTGGGGTTCAGCGCTCTTTGTGCTAAACTGCGCTGCCGATTGTGATATACACTCTCGGTTGTATAGGTTATTTGGCGAGATTATACGATGATCAAACAAAGGACTCTTAAACGTATCGTTCAGGCGACTGGCGTCGGTTTACATACCGGCAAGAAAGTCACGCTGACGCTACGCCCTGCGCCGGCAAATACCGGGGTCATCTATCGTCGCACCGACTTGAATCCTCCGGTAGATTTTCCGGCTGATGCCAAATCTGTGCGTGATACCATGCTCTGTACTTGCCTGGTCAACGAGCATGACGTGCGGATTTCTACCGTAGAGCACCTGAACGCAGCTTTAGCGGGTCTGGGAATCGACAACATCGTTATCGAAGTTGACGCCCCGGAAATCCCGATTATGGACGGTAGCGCAGCGCCGTTTGTTTACCTGTTGCTTGATGCAGGTATCGACGAGCTGAAAGTGGCCAAGAAATTTGTTCGTATTAAAGAAACCGTTCGCGTGCAAGACGGTGACAAATGGGCTGAATTCAAGCCGTACAATGGTTTTTCGTTGGACTTTACCATCGATTTTAACCATCCGGCGATTGATGCCAGCACCCAGCGTTACCAGATGAACTTCTCCGCTGATGCCTTTATGCGTCAAATCAGCCGCGCGCGTACCTTTGGTTTCATGCGTGATATCGAATATCTGCAATCCCGTGGTTTGTGCCTGGGCGGTAGCTTCGATTGTGCCATCGTTGTTGACGATTATCGCGTATTGAACGAAGACGGCCTGCGTTTTGAAGATGAATTCGTTCGTCACAAAATGTTGGATGCCATTGGTGACTTGTTCATGTGTGGCCACAACATTATTGGCGCGTTTACCGCCTATAAATCAGGCCATGCGCTGAACAACAAACTGTTGCAGGCTGTGCTGGCAAAACAGGAAGCGTGGGAATTTGTGACTTTCGAAGACGAAGCAGAAATGCCGCTCGCTTTCAAAGCGCCTTCCATCGTCCTGGCGTAATACGCACTTCATAATACGGCTGGTTATTTCTGGTACTCTCTCCGATCAGAAAAACTGGCCGTTTTTTATTGCTCCTTTCAGAAATCTTTTACGCCTGAAACTGTTTAACCGCTGGTTTCTTGTTCAGTTCTCCAGCCTTAGCGCCTGATTCCTGCTGTCTGACTGCGTGAATGATGATAATATTTGTGCGCAAATTTAAATGATTAATGAACGACGGAAACATTTCGTCTGTTCTGGTGGGTAACGTGTCCGGACTTTTGACCTGTTGGCGACAAATAGGCAGACGTTTTTTTTGGCCGCATCTCTTGTTGGGGATGGTCGCGGCGAGCCTTGGGCTGCCCGCGTTAAACAACAGCGCCGAACCGGATTTACCCGCTAAAGCGTCGACCCGCAATATTGATAATCCGCAGCTATTTAATTTTGATACGCTGGCGCTGCAGCAGACGGTTCGTCGCCCTTCCTTTTCCGTGGATTACTGGCATCAACATGCCATTCGTACCGTAATCCGCCACCTGACTTTCGCCATGGCACCGCAAACGCTGCCGGTGGCGGAAGAGGTCAAAATTCCCCTTCAGGCACAGCAACTGGCTCTGCTTGATACCTTAAGTACACTTCTCACTCATGAAACCCAGCCTTCGCGGGTACTCAGCCTGCTACCTGTGGCAACGCATGCCGATCGGCATTTCGCCATCAGCCACTGGATAAGCCAGGTTAAAGGTATCCGCGCCGGTCCTCAACGCCTGAGTTAAGTCCTTTATACTTATCCTTTTTTATTTCTTCGCACAGGCGAGGCGTTTGAGATTTTATTATGCTAATCAAATTATTAACTAAAGTTTTCGGTAGCCGTAATGACCGTTCCCTGCGCCGTATGCGCAAAGCCGTATCAGCCATTAATGCAATGGAACCCGCGCTGGAAAAGCTGTCTGATGACGAGCTAAAAGCGAAAACCACAGAATTCCGTGCGCGTCTGGAAAAAGGCGAAACCGTGGAAAGCCTGCTTCCTGAAGCGTTTGCGGTGGTGCGTGAAGCCAGTAAGCGCGTATTTGGCATGCGCCACTTTGATGTTCAGCTGATGGGCGGTATGGTGCTGAACGATCGCTGCATCGCGGAAATGCGCACCGGTGAAGGTAAAACCCTGACCGCAACGCTGCCCGCTTACCTGAACGCGTTAAGCGGCAAAGGGGTTCACGTGGTGACGGTGAACGACTACCTGGCCCAGCGCGATGCGGAAAACAACCGTCCGCTGTTTGAATTCCTCGGCATGACCGTTGGCATCAACCTGCCGGGTATGCCAGCTCCGGCGAAACGCGAAGCGTACGCTGCGGATATCACCTACGGCACCAACAACGAATACGGCTTCGACTATCTGCGCGACAACATGGCGTTCAGCCCTGAAGAACGCGTACAGCGTAAACTGCACTATGCGCTGGTGGATGAGGTGGACTCCATCCTGATCGATGAAGCGCGTACCCCGCTGATCATCTCCGGTCCGGCGGAAGACAGCTCCGAGCTGTACAAAAAAGTAAACAAAATCATCCCGCATCTGGTGCGTCAGGAGAAAGAAGACTCCGACACCTTCCAGGGCGAAGGCCACTTCTCCGTTGATGAGAAAGCGCGTCAGGTCAACCTGACCGAACGCGGTCTGGTGCTGATTGAAGAACTGCTGGTGAATCAGGGCATTATGGAAGAGGGCGAGTCGCTTTACTCGCCGACCAATATCATGCTGATGCACCACGTGACGGCGGCGCTGCGCGCTCACGCCTTGTTCACCCGCGACGTGGATTACATCGTCAAAGACGGTGAAGTCATCATCGTCGATGAACATACTGGCCGTACCATGCAAGGCCGTCGCTGGTCTGATGGCCTGCACCAGGCTGTAGAAGCCAAAGAAGGCGTAGACATCCAGAACGAAAACCAGACGCTGGCGTCTATCACCTTCCAGAACTACTTCCGTCTGTATGAGAAGCTGGCAGGTATGACCGGTACTGCGGATACCGAAGCCTTTGAATTCCGCTCCATCTACAAACTCGACACCATCGTGGTACCGACCAACCGTCCGATGATCCGTAAGGATATGCCTGACCTGGTCTACATGACTGAGATGGACAAAATCGCCGCGATTATCGAAGACATTAAAGAGCGTACCGCCAACGGCCAGCCGGTGCTGGTGGGGACTATTTCGATTGAAAAATCTGAAGTGGTTTCCAATGAACTGACCAAAGCGGGCATTGCGCATAACGTTCTGAACGCCAAATTCCACGCCAACGAAGCGGCTATCGTCGCACAGGCGGGTTATCCGGCAGCGGTGACCATCGCCACCAACATGGCGGGCCGTGGTACCGATATCGTGCTGGGCGGTAGCTGGCAGGCGGAAGTCGCTGAGCTGGAAGACCCAACGCCGGAGCAAATTGCCCAGATTAAAGCCGACTGGCAGGTGCGTCACGAAGCCGTGCTGGCGTCCGGCGGTCTGCATATCATCGGTACCGAGCGTCACGAATCGCGCCGTATTGATAACCAGCTGCGTGGCCGTTCCGGTCGTCAGGGCGATGCCGGTTCTTCTCGCTTCTACCTCTCCATGGAAGATGCCCTGATGCGTATTTTCGCCTCGGATCGCGTTTCCGGGATGATGCGCAAGCTGGGTATGAAACCGGGCGAAGCGATTGAACACCCGTGGGTGACCAAAGCCATCGCTAACGCCCAGCGCAAAGTAGAAAGCCGTAACTTTGATATTCGTAAGCAGCTGCTGGAATATGATGACGTCGCCAACGACCAGCGTCGTGCGATCTACACCCAGCGTAACGAACTGCTGGACGTGTCTGATATCAGCGAAACCGTAAACAGCATTCGTGAAGATGTGTTCAAAGCGACCATCGATGCCCATATTCCGCCGCAGTCTCTGGAAGAGATGTGGGATATCCCGGGGCTTCAGGAGCGCCTGAAAAACGACTTCGATCTGGATCTGCCGATTGCCGAGTGGCTGGATAAAGAGCCGGAACTGCATGAAGAGACCCTGCGCGAGCGTATTCTGCAGAACGCCATTGAGGTATATCAGCGTAAAGAAGAAGTGGTTGGCGCTGAGATGATGCGTCACTTCGAAAAAGGCGTGATGCTGCAAACCCTCGACTCCCTGTGGAAAGAGCACCTGGCGGCGATGGACTACCTGCGTC
This sequence comes from Atlantibacter subterraneus, assembly GCF_007570865.1. GTDB lineage: Bacteria > Pseudomonadota > Gammaproteobacteria > Enterobacterales > Enterobacteriaceae > Atlantibacter > Atlantibacter subterraneus. The sequence continues at coordinate 137,560 of NZ_VLPS01000005.1, read as the reverse complement.
AGGGCATCCATCTGCGTGGTTACGCGCAGAAAGATCCGAAGCAGGAGTACAAGCGCGAGTCGTTTGCTATGTTCGCGACCATGCTGGAATCCCTGAAATATGAAGTCATCAGCACCCTGAGCAAAGTCCAGGTGCGGATGCCGGAAGAAGTGGAAGCCATGGAGCAGCAGCGTCGTGAAGAAGCTGAGCGTCTGGCACAGATGCAGCAGCTCAGCCATCAGGACGATGACAGCGCGGCAGCCGCGGCGCTGGCGGAGCAGAGCGGCGAGCGTAAAGTGGGCCGTAACGATCCGTGCCCGTGCGGCTCCGGTAAAAAATACAAACAGTGCCATGGCCGCCTGAGCTAATCGGCAACTGCACTAAAAACAAAAGCCCCCGCTATGTAGCGGGGGCTTTTTTTATGGGCCGTTAACCACCATCAGTCAGCGAGAAACAGCTCCAGCAGAGAGTTAAGGAACAGTTTTCCGTGCTCGGTGATCTGCCAGTATTCCGGCGTTTCTACTAAATAACCGAGGCTCAGCGCCTGGTCGATTTGTGGACGAATCGTTGTTTCTCTCAGGCCGGTATAACGCGTAAACTCGGCGCGTGGCGCGGCTTCCAGCAGCCGGAAGCGGTTCATAAAGAACTCGAACGGCTTATCTGCGTCCTCAACATCATGCTGCCGGTCGAGATAGTTGCCCTGCATATAGCCGCGCGGATGACGGGTTTTCGCGGTGCGTAAAATCCTGCCGTCCGGGAAGGTGATTTTCCCGTGCGCCCCGCAGCCAATCCCTAAGTAATCGCCGAAGCGCCAGTAGTTGAGGTTGTGCTGGCACTGATAGCCCGGTTTAGCATAGGCCGAGGTTTCATACTGCTGATAGCCTGCCGCGCTCAGCAGCTGATGCCCCTGCTCGAAGATATCCCACAGCGCATCGTCGTCAGGTAACACCGGCGGACGCGAACCAAACATGGTGTTCGGCTCAATGGTCAATTGATACCAGGAGAGGTGCGGCGGATTGAGCGCAATCGCCTGGCGCAGATCGTCTAACGCCTCGTCCAGCGACTGGTCCGGCAGCCCGTGCATTAAATCCAGATTAAAGCTGCGCAGCCCCAGAGAACTCGCCAGATGCGCGGCGCGTTTTGCTTCTTCCGGGCCGTGAATACGCCCCAGACGCGTGAGCTTGGTCTGTTCAAAACTCTGCACGCCGATGGAAATACGGTTCACCCCGGCGCGCTGATAGTCAACGAAGCGGTCGGCCTCTACGGTGCCGGGGTTAGCTTCCATGGTGATTTCTGCATCGGCGCGTAGATTTAAGCGCGCCCGCACCCCGTCCAACAGCGTTTGCATTGCCGGGCCGGAAAGCAGGCTGGGCGTACCGCCGCCAATAAAAATAGTGCTGACTGCCCGTCCCTGAGCCATCGCCGCATCGTTATCCAGATCGGCTAACAGATGCTGTACATAATCATCATGAGGCACTTCGCCCTTGAGCGCGTGGGAATTGAAATCGCAGTAAGGGCATTTCTGCACGCACCAGGGGATATGAATATACAGGCTCAGAGGTGGCAAATTAGCCATGTCGCATTGCTTCCAGTAACTGTTTCAACGCCTGCCCACGGTGGGAAATGGCGCTTTTTTCTTCGCGGGTCAATTCTGCGGCGGTTTTGCCTTCAGAGGGGACATAAAAAATTGGGTCGTAGCCAAAGCCGCCTTCACCGGCGGGCGCGCGGGTGATTTCGCCCGGCCAGACGCCGTGGAACACCAGCGGGGTCGGATCATCGGCGTGACGCAGATAAACCAACACGCAGTGGAACTGCGCCTGACGCTGCCCGTCCGGCACGTCATTTAACGCGACCAGCAGCTTTTCCAGATTCTGGCGATCGCTGGCGTCTACCCCGGCGTAACGCGCAGAGTAAATGCCCGGCGCGCCGCCCAGCGCGTCTACCGCCAGTCCGGAATCATCAGCGATAGCTGGCAAGCCGGTAATGACCGCCGCATGACGGGCTTTGAGTATTGCGTTCTCAATAAAGGTCAGGCCGGTTTCTTCCGCCGACTCAACGTCTAAATCGGTCTGCGCGACGATATCCAGGCCAAAATCGCGCAGCAGCGACGCGAGTTCACGCACTTTACCGGCATTTCCGGTAGCGAGGACAACTTTTTGCATAGTGAAATCCTGTGATTAAAGCAGTGCCGCTATGGCGGGCGGGATCTGTTGCGGTTCAATAATTATGATGTGTTTGTGACGGCCAGTTTCGCCTTTTTCGATCGTCACCTGGCTTTTTGGGACGCGAAACTGCTTAGCGAGGAATTTTACCAGATGCGCATTGGCCTGGCCGTCAACCGGCGGGGCGGTGATGGCGATTTTTAATTCATCGCCATGCAGTCCAATAATCGCGTCGCGGCTGGCCTTCGGCTGAATATACAGCCGAAGCGTCAGCCGGTCCGCAGTTTGCTCCACGGCACTCATAGCGCCATCCACAGCCCCGGCAGCAGCATATTTCCGGTGCTTTGCAGCAGTTCCATCATGCCCATGTTCAGTACATACAGCAGCAGGACCAGCACCATCGGCGAGAAATCAATCCCACCCATCGCGGGCAGCATACGGCGGATCGGCGACAGCAGCGGTTCGGTCAGCTGCATCAACACATACTCGACCGGGCTACGGCCACGGCTAATCCAGCTCATTAACGCCATCACCAGCAGCACCCAGAACACCAGCAGGCCGATGGTTTTGAGCAGGATAAGCAGCGCGGCAATCCAGATAATCGGCTGGAAAGTGATGACCATAAACAGCACCATCGACTTGATCAGGCTAAGCACGAATGCCATCACTAATGACGCCGTATCAATCGGGCCCATTGACGGTAGGATACGGCGCAGCGGCCCGACGATCGGTTGCGTTGCTTTTACAACGAACTGAGCGAGGGGATTGTAGAAATCGCAACGCGCCCACTGCATCCAGATGCGTAACAGCATCACCATGGTATACAGCTCAAGCGCGGTGGAAATCAGGAAAGTCAACGTCTTCATGGCATTCCTCTGTGGTTATTGTCCTTGATGTGCCTGGTAATTGCGCGCGCCGAAAATGGCAGTGCCGATGCGCACCATGGTGCTCCCGGCAGCAATCGCCGCATCCATATCGTCACTCATTCCCAGAGAAAGGGTATCGACGGCAGGGTAACGATTTTTAAGCGCGCTAAATGCTACAGCCATTTGCTGTGCCACGGCAAACTGCCTTTCATAACTTGACTCAGGCGCGGGGATTGCCATCAGGCCGCGTAGCGTCAGGCCCGGCAGTTCCGCCACCTGGCTTGCCAGCTCATCCAACTCGCTAAGAGTAATACCGGATTTACTGTTTTCATCGCTAATATTGATTTGAATCAGCACGTTAAGCGGCGGCATCGCTTTCGGACGCTGGTCACTGAGCCGGGTGGCGATGCGCAGCCGGTCGATGGTATGGCACCAGTCGAAGTGCTCGGCCACCAGACGGCTTTTGTTGGACTGTAACGGCCCGATAAAGTGCCACTGCAACCCGAACACGCCCGCGTCGGCGAAGTGGCGGATTTTTTCCACCCCTTCCTGCACATAGTTCTCACCGAATGCTCGCTGACCGGCGGCAATGGCTTCTTCGATATCACTCGCAGGTTTTGTTTTGCTGACTGCAAGCAACGTAACTTCTTGTGAAGATCTGCCGCAGCGTAACGCAGCCGCTGAGATCTTTGCTTTTATCTGCGCTAAGTTGCGCGCTATATCACTCATGATCGTCGGGAAGCTGTATGGAAATGGAAGAAATGGTGGCCCTTAGTGTAAAGCATAATGTTTCGGATCTACACCTGTGCAGCGACTTACCGGCGCGATGGCGGCGTAAAGGCGCGCTGGAATGCGCGCCAGAGGGCGCACCACCGCCGCATACGCTGCTTGAGCAGTGGTTATCGGCTGAGCAGCTGCAGATGTTTTCCCGCCAGGGCCAGCTTGATTTTGCGGTCACTCTGGCGAATGGCGCGCGTCTGCGCGCTAATGCGTTCCAACAATCTCAGGGGATTTCGCTGGCGCTGCGTATTTTGCCCCAGACCGCGCCACAGCTCGATACGCTGGGCGCGCCAGCGCGGCTGCGGGAACTGCTTGGCGCTCAGGACGGGCTGATTCTGGTGACCGGCGCGACCGGCAGCGGGAAATCCACCACCCTGGCTGCCATGGTCAATGAACTTAACCGAACGTTAAGCGGCCATATTCTGACGCTGGAAGATCCCATTGAATATCTCTACACCAGCGACAAGTGCCTGATCCAACAGCGCGAGGTGGGTACCCACTGCGACAGCTTTAGCGACGGGCTGCGCGGGGCGTTGCGTGAAGACCCTGATGTGATCCTGCTGGGCGAACTGCGCGACAGCGAAACGATCCGGCTGGCATTAACCGCTGCGGAAACTGGCCATCTGGTGCTGGCGACGCTGCATACCCGCGGCGCGTCCCAGGCGGTTGAACGGCTGGTGGATGTGTTCAGCGCCGAGGAGAAAAACACAATCCGCAGCCAGCTGGCGGGCAGCCTGAAAGCGGTGCTGGCGCAAAAGCTGATCCTGACGGCGCAGGGCACGCGGGCAGCGCTGTTTGAACTGCTGATCAACACGTCTGCCGTGGCGAATCTGATCCGGGAAGGCAAAACCCATCAACTGCCCGGCCTATTGCAGACCGGGCAGCAGTATGGGATGCAAAGTTTTGAACAGAGCCTGCAAAAGCTGACGATGATGCAGGCTTAAAGGAACGGCGTTAACCGTGATTCTCGAAGTAACTTTCCAGGATAATCACGGCGGAGGCGGAATCGATGCTGCCCTTGTTTAGCGCCCGAAAGCCGCCGCGCTCGAACAGGCCCGCACGCGCTTCCACGGTGCTCAGGCGCTCGTCCTGTAATTCGACCTTAACGCCGAAACGGCCATGCAGGCGATTGGCGAATTTACGCGCCCGGTCGGTAAGCGGCTGGTTGGTGCCGTCCATATTCAGCGGCAACCCGACCACCACCAGTTCAGGTTGCCACTCTTTGAGCAGCTTTTCGAACTGCGTCCAGTCAGGGGTGCCGTCGTTGGCTTTTATTGCCGTGAGCGGGCGCGCGGTGCCGGTGATGCGCTGCCCGATAGCCACGCCGATGCTTTTAGTGCCGAAGTCAAAGGCCAGTAAGGTTCCGCTCATCAGGCGTGCCCCGCCGTACCCGGCATGGTGTGGATATCAATGCCGATAAGTTTAGCGGCCTCGCGCCAGCGATCGGCAATCGGCGTGCGGAACAGGATGTTCATGTCTGCCGGGGCGGTCAGCCAGGAGTTCTCAAGGATTTCGCGCTCCAGTTGGCCCTTTTCCCAGGAGGAGTAGCCCAGCGCGACGATCACTTCTTCAGGCTGGGAATCCGTGCCCAGCGTTTCCAGTACGTCACGGGAGGTGGTGATAATGGTGTTATCAGAAATCCGGATACTGGAATTAAATTTATCCGGCGGCGTATGGAGGATAAAACCGCGATCTTCAGCCAGCGGACCGCCGACGAATACCGGTTTATCCAGGCGGATCGCCGGATCGCGCGGTTCAGGAATGATTTTAAGTTTCTGCAGAACGCCGTCCACCTTCAAGTTTTCCAGCGGCTTATTGATGATGAGCCCCATAGCGCCGTCCTCGTTATATTCGCAAATATAAACGACGGCGCGGCGGAACAGCGGGTCCTGCAGGCCTGGCATGGCAATAAGAAAGTGATGCTGTAAATTCATATCAGCGGTCTGTTTCCCTGGTTAAAAAAACATCTTCGCCCAGTATGCGGGGAAAGTAGTGGTCTGTCACTCCTCGGAGGAGAGCATTACAGAATAGATAATAAAGGTAGGTGCGGGGTCCCTCCCGCACGGGAAATTACTTCGCCAGGCGTTTTTCGATGGCGTCCATCAGCATGCCGGTAATAGAAATGGGGAACTGCGCTTCGATTTCGCGGATGCAGGTTGGGCTGGTCACGTTAATCTCAGTTAAGCGATCGCCGATGATATCTAAACCAACGAAAATCAGCCCCTTAGCTTTCAGCGTCGGCCCGACGCGGCGGGCGATTTCCCAGTCGCTTTCGGTTAACGGACGCGGTTCGCCACGACCACCGGCCGCCAGGTTGCCACGCGTTTCGCCGCCCTGCGGAATACGCGCCAGGCAGTACGGAACCGGTTCGCCGTCGACAACCAGCACGCGCTTATCACCATCGACAATCGCGGGCAGATAGTTCTGCGCCATGCAGTAGCGGGTGCCCAGTTGAGTCAGCGTTTCGGCAATCACCGACAGGTTTGGGTCGCCTTCTTTAACGCGGAAAATCGAGGTGCCGCCCATGCCGTCCAGCGGCTTCAGAATGATGTCGCCATGCTCCTGCCAGAAGGCTTTCAGCTGCGCCTTATTGCGCGTTACCAGAGTTTGCGGTGTCAGGTCCGGGAACCAGGCGGTGAACAGCTTTTCGTTGCAGTCGCGCAGGCTCTGCGGCTTGTTGACGATCAGCGTGCCCTGTTCTTCGGCGCGCTCCAGAATATAGGTGGCGTAAATAAACTCGGTATCGAACGGCGGATCTTTACGCATCAGCACCACGTCGAGGTCTGCCAGCGCGATGTCCTGCTCGCCGGTGAAGTCGTACCATTTGTCGTAATTCTGCTCGACGCTCAGCAGGCGGGTGCGGGCGCGGCCCTGGCCGTTGATCAGATAGAGATCGGCCATTTCCATATAGTGCAATTCATAGCCGCGACGTTGGGCTTCCAGAAGCATGGCGAAGCTGCTGTCTTTCTTAATATTAATGGTTGCGATGGGGTCCATCACAATGCCGAGCTTAATCATTATGTTCTCCTGTGAAGCTGGCGTTGAGGGTGTTTGCAGGCCTCAACGGCAGATGTTAACCCAGATCGCCAAAACGCACCTGTAGCGCGGTAATAGCGGTGAGCGCGGTGGTTTCAGTGCGTAATACGCGTGGCCCCAACAGAATATCAGTAAATTGATGCTGTGCGGTCATGGCAATTTCATCGGCGCTCAGCCCGCCTTCAGGGCCGATCAGTAAGCGCACGCGCTGGACCGGAAGGGGTAGGGTGTTGATGCTCTGGCTGGCGCGGGGGTGCAGGTTGAGCTTTAGCCCCTCGTCAGGCTCGGCGCACCAGTCTTCCAGATCCATCGCCGGACGGATTTCCGGGATGCGGTTGCGCCCGCACTGTTCGCAGGCGGCGATAGCGATTTTCTGCCACTGCTGAATTTTCTTGTGTAACCGTTCGGCATCCAGCTTAACGCCGCAGCGCTCGGAAAATAGCGGGGTAATGACGTTCACGCCCAGCTCAATGGATTTCTGGATGGTAAATTCCATCTTTTCGCCGCGCGACATCACCTGGCCTAAATGCAAATGCAGCGGCGATTCACGATTGTCTTCGGCGGCGCTGAGCACCTGAACCCGCACGCTTTTCTTATCGGCATGGGTAATGCGGGCGTCAAATACCTGATTTGACCCGTCGAACAGCTGTAGCTGGTGGTCCGGGCCCATACGCAGCACGCGGCCAACGTGATTGGCGGCGTCGTCGCTTAATGCGATTTCAAGATTAGGGCTGAGAGGCTCAGGGTGATAAATGCGGGGAATGCGCATAACGATAATCCGGTCAAAGGCGTTCCCCCTGACATGAGGGGGGAACGGCAGTTTTCAATGCCCGGTAGTGTAGGTTAGCTCTTTTGGGCCTGGCAAGCCTGCTGAACATAGGGGTTGTGATTGCCCTGCACGCGGGCAATCCGCTCGTCGCGTTCGCACTCCCACGCGGTGACCGGGTAAAGCTTATTCCAGGCGTTGAATAGCTGAGTTTGCTGACGGGACAGCGTCAGTGAATATTTATCCCGCATATAGAAATAGGTGCGGGCAATGGCCCCGCGCGCCCGCGCTGGCGGCTCGGCCAATTTTTCTTTGAAATCAACTTTCATCGCGCACTGGCCGTACTGGCCTTCCCCGCCGTTCCACTGGCTGTACATAAAGTTGCCGCGATCGCCATTTACCTCGCCCACCGCAGGCTGCAGGTTATGCATATCGCTTTCCATGGTGCGATAAACCGGGTCTTTAGCGCAGTTTTTCCGTCCGCCGTCCTGCCAGCACTGGCGCTGATGGCCGAACTGCCAGGCGGGCACCACGTGTTCCCATTCGATGCGCGAAGCGCGGTTCTCATTTTTGCGCACTTTATAACCACAAGATTCCAGATCGGGGATACCTTTTTTCCCCTGCCAGGTAATCTTGCAGCCGCAATAAAAATCGCCAGGGGCGTTAGCGTTGACTTTCACCCCTGCGGCTTTGGCCTGTGAAAAGTTATTAATTTCAGCGCTGTTTGCGCTCCATGAAAACGCGGCTGCAACGCCTGCAACCGCCAGAATAAATTTGCGAGACATCCCGGACTCCGTGTCAAAACGAGCCCGCACCGTAACCAACGGTGGCATCGGTTGCAATCAGTCAGATCAGAAAATTTCCAGATAACGCGCTAAAAACTAACTTGTTGTCGATTCTGGTTTCAGTTTCTCGCCGCAGTGCACGCAGCGGTACTCGGTTTCGCCGCGCAGTACCCGGTTATGACGCCGCACCGTGAGCTGATGGAGCTGGCAACGACAGCGGTAGGGGAAGGTGTTGCGTGCCAGCGAGTCCAGCGCGAACTGATGGGTGCGTCGCGCCGGAATGCCCAGCACGCTCTCCATCATCCACTTCCACTCTTTGCCATGGGGCGCAACGCGGCCAAACTGTTTCCACACCAGTAGATGGGCCAGTTCATGGGGCACCACTTCTTCCACAAAAGCCTGAAGATTTTCCTGCAAAAGCGTGGGATTAAGGCGGATTTCATAGCGTTCAAGCCAGGCGGTGCCCGCAGCGGTGCCGCGCTGTTGATAGACCAGTTTTGGCTCAGGGTAGTCGCGGCCAAGATGCTGGTTGGCCCGCGCTAAATTGTCGCGCAGGCTGCGCATCACGGCTTGTTGAGTGGCGATAGGGAGACGCAGGGTTTTCATAACGGCAAAGCATAGAGGGAAGGGGATAGTGCTGCAACCGAAAGACGCCCTCCCCGCAGAGAGGGCGTAACAATTAGTTGTGCGAGCCGATTTCGCGCAGGCGACGGCCTTTCATCAGGTTGCGTTCGATATGCTCCAGGGAGATATGCTTGGTCTCTGGCACCAGCCACAGGGTCAGCACAATAAACAACAGGTTCAACCCGCCGTACACCCAGAAGGTATTGGCGTTGCCCAGGGTATTCAGCATCGTCAGGAAGGTTGCGCCGACGATCATGTTGGCGATCCAGTTAGTGGCGGTAGAACAGGTGATGCCGAAATCACGTCCTTTCAAGGGCTGGATTTCCGAGCACAGCACCCAAATCAGCGGACCGGCGCTCATAGCGAAGCCCACGATAAACATCAGCAGCATCGCGACGGCGAAATACTGACCGGTGGCGGTTTCGATACCGGCATGCATCTGATAACCCAGAATGCCCATGCCTGTCGCCATTACCAGGAAGCCCAACACCAGCGTCGGTTTACGGCCCCAGCGATCCACCAGGCCGATGGCGATAAAGGTCGCCAGCACGTTGGTCAAACCGACAATCACCGTACCCCACATCTGCTCTTTGGTATTGGCATAGCCCGCCAGCTCAAAGATTTTCGGGGCGTAATACATGATGACGTTCATCCCGGTGAACTGCTGCATTACCTGTAATAGTACGCCGAGGAAGACCGCTCGGCGGAAGTTACTGTTGTCTTTGAACAGCGCCCAGCCGCTCTGTTTGACCTTCAGGCTTTCACGGATCTCATCCAGTTCGCGTCTCGCTTCGGCGCTGGAGTCGCGCAGATGCATCAGCACGCGTTCCGCATCGTGGAAGCGGCGTTTAGCGGCGAACCAGCGCGGGCTGTCGGGAAGGAAGAATACGCCAATCAGCAACAGCACAGCCGGAATAGTGATGATCCCCAGCATCCAGCGCCAGGCACCTGCATCGCTAAACGCGGTATCGGAAAGATAGGCGGCGAGAATACCGATGGTGATCATCAGCTGATACATCGAAATCATGCTGCCGCGAATTTTTTCCGGCGCGATTTCAGAAAGGTACAGCGGCGCGGTGTAGGAGGCAATACCCACCGCCAGGCCGAGCAGCACGCGGGAGACGATTAAGATCTCAACGTTAGGCGCGGCAGCGGAACAGAGTGAACCTGCCACAAACAGCACCGAACCGATCATCAGGCTTTTTCTACGCCCGAGAGAGGAAGAGAGCCATCCACTGCCTACGGCACCCACGGCGGCACCGAACATCATTGAACTCACCACCCATTCCTGCTGATGAGCGGTGATCTGGAAATCGTCAGTGATAAACGGCAGTGCGCCTGCAATAACCCCGATATCCAGACCAAAAAGTAACCCTGCCAGTGCAGCCAGAAAGCAGACGAAAAACGTCATGCGTCTATTTTTATTCTTGTCAGGCATCATGCCCTCCCATTGAATTATTGATTTTATCAATGAAAGGGTAGGTGATAATCACGCAGACAATTGTGATGAGAATCACATCAATGTAATCGCTTACACTTGATAAGATTGATGGATTGAAAATTAACTCATTAAAAACAATTGTTTAATTTAATTGGAAAGAGTTATAAACATAATGTTTAAGATAAAACTGAAATTAATGTAACTACTATCATTTTAACCAGACACTAAAAGAAAATTCCTAAAATAGTGTGTATGAAAGCCGCTGTAATCGTTCTCACAGGACAAGTGAATAACGGAAATAAAAAAGGCCAGCACGAGGCTGGCCTTCAAAGATTGCGGGTAACTTATTTCAGACCGGCAGCGTCACGCAGCAGCGCGGCTTTGTCGGTTTTTTCCCACGGGAAATGCTCGCGACCAAAGTGACCGTATGCCGCGGTCTCTTTGTAGATCGGGTGCAGCAGATCCAGCATCTGGATCAGACCATACGGACGCAGGTCGAAGAACTCGCGAACCAGCAGAGTCAGCTGCTCGGTGGCGATTTTCTCGGTGCCAAAGGTTTCCACCATGATGGAGGTCGGTTCAGCCACGCCAATCGCGTAGGAAACCTGAATTTCACAACGGTCAGCCAGGCCGGCCGCAACGATGTTTTTCGCTACATAACGCGCCGCGTAAGCTGCGGAACGGTCAACTTTTGACGGATCCTTACCCGAGAACGCGCCGCCGCCGTGACGAGCCATGCCGCCGTAGGTATCAACGATGATTTTACGCCCGGTCAGACCGCAGTCGCCCATCGGGCCGCCGATCACGAAACGACCGGTTGGGTTGATGAAGTATTTGGTGGTTTCGCTCAGCCATTCCGCAGGCAGAACCGGCTTGATGATCTCTTCCATCACCGCTTCGTGCAGCGATTTCTGGTCGATGTCTTCCGCGTGCTGGGTAGACAGAACAACGGCATCGATACCGACGATTTTGTTGTTGTCGTACTGGAAAGTGACCTGGCTTTTCGCATCCGGACGCAACCACGGCAGGGCGCCGTTTTTGCGTACTTCAGCCTGGCGCTGCACCAGACGGTGTGCATAGGTGACCGGCGCTGGCATCAGCACGTCGGTTTCGTTGGTGGCATAACCAAACATCAGGCCCTGGTCGCCCGCGCCTTGTTCCAGCGGATCGGTGCGGTCAACGCCCTGGTTGATGTCCGGAGACTGTTTGCCAATTGCACTTAACACCGCGCAGGAGTTGGCATCAAAGCCCATATCAGAATGCACGTAGCCGATTTCGCGGACCGTGTTGCGGGTGATCTCTTCGATATCAACCCATGCGCTGGTGGTGATTTCACCGCCCACTAAAACCATGCCGGTTTTCACATAAGTTTCGCAGGCCACGCGCGCTTTCGGATCTTGTTCCAGGATTGCGTCAAGGACTGCATCGGAGATCTGGTCAGCGATTTTATCGGGATGCCCTTCTGATACAGACTCGGATGTAAAAAGGTGTTTAGCCATATTCGTTTAAACTCGGTATTAATATGTTGACTCAACGTATTGTATTAAAAGCACTTACCTGCCTTCTGGCAGCGGCTTGCAGGCAATACAGGCGATGAGTGTTAATCCTCTTTTTCTCTTACCGGGCGGTTTCGCCTTGTGCAAAGTATCCTGAAGCACAATGGGTATATAGATGGATTAACATCTGGACGGCTATTCTAGGTCATTTATTCATCCCTTTTCCAGCGATTTTTACCCGGCGTTAAACAGGCGAAACGGTGGAAATGGCAATATTTCCTGACATCGGCGTCAATCACGCGATTTTTATTTTGCATTTACCCCCTGTTGTCGGTATAAAACGGCGCGCGCGGCTTCTCCATTTTCGCTTTTGCAGCGAAGGGTGAAAAAAAGCGCACGACGATTGTTCGTGTCGCCACTTCCAGCCGGGTTGAGCATTAACCATTAGCTTTGCTTGTCGCTTGCCCCTAAAGGCTGGCGTGGAGGTGATACGAAATAATGAATCGGAGTAATCTGCAGAATCTGTCACACCGTTCTGGTGTACTGTTGTCCCTCTCAACCTGCATCCCTTTTTTGCAAACCTGCCGATGTTCTACCCATCTCGGCGCTTCTCAGGATTCCCGGGCCGGTTAAGGCTTGCGATAACTGAACAAGGGCGCTCTTGCTCAGCAAGGGTTTTCTCGTGGTTTCGTCGAACCTGTCATACAGCGTTCGGATACGTGTTTTACAATGATATGAATATGAAACCGGTCGCACAGCGGGGCGGTCAGCGTACTATGCTGCCAGGTCCGGCTGTTTATGGGTTGTTATCGCATTTTAACGCTGCGATAGTAGTCAACTTCGCTATGCCCGACGGTATCGGGTATACACTTCCAACAGAGTTTGAGGTTCGCTATGTCTGACGACATGTATTCGTTTTCGCCTTCGTCAGCAGGCGAACAGGGTGTACTACGTTCCATGCAGGAGGTTGCAATGAGTTCTCAGGAAGCCAGTAAAATGCTGCGCACCTACAACATTGCCTGGTGGGGCAATAATTACTATGACGTCAACGAACTGGGCCATATCAGCGTCTGCCCGGATCCCGACGTCCCGGAAGCCCGCGTGGATCTCGCCAAACTGGTGAAAGCCCGTGAAGCGCAAGGTCAGCGCTTGCCTGCGTTATTCTGCTTCCCGCAGATTTTGCAGCACCGCCTGCGTTCTATTAATGCCGCGTTTAAACGCGCGCGCGAATCCTATGGCTATAACGGCGACTATTTCCTGGTGTACCCGATTAAGGTTAACCAGCATCGTCGCGTCATCGAAACGCTGATCCACTCTGGCGAACCGCTGGGCCTGGAAGCAGGCTCTAAAGCGGAGCTGATGGCCGTGCTGGCCCATGCGGGCATGACGCGTTCCGTTATCGTCTGTAACGGCTATAAAGACCGTGAGTACATTCGTCTGGCATTAATTGGTGAAAAGATGGGCCACAAGGTCTATCTGGTTATCGAGAAAATGTCGGAAATCCGCATCGTGCTGGAAGAGGCCGAGCGGCTGAACGTGGTGCCGCGTCTGGGCGTGCGTGCCCGTCTGGCGTCCCAGGGCTCTGGCAAATGGCAGTCCTCCGGCGGCGAAAAATCAAAATTCGGCCTGGCGGCGACCCAGGTGCTGCAACTGGTTGAGATGCTGCGCGAAGCGGGCCGCCTCGACAGCCTGCAACTGCTGCATTTCCACCTCGGCTCGCAGATGGCCAATATTCGCGACATCGCTACCGGCGTACGTGAATCGGCGCGTTTCTACGTTGAACTGCATAAGCTGGGCGTGAATATCCAGTGCTTCGACGTGGGCGGTGGTCTGGGCGTGGACTATGAAGGCACCCGTTCGCAGTCTGACTGCTCGGTGAACTACGGTCTGAACGAATACGCCAACAACATCATTTGGGCGATTGGCGATGCCTGTGAAGAAAACGGACTGCCGCACCCGACGGTGATCACCGAGTCTGGCCGCGCAGTCACCGCGCACCATACCGTGCTGGTATCCAATATCATCGGCGTTGAGCGCAACGAATACACCGTGCCCACCGCGCCTGCTGAAGACGCGGCGCGCGCGCTGCAAAGCATGTGGGAAACCTGGCAGGAGATGCACGAGCCGGGCACCCGCCGCTCGCTGCGCGAATGGCTGCACGACAGCCAGATGGACCTGCATGACATTCACGTGGGCTATTCCTCTGGCGCGTTTAGCCTGCAGGAGCGCGCGTGGGCGGAGCAGCTCTACCTGAGCATGTGTCATGAAGTGCAGAAACAGCTTGATCCGAGCAACCGCGCCCATCGTCCGATAATCGACGAATTGCAGGAACGTATGGCGGACAAGATGTACATCAACTTCTCCCTGTTCCAGTCGATGCCGGATGCCTGGGGTATCGACCAGCTGTTCCCGGTGATGCCGCTGGAAGGGCTGAACCAGATCCCGGAACGTCGCGCGGTGCTGCTGGATATCACCTGTGACTCTGACGGTGCCATCGATCACTATATCGACGGCGACGGGATTGCCACCACCATGCCGATGCCGGAGTACGACCCGGAGAACCCGCCGATGCTGGGCTTCTTTATGGTGGGCGCGTATCAGGAAATTCTTGGCAACATGCACAACCTGTTCGGCGATACCGAAGCGGTTGACGTGTTTGTATTCCCTGATGGCAGCGTCGAAGTGGAGCTGTCCGACGAAGGGGATACCGTGGCGGATATGCTGCAATACGTGCAGCTCGATCCGGGTACGCTGCTGACCCAGTTCCGCGATCAGGTGAAAAACACCGATCTGGACGATGCGCTGCAACAGCAGTTCCTCGAAGAGTTTGAAGCCGGTCTTTACGGGTACACTTACCTGGAAGACGAGTAACTACCCGGCTGCGTCTGCCTGGCTATACTGATGGGCATGCAGACGCTTGAACCCGGCATCAAACACGGCGATAATTCGCGCCAGCAAACTGACTCTAATCAATCCCTTCCTCGTCGGGCTTAACGACGCGGAGGGGATTTTTTTTACATCGACTTTACGAAAGAGGTCATATCAATGAGCACCTTAGGCCATCAATACGATAACTCTCTGGTATCCAACGCCTTTGGTTTTTTGCGTTTACCAATGAATTTCCAGCCCTACGACAGCGACGCTGACTGGGTGATCACCGGCGTACCTTTCGATATGGCGACCTCTGGCCGCGCCGGTGGCCGTCACGGTCCGGCGGCGATCCGCCAGGTCTCCACTAACCTCGCCTGGGAACACAACCGCTTTCCGTGGAACTTCGACATGCGCGAGCGCCTGAACGTGGTGGACTGCGGCGATCTGGTTTACGCCTTCGGCGATGCCCGTGAAATGAGCGAAAAACTGCAGGCCCATGCGGAGAAACTGCTGGCTGCCGGTAAACGTATGCTCTCTTTCGGTGGCGACCACTTCGTGACTCTGCCGCTGCTACGCGCTCATGCGAAGCACTTCGGCAAAATGGCGCTGGTACACTTTGATGCGCACACCGATACCTATGCTAACGGCTGCGAGTTCGACCACGGCACCATGTTCTACACCGCGCCAAACGAAGGCCTGATCGATCCAAACCATTCGGTGCAAATCGGCATCCGCACCGAATTCGATAAAGATAACGGCTTCACCGTACTGGACGCCTGCCAGGTGAACGATCGCGGCGTGGACGATATCATCGCCCAGGTTAAGCAGATCGTTGGCGATCTGCCGGTTTACCTGACCTTCGACATCGACTGCCTGGATCCGGCATTCGCACCGGGCACCGGCACCCCGGTGATCGGCGGTCTGACTTCCGATCGCGCCATCAAGCTGGTGCGCGGCCTGAAGGATCTGAACATCGTGGGTATGGACGTAGTAGAAGTGGCTCCGGCTTACGACCAGTCTGAAATCACCGCGCTGGCAGCGGCAACCTTAGCGCTGGAGATGCTGTATATTCAGGCTGCCAAGAAAGGCGAGTAATCTGGCGGGTTTGCCTGCGATAAAAAAAGCGCCTCTCGGCGCTTTTTTATTACTTAATCCCATCCGCTTTCATGCGATCGCGAATATGCTGGGCGCGTTCGGCGGAAGCCGGGTGGTCGTCAAACATCGAGCTTTGGCGGCCCGCTTCCAGCGTCTGGAGCTTCTCGAAACTGGTTGCCAGCCCGATAGGGTTGATCCCGCGTTTGCGCAGCAGATCGTAAGAATAGTCATCCGCTTCCGATTCCTGGCGCTGGGAGAACTGTGCGTTCACCAGTTTCTCGCCCAAATCGCCAAGCTGCGACTGCGACAGGCTGCCGATCACGCCGCCCGCAGAAGCAGCGGCAACGCGCGCGGCGTTAGTACCCAGCGCCACCTGCATCCCTTTTTTGACGTGCCCCAGCGCCACGTGGCCCATTTCATGGCCGATGACCGCTTCGACTTCGTTGTCGTTCATCATGTCCATCAATCCGCTGTAAACGCGGATACAGCCGTTCGCCATGGCGAAGGCGTTGACGTCTTTCGCCATGTAAACCTTATAGTTTACCGGCTGGCCGTTGATGTTATCGCCCAGCGCGGAGGCAATGGTATTCAGACGCTGAGCGTACTGGCTTCCCGCTGGCGCAATCGTCGCCTTGCTGTCCATCTCTTTACAGGCTTCATCGCTGAGCGTTTTGACCTGCGCATCGCTTAAGGTATACGCCTGAAACGCCTCGGCGCCGGAGGTGAGCAAGCCGTTGGAGTCCATATTCTGGCAACCGCTCAGCAGAGCAACGGCAACCAGGCCTGGCAATATCGCGCGCATCTTCATGTGTAGGCTTCCGCTAAAAGTGTCGTAATCAGTTTTTGTTTAGCACATTAACGTGCCGGTAACACTCAGTATAAAGAAGTGCTGAGGGTCTGGGCGAGAAGCTTGCGCAAGCTGCGAGAAGGATCCAGAGATTTCTTAAGCGGCAAAAGGATGCTCCATGTACATAGCATGTACATGGAAAGCGGCTTGGGTTACATTGTGGTTCAATTTTTCCGGGCGTAGCCCATAACGAGCCATCGTCAAGTCGTTAACACGCTTTGTCCTTTAACTATCCGATCTGGAGTCAAAATGTCCTCTCGTAAAGAGCTTGCCAATGCTATTCGTGCGCTAAGCATGGACGCAGTACAGAAAGCCAAATCCGGTCACCCGGGCGCCCCGATGGGCATGGCTGACATTGCCGAAGTCCTGTGGCGTGATTTCCTGAACCATAACCCCAACAACCCGGCCTGGGCTGACCGCGACCGCTTTGTGCTGTCCAACGGCCACGGCTCAATGCTGATTTACAGCCTGCTGCACCTCACCGGCTATGACCTGCCGATTGACGAGCTGAAAAACTTCCGCCAGCTGCACTCGAAAACCCCGGGCCACCCGGAAGTGGGCTACACCGCTGGCGTGGAAACCACCACCGGTCCGCTGGGCCAGGGCATCGCTAACGCCGTGGGCATGGCTATCGCCGAAAAAACGCTGGCGGCGCAGTTCAACCGCCCGGGTCACGACATTGTCGACCACTTCACCTGGGCGTTTATGGGCGATGGCTGCATGATGGAAGGCATCTCCCACGAGGTGTGCTCCCTGGCCGGTACCCTGAAGCTCGGCAAGCTGGTAGCGTTCTATGACGACAACGGTATCTCCATCGACGGTCACGTGGAAGGCTGGTTTACCGACGATACCGCCAAACGCTTTGAAGCCTACGGCTGGCACGTGGTACGCGGCGTGGACGGCCATGACGCGGACGCAATCAAGCGCGCCGTGGAAGAAGCCCGTGCCGTGACCGACAAGCCGTCCCTGCTGATGTGCAAAACCGTTATCGGCTTCGGTTCTCCGAACAAAGCCGGTACGCACGACTCCCACGGCGCGCCGCTGGGCGACGCAGAAGTGGCGCTGACCCGCGAAGCGTTGGGCTGGAAACACGCTGCCTTTGAAATCCCGTCTGAGATCTATGCGCAGTGGGATGCGAAAGAAGCAGGCGCAGCCAAAGAATCCGCCTGGAATGAGAAATTCGCTGCCTACGCGAAAGCCTTCCCGGAGCAGGCTGCTGAGTTTACCCGTCGTATGAAAGGCGAAATGCCGGCTGACTTCGACGCGAAAGCCAACGAATTCATCGCTAAGCTGCAGGCTAACCCGGCGAAAATCGCCAGCCGTAAAGCATCCCAGAACGCCATCGAAGCCTTTGGCCCGCTGTTGCCGGAATTCCTCGGCGGCTCCGCTGACCTGGCCCCGTCTAACCTGACGATCTGGTCCGGCTCGAAAGCGATTAACGAAGACGCAGCAGGCAACTACATTCACTACGGCGTGCGCGAATTCGGTATGACCGCTATCGCTAACGGTATCGCCCTGCACGGCGGCTTCCTGCCGTACACTTCCACCTTCCTGATGTTTGTGGAATACGCCCGTAACGCGGTGCGTATGGCTGCGCTGATGAAACAGCGTCAGGTGATGGTTTACACCCACGACTCCATCGGTCTGGGCGAAGACGGCCCGACCCACCAGCCGGTAGAGCAGACCGCTTCCCTGCGCGTCACCCCGAACATGTCCACATGGCGTCCGTGTGACCAGGTGGAATCCGCGGTAGCGTGGAAATACGGCGTTGAGCGTCAGGACGGCCCGACCGCGCTGATCCTCTCCCGTCAGAACCTGGCACAGCAAGAGCGTACCGAGCAGCAGCTGGCGGATATCGCTCGCGGCGGTTACGTGCTGAAAGATTGCGACGGCCAGCCGCAGCTGATCCTGATTGCCACCGGTTCCGAAGTTGAACTGGCTGTGGCGGCGTGGGATCAACTGTCAGCAGAAGGCATCAAAGCGCGCGTGGTTTCCATGCCGTCTACCGATGCGTTTGAGAAGCAGGATGCGGCATACCGTGAATCCGTGCTGCCGAAAGCGGTTGCTGCACGCGTAGCGGTAGAAGCGGGTATCGCTGACTACTGGTACAAATACGTCGGCCTGAACGGCGCGGTTGTCGGTATGACCACCTTCGGTGAGTCTGCACCGGCAGAGCAGCTGTTTGAAGAGTTCGGCTTCACCGTAGAAAACGTGGTGAAACAGGCGAAAGCGATTCTGTAATTCGCCACAGTAAAAGTGAGGGCCGCTGATGCGGCCCTTTTTTTTATGCGTTAACCAACAGCTGTTCCGGACTGCCGTCCTTGCTGATGCGCCCCTCGCTGAGCTGTATTACGCGCGGAAAGTGGCGGCGGGTAAAATCGTAATCATGGCTGATGGCGATGATGGTATCGCCGCGCTGTTTGCAGCCTGCCAGCCAGCGCTCGAACAAAGCCAGCCAGTGCGCGTCGAAATCCCGGCTCGGTTCATCCAGCAGAATCAACGGCGGTGCCATCGCTTCCAGGCTGGCGACCGCCACCATCCGGCGTTGCGCAACGTGCAGATCCAGCGGATGCGCCTGCGCCACCTCTTCCAGCCCGCACAGCGCCAGGGCCGCGTCGGTACGCTGGCGGATCTCGGCTTCAGGCCGTTTTTGCAACCGCAAGCCGAACGCCACTTCGGCATACACTTCGCTGTGCAGGATCTGATGTTCCGCTTCCTGAAACAGCACGCCGATAAGCCTGGCGCGCTGCTGCGCTTTCAGTTTCGCCAGCGGTTGGTTTTGTATCTGGATCTCGCCCCGGGTCGGTTGCAGTAATCCCGCCATCAGTCGCAACAGGGTGGATTTCCCCGCGCCGTTATCGCCAATCAGCGCCACGCTTTCCTGGGGAGAAACCGCTAGCGACAGCGCGTTAAGACAGGGCTGCGCTGCTTTCGGCCACGAAAAATCAATCTGGTTTATCTTCAACATAGCGGCGTGAGCTCTCCTGCCTTCAGTTGCCATGCCGCCTGGCAGTAGTCGATAACCGGCTGGGGGTTGCGTTCAAACAGCACAATCAGCGCCTGGCGTTGCTGCGCCCATGCTGCAAGCACCGTCAACAGCCGCCGGGTTGCCTGCGGCGTTAAGCGGCTGAATGCTTCATCAAGCAGTAACACGCGAGGCTGCATCGCCAGCGCGCTGGCGATCACCACCCGCTGGGATTCACCCCCGGACAGCGTCGCCGGGTGCCGATGGCGCAATCCCTGGCAATCGGTAAGCGTTAATGCCTCATCGACGCGTTGCAGGATCGCGTGTTCGCTCAGACAAAGGTTTTCCGGGCCGAACGCCACTTCCTCTTCCACGCTAAAGGTACAGCCGGAAAGTTGCAGGGCAGGAGCCTGTTGCACCAGTTGAATGGTCTGCGACTGCTCGACGAGCGAGTTCAGACCGATCGGCTGGCCGAGCAACTGGCCTTTGCCGCTGATTTCTCCAGGCAGAAAATCGGGATACCACCCGGCCAGC
Organism: Atlantibacter subterraneus; assembly: GCF_007570865.1. Taxonomy (GTDB): domain Bacteria; phylum Pseudomonadota; class Gammaproteobacteria; order Enterobacterales; family Enterobacteriaceae; genus Atlantibacter; species Atlantibacter subterraneus. Next base: position 117,313 of record NZ_VLPS01000005.1, on the reverse strand, counting down.
AGCTGCGCAAGGGTGCTTTTGCCGCTGCCGTTGCCGCCGAATATCGCCACCATTCCCGGCAGGGAATAATGGAAATTGAGCCTGCCCGAGCGTTGCGTGGCGTGGCGCGGGCGATAGCAAAAATCGTCTAGCGTAACCATAGCCAGGCCCCCGTTTGCGCAAACATCAACGCAATCAGTCCGTAGCGCGCAACGCGTTGCAGGGCGCTATCCGCAGGTGCCCAAAGCGTGGTGCGCCGCGAGTGCAGACGGAAACCGCGCATGTCCAGCGCCGCGCCGCGGACCGCCAAATCGTTTAATGCATTGTGGGTCAACGGCACGATCAGCGCGGGGATAGCGCGCAGGCGCTGGTGCCAGCGGCCATCCAGCGGCACGCCGCGCGCGCGTTGCGCCTCGTTAATGCTGGTGAGCTGGCGCTTAAGTTGTTCCACCACCAGCAGCGGCCCGGCAAACACGTAGGCAATACCCGGCGGCAGACGGCTGGCGAACAGGGCGCGGGTAAACTGGCGCGCCGGAACAAAACCCATCCACAGCTGCGACGTAGAGACAATCGCCAGAATGCGCAGCCACAGCGTTATCGCGTGCGCCCAGCGCTGCGGATCGCGCGGCTGGCCGCTGATCCACTCGGTAAGCCAGCCGCCATGTACCAGCCACAAACCCGCACCCAGCGAAAACATCAGCCAGGCGACATAACGCGCTCTGGGGCGGGTCGCCCTGAACAGCAGGAGTAACAGAAACGCCGTGGCGCTGTAAATCGCCAGAATCAGGCCAGGGGGAAGCAGCAGCGTGGCGCAAGCCGCCCACGCCCACAGCGTTAACGAAGTAAACGGGTGCATTACCGCACAGCCGACATGGTGGGGAAGTGGCGGGTGGTGCGCAGAGGAAGCTGGCGCAGCAGGATCCAGACAATCACCGCCGTCAGGATTTTATCCACCAGGTTTGCGCCCAGTACCGTGACTGCAACGGATTCGACCAGATTCTGCCCCATAGAGTGCATCCAGGCGACGAACAGGTCAGCGCCGCTGCCGGTCACGCCTGCAAACAGCGCGGTACGCAGCGGCACCGCCACCACGGTTACGGCGAGGGTAATGATCACGCCGCTGACGATCACTTTTGGCAAGGTGCGGAACCAGCCTGCTTTCGCCAGCCAGCCGGCCACCAGGCCAATCACCATCGCGACTGGCGCGAAGGCGGCGGCAATCGGGTCGGTGAGCAGTCCCCAAATCAGGTTTGTGATAAGCCCGGTCAGCATGCCGATTAACGGCCCAAGCAGCACGGCGCTGATCAGGGTGCCGATGGAGTCGAGGAAAATAGGCAGCTTCAGCATGCTGATTAATTGCCCGCCGATCATGTTAATCGCGATAGCGATAACGATAAGAGCCAGAGTCTGGCTGGAAAATTGGCGCTGAGCCATAAAATGACCTCTTGTCAGATTAGTAACGGGGATTAACGACCAGTTCTTCGTAACCGGAGACTTCGCAGGGCTGGCGGCTAAAGGTAAGTGCCGTTAGCTCGCCAATAATGATTTCCAGCGTGGTGCGAACCGTGCAGCCGGGCATCATATGGCCGCCGAGCATGGCACCCTGTGGATCGGAAATGGAGAGATGTAAATGCTCGCCGGTGAGTTCCAGCGTCCCGCTAAGCGAGATAACCTCCCAGGTGCCGCGCAGCAGCGTGGTTTCGTCGCGGCCCGCATAGCGCAGCGCAACATCGGTCATGCTGCCGGTGCAGCCAGCAATCCAGGCGGCGGAGAGTTGGTGTTGTTGGATAAAGGTGCGTAACTGGCTTAGCACCTCGTCGCCGGGCAGCAGGCGTAACGCGTAAAAACGCGCCCCGGAGGCGGGTAAAGATGAAAGAGTTGTTTTTGACATGGGTTAGGGTTACTCCGAGACTCGGACGTGAGGCTGATAATATAGGGACGCAAGAAACGAATTGCTGATATAAATCAGGAAACGGGATGCAGTGCAAATAAGGAATTCGGCAAAGCCTGGCGATAATTCTGCTATTGGAATAATTTGCCGGTCAGATTTGCAGGAAAGTGTGATGTGGATCAGATATCAGTTTTTGTTCACGCCTGATGAATATCTTTTATTCCGCGTTTCGCTTATCCTAGCTGAAGCGTTTCAGTTTGTATTTCGCTCGACAAATAAACGATTAGCTTAGGTTTATGGTCGGCAAGCATTCCCCTGGTGACGTCGCTGCATTACCCTGTCAGCCACTTCTTTCACCTGGAATGTCTTGCAGGGGATCTATGACACTACGCATTGCGGTAAACGGGTTCGGGCGCATTGGGCGCAACGTGGTTCGCGCGTTATACGAATCCGGGCGTCGTGCGGAAATCACACTGGTGGCGATCAACGAGTTGGCCGATGCCCAGGGCATGGCGCACTTGTTAAAGTACGACACCACGCACGGACGCTTTTCCTGGGATGTTCGCCAGGAATGTGAACAACTCTGGATTGGTGATGACGTCATCCGGCTTCTTCATCAAGGTGACATTGAGAATTTGCCCTGGCGTGAGCTGGGTATTGATGTGGTGCTGGATTGTACCGGGGTGTACGGATCGCGCGCTGATGGCGAAGCCCATCTGGCGGCGGGGGCGAAAAAGGTACTTTTCTCCCACCCCGGCGGCAATGATTTAGATGCTACAGTGGTGTACGGCGTCAATCATGACGCGCTACGGGCGGAGCATCGCATTGTCTCCAACGCTTCATGCACCACCAACTGTATTATTCCGGTGATCAAGCTGCTTGATGAAGCCTTTGATATTGATTCCGGAACCGTGACGACGATTCATTCGGCCATGAACGATCAACAAGTTATCGATTCCTGGCATTCTGATTTACGTCGTACGCGGGCGGCCAGCCAGTCGATTATTCCGGTGGATACGCGCCTGGCGGCGGGGATTACGCGTATTTTTCCCAAATTTAACGACCGTTTTGAGGCCATTGCCGTGCGTGTGCCGACCATAAACGTCACCGCTATCGATTTAAGCGTGACGGTGAACAAAGCGGTTAAAGCCTGTGAAGTCAACGGGTTGCTGCAAAAAGCGGCGCGAGAGACATTTCGTGGTATAGTTGACTATACGGAGTTACCGTTGGTCTCAAGTGATTTTAACCACGATCCGCACAGCGCCATTATCGATGGCACTCAAACGCGGGTCAGCGGTTCGCATCTGATCAAAACCCTGGTCTGGTGTGATAATGAATGGGGCTTTGCTAACCGAATGCTCGACACGACGTTAGCGATGGCCGCTCAAGGTTTCCGGTAAGGCGCAATTTGTGCCTGCAAAACTTTAAGAATCAACGAGAGGATTCACCATGTCTGTAATTAAGATGACCGATCTGGATCTGGCAGGTAAACGCGTACTGATCCGTGCCGATCTGAACGTGCCGGTTAAAGAAGGTAAAGTGACTTCTGATGCCCGTATCCGCGCATCGCTGCCGACCATCGAACTGGCCCTGAAACAGGGTGCTAAAGTGATGGTTACCTCCCACCTGGGTCGCCCGACCGAAGGTGAATACAACGAAGAATTCTCTCTGCTGCCGGTTGTTAACTACCTGAAAGACAAACTCTCCAACCCGGTACGTCTGGCTAAAGACTACCTGGACGGCGTAGAAGTGGCTGAAGGCGAGTTAGTGGTTCTGGAAAACGTTCGCTTTAACAAAGGCGAGAAGAAAGACGACGAAACCCTGGCGAAAAAATACGCCGCGCTGTGCGATGTGTTCGTCATGGACGCATTCGGTACTGCGCACCGCGCGCAGGCCTCTACCCACGGCGTGGGCAAATTTGCAGACGTAGCGTGCGCTGGCCCACTGCTGGCTGACGAACTGGAAGCGCTGGGTAAAGCGCTGAAAGAGCCGGCTCGCCCGATGGTGGCTATCGTTGGCGGTTCTAAAGTGTCTACCAAACTGACCGTACTGGACTCGCTGTCTAAAATCGCCGATCAGCTGATCGTCGGCGGCGGCATCGCTAACACCTTCGTTGCTGCCCAGGGCCACAACGTGGGTAAATCCCTGTACGAAGCCGATCTGGTTGATGAAGCGAAACGCCTGCTGAGCACCTGCGATATCCCGGTTCCGACCGATGTTCGCGTGGCTACCGAGTTCTCTGAAACCGCAGACGCTACCCTGAAATCTGTTACCGACGTGAAAGACGACGAGCAGATCCTGGATATTGGCGACGTTTCCGCGCAGAAACTGGCGGAAATCCTGAAAAACGCTAAAACCATTCTGTGGAACGGTCCGGTTGGCGTGTTCGAATTCCCTAACTTCCGTAAAGGTACCGAAATCGTAGCTAACGCTATCGCAGACAGCGACGCGTTCTCCATCGCTGGCGGCGGTGATACGCTGGCAGCTATCGATCTGTTCGGTATTTCTGACAAAATTTCCTACATCTCTACTGGCGGCGGCGCATTCCTTGAGTTCGTGGAAGGCAAAGTGCTTCCAGCCGTAGCTATGCTCGAAGAGCGTGCTAAGAAGTAAGCGTTGAACAGGCGGGGAAACCCGCCTGATTTTCAAATAACTTTTCTACCCAATGGATTTCAGGTCGCAGGAAGGCGGCAAAACGATGCGCTGATTTGAAACTTCGGTTTCAGATGCGCCAGTTTAGCCATCACGCCAGCGGCGCGAAAAACAACGGGTAAAAGATGGTCGACGATACAGGACAACCTAAACATGTCTAAAATTTTTGATTTCGTAAAACCGGGCGTAGTCACGGGTGATGACGTACAGAAAATCTTCCAGGTGGCTAAAGAGAATAACTTTGCTCTGCCAGCGGTTAACTGTGTAGGCACCGACTCCATCAACGCAGTGCTGGAAACCGCTGCAAAAGTTAAAGCTCCGGTCATTGTTCAGTTCTCTAACGGCGGCGCTGCGTTTATCGCGGGCAAAGGCCTGAAAGCAGAAGGGCAGCAGGCTGCGATTCTTGGCGCGATCTCTGGCGCGCATCACGTACATCAGATGGCTGAACACTACGGTGTGCCGGTGATCCTGCATACCGACCACTGCGCGAAGAAACTGCTGCCGTGGATCGACGGTCTGCTGGATGCAGGTGAAAAACACTTCGCCGCTACCGGCAAACCGCTGTTCTCTTCTCACATGATCGACCTGTCTGAAGAGTCTCTGGAAGAGAACATCGAAATCTGCTCTAAATACCTGGAGCGCATGTCCAAAATCGGCATGACGCTGGAAATCGAACTGGGTTGCACCGGTGGTGAAGAAGACGGCGTGGACAACAGCCACATGGACGCTTCCGCACTGTACACCCAGCCGGAAGACGTGGATTACGCGTACACCAAACTGAACGCCATCAGCCCGCGCTTCACCATTGCGGCTTCTTTCGGTAACGTTCACGGCGTTTACAAGCCGGGCAACGTCAAACTGACCCCGACCATCCTGCGCGATTCTCAGGAATATGTGTCCAAAAAACACAACCTGCCGCACAACAGCCTGAACTTCGTGTTCCACGGCGGTTCCGGTTCTTCCGCTCAGGAAATCAAAGATTCCGTCAGCTATGGCGTGATCAAAATGAACATCGATACCGATACCCAATGGGCGACCTGGGAAGGTATTCTGAACTACTACAAAGCTAACGAGGCGTATCTGCAAGGTCAGCTGGGCAACCCGAAAGGCGAAGATCAGCCGAACAAGAAATACTACGATCCGCGCGTATGGCTGCGTTCTGCCCAGACTTCTATGATCACTCGTCTGGAGCAGGCTTTCAAAGAACTGAACGCGGTTGACGTTCTGTAATTTGTTGCGCTAACGCCCGTATATAAAACCCGCCTTGTGCGGGTTTTTTGTTAATTTTCCCGGTATTACCCGCCACAGCATCCCATTTCTGTGACCGACTTGGCACACTCCAGCGTTTTTGTTTACCCTTTATAAACCATGATTCAAAGCCCAGCGGGGCAATGAAAGCCAAATTTAGCGATAGCAAAAGGAACCGTAAATGGAAGATTTGAACGTTGTCGACAGCATCAACGGTGCTGGTGACTGGCTGGTGACCAACCAGGCGCTGCTGTTGAGTTATTTAGTCAATATCGTTGCGGCCATCGCGATCATCATCGTGGGGATGATTGTGGCGCGCGCGATTTCCAATACCGTCAACAAGCTGATGCTGGCGCGTCATATCGATGCCACCGTGGCGGATTTCCTGTCCGCACTGGTGCGCTACGGCATTATCGCGTTTACCCTGATTGCCGCGCTGGGGCGCGTGGGCGTGCAAACGGCCTCGGTCATCGCCGTGCTGGGTGCGGCGGGTTTAGCGGTGGGCCTGGCGCTGCAGGGGTCGCTGTCGAACCTGGCGGCAGGCGTACTGTTGGTCACCTTCCGGCCTTTCCGCGCCGGGGAGTATGTCGATCTCGGCGGGATTGCGGGCACCGTACAGCACGTGCAGATTTTCTCGACCACGCTGATTACCGCCGACGGTAAGTATGTGGTGGTGCCGAACGGTAAAATTATCGCGGGTAACATCATCAACTTTTCGCGCCAGCCGGTGCGCCGTAACGAACTGGTGATCGGCGTGTCTTACGACGCGGATATTGACCGCGTCCGCGAGATCCTGACCGATATCGTGATGTCCGATGAGCGTATCCTGCCGGATCGTGAAAGAACGGTGCGCATGAACGAGCTGGGCGCTTCCTCCATCAACTTTGTGGTGCGTGCCTGGAGCAAAAGCAGCGATTTGCAGGACGTTTACTGGGATATCCTTGAGCGCGCGAAAAAAGCGCTGGACGCCGAGGGCATCAGCATCCCGTATCCGCAGATGGATGTGAACGTCAAACAGCTGGCGCAGCCTAAGCAGGAACAGGTGCGGGCAGAGAAGCCCCAGCCGAAGCAGCCGTCTATCATCACCGAGACCACGGCGCAGGACATCAAACCGACGTCACTGGATAAACCCACCGACGCGCAATAATCCCTAAGCCAGCGTTTCGCTGGCTTTCTTTTGCCTGAAGCTATTAGCCATGCTTATTAGCGATTAAAACTTTGCGTTAGAGCTAATGAGCGTGGCGCATTACACTTGCCATCCCTCTCGTGAATTTCAGGAAAGCAGTGTGATAAGTTATTATTTTCAAGGGCTTGCTCTTGGTGCGGCCATGATCCTTCCATTAGGCCCGCAAAACGCCTTTGTAATGAACCAGGGCATTCGCCGCCAGTACCATTTAATGATTGCGTTGCTGTGCGCCATCAGCGACTTAGCGCTGATTTGCGCGGGGATTTTTGGCGGCAGCGCGATCCTGATGCAGTCCCCCTGGCTGCTGGCGCTGGTCACCTGGGGCGGCGTTGGTTTTTTGCTGTGGTACGGCTGGGGCGCGTTTCGCACCGCCATGAGCCACAATATCGAACTGGCCAACGCCGAAGTGATGCGCCAGGGCCGAATGCGTATTATCGGTACGCTATTAGCGGTGACCTGGCTAAATCCGCATGTTTATCTCGATACCTTTGTGGTGTTGGGCAGTTTAGGCAGCCAACTGGCCGAAGGGCCAAAACGCGCCTTTGCGTTAGGCACGGTCAGCGCGTCGTTCCTGTGGTTTTTCGGACTCGCGCTGCTGGCCGCCTGGCTGGCGCCGCGTCTGCGCACGGCTAAAGCGCAGCGAATTATCAATGGCGTAGTCGGGCTGGTGATGTGGGTGATTGCTTGCCAACTGGCGAAAGATGGCGTTAACCATCTGTCACAACTGATTAACTAATCTTTCTCTTATAGACTTTCGTCCGCCAGCGGCTAAGCTTGCACGTGGCGCTCGTGTTATTCCCGGGCGTGTGATCTGGAACGTACACGGAGGAAGAACAGTGAAGTTTAAAGTGATGGCCCTGGCGGCAATGATTGGATTAGGCGCGGGTGGCGTGCAGGCAAACGAACTGCCGAACGGACCACATATCGTGACGTCAGGGACGGCCAGCGTCGATGCAGTGCCGGATATCGCGACACTCGCTATCGAAGTGAATGTTTCCGCTAAAGACGCCGCCGCAGCCAAAAAGCAGGCTGACGATCGCGTTGCGCAATACCTCACTTTCCTGCAGGAAAACGGGGTAGAGAAAAAAGATATCAATTCGGCGAACTTGCGCACTCAGCCGGATTACGACTACCAGAACGGCAAAAGCATTCTTAAAGGCTATCGCGCGATCCGCACCGTTGAAGTGACCGTGCGCCAGCTCGACAAGCTTAACAACCTGCTTGACGGGGCGTTAAAAGCAGGCCTCAACGAAATCCGCGCGGTCTCGTTAGCCGTAGCCGACCCGGAGCAGTATAAAGATAAAGCGCGTAAAGCGGCGATTGACGATGCCACCCACCAGGCGCAGCAGCTTGCGGAAGGCTTCAAAGGCAAACTCGGCCCGGTCTACAGCGTGCGTTATCACGTTTCCAACTATCAGCCGAGCCCAATGGTTCGCATGATGAAAGCGGACGCCGCGCCAGCGGTTTCGGCTCAGGAAACCTACGAGCAGCCGACCATCCAGTTTGACGATCAGGTGGATGTGGTGTTTGAACTCCAGCCTGGCCAGGGGCAGGGCACCACGCAGTCGCAGCCTGCGACAACAACCCCTTCGCAAACCGCGCAGTAATAACAACAAACCCGCCAACCGGCGGGTTTTTTTACACCTGGCGCAACACCTTATGACCGTATTCCAGCAGCGCATCGGTGACGTTGCGCATCATGCGGCTTTCTGGCGCAAAGCGGTGCCAGTAAAGCATCCGGCGCTGGAATAGCCCCGGCGTCAAATCGATCAGCTCGCCGCTTGCCAGCTCTTTTTCAATCTGCAAATGGGGGATCATACAGCAGGTGGTGCCCTGACGCGCCAGCTGCACAAAGGCTTCAGAGGAGTTGACGATGTGGCAGGGCACGCTGCCGGGCGACAGGTCGAAATTCTGCTGTAGAAACGCCTGGTGCATATCGTCCAGATGGTCGAACGCCACGGCGGGCGCTTTCAGCAACGCGGCGCGAGTGACGCCGTTGGGGAAATAGCGTTCCGCAAAGGCTTTCGAACCCACAAACAGGTAATCAAGCGCCCCCAGTTGATCCACCAGACAGCTCGGCAGCGGCTGGGGCTGAATACTCACCGCCCCCACCACCTCGCCGCGCCGCAGGCGTTCCTGGGTGCGGGTTTCGTCTTCAACCTGAAGATTGAGGCGAATGGGTGAATCGACCAGTACCGGCGCTAACGCCGGCAGCAGCCACGTCGCCAGACTGTCGGCGTTGACCGCCAGTGAGAGTAGCAGCGGGGTCGAACCGGTCTGCTCATCTCCCAGCCACTCATCTTCCAGCAGCTCCACCTGGCGCAGCAGCGCCAGCAGCTTTTGCCCCTGTTCAGTGGGGCGGGGCGGCACGGTACGCACCAGCAGCGGCTGGCCGAACAGATTCTCCAGTTGCTTTATCCGCTGTGATACCGCCGATTGAGTAATGCACAGCTTCTGCGCCGCGCGCTCAAAACCGCGTTCACGAATGACTGCGTCCAGCGCCTGCAATGTTCTGTAGTCCGGGCGTTTCATGTCTCGGGGTAGCTCCTGAATTCCTGATAATCTGCACTACCGGGCACTATGACATAATTTTCCCGGCGTTACCGACAAAAACAGAATCTGGTAGAGATTTGCCGCGCCAATAGATACCCCTTTTCGTCACGCCTTGTTCTATAATGCGCCACAGATTTCATACCACAGGCAAAAGACCATGACGCAGGATGAACTGAAAAAAGCAGTGGGTTGGGCGGCGCTCCAGTACGTGCAGCCCGGCACCATCGTAGGAGTCGGTACAGGATCGACCGCCGCACACTTTATTGATGCGCTTGGCACCATCAAGCATCAAATCGATGGCGCGGTTTCAAGCTCTGATGCTTCCACTGAAAAGCTCAAGGCGCTCGGCATTACCGTTTACGATCTCAATGAAGTGGATTCGCTGGGCATCTATGTTGACGGTGCCGACGAGATCAACGGCCATATGCAGATGATCAAAGGCGGTGGCGCGGCGTTAACCCGCGAGAAAATCATTGCTTCGGTGGCGGAGAAGTTTATCTGCATCGCGGACGCCTCCAAGCAAGTGGATATCCTTGGCGCATTCCCGCTGCCGGTGGAAGTGATCCCGATGGCACGCAGCTGCGTGGCGCGTCAGCTGGTTAAACTCGGTGGCCGACCGGAGTACCGCCAGGGCGTGTTGACCGATAATGGCAATGTGATCCTTGACGTGCATGGCCTTGAAATCATCGACCCTGTGGCGCTGGAGAATGCCATTAACAGTATTCCGGGCGTGGTGACCGTGGGGCTGTTCGCTAATCGTGGCGCAGATGTGGCACTGATCGGTACCGCCGACGGCGTGAAAACCATCGTAAAATGATCTGAGTGGGGCACGAAAGTGCCCTGTTTCAGAAAAAAATTCCCCCCCACGAAATTTGGTGACATCTGTCACAATTTCGACACACTCCTGTCATTCCTTTCGTCTTTATTCTTTCGGGCAATATTTTATTCTGGCTTTTGCAGTTGGATGATATTTCTTCAAAATCGTGACGCAAACGTTCATATTGCCGGGCCGCGAAATTTTGATATGTTGGCAGAAGGGTGACTTATTACCCAGCACAACATCAGCTCAGAATAACAGGGTCGGGAAATGGCAAAAGTATCACTGGAAAAAGACAAGATTAAATTCTTACTGGTGGAAGGTGTTCACCAGAAAGCCATCGATAGCCTGCGCGCAGCAGGATATACCAATATCGAATATCACAAAGGCGCGCTGGACAGCGAGCAACTGAAAGCGTCCGTCCGTGATGCCCATTTCATCGGCCTGCGATCCCGTACTCATCTGACTGAAGAGATCTTCGCTGCGGCGGAAAAACTGGTGGCGGTAGGCTGTTTCTGCATCGGCACCAATCAGGTTGATTTGCAGGCGGCGGCGCGTCGCGGCGTGCCGGTGTTTAACGCACCATTCTCTAATACCCGTTCGGTCGCCGAACTGGTGATCGGCGAATTGCTGCTGCTGCTGCGCGGCATTCCTGAAGCGAACGCCAAAGCGCACCGCGGTATCTGGAACAAGCAGGCGGCGGGCTCTTTTGAAGCGCGTGGTAAAAAGCTGGGCATTATCGGTTACGGCCACATCGGCACCCAATTGGGCATTCTGGCGGAATCGCTGGGCATGCACGTCTATTTCTACGATATCGAAAGCAAACTGCCGCTGGGCAACGCCACGCAGGTGCAGTATCTCTCCGAGCTTTTGAATATGAGCGACGTGGTCAGCCTGCACGTGCCGGAAAACGCCTCGACCAAAGATATGATCGGCGCGGAACAGCTGGCGCTGATGAAGCCGGGCTCGCTGCTGATCAACGCCGCACGTGGCACCGTGGTAGATATCCCGGCGCTGTGCGATGCGCTGTCACGCAAACATCTGGCGGGGGCGGCCATTGACGTATTCCCGACCGAACCGGCTACCAACAGCGATCCGTTTAACTCGCCGCTGTGCGAATTCGATAACGTGATCCTGACGCCGCACGTCGGCGGCTCTACCCAGGAAGCGCAGGAAAACATCGGTCTGGAAGTGGCGGGTAAACTGGCGAAATACTCCGATAACGGCTCAACCCTGTCTGCCGTGAACTTCCCGGAAGTATCGCTGCCGCTGCACGAAGGCCGCGTCAGCCGTCTGCTGCACATTCACGAAAACCGTCCAGGCATTCTCACCGCTATCAACCAGATCTTCGCCGAACAGGGCGTGAACATTGCGGCCCAGTATCTGCAAACCACGTCGCAAATGGGTTATGTGGTGATTGATATTGATGCGGAAGAAGATGTTGCCTTCAATGCGCTACAGGCGATGAAAGCGATCCCGGGCACTATCCGCGCGCGCCTGCTGTACTGATTTTTCTGAATTTTTTAACGCGCTAAGCCCACTTCGGTGGGCTTTTTTATTGCCATTGCCAGGTGGCAGTCGGGGTGATCACGGCGGGCAATGGGATATCCCACTCTTCAACCGGCAGTGATTCCACGTGCTGGCAGTCGTGGGCGTAGCCTACCGGGAACAGGCCGTGTGCGCGCCAGTTCTGCAAAGTGCGATCATAAAAACCGCCGCCCATGCCGAGACGCTGCCCGACGGAATCAAACGCTACCAGTGGGGTGACCAGCACATCGAGCTTGTGGAGCGGTAAAACGTGGCGCACATCCAGCACCGGCTCATGAATTTTAAACTGATTGAGCACCAGATCGCTGTCGGGGAAGTAGCGCAGAAACAGCAGGTTTCCCGGGCTAAACGGATGCAGCACCGGCAAATAGACTTTTTTCCCCGCGCGCCACAGCCCTTCAATTAAGGGGCGGGTATCCAGTTCGCCATCAAAAGAGAGAAACAACGCCACGGTGTGCGCCTCAACAACCGGCGCGAAGGCCATCATGCGTGCGGCACCCTGCTGCGCGGCATGCAACTGTTGCTGCCAGGTAAGCGCTTTTCGGCGTAGTCTGATCTGCTGGCGGATTTGCTGGCGTGGGGAAATGGGTAAAGGTTGTTGGGTCATGAAACAGTATCCTTCAGTGTGAAGGTGTCGCTGTTGGTAAGGCTGATTGGGTAGGGAAGGGAATCTCCGAGATGCCGCCGCAGGCTGTAACCCTTGAACCCTTGGTTCAAGGTGAATGTGTCGTCATGGTCTTAAGGCTTCTCGGACGAACCGAGCATGCTCACCAACCATGGAGCGCCACATTCTGTTGGTATGAAATATCGGCTCAGGGGACTGGCCCGCTTGCGAACATCTCAGAGAAATTTTTTCTTCACGGTCACTCTACCATAGTAAACCCTGAAGTGTTATTCAAACTTCGGCCCCGTTCTCTCACTTATGCGACCTTGCTCAAGTAATGCCTGTTCAATGGTCTGCTGGAGCATTCTGATACGCTGTTCCATGCTTTCAGCGTAGTCACGAGTCTTGGCCTTTTCCTGCGTTAGTTCATAGCAAATGTTGAGTGCTGCGATGAAGACTAACTGCTCGGTATTTGTGACTCTAGTGCGAACTTTTAAATCTTGCAACCGTTGATTCAGCTCTTCTGCAGCCTGATTCAACGCATCTTTTTGTTCAGGCGGACAATTCACCCGCAGTGAACGCCCAAAAATTTGGATATCGACTGGTTGTGCAGACATTCCACCTTCCTGCTGTTGACTCGCCTGCTATCGCAGCCGGGGCTGCGAAGGGGCGACACTATAGCTACCCTTATATGAAGATACAAGCCCTTTTCTGGTATCCCCAGGGCCCAAAGTGGTAGCATAACACGAACTTTTCCTCCCAACGACGATGAATGCGCATGTCTATACAGAACGCTTTACCTGGTTACGATGACGTTAACCAGCTACTCACCCAACAGGGTGTAGGACTGACGCCCGCCGAAATGCATGGCCTCATCAGTGGGATGCTGTGCGGTGGCAATAATGACAGCAGTTGGCAGCCGTTGTTGCACGACCTGACCAACGAAGGTCTGGCCTTCGGCCAGAACCTGGCGCAGGCGCTGCGTCAGATGCACTCCGCCACCAGCGATTCGCTGGAAGACGACGGTTTCCTGTTCCAGCTCTACCTGCCGGAAGGGGATGACGTCTCGGTATTCGACCGCGCCGATGCGCTGGCGGGCTGGGTTAACCACTTTCTGCTGGGCCTCGGCGTAACCCAGACTAAGCTGGATAAAGTCACCGGCGAGACCGGCGAAGCGATCGACGATCTGCGCAACATCGCCCAGCTGGGTTACGATGAAGAAGAGGATCAGGAAGAATTAGAAATGTCTCTTGAAGAGATTGTCGAGTACGTCCGCGTTGCCGCGCTGCTTTGCCACGACACCTTTAGTCGCCAGCAGCAGCCGACCGCGCCGGAAGTGCGTAAACCGACGCTCCATTAATTTTCGTCACCGCGTAGGAGGCGCCATGACACAACAGGAATTCCTTCGTCGTCGCCAGCAGTTACTGGCAAAAATGGCGCCGGGCAGCGCCGCGTTGATTTTCGCCGCGCCGGAAATGACCCGCAGCGCCGACAGCGAATACCCTTTCCGCCAGAACAGCGATTTCTGGTACTTCACCGGGTTTAACGAACCCGAAGCCCTGCTGGTGCTGATCAAAAGCGACGATACTCACAACCACAGCGTGTTGTTTAACCGGGTGCGCGATAAAACTGCCGAAATCTGGTTTGGCCGTCGTTTGGGGCAGGAGGCCGCGCCGGAAAAACTGGCGGTGGATCGCGCGCTGGCCTGGGATGAGCTCAACGAGCAGCTGTTTCAACTGTTAAATGGTCTCGACGTGGTGTACCACGCCCAGGGCCAGTACGATTTTGCCGACGTGGCCGTGTTCCACGCGCTGGATAAACTGCGTCGCGGTTCGCGCCAGAATCTCACTGCGCCCGCCACGCTTACCGACTGGCGTCCGTGGGTGCATGAAATGCGCCTGTTCAAATCCGAAGAAGAGATCGCCGTGCTGCGCCGCGCCGGAGAAATCACCGCGCTGGCCCACACCCGGGCCATGGAGAAATGCCGTCCGGGGATGTTTGAATATCAGCTAGAAGGCGAAATCCTTCACGAATTCAACCGCCACGGCGCACGCTTCCCGTCTTACAACACTATTGTGGGCGGCGGCGAAAACGGCTGCATTTTGCATTACACCGAAAACGAATCGCCGTTGCAGGATGGCGAACTGGTGCTGATTGACGCGGGCTGCGAATACCAGGGCTACGCGGGCGACATCACCCGGACCTTCCCGATCAACGGTAAATTCACCCAGCCGCAGCGCGAAATCTATGACATCGTGCTGGCCTCGCTGGATGCGGCGCTTGAGCGGTATCGTCCTGGCACCTCCATGCAGGAGGTCACTCAGGAGGTGGTGCGCATCATGGTTACCGGCCTGGTGAAACTGGGCATCCTGAAAGGCGATGTCGATCTGCTCATTAGCGAAAACGCCCACCGTCCTTACTTTATGCATGGCTTAAGCCACTGGCTGGGGCTGGATGTGCATGACGTGGGCGTGTACGGCCCGGATCGCTCCCGCACCCTGGAGCCGGGCATGGTGATCACCGTCGAGCCGGGTCTGTATATCGCGCCGGACGCCGACGTGCCGCCGCAGTATCGCGGCATCGGCATTCGGGTTGAAGACGACATCCTGATCACCGCAACCGGTAATGAAAACCTGACGGCAAGCGTGGTGAAGCGCCCCGATGATATCGAAGCGCTCATGGCTGCGGCGAAACAGCCATGAGCATCATCATCGTCGGCGGCGGAATGGCGGGCGCGACCCTGGCGCTGGCGATTTCCCACTTAACCCAAGGCAAGCTGGCGGTGCATCTGGTTGAGGCCACGCCGCCTTCCAGCACCGCGCATCCAGGGTTTGACGCCCGCGCCATCGCTTTGGCCCAGGGTACCGTGGCGCATCTGGCGCGCATCGGCATCTGGCAAAATCTGGCCGACTGCGCCACCGCCATTGAAACGGTACACGTCAGCGATCGCGGTCACGCCGGGTTTGTCACCATCGAAGCGCGGGATTATCAGATTGATGCGCTGGGGCAGGTGGTTGAGCTGCACGAAGTCGGTCAGCGGCTGTTTTCGCTGCTCAAGCGCGCGCGCGGCGTGACGCTGCACTGCCCAACCAGAGTAATGAGCGTGACGCGCGACGAGCAGCACGTTGATGTCACCCTGTCTAACGGCCAGCAGATCCGCGGCGCGCTGCTGGTGGCGGCGGACGGTTCGCGTTCCTTTATTGGCGAGCAGTGCGGCATCCGCTGGCAAAATATTCCTTATCAACAGCTCGCGGTGATCGCTAACGTCACCACCGCGCAACCGCACCGTGGCCGCGCGTTCGAGCGCTTTACCGAACATGGGCCGCTGGCGGTATTGCCGATGGCCCAGGGACGCTGTTCGCTGGTGTGGTGCCATCCGCTGGAAAACCAACAGGTGCTGGACTGGAGTGATGCGCGGTTTTGCGATGAGCTTCAGAAAGCGTTCGGCTGGCGACTGGGCCGCATTACCCATGCGGGGGCCAGAAGCGCCTATCCACTGGTGTTGAGCCGCGCAGAATCGTCGGTCTCCCATCGCGTTGCGCTGGTGGGCAATGCCTCGCAGACGCTGCATCCTATCGCCGGACAGGGGTTTAACCTCGGGATGCGCGATGTGATCACCCTGGCGGAAAACGTGGCGCAGGCCTGGCAGGCCGGGCAGGACATTGGCGGATTTGCGGTGCTTAACGGCTGGCAGCGCCAGCGCGAACCGGATCGCGATGCCACCGTCGGCGTGACCGACGGGCTGGTGCATCTGTTTGCCAACCACTGGTCGCCGCTGGTGGTCGGGCGGAATGTAGGATTAATCGGCGTTGAGATATTCACGCCAGCGCGCGATGCGTTGGCAAGGCGGACTCTGGGTTGGGTTGCGCGCTAAGGAGACAAATGTGCAAAGCGTAGATGTGGCGATTGTAGGCGGCGGAATGGTCGGGCTGGCGCTGGCGTGTGGATTGCAGGGCAGCGGCTTACGCGTCGCGGTGCTCGAACAGCAGCGTCCGCAACCGCTGGCGGCGGATGCGCCTTTCGCGCTGCGGGTTTCCGCCATTAACGCGGCCAGCGAAAAACTGCTGGAAAAACTTGGCGTCTGGCAATCCATTCTGGAACAGCGGGTTAGCCGCTATCATGGCATGGAAGTGTGGGATAAAGACAGCTTCGGGCGCATCGCGTTCGACGATAAAAGCATGGGCTACAGTCATCTGGGGCATATTATCGAAAATAGCGTGGTCCACCAGGCGCTGTGGGATAAAGCCTCCCGCAACGCGGACACCACGCTGATCGCCCCGTCGCAGCTACAGCAGGTGGCGTTTGGTGAGAATGAAGCCTTTTTGACATTGCAGGACGGCAGTATGCTCACGGCGCGGCTGGTGGTGGGTGCCGATGGTGCCAACTCCTGGCTGCGCAACCGTGCCGATATCCCGCTGACGTTCTGGGATTACCGTCATCATGCGCTGGTGGCGACCATTCGTACCACCGAACCGCACGGCGCGGTGGCGCGGCAGATTTTCCATGGCGAAGGCATCCTGGCGTTTCTGCCGTTGCCCGATCCCAGACTGTGCTCCATCGTCTGGTCACTGCCGCCGAAAGAGGCAGAGCGCTTGCAGCAGTGCGATGCCGACACCTTTAATCAGGAACTGTGCATCGCCTTTGATAACCGCCTCGGCCTGTGTTCGGTGGAAAGCGATCGGCAAATTTATCCGCTGACCGGGCGTTATGCCCGCCAGTTCGCTGCGCACCGTCTGGCGCTGGTGGGCGATGCGGCTCATACCATTCATCCGCTCGCCGGACAGGGCGTCAACCTTGGTTTTATGGATGCGGCAGAGCTGATTGCCGAGATCCGCCGTCTGCACAAGCAGGGCAAGGATATTGGGCAGCACCTCTACCTGCGCCGTTACGAGCGCAGCCGCAAGCACAGCGCGGCGGTGATGCTGGCCAGCATGCAGGGGTTTCGCGAACTGTTTGCCGGTAGCCATCCTGCCAAAAAACTGCTGCGCGACGTTGGGCTCAAACTGGCGGATACCCTGCCTGGGGTAAAACCGCAGCTCATTCGCGAAGCGATGGGGCTTAACGACCTGCCTGACTGGTTACGTTAACTCGATCACACTTCCCTTTTCCGGCGCTGAAAAGGGAAGCCTTCCCTCATTTGAATTATTCTAATTTGACCGGATTTTTCGAATTAGTTTTTTTAATGTGGCGATTTTTCAGTTTCAGCGATTTCGTCCGAATTTCCGACGTAAATGCTTACCCGTAAAAAATCCCTGCCGATTATGTTGCGTTTATGTGCCTGTATTCGCATTTTTCCAGTGAATTCCACTGTAGCCTTCTTTTCCCATTTTGGTCATAAGCTAATGTAATGACCCATTTTCGCGTGTGGTTTGTCCCTGCGTTAGATGGTAACTTCAGGCCAAAGGTAACGTTTGCGTCGGCGGCGGGAATGATGCCGACGCCGGGTTTCGTCCAGTAGTAAAGAGGCAATTAGCCTCTGCTGACTGAAAGAGGAAAAGATGGCTCAACAGACTCCTTTGTTCGAACAACATACGCTTTGCGGCGCGCGCATGGTGGATTTCCATGGCTGGATGATGCCGCTGCACTACGGCTCGCAGCTTGATGAGCATCACGCGGTGCGCAGCGACGCCGGGATGTTCGATGTTTCCCACATGACCATCGTCGACCTGCATGGCGAGCGCACCCGCGAATTCCTGCGCTATCTGCTGGCGAATGACGTGGCGAAGCTCACCCAGCCGGGTAAAGCGCTGTACAGCGGGATGCTTAATGCCTCCGGCGGCGTGATTGACGATCTGATTGTTTATTTCCTCACTGAAGATTATTTCCGCCTCGTTGTTAACTCCGCCACCCGTGAAAAAGACCTCGCCTGGATCACCCAGCACGCTGAACCCTATTCCATCGACATCACCGTTCGCGACGACCTGGCGCTGATTGCCGTTCAGGGCCCGCAGGCGAAACAGAAAGCTGCAACCCTGTTTACCGACGAACAGCGCCAGGCCGTAGACGGCATGAAGCCGTTCTTTGGCGTCCAGGCGGGGGATTTGTTTATCGCCACTACCGGCTATACCGGCGAAGCGGGCTATGAAATTGCGATGCCAGCGGAAAAAGCCGCCGCGTTCTGGAGCCAGTTAGTTGAAGCGGGCGTGAAGCCGTGCGGGCTTGGTGCGCGCGATACGCTGCGTCTGGAAGCCGGCATGAATCTTTACGGTCAGGAGATGGACGAAGGCGTTTCCCCGCTGGAAGCCAATATGGGCTGGACGATTGCCTGGCAGCCGGAAGATCGTGATTTTATTGGCCGTGAAGCGCTGGAGTCCCAGCGAGAGAAAGGCACCGACCAGTTGGTTGGCCTGGTGATGAAAGAGAAAGGCGTACTGCGTAATGACCTGCCGGTGCGGTTCACCGATGCACAGGGCAATGTACAGGAAGGCAAGATCACCAGCGGATCGTTCTCGCCAACGCTGGGCTACAGTATCGCGCTGGCGCGAGTTCCGGCCGGGATTGGCGATACCGCCATTGTGCAGATCCGCAACCGTGAAATGCCGGTTATCGTCACTAAACCGATTTTTGTTCGCGCCGGTAAGCCGGTGGTTCAGTAACTGTTTTGTTATTCGGAGAAAAAGAAATGAGCAATGTGCCAGGTGAACTGAAATACAGCAAAGAGCATGAGTGGCTGCGCAAAGAAGCGGACGGCACTTACACCGTAGGTATTACCGAACATGCGCAGGAACTGCTGGGCGACATGGTATTCGTCGATCTACCGGACGTTGGCGCGACCGTCAGCGCGGGCGATGACTGCGCGGTCGCGGAATCCGTGAAAGCGGCATCCGACATTTATGCGCCCATCAGCGGGGAAATCGTTGCGGTAAACGACGCCCTGAGCGACTCCCCGGAGCAGGTGAACAGCGAGCCGTATGGCGCAGGCTGGATCTTCCGTATCAAAGCCAGCGACGAATCTGAAGTTGAAGCGTTACTGGATGCCGCAGGCTACGAAGCGCTGTTAGAAGACGAATAAATACGCGTCATCATTCATGTTGCAGGGGCGCTGGCTTCTGCAACATGAACAGTTTTTCGAGTATCACCCGTTACCAACCGATTCACTGCACGTTTCAGGAACCCTCGCTCATGACCCAGACCCTCGACCAGTTGGAAAACCGCGACGCGTTTATTGACCGTCATATCGGCCCGGATAGCGAGCAGCTACACACCATGCTCAAAACCGTTGGCGCGGACTCCCTTGATGCCCTGACGGCGCAAATTGTCCCGGCGGACATTCAGCTGGCGACGCCGCCCGCTATCGGCGAGGCGACCACCGAATTCGCGGCGCTGGCTGAACTGAAAGCCATCGCCGCCCGCAACAAACGTTTTAAAACCTTTATCGGTATGGGCTATGCCGCCGTGCACACGCCGCCGGTGATCCTGCGCAATATGCTGGAAAATCCGGGCTGGTACACCGCCTATACGCCGTACCAGCCGGAAGTTTCCCAGGGCCGTCTTGAAGCACTGCTCAACTTCCAACAGGTGACCATCGATCTGACCGGCATGGACATCGCGTCGGCCTCGCTGCTGGATGAAGCCACTGCAGCGGCGGAAGCCATGGCAATGGCCAAACGCGTCAGCAAACTCAAGGGCGCGAACCGCTTCTTCGTGGCGGCTGACGTACACCCGCAGACGCTGGACGTGGTGCGTACCCGCGCCGAAACCTTTGGCTTTGACGTGATTGTCGATGACGCGCATAAAGTGCTCGACCATCAGGACGTGTTCGGCGTGCTGTTGCAGCAGGTCGGCACCACGGGCGAAGTGCATGATTACGCTGCGCTGATTGCTGAACTGAAATCGCGCAAAGTGGTGGTCAGCGTGGCCGCTGATTTTATGGCGCTGGTATTGCTGACTGCGCCGGGCCATCAGGGGGCGGATATCGTATTCGGCTCCGCCCAGCGCTTCGGCGTACCGATGGGCTACGGCGGCCCGCATGCGGCGTTCTTCGGCGCGCGCGATGAGCATAAACGCTCTATGCCTGGCCGCATCATCGGCGTTTCTAAAGATGCGGCGGGCAACACCGCGCTGCGTATGGCGATGCAGACCCGCGAACAGCATATCCGCCGCGAGAAAGCCAACTCCAACATCTGTACTTCCCAGGTGCTGCTGGCCAATATCGCCAGCCTGTATGCGGTTTACCACGGCCCGAAAGGCCTGAAGCGCATCGCCGATCGCATCCACCGTATGACCGATATCCTGGCGGCGGGCCTGCAACATAAAGGCCTGAAACTGCGCCACAGCAGCTGGTTCGACACGCTGTGCGTCGAAATCGCTGATAAAGCCGCGGTGCTGAGCCGTGCCCAGGCCAAAGAAATCAACCTGCGCAGCGACGTGCTGAACGCGGTGGGTATCACCCTTGATGAAACCACCACCCGTCAGGATCTGCTGAACCTGTTTGACGTGCTGCTGGGCGACAACCACGGGCTGGATATCAGCGAGCTGGATAAAGACGTGGCGCACGACAGCCGCTCGATCCCGGACGCCATGCTGCGCCAGGACGCGATCCTGACTCACCCGGTGTTTAACCGCTATCACAGCGAAACCGAGATGATGCGCTACATGCACGCTCTGGAGCGTAAAGATCTGGCGCTCAACCAGGCGATGATCCCGCTGGGCTCCTGCACCATGAAGCTTAACGCGGCGGCGGAAATGATCCCCATCACCTGGCCGGAATTTGCCGAGTTACATCCGTTCTGCCCGGTAGATCAGGCCGAAGGCTATCATCAGATGATCGCGCAGCTCTCCGACTGGCTGGTGAAACTCACCGGTTACGACGCGCTGTGCATGCAGCCGAACTCCGGTGCGCAGGGCGAATACGCCGGTCTGCTGGCTATCCGTCACTATCATGAAAGCCGCAACGAAGGCCATCGCGATATCTGCCTGATCCCGGCGTCTGCTCACGGCACCAACCCGGCGTCTGCGCAGATGGCGGGGATGCAGGTGGTGGTCGTGGCGTGCGATAAGCAGGGCAACATCGATCTGACCGATCTACGCGCCAAAGCCGAGCAGGCGGGCGACCAGCTGTCGTGCATCATGGTGACCTATCCGTCGACACACGGCGTGTACGAAGAGACCATTCGCGAAGTATGCAACGTGGTGCATCAGTTTGGCGGCCAGGTTTACCTCGACGGCGCGAACATGAACGCCCAAGTGGGCATCACCACACCAGGCCATATCGGCGCGGATGTCTCGCACCTTAACCTGCATAAAACCTTCTGTATTCCGCACGGCGGCGGCGGCCCGGGCATGGGTCCGATCGGCGTGAAAGCGCATCTGGCCCCGTTTGTGCCGGGCCACAGCGTGGTACAGATTGAAGGTATGCTGACCCGTCAGGGTGCGGTTTCCGCCGCACCGTTCGGCAGCGCGTCGATCCTGCCTATCAGCTGGATGTACATCCGCATGATGGGTGCCCAGGGTCTTAAGCGTGCCAGCCAGACGGCGATCCTCAACGCCAATTACATTGCGACGCGTCTGAAAAGCGCGTTCCCGGTGCTGTATACCGGGCGCGATGGCCGCGTGGCACACGAGTGCATCCTTGATATTCGTCCGCTGAAAGAGCAGACCGGCATCAGCGAGCTGGACATCGCCAAGCGTTTAATCGACTACGGATTCCACGCGCCAACCATGTCGTTCCCGGTAGCCGGCACCCTGATGGTTGAGCCGACCGAATCGGAAAGCAAACTGGAACTGGACCGCTTTATTGATGCGATGCTGACCATTCGCGAGGAGATCGATCGCGTGGCGAAAGGCGAATGGCCGCTGGACGATAACCCGCTGGTTAACGCGCCGCATACCCAGAACGAACTGGCCGAAGAGTGGGCGCACCCGTACAGCCGCGAGCTGGCGGTGTTCCCGGCAGGCCACGCCAATAAATACTGGCCGACGGTTAAGCGTCTGGACGATGTGTACGGCGACCGTAATCTGTTCTGCTCCTGCGTGCCGATGAGCGAATATCAGTAACGCAGCGCGTTGTTTTATCCTGTAAGGGCACTTCGGTGCCCTTATTTTTTTGGGAGATTTTATGTCCATTGCATTGATTACCGGCGGCAGCCGGGGAATTGGCAAAGCCACTGCGCTATTACTGGCGCAACAAGGGCTGAGGGTGGTGGTGAATTATCATCGCGATCGGCAGGCCGCGCAGGAGGTAGTTGAAGAAATCACGCGGGCGGGCGGCGAAGCCCTGGCCTGGCAGGCAGATGTCTCTGACGAGCAGCAGGTGGTGACGATGTTTACCGCCATCGACGAGGCCTGGGGACCGGTTAACGTTCTGGTTAACAATGCGGGCATTCTTGCTACCCAGTGCCGCGTTGAATACCTCACTGCCGAGCGGATTAATCGCGTGCTGTCCACCAACGTGACCGGCTATTTCTTATGCTGCCGGGAAGCGGTAAAGCGGATGTCCACCGAACACGGCGGCAGCGGCGGGGCGATTGTTAATGTCTCTTCGGTGGCGGCGCGGCTGGGGTCGCCGGGGGAATACGTTGACTATGCGGCGTCGAAGGGCGCGGTAGACACGCTGACCATCGGGCTGTCGCTGGAAGTGGCGGCGCAGGGGATCCGCGTTAACGGCGTGCGGCCAGGCTTTATCTATACCGAGATGCATGCCTCCGGCGGCGAGCCGGGGCGAGTGGATCGCGTTGCGCCTGCTATCCCGATGCGGCGTGGCGGGCAGCCGGAAGAAGTGGCGCAGGCCATCGCCTGGCTGGTAAGCGACAGCGCGTCTTACGTGACCGGCAGCTTTATCGATCTAGCGGGGGGCAAGTAGCCGCCCTTGCGGGCGGCGGTAGGGTTACTCCAGCGGCGCGGGTTTATACACGCCGTTCAGGCTTTGCAGGAATGCCACGATGTCGTCCACATCGGACTGCGGCAGTTCGGTGCCCACCTGGTAACGCAGCATCAGTTTTACCGCTTCATCCAGAGTCGCCACGTCGCCACGGTGGAAATACGGCGCGGTGAGTGCGATGTTACGCAGCGTCGGCACTTTCTGGCGCAGGCGGTCGCGTTCGTCATGGGTGACGTTCATACGACCAATATCCGCTGGCAGTACGTCGCCAAACGTGAACTCTTTCTTCAGGCCCAGCGGTTCAAAGGTTCTTCCGCCAAGGATTACCCCGGTATGGCAGGTGGCGCATTTGTTGTCTTTGAACAGCTTCCAGCCCTGTTTTTGCTGGGCGGTCAGCGCGTTTTCATCGCCGCGCAGATAGTTATCGAACGGCGAGTTGGGGGTAATCAGCGTTTTCTCAAACTCGGCGATGGCGTCGGTAATGGTGTCGCCGCTTAAGCCCTCCGGATAGACGGCGCTGAAATCGCGCTTGAGGATCGCGTCCTGATTGAGTTTGGCGGTGATGTCATCCCAGGATTTAGACGCCATTTCGATCGGGTTGAGCGGCGGTCCACCTGCCTGGGCTTTCAGGTCCGGCGCGCGGCCATCCCAGAATTGCACCACGTTAAACACCGAGTTAAACACAGTTGGGGCGTTAATCGGCCCGATTTCGCCGCGCACGCCAGTTGAGGTTTTACGGCCATCCACGCCACCCGCGCCGAGCTGGTGGCAGCTGGCGCAGGAGATGGAGTTGTCATCGGAGATGCGCGGATCGTGATACAGGCGGAAGCCCAGCGCGGCTTTGCGCGCATCGTAAGGGACGGTTTGCGGGATCGGCTGGACCGGCTCGTTGCGGTGCTGCTCCGCCATGTCGTCAGCAGCGTAATACTTCAGGCGCTGGGCCTTGATCCAGTCGAGCACCACGCCACGCTCTTCGTCGCTCATTTTGCCGTCCCAGTGCAGGGCGGTGTAACGCGTCGGCGGCATGGTCTGATGCTCCATCACCCATTCGATTTTGGTCAAATCGCTTTGCAGCGCGGGCGTGTCGTCAATCAGGCTCTGGCGCAGCGGAGTGAGGTTGAACGATTTGTAGCCAAGATGCATGTCGTAATTCATCAGCTGCTTCGCGACGGGCAGTGAGGAATAGAACGGCAGATCGCTGGACACGGTATGGCAATAGTCACACCCTTTGTCGCGCATGATCGCCAGCACTTTGTTGTTTTGCGGTGAAGCAGAGGTTTGAGTCAAAGCACGGCTATTACGCTCGCTGTCGTGGTGATAGACATACGCCACGAGCCCGAGATAGCCTACAAGACCGACGCCCACAATACCCAGCGCCAGTTTAGTGAGGTTTTTCATCTTATTATCCCTTCAAGGTGAATGAGGTCTCAGAGACCGAAAACTATCTGGTTCCTGAAAGGGCATAGTGTCAGTGCGGGAATTCTACCCCTTGATGGGTATCAATAAATTTTACAAGCCGGGCCTATCATTGGGATAGGTTTCATCAATGTAGTTAATGATTGCACAATAAAAAGGGGCGCTAAGGCCCCTGGCTGGATTACAGTTTTTCGCCGTTGCTGGCGATGACGTCTTTATACCAGTTAAAGCTTTTCTTGCGGGAGCGGGACATATCCCCGGTGCCATCGTCGTGTTTATTCACATAGATAAAGCCGTAACGCTTGCTGTACTGGCCAGTGGTGAAGGATACGCAGTCGATGCAGCCCCACGGGGTATAGCCCATCAGATCCACGCCGTCGTAAGTCACCGCTTTGATCATCTCTTCAACGTGGGCGCGCAGGTAATCAATACGGTAATCGTCATTGATGCTGCCGTCGTCTTCCACCTTATCGTACGCGCCGAAGCCATTCTCAACGATAAACAGCGGCTTCTGATAGCGCTCATACAGTTCGCACAGCGCGTAGCGCAGGCCAACCGGGTCAATCTGCCAGCCCCAGTCGGACGCTTTTACATGCGGGTTCGGGACGCTGCCCTGGAAACCGGATAGCGCATCGCCGCTGCCGCCCTCGGCTTTCACCGCGTTGGTCATGTAATAGCTGAAGCCCAGATAATCGCAGGTGCCTTCACGCAACGCCTGCTCATCGCCGTCTTCCATATTGATGTTGAAGCCGCGACGCTCCCATTCGTTCAGTACATAGGACGGGTAGTAGCCGCGCAGTTGCACGTCGGTAAAGACATAACGCTCGCGCATCGATTCCTGGGCAAACATCACATCTTCAGGCTTACAGGAGAACGGGTACAGCGGCACCATTGCCAGCATGCAGCCGACCTTCATCGCCGGGTTGATGCCACGGGCCGCTTTCACCGCCAGCGCGCTGGCAACGAACTGGTGATGCAGCACCTGATACATGGTCTCTTCCGGATTATCATGCTCGGTGTATACCACGCCGGAACAGCAGTAGCCGAACAGCGGGGCGCGCCAGTTGCGCTGATTGTTGATCTCGTTAAAGGTCATCCAGTATTTGACCTTGTTCTTGTAACGCTCGAACACCACTTCGGCGAAGCGCACAAAGAAATCAACCACTTTACGGTGTGTCCAGCCGCCGTATTGCTGTACAAGATGTAGCGGCATTTCGAAGTGGGACAGGGTGATCACCGGCTCGATGTTGTACTTCAACAGCTCGTCGAACATGTCGTCGTAGAACTGTAAACCCTCTTCGTTTGGGGTTTGCTCATCGCCATTCGGGAAAATACGCGTCCAGGCGATGGAGGTGCGGAAGCATTTAAAGCCCATCTCCGCGAACAGCTTGATATCTTCTTTGTAGCGGCCATGGAAATCCACGGCTTCATGATTGGGATAGTATTTTCCCGCTTCCACGCTGGCGGTGATTTCACGCGGAACGCCGTGCGCGCCGCCGGTCAACACGTCGCAAATGCTGGGGCCTTTGCCGCCTTTATTCCAGCCGCCTTCAACCTGGTGCGCGGCGACCGCGCCACCCCATAAAAAGTCTTTGGGTAAAGTCAGTTTTTTCATCGTAGATATCCCAGAACGTAGTGAGACAGGAGTTGAAGGCGAGTCTGGCAAAAGGAAAAGCAAATGTCACGATATAACAAAATCAACAAGTTGTGACTTGTCACCGCCAGAAAACAGGGTGTTTTATTCCCCCATTTTACCGGCGATTTTGCGGCCCAGAGTCTCAAGAATATAGACCACCGGGATTTGGGTGGTGATGTCGTAAACGCCCGCGATGCGGGTCTGGGGGATGTGCCACGAGAGATTAAAATCGGCCAGTTTCGCCAGCGATGAGTTATCGTGGCTGGTGATCGACAGCACTTTGCAATGATGCAGGCTGAACTGGCTGGCGAAGCGCAGGATCTCCGCCGTTTCGCCGGAAACCGACAGGACAATCGCCAGCGCATTTTTCGCCATATCGTTGGTCACCGGGAAGTAGGGATCGTCAATATGATTGCTGAATTTCCCGACGTTGGAGAAAAAGCGCGCGCCGTATTTTGCCAGCGAACCGGAGGTTCCCGCGCCGACAAAAATAATCCGTTCTGAGGCCAGGATGATATCCACGGCCCGATCCAGCAGTTGCTCAAACTCGTCGTTATTCACGCTGCGGAAAAAGCTGATGATCTCGCTGGCCCCGAAGCTGGCCTGCTGAGGTTCGTTTTGTTCCAGATAAAGCTTAAAGCGCACCCGGAATTCGGAGTAACCGTCGCAGTTGAGCTTGCGGCAAAAGCGCAGCACCGTGGTCGTTGAAACTCCCACCGCTTCAGCCAGCTCGCGGATGGTCATATACATCACTTTGTCGCGATTTTTAATGACGTAGTTATAGACCATCATTTCGATGTTATTCAGGCTGGCGACGGCGGAATGGGTGAATATCGTCACGGCGAGCGATCCTTTTTCATGCACTGGTTCAAGGATACTGGAATTGTGGTGTTGAACCCACCCCGGGAAAGGTAATATCCCCGCATCCTGAACATGATGTTAATGAGAACCCTATGAACGATATCACCTTCTTTCAGCGCTTTGAGAGCGACATTCTGGCCGGTCGTAAAACCATCACTATTCGCGACGAGAGCGAGGCGCACTTCGAACCGGAGCAAATTCTGCGGGTAGGGCGCTACGAGGACGACGGTTATTTCTGCACCATCAAGGTTCTGAGCGTCACGCCAACGCCGTTGAGCGCATTAACCGACGAACATGCCCATCAGGAGAATATGACGCTTGAAGTACTGCGCGATGTTATTAACGACATTTACCCCGGCGTGACGCAGTTATATGTAATTGCTTTCGAAGTGGTTTCTGCATAGCTTTTGGCAGTGCTCCCCCGCCGTACACACCCGGTAAAATAAATATTTTAGCGAACAGGTGTACACTGAAATCATTCTCAATTAGGCTAGTGAAGCTGCTTTTATATTCAGTTTCCCCGGAGTCGCCTTATGGTTAGCAAACCATTAATTGAGAAGGGATATTCACTGGCTGAGGAAATAGCCAACAGCATCAGCCACGGTATCGGGCTGGTGTTTGGGATCGTTGGATTAGTACTGCTGCTGATCCAGGCGGTGGATGCCAACGCTAACGTTATGGCGATCACCAGCTACAGCCTGTACGGCGGCAGCATGATTTTGCTGTTTCTGGCGTCAACGCTGTACCACGCCATCCCCCATGCCAGAGCAAAAATCTGGCTGAAAAAGTTCGACCACTGCGCAATCTATTTGCTGATTGCCGGGACCTACACGCCGTTTTTACTGGTGGGGCTTGATTCACCGCTGGCGCGCACCCTGATGATTGTCATCTGGGGATTAGCGCTGCTGGGCATACTGTTTAAATTAACCATCGCGCACCGCTTTAAGGTGCTGTCGCTGGTGACTTATCTGGCGATGGGCTGGCTGTCGCTGATTGTGATTTATCAGTTAACGGAAAAACTCGCGCTTGGTGGAGTCACGCTGTTAGCGGCTGGCGGGATTGTCTATTCGCTGGGCGTAATTTTCTACGTATGTAAACGTATTCCGTACAACCACGCAATCTGGCACGGGTTTGTGCTGGGCGGCAGCGTGTGCCACTTCCTGGCGATTTATCTGTACGTCGGCCAGCATTAAAAAACACCCCTCGCGGTCTGCGAGGGGCCTGTCATCACGCTTCTTCTAACGAATACGGCAGCGGCTCAATCGCCAGGGTATGGCTGGGTTCATCACGCACCCGGAAGACGCTGGCGCTTTCCATGTCATTATTCATCACTACCTGAACGCGCACGGTGCCGTCATCCAGCTTCACGGCGGCCAGCACGGTCCCGGTACGACGCCAGTTGTCACCCATTTTTAATTCCAGATCTTCCGCTGGCGCAGGCGTGCGGCTGGCGTTACCGACCAGCGTCCAGAGCGCGCGCTTGTTGGCACCGCGGAATTTCGCACGTGCCACCATCTCCTGGCCGGTATAGCAGCCTTTTTTAAAGCTGATGCCGCCAAACGCCTGAAGGTTGGTCGCCTGAGGGATAAACTGCGCGCTGTTGGCTTCATCGATAATCGGATAACCGGCTTCGATATCCAGCGCCAGCCACTGCTGGCTGGCATTAAGCTGCGCTTCACCACGCAGGCTTTCAGTGAGCTGCTGGGCTTTCTCTTCTGTGGTAATCAGCAGAAAACGCTCCGCAGGCAGCGGCAGCCACAGCAGGGTGGTGTCGTCAACATGGACCGCTGGGTTATCTGCGTCCGGCAGGGACGAAAAGTGGTTCGCCAGCGCGGCGCGCGCCTGGAAACCGGCCACGCCTAACAGCACCGCATTGTCGTCCGGCGCGATAGTCACCTTCGAGAACACGGCATACTTTTTCAGTGCGGTGAGCTGGGCGTCGCGCACGCTGCGGCGCTGGATCCAGGCGAAGCCGTCATTCTGGCGAAACAGGCGCAGATTGCTCCACATTTTGCCCTTTGCATCGCAGTGAGCCACCAGCAAATGCTGGTTTTCCGTCATCAGCGCAAGATCTGCAGTCACCTGGCCTTGCATATACTTCTCGCTATCAGCGCCGGTAATAGTCGCCAGCGCCCAGTCTTCAAGAGAAATCAGCGTTAAAGGCAGTCGAGCGGCAGCTGTTGGCTGACGCGGTGGAAACGGATTAAATGCCATAAAAGTGCCCCGGTTCATGATGCAGAGTCGAATGAGACTAATGGTAAAAGAGCCACAAGACATTGCAAGCGCTTTGATATTGCCATTCGTGCCGTCTTTTTGTTTTACGCGCTTTCACGCAAAAATCGCCTAATAGTTTCATTTTTAATAAGGTTTTTTGGAAGGTGACGCGTAAATGACAACATTCCATTAAATGAAGTGCCGAAAAAGAGTTACACTAGCTGGCATCTTCCAGAGTGATTACCCAGGAAAGCAGTCATGGATATTAACAATAAAGCCCGTATTCACTGGGCGTGCCGTCGCGGGATGCGTGAGCTGGATATCTCTATCATGCCGTTCTTTGAACACGAGTACGATGCTCTGAGCGATGACGATAAACACGTGTTTATTCGCCTGCTCGAATGCGATGACCCCGATCTTTTTAACTGGTTAATGAATCACGGTAAGCCTGCGGACCCTGAGCTGCAGCGCATGGTGCAACTGATTCAGACGCGGAACCGGGATCGTGGTCCTGTGGCAATCTGATCTGCGCGTCTCGTGGCGCGCACAGTGGTTTTCCCTCATGCTGCACGGCATTGTCGCAGCGGTGATCTTACTGCTGCCCTGGCCGCTGAGTTATATGCCGGTTTGGTTGGTTTTACTGTCGCTGGTAGTGTTTGATTGCGTGCGCAGCCAGCGGCGTATTCATTCGCTGCAGGGCGAGGTAAAACTGACGATGGATTATCGGCTGCGCTGGCAGGGTGTGGAATGGGAGCTGATAGGCGCGCCGTGGATGCTGCAAAGCGGTATGCTGCTGCGCTTGCGGCATCCAGGCACTCAACGCAGCCAGCATTTATGGCTGGCGGCGGACAGCATGGATGCCAGTGAATGGCGCGATTTGCGCCGGGTGCTGTTACAGCAACCGCAAAGCGGCCGCCCGTTATAATCACTCAGGAGAAATGCTCGGCCATTTCCGCCAGTATCTGCTCGCACCACTGTTCAATACGCTCATCGCTAAGATCGTACTGATTGGTTTCATCCAGCGCGAGGCCGACGAAAAGCTGACCATCAGCAATCACCGGTTTCGGGCTGGTAAATTCATATCCTTCTGTCGGCCAGTAGCCCACAAACTTCACACCTTTTGGCAGCAGTTTATCGTGCAGCATGCCGAGGGCGTCGAGGAACCATTCGCCATAGCCAAGCTGGTCGCCCATGCCGTACAGCGCAACGATTTTTCCGTCGAGATCCAGCGTGTCCAGTTGGTCCCAGACGGCTTCCCAGTCTTCCTGAATCTCACCAAAATCCCAGGTCGGAATGCCGAGGATCAACACATCGTACTGCGCCATCAGCACCGGGGCGTCATCTTTCAGGTTATGTAACGTCACCAGCTCCGGCCCGATAATGTCGCGGATTTTTTCCGCCGCCATTTCGGTGTAACAGGTGCTGGAACCATAAAAAAGACCCATTTTCATCGCGATTACATCTCATTTCTTGCTGTGCGGGTGGCTCAGTGTACCAGATCGCGGCCGCTATCATGCATAATGCAACCCTGCATGATAAACGAGAGGCTCGTGTGGAACAGGATCTTACCCGCGTCGAACAGTTTCTGGATGCGCTCTGGCTGGAGCGCAATCTGTCGGAAAATACCCTTAGCGCCTATCGTCGGGACCTGACGATGCTGGTGCAGTGGCTTCATCACCACGAGCGGGATTTACTTTCCGCCGGTCGTGATGATCTCCAGGGGTTGCTCGCCGAACGCGTCGACGGCGGCTATAAAGCCACCAGTTCTGCGCGCCTGCTCAGCGCGGTTCGTCGGCTGTTCCAGCATCTGTACCGGGAAAAAATTCGCCCGGACGATCCCAGCGCTCAACTGGCCTCGCCGAAATTGCCCCAGCGCTTACCGAAGGATTTAAGCGAAGCGCAGGTTGACAGACTGTTGCAGGCCCCCGCGCTGGAAGGCAACCCGATTGAACTTCGCGACAAGGCGATGCTCGAAGTGCTTTATGCCACCGGGCTACGCGTGTCTGAACTGGTGGGGCTGGTGATGAGCGATATCAGCCTGCGTCAGGGCGTGGTGCGCGTGGTGGGGAAAGGCAACAAAGAGCGTCTGGTGCCGCTGGGCGAAGAGGCGGTGCACTGGTTGGAGCAGTATCTTGAACATGGCCGCCCGTGGCTGCTTAACGGCCAGTCCAGCGATGTGCTGTTCCCGAGTAACCGCGCGCAACAAATGACGCGCCAGACTTTCTGGCATCGCATTAAGCATTACGCCACACTGGCAGGTATTGATAGCGATAAACTCTCGCCTCACGTTTTACGCCATGCCTTCGCCACGCATTTGCTTAATCACGGTGCGGATCTGCGCGTAGTACAAATGCTGCTGGGCCATAGCGATTTATCAACAACCCAAATTTATACGCACGTGGCGACTGAACGCCTGCGGCAACTTCATCAACAGCATCACCCGCGTGCGTAAGTGCTTGCTGACTAAAGGACATGTTATGAAAAAAGGCTTTATGCTGCTGACGCTACTGGCAGCCACTGTTTCCGGTATGGTTCACGCTGACGATGCGGTCATTAAGCAATCTCTGGCGAAACTGGGCGTGCAAAGCGCGGATATTCAGGCGTCTCCGGTGCCCGGCCTGAAAACCGTGTTGACCAGTAGCGGCGTGCTGTATGTCACCGAAGACGGCAAACACATTATCCAGGGGCCGCTGTATGACGTCAGCGGCAGTTCGCCAGTCAATGTGACCAACAAGCTGCTGATGGGCAAACTCGTCCAGCTTGAAAAAGAGATGATTGTTTATAAAGCCCCGCAGGAAAAACACGTGATCACCGTGTTCACCGACATCACCTGCGGCTACTGCCACAAACTTCACGAAGAGATGAAAGACTATAACGCGCTGGGTATCACCGTGCGTTATCTGGCGTTCCCGCGTCAGGGCATCCAGAGCCAGGCGGAGAAAGACATGAAATCCATCTGGTGCGCCAAAGATCGCAATAAAGCCTTTGATGATGCCATGAGCGGCAAATCCGTACCCGCCGCCAGCTGCGATATCGACATCGCCGATCACTACGCGCTGGGCGTGCAGTTCGGCGTGACCGGTACCCCGGCGATTGTGCTAAGCAATGGCTATGTGGTGCCGGGCTATCAGGGGCCGAAAGAGATGAAAGCCTTCCTTGACGAACATCAGAAACAGACCAGCGGGCAATAACGGGTGACGCAACAATCGCAACTCCGTCGGCGAACGGTGGATGAAACCGCCGTGCTGCCGCCGATGCTTTCGCCGCTGCTAAAACGGCTGTATGCCAGCCGGGGCGTGCGCGGCGCGCAAGATCTTGAGCGCAGCGTAAAAGGCATGCTGCCCTGGCAGCAGCTAACCGGCATCAACGCCGCCGTTGAAATGCTGTATCAGGCGTTTAAAACCGGGCAGCGCATTGTGGTGGTGGGTGATTTTGACGCCGACGGCGCAACCAGCACCGCGCTCAGCGTGCTGGCGCTGCGCAGCCTTGGCGGGAAAGAGATCGGTTATCTGGTGCCAAACCGTTTTGAAGACGGCTACGGCTTAAGCCCGGAAGTGGTGGATCAGGCCAAAGCGCTGGGCGCTGAGCTGATCATGACGGTGGACAACGGCATCTCTTCCCATGCAGGGGTCGAGCACGCGCACCGCTACGGTATTCCGGTGCTGGTGACCGATCACCACCTGCCGGGGGCGACGCTACCGGCCGCCGAAGCCATCATCAATCCCAACCTGGCGGACTGTGAATTTCCGTCGAAATCGCTGGCGGGCGTTGGCGTGGCGTTTTACCTGATGCTGGCGCTGCGCAGCCACCTGCGCGACAAAGGCTGGTTTGACGAGCAGGGTATCGCCATTCCCAATCTGGCGGAATATCTCGATTTAGTGGCATTAGGCACCGTGGCGGACGTGGTGCCGCTCGACGCCAATAACCGCATTTTGACCTGGCAAGGACTGAGCCGCATCCGCGCCGGGAAATGCCGACCGGGCCTTCGCGCGCTGCTGGAAATCGCCAACCGCGATCCGCAAAAGCTGGCGGCAAGCGATCTGGGATTCGCTCTCGGGCCGCGTTTGAATGCTGCCGGGCGGCTGGACGATATGTCGGTGGGCGTGGCGCTGCTGCTGTGCGATAACCCTGGCGAGGCCCGGGTGCTGGCGAATGAACTGGACGCGTTAAACCAGACGCGTAAAGAGATCGAGCAGGGCATGCAGGCAGAAGCGCTGGCGCTGTGCGACGCCTGCCTGAAAAGCGCTGACGAACTGCCGGTCGGGCTGGCGATTTATCATCCCGAGTGGCACCAAGGCGTAGTGGGTATTCTGGCATCGCGCATCAAAGAGCGGTTCCATCGTCCGGTCATCGCCTTTGCGCCTGCGGGCGACGGCACGCTTAAAGGCTCAGGCCGTTCGATTCCGGGGCTGCATCTGCGCGATGCGCTGGAGCGCCTCGATACATTGAATCCGGGACTGATACTTAAATTCGGCGGCCACGCCATGGCGGCGGGCCTGTCGCTGGAAGCCTCAAAAATCGAGGCCTTCCAGCAGCGCTTCGCTGAACTGGTAGAGCAATGGCTCGACCCGGCGTTACTGGAAGGGGAAGTGTGGTCCGACGGCCCGCTACAGCCCCAGGAGATGACGCTGGAAATCGCAGAGATGCTGCGTGATGCCGGACCGTGGGGCCAGGCGTTCCCGGAACCGGCGTTTGACGGCCGTTTTCGCCTGTTGCAGCAGCGGCTGGTGGGCGAGCGGCACCTCAAAGTCATGCTGGAACCGGCGCAGGGCGGCCCGCTGTTAGATGGCATCGCCTTTAACGTTGATACCGCCCGCTGGCCCGACGCGGGCGTGCGCGAGGTGGAAATCGTTTACAAGCTGGATATCAACGAGTTTCGCGGCAATCGCAGCCTGCAGCTAATAATCGACCATCTCTGGCCGCTTTAACGCCAGTTTCGCTATAAAAAAGGGCGAATTTCCGGTAAACTTTCGCCCTTACGACCGCATTCTGACTACCGTCATCACTTAAAGATCATACTGACCATGTTTGAAATTAACCCGGTAAAAAACCGTATTCAGGACCTCACCGAGCGCACCGACGTTCTTAGGGGGTATCTTTGACTACGATGCAAAGAAAGAACGTCTCGAAGAAGTAAACGCTGAACTCGAACAGCCTGACGTCTGGAACGAGCCCGAACGCGCCCAGGCGCTGGGTAAAGAGCGCTCGTCGCTGGAAGCCATCGTCGATACGCTGGACCAGCTAAACCAGGGCCTGGAAGATGTTTCCGGCCTGCTGGAACTGGCGGTGGAAGCCGACGATGAAGAAACCTTCAACGAAGCCGTTGTTGAGCTGGAGCAGCTCGATGCCAAATTAGCGCAGCTGGAATTTCGCCGCATGTTCTCCGGCGAATACGACAGCGCCGACTGCTATCTCGACCTGCAGGCCGGTTCCGGCGGCACCGAAGCCCAGGACTGGGCCAGCATGTTGCTGCGTATGTACCTGCGCTGGGCTGAAGCGCGCGGCTTCAAAACCGAAGTCATCGAAGAATCCGAAGGCGAAGTGGCCGGTATTAAATCCGCCACCATCAAGATCTCCGGCGAATACGCGTTCGGCTGGTTGCGTACTGAAACCGGCGTTCATCGCCTGGTGCGTAAGAGCCCGTTTGACTCCGGTGGCCGTCGCCATACTTCGTTCAGTTCTGCGTTTGTCTACCCGGAAGTGGATGACGATATCGATATCGAAATCAACCCGGCGGATCTGCGCATCGACGTTTACCGCGCATCCGGCGCGGGCGGCCAGCACGTTAACCGTACGGAATCCGCGGTGCGTATCACCCACATTCCGACCGGTACGGTGACGCAGTGCCAGAACGACCGTTCTCAGCACAAGAACAAAGATCAGGCCATGAAGCAGATGAAAGCGAAGCTGTATGAGCTTGAGATGCAGAAGAAAAACGCTGAGAAACAGGCGCTGGAAGACAACAAATCGGATATCGGCTGGGGCAGCCAGATCCGCTCTTACGTACTGGATGATTCCCGCATCAAAGATCTGCGTACCGGTGTTGAAACCCGTAACACGCAGGCGGTGCTGGATGGCGATCTGGACAAATTCATCGAAGCAAGTTTGAAAGCAGGGTTATGAGGAACCAACATGTCTGAACAACACGCGCAGAACGCTGATGCGGTAGCCGATCTTAATAACGAACTCCAGACCCGTCGCGACAAGCTGGCGCAGCTGCGTGAGCAGGGCGTCGCATTCCCGAACGACTTCCGTCGCGACCACACCTCTGACCAACTGCACGCTGAATTCGATGGCAAAGAAAACGAAGAGCTGGAAGCGCTGAACGTTGAAGTAGCGGTGGCCGGTCGTATGATGACCCGCCGCATTATGGGTAAAGCCTCTTTCGTGACCCTGCAGGACGTTGGCGGCCGCATTCAGCTGTACGTTGCCCGCGACGATCTGCCGGAAGGCGTTTACAACGAGCAGTTTAAAAAGTGGGATCTGGGCGATATCCTGGCGGCACGCGGCAAGCTGTTTAAAACCAAAACCGGCGAGCTGTCGATCCACTGTACGGAACTGCGTCTGCTGACCAAAGCCCTGCGCCCGCTGCCGGACAAATTCCACGGCCTGCAGGATCAGGAAGCGCGCTACCGTCAGCGTTACCTGGATCTCATCTCCAACGATGAATCCCGCAACACCTTCAAAGTGCGTTCCCAGATTCTGGCGGGCATCCGTCAGTTCATGGTGGGCCGTGGCTTTATGGAAGTGGAAACCCCGATGATGCAGGTGATCCCTGGCGGCGCGTCTGCCCGTCCGTTTATCACCCATCACAACGCGCTGGATCTGGACATGTACCTGCGTATCGCGCCGGAACTGTATCTGAAGCGTCTGGTGGTTGGCGGCTTCGAACGCGTGTTCGAAATCAACCGTAACTTCCGTAACGAAGGCATCTCGGTGCGTCATAACCCTGAGTTCACCATGATGGAACTCTATATGGCGTATGCGGATTACAAAGATCTGATCGAGCTGACCGAATCGCTGTTCCGCACCCTGGCGCAGGACGTGCTGGGCAAAACCGAAGTGCCTTACGGCGATGAAGTGTTCGACTTCGGCAAGCCGTTCGAAAAACTGACCATGCGCGAAGCGATCAAGAAATACCGTCCGGAAACCAATATGGCCGATCTGGACAACTTCGACTCCGCCAAAGCGATTGCTGAATCCATCGGCATCAAGGTTGAGAAGAGCTGGGGCCTGGGCCGTATCGTGACCGAGATCTTCGAAGAAGTAGCGGAAGCGCATCTGATCCAGCCGACCTTCATCACCGAATACCCGGCAGAAGTCTCTCCGCTGGCGCGTCGTAACGACGAGAACCCGGAAATTACCGACCGCTTTGAATTCTTTATCGGTGGCCGTGAAATCGGCAATGGCTTCAGCGAGCTGAACGATGCGGAAGATCAGGCGCAGCGTTTCCAGGATCAGGTGAATGCCAAAGATGCGGGCGACGACGAAGCGATGTTCTACGACGAAGACTACGTGACCGCGCTGGAGCACGGTCTGCCGCCGACCGCAGGTCTGGGCATTGGTATCGACCGTATGGTTATGCTGTTCACCAACAGCCACACCATCCGCGACGTGATCCTGTTCCCGGCGATGCGTCCGGTTAAATAAGTTTTCTGCTCTGCAACAGGCACCGGTTTTCAGGACCGGTGCCTTTTTTTATTTCACTCGTCCCGGTTCTTCTTCACTTTGCGCAGCAGCAGCCACATCCGCACCGTTCTCACCGATTTCCCGCTGACGCAGGATGGCTCTTCCGCCAGGCCGGTTTGCGGATGGTAACCGTTGAAAAACAGGTTTAGCGTCACCGCGCTAAAGGTCGCCAGCATGATCCCGCTGTGCAACAGCGGCTGGAGCATGGCGGGGAACTGCGAGAAAAAGTTGTGCGACAGCATCGGCGTCATCCCCACGCCCAGGCTGATGGCCACAATATAAAGGTTATAACGGTTAGTGGTGTAGTTGATGCGGGCGAGAATGCGAATGCCCGTGGCGAGCACCATTCCGAACATCACCAGCCCCGCGCCGCCCAACACGAATTGCGGAATAGACGCCACCAGCACCGCCATTTTCGGCACCATACCGAAGAGTATCAAAATGATCCCCGCCGCCACGCACACCCAGCGGCTGTAGACGCGGGTCACGCTCACCAACCCGACGTTTTGTGAAAACGAGGTGTGCGGAAAGCTGTTAAACAATCCGCCGAACAGCGTGCCGACGCCGTCCACCCGCAGGCCGCGCACGATATCCTGCGACGTCAGTTTGCGCCCGACGATTTCCCCCAGCGCCAGAAACATCCCCATTGATTCGATAAACACGATAATCAACACGGCGGTCATGGTGAGGATCGACACCGGATCAAACACCGGCGTACCCAGCGCCATCGGCGTGACGATGGCAAACCATTTGGCATCATGCAGGCCCGCCAGATTCACTTCATTGACCATCAGCGACAGCACAAAGCCAAACACAATCCCCAGCAGTACCGCCACGTTAGACATAAATCCTTTAGCAAAGCGGGTCACCACCAGGATAAACAGCAGCACGGCAAACGAGATGCACAGGTAAACCGGCGCGCCGTAGTGCGGATTGCCTTTGCCGCCCGCCGCCCAGTCGATACCTACCTGAATAATGCTCAGCCCGATCGAGGTGATCACCACGCCGGTGACCAGCGGCGGAAACAGCGGGATCAAACGACCAATTACCGGAGCCAGCAGCGTGGTGATAGCGCCTGCTGCGATCGTCGCGCCGAAGATCCCCGTCAGACCGATATCCGGGTTCAGGCCAATGGCGATCATCGGCGTTACGGCGGCGAAGGTTACCGACATAATTACCGGCAGGCGGATCCCCATAAATCGGCCCACGCCCAGGCATTGCAGCAGCGTGACCACGCCGCAGCAGAACAGATCGGAACTGATTAACAGCGCGACGGTTTCTTTATCCAGCCCAAGCCGGTCGCCAATCATTAGTGGCACCGCCACCGCGCCGGCATACATCACCAGCACATGCTGTAATCCGAGAATGCACAGTTTTGCCGGGGACAACACGCGGTCGACTTCGTCCGTCGGCGCGGCGTTATCCTGAGGGAGCGTTTGTGGTCGTGAATCAAGCGTACTCATGAATTCCATCCTTTTGTTAACCCGCGAGCAGACCAGGCGCTGCCTGCGTGAATACGGCTTCCTCTGACGACGGTCTGAGACGACCCGGATCTGCCGTGATGTGATTACGGTTGCCAACCCGTGACACCATGCTCAGAAAGTGCCAGTTTTTCGTTCAGGGCAAAGGAAGTGGTTAAAACGCGGGGGAGTTCACAAAGTTGCCGCCTGGAATCGCCGTCAGGCAGAGGAGCGACGCAAGCGTTTGCATTTGATAAAACCGGGGATTCTCAGATTGATAAAACCGGCGATTCATTGTGGATCGCTTATCTCAGGATCGCGTGAGGATAAAATCGTTCTTTACGCATCATTTCCGCCTCTCATTCTGAGAGCGTAACCCCTGCCGAAGAAAACCGCTTGCCACAGTTCTGGCGCGATTAATTTGACCGTATTCACAACATTTCACTCTCCCGAACGGGAAATCACAACATCGCCCGGTTCTTGCATTGTTTCCAGAAACGTAATTTCACAAACCGAAACATAAAGGATGCCTATGAACAGATTGATTGTCGCCGATAGCAGGGAGTGTATCGGTTGTCGCGCTTGTGAGGTTGCCTGTGTGGTTGCGCATAACGACGGCTGGCCGCAGCAGCGCAGCGATTTTTTGCCGCGCATTCGCGTCATATTCAACGGCGAACACAGCAGCGCGGTGACCTGTAAGCACTGCCTGGACGCGCCCTGCGTCAAGAGTTGCCCGGTGGAGGCGCTGCACTATGACAACGACGCTATCCAACTGGATTCAACGCGCTGTATCGGCTGTAAGAGCTGCCTGGTGGCCTGCCCGTTTGGCGCGATTGATGTTGTCGTTACGGCTGATGAAAAGGGTTTGCTGGCCCAAAAATGCGACTTATGCCAGTCGGTAGAGAGCGCCCAGCCCGCCTGCGTTTCTCACTGCCCGACCCAGGCGTTACGCATCATGGACGGCAACGGGCTTGGCAAACTGCGCCGCGCCCGTCAGTTACAGGCGGCGAACCCGCAGGGGTTTATGCCGGAGCCGCAGAATAAAATCATCCTGCGTAAACCGCCGCGCAAGGGGGCCGAAAAGCGCGCCGCCGCCGAGCGCAAAACCCATTTTGATGAAATCTACCATGGGCTGGACGAGGCGCAGGCCAGCTATGAAAGCGAGCGCTGCCTGTACTGTGCGCAGAAAGCCTGGTGCAACTGGACCTGCCCGGTGCATAACGCCATTCCTGATTTGATCCGCCTGGTTCAGCAGGGGCGAATTAAAGAGGCGGCACAGCTTTCCCACCAGACCAGCTCGTTACCCGAAATCTGTGGTCGCGTTTGTCCACAGGATCGCCTGTGTGAAGGGGCCTGCACCCTGAAAAACCGCAGCGGTGCGGTGACCGTCGGCAATATCGAACGCTATATCACCGATAGCGCGCTGAAAATGGGCTGGCGGCCCAGCTTTGTTGCCGCACTGCCGCGCCGGGAGCGCGTGGCGGTGATCGGCGCGGGGCCTGCCGGGCTGGGCTGCGCCGACTTCCTGGCGCGCGAAGGCGTGAAGGTTGACGTGTTCGATCGCCATCCGGAAATCGGCGGGCTGCTGACCTTTGGTATTCCGCCGTTCAAACTGGATAAATCGCTGCTCAGCCAGCGGCGCGAAATCTTCAGCGAGATGGGCATTCAGTTTCATCTTAACTGCGAGATTGGCCGCGATATGTCGTTCCATCAGCTAACCGAAGAGTACGACGCCGTATTCCTGGCGATGGGCACCTATGGACTGATGACCGCCGGGCTGGAGCATGAAGACGCGCCGGGCGTTATTCAGGCGCTGCCGTTTTTAATCGCCAATACCCGGCGAGTAATGGGGCTGGAGGATTCATCCGACTACCCGTGGACCGAGCTGAAAGGCAAGCAGGTAGTCGTGCTGGGCGGCGGGGATACCGCCATGGACTGCCTGCGTACCTCGGTGCGGCGCGAGGCGGCCAGCGTCACCTGCGCCTATCGTCGGGATGAAGCCAGTATGCCCGGCTCGCGTAAAGAAGTGACCAACGCCCGGGAGGAGGGCGTGGAGTTTTTATTTAACGTCCAGCCGCAGTATATCGCCCGCGATGCACGTGGTCAGGTGAGCGGCATTGGGCTGATTCGCACCGAAATGGGCGCAGCGGGCCCCGATGGGCGGCGGCGTCCCCAGCCGATAGCCGGTTCTGAATTTGAACTGCCTGCCGATGTGCTGATTATGGCGTTCGGCTTCCGGCCTCACGCTATGCCGTGGTTGCAGGGCAGCGGCGTGCGGCGCGACGACGACGGGTTAATCATTACCGGCGGTACGCGGCGGCTGGCAACGCAAACCACCCGCGATAACGTGTTTGCCGGGGGCGATGCGGTCCACGGCGCGGATTTGGTGGTCACGGCGATGGCGGCCGGGCATCAGGCAGCGCGGGATATGCTGGCGATGTTTGAGCGCAACGCCGCAAGCCAGCTGGCCGTTTAGTTACCGCCAATAAAAAACCCGCTTCGCGAAGCGGGTTTTTTTGTTGCTCAGATCGTTAAATCGCCCAGCCTCCGGCGTAGAAAATCACTAATACGGCGGCAATCACGACGGTGCCGATGTTTAAGCGATCCCATTCCCGGGCAAACACCCGACCAACCACCAGCGTTACGAAGCCCAGCATAATCCCGGTGACGATGTTACAGGTCAGTACGATAAACACCGCGCACACCAGGCCGGACATGGCGTCGATAAAGTCGTTGAAGTTGAGTTTTGAAACGTTACTCAGCATCAGCAGGCCAACGTACATCAGCGCAGGCGCGGTAGCGTAACCCGGTATCAGATACGACAGGGGTGATAAGAACAGGATCAGCAGAAACAGCGCGCCGACCACCACCGCCGTCAGGCCGGTTTTACCGCCCGCCGCCGTCCCCGCCGCCGATTCGATATACACCGCCGCCGGTGCTGCGCCCACTAACCCGGAGAAAATCGAACTCACCGAGTCGCTGGTTAGCGCCTTGCCGCCGTTGATAATCTGATTATCTTTATCCAGCAGGTTCGCCTGGCCCGCCACGGCGCGGATGGTGCCGGTGGCGTCAAACACCGCGGTCATCACCAGCGCCAGCACGCTGGGCAGCACGTGCGGCTGTAGCGCGCCCATAATATCGAGGCTGAAGATCAGCGACTTGCCGTCTTCACCGCTCAGGCTCGGCATCGCCACCAGCCCGTGGTATTTCACCGCCGGATCGAAAATCAGCCCGATGATCGAAATGCCGATAATCACCAGCAGGATCCCGCCGGGAATGCGCGATTTTTCCAGCCCGAAGATCATCGCCAGCCCCAGCAGGCTCATCAACACCGGGAAAGAGGTAAACGCGCCCAGTGCAACCGGTAAACCTTCCAGCGGATTTTTGATCACCATGCCGACGCCGTTGGCGGCAATCAGCAGCAGGAACAGGCCAATGCCGATCCCGGTGCCATGGGCGATGCCCATCGGCAGATTACGTAAGATCCAGGTGCGCACACCGGTTACGGAAATGGCGGTGAAAATCACCCCCATCAGAAATACCGCGCCCAGCGCCACCGGAATGCTGATCTGCTGGCCGAGTACCAGGCTGAAGGCGGTAAACGCGGTAAGAGAAATGGCGCAGCCGATGGCCATCGGCAGGTTCGCCCATAGCCCCATCAGCAGCGAGCCAAAGCCCGCCACCAGACAGGTTGCGACAAAAACTGCGCCAGGCGGAAAGCCTGCTTTGCCTAACATCCCCGGCACCACGATGACCGAATAGACCATCGCCAGAAAAGTGGTTAAACCCGCCAGTATCTCCTGGCGCGTGGTGCTGCCGCGCTCGGAGATTTTGAAAAAATGGTCCAGTGCACTGCGCGGCTGCGCGGTATTGGGTGTGTGTAGCGTATCGCCAGACATAAGAATGCCCTCAGTTAACATTGTAATAATCAGGTGCGTTCATAAACCAGACGGCCATCGACGTAAGTACGGTAAATCGAACGATCGTCGCCGAGCGTAATCATCACAAACAGCTTGTCGACCAGTGAGACGGAATTGTCGTAGCGCAGCTGCTGGAGTGGGGTGGCGGTGGGTTCCAGCACCACAAAGTCGGCCTCTTTGCCGGGCGTAAAGTTGCCGATGCAGTGGTCCAGCCCCAGCGAATGCGCGCCGCCCAGCGTCGACAGATAAAATGCCTCGTAAGCGGAGAGCCGATAGCCCTGTAGCTGCACCACTTTATAAGCCTCGTTCAGCGTCTGGAGCATGTTGAAGGTGGTGCCCGCGCCGATATCGGTGCCGATG
Source organism: Atlantibacter subterraneus (assembly GCF_007570865.1). GTDB lineage: Bacteria > Pseudomonadota > Gammaproteobacteria > Enterobacterales > Enterobacteriaceae > Atlantibacter > Atlantibacter subterraneus. The sequence goes on along the minus strand of NZ_VLPS01000005.1, from coordinate 74,460 downwards.
CCCACTTTGATTTTTTTGCGCCACGCCTGCTGAAGATTGAACAAGCCGCTGCCGAGATAGAGGTTGGAGGTCGGGCAGAAGGCAATGCTGGAGCCGGTTTTGCTCAGGCAATCCCACTCTTTTTCTTCAAGGTGTACGCAGTGGGCGAACACGCTGCGTTTGCCGGTTAGCCCGTACTGGTGATACACATCCAGATAGCCGTCGTGTTCCGGGAACAGTTCTTTCACCCAGGCGATTTCCTGCTTGTTTTCGCAAAGATGGGTATGTAGCCAGGTGTCGGGATACTCCTCGCGCAGCCGCTGCGCCATCGCCAGCTGCTCCGGCGTGGAGGTCGGGGCGAAGCGCGGGGTGATGGCGTACAGCAGACGACCATTTTTATGCCAGCGCTCAATCAGCGCTTTGCTTTGCAGATAGCTGCTTTCGGCGTCGTCCAGTAGATAGTCCGGGGCGTTGCGGTCCATCATCACTTTCCCGGCGATCATCCGCATATTGATTTGGCTGGCGGCCTCGAACAGCGCGTCCACCGACTCCGGGTGTACCGTACCGAATACCAGCGCCGTGGTGGTGCCGTTGCGTAACAGCTGTTTGAGGAAGAAGGTCGACATTTCCCGGGCGTATTCCGCATCCTGATAGCGGCGCTCGGTGGGGAAGGTGTGTTTATTCAGCCACTCCAGCAGCTGCTCGCCGTAGGCCCCGACCATTTCACTTTGCGGATAGTGAATATGGGTGTCGACAAACCCCGGCACCACGATTTTGCCCCGGTAATCGCGCACGCGAATCGAGGAGGGAATTTGCGCTTTCCCGGCTTCCCATTCTCCAAACCACGCCACTTTACCGTCGCGGATCAACAGCAGCCCGTCTTCCACAAAGCGCAACGCGGACTCGATTTCCTCGGGATGTTCAACGGTGCGGGTAATATCGAGAAAGCTCCCGCGCACGGCTTTTAGCGTCTGTTCGCCTGACATGATCGACTCCTTAGTGGTTAATCCAGTTCTTCAACCGCATGGGGCACCGGCTCTTCTTGCTGCTGCCCGAGCGGAATCAACAAATTCAGCAGGATGGCGGTCAGGCCACCTGCGCAAATGGGGTTTTCAACCAGCACGTAAATGGAGGCCGGCAGCACCTGGAAGATCGCCGGATCGTAGGAAACGCCGAGGCCCAGCCCTAGCGAGGTAGCGACGATCAGGGTTTCGCGGCGTTTCAGGCCGTTGGTGATGATGATGCGGATCCCGGCGATGGCGATCATTGAGAACATCAGCGTCATCGCGCCGCCCAGTACCGGCGCGGGAATGGTAGTAAAGAAGCGCCCAATGCTCGGGAACAGGCCAAGGACAACTAACATCACGGCGATAAACCGCCCCACGTAGCGGGAGGCCACGCCGGTCATCTGGATCACGCCGTTGTTCTGGGCAAACGTGGTCAGCGGCAGCGAGCCTACGGCGGAGGCGATGACTGATACCAGCCCGTCGGCCAGCACGCCGCCTTTCAGGCGCGACTGATACTCTTCGCCTTTGATCGGGCGGTTCGAGACCATCGCGGTGGCGGTGATATCCCCGACGGCTTCCAGCACGCTCAGCAGATAAATGGTGCCGACCACGAGGAAGTGGTGAAAGTTGAATTCAAAACCGTATTTGAACGGGATCGGGACGGTGACCAGCGGCAGGTTGCGCATGCTGCTGAAATCCACCATGCCCAGACAAAATGACACGATGTAGCCAACAATCAGGCCAATTGCGATGCCGCCCATGCGCAACAGCGGGCTGCGGCAGCAGTTAAAGCCGATCACCACCAGCAGCACCAGCAGGCCGACGCCGATGTTTTCATAGTTGCCGAAGGTGCCGCTGCTTTTTGCGGCGAACCCACCGCCGAAATCGATAATGCCGACTTTGATCAGGCTCAGGCCGATCATCAGCACCACCACGCCGCTGACGGTGGGGGTGATAACCCGGCGCAGGTAGGGAAGAATAAACGAGGAACCGACCACTAAAAACGCGCCGACGAACGACACGCCCAGCAGCGCCGACATAATCAGTTCTTCATGCAAACCGTCGCTCTTCATGCTGCTGCCCAGCGCAATCATCACGGTCACGAACGAGAAATTGACCGACTGAATGGACAGTAAACCCGAGCCGATATGCCCATAGCGATTCACCTGGAGCCAGGTACCGACGCCGGAGGCGATCATCGCCATGGAGACCAGATAAGAGGTGGTTTCAGTTGAGAGTTGCAGCGCGGCGCCGACAATCAGCGCGGGGGTCACCATCGGGACAAAAATCGCCAGCAGATGGGTGATGGCGCCAATCAGGGTTTGGTGGAACGGTGGATTATCTTCTAACTCATAAATAAGATCCGAACCTTTGTGCGATATATCAGACATCCCTTCACCTCAATAAGTAAATTTGATCATCTGATTCAATTAATAAAAATCTGCTCTAAACCACCCGAATTTCAGGTACAGCCAGCCCTGAGCCGGTACACGCTCTTTATGCAGACGCTTATGTTGTGAGGCATTGAATCGTTGGTAACAGGCCGCCGAAGCGGCCTGCACAATTACAATTTTCCTAATGCGCTGAGGATCTTCTCTGGGGTGAAGTGCCATTCCCGCAGCCAGACCTGGCAGGCGTCATGAATGGCGGTAGCGATGGCGGGAGCTGCCCCGTTTACGCCAATCTCAGAGATGGATTTCGCGCCGAATGGCCCGACTTTGTCATCGCTTGGCACCAGCACCGCACGGAAGTCACGCGGGATGTCGCCAATCTTCGGCGCGCCGTAGCTGCGTAAATCACGGGTAATCGGATGGCCTTCGGCGTCGTAAATAATCTCTTCCATCAGGCTGTGACCGATAGCGCGCATTGTTGCGCCATAGATCTGCCCCAGGGCGAGATCCGGGTTAACCGGCGTGCCGCAGTCGAGCAGGGCATAGAATTTATCCAGCCGGATCTCCCCGGTGCGGGTATTCACCGCCACTTCGGCAAAGTTGGCCCCGTACGGGAAGGCGAATTCCGGCGTGATATAGCAGGCCGTTGCCACCAGTGTGCCGAAACCGGTGCCGGTTTCCGCTTTATGGGCGATCTGCCCGTAGGTCACTTCGCCTTTCTTACCGCGCACGATGCCAGGCGCAACAATGGTGACGTCGCTTTCCGGTTCGCCCAGCATTTGCGCGCCGTGGAACTGGATTTTCTTCAGCAGGTTTTCAGCAGCCATGCGCGCCGCGTTGCCAGAGAAGCAGGTGCCGGACGAAGCATAAGCGCCCTTATCAAACAGCGCGTGGTCGGTATCGCCGGAAATCACATGCACATCTTCCAGCGGGCAGCGCAGCACTTCCGCAGAAAGCTTGCTGACCACCGTATCCAGCCCGGTGCCGATATCCGCACCGCCGGAGTGAACAATAAAGGTGCCGTCAGATTCCAGTTTGATCATGCAGTTGGCCTGATCGATATCCGGGATCCCAGATTTCTGCATGATGATCGCCACGCCGCGGCCAATCTTCCAGTCGCCTTCGCTGGGTTTCGGCGAATCCCACTGGATCATCTCTCTGCCCTGGCGCAGGATCTCTTCCAGCGCGCAACTGGCGGCGGAGGGCACCGAGGTCGGTGCTTTACCTTCGCCAATCGCGCCGAGGATCTTCAGCTCCTGGCCTTCGTGAACGCGGTTGCGCTCGATAATCTCCAGTTGGTCAATCTGCAACTGTTCCGCCAGTTCCGCCAGCGCCATGGTGATGGCGAAGTTGCCTTTCGGCGCGCCGTAGCCCTGATAGGCCCCGGTTGGGCAGATGTTGCTGTAGTAGGTCGTTACCTGGAAATCGACGTTATCGCACGGGTAGAGCGGCAGCGAGAGCGCCGGTCCGTTACAGGGCACCGTCAGTGAATGGTTGCCGAACGGCCCGGTGTTGGCGCGAAAATCCATATTGATGGCGGTTAAGCGCCCGTCTTTTTTAGCGCCCAGCTTCACGGTGACTTTTGCCACGTGGCGTGAGGTGTTGGCGATAAACTCTTCTTCACGGGTGTAGCGGAACCAGACCGGGCGGCCCGTCACGCAGGTGGCCCAGGCGCACACTTCCTCCAGCAAAATATCCTGTTTCGACCCGAAGCCGCCGCCTACGCGCTCTTTGATCACGTGCACTTTGTTTTGCTTCAGGCCGACAATGCGCGCTACCTGGCGACGCACGTGCCACGGCACCTGGGTCGAAGCGTGGATCACCAGCCGGTCGCCGTCCATGCGGGTAAAGCAAATGTGAGTTTCGGTCGGGCACTGCTGGGCCTGGGTGGACGAATAAGTGCGCTCGATAATCACGTCCGCTTCGGCAAAGCCGCGCTCAACGTCGCCGATGTGACCGTGAATGCTGGCGGCAATATTCTTCGCCGGGCGCGAGCCAATCGGGAAGTTGATGATCATATGCTCATCGCGCTGGACGGCTTTTTTATTGTCTTCTTCCAGGGTATCCGGCGCGCCCGCGACATACACCACCGGCTCGTCGTGAACCACCGGCGCGTCTTCCGCCATGGCTTCATCAATCGACATCACCGGTTTGAGCACCTTGTATTGCACGTCGATAAGCTTCAGTGCCTGCAAGGCGATCTCTTCGCTTTCCGCGACCACTGCCGCGACGCGGTCGCCCACGTGACGCAGCTTTTTACTGAACATGCGGCGGTCAAGCGGCGAAGGTTCCGGGGCGCTTTGCCCGCCGGGGGTGTAGTAAATATCCGGACAGTTGCGCCAGGTGATCACGTGCACCACGCCGGGTAGCGCTTCGGCTTTACTGACGTCAAGATGGGTAATCAGCGCGTGGGCATGAGGGCTGCGCAGCATTTTGATGGTGCAGGCATCCGGCGTAATGCGATCTTCCACGTAGCAGGGTTTGGCCTGCACCATTTTAGCAGCGTCGGTTTTTGGGTGGATCTTACCGACTACCGCCAGATCGTCACGGAAGGTGGGCGCAACGGTGCAGGTGGCGTTGGGATCGGCTTTGCGCGCTACCGCCAGATCGATTACCTGATAATACTGCTGCCAGCCGGCGTCGCGGCTGAACAGTCCAGAGAGTGCATCGTCGATCTCATCGCGGGTCGGTGTGGCGATACGATCCAGTAATTCGGTAATGATCAGCGCGGCGGCAGGATCGTTATAGCCTGACTGGACTACGCCGACGTCGACCATCGCCTGCTGCACCAGGCTGAGCTGGTTCCACTTGCCTAATGATTCCGCCGTCTTGATGTGGGCGTTTTCCAGTTGGGCGGCAATCAGCAGCGACGCGTTAATCAGGCGTCCATTAAACAGAATCACGTCCGAACCGGCGAAGCCGAAGCCGTCGTCGCTGTTACGCACCGAGTGCATTCCCAGCCCAAACAGCAGCTTCTGAACGTTAGTGCCCGGATGAGCATCAAGCTGATGCGCGCTGCCGTTGAGCGTAAATTGAATAATCATTGGATTTCCTCTCCCTTCTGCTGGCAGTCCGCGTACAGGTCAGCGACGACCACTCCGGCGATATAACGCTTGTAGGCCACGCTGCCGCGCACATCGTCACGCGGGAAAATCGCCGCGCCAACGGCAGCTTCAAGCCGCTCGCCGTCCAGCCGCTGCGCCTCCACATCCCGTAATCGCAATGGGCGATCCGCCACGCCGTCCAGCGCGATGCGCAGGTTGTTGTCTTCGTCGATTGCCACGGCAGCGGTTAATACGGTGAGGCCAGCCTGGGAGCGGCTAATTTTGCGGGTAGAGCAGGCGCGGTAAGGGTCTTTAATAATGATTTCGGTAATCAGGCGGCCGGTGGGCTGCGCGAGGTAACTCTCCAGCGCCTCGGTTTCGCCGTCGCCAAACACCAGTACGGCATCCAGCGCCAGCAGGACCGGGATCAGCACCGATTCCTGCTCAATGGCGGCGATTTCTCCGCCTAAGGTGGACTGGTTGCGCAGGTGGCGGGAGTAAATAAAACCCAACGCCTCATACAGTGCGGGAGGCAGATGATGGCTGTCGCGCAGCGTTTGCAGCGTCGTCATTGCGCCGATGCGCAGGCAGTCGTTATCCCAGTCGATCCAGTCGAGGGACAATCTCTGAAGCGAAATTGCCACGGTTTTTTCAGTGCGGCCCGGCGCGGAATTCAGCTTACTGCCGCCCGCAAACCAGACGGCATCGTCCTGATAACGCTGCTTAAGTTCCAGCGCCTGCTCAACGGAGCCTGGTGTAAGAAATTGCTCAATCATAATTCACCCTCGTTTTTCGCCTCCCGCTAGCCGGGAGGCGGCAGGTTTTAATTCAGTGCATCCATGCGTTGCCACATCCGGGCGGCGACTTTTCTTGCTTGCGCATAGACGGGCTCACAATCAAAGGCGAACTGGCGATCTTCATAGACCATCACGCCGTTCACCATCACGCTGTGCACGCTCGATGAGCCGAGGCCGAACGCGATATGCCCGGCAACGTTTTCTGGCAGCAGGGGCGTCGGAGAGGCGTAGTCGCAAATGGTCAGGTCCGCTTTGTATCCGGCTTCCAGACGGCCAAATTTGGCGTGGAAGTTGCGGCTCAGCAGCGCGTTACCGTTGGTGAGTGCGCGGGCGAAACTGTCCGGCCACAGCGGGCCACCGGCGTCGCGGTGCTTGAAGAAGGCGAATTTCATCTCTTCAAACATATCCGAGCCGATGCCATCGGTGCCGAGCGCCAGGTTACGAATCGTGGTGAGCTGGTGGTTATAGCCCACGTGGTTATTCATATTGGAACGGGCGTTATGCACCAGGAAGCCGTCTTTATCGTTCAGCAGCTTGATATCATCGGCGGAAAGATACAGCCCGTGGGCGATCAGCGTTTTGCTATCAATAAGATCATATTCCGCCAGCCGTGCCAGCAGGTCTTTGCCGTAATGGTGATGGCTGTGAGAGACGTCGTAGCTGTCTTCCGCCGCATGGATATGCAGCCCGCGCCCGGTGACTTTAACCGCTTCGCTGAGCATTGCCAGACCGGCATCCGGGACGGTGAAGGGCGCATGCGCGCCGATATGGGCCTCTACCAGGTACGGCTGCTGGCCTCTCTCTTTCGCCGCATCAATATGCTTCGCGAAGCGGATATTCTCTTCAACGCCCGCCTGTAGCTCCTTCAGCCCGCCGTTGCGATCGGTGGTTTCGAAGCAGGTCATCCCGCGCAGCCCGACTTTGATAAAGGCGTTGCGCAGCGTGTCCAGCGAGCCGGTGATGTAAGCAGGTGATGCGTGATGATCGATGACCGCGGTGCAGCCGCTTTTGATCGCTTCAAGCGAGCAAATCAGGCCGCTGTAGTAGAGCGATTCCTCATCCAGCGCCCGATCCAGCCGCCACCAGAGGTTTTTTAGCGTGGAGATAAAGTCCGGGCAGGGATCGATCTTCGCCTGAATCCCGCGCGACAGCCCCGAGTAAAAATGGTTGTGCGAACAGACGATGCCGGGCATCACCACCCGGCCATGCATCTCTTTGTATGACGCGTCCGGGAAGCGCTGGGTTAGCGCCGGGCCGATCGCCAGGATCTCCTCGCCGTCGATGGCGATATCGACGTTTTCCATTACCATCGCCGGATGCAGTTGCACGGCGGTGACATTTTTTAAAATAAGCATGATTACGCCTCCACCCGGCCTAACAGATAGTGATGGTGCTGGTGTACATGGCTGATGATGCGGCACATGTCATCCAATCCGGCGGGTACATCCCGGAACTGGCCATCGCTGCCGATGGTCAATTCCCAGGTTTGTTCGCCCTGACGGATATGCACCCGGCTGTCGTCCACCAGGAAGCCCGGGTTAACGCTGTTGCGGAAATCTTCCGGCAGGCTGAACACCGTGACTTTGTCTTTGTACGGTTTGCCCTGCCACGGACAAAACTGGGCGCAGTTGCCGCATTCGTTGCAGTAAGCGTCGAGATGCAGCGTCTGATAGCGATTCTGGAAGCCAGGCACGGCGATGGAGACGTTGGCGCGGTTCGGGCAGACGTCCACGCACTTGCTGCAGATGTAGTTACACTCCAGGCAGCGCTCGGCTTCCTGGGCCACAAAGGCGTCGCGATCGTCTTTATCCACCTGCGCCACCGAGATGGCTCCCTTACGACGGTAAACTTCCGCCGGGTTGACGTTATTCCAGCGCTTATCGTTCTGATGGGAGCGGATATTCTCCCGCGTCAGGATCGTATCGCTGGCGCGACGGGCGTTGCCGATGGCGGACACAATCGAGGACGGGCCGCGCTGTACGTCGCCAATCAGGAACACGTCCGGGCGGCTGGTTTCACCGAAGTGATTAACCACCGGCCAGCCATTGTCATCCAGAGGGACGCCCATGGCGCGCAGGGCATCGCTGTCCTGCTGTTCGCCGATGGCGGTGATCAGGCTGTCTACCTGCATGGTGCGAATTTCATCGGTTTCAACCGGGCGGCGGCGGCCTTTGGCATCGGGTTCGCCCAGCGCCATCACGCGCACCGTCAGGGTCCCGTCGGCGTCAAACTGTTCCGGGTTGCTGAGGAACTGGAACTGCACGCCATCATGCAGCGCTTCTTCGTACTCTTCGCGCCAGGCGGGCATCTCCTGCAATGAACGACGGTACACCACGGTGACTTTCTCAACGCCCGGCACGCGCAGCGCGGTGCGCGCGCAGTCCATGGCGGTGTTACCTGCGCCGACCACCACCACATGCCTGCCGAGTTCAAGGTTTGTGCCGAGGTTGTATTCGCGCAGAAACGGTAATGATTTCCAGATGTTGCAGTTATCGCCGCGCAGTTTAACGCCGCTATTTTTCTCGGTGCCGGTGCCGATCAGCACATAGTGGAAGCCCTGCTGTTGCAGTTTATCCACCGTCAGATGCGGGTCGCAGCCGTATTCGATTTTCACGCCGTGGGCGGTAACAAAATCGATATCGTGCTGGATTAGTTCGCCAGGAATGCGGAATTGCGGAATGATATTTCTCACCACGCCGCCGGCGTTTTTCTCGCGCTCGAACAGCGTCACAGGATGCCCGGCGCGTGCCAGGAAATAACCCGCCGCCAGACCCGCCGGGCCTGCGCCAATCACCGCCACCGGATGACGTGAACCGGAACCCGCCGGTTTATGCCAGCGTTGCTTATAGGCTTCCCAGCCTTTCTCCAGCGCGATTTTTTTCAGTTCGCGGATATTCAGCGCGCTGTCATAGTCGAGACGGGTGCAGTTGTACTGACACTGGTGATCGCAGATGTGGCCGGTAATGGCGGGCAGGGCGTTGCGCTGATAGATCAGCTCCAGTGCGTCGGCATAGCGCTGCTCGCCCATCAGGCGGATGTACTCAGGAATATCCTGTTTAATGGCGCAGGCCGTGACGCAGGGCGCGACATAGCAGTCGGTGAGCGGCAGCCCGTCGGCGACTTCGATGCGCTCTTCCGGCTTCCAGTGTTTTTGGGTGTATTCCATGCTGACCGCGCGTTTGGCGAGTTCATCAAGACGCGCCACGTCGACCTGCTGCATATCCCAGGCGTCAGATTTTTCGAGTTCGCGCATGCATTCGCACAGGCGCAGATAGCCGCCAGGCTTCAGGAGATCGGTCGCCATAGTGATAGGGCGAATACCGGTTTCAAAAATATCGCGAATGGTGAGCTGGCTGGCACCGCCGGAATAAGAGATGGGCAACTGGCCGTTGAAGGCGCGGGAAAGCACCGCCGCCACGTTGATCGACAGCGGGAACAGGGCGCGGCCTGACATATACATCTCTTCGCCCGGTAATGCGCCTTTGTTGTTGATAGTGCCAAGAGTATTGGTGAGTTTTACCCCGAAGCCGAGGTGTTTCTCTTTCGCCAGCGTCATCAGCCGTTGCAGCATCGCCAGCGCCTGATCGAGCTTCAGATCGTGGTCAAACGACTCTTCTTTCAGGCCGATATAGTCAAAGCCGCAGGTGTCGAGAATTTCGCGCACGCGCGGATAGCCCAGCAGCGTCGGGTTAAGTTTAACGAAGGTATTCAGCCCTTTTTCTTCCAGCATATAGCGGCAGATGGCTTCAATTTCATTGGGCGGGCAGCCGTGCATGGTGGAGAGGGTGACACCATGAACCAGCGTTGACGGGATACGCGCATCCAGGCTGGCGAGCTGTTCGCGTTTGGCTTCCGGCAGGCGGGCGGCAAAGGCCGGGTTAGTCAGCCAGCGCCTGAGTGTCTGGCGATACTCGGTAAATTTCGGGTGATCCGCCGCGTTCATCATATTGTCGATAAACTGCTGCATTGGCGGCTGTTTGATGCCGTCGAGGTTGTAGCCGACGCTCATGTTGAAGATAAAGGATTTGGCGTCGTCGGGGCCGCGCGCGGTGAGCATTTCGTCCAACAGATGCAGGATAAACCAGGCTTTCAGGTACTCATCCCAGGCTTTCAGCAGGGTAAATTCGGTGGACCATTCGGTGTTAAAGCACTCGTCTTCCGCATCGATACAGGGTTTTTCCAGTTCCAGCCGGTCGAGGATTTGTACCGTTTTCAGTTCGATAAAACGGCCTCCCGTCAGCCAGGAGGTGACGATATTTTGGGTAAGCTGGGTATGCGGTCCGGCAGCGGGGCCAACGGGCGTGGCGCAGGTTTCGCCGAACACGGAAATCGGCTGGTGATGCCCGGTCTGATAAAACTGTTGTTCAGGAATACCAAAAATCGTGTGGTGCTGGTGGTATTCATCGAACAGGCGCGTCAAAAGTTCCTCAAACGGGACGGGACGCATGATATCCCCCATAGCCCTCTCCTTAACGTTACATTTTTAATCGGAATTACCGGCAGTGATTTAACGTCCGGTGGATTACGTTAAAGGAGCAACAATCGCACCAGCTATTTATCCAGGGCGCGGGTAATAAACAGATTTGTGAGAAGCCTCGAAAGTTGGCCTGGGTTTGTGAATTATCTCACAGCTCACAAATGAGAATTAAAATCACTCTGTTTATATTGGCCGGATACTGTGTCATCAGGAGAATGCATTTTCTCAAAACTAACGCATCGTTATCATAATGATAAGCGGTGCGCGGAAAGAATAATAATTATCCACATATTCTGTTCTGTTGTTTAATTTTCACGATATTGATTTTGCAGCGCCATAAAATCTTCAGGCGTATCAACATCAAAAATTATTTCCGGGTGATTCATTTCACAGAAACGATATTCTCCGGCCATTAATGCCTCGCGCATGGAACGGACTTCTGTTAATCGGGCCGCCTGTAACAGGCGCTCACGCGGCAGTAAAATGGGGTGGCCCGGCTTTCCACGGTATTGAGGCATAAGCGCATAATCGCCGCGCAAGTGCCAGAGATTATTGAAAATAGTGCGTTGCAGGCAGGGCAGATCGCCATGGGTGAGATAGCAATATTCTGTCATCACCTGCGCCGCGCCAGCCTGCACGGAAGTGAGTAGCCCTGATTGATAGTCAGGGTTATAAACAATGAATATTTGTGGATCATGGATATATCGTTGCGCAAGTTCTTCGTGGCGAAATCCGGTGACCAGAATAATGCGCGAACAGAATTGCAGGGCATTTTTGATACTTGCATCAAGCATTGTGCCATCCCGCCAGGGTAGTATCATTTTCCATTGCCCCATTCGGGATGAAAGACCCGCAGCGGTAATTATGCAGTCAATTGGTACCATTTTATTTATGTTCCTGGAGCCCGATGTCCATAACCCAAAATATACCGGATACTGATGTCTTGTTATGTGATGTGAGTGCATTTGCCACGCCTGCAATAATCAGTCTGGTAGGCGCGGGGGGGAAAACCAGCACGCTGTTTAGGTTAGCCGGATTATTTTGTCATTCCGGCAGGCGCGTGCTTATTACTACCACCACCCAGATGTATCTGCCCGATCCGTCCTGCCCGGTAACGCTTTGTCGCGATCCTGCGCAACTTCCCGCTGAACGTTTTCAGTCGCCGCTGATGGCCTGTTTCTCAGGCTGGAATGCCGCCCGTAACAAAGTGCGCGGATTTGCGCCGGAAATCATAGACCGCCTGATTGCGCAACAGGATCTGGATGTCATTTTGATAGAAGCTGACGGCGCTCGCGGTTTTGCCATAAAAGCGCCCGCTGAGCATGAACCTTGCATACCTCAGTCCAGTAGCTGCGTGATAGGGGTCACCGGCGGCAACCTGTTCGGTAAGCCGGTTGGGCCAGATAACGTTCATCGTTGGGCGCATTTTGCCGCGATTACCGGGCTTAACGCCGGAGACCGGCTAGATTTGCCAGCCATGCGGCGGCTGGTTCAGCATCCGCAGGGGCTGTTTAAAGGGGCTCCGCCGGGTTGCCGCCGGATCTGGTTTATCAATCGCGTTTCTCAATATGAGAATCAGCAAACCCTGAAAGAGATGCTGGAGGCGACCAACGTGGACGCGATCTGGCAGGGGGCGGTACAGGAAACCCCGCCCGTCACGCGCAGAGTGGTGAGATAGCAGCCCAGGTTTAACGGGGCGCCGAATGGATATTTCTATTGAGGTAACAATGAATATTTTCACTGAAGCTGCAAAACTCGAAGAAACAAACTGCCCGTTCGCCATGGCGCAAATTATCGATAGCCGCGGCTCCACGCCGCGTCATTCGGCGCAAATGATTGTGCATCAGGATGGCTCCATCGTCGGCACTATCGGTGGCGGCATGGTGGAGCGCCGGGTCATTGACGAAGCGCTGGAGGCGATGCGCGAACGTAAACCCCGGCTGTTCCACGGACGCATGGCGCGCAACGGTGACGACGCGGTCGGGTCCGACTGCGGCGGCGCGATGTCAGTGTACATCAGCGTACACGGGCTGCGGCCCCGGCTGGTACTGATTGGCGCAGGCCACGTTAACCGGGCGATTGCCCTGGCGGCGCAGCCGCTCGGGTTCGAAATTTCAGTGGCGGATATTTACCCGGAAAGCCTTAACCCGGATTTCTTCCCACCAGCAACGCAACTGCTTCACGCCGCGTCGTTTTCCGCCGCCGTGGATGCCCTCGATATCAAGCCCGATAACTTTGTGCTGATCGCCACCAACAACCAGGATCGTGAAGCGCTGGATAAACTGATTACCCAGCCTGTCGCCTGGCTTGGCTTGCTGGCCAGCCGCCGCAAAGCCCAGGTGTTTATCCGCCAGATGCGTGAAAGCGGGTTAAGTGAAGAACAGCTGGCTCAGTTCCATGCACCCGTCGGCTATAACATCGGCGCGGAAACCCCGCAGGAAATCGCCATCAGCGTGTTAGCGGAAATTTTGCAGATTAAAAACCACGCGTCGGGTGGGCTGATGAGCCAGGCGGCGCATCCGTCCCATCATCAGCGGGTGGCGATCCGCGGGGCAGGGGATATCGCGACCGGCGTGGCGCTGCGCCTGTTCCATGCCGGATTTAAAGTGATCATGCTGGAAGTGGATAAACCTACGGTGATCCGCCGTACCGTGGCGTTTGCCCAGGCGGTGTTCGATGGCGAAATGGTGGTGGAAGGGGTGACGGCGAAACGCACCACCTCCGCCAGAGAGGCGATTGCCCTGGCGGACAGCGGGATAGTGCCGGTGCTGATCGACCCGAATTGCACCTCGCTGAACGTGCTGGAGCCGGGTTGCCTGGTAGATGCCATCCTCGCCAAAGAAAATACCGGCACCCACTGCGGCATGGCACCGATCACCCTGGCGCTGGGGCCGGGTTTTACCGCCGGAAAAGATTGCCATGCGGTGATCGAAACCAATCGCGGGCACTGGCTGGGGCAGGTGATTTATAACGGGGCGGCTCAGGAAAATACCGGCATCCCGGGCAATATTATGGGTCACACCTCGCGCCGGGTGATCCGCGCGCCGGTCGCCGGGATCATGCGTGCGTCTGTCAAACTGGGCGATATCGTTAATGAAGGCGATGTGATTGCCCATATTGGCGACACGCCCATCGAAGCGCCGTTGGCGGGAATGGTGCGCGGCTTGCTTAACGACGGCCTGGCGGTGAGCGGCGGGTTCAAAATCGGCGATATCGATCCGCGCGGCGCGGCGGCGGATTATACCAGCGTGTCCGATAAGGCCCGTGCCATCGGCGGCGGCGTGCTGGAAGCGCTGATGACCCTGATGCATCAAAGGGTGAAATCTACTCAGGATGTCCTGACAGTGGCATAACGCCATAATAAAAAAGGGCACTGCGGCGCCCTTTGCTGTTTCTGGATGACAGTTTACTGGCTGATAATGGTGCCGGTTTTGCCTTCAATCCCTTCTTTCGCTTTGCTCAATACGGTGATCAGCGCCTCGCGGCCCGGACGTGAACGGGCAAACGCGGCGGCGGCTTCCACTTTCGGCAGCATTGACCCTTTGGCGAAATGTCCTTCATCGATAAAGCGCTGGGCGTCGTTCAGCGACAGGCGATCGAGCCACTGCTCGTTGGGCTTGCCAAAGTTGATCGCCACTTTTTCTACAGCGGTGAGGATAATCAGCATATCGGCGTCGATCATCTCCGCCAGCCGGGCGCTGGCCCAGTCTTTGTCGATCACCGCGCTGGCCCCGCGCAGGTGATTGCCTTCGCGGATCACCGGAATACCGCCGCCGCCTGCGGTGATCACCACGTGGCCCGCTTCCATCATCGCTTTAACGGTCTCTTTCTCGATGATATCCACCGGTTTCGGTGAGGCCACCACGCGCCGGTAGCCGCGACCGGCATCCTCTTTCATGGTGTAGCCCTGCTGGGTTAAACGCGCGGCTTCCTGCTCGCTAAAGAAGGAACCGATAGGCTTGGTGGGATTAAGAAACGCCGGATCGTTAGCGTCCACTTCGACCTGGGTAATCAGGGTAGCGACCGGGATCGGCATCTGGCGCGAAAGCAGCTCTTCACGCAGCGCGTTTTGCAGATCGTAGCCGATGTAGCCCTGGCTGAGCGCCACGCAGACCGACATCGGCAGCATCGGGGTATGCGCCTCGGTTTTGGCGGCGGCTTCAAACGCCAGGTTGATCATGCCGACCTGTGGACCGTTACCGTGTGTCACCACCACCTGATGGCCCTGGGCGATTAAATCGACTATCGCCTGGGAGGTGGTTTTTACCGCTGCCATCTGCCCGGCCAGATCGTCGCCAAGGGCATTCCCGCCCAGGGCGAGAACAATTTTCTTACTCATCCTTTCCTCACTTCGTAGGGTTTCGGGGTCATCCGTTTACGCCACTTTGCCGGTCAGGGAACGGGGTGTTTAAACGGTTTACGTCGCAGGTAGCGCCCTTGTCCGGGGCTACCGGTAAATTTGCCGTCACGGAAAACGGTATTGCCGCGCGACAGGGTCTGGCGAATTTCGCCCTGGCACACCATGCCTTCCCAGGGGGAGTAATCGGCGTTGTCGTGCAGGTTTTCGTGGCGAATGGTGGTGGTACGGCGCGGGTCGATAATCACGATGTCGCCGTCCGCGCCGGGGGCAATCTGGCCCTTATGCGGCCACAGGCCGAACAGTTTGGCCGGGTTGGCGCTGGTCAGGGCGACAAAGCGCTCGGGGGAAATGCGCCCGCTCATCACTCCGTGGGAGAACAGCAGCAGCAAGCGGTTTTCCACGCCGGGCAGGCCGTTCGGGCAGCGGCTGAAATCGCCGCCAGACAGACGCTGGCGCTGCTCCATGGAAAAAGTGCAGTGGTCGGTCGCCACCACGTCCACCGCCCCGTCGGCGATGCCGCACCACAGCTTGTCCTGCTCGCGCACGTTGCGCAGCGGCGGGCTGAGAATAAACTTCAGCGCATCCTCCGCCTGGTAGCTGCGCTCATCCAGCAGCAGATACTGCGGGCAGGTTTCCACCCACACCGGCTGATGCTGCGCCCGCGCCAGCCGTAAGTAATCCAGCCCCAGGCCATTAGAGAGATGCACGATATACAGCGGCGCATCGCCTGACAGATGCGCCAGGTTGATCATCCGGGCGATGGCTTCGGCTTCACACTCCAGCGGACGGCTGAGGGCGTGGTACATCGGCGCGGTTTTACCGGAGGCGATAAACTCGGCCCGCTTGCGGGCGATTGCCGCGTCGTTTTCCGGGTGAACCGTGGTCAGCGCGCCGGCATCTTTCAGCCGACGCAGGGCCTGCAATACTTCGTCGTCGTTAAGTTTGAACTGATAGGTCAGGTAGAGCTTAAAGCTGCTGATCCCTTCCTCTACCATCATCGGGATCTCGTCGAGAATGGCGTGGTTGATATGCTGGATCACGCCGTGGAAACTGTAGTCGATCACCGCTTTATGGGCGGCGTAGCCGTGATACACCTCAAGCTGGTGGCGCAGTTTGCAGCCTGCCGGGCCAAATCCCATATGGTCGATAATGGTTGTTGTACCGCCACACGCGGCGGCGCGGGTACCGGTAAAAAAATCATCACAGCTGCGGGCGATGCCGACATCAATGTTGAAATGGGTATGCACGTCGATGCCGCCAGGCATCACGTAACACCCTTCGGCGTCGAGGGTTTCACAGGGCAGTTCGGGGTTAATGGCGGGAGCGACCTGGCGGATATGGCCGCTTTCGATCAGCACGTCCTGGCGGGCCTGGCCGTCGGCGTTAACAACGATGCCGTTTTTAATCAGTACACGCATAAAAACTCCAAAATCCCTCCGGCGCTGAAGCCGGAGGGATAGCACGATGATTATTGTTTTTCTGTAGCAAGCCAGGCCAGCGGGATGGCGGCATACATGGCGGCGCAGGTGACCAGGTGCGCTTTCCAGGTTTTCTCGTTCGGCGCGTGGGCTTCAGGCTCTTTACCCGGACCAAAGCCGACTACCGGAATGCCGTGACGGCCCATGATCGAGACGCCGTTAGTGGAGAAGGTCCACTTATCGACTACCGGCTGCTGATGGAACAGGCCTTCATAGGCCGCTGCCAGCGCGCGAACCGTGAAGTGATCTTCTTCCACTTTCCAGGTCGGGAAGTAGCACTCGGTGGGGTAAACCAGACCGGTCCATGACGGACGGTCGTAGTTGTACATCGAGACCACCGCGTTAGCCTGCTGTACCGCCGGCAGGGCGCGGATTTCATCCAGCGCGCCTTCCCAGGTTTCTCCCCAGGTGAGACGACGGTCGATGGAAACCGCGCAGCTGTCCGCCACGGCGCAGCGGCTTGGAGAGGTGAAGAAGATTTCCGAAACGGTCAATGTGCCTTTGCCGAGGAAGTCGTCATGGCCTAAACGCTGGGACAATCCCTGGAGTTCGTTGAGGATTGGGCCCATTTTGAAAATCGCGTTGTCGCCGCGCTCCGGCGCGGAGCCGTGGCAACTGACGCCCTGCACGTCGACGCGAATTTCCATACGCCCGCGCTGGCCGCGATAAATCTGGCAGTCGGTGGGTTCGGTGCTGACCACAAATTCCGGACGGATACCGGACTGCTCAATGATGTACTGCCAGCACAGACCGTCGCAGTCCTCTTCCTGCACGGTGCCGGTGACCAGCAGCGTGTATTCGTCTTCAAGGCCCAGGTCTTTGATGATCTTCCCGGCGTAAACCATCGACGCCATGCCGCCTTCCTGGTCAGACGCGCCGCGCCCGCCGATCAGTTCATCGGTTTCCATGCCGGTATACGGGTCGAAGTTCCAGTTTTTGATGTTGCCGATGCCGACGGTGTCGATGTGCGCATCCATGGCGACCAGGCGCGGGCCGTGGCCAACGTAGCCGAGAATGTTGCCCATCGGGTCGATTTCTACTTTATCGAAACCGACTTTTTCCATTTCCTGCTTGATGCGGTGAATAACGCGCTTCTCGTCGCAGCTCTCGCTGGGAATGGCGATCATGTCGCGTAGAAAACGAGTCATATCATCTTTGTAGTGGTTCGCTTTTTCCAGAATGAGCGCGAACGGAATATGCTTAGCCATCTCTGATTCTCCAGTCTTAGGCTCCCCGTCCGACAGGGAGCGTCAATTCGTCAGTGTGAAAGTGCGCGGTATTAACCCGGAATGCCGTGTTTGCCTTCCCAGACCACTTCGCGGTAATGCTTCACGTCGGTATCGCCTTCGGTGCTGATCACCAGCACCACGGCGTCTTTATCCAGCCCCAGTTTTTTCATTAAGGCATCGCGCTGTGGGTGGTGATGCACGGCGGCAAGTACCCCGAGGCCCACCGCGCCGGATTCACCAGACACCACGCGATGATCGTTGCCGAGCGGGTTGCCCAGCACCCGCATCCCCAGCGCGGCGACGGCGTCCTGGCAGGAAATAAACTGGGTAGCGCAGTTGCGTAAAATTTCCCAGCCCAGCGGATTTGGCTCGCCACAGGCCAGACCGGCCATGATGGTGGCCATATCGCCGCCGACGTTGACGATTTCGCCCTTGACGCCGGAGCGGTAAACGCAGTCGGCCAGTTCCGGTTCAACAATCACCGAGTGCAGATTGCGCGGACCGTAGACGTCCACCAGATAGCCGAGCACGCCGCCCGCCATCGCGCCAACGCCCGCCTGTAACAGGACGTGGGTGGGCTTCACGCCCATCGCATTCATCTGTTCAACAGCTTCATCCGCCAGGGTGGCGTAGCCCTGCATGATCCACGTCGGGATAGTGGTGTAGCCTTCCCAGGCAGTGTCCTGCACCACTTCCCAGCCGTTTTGCTGGGCGTTTTTCATGGTCAGGCGCACGGTGTCGTCATAGTTCATATCGGTGACGATGCACTCCGCGCCCAGCTTGAGGATGGCGTCCACGCGTTCCTGGGCCGATCCTTTCGGCATATACACCACGGCATTCTGGCCGAGCTGCTTCGCCGCCCACGCCACGCCGCGGCCATGGTTGCCGTCGGTGGTGGTGGCGAAGGTCATTTTTTCGCTGATGGTGGTTTTGATCTTCTCGAACGAGAAATCAGCGATGTTGATGTGGTACTTCTCGCACAGCAACTGGGCGATGGCGTAAGCGCCACCCAGCATCTTGAATGCGTTGAGCCCGAAGCGCTGGGACTCATCTTTGACCAGAATTTTTTTTACGCCGAACAGCCCGGCGAGTTCATCCAGCGCGTACAACGGCGTTGGCTGATATCCCGCGATTTTCTGATGAAACTGGCGGGCCTGCTGCGCCTGTTTTTGTGAGAACAGCGGCGAGGTTTCACCGTTAAAAAATCGGTTATCGGCGATATCCATTTTCAATGCGAAAACTGACATATCCCATCCTTATCCTTCAAAACATCATGGGGAGCAGAGAGGCCGGCCCGCAGGCCGGCGGAGTGGATTATTTGATCCGTTTTTGCGCTTCCTGCAGCAGCTGTTCCAGCAGAACGCCGGGTTTGGCGTATTTACGCGCGAGGATCATGGCGGCGATGATGTACGGCTTCCAGCTGGCTTCTTTGTAGGTGGCGATGCGGTATTTTTCGAACACGCCTTCGGTAACTTCGCCCTCTTTACAGGAGACGCCGCTGATATCCGCAGGCAGGCAGTGCATGTACAGCGCCTCGCCTTTTTTGGTGAGCTTCATCATCTCTTCGGTGCAGTGCCAGTCTTTGTGATTGGCGTTCTGCGCCAGGCAGGCTTTCTCCAGCGCTTTCAGGCCCTCGTGATCGTTGGCGCGCAGCAGGTCGGTACGCTGTTCCATCACTTTGTACGGTGCCCAGGACTTCGGATATACGATGTCGGCGTCTTTGAACGCTTCTTCCATGCTGGTCACCTGGCGGAAGCTGCCGCCGGAGGATTTGGCGTTGTTTTTTGCCACTTCGATCACGTCCGGGATCAGGTCATAGCCTTCCGGATGCGCCAACGTCACTTCCATACCAAAACGGGTCATCAGGCCGATGATCCCCTGGGGTACGGACAGCGGTTTGCCGTAGCTGGGCGAGTAGGCCCAGGTCATGGCGATTTTCTTGCCCTTGATGTTTTCCAGGGAGCCAAAATGCTCGCGCAGCCAGGCCAGGTCCGCCATCGACTGCGTTGGGTGGTCGATATCGCATTGCAGGTTGACCAGGGCAGGGCGCTGGGGCAGCACGCCCTGTTTGTAGCCATCATCCAGCGCGGCACCCACTTCGCGCATATAGGCGTTGCCGGCACCCAGATACATATCGTCGCGGATACCAATGGCATCGGCGCAGAACGAGATCATATTGGCGGTTTCACGCACGGTTTCGCCGTGGGCAATCTGCGATTTTCCTTCGTCGAGATCCTGTTGCGCCAGGCCAAGCAAATTGAGCGCCGAAGCATAGGAGAAGCGGGTACGCGTGGAATTATCGCGAAACACAGAGATGCCAAGACCGCTATTGAAAACCTTTGTGGCAATATTTTCCGCGCGCAGCGTTTTCAGCGCGGCTGCGACGTCCAGCACTTGTTTTAATTCATCTGTCGTTTGCTCCCACGTCAACAAAAAGTCTTTCTCGTGGAGGTGGGAGTTCAGCGCATTGATATCCTTTATCAACTCATTAACAGTTTTCATTTTTAGATCCTGGTAGTGGAATGATAGGCAAGGTGGCATTTTGCTGTGTCAGGCATGGAATTAGCCGGGCATCGAGAAACGCGATTCACAGCGATATCTGTGTCTTAACAATAACTGTGCCAGAATCATTACCGACCCACGCAACAGGCCATAATGGCTTAGATAATGAGAAATGAATCACAAATTAACGCCGTTTATTAACCATTATTTAATACGTAATCGTTTGGCTTTATTTATAGGCTGTTAGCAGTGAGGGAATAAAACAGGGATTATTTACCGATTAAACGAGAAGCGCCGTCAAATTGATAAATCAGGCGCTGCTATTCTCATATTGATATAGAAATGTGATGTTTCTTCCATAATTCCACCTGAGAATGATAAAGGAAAACTGTTTTTATCAATATCAAGAGCGTCCAGGTTAGTATCATGGGGCAAAGATTATTAAAAAAGCGACTTTATAAATATCAACCAATGAAATGATATTCGAAGGTTAAGCTATGATACCCGCCAACACTCAATCCGTTTTGATGCAGATTCAGCCTACAATTCAACGTTTTGCCAGAATGCTCGCCAGCGTGTTGCAGCTCGAGGTCGAGATTGTTGATGAAAGCCTGTGCCGGGTGGCTGGTACCGGATCTTATGGCAAATTTCTTGGTCAGAAACTCAACACCAATTCACGCTTATTGCGTTACGTACTGGAAACCAAACAGGAAAAGGTGGTAACTCATTCACGTTACGATCCATTATGTGAAGGATGTACCAGCAAAGATAATTGTAAGGAGAAAGCCTTTCTCGGTACGCCGGTAATATTCCAGGACAGCTGCGTCGGCGTGATTAGCCTTATCGCCGTGACGCATGAACAGCAGGAGCATATTAATGATAACCTGCATGAGTTCTCTGATTATGTTCGTCATATTTCGACAATTTTTGTTTCTAAATTACTGGAAGATCAAAACGGCAGCGGCAGCATTCGCAAAATATTCTCCACCATGATCGAAAATATGGATCAGGGGGTGCTGGTGGTAGGGGAAGATAATCGCGTGCAGTTTGCTAATCTTACCGCCTTGAAAATACTTGGGGTTACCCAGGGAAATATGATCGGCCAGACCGTTAATTTCCGCCCGCTGACCTTTGAAAGCAATTTTACCCAGGGGCATATGCAGCACATCGTCACGTTCGATGACAAAAGCGAACTGATAATCGGGCAGCTTCACCATGTGCAGGACCACCAGCTGTTTCTGATGGCGTTTCATCAGTCGCATACCTCGTCCGGCGTGGCGATTGCCCAGGATGAACCGCATATTGAACATCTGGTGGGAGAGTGCCGCCCGATGCGCCAGCTAAAACGCCTGATTAGCCGTATCGCGCCCAGCCCGTCGAGCATTTTGATTGTCGGGGAAAGCGGAACCGGCAAGGAAGTGGTGGCGAGGGCGATTCATCAGCTCAGCGACCGTAAAAATAAGCCCTTTATCGCCATTAACTGCGCGGCCATTCCGGAACAGCTGCTGGAAAGCGAACTGTTCGGCTATGTGAAAGGCGCGTTTACCGGCGCATCCGCTAACGGCAAGACCGGGCTTATCCAGGCGGCCAACCACGGCACGCTGTTTCTGGATGAGATCGGCGATATGCCGCTTACCCTCCAGGCTAAACTGCTGCGCGCCATCGAAGCGCGGGAAATCCAGCCCATCGGGGCCAGCCATCCGGTGCAGGTGGATATTCGCATTATTTCCGCCACTAACCAGAATCTGGAACAATTTATTGCCGACGGGAAATTCCGGGAGGACTTGTACTACCGCCTGAATGTGATCCCGGTAAGTTTGCCGCCGCTGCGCGAGCGTCAGGATGATATGGAGCTGTTGATCCACTATTTCCTTCATCTTCATACCCGACGGATCGGCCTGGTTTACCCGGGCGTAGCGCCGGAAGTGATGCTAATCCTCAAACGCTATCGTTGGCCGGGCAATTTACGTGAACTGAGTAATCTCATTGAATATTTGATTAACGTGGTGCCGTCAGGGGAAGTCATCGACGCATCGCTGCTGCCGCCTAATCTGACTAACGGCGTGAAGCTGGCGGATGCTGATATGGATGCGGTTTTCGCCATGGCTCCGCGCGTGGACGAATCTGGCGGAACGGCGCTGGAAGAGATGGAAAAACAGATGATTCGTGATGCTTTGTCGCGCTACAGCAATAAAAAACAGGCGGCGGATGAGTTGGGGATCGGCATTGCCACCCTGTATCGCAAAATTAAAAAATATGAGCTACAGGCAGGATGAAAAGCGGGCACTTTGTGTGCCCGCTGCGGTTTATTCCTGCGGACGATCGCAGGCTTGCACGGTTTCGACAATCATCTGATACCCGGTACAGCGGCATAGATTGCCCGCCAGGCCCTGGCGGATCTCCAGCACCGTAAAGGGCTGAGCGTGCGGTTTCGCCAGTAAAGCGGTCGTCGCCATTATCAGCCCAGGCGTACAGAAGCCGCACTGCACCGCGCCAGAACGGGTATAGGCATGCTGAACGGCAGATAACTGCCCGCCGATGGATTCGCCTTCCACTGTGCGGATAGCTTTACCCTCCACCCATGCCGCCAGATACAGGCAGCTGTCGATCGCCACGCCGTCCACCAGCACGGTGCAGGCACCGCACTCCCCGACGTTGCACCCCTGTTTTACGCTCAGCAGACCCTGACCGCGCAGCAGCTCCGCCAGCGGCGTCGCCGGCGAGGCGGTAAAGCGGAAAGGCGCGCCGTTAATCGAACAGTTAACGGTTATCCAGGCTTCATTTCTCATTGCAGTTTCCCTCCCGCGTTTTCTACGGCTTCGCTGACGACTTTTCGGGTCATGGTTTGGATCAGATGTAAACGGAACTCTTTGGCCGCGCGCCAGGAAGAGCGCGGGGAGACGTCCTGCAACACGGCTTCGCTGATAGCGGCCAGGGTTTGTTGCGTTAATGGCGCGCCCTGCGCCGCCTGCTCAGCATGGAGACAGCGGATTGGCGTAGGCGCGGCGACGCCAAACGCCAGTCGTAACTCATCAAATTTGCCGTCTTTGATAAGGCACCGCGCCGCGCTGCCGATGGTGGCGATATCCATCGCGTCGCGCATTGCATATTTAAAGTGGGCGCTGCCTGCTCCGGAGGTTGGCTGTGGCGGGAAGTGAAACGCCACCAGTATCTCGCCCGCTTCCAGTGCCACGCTGCCGGGGCCGGTATGGAAGCCGTTAACAGAAGTAAAACGCGTGCCGGAAGCGGAAGCGATTTCCAGTGTGGCATCGTAAATCAGCGACGGCGTGGCGGAATCGGCGCTGGTGGCGCCGTTGCAAATATTGCCGCCGTAGGTGGCGACGTTGCGGATTTGCGGCCCGGCAATAGACGCGGCGGCGGCGCTTAACGCCGGAAGATGCTGTCTGACCAGCGGGCTTTCAATCAGTTCTGTAAAGGTGGTGCCGGAGCCGATGCGCAGCCCGCCTGCGTCAGTCATTTCAATACCGCGCAGTGCTGCCAGACCGTGAATATCCACCACGTGGCGATAGCGGGCATTATGATGATGCAGTTGGATCAGTACGTCCGTGCCGCCAGCCAGCAGCCGCGCCTGCGGATGCTGCGCCAGCAGCGCCGTCGCGTCGGCAATCCCTGTTGCGCGGTGATAGCTTTCGAAATCAAACATAGCGTTATCCTTAAATCAGACCCGCCTCGCGGAATTCACTGAACAGACGTTTCGGCGTCAGCGGCAGAGTATTAATCGCCACGCCGGTCGCCATCCGTACCGCATTGCGTATAGCTGCGGCGACCGGGATAATCGGCGGTTCTCCCAAAGACTTATGCCCGTAGGCCGATTGCGGTTCGTGAGTGTCTACAAACCCGCATTCCAGTTCGGGGAGATCCAGCATGGTGGGCATTTTGTAATCCAGCAGATTGGGGTTGCGCACCACGCCGGTTTTTTCATCAATGATCATCTCTTCGAATATCGACCAGCCGATGCCCATGCCCATCCCGCCGTGAACCTGGCCTTCCGCCAGCACCGGGTTCAGGATGTGCCCGGAATCATGCATGTTGAGGATGCGGTTAATGGTGATTTTGCACAGATCTACATCCACGGTGAGATCGACAAAGGTGCAGCCAAACGCAGGCGGGTTGGTGGTGGTTTTCACCGACGCCTCTGCGGAAAGCTGCCCGCCGCGCTCGGGGTGATAAAACGCATCCATAGCGATGTCGGCAACCGACAGCAGCGGCGCGTTGGGGCGCTCGGTCAGCACCACGTCACCACGGTTTAGCGTCAGATTCATCGCTGACTGGTGCAACATCAGCGCGGCATGATGAAGGATTTTTTCACGCATCTGTAATGCCGCCTGGCGCAGAGCGGGGGCCGCCACGTAGCTTTGCCGCGACGCAAATGCGCCCGGGTCGAACGGAGTGACGTCGGTATCCTGGGTGGAAATAACCCGCACCGAACTGACCAGTACGCCAACGGTTTCCGCCACCATCTGCGAGAACACCGTATCGGCACCCTGGCCGATTTCCGTCGCGCCGCTTTGCACGTTGATGGTGCCATCCTGGTTAAGCAGCAGCCGCGCGCCGGAAATCTCCACGCCTACCGGCCAGGTATTTGAGGTATAGCTGAAGCAAGCCACGCCCACCCCGCGCCGCAGATTGCCCTGCTGGCCCTGGCACGCTTCTTTGCGTTTATCCCATTCGAAAATCTCGCGGCCTTGTATCAGGCATTCCGGCAGCCCGGCGCTATGGATAACCTTTTGATTGACCGGGTTGAGATCCCCTTCGCGCGCCGCGTTGCGCAGGCGGATCTCCACCGGGTCGATGCCCAGTTCGGCGGCGGCATCGTCCAGCATCGCCTCCAGCGCAAACACTACCTGCGGCGCGCCGTAGCCGCGCATCGCCCCCGCTGAGGGTAGATTGGTGTAACAGGTAGTCGCGCGATAGCCAAAGGCGATACGCGGGTAGAGATAAGGAATTTTGTTGCCACCGGCTGCGGCGATGGAGTGACCGTGGGACGCGTATGCCCCGGTATTCGACAGCACATCCAGCATATAGCCTTTAAGGATGCCGTCACGGGAAATGCCGAGTTGGCCGTCGATAGTAAAGGCGTGGCGAGTACGGGTGGCAGTAAAGCACTCTTCGCGACTGAGCATCACTTTTACCGGAATGCCGCCCAGTTTTAGTGTCAGGAACGCCGCCATTGGCTCTTCCAGCACATCCTGCTTGTTGCCAAAGCCGCCGCCGACGTAGGGCTTAATCACTCTGATCCGCGACCAGGCGATATCCAGCGCCTGCGCGACGACGCGGCGAACAATGTGGGGAATTTGAGTACTGGAGACAATGGTGATGCGCGCATCCTCTTCCATCCACGCAAAGCTGGTTACGCCTTCCATATGGCAATGCTGAATGACCGGCGTTTGATAATGGCCGCTGACCTGATGCTCCGCGTCGGCGATAACCTTAACCGGATCGCCCGCCATGATTTCGCTGTACTTCAAAGTATTGCCGGAAGGGTGGATCGCGACGGCATCTTCGGCCAGCGCGGCGTGAGGCGTTGTGATAACCGGCAGTTCTTCCCACTCGACCTTAACTAATAAAGCCGCTTTTTCTGCGGTGAGTTCATCGCGGGCGACCACGATGGCGACGCCATCGCCATAATGACGTACGTGGCGCGTCAACAGCAGGCGGTCGGCGACATCACGTTTGCCCGCATCTAATGTCCATGCGTGGCCCGCTGTCGCGAAGGGGATCTCCGGCACGTCTTCCCAGGTGAACACGGCGAGTACGCCGTTGAGCGCTTTCGCCTCTGTGCAATCAATTTTGCTGGCATAACCATGAGCGATGGGGCTTCGAACGTATCTGGCATAGCACATTCCTGCCATCACATAATCGTCAGTATATCGTGCGCGGCCCGTTGCCTTAGCAACGGCATCCACACGCATACAGGGCTCGCCCGTTGCGGCAGCTTCCCGTTGTTCCATTTTTCTCTCTCCTGATGTGACAGACGCTGTTCTTCAGTCAATAGAACGATCAGGCAAAATTTACGCCAGAAGAGAAAATGCCCGTTGGACAAGAAGTAAACTGTGATGACCTTAAAAAATGTCCGGGAATAAATGAAAAGCGGGAGTGGTGATACGTTGTCTCGTTATCATAATGACCAGAAAACTCTCAATCTGATAAGTATCATAACGTGCGCAGGAATTGGGCATCCGGCGCTGGGCTGCTATGATAAACCGTCATTTGTCTTTAAAGAGGATCTGTTTTGAGCGCAGGACGCCTGTCTGGAAATTCCTTTCGAATCGCTGTTGGCCTGGCAATAGTGCTGCTAATCGCAGGCTGTTCAGGCAATAAATCATCTGATCCTGGAAGCTATTCTGGATCTGTTTATACGGTGAAACGAGGGGATACGCTGTATCGGATTTCGCGGATGACAGGTACCAGCGTTAAAGAACTGGCCCGGCTCAATAACATCTCTGCGCCCTATACCATTGAGGTGGGGCAGCGGCTGAAAGTGAACGGCTCGACGAAAACCGCATCGTCTTCCCGTAAATCCTCCAGCAAAACCGCAGCGGTGACGCCATCGTCCGCCGTGCCGCAATCGTCATGGCCGCCGGTGGGACAACGCTGCTGGCGCTGGCCGACCAGCGGGAAAGTGATCCTGCCGTATTCCACGGCGGACGGGGGTAATAAAGGCATTGATATTGCCGGCTCCCGCGGGCAGCCCGTGGTGGCATCGGGTGCGGGAACGGTGGTTTACGTAGGCAACCAGCTGCGCGGCTACGGCAACCTGGTGATGATTAAGCATGGTGAAGACTACATCACCGCCTATGCGCATAACGAGACGCTGCTGGTCAACAATGGCCAGAAAGTGAAAGCGGGGGAGAAGATCGCCACTATGGGAAGCAGCGGCGCAGACGGGGTGCAGCTTCATTTCCAGATTCGCTATCGCGCGACGGCTATCGATCCGCAGCGCTATCTCCCGCCGCCGGGAAAAGCGCCTGCATGCTAAATGCTTAAAAGAGCATCAGTTAATCAGCAAGGTATTGCCTGAAGGCCGTGAAGGTCTATAATGCCTTGCACACCTCGAAGCGGGTGTAGTTCAATGGTAGAACGAGAGCTTCCCAAGCTCTATACGAGGGTTCGATTCCCTTCACCCGCTCCAGAAACATCTCTTCGCTGCTTTGTAATTCTCGTTTTCGCTCTATTCTCCGGTATCAATTTCATCACTTTCTGCATAAACGATACAGAAGCGCTCGAGCCAGCGTTCGATAACTGCATAACTCTGTTTGATTGTCCATATACGAAAAAAGCACTGTTTTAATTTGAATTTAAAAACGCGATGAAATTAGTCTTAGTTTTTAATACACAATTTTTACTTTACATTATTTAAATGGAAACCTTTTGAGTGAAATTAATTAACGTTCGCGACGGACTGCTTGCAAACCAGTATAGCAGCGAGGTGAGTTTTTAATAAACGCATCAATGGTTCCAGAAAATGCGGTCCAAAGGGTATTAAATTTAGATTGATGCGCGGCATTGCTAATTCTTTAAATCCATATATGATTTTTATTGTTTCGTTGCGTAAAATTTACTATGCGCATTTTTTCTTGTGAAAAACAAGATGTAAATCACATGTTTTGTGATTTTGCATTTCAGTTTACATAATTTTTTATATGGTGAGTCTTTTATAATGGTGTTCTTATAAGAATTTATGAGAATTAATTTTGAAGGGAGAGGTTGTAATGGTTTATCTTTTCAAATAATAATCACCGAAAAATAAAATATAGGTCAATCCAGTATTAAGCATATTAAAAAATTGTATGGTTAATTGCTAATGCATTCATGGTTTTTTATGGTCAAGTGATTTATTTCTCAGTTACAATATTATAAGTGATTGTTCTTTATGTTTAATTTTTTCTTCTCCAGCGGTGGATTTATTGGCTTATGGCACTCCCATGTGAGGACGTGGCGAGGTTTTCTGACGCTGGTAAACATATGGTTGTCATTATTGAATCATTTTCTGTTATATATGCTACGTACACGCAGGTGAGCTTAAATCTTATTTGGTTCAATGTTTGAAAACAGACTTTCCATAAACTTTGTTTGAACCTTTTCCCTTTCGACGCGCATAATTTTCTCTGCTAGTGCTTTTCTCAATATTGAACATGCATGTGTTATGTGTCGTTTTTAGTTTTTAGTAAACCGCATAATTGATGGACCAACTTTAGTTTATCCCTGAGGAGGGATGGTAAATGCGCTGCTGGAATAAGAAACTTGTTGTATCTCAATTAGCAATAGCTTGTACGATGGCAATCGCTTCTCAGGCATCTGCTACTATTGATATTTCTGGTACGAATTATGACACCTTTTATTATAATGGTGGAGTAATGTATCAGGGATACGTTGGCTATGACTATGGCTCCAACTACTATAACGGGAATATCTACCCTGTTATTAATGGGGCCCGGGTTAATGGCGTAATCTCAACCTACTATCTGGATGATGGTGTTGCGGGTAATACCAACCCGAATTCGTTGACGATTAAAGACAGCTACATTAATGGCATGATCACTTCCGAATGTATGACCGTAGAATGTGCTGATGGGCGTGCTGACGGCTATGCATATGATCGTCTGGCCCTGACTGTCGACAACTCTACTATCGACGATAACTACGAACATTACACCTATTACAACGCAGGGACGGGTGAAACCGCTTCCTACGATACCTTTGATTTAGGTACTGCAATTACGCTGGATCAGGAAGTTGACCTGGTTATCCAGAATAATTCAAAAGTTGCGGGTATCATGCTCGGCCAGGGTTATCAGTGGAATGACAATAAGGACATTACCGCTGCTGATGGCTGGAATAATACTGAAATCTTCAACGATACCGTTGTAGTGAAGGATTCAGTGGTCACTTCTGGCTCCATGAGTGATATGGGTACAGAAGGTTTCTATGGACGTACCGGTAAAGCGAGCGATTATAGTAATGGTTATAGCTACAACCCGGATGATGTAGCATTAGCCGTTATCGCTTCTGGCTCTGACAACGCTATGCAGACCACTGCAACGTTTGATCATTCAACGCTAACTGGCGATGTTCTGTTCTCCAGCACCTTTGATAACAACTTTGGTGGCTACGATTATATAGATGCAGACAATAATATTGTCCATGTTGATGCATACGACCGTAATGGCGATGGCGTAATGGATTCTAACGGTTGGGATAATACCGATCGTCTTGATCTGACGCTGACTAACGGCAGCAAATGGGTCGGCGCTGCGTTCTCCAACGTAGAAGCCACTGCAGAGCTGTATGATTATCAACCGAATAGCATCTGGCCAAGCTCAGTATATGGTATCGGTGCAGACGGTACGGCTTTTGACGAAGAAAATCATGTTGTCGGCAACGCGGTTTATCAGAGCGGTATCTTTAACGTAACTTTGGATAATGGCTCCGAGTGGGATACGCGTAAAGTTTCTAACATTGATGATCTGGTCGTAAACAACGGCTCGAAAGTAAATGTTGAAGATTCAAGCCTGCTGGCAGATAGCATTACTCTTACCAATGGTTCCTCGCTGAACATCGGTGATTCCAATAATTCTATCGATGCCTATGATTTAGGCTATGAAGTTGCCACTAACAGCCTGCATATCGACAGCTACAGCCAGGCATCACTGCTTGAAGAAACTGCCAGCCTTTATGCCAACACCATCACCGTGGATAATCATAGTCAGTTGAATCTGGGCTTGGGTCAGATTGATACCAATAATATGGTTCTGACAAATGCCGGTGTATTTGACATCGCAAGCCGCGATTATGTACTGAATTCAGATCTCAATAATGGCCGTTATATCACTAACGATATTCACGACGCTAATTACGATTATGGTGTGATTGCGCTGAACTCCGATGGCCACCTGGCTGTGAATGGCGATGTTGCGGGCAATTATAAAGTTCGTATCGATAACGCAACGGGCGTTGGTTCTGAAGCTCAATACAAAGATAAAGAAATTATCCGCGTATATGATAACGACGCAAACACTGCAGCAAGCTTCACCGCGGCTAACAAAGCGGATCTGGGTGCATACACCTATGAAGCTCAACAAAATGGCGATATCGTTACTCTGCATCAGCAAGAGTTGACTGACTATGCGAACATGGCGCTTAGCGTTCCGTCTGCTAACAGCAACATCTGGAATCTTGAACAGGATGTATTGGCTGCTCGTCTGACGAATGGCCGCCATACCGCAGGTGACCAGGGCGGTGCATGGGTCAGCTATTATGGCGGTAGCTTTAGCGGCAGTAACAATGTGCTGAACTACGACCAGGATGTTAATGGCATCATGGTTGGTGTTGATAAGCAGATTGATGGCAATAACGCAAAATGGACTGTCGGTGCGGCTGCTGGCTTTGGTAAAGGTAGCCTGGACGATCGTTCTGGCAACGTTGATCAGGATACTCAATCTGCACGTTTCTACACGTCAGCTCGCTTCCCGAACAACATCTTTGTTGATACGACATTAAGTTACAGCCATTACAGCAATGACCTGACCTCAAAAATGAGCAACGGTGATTCCGTCTCTGGCGACATTTCATCTGATGCCTGGGGCTTTGGCTTGAAAGCGGGTTATGACTGGCAGTTCAATGAAAATGCATACCTTACTCCGTATGCAAGCATCACTGGTCTGTTCCAGGATGGCGATGACTATCAGTTAAGCAACAAGATGGATGTAGGCAGCCAGTCTTATGACAGCCTGCGTTATGAACTGGGTGCTGATATTGGTTATACCTTCAACTATGGTAACGACCAGTCCTTCACTCCGTATGGCAAACTGGCTTACGTTTATGACGATGCGGGTAACAGCGCTAACGTTAACGGTGATGACATCGATAACGGCGTAGAAGGTTCTGCAGTCCGTGTTGGTCTGGGCGGTCAGTTCAACTTTACCAAGAATTTCAGCACCTATGCAGATGCTAACTATCTGGGCGGCGGCGACGTTGACCAGGATTGGGCAGCAAATGTTGGTGTGAAATACACCTGGTAATCATCGCGATGTTATAAATGATATTGTGGTTATTCAATGCCCATCCTGTTCTGGATGGGCATTTGTTTAATCAGTGGAATGGATTCTCGACAGTGAATGGACTAATCACATGTTAGATTTGGTAAAACCGTTAAGCCATTTAGAGATTCTTCGCAGCCATCTTAGTCCTTGCGCTATGAGCTTTAGTATTGCCGCAGGTGAGGAATTAAGTTTTTCTAACGAGCAGGGCGAGCAACAGTGCTGGTATTTTAAAGAAGGGTTTTTGGATATCTGGAGAGAAAACAATGATATCCATGTTGAACTCCTTGCTGCACCTGTATTACTCAGTTTATCCGGCGATCCTATCCCCAGTCCCTTAAATTATAAGATCGTGACTAAAACGAACTGCACCGGATTTTCCTTACCCGTCAGTCGCGCGATGGATGTTATTGATAAACAGGGGCTCTGGAAGTCATTTTGTCACTGGCAGACTTATCAAATGCGCTGGTTCGAATGGCGCGATGCACAATTTATTGGCACCTCAACTTACGCACAAATTCGTTCCACATTATTAACTATGGCAAGTTGGGACATAGAGCTGCGCTCTCAGATTGGCGTCATTAACTATATTCAAACTCATACTCATATCTCCCGCTCAGTGATTGCTGAAATGCTTTCTGCGCTGCGAAAGGGGAACTACATCGAAATGCAAAAAGGCAAACTTATTGCCGTTCATAAGCTACCGCTAAATTACTAAATTGCCGGGTTACCAGGGATGGGACGTTAAATAATTACGCAGCGAAAGCAAAATTATTTACAGACAGGTTTACACTTAAACTGACAAGGAAGACGTGAGGATATTGGCGCTTCGTAACGGGAAGGGTACAATATGTGACCTGTATCACACTGAGGTTAGCAAAATGTCTTTCTGCAAAAAACTTCTCAACAAAATCGATGCTTTTGCTGCGTTGATCCCGCCGCGTTATTTCCGGGCTTAAGCGTGCCATTAGCAAGCTTGCACCCCGCACAACAAACCGGGGTGCAACTTTGCCTTTTATTGCTTCTTCTTTCGCAACCCTGATAACTGCAATGTAATTAGCAGGATACGCAGTAATGCAAATCTGTGCACAAGTGGAAACTGAATTTTAAGAAGCGTCAGAAACATCCTTCACCTCGGGTTAATGCGGCTACAGTTTCATTGCTGCATAACGAATCACCGGATTCATGATGAAATGCCGTGATTCAATCAGTTCCAGCTCATAACTTTCTCGCTGCCAGGTATGGCGCATCACGGCATCGACAATATTAGCGCTATACTCCAGCGCGGTAATATCATCGAAGCCGTTCAGCAAGCCTGCAAGTAAAACGCTACAGGTCAGATCGCCTACGCCAACTGGCTGCTTAGGGAAGAGATACAGCGGGCGTGCAATGTGCAAAACCTGCCGTCCGGTGACCATAAGCATCTCGAAAGCGGCGGGATCTTTAGCACATTTCCCCAGGTGTTTGACTAACACTTTACTGACGCCTTGTGCGACCAGCTGCTGTGCCGCATACACCACCTCATCAAAGGTATTCAACGTCTTGCCGGATAATATTTCCAGTTCATGTAAGTTGGGGCCCATCACGTCTGCCAGCGCAATGGCTTCGTTCTTGAAAAACGTATCGACACCGTTAGCCACCACGCAACCTTTTGCCGGATGTCCCATGACGGGATCGCAAAAATAGAGCGCTTTCGGGTTATAACGACGCACCTGATTCACGGCCAGCGCCACCTCTTCACACTGCCTGCTGTCCCCGAGATAACCCGACAAAACGGCATCGCACTCAGGCAATTTATCGTTTTGCTCCAGCCCGGCAATCACATGAGTTAACTGGCCCGGCGGCAACGCCATTCCCTGCCAGTGCCCATATTGGGTGTGATTAGAAAACTGCACGGTATGAAAAGGCCAGACATCAATACCCAACAGCTGCATCGGCAATACGGCGGCTTTATTACCCGCGTAGCCGTACACCACGCTGGACTGGATTGATAATACGTTTTTCATAATACCCTCAATTACTTAAATGCTGGCAGCCAGCCGAGAACGTCAAGCACGACCGTCAGATAGACAATAACGCCGCAGACAATAACCAGATTCAACATTGTGTTATTACAGGGAGCGGTGTAAATCGCCGAGCTATAACGGCGCCGTGCGCTTTTCACCAGGAATGGTGGCAGAATGACGCTCCAGATGGTGAACGCTAAACCGGCGTAGCCTATGGCGTACACGAAGCCGTTAGGGAAAAAGAAACAGACAAACGCCGGGGGAAGATAAGTCACCAGCGTGGTTTTAAAACGGCCCAGCGGATCGTTAGGGAAGTGGAACAGGTCGGCAATGTAATCAAAAAGCCCCAGCGTCGCGGCGAGTAATGAACTTGCCACAGCGAAGTTTCCGAAGAAGGTCAGGATAAGATCCATATAGCGGCTGGTAAAAATTCCGCCGATGGCCTCAACGAAGACATCGATATTGCCGCCTTGAGCGATAATCGGCGAGAACGAAGCGCGGCTAATGTTCCCCATGGTCACGGCCAGCCAGAAGATATACAGCAGTACCGCAAACACGGTTCCAATCACGATTGAGCGCGTGATATTGGGCACACCGTCCTTCCCGTAGAGTTTTACCAGGCTTGGCACGTTGCCATGAAAGCCGAATGAAATAATACAAAACGGTAATGTCATCAGCACATAGGGAAGATAGCTGGTGCCCGGTATGGCGACGGAGGCGCTATCCAACAGTTTAGCGATCTCTATATGGCTGACCAGCCCGGAAAAGGTAGCAAAGAAAGCAATAAACTTACCGAGAATAAGTACTGTGGTAATACGGCCAACCAGTAAGGAACTATACCAGGCAATAATGCCGACAAACAGCGTAACGACAATAACCGAAAATTTAGCCGGGAAATGGATCCCACTATATTTCATAAGGGTCTGGCTCAATACTGCCGACGAACCAGAGATATAGGCATAGGTGAGAATATATAAAACAAAGCCAAACGCGATACCAACAACAATGTTCCATTTCTTCCCCAGCAGTTCCTGGGTAAAGGTATTAAAGCTGGCCCCGGGTTCAAAATGCAGGTTAACTTCAACTAACATCAAACCGGTTAATAACATCATCAGCGCAATAGCGATTAAAATTACGGTCGCGCCGGTAAACCATACGCCGGCCATGGCAATCGGAAGAGAAAACATGCCACCGCCAATAACGGTGGCAATCACGAGCACTGCACCACTGGTTAATCCAGGGGTACCATTTTGAGCGGGGTTATGAATACCCATAATAATGTTCCTGTAAAAAAATATTGTTATTTACAGCATTTATACTCAATTTTTAAACGGCCTCGTTCAGAAACAAAAAGGCCCTGCAACGAGGCAGGGCCAAATACTGAATTAGATGTAATCAAAGCGAGCCGTAAAGAAACGCAGTTGCTTCGGTTCATATTCAAACTTCAGGCCACGAATATCTTCTTTGTGCTTATACAGCTTGATGATACCATCAGCGACCACGTCCATATGTGCATAGGTATAGACACGACGTGGAATAGTCAGACGTACGGTTTCCAGTTTCGGTCTGTGGTGTTCACCGGTCTCTTTATTACGTCCAGCGGAAATAATGCCGCGCTCCATACTGCGTACGCCGGTTTCCATATAAATGCTGGCCGCCAGGCTCTGTGCCGGGAATTCATCCTGTGACAAATGCGGGCAGAAACGACGAGCATCCAGGAATACCGCATGGCCGCCGATCGGTTCGACAATCGGAACACCCGCGCTTTTCAGTTTTTCGCCGAGGTAACGAACCTGCTTGATACGATGTTCGATGTATTCATACTGCATCGCTTCGCGCAGACCAATTGCCATGGCTTCCATATCACGTCCCGCCAGACCGCCGTATGAAGGCATCCCTTCATAAACCACGACCAGCTCGCGAGCGGAAGAGAACATCTCATCATCATTCATGCACAGGAAGCCGCCGATGTTCACCAGGCAGTCTTTCTTACCGGACATGGTACAGCCGTCGGCATAGCTGAACATTTCATGAACGATGTCTTTGATGCTGGTGTTCTCGTAACCTTTTTCCTGCTCTTTAATGAAATAGGCGTTTTCAACGCAGCGGGTGGCGTCATAGAACACTTTAATTCCGTGCGCGGCAGTCAGTTCGCGAACGGCACGCATATTTTCCATCGATACCGGCTGGCCGCCTGCCAGGTTAACGGTTACCGCCAGACAAATATAGGCAATATTTTCCGCGCCTTTTTCATCGATCAGTTTCTGCAATTTTTTCAGATCGATATTGCCTTTGAAGGCAACTTCAATCGTGGCGTCGTGCGCTTCATCACGAACGATATCGATAAAGGTCGCGCCATTTTTTTCCTGATGATAACGGGTGGTGGTGAAATACATATTACCCGCAACATACTGACCCGGTTTAATTGCCAGTTGCGATAATAAGTTTTCTGCGCCGCGCCCCTGGTGAGTAGGAACAATATGTTTAAAGCCGAACAGTTCACGAACCGTTCTTTCCAGATGATGGAAGTTTTCGCTACCCGCATAAGCTTCGTCGCCGATCATCATTCCGGCCCACTGTTTATCGCTCATGGCGTTAGTTCCGCTATCGGTCAGCAGATCGATATACACGTCTTTCGAATTTAATAAGAAAGTATTGTAGCCCGCTTCTTGCATTTTTTTAATACGCTCATCGCGTGGGATCATAGAAACGGTTTCAACGCTTTTAATACGGAACGGTTCTGCTGGAAAATTCATTTAACTATCTCCGTTTTATCGGGTGGTATTCATTGGTTTAAAGCATATCGTCCCGCCTGAACTCCGAGGCGGAATAGTTTCCGGGTTTAGCACCCTGTTTAAATATTCGTAAAATGTTAAGGCAGAGCGATTATGCGTTAAACATTCCGCCGTTGAAATAGTCTGGCAACAGTTTGCCAAACCATCTTTTTAGCACATCTGTAAAACCCGTGACCTGAGTCACTGTATTTTAAAAGAGCGATATAAAATCAATGAATTACCAGGTGAGGATTTAACTTAAAATACCTCGCTAATAGCTAAATATGTAAAGTGTTGGTATTTTCAGTTTCCTGTTTTTTTCTTTTACTTTCATGTGAACTTATTCTGGTAGGAAAACTGAGAACGAAGTCATTATTTTTAGACAATATAATGCTAGGCCTGAAAATAACGTGTAAATTTTTATTTACACGCATCGAAAGCCTGTATTACTACCTCATAGGATTATTACATCGTGAGAATAAAACTGCTCCAGACCTGGCGTTATCCCTGCCCAGCGCTCGTAGGGTTCTTAATGGCCCCATCGGGCAATTTTCTCTTTGGCGCGCCCTCCTGAACACGAGACCCGAACGACAAGCTGAGGCGAAAATGAGGCGCGACATAAGGCTTTCTTACAATGTGACTGTATGGGCATCCAGTGAAAAGTGCGCGAATTACCTGATTTCCCTAAGGTAAATTGTTCATAAAAAATACTGGATATTTAAACAGTGCATTGTATACTATTTCTACTACCCGCCAGGGTGTTGCTGTTTGTGAGTAAGTGGTGAGGCCTATGATGAATCCTTCTTTAAACCGACATTCTTTGGATCAATCAGTCACAATGAGCAGCCGTGAAATTGCTACGTTGACGGGCATAACTCACGGCGAAGTGAAACGTATCATTAAAAGTCTGGAAACGGCTCAGCGTCTGTCGCAACCCCTCGTTATCAACCAGTTTGAGCGGGAAGGGGAGAGCTATCAGGAGTACCTGTTGAACAAGCGTGATTCGCTGCTGGCCGTCGCGCGCGTTTCTCCTGGTTTTACGGCGAATGTGCTGGACTGGTGGCAGGAGCGCGAACAGCGCGCAGAGATCCCTGACTTCACCAACCCGGCCGCTGCTGCGCGCGCCTGGGCGGAACAGTATGAGCAGCGCCAGATGGCAGAGCAGCAGCTGGCGATCACCTTGCCAAAGGCGGAATTATTTGACCATCTCATACAGGTTGAAGATTCGCTGGGGTTCCGGCAGGTTTGTAAGATGCTGAAAGTGAAAGAGCCTGAGTTCCGTCAGTTTTTGCTGGAGCGCAACATTATGTATCGCACCAACGGTACGCTGACGCCGCCACCGCATCATATGCAGGCAGGCTACTTCACGCTGCGTTCAGGCGTGGGTGAAAACCAGCACACGTTTTCTCAGGCGCGTTTTACCGCCCGGGGCGTGAAATGGATCGCTAACCTGTGGGCAGGGCATCTCTCTTCTCAGCCGAAAAGCGTTGCGGCCTGATGATCCAACCCGCCCCGCGTTACCACGTGGGGCATCTTGCCCATAACGACAGGTCATTGCTTGTGGCCTGTTTTATTTCTGTTTTTCCTGTTCGTTTCCCGCCATATACGCGTTTCAGCTAACGTCATACGTTTTTACTGTGTGACTCTGTTCACCATTTTTTAAACATTTACGAAATTATTTGATAACAATCGCTACTCTATTTCAGTCCTGTCATTGAGAGGTTGAAAATGAAAGATGTGGTGATTGTCGGCGCAGCGCGAACGCCTATCGGGTGCTTCCAGGGCGCGCTTGCGCGTCGTACTGCCGTCGAGCTGGGCTCGGTGGTGGTTAAAGCGCTGATTGAACGCTCGGGCATCAACCCTTTTGATGTGGATGAAGTGATTCTGGGCCAGGTGTTAACGGCCGGGGCCGGGCAGAATCCAGCGCGGCAAACCGCGCTTAACAGCGGCCTGCCCTGGGCGGTTTCAGCCATAACTATTAACGACGTGTGCGGATCGGGCCTGAAAGCGCTGCACCTTGCCACTCAGGCGATTCAGTGCGGTGAAGCCGATGTGGTGATCGCGGGCGGCCAGGAAAACATGAGCCGCGCCCCGCATGTGCTCACCGACAGCCGCACCGGTGCGCAATTAGGCAACAGCCAGTTGATCGATAGCCTGGTGCATGACGGGCTGTGGGACGCGTTCAACGATTATCACATTGGCGTCACGGCGGAAAATCTGGCGCGGGAATATGGCATCAGCCGCGAACTTCAGGATGCCTATGCGCTCT
Organism: Atlantibacter subterraneus; assembly: GCF_007570865.1. Classification (GTDB taxonomy): domain Bacteria; phylum Pseudomonadota; class Gammaproteobacteria; order Enterobacterales; family Enterobacteriaceae; genus Atlantibacter; species Atlantibacter subterraneus. The sequence continues at coordinate 36,087 of NZ_VLPS01000005.1, read as the reverse complement.
CTTCCCAGCATAAGGCGCGCGTGGCGATTGATAGCGGCCGTTTTCGTGACGAAATCGTGCCGGTGGAAGTGGAATTAGCGCCCGGCAAAAATGTTCTGGTAGATACCGACGAGCAGCCGCGTACCGATGCCAGCGCGGAGGGCCTGGCGAGCCTTGCGCCAGCATTTGATTCTCACGGCAGCGTGACGGCGGGTAACGCCTCGACAATTAACGACGGCGCAGCGGCGGTAATGATGATGAGCGCCAGCCGCGCAGAAGAACTCAATCTCCCCGTGCTGGCACGCATTCGCGCCTTCGCCAGCATCGGCGTCGATCCGGCCTTAATGGGTATCGCCCCGGTATACGCCACGCGCCGCTGCCTTGAGCGGGCGGGCTGGCAGCTGAACGATGTTGATCTCATTGAAGCCAATGAGGCCTTTGCCGCGCAGGCGCTATCGGTCGGTAAAGTGCTTGAGTGGGACCCGCGCAAAGTCAACGTCAACGGCGGCGCGATTGCGCTCGGCCACCCTATCGGCGCGTCCGGCTGCCGTATTCTGGTTTCGCTGGTGCATGAAATGGTGAAGCGCGATGCCCGCAAGGGGCTGGCGACACTCTGCATCGGCGGCGGTCAGGGCGTTGCGCTGGCGATTGAACGCGATTAACCACCCACGCGGCTCTGTCTGGCCGCGTAAGCCTCTCTGATACTTATCCTTTACTGTCTTCTGTTGTTTGCGAGATGTCTCGTAGGTTCGGTTTATCCCGCTATGACGCCCTGTCTTTCCCTGTTAATTTTCCAGTGAACGCTAAGCCAGCTGTACAAAATACGTGCTGCCTCCGTCGTGTTGCTATATACTTTGTATATATAACTCGGTGAGAGGGTGAACACGATGACGGATAAATCAACCAGCAAAAAGACAGGGAGCGGCAACAGCGATTCAGGGACGGCAGAACCTTATTCCGTAGCAAAAAAAGGTGCGCCAAAGAAATTTCTGTTTCAGTTACGTTCTCGTGACAATGAATTTGGCATTAGTGAGGAGACATTTGTGCGTCTGATGGAAGAACTGGCATTGAATCAAACCGAACTGGTTCATAAAGCGCTGCGCAACCTGGCTAAAGAAGTGTTGCCTGCCTATGCACCGGATGATGGCCCGCTGACTGAAAAACAGCATGCCGCTATTCGCAACCTGTCTGGTCTCGATATCTCTGAGAACGACCTGGACTCGCCGTTATTTAAATAAGCAGGACGCTTATGGCTATTAACTTCAACCCGTTACCCGCTGCCGGGGATATTGTCTGGTGTCATTTTCCCCAACATGAGGAATTGGGCCAGCCGGGGCCAAAGCCCCGGCCAGGGCTAATCCTGAATGCTTTTCCTGCGCTCCAGGCGGTGCTTATCGCTTACGGCACATCCCAAAAAACCGGGCCGGGGCAGGTCTATCCCGGGGAATTTGTGATTGACGAGCAGCTAGACACCGCCGGGCTTTGCCGCCCCACTAAATTTGATCTCAACAAAATTGAGAAATTGCCCTTTACCGCCGACTGGTTTCAGATAGCGCCCGGTTTTGAGAAAAAGCGCCCTTTGCCTAAGATGGGCGTCCTTCCGCCTGCGTTCGTTTCTGTGATGCGTTCGGCCTGGCAAAACCGAACTTAAACACTCTCTATGCGTTAACAAAACAGCCACTACGGGGCCGGGTAACGTCTGCCGATTACCTGGCTACGGACGCGTTTAATCGGCGTAACAAAAAGGTGCTGCTGAGGTTTCGTGATCCTAATTCCAAATTCGTACTTTGGTACCTCAAAAAATGAAACATTGTTTTAGTTATAATTGAAAACGTGTTTTAGAGGGGCTAGTATAATCCCACAAACGAAAACGAAACGATGTTTTGCAGTAGCAAGAAATAGCGTTTTGAAGCTTTGACGGTAACGACAAATAGCGAAAGGTGTTAACCGGCCGTAGGCAGTTCAGGTGTGAATACACTGCGACTGATCCGCGACCAATCGCGTCAGGTACACCGTTGTGAATATGCATCTGTCTGTGACAGGCGGGAACACTAAGGAAACCACCATGATTTTGGATTCATTCTCTCTCGAAGGTAAAGTTGCGATTGTGACTGGCTGTGATACCGGCTTAGGCCAGGGTATGGCGCTGGGTCTGGCGCAGGCGGGTTGCGATATCGTCGGCATCAACATTGTAGAACCGACTGAGACGATCGAAGGCGTTACCGCGCTGGGCCGTCGTTTCCTGAGCCTGACAGCCGATCTGCGTAAAATCGACGCGATCCCGGAACTGCTGGAGCGTGCGGTCGCAGAATTCGGCCATGTCGACATTCTGGTTAACAACGCGGGTCTGATCCGTCGCGAAGATGCGATCAACTTCAGCGAAACCGACTGGGATGACGTAATGAATCTGAACATCAAATCCGTGTTCTTTATGTCTCAGGCGGTAGCCAAACAGTTTATTGCTCAGGGTAAAGGCGGCAAAATCATCAACATCGCCTCTATGCTCTCCTTCCAGGGCGGTATCCGCGTACCGTCTTACACCGCCTCTAAAAGCGGCGTAATGGGGATCACCCGCCTGATGGCTAACGAGTGGGCGAAGCACAACATCAACGTTAACGCTATCGCACCGGGCTACATGGCCACCAACAACACCCAGCAGCTGCGTGCTGATGAACAGCGTAGCGCTGAGATCCTGGACCGTATCCCGGCGGGCCGTTGGGGTCTGCCGAGCGATCTGCAGGGGCCGATCGTATTCCTGGCCTCCAGCGCATCTGACTACATCAACGGCTACACCGTTGCAGTAGATGGCGGCTGGCTGGCGCGTTAATCCGCTCCAGAAGCGTAAAAGCCCGTCAGTGGAAACGCTGACGGGCTTTTTGCTGTGGACTGGATAAAAAAATGCCGGGTTTCCCCGGCGATAAATGCATTTTTACTTAAGAAAATCTTCGCGCATCGGCGTAAAGGTATCCAGCAGGGTGCCTGCTTTAATACAGACGCAGCCGTGCATAATATGCGGCTCTTTATACAGCGTATCGCCTGCGGTGACGCGACGGGTTTCATCGCCGATGGTGAATTCAAATTCGCCGGACAGCACGTAGGTCAGCTGCTCGTGCGGATGGTTGTGCATTGCACCCACGGCGCCTTCCTGAAAATTCACTTCCACTGCCATCATTCTGCCGTTATGGGCCAGGATCCTGCGGGTCACGCCGCCGCCTAAATCTTCCAGTTTGGTTGCGTTATGGGGAATAAACATCTGCTTGCCTCTAATTAGTGAAACAACGTTTCAAATATTCTATATCAGGCGTTCATTTAAATATAAGTTGTGGCTGTGAACTGCGCCGCCGATCACAAATGTTTATCGCTTCCCGCCAGCAGGCGGTTTTGTTATACCTTGAAGATTACGGAGGTGAAAAATGAAAACCCTGGGTCTGATTGGTGGTATGAGCTGGGAATCGACGATTCCCTATTATCGGTTTATTAATGAAGGCGTAAAAGCCCGGCTCGGCGGGCTGCACTCTGCAAAGCTGGTGCTGCATAGCGTCGATTTTCATGACATCGAAGCCTGCCAGTCGAGCGGCGACTGGGATAAAGCCGGTGAGATGCTGGCGGATGCCGCCTGCGGCCTGCAAAAAGCCGGGGCCGATGCCATCGTTTTGTGCACCAACACCATGCACAAGGTGGCCGGACATATCGAAGCGGCCTGTTCGCTGCCATTTCTGCACATCGCCGATGCGACTGGCCGCGCCATTACGCAAAGTGGGATGGATAAAGTTGCGCTGCTGGGCACCCGCTACACCATGGAGCAGGATTTCTATCGCGGCAGGTTAACCGAGCAATTCGCCATCACTACGCTGATCCCGGATGAAGCCGAGCGCGAGCGCATCAACCAGATCATCTTTCAGGAACTGTGCCTGGGCGTGTTTAGCGATGAATCCCGTCGTTACTACCAGCAGGTTATCACCCGGCTGGCGGAGCAGGGCGCGCAGGGCGTAATTTTTGGCTGTACCGAAATCGGCCTGCTGCTCAATCAGCAGCAGTCTCCGCTACCGCTGTTCGATACCGCCGCGCTGCATGCGGAAGATGCGGTCAATTTTATGCTTAGCGAGGCGTAAGCAGCGCCTCCAGTGGCGTGGTGTAAAGGTTCTGGTTACGCTGAAGATGCTCGCAAAAAGCATCAACCAGCGCCGACGCCGGGCGATGTATCGGGCGGATCAGGCTCACGGTAAAAGGCACCTCAATGCTGAAGCGCCGCACCACCACGCCGCTTGCCGCATAGTCCAGCGCGGTAAGCGGGTTAACGACGGATATCCCCGCGCCCGCGCGCACCATCGCGCACACCGACGCCGCGCTGTGCGTTTCCATCACCATCCGACGTTTCACGTCGTGCTCGCTAAATAGCGCGTCCAGCAACTGTCGATAGCTGTCGGTACGCGACAGGCTAATGTAATTCTCACCGTTGAAATCCTGGGGCGTCAGTAAATCCTTCTGCACGAGCGGATGGCCCTGCGGCAACACGCACACTTCATTTAGCGTCAACAGCGGAACGCGCTCCGTTCCGGCAGGCGTGGTGAGGGTTTCAGTGAGCCCGAGATCGTGACGCTGGGCGGAAAGCCACTCTTCCAGCAGCGGCGACTCCTGCGGCACGATATTCAGGCTGACGTCGGGATAGCGCGCCAGAAACGGCTGCACCAGCAACGGTAAAAACGACTGGGAAAATACCGGCAGACAGACGATTGATAATTCACCCTGGCGAAACTGGCGCAGGCTTTCCGCCGCGCTGACGATGCGGTCCAGCCCGTACCACGAACGCTGCACTTCCTCAAACAAGCGCAGCCCCTGCACGGTGGGATGCAGCCGCCCCCGGCTGCGGGCAAATAGTTGCAGGCCCGTCAGCTTTTCGAGGCGCGCCAGCTCGCGGCTCACCGTGGGCTGCGAAGTGTGCAGCAGCGCGGCGGCTTCGGTGACGTTGCCAGCCGTCATTACCGCATGGAAAATTTCTATATGGCGCAACGTTACGGCGGGCATCAGGGGCATCCTTTATAATCACAACACGTTATCCATATCATATTTGCATAGACTGTGTAGAAATCGATATTTTTTCTTCGTTAACCGCTGTGGCGTAATAAGCGAAACGAATTCAGGAGCCCGCTATGCCACGTTCACTGCACCAGCACGACACCGACCTTAATGCCGATAACTTACTGCGCCTGCCTGCCGAATTTGGCTGCCCGGTGTGGGTTTACGACGCGGCAATTATTCGTCGGCAAATCGCCCAGCTTCAGGCCTTCGACGTAGTGCGTTTTGCCCAGAAAGCCTGCTCCAACATCCATATTTTGCGCTTGATGCGCGAGCAGGGCGTGAAGGTGGATTCTGTGTCGCTGGGTGAAATTGAGCGTGCGCTGGCGGCGGGCTACGATCCGCAACGGCATCCGGATGACATCGTGTTCACGGCTGATGTGATCGACGCCGCGACGCTGGAGCGAGTGCGTGAACTCCAGATCCCGGTTAATGCCGGTTCGGTGGATATGCTGGATCAACTGGGCAGCGTGTCGCCGGGCCACCGCGTCTGGCTGCGCGTCAACCCAGGGTTCGGTCACGGCCATAGCCAGAAAACCAACACCGGTGGCGAGAACAGCAAGCACGGCATCTGGTATAGCGATCTGCCCCAGGCGCTGGCGGTGATGCAGCGTCATGGCCTGAAACTGGTCGGCATTCATATGCACATCGGTTCCGGCGTGGATTACGGCCATCTCGAGCAGGTGTGTGGCGCGATGGTGCGCCAGGTGGTTGAATTTGGCCAGGATCTGGAAGCCATCTCTGCGGGCGGCGGCTTATCGATCCCGTATCGTGAAGGCGAAGAGGCCATTGATACCGCGCACTATTTTGGCTTATGGAATGCCGCTCGCGAGCAAATCGCCCGTCATCTCGGCCATGCGGTAAAACTGGAGATCGAGCCGGGCCGTTTCCTGGTTGCGGAATCTGGCGTGCTGGTGGCGCAGGTAAGAAGCGTGAAAAACATGGGTTCCCGGCATTTTGTGCTGGTGGATGCCGGGTTTAATGATTTAATGCGCCCGGCCATGTACGGCAGCTACCACCACATTACGGCACTGGCGGCTGATGGTCGCGATCTGACTGATGCGCAAACCGTTGACACCGTGGTTGCCGGGCCGCTGTGCGAATCAGGCGATGTTTTTACTCAGCAGGAAGGCGGCAAAGTGGAAACCCGCGCGCTGCCTGTCGTCACCACCGGTGATTATCTGGTATTCCATGATACCGGGGCTTACGGCGCGTCGATGTCGTCCAACTACAACAGCCGTCCGCTGTTGCCGGAAGTGTTATTCGATAACGGTGTGGCCAAACTCATTCGCCGTCGTCAGACTATCGAAGAGCTACTGGCGCTGGAACTGCTGTAAGCCAGCCAAATTACCAACAGAGGAGAGGGCGTGCAAATTGTTCCGCTTTATCAGTATCCACAGTATGCCGAACGGGTAATCGACTGGCTGTGGCAGGCGTTTGGCCCGGAACAGCCGCGCGCCTTTTTCGCCGATATCATTCATCACAGCCAGACGCCGGGCGCTCTGCCGCTGACCTTTATCGCCCTGGAGGGCGATAAGCTGCTGGGAACGGTGGGGTTGTGGCGTTGCGATCTGATCAGCCGCCAGGATCTCACGCCGTGGCTGGCGGCGCTGTACATTGATGAAGCGGCGCGGGGCAAAGGCTTAGGCGGAATTATGCAGGAGCATGTGATGGGCGCGGCGCGCCAGGCCGGTTTTGATGCGCTTTACCTCTATTCCGCCTGCCGGGATTATTATGAACGGTTTGGCTGGGGCTACATCGGCGATGGGCTGGAGTACCCGAATAAAACCGTTCACCTGTATCACAAGGCGCTTTAGCTTTCGGCCAGCGCCGCAACGGAATGGCGGCGCACCAGGGTAGGGCTAAACAGATGCGTCACTTCCGACGGCGTCTGGTTTTGCGCTAACGCCAGCGCCAGCTCCGCCGCCTGGGTCGCCATCGTCACGATGGGATAGCGCACCGTGGTCAGGCGCGGGCGCACGTAGCGCGAAATCAACACATCATCAAAACCAATCAGCGAAATCTCTTTCGGCACATCGATGCCGTTGTCATTCAGCACGCCCATCGCGCCTGCCGCCATTGAGTCGTTGTAACACGCCACGGCGGTAAACTGCTTGCCGCGCCCCAGCAGTTCCGTCATCGCCTGTTCGCCGCCGCTTTCATCCGGTTCGGCAAACGTCACTAAGCGATCGTTGCAGGGCAAACCGTGCTCTTTCAGGGCATCGTAATAGCCCTGTAGACGGTCTTCGGCATCGGAAATCGCATGAGTGGAACACAGGTAACCGATGCGGGTATGGCCCTGCTGGATCAGGTGGCGGGTCGCCAGCCAGGCGCCGTAACGATCGTCCAGCGCCACGCAGCGTTTCTCGAAGCCGGGGACGATCCGGTTGATCAACACCATGCCGGGGATCTGTTTCATCAACAGGATCAGTTCACTGTCGGGGATCATTTTGGCGTGCACTACCAGTGACGCGCAGCGATGGCGGATAAGCTGCTCAATGGCCTGACGCTCTTTTTGCTCGTTATGGTAGCCGTTGCCGATCAGCAGGAAATTGCCGGTGTGGTAGGCCACCTGTTCCACCGCCTTAACCATCGCACCGAAAAACGGATCGGAAACATCACCCACCACCAGCCCGATGGTTTCTGTGGTTTGCTGGGCCAGCGCCCGCGCATTGGCGTTCGGATGGTAGTTGAGCTGTTCCATGGCGCTTTGCACCGCCGCCCGCGAGGCGTCGCTGGCTTTCGGTGAAGCATTAATAACTCGTGAGACCGTGGCGACAGACACTCCTGCGAGCCGCGCTACATCCTTAATCGTCGCCATAAATGACTTTGTCCTGAGGGTAAGCGTTTACACAAGGTTAAGTCTTACGGAAAACCGGCACGGACACAAGGCCGCCGCTGATGGTGACGTCGCAAATTGGCGGAAAAAACACAAGGCGCTACGACGGCGTTACACAGACAAATACCCGGTATTTGTAACCGAAACGGCGGTAATAATGTCTGTTAAAACCTTTAGTTACACTTTGCCGTAGGCTGTTGCGATTGGCCGCTGGCGAGCCAAATTGCGCTGCTGATACAGTAGTTATCCCAGAGGTATTGATAGGTGGAGTTAGCAACGTTTTTGCTGCTCACTTGAATTACACCAACCTGCGCGGATGCGCAGGTTTTTTTTTGCCTCAACCAATCTGTTACACCCCGCGAGCTTTTACACACCTGGTTTCACTTCAACAATCTCCCTTGCGTATTTCTCGTGGCGTAGCGGCGCTATGGGCTACAGAATTAAAGGACCCAGAGGTATTGATTGGTGAGAATTCCGTTCCAACACTTGCACCAACCTGCGCAGACGCGCAGGTTTTTTTTTATCCCTGCTACACTAACGCAACCTGAGTTATCTCGTGTAATCTGCCCGCAAATGTCCATTTTTCATTGCTAATGCAAAGGGAGTTGAGATGCTTTTCGGTTTTTTTCGCGCTTTATGCCGCATTCTGTTCCGGGTCAGGCTTCATGGCGACACGCGTTCGCTGAGCGCGCCCCGCGTCCTGATTATCCCTAATCACGTCTCGTTTATTGACGGTATCCTGCTGGCGCTGTTTCTGCCTGGCCGCCCGGTGTTTGCGGTTTACACCTCTATTAGCCAGCAGTGGTACATGCGCTGGTTAAAATCGCTGATTGATTTTGTTCCGCTGGACCCGACCAAACCGATGTCGGTGAAATATCTGGTACGCCTGATTGAGCAGGGCAGGCCGGTGGTGATTTTCCCGGAAGGCCGTCTGACGGTGACTGGTTCGCTGATGAAAATCTACGAGGGCGCGGGTTTCGTCGCGGCAAAATCCCAGGCAACAGTCGTCCCGATTCGTATCGAAGGCGCGGAACTGACTTTTTTCAGCCGCCTGAAAGGCCTGGTAAAACAGCGCCTGTTCCCCACCATTAATATTCATATACTGCCGCCGACCACGCTGGAAATGCCGCAGGCACCGCGCGCCCGTGAACGGCGTAAAATTGCCGGTGAAATGCTGCATCAGATCATGATGGAAGCGCGCATGGCGGTGCGCCCGCGCGAGACGCTGTACGAGGCTTTTCTGGCGGCAAAGTACCGCTATGGTGCAGGCAAACACTGCATCGAAGATATTAACTTCAAGCCCGACAGCTATCGCGGACTGTTGACCAAAACGCTGTTTGTGGCGCGCATTCTGGAGAAATACAGCGCGCCGCGTGAAACCATCGGGCTGATGCTGCCTAACGCCGCCATCAGCGCGGCGGTGATCCTCGGCGCAACGGTGCGCGGGCGCATCCCGGCGATGATGAACTACACTGCGGGCGTTAAAGGATTAAGCAGCGCTATCACCGCCGCGCAAATCAAAACCGTGTTTACCTCGCGCCAGTTCCTTGATAAAGGCAAGCTGTGGCATTTACCGGAGCAGCTCACTCAGGTGCGCTGGGTATTCCTTGAAGATCTCAAGGGCGACGTCACGGGCGCGGATAAACTGTGGATCTTCTCCCGGGTATTGATGCCGCGTCTGGCGCAGGTGAAGCAGGAACCGGAAGACGCCGCGATGGTGCTGTTTACCTCCGGCTCGGAAGGCAATCCAAAAGGCGTGGTGCATAGCCATAAAAGCCTGCTGGCGAACGTTGAACAAATTCGCACTATTGCCGACTTCACCGCGAAAGATCGCTTTATGTCGGCGCTGCCGCTGTTTCACTCTTTTGGCTTAACCGTCGGGCTGTTTACACCGCTGTTTACCGGTGCGGAAGTGTTTCTCTATCCCAGCCCGCTGCATTACCGCATCGTTCCGGAACTGGTTTATGACCGTAACTGTACGGTGCTGTTCGGGACGTCCACCTTCCTCGGCAACTATGCCCGTTTCGCCAATCCGTATGATTTCTTCCGGGTGCGCTACGTGGTGGCAGGTGCGGAGAAACTCCAGGAAAGCACCCGGCAAATCTGGCAGGACAAATTTGGCCTGCGCATTCTGGAAGGCTATGGCGTCACGGAGTGCGCGCCGGTGGTATCAATTAACGTGCCGATGGCGGCAAAACCTCACACCGTCGGGCGTATCTTGCCGGGTATGGACGCGCGCCTGCTTGAAGTGCCGGGCATCGAACAGGGCGGGCGGCTGCAGCTGAAAGGGCCGAACATCATGAAAGGCTATCTGCGGGTCGAAAACCCCGGCGTGCTGGAAGCGCCCACAGCGGAAAATGCCCAGGGCGAGCTGGAGCATGGCTGGTACGACACCGGGGATATCGTTGCCTTCGACGAGCAAGGATTCTGCCAGATTCAGGGTCGGGCCAAACGCTTTGCCAAAATCGCCGGAGAGATGGTTTCGCTGGAGATGGTTGAACAGATGGCGACCGGCGTTTCGCCAGAAAAGCTTCACGCAACCGTGGTAAAACAGGATGCGAGCAAAGGCGAAGCGCTGGTGCTGTTTACTACCGACGGTGAATTAACCCGCGACGCCTTGCAGCAATACGCCCGTACGCACGGTATACCGGAGCTAGCGGTGCCGCGTGATATCCGCGTTGTGAAACAGTTGCCGGTATTGGGCAGCGGCAAACCTGATTTCGTCACCCTCAAAGGCATGGTTGAACAGGAACAGCAAAATGCATGACATTGCCGATACCTCGTTGCGCTCGCGTGGAATGATGGCGGTGATCGCCGCCCAGTTCCTGTCCGCTTTCGCCGATAACGCCTTGCTGTTCGCTACCCTGGCGGTACTGAAAGCCCAGTTTTATCCGGACTGGAGCCAGCCGGTGCTGCAGATGGTGTTTGTCGGGGCGTATATCCTGTTCGCGCCGTTTGTCGGGCAGTTTGCCGACAGCTTCGCCAAAGGGCGGGTGATGATGGTTGCCAACAGCCTGAAATTGATCGGCGCACTGGTTATCGCCACCGGTTTCAATCCGTTTGTCGGGTATACCCTGGTTGGCGTTGGCGCGGCGGCCTATTCGCCTGCGAAATACGGCATCCTGGGGGAAATCACGACCGGTGACAAGTTGGTTAAAGCCAACGGGCTGATGGAGTCATCCACCATTGCGGCGATCCTGATGGGGTCGGTAGCGGGCGGCGTGCTGGCGGACTGGCACATCGGCGCAGCGCTCGGCGTTTGCGCGCTGTTTTATGCGGGCGCGGTGGTAGCGAACCTGTATATCCCTAAACTGGCGGCGGCGCGTCCGGGGCAATCCTGGAATCTTGTTACCATGGTCCGGCAGTTTTTTGCCGCCTGTCGCCAGCTGTGGAACAACGGCGAAACCCGCTTCACGCTGGTGGGTACCAGCCTGTTCTGGGGGGCGGGCGTTACGCTGCGCTTTTTGCTGGTGCTGTGGGTGCCGGTGGCGCTGGGCATTACCGACAACGCTACGCCAACCTATCTCAACGCCATGGTCGCTATCGGGATCGTGGTGGGGGCCGGTGCGGCGGCGAAGCTGGTGACTCTGGAAACGGTATCCCGCTGTATGCCTGCCGGGATCTTAATCGGCGTGGCGGTTGTCGCGTTCGCCGTTCAGCAAACCCCGCTCCCGGCCTATCTGCTGCTTATGCTGCTGGGGATTTTCGGCGGCTTTTTCGTGGTGCCCCTTAATGCATTGCTTCAGGACCGCGGGAAACGTTCGGTCGGTGCAGGTAATGCCATTGCGGTGCAAAACCTGGGCGAAAACAGCGCCATGCTGTTAATGCTCGGCCTGTACTCGCTGGCGGTGAAAGTCGGCCTGCCGGTCGTGGGTATCGGTATAGGGTTTGGCGTGCTGTTTGCGCTGGCGATCGCCGGGCTGTGGCTCTGGCAGCGGCGTCAGAAGGTATAAGACAAGGGGCGGATATCCGCCCCTTAATTTTTATGGCGAAGGGTAGGTATAGCGCTGATGAACGGCTTCCAGTTCAGCCAGCACCGCCTCATCCAGCGTCACGTTCAGGCTCTCGACGTTGGCTTTCAACTGGTCCATTGTGGTTGCGCCCAGCAGAGTGCTGGCAACAAAACGCTGCTGGCGAACAAAAGCCAGCGCCATCTGCGCCGGGTCAAGATGATGGCGCTTCGCAATCTCAACATAGGCTGCCACAGCGTTCTGGGCCTGTTCGCTGCTGTAACGGGTAAAGCGGCTGAACAGGGTATTGCGTGCGCCAGCGGGCTTCGCGCCGTTGAGGTATTTGCCGGTCAGGGTACCGAACCCGAGGCAGGAGTAGGCCAGCAGTTCAATGCCTTCATACTGGCTCACCTCCGCCAGACCGACTTCAAAGCTGCGGTTCAGCAGGCTGTAGGGATTCTGGATAGTGACAATGCGCGGCAGATCGTGTTTTTCCGCCAGATGCAGATAGCGCATCACGCCCCAGGGCGTTTCGTTAGAGACACCGATATAGCGGATCTTCCCGGCGCGCTGGAATTCAGTTAACGCTTCAAGCGTTTCCAGAATCGTAATCGGCGGCGCGCTGTCGCTCCAGCTATAGCCCAGCTTGCCGAAGCAGTTGGTGGCGCGCTGCGGCCAGTGAACCTGGTATAAATCAATATAATCGGTCTGAAGGCGCTTCAGGCTGGCATCCAGTGCGTTACGGATATTTTTGCGATCCAGCGCCTGATCGGGGCGGATACCCGCATCGCCAGCCCGCGGCGGCCCGCTGACTTTTGTCGCGAGAACCAGCTTGTCGCGCAAACCGCGTTTATTCAGCCAGTTGCCCACATAAGTTTCAGTGAGCCCTTGTGTTTCCGGGCGCGGCGGCACCGGATACATCTCTGCCACATCGATAAAATTAATGCCCTGGCTGACGGCGTAATCGAGCTGTTCCCAGGCGTCGGCTTCACTATTTTGTTCACCAAACGTCATGGTTCCCAGCCCCAGGGTGCTGATTTCCAGCGAGCTGTGGGGAATACGGTGATATTGCATAGCCGCTTACCTTTTATTGTGGTTATGGGGGATATAAACATGGCAGAGGGGAAACAAAAGGGGAAGAGTGTGGGCTAAAAAAACGAAGGCCAGTATTAACTGACCTTTTTAACTTCAACGTTCAATAATTTGAGAAACCTCGTTGCGGTTAATCTGCATTTCATTACCCTGGATATCGCGATAGCTAACCAGGCCGGTGTCGTCATCCACCTGCGGCTTTCCTTCCGTCAGGATCATCCGGCCATCTTTGGTTGCCATAACGTAATCGCTGCTACACCCTGATACGGCGAATGCCAAACCGACAGCAGAAATTGCTACAGCCCATTTCTTCATTGTTATGCGCCTCGTCTAAATTGGTGTGATGTCCCTTTAGTAATAGCGGGAAAAAGTGGAGGAAAACAGCAGGTAAGTCTTAAAAACTGCAACCAAAGTTGAGGACGGGTAACAGAAATACATAACCCGGTTGGATGGCGTGGCGCAAAAAAACCTGTCCTGGCGGGGTGGATTACAATAAAAAATGGCGCGCCAGCAGCGCAGCGGTGAAATTTTTCTTGAGATAAAAGCCGCGCGGCAACGTCAGAATCGGCTCACCGTGCATCCCAATCGCTTCCGTTAATGCTTTGCTATTCGCCGCTTTGGGGCGAAGCTGCAACACTTCACCATGCCGGGCGGTAATGCGCTCCACCTGGCCAAGTACAATTAAATCCATTAACTCTTCCCAGTCGAGACGTAGCTGTTGTTCTTCCGCGGGCGAAGGGCTCCACAGCAGTGGCGAGCCAACGCGCCGCTCTGCCAGCGGCAGGCTGCGTTCGCCTTCTACCGGTACCCACAACACGCGTTTTAGCTTATGGCGTACATGGCTGGTCTCCCATACCACGCCAGTGTTGCCGGTCAGCGGCGCCACGCAGACGAAGGTGGTTTCCAGCGGGCGTCCATAGCGGTCAATGGGAATCGTTTTAAGCTCTACGCCCAGTGCCGCGAAGTCCTGCTCGGGTTTACTGCCCGCCGTAGCGCCCAGCCAGCGTTCCAGCAACACGCCAATCCATCCTTTATCGCGACGTAAATCCTTTGGAATGGGGATGTTCGCCAGGGCGGCCAGTTCGCTCAGCGTATAGCCTGCCAGCGCCTGCGCCTGGCTTAACAACTGGCTCTCATTTTCTGGCGGACCCGACAGCGGAGCGATCATAAAACTTCCTTTGGTTAAAAAATGTACTGTTACCAGGCCGCTTATACACAGCGGGAAAAACTTTCAGCGCGGCGATATTAACCTAATGATTTACAAGATGAAATAAAGGTTATTCATGGGTAAAAATCGCTGCCTTAATTGGGTTTTCCAAATTAGGTCACTGACAATAAACAGGATCTTACACCATGTTATCCACAGAAAAATGGGATAACTGGTAAAACTGCTTAACACTGGTTCAATTTACAGGCTTGACGTGCGAGCAATATCGAGTTTTTGAACAATTAACGCTTAAGTAAGGGGCACAAACTGTGGATAAAAACGACGTTGTTCGATCTTTAAACATAATAAGGATCAACCTTGTGATGTGGATCACGTAATGAAAGGCAGCAACAAAAATTCCTCTGTTAAGTCGATGATAAACGTAAAAATGCCTGGCGAGCCCGCGACAAGGTACAAAAGGTTATCCGGAGTTTTCCCTGGGAAATTCGATACTTCTTCACAGCGATATCCACAGAAAAAGTGAATAAAATTCCCCGTATTGGACGCAGCCTGTTCATAACCTCATCTTTTTTTGTGAGTTATTCAATTGTTATACCTTTGTGCCCCGTCAGGATAGTGGTTTACCGTTTTTCAGGAGTGTGAAACAATCGATGATATTTTGTTTTTTATCGAGGTAGTCCGGTGATCGATGATGATGGCTACCGCCCAAATGTTGGTATCGTAATTTGTAATCGTCAGGGACAGGTCATGTGGGCGAGACGCTTCGGCCAACACTCCTGGCAATTTCCGCAGGGTGGTATTAATCCCGGCGAATCGGCAGAGCAGGCCATGTACCGTGAACTTTTCGAAGAGGTCGGATTACAGCGAAAAGACGTCAGGATCCTCGCTACAACCCGAAACTGGTTGCGTTATAAATTACCGAAACGTTTGGTGCGTTGGGACACAAAGCCGGTTTGTATCGGCCAGAAGCAAAAATGGTTTCTTCTGCAATTGATTAGCAATGATTCCGATATCAATATGCAGACCAGCAGTACGCCTGAGTTTGACGGGTGGCGTTGGGTTAGTTATTGGTATCCGGTGCGTCAGGTAGTCTCCTTTAAGCGCGATGTGTACCGTCGAGTCATGAAAGAGTTTGCCAGCGTAGTTATGGCTTTGCAGGAAGCAGCGCCAGTGCGCCATCACGCGCCTGCTTATCGACGAAAAAGAGGTTAAGCCACACGCCTATGCTGACCCAGTTGCGAGAAATAGTTGAAAAGGTAGCCAGCGCACCGCGATTGAATGAAGCGCTGAATATCCTGGTGAATGACGTTTGCCTGGCGATGGACACCGAAGTGTGTTCCGTCTACCTGGCGGATAACGATCGTCGCTGCTACTACCTGATGGCAACACGGGGGCTGAAAAAGCCGCGCGGCCGCACGGTCACGCTGGCTTTTGACGAAGGCATCGTTGGCCTTGTCGGGCGGCTTGCTGAGCCGATCAACCTGGCTGACGCGCAAAAGCATCCCAGCTTTAAATATGTTCCCGCCGTGAAAGAAGAGCGCTTCCGCGCTTTTCTCGGCGTGCCGATTATTCAGCGCCGCCAGTTGCTTGGCGTACTGGTGGTTCAGCAGCGTGAGCTGCGCCAGTACGACGAAAGCGAAGAATCCTTCCTGGTGACGCTCGCCACCCAAATGGCGGCGATTCTTTCCCAGACCCAGCTCAACGCGCTGTTTGGCCAGTACCGCCAGACCCGCATCCGCGCGCTCGCCGCCGCGCCGGGCGTAGCCGTAGCGCCGGGCTGGATGGACTCGACCGTTCCGTTAATCGAGCAGGTGTCTGAAGCCTCCACGCTGGACCCGGGCCTGGAGCGTGAGCGTCTCACCTTCGCCCTCGAAGAAGCCTCCGGCGAGTTCCGGCGCTACAGCAAGCGCTACGCCGCCAGCGCGCAAAAAGAGACGGCGGCGATTTTCGATCTTTACTCGCACTTGCTATCCGACCCACGGCTGCGCCGGGAACTGTTCGAAGAAGTCACTAAAGGTTCGGTGGCAGAGTGGGCAGTCAAAAAAGTTATTGAGAAATTTGCCGAGCAGTTCGCCGCGTTAAGCGATAACTACCTGAAAGAGCGCGCCGGCGATTTGCGTGCGTTGGGGCAGCGCCTGCTGTTTCACCTCGACGATACCATTCAGGGGCCGAATACCTGGCCAGAACGCTTTATTCTGGTCGCGGATGAACTCTCCGCTACCACGCTGGCGGAACTTCCCCAGGATCGTGTAGCGGGCGTGGTAGTGCGCGACGGCGCGGCCAACTCTCATGCCGCCATTATGGTGCGCGCACTGGGTATTCCTACCGTGATGGGCGCAGATATTCAGCCTGCCGTGCTGCATGCCCGTATGCTGGTGGTGGATGGCTATCGCGGCGAACTGTTGGTCGATCCTGAACCGGTGTTGTTGCAGGAATACCAGCGGTTGGTCAGCGAAGAGAACGAACTCAGCCGCCTGGCGGAAGACGACGTCGACCAACCCGCTGCGCTGAAAAGCGGTGAACGCGTCCAGATTATGCTCAACGCCGGGTTAAGCCCGGAGCACGAAGAAAAACTCGGTAGCCGTATCGACGGCATCGGGCTTTATCGCACCGAAATCCCCTTTATGCTGCAAAGCGGCTTCCCCTCAGAAGAGGAGCAGGTCGCGCAGTATCAGGGCATGTTGCAAATGTTCAACGATAAGCCGGTCACGCTGCGTACCCTGGATATCGGCGCAGACAAGCAACTGCCCTATATGCCGATCAGCGAGGAAAACCCTTGCCTGGGCTGGCGCGGCATCCGGATTACTCTCGACCAACCGGAAATATTTCTGGTGCAAGTCAGGGCGATGCTGCGCGCCAATGCCGCCACCGGTAACCTTAATATTTTGCTGCCGATGGTCACCAGCATTGACGAGGTGGATGAAGCGCGCCGCCTGATTGAGCGTGCCGGTCGCGAAGTGGAAGAGATGCTGGGTTACACCATTCCCCGTCCGCGCCTCGGCGTGATGGTGGAAGTGCCGTCCATGGTCTTTATGTTGCCGCATTTGACTAACCGCATCGATTTTATCTCTGTTGGCACCAACGACCTGACGCAGTACCTGCTGGCGGTGGATCGCAACAATACCCGTGTCGCGAACCTGTATGACAGCCTGCATCCCGCTATGCTGCGGGCGCTGAGCATGATTGCCAGCGAAGCGCAGCGTTATTGCATTGATCTCTGCCTGTGCGGCGAAATGGCGGGCGACCCCATGTGCGTGGCGTTGTTGGTGGGTTTAGGCTTCCGCCATCTTTCCATGAACGGTCGGTCGGTAGCGCGGGTGAAATATTTGCTGCGCCATATTACTCAGGAAGAGGCGCAAACCCTTGCCAGACGTAGCCTTGACGCGCAGTTAGCGACGGAAGTGCGCCACCAGGTCGCGGCATTTATGGAGCGTCGGGGCATGGGCGGCCTGATACGCGGCGGTTTGTAATACCGCTTCTTACATATCTTTTACATCAACCCAACGGCAAGCCGCCCGGCGTTTATGCTATGCTTCGCTGCTTTGGGAGCGCCCCTTACCGGGTGCATCATTGAGCCCGCATCCTGAATTTAGCGGCATTAACAACGAGTTATGATGACTATGAACAGTGGGTATCTGCATTTTCCCGATATCGATCCGGTAATCTTTTCCATAGGGCCGCTTTCCCTCCACTGGTACGGCATGATGTACCTGGTAGGATTTGTGTTTGCCATGTGGCTGGCGATCCGCCGCGCCAACCGTCCCGGCAGCGGCTGGACTAAAAACGAAGTCGAAAACCTGTTATACGCCGGTTTTCTTGGGGTATTCCTCGGCGGCCGTATCGGCTATGTGCTGTTCTATAATATGCCGCTGTTCCTCGATAACCCGCTGTATCTGTTCAAAGTCTGGGACGGTGGGATGTCCTTCCACGGCGGGCTGATCGGCGTGATCTGCGTGATGATTTGGTTTGCGCGCCGTACCAAACGCACCTTCTTCCAGGTTGCCGATTTTATTGCGCCGCTGATCCCGTTTGGCCTGGGAGCAGGGCGTTTAGGCAACTTTATCAACGGTGAACTGTGGGGCCGCGTCGATCCAGGCTTCCCGTTCGCGATGCTGTTCCCTGGCTCACGCGGTGAAGATATCGCGCTGCTTGCCACCCATCCGGAATGGCAGTCGATTTTCAATACCTACGGCGTGCTGCCGCGTCACCCTTCTCAGCTGTATGAGATGGTGCTGGAAGGTATCGTACTGTTTATTATCCTCAACGTGTTTATTCGCAAACCGCGTCCGATGGGGGCTGTCTCTGGCTTGTTCCTGATTGGCTACGGCGCGTTTCGTATCATTGTTGAATTTTTCCGCCAGCCAGATGCGCAGTTTACCGGCGCCTGGGTGCAGTACATCAGTATGGGCCAGATCCTTTCCATCCCGATGATCGTCGCAGGCATCGCGATGATGGTTTGGGCTTATCGTCGCCGCCCGCAGCAACAGGTATCGTAACGAACCATGAAACAATATCTTGAATTGATGAAAAAGGTCCTCGACGAGGGCGCTCAAAAAAACGATCGCACCGGAACGGGCACGCTGTCTATTTTCGGCCACCAGATGCGTTTTAACCTTCAGGAAGGTTTCCCTCTGGTGACCACTAAGCGATGCCATCTGCGCTCCATCATTCATGAACTGCTGTGGTTCTTAAAAGGCGATACCAACGTCGCGTACCTGCACGAAAATAACGTCTCCATTTGGGATGAGTGGGCCGATGAGAACGGCAATCTGGGTCCGGTATACGGCAAGCAGTGGCGGGCATGGCCAACGCCGGATGGCCGTCATATCGACCAGATCGCCAACGTAATGAACCAGCTGAAAAACGATCCGGACTCGCGGCGCATTATTGTCTCCGCCTGGAACGTCGGGGAACTGGATAAAATGGCGCTGGCACCTTGTCACGCCTTTTTCCAGTTCTACGTGGCGGAGGGTAAACTTTCCTGCCAGCTTTATCAGCGTTCATGCGATGTGTTCCTTGGTTTGCCATTTAATATCGCCAGCTATGCTTTGCTGGTGCATATGGTCGCGCAGCAGTGCGATTTGGAAGTCGGCGATTTCGTCTGGACCGGCGGCGACACGCACCTGTATAGCAACCACCTCGAGCAAACGCATCTGCAACTTACGCGTGAACCGCGTGCGTTGCCGAAGCTGATTATCAAACGTAAGCCGGAATCGCTGTTTGATTACCGCTTCGAGGATTTCGAAATCGAAGGTTACGACCCGCATCCTGGCATTAAAGCGCCCGTCGCGATTTAACCGCACTCTGCCATAACCGACGCGCCATGCGTCGGTTTTTTTTCACCTAAAATTCATCCCTGCGCGACAGCTTCCCGAACCTTTGCAACAGACTGCAACTCAGCTTAAAACCCTTCGGCATATCTCGTAATTGTGCTTTTTAGCGCTCATCGACGCGCATTTTTTATGGCACCGTGCCGCCATGAAAATACGCACTGATGGATTTACGCTAATGGAAATGATGGTGGTGATGGTTATTGTCACCGCGTTGGCTGGCGCGGGCATTTACAGCTGGCGCGACTGGAAGCAGCAGCAACAGCTGCGCGAAGCCGCGCTTCAGGTAAGGGATTTTGTTACCTTTTTGCGGGAAGACGCTAACTGGCATAACCGCGACCATCTGTTATGGACTCACCAGAGGGGCGAGGGATGGTGCATCGGCAGTAAGACGGAGGAGCAGGCAACTTGCGAACAGCGCTCGCCCTGGCATATCGCAATCTCATCGCCAGGCGTTCAGCTTACAGAGATAACGCCGGGTTTAGGGTTTTTCGGCCTGCGCAACACCGCCTGGCCGGGGCATATCCGGCTGCGTAACGACAGCGGCGAATGGAACATCATTGTTTCAGCCTGGGGCCGCATTCGCGCCTGCAATATCTCCAGGGGGGCGGCATGTTAGCCCCGCGCGGTTTTTCGCTGATTGAAGTGTTAGTGGCGATGTCGCTGAGCAGTATTCTGATGATCGGAACGATGCGGCTGCTGCCGTCGCTTCAGCGCGCGGTACTACAGCAATCCCAGTTAAACCTGATGCGCGAAGATTTATGGCAACTGGCTTTCGGTATCGCTAAGCAGGCGCAGCGGGCGGGATACTGTCACGGCGAATGTGCCGGCAAAGGAATGGAAATACGCGACGACGGCCACTGCCTGATTGTGCAGTGGGATGCCAATCATAATGGCAAATGGGACGGTGCCACAGCCTCAGAGCCTGAACAAACCGGCTACCGGCTGCGGGATAAAAGCATCGAGATCCAACGTGGTGCGACGCAGTGCGCCGGCAAAGGTTGGGAGCGGTTGACCGATCCCGGGCAGTTCAGGGTTGACGATTTTACCGTGGCGCAAATTGCCCGGGCGGGGCTAAAACCGTTAATCACGATCTCTCTGTCAGCGGCTATGGCGCAGGACCCAACGCGTAGCCTGAGCGTCGTCCAGCAGGTCGTTGGGTATAACCAGTGAACCGGCAAAGCGGATTTTCATCTATCGCCATGGTGATGGTGCTGCTGGTATTAGGCGGCGTATTACTGCACGGGCTCGACCAGCATTTACGCGCCCAGACGCCGCTGCTGATGAATGAGCGCGACGCCATCAGCGCATTTAACGCGGCGCTATCAGCTCAGGCATGGGGAACGACGCTAAACTGGCTGCCCACCGGTGAATGGCAATGCCAGACTATGCAGTCAACAGGCTGGCGGGCATGCCTTAAGGCCGGGCAAAAAGGCGATGTGCTGCTGGCGGCACAGGGGATAAGCGATCGTCAGCCAATCACTCTGTGGCGCTGGGGCAAACAGGGGGCAACCCTGGCTTTCCCTGCCCATGGCTGGATCGACAGTTGTCCATTAAGCGAGGCAACCCTATGCCAGCTTCCCTGACAACGCGCAAAGACACCGGGTTTAGCCTGACGGAGGTCCTGGTGGCGCTGGTGCTTTATGGTGTCGTGATCTCAGCATTGATGGGGTATCACCGGGGTTTATCGTTAAGTTTCCAGTCGTTATGGCAGTATCGGGAACTGTGGCGAATCGCCGCTCAGCAGGTTGAGCCTGAAGCCCTGCCGCCGCCGTCGGGCTGGACGGTTACACGGGGGCAGACATCCACGGCTGGATGTGTCAGCATTTCGGTTATTGTTACCAGCCCAGCGGGCAGACGAGGTGAATTATCCCGTTTGCAATGCCGGTAAGTTATCTGATGAGGTGTTTACATGTTGCGGGTTTACCACTCGAATCGTCTGGATGTGCTTGAGGAGCTCATGGAGTATCTCATTGAGCAACAGCCTCAGCCCGATCCTTTCGATCCGGAAGTGGTGCTGGTGCAAAGCACCGGGATGGCACAGTGGCTGCAAATGTCCCTGGCGCAAAAATTTGGTATCGCGGCGAACATTGAATTCCCGCTGCCCGCCAGCTTTATCTGGGATATGTTCGTACGTGTATTGAAAGACATTCCTCAGGAGAGCGCGTTCAGCAAGCAGAGCATGAGCTGGAAACTGATGACGCTACTGCCGCAAATGCTCGAACGCCCCGAATTTGCCATGCTTCGTCATTATCTTGAAGATGATACGGACAAACGAAAGGGCTTTCAGCTCGCAGCGCGCATTGCGGATTTGTACGACCAGTATCTGGTTTACCGCCCAACATGGCTTGCCCGTTGGGAAGTGGATGAGCGTGTAGAGGGGATTGGCGAATCACAGCAATGGCAGGCGCCGCTCTGGAAAGCGCTGGTGGAATTAACCCACCAGTTGAATCAGCCGCAGTGGCATCGTGCCAATCTTTATCAGCGCTTTATTTCCACCCTTGAGACGGCAACGGAGCGCCCTGCGGGTTTACCGGAACGGGTGTTTATCTGCGGCATTTCCGCTCTGCCGCCGATCTACCTTGAAGCCTTACAGGCGCTGGGCAAGCATATTGATATCCATCTGCTGTTTACCAATCCCTGCCGCTACTACTGGGGTGACATTAAAGACGCCAGTTACCTGGCGAGGCTGCTGAGTCGTCAGCGTCAGAAAACGCGCAGCGATGAAAACACGCCGCTGTTTCAGGACAGCGCGCTGGCATCTTCTCTTTTCAACGATAACGGTGAGCAGGCGACCGCCAATCCGCTGCTGGCCTCATGGGGAAAACTGGGCCGCGATTATCTGTACTTGCTTTCCGGGTTGGAACGTTTCCAGGAACTGGATGCCTTTGTGGATATAACACCGGATAACCTGCTGCATCGTATCCAGAACGATTTACTGGAGCTGGAAAACCATGCGGTGGTAGGCGTCACGCTTGAGACCTATGAGAACAGTGAAAGCAAAAGACTATTAGATCCTGACGATCAAAGCCTGACGATCCACGTCTGCCACAGCCCCCAGCGCGAAGTAGAAATCCTGCACGATCGTTTGCTGAAAATGTTGGAAGAGGACCCCGAACTCACGCCGCGGGATATCATCGTCATGGTGGCGGATATCGACAGCTACAGCCCGTTTATTCAGGCGGTATTTGGCGCGGCGCGCGATAACCGCCGGATCCCATACGCGATTTCCGACCGCCGGGCGCGCCAGGCGCATCCGGCACTCCAGGCCTTTATTTCCCTGCTTTCCTTGCCGGATAGCCGTTTTACGGCGGAAGACGTCCTGGCGCTGCTGGAAGTCCCGGCACTGGCGGCGCGTTTCGCCATCGACGAACAGGGGTTGCGCTATCTACGCCAGTGGGTCACCGAAGCCGGGATACGCTGGGGGATGGATGACGACAACGTCCGCGAGTTCGACCTGCCAGCAACCGGCCAACATACCTGGCATTTCGGCCTGACCCGTATGCTGTTGGGTTATGCCATGGAGAGCCGCGTTGGGGAGTGGCAGTCGATCCTGCCGTATGACGAGTCGAGCGGTTTGATTGCCGAACTGGCAGGCAACCTGGCGGACCTGCTGATGCAGCTGAACATCTGGCGCGCGGGCCTCAGCCAGGACAGACCGCTGGTGGAATGGCTGCCGGTGTGCCGCGACCTGCTGCAAAGCCTTTTTGACCCGGATAGCGAAACCGAAGCGGCGTTAACGCTGATCGAACAGCAGTGGCAAGCCATGATCGAGCAGGGAGTCGCCTCCCACTACGGTGAAGAGGTGCCGCTGAGCCTGCTGCGTGATGAGATTTCGTCGCGTCTCGATCAGGAGCGTATCAGCCAGCGTTTCTTAGCCGGGCCGGTGAATTTCTGTACGCTGATGCCGATGCGTTCCATCCCGTTCAAAGTGGTCTGCCTGTTGGGTATGAACGACGGAGTTTACCCGCGCACGCTGTCGCCGCTGGGGTTCGATCTGATGAGCGATAAACCGCTCAAGGGCGATCGAAGCCGTCGCGACGACGATCGGTATCTGTTCCTTGAAGCGCTGATTTCCGCACAGCATCAGCTCTACATCAGCTACATTGGCCGTTCGGTGCAGGACAATGCGGAGCGGTATCCTTCGGTACTTGTAGAGGAACTGGTGGATTACGTGGCGCAAAGCCATTACCTGCCGGGTGATGCGTCGCTCAACTGCGATGACAGCGCCCGCCGCGTTAAGCAACACATTACGCGCCTGCACCCGCGTACACCCTTCGAGCCGGAAAATTTCCGCGTGGGAGATGAGCGGCAGAGCTATGCCCGCGAATGGCTGCCCGCCGCCTGCGGAGAAGGGCAGGCGCAGCCCTCGTTTATCCACCCGCTAACGCCGTTTGAAACCACGGAAATCACCCTGGAACAACTGGCGCGTTTCTGGCGGCACCCGGTGCGGGCCTTCTTCCAGATGAGGCTGCGGGTTAATTTCCACGCCGAAGAAGTGGAGTTAATGGACAGCGAGCCGTTTACCCTCGACAGTCTGGATAAATTTTATCTGAATCAGGATCTGCTCACGACGCTGGTGGAACAGCAGGATCCGGAACCGCTTTTCCGCCGCTATAAGGCTGCCGGTTCGCTGCCTTACGGGCCGTTCGGCGAACTGTTCTGGGAGGAGCAACTGGCGGAAATGCAGACTATGGCCGATGAGATCATCGCCCTGCGCTGCGAAAGCGAAAACATGGAAATCGACCTGCATATTGACGGGCATCGCGTTACCGGCTGGCTACCACAGGTTCAGGCGGACGGTCTGCTGCGCTGGCGGCCTTCGGTTTTGCGGGTTGAGCATGGCATGCAACTTTGGCTGGAGCATCTTGTCTACTGTGCCTGTGGTCGTGACGGCAGTAGCCGGTTGTATGGGCGAAAATCCACGCGCTGGCATTTTCCGCCTATGGATGCGGAGCAGGCGAAAGGGTATTTGCTGATGTTAATCGAAGGCTATAAGGCGGGCTTAACCGAGCCCTTGATCGTCTTGCCGCAGTCCGGCGGCGAGTGGTTAAAAGCCTGCTATGACAAAGAAACTGACGCCATTTTGTGGGATGACGAAACCCAGCAAAAAGCGCGCAATAAGCTGATTCAGGCATGGACCGGTAATTACAATATTGAAGGTGAAGGGGCGGACATGTGGTATCAACGCCTGTGGCGCACGCTCGAGCCTGATTATTACGACGCTATTATCGAGCAGGCGCAGCGTTACTTATTGCCCTTATTTCGGTTCAATCAAACAGAATGACTGTATAAAAATTGCACAGTCGATGGCGTTCATTTACTATGCGCATCTCATCCGGACAGGGGTGCGACGATTGCGGGTAACACCGTTATAACAAGACATTGAATTGATGATGAATAGCACAAGAGGTTTCGTGATTATGAGGTTCGTGAATGCCTAATTGCCGCACCTGGTTAGCCGCGCTTTTCTTTTCCGTTGCCCTCTGGGCACCCGCCAGCCAGGCAGATACTGGCTGGCAGCCGATTCAGGAAACCATCCGTAAAAGTGAAAAAGATCCCCGTCAGTATCAGGCCATTCGCCTGGATAATGGCATGGTGGTCCTGCTGGTAAACGACCCGCAGGCGGTCAAATCGCTCTCTGCGCTGGTGGTGCCGGTTGGCTCGCTGGAAGATCCGAAAGATCATCAGGGGCTGGCGCATTACCTGGAGCACATGACGCTGATGGGATCGAAAAAATACCCTCAGCCCGATAGCCTGTCTGAATTTTTAAAGATGCACGGCGGCAGCCATAACGCCAGTACCGCGCCTTATCGCACCGCGTTTTATCTGGAAGTCGAGAACAACGCGCTGGAAGGAGCCGTGGATCGGCTGGCAGACGCCATCGCCGAACCGACGCTGGCAAAAGCCTATGCGGAGCGCGAGCGAAACGCGGTGAATGCCGAACTGACCATGGCGCGTTCGCGAGACGGCATGCGCATGGCTCAGGTCAGCGCAGAAACTATCAACCCTGAGCACCCCGGATCGCAGTTTTCCGGCGGTAATCTGGAAACCTTAAGCGATAAACCGGGTAATCCGTTGCACGACGCGCTGGTAGCGTTTCGCGATACCTGGTATTCCGCCAACCTGATGAAAGCGGTGGTTTACAGCAACAAACCGCTGCCCGAACTGGCGCGCATCGCGGCGCAAACCTACGGGCGGGTACCAAATAAAAATATCGAAAAGCCGACTATCGACGTGCCGGTAGTGACCGATGCGCAAAAAGGGCTATTTATCCACTATGTGCCAGTGATGCCGCGCAAAGTGGTGCGCATTGAATTTCGCATCAATAACAATACCGATAAATTTCGCAGTAAAACGGATGAGCTGATTGGCTATCTGATCGGCAACCGCAGCGCCGACACCCTCTCTGACTGGCTGCAAAAGCAGGGGCTGGCGGAAGGCGTGCGCGCCGACTCCGATCCTATCGTCAACGGCAACAGCGGCGTTTTCGCTATCTCCGTGACCCTGACGGATAGAGGGCTGGCAAACCGCGACGAGGTTGTCGCAGCGGTATTTAGCTATATCAATTTATTAAAAGACCAGGGCATCGATAAACGTTACTTCGATGAACTGGCGCATGTGTTGGATCTCGATTTCCGTTACCCGTCTATTTCCCGCGATATGGGCTATGTGGAATGGCTGGCGGACACCATGATCCGCGTGCCTGTCGCCCATACGCTGGATGCGGTCAATATCGCCGATCGCTTCGATCCGCAGGAGATTAATGCGCGCTTAACTATGATGACGCCGGAAAACGCCCGTATCTGGTATATCAGCCCCAATGAGCCGCACAACAAAAAAGCCTACTTTGTGGAAGCGCCATATCAGGTTGAAAAAATCCCTGCAACGACGCTGGCGAACTGGCAGCAAAAAGCGCAGTCCATCAAGCTACAGCTGCCGGAGCTGAACCCCTACATTCCTGACGACTTTACACTGATCAAGGCGGATAAAGCCTATAAGCATCCGGAACTGCTGATCGATGAACAGGATTTGCGCGTGGTGTATATGCCGAGCCGCTATTTCGCCAGCGAACCGAAGGCAAATATTTCGGTGATTCTGCGCAATCCTCAGGCCATGGATAGCGCCAAAAATCAGGTGCTGTTTGCACTGAATGATTATCTTGCCGGTCTGGCGCTTGACCAGCTCAGCAACCAGGCTTCAGTAGGCGGGATCAGTTTTTCTACTAACGCCAACAACGGCCTGATGGTCAACGCGGATGGTTATACCCAACGTTTGCCGAAACTGTTTTTAACATTGCTTGAGGGTTATTTCAGCTTTACGCCGGACGAGCAGCAGCTGGCGCAGGCGAAATCCTGGTACGCCCAGATGATGGATTCCGCCGAGAAGGGCAAAGCCTACGATCAGGCGATTATGCCCGTGCAGATGATTTCTCAGGTGCCGTACTTCCAGCGCGAAGAGCGCCGGGCGCTGCTGCCGTCGATTACCCTTGCCGATGTGCTGAGCTACCGTGAGCAGTTGAAAGCCAACGCCCGCCCTGAGTTTTTGATGGTGGGTAACATGACTGCGCAACAGGCTACCGACCTGGCGCGCCAGGTGAAAACGCAGTTGGCGACGCACGGCAATGAATGGTGCCGTAATAAAGACGTTGTGGTGGATAAAAAGCAGCAGGCGATCTTTAACAAAGTCGGTAGCAGTACCGACTCCGCGCTGGCGGCAGTATTTGTCCCCACCGGCTACAGCGAGACGGTGAGTTCGGCTTATAGCGCCATGCTGGGGCAAATCGTCCAGCCGTGGTTCTACAACCAGTTACGCACCGAAGAGCAGTTAGGCTACGCGGTGTTCGCCTTCCCGATGGGCGTAGGTCGCCAGTGGGGGATGGGCTTCCTGCTGCAAAGCAGTGATAAACAACCTGCGGCGTTGTGGGCGCGCTATCAGGCGTTTTTCCCCACCGCAGAAAAACGGTTGCGGGAAATGGACAACGCCACCTTTACGCAAATTCAGCAGGGCGTGATTAATCAGATGCTGGAAGCGCCGCAAACCCTGGCGCAGGAAGCGTCAATCGTCAGCAAAGATTTCGATCGGGGCAATATGAAGTTTGATTCACGTGATAAAGTAATCGCCGAAATTAAACTGCTGACGCCCCAAAAACTGGCCGATTTTTTTCACCAGGCCGTGGTCGCTCCTCAGGGCATGACGATTCTGTCGCAGGTTTCCGGCAGCCAGAGCAGCAAGCCGGAGTATGCGACGCCTGAGGGTGGCAAGATTTGGGACAGCGTGAGTGCGTTGCAACAATCTTTGCCCCTGTTAAGCGAGAAACCATGACCGATGAGACCGTGCAGCCCCTTGATCCACTACGTTTACCGCTGGTTGGTGAACGGCTGATCGAAGCGTCTGCCGGTACAGGGAAAACCTATACTATTGCCGCGCTCTATTTGCGGCTGTTGCTGGGGCTGGGCGGTGACGCCGCCCATCCGCGCATCCTGATGCCGGAATCCCTGCTGGTAGTGACCTTTACCGAAGCGGCCACGGAAGAGCTCCGTGGCCGTATCCGCACCAACATCCATGAGCTGCGTATCGCCTGTCTGCGCGGGCATACTGACAATCCGCTGTTTCAGCGACTGTTAGCGGAAATTCCCGATCTGAACGATGCGGCTCAGGCGCTGCTACTGGCGGAGCGCCAGATGGATGAGGCCTCGATCTTTACCATTCACGGCTTCTGCCAGCGGATGCTCAATCTCAACGCGTTTGAATCCGGGATGCCGTTTGAGCAAAAGCTGATTGAGGATGAGTCCCTGCTGCGCTATCAGGCGTGCGCGGATTTCTGGCGTCGCCACTGCTATCCGTTAGACAAATCAGTGGCGCGCCCGGTGAGCGAGTTATGGCAGGGGCCGCACGCCTTGCTGCAGGAGATCAACAGCTATCTGCAGGGTGAAGCGCCGCAGTTGAAAGCGCCGCCCTCAGAAGACGAGACCATTGAAAGCCGCCATAAAAAAATCGTCGAGCGGCTTGAGCGGGTTAAAACCCTGTGGCGCGCGGCGGCAGATGATATTGGCCCGCTGATTGCCGGTTCTGGTGTGGATAAGCGCAGCTACAGCAGCCGCAACCTGCCTAACTGGCTGGATAAAGTCAACGCATGGGCCGGTGAAGAGACCCAAACCTATGCATTGCCGGACGCGCTGGAAAAATTCGCCCAGTCGACTCTGGATGAGAAAACCAAAAAAGGCGAGCCGCCGCGCCATGCGCTATTTGTCGAGATCGATGCGCTGCTGGCAGAGCCGTTGTCGCTGCGCGATCTGGTGCTCGCCCGCGCCATCAAAGAGATTCGCTATACCGTGGCGATGCAAAAACGCCGTCGTGGCGAGCTGGGCTTTGACGACATGTTAAGCCGCCTTGATGAGGCGCTGCACCAGCCGGGCGGCGAGGCGCTGGCCGAGGCGATACGCGCCCGCTATCCGGCGGCGATGATTGATGAATTCCAGGATACCGACCCGCAGCAATACCGGATTTTCCGCCGCATCTGGCATAAGCAGCCGGACACGGCGCTGCTGTTGATTGGTGACCCCAAGCAGGCGATTTACGCCTTCCGTGGCGCGGATATCTTCACCTATATGCGCGCCCGTGGAGAAGTTAGCGCTCACTATACGCTTGATACAAACTGGCGTTCTGCGCCAGGTATGGTGGCAAGCGTGAATCAGCTGTTTAGCCAGCTCCCGCAGCCGTTTATGTTCAAAGAAATTCCTTTCCTGAAGGTTAACGCCGCCGAAAAGAATCACGGCTTGCGCTTTGAACTCAACGGACAGCCGCAATCGGCCATGCGCCTGTGGCTAATGGATGGCGAAGGCGCTGGCGTTAGCGAGTACCAACAAACCATGGCGACCCTCTGTGCCGGGCAAATTCGCGACTGGCTGGATGCGGGCGCGCAGGGCAAGGCGCTGCTGTGCGATAACGATAAGCAACGGCCGGTTCAGGCGTCCGATATCACTGTGCTGGTGCGTAACCGCATTGAAGCCGCCGTGATCCGCCAGGCGCTGGAAGCGCTGAACATTCCGTCGGTATATCTCTCCAACCGCGACAGCGTATTTTCGACTCAGGAAGCGCTCGACCTGCTGTGGGTATTGCAGGCGATCCTGAATCCTGAACTGGAAAGCGCGTTGCGCAGCGCTATCGCCACCAGCATGCTCGGCCTGAACGCCGCTGCCATCGACGCCATCAATCAGGATGAGGACGCCTGGGATACGCTGGTGGAAGAGTTTGACGGCTATCGGCAAATCTGGCTGGCGCGCGGCGTGATGCCCACGGTCCGCGCACTGATGGTGGAACGGCGGATTGCCGAAAACCTGCTGGCGACGCCCGGCGGCGAACGGCGCTTAACCGATCTGCTGCATTTGACGGAGCTGTTGCAGGAAGCCTCTGCGCAACTCGACAGCGAACCGGCGCTGCTGCGCTGGCTGTCCCAGCATATCGCCGAGCCGGACGCCAATGCCTCAAGCCAGCAGCTCCGGCTGGAAAGCGACAAGCATTTAGTGCAGATCGTGACGGTGCATAAGTCGAAAGGGCTGGAGTACCCGCTGGTCTGGCTGCCGTTTATCGCCGATTACCGCGAGCAGAAACAGGCGTTTTATCACGATCGCGCCACGTTCGCGCCAGTGCTGGATTTGGATAACGGTGAGGAGAGCCTGGAGCTGGCTGAAGCCGAGCGTCTGGCGGAGGATTTACGCTTGCTGTACGTGGCGCTGACCCGCTCCGTCTGGCATTGCAGCATCGGCATTGCGCCGCTGTTTAAAGGCCGGGGCGGGAAAAAAGGCGATACCAGCCTGCACCAAAGCGCGCTGGGCCGGTTGATTCAGGGCGGTGAACCGCAGGACGCCGCCGGGCTACGTCGCTGTCTGGAAGCGTTATGCGGCGAGGATATCAAGCTGGAAA
The DNA here is from genome assembly GCF_007570865.1 of Atlantibacter subterraneus. GTDB lineage: Bacteria > Pseudomonadota > Gammaproteobacteria > Enterobacterales > Enterobacteriaceae > Atlantibacter > Atlantibacter subterraneus. The sequence goes on along the minus strand of NZ_VLPS01000005.1, from coordinate 5,727 downwards.
TTGCCGCTGACCCTGATACCCAACCCTGGCAGCCCCCGCAGCCGCCCGCCTTGCAGCTGGACGCCCGTGAGCCTCAGCGTGAAGTGAAAGACAGCTGGCGAGTTACCAGCTACTCTGCGCTCCAGCAGCACGGCGGCAGCGCTGCGCAGCTGCTGTTGCCGCGCCTCGATATCGATGCCGCAGGCAATCGCGTTGAAACCGTCAGCCCTGATATGACGCCGCACACTTTTCCGCGCGGCGCGTCGCCGGGCACCTTTTTACACGGCCTGTTTGAAAACCTGGATTTTACCGCACAGCTCGATCCCGGCTGGCTTGCGGAACAGCTGCAACTGGGCGGATTCGACGGCGACTGGGCCGGTGTGTTTTCCGGCTGGTTCGAGGCGATTTTAGCCGCGCCGCTTACCGACAGCGGTGCCAGCCTTAATCAACTTGGCGCGAAGGATAAGCAGGTTGAGCTGGAGTTTTATTTACCCATCGACACCGATCTCGATCCCCGGCGGCTCGACGCGATAATCCGACGTTACGATCCGCTCTCCGCGCCGTGCCCGCCGCTGGATTTCCGCCAGGTACGCGGGATGCTAAAAGGCTTTATTGATTTGGTGTTCCGCTGGCAGGGGCGTTATTACCTGCTGGACTACAAATCGAACTGGCTGGGTGAGGGCAGCGAAGCCTATACCCGCGAGGCGATGGCGCAGGCGATGCAGTCCCACCGCTACGATTTGCAGTATCAGCTGTATACCCTGGCGCTCCACCGCTACCTGCGCCACCGGCTGCCCGGTTATAACTACGAGCAGCATTTCGGCGGCGTGATTTACCTGTTCCTGCGCGGTGTGGACCCGTGCCAGCCGTCAAACGGGATTTTTACCACCCGGCCAGATGCCAGGTTAGTTGATGAAATGGATGCGCTGTTTGCAGGTCAGGAGCTGGCGACGCAATGAAAATGGATAAATTACTCCACCAGGCCCAACAGCTGAAATTGCTGCGTCCGCTGGACGTTCAGTTCGCGTTTATGGTGGCTTCCGCCGAGCAGCCAGCGGTGATGCTGGCTGCGGCTTTAGTCAGTCGCGACGCGGGCGAAGGGCACGTTTGCATGCCGCTGAGCCGGTTAAATCCCGACGACGCGGCAGGTCTGCGGCGCGATCCGCTCTGGCAGACGCTGTTCGAGGCGGCGGGCAATCCGGGCGACTGGCGCGGCCTGCTGCTTGGCAGCCATGCGGTTAGCGAAGGCGAAGAGCCGACGCCGCTTAAGCTGGTAGGGGAATGTCTTTATTTGCATCGCATGTGGCGGCATGAAAAAGCCGTTGCGGCGTTTTTCCGCGAGCATAACCGGGTGATGACGGTGGACGGCTCGCGGGTTTCGGAAATATTAAACGGATTATTTGCGTCCCGGGAAGCCATTGACTGGCAGAAGGTCGCCGCGGCGGTAGCGTTGACCCGCCGTATATCGGTGATTTCCGGCGGGCCGGGAACCGGGAAAACCACCACCGTGGCGAAGCTGCTGGCCGCGCTGGTTCAACTCAATGATGTGCCGCCGCGCATTAAACTGGCGGCCCCCACCGGGAAAGCCGCGGCGCGTCTGACGGAATCTTTAGGCTCCGCGCTGGCGAGTTTACCGCTCAGCGACGCGCAAAAAGCGGCGTTTCCCGACGATGCCAGCACTCTGCACCGTCTGCTTGGCGTCACGCCGGGCCGCCAGCGGGCGCGCCATCATGAATCCAATCCACTGCATCTGGATGTGCTGGTAGTGGATGAAGCCTCGATGATCGACCTGCCGATGATGGCGCGTTTAATCGCCGCGCTGCCGCCCCACGCGCGGGTGATTTTCCTGGGCGATCGCGATCAGCTGGCGTCGGTGGAAGCGGGCGCGGTGCTGGGCGATATCTGCCACTACGCCCATGACGCCTATACGCCGGAACGCGCTGCCGAGCTGAGTCAGTTGACCGGCTGTTCGGTACCGCATTCCAGTTCTACCGCCGCCAGCGAACTGCGCGACGCGCTGTGCCTGCTGCGCACCAGCTACCGCTTCGACAGTTCCTCCGGCATCGGGCAGCTGGCGCAGGCGGTGAACTGTAGCGATCATCACGGCGTGAATCAGGCTTTCGCCAACGGTTTTACCGACATCTGCCAGAAGCCGCTCAACGGTGGCGAAGATTATGTCGTTATGATTGAAGATGCGATTGCTGGTTACGACCGCTTTTTGAAACAGGTGAATGCGCAGGCCGAACCGGCGGATATTCTGCGCGAATTTAGCGAGTTCCAGCTGCTGTGCGCGCTGCGTGAAGGGCCGTATGGCGTCAGCGGGCTCAACGAGCAGCTGGAGCAGGCGTTAATCCGCAAGCGTAAAATCACGCGGTCGGCGCATTCAAAATGGTATGAAGGCAGGCCGGTGATGATATCCCGCAATGACAGTGCGCTTGGGCTGTTTAACGGCGATATTGGCGTGGCGCTCAATCGCGGGCAGGGGCTGCGGGTCTGGTTTCCGCTGCCGGACGGCACGATTAAATCGGTGTCGCCCAGCCGCATGCCGGATCACGACACCGCCTGGGCCATGACGGTGCATAAATCTCAGGGATCGGAGTTCAAACACGCGGCGCTGATATTGCCTAATCAATATGCGCCGGTACTGACGCGCGAGCTGGTGTATACCGCCATTACCCGCGCCCGTGAAAAGCTATCGCTGTATGGCGATGAACGGGTGCTGCGCCAGGCCGTTGCCGCCCGTACCGAACGGCGCAGCGGGCTGCTGACGCATTTCTCGCAATAGTTTATGTCAGGTCCGCCATCAGCACTTTTGAACGGCGCTGATAGTTGTACATCTCTTTTTTGCTTTCCGGGAGCGAATCAATATCCACCGGCGTAAAGCCGCGCTCCTGAAACCAGTGGATGCTGCGCGTGGTCAACACGAACAGTTTGCTCAGGCCGATCTGTTTCGCCTGGCTGGCGATGCGCTCCAGCAGAACTTCACCGCGTGACGAACTTCGGTAATCAGGATGCACCGCCACGCAGGCCATTTCGCCGATTTTCTCTTCCGGGAACGGGTAGAGCGCCGCGCAGGCGATAGTCAGGTTATCACGCTGGATAATGGTGAATTTGTCGATCTCCATTTCCAGTTGTTCGCGCGAACGGCGCACCAGAATGCCCTGCTGCTCCAGCGGGCGGATCAGTTCAAGGATGCCACCGATGTCGTTGATGGTAGCGCGACGAATTTGTTCGGCGCTTTCCATAACGATTTGCGTACCGATGCCATCACGGGAGAACAGCTCTTGCAACAGCGCGCCGTCTTCCTGATAGCTAATCAAATGGCTGCGGCGCACGCCGCTGCGGCAGGCTTTCACCGCGCCGCGCAGGAAACGCACCGTGCCGGAATGGTAATCGCCTGCGGCTTCCAGCTCATCGATCCGCGCCTGGGCATCGTTGGGGAACAGTTCGGAAATGATATTTCCCTCGCTGTCGGTCACGCCCTGGGATGAGCAAAAGCCGATCATTTTTTCCGCTTTTAATTTGCTGGCGAGCTGCATGGCGATTTCTTCAGAGGTGAGGTTAAAACTTTCACCGGTCACGGAGACGGCAACCGGACCCATCAGCACAATCGCGCCGTTGTCTAACTGACGGTTAATCGCCTCATCATCAATACGGCGAATACGCCCGCTGTGGCAGTAATCCACGCCGTCATCCACACCCAGCGGCTGGGAGATAATAAAATTACCGCTGACCACATTAATATGCGCGCCCTGAAGCGGCGTATTGCTGAGGCTCATAGAGAGGCGCGCGGTGATATCAAGCTGTAACAGCCCGGCCGCTTGCTTAACCAGCTCCAGCGTTTTGGCGTCGGTAACGCGGGTATGCTTGTGGTAAACCGGTTCACAGTGATGCGCAGCCAGATTGGCATCGATTTGCGGGCGCGCGCCGTACACCACCACCAGGCGGATGCCCAGACTGTGGAGCAGACCTATATCATTAACAATACTGGAGAAATTCTCATGCTCAATGGCTTCGCCGCCCAGCATGATGACAAACGTTTTACCCCGGTGGGTATTAATATAAGGGACAGAATGACGAAAACCCTCGACCAACTCGGTTCTACGTTCCTTCACCACGGCAAACCCTCTCAATGCATGTTTATTCGTAAATAGTGTATTTTTATTCTTTTATTGGCGCTGGCGCAAGCGGCTTTTTTGCCCAGACCATGCCAACGTTATTCTTAAACAGGCCTTGTGCTCACAATGTTTACCCTTTTATAGATGACAGGCCGGACGCCATTCGCTAAAGTTTTTGGTCCAGATTTTAAGTTGTTATGCCAGTGACAGTTTTTTAGTGCTCGGGAGAGGCATGTCGGATTCCAGTAAATTATTCAGTCGCCGCCAGTTAATCAAAGGGGCTGGCGCGATGTGGTTATTAAGCGTAAGCCAGCCGGGCTTTGCCGCGAGCAGCCAGGTGATCGCCGTTCGCGTGTGGCCAGCGTCTTCTTATACCCGCGTCACGGTGGAATCTAACCGGCAAATTAAATACCGTCAGTTTGCACTGAGTAATCCGTCGCGCGTGGTGGTGGATCTCGAAGGCGTTAACCTGAACTCGGTACTCAAGGGGGTCGGCAACCAGATCCGTACTGACGATCCGTTTATCCAGTCAGCGCGCGTCGGTCAGTTCGATCCTAAAACCGTACGCATGGTGTTCGAATTAAAACAGAACGTCACGCCGCATCTGTTTGCGCTGGCACCGGTGGCAGAATTTAAAGAGCGACTGGTGATGGACCTGTATCCGGTCAATTCCAACAGCGAGCAGGATCCGCTGCTGGCATTGCTGGAAGATTACAACAATGGCGAGCTGGACAAGAAAGTCCCCCCAGCCGGAACCAGCAACACCGGGCCACAACCCGGTAAAGCCGGGCGCGACAGGCCGATTGTTATCATGCTCGATCCCGGCCATGGTGGGGAAGATCCCGGCGCTATCGGTAAATATAAAACCCGGGAAAAAGACGTGGTGCTGCAAATCGCCCGTCGTCTGCGCACGCTCATCGAGAGAGAGCCGAATATGAAGGCTTATATGACGCGCAACGAAGACGTGTTTATCCCGCTGAAAGTGCGCGTCGCTAAGGCGCAAAAGCAGCGTGCCGACCTGTTTATTTCCATTCACGCCGATGCGTTTACCAGCCGTGCGGCGCGCGGCTCCTCGGTGTTTGCGCTATCGACTAAAGGCGCGACCAGTACCGCCGCGCGTTATCTGGCACAAACCCAGAACGCCGCTGACCTGGTGGGTGGGGTGAGTAAAAGCGGCGACCGCTATCTTGATCACACCATGTTCGATATGGTGCAGTCGCTGACGATTTCCGACAGCCTGAAGTTTGGCAAAGAAGTGCTGAGCAGAATGGGCAAAGTGAATCGGCTACACAAAAATCGTGTCGATCAGGCCGGGTTTGCGGTGTTAAAAGCGCCGGATATTCCGTCAATTTTGGTGGAAACGGCGTTCATCAGCAACATTGAAGAAGAGCGTAAACTGAAGACCGCAGCCTTTCAGCAGGAAGTGGCGGAGTCGATTCTGGCGGGAATTAAAGCCTACTTTACCAGCGAGGCGACGCTGGCGCGACGCGGTTAAACCCTGATGCCGCGGCGCTTGCGCTGCGGTAATTGACTTTTTCAGACGTCAGAAACAAAAAAACACCCGAACGGGTGTTAGATGTTGGTTGCGGGGGCCGGATTTGAACCGACGACCTTCGGGTTATGAGCCCGA